>OY969933.1:0-2955820 GCA_963704715.1 Vulcanimicrobiota bacterium | reverse complement strand
CGAATCCCGCTGGGGCTACCAAGAACTTCCCCCTAGTGGCAAAAATAAAGCCGGCAGTGGATACGACGATGGCGCGGTGCATGCCAGCAATGTGCATTCCCTAAAGTTGCGCCACTTACCGGGGATCGTGCTCTTGCAAAGTCATTTCGGAGAGTTTGAGATTTCCTCGCTGCAGCTAGGCAAGCTCGCGATCACACTCCGAGCAGCAGACAGCACGGATAACTTACGCCTTGTGAGATCGTTTTCCGCGACTTGGTGCCGCCCGGTGCATAGACGGTAATGTCGAAGCCAAAGTAGTTGGCGACGTAGAGATTGCCCGAGGCGTCGAACACGATTGAACCCGGAGCAAAGATCCCTTGGGTGATCGTGCGGAGCAGAGAGGTCGAACCAGCAGCGTAAACCGTCACGCTGCCATTCTCTTTTTGACCGCCAAATTGGTTCGATACATACAGGTTGCCGGAACTATCGAACTTCAGAGCATTCGGGGCGTTCATACCGGCGGTGATCGTGCGTAACACCGAAGTGCTTCCGGGAGAGTACACCGTCACGCTCTTTCCGAGAAGATTACCAACGTAAAGATTCCCCGCGCCATCGAACGCCAAAGGGAGCGGATCGTCGAGGCCCTCAGAAATTGTGCGCAGCACAGACTTGCGGCCGGGAGCGTAGACCGTCACCGTCGGGTACCTCTGCGATTGATTTACAACGTAGAGATTGCCCGCGCCGTCGAATGCCAGGTTCCACGGAAAGGACACCCCCTGAGAAATCGTGCGCAACACCGTACCGCTGTTCGGAGCGTAGACCGTGACGTTATCGCCGGCACTGTTTGCTACGTACAGGTTTCCGGATCCGTCAAACGCCAACGCCTGTGGTTCGCTGATGCCTTGACTGATCGTCCGAATGGCGCGCTTGCTGCCGGCGGCATACACTCTCACGGTGTTGGAGTTCACGACGAAGAGGTTGCCGGAACCGTCGAACGCGATCGCTCGCGGTGCGTGAATTCCTCGAGATCGTCCTCAGCAGCGTCTTGCCGCCTTCGCCGTAGACCGCCACCGTGGAGGGCACCTTGGTCGAGCATGTCCGGGCCGTGCAGCCGTGATTTGCGACGTAAAGGTTCGTGGCCGTAGCTGTCCGAGTATCCCGTGCGGCGCGAGTTGACGGCAGTCCGATAGAGCTGTCTTGTTGGTTGCTAGCACAGGCGTATAACAAAAGCGCCGCGGCACTTAAGGCCGCGGTAGTGTGAAAAGCGGTTCTCAGTCCCACGAGATCCGTCTCCCATCTCTCAGAGGTGTCGCGTAGGCGGCTCGGGCTGCTCGTACGGACCGAGCGGCTTATGATGGCATATTCGTGCTAGCGAGAGCGCCCCCTCGGCGCTTTTGAGGCGGCTGCATCTGCCGTTGGGCACCAGGAACTCACGCGCAATCGTACGTGGTGCGCTGGGCGACCTGCGCGCGGATTTTCGGCCAGCACGGGGGCGACCAAGGGGTTGCCGCGAATCCCTTAAATACGAACTACGTTTTCGGGGAGGCTTCTATGCGATTGACGAGTCGTGGCATTGCATTACTTTGCTGCCTGGCGGTTTCTGCATGCGGGCAGCACTCTGGTTCGACACCGCTATTGCCCTCGAATGTGAACGCGTTTTCTCGCGCGGCCGCGGCGTTGCCCGATAATGGCGCTTTCAAATCGCTGTATTCTTTCGGAAAGATTCCTAACGACGGTGAAGAGCCGACGAACCTCGTCGCCCTTAACGGCGTGTTCTACGGAACGGCCTTCCTCGGCGGCGCGAATGGCGGCGGCATCGTCTACAGCATGACGAAGGAAGGCACCGAGGTCATTCTCCACAATTTTGGCGGAAAGAAGGACGGAGTCGAACCGATTGGAGCGCTAATCAACGTCAATGGCGTCCTTTACGGCACGACGAGCTCGGGTGGGGCGAGCAATGCCGGCGTCGTATTCAGCATCAACCCTAACGGAAATTTCAAGGTTATCCGCGCTTTCCAAGGCGGCTCGAGCGATGGCGCGGGTCCCATTGGCGGATTGATCGACGTGAGCGGCACGCTGTACGGTACCACCGAATTAGGGGGCGCCGACAACTTGGGCACCGTCTATAGCATCACGACGGGCGGGGTCGAGCACGTGCTCCACTCCTTTTCGGGAAGCAACGGCTCCGCACCGTTTGCGACCTTGATCGAGGTCAACGGCATGCTCTACGGGACGACCGTCCAGGGGGGCGCCAATAATCTAGGAACGCTGTTCCGAATAAGCACCGCCGGAAGCGCGAAAGTTCTGCACAGTTTCGGCGGCACCGGCGACGGCGCGGAACCGTTTTACGGAGCGCTCGTCAATGTGAACGGCACGCTCTACGGCACGACGACCGCTGGTGGCGCAACCGGCACCGGGACGATCTTCAAGAGCAGTTTGGCTGGCAAGGAGAAGGTGTTATACAGCTTCGACGGCACGCCGGCGAACGGCTGTGCGCCGTTTAACGGGCTTATCGAGTTTAAGGGAACCCTTTACGGGACGAGCAACGGAGGGACGGCTTCGCCGTGCACGAGCAACGGCACGATCTTCAGTATCCAGCCCAGCGGCGGCGAGACGACCATCCACACCTTTTCCGGCGGCAAGGGCGGTGATGAGCCGTTCGGACTGACGCCGATGGGAACGAAGCTGTACGGCACTGCGCTCGGTGGTGGCTACCACGGCCAGGGACTCTTCTACTCGATAGCGCCGTAACGGAATCGCGAGCGCGTGGCCGCGAACTTCAGCGGGCGGCTGAGTAGACGACGCCGCATGAAGCCGTGGCCGCGCACTCGCTGCCACCAAAATCTGCGCGGGATACGGATGCGAGGCTGCCACCCTTTACGCTCGGCAATTACTCCGCTTGGTTGACGACGTTGATGCTGCCGCTACGGTCGATCGTGATGCCGTACGGACGCAAGCGCGTAGCATTGCCGGCGATGGAGTAGAGCGGTGCGGCGTTGCCGTCGGCAACTTTCGCAAAAACTCGGATCGCGCCGGGGCCGCTGTTCCCTCCGTGATCGGAGACGAAGATCGACCCGCGCGCGTCGACGGCGACGCCGCTCGCAGTTTCCAGCTTTGCTGCCGAACCGGCGATGATGCGCGCCGGCGCAACGTCGCCGTGAACTCCCGGCGCGAAGACGAGCACACCTTCGATTCCGTTGTCGTCGGAGTTGACGACGTACACGGCTCCGCCTCGATCGACGGTGATTGCGAAGGCCGCCGTGAGCCGCGTCCGGTTACCGCGAATGATGCGAACCGGTGCGACGTCGCCGCTCGCGCCCGGCGCGAACGTCGTGACGCTGCGATCGGCGAGATTCGTGACGTAGACATTTTGATCGGCGTCGAGGGCGATGCTCGTCGGCCCATCCAAATGCGTGAGCGATCCCCCTAACGTGCGAATCGGCGCGGCGTTCCCACCGGCCGCCGGCGCGTAAACGGTGACCGTGTTGCCCGATCGGTTTGCGACGTAGACGTTGCCTCGCGCATCGAGTGCGAGACCGGTCGGAAGATCGAGGCCCGTGCGCGCACCGGCGATCGTCCGAAGAGGCGCGGCATCACCGCGCGCATTGCTGCCGTAGACCGTGACGCTGTCGTCGGCGCGGTTCGCGACGTACCGGTTCCCGTGCGCATCGACCGCGACGGCGCTGGGGAAATGCAATCCCGTGCGCGCACCCGCGATGATGCGCGCCGGAGCGACGTCGCCCGTGGTGCCGCTCGCGTAGACCGTCACGCTCGTCGCCGGAGTCGGCGCGGGCGCGGCACTCACCGTGCTGGCACCGGCACATCCCGCCGCCAATCCAAGCGCAGCAAACGCTGCGAACGCTTGGAACGTCAGGACGCCGCACGTCCGTCGCGAACAACCCGCATCGAATCGCTTCGACATGACGCCTCTACGGTGTCGCAGCCATCGTGCCCACTCCGTCGACGAGAATGTGCACGATGTTTTCTACGACCGGCTTGGCCGGAGCGTTGGGAGACTGATGCCGCCAATTCATTGCGGCGCCGACCAGCGCCGACGCCACGAGCATCGCCGTGCAATGTCCGAAGCGCGCCGAAAGAAAATCCGTCAGTTCCGCTTCGAGACTGCGCTGCATCTGCGGCTCGAAATCGCGATCGACTCGGCACCGCCGGTGCAAACCAACGAACGCGAACGTATTCTCACCGGTCTTCAGCAGCAGCGGGCCGATTTCCGAAGCGCTCAGCGGATCGCCCTCGGAGAGATGCGCGGCAAAATCCTCACGAATCATCGCGTCGAGCAAGGCGAATTTATCCGTAAAGTGCGCGTAAAAGGTCGCGCGATTCACCGTCGCGCGCTCGGCGATGTCGAGCACGCTGATCGATTCGAAATTCTTCTCCGCGAGCAACGAGGCAAGCGCGTCGCGGATGAGCTTGCGCGTGCGCGCGACCCGCGGATCGACGCGCTGCCGACGCTCGACCGGTGCGTTAACCGCCACTTTTGGGCTCCCGTCGCCTAAGCAACACTTTGGCCCATTTGCCGGTTGACGCTGGTTCTGCGCGGGTAGATACTCAACACCAGACTAGTATACGACACCTGTCGACTAACCGCAACCGCAATCTTCAACTAAGGAGAACACCGTGCCCACCCAACTCCAAGAACGCACCGTCTACACCCTCGACCCGGCCCACACGACCGTCGAGTTCATCGTGCGTCACCTCATGATCACCAAGGTCCGCGGGCGCTTCACGGCCTTCAAGGGGCAGGTCGAGCTGTCGCCCGGCAGCGACTTGCCGGCCGCGATTACTGCCACGATCGACGCCGCTTCCATCGACACGCGCGAAGAGCAGCGTGACGCGCATCTGCGGTCGGCCGATTTCTTCGACGTCGAAAACTTCCCGCAGCTCACGTTCGAGAGCACGCGAATCGAGGGAACTCCCGAGAACATGACGATCGACGGCAAGCTCACGATTCGCGGTGTCGCGCGCGACGTGCGGCTCGGCGGCAGTTTCGAAGGACGCGCCGCGGACCCGTGGGGAGGCGTTCGCGTCGGCTACGCCGCGCACGGTACGATCAACCGCAAAGACTTCGGCCTCGCCTGGAACGCCGCGCTCGAAACGGGCGGCGTGGTCGTCGGCGACGAGGTCCGCATCGAACTCAACGTGGAGGCCGTGCTCGCTCAGAAGGCGACGTAGCTACGGCGACGCACCGAGTTCGTGGAGCCGCCGCTCGAGTTCTTGAATCCGCGCCCGCGAGCGCTCCGCATCGATGTGATCGTAGGCGGCGGCCGCGTTGATCGCAATCGATTCAAGTAACGTGCGTTCGTCGGGGCGCAGCGCCAGCCCGCTCGAGCGCACGCCGTAAAACACAAAGCCGAACACCGTCGCGCGCATCACCAGGGGCACCACCAGCGACGGCGCCTTTGCGCCGCCGGGAAGAACCGTTTCGGCGCGCGGCCTTCCGTCGAGTACGACCGGTCCCAGCTCGGCGCGCATCTCGACGATCAGCGGATCCTCGCGATCGATGCGCTCGGTCTCCTCGCGCGTCCAGCCCCGCGCCGCGATTCGTTCGAACTCGCCGGCGTCGCCGCGCGCGAGAAAGAGCGCGGCGGATGTGAGGTCCAACACGCGCGCCGGTTCTTCGACCAGAAACTCGATGAGCGTTTTCTCCGACGACGTGGTAGCGAGCGCGCGCGCTGCGCGCCGCAACGCGTCTTCGGCGCGCCGCTGGTCGCGAAAGAAAAACGCGTTCAGCCATCCCTCGATCCGTCCGTGCAGTGCGTTGAGCGTAAACCCGATCGCCAATGCTGCGAACAAGCTCAGATAGATCGCCGGCTGCGTCGTCTCGAAAATCTTTTCCGCCCACCATTCGAGCACGCCGAAACAGAGCAGCAAGGCCGCGGTAACGGCACCGTAGATCGCGGCGCGTCCGATCGCAAAGCGGAAATCGACGACGCGCTCCGACAAGAATCCATAGACCACGAAGACCGACCCTGCGAGCCCGAACCACGGAGCCAGCACGTCGGTCCAGTGCAGCACGTGCAGCAGCGTCGTCGAGCTGTTGCCGATCAGCGTAGCGGCGGTGTTGGTGATCGCCCACGTGAGGTCGAGAATCGGCGAAAGCGCGATGCCCGCGACGACCCACGTCACGCGCCGGCGGTCGAGCAGCGTCGCCCCCGACGCGATGTACGCCAGGCCGGCGATGACGAGCGACAGCAGCACGATATCGGAAAGACTCATGAACAGCTGCGTCGGGCCTGGAAAACCGTAGCGCTGGTAGACGATCCAGACCAGCGGATCGACCCAGGCGACGAACACGACGAGCGATAGCGCAACCGTACTGTAAAAAAACCACGGCCACCGCCGGCTCGGCCGCCCGTAGAGCCGCTGCGCGAACACCAGAATCATGATTTGCGTCAGCGGATAGACCACTTGAATTACCAGGTCGCTCGCAAGGCTGATCGGCCAACCGGCCAGATCGAGCGCGGTCTGGTTGACCTTCACGAGCATCAGCATCGTGTAGAGATAGAACGCGAGCGTGATCGTGCGCGGCTGAATCAAAAAAAGCGCGCTTGCGAGCGCAAGCGAAACGAAAAAGCACAGCGGCGTCCCGAGGTCGCGCGCAATCACGGCGCGCGGCGAGCGATCGACCGCGCTGGCCGATACGTGGGTAGTGAAACGGCGCCCGCCGCGTGACGCCTCCAGCGCAATGGTCGCCTGGGCCGGAGCTCCGCGCAGGAGCGAAAAACGCTGCGGCAGCGACAGCGACTGTAGATCGACGCGATCCCCCGTCCGCAGGGCGTCCACTCCCGCCGTGGGGGTCTCGACCTCGACGCGGTTGTCGTTACGTTCGAAGACGATCGGGTAGTAGCCGATGTGCGTCGCGTTGTCTTCCACGACGATAAAGACGAGCACCATTACGACCGTGCCGATGGCGACGACCGCAAGTGAGAGCCGCCCGCAAACGAAGTCGACCAGCGATTTGAGCGGAGAGCGGCTGCGGGAAGCGCTTGGGCTCATTGCCGGCCCTTTTCGGCGACCGCGGCGCGCTTTCCGAGCCGGCCCTCGTGGCCGTCCTCTCCGGGACCGGCTACGGACTCCACTCTGGGATTAATGGCTTTATCGTGTAGGTATTGTGCATTGTGATTTACCCTGTTATACTGTCCGTGATGAGAGACAAATCACCGGCTGTCATGACCTCCGGGGAAGCCCATAACGAGGCCATGTCGCTCACGATCAATCGGGTCGTCGAGTCCTTGGTCGAGCTCCTCGGCGCGCCCACCGTAGCCGCGCTCGGCGGCGTGCAAGAAACGCGCGCCGTGCAGCAATGGATTTCGGGAACACGCCAGCCGCAACGCCCCAATGTCCTGCGTTTCGCGCTTCAAATGGCGCTGATGATTGCGACCGTCGGCTCGCGCGAACTCGCCCAAGCATGGTTCCACGGTTCCAATCCGCAGTTGAACGACGTGACGCCTCTTGCCGTCCTGCGAGATCAACCGCTCGAGTCGGTCCAACTCTCGCTCATGGTCGCGGCGCGGTCTTTTGCGTCACGGAAGGGAGCCTAAACCCTTCTACGCTGCTCGGCTCGGATCACACGGCCGAACGCTGCCCGCTTTACGCGCCGAACCCAGGGCCGGCCGGCGAACAAACTAAGCATTTGTTCATAACAGTCACATCTTGTTTGCCGTTCGTCGGCACCATACACTGGTTGGTACCTGATCGTCGCCCCGGGGGTTCTTAGGGATGCTACAGCACATCGTCCACTCCACCAACGGGCGCAGCGCACCCACGCAAGACCTGTCGCCGAGCGACCATTACACGGTCGTGATGACGCTGATCGGCGAGTTCGACATCAGTACGCGGGATCACCTGAGCGCGGCGTTGGAGCGGCTCTACGACCGCGGGAACGTCATCCTCGATCTGACCGAGGTTCGCTATCTCGACTCAACGGCCATCGGCGAGTTTATCCACCTCCATAAAGTCCGCAAAGCCAAAGGGCGGCAACGCGAAACGATCGTGATCCCCAACGACGCACTTCGCCGCATCTTCGACATCCTGCGATTGGCGGAGGTTTTCGACCTTGCCGATCGGTTGGAAGACGCCGTTCCCAGCGACAACCGTCTCGTCGATTTAGACTTTCTCGCTGAAATCCCACGTATTTAGGACGGTCGACCTCAACCACTCCGACCCTTCCGCGAGGACTCCGGCCCTCGACGAAAGATACTCCCGGCCATGAACGGCCAACGCATCGTCTCGCTTCTGCCGGCGGCGACCGAAATGGTTTACGCGCTGGGCATCGGCGAGCGGCTCGCGGGCGTGACGCACGAATGCGATTTCCCGAGCGACGCAAAAAGCAAACCGATTGTATCGCGGCCGTCCATCAACCTCGCGGGCATGACGATCGCGGAGATCGATGCCGCCGTCTCGACTCGCATTGCGCGCGGCGAGAGCATCTACGAAATCGACGAACTGCTGCTGCGCGACCTCGAACCCGATCTGATCCTCACGCAAGACCTGTGCCGCGTCTGCGCTCCGTCGGGCGACGAACTCGGCCGCGCCCTCCAATCGCTAAAGGCCACCCCTGAAGTCTTGTTCATGAGTCCGCACTCGATGGCCGGCGTGCAGCGCAACGTCGTCGAGCTCTCGGCTGCGACCGGACGCGAAGCGGCGGGCGAGGCTCTGGTGGCGGCGGCTGAATCCCGCTTGGAAAACGTCCGCACTGCGTTGCGCGACGTGAAGGAACGGCCGCGTGTCTTCTGCGCCGAATGGGTCGACCCGATCTTCTCCTGCGGCCATTGGTTACCCGAAATGGTCCACATCGCCGGCGGATTCGACGGGCTTGGAAATCCCGGCGGCGACTCCCGGCGCGTAAGCTGGAGCGACGTGGTAGGGTGGGCACCCGAAATACTGATCGTCACGCCGTGCGGTTTCCACCTGAGCGGCGCGTTGGGACAAGCTCGGATTTTGCAATCGCTGCCTCAGTGGAATGAGTTGCCTGCAGTGAAAAGCGGACGCGTCTACGCAGTTGACGCAGACGCGTACTTCGCGAGGCCCGGCCCCCGTATCGTCGACGGCACCGAGCTCCTCGCGCACCTCATTCATCCAGAAGTCGCGGCTTGGACCGGCTCCTCCGATGCCTACCGCCGAATCGCCTAAGTCAGGGAAAGTTAGCGCGTGCAGGCGCTATCGATGGTCATCGGATGGCCACCCATCGACGTGACGACGTGCACCTTCACCGACGTCGGGCTGACCTTCGTGTAGGTCGTGGTGATTTTTGACGGCGTCTTTCCCGACCACGTTTGTCCGGTGTAGGTGTTGCCGTTCGACGACGACGCGTATCCGTGCGATCCGTCACTGCCGAGATTACCGTCCCAAAACATGTTTGACTTCGAGTCGAATGCGAAATAGTCGTCGCCCGCATAGTCCGACGCCGTCACGTGATCGTGGAGCGCGTTCCCCGGCACGACCTCGAAACGCACGGTGCTTTGATCGGCGTGCGCCGGTTTGCCTTGCATCGCGGGGACCTTCGTGGTGCACGACCACGGCCCGCCCAACAAATAATTATAGAGCGCCATCTTGCCGGTCAGTGCGTCGGCCGCCCGAGCGGGACTCGCAAACGCCGCCGACGATACGACGGCAAACACCGCAACAGCGGTAAACCACATCCGCATAAAACCCCTCCGTAGCAACGAGTTAACGCGTGAGCTACTCGGCTAGCAACGGACTATCCTGGCCCTGCGCAATGCGCAAGAGGAGGGTGCCCGCTCGCCCGGAACGCGTGTCATCCTGAGCGGAGCACCGCAGCGGTGTCATCCTGAGCGGAGCACCGCAGCGTGTACCGATCCTGAGCGGAGCACCGCAGCGCGGTGCGCAGTCGAAGGACGAAGGACGCGCAAGAGAGGCGCGTCTAATCCAGCAGCATGAAGGACGACATCGAACGACGCATCGCCGGCTTGCGTGAGGGCATTACCGGCGCCGACGCAACCGGCATGGTTGCCGACGAAGAAGCCATCACCGCGGCCGAAACGCTTCTTCCTCTTCAGCCCGATCCGGTGCCGCGTGAGGAAATGCATGCGGCATTGCCCGGCGAGCATCCGGCACACGCAACCGTCGATCGGCTGCACGCCGAAGTGGGAAGCGCGAAACCGAACCGCAACGCAATCGAAGGCCACGTGAAGGAACTGCGCGCGCTTCCGGAACTCGAAGCGATCATCGCTAACTGGTGGGAGAGTCCGGCTACGCAACGATTTGCCTGGAACCTCAGCCAAATCGGGCTCTAGACCGCAAGTTTTCGAAAAGACGCCCGCGGCGCCGCGCGCACTTCGCCCCACCGGCCCGGCCAGCGGTTGAGCACACTAGGGGCAACCGCAAACATTTCGAGAACTCCTCGCCCATGGCGAAAAAGACCGGCCACGCGAATGCGCCTCTGAGATCGTCACAGGAGCTTCTCGCCGCCGGCAAGGGCTTGCGCGGACAGGTTTCGCTCGCAAGCCACGCCGAGCTGAAGCTTTCTTCCAAGCGCGACCCGCTCGGCATCTTGCACAAGACCGATTCCGACCGTCTTCCGGAACTGATTCCGATTCGCTACGGTCGCATGTTACAGTCTCCGTTCGCCTTCTTTCGCGGATCGGCTGCGGTGATGGCCGCCGACCTCGCGCGCACCCCGTCAACGGGTCTCAAGGTTCAGGCGTGCGGAGATTGTCACCTGAAAAACTTCGGCGGCTTTGCATCGCCTGAGAGAACGGTTGTCTTCGACATCAACGACTTCGACGAAACGCTTCCCGCGCCGTGGGAATGGGACGTCAAACGATTAGCGACGTCGTTCGTCCTGGCCGTTCGCGACAATCGACTATCGAGGCCGACCGCGCGCGCCGTTGCAGAAACGTGCGTTCGCTCGTACCGCAAGGCAATGCGGTCATTCTCCAAACTCGATCCGCTTGCGGTTTGGTACGCAAAGATGTCTGCCGGCGACTTGCTTACCCACATCGGCGCCGGCGACCGCGACCGGATCGCGCGACGGATTGAGAAGGCCGCCACGCGCCGCGGCGCCGACGTCGACTACCCGAAGCTCGCTGAAGAAGTTCACGGCACGCAGCGCATTCGCGAGAGCCCGCCGCTTATTTTTCACCCCGAGGCAGCGCACGCGGCCGACTTTCTCAAGCGCGTGGAAAACGTTCTCGCCGAATATCGAGAAACGCTTCCCGACGATCGGCGCACGCTTTTCGACCGCTACCGCTTCGTGGACGCCGCCATCAAAGTCGTGGGCGTTGGAAGCGTCGGCACGCGCTGCTGGATCGCGTTGTTCATGTCGTCGGCGAACGAGCCGCTGTTTCTGCAGTTCAAACAAGCCCATGCCTCGGTCTTAGAACCCTTTGCGGGCAAGAGCGCATATCATCATCACGGCCAGCGCGTGGTCACAGGTCAGCGCCTGATGCAGGCAGCGTCCGATATCTTTTTGGGCTGGACGACGGGGCCGAGCGGCGATTTCTACGTCAGGCAACTGCGCGATGCCAAAATCAGTCCCAACGTCGAACTCTTCGACGAACCGCTCTTCGACGCGTATGCGCACCTGTGCGGATGGAACCTTGCGCGATCCCATGCCAAGTCCGGAGACTCGCGGATCATCGGCGGATATCTGGGGAAAAGCGATGCTTTCGAGAAAGCGATGGTGAGATACGCCTCTGCGTACGCCGATCAAACGGAACGGGATCATCAGATGCTGGCAAAAGCCGTACGCGCCGGCACGATTGAAGCGTACGTCCAATAGCATGACGCCCAGTCACCGCGGGCTGCACCGCGATTGGGGCGAGAGCTTCGCGTTTATCGTGGTCCTCGCTCTATACTTTGGGGTGCAAAACCGTTACACGTTCGGTGGACCCGAAGTCACGGCCGCGTTCGGCATCCTGCTGGTGGTGACGTGCGCAGTTTCCGTTTTCCTCACGGTTCTGGGTGCATCCAAAGGCGCGCGCATCGCGATGATCGCAATCGCTGCGCTGTTGGCGCTGATCCTCTTTGGAACTCTAGCGAAGATCGTCTATCTCGTCGTCTATCACGCGAGCACGGTCGATGCCGTCAAACTGCTGGGTTCGGCCTTGGGGATCTGGGTCATGAACGTCGTGCTCTTCGCAGTCTTATATCGCTGGATCGGCGACGACGACTTCATCTTTCCGGAAAAGCCGGGAGCCGCGGCTTCCCGGCTGGTCTTCCTCGATTACCTTTTTCTATCGTTCACGACTGCGACGGCCTTCAGTCCAACCGACACGCCGCCGGTAACCACGACCGCGCGCATGCTGATGATGCTCGAGTCCACCGTTTCGCTCACGACGATCGCCATCGCTGCCGCGCGCGCGATCAATATTCTCGGATGACGGCGATCGTTCCGTCGCTCCTAACGGGCCGTGCGCTTGAAAAACACGCCCGCGATCGACGTTACGATGACCTGGACGACAAAATACGCCGCGACGGCAGCTGCAACGCTTTCGCCCGGAAAACGCGTCGTCGCGACGATCATGGCAATCGCCGGATTGCGCAAAGCGGTTCCAAAGGCGAGCGTACGCCGGTACTCGCGCGTCGCGCCGCCGCACGCCCAACCAAGCGCGAGCGAAAGCAGCACGGCCAGCGCCATCGCGAACAAGCCGAAGGTTCCGAACACCGTCGCAACGCTTTTCACCATCGTCGGAAGCAACAAGGCCAGAATCGCTACGAGGGCAGCCATCGTCAGATAACCTAGCGGCACCGCAAGCCGTCGCGCGATCGCCGGAAAGCGCTGCGCGCCGAAAACCCCTAACAGCAGCGGAACGAGTTGGTACAATAGCAGCGACCCGGCAAACGAGAGCGGAATGTCGGGACGTTCCGTTGCCGGTAATACGAGTTTCGCCGCTATCGGAACCGAAATGGTGGCGATCGCCGGCATAATTAACGCGAGCGCGATGGCGAACTCGTGACTTCCCCCGCTCTTGCGTCCGCCGGAGAGAATGATGAACGGAACGCCGGGAGCGATCGCCATCAGGAGCAATCCCGTCGCGACGGCGTCGGGAAGATGAAACATCCGGCACAACAGTACGCCCAGAATCGGAACGCCGACGAAGTTCGCGAGCAGCGCGGCAAACAGCAGGCGCCACTCCGTCACGATTCGCCGCAACGCGCTGCGATCGGCCTGCAAGCCTGCGGCCAGCATCATTGAGATGAGCAGCACGGCCGCAACGACTTGTGGCAGTTTCATGCGATCGCCACTAGGTCTGCAACTCCGAGAGCCATCTGAGGGCGCTCAAACTCGGCAGGAAGCAGTACTCGCCGCCGCGCGTGACGACGAAGCGCGGCAACCCTTTGAGCTGCCGCCGCATGGGCCGGTGCGGGATGGCGAACGTCCCCTCGCCGCCGCCCATACCGGAAACGGGATCGCGTTCCTTTCCGCCGCCGAAAAACGCTCCGTCGTTCATCCATTCGGACTGCACGAACTCGAACTGCCGCCCGATGTTCGCTCCGACGAACGCAAACATCAGCCCGCGATCGGCGCCGTCGTCCTCGAGAACACCCTCCGGAAGCGGCGGCCCGTAGCCGCTGCCGCGCCGGATCATCCGATGGATTCGCATCACGCCGGCGATATCCGAATCGCGCGGATTCATGCGGCGAATGTGCGCACCGAGCGGCGTCTTATACCCGATCGCATCGTCGCCTTTGAAGAGGAAGTTATTGTTCCGCGCCGGGTCCGCTCCGATCTCCGGAGCGTCGCCGCTCGGCGACAACGCCAACGGCGTGCCGCTGCGCCAGCGCCCCATCATTTTCGCCGCTACCAGCTCTTCGTCGGCGGGATCCGCCGCATTCGCTCGCACGTACTGACGAAACGCCCCGACTCGTTGATGGAGCTTGCGAAAGACGACGTAGCTGCCGTTTCGTCCGAGCACGTCGGGCTGCGGGATCATCGGCGCATCGCTCATTTCATCGGCATGACCGAGCACGAACTCGCCGGCTTTGAGCGGGACTTCGTTGGGATTGGTTCCCGGAATGCCGCTGCCCTCAATCGCCGGATGGCTGATGCCGTCTTTGAATCCGAACGGCTCCTTTTCGTCCGGAAGCACGTGGCAATCCTGACGCCATATCGCTTCAATGCCGGGCAACTGTTGTATTGCGCCTTGCGCTCGTTCGACGGCCGTACGCAACCGCGTTTCGTCGTCGGATACGGCCGTGATCACGACGTGCACGTCGGCCGTTCCCAACGGATACTCCCAATGCTCGGGACTGCTTTCACCCACGTCGCCCAAGCGCTGCGCGCGCGCCGCCATGCCTTGGACGAACTGCGCGGGAAAGCTCTGGAGCGACTCTTCCGGGACGCCCAGCGCTCGCAGGCCCTGGAACGTCAGCGCCGCGCTGACCCACGTATCGCGCGTCGGGCTCTGCGGATGCGCCGCGGACGCGACCGCGCCGCTCAGGCGGTGCATCAACTCGCGCCCGGCCTTGCGGTCGTCGATGCGTACGACGATGTACGTGGCGGCAAACGGAACGGGGCGCGGGCGCAGCACGCCGCTTTGAATGTCGGCGAGATCCAGCACCGGAGCCGAACTCATTTCGTCGCCAAATTCTTCCAGAATCGTTCCAGGCTCTCGTCTCCGCCGAACAGCGTCGTAAAGATTGTTGAGTCGGCCAAAAGAATGTCGCCCGCACGATCGCCCGCAGGCGGCATCCAGAGGAACATGTTGAACTCGCGGTTGCCCGCCTCGGTAAACGGGTGCGGCTTCGACGTGTCGATCGGCTGCCGCGCCAGCACGTGGATGGCGCTGCGATCGTCGGTCGTCACCGCGTAATGCGGCAGGTGCATGTGAAACACGAACGTGTTCACGCCCTCCAGCCAGCCGCGGCGATCGAGATCGCGGGCTACGGAGAGCGGCATCGTTTTGGTCGTGCCCGGATGGGTCGCGGGGCGCAGACCCCATTGATTTTCGACCGGCACGCCGAGCCCGCGCATCAACGAGCGGACGTACCTCGTGAACCGCTGTTGCCGCGGGACGAGCGGATCGCCGTGGTGGTAGTACTCCATGTTTCTCTGCTTCATGTCGTCCGACGCGCCGACGTCGTGATGCGGCCCGAGAATCACGCACGTTCCTTCGCGTGCCAGGAACGCGCGCAGCGACTCGATCTCTTCGGGCTCGGCCTCCTGTTCGGTGACCATGTGGTCGAGTCCAAAGATCATGAGCGTATCGGTGTCCGCGAGGATTCGCTCGTCGATCGGCAATCGTCGTCCGGCTTGATCGACGCGCTGATAAACGGCCACGGGCTGGCCGGTAACCTCTCCCACCGCGCGCTGAAAGCTCAGCAGCGAAATATGAAAGAGTTCCAACGTGCCCGCGATGCCCTGAAGGAACATCTTTTCGGAGTAATCGTCGGTTTCGTATGCCGGCCACGCGACGCGGCGGACCTCGGTCATCGTCGAAAAGCGGTTATCCAGTTCGGTAACGTCGCGATTGGATTCCCACGGATAGCTCCACGTCCAATACACGCTGAACCGGCGTTTCCCCTTAGCGTATTGGCGCGGAACGTGCAGCTGATTGTAGGTCCGGCCGGTCCCGGTCATTGCATCTTGTCCAGCATCTCGCCGAACGATTGCTTCAGGTGCAGCGCCTTCTTGATTTCGCCGGCGGAGACGAACGGATACTCGCCGTACTCCATGAAGCTCGGGCGATGGTGATCGCGCACGAACTTGATGAACGCCGGAACGTTCGTCTTCCAATCCTCGGGAAAACCTTCCAGATTCTCGAACGCCGTACTCAATCCGGCCTTCGTGAAGAGCGCCACCGCGTCGTCGGTATACTTGTCGAAATCCGTGTCGAAGATCCCCTGATACATGAAATACGTCTCGTTGTTGATGTCGAACAGCACCCACTTCAAGTAATGCAGTTTGAGCGGCGCGAGATATTCGGGATCGCCCTTGAGCGCTTGTTCGACGGTGTCCGCATAGCCGCGCATCGCCGCCTCGCGCCCCGGCTTGAGCTTCGCGATGATCGTGAATCCGTAACACGCCGGAGTTCTCGGGAAAACCGGGCCGTAGTTCCCCTCTTGGTATTCGAAATATCCGCTCTTGGGGATCGCCATCGCTTGGGGTTTGCTCCAATCGCCGTCCTGGGTCGCCATCGTCTTCTCCTTGCGGTTCGGTGGGGGCACATCGGCTTCGATTAGAGTACGGATGGCCCCTCGCTTGATGGTATAATGACTCGGATGGTGCCCGCTCCGACGCCGGCGCCGGTGTCCGTAAAGGCCCCGGTGCGTTCCGATGCATGCGGCGGCTCCCAAGAGCTGCTCAAGAAGTATCTCTCCGCATCGCCGTGCGTTTTCGTCGCGGGTCAGGTCGCCGTGCAAATGACTTACTCCGGAACCAACGTTCCCGAGCGCCTTACACGCACCGCAGACGGGCGCACGACGACGTTCACGATATCGAGTCACGCGTTCGGCTATCCGGGCGCGCTGCTCCACATCGGCGTATCGCCGACGTCGCAAGTGACCGTCGTGCTGCCGGCGTTTTCGCAGATCACTTCAACGCAGACTGGAACGGTCGCCGGAACCGACGATATGGAATTCCGCTATAAGCAGCTCGTGTATTCCAATCCGAAAGGGGGCGTTTTGGGCGGCGTGCTCGCGACCTACCAAGCGCCCACGGGCTCGGCGGCCCTGACGGCGGCCAGTCCCTCCTACGAGATCGATCCGCTGATCAACATCGCGTTAAACCGGTCGCGGTCGATCGGCGCAAACTTTTCGTTTCCCGTGACCAATGCCGCATCTTCGCAGCCGGGCGGAGCGCGAACGTGGAGTTTTGCGCCGCAAGCCGTGACCTTTTGGCGCTCGCCCGGCGGGACGTTGCTGGCGGCCGTCGCGCAATACGGCTTTTCATCCAACATCTTTTACCTGACGTTGAACGGCGCGCAGTTGGTCTCGCGGAATTTTCAAATTCAGGGAACCTACGGTGGAAACAACGCTCCGGTGTCCTACGTCAATCCCGTGCAGGACGTCCCGCACGCCGTCGGCACCGCCTATAGCCGGTCGTTCACGGTCGGCCTGAGTTTTCTCATGGGAGACAGCGAGGCAATCGCGCGGTGACCGGCGTGCGTGACTTCGACGTCGTCGTCATCGGAGCGGGACCGGCCGGAACGGCGGCCGCTTTGCGCGCAGGCGATCTCGGCGCCAAGACGGCGCTAATCACGCGCGACGCTTTCGGCGGCATGGCTGCCAATGAAGGGCCGATCCCCGTTCGCACGTTGGCGCATGCGGCGCGCCTTGCGCGCGAAGCGCGGCAGTTGGAGCGATACGGCATCGGCGTCGAACACCCGGCGCTCGACTACGCGCGATTGGTTGAACGCGCCCGGGACGTCGTCGAGGAAGCGCGGCGTCACTCGACGCTGTTGGAACAAATTCAAAACGCCGGCGTGACGCTCTTCGAACACGCGGGGACGGCGGCATTTGCCGATCCGCATACGATTCGGAGCGAATCCGCACCAGCGCTGCGAGGCGCGAACGTCGTCATCTGCTCCGGCGGCGTCAGCCGCACGCTCGGCGTGCCCGGGGCTCGATTCGCCGTAACTCCTGCCGATGCGTTCTCGCTCACCGCGGTTCCAAAATCGATGATCGTCATCGGCGCGGGCGCGACCGGCGCGCAGGTGGCCTCGATCTTCAACGCGCTTGGATCATCCGTAACGCTCTGTCAATCCGGTCCCCGGATCGTGGAAACCGAGGATGCCGAAGTCTCAGAAGCCGTCGCCTCGGCGTTTCGCGAAGACGGCATCGCAATTATTAAAGGCGCCAGGGTCGAACGACTCGATCGCACCGCCGCCGGTTTCGCGGTGACGCTCGCCGGCGCGCAACCGATTGCAGCCGCGTTGGTCGTCTGCGCGATCGGCTGGCGGGCCGCCACGGAGGCACTGCATCTTGAGGAAGCCGGCGTCAAAACCAATGCGCGAGGGTTCGTCGCCGTCGACGACGCGCTGCGCACGAGCGCACCGCACGTTTATGCAGCCGGCGACGTCCTCGGCCGTTCGATGCTCGTCCCACCCGCCGTTCGTGACGGATTCATCGCAGGGAACAACGCTGCGGGGGGCGAGCGGCTCACGGTTCCGCCGGCACCCGAACCGGTGGGCAGCTTCACCGATCCCGAGTACGCGAAGGTCGGATTGACCGAAGAACAGGCCCGCGCGCAGTACGACACGATCGTTTCCCGCGCGTCCTATGCCGAAACGACGCGGCCCATTATCGACGGTCGAACTCGCGGCTTCTGTAAACTCGTGATCGATCGCCGCACGCATCGCCTGTTAGGCTGCCACATCGTCGGCGAGCGCGCCGTCGAAGTCGCACAAATGGCCGCCATCGCGATGACTGCGGAGATGACCGTTGATGCAATAGCCCGCATTCCGCTCTCATTTCCGACCTACGCCAATGTTTTCGGACGCGCTGCCCTCCGCGCCGTCCGCAACCTTTCAAGCCTATAGGCGAGCGTCGGCACGCCGTGTCATCCTGAGCGGAGCGTCGCCATGCGCCTTGTCATCCTGAGCGGAGCGTCGCCATGCGCCTTGTCATCCTGAGCGGAGCGTGCCGAAGCACGCGCAGTCGAAGGGCGAAGGACGCCGGCGCGCCGCGCCGCATTACCTCATCACGATGCGAGCCGGAATCTACATCTTCGCCATCGCGAGCGTTGCAGCCGGAATCGTCAACTTAATTTGGCACGACTTCGCGCTCGGATGGCAACCGATCACGGCCTTCGGCGATCACGTGCCGGGGCGGGAACTTCTCGCGATCTTCACGGCCGTTTGGCTCATCGTTGCAGGCACGGCGCTACTCTCGCGTCGTACCGCCGCCGCAGGAGGCGCAGCGCTCGCGGTGGTGTATGCCGTCTTTGGTATCTTCTGGTTACCGCGTCTGTACTGGGTCACGCAGCTCTACGGATTTAGCCCTGCTCGTATCATCGGCGTGCTCGACGGCGCCGGTCAGCAAGCGATTCTCGTCGCTGCCGGCATCCTCGTTTGGGCGTATTGTTCGGGAGACTCGCCGCGTAAGACACGCGCCGTGCGACTCGCCTGGTGGGCATTCGGACTCAGTTGCATCGTCTTCGGACTCGGCCACTACTTCGGCATTACGGCCGTATCCGCGCTCGTCCCGAAGTGGCTTGCGCCGGGCGGGGCATTTTGGGCCATCTTCACCGGCACCGCGTTCGTGCTTGCCGGAATCGCGATACTCACCGGCATCCTCGATCTTCTCGCAGCGCGTCTATTGACTGCGATGCTTCTCGTGTTCAGCGCGCTCGTATGCTTGCCGTGGATTCTTCAAGATCCGCGCGGACACGAAGCCTGGGGCGGCAACGCTTACAATCTCGCTGCGGTTGCCTCGGCCTGGATCGTTGCCGGCTGGTTGGCACGGCGGGACTCGGTCCACGGCCGGTAGCACGGGCCCTCAAGTCCCGGGGAGAGTCACGAGACGACGCATCTTGGCGTGCACGCTGGGCGCGGGCAGCGTCCTAGTTCGCATCCCACCGTTCCGCGTCGACCGGCATGAACAGCATGTTGATCCGGTAACCGCTCACGCGCTGCCGCACGCCGAGCAGCCGGTACTCGTAGAAGAGCGGAATCATCGGAACGTCCTGGTGAATCAGCAACTGCATCGCGTCGAAGTCCCGGTTACGCCGCCCAACGCTCGGCGTCGTCGCCTGGTCGTCGAAAAGCACCTCGAAGCGCTGCGAGCAATAGAACGAGTGATTTTCGTCCCCGGCTTTCGCCTGCACGCAGCGCAAGTTCAAGGATTGTTCCGGGTCGCTGCCGCCCACCCACGACTCGCTCAAAAGCGTCGCCTTGCCGTTACGCAGCAATCCGCCGGGCGAAAACCAGATTCTCGTCGGGTCGGTCTTGATCGAGCCATGCATCCCGATCGCGGCGATCTGCGCTTGCACCATCGTCGCGATACGGACGCTGATCGGATTCTCGGAATCCGCTCCGATGAGCGCGGCGAGGGGCACGCCGGCCCGCTGCCGCACGCCGTCGTGCACGATCCAGCCGTCGCCGTCGAGCTCGCGCTTCGCCGCCGCGAGATCGTGACGATACGGCGGCACGGCGACGCTCCTCCACGTCACGATCGGCGGCGGCAGAAACGACGTCGCACTCGGATATTCGTGCAGCCACGCATTCGCCAGCGCCCGGTAGTCGAGCGCGTACGCAACGGCGCGCCGCACGTGAACGTCGTTGGCCGGTGCCGCCTTCGTCTGCATATAGAGCAGGTTGGTCGCGTTCTCGGCAACGCGCATGACGCGAACGCCCGGCAGGCGTGCCGCTTGTTCGACGTTCTCGGGCGTCAGCGTGCCGACGTCGGCGGCACCCGAGCGCAGCGTGAGGAAGTTGGAGTCGAGGTTCGGAACGATTTGCATCACGATCGCCTGCAGCTTCGGGTGCGGGCGGTAGTAGGGATTCGGCTCGAAGACGATCCGGTCGCCGCGGAGCCATTCCTTCACCCGAAACGGACCGGTGCCGAACGGCGCATCCTCCCATCGCGTGCCCACGATTTTCGTGTCCGCAAACGCGTGCTTCGGAAAAATGCCGAATGCGTAGTCGGCCTGCGCAAAGAGCACCCGAACCGCCGCATTCCACGGTGCACGCAACCGAATCACGACCGTATAGCGATCCGGTGTCCGCAACGAAACGATCCGGCGATACGGTTCCACCGACGTCGTCCGGTTGCGCGGATCGAAGATTGCGCGATATGTGAACGCGACGTCTGCCGACGTCAGTTCGATGCCGTCGGCGAACCGCACGCCGCGGCGCAAGTGATAGACGATTCGCATTCCATCGTGTGAGACGTCGCCGTTTTCGCGCGACGGAATGCGCGTGACCAGAATCGGAACCTCGCGATTGTCCGCCGAGAGTCCCACCAGCGTCTGGCAGAAAAGTGCCGCCGTCGCGATGACCTCCTGATCCACCGCGACCAGCGGAACGAGGGATGCGGGGTCACTGGGATAGGCGATGCGGAGCACGTGTGCCGGAGCATACGCAGCGCCGCGCGAACAGCTGCACAGCGCGCACACGGCCAATGCGACCGCTGCGAATGCTCTTGGGTCCCTAATGTTGAATTGACGCATTGTATCCGGCCAATGCGATTTGGACGCCGATGCAGAGCAAGACGAAAGCCGAAAGGCGCAATAGCACGTTTACGCCGCTCGCTCCGAGCTTCTTCAAGATGTGCTCCGCCTGGCTATAACACAGATAGATGACGACGGAGAGCGCGACCAGCCCGACGATCGCCCCGGCGTCGTCCCACAGCGACATGCTGCTGCCGAAGAGCATCGTGCTTCCGATCGTCACCATCACCGCGATCGATCCCGGTCCGATCGTCAACGGCAACGTAAGCGGATAGAACGCGCCGCTGAGAATCGCTTCGGCCGACGCCGCCGGTGCGCGATGCGTTGGATCTTCTTGCCCCTGATTGAGGAGTCTCCACCCGGCCCATGCCAGCAGCAGACCGCCCCCGAGCCGCACCGCGGCGAGGCTCAATCCAAAAAAATTCAGCAAGAGCGGTCCCGCAACGAACGAGGCGGCCGTAAGAAAGAACGCGTTGATTGCAACGCGCCGCGCGAGGCGAGCGATGACGGCCTCGTCGAGCCCGTCGGTGTAGCTCATAAAGATCGCGGCCATTCCCAGCGGATTGACGATCGGAAACAGCGCGAGCGACACAAACAGAAATCCGTGAATAAACGGCCAGGCAGCAACGTTATGCAGCGAGTCCACGCCCGATAGGTTTGACGCCAAGTGGGCGCGAAACTCTTTGTCAGGGTGTGGCGATCGCGAAAAATTTCCCGAGTGCGGGCCGTTTGGCGGCAGCCCTTGAATCGACCGGGCGCCGAACCAGGTTCGCTTCCCTATCCGGCCATCGCCGGTCCCCCGCCCATACGTTCACTCGAATGGAGGGGGACTTTTGCAGACGTCTTTTTACTCGCACTTCGCAACCGTCGCGCCTTTGCGGGGAACCGTTTTCATTTCGTGCGCGCTTGCGGCGATGCTCTCGGCGTGTTCTGGGAACGACGCGTCCGGCGTCCCCGCGAGTTCTGCCAAGGTGGCCGTGGCGCGACGATCTCCGCACGGCATAGAATCAGGGCTGTTCAAAAATCCCGCGCTGGTCGCGTTCGATAACGCTACCGGGACGCTCGAATACTGGACCATCAAGGCAGGGGGTAGTCACAAGCCGGCCACCATAACGTCTTCGCTCAGAATAAACAGCGCCGCGGGCATGGCTGCCGATGGGACGTTCTTAACCATCGCGGGCTCGTCGCCGGGCGTGATGTTAACCTACGACTTGCGCAGTCAGGTACAGATGAGCTATCTGGATCCCAGCGGACCCCCTCTTGATATCACCCTCGCTAAAGGCGACACGGCATACGTAATTAATAACGAAAACGTTGTCGGCTATCCGCTCGACCGTTCGGCGGGGCGCCCATTCTCATGCCCAAGCATCAGCGAAGCGGTCTCAGTCGCCGTCGACGACCAAAGCGACGTCTTCGTCGACGGCTACGGCCCGAGTTTCGCGGGCGTCGTCGAGTTTCCGACGAGTTCCTGGACGTGCATGCCGCTCGATCTCAAGCCCGAACAAGGCATCCTCGGCGGCATCGGGGTCGATCCGGCTACCGACGATCTCATCGTGATCGATAATCCGAACTCGTGCAACGGCAGCGGCGACGGTCGCATGACGATCTACGCGCCGCCGTACTCTCCGAAGACGGCAACCCAAGTGGATCTCAACGCGTCGTACTGCGCCGGCAAGTTCCGTCTCGACGCCGCTTCTCAAAACATGTTCCTCATGGATTCCGACGACGGTGGTGCGCAAATCGACGAGTTCACGTATCCCGGTGGGCGGAGCGAGGGAGTTTATAGCGGAGGAACGCCGGGCGCATTCATCACCCTGCCGAACTCGTTGCCGAACTAACCCGTCGTGCCACTTTGAACGGCCCCCGAAGGGCGCGCACTCGAAGGGCAGAAGGACGCGCGGTGCGCAACGCGTTTATCGCCGCAGCAACGCTCGTCCTCACTGCCTGCTCGTTGCCGAGCCCTGCGCCGTCGTTGCCGGCGCAGCCGGACGTGCCCTTCGCGGCTCCGAACGCGCTGCTCGCAACGGGCAACACGATCGGGTTGGGGAAAATTAAGCACGTCGTCATCGTCATTCAGGAAAACCGCAGCTTCGACAACTTGTTTCAAGGCTATCCCGGTGCCGATACCGTGGCGCAGGGCAAGGATTCGAAGCATCGCTTGATACCGCTGAAACCCGTCAGCCTCAAAACGGTCTATCAAGTCGACCACTCGTCGAATGCGATGTTCGAAGACTGCGACGGCACCGGAAGTCTTCCCGGCACGCAGTGCCGGATGGACGGATTCGACCGCGAGAGCGTCGAGGGTGGCCCTTTGCGGCTCTCACAGTACGTCTACGTGCCGCATGAGGAGACCAAGCCGTACTTCGCAATGGCGCACGAGTGGGTGCTCTCCGACCGGACGTTCGCATCCCAGCTCGACGAAAGCTTCGTAGCGCATCAATACCTCATCGCGGCGCAAGCGGACGACGCCGTCAACACCCCCGACGGACCTTGGGGCTGCGTCGACGACAAGCATGTCGTCGTCGCAACGATTCAACCCGATCGCACTGACGGCGGCTTCGAGCGGCCTTGCTTCAACTACAAAACGCTCGGCGACGAACTCGACACCGCGGGCCTACCCTGGCGTTTCTACACCAGCGAGGCCGTGAGTCCGACCGGCGGTACCGCGGGCTTGTGGTCCGCGTATCGCGCCGTCCGCCACATTCGTCGCGGACCCGACTGGAAGAAAGACGTTATTACGCCGCAGAGTTCGTTCCTCACCGACGTCAAGAACGGCACGCTCTCGGCCGTCACGTGGATCACCCCGCTTTGCGACGACTCCGATCACGTCGCGTGCGGCGGCGGATACGGACCCTCGTGGGTCGCTTCGATCGTCAATGCGGTCGGAAAGAGCGCGTTCTGGGAATCCACCGCCATCTTCGTGCTGTGGGACGATTGGGGCGGTCTCTACGATCACGTTCCGCCGATTCACCGCGACTACGACGGGACCGGATTCCGCGTGCCGCTGCTCGTGATTTCCCCCTACGCCAAAAGAGATTACGTCTCGCACGCCGTCTACGAAACGGCAAGCGTGCTGACGTTCTCCGAAGACGTCTTCGGTTTGGCGCGTCTCGCCGCGGCCGACGCGCGGGCGGCATCGCCGGCCGCAGACTGCTTCGATTTCTCGAAACCGCCGAGCGCGTTCGTGCCGATCAAAGCGCCAAAGGATCCGTCCTTCTTCCTCCACCAGCGCAACGATTTCCGTCCGCCGGACTACGAGTAGCCCGAGCGTGCAGCTAAGGTCCGAAAGCGAGAGCGCTAGGAGCACCCACACCGTCAGATATCGTTCGTTGTAGTGTTTGACCGCCCGTATACACCGTCACGGTGCTGGTACTGTTGTTTGCGACGAAGAGATTACCGAAACGATCGATTTGCAAGGCAACCGGATGGTGCACGCCGATCGATATCGTTCGCAGCACTGCGTTACTGCCCGGTGCGAAAACGGTGATCTGCCCGACGGGGTGACCGTACTTCCCGCCGTTATCCGCGACGTACAAGTTGCCGGAACCGTCGAAAGCCAACGCGTCGGGATGATGGACGAGATTGATAGTCCTCAGCAGTTTCTTTTCGGGCGAGTATACCGTCACCCAGTTTTCATAACAGCACGGGGGGCTGTCGTTGGCAACGTACAAATTACCGGAACTATCGTACAACAGCGCGACTGGAGCGCTGCCCTGTGGCAAGGTCCGCTTCGGTTTTCCGCCCCCGGGCTTGTACACCGTTACCGTTCCGCCGCTGTAGCCCGCACCGTACACGTTACCGACGTCGAGGTTCCCCGACTTGCCGGCCGCGAGCGCATCCGGCACGTTTATGCCCTGGTCGATCGTGCGGAGGACTGAATTACTGCCTGGAGCGTATACGGTCACCGTGTTGGCGCCGCCGTTCGCCACGTACAGGTTTCCGGAACCGTCGAACGCGAGGGCGCGCGGATCGTTCACTCCCTGGGAAATGGTCTGCAAAATGGAACCGCTGCCGGGAGCATATACGGTCACGGTACTCGCGCCCGCGTTCGCTACGTAGAGGTTGTTCGACCCGTCAAAAGCGAGCGCGTCGGGCGCACTTACGCCCAACGATATCGTGCGATTGACGGAGTCACTTCCGGGGGTGTAAACGGTCACAGTGCCGGCGGCCTCGTTCGCGACGTAGAGACTGCCGCTCTTCGCGGGATGTAAAGACGGTTCCGCAACCGATCCCTGCACGGCTGTCCGTGACACTGTCTCCGCAGAGCCCGGCAGCGAAACGGCGTTGCCGCAGGCGGTCAAAGCTATGCCGCTAACGCACGCTCCAATAACACTGAATAATCGCACTAGACGTTTGTCCTCCCACACCCGGTTATTCATACGATGGCTTTGCGACTCATGTGGTCTTCGCCTTCGTGCATCGAGAGGGCGGTACGCGCCGCCCGGCATCCGGCTACGGGCCGTCAGGCGGAAAGTTCGTCGATGGCTCGTGCTCGAAGTGCGAGGCGGTCTCGTTCGACGGAATCGGCTTGAACGGACGCGGTTTCATCGTAAAATCGAATACGTCACCGATGCTCGTTGCACGACGATCGTCGGCCTGCATCGGCTGCAGGCCCCAATTGTCCTCGATGAAGCGCAGAATGCTGCCGAACTCGTATTGGGTGTGCGAGATGTGGCCGGCGTGAACGTAGGGCGAAATGACGAGCAGCGGAACGCGAAAGCCGAGTTCGCCGTAGCCGTACTGTTTCGGCGCCACGTGGTCGTAGTGGCCGCCCCAATCGTCCCACACGACGACGATCGCCGTCGAATCCCAAAAGTGACTCCGTCCGATAGCGTTCACGACCGAGGCTACCCACGACGGTCCGTGATCCTTCCCGTTATACTCATGGTCTGAGTCCGGAACCGACGGCGTCACCCACGTCACCGCAGCGAGCTTGCCGTGCGCAACGTCGTGCAGCACGTTCGTCGACGGCGTCGAGATGTCGGAGTTCCAGTCGGGTCCGTATCGTATCGACTTGATGGCGTCGTACGCGTTCCACATATAGCCGGCGCCGCCGGGCTGCAGCAATCCGGAGTAGTACCGCCAGTTGATGTGCTTGGCATCGAGTTGATCGGCGAGCGACTCGTACGTCAAGCACGGGAACGGCCCCTGTTTGTTCTCGTACGTATTGTCCTTCGTAATGAGCGAGGTAACCGTCCCTTTCGGAGCGTCGCATCCCCACGCGTGGCTGCCCGGTTGCGGCGTATATGGCCAGTTTACCAGCGCGTCGTCCGCATCGATGCGTTCGCCGCCGGCGACGAGTTCTTGATGCGCCGTGAAACTGCCGCTGCCCTCGCCTTGAAACATCTCGTCGCCGAGCACGAAGTGTTCCGCCATCGTCCAATAGGGCGCGATGACTTTCGGATCGACGTACGCGTAGGGCTGCGTTCCGGCATGCCCGGGTCCGCCCCACTTATCGAGATCGAAACCGTCCATCTTCCCACCGTCGTAGGCAGTGTCGAACGACGCCCAGCCGTTGTCGAGCATCGGTCCCTCGAGCGGAATCTTCTTCAGCTTGACGACCTTGCCGTTGTGCGTTTTGCCGGTCGTCGCGCCGTCGGCGCCGGGATAGGTCGCAAAAAAATTGTCGAACGTGCGATTTTCTTGCACGATCAGAACGACGTGCTCGATGTAATGCGGATTGGCTGCCGGCGCGACATTGAGGGTCGAAGGCGTAAACCCGGATGCGTGCGGCGCGCCGCTCGAAGCACAGGCAGTCGGCCCTACGCATGCAGCGAGCGCGAGAACGACGCAGGCACGCTGAACGTGCATCATCGCGACTCCGGGTTCGTGCCGCCGCGTGCGAACCCTCGGAAGCGCCCACGGGGGAACAGCTCCCGCGTACCGGGTATCTGGTGCCGGTGAAGATCCCCGGCCGGCACCTGCTTTGCTCCGTTGCGCTGCTCGCCGGAGCGGCCTGCGGACGCTCTCCGCAAGCGTCCAGCGATTTCCGTTTCACGCCGGCACGGACGGGGGCAACGGCCGCCCCCCGTACGCAGCGGCGGATTCAACATGTCGTCATTATCGTGCAAGAGAACCGCAGCTTCGATAACCTCTTCGCAACTTTTCCCGGCGCCGACGGTGCGACGCACGGGCGAATTCACACGGGCGAAACCGTCGAGCTCAAGAAGGCGCCGCTCGAGGACCGTAACGACATCACCCATCAATGGCAAACCTTCGTCAAAGAATACGACGGCGGCAAGATGGACGGCTTCGACCTCATTCATTACGGCAGCGGCGGCGGGCCGCCGGCCGGTCTCTTTCCCTATCAGTACGTCGACCCCGCGAACATCCAGCCATACTGGACGCTCGCGCAGCAGTACGTACTCGCCGACCACATGTTCGAGCGGCAGAGCAGCGGCAGTTTTCTGGGGCATCAGGACTTGATCGCGGCCGGTACCCCAATCGGCCCCGGCGCGAGTCTCGTCGACACGCCGAACAACATGCCGTGGGGATGCGACGCACCCAGCAATACGAAGACGTCGCTCATTACCAAGAACCAATACCTGCACAATCAAGGACCGTTTCCATGCCTCGACTACGGCACGATCGCCGACGAACTCGACGCGAAGGGGCTGTCGTGGCGCTATTACACGCCGCGCTTTTCATTCAAGAACGGCGGATGGCTTTGGAGCGCGTTCGACGCGATTCGTGCCGTCCGGTACGGCCCCGATTGGCATGCGAACGTGGTTACGCCGCAAACCAAAATCTTCACCGACGCCGACGCCGGAAAACTTCCGGCGGTGGCGTGGGTGATCCCCGATAAACATGACTCCGATCATCCCGGCTCCGGCTTGCACTACGGTCCCTCGTGGGTTGCGCGCGTCGTCGACGCCATCGGGAAGGGCCCGGATTGGAATTCCACGGCGATCGTCGTGATTTGGGATGACTGGGGTGGCTTTTACGACCACGAGCCGCCGCCGCGGCTCGACTACCAAGGGCTTGGTTTTAGGGTTCCGATGCTCGTCATATCGCCCTTCGTACCGCAGGGCTATATTTCGCACACGCAGTACGAGTTCGCAAGCATTCTGCGCTTTATCGAGGACAACTGGGGACTGGCGCAAATGGGCCGCAGCGACACGCGCGCTGCATCGATTGGCGACGTATTCGATTTCAGTCAGCAGCCGCGCGCCTTCGTTCCGATACCTGCGGAGTTCTCGCGTTCGTTTCTGATACATAAACCGCCGTCGTTGGAACCCGTCGATACAGAATAGGAGCAGACCATGATCGCCCGACGTGCCGTCATCGCCGCCCTCGCGCTCACGCCCGGCCTCGCCGCCTGCGCAGGCGGATCCTTAGCGCCGCCGGTTCCGGCGGCTGCCGGCGCAGAAGCGGGCGCCGTTCGTCCGGCGACGACTCCCATCAAGCACGTCGTCATCATGATTCAGGAAAACCGCAGCTTCGACAACTTCTTCGCGACGTTTCCGGGCGCCAACGGCACGACCGCGGGCTACTACCTGAAGAAAGTCAACGGCAAATACGTTCGCATGCAAACGACGCTTACGCAAACGACGCTCGCCGGTCTCGACATCAATCACGGCTATCAGCCCTACATCGGCGCCTACGACAAGGGCGGTATGGACGGGTTCAACCTCGAGGGCATCAACGGCAACAACCCTGCGGGCCTGTATCCCTATCAGTACGTGGATCCGTCGCAGATTCAACAGTACTGGACGCTGGCCCAAGAGTACGCGCTCGCCGATAACATGTTCCAAACTCAAGGCAGCGGAAGCTTTACCGCGCATCAAGACCTCATCGCCGGCACGACGCACCAAGTGTACGACAACCATATCGGCAGCCTCATCGACTACCCCTCGAGTAACAACTGGGGCTGCAATGCAAAAGCCGGAACCGTGACGTCGATGTTGACCAAAACGGGCCAATATCTGCAAGGCGGCGGTCCCTTTCCGTGCTTAACGTACTCGACCGGTACGATGCGCGATCTCCTCGATGCCAAGCACGTTTCGTGGAAATACTACGCGCCGCCGCACAAACCTAATACCGTCGGCGTGCTCTGGAACGCGTTTGCCGCGATCGACGCGGTCTATAACGGTCCCGAGTGGACGACGAACATTTCGATGCCCGAAACGAACATCTTCAACGACGTAACGAATTCACAGCTGCCGGCGGTCTCGTGGGTGATTCCCGACCAAGTCGATTCCGATCACGCGCACTCGAAGACCGGCAAGTACACCGGCCCTGCGTGGATCGCATCGGTCGTCAATGCGATCGGCACGAGCAGTTACTGGAACTCCACCGTCATCGTCGTCGTCTGGGACGACTGGGGCGGCTGGTACGATCACGTTCCGCCGCCGTTTTTCGACAACGCCGGCGGCCTGGGATTCCGGGTGCCGATGCTCGTCATCTCGCCCTACGTTGCGCCAGGCACGATCGCGCACACGCAATATGAGTTCGGCAGCATCCTCAAATTCGTCGAGGAGACGTTCCACCTTGGCTCGCTCGGAACGACCGACGTGCGCGCCAAATCGATCGGCGACATCTTTCACTTCAATCAGAAAGCTCGCCGCTTCAAAGTGGTTCCGTCGCAAGAAGGGCGCGATTACTTTCTGCACCGGCCGCCGTCTTACGCCCCCGTCGACACCGAATAACGCGCTGCTACTTCTTGTTCGGACTCACCGCCGATCCGATCGGCTGCACGAAGGGACCCAGGTATTCCAGTACCGGTGCGCCGCCGGCCGAAAACGGGAACCGCGCCACCCCCAGTTCGATGGCATCCGGTCCAACAATGCCCGATCCCTTAATCGTGGCTTGAACCACGTCGCAAAAATCTGAGGTTTGGTCGCACTGCAACACGGTCTGGCCGACGACGTTGCCGTTATCGTCAATCCAGTAGAACGCCGGCGCACTGAACGTACCCTGGTCGCCGAGCACCATCGTCTTAGTTTGCGCCGACCACTGAAGGCTTCCCGGGAACGCGATGGTCACGCCGTGGATGCCGACGTCCGTGAACGTTCCGTCCTTAAACGAGTCGTACGCAAAATTCCCGGACGAGTCCGAGCCGTCGATCCACAAGACGCCCGTCTTGCCCTGATAGCCGATAAAGTACACCCGAGCCATATTTGGCGGAGTGTACGTGTGCTGCAGCACGCCGTTCTTAAAGATCGAGAAGCTGCCGGGGCCGCCGCTCGTGTCGATGATGTTCGACACCGCAAGATCGCCGCTGGACTTGTCGTACGAGCAGCCGTCGGGGAACTCTCCCGGGTCCGCGAAGGTCGCGACGTAGGTGCCGCTATGGTCGAACTCGTCGATCGTCAACATGGCCGTGTTCGCGAAGTACACGTTGCCGTTGTCGTCGGAGCATCCGCCCTGCACTTCGTCGAAGCCTTCCGGCGGTGCGGCCACCTGCCCGAGCGCAACGCCGGTTACGTAATCGAACATATAGATGGCGCCGGTGAAGCTCGAGCCGCCGAACGCGTCGCTGAGAAAGAGGGTCTTCTGCAGCGCACAGCAGTTCGGTTTCACTAAGCGCTCCTTAGGCACTTTGCGCATGAGGTTCGGTTTGACGCTTCTGGGCACCACGAGCGTCTCGGAAAGATCGATCTTGTGACCCCGACCCATCGCCGAGCGTTGCGCTCCATTTACCGAGTTGCCGGAAGGCGCTAACTGCGACCCGCCGTTGCTCGAACAGCCCGATAGAAGCGCGACGACGGCGCAGACATGGCAGAAATACTTCATCATTCCCTAATCGTGCCGAATTTTAGCGTGGGGGACTACCGACGCCCAGACATTTATCCCATACAATTAGAAGGCAACCGGCTAGGCGCGCCGTAGGTTCGGCGATATCCACTTCCGTGACGGAGGCGCCGGGTGCAGCAGCAGGAGTCTCTCAGTTTCGGGACGCTGCTCAAGCGATTACGGGTCGGCGCCGGGCTATCTCAAGAGCAGCTCGCGGAACGGGCTCGAATCAGCGCTCAAGCCGTGGGCGCCTACGAGCGCGGCATCCGCCGCGCACCCCATCGCGATACCTTGGCGTTATTGCTCGAAGCGCTGGACGTACGAGGCGTCGCGCGTGACGAACTCACCGCTGCGGCGGAGCTCGCCCGGGGGCGCCGCCCCGGCGGGGCAGCGCGACGCGCTGGCGACGACGAAGCGCGCACCAATCTTCCGCCGCTGCTTTCCGATCTCGTCGGACGGGAAGACGAAGTGGCCAGGATTACCAGCCTGCTTGCGTCCCATCGGTTGGTCACGATTGCGGGCGCCGGCGGCGTGGGCAAGACGCGCGCATCGCTACAGGTCGGAGAAGACCTGCTGAACCAATTTCCCGACGGCGTTTGGTTCGTCGAGTTGGCACCACTCACGAATGCCGAACACATCGCCACCACCGTGGCCACGGCGATGGGCGTAAAGCTCATCGGGCAGGCCGATTCGTTAGCGCAACTCGCTCGGGCGCTGAAGCGCTTGCAAGCGCTGTTGATCCTCGACAATTGCGAACACGTCATCGCCGGCGTCGCAACGGTGGCCGCACGGCTGCTTCGTGAGTGTCCGCAGCTCACGATCCTCGCTTCTTCGCGACAACCCCTCGAGATTGAAGGGGAAGCGACGTTTCGAATGCCTTCCCTCGCTTCCGAGGCGGCCGTCGCGCTCTTTGCCGAGCGGGCGGCCGCGGTCGACGACGCCTTTACGTTAACGCCGGAAAATCATGGCGTCATCGCCGACATCTGCCGCCGCGTCGACGGCATACCGCTCGCGATCGAACTCGCCGCCGCACGCGTAAAGATTTTCACTCCGCAGCAGCTCGCTCGACGGCTTGACGAGCGCTTTCATCTGCTGGCGGGGAGCCGGCGCGACGTGCTTGCCCGTCAACAAACCCTGCTGGCAGCGATAGACTGGAGCTACCAATTGCTCGAAGAGCGCGAGCGCACGCTTCTTCGGCGCGTGGCCGTGTTTGCCAGCAGTTTCACCTTTGAGGGCGCGATTGCCGTCGGCAACGATGCGAGCATCCAGGAGTTCGAGATCGTCGATACGCTGCAGTCGCTCGTAAATAAATCTCTGGTCGTACGGGAAGCGCGTGACGGCGAGCAACGCTTTCGCCTTTTGGAATCCACGCGAGCGTACGCCAAACGGTTGTCGGAATCGGCCGAGCGGAACGCGACGTCGCGACGCCATCTTCGCTATCTCCAAGGCATCTTCGGATCGGTTCCGGCCGAGGCGCCTTCGGCCGTAAACACCACCCACCGGGACGCCGTCTTCGCGGCGGAACTTGAAGAGGTCCGCGCCGCGCTCGACTGGGCCGTCGCGCACGACGTTTGCGAAGGCGCCAGCCTGCTGGCCGCCGCCGGCGTCAGTTGGAGACGGGCGGGACTTCACGACGAGGGGCTGCGGCGCGCGCAACACTACGCGTCGCTCTTGCCCGGCACGGAACCCGAGCTCGCGGCGAACCTCTGGTCGACGATCGCCTACACGTCCTGTAACACGAACCCCGACCTCTGTATGACGTCCGCAGAGCGCGCGCTCGAAGAGGCGCGCACGTGCGGCGATGAGGCAGCCTTGAGCGTTGCGCTGACGGCTTACGCGCATGCGCTCATACGCCGCGGCAAGTTTTCGGAAGCATCGGATGCGCTCGATGCGCACGACGAATACGCCGGCCCCACCCACAGGTCGCGCTTTTTGAGGGCAACCGCGTGGGCGCTGAGCGGCGACTACGATTCGGCCACGCTATTTTTCAGCGAGTTACGCGCCCTGCTTCTCGCAGCCGGTGACGTGACCGAGGCGGCCGTGTGCGCCCAGAACCAGGCGGAGAACGAGCATTGGCGCGGCAACACCGGAGAAGCCGTAAGCCTCGTCCGCCGAGCGATAGACGAATTTCGTGCGACCGACGATCGCGTCAGCGTGATACTGTGCCTCTCCAACCTGTGCGGCTATCTCGTCGCATCCGGACGGCTCGGCGAAGCGAAGGAAGCCGGCCGGCAGGCTTTGCACGAAGGCCAACGTCTGTATCCCGAAATTTATTGCATGACGAACGCACTCGAGCATCTCGCGCTCGTCTCCGCCCTCGAATCCGACTACGAAATTGGGGCCAGGCTGGCCGGCTACGCCGAGGCGGCGCACGCGAGGGAAGGCTACCTGCGCGAGCACACCGAGGTCACGACGCAAACGCGCCTTGAAGCGTTGCTTCGCGCACACGTTCCCGGCGCGCAACTGTCGGCCTTGACCGCGATCGGTGCATCGCTGACCGCCGACGACGCCGTCAATCTCGCATTACTCGGCACTGCCGGCGATGCGTCCCTCGAGTTCGCCTAGCTTTTTGTCTTTATTCGCCTCAAATCTAGGAAGGTCGGCCCGAAGTTTACTACGGGGTAATCGAGGGCCGACCTGACAACGAGTTGGGGCGAATAAAGACAAAAAGGAAAACGGGCTCGCCTAAGCGAGCCCGTTCGTCCGATTGATTCCCGATACGTTGGTAGGTTAGGCTAGTCGCCGCCGCCCTTGTTCGGGCTGACTGCGGAACCGATCGGCTGCACGTAGGAGGCCGAGTAGTTGAGCGTCGGCGCGCCGCCGGCCGGGTAGGCGAAGCGGTTGGCGCTGAGCAGAACTGCATCCGGTCCAACGAGTCCCGGTCCCTTGATCGCCGCTTGGACGATGTCGCAGAAGTCCGAGTACTGCGTGCATTCCGTTACCGTCGAACCTTGAACGTTACCCGAGGCATCGACCTGGTAGAAGGTCGGGGCCGAGAACGTGTCTTGGTCGCCAACGTTCATCCACTTGTTCATCGCCGAGTACGCAACCGTGCCCGGGAAGCCAACGCTGGCGCCGTGGACGCCGACGTTCGTGAACGATCCGCCGCTAAACGAGTCGTACTGGAAGAAGCCCGACGAATCGGAGCCCGAGACGTAGAGCACGCCCGTCTTGCCCATGTATCCACCGAAGTATATGCGGGACATGTTGGACGCGTGGTACGTGTTGCCGCCGATCCGTGACGCTGCCAGGGCCGCCGCTCGTGTCGATGATGTTGATGATCGCCAGCTTGCCGCTGGACTTGTCATACGCGCAGCCGACCGGGAACTGGCCCGGATCCGAGAACGTGCTAGATGTAGGAACCGCTGTGGCTGTACTCGTCGACCGTCGACATACCGGTGTTTCCGAAGTAGACGTTGCCGTTGGTGTCAGAGCAGGCGCCCTGGACTTCACTCCAGCCTTCCGGCGGGGCCGCGAGTTGACCGAGCGAAGCGCCCGAGTTGTAGTCGAACGCGTACACGGCACCTGTGAAGCTCGAGCCGCCGAACGCGTCGGTCACGAAGAGCGTCTTTTGCAGCGCGCAGCAGTTGGGCTTAACGATGTGCTCGTTCTGAATCTTGTGCGAGAGGTTCGCTTTCACGCTACGCGGGACAACGAGCGCCTCGGAGAGATTCACTTTGTGATTGGCGCCCATCGTGCGATGCGCGGACGGCGCCAGAGAATTCGAGGGGGTCAGGCCCGTCCCGCCATTGCCCGTACAGCCGGCGAGGAGAGCAACGGCCGCCGATACGCCGATGACGTACTTGGCCGAGTTGGAAATCTTCATTGATGAATTTCCCTTTTCTTTCATGAAAGTGTGAAAGTCAGTTGCATTCGATCGGGAATCGGATGATGACCCTGGTCCACACCTGGGGGATACCTACAATGCGCTCCGAGGCAAGCGTTACCTGCAGGCTCGACCCCTCATCTTTGTAAAGGTAATGTAAAGACACTGGAACGGCCTCGTCCGGGATTCGGTGGGCCGCCCGTCGTAGGTTTCCGGACCCCATAATTTGCACTCGAGGAGTCGCCTTTGCGTCACTACCGGCAGGCCGGCCGAGGGTTCATCGTTGCCGCCTTCACGCTCTGCGCGTGCAGCGGGCCGGGTGGTCCGCCGCCCGCCGCACTTCCGCCGGCGAGCGCGGTTGCTGCGGTGCGCGCGTCGAGCGGGAGCGGAAAGATCGATCACGTCGTGATCATCATTCAAGAGAATCGCAGCCTCGACAACCTCTTCCAAGGGTATCCAGGCGCCGACACGCGGTCGTACGGGTTCACCAGCACCGGCGCCAAGGTCTCGCTCGCCCCGACCGACCTTTCCATTCCCTGGGACGTCTATCATACGTTTAAATCGTACATCTCGGCGTGCAACGGCACGGGCTCGATCCCCGGCACCAAGTGCCGGATGAACGGATTCGACAAAGAAGACGTCACCTGCGGGCGCGGGCCGCCGCCGTGTCCCAGCAAGACGCCTCAGTACGGTTACGTCCCCGAGAATGAGGTCAAGCCGTATTTTTCGATGGCGCAGCAATACGTGCTCGGCGATAAGATGTTCGCATCGAATCTCGACGGCAGCAGTTTCATCTCGCATCAGTACATCATCGCCGGGCAAGCCAGCTCGGCGGTCGACTTTCCGTCAACGGTGTGGGGATGCGACGGCGGGAAGACAGATACGATCGGCACGCTCACGCAGCAGCGCACTTCCGGTCCGCAAATCGTCGCCTGCTTCGACAATCAAACGCTGGGCGACGAACTCGACGCCGCCGGCATCTCGTGGAAATACTACACCGCCGGCATCGACGGTGACGGCGATTTATGGAATGCCTATCAGGCGATCCGTCACATCCGCTACGGGCCGGATTGGAAGAACGACGTGCTCGACCCCGCCAAACGCTTCTTCACCGCGGTGCGCCAAGGCAAACTGCCGGCGGTGAGTTGGGTCACGCCAACCTGTGAAAACTCCGATCACGCCTTCTGCAATACCGGGCACGGTCCGAGCTGGGTCGCGTCGCTGGTGAACGCCGTCGGAAAGTCCAAGTATTGGGATTCCACCGCGATTTTTGTTTTCTGGGACGACTACGGCGGCTGGTACGATCACGTGGCACCGGCATACGTCGACTACGACGGCCTCGGCATCCGCGTGCCGTTGCTCGTCATCTCGCCGTACGCAAAACGAGGCTACGTTTCGCACGTGCACTACGAGCACGGCAGCATTCTAAAGTTCGTCGAGGATGTGTTCGGTCTGCCCCGGCTCTCCGCCAGCGATACACGCGCCAACTCCCCGGGCGCCGACTGCTTCGACTTCTCGCAGCAGCCGCGCGCCTTCGTGCCGATCAAAGCCCCGCTGAACGCAACCTACTTCGAGCGAGAGCCGGACGATCCGCGGCCGCCCGATAACGACTGATCGTGAGGAACCCTACAATGCGACGCTTCGCCACCATCACTTCGATCGTCTTCGCCGGCGCCTTGTGCGTTTCGCTCGCCGGATGCGGCGGCGGTCCTCGAGGCGCTATCATGCCCGCGCCGGGCGACATGCAAGCCTTCACCGGTCGCACCGGCGCCGGCAAAATCTCCCACGTCGTCGTCATCGTGCAGGAGAACCGGAGTTTCGACAATCTCTTTCAAGGCTTCCCCGGCGCCGATTCACAGTCGTACGGCTACACCAGCACGGGCCAAAAAATTACGCTGCAGCCGATCGATCTCGGCATCAAGTGGGACGTCGACCATCGCTCGGCCGCATACTACGAAGCCTGCGACGGAACCGGAAAACTTCCCGGCACGCATTGTAAGATGGACGGCTTCGACAAAGAAATCGCCACTTGCGGCATCAATCCCAATCCGCCCTGTCCGAATCAGCATCCGCAGTACAGTTACGTCAAGCCCAGCGAAACCAAACCGTACGTCTCCATGGCGACGCAATACGTCCTCGGCGACCGCACCTTCACGTCGAACTTCGACGGCAGCAGCTACGTCTCGCATCAGTACTTCATCGCGGCTCAGGCGGCCGCAGCCATCGATTATCCCTCGCTGGGCGTCTGGGGCTGCGACGGCGGAAACACGGACACGATATGGACGATCACGCAGCAGCGGACGCTCAACGTAAAAGTTCCGGTCTGCTTCGATTACCAGACGCTGGGCGACGAACTCGACGCCGCTCACGTTTCGTGGCACTACTACACGTCGAAAGTCGACTACGCGTTGGGCGGGATATGGAACGCGTATCAAGCCGTCAACCACATTCGCTACGGATCGGATTGGAAGGCCGACGTCATCACGCCGCAGACGCGCTTCTTCAAAGACGTCACTGCCGGCAAACTGCCTGCCGTCAGCTGGGTGACGCCGACCTGCGCAAACTCCGACCACGGTGAGTGCGACACGAACCACGGACCGTATTGGGTGGCCTCGCTCGTCAATGCGATCGGAAAGTCGAAATATTGGAACTCAACCGCGATCTTCGTGATGTGGGACGATTACGGCGGATGGTACGATCACGTGCCCCCGCCGACGGTCGATTACGACGGGCTCGGCATTCGGGTTCCGCTGATCGTCATTTCGCCGTACGCGAAGAAAGGCTACGTCTCCCACGTCCAGTACGAGCACGGCAGCGTTCTCAAGTTCGTCGAAGATCTCTTCGGTCTCTCGCGTCTCTCCGCCAGCGACAAGCGCGCCAACTCTCCGGCCGGCGATTGCTTCGACTTCTCGCAGCAGCCGCGCCCCTTCACGGCCATTCCCACGCACATGAACGCCATCGATTTCGAACGTGAACCGCCCGATTCTCGCCCCATCGACGACCAGTAGCATCGCGGCCGCGGCGCTGCTCTTCTTGGCCGGTTGTGCCGGCGGCACGGCCACGGACTCCGCACGCGCGATGCTCCCGCCTGCGAGTCGCCACGCCGGCAGCGGAAAGATCTCGCACGTCGTGATCGTCATTCAGGAGAACCGGACGTTCGACGACTTGTTTCAAGGCTATCCCGGAGCCGATACGCAGCCGTACGGCTACACGAGCACCGGAACGAAAGTCTCGCTCGCACCGATCGGCCTCGAGGCGCCGTGGGACATCGAACACGATTCGCAGGGATTCTTTGCGGCGTGCAACGGCACGGGCAATCTCCCCGGCACCCACTGTAAGATGAACGGCTTCGATAAAGAAGCGGTCACGTGCGGACGTCCGATCGGCGGCCCCCGCTGCCCCAATGCCGACCCGCAATACGGCTACGTGCCTTCCGCCGAGACGAAACCGTACGTCGCGATGGCGCAACAGTACGTCCTGGCCGATCGCATGTTCACCTCGAATCTCGACGCCAGCAGTTTCGTGTCGCATCAATACGCCATCGCGGCGCAAGCCGACCGTTCGGTCGACTTTCCGTCTACCAACGTGTGGGGTTGCGACGGCGGACCGGACGATACGGTTGCGACGCTGACCAAACAGCGAACCTACGGCAGCCCGATCCAGGCGTGCTTCGACGGCACGACGCTCGCCGACGAACTCGACCACGCCGGCGTCTCGTGGCGTTACTATACGTCGAAGATTGAAACCGGCGACGCCGGAAACTGGAGCGCATACCAGGCGATCGGGCACATTCGTTACGGTCCCGATTGGAAATCCGACGTCATCACGCCGCAGACGCGCTTCTTCAAGGACGTTACCGCCAAAAAGCTCCCCGCGGTCTCGTGGATCACGCCGACCTGTGCGAACTCCGACCATGCCGCCTGCAACTCCAATCACGGCCCGCATTGGGTTGCATCGATCGTGAACGCGATCGGGAAGTCGTCGTATTGGGATTCGACTGTCGTCTTCGTGTTTTGGGACGATGGCGGCGGATGGTACGATCACGTCGCGCCGCCGATGGTCGATTACGACGGGCTCGGCGCGCGCGTTCCGCTGCTCGTTATCTCGGCATACGCAAAACAAGGCTACGTCTCGCACGTTCGCTACGAGCACGGCAGCATCTTGAAGTTCGTCGAAGATCGGTTCGGGCTCGCCCGGATGGCGGCGTCCGACGCGCGCGCGAACTCTCCGGAGAGCGATTGTTTCGACTTTTCGCAACCGCCGCGCCCGTTCGTAACGATTCCCAGCCGTCTGCACGCCGCCGACTTCGAACGCGAACCGCTCGATCCCAGGCCCCCCGACAATGAATAGTCCCGGTCATCCCGAGCGCAGCACAATGTGTCATCCCGAGCGCAGTACAATGTGTCATCCCGAGCGCAGTACAATGTGTCATCCTGAGCGGAGCGTGCGCAGCACGCGCAGTCGAAGGACGCTTTTCGCACTCGCACTCTTTTTCGCCGGCTGCTCCGCTCCGCAGGCCGGAATCGCACCTACCGTAGCGGCGCGTGCACTCTCTCCCGACAAGCCGCCGGGCATCGACAAGATCGATCACGTCGTGATTATCGTCCAGGAGAACCGCAGCTTCGATAATTTGTTCCAAGGTTTTCCGGGCGCCGATACGCAGTCGTACGGATACACCAGCACGGGCGAAAAGCTCGATCTCAAACCTTTCGGTCTCGAAACGGTATGGGACATCGACCACGATTCGGCGAGCTACTTCGCCGCTTGCGACGGCCAAGGCAATCTTCCCGGCACGAAATGCAAGATGGACGGCTTCGACAAGGAGGCGATGAGCTGCGGGTTGGGCGGCGGCCCGAGAAATGCCCGAAGCCCGATTCGCAATACGGCTACGTACCCGCAACGGAGACCAAGCCGTACGTTGCGATGGCGTCGCAGTACGTGCTCGCCGACCGGATGTTCGCGTCCAACTTCGACGGCAGCTCGTTCGTGTCGCACCAGTACATCATTGCCGGGCAAGCGAGTTCGTCTGTGAACTTCCCATCCGGCCTATGGGGATGCGGCGGGGGCAGCGGCGACGTCATTCCGACGATCACGCAGCAGCGAGCGTTCGGGCCGAACATCTCCCCCTGTTTCGACAATCAGACGCTCGGCGACGAACTCGATGCCGCCGGCATCTCGTGGCGCTACTACACGTCGGGCGTGAGCAATCCGCGAAGCGGCATCTGGAACGCGTTTCAGGCCATCGACCACATCCGCAATGGCCCCGATTGGAAAACCGACGTCGCCGCGCCGCAGACCCGTTTCTTCAAAGACGTTGCAAACGGCAAGCTGCCGGCGGTGACCTGGGTCACTCCTACCTGCGCGAACTCCGACCATGCGAGCTGCGAATCTAACCACGGTCCCCATTGGGTCGCATCGCTCGTCAACGCGATCGGTAAGTCGCCGTATTGGAACTCGACGGCCATTTTCGTTTTTTGGGATGACTACGGCGGCTGGTACGATCACGTTCCGCCCCCGCTGAAAGATTACGACGGGTTAGGAATTCGCGTTCCTCTCATCGTAATTTCGCCGTACGCCAAGAAGGGGTACGTTTCGCACGTGCAATACGAGCACGGAAGCATGCTCAAGTTCATCGAGCAACGGTTCGATCTGGCGGCGCTGGCCGCCACCGACCGGCGCGCGAACTCGCCCGCCGGCGACTGCTTCGACTTTTCGCGGGCCCCGCGCGCGTTCTCGCCGATTCCGACGAACATGCGTGCCGCCGATTTCATCAACGAACCGCCCGACGCGCGAGGTCCGGACGACGAATGAAACGAGTCACGCTTCTTGCAGCAATCGTCGCGGTTGCCGTTTCCGGTTGCGGCGGTACGAGTGCCGGCACGTCCTTTGCGCCCGCATCGGTAGCCGGTCCAACGCTTCAAGACGATGCGAGCAGCCTGCACGTCAAACACATCGTGCTGATCGTCCAGGAGAATCGCAGTTTCGACAACCTGTTTGGGACCTTTCCGGGCGCCGACGGCGCCACCAGCGGGAAGAAGCACGACGGTACGTCGCAGACCTTGAAAATGAAGGCCCTCGCCGGCGCGCTCGACATCAATCACGATTGGAAGACCTACTACGCCGAATACAACCACGCCAAGATGAACGGCTTCGATCTCTGCAAGATCGACGGCAGCAAGCCGTGCGGCACCTACGCGTATCAATACGTGAACCCGGCGCAGATTCAGCCGTATTGGACGATGGCGCAGCGGTACGCGCTCGCCGATCACATGTTCCAGACCCAAGGCAGCGGCAGCTTCACGGCCCACCAGGATCTCATCGCCGGCACGACCTCGATCAATTCGTCGCAGAGCGTGATCGACTATCCGTCGGAATGGCACAGTTGGGGATGCGACGCGCCGAAATCTCCGCCCACCACGACGTCGCTGATGGACGACAAAAAGGATTACTTGCTGAATCAGGGGCCGTTCCCGTGCTTCACCCAGTACAAGACGATGGCCGACCTGCTCGACAGCAAGGGCGTCTCCTGGAAATACTACGCGCCGCTCTATAAATACAACTACTCGGGAGCGCTGTGGAACGCGTTCGCCGCAATTCAGGCGGTGCGGTTCGGCCCCGATTGGTCGGCCGACGTCTCCACGCCGGAGACGAACATCTTCAACGACATCTCCGGCGGCACGCTGCCGGCGGTGTCGTGGGTCATTCCAGAACAGCCTAACTCCGACCATCCGAATGGCGCGAAAGCGCCCGATAACGGTCCGGCCTGGGTCGCCTCGATCGTCAACGCCGTCGGCGAGTCCAAATACTGGAAATCGACCGCGATTTTCATTTTATGGGACGACTGGGGCGGTTTCTACGATCACGAGGCGCCGCCGCCGCTCGACAAGACCGCCGACGGCACGGTCTACGGGCTCGGGTTCCGCGTTCCCGTCATCATCGTGTCGCCGTTCGTGCCGGCCGGCGAAATTTCGCATACGCAATACGAGTTCGGCAGCATTCTCAAATTCATCGAGGGCACGTTCAAACTCGGGAACCTGGGCACCACCGACGTCCGCGCCGCCTCGATCGGGAACGTCTTCAACTTCAAGCAGAAGCCGCGCTCATTCGCGACGATTCCGTCGGACAAGTCGAAGCAGTATTTCTTGACGCAGCCGCCGTCGTTTTTACCCGTCGATCGCGAGTAGCGATTTCCCCGACCCCATCAAGACCCAGGTTTTTCCGGCGTCGAGCGAATACTCGGCGCGCCATGCGTACGCTCCCCGAGATTCCCAGACGTTGGTGGTGCGCGTCAGCACGTGTTTTCCACCGTCGTCGAACGAGCTATCGTACGTAATCGACTTGGCGTCGACGGTCATCGCCGTGCTACCCATGCGATTGATGCCGACGTTGTAAAACTTATACGCGCTCGTCCCGTCGTCGTAGGTATAGATCGCGACGCCGTGGTCGGGCTTTCCGTTCATCGACACCGTCTGCTGGCAGAGTAAAAAATAGCGGTCGCGCGACCAGGCGCAGGTCGTGGTGCCCGTGGCCGTCCCGGCTTTGCTATACGCGCTGTCGACAAACGTTCCGGCACTCTGCCACGTTCCCACGAGTTTGTCGAGCAGATCCAGCGCCCCCGGCCGCGCTCCCGCTCCCACCGAAACGCACAGCACCGCAACCATCACCGTCACCCTGAGCGCCGCATCGCGCAGCGATGCAACTGTGTCATCCTGAGCGGAGGCGCGAAGCGCCGCAACTGTGTCATCCTGAGCGGAGGCGCGAAGCGCCGCAGGGGTGTCATCCTGAGCGGAGGCGCGAAGCGCCGCAGTCGAAGGACGAAGGGCGCTCACGTTTTGGCTTGATGCAGCACGACTTGATTTCCGTCCGGGTCGCGCGCGATCGAGATATAGCAAATCTGCGTTTCAAAAGGCTCGGTCGTCTCGACGCCCCGCCCCGCAAGTTCGGCGCGCGCCATGGTCATGTCGCTGACTTCAATCGCAAGCGACTGAGCGGTACCCGGCTTCCCCGCCTGTTCGAAGTTGCCGATGCCGAACGTAACGCCGCCGACGTCGAACTCGACCCAGAAATCGCTCGACAATCCCGATTGTTCGAACCCGAGCACGCCGCGATAGAACTCCGTCGCGCGCGCCATGTCGGTCACCGGATACATTACGAATGCGACCCGTTCGGCCTTCATCTTTCCTCCTCCAAAGGTCTGTCCGCAAACCGGACAGAAGCGGCTGGAAACGCTGTAAGAGGTGTCTGCATTATGATCACCGGAATTTTCGTGTCCCAGCGGACCCTGCGCTTTACGGCGTTAGGGGCCGCGCTTGCCGTGAGCGCTTGTTCGCCCGGCTCACTTGCCGCTCCCACGCCTCCGGGCGCGGCCGGGGCCTACGCTCCCGCCGCCACGATGCATCCGCACGACGTGACGCGCGGCATCGGAAGCGGATTCATATCGCCGCGCGGCGTCGCCGTCGACGCGACGGGCAACGTCTACGTCGCCGACGCCGGTAACAATGCCGTGAAGAAAATCGCGCCGTCCGGCCACACGTCGTCGATCGGTTCCGGCTTCAGCGCGCCCGACGGCGTTGCGCTTGACGCAACCGGAAACGTGTTCGTAGCCGATACTGGCAACGATGCCGTCAAGAAGATCGCCCGCATCGGCGGCAAGATCACGACGATCGGCTCGGGATTCAAAGCGCCCGCCGGCGTCGCCGTCGGAACCGACGGTACGGTTTTCGTCGCCGATACCGGCAACAACGCGATTAAGAAGGTGACGACCGGCGGCACCATCACGCAAATCGGAAAGAACTTCAGCGCGCCGCAAGGCATCGCGGTAGGAACGCTCGGCTTCGTGATCGTCGCCGACACGGGCAACAACCGCGTCGTCAAACTTTCGCCGAAGGGCCAAGTCACGCAGGTCGGGAGCGGTTTCAGCGCGCCCGATGCGGTCGCTCGCGACGCAACGGGCAACATCTTCGTAGCGGATACGAATCACAACGTCATCGATGAGGTCTCCGGCAGCACGACCGTCGTCGTCGGCTCCGGCTTCGGACGGCCGGGCGGCGTCGCCGTAGATGCCGCCGGAAACGTATACGTCGGCGACACGCGCAACAACGCGGTGAAGGTCGTCGCGCGAACCGGAATGCTCAAAGTCATCGGTACCGGTTTCAATATTCCGCGCGGCGTTGCCGTCGATCCGAACGGCAACGTCTTCGTCACCGACACGAATAACGGAACTATCGTGGAGATCCTCACCGACGGCACCACGAAGCAAATTGCCAGCGAGCTCAAGACGCCGTTCGGTATCGCGGTCGATGCGAACGACGACGTCTTCGTCGGCTGTGCCGAAATGCGCGTCGCACCGGTTCGCATGTATCCGCCCAAGGGTCAGTACGTGAAGCTCGGAAAGGGCTTCTACTTGCCCGAAGGCGTTGCGCTGGACGCGGCCGGAAACGTCTACGTTGCCGACACCGGCAACAACGTCGCAAAGAAAATCTCCCACGGACGCATCACGCGGATCGGCGGAGTCTTCGATTCCGACGGCGGCATTGCGGTCGACGCAGCCAAGAACGTCTACATCTCCAACACGATGGCCAATCAAGTCGTCAAGGTTACGCCCAGCGGCACGACGACGACGATCGGCTCGGGCTTCAACCATCCCAACGGCCTGGCGCTCGACGCACAAGGCGATCTCTTCGTCGCCGACACCTCGAACAACGCCGTGAAAGAAGTCCAACCGGACGGGACGATCCTCGCGATCGGCTCGGGCTTCAGCGGTCCTTACGGCGTCGCCGTCGACGCACATGGAAACGTCTTCGTCGCCGACTCGTACAACAATCGTATCGTCCGCTTCACTCCCTAACCGTGTCACCCTGAGCGAAGCGCGAAGCGCGTAGTCGAAGGGCGCTACAGCCGGAAGTTGAGGTCGACGGTCAGCTGGAAGGGCTGCTTCACGGCGGTGTAGCCGACTTCGTTTTGGTTCGACCACGGACCGTACGGAAATTTTAGCTGCGTCGGCGGGTTCGCGATGAAGTTTCCAGCGGGCGCTAAAATATTCGAAGGCAGATTCGAGTACATGCAGATGTTCGGATCGTCCCACGCGTAGCCGCGCTGGAAGCACTGGTTGTAGAGGTTCGACGCCGTCATCGTCACGGTGGCACGCGAGTTGATTTCGTAACTCGCCTGCAGATTGAGCGTGAGTTGCCACGGCTGCTGCAGCGCGCCCAGCGTGTCGAACTGATGCGTATACGGATCCGGAAGGAAGATCACGCCCGGTGCGATTGTCGTGCCGGCACCGTTCTGATAAGAGCCGCTGCAGCTCGCTCCGGGCGCAACCGGATTGAGCGCCGGATTGCGAGTGCACGATTGCGGCACGTATCCGCCCCAGGAGAGGGGCGAGCCGTAGAACGAGCCGGACGAATACGTGAGGTTCGGCGTCACCGTGAAGCGGTTGTGCTTGTAGTTGACCAGGAGGGTCGCGACGTTGGGCACCGCAAATCCGTTGGCGGAGCTGAACGCGGTCGGAATGACGTCGTAGGTCGTGAACCAGCCGTTGCGATCGATCAGCGGTTCGATTCTGCCGTTGTAGTAGGGGTTGGCGACGTGCACGCCGCCGGAATTAATGAATACCGACTGCGAGTTGCCGGCGTAGAGGCCGCCGCCGCAGATCGTCGATTTCTCCGCCGATCCGGCGCAGCCGCGCGTGTAGGAGTTATACTGCTCGATCGCCGCGTTGAGGCTGTCGAGCACCGAAACGCCGTTGGCGATCGGCGCGTACTTGATGCGGCTGTCGGTGTAGGTGTACGACAGGGAGAACGAGAGCCCGTTTCTCGTGAAATCGCCGCCTTGCAGCGACAACTCGACGCCGCTGGACTCTTGTTTGCCGACGTTGACGCCCGACACGATGCCGGTCGCCGGGTCGATCGCGAAATACTGGACCTGATTGCTCGTCGCGCGGTAGAACGGCGAAAGTTTGAACGACAAGTTCGTACCGTGGAAATGGTGCTCCCAGGAGACGTCGTAATTCCACGACGAGTCCGGCAGATTCGTCGGTGATACGGCGTCGTGTAACCGAGTTTGTAGAATCCGGACAGTTGATCGGGCAGGTCTTGCTGACGGTCGTTGATTTCTTGCGACGACGTTGCCGCCGCGCGAACGTAGCGGCCCGCCGAAGCGCGCAGCACGTTATCGGAATTGAGCGTGTACGTGCCCGCCAGACGCGGCGAGAACGTCCAATACGACGTGCTCGCCGGCACGGTGTTGGATAGCCCGACGCCCGGAACCGTCATCGGTTTGTAGCCGGCCGGACAAGGTGAGAACGAACTGCCGTTCCACCGCGAGACCGGATCCTGCGCCGGGCGCGCCGCAATTCTCGTTATTGAACGCGTTGAACCAGAAAGCGCGCGCCGGAAACCCGGAGACCGTGTTGTCGAACTTGTAGACGAAGTTGTCGACGCGCGCGCCGAGATTGATCAGCAGCCGGTCGTTGGGCGTCCAGACGTCGGTGACCGCGAGCGATCCGAAGATCGGGCGCACGTCGTCGAACTGCGCGGCGTCGCCGTTCTCCGTCATGATCCAATGCGCGCCGGCTTTGGCCGCCGGCGAACCTGCCGGCGCCGTATTCGGCGTCAGGCAAATGTACGGAGAGTTTTGCGGCTTGGGACATCCCGGCTGCGTTTGGTAGAATAGGCCGCCCTGGCTTCCGGCGGCAAAGCAGCTCCACTGAGCGCCGGTCCGGAAGTTGTAGCAATCACCGTTGTTGCCGACGTAACTCGAGAGTACCGTGCCGAGCCCCGTCGCCCCGCGCGAATTTCGGGCCGCCGCTGGCAAACTCCGCGTTGTACGTCGCGAGGGTCTGCGTGTTGTACGAAAGGCTCGACGTCAGCAGATTCTTGCGAGCCGAGTTGATTGGAGTAGATCGCCACGCCGCCGTAGATCCACGCCAGCACGTCGTATTCGGCCGGGTCGGCCGCGAAATCCAACTGCGCGCCGTTAGGTCCGTTGATCAGCCAATCGGAGAACTCGCTGTAGCCGAGCACGCGCAGGTACGAGTGGTTGTCGAAGTTGCGCTGGTACTGCACCTTCTCCACCGAAAACCCGACGTTATTGCCGTCGCGCTGATCGAGCCCCACCAGCGACGGATTCGTGGTCGTTCCGTTCACCGTGGAATTGTTGTAGACGCGATCGGTGGGGCTATACGGAAAGCGGCCGGTGTAGAGTCGCGCCGGGTTCGGCGCTTTCGCAAGCGCGCCGCCGTAGTAGGTCGAGTCGAGATAAGGAATGCCGCCCGGATAGACGCCTCCGGCGTTCGTGTCGTTGTACGACGAATAGAACTGCGTCTCGATGTTGCCGGTGACGTACAGCAGCTGTACGTCGTCCTTGCCCCCATCGTTATGATGCGGAATGCCGAAGTGGAAGTTCATCACGTTTTCGCGATCGAAGCCGGCGGCTTGAAAGTACGACGCGCCCGGCGAATAGAGCGCGCCGTAGTTTGGATCGCCGACGCACGAGTTCGGACCGTGCTTGAGCGTGCAGCTTCCATCGGGCACGAAGTAGACGGCGTTGTTCGTTTCAACGGAGAGCGGATAGAAGTACTGCGGATCGCTAACGCCGTTGAACTGATCGACGTAGCGATACGTTTGGTTGGCTCCCGCGAGGCCGACGTAATAGGAGAAAAGCCGATCGGGCGTCGCGCCGCCGGTTTCCGCCGAAATGAAATGGTAGAACTGTGGCGCGCCGATCGCGCCGTCGACCGTCGCGTAGCCCGGGCTCGTTCCGCTCTTGATGATCTGATTGATATAGCCGGCGAGGCCCGACGAGTTCGACGTCGCGGGGGTGCCGCCGGTGTAAATTTGGACTTCCTGCTGGCCGAGCGCCGAAAGCGTGACGATCGGCGCGAAATCGGATTGCCGCACGACCGGCACGCCGTCGAACTCATACGCGACTTGGTCGTAGTCGCCGCCCCGGATGTAGACGCTTTGGTACCAGCCCTGCTGCCCCGACGGTACCGCGACACCCGGTACGCTGGCGATCGCGCCGTACGCCTGGTTGAGCGATCCCGATCCGGCAACCGACTGCGCCGCCTTCTGTCCGGCCGCATTCACCGAGTAGACGTCGCTCGTCGTGCCGGGATGCACCAGGCTTCCGGCGCCCCGCGCCGCCACGCGGCCGATCGTCTTGAGCGCCGGCGAAAGCACGATGACGAAGGTGCTGGCCTGATCCGCAAAGACGCTCGCTCCCGGCTGCGATGCCGGCGAAAAGCCCGCCTTCTCCACCCGCAGCGTGTACGTATCGGGGTTGAGGGCCAGAAACGAGAACGCGCCCGAGCCATCGGTGGTCGTCGTCGCCGTCTGCGAAGGCGAAACCGCCGTCACCGTCGCGCCCGCCACCGGAGCGTTCGTCGAGGCTTCCACGACGCGGCCTCGCAGCGTTCCCGTGGTCGAGGCCCACGCACGCGGTGCGCTCGCGAACACGAACGCGGCAACGAGCAAAACGGTCGCGGTCAATCGCATCATCGCGCCAATTCTATCCTTTCGGCGGAACCGAATCCATGTTACCTAGCGACAAAACGACCGCCTTTTTCTGTAGTCGCCATGGAGGCAGCGCTCGTTGGGTTCCGTTCAATCCGCCGGAGAGTCGGTAGGCGACTTTACGGACTCGGCGACTCTGCCGGAGTCGATCGGCACTCCTGCGCGATCGGTACGATGATCGCCGACGCTTCGCTCTCCAGTTGGACGTCGGACGTCTGGCCGTTCTCGAGTTCGCGCATGAATGCTGCGGCCGGCGATGTGCCGGAGACGCCGGCATCACCGTTGGGGCCGCCGCTCGAACCGCCGCTGGTGAGCGGCGCTATGGTTGCGGCCGCTTTGGGAACGGCGCCGACTCCTGCGTCGGTAATCGCTGCCGGGCTCGCAGCCGGCACCGAACTCTGATTCGGCTCGTTCACCGTCGGATTGAAGCCGGCGTAATCGTGGCGCATCTCGCTCAACTCGTCGGTCTCGACGGTGCCGTCGATGAGATTCAACTGCGCCTTCTGACGGTCTTCGACGGCTTGCAGCGCCGCCTTCATCCGGTCGGCGGCCTGCTCGTCGCCGCTCGACGGATTTTTCGGAAAGCGCGCCGGATCGTCGAGCACTTGATCGATCGCGTAGAGATTGTGTACCATCGCCGACGCGACGTTCTTGAGCGCCAGGCGGTCGATGCCAAGCGCGCGCGAGCCTTGCGCTTGGTCCCACGCCATCTTGGCGAACTCTCGCCGCCCCGATTCGATCACGTCGTCGTTTTTCATGAGGCCGACCAACGCGATTTCCACGTTCCGGCCGAGCGTCGCGCACAGCGGACGTGACTTCACCTCGATGATTTGCTTGAGCGGCGACGGTTGCGGCGAAGGCGCTGCGAGCGGCTCTTGCGCGAGCAGCACGGCGAGGAACGTCGCGACGATTAGCACGGTGCGTTCCTCACAAGCGCGCAACCGGCGCGAAAGCGTCGGCGAATGCCGGCGGCGTGAGATTCGTCTGCGCCGCGAGCCGCTCCAGCTTGGCGCCCTCGAGGTCGCCGGGTTCCAAGCGCACCATGTTGTCGCGCGCCACGCGATAGGCTTCGGTCGTCACGTCGACCAAACGCGTCCGAATTCTGCCGGTCTCGGGATCGAGCAGCTCTTCGAGACGTACCGGCACTACGCGCCCGCCGCTCAGCGCGATCAGCGCGCCGCTGCCGCCTTCGACCAGATAGCGGACGGCGCCGTAGCCGAGCGTGCGCGTATAGTCCAGATCGAACGGCACCGGCCGGGCACAACGCAGTTCGTAGCCGATGTCTTTGGCAAGCACGGTCGCACGAAGTCCCAACCCGGTCAAACGCTTGCGCACGCCGTCGCGCAGCACCGTGCCGATCGGCACGTCCGCGAGGCGCACGTGGCCGAATGCATCGCGTTCCGCTACGCCGAGTGCATCGCCCAACGCCTCGACCGACACGCGTTCGGCAATGCCTTCTGCGACGACTGCGACGCCGTGGCTGCGCCCGAACGCGCGCTGTTTGACGATTGCGCCGGCAATCGTGTCGATGACGGCGCTCAACGACGATTGCGCCGGGAATTCCTCGGGAATCACCGCCAGGGTTGCGCCTGCGGCTTTGCACATTCCCAATGCGAGCGCCCCCGACTTGCGCCCCATGCTGACGACCACGTACCAGCGCGTCGTCGTGCGCGCATCTTCGATGAGGCTCTCGATGATTTGCGCGCCTACCGAGCGTGCGGTTTCGAAGCCAAAGGTTGGCGCGTTATCGGGTAGCGGCAAGTCGTTGTCGATCGTTTTCGGTACGGTAGCGACGCCGATGCGATCGCCGGTGCGCTCCGCAATCTTCGTGGCGCCGAACGTCGTGTCGTCGCCTCCGATGCACAGCAGGTAGCGAATCCCCAACCGTTCGAGGCCGGCGACGCAACGCTCCAGCGTCTCGTTGCTTTCCGCCGGGTTCGTCCGCGACGTGCGAAGAATCGATCCGCCGGCGTTGCCGACGTGCGACATCTCGTCGACCGTAAGTTCCACGGTGGCCGGCACCTTGCCTAAGGCGAGATCGCGATAGCCGTCGTATATTCCGAGCACGCGATGGCCGCACGCGATCGCTTCGCTGGTCGCCGACGCGATGACGCCGTTGATGCCGGGCGCCGGTCCGCCGCCGACCAAAATTCCGAGCGTCATCGCATCACCATGTGGAGAATCGTCGCCAAACTCTCGAGATCCGGTATGACGCGCGTCGCAATCGACGGGTCCTCACCGGTGCGGTCGCGGTCGACCCAGATACGCGGAATGCCGACCGCGCGCGCCGGCGCGATGTCGTGGAACCAACTGCAGGCAACGTGCACCCAGGGTACGTCGCCGATCGTTTCCCGGAATCGATGGAAATGCCTGAGCGCGGGTTTGTAACTGCGCACGTCTTCCGCGGTGACGACGCGATCGATCCTCACGCCGAGCGACGGCGCGGTCACGGCGAATAGATCCACGTCGCAGTTCGTGAGCACCGCCAAATGCCAGCCTTCGTCATGGAGCTGCTGCAGCGCCCTCGGCGCGTCCTCGAACACCGGGAGCGATTCCCAGTCGTCGGCGATCGCCGTTGCCGAGAGGTGCGGTTCCTCGGGGACGTCGTCCATCGCGCGCTCGAGCGCGAGACGCGTCACCTCGCGGTACGAGCGGTACTCGCCGGCCTCGACCTCCGGTTCATAGCGGTGAAACGCCGCCTCGATTTCGGTCGCGGTGCGCGCCCCCGCGCGCTCGAGAATGCGCCGAAAGCCCGTGTGCCAATCGACGAGCGTTCCGAAGCAATCGAACGAAACCCACCGCTCCCGCATCGGTGCCACTCTTCTTCATCAACGTCGCCTCACCCTGAGCGGATGTGCCAATCCCTCTCACCTGCGCGGAGGTGCCAACCTGTGTCACCCTGAGCGAAGGTGCGAAGCACCGCAGTCGAAGGGCGAGCTCGCTTCTTACGCATAGAAGCATCGGCGGTGGCTCATCGACCGGAACAAACGATCGCCTTCCGCAAGGCCGGCACCAACGACGCCGAGGCTATCGCAGCGTTGCATCTCCTCGTCCGTCGCGTGTCGATGCCGTACGTACCGGAACTCCACACGCTCGAAGAGACGGTCGCCTACTTCCGCAACGCGATCGGCGCCAATACCATCATCGTCGCCGAAGCCTCCGCGAATATGATCGGCTACTGCGCGTTTCGACCCGAATGGATCGACCATCCAAAGCGACCGTCTGCAGCTCTGGGTTTTTCAGAAGAACGTTGTGGTGCCGATGACGGTGCGCGTCGTGCCCCGGCGGCATCATAGATCGATGCAGTAGAACATTTCGGGATCGCCCGGATCGAGATCGAGCTCGCCGCAAGCGCGGTAACCTCGGCGCTGGTAAAACCGTTGCATTCCGACGTTGCTATGGTTCGTCGACGCATAGAGCCGCGTGCCGCCGCAGTCGCGCTCCGCTTTGGAAAACAACAGGCTGCCGATCCCCTTGCTCCGGTCGTGCGGATGCACGACGACGAGCCACACCATCGGTTTTGAAAAGAACTCGCGATTCCACGCATTGAAGCCGGCGATCCGCTCGCCCTCGCACGCCACGTCGACGGCGCGATCCGAAAGCATTCGCTTGAGAAAGGCACTCCTCTCCCAACGCGTCGTATTGGAGATCGCCAAGATCGCCGGGTAATCTGCGTCCGTTGCCGAGCGGATCGTCATCCCCAACCGCTTGCTCAAGACCACGCTCTCATAGCAGGCGTGCGGCCATTGATGTCTGCCCACCCTGCGGAATCCTCGTCGCTGGTAAAAACGGACGAGGCGCAGCGCAGGCACGGCGGTATCGCACGCAAGCTCCAGGTTTCCATCGGCAATCGCCCGCTCTTCCGCAACGTTCATGAGCTGCGAACCGATGCCGCAACCCTGGAACGACGGATCGACGGCGAATTGTGCGAAATACCCCACGTCTTCCCGCGCGTACCACTCCGGCGCAGGCGGAGTGCGACTGCGTTTGTAGTAACAGATCGTTCCGGCCAACGCCTCGTTTGCGTGCGCCACCCAGCATCCCGAAGCGGCCTCGATGCGCTTGGCCGTGACTTCGGCGCCCTGCGTGGCAGCGACGTAATTTAAACCGGCGTCCGCCAAGCTCGCATAGGCGGCGTTGAGCAGCTTCGTGAGATCTCCGAATGAGTCTCGTTCCGGCCGGAAACGTGAAATCCGAATATCGCCCGAAGGAAGCATCAACCAGTGATTCGACGGCCGCCGGATGCCGGTCCCGGCAGCGTCACGAAGGCGTCCTTACTAACGGAGGGCGTACAACGTTCCGTCGGTGCTGCCGATGTAGAGCACGCCGCCGGCTATCGCCGGCGACCCGACGATCGAACCGAGCGTAAAAATCTTCGCCAAGCCTGCATTGATACCGTCGATCGTGTTCCTCGAATAGAACGTATTGAGATCGAGGTCGCCCTTTTTATCGAGATGCGCCGGCCGATTCTTTCTCGCGCCGTCGGTTAGAAACGTCGCCGCGACCGTCCCGTCGCGCGTATCCACGGCGTAGAGCGTGCCGTCAAACGTGCCGTAGTAGGCGACGCCACCGGCGAGCGACGGTGAAGAGAATGAAAAGGAGGCGTAGGCATCGTGGAACAGCGTTTTGCCCGTCATCGCATCGACGGCGAAGAACACGCGCTCGTCGGAGGTCGTGAAGTAGACCGCCCCGCGGTAAACCGCGGGGGCCCCAATGACCCAACTTCCCTTCTCGTCGTGCTTCCACCGCAGCGTGCCGTCGCGCGCGTCCAGCGCATACAAGTGGCTGTCGCGGCATCCGAAATACACCATGCCGTTTGCCACCGAAGCCGAACTCTGAATGCCGATTTGGTTGTGAATCTTTCGATCGTCGCCGGTCAGGAACTTCCAGCGAAGCTTTCCGGTCTTCGCATCCAGTGCGTAGAAGTTCCGGTCCCAGCTTCCGACGTACACCAATCCGTTTGCAACGGCCGGCGATGCATGGACGACGTCCCCCGTCGCGAAGCGCCAGCGCTCGGCACCCGTGCGCGCGTCCAACGCGTACACGTTGTGATCGCCGCTTCCGATGTAGAGCGTTCCATCGGCAATCGCCGGCGAGGACACGAACATGTCGAATGGGTCGGCCATCATCTGGTTGGCCGGCTTGATTCCGTGGATGCCGGGTGCTGCAAACCGTCGCTCGCCGCCGGTCTTAAACCGCCAGCGGGGCGTCCCGGTTCTCGCGTCCACGGCATAGACGTAACCGTCGGCGCTCGCAAAGTACACTGCCCCATTGGAGAACGCCGGCGAAGACGTTACGGCGCCGCGGGTTGAAGACCGCCATAGCAGAGTACCGTTACTCCGGCGCACCGCGTACAGCTCGCCGTCGTTGCTGCCGGCGTACACTGCGCCGTCGGAAACGACCGGCGAGGAGATCATCGCGGCGCCCGCATGAAACCGCCATTGCACCGATTTCAGCGAGGGCGCCGCCGACGAGTAGACGCCCGAGTGTGCTGCATCCACGCGAAACATCGCCGGCGCGCCGGCACCGGAAGAAGCAATTCCCGTCGACGCGAGCCACGCAATGGGGCACGCGGCCATCCCGATTCGAACGCTCGGTATCATCGGCGCCATCGTAACACGACGGCTCCGGCGCGCTCTAAAAGAGATATCAAAAGCGGTGAATATTTGATAATCTACGGTGGTGCATCGCATCGCCGCCCGCCTGCGCGCAACCGCAATCGCAATACTGCTCTCGTGCGCCGTTGCCCGCGGCCGCGCGCCGGCTGCCGAGATTCCCGAGGCGATCCATCAGGCGTACCTGCAAGGCGCCAAGACGATCATCTGGCCTGCGGATCCGGCGCGAGTCCCGCTAACGGGGACAGATTGGTTCGGGCACTACCGGTCTCCGTACGTGACCGTCTTCCTAAACGGTCGCGGCCCGTTTACGTTCCTCTTCGACACCGGTGCGAGCGTAACGATTCTCAGCACGAAAGCCGTCCGCGCTGCCGGCGTGCAGATCATCAGTCAAGTGCCGGGCCATCACGCCATCGTCCGCGCGGGCGAGCTGCGTGTCGCGGGCATATCGATGCGCAACTACTACGCCGTAATTGGAGATGGAGACGACGTCGACGGGATCCTGGGATTCAACGCCTTCGGCACGTCGTATCTCGAATTCGATTTTGCGACGTCAACGTTAGTCGTCAGCAAGAGGCCCGTGCCGCTGCCAAACGCCTTTTGGCTGCCGTACACATTGATTGCGCGGATTCCGAATGTGGACCTGAGCATCGCTGGGCAGATGCTGCCGACGCTCGTCGATACCGGCGACGATGCCTACGCGTGGGAGGCGACCGCCAAGGACGTCAAGGGTCTGACGTTCGTGCATCCACCCATGCCGGCAGCCACGGTGGTCAACGGCGAAACCGGCGTCACGCAAACCGCCATCACGACGGTGAACGGGACTCTCAACCTCGGCCCGATGCTTTCGCGGCAGCCGGCGATCGGCATCAACGACGCGCTGCCCGTCCCCGACATCGGCATGCCGGTCATCGATCAATTCAACGTCGAGTTCGACCGCGTCGCTCAGCGAGTCGCTTTTCAACCTCGGTTTCGAGGAAACGAATTTCAGGTTCCCGGCCTACTGACGCCCGGATTCTCCGTAACGTTCGGTGACGATAAACGCCTCGTTCGGTTCGTGACGCCGAACATGCAGCCGGCACAACTTGGAATGCGTACCGGCGACGTTATCGATACCATCAACGGCCGTCCGGCGTCCGAAATAAGCTACCGCACTTGGGACGCTTTACTCGAAACGCACCGCCCGATAGCGATCGCGTGGAAGGACGCCGGCACGGCGAAGTCCGCGACGTTCACCGTCATCGAGCTCAGATAGACAGCACGGACGCGGCGTCCTGTTTTCCGTGACAACCGCGGGCTCCAAAACCTTCGGCTACAGTTTTTAAGCGCACAGCTCCGGTATTGCCGGGCTAGGACGTTCGGCCCCACGCTTGGGCGTCGATCTTCCACTCCGACCCATGCTTGGAAAGGGTGTATGCGAGCGTCCCCCTTCGGACAGCGGTTTGGCCTTTGATCGTTACGGTGAGCGTTCCGTCGATCACGGCATAAGCATTGGAGCCTTCCACGTTCCAGAACCCCATTTGATAGGACAGATGCTCATGGGTCACGCCGAGGTCCTCACGCCACTTCTCTACGTCGGCAAGCCAGTTAGCCGGAGCGTTGGGATTCAGCCAGCGGTAGGGCGCGATGCCGTCAATGATGATCGCGGTGTCACTAAACACGCGGTGAAACGCCTCCGCATCCTGGGCGTTGAAGCCGTCGATGTGCTGGTCGATAAGGCTTTCGATTTCAGGCGGGGGGCGTGGGGTCACGTTTGGCCTCTTTCTGGTGCGCGGCCTATCCATTTCGCCGGGTGTGGGCACGCCCTTTACGGGCATCCTGAGTTTTTTGTGCAAGCCCCCGGTTTGTGGGCAAATCCGCCCTCGCAGGAGGTCTTAGGAGAGGCTCGCCCCAATGTTAGGCGTACCTAAAATGCCTCTTCACCGGTTCGCGAGCCATGCGCTGCCTGCGTTTCTCGTCGCCCTCTTTGCCGGTGCGGCTTTTGCGCCCGCCCCCGCCTGGGCGGACGCCGACGAAGTCCCGAGCGCCAACTCCACGACGCTCGGGTTGCAACCGATCCGCGGCCCGGTCCCCGTAGCGACGCCGGCTCCCAGCGAATCGCACACGTTCCGGCGCCCGGACGGGGCTTACCAAGCGATCCCGCTAGCCCAGGGCCGCACGAAAACGTTCCATATCGTCGAGCGCGCCGCGCCCTGGACGCTGAAGCCGGGCATGACGGTGATGGCCAACACCTACAACGGCGTCGTGCCGGGGCCGGCCATCGTCGTGAACCAAGGCGATACCGTCGTCATTGACTACGCCAACGACGACGTCACGCCCGACACGATCCATCTGCACGGCATCCACGACATTCCCGTCTCGATGGACGGCGTCGCAGGAATTTCGCAGCAGCTCGTGCCGCACGGCGGACACTTCGTCTACCGCTTCGTCGCCGACACGCCGGGCACGTTCATCTACCACTCGCACGATCAGGAAGCGATGCTCAACTCGGGCCTCTACGGCGCGATCATCGTCAAGCCGTCGCATCCGCTGCCTTACGAACGCAATCTCGGCGGCGACTTTCTCGAGATAATTTCCTCCTGGCAGATTCAAAGCGCGGCCGAAGACGAGTTCACGCTCAACGGTAAGGAGTATCCGCTCGCGCAGACGCTCGACGTCAAACCGGGCGAACGTTTTCGCATACGCTGGGTCAATATCTCGGCCGAAAGCTTTCACACGATGCACACGCACGGGCACTATCAGCAAATCGTCGCGCGCGATGCGCAGCCGGTGAACTCGCCCGAACTGGAAGATACCGTGATGCTCGCGCCCGGACAGCGCATCGACGTCGTCGTGAAAGCCGACGCAAAACCGGGCACGTGGCTGCTGCATTGCCACGTCCTCGATCACGTCGAAGATGCTCGGGGCATGCCGGACGGTTTGGTGACGGCGATTCACTACGCCGGCACGCCGAACACGCTCGCCAGCATGTACGACGCTATGATGCCGGCGATGAACGCTTCGGCGCCCAAACCGCTGAGCTTCGGGATGACGATCCTTCTCGGCGCCATCGCGGGCTTCACCATCTTTCTCGGTCTCCCGATCGCGCGCGCACGGCGGGTCTCGATGCAAACGATCGCGTTGCTCAACGCGCTCGCCATCGGCATTTTGCTCTACCTCGTCGTGGAGATCGCGCAGAACGCCATCGCACCCATCGTGCAAAACGTCAACGCGTGGCACGCGGGCACGGCGCCGTTCCCGTTCACGACCGTCGCCGTCTTCATCATCGGCCTGCTGCTCGGACTGGTTGGACTGGGAAGCGTCGCCACGCATCTCACGCGCGGCGCCGCGCAGCACGCCGAGAATCCGCTGTTGCTGTCTACCATCGTCGCGATCGGCATCGGCGCGCATAACTTCGGCGAAGGTTTGGCAATCGGCGCGTCGGCTGCGGCCGGTTCGACGGCCATCGCCGTTGCGCTCATCGTCGGTTTCGCGCTGCACAATGCAACCGAAGGCTTCGGTGTCGCCGCGCCGCTCGTCGGGCGCTTCGTGCCGACTTGGTTTCAAATCGGCGTCGCCGGCCTGATTGCCGGCGGCCCAACCTTCTTGGGCACGGTGGTCGGCTATCAGTTCTACTCGCCGGTCCTTTCGGTGCTGTTTCTGGCCACCGCGGTCGGCGCGCTGATCTTCGTCATCGGCGAACTCTGGTCGCTGCTGCGCCGCTCCGGCCTCACCGCGCTGATCACCGCGACGGTCACTGCGGGTTTCCTGATCGCCCTCGCGACCGAACTCGTGATCGACGTCTCCGGCGGCTGACTGTTCATACCAAGGCTCCGCTTTTTCAAGGAGGCGGACGAGCCGCCGAGAATCGGGCAGTTCCGGAGGTAGACCTGGAGCAGCGGGCGAGGGTTGAAACCGGGGCGGTCCGAGCGCTGCGGGCGGCGTCTCTTCACGAGCGGGTTTTACTCGTGGAAGCCGGTCCCGGTTGGGGCAAAACAACCGCCGTGCGCGCGGCGTTTCCAAACGCGCATTATATTGAGGTTCCGGCGGGTTCGCGCCCGGGATCGTTTCATCGCGCGCTTTTGCACGCGCTTGGCTTCAGCGCCGAGGATGCCGGCAGCATCGTCGCGCGACTCGCCGGCGACGCCGACGGTGCGATTCGATCGATTCTTTCCGCCGTGCCGCCGCGATCTTCGATGCTCGTCGACGACGTGCAGCGTCTCGATCCCGAAGGCTTGCGTTTGGTCGAAGCGCTGGTCGACGCGGAAGACGCGCATCTCGTGCTCATCGGACGCTCCATGGCTTCCTTTTCGGTCGGCTCCTGGATGGCGCGCGGATTGATCGGCATGCCGTTCGGTCCCGATACGCTGGCCTTTCGCACGGAACAGGTGCTCGAGGTGCTCGGCGATGCGCCCGGCGCGCGCACGCTGGCGACGACGATCGTCTCCGCCTATGGCGGATGGCCGATCGCAGCAACTCTCGGCGCGTCGTTGCTGCGGCGCGGGTGCACGCCGGAAAAGGTCCTCGCGCAACTCGGCGACGGCGTTGCGGCGGTTGCCGGCTCGACCCTGGCCGAGATGGCGCCGCCGGAACGGATTGCCCTCATCGCGGCAGCGATCGCCGGCACCCACGGAATCCGTCCGTCGGCCGAGCAGTTGCGCGTCGCGCGCCGCCTGGGTTTCCCCGAATCGGAGTCGGGATTGCACGAGGTGGTCGTTGCGGCGGTGCTCAAAGCCGCCGATCCCGCCGAACGCGCGGCCGTCGCGGAGGCGATGACGCTCGACCAAGCCGACCCGTCGGCCGTCTTCGGGCTGCTGGCGGCCGAAGCGCCGCACGCGTTAGCCGAACGCGGCTGGAGCCTCCTCGCGCCGCTCTTCGATCGCTTCGACCGCGGTGCGCTCGAGCGGCTGGCGGCGCACCCGGAAATCCCAGCGCCGGCGCGGACCGCTGCGCGCTGCTTCTTGCTCACCTTCGCCTCGCAGTTCGAGGAGGCAGCGATCGTCGCCGAGGGCGTGCTCGACGAAGCCTCCCGCCGCGCGCCCGCAGCCGCCGTCCGCCTCGCGCGTTCGATGGCACACACCGCGCGTGGCACCCATGCGGTCGCGGCGCTCTCGTCGATGACGCCCGAAGATCCCGATACGATCGTCCTGCGCGCCTGTCTGCTGGGACACATCACGGCCGATCGCGACCACCTCATCGCCGCGGCGGATGCGGCATCGCGCAGCGGCGAACCACTGCTCGTCGCTCGTGCCGCTATCTACGGTGCGCTCCATGCGGCGCGCAACAATGCCCTCGACGAAGCCGAGGGCCTCGCGTCCCGCGGCGAAGACGCGGCTCGGGCCGGCGGCTCCGTGCTGCTGGAAGTGCGCGCCTTGAAAATCCGTTATGCGATCGCGGCCCTGCGCGCGAACGTCGATCTCGCAGCGGTCCATTCCGGACGGCTCATCGCCCTCCAGGAACTCGTCGGCGACCCGACCGAGCGTGCCTCGGACCTCGTCGCCGCCTTTGAAATCGAAGTCCTGGCGGGCCGTGCCGCACGCGCCGCGGCCTACGACGAAGCCATCCGGCGCATCGGCCCCGACTGGCTCGGCATGGAGACCTACGCCGTCTGCCGGTCGATCGTCGACGGCTGGAACGGACAGCTGTTGCCCGCGGTCGACCGGCTCGCCGCCTTCGCCTCCGCCGCCCCGCCGCAGATGCAGCGGCTGCCTCTGGGCTTAGGCGCGTTCCTCGCGTGCGCCGCCGGCGCGTCCGAACGGGGCTCGGAGCTACTCCGCCAGTTTTCCGTCGCGACCCCGGCCCCGCCCGACCCCTTCGCGACCGCCCACGCCGAGATGGCCGCATCGTTCGCCGCCATGGCCGAGGTACTGCTGCGCCGGCCCGTGTCGGCCTCGGCCCGGCTCCAGACGGAAGCCTCCACGGCCATCGGTGAAGTCTTCGTTTCGGCCGCGCGTCGCTTCGCGGCGCAGCACGACATCGCGAGCTACGCCGACGCGATGCGTTCGGCGGGATTTTCCGGCATCGCGATGATGGCCGAGGCTTGCGGCCTCGATCGCCAGCGCTCGACCCTCTCGCGTGCCGAGCTCTCCGTTCTCTCCTATCTGGCTTCCGGCATGGATGCGCCGCGTATCGCCTCGCTCACGGGGCGCTCGGTTCATACCATCAAAAATCAGCGCCGCTCCATCATCGGCAAACTCGGCGCAGGCAACACCCTCGAAGCGGTCGCCATCGCGCGCCGCCTCGGCCTCCTCTAAAGAATCCTCAGACGAAGTGTGCCTCCCCGCGAGCACCTCATCAGTTTGTGTTAGCCTGAGCGCAAGGCGAAGCAAGCGAAGTCTTCGGGAGCGGCGATAGCATCGAAGTGTCATGCGCGGGAATCCGGCACTCGATAGAATCAATGCACTTGCCTCGCTAAGGAGAGCCTTCGCCCATGCTTCTGGCCGTACTCCACAACCTGATTGCGTTCGCGCACCACGTGCTGCCCAACATCGTTCCGCCGTACCTGCCCAATCCGTAGTCCCTATGAAGCGCTATCCCGGAGAGCACTCCGCCTACTCTGAGCTGCTCTCGATCGTTGCCAGCGAAGTGACGCTCGAGGATCGCTGGGCGATCGTCGATTGGGTGCGGCGCGAAATGCACGCTGCCACGCCCGACGAGATCGAGGCCCTCGTCGATCGCGCAAGCGTTGAAATATCCACGCGAATTCCGCCACAGCGCCGCCGCATAACGCTCGCTCGTCTCGATGCGTTGCGCGAGCGCGTGCGCGAAGTTGCGTGGGAACAAGCCTCCGTCCGAGGCACGAAGCCCGAGGACTTGGTCGATGCGATGCATGAGATGATTCGAGCCGTCGATCCGGCGCTCTCCACTCATCTCTCGGGTGTGGGCACCCTTGCCGGTCGCATCGCCAAGTCTCTCGGGCTCGACGGAGATCGCGTCCACGACGTCGCCGTAGCCGGACGCCTGTTAGACGTTGGAAAGATCGCTACGCAGGGCACGCACACCGACGGCCACGCCGCTGCCGGCGAAACCATGTTGCGCGCGATTCCCGCGCTCCAGCGTTACGCGCCGTGGATTCGCGCCCATCACGAACGTCTCGACGGATCCGGTTATCCCGATCGATTGCGCGCCCCGGACATTCCGCTGGAAGTGCGCATTCTCTCGGTCGCCGACGTCTTCACGGCGATGGCATCCGCGAACGGGACGCAGGCGGTTCACGACGCGCTCGTCCATCTCGACGACCACGCCGGCAAACTCTACGATTCCGACGCCGTGGCGGCGCTCGACCGCTTGATGGGCACGCGCCGCTTGCGCATCGTCCGCTCGACCGCTGCGTAACTCGTGATCGACTACAAGGCGATCGCCACTTCGATCGCCGACGGACTCAACGGAATCGCGCGGGCAACCCGGGCGATTCCGGCCACTGCGACCCCCGAAGTCGAACGCTGGACGCGCGAGATGCGCGAAGCGTCGAAGCACGTGCTCATGGCGTTCGGCATCGGCCCCGACCAACTCGACAAGCCGGCCATTCCATGCGGCGGCGGTTGGTCCGTGGAGTGGAGCGGCGGCGACGACGGCGCGTGGCGCGCCGTTCAAAAATAGCCGCCGCCTTCGCTACGTCGTTTTTGGGCCCACGTGGGCGATGGTAATGACCGTCTTACCGTGGCTGACCACGATCGCCACCGAATCCTGGCTGTTGTCCGGCCTGGCGATTACGAAAACGGCATCCGGGTGAGGCTGCGTGACGTGCATGCGCTCTGAATCCGGCGGCATTTTCTGCTGGTACCACTGATACACCTTATCGAACGAATCGGCTGTTTCGAGGACGCGCCCGATCGCGTTGGTCGTCATCATGTTCGACGCGTTGGTTTGGCTGCGCAGCGTCGCGCCCGGATAGTTCGGAATCGGGCCGGATGCCGCGGCAGCGCTCGGCTGGGCGCTGGCCCCGGAACTCATCGCGCCGGCATCCGAGTTCGGCGCTATGGTTGCTTCCCCGCTCGCCGCGGCGGTCGCTTCCGTGCTGGTCGAGTTTGACTGGTCGGAACTCGACGACGACTTGCCGGTGCAAGCCGCGCATGCGAATGCGATCGCCACGATCGCCAGCGCCGAGGTGAAATAACGCATTGACTCTCTCCTTTCGTACGGAAAAACTACTGGATCGAAGCGTTCCTTTGGTGCAATAACCACGGTCGTTTTTCCTGCGTTTTCGAGGGAACGCCCCGAGACCCGCAAAAATGGTGCGTCACCCCGAGCGCGGGAGCAGATGTCATCGGAACGCTGGAGGAAAATACGTGAATCGCTTTCGGACTTTCGTCGCCCTTGCAATCATCGCTGCGAGCGGCTGCAGTTCGAACCTCAATACGTCGACGGCGCCCCTGCCGACCGGATCGGCCGGCCCTACGCCGACGCCTCCGCCCGCCTCGAAGATCCAGCACGTCATCGTGATGCTGCAAGAGAACCGCAGTTTCAACAACATCTTCATGAGTTTTCCGGGGGCCGATACCAGCACGACGGGCTTGTGCAAACCGTACACGCCTCCGAAACACAAGGAGATCTGCCCCGGTCCATCGCCCACGCCGGTGCCGATGCAGCAGATCACGCTCGAGACCTGCAAGTGTTTGGGCGGAACCGACATCGCCCACGATCACGCCGCGTTCGAAGCCGAATACGACGGCGGAAAGATGGATGGCTTCGATACCATTTCATTTGGAACCGCCGGCGGCAACGGTCCAGCGCTGTTTTATCCCTACGCGTTCGTCGAGCGCAGCGAGGTGCAGCCGTATTGGGACATGGCATCGCGCTACGCCATGGGCGATCACATGTTCTCGACCGCGACGACCGACAGTTTCGTCGCGCATCAGCAGATTATCGCCGGCACGACCGCACTGAACTCCAACGAATCGCTGGTCGACACGCCGTCGTCGATTCCGTGGGGGTGCGACAACGAAGACAAGCGCACCACAACCGGATTAATCTACCGAAACGGCAAGGTCGACGACAACGCCGGCCCGTTTCCGTGCCTGACGCAGTATAAGACCATGGCCGACGTGCTCGACGCCGGCGGCGTTTCGTGGAAATTCTACGTCGCCGGACTCCTCGACGACTTTTCCGGCGGAGTTTGGAACGGCTTCGATGCGATCAAGGGCGTGCGATACGGCTCCGATTGGAAAAACATCAGCACTCCCAACACCAAAATCTTCAAAGACATCAAGGCCGGTGCGCTGCCGCAGGTATCGTGGGTGATTCCGTACCTGCCCGACTCCGATCATCCCGCAAGCGGCAACAACAAGGGGCCGTCGTGGGTGTCGTCGGTGGTCAACGCCGTCGGTCAGAGCCAGTATTGGAACAGCACCGTCATCATCGTGCTCTGGGACGACTGGGGCGGCTTCTACGACAACGTGCCGCCGCCGCAACTCGACTACACGAGCCTCGGCATGCGCGTGCCGCTGCTCGTGATCTCGCCGTACGCCAAGCGCCACTACGTCTCCAAAACGCAATACGAATTCGGCAGCGTTCTGAAGTTTATCGAACAAAACTTCGGCACCGGATCGCTCGGCTCGACCGATGTCCGCGCAAACTCGATCGGCGACATTTTAAACTTCAAGCAGTCGCCGGGCAAGTTCACGCCGTTCCGCGCGCCATTTGGCCAGGCGTACTTTCTGCACCGTCCCGGCTTCACGAGATCACGGGACATCATCGAAAAAGACGGCGGCCCTCCCGACTAACGCATTTTGTCATCCTGAGCGCTTCGACTCACTTCGCTCGCTCAGCACAGGCTCCGCGTGCGTAGCACGCGAGTCGAAGGTCCACCGCCGGACAGCGAGCAACGTCACGATGAGTGACGAGCACACTTGAAAAATACCGCTATGGGGAACTGACGTGGCCCGAGGTCAAGCAGGCCGCGCAGGAAGGGCGCGTGGCGATCGTCCCGATCGCGACGCTCGAAGACCACGGCCGCCATCTGCCGATCGATACCGACTTGCGGCTCTGTACGGCAGTTTGCGAAGAGGCCGCTTCGCGCGCCGCCGACCGGGTCGTTCTGGTGCCTGCAATCAACCACGGTTATAGTCCGCACCACCTCGATTTTCCGGGGGCGATCACGATCGGGGCGCACACGCTGATCGACTACGGCGTCGACGTCTGCCGAAGTCTCGCGCATCACGGTTTCCGCAAGATCCTGATCGTCAACGGCCACGGCAGCAACACGCCCTTCACCGACATCATCGCCCGCCTGGCCGTCGTCGAGACCGGCGTGCTGGCCGCGGCGGTCAATTACTGGGCCGCGCCGGGCGTGCGCGAGGTAGCCGAATACGCTGCGCGAATCGGATAAAATCGGCGGAATGAATCACGCCTGCGAGTTCGAGACGTCGCTCTATCTCGCGCTCGCACCGGAGTTAGTCGACATGTCCCAGGCCGTGCGCGAACTCTCGCACCGTCCGTCGAAAAACTACTGGGGCGACCTGATCGGCGGTGACGGACCGCTCGTGATGATGGAGTATTGGAGCGCGATCAGCGACACCGGCGTGATGGGCGATCCCACCAAGGCGACGGCGGAAAAGGGGCGCGCGCTCTTCGACGCCGCGGCCGCCGGCATCGTCGAACTCGTCGACGAAATGCGCGCGCGAGCTCCGGCGGAACGCAAGGACCATCATTGACCGGACGCGCCGCCCGGGCTGCCGCGTCGCTCGTCCTCATCGCTCTCGCCGCAACGGCGTGCACGCGCACCGGCGACCGCCGCGCCGGCCAACGCAATGCCTGGACGGTCCCCGGCGTCCTGCGAATTGCGTCGCGCCAGGACCCTTCGAATCTCAACATCCTGCTTGGCACTGAGACCATCGACACCGATCTCTCGATGTTCTGGGCCGCGTACCTCTTTCACGTCAGCGACAAGAACGTGCTCGTGCCGGAGATGGCGACGCGCGAACCGACGTTGCGTAACGGCGACATCGCGAAAGATGGACTCAGCATAACCTATCATCTTCGCCGCGGCGTCACATGGCAGGACGGCGCGCCGTTCACTGCCGGCGACCTCGTCTATACGTGGCACCAAATGCTCAATCCGCGCAACGCGGTTGTCAGCCGTCAAGGTTACGACCTCATCTCGCGCATCGACCAGCCCGATGCCTACACGGTCGTCGTGCACCTCAAGCGCCGGTACGCGCCGTTCGTGGCAGGCTTTTTCACGATGGCGAACCACCCGGACTGCATTCTTCCGAAACACTTGCTCGCACGCTACCCCGACCTCAATCGCGTTGCCTATAACGAACGTCCGGTCGGCACCGGGCCTTTCCGCGTCGAGCGCTACGAACGCGGTTCAGAAATCGTCTTCACGGCCAACGAGCGGTATTGGCGCGGGCCGCCCGGCCTGCGCCGCATCGAGTGGCACATCGTTGCCAACGACAACACCATGCTCGCCATGCTGCAATCCCACGCGATCGACTTTTTCTATCGCGCTCCCGAAACGATGGTGCAAAGCCTGTACGGCATTCCCGGCACGCGCGTCGTGCTCTCGCCGTTCACGCGCTACGCCGACATCGGATTCAACGCATCGGTTCCTGCCCTGAGTGACGTGCGGGTGCGCCGCGCGCTCGCGTACGCCACCGATCGCAAAGCGCTCGTCGATAAGGTGACGCACGGCGTAACGATTCTCGGCCAAACCGATCAGCCGCCATTTTCCTGGGCGTACGATCCGCACGCACGTCACTACCCCTACGACCTCGCGGCGGCCACGCGGCTGCTCGACGCCGCCGGCTGGCGAATCCAGTCCGACGGCATCCGTTACCGAGACGGGCGCCCGCTCGCGCTCACGCTTGTGAGCTTCACGGGGTCGCAAACCGCCGCCGCCGCCGAAGAACTCATCCAGGCGCAGTGGCGTCAAGCCGGCGTCGACGTAACGATCAAAAACTATCCGTCCGGCCAACTCTACGCGACGCAGTCGGCCGGCGGCATCGAGCAGTCCGGAAAGTTCGACGTCATCTTCGAAAATTGGGCGAACGGCGCCGACCCCGACGACTCCATCCTCGTCGCCTGCAAGATGGCGCCGCCGAACGGCTGGAACGTCTACCATTTTTGCAGCCCCGCGCTCGACGCGGCCGAGAATGCGGCCCTCACGCAGTACGATCCGCGCGCGCGCCGCTCGGCCTATTACCGGATTCAAGAGATCGCCGCCGAAGGCTTACCGTTCTTCGTTCTGTGGTATCATCAGGAACTCGACGTCGTCAACACCGATTTGCAGAACTACCGCCCGGCCCACGCAGTCACGCCCTTTTGGAACGCGTGGGAATGGCGAATCTAGCGCTACTTGAGGAGAACCGGCATGCAGCAACGCCGATCGATGACCGGCCCCATCGTCGTCATCGCCGTGGTCGTTATCATCGCGCTTTTCGCCGGCGCGACGTATAACTCGCTCGTCACGCTGAGCCAGGCCGTCGACGCGCAGTGGGGACAAGTGCAAAACGTCTACCAGCGGCGCGCCGATCTCGTTCCAAACCTGGTCGCGACCGTCAAAGGAGCCGCCAACTTCGAATCGAGTACCTACGAAAGCGTCGCGAAAGCGCGCGCCAGCGTCGGCCAGATTTCTCCCCAGGTCGTCGCCAACGCGGTCAATAACCCGCAAGATTTCGCGCGTTACGCGCAGGCGCAGGACCAACTCGGGTCGGCGCTTTCGCGCCTCCTCGCGGTGTCGGAGAACTATCCGCAACTCAAAGCGACCGAAAACTTCCAAACGCTGCAAGCGCAGCTCGAGGGCACGGAAAACCGCATCGCCTACGAACGGAAAAAGTACAATGACGACGCGCGCGCCTTCAACACCAAACGCGACACGTTCCCGGCCGTCATGTTCGCCGGCATCTTCGGGAGCCGGTTTAACGAAAAGCCCTACTTCCAAGCGCAAGCCGGCGCGCAGGCGCCCCCAACCGTGAACTTCCAGCAGTGAACGCCGCCGATCGCGGCGACATCGCCCGCGCCATCGCGAGTGCCGAAGACGGCACGACCGGGCGCATCGCGGTTCGCGTCATCCCCGACAAAACGGTCGATGCCTTCGAGCGCGCCGTACACGAATTCGCGCGCACCGGTCTGCACCGGCACGATGCCGGCAATGCGGCACTCGTCCTCGTCGCGCCCAGCGCGCGAAAGTTCGCCGTGATTGGCGATCGTGCGCTGCACCAACGCGTCGGCGACGAGTTTTGGAATGCGGTCGTGGCCGAGACCCGGCAATATTTTGGCCGCGGAGAAACCCGCGAGGGCGTGCTGCATGCCGTCGGCCGCATCGGCGAGGCCCTGCACGCGCACTTCCCCTCGACCGGTGGGGAATCGCCATGATCCGCATCCTTTTTGCGACGCTGCTCGCGTTCACGATCGTCCTTCCCCTCGGAGTTGCGGCAGCCGATTTCTCGCCGCCGCCGACTCCAAACCATTACGTCACCGACGATTCGGGTGCGCTTTCGAGCGACGCGCGTACGAAGCTCGAGAACGAACTGCGCGCGTACGAAACCGCAACCGGCCATCAAGTCATCGTCTGGATCGGCAAAACGACCGGCGACGTCCCCTTGGAGACGTGGACGACGCAGACCGCCGATCGCTGGAAAATCGGACGCCGCGGTCACGACGACGGTGCAATCCTCTTCCTCTTCATGGACGACCACAAGGTTCGCATCGAAGTCGGCTACGGTTTGGAAGGCGCGCTCACCGACGCGCAGGCGCACGACATCATCGTCAACGACGTCGTGCCGCGCATGCGCAGCGGCGATACCGACGGCGCCGTTTCGAGCGGCGTCGCCGCCATGCTCACGACGATTTCACCGTCCTACAAGAACGTGACGCCTCCGCCCGCGCCGCCGCAGCATGACACGACGATCAGCGGCCCGGCGGCAATCCTCTTGATGGTGGCCTTCGGATTGTTCTTCGCGTTCATCCTGTTCATGATCGTCATGCAGATCGTCGGCATGTTTCGCTATGGCTATCTGGTGATGCGCGAAGGCTCGAAACGCGCGAGCGACGACATGCGCCGCTGGTGGTTCTGGGGCGGCGCCGGTTTTCTCGGCGGTTCGTCGTCGTCATTCGGGGGCGGCGGCGGCGGATTCAGCGGCGGATTCTCTTCCGGAGGCGGAGGATTCGGCGGCGGCGGGGCTTCCGGCGGCTGGTAGGGTATATCTTCGCCATGAAGCGTTCCATGCTGTTTGCGATGGCTGCCGTTACGCTGGCACTCGCACTCGCCGGTCGCGCGCCGGCGCCGGCCGAGACCGTCGTCTACGCTTACGCCGCTCTTCCGGGGCCGGTCGAGAACTGCACGTGGTTTGACGACAATCTCAACGACCATTCCGAGAACTCGATGATTCGTCTCACCGACCTGCTGTACAATCGCGCCGCCCTGCCCCCGGGCGCTACGGTCAACGTTACGCAACATGCGACGACCGGCCGCGGCGATCCAGAAGCGGGCTTCACGCTCCACGGCCGCCTGCTGTGTGCTGGTGCGGCCGCCTTCCATCCGGAGATCGTCGAAGCTACTCCGACACCTCCATAACGCAATCTACGTCATCCTGAGCGCCGCCCCTTACCGTGTCATCCTGAGCGCCGCCCCTTACAGTGTCATCCTGAGCGGAGCCGCGCTTCGACTTCGCTGCACTCCGCTCAGCAAAGGCTCGCGGCGCAGTCGAAGGACGCGCTCGAGATTACTCGCCGCGGGTGAACCACGTGCCGCCCGGCACGTACACGCCCGAACCCTCGCCCCACACGACGTAATTGACGCCTGCCGAATCGACCGCTAAACCCAAATAGTCGCCGAACGGCCAATCGTAGCCGTTGCGATTTTTATATTTCGCTCCCGAGCCGCGATCGGAGAGACGCAGGTCGGCGCTCCAGGTCGCGCCGCCGTCGGTGCTGCGAGAATACCACGTGTTCCACGCGTAGGCGCCGTTACGATTGTCTTGCCACACCAAGCGAAAATCGCCGGCCGATGGCCCCGACGCAAGCGCCGGACTCGTCGAGTTGCCGGCAGTCGCCATCGCGATCGGAGCGCTCCACTGCGTTCCATCGCTCGAACGGCGAACGTAGAGCGAGTTCGGTCCCTGCCGCAGCTTATTGGAGGCGTATGCAAAGACGAGCGCACCGCTGGAATCCGACGCGACGGCGGCTTCGCCCGTGTAGAAATCGGGATAGCAGAATTTCGTCTTGCACGGTTCTCCTTCGTGCGTACGTCCGAGATCGATCGTGCGCCACGTCGACCCGCCGTCCGCGGACGTCACCACGGCAATGTATCCGGCGCCCGTTTGATTCTTGCCGGCCTCACCGTCCACCGCAAACCAGACCGAGCCGTTCGGCGTCACGGTGCCGCTGAAAGAGTAATACCAGAGCTTTCGCTTCGTCGCGTTCACGGCGGGTTGCCACGTCGCGCCGCCGTCGTGCGAGGCCGCGACGAGCAGACGAAAACGGTCGTTGAACGCGACGTATACGTCCTTGGCGTTCGGCGAAACCACCAGCGTGGGCTTATCGCTGTAGGATCGCACGCCGTCGAGCCGCACCGATGTGCTGAACGTTTTGCCGCGATCGTGCGACTGCGTGAAAACGACGCCGGGATTGAACGTATCCAGGCAAACCACGTCGACGGTGCCGTCGGGTGCCACGGCAACTTGCGGGTCGTACTGCCAGTTCGGATTCATGCCGCGGCGGCAGACCTCGCGCGACCGGTTCCAGGTTACGCCGCCGTCCGGCGACGATCGGAACAGCAGGTAGTTCGGCCGTTGCGGCGTCGTCATTTGATACACCCAGCTCGACGACGGATCCGCAGCGACCGTCGGTTCCCAATCGTTGCGGCTCAACGGCCCCCAGCGCTGCTCGGTCTCGAACCCGGTCGCGAGCGTAGCGCCATTCTGCGACGCGCCGTTCGCGAGATTCCCCTGTTGCGGCAAGGCCGGGCCGGAACCGTTCTTGGTTACGCAGGAGGCGGTGGATGCGACGAACAGCGCGACCGCAATCCACCGAAAAGCCCTCATGCGTAGAGACTTAGACCCGGCAGGAGAATGTCATCCTCCGGCGGGCGGCGCACCGCTACACCAAGCACGACGATAGCCCGGTCAATCCGGCGCGCAGCATTTCGTCGTCGCTCGTCTTCACGCCATAGTGTGCGACCATTGCCGAATGATAGAGCGCGCGATAACGCGCCGACATCCACGTGCGTTCTTCGATGTGGCCGTACCCCGCAACGAAGCCATCGCGCGCCGCCGGTGGAAACGCTTCGAAGGCAACCGCGATATCGACCGCCGGATGGCCGCGGTGCACGTCGCCCCAATCGATGATTCCGCACACACGCTTGCCGTCGTCGATGAGGATATGGCGGCCGTAGAGATCGCCGTGAACGGCGGCGCCGGTTTCCGGAACCGAAGCGGGCGGCGCGTTCTCGCGGAGAATACGTTCGAACGCCTCAACGCCGGCCACCGCGCCGGCGGCGACGATCTCGCGCAACCGGTCCATCGCCTTGGGCATGCAGCGCGTATGATCGAGGCGCCCGAGGCGGTCGTCACCGAGGCCCGGCACGTTCTTCGCATCGAGCGCATGAAGCGCGCGGAGAAATTCGCCGGTGCGTCGCGCGACACGCCTCGCGTCGCCTTCGGAGAGCGAAGTGCGCGACAGCGCGTTGCCGCGTAGAATCTCATAGCCGGCGAACGGCCAACGGAACTCCTCCGACGCAACGCCCGCAAACCGCGGCACGGGGACCGGCAGCGGCAGGTCCGGCGCGATCGCTGGCAATACGCAAAGTTCAGTCGCCATCAGCTCCGCCGATATCGAACGCCGCGGAAAGCGAAAGACGTGCCGTTTGCCAACAAGATACGCGACGTTGTCCCACCCTTCACCGAACTCGCGAACCGGCAGCGCCGCCAGCTCCGGAAACTGCGACGCGATTAGCCGGCGCGCCAGCGCAGGGTCGACGCGCTGCTCCGCCTCCCACGGCGCCCCCGTCATGTGCCGCCACGCCTCAATCTGTGTCATCCTGAGCGAAGGCGCGAAGCGCCGAAGTCGAAGGGCGCACGCGAAACGCCAGGCTGATGCGCGGTCCCACGGCGTTCGCAACCTTCGGAATGCCGTGATCGTAGTGCTTCTGCGTTTCGTAACTCATGACGAGCAAACTGCCGTGCTCCAAATCCGCGTCGAGGACGCGCCGAGGACGCGTTTTGCTGCGGATCGTCATGCGCCGCGTCGCCCCCAGCGAGAGCAGTGCAATCGGATAGCCCTCGACGATTTCGTAGAGATGGTCGTTGTGCGGTGCCACGCTGTCGTGACCGTCCCGGTAGAGATTCAATCCCACATTGGTGAACGCAACGCCGGTCGCTGCAACGACGCGTGCGGCAGCCTCCCCAACCTCCTCCGGCAGTTCCTCAGCCTCCAGCCGGTACCCGGACGTCAAGCGTGGGACGTCAACTTCCCGGTCGTACATGACGCGGCGTTGCGCGTTCCACGAAACGCTTTCACGTAATTGCTCGAACCAGCGCGAAGCCGTCGCCGGCTCGACACACGCCGGCTGATACCATATCGAACCGCTCGCGTCGTCCACCAGCATACGGCGCCCGTCGCCGAAAAGCCCGATCTGCGCACTCATACGTCAGCCGCCGCCGTCACCCGAGCCCAGCGTGCGAGGCACACTCTCTCGGTGTCATCCTCAGCGAAGGTGCGCGAAGCGCACCGTAGTCGAAGGGCGAAGGGCGCCCTAGGGGTACAATCCCCGAAGCTTCGTCGCCTCGGCAACGCGGTCGACGGCTACGGCATACGCGCCTTTGCGCATCGACACGCCGTAGCGCTTGGCTTGTTCGTGCGCCTCGCGGAACGCGCGCGTAATGATGCGCTTGAGGCGCTCGTTGATTTCGTCTTCCTCCCAGAAGTTCGCCTGGAGATCCTGAACCCACTCGAAGTACGACACGGTGACGCCGCCCGCGTTTGCGAGAATGTCGGGAAGCACCACGATACCGCGTTCGAACAGAATATCGTCCGCTTCCGGGAGCGTCGGCCCGTTGGCGGCTTCAGCCACGATCAGCGCCTTGATGCGGGGCGCGTTCTCCGCCGTGATGACCTTCTCGAGCGCCGCGGGCACGAGCACGTCGCAGTCGTATTCGAGCACCTCGCGATTGTCGATGCGCTCGCCGCCGGTGAACCCGACGATCGACCCGGTCTCGAACTTATGTGCCGTGAGTTTACGAACGTCGAGGCCCTTGGGGTTCGCGACGCCGCCTTGCGAATCCGAAACCGCGACGACGCTATAGCCGCGCTCGTCCATCAGCTGCGCCGCGTACATGCCGGCGTTTCCGAAGCCTTGAATCGCCACGCGCGCGCCCTCGATCGGCTTTCCGATCACCGCCATTGCCTCGTCGGTGACGTAGAGACACCCGCGCGCCGTCGCCTTGTCGCGTCCGAGCGAGCCGCCGATCGAAATCGGTTTGCCGGTGACGACGCCGGGAATCGAAAAGCCCGCCTGCATCGAGTACGTGTCCATGATCCACGCCATGATCTGCGGCGTCGTGTAGACGTCGGGCGCCGGAATGTCTTTCTCCGGACCGATGATGAGCGCGATCTCGCTCGTGAACCGGCGCGTGAGGTTCTCCAACTCTTGCGTCGACATGTTCTTGGGATCGCAGATTACGCCGCCTTTGGCTCCGCCGAACGGAATGTTGACGAGCGCGCACTTCCACGTCATCCACATCGCGAGCGCCTTGACTTCGTCCAGCGTCACGTCCGGATGGAACCGAATACCGCCCTTGCCCGGCCCGCGCGCCATATTGTGCTGCACGCGATAGCCGGTGAACATGCGGAACGTTCCGTTGTCCATGCGGGCGGGCACCGACACCTCGAGCACTCGCTTGGGCTGGCGCAAATAGCCGTGAATGGATTCGTTGAGCCCGATGAGCTTCGCAACCTCGTCGAGTTGCTTCTTGGCCATTTCCCAAACGTTGTCGACGGCTTGGACTGCGGAGGTATCCTGTGCCATTCCGGCTCCCTTCAGCTGCGTAACTGCGTTACGGATTGCTTTGAAACGCATAGCGCGCGGCCCTCTCGGGCCGCGCACTCGCGTTATCCGGCGGGCTGCGCCGTTCTAGTACTTCGTGGTGCCGTAGATGCTCCGCCGGAGCGCGGGCAAGTGCGGGTTCTTCCACTTGCTGCCGTCGACGAAGGTGATCTTCAGCGGTACGCACTCGACCATCGAGGTGCTGAGGGGAAAGACGTTCGGGCTCAGACCGAACTGATGCTTGATCTCGGCACCCGGCGAGAAGGTGCCGACGTCGCGAACCTCGGCGACCATGTTGCCGTGCGCAACCAGGCCGAACTCGATATCCTTCATCACGACGTTCGTGGCGTTCTTATAGTCGATGCTGAGCGTCGGATTACCCTGGACCGGATACGAGTAGTAGTTGTAACCGTACACGCTCGGCCAACCCCAGTAGGGGCCGCCCGGCCAGTATCCCGGCGCGTAACCGCCGGACATGTACGTATTGCGTTGCGGATTGCAGGTGCCGATCTTTATGGGATGCGGCGTCATAACGTGATGGGGAGCCGCGTTCGTGACCGAAACGGTCGATCCCGACGAGGTTTGCGCGAGCGCCGCCATGGGAAGTCCCGCCACTAAGCCTAGCGCGAGCAGGCGCGACGCTGAACGAAACAGTTTCATCGTTGCGTAGTTCCTTTGTGTGAAAAAAGCTGGCGGTTGGCTTCTCCACGAAGGGGCGCGCCCCTAGCCGAGCAAGCGTGTCCCCACCAGTCCAGGCGCCTAGTGCTCAGACTTTTCCGGCATCGACGCCCTCGAGGGAGGCGAGCCTGGTTCGTTCGGGTATTCTCCAGGACGGGAGGTTCCGCACATGAACGATCGCCACAATTCCGTCTCGCGCGCCGATTTCGTCAAAGGCGCCGTCATCCTACCCGCGCTCGCGGGTCTCATCTACGCCGCCGGAAGCGCTCCCGCGCGCGCCGCCAAAGGCTCGAAAACGCAGTTCAAATATCAAGACAAGCCGGACGGAAGCAAAAAATGCTCCGGCTGCACGTTCTACATTCAGGGCAAGACCGCGACGGCCGACGGCACGTGCAAAATCGTCGAAGGCTCCATCAGTCCCAACGGTTACTGCATCGCTTACTCGGCGAAATAGCCACTCGTCACCTCACCGCGTAGCGCGGCTACGCGATTTCAAACAAGGCGGCGGCGCCCATGCCGCCGCCGACGCACATCGTCACGACGGCGTACCGAACGCCGCGGCGCTTGCCTTCGATCAGCGCGTGCATGGCCATGCGCGTTCCGCTCATTCCGTACGGATGCCCGATCGAAATCGCTCCGCCGTCGACGTTGAAACGGTCGTTAGAAATGCCCAGCGCGTCGCGGCAGTACACCGTCTGCACGGCGAACGCTTCGTTCAACTCCCACAATCCCACATCGTCAATCGTCAGGCCGTGCTGCGCGAGCAGCTTGGGAACTGCATACACGGGGCCGATTCCCATTTCGCCCGGATCGCATCCCGCGACCGCAAAGCCGCGAAACGTTCCGAGCGGCGTAAGCCCCCGTTCGCGCGCAAGCGACGCCTCCATCACCACCGCCGCGGCCGCACCGTCAGAGAGTTGCGAACTGTTACCGGCGGTAATCGTCGTGTCTTTGATTCCCGGAACCGCACCCGGCAGTTTTTGCAGCGCCTCGAGCGTCGTGTCCGGACGATTTCCTTCGTCTTTCTCGAGCACGACGTGCTCCTCGCTCACCGCACCGGTTTCTTTCTGCTGCACGTATTTCCACGACGGCAGCGGCACCATTTCCGCATCGAACCGTCCCGCAGCTTGCGCCGCAGCCGTGCGCTGCTGGCTCTGCAGCGCGTATTCGTCTTGGCGTTCGCGGGAGACGCCGTACTTCTTGGCGACGTTGTCGGCCGTGTACAGCATGGGCATGTAGATGTCGGGGGTATGGCGCAACAGCCACTCCTCGGTATAGAACGCCATGTTGAGATGGCTCTGCACCATGCTCACCGACTCGACGCCGCCAGCCACGACGATCCCCGCGCCGCCCATCACCCGCATCGCGGCCGTTGCGATCGCATCGAGCCCCGACGCGCAGTAGCGGCTCACGGTCTGCCCCGCAACGCTCACCGGACATCCCGCTCGCAGCGCGGCCGTGCGCCCGATGTTGTTGCCGGTCGCGCCTTCGGGCAGTCCGGTACCGATGATCACGTCGTCGATGCCCGCAGGATCGACTGCAGCACGCTCCATCGCGTGCTTCACGGCGTGCCCCGCCATCGTCGCTCCGGGCGTTTGATTGAACGCACCGCGAAACGCGCGCCCGATCGGCGTGCGCGCCGCCGACACGATCACCGCTTCACGCATGCGCGAACTCACGCGGCGCCGCGTGCTGCGCGAACGTCCCGCCCGCTTCCGCGATCGACGCTAACAGCGGCGCCGGCGTCCATTGCGGCCCGAACTGCTCGCGAAACTCCTTGATGCGCTCGTAGACCGTATCGACGCCTACCTCGTCGGCATACCACATCGGACCGCCGCGATGCGGCGGAAACCCGTAGCCGTACACGTAAACGATGTCGATGTCGCCCGGACGCAACGCGACGCCGCCGGCGAGCAGATACGCGCCGCGGTTCACGAGCGCGTACAGCAACCGGTCGCGAATTTCGTCGTCGTCCGCCGGCCGCGGCGCTACGCCGGCGCGCCGCGCCTCCTCGGCAAAGAGTGCTTCGATTTCCGGATCGGGAATCGGCTCGCGACCCTTGCCGACCGCTTTGTCGTATTTGAAATATCCCGCCATGGACTTCTGTCCCAACCGCTTCATCTCGACGAGCCGATCGAGGACGCGCGTGCGGCTTGCGCCCTCGTCACCGCGCGATTTGGCGATGTGCCAAGCAACGTCGATGCCGGAAAGGTCCGACATCGCAAACGGCCCCATCGGAAATCCGAACGCCTTCATCACGGCGTCCACGCGGGCCGGCGGGATGCCTTCCTCGGCGAGCGCGATGGCCTCGCGCGCGTAATCGAAAATCATCCGGTTGCCGATGAAGCCGAAGGCATTGGCCGAGAGCACGGACGTCTTGCGCAACGTTTTGCCGATTGCAAATGCCGTGGCAATCGTTTCGGCCGACGTTTTTGCGCCGCGCACGATTTCCAGCAACGGCATGATATTCGCCGGAACGAAGAAATGCAGGCCGACGAAACGCTCCGGGCGTGAGGTGACGGCCCCCATGGCGTCGACGTCCAGCGTCGAGGTATTCGTCGCGAGGATCGCTTGTGGTTTGGCGATCGCGTCGAGGCGCTCGAACACGCCCTTCTTTACGTCGAGATCTTCGTAGACGGCCTCGACCACGACGTCCGCGTCGCCCAGCTCCGCAAAGTCATCCGAAAAGACGATCGACTGTCCGCGCTGCCACGCCTCCTCCTGCGTGAGCCGGCCTTTCTGCACCTGATACATGAACATGCCCATGACGGTTTGTCGCGCGCGGTCGACGGCTTCGTCGTTCGAATCGACGACCGTCACCGGAATGCCGGCTTGCGCGAATGCGATCGCGATGCCGCTGCCCATCGTACCGGCGCCGACCACGCCGGCTTTGGCAACCGTCATCGGCTCTGCGGACGGTAAACCGGGAATCTTGTCGAGCTCGCGCTGCGCGAAGAACAGGTGGCGCAACGCAAACGACGGCGCCGAACGCACGAATTCGTCGAAGAGCCGCGCCTCGCGCGCCAGTCCGAATGAAAACGGCAGCTCGACCGATGCCGCAACCGCGTCGACGAGCTTGTGCGCTGCGAAACCGCCGTTGGTCTCGGGCGGCAGCATCTTGTGCGCTTGTGAAACGACGAACGGACCCGCCTGCGCCGGAATATCTTTGCCGATAATCGCATCCCGCGCGGAGAGGCGCCGGCGCTCCGTTGCCCGCTCCACCCACGCGCGCGCGGCGGCCACGGCATCCTCGTCGACGTCGTCGAGCACGCCGAGCGCTTTGGCATCTTCGGCCGAGTGATTCTTGCCTTTGAGCATGAACTCGAGCGCCGCTTGCGCGCCGATCGCGCGCGGCAGACGCTGGGTGCCGCCGGCTCCCGGCAGCAGGCCGAGTTTGATCTCCGGCAGGCCCACTTTCGAACGCTTCGTGGCGACGCGATAGTCGCAGGCGAGCGCGAGTTCCAGGCCGCCGCCCAGCGCATTACCGTCGATCGCGGCGGCGTAGAGTTTGCGTCCGCGCTCGATCGCCGCAATCACGTCGCGAATAGTCTTCGCATCGGCAGGCATTTCGGCATTGAAGTCGTTAACGTCGGCCCCGCCGCTGAAGAGGCCGTTGGCGCCCGCGAACACGACGCCTTTCACGCCGTCGTCGGCTTCGGCGTTCTCGACCTCCGCGAGCAAGCGCTTCGAATATGCAAACGACAGCGCGTTTACCGGCTTATTGTCGAGGGTAATCACCTGCACGCCGGCCATATTACACCGGAACGGCGGTTTTGCGATCGAGCTCCAGCTGCGCCTCGCTCACGCTCATGACATCGGCCGAGCCCTCTTTGATCTGGCGCGCGATCCAGACGTGCTGCGACAGAACGTGACTGGCGTAGAACTTCGCCGTCGCCAGTTTCGCACGGTAGAACTCCGAGTCGGCGTCGCCCGACGCAATCCGCGCCGCGGCAACGAGTGCCGCGCGCGCCATCTGCCAGCCGCCCGCGACGATGCCCCAGAGTTTCAGGTAGGGAACGCTGCATGCGAACGCCTTGTGCAAGTCGGACATCGCGTTCATGCCGATCCACTGCGATACTCCGCTCAGCGTCGTCAATGCCTCGCTCAACGCCGAGCCAATCGCCTTTACGCCGGCGTCCTCGCTCTCGGCGCACGCTTTGGCAACGCGCTCCATCTTCTTTCCGGTGGCCGTCGCGGTCGCGCCCATGTCGCGAATGAGTTTGCGTCCGATTAAGTCGAGCGCCTGAATACCGGTCGTGCCTTCGTAGATCGTGACGATGCGGACGTCGCGATACTGCTGCGCGATACCCGTCTCTTCGATGTAGCCCATGCCGCCGAAGACCTGCAGCGCCGTCGAGCAGAGATCGACCGCGCTTTCCGTGCACCAGCCCTTGACCACCGGGATCATGAACTCGACGAAGGCCCGGTGTTCCTTGCGCGCTCTTTCATCGGGATGCCGCTGCGAAAAATCGAGCGACGCCGCCGTCACGTACGCGAGCGCGCGCATCGCCTCGATCGTCGCCTTCTGCCACATCAGCATGCGGCGCACGTCTGGATGCTTGACGATCGCTTCGGGCGCGCGCGATCCCGGCTTGATGTCGCGGCCCTGGACGCGTTCCTTGGCGTATTCGAGCGCGCTTTGGTACGCGCGATCGGCCAGCGCGATGCCTTGCACGCCCACCGAAAACCGCGCCGCGTTCATCATGACGAACATGTACTCTAGCCCGCGGTTAGCCTCACCGACGAGATAGCCGACGGCGCCTTTGCCGCCCTCGCCGATGCTCATCGTGCAGGTGGGATTGCCGTTGATGCCCAGCTTGTGCTCGATGCCCGCGCAGACCATCTCGTTGGGCTCGCCGAGCGAACCGTCGTCGTTCACGACGAACTTCGGCACGATGAACAGCGAAATGCCTTTCGTCCCCTCCGGTGCGTCCGGCAACCTCGCGAGAACGAGATGGATGATGTTCTCCGCCATGTCGTGCTCGCCGAACGTAATGAAAATCTTTTGACCGGTTAGCCGGTAGTGGTCGCCGTCGGGCACGGCTTTGGTGCGCACCTGCGCGAGGTCCGAGCCTGCCTGCGGCTCGGTGAGACACATCGTGCCGGTCCACTTTCCGGAGACGAGGTTAGGAATGAAACGCTTCTTCTGCTCTTGCGATCCCTTGAGTTCGATCGCTTCGATTGCGCCTTGATTCAGCAGCGGTCCGTTCGCAAAGCCGATGTTGGCGGCATTCCACATCTCCAGCGTGGGTCCGAGCAAAACTTGCGGCAAACCCTGCCCGCCGTACTCCTGCGGAACCGGCAAACCGATCCATCCGGCGTCGGCAAACTTTTTGTACGCTGCTTTGAAGCCGGCCGGCGTCGTCACCTTACCGTCGGCGAACGTGCAGCCTTCCTTATCGGCAACGCGATTGAGCGGATCGAGGACGCCCGCAGCGAACGCCGACGCTTCCTCTAGTATCGAATCGAGAACGTCGAGCGTTTCTTCGCAACCCGGAAGCTTTGCAATCTCTTCGATGCCTGCGAGTTCGCGCAAAACGAACTGCATGTCGCGCAACGGCGCTCGGTACGTACTCATGTCCGCCCCTTCCGGAAGACCGCCTCCATGTCATGCATCCGCGGCGCGCACGACCACGACGGGCAAGTGCGTCGACCGGACCAGTTTGCCGACGACGCTGCCCATTACCAACCGTGCCAACCGGTTTCTTCCGTGAAACCCGGCGACGAGAATGTCGACTGCATACAGCGCGGTACACGTCAGCAACGCCTCGGTGACCTCGCCGTGCAGCAGGTGGCGCTCCGCCGGCAGCCCGGCCTCGGCAACTATCCTCCCGGCCCGCTCGAGCGCCGCTTCCGCCTCCTCGGTCAGCAGATCCGGCGCCGCCGGCGGCTGCTTGGCGAACACGCCCGGCACGCCCGCGTAGTCGACCACCGCCGCCACGTGCAGCCGCGCCTCCTCGCCCAACGATGCGGTCAACTCAACGGCGGTACGGACGGCCGCCATGGACGCTTCGGATCCGTCGGTAGCCACCAGCACGCTTCGAATCATTGCCTCCTCCTTCGTCGCCGCGACGCTTGATTCGTTTCGCTCGCGGGTAAACGCACGGCATAACCGTGTTCAACTCTTCACGCGACGGTGAGCCCACCCGGCTGAGAACCGCTCGCGACGTTATCGAAATTGCGGCGATCGCGTTGGCGGGCATCTGGGCGATCTACGTATTCGTATACGAAAATCGCATCAAGCCGATGATCGCGCCGCCGGACGTCGTTTTCTCGGCGCAAATGGAGCGTGCCGGGACGCACGACGGCTTTGCCGTCGTCAGGGTGCTCACCCACGTAAAAAACGTCGGCACGGTGCCGGCACAGTTCTTAGGCTATTCCTTGACGATCCTAGGCTCGCGTTTCGAACCGCGCGCGCAAGCGCGTCGCGAAAGTTCCGACGAAGAGGTATTGCAGCCGTTCTACTCCTTCAGCAAACCGGTGGTCGTGTACCGGGACGCCTTTCTTACCCGGGCGGCCGATCCGTCCCTAAAGAGCGATCTCCGCTTGGGCCCCGGTGAGAGTGCCGACGAAGACAAGGTCGCGTACGCACCGCTCGCAACGTTCGATCACCTTTCGTTGAAAATCGTCGCCTTGTACGTGAAGAATGCGAACGGGCCGATTCCGGTGACGTTATCGTACGATGCGGGCGGCGTTCCGCAGTTCGCCGTCAACGGCGCGGCGCGCTCGAAACCGGACGTTTACGGCGTCAACACCGAAGTCGCCGCCCTCGACCTCTCCGGACGTTGACGGAGCCAACGCACTACTCCGATACTTTCAACGTCGTTCCCGCGCTGCGGCCGAACTGTTCCGGAGCGTCGGTGAGATATGCCCGAGCGCCCGGCCAGCCGAAGGTACCAGGCGTCACGCTGCGCGCGAGATAATGCACCTCGTAGACGCCGGCATCCAGATGTTGCGCGTACGCAACGACTCGATCCCGGTAGATTTGCTGCGCATCGATTTGCCAGCTATCGCTCTGCGGGACGATCGCCTGCAGTGACGTTTGGAACGTCGTATCGACCGCTTCGAAACCGGCCGGCAACGGATCGTCGATGACGAGCCGGTCGACCGGATGATCGACGATGACGCGCACGCCGACGTCGAACACCTTGCCGGCCGCAAGCGTCACCGGCTGCAGCGGCGCGAGATCCATCGTAGCAAGCGGCGACGCGGCGGCACCCGGCGCCGTTACGTTGCGCACCACGCGGAACGCTGCCAGTTCGCCCGGCGCATCGTTGGGCACCGGGTAGGTGTACAGCACGACGTAATGGACCGTCCCGGCCGAAGCGCGCACGCGCAAACTGCCGCCCTTCAGCGCCGAAGCGGCGACCGTCACCGTTCGCGAGGACGCGGTCGCATTGAACTGCGCGCTCGCGACGTTCGCGCCGCCCGCCGTCACCTCGGCCGTCGCCGGCCCGAGGCGCTCGGTACGCGCGTACGCCGACAGCGCGCTCAATGCCGACGCCGTGCCGGTGCTCGTCGGCCATCCGCATTTGCATTGCTGCGCCGCAAGTGCCCGAACCGCGCCGTCGGTTTGTTCCACCGGAGCACGGCGCTCGAGCATCAGCTGCAGCATCTGCGCCTGCGCCTCGACGGTCGAACCGAGCCATCCCCAGCGGGACGACACGTTCGCGGCGGCATACCGTCCTGTGACGTAGAGCGTTTGCACCAAGCGATCGGCCATCGCGGCGCCTTTGCCTTGCCATCCCGGCGTTTGCAGCAGGTACCGTGCGAGCCGAATCTGCGTCGCCGCATCGAAGGAACCCGCTTGCGACGTGACGTCCGATAGAAAATCCGTCCGCCGGTCGCCGCCCTGCGCGAGCGCCCACAACGCCTCGAAGCGCAGTTGCGCTTTACACAGGGCGCCGGCGCACCACGTAAACCGCCCCGGATTCGCCAGCGCACCGGCTGTAAACGCACGCGCGCGATCGACCGCGCTCGGCGGTACCGTCACGCCGCGCGAGCGTGCAAATACCAGCGCGTCGAGCGCGTACGTGCTGACGAACGGATCGCTCTCACGGGCGCCTTGCGTTTCGCCGAAGCCGCCGTCGCCGCGTTGATATCCCAGCAAACGTGTAACCGACGCGTTCGCGTCCGCGTTCGGGTCGAACGGCAACGTCAGGCGGTAGGGCCCGCGCAACTGCCGCAGCGCCGCCCCGGCAATCAGCCGCGACGCCGATTCGTCCGCGAGCGGCAGCGGATCGCGCGCAAACATCGTTTCGGAAGGTACCGCAAACTGCGGAACCACCGAGTTCGCCACCGTCAGCGTGACCCAACCACCGCGGTCGAGCGCGATCGGCACGTTCGCCGGCTTGGCCGGCGTCGCGGCGCCGCTTTCCACCACCGAATCGGTATTGGACGTATTGCTCACCATAAACGGAACGCTGAACGCATCGCGGTGAGAGCCGAGCGCACCCGACGCCGAAAATGTCGACGGAGCCGGCGTGCCGGCCGACACCGGAAAGCGGAACGCCTGCATTCCGGTCGATGCGGTTTCGTTCGACGACTGCGAGCGCGGATCGCCGCTTGCGAACGTCAAGCCGCCGCCGAGCTTCAACACGAGCGCGAGCGCGCCGCCGGCGCCGGTTTGATTCGAGATCGAAACGCCGGCGTCGAACGAATCTCCGGTGCGCGCGAACTGCGGCAGCAATGGATTGGCGATCAGCGGCTGCGTCGCAACGAAGGTCGAGTCGCCGGTCGCAAAGTGCGCGTCGTCGTCACCCACCGCAACCGCCATCACGCGCCACGTCGTGAGATCGTCGGGCATGGTAAACGAGGCGCTCGTGCGGCCCGACGCGTCGGTTTTCAACACGCCGTAATAGGCCGTCGGCAGGAACGCCGTCCGCACCCGCGTTCCGGCCGCGCCCGCCAGGAAGCCGCCGCCGTATCCAAACCCCTTCTCCGCAGGCGGAGTCTGCGTCTTGAGCACCGCGCCTTCGCGATTATCTCCGAGCATCAGCGAAATCGGCTGGCCCGCAAAGACGGTCGTCACCAAATCCGGCAGCCGGTATCCCGAGAGCTGCAGGATCGCGTCGTTGACGACCATCGCGACGATTTCGCCCGCAACGGGTCCGCCGTTTTTTCTCGCTAGCGTGAAGTCGACTCGCTGCGGCCGGCCCGGCGCGACCGTTGCCGATTGCGGCGAGATGCCGAGCGTCAAGTACCGCTGCGCGACGTCGACGTCGAAGGGCGCCATCCCCGCGCGCGACAGCGTATCGAGCGAACCCGGCTTGAGCGAGCCGAGTGCCGGGCCGCGCCGCACGACCACGGCAAGGACCGCCGCATTCGGCAGCATTTCGGGCGTAATCTTGAACGCCACGCGCGTCGAACCGTTCGCGCCGCGTACGATCGTGTGGTAGAGCGTGTCGCCGCGCACGACCTCGAAGTAGACGTCGGCCTTCGAAAACGGTGACGCGACCAGTGCGTTGGCGGTATCGCCGACCGCGTACGACTTTTTGTCGAGTTCGACCGCGACCGCGTTCGGATCGGACTGCCCCCAATCGGCTTCGCCCGTGCCGTACGCGAACACTTGAATGTCGGTCGCACTCGCGTCGGTCTTCGCATCGCCGAAGTTGGCGCGCACGCGATACGGCCCCGAATCGCGCGGCGTCAGCTTAACGTCGGCCGCCTTCTCGCCGGGCGTGGCATCGGCGCTGTCGACCGTCTCGTATTTGATCGCCTGCTGCGCGCTTTCGCCGCCCTCGATTTGCTGCGTCGCCGACGTAAACGTCATCTTCTGCAGCTCGAGGTGGATGCTGCGTCCGGAAATGGCGCGACCCGATGCATCCGTAACGACGGCGTGAATCACCATCGGCGTGCCGCTCGAGCCTACGTAGTCCGACGATAAACCGATCGCCGCTCCCGCCGGCAGCGCGAGAAACGTCTTCGAATCGGCCACCGATAGATGCGATACGTCGGTCGCGTCCATGTCGACCGTATACGTCATCGGGAACGGCAGATCGGACGGCACCGAAAGGTCGAGGCTCGTCTTGCCTTGCGCGTCGAGCGCAAGGTCGCGCTGCAGCACGTCGGTATCGAACGACGGCGTTTCCTCGGGCCAGAACCACTGCCGTCCGAACCAATAATCGTCCCAGCCCTTGGGGGCGACGGTGGCCGCCTCGCGCGTCACGTACGCGCGCACGCTGCCGCCTTGCAGCGGCGCGCCGAACAGATACGCGGCCTCGGCGGTCGCGGTCACGCTGCCTCCCGCGGGCGCCGCGGTCGCGCTCACGGCGACGCTCAGTTTGAAGTTCGGCGGCTTGAACTCGGCGACGCGCAACGAGCCGGTGACGTCGTTGCCGTTGGAGCCCTTCGCGTCGATCGTGTAATATCCCAGCGCCTGCTGCTTCGAGAACGCGATCGGCAACGTGAAAATGCCGTAGCCGTCGGTCTTGACGCTGCCCAGCGACGTCGTCGCGTTGCTCGGGTCGGAAAGCGTCACGCGATAGAGTCGCGTTACGATCGGCGACGACGCGCGTGCCGCTGACGTAGTACGCAACGCCGGTGAGCTTCCCGGTTTCGCCCGGCTGATACATCTGCCGATCGCTGAAAATCGTGCCGCGCGAAAGCGGCGCGCCGCTTTGCCAGCCGGGCACGACCGAAAAACGATAGACGTCGCTGGTTCCGTACACCATCAGCGTCGCCGTGTCGCCGCCTTCGGTGGCCACGACGCCGAGCGTCGGCGCTTCGCCGGCGGAGTTACCGGCGGAACACCGCTCGACGTCCACGCCGCCGAGCGCGGCCTGCCCGCTGCCGTCGGTCGTCGCTTGCGCGCATGCAACCGGCGAGCCTTTCGACGAGCTTCCCACGTTGCGATAGACGCTTACGCGCACGCCCGCCGCGGGCGCGCCGTCGCTCAGATGCTGCACCAGCACCGTTGCGCGCGAGGGAAAGAACCGCGCGAACACGCCGAGGTTCGTCAGCTGCGCGATGCCCGTCAAACTCGGCGCTTGATTCGCCGCATCCAGCGCGGTACGGAATCCGTAGGCGAGCGTCCCGAACGGGCCGCCGACCTGCGCCTGCAGCGGCACGCGGACGACGCTCTGCACGTTGCGCTTGGCATCGTTGAGCGTCCGGAACGGCCACGTCGCGTATGAGGGCAACGAACTCAGCGGATCGCTGCTGCCCAACAGCTTTGCCGCCTTGACGGTAGCGTAGGCGCTTTGATAGCGATCGTCTGGAAGATTCGTCGCGTAGAAATTCAGCGCGACGGCGGTGCCTGAAGGAATCACGCTCGTGCCCGACGGCGCCCACGCGCCCGGCGCGAAATCGCCCGTGCGCACGGTTATTTTTTGCGGCGCCGCGAGCGTTTGGCCGAAGACGTCCTTCACGTTCGCCGCCACCGTCACCGCATAGGTTGCGTTCGGATCGAGCGCGTACGGATCGATCGCGATCGACGTCGCGTCGTCGGAGAGCTGCACGAGATTCGTCACCGCAGCCGGCGCCGGCGAAACGCTGACGGCACCGGCGATCGACGCGGGATCGAGCGGATTGCTGAATGCGATCGCCGGGTCGCCGCCGGCGAAGCGTCCATAGGCGTCCGCGCCGGGCGTCGGCGTCGCGACCACCGTCAACTCGCCGTACGTGCGGAATCCGCCTGAAAACGCGCGGCGCGTCGGCACGTTGCCGAACGCCGGCGCCACGCCGGGCGCGATCTCCAGCGCGTACGTACGGCCGCGAGTCAGCGCGCGCTGCGGCGAAATCTTGTAGGTCCAGTCGCTCAACGATGGGTCGAACGCTTCTTCGGCGCCACTGCCGGGAAACGGCGTGGGCGTCCCCTCGAGTGCGACGCTCACCGGCACGCGTTCGTCGCCGCTGGTCATTGCGGCGTGTGCCGCAAGCGACGCCGGATCGATCGCGGCATTGGCGACGACCGGAATTTTCGGATTGAGTCCCGCCGGCGCGGGCGTGGATTCGTCGTCGGAAGCGGTGAGTTTCGGCAAACCGCGCAGTTCGAGCGGCGCGGTTTCAAACGTCCACGCCAAGTCGTTGGGAAGCGCGTCGCCGTCGAGGTTCCGTAATCCGGCGGTCAGGGTGACGCGCACGCGGGTGCCGATCGGCAACGCCTGTTCGGCGACGAACCCGATCATGCGGGGCGTGAGCACGCTGAAGCGGCCTTTGAGCGCCGGCTCGATGCGCACGTGATCGAGCACGTCGCGCGGCCCGTCGCCGGAGAGCGCCTCGATCTTCGTCACCGGCTTGGCGAAGATGACGCGGATCTGCGCCAGCGATTGCACGCTCCCGCCTGAGGGCGAGACGGAGGCGATCCACGGCGGCAGGGCCGGTCTTGGAAGCGCCGCGACCGCGGCCGGTTTCGCCGGCGGCGACGGTTGCGTCGAGCACGCTGCAGCGACGCATGCAGCCAGCGTAACGAGCGGAAGACGCAGCGATAAACGCAACGGACGTCCTTTCAGGAGCAGCAAGCGTGCGGCTCGGCGTCGTACATTCAAAGGAGATTCGTGAAAGTCTTTGCGCTCGCGCTCCTCGCGCTGCTTCCCGTCGCCGCAATGGCGGCCGCCTACGCCTACGGCATCGACGTCGCGGCGGTTCCGGTCGCAGCACGAGGCCGTGACGTTTACCGATCGCACCGGCCTCCCGCTCGGGACCGTCCTCGCGTCCGACTCGAGGCACGCCGTCGCCGTTCCGCTCGACCGCGTTTCGCCCGACTTTTTGCATGCCGTGATCGCAGCCGAAGATGCGCGCTTCTACGGTCACGGCGCGGTCGACCTCGCGGCGCTCGCGCGCGCCCTGCGCGACTTTCTGGTCTACGGTGAGGCGCGCAGCGGCGGTTCGACCATCGACATGCAACTGGCGCGATTGCTCCATCCCACGCCGAGCAGCATCCGCGGCAAACTCGTGCAGATCGCCGGCGCCGAACGCATCGCGATTCGCTCGAGTCAAATCGGCGATTCTCGAAGCGTACGTCAACCGCGTGCCGATGGGCGGAAACCTCTACGGCGTCGAGGCCGCGGCGCGAACCTACTTCGGCGAACCGGCCGCGGATCTCGATTTAGCGCAGGCTTCGCTGCTGGCGGCGATTCCCAACGACCCGGCGCGTCTGGGGCCGCAACGCGACTGGAATGCCCTGCGCTCGCGCCAGCGGTACGTGCTGGCGCGAATGGCGGCTCTCGGCGAGATCACCCAAGATCGAGCGGCCGGCGCGTACGCCGAAACGCTGCACGTCCGCAGCGCCGACGAAGGCATCACCGACGCTGCGCACGCGCTCTTCGCGCTCTACCCCCAAGCTACGGGCGGTCGCGTTCGCACGACCATCGATCGGTCGCTCCAACGCTTCGTCCAAGCGCAAACGGTCGACGTCATCGACTCGCTGCAAACCGAGCACGTCGTGGATGCGGCCGCGCTGGTCGTCGACAACCGGACCGGAGCGGTATTAGCCTACGTGGGATCGCCCGACTATTTCTCCGACGAGGCGCTCGGCCGCAACGACGGCGTCACCGCGCTGCGGCAACCCGGATCTTCGCTCAAGCCGTTCATGTACGAACTGGCGCTCGAAAATCGCACGATTCTTCCGACCGCGATTCTTCCCGACGTGCCGTCCGCCTACGCGATTTCGGGCGGCAGGCTCTATCAGCCCAACGACTACAGCGGCCGTTTCAGCGGTCCCGTGCGCGTCCGCTACGCGCTCGCAAACTCGCTCAACGCGCCGGCGGTGCACGTACTGTCGTCGCTCGGCGTCGGCGAGTTTCTGCGGCGGTTGCACCAACTCGGCTTCACGCACCTTACCGAGCCGCCGTCGTACTACGGTTTGGGGCTGACGCTCGGCGGCGGCGAGGTCAGCCTCTGGGAACTCGCCGGCGCCTACGCGACCCTGGCGCGCGGGGGCCTTTCGATTCCGCTCCACCTCTTGAACGCCCAAACGCCGGTTTCGAACCGCATCGGCGATCCTCCGACCTGGGCGCTCGTCACCGATATGCTTGCCGATCCGCACGCGCGCGCCCAATCCTTCGGCTTGCACTCGGTTCTCGAAATGCCGTTTCCGGCGGCTGTGAAGACCGGGACGTCGTCGGATTTTCGCGACACGTGGACGATTGGATTCACGCGCGACTACACCGTCGCCGTGTGGGTCGGCAACTTCGACGGCTCGCCGATGCGCGGCGTGTCGGGCGTCACCGGCGCCGGCCCGCTGTGGAATCGCATCATGCTCCATCTGCACGAACGCAACGATCCGCCGCCGTTCGATTCGCCGCGAGGATTCGTGCGCGTCGCCGTCTGCGCGACGACGGGCCACGCGCCTGCGCCTCATTGTCCCGCCGTCGTGCAGGAATGGATTCGTCCCGAAGATCTCGCCGCCGTCCGCCGCCCGGCACCCGCGCTTTCTCACGAGTACGATCCGTGGCTCTCGCTGCAACCTGCCGCCGGCGTTTCTTCGCTGCGCATCGTCTCGCCGCGCGACGGCGACGTGTTCGTCGCCAATCCGGCCGCATCGGCGTTACAGGCGCGCGAACAGGAGATCGCGTTGCGCGCCGCCGGTTCGAGCGGCCGTCTGCACTGGACGGCAAACGGCAACGCCGTCCCGCTCGATTCGAGCGGAACGGCGTTTTGGACCGTTCGAGACGGTACGTGGACGTTCGAGGCGTTCGACGGCCGCGCGCGCGACCGTGTGACGATTCGCGTCGTGCCGGCGCACCGTGGCGACCGGCCGGGTTTTACTTGGTGAGCACCTCGACCGTATTCGTGTTGCCGTTGTTGAAGTAGATCACGGTGTTTGAGTCGGACGAACCGCTCGACGCGATGCCGAACAGCGCGCCTCCGTTGCCCTTGTTGACGTTCTTATACGCCAGCATCGTGCCGTCGCTGGCGATCTCGACCAGCAAGTTCTTGCCCTTCTGGTTCCCGGTATTGCCGACCACCAGGTTGCCGTTGGGAAGCAGCGTCGAACTGATCGGCGCGCTGAGCGGACCTCCGTGGAAAATGACCTTCGCGTCTTTGGCTTTCTTCGGGCCCGGTAAACGTCGTGCCGTCTCGACCCGACGACGACCTCGTTTGAACATTTGAAGTCGTTGTAGGCGTGCTAGAAACGCGACGACCGTGTTGTTGACGCCGTCGACGACGTACAGTGTATCCGCCGTTTCGCGGTTGTACTGCAGTCCAGACGGTCCGAGAATGCTGTCCCGGCTTGCCCTTGTTGACGGCGAATCCGGAGATAACCGGCGTGTAGGTCGGCTTGCCGCCGGTGCCGAGGTTGATGCGAACGATTTTACCCGTCGAGGCGTCGGAAACCCAGAGGCCGTCTCCCGGCGGATATCCGGTCTGCGAGGCAATGTAAGCGCTGCCCCATGGCTCGACGAGCTGCGAACTCTTCAGCGTCTGCTGAATCTTTCCGTTGGAGTTATCGCCGACGGCATCCTTAGCGCCCTGGTCCGTCGCGAACACTTCATCGAACGAGTTGATCGTCAGCGACGCGCAGCCGAGCAACGACGAGCTTTGGGTGAGTTGCGTCGGCTTCGAGCCGGCAGCCGACGACATGTATTCGATCGTCGTCCCTTTGCCTTGCGACGTCCGCACTTGTCGTTGAAGTTGCAGACGACGAAGTCGCCCTTCTGCAGAATGCTCTTTCCGAACGGCTTGCTGTTCACGTACACCAAGCCGTACGGCCTCTGATCGCCATTGACCGGATCGACCGTCGAGGAAACCATCTTTCTCCATGTTGAGCATTTTCAAAATCGACGTGTGGTCGGCCGCAGGCTGCACGCCATTCGAAACTCCGGCCGCCATTTGGTCCGGAGCACCCACCGCCATGCTCGAGCCGGTGGACGTCGAGGGTACCGATTGATTGGTTCCAGCGGCATTGCAAGCGCTAAAGAGCAAGCACCAATGCAGCCGCAAATATCGATTGTATGCGCATGCGGCCGTGCTTCGCGCATGCGATGGTCGAACCTGCCTCTATAATCAATAATCCGGATAAATGTCGCTTCAATATTAATCAAAATCATTATCCTATGTCATAGAAAAGCACCGGTGCAATCGCACCGGTGCTTTTTTTCGTCCGTGCGCGGTAGAGCTTACGGCATGAATGCCTGGACGTTGTTTTCGATTGTCGTCGTTGAAATACACGATCGTATCCGACGACGACGTGCCGGTTGCGACGATGCCGAACAGCGCTCCCGCCGGACCCGTGTCGACGTTCATCGTGTCGACAACTTCGCCGGCCGGCGTGATTTCGATCAACAGATTCGTGCCGTCCGGGTCGAGCGTATTGCCGACGACGAGGTTTCCGTTCGGCAGCAGCGCGGTGCTGATGGGACCGTTGAGCGGCGTCGCCGGCGTACACGATTCGAGCGTTGTCCGGCGTTCGGGCCGCTGAACTGCATCCCGTTGTTCGTCGCCGTGATGCCGCCTTTAGGAGCGGTCGAAACGTGCGCGATCGCGACGATCGTGTTGTTCTTGCCGTCGGCGAAATAGAGCGTGTCGATCGCCGGATCGTACGCGAGACCCGACGGTGCGAGCGCCGTTCCCGGCACGCCGCGATTGCGCGGGAAGTTGCTCGCGATGACGTCGTACGTGAATCCCGAACCGAGATTGATGCGTACGATCGTTCCGGTTCGCGCGTTGCTTTCGTAGAATGCCGGCGGCCCGCTCGGCGGATGCGCGAAGACCTGCCCCCACGGCTGGCTGAACGGTTTTCCGGTGATGTTCAACAGCAGCTTTCCGGTCGGACTGAAGATCGGATTGTTGTTGGCGGTCATGTCCGCCGCCCAGATATCGTCGGATGGACCGAGCGCGAGCGCGTCGCATCCGAGCGAGCTGGCATTCTGCGTCAAGTGAATCGGAGTCGAGCCCGGCTGCGGATGCAGAGCGACGATCGATTTTCCGCTTCCCTGCTGGTTGTATTTCGAATTGAAGTTGCAGATGACGAGATCGCCGGCGGTCAGTTTACCATTGGTCGACGGCGCGATCGTCAGACCGTAGGGATTCTGCGAGCCGTTGACCGGATCGAGGGTCGAGCCGATGACGACTTGGCTCGTCAGATGTTTGAGAATCGACGCCGACGACATCGACGTGTGGCCGGGGTTGACGCGACCTTGTGGAATCGCGCCCGGCGCGCCGGCGGCGCCCATTGGGCCGTCGTGCGCGGAACATGCCGCGGCGAGCAGAGCAACGGCTGCCGCGGTAACGGCAATGCGCGTGCGCCTCGCGGTTGGTGGATAAAGCATCGAAGCACCTCTACATTTCCAAAGAGAGCAGGTGGCCCCGACAGTAGTCGAGCCGCGTGAAGAAACTCTGAAAATCGCCCGCGTCACGCCGGCGTAATGCGAACGCGCGACGCTGGCCGGATGCACGACGCCGCCGTATCGGCCGCCTGCCTTCTTTTTCACGCTCGCCACGAGCGGCCGGTCGAACCAGCCATTCTTGAAACGCTTGTGCGCTACGGACTCGGCCCTCTTGCTTATGCGCGCGACGCCGGCATTTGCGTCTTGCCGATGCGTCCCGGCGAGCTCTACCGCGAGGCGTCCGCAACGCTGGCACGACTCGGCATCGACGTCGACGCGTGGCCTGCGCCGCCCGCCGGACTGTTCGTCGTCGAAGAACGCTCGCTGTATTTGCGGTCGCGAAGCCCGATGACGGTCGCGCACGAATTCGGACACGCGCTCGACTGCGCGCTAGGCGGCGGCGTTTATCGCTCCGGCGTCGATCCGCGCGTGCGCGCCCTCTTCACCGGCGCGCGCGCTTTCGTGACGCCGTATGCCGCGACCGGTATCGACGAGTATTTTGCCGAGTCAATGCGCGCGTACGTCGGCATCAACGACCCTGCCTCGCCGTGGCCGCGCGCGACGCGCGAACGCTTGCGGCGAATCGACCCGGCAATGTGTGAATACGTAGACGAGATCTTCAGGACCGAGTTTTCCCGGGCCGCGTAGGCTGTGCTACAATGCGCTAGGAGAACGCATGAGTACCCAAGGCCTGGACGTTCGCATGTCTCGCATCGAGGGGATCGTCGAGCAAATCGACAAGAGGCTCGACGGAATCGACCGTCGGCTAGACTCGATGGACGGACGAATCGACGGTCGTTTCGCTTCGATCGACCAGCGCTTCGCTCAGATCGACCAGCGATTCACGCAGATCGACCAGCGGTTCATCTGGGTCATCGGTACGATCGTCGGCACGTGGCTCACGACGATCCTTGCGATTCTTTTCCACCACTGATGACGCATCTATTTTTCCGCTAGCCGACGTGCACGACCGCGATGGTCGCGAGCATGATGGCGCACGAGCGCCCCTCGACAGTTCCGGGAGCCACCTGACGGACTTAGCGGGTGCCCTGCGGAGCCTTGACGGCGCGCACTTGCGCCTCGCTGACCGGAGCGGCGCCGTTGCGCCACGCGAACCGGATGTAGGTAACGACGTCGGCGATGTCGGCATCGCTGAGCGAACCGTCCCACGCCGGCATTACCCCGCCCACTCCCGAAGCCGGACGCGGTCCCCGCAACCCGAACTTCACCGCGACGATCGGACGGCGCGGGTCTCCCGTAACGGCACGATTTCCGGCCAACGCCGGAAATGCGCCGGGAACGCCTCGACCGTCGGGTTGATGGCAACTCGAGCAGTTCGTCAGGTAGATGCGCCCGCCGTCGCTCGACGAGCCCGGATTGTCCGGTCGCTCGCGCGACGCTTGCGCCGCCGCTCCTCCTCGCGCGCACCCCGCCAACGTGCACGCCGCCAGCAAGTACGCCGCAGCCGCGCGCTTCACGTGGGCGTTTGCACGCGGCGTCCGCTCATCGCCCACGCCAGTGCGACCAGAAGAAAGTTCGAGACCAGCGAGCTGCCGCCGTACGAAACGAACGGCAGCGTGATGCCGGTGAGCGGAAACAAGCCGACGACGCCGCCGACGATGATGAAGACTTGCACGCCGAGCGTCGTGCCGAGTCCGACCGCAAGCAGTTTCGCGTAAAGATCCGGTTGTTCCAAGCCCGCCGCGAGAATGCGGCGCACCAGACCGATGAAAATCGCGAGCACGATCGCGGCGCCGAGCAGTCCGAACTCTTCGGATATCGCCGCATAGACGTAGTCCGTGGCGACGTCGGGGATGAACGTCGGATGCCCCAGCCGGAATCCCGTTCCGAACAAACCGCCTGCGGCTAACGCGTAGTACGCCTGCGACGACTGATAGCCCGCGCCGAGCGGATCGGCAAATGGATTGCGCCATATCGCGATACGCGCGTGCACGTAGGCGAAACGGCGCGACGCCCAGTAGGCGCCCGCGGCAAAAATCGCCGCTCCGAGCGCGACGATGTCGACGCGGCGCGTGGCGACGAAGAGCAGCGCGGCAAACGTCGCCAGGAGCAGCGTGGCCATGCCTAAGTCGTGCTGCACGACGAGGATCGCGATCGATGCGCCCCAGCCGATGAACAGCGGTCCCAAGTACTTGATGTTGGCCCGCAGCGACCATGGCCGCGCGTTGGCGATCACGTCGGACATCTCGGCCAGATACGCCGCCAAGAACAGCACGATGAAGAGCTTGATGAACTCGATCGGTTCGTACTGCACCGTGCCGATGCGGATCCACAGCCGCGCGCCGTTGATCTCTTCGCCGAATGCCAGCAGCAGCACGAACAGCACGAGGGAGGCGATCACCCACAGGTATTTGTACGCTGCAAATCGCCGAAAATGCGTGAACGCCGGTCCGGCGGCGATGACGAGCGCGAGCGAAAACAACAGCCAATACTGCTGTTTCTGTGCCAGCGCCGGGGAGAGGCGCGCCACGACGGCCAGGCCGAACGCCGACAGCACGACCGCCAGCGCGGGCAGCATGTCGTCGCGAATGCCTCCACGCGGCTGCAGGCCGACCCAGCACAATGCGAGCGCGGCCAGCAGAGCGAGCAGCCATGCCGGACCCACGGTGTGCGGCGGGGCGAACGAGAGAATCAATGCGCCGGCGGCAAGCGCTCCGAGCATCGGCGCGAACCGCCGGACGAGAACGGCGATCAGCGCGCCAATACCAAAGCGAGCACGAGCAGCACGGCGACGGCCGCGCGCACGAGGACCGGTCCAATCCCAAACGCCTTGCGGCGCGAATCGCTGGCCGCGCCGTCGTCGGCGGCGTCGTCGCGTTCGAACCGCGCGACCAGCACCTGATCGCCGGGATCCGCGGATTCGACGTGGGCGGCGAGCGACCGCCGGTCGACCGGGCCGGAAAGGCGGCGGCTCGTCAGAATCACGATGTCGCCCGCATCCAGCAACACGCTCGAGACGGCGACGTCGAGCCCCGTGCTCGTTCCGAGCGCTCGCGCCAGCACGGGCAGCCCGGCATCCTCGAACGTATCGTCGCCCGAGAGCGCAATCACGTCGCTGCCGTGCGCCAAGTACGCCGCGGTCCCCCCGCAGTGCATCACGTAGGCGTGTCCTCGCACGATGAGCACCGCCGTCAGCGAACAGGCGGCGGTGACGTAGTCGTCGTGACCCGGCGTGCGCGCGTGGATTTCGGCATTGGCGCGAGCCAGTGCCGCCAGCACCGCGGTCGCCGCCGCCGGCGGACGATTCACGGCGCGCCGGAATCGCTCGCGGCGGAGCCGGCGCTCGCATTCCGCTCGCAGCTGCGCGAGCAGCGCGCGCTCGGTGGGGACGCCGTCGACGGAGCCGAATCCGCGGGTGACCGCAAGCAGCCACGTTCGCGGCCCCAACGCAATCGTCAAGCACGAGGCGCGGTCGCCCCGAATGGCTACGTTCAACGCTCGACCCTCACGTCCACGGTCGTATCGATTGTACCAGCAAGCGCGTCGTTCCAACATCCACCGCGTCGCCGTCGCGCACCTCGATCGATTCCGCGACGCGCCGCCCGTTTAGGAACGTCCCGTTGCGGCTGTGTAAATCTTCAACGTACACGATGCCGTTTTGGCTTTCGAAGCGAGCGTGCCTCCGGCTCACCTCCGGGTCGCGCAGCACCAGGTCGAGTTCGCGACCCCGGCCGACCTCGAACGGCGGACGGCCTTCGTAGTCGCGGCGCCCGTCGAACTCGACGACCTGCAGCGCCACCCGCATCGGCTGGATGCCGCCGATTTCGGCCGCCGCTCGCACGCGAGGCCGCGCGGCGACGATCGCCACGAGCAGCAGCGCCGCCGTGATTTCGAGCGTGCCGACGCGCATTTGCGCTTGAAACGTCACGCGGACGCCTCGAAAAGCATTTGCGTATTTCCGAAACGCAGCTCGTCGCCGTCGCGCAGGCGCGCCGCCTGCACGCGAGCGCCGTTGACGAACGTTCCGTTGGTCGATCCCAAATCGCGCACGGTCGGCTCCGAGCCCTCCGTCTCGACGACCGCGTGGGCGCGCGAAACGCTCGGATCGTTGAGCGTCACGTCGCATTCGAGCCCGCGCCCAATGCGTGCCGTGCCTTCGACTGGATAGACCGCAAAATCGGAGACGCCCTTCACCACGCGCAACGCAAAGCGCCGGGCCCGGTCGGTCGCGACCTCCACCGCCCCCGCCGGGACGTCGTCGCGCGCCAGCATCGTGACGCCTGCGTCCCCGTCGGTGAAAACGATGCCGACGCGCGTCGCGAGCTCTTCGAGCAGATTGCGCCATTCGCGCTCCAAGTACGTGCGATGCGGCAGCAAGCGTTCGAAATCGGCGGGATTGACGTATGCGGCGTATCGCCCCGGCGCCGAAAGCTGCCCGTCCTCGGTGCGCGTCTGCGCTTCCATCGTCGAAACGAGTTTCCGCGCGATCTGTGCGGGCTCCAAGTCGCTGGGAAAGGTCTTCGCGAAACTGCGTTCGATGAACGCCGCGCAGGCGCGTTCGATGCGCTCGAAGATGCTCACCGCCGCACCAGACGCGCGACGTAGAAGCCGTCACGCCCGCCGATGCCGGGCGGAATCAGGACGTCACCCGCAGGCGTCGCAAACGCCCCGAAGGGTGCGGGCAGCGTCGCGCGCTCGAAGTCGCCGCGTTCGATGAGCGGCTCGACGACCTCGGTCGTCTCGCGCGGATCGGTCGAACAGACCGCGTACGCAAGCGTGCCGCCGCCGCGCACGCAGCGAGCGGTCCGATCGAGCAGGGCGCGCTGCATCGCCGACAGGCGTTCGCCGTCGGATGAGAGCTTCTTCCAGCGAGCTTCGGGATGGCGGCCGGCAACGCCGATGCCCGAACACGGCGCGTCGAGCAGTGCACGATCGAACGCTGCTTCGGCCAAGGGTACGTCGATCGCGTCACCGGCGACCATCTCGACGTCGACGCGCGCCTCGGCCGCGCGCTGTGCCAAGGCTTCGGCTTTGCGCGCGTCACGCTCGACGCAGACGAGGCGCCCGGTACCGGACAGACGCATTCCGGCTTGAAGGGCTTTGCTGCCGCGTCCGCTGCAGACGTCGAGCACCGCGTCGCCGCGCTGCGGATCGAGCAGTGCGACGACGGCCGCCGAACTTTCGGACTGGGTCCACCACGCTCCGGCGGCGCTGCACTCGAGCGCCCGCAACGCCCCCGCGCCGGCATCGACGAGCAGCGACTCGGCGACGAGCGGCGACGGCACCGACGTGATTCCGGCTGCGCTCAACTCGGTGGCGAGGCTGTCGCGATCGCCCTTCAAGAGGTTGGCCGTGACCGCCGGGCGCGCGGGCTCCTCGACGCCCGCGCATACGGCTTCTACGCGCTCGCCGAAGACGGCGCGCCACTGCCGCACCAGCCACGTCGGCAGCGAATAGCGCGTCGCGAGATACTCGTCTTCGTCGTCGAACGATTCGCGCTGCGGTTCGGGCGTCGGATCGCGCAGATACGACCGCAAGACCGCATTGACCAAATTGCCCAGGCCGCGATGCCCGTGGCGTTTCGCGAGGTTGACCCATTCGAACACGGTGGCGTGTGCGTCGGCGCGCGTGTACGCAATTTCGTACGCCGCCAATCGTAAAATCTCGCGAATCGCCGGCGGAAGCGTTCCGGCTCGCTCTCCGAGGAACGGCTCCAGACGCCAGTCGATCGCGCGCCGCATCTTGATTGCGCCGTACGCGAGTTGGGTTGCGAAGGCGCGGTCGCGCGCTTCCACGCCGGCTTTGCGCGAGCGGTAGTCGAGCGACTCCTGCGCACCGCGCGCGCCGAACGCGCGAGCCCGGATCGGGAAACACGTCTCGAACGACCGCGAGTGCGATTTCGCGCGCGTTCACGTCTTGCCACTTCCGCGAGCGTACGCCTCGCCGCTCATGCGTCCGCGATTCGGCGCGATCAGTTCGTCGATCTCCACGCGGCCATTCTCGCCGACGTGCGCGCGCAGGATCTTCACCGTCTCGCCATCGAGCGTAGCCCGCGCCGCAGGCTGCGGTGAATAGGCGCGCACGTGATCGACGATGCGCTGCGCCGGCCACGACCAGTCGATCGTCAGATCGTCTTTGCGAATCGGTGCCGTAACGCTCGCGGCGCCTTCTTGCGGGCGTCGCTGCAACGGACCCTCCGCCGCCGCGTCAAGCGCGCGCCCGAGCATCTCCGCACCGATGCGCGCCAGACGGTCGTGCAGTTCGCCATACGTTTCCCCGGCCGCAATGGCAACGCGCTCTTGAAATACGATATCGCCGGTGTCCATGCCGGCGTCCATGAACATCAGGCTGACCCCGGTCTCTCGCTCGCCGTCGCGCAAAGCCGTTTGAATCGGCGTCGCACCGCGATATTTCGGCAATAGCGACGGATGGACGTTGAGCGAACCCAGTCGCGGAACCGCGAGAAGCGAAGCCGGCAAAATACGGCCGTAGGACGCCAGCGCAAAAAGGTCCACGGCGCCGTCGATCTCTTGCGCGAACGCTTTGAGCCTCAGCGGCTGGAACACGCGCAAGCCCAGCTCCAGCGCCGCCGCTTTGACGGGCGAAGCGGCCAGCTTGTGGCCGCGTCCGCTCGGACGATCGGGCTGCGTGACGACGCCGGTAAGCCGCGTCTTTTCGGCGACGACGCGCAAACTCGGTACGGCAAAATCGCTCGTGCCGAAAAACACCGTTCGCAAAAGGTCGGGGACTGCTAGGCCTCCGCGCCGACGGCGTCGCCCGACTGGGGAGCGCCGCCCTCAGCAGCTTCTTCCTCTTCTTCGGTCACGGCGGGACGCACGTCGCGCGCGCGGTCGACGTAGAGTTCGCCGTTGAGATGGCCGATTTCGTGCTGCAGACACTGCGCGAAAACGCCTTCGCCTTCCAAGCGAATCTTGCTGCCGTCCCGATCCAATCCGCTCACCGCAACGCGTTTGAAACGAACGATCTCGCCCACCATGCCCGGCACCGAAAGGCACCCTTCGGTGAGTTCGACCTCCTCTTCGGCCGACTCAAACTTCGGATTGATCACCACCGCCGGCGGATGTTCGTCGTCGCGCACGTCGATGACGAAAACGCGCTTGGAAACGTTGACTTGCGGCGCCGCCAACCCCACGCCGGGCGCCGCGTACATCGTTTCGAACATGTCGTCGAGCAACTGCTGAAAGAGGGGCTCGCCGATCTCCTTGAGATCGACTTTCTTCGCCACCTTCCGAAGCACCGGATGCCCGTCGGTAACGATCTCCCGCACGTACGCCATTCCGCCCCCTATACGCGCCTCAACCCCGAATCATCCTTTCCGATGGAGGCGAAAACGCGAAGCTCCCCGAGGGCGGTATATCGTGCGACCGTAACCAGCTTTTGCGAGGTTAGCTTCGCTATTGCCCCGTAGTAAACGAGCTGACGATGACGTTCGGCCTGCACCCCGTCCCGCCGTCGTTCCAGTACAGCTGCACCGTTTGCAGCGGACCGATCGGATAGAGAAATTGGGCGACGTAGATGGTCGAGCCCGGCTGCGGCGAGGTGTGCGGATTCGGAATCGACTGGTTCGTGGTCGCAAACGTGGACGTATAAGGCAGCGAACCGCTTTGCACGACGGGCAGGAAGTTATACGAATTTCCGACGACGAGCGGCGGCTTGGCCGCCACATACACGGCGGTGGCGTTGCCCGGAGGAACGCGTGGCGCGTTGTTGCGCGGATATAGCACCTGGAACCCGTTCGGCGGACCGCCGCAGTTGGTTCCGAAGCCGTTGTTGTTATTGCTGCTGCTGCTGTTGCAGCCGGCAACGAGAGCGGCCGCCAGCACGCTGGCGAAGATGAGGCCGATGGACTTATTCATAACCTAAAATCCTCTTGGATCCGCTCCGTCACCTTCCGAGCAGATGGGAAAGCCATTAAAGGAAGCCCCATTTATCCCAACTTGACGTCAGGTCTTCGTCGGGCGCCTACAGGATATACCCAGAAAGATCGGCGTTCTCGACGATGCCTTCGAGCCGCTCGCGGACGTAGGCGGCGTCGATGATGCAGGCTCCCGCGGCCTCGGGCGCCGCAAAGCTGACGTCTTCCAAGAGCCGTTCGAGCACCGTGTGCAAACGGCGCGCGCCGATGTTTTCTCCCGATTCGTTCACGCGCATTGCAAAGGTCGCGATCTGTTCGATTGCGTCGGGACGGAAATCGAGCGTGACGTTATCGGCCGCGAGCAGCGCCTTGTACTGTTCGACCAGCGCGTTCTTCGGCTGCGTGAGAATCGTTTTGAAGTCGTCGGCGGTGAGCGAATCCAGCTCGACGCGAATCGGAAAGCGCCCTTGCAGTTCGGGAATTAAATCTGACGGCTTGCTGATGTGAAACGCGCCGGCAGCGATGAAGAGCACGTGATCGGTTTTCACCGTACCGTATTTCGTGGTGACGGTCGAGCCCTCGACGATCGGCAGGATGTCGCGCTGCACCCCCTCGCGCGAAACGTCGGGGCCGCCGCGAGTGCCTTGGCCCGCCACCTTGTCGATCTCGTCGATGAAGATGATGCCGTCCTCTGCGGCTCGCCGCAGCGCTTCGCGCTTGACCGCATCCATGTCGATGAGTTTTTGCGATTCTTCTTGTTCGAAGATGCGCCGCGCTTCGGCCACCGTCACGCGCTTCTTGCTGCGGCGTTTGGGAAGAATGCCGCCCAGCATCTCGCCGATGTCGGCGCCGCCGCCTTGATCCATGCCGCCGATCACGCCGATCGGGAGGCTCGCCGCTTCTTCGACTTCGATTTCGATCAAACGCACGTCGTAGAATCCGCGCTCGATCTCGGCGCGCGTCTGTTCGCGCACGTTGCGGCTGTCGGGCGGCGCGCCTGCGGGCGGCGGCTGCGGCGCCGGAGCCGGCTGCTGCGGGTTGAAGTTTCCGCCGAAAATCGAGCCGAGCGTGGCGGTGAACGCGTTGCCGCCGGTTTGCGCTTGCGGCGGACGCGTTTCCGGATGGAGCGCGTCGATGAGCCGCTCGACGGCGTGGTGCCGGGCGGCCTCGCGAACCTCTTGCCGGCGTTCCTCGGTCACCGTTCGAACCGCGGCTTCCACCAAATCGCGCACCATCGACTCGACGTCGCGCCCGACGTAGCCGACCTCGGTGTATTTCGTGGCTTCGACTTTCACGAACGGCGCGCCGACCAACCCCGCCAAACGACGTGCGATCTCGGTCTTGCCGACGCCGGTCGGACCGATCATCAGGATGTTCTTCGGCGTGATCTCGTCGCGCAGGTCTTCGCGCGCGCGGGCACGCCGGTAGCGGTTGCGCAAGGCGATCGCGACGGCGCGCTTCGCCTTCGACTGGCCCACGATGTACTTCTCGAGTTCCGCCACGATCTGGCGCGGCGTCAGCGAGCCCGGATCGAGCGTTCCAGCCGGTAGCGTCGTAGCCGTCAAATCAAACCTCGATCGTTTCGACGACGACGTCGTCGTTGGTGTAGATGCAAATCTCGGAAGCGATCTCCAGCGCTTTGCGCGCGATCTCCTCGGCGCCGAGCGTGGAGTTTCGCATCAGGGCGGCGGCGGCGGCTTGGGCGTAGGGGCCGCCGCTCCCGATCGCGGCGATGCCTTCATCGGGTTCGATCACGTCGCCCGTACCCGACAGCAGAAACAGGTGTTCCGCGTTTCCTACGACCAGCAGGGCCTCCAGGCGCCGCAGCGCCCGGTCTTGCCGCCAATCCTTCGCCAGCTCGACGGCGGCGCGCCGCAAATCCTTGTACTCGCCGAACTTGTTCTCGAACTTTTCGAGTAGCGTGATGCCGTCGGCGGCCGACCCCGCGAAGCCGGCCACCACCTTGCCGCCCGCGATCTTGCGAACCTTACGCGCCGAGTGCTTCACGATCGTCTTGTCGAGCGTCACCTGGCCGTCGCCGGCGATGGCCAGTTTGCCGTCGCGCCGCACCGCCAGAATCGTCGTCGAGCGAATCCTCATCGTACGGTGATTACCCCGGCGGCGCGAGCGGGGTTTCACGCGCCATTGCATCGACCGCCGCCAGCGCGCGCTCGGCCAGCGCGCGCCGGCGCGCCTTCTTTTCTCTGACCTCACTCGCCGGCGGCGGAAAATACGCCCACGTGACGTTGGCCGGCTGGAAGTCGTGCGTGGCCGAATTTTGCAGGTGCGCGACCACGGCGCCGAACGCCGATTCCCGCGGAAACTCGACCGCGGGCAGGCCCAGGATCGCGCGCGCCGCGTGCGTGCCGGCCATGGCGCCGCAGGCCGCCGCTTCCACGTAACCCTCGGCGCCGGTGATTTGCCCCGCAAAGTATATGCCGTCGCGGCCGCGCAGCATGAGCCGTACGTCGAGCAGGCGCGGCGAATCGATGAACGTGTTCCGGTGTACGACGCCCAGGCGCAGCCATTCGGCTTGCCGCAATCCCGGGAGTTTCCCGAACGCCTCTTTTTGGGCCGGCCACGTCAAGCGCGTCTGAAAACCGACGATGTTGAACGCGGTCCCTTCGGCGTTTTCTTTGCGCAGCTGCACGACCGCGTGCGGAAGCGTGCCGGTGCGCGGATCGCGCAAGCCCACCGGTTTGAGCGGTCCGAAGCGCAGCGTGTCGTCGCCGCGATCGGCCATCTCCTCGATCGGCAGGCAGCCCTCGAAGTACCGCGCGTCGCCGTTCTCGAACTCCTTAGGCTGGTGACGATCGAGCGTCCGCAGATCGGCGACGAGGGTACGGTAGGCGTCGCGGTCGAGCGGAATATTGAGGTAGTCGTCGCCGTCGCCTTTGTCGTACCGCGACTTGCGGTACATCGGCGTTTCGTCGATCGAATCGGCGGCAACGATCGGCGACGCGGCATCGAAGTAATGCAGCCGCGCGCCCGAGGCCGGCCCGTTGCTCTCTCGCAGCAGCGCGTCGACGTCGTCGAGCAGTGCTTGCGAGGGCAGCGGTCCGCACGCGATCACGACCGGACGATCGCGCGGTATCTCGCGAACTTCGTCGCGCACGATGCGAATGCGCGGGTGGTGCGAGAGACGTGCTTCGACCGCGGCGGAAAATCGGCTGCGGTCGACCGCCAGCGCGCCGCCGGCCGGCACCGCAGCTTCGCGCGCCGACGTGACGATGACCGAGTCGAGCCGCGCGAGTTCCTCTTTGAGCAGGCCGACCGCGTTTTCGAGGGCCGCCCCGCGCAGCGAGTTGCTGCAGACGAGTTCGGCCAGGTCACCGGTCGCGTGCGCGGGACCGCGGCGATGCGGCCGCATCTCGTACAGATCGACGTTCACGCCGTGGCGGGCGGCTTGCCATGCGGCCTCGCATCCCGCGAGGCCGCCGCCGATGACGGTCAGCCGCGCGAGCGCGTCAGAGCGCGGAGGGCTCACGCGCAGCCGCAAGCGCCGAAACGTCGTGCGTGCGGTCGGCAGCGCACTGATACTGGACGTCGCCGCCGCGGCGCGTCTTCGCAATTGCGTACGAGCCGCAAATCGGGCACGGCTCGGCGACGACGCGATCCCACGACACGAAATCGCAGTTCGGATAGTTGGCGCAGCCGTAGAACGTGCGTCCCTTGCGCGAGCGGCGCTCGAGAATTGCGCCGCCGTCCTTGGGACACTTGGCGCCCGTGTCCTTGACGATCGGTTTGGTCGTCTTGCACTCCGGATAACCCGTGCATGAGATGAACTTTCCGAAGCGGCCCGTTTTGATGACCATCGGACGTCCGCAGTTGGGGCAGATCTCGTCGGTCGGCTCGTCGCGCAGCTCCAGCCGCGGCAGCTTCTGCTGCGCGGACTCGAGTTCGCCGGCAAAGGGCCCGTAGAAACCGCGCAGCAGTGCCACCCAGTCCTCGCTGCCGACGGCCACCTTGTCGAGATCGCCCTCCATGCTCGCGGTGAAATCCAAACTGACGATCTTTGGGAAGTGTTCCACCAGCAGATCGTTGACCGCCGTCCCGATCTCGGTCGGCATGAAACGGCGCTCTTGCTGCGTCACGTAGCCGCGCGCTTGAATCGTCTCGACGATCGTTGAGTAGGTCGACGGGCGGCCGACGCCGTTGTCCTCCAGCGCTTTCACGAGCGCCGCTTCCGTGTAGCGCGGAGGGGGTTCGGTGAAGTGTTGCTTCGGTTCGATTTTGCGGCAGTCGAGCGGGGCGCCGTCGTGCAGTTCCGGCAGCACGATGCGTTTGCCGCTCTCCTTTTCGTCCTCGCGGCTTTCCTCATAGACGCGCGTGAAGCCGGCGAAGCGCATCGTCGAGCCCGTCGCCCGGAACGTGCAGTTGCCGGCGGCGACGTCCACCGTCGTTTGGTCGAAGACCGCCGCCGACATCTGCGATGCCACGAAGCGTTCCCAGACCATCGTGTACAGCCGCAGTTCGTCGCGTTTGAGGTGGCCGGCGACGCGTTGCGGCGTGTTGAACACCGAGGTTGGACGAATCGCTTCGTGCGCGTCCTGCGCGCCCTCGCGGACCTTGTAGACGCGGCCGCCGTGGAAGGCTTCTCCATAGGTCGACACCACGTATTCGCGCGCCATTTCCCGGGCCTGATCGCTGATGCGCGTCGAGTCGGTGCGCATGTAGGTGATGAGGCCGACCGTCCCCTCGGAGCCGCCGAGATCGATGCCTTCGTAGAGCACCTGCGCCACTTGCATCGCCCGGCGGACGCGCATCTTGAGCTTGCGCGACGCCTCCTGCTGCAGCGTCGAGGTCGTGAAAGGAGCCGGCGCGTTGCGTTTGACCTCGCGCTTGCGCACCGAAGCCACGCGATAGGCCGCGCCTTCGAGTTCGCGCAGAATTTCGGCGGCCCGCTCTTGCGAGGCGATCTCGGCCTTCTCGCCGCGATAGGCGACCAGGTCGGCGTTAAAGGGCTGCTCGGGCTCGCTCGCAGTCGCCAGCGACGCGGTGATGCTCCAGTACTCGCGCGGTACGAACGCCAGAATTTCGCGTTCGCGATCGACGATGAGTTTGACCGCCACCGACTGCACGCGTCCGGCCGACAGGCCGCCGCGCACTTTCGACCATAGGAGCGGAGAGATTTTGTAGCCGACGAGCCGGTCGAGAATCCGCCGCGCCTGCTGAGCGTTCACGCGATCCATATCGATCGGATGCGGGTCGCGCAGCGCTGCCAGCGCCGCCTCTTTGGTGATCTCGTGGAGTTCGATGCGCATCGGTTTCGGGAGTTTTAGCAACTCGGCGAGATGCCACGCAATCGCTTCGCCTTCGCGGTCGGGATCGGTCGCCAGATAGACGTCGCTCGCCCCTTTGACCGCACTCTTCAGCTCTTTGATCACGTCGCCCTTACCTTTGATGGTAAGGTATTTCGGCGCGAAATCGTGCTCGACGTCGACGCCCAGACTGCTCTTGGGCAGATCGCGCACGTGCCCGACCGAAGCGGACACAGCATATCGCGGCGGCAGAAACTTTTTGATCGTTCGCGCCTTGGTCGGGGACTCGACGATGATCAGGGGCTTTTTCACGGGGCCTAGTATACTCTCGGCGGTCAACCCCCGGCAAACGTCTCGCGCTCGCGCGCGCAACGCGCGTGGGCACGCGCGCGAATTTGCGTGATTCGCTAAAATCTACTATGATGCGCTCAAAGCGCCATAGAGCGCTATCCGACTTACTGGCTTGTCGTCCCCCGGGGGACGAGGAGGAATGAATGGACTCGGATATGATGGACAACGGCGGAATGGGCGGGGAAGGTCTCCGCAAAGCCGTCCGTAAGCGAGCCGTGCGCAAGGCCGTTAGAAAGGCCGTGCGCAGGAAAGTGGCCCGCAAGATCGTTCGTAAGAAAGTCGCCCGCAAGATCGTTCGTAGGAAAGTGGCCCGCAAGGTCGTTCGTAAGAAAGTCGCCCGCAAGGCCGTCCGCAAACGCGCGCGCAGAAAAATCGCCCGCAAGGCCGTGCGGAAGAAAGCGGTCCGCAAGGCGGTTCGCAAGCGCGCTCGCAAGAAAGCCGTCCGCAAAGCCGTCCGCAAGGGCGTACGTAAGAAAGCCGTCCGCAAGGCGGTTCGCAAGAGACGGGGGCGCAAGAAAAAGGGCTAACGCCCGGATTCTACGATGAACGAGCGGTTGCCGAAAGGCAGCCGCTCTTCGCTTTTTTGAATGCTGCGGCTTACGCGACGACGATCGGACCGCCGGCCAAATTGGGCGCCTGGCCGCCGTGTTCTTCCACCCAATGACACGCGGCGAAATGACCGCTCGAGTATTCTTTGAACGGCGGCTCTTCCGTCGTGCAGCGCTCGAACGCAACCGGGCATCGCGTGTGGAAACGGCAGCCCGACGGCGGATTGACCGGCGACGGAATGTCGCCCGTAAGCACGATGCGTTTGCGGCGCTTCTCCAGCAGGGGATCGGGAATAGGAATCGCCGAGAGCAGCGCTTGCGTATAGGGGTGAAGCGGCCGCATGTAGAGCTCGTCGCGGTTGGCCATTTCGACGATTTTGCCGACGTACATGACCGCGACGCGGCTCGAGATGTGCCGCACCACGGAAAGGTCGTGGGCGATGAAAAGATAGGTCAAGCCGAACTGCTGCTGCAGGTCTTCGAGCAGGTTGATGACCTGCGCCTGAATCGACACGTCGAGCGCCGAGACCGGCTCGTCGCAGACGATGAACTTCGGATCCACGGCCAAAGCACGCGCGATTCCGACGCGCTGGCGCTGCCCGCCGGAGAACTCGTGTGGATACCGGTTGGCGTGATAGGGACGCAAGCCGACGCGCTTGAGCAGATCCTGAACGCGCTCGTCGACCGCCTTGCCGCGCGCCAACCCGTGGATGCGCAGGGGCTCGGCGATGATGTCGCCGACGGTCATCCGCGGATTCAGGGACGCGAACGGATCTTGGAAGATGATTTGCATCTTCCGCCGGAGCGCGCGCAGGTCGTTCTGCTTGAGCCGCACGACGGACTGGCCTTCGAAATCGATCTCGCCGCTGGTGACGGGCAAGAGACGCAGCAACAGGCGGCCGATCGTCGTTTTTCCGGATCCCGATTCGCCGACGAGACCGAGCGTTTCGCCCTCGTAGATCGAGAAGTTAACGCCGTCGACCGCCTTGACGTCGGCGACGTGGCGGGACGTAAGGCCGGCGTGAATCGGAAAATACTTGTAGAGGTCTCTGACGTCGACGAGGAGCACGCTCACAAGGGAGTCTCGCTTACCACCGGCATCGTCGGCGCCTCGATCGGCCGTTCGTCCTTCGCACGTTCGTCGTAGAGGTAGCACCGCGCGACGTGCCCTTCGCCGAAATCGTAAAGCGGCACCGGCTCGTCACAGATCTTCATGCGGTACGCACAGCGCGGCGCGAAGGCGCACCCCGGCGGAAGATTGAGGAGATTCGGCGGCTGTCCGGCGATCGGCACGAGGCGGCGGTGTTCGCTATCGTCGAGCCGCGGCAGCGACGAGAGCAATCCCTGGGTGTAGGGCATCCGAGGCGCGCCGAAGATCTGCTCGGCGGTGCCGTACTCGACCATGTTGCCGCCGTACATCACCAGCACGTTGCGGCAAACTTCCGCGACGACGCCGAGGTCGTGCGTGATGAGGATGATCGCCGCGCCGGTCTCGCGCTGCAGTTCGTTCATCAGTTCGAGCACTTGCGCTTGAATCGTGACGTCGAGTGCGGTGGTCGGCTCGTCGGCTATGAGCAGTTGGGGATTGCACGAAAGCGCCATCGCGATCATGACGCGCTGGCGCATGCCGCCCGAAAATTGGTGCGGATAATCGTTGAGCCGGCCCTCGGGCGCGGGGATGCGCACCTTGCGCAGCATCTCGATCGCCCGCTCGCGCGAGTCGCGCTTGTCGAGCCCGAGATGCAGGCGCACGGCTTCGGCAATCTGCTCGCCGATCGTCAGCACGGGATTGAGCGACGTCATGGGGTCCTGGAAAATCATCGCGATCTTGTGGCCGCGAATCTTCCGCATCTCACCTTCGCTGAGTTTCGGAAGGCTTTCGCCCTCGAAGATCATTGCATCGGCGGTGACGGCGGCGTTCTTTGCCAGCAGCCGCATGATCGACAGAGCCGAAACCGATTTACCTGACCCGGACTCGCCGACGATGCCGAGCGTCTCGCCGGGCTCGAGCGAAAAAGACAGGCCGTTGACCGCCGTGACCGGACCATCTTCGGTGCGAAACGTTGTCCGGAGGTTTTTCACTTCGAGCAGCGGCACGGAAGGCTTCGTCCCTTTAGATTCCGGTCAGTGAGAGCACGAATGCGGCGACGACGAAAACGACGGCCACACCGCCGGTCAATCGTTTGAGCTGTTCTTCGGCGCCGAGGCGTCCGCGATAGGCCGACTCGACGCGGCCGCCGATCGAGCCGGTGAGGCCTTCTTGTTTGGTCGTTTGGATTGCGAGCAAGAAAATCAGCGCGAGTGAGGCGATGACGAAAATTCCGGCGAGGCCGTGGGTTAGCCACGGCAGGTGCTGCGCGACCCACGTCTCCGGCGCCGGCAACGCCGGCGTCGAAACCGGCGGCACGAAAGGCACCGCTTTCGCAGGCGCGGCGTGAGCCGACGCCTTGACGGCGTTGGAAATAATCGAGGTGGAAATGGGTGCGGGGAGTGAGTTGCCGGGCGTCGCGGCAAGCAGAAGCAGGCTCAAATGATTCAATCTCTCCTATCTATAGGGGCAGGCTACCACTACGACCGGCAGCCCGGCGCGGCCTGCCCGCAGGAGTCGGCGCGCCTGCGACGTGAGTAGCCGCTGTGGTCGAGCCCGGTCCGTCCGTCGTCCCGATCAAGAAGCGCCAAGTCTGGCGCGACTTGGCACGCATTCTCTCGACGATTTTCAATCCGTTTCTCACGGCGCTCGCGCTCTTCGTGATCCTCGCCGAGATCACCGCAAAAAGCACCCTCGACTTCTGGCGCTTGCTTTTCCTCTCGACCTTCTTCACGTCGATCGGCCCGATGCTCTACGTGTTCTGGCTCTACTCGACGGACCGCATCTCGGATTTGGACATGTCGGTGCGCAGCGAGCGCGAGGTCGTTTTCAGTACCTTCGTGGTCTTCTATCTTTTCGGCGCCGCAGCGTTGTGGCTGATCGGCGCGCCGCGGTTGATGATCGCCGCAATGCTCGGTTACGTCGCCTCGACGCTGATCGTCGGCTACATCACGCGCTATTGGAAGATCAGCACCCATGCGCTCGGGATCACCGCGCCGCTGGTCGCGCTGACGCTGCTCTACGGCCGCGGTCCGCTTCCGTTTCTCGTCCTCATTCCGATGGTCTGCTGGGCCCGCGTCTACTTGAAGGCGCACACGATCGCGCAGGTCGTGGCGGGCGCCGTCTTGGCGACGGTTACCACGGTGCTCTTCTTCTCGCTCTTCCACGTGGCGCGTCTATGAGCGCATCGACCGTCGCCGCGCCGGCGACAGGCTCGACCGGCGGGGCGGCCTCACCGGTGATCCGGGCCACCGCTGCCGCAAACGCAGCCGGATCGCCTGACGTCACGTAGCGGATCGCGCCGCCTTCGAGCGGCACCTCCCGAGCGTCGAGCAATGCGGCCGCGCGCTCGGCCTGCATCACCGCCGGATCGACCAACGCGACGCGATCGCCGAGCGCGGCGGCAAAATGCGTGCCCAGCACCGGGTAGTGCGTGCAGCCGTAGATGATTGCATCGAGATCGCCGGGCAGTTCGCGGCAGACCGTTTCGACCGCTGCGCGCGCTCGCGCCCCGCGCACGTCGCCCGACTCGACCAGCGGCACCAGCGCCGGAGCGGCGACCTCCCACACTTCCGCGCCCGGAATTGCGGAACGCAGCGTTCGCCCGTAAGAACCGGCGCTCACGGTCGCAGCCGTCGCGACGACGCCGAGTCGCCGGTATCCGGCCCGTTGCGCCGCCGTCGCAGCCGAATCGATCAAATCGAGCACCGGCGCGCGCGTCGACGGCCAGCCGTAACGCTCCGCAATCGCGCACGACGTGTTGCACGCCATGACGATCGCGTCGGCGCCGTAATCGTCGAGACGCGCCAGATTCGCCGCGAGAAGTCCGTGCAGTTCCTCCGGCTCTCGATCGCCGTACGGCACGTTCGCCTGATCGGCAAAAAACACAATGTCGGCCTCGGGCAGCCGCTCCCGAATCCGCCGAATCACCGTCAGGCCGCCCAATCCCGAATCGAAGAGCCCGATCACGCTACTGTGCTGGTTGATTCGATACGGGGTATTGCGCCGCGTACCGGTCGATGCCGTCGGCGATTGACTGCGCGACTTGCTGGCGCCACGCGGACGAGTTGAGGAGCGCGAAATCGTTCGGATTGGAGATGAAGGCGGTTTCGATGAGCACGGCCGGCATCAGCGAGTGAAGCGTCACGTAGAGGTGGGCGCGGACGATGCCGTCGTCCTTCGTGCCGTCCGACGACAGGCTGCGTTCGATCGCCTGCGCCAGCCCGAGATCGCCCGGCTTAGAAATGTAGTAGGTCGTTCCGTACGGGCCGGAGTTGATGTACGCGTTGGCGTGGATGCTGACGAACATCCGCGCTCCGGCGTGATTGGCGACGTCGACGCGGGCCTGCAGTTCGTCGTGTGCGCTGTCGTTGGGCTGATAGACGTCGACGTCGGTGTCGTGCGTCATGCGCACCTGCCATCCCCGGGCGACGAGGATGTCGCGCAGCCGCTTCGACATGTCGAGCGCGAGGCCGGCTTCGTCGACGCCGTGGCGCGACGAACCGCGGTCGCTCCCGCCGTGTCCCGGATCGATGACGATGAGCCGCGGATTCGTCGGCACGTATGACGAGCGCGGCCCGAACTTCCACCCGTTCCCGGCGTCGCTCCACGAGGATGCCGATTCGTTGCCCGGGGCCGGCGTAACCGGCGCCGTTTGTTCGCTCGAGGCGATCGTCGTGCCGACGCTGCCGCTGCCGGCGCGCGGCGCGTCGGCGACGTCGTTCGAGCCGATATCGACGCTCAATCCTGTCGTCGCCGGGGATATCGCCAGCGCTTTGGGACCCGTGAGCGACAGCGCGATGCGTACGGTCGTCGGGTCGATTTGCCGTACGCGCAAGGCGCCCAGCGGATCCGGTTCGGTTTGATCGATCGCCGGCGTTCGCAGCTGCGCGTTCTTGACGTCCACCCAGAACCGGTTATCGGGATCGCGCAGACGGTGCCACTCGAATGCGGCGTTCCCGCTGACCGCGATCGTCACGGCGTAGCCGTCGGACGAGGGCGCAACGGTCACGCCGGTCACCGCCGCGGCGCCGGAAGCGGGCGCGCCCGGTACGTTTCCGTTCGGCGTTTGGGATTGTTCGCCGTTCGACGCGGCCGCCGGCGGAGGCGACGTTTGCCCGAACGGCACTTGCGCCGTCCATCCGGCCGGCCCGAACGAAACGACGATGTCGCGACCGTCGTCGCTGCGCGGCACGTCGTGCGACGCGCCCGGTAACAGCTGCACGTTGACGATGGTCTTCGGATTGCGAGCGGGTCCGCTCTGTGAAACTGCGATCGATCGAATGCCTCCGGCATTGACGTTGCGCGTCCCGGTCAACGCGGTCCCGACGCCGTCGAACTCGTAAATCACCGCGCCGGGCGCATCTTGCACGATGCGCGGCCGCAGCGGGATGCCGCCGCGTACGACGACATCGGCGCGATTGCCCCACGACCGGACGTCGAGCGATGCGAGCTGCGGCTGCAAAATCCACGTTGCGCCGTCGGGACGAACCGCCAGATCGAGCGAACGCAGCAGTTCGTTGAACGGAAGATAGACTTCGCTGCCCGCAAGGAACGGCGCAACCGAGGCTTGCAGCACGACCGGTCCAACATCGTACCGGCGGTCACCCACGGCGAAACTCACGACCACCGGAGCCGCCGTCGTCATCAGCACGTAGCGTTCTCCGGGACGCCACGTGATCGACGCGCCGGTCGCGCGCAACAGCGCGCGCAAACCCGGGTCGTTTATACCGACGGTGGTCGACGCGCCCGCACCCGACACGTGGCTGAAGACGATCGGCTGCTGCAGATAGAGGGCCTTGATCGGAGCGTCGGCGGCGGCGGGCAGCGCGAACGCCGCGACGAGCCCCGAACACAGGAGCGCCCTAAAAATCGGAGCGGTGGAGCGGCTCGTCCAGCTCAAGGTGTCCTCCCGGGAGCGCCGGCAGCGTGGCGCCGCCGATCGTAATCTTCACCGCGGCGATTCCGGGCACGGCGGTGACGGTGTACACGAGCGATTTGAACATTCCGTTTTCGCCGAACGTCCCGCCGGGTTGCCGTTCGACGTCCTTCGACAAGTCGATCGTCGCCGTCGTACCGGAAACGCTTACATCTTGCACGCGCGTTCCCGGAGGAAAGCGAATCGCTTGCACGTCGCTCGGTGGTCCGGTGACCGCCTGCACGGCTGCGTAGAGTACGGCGTTACGCAGGTGCTCCGCCCCACTCTCGCCCGGCTCGCGCGGACGTAAAGAGACGCTCAGGGTTCCGAGCGTCGTTCCGTCGAGTTTCGTGTAGTAAACGGTCAGCGAACCGCCGAGTTCCGGCGGCTTGTGCGAGAGATACAACCACGCGCCGGCGGCGACGATTGCCAGCAGTACGACCAGAGCGACGGCGCGATTGCCTCTCAATTCCTCGTCCTCTTCTGCGGCGGCCGCATCACTCCATTCACACCATATACGTCTTGGGCGGCGTTTCCATGTGCAGGATCGCGCGGTCGAGCGAAAAGTCCGCGATCGCCGGCGGCGCAGAAACGCCGGGCGCGAGATCGCTGAGAATGCGCCCGATGACGGATGCGAACTTGAACGCGTGACCCGCGCCGACGGCGACGCACACGTTGGAGTGCCCGGGCAAGCGGTCGATGACGAAGTCTCGGTCCGGTGTGAGCGTGTAGAGACACGTCTTTACCACCTTGCGCGGGCCCAGGGCGGCCGGCAGCCGGCGTGCCAAGAACTCGGTGACGCGCCGCGTGATCTCAGAGTCTTCGTCGAAACCGCGCGTATCCGGATCGACGGCGCGGCCGCCGGCATCCTGCGTCACCTTCACGGCATCGGCTTGGCCGAAAACCGGAAAACCGTAAAACGACGGATCGTCCATCCAGATCCACACCGGAAAACGCCCGAACGCAAACCGTTCGAGATCGCGCGCGGCGAAATACATCGCCTGTTCCTTCGTCACTTCGAGCGGAATGCGAATGCCAAAGAACGCCAAGATCCGCGCGGTCCACGGCCCGGCCGCCACGATCAGGCGACCCGCGGTGTAGCGCCGGCCGTCCGCTTCGATGCGAATCTCGCCGCCGTCTGCGCCGAGCAAGGTCGCCCCCGCACGTTCGAGCAGCGTCGCTCCGAAGGTCCGCGCCATCCGTTGATGCGCCGCGGTTGCGCGCTCCGCCGCGACGATGCCGCCGTCTTCCTGAAACAGGCCGCGCACACCGTCCTCGACTTCGAACGCCGGCCAGCGCCGTCGAATTTCTCCGGCACCGAGCCATTCGAACGGGACGCCGCAGCGGCGCATCGCATCGGCGTAGCCTTCCAGCGGAATCGCGCCGCCGTCCGGTCCCAGGTCGAGGCCGCCCGTGCGGAAAACGAGGCGTTCGTTCGCATCGCGCTCGAGTGCGTCCCATGCGCGATACGCTTCCTTGGCGAGGCGCACGTACGCCGGCGTGACGTACGAAAGCCGAATGATGCGCGAATGATCGTGCGATTCTCCGCGCGCGTGACCGAGTTCGAACTGCTCGATTCCCAGCACCCGCGCGCCGCTCTTGGCGAGCCAGTACGCGGCGCCGCTTCCGATACCGCCCAACCCGAGCACGACCGCATCGTACTCAGTCATCATCCTTTGGTGTCACCCTGAGCCGAGGCGCCGCTAATCGTGTCACCCTGAGCGCAGCTGCCCCCGGTCGTGTCACCCTGAGCGCAGCTGCCCCCGGTCGTGTCACCCTGAGCGCAGCTCGCGGAGCGAGCGAAGTCGAAGGGCGAAGGGACGCGCAATCGCTCGGCCACGTAGCGCCGGATGTCGAGGCTCGCGTCTTCCATCGGGGCGTAGTAGCCGTAACGAAACGCGCGCGAATGCATTCCCGCCTGAACGCTTTGGCAGATCGTCCAATCCTGCGTGTTGACGAGATCCCAAAACTCGACCGCATCGGACGGATCGAATGCCGCGCGCGCGATCTCTTCCGGTTGGAAAAGGAAGTCGCAGACGACGGTCGTCCGTTCCGCACTCTGCGGCCATAGCGTAAAGGCGGCGACGTGGTCGGCGGAAAGGCTCAGCATGAGGTTCGGATAGATGAGTTCGCCCTTGTGCCGAACGCGTTCGTCGGCGTCGAGTCCCGAAAACGAGGCGCGATCGCTCGTTCCACTCGCCGTGAACGTCCAGGCGCCGTCGCGATGCGGGATGCCGCGTTCCCAATCGAGCTGGCTTCCCCCGCGATGCTTGAATGCCGGCACCACGCGGCAGAGCTCCGGATGCACGCCGGCGCAATGGTAGCACTCGTTGTAATTTTCGAGCAGCACCTTCCAGTTGGCGGCGACCTCATAACGCAGCGATCGCGCGACGCGCAACTCTTCGAGCGGATAGCGCGCGACGCGCTGCGCCATCGCGCCGAGTTGCACCGCGAGCGCGAAGCCGTCACGCTGCGCGCGTTCTGGAGAGAGATGGACGAAGACGAAACCGCCCCAGCACTCCACGCCTACGGGGTGCAGACGGCGCCCCTCCGGCGGTACGTCGCGCTCGTCCACGAACGGCGTCGCGACGACGTCGCCTTCGGGCGAATACGCCCATCCATGGTAAGGACAGCGAATAGCGCCGCGCAGCACGCCGACGCCGCAGAGCAAGCGGCTGCCGCGGTGACGGCAGAGATTGAGGTGGGCGTAGAGACCGTCCACGCCGCGGACGACGATGACGCTTTCGCCGGCAACGTCGACCACCCGGTATGCGCCGTTATGCTCGAGTCCCTCGGTCCGTCCGGCGCAGAACCACTGGTCCCAGAAAATCGCATTTCGCTCGCGCGCGAAGAACGCCGCATCGAGGTAAGCGTCGCGCGGCAGCGAGACCTCGAGCGGGCCGGTCGCAGCGGAGTCGGTGTTCGGTTCTCGTTCGGCCAACTAGGGGACGCTCCCGAAGGCTTTGACGGTCTATCGCCAAGAATGCCAAATAAATCGCTGTTGGCTGCGGGATTCTGTCAAACGCCGGGGAAACCTCGGGCAAATCTCGCTTCGCCAGGAAGAGCCGCGCGATGACCGTTTTCAGCAAGCCCGTCGTCACGCCGGGAGCGAGGACGCTTCCGGCTTTCCGCTATCTCTCCGAGGAGAACTTCGCACGCGAACGCGAGTTGATTTTTGCGCGCGATTGGATCGGCGTCGGCCGCGCCGATTGGATCGCGACGGCCGGCGAATACTTTTTAACCGACGTCGCCGGCGAAAGCCTCATCGTCACGCGCGATCGCGCCGGCGTCGTTCACGCCTTCTATAACGTCTGCCGCCATCGCGGCACGCGATTGTGCCTCGAACATACCGGACGGTTTCAAGGTTCGATTCAGTGTCCGTACCACGCCTGGACCTACGGCCTCGACGGCGCGCTCAAGGTCGCACGCAACATGGCCGACGTGCCGGGTTTCGATCGCACCGATTACCCGCTTCACGAAGCGCGCGTCACGGTGTGGGAAGGCTTCATCTTCGTCAACCTCGCGCAGGATCCCGAACCGTTCGAACGCGCGCTGGCTTTGCTGAAAGGACGATTCACGCAATGGGATCTCGAGCGGCTGAGTACCGGCCGTACGGTGGAATACGACATCGCCTGCAATTGGAAGCTCGTTTTTCAAAACTATTCCGAGTGCTATCACTGCCCGCTCGTCCACCCGCAGCTCGATAAACTCTCGCCTTCGGAGTCCGGACGCAACGATCTCACCGAGGGCCCGGTGCTCGGCGGTTACTCCGAGTTGCGCTCGCACGTCGGCAGCCTCACGATCACCGGCCAAACCGAGCGGCCTCCGCTCGGGACCGTTTCGGGCGACGATCTCGACCGCATCTACTACTACACCATCTTTCCGTCGATGCTGCTGAGCCTCCACGCCGATTACGTCATGGTGCACTACGTCACGCCGGTCGCCGTCGACCGCACGCGCATCGCCTGCACGTGGCTCTTCGAGCCGCAAACGATGGAGGTGCCGCACTTCGATCCGAGCGACGCGGTCGATTTTTGGGATCTCACGAATCGCCAGGATTGGCGCGTGAGCGAACTCACGCAAATCGGACTGCGCTCGCGCGCCTACACGCCGGGTCCCTACTCGAACGCAGAAGGATTGTTGGGGGCCTTCGACCGCCACTACGTGCACGCAATGCAAGGGCCGGCGTCGCCCTAATTGCCGTGTCATCCTGAGCGGAGCACGCGAAGCGTGCGCAGTCGAAGGGCTGAGCGGAGCACGCGAAGCGTGCGCAGTCGAAGGGCTGAGCGGAGCACAGACTTTGTCACGCTGAGCGAAGCGATCCTGAGCGAGCGTAGCGAGTCGAAGGGGAGCGGCGTCGAAGCGCGAACGGCGCTTTTCGCGTGCGCGCTGTTCATCCTACTTGCAAGCGCGAAAACGTACGCAAGCGACGCCGTCGGATTGACGTGGCGCAACATCGGCCCGGCCCTCGCCGGCGGCCGCACCTCCGGAGTAGCCGGCACCGACGCGAATCCCTATCTGTACTATTTCGGTGCGGCGGGCGGCGGCGTTTTCAAGACGACCGACGGCGGATTGACGTGGCGCGACGTATGGCCGCGCGACGCAGTCGGCGCAATCGGCGCAATTGCCATCGCTCCCTCGAACCAAGAGGTCGTATGGGCCGGGACCGGCGAGCCGAATCCTCGCAACGACGCGTCCTACGGCGACGGCATCTGGCTCACGCGTGACGGCGGCGCGCATTGGAGCCGGCGCGGGTTGAACGATTCCTATGCCGTCTCCGCGCTGCTGGTCAATCCGCACGACCCGAGTGCGGTCATCGCGGGAGCACTCGGCAATCCGTTCAAAGACTCCGGCGCCCGCGGCGTCTACCGCACGACCGACTTCGGACGAACGTGGCGGCGAACGCTCTACGCAGGGCCGCGCAGCGGCGTCTCCGATCTCGCCTGGAACGCGCGCGATCCGCGTGTGATCTATGCCGGGGTCTGGGAGTTCCGGCGCAAACCGTGGACTTTCACCAGCGGCGGATCCGACGACGGCATTTACAAGTCGACCGACGGCGGCACCACCTGGCATCGCTTGCGCGGCAACGGCCTGCCTTCGGGCGAAATGGGACGCATCGGCATCGCGGTGGCTCCGAGCGATCCACGGCGTGTCTACGCCCTGATTCAATCGCGCGAAGGATTGCTCTGGCGATCCGACGATGCCGGCACGCATTGGCGGATGATGTCGCGCGACACTCTCATCGATCAGCGCCCGTTTTATTTCAGCCGTCTCGCGGTGGATCCGCGCGACCCCAATCGCGTCTTCTTCGCTTCGGAGAATTTGCTGGTCACCCGCGACGGCGGGAAGACGTTCGACGATATCTCGACGGCCGTCCATCAAGACCATCACGGCTTCTGGATCTCACGCGACGGGCGGCGCATCATCGAAGCCGACGACGGCGGCGCGCCGATCTCGATCGACGGCGGCTCGACCTGGGACTGGCGCTTCAACGTCGATATCGCACAGATCTATCACGTGGGCTTCGACGACCAGAATCCTTATCACGTCTGCGCGGCGATGCAGGACGACGACTCGTACTGCGCACCGAATCTCTCGCTCAGCCCGCTCGGCTTGACGGAACGGGATTGGCGCGACGTCGCCAACGATGCCGACGGCGTGGCCGTCTGGCCCGAGCCCGGCGATCCGCAGTCGGTCTGGAACGTCGGCATCAACGAGCTCAACGGACAACTGGGCATCTTCGATCTCGCATCGCGCCAGAACTACGACATCTCTCCTTACGTCCGCGACACCAACGGGCGCCCGCTGGCGGGCTTGCCGTATCGCTTCAACTGGGAGTCGCCGCTGGCGTTTTCGCGGCTCGAGCCCGGCGTCGCGTTCTTCGGCGGTAACGTGCTCTTCGAAACGCGCGACCGCGGGCGTACGTGGACCGCGATCAGTCCGGATCTCACGCGCAACGATGCGAGCAAACAGCAAGTCGCGGGCGGACCGATCAACACCGACGTTTCGGGAGCGGAGTTCTACGACACGCTTCTCGACATCGCGCCGTCGCCGATCGACGCAAAGACGATTTGGGCAGGCAGCGACGACGGCTTGATTTGGCGCACCGCCGACGGCGGCGCGCACTGGCGCAACGTCACGCCGTCGTTCGTGCCGGAATGGGGGCGCGTGGAAACCGTCGAGCCGTCGCGCGTCTCGATCGACCGCGCGTACGCGGTCGTCAATCGCCAAACGATGGGCGATCGCACGCCCTACGTGCTCGCAACCGATGACGGGGGCACGTCGTGGCGCTCGATCGTCGCGGGCCTTCCGCCCGACCAGCCCGCACACGTTCTTCGCGAAGATCCCCGCAACGCCGGCGTGCTGTACGCGGGATTGGAGCAGGGCGCGTACGTGACGTTCGACCGCGGCGCGGCCTGGCGCAGTCTGCGTTTGAACATGCCGCCGACCGCAGTCCGCGATCTGCGCGTGCAGCCCGAGGCCGTCGATCTCATCGCCGGCACGCACGGACGCGGGATCTACATTCTCGACGACCTCACGCCGTTGGAAGGCTTTACCGCCGCGCGCGACGCCGGCGTTCCGGCGCTCTTCGCGCCGCGTCCGGCGTACGCGTGGTATATCTGGTGGTCGGGACAATACGGAACGCACGACGACGAATGCTGCGTGCCGGCGGGCGTCTTCAGCGGAAACGATCCCGACTACGGCGCACTGCTGTCGTACTATTTGCCGCGCGAGTTACCCGGCGTCACGATCGACGTGCTCGACGCTTCCGGCGCGGTCGTGCGGCATCTCGACGTACCGGGAGACGCCGGCATCGATCGCACGTCCTGGGACTTACTCGCCGAACCCATCGTGCCGTGGAACGCAGCGCGCGATTGGAACAAGGCCTGGAGCGCGCCGCAGGTCGTACCCGGCACCTATACGGTGCGGCTACGCACCGGCGACCGCGCATCCGAACGAACCCTCGAAGTTCGCGCCGATCCGCGCGCGCACTGGACGCAAGCCCAATACGTTGCGCGTTACGATTTCATTGCGGCGCTCGATCGGGAACTCTCGCAGGTCGATACCGCGCTCAACCGGCTCGACGCGCTGCGTGGCCGCGTACGAGCCTCGCAGCGTCGCGCGTTCGACGCCGTCTACGCACAATTGACGTCGGGTATCGTGAACTCCGAAGACGACCAGTGGAAACCCGACGCGCTGCGTGAGCGCTTGACGATTCTCTTGGGCGTCGTGAACCTCTCGCAAGGACCCCCGCTTCCGCCGCACCTTCGGGAAGCCGCCGCTATCGGCGACCAGTTCGACCGCGCCATGTCCGCCTACCACACTTTCATCGAGGCTTACCAAACATGAGCATACATCGCCGCATCGTAGCCGCTCTCGCCGCGCTCGCCTGTGCCGGCGCCGTCATCGTTCCTTCGCGTGCGCCGGCCGGCACGACCGGTGGCATCGGCGGCACGGTGACCGAAGCCGGAACGTCGGCGCCGCTCGCCGGCGTGCGCGTCACTGTTGTCAGTCCGTCGCAGAGCGCGAGCACGCTCACCGACGCCGGCGGCCACTTTCATTTCGTCTCTCTCGCTCCCGATGAGTATACGGCGTCGCTCGAAAAATCGGGCTACGACCCGGTGTCGTACCCGGGCATCGCGGTGCTCGCCGACGCGCAGCAGACGCTGGCGTTTGCGATGCACAAAGCGCTCAAGACGATCGCGCAAGTCTCGTCGCGCTCGGCGTCCAGTTTGGTGCGCCCCGGGACGACCGCCGACATTTATTCGATCAACGCGGCGCAGCAGGCGCGGCTCTCGGCGCTCGGCGGCGGGGGCAGTCTCAACAGCGCCTACTCGGCCATCGCAAGCGTTCCGGGCGCGTACGTGCCGCCGAATCAATCCGGATACCTGCAGGCGGTCCACGTCCGCGGCGGCGACTCCTACGAAGTCGGCTATGAGTTCGACGGCATTCCGATCAATCGCGCCTTCGACAACTACCCGTCGGGATCGATCTCGTCGCTCGGCCAACTCGAGTTGCAAGTGTACACCGGCGCGACGCCCGCCGGCGCTGAAGCCCAAGGCTTGGCCGGGTTCATCAACCAGGTGATCAAGACCGGCACGTTCCCGGGCTACGCGCAAGCAAATCTCGCGGCTGGTTCGCCGAGCTTCTACCACAGCGTCAGTCTCGAGACGGGCGGCGCGACGCCCGACCGGCTCTTCTCCTATTACGTCGGGTTCAACGGCTACAATCAAGATCACGTCTTCGTCGATCAGTTCGGCGGCGCGGCCTACACCAACGAGTTCGGCCAGCAGGTCGCGCAATGTCCGGCCAAGACGTCGATCCAAGCGCTGCCGTCGTGCTTCACCAACGGAAAACCCAACGTGGGGCCGCTCGGAGCGACCGGCTGGGTTCTCGGGCCCATTGGATTCGGCACGCTCAATCCGGTCAACATCGCCGACCGCACCTTCGTTGCCAACTTCCACATCGCGATCCCGCACAAGCACGATTCGCTGCGCGACGACGTGCAGCTGCTCTACGACAACGACGAGATTTTCACGACCTTCAGCAGTTCGGTGACCGACGAAGGCTTGCAAAACTGGATTTCGTCGACCGGCTCGTTTCCACCCTACTATCTCGACGCGTATCAGTACAAGGGTCCCACGGGCACGCTGCTCCCGGCCAACTACCAGTCGCTGATCTCTCCCTACCTCTATCCATCGTCGCCGTCCCATCCATTCCAAGGCTCGATTCCCGATCCGTATTTTCAGCGCGACCGCGGTTACAACGGTCAGGCGATCGTTAAACTCCAATACCAGAAAAACTTCAGTTCGAGCGCGTACCTCCGGCTCTACGGTTACACCTACTACTCCGACTGGATCGAAAACGGCCCGATGATGTCGCTCCAATCCTACGCCTACTACGACAGCGGCGACTACGAGATCAACAACCACACGCGCGGCATCAGCGCCTCGTTCACCGATCAGCTCAACTCGCAAAACCTGCTGCAGGCCGAAGGAAGCTACACGACGGCAACCGGTGCCCGGATTTACAACGAGCAGATGTTCGCCTACGGCCGCTTCTACGGCAACGACTTCGCGCAGCTCGTCAACCCCAACGACATCTACGGCGGCACCTGCTATCGCATCAAGCGGGGCGGCAACAGCACGTTCGCGACCACCTGCTACGACGGCGGCGGGAGCGGCGTCTCGTTCGGCGCCAACCGGCTGCCTTCGTATCTCGGCCTTAACGGCAGCGGTCAGCCCGATGTGAGCGGTTTGCGCTGCGGCAACGGCCCGTGCGCGTACTACGTCGCCGAAAACGGGGACTACGGCCTCAACAATACGGTAACTCCGCACTTCGCCGGCTACTCCATTACCGACGAATGGCGCCCGAACGACAAACTCACCGTCAACGCCGGCGTGCGCGTCGACAACTACAGTTTCGTCGGTTCGAACACCGACACCGGCGCCGCCCGGAACTTCTGGTTCGATGCGTTCAACCAAGACACGTGCTTCGACACGCAGACGCTGACGCTCGTCGACCGCACCGCGCTCCTCGCGCGCGGCGACTGGAGCACCAACTCGCAGCTCCCGTGTCCGAAACTCGGCAAGCAGTACGTCAACGCGCACCTCGACAACACCCCTGCGGCCTTCGACTATAACATCGTGCAGCCGCGCATCGGTGCGACGTACACCGTCGATCCCGACACGGTCTTGCGCGCCAGTTACGGAAAGTACAACGAGCAGCCGAGCTCGGCGTACGAGCAGTATAACGGGCTCGAGGCAAATCTTCCCGACACGCTCACCGAGTTTTACGCGCTCGGTTTCAACTCGCCGGGACACGCGGTGGCGCCGTCGATTTCGTTCAACAGCGATTTCTCGATCGAGCACCACTTCAAGGGCACCGACATGTCGTTCAAGCTGTCGCCCTTCCTGCGCCAAACGCAAGCCGAAGTTTCGAACTTCTACATCAACTACACGACCGGCCTCACCTCGGGGCTAAATGCGGGCTATCAGACGTCTCGCGGTTTCGAGTTCCAGTTCAACAAGGGCGACTTTACGCGCAACGGATTCTCCGGCCAGCTCTCGTTTGCGTACACGTACGCGACGTTCAAATACGGCACGTTGCAGAACGGAACGACGCTGCTCACGCCGATCAATACCGGCATCGCGCAGTACAACGCCTATACTAAGGCCTGCGCTCCCGGCGGGTCGCAATACGGAAAGAAACAGTTCGGTCAACTCGTCTGCGGTTATACGACGCAAGGCCCGAACTCGTATGCGGCTCCCTGTTACGTTCCGGTGAGCGGCGCGCCGGATCCGTCGTGCGCCAAAGGCGACATCGCCAATCCCTACTGGAACTCACCGGTCTTCTCTCTCTACGATCCGTCGGCGGCGTACCTTCCCTACTCGGTCTTTCCCGGACCGGTCGGCTCGGGCGTCAACGCCTACAACTACCCGTACGTCGCGACCCTCATCCTCAACTACAAGCACGACAAGTTTGCCATCACCCCGTCGTTTCAGTTTTCGGCGGGCAACCGTTACGGCGCCCCGCTGACGACGCCCGGCATCGATCCGGCCGCAGCCGGCTGCACCGCATTGCCGGGCTCGACCGGAGGCGATCCGCGCTATCCGTATGGCTCCTCCGGCGGTCTGCCCTACAACGCGCACGACTGCTCGTCGGCGGCGCTTTCGGTTCCCGATCCGTACACCGGCCAGTTCGATGCGCTCGGCGCTTTCCGGGAACCGGCGCAACTCCTCGGGCATCTTCAAATGACCTACGACGCGACGCCGCGCATCCGGCTGACGGTGACGCTGGCGAATCTGCTGCAAACCTGTTTCGGCGGACAAACGACCGGCTTCACCTACCTGCAAGGCAACAACGTCTGTCTCTACACCAACCTGGTCGGCGGCCCCAGCACGCCTCCGGTCGGAAACGCCTACAATCCGCACGACAACGTGCAGACGTTCTTGCGGTATCCCTACGAACCGTACTTCGGAACGTACAACGACCTTTCCAGTTCCCTCATGCAACCCTTCAACGCATACTTCAGCGTACAGGTAAAACTATGACCTACGATGCGATCGTCGTTGGTGGCGGCCACAACGGGCTCGTGACGGCCTGCTATCTCGCGCGTGCCAAATGGAAAGTGCTCGTGCTGGAACGGCGCTACGTCGTCGGCGGCGCTTGCGTCTCCGAAGAAACGTGGCCCGGCTACAAAGTCTCGACGGCCGCATACGTCAACAGTCTCTTCCGGCCCGAAATCATCGCCGATTTGCGCCTGCGCGATTACGGCTTCGAGCCGATCGAACGCAATCCGGCGTCGTTCTCGCCCTTCCTCGACGGCCGCTATCTCATTCTCGGCACCGGCACGCACCAAGACGTCGAAGAAATCGCCAAGTTCAGTAAGCGAGATGCGGAGCGCTATCCGCAGTACGAAGCGATGCTGGAGCGCGTTGCATCGGTCGTCGAGCCGACGCTCACTCAAGTGCCGCCGAACTTGCTGCGGCCGTCGATTCCTCAACTGCTGCAGATGGGCAAGATGGGCAGAGCGTTGCAGAAGCTCGGCCCGGCAATGGGTGAGGCGATCGAAGTGCTTACCGGCGCGGCGCGTCCGATTCTCGATCGCTGGTTCGAGTCGGAAGAGCTGAAAGGTACGATCGCCACGGATGCGATCATCGGCGCGTTCATGGCGCCGTCGATGCCGGGCACGGCGTACGTATTGTTCCACCACGTCATGGGCGAGACGAACGGGAAGCGCGGCGTTTGGAGTTACGTCAAAGGCGGCATGGGCGGCTTGACGCAGGCGCTCGCGCGAGCCGCGACCGATCTCGGCGCCGAAATCCGCACGGAATCCGAGGTCGCGCGCATTCTCACGAAAAACGGCGCCGTCACCGGGGTTGCGCTGACCAGCGGCGACGAGTTTTCCGCCAAGCGCGTTGCGTCGGGCGTGGATTGCCGGCTCACGTTTCAGACCATGCTCGATCCTTCGACGCTGCCGCCGGCGTTTAACGATGCCGTCGAACGCATTTCGTATAGCAGCGCGTCGTGCAAGATCAACGTCGCACTGGAGCGGCTGCCGAGTTTCACGGCACTGCCGGGTCACGAACCCGGACCCCAACACTTCGGCACCGTGCATCTCTGCCCGGATCAAGACTTCATCGAACGCGCCTACGACGATGCCAAGTACGGCGACATCTCACGCCAACCGGTCGTCGAATGCACGATGCCGTCGTCGCTCGACCCCACGGTGGCGCCGCCCGGCAAGCATCTCATGTCGATGTTCACGCAGTATGCGCCGTACGCGCCCAACGGCGGCTGGACGGATGCGTTGCGCAACGAATACGCCGACCGCTGCTTCGACATCGTAGAGCAATACGCACCCGGTTTCAAAGCGTCCGTCATCGATCGCCAGATTCTGACGCCGCTCGATCTGGAGGAAACGTTCGGTCTCACCGGCGGCAGCATATTCCAAGGCGCGATGCCCCTGCACCAGCTCTTTATGTTCCGCCCGGTACCGGGATTCGCGAGTTACAAGACGCCGGTGAAAGGTTTGTTCATGTGCGGCGCCGCGGCCCATCCCGGGGGCGGCGTGATGGGCGCCTCCGGCTGGAACGCCGCCCGCGTCATGCTCCGCAACTAGCTGTGTAACTCTCAGCGCAGCCGTATCGGTGCCACTCTGAGCGCAGCTCGCCTCAATGTGTGTCACCCTGAGCGAAGCCGCCTCAATTTGTGTCACCCTGAGCGAAGCCGCCTCAATTTGTGTCACCCTGAGCGAAGCCCGCGCAGCGGGCGCAGTCGAAGGACGAAGAGCGAAAAGCCGGCACAGACGCTTCGTCCTTGCTACAACATCCGCGGCTTGCGCGACCACACTCTCACGTAATCGACGAGCATCGTGGCCGGAAAACTCTTCGCGCGCGGGTGCAGTTGACCCCGTTCCCATCCGCCGATGGCGAGATTGAGAATCAGGTACATCGGTTTATTCGGAATGTGCGAAGGGTCAGCGTACGTTTTGATTGCTTTGCCGTCGAAGTACCACGTCACCGCGTTGCGTTCCCAATCGCAGCCGTAGACGTGGAAACCGTCGCCGAGGTCGATGCCGGTATGCACGTTGGTGCCGTCGCTCTGCGGATGCTCGGGGCTGCCCCAATGAATCGTGACGATGTCGTTTTTCGGCGAAACCCCTTGCCACTCCATGAAGTCGATCTCGGGCGGCCACGAACGATCGGCCGGAACGATCCAAAACGCCGGCCACATGCCCTTGCCGGCCGGTAGCTCGATGCGAGCCTCGGCGTAGCCGTACCGGTACGAAAACGAGGCCGGCGACTGCGGCGTGCCGCCCGTGGAGATCATGCCCGACGTATACGGATATCCGGAACGGACGCTTTTCCGTAATGCGACCAGCCGCGCGTCACCGCCGCTCGCCGAGACGTTGGCGTTTTGGTACCACTCCAACTCGATTCCGGGGTTGTTCGAGCAGCCTTCGCCGCGCCGTGCCCACGGATAGCACGTATACCACACCTTGCGATCCAGCTTGGTGCCGTCGAATTCCGCATCGAAAAGCATATGCGCGCCGTTCGCAACACCTTCGACGTGCACGACGGCAGGAAGCGCATCCGTCCCGCGAGTGCCGCCGCATGCAGTGCATGCGACGATCGATAAAGAAGCCGCACAGAGAATGCGGGCGGTTACGACGGCCGCTGCTCCTCGAGTACGGGGCGGCGACCACCGGCCCACGCCGCCACGGCGACCGCGGCGACCGCAACGATCGCCACGACGTTGGTCGCCAGCGTGAAGCGATCGTTCATCGACATCGAGGCCATCGGCGTCCCGCCGAAGACGTTGCCGAGCAGATACTCCATGACCGCGCCGGCGAACATCGCCCCGCCGGCGAAAAGCGCGACGAACGTCCATGCCACGCGCGGCGGGAACGTCTTGCGATAGATCGCGATGAGCGGCGGCACCAGTAGATCCCCGTAGATGAAACTCGTATTGGCGCCGAGCGGAATCCCCGCGTTCGCCAAGTAGCGCGCGATCGGAACGTTGCCCATCGAACAGACGAATGTAACCACCGCGATGAGTAAACCCAAGGCGAGGAGCAGCACGTAGCCGGCATACGGAATCGCTCCGACCGCATGAAGCGCGCTCGAGAGCCACCCCGGCGGAACGAGTGCCGATGCAAACCCCGCAATGAGGTAGCCGACGATGAGTTCGGTCCGCAGCATCTTGACGTCGGCGAGCGCCGTGCGTGCGATACCGGCCCACGTCGACGCGCGTGCGAGCGCGGTCCATCCGCGCGCCGCGGGAGCCGAATCGTGATGGTGGCAATGCCCTTCGTCCTGGGCGCCCGCCTCATCAAGCGCAGCGCGCCTCAAACGCGCGAGCTCGTCGCGACCGAAGATCCACGTGAAGCCGATCGACACGACCGCGATGATCAACGCTCCGCCGAAGAACTCCGCGAAGGCGAAGCGCCATCCGAGCAACGACCAAAAGAGCACGACGATCGCGACGTTCATGTTCGTCGACGCAATCAGAAACGAAAAGATCGAGCGCAGGTCGGCTCCTTGGCGGTAGAAACCGCGCATTGCCGCCGCCGCTCCGTAGGAACACGACGACGCGATGATGCCGAAGCCCGCGCCGTAAAGTATCCCTTTGAGATTCGGCCCTAAATACCGATCCATTGCCTCCGGCGTGAGCGCGACCTGCACCACTGCCGAGATGAGGAAACCGAAGATCAACCCGAAGAGACTATCCCATAAGAAACTCGCGGCTTGGAGAAAACCCGCTTCCAGCGCTCCGGCGACCGTCATCTGCGACCTTTAACCTCCGGCGGAAACGGGAGCGTGCCCGAAGAGCGGCGGAATGAAATGACCGGCTAGATACGAGATCGCGAAAATAGCGCATCCGAATGCGACGATCTCCGCGCCTTTGACGAAGGGGTTCTTCTCGCTCAGCGTGCCTGCATAGAAGCCGACGGCAAAGAGGCCGGCGGCGGCAAACGCGAGCGCGACGACGAGCGAAACGTGCATCGCAAAGGGCAGCAGGAAGGCGAGAAGCGGGACGAGCGATCCGATCGCATACGAGAAACCCATCGCGAGCGGACCCCGCAGTCCGGGTTCGTCGGCGACGCGCGGATCGATCCCAAACTCGTCGCGCACCATTTCGTACAGATAAATGTCCGGATGCTGCGTCAGGCGCTGGACGATCATCTGCGCTTCGTCGGCGCTGAAGCCTTTGACTTTGTAGTAGGCAACCTGTTCGGCGAACTCGGCCTGCGGATCGGCCGCCATCTCCCGCTTCTCCATGTCGATGGTCGCCGCGACGACCTCGCGCTCGGCTTTTCGTCCGAGATACTCGCCGACGCCCATCGAAAGCCCTCCGGCGAGCAACGCGAGAAAGCCGCTGATGATGACCGCCGAGCGTTCGCCCTCGGCAGCGCCCACGCCGGTGATGATGCCCAGCGTCGTGAGGATTCCGTCCTGCACGCCGAAAACGATTTCCCGAACGCTGCGGTGCCGCTCGAGCGTGCGGCGCTGCGGCGTGTCGGGGATTCGCGGCTTAACGGCTTGCCAGCCCGGTACGTCGGCGACGACCTCTTCGACCGGCGGCGTGACGCTCGCGGGATTCAACGGGTCGGGCATGGTACTTGCTTGACGGAAGATGCGCGCGACTCCTACGCCGCGCCCTTTCGCACGAGGCCATTCGATGGTTGTTAGCGAGCCACGCGGATGAAACGCCGCATCGTCAAGTATCTTGCAGCGCTTGCCGCTGCGACGGTTGCTTTTGCCTGCACGACCGGCACCACGCACGCGCAAACGGAAACCTACTTCGACGCGCACAATCACTTCACGGGAATATTGCCGTATTACGCCTACGCGGATTTGCCCGCATTTATCGCGCGCATTTCCCAGTCGTCCAAAGCCGTCGGGTACGACGACCGGCTGGCACTCTACAAGTACCTCGCCGACGTATGGTATCCGCAGCATCGCAACGAGTTAGGCAACCGCCTTTTTTCGCCCGCCGACGGGCAGCGTTACTCGCTCGGTGCGCGCGCCGCGCTCGTCGTCTATCACAATCAAGTCGCCGGCAGCGTCGTCACCCTCGACGGCGCGCTCGAACGCATTCTCACGGCGACGCCGTGGACGGAGTTCGACAGCGCGTATGCGTTTCGCAGCGGCCCGGCCTACGACTATTTGAAGGAGCGCTTCTACTCCGGAAACGACGATGCGCTCGAATCCGATCTCTGCCGTGCCACGCTCCTGGATCTCGCGGCCACGAACATCGACGTGTCGGAGCAGTCGCTACCGTTCATCGGCGGATGGGGGTTCGCGGACGGCCGCTCCACGAGGCTAAACACGATCCTGTGCGCGATGAACGCCGGGAGCGACCCGCGCGTCGCCGCAGGCTTGCAGGCGATGGGCCGGCCGATGCCGGTCGTGACGTTCGTGCTGATGACCCACACGTCGCAGTTGGCGGACCTTCCCGGCGGATCGCAGTACGTCGAGTGGTCGAAAACCGGAACGTGCCGCCCAGTTTCGCTTCCTTCGGCGCTGCAGACGGCGCCATCGGCGATCTACCACGCGCTGCTAGGTCAGGACGACGCCGGAGATCCCGTCATCGACGCCGCGCGGCGTCCGGCGTTCTTTCAGCGCGTCGTCGGCATCGACACCGCCGGTCCCGAAACGACGTGCTTCACATCCGACGGCATGGCCTATTTCGAGCGGCTCGTGCAAGCCGTCTACGACGCAGCCAAACTGCGGCGTTCGGAAGGATGGCACGGCAAACTGCTCGTGCACACACACGTCGGAGAGGGAGGGACCATCAACTACGCGCCGTCACCGCCCGCACAGCCGTGGACGTTCGGTAACGCGTTCGCCTCGCTCCCAACGACCCTGACCAACGCCGCGCAAGCTTCGACCAACATCTCGACGCTGCTCGCGGCGATTGCTTCGTTCGAGCGCGAACATCCCGATGCCGCGAACTACGTCATCTTCCGTCTCGCCCACGATACCTGGGCGAACGACGCACAGGCCGCCGCCATGCACGACGAGCGCGTCGAAGCCGACGTGAGCCTTCAGAGCAACGTGGCCACCGGAGCCTATCCGATCTCGCGCATGCCGCTCGGTCAGGCAGCGGTGATGGGCGAACTCGTTTCGCCGTTGCTCGCCAGCGAAGGAACGAACTTCGACCTCAACGATCTCCTGCGGATGCTGGTATCCGACCCCAACGACGAACTGGACGTCGGAGAAATTCTCGGGAACGCGTCGCTGAAGTATTTGCTGGAACATCGCGTGCGTTGTCTGATGGGAACCGACGCCGCCGGCGTCGAGCACTCCGACATCGTCAAGGAATACGAATACGCCGGCGCGCTGATCGCCTATTGGAACTCATCGGATCCCGTCTTTGCCTCGAGGGCCTCAAACGTGACGGAGCGCACGTTGTTCGACGACGTGCGCCGCCATCTGACCGATATGTCGACCGACTCCGCGCTATCCGATTGAGGCGGCTTGAGACCGTGGCGCCGTGAGCCGTTCGTACAACGGCATGAGCAGCATGCCCGCGATAACGTAGACCAACACCACCGGCAAGACGGATTTGGTAGCGCCGTTTGCTTGGGCCAGCACCAAAGCCGGAACCGGGAATCGCGCCGCAAGCATCGCGGCCAGCGTGACGCGCGTGTCGCGTCCGGGTCCGCCGAACGCATGGCCGACGACGATCGCGAGAGCCACAAAGGCCGCCACGGCGACGATGCCGGCGACGCCAAACCGCCAAACGACCGGAACGGCGACGACCAGGACCAGGGCCGCGAGTATCAGCAACGCGGCCGTCGCTGCCACCGTCACCGGTCGTACCAGCGCGTCGGCCGCGGCCGGCAAGTAACGCCGCAGCAAGAGCCCGAGGCAGATGGGCACGACGAAGAACATCAGGCTCCGGACGAAGACCGGCTGCAGCGTCAGATTCAATTCTTGAGAGACCAATCCCAACCGCGCAACGGCGACCACCGTCAAAGGGATCGTCAGTGCGGAAAGCACGAACGCCTCGGCCTGCCACGCAAGCCCGACTTCCGCGTTTCCGCTCTTTCGAAGTTTTCGGCTCGCGGGCGGAGCGGGTGGCGCCATGGACATGAGCGCGAGACCGACCCAAAGCGACTGGGGCAGCAGATTCAACGCGCCGAGTGCAATCGCAATCGCAGGCATGACGACGAACGTCGCGAGGAAATACCGCGCGTTGAGACCGAGCCGGGCAAACAGGAGTTTCAACTGCGGACCGCCGGTTTCGACGCCGATGCTAAAGGAGATGAGCGGCTGGGCGATCGCGACGGTCAAAGCGATCGCTTCGAGCAAAACTTGCTTCATGCAGGCCTACGAACGTTGCTCATTGTGCGTAATGCGGACTACGCGCGCCACCGAATCGGCAAACAGTACGTAGTGGCGCCCCTCAATAACGGGAGAGAGGCTGACGCTGAGAACGGCGAACACCATAACGAGCGCGATTGCACCAAACCGCGAAGCGTTATCTCTCACGCGGCGGTCCAAAGCCGGGCTCCGGCGCTACCGCCTGGGAAGTTACATGGACGAAAGCGTTAGCGTCTCCGTGTTGAGCGTGTAGTTTCCGGCCTGGACCACGTTGTTCGGGTTCGCGCAGATAACGCTGTTTTGCGGCCCGTAGACGACGACCTGATTCGACCCTCCACACTGCACCTGCGTGAGTTGGTAGCTCGACAGGAACGTCGCGCCCGGACTGCTCGGCTGAACCTGATACGACGTGTACGTGGTGTTGTTGGAAACGATCGACCCGTAAACCGCCGCCCCGACCGCAGCCGAGGTCACTCCGACCGCCATTGCACCCCAGAAGCCGCCGCCCCAATAGTACGGCGCCGGCGCCCAAGCGACGCCGTGATTCCAGCCCCAAGCGCCGCCACTGGCGTACACGGGATTGGCGACGACCGTGCGGTTGATCGTGTTTCCGCTGACGTTGACGTTGTTGCGGTTACCGTTGTTGACGTTCGTACGATTGTTATTGTTGTTCGCGTTGTTGCGGTTACCACCGTTGGCGGTGTTCTTGTTGCCGCCGTTGACGGTGTTTCCGTTACCGCGGTTCCCGTTACCGGTATTCGGACGGTTGCCGTTGTTCGGACGGTTCGTATTTGCGTTGTTGTTCGGCCGTTGAACCTGCGGGTGCTGCTGCGGCTGAGGCCGCTGCTGCGGCCGAACGTCGTTGTTGAAATTGAACCCCGCCGCCGCCGCCCGATGGACGCTGCGGTGCGGGGCGTGCAGCCGGCGCCGGACGTCCGCCGCCGCGCCCACCGCCTCCACCGCCGCCGCCGCGGCCGCCACCGCCGCCTCCTCCCGGCCGGGCGGAAGCCGTCATCGGTGCCAAAAGCACTACGAAAGCGAGGAGCGCCGCTAGTTGTTTCATTTCTTCACCTTGTCGATCGTACCGCTGAGCGTGACGTACGTCCCCTTCTGGGTCGTTATGGCCATCATGATGCTGCGCGCCGGTATGTGCATCGTCGACAGCGCGAGTTGCTGCGTTTCGCCGGTGAGATTGGCGTAGACGGTTCCTTGCGTGATGTGGATCGGGTTGACCGACCCGCCTTGAATCAGCGTCGCGCCCGTCGGGAGACAAACTAAAACGTCGCCCTGGTACGCGCAGGCAGCGCGGTAGATCATCAATGTCCCCTTGCCGTCCGCGGTCGTCATTGCCAGCGTGTTATGGACGATTTGAATCTTGACGCCCTGATAGACGTTGACCGTCCCATTGGTCTGTTGAATGCGCGCCGTGCCGGCGGCGCGCCCTGCAAGCGTTAGTGAAATCGCGAATGCGGCGAACGCAGCAAGCGTCGCCGTCGAAAAACGAAAAAGGCGAACCTTCATCGCTGGCTCCTCCCTCCGCCGCTATGCGAGCGGCACCCTTGATGGACGTTTCGCTCGACCGAGCAATCCCTCCCCTCCGGCAGCGCGACGAGCGGCGGCACGACGGGGAGAACGAACCGGCGAATCGGAACCCCACCCGGATGGGGAAGTCTCTTTTCGACGTCGTCGGAATCGGTAATGCCATCGTCGACGTGATCGCCTCCGAAAGCGACGAATTTCTCGTCGCGCACGGGATGCAAAAGGGTTCGATGGCGCTCGTCGACGAGGCGCGCGCCGAAGCGATTTACGCCGCCATGAATGCAGCCGTCATCAGTTCAGGGGGATCCGCTGCGAATACGATCGCGGGCATCGCTTCCTTTGGCGGGCGAACGGGCTTTATCGGCAAAGTGCGCGATGACGCGCTCGGAGCGGCGTTCCGACACGACATCACGGCAGCCGGCGCGCGCTTTACGACGCCGCCGGCGTCGAGCGGGCCGGCGACCGCGCGCTGTCTCGTCCTGGTGACGCCCGACTCCCAGCGAACGATGAATACGTTTCTCGGTGCCTCGGCGCAGCTCGCCGTTGAAGACGTCGACGCCGACCTCGTGAGTGCGGCAGCAATCACGTACTTAGAAGGATATCTCTACGACGCACCGTCGGCCAAGCACGCGTTTCACGTCGCTGCCGATCTCGCCCATAGCGCGCGCCGCAGCATCGCACTCAGCCTTTCCGACCCGTTCTGCGTCAACCGCCATCGCGAAGCGTTCCTGATGCTCGTCGAGCGCCACGTCGACGTGCTCTTCGCCAATTTCGTGGAGGCGTCGGCATTGCTGCAAACGGACGATCTCGACGCCGTCGTTGCGGGCTTGCGGGGGCTCACCAACCTTGCCGCACTGACGCTCGGTCCCGACGGATCGCTCGTGATCGCGCGCGACGAAACGATCGAAATTCGAGCCGTGCGCGTCGGCCCGGTCGTCGACACGACCGGCGCCGGCGATCTTTACGCCGCCGGCTTCCTGTACGGTCTCACACACGGTGCTGCTCTGCGTGAATGCGGACGGCTCGGAAGTCTCGCTGCCGCCGAAGCCATCAGCCACTTCGGTGCGCGTCCCCAGCGAAACTTGCTCGAGCTCGCTAGGGATTTCGCGACGCTACCTTCGGGAAGCTAGAAGCTTCGGCGGCGCCAGCCACAAGAGTTCGCCGTGGGGAGCCGACGCATCGGGAAACTCCACGCACGCGATGGCGCCCTTCTTCATCTCGACACGTCCGCCGCCGATGGCGGAGGCGATCGTCAGGCTCATTCCCGGCTCGTGCCCCACCAACATGATCGCGCCGCCATCGTCGCGCTCCACGAGAATCTCACCGAGCGCTCGCGGATCGAAACCGATGCCCAATCGAGCGTCCTCCTCGGCGGTCATGCTCAGGGCGGCGGCTACGATCTCGGCCGTCTGCTTGGCACGCAGCAGCGGGCTGGTTACGATCGCCTCGAGATCAAGCGACAGCGCGGCAACCACCTTGGCCTCGCGGGCCATCTTCTCTTTGCCCTCGCGCGTCAGCGGCCGGTCCGCGTCGGCACCTTCCCACCGTTCGGCGTCGGCGGCCACGCCGTGCCGTAAAAAGTAGCACTTCATCGCCGGGACTTCGCAACTTCTTCTTCGCGTACCCGTACAGTACGAACATGTCTACGACGCGATTGCGGTATCACACGACGGTTGCGGGTCGGGTTGCCGACGCCGACGCACGGTTGGAATCGTTCTTCGCCCGCGCACGCGATGCAAACGGTATCGCGCATCTCGCCCTGCGCGTTCCGCTCGAAGGCGTCGCGGGCTTTTCCGGCCTGTCATTGCAACACGGCGTCAGGGTCCGCGCGTGGCGCGACCGCGACGACCAAAATCTCAACGACGTGACTCGCATCAAGTGGGAACCGGAAGGCGGGGGTCCCTATCCTGCCTTTGAGGGGACGCTCGTGACCTGGGGTGAGACCGATCCGCTGCGTACGTTCATCGAACTAGACGGCACGTACGAGCCTCCTCTCGGTGTCGCGGGAGAAACGTTCGACGCGGCCCTGGGTCACGTGCTCGCTCAGCGTACCGCTCGCGCGCTGCTCGACGATATCGCACACGCCTTGTCGGCGTCCCCCGCCGGTACGCCGTAATGTTCGAACGACTTCTCGTACCGCTCGACGGCTCCGCGTGCGCCGATAAAGCCATGGACGTCGCGTTCAGCCTCGCGAAATCCGAAGGCGGTGAGTTGGTTTTCTGCTCGGTCGTCGATCCGATGGTAATCTGCGGCACGACGCCGCCGAGCCCGGCCCTAGACTTGCTGATGACCGATGCTGAGAATGAAGCGCGCCGCCTGGTCACGACGGCACAGCAGCGGGCGCACGCTATGGGCCTCAAAGCTCGCGGGGAGATGAGGAAAGGCGTGCCTTACGACGAGATCATTCGCGCTGCCGAACACGCCAAAGCCGACGCCATCGTCATGGGGACCCACGGCCGTACGGGATTGCGGCGATTGTTTATCGGCAGCGTTGCAGAAAGCGTGTTGCGCAACGCGCCGTGCCCCGTCGTCGCCGTCCGCAAGGCCGCCGCCTAATTCGAAGCGCGCTATTCTCCTGAAGGATACGTTTCCGGCGGCTCGCCGCTGCGCCACGACGTGCCTTTTTCCAGCGGTTCGACCGCGCGCGTCACGTCGAAATGGTAGATCGCGTCGAACTGCTTGAGCAGGTTGGCGATGAAATAGTGGCTTTGCAGCTCGCTCTGCGGCCGGTACACGACGCCGATTGCCCGCTCTCGCGCGTGTTCGGGTAGCCCTTGCAGCGCCGGCCGATGCGCGCGTAGCGGCAAGATAAACCTCGCGCTGCCCAGCGATTGGGTTAGCGAATGCATCAAATACTCGTAGCTATCCGGTCGTGACGGAAGAACCGCCACGCGTTCCGCAGACGCGTGCCACTCCTTTGCCGCCGTGACCGTGCCGCGATGGGTCGTGAATCCGACGGCGACGACGTCATCCTTGTAATGCGCCTTCAGCAGGGCGCCGATGTTGATCTCTCCGTGGAGTGACATCGACGTCGCGCGCCCGTCACCGACGTGTGAATTGTGAGCCCATACGACGCTCTTGACCGGCGCGTGATGTCGCGATAAATGCTCGGTTAGACGCTGGAGCGTATCGGCCATGTGAGCGTCGCGAAGGTTCCAGGTCGTCGCCGAGCCGTCCACGAGGGCAGCATAGTATCGCTCGGCATTGGCGACGATGCGCGCGTTTTGCTCGGCATAGAAGTACTGGTCCTCTGCGACGACTCCGTCGAGCCGCGCGTACTGAGAGGCGTGGCGCTGAATCTCTTTGAGTTGGTCGAGCACCTCGGCGCGGCACGACGGCTGAATGCCGAACGTCGTGGCCATTGCGTACTCCTCGGGATGTTCGACGAACGGCCGTAAGCAATCGTAGCGCTGACGGGCGCGACCGGCGGCCGGCGGATCGACACGCTCGAGATAGACGAGCACCGCGTCGATCGATGCGTACATGCTGTAAAGATCGAGGCCGTAGAACCCCACCTTCGGCCGATCGTGCGAGTGGGAGGCGTCGTTATACTCGCGCAACCAGCTGATGAAGTCCAGCACTTCGGCATTGCACCACATCCACGTCGGAAATCGCCGGAACCCGCCCAAGGAATCGACCGCCTCCGTATCGTCCTCCGCGCCGCGGACGTACCGGTTGACGCGATACGCGTCGGGCCAATCTCCCTCGATGCAGACCGCATTGAATCCGCGTTCGGTAATGAGGCGTTTCGTAATTTCGGCTCGCTGGCGGTAGAACTCGTGGGTACCGTGGGTCGCCTCGCCGAGCAGAACGATTCGCGCGTCACCAATCGTTTCGTAAAGAGCGCGGTGATCGCGGACGTTGCCCAGGAGCGGCGTCGCCGCTCCGCGCAGATTGTTTGCTATGCAACGTTCCATCTTCGATTCTCCAAAATTGCGGCGTGATTGAGCAGGGCGCGCACTTCATCGTCGCTGGTCTGCTTAAAATCGTCGTAGTACATCCCCACCGCGCCGAAGTAATGAGGCACGTACGAGCATACGATTTGGTCCACGTTGCGGCGCAATGCCGTACAGGATTCCGCCGATCCCACGGGCACCGCAACGACGACACGCGCGGGGAGCTTCTCGCGAATGGCGGAAACCGCGGCGTACATCGAAGACCCCGTCGCCAGTCCGTCGTCGACCAGAATGACGTTCTTGCCGGCAAGTTGGCGTTCCGGACGCCCGTCGCGGTAGGCTGCCTGCCGGCGATGCAGCTCGGCGATCTCGCGATGCAGCACATCCTCGAGCAGATCGTTCGGGACGTGCAACGATTCGATCAAACGGCGATCGAGGACGTAGCCTCCGTCACCGGCAATCGCTCCCATAGCGAGCTCTTCATGCCCCGGAATGCCGAGCTTTCGTACGACGTACACGTCGAGCGGCACGTGCAAGCGGGTTGCCACCTCGTACGCGACCGGCACGCCTCCTCGAGGAAGCGCCAGGACGATCGCATTGGGATCGTCGGCGAACGCCGATAAATCTGCCGCTAGCCGGCGGCCCGCATCGCTGCGATCTCGAAACATCGTGTGATACATCGCCTTACGAGTCTAGGCTTCCGGTAGGAAGACGAGGCGAAGAAAGCGTTCTCATGTCTTTCACGTGACGCGCCATCATGAGGTTCTCGTCGGTGGCGACCACATGCACGGCCACGCGCGACCCCGCGGTCGAAATGAGCGAAGCGGACGCAGCGTTGCGAGCCTCGTCGAGCGCGACGCCCAAGTGACGTAACGGCTGCGCAACCGCCGCCCGGATCGCCGGCAAATTTTCCCCGACGCCGCCTGTAAAAGCGAGCGTATCGATGCCGCCGAGTATGGCCGAGAGCGCTCCCACGGCCTTGACGATCGAACGGGTGTAGCATTCGACGGCAAAATCCGCCTGCCGGTCGCCGCCCTGCGCACGCTCTACAAGGATCCGAAGGTCGCCTTCGCCGCCGGCAATTGCGCGCAGGCCGCTCCGGCGTTCCAGCATCTCGCGCAGAAGCTTCCGGGACGGCACGGCGCGTTCGGAAAGGTACAGCAAAACGCCGGGATCGACGTCGCCGGGACGCGTGCTCATGAGCACGCCGCCGAGCGGGCTGAATCCCATCGTCGTCTCGATCGGCTTGCCATCTGCGAAGGCCGCGAGACTCGAGCCGCTGCCGAGGTGTGCGACGATCGCGCGCCGGCCTAGTCGCGCGCCCAGGGCGCCCACCACGAACTCGTAGGACAAACCGTGAAAGCCGTAGCGCCGCAAGAGCGGATCGTGCGACGGTACCGCAAGGACGCGCGCGATCGGCGGCAGCGCCGTGAAGAACGCCGTATCGAAGCATGCGACTTGGGCGGCGCCGGGGAACGCGCTGCGTGCCGCGTCGAGCACGGCCAACGCCTGCGGCGCGTGCAACGGATCCAGCGGCGCGAGTTCCTCCAAGCGACGGCGCACCGCATGCGTAATTGCCGTCGGCTCGTCCATCTCTCCGCCGAAAACGAAGCGGTGCGCGACGGCGTCGACGCCGAAACCCAGCCCTCGTATCTCGCGTGCGGCATCGTGCGTTGCGCAAGCCGCCGATTCGGCCGTTCCTTCCGCTACCTCGATTCCACGCGCTCGGAGTTGCCTCTCGCCGGCGGCGCCTATCTCGTGCAGGGCGTATTTCAGCGACGAAGACCCTGCGTTGAACGTTAAAACGATCATGCCTGGGACGCCCAGCGCCAGTCCAAGATCTCCGGCATGTCTTGACCGTGCTCGTCGATGTACGCACGGTGTCCGACGAGCTTGTCGCGCAAGAGCTGCTTGACGTGCGCGCAGCGATCGCGCAGACGCGGCACGCGGTCGATCGCGTCCGCCGCCAGATGGAAGCGATCCAACCGGTTTAGCACCGTCATATCGAACGGCGTCGTCGTGGTGCCGCGTTCTTGGTAGCCGTGGACGTGAAGCTGATCGTGAGCGCTGCGGCGGTACGTGAGCCGGTGAATCAACCATGGGTAACCGTGAAAGGCAAAGACAATCGGCCTGTCTGCAGTGAATATCGAGTCGAACTCGCGATCCGAGATGCCGTGCGGATGCACGGTGTCGGGAAGCAGCGTCATCAAATCGACGACGTTGACCACGCGCACGCGCATTTCCGGGACGTGCGTTCGCAGAAAATCGACGGCGGCGAGGGTCTCGAGGGTTGGAACGTCACCCGCGCACGCCATCACTACGTCCGGCTCGGCGTCCGCATCCGAGCTCGCCCAGGGCCAGATACCCAATCCCTGCGTGCAATGGGCGACCGCCGCGTCGAGGTCCAGCCATTGCGCCTCGGGATGCTTCCCCGCAACGATGACGTTGATGTAGTCCTTCGAACGCAGGCAATGATCGACCACCGACAGCATCGTGTTCGCGTCCGGCGGCAGGTAGATCCGAACGATATCCGGCGTCTTGTTCATCACGACGTCGAGGAACCCGGGATCCTGATGCGTGAAACCGTTGTTATCCTGGCGCCATACGTGGGACGTGATGAGATAATTGAGCGATGCAATCGGCTGTCGCCAGGGGATGCCGCGGCTGACCTCCAGCCATTTTGCATGTTGGTTGAACATCGAATCGACGATGTGAACGAAAGCTTCGTACGTCGTAAAAATACCGTGCCGCCCCGTAAGGAGGTAGCCCTCGATCCATCCTTGGCAGGTGTGTTCGCTGAGAATTTCCATGACGCGACCGTCCGGCGACACGTGCTCGTCGTCGGCGAGCACGAGAGCGGTCGAACAGCGGTTCGTAACCTCGAACACCGCATCCAAACGATTCGAGGAGGTTTCGTCCGGAGAGAACAACCGGAAGTTTTCCATGTTGCGCGCCATCACGTCCCGCACGAACGCGCCCGCGATGCGAGTGGCCGCCTCTTTCACACATCCCGGCTCGGTCACCGAAACGCCGTAGCTGCGAAAATCCGGGAGGACCAGCGGGCGCAGCAGCTCACCGCCGTTGGCGGCCGGATTCGCGCTCATGCGCCGGCGTCCGGTTGGAACCGCCGCGCGCAGCGTATCGACTACCGCACCGCGACGATCGAAGAGTTCCTCGGGCCGGTACGATCGCATCCAATCTTCCAGCATCGCGATCCGTTCCGGAAACTCGTCGAAGCCCGTAAGCGGTAGTTGATGGGCGCGAAACGTGCCTTCGATTTTCTTGCCGCCGACGTATTTTGGGCCGGTCCAACCCTTGGGCGTGCGCAGCACGATCGCCGGCCAACGCGGGCGGCTCGTTAAACCCAGCGTTCGCGCGTCGCCTTGGATCTCGCGAATACTCAAGACGGCGTCTTCCAGCGCGCGCGCAAACGTGCGGTGCACCGACGCTGGATCGTCTCCGGTAACGACGATCGGTCGATAGCCGTACCCTTCCAAGAGAGACACGAGCTCGTGGTCGCCGATCCGCGCCAAGACGGTCGGGCCGGATATCTTGTAGCCGTTGAGATGCAGGATCGGAAGTACGGCGCCGTCCCTGGCCGGATTGAGAAACTTATTGCCGTGCCAACTGGTTGCTAGCGGTCCGGTTTCCGCCTCTCCGTCGCCGACGACGCAACACACGAGCAAATCCGGGTTGTCGAACGCCGCCCCATACGCGTGCGAAAGACTGTAACCCAACTCGCCGCCTTCGTGAATCGAACCCGGAGCGTCGGGTGACGCATGGCTTGGAATTCCGCCTGGGAACGAAAACTGGCGGAAAAGCCGGCGCAGGCCCTCGGCGTCTTGCGAAACGTCGGGATACCGCTCGCTATACGTTCCCTCCAGGTACGCGTTTGCGACCACCGCGGGGCCGCCGTGCCCGGGGCCGGCGATGAAGATTGCGTCGAGATCGTAGCGACGGATCAGGCGATTCATGTGCGCCAACACGAGATTCAGTCCCGGCGACGTGCCCCAATGTCCCAGCGGGCGCGGCTTGAGATGGTGCAAGCGCAACGGCTCGCGCAACAGGGGGTTGTCGAGCAAGTAGATTTGGCCCGCGCTGAGATAGTTCGCGGCCCTCCAGTACGCATCGACCAGCGTGAGATCTTCTTCGCGGATCTCCGGCCGCTGAATTGAAAGAACGCTCATAGCAAATAACCTCTCCTCAAAGGCTACTAGGCTCCTAGGAACGGGTTGGGAAGGGCCGGTTCACCGCCCCTTCCCAATCGTAGTCCAAGATTCGAAAAGCACACGCCGCATTCGGAGGGAGGAACGATGTTCGAACGGATCTTGATTGCCGTCGACGGTTCTGCCGTTTCGGGCAAAGCGCTCGAGTTCGCGATCGAACGGGGCAAGTTGCACGGTTCGGAATTAACGGTGGCTTTTGCGGTCAACCGGCTGGCGGTGACCGTGGCAACCGCAAATCCGTATGCCTACGTAGACCCGCTCCCCCTACTGCGGGCGCTCGACGACGAAGCGGATGCCGTGCTTGCGGCTGCGGAGCGGCGCGTCGCCGATGCCGGTCTCACTGCCAAGCGGGCAAAGCTTGATGGACCGCCTGCCCGGGCGTTGCTGGGGTACGCCCGTCAGATACATTGCGATACCGTGCTCCTAGGGACGCACGGGCGGCGCGGGTTCGAGAGGATCGCTCTGGGAAGCACTGCCGAGGACGTGATTCGGGGCGCCGGCGTTCCGGTGATCGCCGTTCCGCGGCGCTGCCCTCAGGTACGCCCGGCGGCTCTTTCACGGCTGCTCGTCGCCGTCGACGGTTCTCCGGCGGCGGAAGCGGCGATCGACGTCGCCTGCGACATTTCGCGCCGCGAACGGTCGGCACTGACGCTCTGCACCGTAGCCGAGCCGGCCGGTTTCGATTGGGACGATGTGGAACGCGATCTCTTCTTGAGCGCGGCGATCGAAGAGCGGGCGCGGCCGCTGCTGGAACGCAGTGTCCGGCGTGCGACCGACGCCGGCGTGGAAACTGGCGGCGATCTTCGTAGCGGTAGCGCCGTCGAAGAGATCCTCGCCGCGGCGAACGCCTGCGGCGCCGAGTGCATCGTGATGGGGACGCACGGACGGGCCGGGATCCCCCGGTTTCTCCTCGGAAGCGTAGCCGAGGGCGTGTTGAGATCGAGTTCGATTCCCGTCTGCACCGTCCGCCAGCACTAGCGTCGCATTTTGTAGCCGATTCCGTAGACGGTCAGCACGTGCTCCGGGTTGCGCGGATCCGGTTCGATTTTCTTACGCAAGTTGTTAATATGGCGATCGAGGGTGCGCTCGAAGATCTGACCGTCGTCGCCGAGGCGATCGAGCAGATGCGCTCGCGTGAAGACTTCGCCGGGATTTTCGGCGAGAATGGCCACGATCCGAAACTCCGTCGCCGTCAAATTTACGGGATGCCCTCCGACTCGCACTTCGTAATACGTATGATCGATCTCGAGATCGCCGATGCGCGTGACGCGCGACCCGGCCTGCGTGGTGAGCGCACCGCTTTCGATGCGCCGGAAGAGCGCGCGCACTCGCGCGACCACCTCGCGGGCCGAAAACGGCTTCGTGACGTAGTCGTCTGCACCCAGCTCGAGACCCACGATGCGGTCGGCCTCCTCGGCGCGCGCCGTCAGCATGATCGTCGGAATGCGCGTGTCGGATCGCGCGGCCGCCCGCAGCACGTCGAGGCCGCTGCCGTCGGGCAGCATCACGTCGAGAATCAAGAGATCGGGAGTCGACGCGGCGAGCCCCTGCATCGCCGCCGCCACCGTACTAAAAGCGGTGACTTCGAACCCCTCGCGTTCGAGATAGGCAGAGACGAGCTCGGCGATTTGCGGCTCGTCGTCGACCACGACGATGCGCTTTTTCACGACGGTCTACCACGTTCGCATCCCCGGAGCAAGATATCCTGGATGGCGCAGTAGTTCGCCCAGCGGGCCGGCATACGCAAGCACCGCCAGGACGAGCGCTACGAGGCCCCAGCGAAAGACGTGCTGCAGTGCCGCGGGCGTCGTGCCGCTCGAACTCGACGCCGTTGCAAACGACGCGTCGATCTGCTCGGTTTTGAGGTTCTGCAGCAGCGTCCCGATTGCGACCGTCACGAAGACGGCGATGCTTAGGAAGAGGAAGACCCCGCCAACGGCCGCCAGCAACATCCACTCTTGCCATACGTGCGCTCCGGCTGCGCCCATGTAATCGACGCTCGCGGTTCTCCGCGGCGCGCCCAAGAGACCCGCATAGTGCATGGAGAGCGACATGATCAGCATGCCGAAGAACCACAGCCGCGTCTGAAACAGCGCCCACTCCGGTTTCCACAAGGCCCGGCCCGTCAAACGCGGTATCAGCCAATAAGCGGCGCCGAGGAACGTCAACGCCACCGGGCCGCCGACCGTCACGTGAAAATGTCCGACGATCCAAATCGTGTTGTGAACCACCGTATCCATGCTGTACGAGGCGTTCACCAGGCCGCCGAAGCCTCCCAAGATGAACAGGATCATGCCCAAAGCGGCGGCGCTGAACGTCGGATCCGACCACGGCAGCGAGGCCACCGTCCCGAGGAACCCGCGCTTTCCTCGTTTCAGCGCGTAAAGTTCGAACGACGCAAAGATCGCAAACGCCGTAATGAACGACGGGATGGCCACGCCGTAGGTCGTCAGCGTGTGAAGCATTTTCCACGTCGACGAGATGCCCGGCTCCATGAACTCGTGATGAATTCCGACCGGCGTCGAGAGCAGGATCAGCATGATGAAGGTCAGCCGCGTCAGACCGTCACTGAAGACGTTCCCGCCGTAGCGCGTCGGAACGATGTTATACCATATGATATAGGCGCCCATGATCCAGAAATACACGAGCGGATGACCGAAATACCAGAAGAACATGCGCGTCAGCATTACGTTGATGCCCGGCGTCCACCCAAATGCCCAGGGGATCAATAAGCCCATTTCGGCGACGACTCCGAGCGTCGCGACGATCCACATGACGAACGTCGCGGCGGTACAGAACACGACCAGCGGAACGGGTTGCCCGGCGTTCCTTTTTCGGAAAAATACGACGTTTTCGAAGATTTCGAATGCCACGACCCAGGTGCCCAGGACGAGCAACGTGGCGCCCACGTAAAACCACGGACTCGCTTTGAGCGGCGCGTAGAACGTGTAGAGCACGGTTGCGTCACCTTTGAGGATCGTTACCGCAGCCATGGCGGTTCCGGCCAGCATCAACCACCAGCCGAACCATCCGACGGCGAGTTTGCGGTCGCGCGGCACGGCGCGGTAGGTAACGAAGAGCGAAAGCCCGGTGATAAAGAACGTTGTGAACACCAACGCCATCAGCACGCCGTGCATCGTGAGGATGCGATAGTAGTCGAACCACGACGGTGCCGCGATGGCGTCGGCGCGAGAAAAGCCTTGTAAGACTCCGAACACCGCGCCCAGCGCGATCGCGGCCGTCGCCGTGTAGATGTGCGCGATGACGAGATAATTTTCGTTTCGAACTTGGTTTGACACCGGTCAGCGTACCTCGATCTTTGCGAACATGTTTTGATGGCCGGTCCCGCAGTACTCGTGACAGAGCAGCAGATACTCACCCGCACGATTGAAGGTGCGGCTTTGAGTGTTCACCCAGCCCGGCACCGCCATCATGTTAATGTCGGTTCCGGGAATGAAGAAACCGTGCACGACGTCGGGACTCGTGACGTAGAACGTGACGCGGCTCCCGAGCGGTATCGTCAGCGTTTCGGGGGCGAACGAAAACACGTGGGCGACGTAATACGCCTCGTAGGATCCGTCGGAGCGTCTGCGCAGACCGGGTTTGTCGAACGGCGGCGTCTGCGCGACCTTGGTGGGATCGATGGCCTGAAGGTCGCTGGGCGGATTGATGTTGTCGGCAAATGCCGCGAAGGCAATCGCGACGAGAAAGACGACCAGCATCGCGACGCCGAATGCCAGCCACGCTCGTTCGTATTTGTGTACGTGCACGGCTACCAGCGTCCGCGCAGAAGTGCGAACATCGCAAACCAAAGGAGCGCAAACGTGATGCCCATCACCATGACGAAGCGTAGCGTGCCGACGAGCGGTGCGTCCGCATCATCGTCTTTCATACGATCTCCTTTTGCATTAGGTGTGCGCGGGCGCCGGCGTCTGCGGAAGCACCCAGTAGTATGGAGTTTTTGGTTCCCGGCCGGGCGGCACGTCGTCGGGCGCCGGATCGCCGGCACGCCCTAAACTTCGAACGAACGTGTAAATGGCGCGACGGTCGTCACGGGTCAAAAACCGTATGTCGTGCCAAACCATCGGCGGCTTTCCGCCGCGCGTATTCGTCGAAAAGATCCACCCGTCTTCGCTAACCTCGTGGAACAGGAGCCGTACGTTTGGTGGGTAGACGGTTCCCCAGGGCCCGCGATAGCCGATCTTTGCGCCGGTCATCCAATGCGCTTGGGGTATCGTTCCGCCGGATTCGCGCCAGCCCGCCGTATGGCAATCGTTGCAGCCTCCGAACGCTACCAAGTACCGGCCGCGCGCGATCTGCGGATCGGAGGTCGCCGCCGGAGCGGCGTTGCCGCCGCGATCTGCTGCCACGGCAACGAAAAAGAGGGCGCAAAGAACGACGAAGAAACGTGCCGCCACTACTGCGGCTCCGTTGCCTCGTGTTTGGCGCTTTCCTGCTCCCGAAAGCGCGATTCGAGGTTTTCCGCAAGGCCCTTCAATAGCTCCCGCGCGGTTGCGGAAGCGATTCGCGTCCCAACCGCGCGATCGAAGAGCCGGCCCAAGGCGCCGCCCGGGGGAGAATAGACACCGCGAAGCTCCAGCAGCGCCGACTCCCAATCCTCGTCGGCGCGCACCGTGAGTTCGCCGTCGAAATCGGGGTACGGACCGCCGCCCTCCGGCGACCACCGGACGTGCCACGGTTGCTCCATGTGCATGGGATCTTCGGCCGGCGTAATGAGAACGACGACGTTCTTCGACACGTCGGCGCCGCGCACCGGCAAGCTGAGCCGTCGGGATTTGGGTGCGCCGACGTCCGGCAACATGTCGCTTTCCAAGAAGCGCCGCGCCGACGAATACGGACACCGCACGACTACGGATTCTTCGAGCGCCGAAACGTTGCTGCGCGACTTCCCGGCCGATACCACGCGAGACGCTTGCGCCAGCGCCGTGCACACGTTTTCAAGACGCTCCGGAGTCGGAGCGACGATGCCGTCGGCCATGCCTTCCACGTTCGCCTGTGCGACGGTCAGCAAATTCCCCAATTCGTGGCGAGCTCCCGACGATGCAACTGCGCCGCCGGCATCGTTATTGCGCAGCGCTTCAAACAACATCCGCAACTTCCCGGCGACCGGCTCGTCGATGCTCTCGAGGGCACGCTGTGCCTCATCCCACCGTTGGGAGAGGGCGCAGTCCAAGGCGTGAACGAACTGGTCCATAAGCGTAGTCTAGCACTCGTTTAGGAAGAACCGGCGAAGAAGCGTCGAAAAATAGTTTGCGTGGCGACCATTCTCATCGTTGACGACGACGCGCATAGCCGCCTTCTGGCGGCGACGCTACTGGAGCCGGCAGGACACGTGGTGCTTCAGGCAGCCGGCGTTGATGAAGCGTTGCGCCGCGTCGGCGAAGGAAATATCGATCTCATTGTCACCGATCTCTCCATGCCCGCGGCCTCCGGCGCGGAGTTCGTTCGCGCCTTGCGCGCCGATCCGGCAAACGACTCGACTGCGATCGTCATATGCAGCGGATCTTCGCCGCACGGCGTGTTTAAGGATTTCATCGCCATCTACCGAGTAAACGCGTTTATTCAGAAGCCGATCGACCCGTACGATTTCGTCGGCTGCGTCGAGTCCGCGCTGCGCGCAATGCGAGCGACGTCGCGATGAGAATCGGCGACCGCATCATTTTACGACCTTGATCGTAAGGACCATGTTTGCGTGGCCGGCCCCGCAAAACACCGCGCAGTGCGCTTGGAACGTGCCGAGCTTGGTCGGAGTTACCTCGACATCGGTGCGCGTCGCGCCGATATTGATCACGTCGTTGACCCCAAGCTCCGGAATGCTGATGCCGTGGAGGCCCTCGGTGGCCTGGAACTCCAACTTGACCTTTTGATTGAGTTTCAGCGTAATCGTCGAGGGCGTAAACGCCCAGTTTTTGGCGGTAATCTTTACTACCGTTTCGCCGGCTGCGGCCGGTAAGGCCGCCGGAGCGACGAGAAGAATCGAGGCCGCGAGGGCGATGAGATGGCGCATTTATTTTGCGTCCGTCCTTTCAGTCGGTATACGTCGTGTCTTGAAGGGACTATACCGGCTGATTGAGACCAAACTTGGGAACATTAGGAATTCGATGTGAACGTCCCGTCCATCGCGGCGCCCCGGCCTCGGCGCCCGCGGCTTCCGATTGCCGGAAGGGGACATCGCATGCCTACCGCCAAGGCCGCGGCGTGAGCAAAGGCCGCATGGAGGCGTTCAGCGACGGCGTCATCGCCGTAATCATCACGATCATGGTGTTGGAGATGAAAGCGCCGCACGGAACGGATCTCGCAGCGTTGCGCGCCACGCTGCCAGTCTTTCTCGCGTACGTGTTGAGTTTCGTCTATCTCGGCATCTACTGGAACAATCACCACCACATGCTTTACGCCGCAGAGCGCGTCGACGGAAGGGTGCTGTGGACGAATCTCCACCTGCTCTTCTGGCTTTCACTGATTCCATTTACCACCGCGTGGATGGGCGAGAATCACTTCGCCGCAGTTCCGACCGCGGTCTACGGCTGCGTGCTCATCCTCGCGGCGATCGCGTACACGGTGCTGCAAGGATCGCTCATCGCCGCAAATGGCTCGGACTCACTCTTGGCACAAGCCGTCGGCAGCGACCTCAAGGGCCGAATATCGCTGCTGTTCTACGCCGTCGCGATCGCGCTCGCGTTCGTGAACCAGTGGATTTCCGACGCACTCTACGTCGCGGTCGCGGCGATCTGGCTGATTCCCGACCGCCGGATCGAACGCCGCATCCGGACACCTTAAGAGACGAGGCGCGAGCCGGCGATTTTTAAATCCGGCGTGAACGCGACGTCCCATTCGTGTTCGGCTCCGCCGGCAAATACAAGCGAAAAGCGGTAAATCGTCCCGCCTTGACCTTGAGTCGTTCCGACGAACGTGAACGAATGCAACGTGCCAAACGCAACGATGCCCTGCTGCACCTGGCTCAGTAGCGCCGGCGTGAGAGCGGCCGAAAACTCCGCGGTGAGTTTGCTGCGGTCGATCGTCCCCGATGCAAGACCATCCCAGAACGCGCGAGCGAGCGCGTCGGCGGCGGGATTGTCGCCCGGTGCCGCAGCCCGCGCAGCCGCCGGGGACGGCGGCGGCGTTCCGATGCCGTAGGCTGCGGCAATTTCGCGCGTCATTCGCTCGGGGAGCCCTTCCGCACCGAATCCATTGGTCAGAATAGCGACCGCCAGGCCATCGTCGGGAAAGACGGCGTTGTAGCAGTAGCCTCCGACGCCGGCTGCGAGCCCGTTGTGCCACAGCTCGCGGTGGCCGCCGAGTTCCGCGAGCACCCAGCCCATCGCATATCGCCCGTCTCCTTCACCCGTCGGCACGCCGTCGCGCCAGACGTCGTCGAGATACGATTTCGGTAGAAGCGTTCCGGCCAGTAGCGCTTCGTCCCAAAGCGCGAAGTCGTGGGCGGATGAAACCGCGCCGCCGGCACCCCCGAACAGGTCGAGACTCAGCGGCGGCTGCTCGGGGACGTCCTTCCGGTAGCCGACGGCGATCGCACCGGAAGTCTGCGCGGCATATCCGTATCCGCTCCGATCCATCTCCAGCGTTCCGAAGATGTACCGTCGAAATGCCTCACCGAGCGGTAGTCCGGAGACGCGCTCGGCGACGGCGCCCAACGCCGCGTAGTTCGCGTTGCTATACTCCCACTGCGTGCCCGGCGCGAAGTCGGGCTTGTCGGTTGCTAAAATCGCGAGGATCGACGACGTCGCCAGCGGCCCGTGCATCGGCCAATCGTGCTCTTCCGTATTGGGATAATCGTGCAAGCCGCTTTTTTGCACGAGCAGCATGCGCAAAGTCATCTCGCCGGCGTTCGGCAGGCCCGGCACGTACTTCGCAAGCGGATCGTCGAGCGACAACTTCCTCTCACCTGCAAGCAGTTCGATAACCGCCGCCGTAAGCTGCTTCGTCAGCGAACCGATCGCAAAGCGCGTCGCCGCCGTAACCGCCGCGTCGGCGGCCAGGTCGGCGGATCCAAATCCGCCTTCGTACGCTATTCTTCCGTTCCGTACGACTGCGATTGCAATACCGGGAGCGGCTTTCGCGGAGATCGCCTCGTTGCCGGCGCGGACGAAGAACGTGCTATCCGGCTCGGCAGCCCGCGCGGCGGCCGAACCCAACGCCACGAAGGTCAGCGCCGCGCACGCAACGAGCGCGCGCTTCACCGCACGTCCGATGCGACGCGCGCGGCCAGCGCGGACTGCTGTGCGTACGTGGAGAGCGACGGCGTTTCGTAGGACGTCGCGTGCAGGGCGTCGGCGCAAAAGCAGGCAACCCGATCCTCGACGCGGTGGTTTTTCAAATATCCTCTGAGGAGCCGCAACAAGTCGAGCGAAAGATCCGACGCCACGATGCGGCAATTCGGGAACAGCTCTAAGCAGGGGACGACCGAGTTCGCACCCGATCCGCTCCCGATGTCGAGAATCGCCGCATCGGGCTGCGGCGAATAGCCGATGGTTTTAAACGCTTCGTCGAAGAGTCGCAGGAAATGTGGGGTGCTGCTGTACGTAGCGCTATATTTTTCGGCATTTTCGAGAAACTGATCCGTGATGCCGATGCGCTCGGCGTTTTTCTCGCCCTCGGGAGCGAATATGCCTTCCAGCCGGGGATCCGTCGAGGCGAGGTCGACGACGTCGCACGCGAGCAGATCGCCAAACCAGGCGCCATTTCGTCCGTCCTCTGCGCTCTGCACAGCGTGCGGCGCGCCGGCCGCTGCGCGTGACCGGTTCATCCAGTTCGACGCGCCATCAAAAAGACGCCTCATACGCGTAGCATACCATGCTGAACCGCCCCACAGTTAGGAACGTCTAGATCCTTTATGGGTCCGCTTCGCCATCCGCCGTTTCTGATCTATCTGGGCGCGCGATTTTTTTCGGAGTTTTCGTATCAGATCGCGGCCGTCGTGATCGGCTGGCAGATCTATGCCTTGACGCACAGCGCGTTCGCTTTAGGCATGGCCGGCTTGGTGCAGTTCGTCCCCACCGCGCTGCTCGTGTTCGTCACGGGTTCGGCCGCCGATCGCTTCAGCCGCCGTCGCGTGATGCAGGCCTGCCAATTCGTGCAAGGCACCGTTGCGGCGTTCCTGGCGTGGGGAAGCCTGGAACATCGATTGACGGTCCCTGCGATATTCGCCGCAATCGCCGTTCTCGGCATCGCCGATGCGTTCGAGAGTCCTGCAACGGCCGCGTTGCTCTCCGCCGTTACCGAGCGCAGCACGTTGCAACGTGGTGCTGCACTCGCTTCCGGAGGCTTGCAGTTCGCGACGATCGCGGGCCCCGCGCTCGGCGGCTTGCTCTATGCCTTCTCGCCGGCGCTGCCGTACGGGTTGATGTTCGCCTTCTGGGCGATCGCCGCAACCCTGAGCGGTTCGATCGCCGCGACGAAGTACGTGCGCGCCGATTCGGGCGAGTCGCGCACCTTTCGCGAGATCTGGGCGGGCGTAGCATTCATCCGCGGCGAGCCGGCAATCTTGGGCGCGATATCGCTGGATCTCTTTGCGGTGCTGTTCGGCGGCGCCACCGCACTGCTCCCGATCTACGCGCACGATATTTTGCACGTCGGTCCGCTCGGATTAGGGATCTTGCGCGCCGCACCGGCCGTCGGAGCGCTCTTCATGACCGTGGTCCTCGCACGGCGCTCGATCTCGCGGCGCGCCGGGCCGCGCATGTTCGCCGCGGTGATCGTCTTTGGCCTCGCGACGATCGCATTCGCACTTTCTCGCTGGTTCTGGGTCTCGTTGATCGCGCTGGCAATCCTAGGGGCTTCCGATACGATCAGCGTCGTGATTCGCAGCGCGCTCGTTCAACTGCGAACGCCCGATGCGATGCGCGGACGCGTCGGTGCCGTCAACTTTCTCTTCATCAACGCCTCGAACCAGCTCGGCGCCTTTGAAAGCGGAACGGTGGCCGCGCTCTTGGGAGCGGTCCCGTCAGCCTTGCTCGGCGGCGTTGCGAGCGTGCTCATCGCGCTGCTTTGGATGTGGTCCTTCCCGTCGCTGCGCGTCATGGAAAAACTGGAATAATCGCTCACCCCCTCTGGAAGAACTGCCCAATTCTTTCATCACATCTTCTCGGCTCTGCTCTAGAGTCGGAGGCATGGAGAGCTTGGCCGTGGCCGTGGTTGAGGATCGGCTCGTCTGCATCTGCGGTCGGGCCCCTCGGCGGCTTGCAAAAACGTGAGCGCTCATTACGATCGCTTGATCGCGCTTTGCCGGGAGCTTCCGCCGATGCGTACGGCCGTCGCCTATCCGTGCGACGAACTGGCACTCGAAAGTGCGATCGTCGCCGCCGATATGCAGCTCGTCGTACCCGTGCTGGTTGGGAATGTGGGCGAGATCACCGCCATGGCGCGGGCTAGGCGACTCGACTTGACCGCCTGCGAACTCGTCTCCGTCTCGAGTAGCCGGGAGGCGGCTGCCCGTGCCGTCGAGCTCGCGCGAAGCGGCAAGGTTGAAGCCATCATGAAAGGGAGCCTTCACTCCGACGAGCTCCTTCACGAAATCGCCTTGCCCGATTCCGGGTTACGCACGAGCCGGCGGTTATCGCACGCATACGTCGTGGATTTGCCGGGTCATTCGCAACCGCTGGTGATCAGCGATGCGGTCGTCAACATCGCACCGGCCCTCGACGAAAAAAGAGATATCGTGCAGAACGCGATCGATCTCGCGAACGCTCTCCATATCACCGAGCCGCGCGTCGCGCTGCTTTCGGCGGCCGAAACGGTTAGCTCCAAGGTCGCTTCGACGATTGACGCGGCCGCACTTTGCAAGATGGCCGACCGGCTGCAGATCACGGGAGCAATTCTCGACGGACCGCTGGCGCTCGACGATGCGATCAGCATCGATGCCTCGCGCGCGAAAGGCATCGTATCGCCGGTTGCCGGGCGTGCAAACGTGCTCGTGGTTCCCGATTTTGAATCGGGAAACATGCTCGCAAAAGCGCTCATTTATTTAGGAGAAGCGTCTGCCGCCGGCTTAGTTCTCGGGGCGAGCGTCCCAATCGCTTTCACGAGCCGCGCCGACAATGTCTTGACACACATCGCATCCCTCGCCATCGCGCGACTACTCGCGCGGCAAGGATAAGGAGACCTATTCAACATGGTAAGCTGCATCCTCGTACCGCTCGACGGCTCGACGTGTGCGGAACACGCCCTCTCCTATGCCCTTAGCTTCGCAAAGGTGGAGGGCGCGAGCGTCGAGTTTCGCGCATTTGTCGATCCGCGAGCGGTCATCGGCCGCACGCTCACGGAGCCTTTTGAAGAAAAACACGTCGCGGCCGCAATGAACGAGGCACGCGAAACCATCGCGCGAGCAATAACGAAAGCACTAAAGGCGGGGATCAAGGCTTCCGGTCACGCCGAACTCGGTGAACCCGCAGCGGAAATCGTCAAGCACGCGCGGGAACTTGGGGTTAAGGCCATCGTTATGGGGACGCACGGACGTTCCGGTTTTAAGCGGCTCTTCATGGGAAGCGTTGCCGAAGAGGTCCTTCGATCGGCGAGTTGCCCCGTCGTCGTCGTGCGAGAAAAGACCGCGCTCGGAAATGCACTGCCGTTGTCGGGACCGATCGAAGACGACCGGCCAATATGCGAACTACGCCTTCTCGAGGTTTCGCCCGATGATTTCGAGCGACTTTACGGCGAAATCGCGACCTTCATGGATGGTCCGGGAGCGGAGATTCCCGGCATCCTGGAAAGCGAGTTATTGGGTACCGACGATAGAACTCGCATCCTGATTCTCGTCAGGTTGAGTTCGAGACAAGATTGGATCCGCATGCAATGGAACCAGCGATTCAGCCAGCTCTCGGAAGAAATCGTTCTCAATTCCGAGACTCTCGAATTCGACCTCTACTCCGGAGATCGCTTCCCTGCCAAAGTGCAGGTCATGTCATCCTGAGCGGGGCGGAAGTTCGGGAGGCGGGTGAATCGGTGACGGCGCGCGCCCGGGCAAACTACCAAGCCCCGGCAATCGTGTGCCTGCTTAGGGCGTTCTCGCGCGATGCCGGACGTACTCGGGATCTTCACAAGCGATTCGCTGGTTTGTAATCTCCAGCGGCTACACTGAGAGAGTGAAACGCTTATCGCCGGCCCTGTTAGTGCTTGGCTTGCTGCAATCGTTCGGCTGTGCGCCGAAGGTCGAACCGACGACCGCGCTGGTGGCTCAGTCGCAAATCTCCCAAACGGTCACGGCAACCGGGACGTTAGCGGCGCAAGATACGGTGCTCGTCGGCTCGCAAGTCTCCGGAACGATTCAGACCCTCTACGTCGACTACAACAGCCAGGTACGCAAGGGACAGGTCTTGGCGCAACTCGACCCCAGCCTCTTTGTCGCCGCGCTCGATCAGGCCCAAGCGACGCTGCGTCAACTCGAAGCCCAGCATACGGCCGCACAATCGTCGCTCTCGAGTTCGCTTTCTACGAGCTCGGCCGCGCAACAGAGCGCGGAGTCGCAACGTCAGCTCATTACGGCTGCGGACGAGGACGTGCGCAAAGCGCACAGTGCGCTTACCCTTGCGCTGCTGACGTGGCATCGCGACCACGCACTGCTATCGCAGGGATTCGTAGCTCAGAACGTGGTCGACAGCGATGTAACCAACGTGGCCTCGGCGCACGACGCGTTAATAGCGGCGCAGACTGCAGCAAAGACTTCGCGTCTTTCCAGCACGGCCAGCGCATATCAGGCAGGCGGATCTGCCGCGCAAGCCACGGGGGCGGCGGCGATGGTAGGCGCGAGCGACGCCGCAGTGCGAGCCTCGCAAGCTGCCGTACACGAAGCACAGATCAACCTCGATCATGCGACGATCGTGTCGCCGGTCGACGGGACGGTGATTCAACGAAACGTCTCGGTCGGTCAGACCGTCGCAGCTGCCCTCCAAGCACCGACGCTCTTTACCATTGCAAAAAACCTCAGCAAGATGGAACTCGACATTGCGGTAGGCGAGCCCGACGTCGGTTCGGTGCGCGTCGGACAACGCGTTGCCTTCTCGGTGCTCGCCTACCCCGGCCGAAGCTTCCGGTCGGAAGTCGACCAAGTGCGTCAGAATCCCACGACCGTCAATAACGTTACGACCTACGACACGGTAGCCTATCCAAGTAATTTCGACGGCGCGTTGCGGCCAGGTATGACGGCGAACGTACGAATCACGGTAGCGACCTATCCCGATGCGATCGTCCTTCCCCTGGCCGCGCTGCAGTGGCGTCCGAGCCCGGCGATAATCAAACGCTATCGGATCCTGGCTCCCGAAAACGCCGGGGAAGGAATACCCGTGTCGTCGTCCGCCTGGGGTACGACGGGCGGCTCGATCTTCGCCGTTTCCGTCGGCGCGGCGGGCCGCTGCTACGTCCTCGACGGGGGCGTCCTGCGCGGCGTGAGCTTGACCGTGCTCGCAATCGACGGAACCCGCGTTGGCGTCCGCGTCGATGCCGGCAATCTCAGCCCCGGCAATCGGGTTGTCGTCGATTCGCCGTGACGCCGACCGTCGAGACTCACGATCTCACTCGCCTGTACGCAACGGGCAAAACCACCTTTGCAGCCGTCGATGGCATTACGTTCTCCCTGCAACCCGGCGAGTTCACCGCAATCATGGGACCGTCGGGTTCGGGCAAGTCGACCTTCATGAATCTCATTGGGTGCCTCGATCGGGCCACGTCGGGCTCGTACGCGCTCGACGGCATCGACGTCTCGACGTTGAATGCCGGCGAACTCGCCGCGTTGCGGCGGCAGAAGATCGGTTTCGTCTTTCAACAGTACAACTTGTTGCCTCGAACGAGCGCGCTCGAAAACGTCGAACTCCCGATGATGTACGCTTCCGTCGGCTCTACCGAACGCCGCGCCCGCGCGCGAGATGCTTTGCTCAAGGTCGGTCTCGACGAAAGCCATCACTATTCAAACCCGCACGAGCTTTCCGGCGGCCAGCAACAGCGCGTCGCGATCGCCCGAGCCCTCGTCAATAACGCAAGCATGATTTTGGCCGACGAACCAACCGGGGCACTCGATTCCAAAACCTCCGCCGACATCATGAAGCTGTTTCTCGAACTGAACCGGGAACGCAAGCTCACGATACTCATGGTAACCCACGAGCTCGACGTAGCGCGATACTCCGGCCGGATCGTCACGTTTCGCGACGGGCACATCGTCAAGGACGAACCGGTGCGACGGGACATCGGTGCGGTATCGTGAACCTGAGCTTATCCGTCGTCATCGCGCTTCGCGCGCTTTTGCTGAATCGCGAGCGTTCGATATTGACCGTGCTCGGCATCATCATCGGCGTGGCCGCGGTCATCGTGACGGTCGCGATCGGTTCCGGCGCGCGAACGAGTATCGAAGCGACGATCGGAAGTCTCGGCAGCAACCTTGTCATCATTCTCCCCGGCAGCACCACGGCGGGAGGGGTCAACGTCGGAATCGGGTCTGCATCGACGCTAACCGTCGGTGACGGCCTCGCGATCGCGCAGCAGGTGCGCCACGCTGCCGCCGTAACCCCCCTCGTCGTTCTGCGGACCCAAGCGATCTCACAATATAGCAACTGGCAGACGTCGGTTGCCGGCGTCTCGCCGGCGTGGCCATACGTCCGAAGCTGGAAGATTGCCTCGGGCTCTTTTTTCGGCGATTCGGACGTCGCGACCAGCGCCAAGGTCTGCGTCATCGGCACGACCGTCGAGCAGCAACTTTTTCCGGGTGGCGAAGAGCCGATCGGTCAAATGATCGAAGTCAACAACGTACCGTTTCGCGTGATCGGCGTGTTAACCAGTCACGGCCACAGCGTGATGGGAACCGATCAAGACGACGTTATCGTGATTCCGTATTCTTCACTGCTGCACCGCCTTTCAACGTCGGCAAGTGGCCCCGACGTCGTAGGGGCGCTGGCCGTTTCCGTCGACGACCCCGAGCACGTCACCAGGACGCTATCCGAGATTGCGCAGCTCTTACGGACGCGCCACCGCATCGTGCCCCCGCAATCGGACGACTTCCAAGTGCGCAACCTTGCCGACATTGCGCAGGCTGCATCGGCGGCAGGCTTAACGCTGCAGATCTTGCTCGCCTCGGTTGCGACCGTTTCGCTGATCGTTGGCGGCATTGGGATCATGAATATCATGCTCGTGTCGGTGACGGAACGGACCCGCGAGATCGGGTTGCGAATGGCAGTCGGTGCACCGGCGGGCGCGATTCTCTTGCAGTTTCTCGTCGAGGCGGTCGTTCTTTCGCTGGTCGGCGGGGGGATTGGGATCGGCCTCGGCATCGTTCTTTCCGCCGTCGCCGCGCACGTCGGAAGGTTTCCGTTTACGGTCTCGATTCCGACGATCGTGCTGTCGCTCGCTTTTTCTGCAGCCATCGGAATCGGTTTCGGCTTCTACCCGGCACGGAAAGCGTCGCATCTCGACCCGATCGCAGCGCTGCATGCTGAATGAGAAGATCTCGTGAGGCCTCCGAAGGCCGCCTTTCACGACGAATTCTCCGCTGGCTCGTAAGCTAACGACATGTTCAAGAAAATTCTCGTCGCCGTCGACGGATCTCCGTGCGCCGACCGCGCTCTCGAGTTGGCGTTGCGCCTCGTCAAGGCCGAACGCGGCACGGTAACGGTCTGTTCCGTCGCCTACACGTCGGTGCTCTACGGGTCGCCCCAGTCCGTCCAGCGCGCGGTCTTGGAAATTCGCGAAGAAGCGCGTCACGTCGTCGCAGAGGCGCTTTCAAAGGGACGAGCGGTGGGGATTACGGCGCAGGGATGCACGCTCGTGGGCGAGCCGGTGCACCAAATCGTCAGCTACGCCAAGCGGATAAAAGCCGATGCGATCGTGATTGGAACGCACGGCCGCTCCGGCGTGAAGCGCCTCTTTACGGGCAGCGTTGCCGAGGGCGTGCTGCGTAGCGCGCCGATGCCGGTCTTGACCGTTCGCGTCGAGGCGACGCTCCAGCCGCTGGCGTCGAGTGCCGCGTCGTGAAGATCCTCGTTCCTATTGACGGTTCCGATACGTCGTCGCGCGCGCTTGACGCCGCCGCAGCGTTGGCCGCGGATCTTGGCGCAGAGATCGTCGTTTGCCACGTCGTGAGTCTTGCCGAGGCCGCGCTCCTGAGCGGGGGGGAAGCGCAATTCCTTCCCGGCTGCCTGGTGCAGGTCGAGGCCGAAGGCAAGGCGATCGTCGGCGAAGCACTCGCCCGCGTGAACGGCCGGGTGCCGATATCGTCGCAACCGGCAGAGGGCGACCCGGTCGGCGAGATCGAGCGCGTTGCCGACGCACTGCGGCCCGCATTTATCGTTATCGGAAGCCATGGCAGGACCGGCCTGAGTCGCGCTCTGATGGGAAGCGTGGCCGAGGGTGTGCTTCGTCGCGCCCGCTTTCCCGTGATGGTGGTTCCTTCGAAATACCATCGAGCGGCCTAGAGTCGATGCCGAAGGGTGGCCCGTTTTTGTCCGGCGAACCGCTCGTTTTGCAATGGATGAGGCACTTTTCTCGCTCGCCGATCTCGCGGGCAGCCGGTTCCCATTGCTCGAGTACGCTCCCGACGCGACCGTCATCGTCGACACCCGTGGCTTCATGCGTCTCGTGAACGCCCAGGCGGAGCGACTCTTCGGCTACTACCGCGAGGAGATGCTCTCGCAGCCGATCGAGTTGCTGATACCATCGCGATATCGCGACCGGCACCTTGCCGAACGATCCGACTATTCCGCCGACCCCCGCGTCCGTCCGATGGGCGTCGGCCTGGAACTCTTCGGCCTGCGTAAGGACGGCAGCGAGTTTCCGGTTGAGATCAGCTTGAGTCCGGTCGTCACCCGCGAGGGCACCTTCATCGCCAGCGCGATACGCGACGTCACCGAGCGTAAGGCGTTCGAGCAGCGGCTGCAGGATCTCAACAGCCGGCTCGAGGCCGCCAACCAAACGAAGGACCAGTTTCTGGCTTCGATGAGCCACGAATTGCGGACGCCGCTCAACGCGATTCTCGGCTTTACCGGAACGATGTTGATGAAGTTACCCGGCCCGCTTACCGACGAGCAAGAACGGCAGCTTCACATCGTGCAGTGGAGCGGGCGTCACCTCCTCTCGCTCATCAACGACGTCCTGGATTTGGCAAAAGTTCAATCGGGAAAGCGCGAACTGCACTTCGAGCAGGTACCGGTTCGAGACGTCGTCTCCGACGTCGCCGCATCGCTCGCGTCGTTTGCAAATGAGAAGGATCTCGAGTTTAGCAACTTCGTCGCAGCGGATGCCGAGTTTGTGACGACCGACCGGCGAAGTTTTCGCCAGATCCTTCTGAACCTAACCGACAACGCGATCAAATATACTAAAAAGGGCTCGGTTCACATCGACGTTCGTAACGCGCGCGAAGCCGGCGCACTGTCCGTCAGCGTAGTCGATACCGGTATCGGGATCAAGGACGAGGATCTCGAGCGGCTCTTCGAGGCCTTCGAGCAGCTCGACAGCAGCAGCACGCGGCGCACTGCCGGTACCGGTCTGGGGCTGCATCTGTCGCGCACGCTCGCGCAGTTGCTCGGCGGCAACCTCAGCGTGACGAGCAAGCATGGCGTGGGAAGCGCGTTCGTGCTCGCACTGCCGTTCGAAGTCTAGCACGATGAGCGCTCGAATTCTCGTCGCCGACGATAGTCCCGCCAATCTCGATCTCATGCTCTACCTTTTAAGCGCCTTCGGTCACGACGCAGTCGGCGTCACCGACGGACTCGCGGCCTACGACGCGGCATGCCACGGCAATTTCGCGCTGATTCTCGCGGACATTTTGATGCCGGGCATCGATGGATACGAGCTCGCCAAACGCTTGAAAAGCCACGGCCGTTTGGCAGCGACGTCGCTCGTTGCCGTGACGGCCCTGGCAATGGCCGGCGATCGAGAACGCATCCGGGCCGCAGGGTTTGACGGCTATATCTCCAAGCCGATCGACCCGCACACGTTCGTCGCGCAGATCGAGACCTATCTTGGCAACGCCGAACGCGATATCGGCTGAGGCCGGGCGGGCATACTGACTCCGTGCCTCAACTCTTCGATACGATTTCCGTAGAGGGCTCCGGCGATCGGACTCGCGCCGCACTCGAGCAATTCTTTGCACGCGCGCGCGGCAAGGACGGCACTTCTCGCGTGCGGTTACACGTGCCCGTTAACGGGCAACCGGATGCTTTCGGCCTCGACATCGAACGCGAAGTGCATATCGAAGTGCGAAAAAGCCGCGACGCCTCAACTCTCGAGAACGTGCACGCGATCTCGTGGTCGCCTGAAGGTCCACTGGTTTTTCCATCGTTTGAGGGGACGCTCGCCGTACGCAGTGACGAGCATCGTTGTCATATCGAGTTGAACGGATGGTATATTCGGCCGATCGGCGCCGTCGGACAGCTCTTCGACGCCGCACTGGGCGACGAAATTGCGCAGGCGACGGCGCGTGAGTTTCTTGGGAATCTCCGGCGAGCAATTGAGGCGGCGAGTCCCGCTTCAGACTTTTTTCATTAACCTCGCATAGAGTCTGCGCATCATCCCTCTCGTACTCCAACAAGGAGAAGCGTTTATGCGCGACCTGGAACGGGTTTTGATCGGCATCGTTGCCGCGTTGGTTATGGTTGCTCCGGCCGCCGCGTCGCAGGGTTACAGCGGCAGCTATCAGGTTACCGTGACCCGCTCGCAACACAGCAACGGGAACTACTGCCTCACGCTCACCGACAACGGCCAGTACGGCGCGAAGCACAGCGGCTCGGCAACGCTCGTCATCAGCGGTCATAAATATCCGTACGGTACGTTCCAGGTTCTCAACCACACGCTTGTGGCCACGATCCAGGCCCAAGGTTACGGCCAAAATGCGGGATTGGTGTTCATCGGTCACGCGACGTTGGGGAACGTCGGCGACGGCGTTTTCGAAGACGTCTACGGCGGCGAAGATTTCGACTCCGGCGCGTTGGCGTTTACGAAAGGCGGCTGCTGAAAGCTGCCGCGCCCCGAAGGCAGAAGGACGCCGAATGATTGAACTTCGCTGGCTACGGCGCCCTTCGCAACGTCGTTGGTGTCCCTGGCAGCGTGCTCGCCGGGCAACGTGCCGCTCGCTCCAAAAGATTCAGCCCTACGTGGAGCGCCGGAGGCTGCATCCGCCGGCGCAGCGGATAGCGCGTGCCGTGCGAGCGCAAAAAAGTGGCGGATTTCCGACATACGCGCTCGCGGCGTTCTCCCGCATATTGGCGCGAGGAAGCCGTCGCCATGCACCCCAGACCCGTCGCACTTCTCATCGCTCTCGTCCTCGTAGCCGGGTGTGGCCGCGGCATCGAACCGCCCGCACCTGGTTCAGTCGCGGTTTCGAGCGCATTCTCGGCTGAAGCTATCGCGCAGAAGGCGTACTGGACGCTCTTTGCCGGAGCCGCGTATTCGCAAGTGCAAATTGCCGGCGTTCTGCTTACAACGAAACCGAAGCTGCTCGGTCTCCACGGCAGTTCGCAAAACGACCTGATGTATAGCAGCGGAATGGCCGTAGAGGCGTCGGGTCGCATTTGGGTTCTTTCGTTTGGTCATAGTAGCGGAAACCCGAGCAGCGCCGTCGTCTTCAACGCACCGATTACGCCCAAATCGAAACCGAAGTAGGTGTTCGTGCTCTCCGGCACGTTGGGTGCGGATGCGCTTGCCTTCGATCCCAAAGGCAACGTGTTGGCATCCGCCGGCAATCACGACGTCATGGAATACGCTGGACCGTTCACGAAAAGCAAGACGCTCGATCCGAAGATCACCCTAAACGGCGGAACGTTCAATCCCTACGGCATCGCGGTCGACAAAGCTTCGAACGTCTACATCTCGATCAACAACAGTACGGGAGCCGAATCGAATCGCCGTGGCAAAGCCGCCGTACACGTACAAGCCGTATTTCCTCAACGGTTTGACCAGCCCGGGCGGCCTGGCCTTCGATAAGGACGGCAATCTCTACGCATCGACCAACGGGGCGAAGCCGGCGGTGGTACGCTACAATAGTATTGCGCTCAAAAGCGGTGCCACGCCAAGCATCATCGATCCCACCGGCCTGCCGCCGAACTCCTACGAGGCGGCCTTTGCATTCACTGCGAGCGGCGATCTCTACGCCGCCAACTGCGGCAACTCGAACAGCGCGGGCATCAACGTCTGGCCGCTAAGCAAGAATCGATTCAACCCGAAGCTGGCACCTTCCGTAATCTATACCAACGGTCAGGTTCAGTCGGTCGGTTGCGCGTGGGGCATCGCAATCAGGTAGTGTGCTTGGGCGAGCCTTGGTGCGGCATCCGCTGAGGACGGGTGCGTCGCGCAGTTTTCGAAGCTCTTTCAGCGCAGGTCCTTATAAAAGCTCGCCTAAGGATAGGCGATGAAATTCGCGGTTTTGCGAGGTAAGGGTGCGCATGAACGCTCTGGAGATCTTCCCGGAAAAGCAGCTTGGTCTTGGCGGAGTGCCGTTCGGCAACGAGTTTGCTTACGTCACCGATGAGGTCGCATACGCGACAATTGAGGCGGCTTGGAATGCGGGCGTGCGTTACTACGATACGTCTCCGTGGTATGGGTTGGGACTCGCAGAGCGGCGTCTGGGCACCTTCTTGCACAAACAAACGCGCAGCGAATACGTCTTATCATCCAAAGTCGGCAAGTTGCTTACGGCGTCGCGCGACAACAACGCAAGAGAGTATTTTCCGTTCACTCCCTCGCCAAACAACCTCCGTTACGATTATACCGCCGACGGCGTCAAACGCTCGCTCGAAGATAGCCTGCAGCGATTAGGGGTCGATGCCCTCGACGTCGTATTCGTCCACGATCTCTCGCCGGATAATCCGTGGCTGCCGGGATCGTGGGAAGCGCAATTTGAGATCGCGTGCAACGGCGCGTTTCCGGCGCTGAGCCGAATGCGCGACGAAGGCGTGATCCGAGGCTGGGGCCTTGGCGTCAACTCTCCGGAGCCGATTCTCAAGCTGCTCGACGTCTCCGACGCTGACGTCTGTCTACTGGCGCGCCAATATTCGCTGATCGATCATGAAAACGCGCTACACCACGTCTTTCCAAGGGCGCGCGAACGCGGAATGAAGTTCGTCGTTGGTTCGTCGCTCAATGCAGGCTTCATCAGCGGCAGCGCGCGCTTCAATTACGGCAAGGACAATTATAGGATTCCCGTCCAGGCGATCGAGAAACGCGCTCGGCTAAGTGCGGTTGCGACGCGGCACGGTGTCGACCTTCGCACCGCCGCACTGCAGTTTTCGATGGCGCCGGACGTGGCGATTGCATTAGCCGTCGGCTGCTCAAATCCGGGGCAAGTGCTCGCGGATTGCACTTCGCTCAAGACGGGAATTCCCGAGGCATTTTGGCGCGATCTCAAATCCGAGAGCTTAATTGAAAACGGCGCCGACGTACCGTCGGAACGCTATGGTCTTCTGTCTACGGGATGTTAAATCGCGAGCTTTTCGATGCTCGCGGCGGCTCATTCGTTGGAAGAACCTTTCCGTGCAACCGGAGGATAGAGCAGAAATCTGGGGCTCTATCCTGAAAATGCCAAAAACCCGAAAAACGCGCGACCCGCTCGACCGGAACCCTAAAAATGCAAGTCCGATGGAGATGCACTCGACGATAGTCGTGGTGCTGGACTCGAACCAGCGACCCGCTGATTAACAGTCTGCTGGCCGCCATGCCAGCCCGTCCGGCGCGTCACGCCACGGTCGGTTTTGTGCTCGAAATCGGGTCCGGTCGGCCTAGGATATGCCGCCTAGCCCTACCCGTTGCGAGCAGTCCGTGCCACCGATGTGCCACTAAGCATCCGGCACTCGACGGCGATTATGCGCGAGTCACAACGACGTCCGGATGCGAGGCGGCTAAGCCATCGGCGCCGCGCAAAAGGCCCCGCGAACACCTTCTACCATTAATCCGGTACGCCGGGCTAGCCGGCTCTCTTGTTGCTCCACGGCATTGCACGCGGTAGAATGCCACTTCGAGGAGTGCTTTATGGACGAATCCGCTATTCGCATCTCGGCGCTGGAGCAGCGCTGGGCGAAACCCACTTCAGGCGACATCTACGAGGAACACGTCATTTGTGACTTCCCTCAATCGGGCGAACGAATATGCGGCCGCGCAAATCTGGTCGCTCAGCGCTCCGCAGACCCAGATCATCCAAAGATATCTAAAGTGCGGCGGATAATGGGCAGCGGGCAGGTCTGGGTAAGCGAGGTCGTTATCACGTACGACGGAAAGCCCTATTATACCGTGAATATCCACGAGTTTCGAGGAGACAAAGTATTCCACGAAACGCAGTACTTTGCAGAACCGTTTGCTCCGGCGGCGTGGCGCTCGCAATGGGTCGAGCGAACGGAGTTGGATTGAGTCTGCTACGTGGGCACCTTTACTCACCTAGACAATCGACTCAATTCACCAACGGCAAAACCGATAAGATCGTACACAAGATTTCCTGGCGTGCTACGCGCTGGGCAAGGGTCGCGACTCGGGTTTACCAGCTACTCGCCCCGATACCGAAGTGGCGGAAGCTACGGTTGAAGTTCGAGAACGATCTTGCCGCATTTGTGTGAAACGGTCCCGGCGAGCATTTCGTGCGCGACGCGTGCCTGCGCCAGCGGTAGCACTGAACCGACCTTAACGCTGATGTTACCGGCGTCGATGAGCTTCGAAATGCGCTCGAGACCTTCCGTAGTAACGGAGACGATAAAAAATCCTGCGCGGACCCCGCATCTGGTCGCAAGATCGGAATCTGGCTGAGAAACGCTTGAGATTAGTCGGCCGCCGCGTTTAAGGTCATCAAACGAAGCTCGCTGTATATCGCCGCCGACGGTGTCGATGACGACGTCTACCTTCTCGCTATCAGCGGCAGTCAGCACGCGAGCACCGACGCTTCGTGCGAGCTGCACGGCATATCCGCCCACATTCCCAGATGCGCCCTGAATCAGCACGGTTTCGCCGGACTTGAGACCAGCATGTGTGAACAGCATCTCCCATGCCGTGATTGCGACGACGGGGACCGACGCCAGCGGTAACTATGAATGACGATGGCGACATAGCCGCCGCCTCGAAGTCTCCGCCCTTGCGTGTTGACTTCGAACGCTCCGTTGCCGCCGCGGCCTTTGCGGCGAGACGTTGGAGCAGCTCGCCGAGCTGTCCAGCGATCGCGGCGCGCTGGCGTTCGTCGTTTTCCTTGAGTTGAGCGCGCAAGGCCGAGAGCGGACTCTGCGGATTGGCCAAGTCGAGGTCTTTACGAGCGGCAGTCGTGATTTGATTGTAGTCGTCAACGAGTGCCCGGCGGAGCTTCCCGATGACCGACTGGGCGAAATCTGGTGGAGCTGTCGGGGTGCTGCCCCCCGAGTCCAGAAAGCCTAACCGGCGCGTTCTCCAGGCTCAGCTTCGAATTTAGCTTGATCGCGCGGACGCCTCAAAGCGGGGCTTACCGTGCGCTGCAGATCCTTCATCTCGTACGCGCGTCGGATCGGGCACGCGTACCAGCCCGAGTTTGCGGCCGGAATGCGGAGCGGTTCGGGCCGACTCTCCGCGTCCGGTGACTAGCCTAGATTAGGCAGCCAGTGCGTATTCGTTGTTGGCAGTTATTGCCGTTGCGATCGTTTTAGGAGAGCTCGCAACTCCGCCTGCTGACACCGATCGCGGATCCCCCTGTCGAAACTACTTCAGCCCCACGACCAGACGCATACTATAACACAAACGCCGGCCGGGAGGTTTCCCCGGCCGGCGCTCGCGTCGAAGGGGCCGTCTATACGGCGGTGGCCTGGCCCTCGGGGTTCCAAGCCATCGTCACCAGCGTGCCGATGATCATGAGCACGATGGCGCCGATCAGGGTCGCTAGCCAAGTGCCTTTGAGATTCGGCGTTATCCAGACCGCCAGTCCGAGCAGAATCCAGTTGACGACGACCTGGAAAAGCCCGTGCGTCAACCATGTGATGGGCGCGCTGATGAACCGCAGGATCGGCCCGATCAGCATGTTTACGATGCCGAAGATGATGGCGAGCAGCACCACCGTTCCCACGCCGAAAGCGCCGAAACCCGTCATCCCCGCAGCGTTGTGAAATCCGGGAACCAGTGAAATCACCAGCCATAATACGATGGCATTGACGATGAAGCGGATCAAAAGATGCATCTCTTTATTCTCCTAACGCGGCTTTGACGCGCGACGCCAGCGCCGGCGTCATCCCCTTGACGGCAACGATCTCGTCGAGACTTGCTCGTTTGATCGCCGCCACTGACCCGAAGGTCGCTAACATCCGCTTCTTGCGAACCGGCCCTATACCTTCGAGGGCGTCGAGCGCCGAGCGCGTCATGCCCTTCGAGCGGCGCTTCCGATGGTACGTCACGGCGAAACGGTGCGCTTCGTCGCGAATACGCATCACCAGGTGCAGCCCCGCCGACCCCGCCGGCAATACGATCGGATCCGACTGTTCGGGCAGGTACAGCCACTCGTGCTCTTTGGCAAGCCCCGCAACCGACAGCCCCGTCATGTCGAGTTCTTCCATCACCTCGACGACGGCGCTGAGCTGGCCCTTACCGCCGTCGATCAACAGCAGGTCGGGCTTCTTGTTGAAACGCTCTTTGCGCGCCAACTCCCGCTCGAGCGGTGCATCTTCGTCGGTGGCGCGTCGCAGGTAGCGCAGCCGGCGCCGCAACGTCTCCTGCATCATCGCGAAGTCGTTCGGCCCGCGGTCGTATTGGATCTTGAAGTGCCGGTAGTCGCTCTTCTTCGGCCTCCCCTCCACGAAGACGACCATCGACGCGACCGGATTCGTCCCGCCGATGTTCGAGACGTCGTAGCATTCGATACGATGCGGCGGCTCGGGCAGTTCCAGCGCGTCGGCTAGTTCGGCGAGCGAACGCGCCTGCGCCGTCTCCTGGACCTCCTGATGCGCGAGAAATGCCTTGAGGTTCTGCTCCGCATTTTCGCGTACCAAACGCAGGTATTCGGCGCGCGCGCCGCGCTGCGGCTGGAGCACGCGCACCCGCTGGCCTTTGAGCGTCGAAAGCCACGCTTCGATCGTCGAGCGCTCGTCCGGCAACTCGGCGACGAGCATCTCCTTGGGCACCGCGTTCGCGGCAACCGGCGTCGTGCGGGCGCGCGCCTTCACCGGCACCGGCACTTGATTGTCGCGCGCGATTCGCACGGTCGAGAGCCGCACGTTCTCGGGCGCGCTCGCGGTGCGCGCGGTGTAGAACTGTTTGAAGAACTCCGCCATCAGCGTCGCGTCGGGTTGATCGTGCACGCCGTCGAGAATGAAGTGTTCCTGGCCGATGAGCTTGCCGCCGCGCACGAGAAACACTTGAACGCACGCCTGTCCGCGCGCACGCGCGATAGCGATCAGATCCATGTCGACGCGCGACCGCCACACGACCTTCTGCCCTTCGGTGACGCGCCGCACGTGGACGATGCGGTCGCGCAGCCGCGCGGCGGATTCGAAGTTATAGTTGTCGGCGGCATCGCTCATCTCGTGCTGCAGCCGCGCCAACAGCGAGTCTTGCTTGCCCTCGAAGAAAAGCACCACCTCGCCGATCATCGCGTCGTATTCGTCTTCGGTTTGAAGGCCGACGCAGGGCGCGAGGCAGCGTTTGATGTGAAACTGCAGGCACGGGCGCTTCCGGCGGCCGTCGATCGGCTCGCGGCACGTGCGCAGCGGAAAGACGAGGCGAATGAGGTCGATGAGTTCGCGCAATCCGTGCGCGTTCGTGTAGGGTCCGAAGTAGCGCGCGCCGTCGTCTTTGACCATGCGGGTAAAGACCACGCGCGGAAACGGTTCGTTCGTCACCTTGAGATACGGATAGCGCTTGTCGTCGCGCAGCCGTACGTTGAACGGCGGCTGGTGGCGCTTGATGAGGTTCGCTTCGAGAATCAGCGCCTCGACTTCGTTCGTCACGACGATCGTCCGCACGTCGGCGACGCGCTCCACCATTGCGGCCGTCCGAATGTGGTGATCGGCGCTTCCCTGAAAATACGAGCGCACGCGATTGCGCAGCGAGACGGCTTTCCCGATGTAGAGAATATCGCCGTCGCGCCCCGTCATGAGATAGACGCCGGGAGCGTCGGGAATCTGCGCCAGCGTCTGTTCGAGCGGCGTCATCTGTACGAGCCCGGGCGGCTACTCGCCCTCCGTGGAGACGTCGTTGCGGCGGCGCACCCAGGCGACCACGACGAACGCCACCACGATCGCCAGTGCGATCGCTCCTATCACGATGCCGCTGCGATGGAGCAACGGCAGAATGGCGTCGAGATGGCCGCCGAATTCGTAGCCGAGCGCGATCATGGCCCCACAGAAGATCGTCGAACCGAGGAGCGTCCACAGATAGAAGTGCGCGAGGTTCATCTCCGCGATGCCGGCCGGGAAGCCGGCGATGCCGCGGACGACCGGCAGAAAACGGCAGATGAAAATGGCGAACGTTCCGTACCGCTCGAAAAACCCGTGAATGCGCGTCAGATGCTGATGATGCAGTCCGACGTATTTGCCGAAGCGCTCGATCGCCGGCACTCCGCCGAAGCGTCCAATCGCATACGCGATCGACTCGCCGGCCAGTTCGCCGGCCACGGCGACCGCAATCGTCAGCCACAGAGCGTAGAGATGGCCGGTTGCGGTCAGCCCTCCGGCAACCGGGAGCACGATCTCGCTGCCGATCGGCGCGCCGATGTTGCCGAGCGTCAACGCGACGAACAGCCCGGCGTAGCCGTACTGATCGACGAGCGAAACGACGAAATGCTGAAGTGCTTCCACGAAGGTACTCTACTCCGCGGCTGACGCGGCGTTTCGCGGCGATGCCCGACGGAGAATCTCGGCCGCGAGGCTGCCTCCTTCAGCGCGTAGCGCTTCGAGGAGATCGAGCGGCGCAATGTCGCGCTGCTCGGCCCGGCTTTCGGCCAGGGCGACGATCTTGCGCACGCGCGGCGTCACCAGAATGCCTTCCCATTGACGCTCCTCGCCGCTGCCGAGCGTGCGGCGCACTTCGGCGTGGGCCTCGCGCACGTCGATGCCGCTCGCTTGCAGCCGGCTCAGAATGTCGGGATCGCGCTCCTCGAGCAATGCAACCAGCAGATGCTCGGCACCGATGTAGTATTGGCTGTGATTGCGGCACTCTTGCTCGGCGAGGCGAAGCACGCGCCGCGATGCCGGACTGAATTTCGAGAACAAGCCAGCTCCGAGATTCCTTTGGGAGAAGGAAAGTCGGGGAATTTCGGGGCGACTGGATTTGAACCAGCGACCTCTACGTCCCGAACGTAGCGCTCTACCAAGCTGAGCCACGCCCCGATGAAAAACTCTCGCTTATTCGCAAGCCCACCCAGCCCTCCTTCCCAAGATGGGCCCTCACGGAACGACCCAAGGGGAAATACCGTTCCCTGGGAAAGGCCTTGGACGTTCATGAGATACCTCATCGTTGGGTGCGGGCGCGTCGGCTCCGCACTGGCGAAATACCTCGACGCTGACGGTCACGAAGTCATCGTCATCGACGAAAACGCAGCCGCATTCAAGCGTCTCGGACAGAAATTCAAAGGCCACGTCGTGGTCGGCACGGGCATCGATTTCGACGTGCTCAAGCGAGCCGGCGCGGCGACCGCCGACGGCTTCGTCGCGGTTACCAACGGCGATAACCGGAACATCATGGCGGCGCTCATCGCTCAGCGCATGTTCAAAATCAAGCGCGTCGTCGCGCGCATTTACGATCCGCCGCGCGGACAGATGTATCAAGAACTCGGCGTGGAGACCGTTTGTCCCACGACCGTCGGTGCGAAACTGATCCGCGACGTGCTGCTCGAGGCGCCGTGGAACTCGCTGCGATCGTTCGATCTCGGCAAACTGACGTCGATCTCCGCAATTGTCGCCTCGGCCGACGCCGGCAAGACGATCGCCGACCTCGAACGGTCCGGTGGCGTGCGCGTCGCGGCCGTCCGCCGCGCCGCCGGCGGCGTGATGGTGGCTTCGGGCGATCTCGTGCTCGAAGAAGGCGACGAGATCAACGCCATCGTCGCACCCGAAGCGATCAGCGAGTTCGCACAGCGATTCACGAGCGCGAAGCCGATGGCCCGGATGACGGCATAGGTTCCCTAATGTTTATTCTCATCGTCGGCGGCGGTAAAGTCGGCTCGTATCTCACGCGCGCGCTCGTCAATCAAGGCAACGAAGTGGTGGTCGTCGAGAAGGACGAGCGCAAAGCCAAGGCCCTCGAGCGTCTGATCGATCGTCAAGCGACCGTGGTCGGCGACGGATGCGACCCGGCGGTCCTCGAGAGCGCCGGCATCGCGCGCGCCGACGTCGTGGTCGCCGACACGGGCGACGACGAAGACAATCTCGTCGTCGTATTGCTGTCGAAAAAGAAATCCAAGGCGCGCTGCATTGCGCGCGTCAATAACCCGGCGAATAAACTCGTCTTCGACTCCCTGGGGCTCGAGGATCCGGTGACCGTGATCTCCTCGACCGAACTCATTCTCGACGTTCTCAACGAGCACGTCAACGCCGCGAAATACCGCTCGATGCTCGAGACGATGCATCTTTTCGGAAAAGGCAAGATGCAGCTCGTAAAGGTGGCCATCCCGGACGAATCTCCCGTTGCCGGAAAGACTCTCGGAGAAGTCAATCTTCCGCACAACTCCGTCGTCGTCGCGATCGACCACCCCAACGACGACCTCGAGATCCCAACCGGCGAAACGACGCTGCGGCCCGGCGACTCGATGATCTTCATCGTGAAGAATGGCGCGGGCGAACGCATCCGCGCGATGCTCGGCTCAGGGTAACAGGTTCTAAATATACCCTTTGCGCAAGGCGACGACGGCCGCCTGCGTGCGATCCGACGCCGAAAGCTTCGATAAAATATCCCGAATGTGCCCCTTCACCGTGCCCAAGCCGATGAACAGTTGCTCGGCGATTTCGGCATTCGAACGTCCGTCGGCGATGAGGCGCAGAATCTCGGTTTCCCGGGGGGTAAGCGGCGACGCGCGCAGATCGTCCTTACGCGTATTGGAAAACTGCGCCAGCACGACGTGGGCGATTTGCGGATCGAAAAACGCCCCGCCGTCGGCGGCGATGCGCACCGCGCCGGCGACGCGCTGCGGATCTGAGTTCTTCAAACAATAGGCATCGGCGCCCGCGGCCAGCGCCGCGAGCACTTCTTCTTCGAGATCGATCATCGTGACGATCACGACGCGCGTCGCCGGAAGTTCGGCGCGCACGCGCTGTGTGAGCGCGATGCCATCGATTCCCGGCAGACCGATGTCGACGACGGCAACGTCGGGGCGCTCTCGGAGGATGAGGTCGAGGCCGGCGATGCCGTCGGCCGCTTCTCCGGCGACGTCGCACGACGGTTCCAGGGCCGTGCGCAGACCTGCCCGCGTAAGTGCGTGGTCCTCGACGATGACGACCCGCGGCTTCGCCGCGCGCTCCGTCATGAGCTCGGCAGCGTTATCGTAAACGTGCTTCCGCGCGGCTGCCTCGGAGCGAAACTGACGGTGCCGCCATGCTTCTCGACGATGCGGCGCACGATGTAGAGGCCGAGCCCGCTTCCTCCACCCGAACGCGCTCTGCCGAATCGCGTGAACAAGGCCGGACGCAACTCGGCGGGAACGCCGTATCCGTCGTCGTCAATCGCGACCGTCACGTTCCCGCCGGATCGCTCGCCGCGCACGCGAATCGTTCCGCCTTCGGGCGTGGCCGCAATGGCGTTCGCAATCAAATTGATGATGGCGCGCCGGAGTTCGTAGGGATCGCCCACGATGGGCAGGTCGGCGCCGGCCGCCTCGTCGGTGAGCTGCACCTTCTTGCTATCGGCGACCGGGCGCAACTCTTCGACCGCGCTCGTCAGGAGCGGCGCGAGCGCGATCGATTCGTTAAGGTTCGACTCCTCGCCGGCTTCGTAGCGCGCGATCAGCAGCAACGACTCGACGATGCGGCGCTGATCCTCGTTGGCGGCAAGCGTCGCGCGCAGAATCTCCGCATAACGCGCCGGAAGGTCTCCATAGGCGCCGGCAAGTGCCTGTTTCATCGTCACGTCGGCGGCAACCAGCGGCGTTCGCAGATCGTGCGCCAAGGCGTAGACAAGGTCGCGAATGACTTCGGTGCGGCGTCCGAGTTCGTCTTTTTGCTGCGCGATCTCGTCGTTTCGTTCGCCGAGCTGCGCGAACAGACGTGCCTGCTCCAGCGCGATGCCCGCCTGCTCGGCAAACGCTTGCATCGCCGGGACGGCATCCCCGGCGAACTGGCTATGCTCTCCGGCCAGCTCCACGAGCACGTCATCGGAAGCCACGCCCGCCGAGCGCACTCGTGCCGCCAACACTTCACGCGCCTCGAGCGCTTCGAGCGTCAGCCGTCCCAGCGCGTCGTCTGCGGTGATGCGTACGACGCCGGGGCTTTCGCGCGCGCGTTGCGCAAGCGACGCCAGTTCGGTCGATAAATTGCGGCGCTCGAACGACATTTCGGCGGAGCCGCCTTTGTACTCGATGACGAGCGGGAGCGAAAAAGATGAATCGCGCACGATCAGCATTGCGGCGGAGGCGCCGAGCAGTGAAAGCGACTCGCGGAGAATCGCGCGCTGCACCAGCTCGACATTGAGTGTCTCCCGCACGCGGCCCGTCGCTTCGCGCAGCGAGCGTTCGATTTGAATTTGGCGCATACGGCCCGCCGACTCGCCGGCTTCGCGCGCGTACTCCTGGGTCTTGATGCTCATGTATCCGACGAGCACGAACGAAGCTGCCAGCAAGATGCGATCGCCGATGGCGACCGCGTCCCAATGATAGCCCGCTTGCACCCCATTCACGTAGCCTGCGATCGCGTTGGCAATCTCGGCCGCGACGACGAGTTGCGCGGTCAAGCGCGTCCGCAACGCGAGGCTGCTGAGCGCAATCGGCCCGTTGAGCAAGATCGCCGCGACAAAAAGTTGCGGCGTGAACAAGTCGATGAGCCACGCCGCAATCAGCAATGCGTAGCAGAGAATGGCCATCCACGACGCCTTCTCGGCCGCAGCGGGGGTGCCTTGCACGCCGCGCGAACCGCGACTCGGTATGGACAGGACCGCCCGGGCCGAGGAGCTCCTTCGGGAGCTCGGGCATCGCGCACGCCTGGTCGTCTACGTCGCGAGTGCACCCGGTGCCGGTAAGACGCGGCGTTTGCTCGAGGACGGCCGGCGCCTCCAGGCTGCGGGGACGCGCACCGCCATCGGGTGGATCGAGACGAAAGGGCGACCCGATCTGGAAGTTGCGGCAGCCACCCTTCCTCGCGTTCCTCCGCGTCACGTCACGCTCGGCAACGCTGCCTTCGAGGAGTTCGATTACGAAGCCGCCGTCCGAGAACGTCCCGATGTGTTGCTGCTCGACGAACTAGCTCACGATAATCTCGAGGGAGCCGTCCACGCCAAGCGCTGGCAAGACGCCCTCGCCCTGCGGGATCGCGGGATCAGCGTTATCGGAGCCTTCAACATCGCGCACCTCGAAACGGTCGCCCCAACTGCAGAAGCGCTGTTGGGCTATCCCGTTCGCGAGATCATCCCGCTCTCGTTCTTGCAAAGCGCCGACGAGGTGATCGCGCTCGACGTCTCGCCACGGCTGTTGCGGAGCCGCGTGCAAGCCGGGAAGATCGTCAACGAGCAGGACATCGAACGCGCGCTCAACGGCGCGTTCAAAGAGCAGACGCTCTACATGTTGCGCGAGCTGCTGCTGCGCACGCTCGATACGCTGACGCTCCCGGCGATCAAGGCGGGACGCAGCTCGACGGCCGCAGCCTTCGTGTACCCTAAGATGGACGCGCGCCCATTTCTCAAGCGCACCGCCGCCGTCGCGCACGCACTCGATTTGGGGCTCGAGGTGGTCCCGATGCCGGATGTGGATGCGGCACCGCTCGAACCACTGGTCCGCGAGCTCGGCGGCGAGATCTTTCGCGACGGTGCCGACCCGGTGACGGCCGCACAAGAAGGGCTGCGACCGGCCCTCATCGCGATCCCCAACGGCAACGTAGCGGTGAAGCTCGCCAACTCGCCGCTCGCGTGCGATCTCTTCGTCGTGGGTGCGGGTCAAACGTATTTGGTCGAAAATCCGGCGCGTTCGCCCTACTCGTCCACCGCCGGCGACCGCTTGCGCGTCGGATACGGAAAACTGACGGTCTACCTCGGCGCAGCCGCCGGGGCCGGAAAGACGTACGCGATGCTGGATCGCGCGCATCAGCTCCAGGCCGAGGGAGTCGACGTCGTCGGCGGTTTCATCGAAACGCACGGTCGGAAGGAAACCGCGGAGCTCCTCGACGGCTTGACCGTACTTCCGCCGAAAATCGTCACGGTCAACGGAACGACGTACAAGGAGTTCGACCGCGAGGCGCTGATCGCGCGGCATCCGCAGGTTGCCCTCATCGATGAGCTGGCGCATACCAACCCGCCCGGCTCGATCGCACCGAAGCGCTTCTACGACGTCCTGGCCGTGCTTCGGGCCGGCATCGACGTGATCGCAACGCTCAACATCCAGCATCTCGAAGGACTGGGCGATACGGTCCGGCGCCTGACGGGAACGATCGTCCGAGAAACGTTACCCGACGGCATCCTTCCGCTGGCCGAGGAAGTGATTCTCATCGACGTCACTCCGGACACGCTGCGCCGGCGCTTGCGCGAAGGGAAGATTTATCCTCCGGAACGCGTGGATGCTGCCCTGACCAACTTCTTTCGGATCGAGAATCTCGTGGCACTGCGCGAACTTGCCATTCGCGAGGCGCTGCGAGCCCGCTTCCGCGAGCGCATTCCGTCGCCGTTCGAGCGCGTTCTCCTCAGCGTCGCCGCGCGCGCCGACGATTTGCCGATGATTACCCGCGCCGGACGCATTGCGGCCCGTCTCGGAACCGAGTTCGCGATCGCCCATGTCACGAAGCCGAGGGAGGCGGCAGATCGAGCACTCGTCGAACGGCTGCGCGCCGAGGCGCGCAAAACCAACGTCGAATGGATCGAATCGTCCGGCCCCGACGTGGCGAAGCGATTGCTCGAGATTGCGCGCGAGCGGCCGGAAACCACGATTGCACTCGCCGGCACGAGGCGCACGCCCCGGTGGCTTCAACCGCCGTCGTTTGCTCGACGCTTACTCGACGCGGGCGCACGCGAGCTGCTCGTGCTCACGCCGCCTCAATTGCAGCCCGAGGTCGCACCCGAGGACTAGCCCCTACTGCGGGTGGACGCCATCCAGGGCCAGATTGAGTTCCAGCACGTTGACGTGCGGCTCGCCGAGGACCGCGAAACGCCGCCCCTGCACGTGCGATGCAATTAGCGCACGCACCGAATCGAGAGAGAGATGGCGCGCCTTCGCCACGCGCGGCGCTTCCCAATACGCAGCCTCAGGCGTGATGTCGGGATCGATGCCGCTCGCACTCGACGTCACCAGATCGATGGGTGGAGCTCCGTTCGCGTCCGGATTTGCCTTTTCGAGCTGCGCGACCGTCGCTTTCGTCGCCTTCAACAGTTTTGCCGACGTCGGCCCGAGGTTCGTGCCGCCGGTCGACGTTGGGTCGTAGCCCTTTCCGGCTGCCGACGGGCGTCCCTGAAAGTATTGCGGTTTCGTCCACAGTTGACCGATAATCCACGATCCGACGACTTTCCCGTTCACGACCACGAGCGACCCGTTGGCTTGTTTCGGAAAGAGCGCTTGCGCGATGCCCGTCATTGCCAGCGGATAAAGCAATCCCAGCATGACGATGCTCACGATCGTCATCCGCAGCGAAGTGCCAAGATATCGTAACACGAGAACCTCTACGTCAAATGGAGGGCAGTAAGGATCATGTCGATCAGCTTGATGCCGATAAACGGGACGATGATGCCGCCGACGCCGTACAGCATGACGTTTCCGAAGAGCACCGCGTTGGCGCCTTTCGGCACGTACTTCACGCCGCGCAATGCGAGCGGGACCAGCGCGATGATGATCAGAGCGTTGAAGATCACGGCCGAAAGAATCGCGCTTTGCGGCGTCGCGAGACGCATGACGTTGAGCAGCTCCATCGGCTTGTACGCAATCGCAAACATCGCCGGCAGGATGGCAAAATACTTCGCCACGTCGTTGGCGATCGAGAACGTCGTGAGGGCGCCGCGCGTCATGAGGAGCTGCTTGCCGATCTCGACGATTTCGATGAGTTTGGTGGGATCGGAGTCGAGGTCGACCATGTTGCCGGCTTCTTTTGCCGCCTGCGTTCCCGAGTTCATGGCAACGCCAACGTCGGCTTGCGCCAAGGCCGGAGCGTCGTTCGTGCCGTCGCCGGTCATGGCGACCAGACGGCCCGAGGTTTGCTCGCGCTTGATGAGGTCCATCTTCGTCTCGGGAGTCGCCTCGGCAAGGAAATCGTCGACGCCGGCTTCCTTGGCGATGGTCGCCGCCGTAAGCGGGTTGTCTCCCGTGATCATTACGGTACGAATGCCCATTGCCCGCATCCGGTCGAAGCGCTCGCGCATGTTCGGCTTGAGAATGTCCTTGAGGTAAATCACGGCGAGGACGAGTGTGTTTCGGGAGAGCAACAGGGGCGTGCCGCCGCTGCGCGCGATGCGTTCGATGTGCGGCGACAGCTCGGCCGATGGATTCCCGCCCTGTTCCCGGACCCATGCGAGAATGGAGTCCGGCGCACCCTTGCGGATCTTGGCGCCGTCGGCCATGTCCAAGCCGCTCATGCGCGTGTACGCGCTGAACGGTACGAACGTCGAGCCTTCGGGCTCTGCGTCGCGCGAGCCTTGCTCTTGTGCCAGCGCGACGATCGAGCGTCCTTCCGGCGTCTCGTCGGCAATCGAAGAGAGATGCGCGATGCGGGCGGCATCTTTCGGGTCGATCCCCGCCGCGCAGATGATTTCGACGGCCTGGCGATTGCCGAGCGTAATCGTGCCGGTTTTGTCGAGCAGCAGCGTATCGACGTCGCCGGCAGCTTCGACCGCGCGGCCGCTCATCGCCAAGACGTTGCGCTGCATGACGCGGTCCATCCCGGCGATGCCGATTGCCGACAACAGTCCGCCGATGGTCGTCGGAATGAGGCATACGAGCAATGCGATCAACACCGTCACGCTCTGCGGCGTACCCGCATAGAGCGAATACGGCGCGAGCGTCGCAACCGCGATGACGAAGATGATCGTGAGTCCCGCCAGGAGGATCGACAGTGCGATTTCGTTGGGCGTCTTCTGCCGCTGCGCACCCTCGACCAGCGAAATCATGCGATCGAGAAAACTTTCGCCGGGATTGGCCGTGACGCGCACCACGATGCGGTCGGAGAGCACGCGCGTGCCGCCGGTGACCGCGCTGCGATCGCCGCCGGATTCCCGGATCACCGGCGCGGACTCGCCGGTAATCGCCGATTCGTCTACGGTAGCCGCACCTTCTTGCACCTCGCCGTCGGCGGCGATAATCTCGCCGGCCGTGACGACGAAGCGGTCGCCCTTACGCAAGCTCGTGCTCGGTACGATCTCTTCGACGTCTCCGTCGGTGAGCAATCGCGCCGTCGTATCGGATTTCGTTCGGCGCAGATAATCGGCTTGTGCTTTACCGCGGCCTTCGGCGACCGCTTCGGCGAAGTTGGCGAACAGTACCGTAAACCATAGCCACGCGGAGATCGCCAGATCGAAGCCGGGATGGCCGTTGTGCTGGACGAGATCGCGGACGAAAAAGAACGTCGTGACCAGCGCGCCGACTTCCACGACGAACATCACCGGGTTGCGCACTTGCCATCTCGGGTCGAGCTTCTTGAACGAATCCCCGATGGCGCGAACGACGATGGCGCGATCGAAGAGCGAGCGGGCCTTAGGGCGGCGCTCCAGACGGCGTGCTGACAACACTAGAACGTTTTCCCTTGATAGACGAAGAGGTGTTCGACGATCGGCCCGAGCGCGTCGGCGGGGAGAAACGTCAATGCGCCGACGATGACGATCACGCCGATCAGCAGCGCCACGAAGATGGGAGAGTGGGTCGTGAACGTGCCGACGCCCTCGGGAACGGCTTTCTTTCCGGCGAGCGCTCCCGCCAGCGCGAGTGCGGGGATCGCGACGGTAAAGCGCCCGAACATCATGTTGATGCCGGTGACGACGTTGTAGAACAAATTCGGTCCGAGGCCGGCGAACGCCGAACCGTTATTGGCGTTGGTCGAGGTGAACGCGTAGAGGATCTCCGAGAAACCGTGCGGTCCCGAGTTGTTCAGCGTTGCCAACCCGGCCGGCACGATCGACGCCACCGCCGCCGGAACCAACACCAAGACGGGTGTGACGAGTACGGCTAAGATTGCGAACTGCACTTCGCGGCGCTCGATCTTCTTCCCGAGAAATTCGGGGGTGCGGCCGACCATCAGGCCGGCAATGAACACGGTGAGCACGACGAAGACGATCATGCCGTACAAGCCGCTCCCCACGCCGCCGAAGACGATCTCACCGAGCTGCATGTTCACCAGCGGTACGAGGCCGCCGAGCGGCATGAACGAATCGTGCATGGAGTTGACCGCACCGCACGACGTATCCGTCGTCACCGTCGCAAACAAGGCCGACGCCGCAGCCCCGAAGCGGCACTCCTTGCCCTCCATGTTGGCGCCGGCGACGCCGAGCTGATGCACGAGCGGATTGCCCGCCGATTCGGCCCAATACGCCGTCGCAAAACCTGCGAAAAAAACGATCGACATCGCGGTGAAGATGGCCCACCCCTGCCGCGTGTCCTTGACCATCCTGCCGTACGTATACGTCAACCCCGCGCCGAGCGAAAAGATCAACACCAGTTCGACGAGATTGGTCAGCGGATTGGGATTCTCGTTGGGCGACGCGGAGTTCGCGTTGACGAAGCCGCCGCCGTTCGTCCCGAGTTCCTTGATGACTTCTTGCGATGCCATCGGGCCCCCGGTAATCGATTGGGCAAATCCTTCGATCGACTTGACGTCCTGGTACGCATGGAAGTTTTGCGGAACGCCTTGGGCCACCAAGAACAGACCGATGACGATTGCGACCGGCAATAGAACGTAGAGCGAGCACCGCGTGAGGTCGACCCAGAAGTTCCCCAGCGTCTTCACCGTCGTACGCACCAAGCCCCGAATGACGGCGACCGCAATCGCGATGCCGACGGCCGCGGAGACGAAGTTATGCCACGCCAATCCCGCCATCTGCGAGAGATAGCTCATCGTGCTCTCGCCGGAATAGAACTGCCAGTTGGTGTTGGTGAGGAAGCTCACCGCCGTGTTCCAGGCGAGGTCGGGAGCCATGTTATCGAGGTGCTGCGGATTCAACGGCAGCCACTTCTGCGTGCGCAGGAGAACGTAGAGGTAGATGAGGCCGATGACTGAGAAGGCGAGCATCGACAGCGCGTAGGCATACCACGGCATCTCCTCGTCTTCGCGAACGCCGCCGAGGTGATAGACGATTTTCTCGATCGGCCGCAGGACGGGAGCCAGCCACGTGCGCTCCCCCGCGAACACGCGCGCCATGTAGAGGCCGATCGGCTTGGTCAATGCCAGCACGATGAGAAAGAAGACGATGGCTTGCAACCAGCCGGTAGCGGTCATTTTCAGAATTTTTCCGGGCGAAGCATGGCAAACACGAGATACGCCAGGCCGGCGATCGTAAGGACGAGCCCTAACGTATTGTCAAACGACACGAGCTCACACTTTTTCGCATCCCAGAACGTACAGATCCAGGATGACGAAGCACACGATCGAGAGGACGATGATTCCAAGCTCTAACACGACGCCTCTAGCATACGGTCGGTTTCCGCTGGCCGCCATCCGCCAACCGGATGATCCGAAAGGATGATTGACAGCCCGCAGGGCTGCGATAGGATGGGCTGGCCGTAGCCCTCGTTCTTTGGAGCACCAATGACTATCTCTCAACGCCTCGCACCCGCCGCCTTCGTCGCGGCGGCACTTCTCGCGGTTGCCGCGGGGCGCGCGCAAACGCTCCCGCCGTCACCGGCGCCGTCGCCTTCCGCAAGCGTGGCGCCCTCGGCGAGCGCGACGCCATCGGCACCCTCCGATCCGTGCGGGTCGCTCCTTTCGATCGTCAATCGTCCGACGTTCGGAACGGGCGTCTGCACCGTGCGGACGGGACACGCCGACCTTGAGAATGGCTATACGAATCTCGTTACGACGGGCCCCGGAGGAGGAAACACTGCAACCTACCCGCAGTCGCTCCTTCGCATCGGCACGGTCGACCCGCACCTCGACGTTGAGGTCGGACCGATCAGCGACAACCATTCCTCAGTCGGCGGCGCATTTGCCGGGGGAATGAGCGATCTGGCGATTGGGGCCAAATACGAACTCGGCTACACCTCGAATGCCGACTGGGGCGTAAACGCCGTCGTGACCATTCCGACCGGTGCAACCGCATTCAGCGCCGGGAACGCGCAGTACACCGGCAACTTCAACTGGGCGTACACCGTGAACTCGGAGTTTGCCCTCTCGGGCACGCTCGGCTTCAACGCCTTCAGCGCCTACGTCTCCGCCGGCGTCCCTCAGTCGTACTTCGCCTTTACCCCGACGCTCGAACTGAGTGCGGCGTTACCCGGAGGACCGTCGCAGATCAGTGCCGAGTATGCCTATTTTTCGAAGGCGGGACCGACGCTCGGTTCCAAATCGTTCGTTGACTTCGTCTATCAGCGCGACTTCGGCCAGCACGTCCAGTTCGACGTCGAGTACGGCTTCTCGCCGACCCTGCTACTGGGTCAGAAGCAGCACTACGTCGGCGCCGGCCTCTCGTTCATGAACTAAACCCATGCACCCGTAGCAGAGGCGCGCCGAGCGCACCGCAGTCGAAGAGTCTCGTCGCCTGCCAACGCTAAGACGACGAGCGCCCCGACGTGAAGCGAATGCTTGCAGCCAGCAGTACGGCAGATCCCAGCGCGAGCATGGCAATCACTGGCACGGCCAAGTCGGAAAGCGATGCGCCTCGCAAGATGATGCCGCGCAATATCTCAAAGAAGTACGTCAGCGGGATCAAGTACCCGACCCACTGCATCACGGCGGGCATCAGCGATCGCTCGAAGAAAAACCCCGACAGGAGAATGGACGGGAGCGTCATTCCCAGCACACCCAGCATCGCCTGGAGCTGATTGGCGGCGGCACTGGAGACGAGCAATCCGAGTCCCAAGGCGGCAATCAAGAACCCGATCGACAGGACGATCAGGAGCGTCACGCTCCCCGCGATCGGAACTCCGAAGATCCAGTACATCGCAGTCAGCACCAGAAGCATATCTACAAAGCCGATGGCCGCGTACGGCGTGATTTTGCCGAGCATGAGTCCCAGCGCCCCGATCGGCGTAACCAAGACTTGATCCAACGTGCCGCGCTCCCGCTCGCCGGCGATTGAAAGCGCCGTAAGAAACATCGTGATAAGCTGCATAATGATGCCGATAAGGCCCGGAACGAAGAAGTTCGCGCTGCGCAAACCCGGATTAAAGAGCACGCGTGGGCGCACGTCGACACGACTCTTGGTACCCGCACGCTCAAAAGCCGCGCCGATCGCGCCCGAAGCGGCATAGATCGGCTGCGCAATGACGGCATCCGAGCCATCGATCAACACCTGAACGCTGGGAGCGCCGCCTGCACGAAGATCTGCGGTGAAGTGTGGCGGGATGTCGAACGCGACGCGGGTTCGTCCGGAAACGATCGAATCCATCAGTGCAAAGCGCGACCCGACGAACTCGTTTACGTCGAAGATTCGCGACGCTTCCAGGGCCTGCACGAAGTTTACCGAGGACGCCCCCAGATCCTCATTCAGCACGGCCGCCGGGACGTGTTCGACCTTCGTGTTGATCGCGTAGCCGAAGATCGTAACCTGCAAAATCGGTAACGCAATTGCGAGAATCAGCGTCACGCGATCGCGCATGACGTGGCGTATTTCCTTGTACACGACCGCTCCGTAGCCGCGAACGTCCAGCGCGCTGCGCCTCATTTTCGGCGTCGCTCGCGCGTGATTGCGACGAAGACGTCCTCGAGGCTTGGCTCGATCTCTTCGACTCCGCTTTCGCTGACGCCAAGGTCGGCGGCGACTTGCGCACGCGTCACGGACTCGGGAACGACGACGTGCAGGCGATCGCCGAAGACCGTTGCGTCGCGTACGTAAGCCTCTGCCCGGGCACGGCCTAGGAGCTCCACGGCATCTTCGCCGGCGACGCTATAGCGAACGCAGTCTTGGGGCGTAACGCCAGGCAGTTTTTTCAGCTCGGAACGAGTGCCGATCGCGATGACTTCGCCATCATAGATATAGCCCACGCGCGCGCAGCGCTCGGCTTCGTCCATATAATGTGTCGTAACGAAGAGCGCGACGCCGTGTTCGCTCAGCGTGAACAGCAGGTCCCACAGGTCGCGCCGCGCGACCGGGTCGATACCGGCCGTCGGTTCGTCGAGAAAGAGCACCCTCGGTTGGTGTAAGAGCGCCGCCGCAAGCGCAAGACGCTGCTTCCAGCCTCCCGAAAGCGATGCTGCCAGCTGCCGTCGAAATGGTTCGAGATTCGAGAAACCGACGAGCTCGTCGATGCGCCGTGCACGGCGACTACGGCTCAATCCGTAGGCACGGCCGTAGAACTGCAGGTTTTCCTCGACCGTCAGGTCGCCGTAAAGGGAAAACGATTGCGATACGTATCCGATCGTGCGGCGAACGGCGTCGCCCCGGTTCTCGACGTCGTTCCCGCAAATAAACGCCTCGCCGCGCGTCGGCTCCACCAAACCGCAGAGCATCTTAATCGTCGTCGATTTGCCGCTCCCGTTCGGGCCGAGAAAGCCGAATATCTCCCCCGATCGGACCTGCAGGTTCACCTCGCGTACTACGGTGTGCGTGCCGTACGCTTTCGTCAGGCTTCGCGCTTCGATCGCGACGTCGCTCACGGCAACGGTACTTCGACAGTCGTTCCGGGATGGAGCAGCCCGTTGGGGTCGTGGACCCGCACTTTGACGCCGAACGAGAGCACGGCGCGATCGCTTTTTGTTTGCACGCTTTCCGGTGTAAACTGGGCGCGGGCGTCGACCTGTTCGACGATGCCATCAAACGTTTGCGGCATAGAATCCGCATGCACGGCGACGCGATCGCCGAGCTTGATGCGCCCGAGGTCCCGCTGCGAAACGTAAATGCGAACGTAGGGGTTGCCGCGCTCTTCGATCGTTGCCACCGACGCACCCGGGGCCAAGAGGTCGCCGGGATGGAGGTCCATGTCGGTCACGACGCCATCGGCCGGCGCGCGCACGATCATCTCGGCGAGCTTCGCGCGCGAATTGGCTAGTTGTCCTTGTGCGGCGCGTACGGCCGCCACTGCCTGGCGAATCTGATCGGGTCGCGCCCCCGCCGCCAGCGACAGGTACTGCTCTCGGGCAGCCTGGTATGCAGCTTGTGCCGAGGCCACCGTTTGCGGAAGTGTGACCGTAGTCGTATTGGTCGCCTGTGCGTGCGCAGCCCGTACGGCGGCTTCGCTGCTCGTAAGCTGCGCGCCGGCACGTTTCTGTGCTTCCATCGCGCGGTCGCGTTCCTGGGCCGAAACGTCTCCCGTTGCAAAGAGACTTCGCGCGCGAACAGCGTCGGCGCGGGCCCTTTCCGCCGCGGCGTCGGCGTCGCGTTCTTGAGCGAGGGCTTCGCGAAGCTGATTTTGCGCAACGGTCGACTGATACGGCGTCGCAGACCGAGCAAGAAGGAACTGCGCAAAATCGTGCCGCGCCAACGCCTTTGCACGCGCCAGATCTTGCGGCCGCGTTCCAGCCCTCAAGTCCGCGAGCGCGGCGCGAGCCTCGTTCACCTGGCCGGTTCCAGCGACGACGGTCGCCGTTTGCTGCGCATCGTCAAACGACACGAGCGGCGAGCCCTTCGCGACGAACTCCCCTTCGCTGGTAAACACGCGCGTAATGCGCCCGCCGATCGTGCTGCCGACCGCAGCGCTGGGTGCCTGCAACGTTCCACTGTAGGCGGGCGCGTTCGGTGCGCACGAGCACACTGCAACCGCGCACGCGGCCATCATCAAGCCGCTACGCATGCTCGCCGCCCGCGAGGTCCGCGAGGACCGCCGCCGTAAGCGTGCGCAGGACCTTCCGGATCGCTGCCGCCTCACGGTACGAGTAAACGCGCAGCAGGACGCGACGACCGACCCGCCTGTTCACATCGTCATAGTAGTTCGGTCGACCGAACGAAGCAATCTCGCTCCCGTAAGGCCTGCTCACAACGTGCTTCCGGACGGAAGCTCTGCGCAGCGCCAAACCATTGTCGGGTTCAACGACGACGCGCCTTCTTGCGAACGTTTAGTCGGCGGCCGGGCACTCGTACGACGAGCACGGGGACGTCCGCATGCCGCATGACCCCTTCCGCCACGCTTCCCAAAATGAACCGAGGAAGGCCGGAGCGGCCATGGCTGCCGATGACGATCATATCCGCGCCCGATCGGCGCGCAAAGTCGACGATTCCGGAGATAACGCTCGCATCTAGGAACTTGGTCTCGACCTTCCATCCCTGCGCTGCAGCGCGAGCGGAAGCCTCTGCAAGAATCGCCCGAGCGTCTTCACGCAGCAGCCGCTTGGCCGACGGCGGAGTATAGTGAAAGCCCGCGGCAAGCCGCCCCATTTCGCTCGCAATGTCCAGAGCGTAGCAGGCAACGACGCGGGCAACCTCGCTGCGTGCCAACGCGCATGCGACGTCGAGTGCGGCCTTTGCTTGATCCGAACCGTCGTATGCGACCACGAGACGCCGCAGCGCCGCGGTCGCCGCCTGTTCGTGCCTCATCCGGCCGCACTCGGTGGAGCGAAGCGCTGGAAAACGTGGAACACGCCGTGGTCGAAGATGCGGTATGCTATCAGCTTGACGCGATCGCTGACGATAAACCAGGCGAGTGCGTATCCCCAGACGAGGAGAGCGAGTTGCCAGCCGATCGGTGCCATAAAGACACCGAACACCGCGATCAGCGTTGCAACCAACTGGGTTCCAAGAACTGCGCCGAGGAGGACGTTCGCAGGACGGATGCTCCAGAATGGGCCGCGCGTACGCGTCACGAAAATCGTCAAATGACCCGCGACCGACAGCTTGAGATACATCAGCGTCTGGATCGCCGCTCTGCTCAGGTGCAGCACGTCTTCGCCGATATAGAAGAGCCCAAACGATGCGATCACTCCTGCGATGCCAAGCGTGGTCGCAATTCCGAGCGTCATGCGCATGTTCCACGCTTCTGGTTCATTCGAATACCGGACGCGGTCGTAGGCTATCGAGAGAATCGCGCCATCGTTGAGAATCGCCAGCAAGACGATCATCACGGCAGTGACCGGGTAAAAATTGAAGACGAGAATCGAAAGCGTCATGAAGAGCAGGACGCGAATCGTCTCTGCGATGCGATAGGTTGCGTAGCTGACCATCCGCTGGAAAATCTTCCGGCTCTCTTTTATTGCATCGATGATAACCGAAAGACCTGGCGTCATCAATACGATCGCGGCGGCCGCGCGTGCTGCGTCGGTCGCTCCGGAGACCGCTATGCCGGCGTCGGCCTTCTTGAGCGCAGGTGCGTCGTTGACGCCGTCCCCGGTCATGCCGACGATGTGTTTGTGGTTCTGCAGCGCGTCGACAATGAAGAATTTGTGTTCCGGAAATACCTGCGCGAAGCCGTCGGCGCGCTCGATCGCGTCAGCAACCTGAGAGCTCTCACGGTGCTCGATATCGCTAAAGAGCGACGCATCCAAAATGTCGGCGCCGAGGCCCAGCGCGCGCGCCGTTTCCCTGGCGATCGGGAGCTGGTCGCCGGTGACCATCTTTACCCTGACACCCATGGAGCGGGCCGCTTCGATCGTGGCCTTGGAATCGGGTCGCGGCGGATCGTAGAGCGAGAGAATGCCGAGCAGTTGCCACGCTCCGCCGCTGCGGGCGCGAGCAATGCCGAGGGCGCGATAACCGCGCGCCGCAAAAGCGTCGATCGCTGCGTCGATCTGAGCGCGAGCGTTTCCCAGGTCGGCGCACAGTGCCATGACGACCTGCGGTGCGCCCTTGGTCACCTTGAATTCGCCGCTCGCATCGCGAACGGTGGCCTCGCTGCGCTTGTGGACCGGATCGAACGGCATGAAGTGCACGATCTGCGCTCGCGCGTCCGGATTGACGCCTTTCAAACCCGCTAATACCGCCACATCGATCGCATCGGCGTTGGCGGCTTGAGAGGCGAACGCGGCCATCGCGACGACCTCGTCCGGGCCGGTGCCCTCCATGCAGAACGGTTCGCCGAGGGTTAATGCGTTCTGCGTGAGCGTACCCGTCTTATCGGCGCAGAGAACGTCGATACCCGCCATCTCTTCCATCGCCGAGAGGCGCGTTACGATGGCATGCCGTTTGGCGAGATTGCGCGACCCGACCGCCATCGTGACCGAGAGAACGGCCGGCATGGCCACCGGCACCGCCGCGATCGTAAGAATCAGCGCGAATTGCAGCGTCGTCAGCAGTGGATCTCCACGGAGTAACGCGACGGTTAAAATCAAGGCGACCATGGCGATCGCAATCAAAATAAGGTAATCCCCGATCTTGAGGACCGCCCGTTGAAAGTGGCTGACGGTATGCGCGGTTTCGACCAGCTTTGCCGTCTTGCCGAAGTAAGTGTTGGCCCCGGTGCCATAGACCAGTGCGTCGAACTCGCCCTGTTTGACAAGTGAGCCGGAGTACACGACGTCGCCGGGCTTGCGCGCGACTGGAAGCGATTCGCCGGTGAGCGCGGACTGATCGACTTCGATCGGGTCGCCCTCGAGTAACCGGGCATCGGCAGGCACGATGTCGCCGATGCGCACGTGGATCGCATCGCCGGGCACGACCTCAGTCACCGGTACCGTCCTCCACGCGCCGTCTCGTTCGACCCTCGCTTTCAGTGCCAGCGTCTTTTTAAGCGCCGCGACGGCATTACCGGCCTGGAACTCCTCCCAAAAACCGACGCCGGCGTTCATCAGCAGCAGCGTGAGAATGATGCCGAAATCTTCCCAATGGTGCACGACGGCCGAAAGGATAGCCGCTGCCTCGATCATCCACGGAATCGGCCCCCAGAAATAGGAGAGAAAGCGAAGCAGCGGATTGCTCGTCTCTTCCGGCAGCGCGTTCGGTCCGTACTGCTGCAGACGGCGCGCGGCTTCGTCGCTCGTCAGGCCGTTCGGCGGTGCGGCGAGCCGGGCGCGCAACTCAGCTACGCTCAGTCGTTGTAGCTCTTCGACCGGCGGTAGGTCTTGGGTCATCGTTAAGGCACGACCGTAACCGGGTAAGCGGCAACGCTGACGAGCTTTTGCGAGATGCTGCCGAGCAGCAATCCCGAAAGCCGAACGGTTCCGCGCTTGCCGGCGACAATTGCTTCCCATTCTTGCTGCGCGCGGGTGAAGCGTTCGAAGAGCTTTTCGGGAATGGTCTGCCCGATCACGTTGACGACCACGAGGTCAGCCTTCCCGGTCTTTGCCAGCCGTGCCGCATACGCAATCGCGCGACCGGAGTTCTCGGAGCCGTCGGCAGCGACCAAAATGCACGGCAGCCTTCGCCCTCCTTATGCTGGCGCGGTAATCCAACGTTTCGCTTCGCCCGATTCCGCCAGCGAAAAGACTCGAACCTGACCCGGCATGAGAAAGCGAAAAGCATTCGCTGCCAGAGCAATCCACTCCACGTCGGTAACCACCGCGACCCGCTCCCAGCGCGTTAGGTGCTCGATGCCGATCTTCGCGTCTTCCCACGCCGCGCCCGCGTCGAAGCCTTTGAACTCCGGACTCAACTCGTAGTAGCATCGGATCTTCGCGCTGCGCCCGAGGACGCGCTCGACCTCGGGAATGAGCACGCGCTCGTAGTCTTGCTTCGAGACGTGGCCTTTGGCAGCGCACGCCACGACGTTATCCGGAAAGCCGCGAAGTACTTCTATCATCCGTTCCTCACTTTCACTTACTTCGAGAGATTAAAAAACGTATTGCAATAGCTTGAGAAGGATTCAGTGTAGTCGTTCTCGGGTTTTTCACGATTCGTTGATAGCCTAAGAGAAGGGAACGGATGCTCGAAGAGCTTCTTATTGCGCTCGTGCCACTCGCGGCTCTAACTCCGGCCGTCGCGGCGCCTGCGACCTTATCGGGGAAGCCGGTGAACGTGGCGGCGTACGTCACGGGCGGACGGCGGAATGATGGGCCGCCTTGAAAGGCGACGCGACCCGCGAACGTCGGAGCGGCCATCACCTCGATGACTTTGCCAAGGCTCCGCGTTTTTCCGGCTTGAGCGAACGAGTCTGCCGAACGAGTGAAGGCGTACGGTGTACCGCGGCTAAGCCACAGGGATAACCCAACGCTAGAGGTGCGGCCGATGAGCACGACATCCGAAATGCAGGCGTCGTTCCGTTTCGATGCCTCCCTGTCGACGGCGGTCGTCGCAAGCGGCGAGCGTCAGGCCGCGACGGCGCCCAGTGGGCCGCTCGCGGCGGCGCTGCTCGACGGCATGGAGCGATATTGGATGGCAGCCAACTACCTATGCGTCGGACAAATCTATCTGTCGGCTAATCCGTTGCTGCGCGATCCGTTCACGGCGGATTGCATCAAGCCGCGATTGTTAGGGCATTGGGGCACATCGGCCGGTCAAAACTTCATCTACGTTCACCTGAATCGGCTCATCAAGGAGCGCGACGCCAGCGTCATTTACATCTCCGGTCCCGGGCACGGAGGACCGTCGCTCAACGCGCACTCCTATCTCGAAGGCACGTATTCCGAAGTGCATCCCGACGTTACCCAGGACCTCGAAGGAATGCGCTTGTTGTTTCGTCAGTTTTCGACGCCGGGCGGCGTGCCGAGTCACTGCGGCCCGCACGTGCCCAACTCCATTCACGAAGGCGGCGAGCTCGGCTATTCGCTCGTGCACGCCTTCGGGGCCGCGTTCGATAATCCGGACCTCGTCGTGGCGTGCATCGTCGGCGACGGGGAGGCCGAAACCTGCCCCCTCGAAGGAAGCTGGAAGGGCATCGATTTCTTGAACCCTATGCGCGACGGTGCCGTTCTGCCGATCCTACACCTCAACGGCTACAAAATTTCCGGCCCGACCGTTCAAGCGCGCCAGGCCGATGACGAGTTGTCCGCACTCTACCGCGGACACGGTTACAAGCCGTATTTCGTGGAAGGCGACGACCACGCAACGGTGCATCAGCTCTTCGCGCAAGCGCTGGATCGATGCTACGACGAGATTCGCTCGATTCAGAACCAGGCGCGGAAGGACGGCGTTCGGAGGCGTCCCAGCTGGCCGATGATCGTCCTGCGAACGCCCAAGGGATGGACGGGCCCCAGAGAAGTCGACGGCATTCCCATCGAGGGGACCTTCCGCGCGCACCAAGTGCCGCTCACGAACGTCCGCCGGAATCCGGAACACTTCCGGTTGCTCGAAGCCTGGATGCGGGGCTATAAGCCGAACGAACTCTTCGATGCCGACGGCGCGCTGATCCCCGAACTTCAAGGATTGGCGCCTCGCGCCGAGCGCCGGATGGGAGCGAATCCGAGCGTTAACGGCGGTCGCGTGCTGGTCGCGCTCGATATCCCGGACTTCTCCGACTACGCGCTCGACGTTCCCGCTCCCGGCCAGGTCGCGGCGGAAGCGCCGCGCAAGCTCGGAGAGTTTCTTCGCGATATCATGACGCGCAATCCGAAAACCTTCCGGCTCTTTTGTCCCGACGAAACGAACTCGAATCGACTCAACGCCGTCTTCGACGTTACCGCACGATGTAGTTTGGAGCCAACCGTCTCGATCGACGACCACATCTCTCCCGAGGGCCGAGTCATGGAGGTTTTGAGCGAACACAATTGCGAGGGCTGGCTGGAAGGCTATGTGCTCACCGGACGCCACGGCATTTTTGCCTCGTACGAGGCGTTCGCGCAGGTCGTCGATTCGATGCTCACCCAGCACGCGAAATGGCTCGAAGAGTCGAAACAGTTTGCGTGGCGAGAGCCGATTGCGTCGCTCAACGTTTTCTTGACGAGCCACGCCTGGCGCAACGATCACAACGGCTTCAGCCATCAAGCGCCCGGATTCGTCGACAACGCGCTGGCACGTCGCAGCGAGGTCATACGCGTGTACTATCCGCCGGATAGCAACTGTCTGCTCAGCGTGATGGATCATTGCCTGCGCAGTCGCGACTACGTGAACCTCGTTACTTGCGGGAAACAGCTCGAGCTACAATGGCTCGATATGGAGGGAGCTCGCGACCACTGCTCGCGCGGGGCTTCCATTTGGGACTTCGCAACGAACGATGCGGGCGGCCAGCCCGACGTCGTCTTAGCCTGTGCCGGCGACGTGCCGACGCTCGAGACTTGCGCGGCCGCGTGGCTGCTGCGCAAGCACGTGCCGGGAATCAAGGTGCGCGTCGTCAACGTCGTCGACCTGGGCGTGCTCATGCCCGCAGGCGTGCATCCGCACGGAATGGACGACATCTCGTTCGAAGCGCTCTTTACCAAAGACGTCCCGGTAATCTTCGCCTTCCACGGCTATCCTTGGGTCATTCATCCAATGGTTCACGGTCGCGCAAACGAGGACCGGTTCCACGTGCGCGGCTTCATCGATCGGGGCACGACCACGACGCCGTTCGACATGGTCGTTCTGAACAAGATGAGCCGCTTTCATCTGGCAATCGATGCCTTGAAGTATCTCGCACGCCTTCGCTCCGAGGTCTCCGAAGTAATCGACGCCATCAATCTAAAGCTCTACGAACACCATTCGTACATTCGCGAGCATTTGCAGGATATGCCCGAGATTCGGAACTGGCGCTGGACGCCGGACTTCAGCGATCCCACGCAGCCGCCGCGGCTTGCCGAAGAGCATCCCGCCGGGCAACCGTTCGGCGACGCGTGAAGGCGACAAAGTGACCTATCGCGACCGCTTCAGAGTCGAGCCTGGCGCGAAGGTTCGCTTATCGGAAATCGATCCCGACTTCCACGAAAAGCGCGCCGATAAAGCCGACGCCGATGCCGAGGTGCAGCAGGATAATCACAAACTATGGAACCTGCAATACCTCCTATATGCCGAACACGAGCGATCGCTGTTGATTTGCCTCCAAGGCCTCGACGCCTCGGGCAAAGACGGCACCATCGGGCACGTCTTTGGAGCGCTCAATCCGCAGGGTGCGCGAGTGCACGCCTTCAAGGTTCCGTCCGAAGAAGAAGCGGATCACGACTTTCTCTGGCGTGCCCACCTCCAGACGCCAAGAAAGGGCGAGATCGTCATTTTCAATCGCTCGCACTACGAGGACGTTCTGGTCGTTCGCGTTCACAAGCTCGTGCCCGGGCGCGTGTGGTCGCAGCGTTACGATCTCATCAACGAATTCGAGAAGAACCTTTGCGCCGCGAATACGACGATTCTCAAGTTCTTTCTGCACGTCGGCGCGGGCGAACAGCTTCGGCGATTCAAGGACCGTTTGGACGACCCGGCGCGGCGTTGGAAAGTCAGCGAAAGCGATTATGTCGAGCGCTCCTATTTCCCGCAATACGTGACGGCATACGAGGACGCGCTCGCCCGCACGAGCACGACGTACGCGCCGTGGTTTGTCATCCCGGCAAATCACAAATGGTTCCGCAACCTCGCCGTATCGAAGATCGTCCTGGAGACGCTGGAGTCGCTGCGCATGACCTTCCCGCCGGCAACGGTCGACCTCGAAGATATCCGCCGCCGATATCACGTCGCGCAGCGCGCCGAGGAAAGCCATACGAGCGGTTAGCGGTCGCGCATCGTTGCCTCCCGCAAGGAGGTCGGTCTGAGGCCGAGAGAAAGCTCGCTGCCCATCGCTAAGATCGACGGGAAGGAAAAAGAAATGCCGTCTCCGGAGCAAGCCGTCGCGCCCGCGGCGCTCGTCGATCGATTGGGCAACGGAGCGCGCACGTCTCGCGACTATATCGTGCTGGTCGTGGCATCGAGCGCGATTGCGACGTTTGGTTTGCTCGAAAACAACGCCGCGGTCATCATCGGAGCCATGATCGTTGCGCCGCTGATCGTTCCGATCCAAGCTCTGTCTTTCGGGGCGATTGCCGGTAACCGGCAGCTATTCAGAGAGGCGGCGATCAGCATTGCGATCGGCACGGTCCTCTCGATCGCCGTGGCAGCGGTGCTCGAGCTTTTCGTATCGTTGCCGACGCTTGGATCCGAGATTCTCGCGCGATCGAAGCCCAACTTGTTGGATTTGGGCATTGCCCTCGCTGCTGGAGCGGTTTCAGGCTTTGCGACCGTCCGGCCCTCCATTTCGTCGACCATTGCGGGCACGGCAATAGCAGTTGCGCTCATGCCGCCGATTTGCGTGATCGGCGTCGCGCTTGCGGCGGGCCAAGGGAGCCTCGCGCTGGGCGCATTTCTTCTCTATGCGACGAATCTTTTTGGGATCACGCTCGCGTGCATGATCGTCTTCTTTTTGGCCGGCCACGTCAAATCGGCCGACAGGACGGCCTTCATTACCGCCACGGTGCTGACGGCGGCAGTGGCGGTGCCGCTAGCCACCGGCCTCATCGAACTCCTGCGTTTCGACCGTCTCGAAAGTGCACTGAGCTCGGCTCTTCGCACTCAGAGCGTGACTTTTAGACACGTCGAGCTCTTACGAATGCGCGTCGACTGGCTCAAGAGCCCTCCGGTAGCAACGCTCACGGTGCGCTCGACCCAGCCCATTTCTCCAGCGCAGGTGAGCGACCTCGAACGATTCGCGCAGCTGCGTACGGGTCGCAAGTTTACGCTCGTGTTCGAAGTGACGCCACTGGTCGAAGTCCGCGGCGCGACACCCCCGTCGATCTGAGAGGTTGCGCGGCTTCCCCAACCTCTACGAAGTCTCGACGGAATTCACGCGACGCACGACGCGCGACACCGTTAGGCTGCCGGCGAGCAGCGTCGCGAGCACCACCGCAAAGGTTGCATCGACGATCGCCTGACGGTAGGGGATCCCGGCCGGCAACGCCAGCGCGAGCGCTAACGAGAGCGCTCCTCGTAGACCGGCGACGCGCACCACGCCCAGCCACGCCGGCGGATAGCCCGCAGGAAGGATCAATCCGGCGACGACGACGCGCGACAAGGCAATCGCGATCAACGTCGCGACGATGAAGGCCGGCTCGCGCGTAACCGACCCGATTTGCAGCGCCGCACCGAGCATGAAAAAGACCAGGACGTTGGCAACGAGCGCGGCCAAGTCCCAGATGCGGTTGACGTTGTCTGCGATGCTCAGGGTGATCCAGCGACGCTCGTAATAGCGTAGAGCGATGCCGCCGGCGATCGTCGCAAAGATTCCTGAGAACGCAAACGCATCGGCGGTGAAATAAGCACCGTACGCTACGACGACCGTCGCGATGATCTGCAGGGGCACGGCGGTCGTGCCGCGCAGCGCGCGCGCCACCAGGTAGGCGAGCGCAGTGCCGACCGCGATCCCGGCGACTGCTCCCGTCGCCGTCTGCAGCACGATTCGCGCCGTTCCCAGCGTGCCGAGCGCTCCTCCCGCCAGCACGCCGAGAACAATTCGGTAGAGCGCCACCGCGACCGCATCGTTGAAGAGCGACTCGCACTCGACGATCGTCGCCAGCGTCCGGGGCACGCGTATCCGCCGAAAAACGGCAATCACCGCAATCGGATCGGTTGCCGAAAGAATCGCTCCAACCAGAAACGCGGGCCCGAACGGCACGCGTACGATCGACAATGCGCCGGCGACGATCAGTGCCGTCAGGAGCACGCCGGGCCCGGCCAGCGTTGCGATCGCGGGCCACTGCCGGCGGATCGCGCGAAAGCTCAGGTTCCAAGAAGCCTCGAAGAGCAAGGGTGGGAGAAAGACGTAGAGCGTAGCGTGGCCGAGCGCGTAGGTGAAGCGTCCCGGCTCGAGCACTCCGAATGCGATGCCGGCTCCGACGATTACCAGGATGTGCCAAAACTTCATCGTTTCAAAACCGCGATTGCGTCCGGCGGTCAGTGCGTGTGAGTGAAATTTCCGACCGCAGTCAGGCGTGCAATCGCCTCCAGCGCGCGGCGCATACCGAGCGGCCGCCGCGGTCGGCCCGCGGCGCCGAAGTACCAATCGGGATCGATGTTTAGCGTGCGCGTCTGCACCATCGCGACCGGAACGTCGCGTAAGAACGCCTCGGCAGCCGCCATTTCTTCCTCGTCGTCGGTGACGCCGGGATGCGTAAGCAGGTTGAGGCTTGTGCGCACGCCTTTCCGCACGGCCAGGCGGATCGATTCGAGCACGTCGTCGAGCGCGTAGCCGATCGGCCGGTAGTATGCGGTGTAAACGCGCGGCCGGAACGAATTTAAACTGACGCGGACGGCATCGAGCCCCGCGTCGATGCAGCGCTCGAGCGCGCCCGGCATGCTGCCGTTGGTATTGAGATTGATGGTGCCGTTGCTGCGGCGCTCGCGAATCAGGCGAATCGCCGCCGCGATCGTCGTCGAGCGCAGCAGCGGCTCGCCCTCGCACCCTTGCCCGAAGGAGACGATCCCGTCGGGAACGCACTCGAGATGCTCGACGCCGACGGCGGCCAGTCCCTCCATACTCGCTTCGTACCCGATGCGCGCCTGCGGCGACGGCACCGTCGCCGGCGGCTCGAGTTGCGAAATGCACCCGAGGCAGCGCGCATTGCACTTCGGCGAGACTGGAAGCGCCGCCTCACCGCGCCGTAAGAAGACGTTCTGCGCGGTGAAGCAGCCGTAGTCGCGCGAGCACAGCGCGACTTGTCGCAGCACGCGGTTCTCCGGATCGGTCTCGAGACGCCGCTCGATCAGCGATTCGAGTTCTCCCTCCGCAAACGTGCGCGGCTTCCAATCGTCGCTTTCGTCGGTTTTCGCCGCGGCCACGTGCAGTCGATCGTCAACGAAACAGGCGAACGCATAACCGAAGAGCGGCAAGTCGGGCGCGCCGCGTTCCTTCGCGTAAGCCGGAACGAGCAGCCGCGTGTACCCAGCGGGCAGCACCGCCGCAAGCGCGTACCCCTCGCGCGCCGGTCCGATCGTCGTCAGCGGACGGCGGCCCGGTAAGAGCATCTCGAGCGTGCCGGCCGGCGCCGCAATGAGTTCCGCCGCCTCCGGCTCGCGCACGATGCCGCCATCGGCGAGCGGAACGGACGACTCGTCGACGTAGATGCGTCCCCGAGCATCGCAATACGCCAGCGCGATCATAGCGCCTTACGGAAGGCGAACTGCGTTTTGATTTTCGAGTACCCGTGGCGCTCGTAAAAACCATGCGCGCGTTCGCGCAGGACGTTCGATTGAACGCGCATCGTGCCGCATCCGCGCCTGCGAGCCCATGCCTCGGCAGCCTCGAGCAGTTTTGCGCCGATGCCGCGGCCGCGCGAAACTTCGTCGACGACGAAGCCTTCGATCCACGCCTGGCGTCCTTCCACGAAGCCTTCTTCCACGCTGATCGCCGCCCAACCGAGCGTGCCGGATTCGTCCTCGGCCACGAAAACGGCGCGGTCGTCATCGCCCCGCTCGATGCGACGCGCGATTGCGTTTGCCGCAGCGTCGTAGCCGAGCTGCCGCATGAGATTGCCGATACGGCCGGCGTCCTCTACTCGCGCGCGCCGCACGCTCATACCGTAACGGCTGTGTCGAACACACGAGCGGCAGGTCCGACGAGGACCGCTTCGCGGCCATCCCATTCGACGACCAGCGTTCCTCCGGGAACGTGCACGCACACGGGCGACGATGCGGCGCCGCGCTCGATCGCCGCGATCGCGGCGGCGACCGCACCGGTGCCGCACGCCTGCGTCGCGCCCACACCGCGCTCCCAGTGTCTCACGCGCATGCGATGCTCGTCGTCCACCGTCGCCAGGTGTACGTTGATGCCGTCCGGCCAACTCGGATCGTCCTGCAGCCGCGGCCCCAGCGCTTCCACGTCGACATCCCTTGCATCGAACGAGACGACGTGTAGATTTCCCACGTCGACGATTACCGCATCGGAGAGTCCCTCAACCGTACGCGCAACGAGGCGCGGCACGGGCATGGTTACCCGGACGAGATAGGCCGGATCTCGTGCAACGATTTCCGTTCGCACCGTGCCGCCGGCCGTCTGAAACTCGATGCGCTCGCCTTCGCCGGCTTCGTCGAGCCAGCGCGCGGCGCAGCGCACGCCGTTGCCGCACATTTCGGCTTCGCTGCCGTCTGCATTAACGGTGCGCATGGCGAGACCGCCCGCGGGCGAGGATTCGATGACGATCACTCCGTCGGCACCGACGCCGGCGCGACGATCGCACGCGAATTTCACAAACTCGGAAAGGTTGCCGAGAGGCTGCGAGCGGCCGTCGACGACGACGAAATCGTTGCGCGCGCCATGCATCTTCGTCAGCGCGATGCGCGAACTCACTCGGGGCCCGCTTCTTCCTCCCGCGCCTCCACCGTAACGTTCGATCCCGGCGATATCGTCGAAATCGCGTGTTTGTAGACGAGGTGCGTCTTTCGTTCGTATTCGAGCAGCACCGTGAACGGGTCGAAGCCTTTCACGACACCGCGCAACTGAAACCCGTTGACCAAATACACCGTCACGGCGGAACCGTGGCGCTTGCACTCGGCGAGAAACGTGTCTTGCAGGGTCGCAGACATGAGCGCCGCTTCTAAGACCAGCTCAAATTCTCCCGTACCAGGCGTTCCGTGGCACTGGGTTCCACCCATAACGCGTCGCGTTCGCGGCGAAACCACGCGCGCTGGCGCCGCGCGTACCCGCGCGTCGCCCGTTCGAGGGTGGCTCGAAGTTCGTCGCGCGTGCACCACCCGCGCAGATAGCCGAGGGCCTGCGGGTAACCCACCGCGGTGGCGGCGACGGCCCGCTCGCCGATCCGTTCCGCCTCCTCGAGCAGTCCGGTTTGCAGCATGCGATCGCAGCGCGCTGCGATGCGCTCGTCGAGCTCCGCAATCGGAACGTCGAGGAATACCGTCATCCATTCGATTCCGGCGCTAGCCAGAGTACGCAGCGGCGCGCGTTCGACGCTCGGGCGCGAGAGCGCCACTTCCAACGCACGCACGACCCGATACGTGTCGCGGACGTCCAACTTTGCCGCGCGTGCCGGATCGCGCAGCGTGAGCCACGCGTGCAAGAACTCCGGTGGGTGCTGGCGGGCTTCTGCAGCGAGCCGCGCCCGCAGGGTTTCGTCGAACCGCGCGGCGAGCACGACGTTGCCGGTCAACGCGCGCACGTAAAACCCCGTCCCGCCGGCGACGATCGCGCGCTTGCCGCGCGCGTGAATGTCGTCGACGGCAGTCATCGCATCCCGGACGTAGCGCGCGGCCGAATAGCGCTCGTACGGGTCGAGAAACCCGATGCAGTGGTGGCGTACTGCCTGCAGTTGCTCGGCCGCAGGCGTTGCGGTGCCGATCGGCATCCCGCGATAAATCTGCCGCGAATCGGCGCCGACGATCTCCGCATCGAACGTCCGCGCCAGCTCGATGGCGAGTTCGGTCTTTCCGGAAGCCGTCGCGCCCGCAAGAACGAGAACGCTGCGCCGGCCGTCAGACACGCTTGAACATGCGCGCGACCTCGTCCGGCCCGATCCGCACCATCGTCGGCCGTCCGTGCGGGCAGTGCATCGGATTGCGGCAGCGCTGCAGCCGCTCGATCAGTGTCGTCATCTCGCCGAGCTCGAGGCGCTCCCCGGCCACGACTACCGAATGGCACGCCAGCGACGCCCACACGCGTTCGCGCACGCTGCGCCGTCCCGGTTCGCCCGTCACGTCGTCGAGAAAGCCGTGCAGGTCGAAGGGACGCGCGCCGTAGCCCGCCGGCGTCGCCAGTACGCGAAAACTGCGCTCGCCGAAGCCTTCGATCTCCAAACCGCCTTCGCGTAACGCTTCAAGGCTCTGCTCCAGCGTCGCGCTGCGTTCGGCATCGAGTTCGATGGCGTGCGGCACGAGTAACGGTTCGTTCGGCGCCCCAAGCTGCGCCGCCGCAACGATGCTTTCGTACGCGACGCGCTCGTGCGCGGCGTGCTGATCGACCAGCAGCAGCGCATCGCCGTCGGCGGCGAGGATGTAGGTGCGATGGAGTTGTTCGAGCACGCGCATGCGCGGCGCCGCATCCGCGCCGAGTTCTGCTTGGAACAACGCGGGAGCGCCCGCGAAGCCGGCGCCGGCCGGCGAAAATGGCGGCATGCCGGCGAGCGCGCCGCCGGCATTCGCGCGAAAACGCTCCGCCGCATGCGTCTGCAGCGTTGCCGTCATCGCGCGCCTCACCGCGTCGAAGACTTGACTGCCGAAGCGCAACCGGACGTCGCTCTTGGCCGGGTGGACGTTGGCGTCGACGTGATCCGGCGGCAAGTCCAGAAAGACGGCTCCGTACGGATAGCGTCCCGTCATCGTAAACGTCGCGTACGCCGCACTCCACGCCGCACTCATCACGGCGCTGCGCAGCAAACGCCCATTGACGAAGAGCAGCTGCATCCGCCGGTCGGGGCGATCCGAGCCCGGCGCACTGATGAATCCGCGCAGCGTTCCCGTGAGCGAGCGCGCGCCCGATGCGTCGATGGAAATAAGCGCACGCGCGGCCTCGCGCCCGAAGACCATCGCCAAACGTTCGCGGACGTCGCCCGTCGCGGGCATCGTCCACACGTCTTTGCCGTCGTGGCGCAGGACGAACGTGACGTTGGGATATGCGAGCGCGAAGCTCGCGAGCCACGATGAGATGCGCCCGAACTCGGCGCCGGCGGAGCGCAGATACTCTCTGCGCACCGGCACGTTTTCGAAGAGCCGTTCGGCGCGAACGCGCGTGCCCGGCGGCGCGGCGGCGGGCTCGGGAGTGCCGATCGTTTCGGCGTGCGCGAGCACGCGCCACCCGGCGTCGCTCGAGGGCTCCCGTGAAACGATGTCGAGCTGCGCGACGGCGGCGATCGAGGCCAAGCCTTCACCCCGGAACCCGAGCGTTGCAATCGCGTCCAAATCCGCGGCCGCCGCGAGTTTGCTGGTCGCATGGCGCCGCGCCGCTAACGCGAGGTCTGCCGCCGCGATTCCGCCGCCGTCGTCGACGACTTCGACGAGCCGCGTACCCCCCTGCTCGATCGAAACGGCGATCCGCCGCGCGCCCGCGTCGATGGCATTCTCGACCAATTCTTTCACCACCGATGCCGGACGCTCGATCACTTCGCCGGCCGCGATTTGCCCGATCGTGACCGCGTCGAGAATGCGAACGCTCATGCTACCGTCGTGTCGACACTAGGGTTGCAAGAACGAGAGCTGGCGTTCGCCGGCGTCGCGCTTGGAAATCGGTTTGCGGAGCGGCACGCGTTCTTCGACGTCGCTCTGGCCGGAGAGCGCGTCGGCAATTTCTTTCGCGCGCTCCACCACCGCCGGGGGCAACCCGGCCATCCGCGCTACCTCGATGCCGAACGAGCGCGACGAACTGCCCGGCTGCACGCGGTGAGAAAAGACGGGCGCGCCTCCGCGTGCGGTGTTCTCGACCGCGGTAATGTGATAGTTCGCAACCAGGCGCCAATGCTCGGCAAGCGCGCACAACTCGTGGAAATGCGTCGCGAAGAGCACCAGCGGAGCCTGCGTTTCCAATCCTAAAAGAAACTCGCAGATGGCCTGCGCGATCGACAAGCCGTCGAGCGTCCCGGTGCCGCGCCCGACTTCGTCGATCAGCAGCAGCGAACGGTGGGTGCTGCGGCGCAAGATGTTTGCGGCTTCGGCCATCTCCAAGTAGAAGGTCGACTGCCCCGACGCAAGGTCGTCGCCCGCGCCGATACGCGTGAAGATGCGGTCGACGAGGCCGAGCGTCATCGCCTTTGCCGGAACGAACGAACCAATCTGTGCGGCCACCGTCAGCAGACCGATCTGCCGCAGATACGTCGATTTACCGCCCATGTTCGGACCCGTCAACAAAATGAAACGGTGGCCGTCGGCGCGGAGCGTCACGTCGTTGGGAACGAAGCGCGACGGTTCGAGCGCCTCCATGACGGGGTGACGCCCTTCTTCCACCAAGATTGCGCTTTCGTCGACGAACGCCGGACGCACGTATCCGCGCTCGGCAGCGCACAGTGCAAGCGACGCGAGCACGTCGATTTCGGCGATCGCTCCTGCCGCCTCGAGCAGATCGTCGGCGCGTGCACCGATGCGGTCGAGCAACTCGTCGAAGAGCCGCTGCTCGAGGCGCTGCTGGCGCGACTGAGCGGTCGCAATCGCCAACTCCAGTTCCTTGAGTTCGGGCGTGACGTAACGCTCGCCGGTCGTCAGCGTCTGCTTGCGCACGTAGTCGGGGGGCACGCTGCCGGCGTGGGCTTTGCTCACTTCGATCGCATAGCCGAACGCGCTCGCGTACTTGATGCGTAAGCCTTTGATTCCGGTGCGCTCGCGTTCGCGTTCCTCGAGTTCCGAGAGTTTCGACCGGGCGTCGGTTCGAAGCGACACGCATTCGGCGAGTTCCGCGTCGGCCTCCGGACGAATCGCCCCGCCGTCACCGAGTTGCGCAGGGGGCTCGTCGACGAGCGTGCGCCGCAGGTCGTCGAGGACGCTTTCGAAGTCGGCAATGCGCCCGGTCGCCTCACGCAGCCGCTCCGGCGCGATTGCGGTCAGCGGCTGCAGCGCTTCCAGCGTCCGGCGGAGCGAGGCTGCATCGCGCGGCGTTGCTCGGCGGAATCGCACGCGCTGCGCGATGCGTTCGAGGTCGAAACAGCCTTTGAGCAGGTCGCGTAACGCATTCCGGCGCGCGTGTTCCTGCATCAAAGCGTCGACGCACTCCTGGCGTGCCGTCAGCTCGTCGCGATCGAGCAGCGGCGCGACGATCCAGCGGGCGAGCATGCGCGAACCCATCGACGTCGCGCAGCGGTCGAGCGTGGCAAGGAGCGTCGCGCGCGGATTCTGGCCTTCTGCGCGAAGGAGCTCGAGATGCTTGCGCGTCGCCGCGTCGAGCGACATGAACGCTTGGCGCCGGTAGAGATTGGGCCGGCTGAGCGCACCGTTGCCGTTGGCTTGCGAGCCGCCGGCGACCCCCGTCCGTTTGACGAAGTCCGCGAGCGCGTCGAGCGCGCGGTGAACCGCCAGCGATTCGTCGTGCGAAAATCCCTCCAGCAATCCGCGCCGGCGCTCTTCCACGGCGCCGAGCGGCGGCGACGTCAATCGCGCTCCGAGCGCTTCTACGGCCGGCGCGATCATTGCGCGCACGTCGGCAGGGACGTCCGCGACGATCTCCGCCGGCCCGATCCGTTCCAACTCTGCAACCAGTTCTTCGTAGGCGTTTTCTCCGGAAAGCGCCGTCGAAGCGCAGAAGCCGGTTGAAACGTCGGCGTGCGCGAGCGCCAGCGTGCCCTCCACGGAGGCGACGGCCGCGAGATAGTTGTTCTCGCGTCCCTCGAGCATGTTGTCTTCGATGAGCGTTCCGGGCGTCACCAGGCGCACGACGTCGCGCCGAACGAGTTTATTGGGTTGCGGAACCTCCAGTTGCTCGGCGAGCGCGACGATGAAACGCTGCGCCACCAAACGCGCCAAGTACTGGGCGAGCGCGTGATGAGGAACTCCCGCCATCGCGACGCGTTGTCCGCCGCCGGCCTCTTTGCTCGTGAGGGCGATCTGCAGCGCGCGCGCCACGATCTCCGCGTCTTCGCCGTACGCCTCGTAAAAATCGCCGACGCGCGAGAGCAATATCGCCTCGGGGTGCTTGTGCTTCATCCCGAAATACTGCTCGAGCATCGGCGAATACTTCACGCCGCTCGTCAAAGCGCTGGACTCACGGCTCCGAGCGCGCCGGCAATAGCCTTGACGTAAGTGCCTTTCGCGTAGCCGGTGCCGTTGCGCGGAGCCTGTGGATTGTCGAGGTCGACGTCCCAGATCATGACGCCCGCGAAACCGTTGGATCTCACCCAGGTGCCGTAGTCGGCGCAGTTTTGCGGAGTGAGAAACGCACCGTCGTCTGCCTTACCGATCATCAATCCCATCACGACCTTGCTCGCCGGAAACTTCTTTCCTCCGCCCATCGGGACGTTTGCAAACTCCTCCACGATATCGAGGTAGCAGTCGTCGTGCGCGCCCGGCTGGTAGGTGCAGGCGGGATGCGTCGACGGCTTCCATCCGTACTGGTCGTAGTCCATCACGTTGACGTAGTCGATTGCGTTACCGGCATCTTTGAGAATCAGCCGGTCTTCACCAGCATAGTTCGGAAGGTCGACCTGCGGATCGGCGCCCGCCGAATCGGCGTCGAAACTCACGAGCGCGGCCGGGAACGCCGCGCGGGTCGCCTTCAGCACGTTGATGAGCTGGCGCCGTCCGTTGCTGCGCGTTTGCATGACCTCGTCGTCAAAATCGAAGCCGTCGTAAACTCCCGGATGCTTTCGCAGATACGCCTTGAGATTCGTCACGAACGCCTGAGGATCGGTGATGTCGAAGGTCGAGGTGGCGCCGCCGAACGAGAGCAGCACCTTGCCGCCGCGCGCGTGAACCTTGCGCGCGCCCGGCGCGAGAGGATAGCTATTTTGCGGATCGGAGATTTGGTTGCCGTCGGCGATGCTGAACGCGACGTCAACCGTGGTAACGCCCGCCGGCACGCTGCCCAACCGCGAGTACGCGTCTTGTCGATTCGTATCCGACCACGATTCCCAGAATCCGACGAACTGCGGCGTTGCGGAGTGCGGGCGCACCCCATCAAACGGCGCCGTCTGCACCGGCACGGTCTGCGATCCGCCGCAGGCCGTCAACGATCCGAGCAGCGCGGCCGCCGCAAAGCCTAAAGACGCCCGTATCAAAGGAGGCTCACCGCGCGGCGCTCGACCGCCGTGCCGGAGCCGGCATAGCGCGCAGCGCGCCGCTCGATCGTTCCGGTGCAGCCCCATACGTGTGCCGTTTCGACGGCAACGTCGATCCAGGGTTCGCTTGCGTACAGCGTGTCGTCGTAATCCTCCGGCATCGGCGCGACGATCGTCACGTTGTCGAGCGCCTTGGCGGCGAGCCTGCTCGCATCTTTCTTCGACGGTCCCGTCACCAGCGCGCGCACGACGGAACCAATTTTCCCGTCGTGATACGCGCGGGTGACCGCGTTCTGCGCGTCGAGCAACCGCGCGAAGCGCGCCGCCGCGACCTCGCGCGGAACCTGTTCCCAATGCGCTGCCGGCGTACCCCGGCGAATCGAGTACATGAACGTGAACGCGTTGGCAAAAACGCCGCTTCGCACGTACGCGAGCGTGCGCTCGAAATCGTCGTCGCTCTCGCCCGGAAAGCCCACGATGAGGTCGGTCGTGATCGCCCATCCCGGCAAGTAACGGTGCGCGAGTTCGACCTTTTCGTGGAAGAGCGCCGCGGTATATTTGCGGTTCATGCGGCGCAGCACCGCGTCGCTGGCCGACTGCATCGGCATGTGGAGGCGCGGATTCAGCTGCGGCACCGCCGCCAGATCGCCGAACGTCTTTTCGCTGAAATCCTTGGGATGGGGCGAGATAAAGCTTAGCCGCTCCAAACCGGGCACGCGCGCTACCGCGCGACAGAGCTCGCCGAAGTCTTCGCCGGAAGCTGGATCCTTCCACGCATTTACGGTTTGCCCGACGAGCATCACCTCGCGGGCGCCGGCGGCAACCTTTGCGGCGACGTCGCGGACGATGGCTTCGAGCGGACGATGGTCGAAGCGGCCGCGTACCTGCGGCACGATGCAGAAGGTGCAGTAATAGGAACAACCGCGCTGCACGTTGACGAAGGCGCGTAGCGGCGTAAAAGCGCCGGCGACGCCGTCGGCCGTTCCGCCAAAGGGCTCGAGCAGCGCGCGATCGTCCGCGAAATCGACGCGGCCGGCGAAATCCGGCTGCCACACGCTCAGCTGATCGCCGAGTTGGGCGAGTTCGCGCGTTCCGAAGATGGCGTCGACGTGCGGCGCGAGCGCGCGCATGCGCGCGCGGTCTTGCTCGGCGAGACAGCCCATGACGACTAAACGCGTCGCCGGAGCCGCGTCTTTGAGCGCCTTGAAATGATTCATCCGGCCGTACGCGCGGCGCTCCGCGTTGTCGCGGACCGTGCAGGTGTTGATGACGACGACGTCCGCCTCTTCGGCTTTAACCGCCACGCTGTAGCCGGCGGCAGCCGCCCGGTCGGCGACGTATTGCGAATCGGCCTCGTTCATTTGGCAGCCGAAGGTTTCGATGTAGATGCGGGGCATGCGCCGCCGGGACTTCTCGGAGCGTGCCGTCGCCTCCGGCCGGGTGCCGCGACCGCCGAGTTCGAACAGAGGCGGTTCGTGCAAACCATCGAGCACTCCACGGACGGCGAGGGAATGCTGCGCCCGGCGACCGTCGCGGTCGTGGGCCGCCCCAACGTCGGCAAAAGCGCGCTTTTCAACCGACTGATCGGCCGGCGGCTGGCCATCGTTGAGGACACGCCGGGCGTGACCCGCGACCGGCTCTATGCGCTCTGCGAGTGGCGCGGCCGCGTCTTCAGCATGGTCGACACGGCCGGGATCGATCCGGATGCCGCCGGTTCGGACGCCGGCTTTGCCGAGACGACCCGGCGCCAGGCCGAGGCCGCCGCCGCCGAAGCCGACGTCGTGCTCTTCGTCGTCGACGCCCAGACCGGATTGCATCCCCTCGACGAAGACGTCGGCGCCATTCTGCGGCGCAAACGCAGGCCGATGGTGCTCGCCGCCAACAAGGCCGAATCGCCGTCCGCAGCGTCGGCCGTTCACGCCGAGTTTGCCAAACTCGGCTTCGGCGAACCGATCGCAGTGTCGGCACTGCACGGCGAGGGCACCGGCGATCTGCTCGACCGCGTCGTCGAGTTGCTGCCTCCGTCCGCACCCGATGCGCCTTCGAGGGAAGGCGAACTCGCGCTCGCGATCATCGGCCGCCCAAACGTGGGCAAGAGTTCGCTGCTCAACGCGCTGCTCGGCGAAGAACGGGCGATCGTTTCGGAAGTTCCGGGCACGACCCGCGACGCCGTCGACACGCTGCTCGTGCGGGGGAATCGCACGCTGCGTTTGATCGACACCGCCGGCGTGCACAAGAAGCCCGAAGCGCACGGCGCCATCGCGTACTATGCAGCGCTTCGCTCGCTCAAAGCGATCGCGCGCTGCGATTTGGCGCTGCTGGTCTTCGACGCCATGACGGGGGTGACGGCGCAGGACCGGCGCCTCGCCGGCCTTGCAATCGAAGAACGCAAAGGCTTGATCCTGGTAGGGAACAAGTGGGACCTCGTGCGCGAGCAGGGCGAGTTCAGCCAAGGCGAACTCACGAACGTCATTCGCGACCTCGTTCCGTTTGCGCGCTTTGCCCCGGTGACGTTCCTTTCGGCGAAAACGCACCGCCGCTTAGGAAGTTTGTTGCCGCTGGTCGACCGCGTTGCGACCAATCTCGACCGGCGCATTCCGACGGCGCCGCTCAACGCCGCCCTTCGCAACGCCGTGCTGGCGCATCCCGCGCCCGCCGCCGGCGGAAGGCTCTTCAAAGTCTACTACGTGGCGCAGCCCGCAACGCATCCGCCGCTCTTCGTCTTTTCCTGCAACGACCCCGATCTGCTGCAGTCGCACTATCGCCGCTTTCTCGAAAACGTCATTCGACAGCACTTCGATTTCGAAGGCGTCCCGTTGACGCTCGAATTTCGTCCGCATCGCGAAACCGCCGAAACGTGACCGGCATCGCCGTCGCGGCCGCCGTCGCGTTCGCCGTCGGCTCGATTCCGTTCGGCTATCTCATCGGCCGCGCGTTCTACCGCACCGATATCCGCGCCGAGGGTTCGGGAAACATCGGCGCAATGAACGCGTTGCGCACGCTCGGCAAGGCCGGCGGCGCGGCGGTGCTTTTACTCGACGCGCTCAAGGGTTTCGGCCCGGTGTTCGTCGCGTCGCTCTACTTCCACCGGTGGGGGGTTGCCGAGGCGATCGTCGCCGCTGCGGCCGTTCTCGGACACTGTTTCTCGCCGTGGCTGCACTGGCGCGGCGGCAAAGGCGTAGCGACGTCGTTCGGCGCGATCTTCGCGATGAGTTGGGCTGCGGGTTTGGTGGCGGTCGGGGGATGGATCGCCGGCGCGTTGTTGACGCAGTATTCGTCGGTCGGTTCGATGCTCGGCAGCGTGCTCGCGGCCGTCGCAATGTCGTTCTTCACGCGCTCGGTGCCGGAGACGTGTTATGCTGCGCTCGCCGCGTTGTTTATCGCCTACACGCATCGCGAGAACATCGCGCGCCTGCAATCCGGCACTGAAAACCCCATCCGCCTCTTCAAACGCCGATAGGGCTTCCGCCCGTCGAGCCCGTATGACGCCGGGTCATGATTTCGTCGAACGACCTCCGTAACGGCGTCACCATCGTCGTGGACGGCCAGCTCTGGACCGTCATCGAATTCCTCCACGTCAAGCCCGGCAAGGGTTCGGCGTTCGTGCGCACCCGCATGAAAAACGTCCGTACCGGCACGACGCTGGAACGCACGTTTCGCGCGGGCGAGAAGCTCGAGCGCGCGACCGTCGACAACCGGCAGATGCAAATGCTTTACAACGATGCCGACGGTTATCACTTCATGGATCAAGAGACGTTCGAAAACGTGACGCTGGGACGAGACATCATCGGCGGCCCTGCCGATTTTCTCAAGGACGGCATGGTCGTCGACGTGCAGTTCCACGACGGCGTACCGATCGGCGCCGATCTGCCGGCGCACGTCGAGTTGAAGATCGTCGAGACCGATCCCGGTTTCCGAGGCGACACGGCGACGAACACCACCAAGCCGGCGAAACTCGAAACCGGCGCGACCGTGCAAGTGCCGCTTTTCGTCGAAACCGGAAACGTCATTCGCATCGACACGCGCGACCGCCGTTACATCGGCCGATCGGGCTGAGGGACTCCCGGCATGCCGGCGCGTCGGCGAGTGCTGGCCGTCGCCCTGCTGCTGGGCGCCGCCGCGGGAATCGCGGCCGCGATTCTGATCGCGCTTCCGCTGACCACTCTGCCGTTCGTCAATCGCATCGCCGACCTTGCGATTCACGTTGCTGCGATCGATGCGGGCCCTTCGCTCGGATTCGGCCGCCAGCGATACGACTCCGAGCCGAATCCGCGCCTCGGCATCGTTGCGATCGACGATGCGACGCTGCGCAGAACCGGATTCCCGATTCCACGCTCCGTCTACGCGACGCTGCTCGGCCATCTCAAAGCGGCCGGCGCCAAAGCCGTCGCATTCGACATCGAATTTCTCGAACCGAGTAAACGTCCAGAACAAGATCTCGCGTTCGCAGCCGCATTGCGGCAGATGCCGTCGGTCCTCGCCTTTCCGCTAAACACGACGACCGCCGGCCAAATCGGCGAACAACGCCCGACCCCGGTGCTTGCAAACGCTGCGGCATCGATCGGTTTCAACGCCATCGACACGCCCGGCGGCTATCTCATCGGCCAGCCGATGGAAATCGATACGTCGGCCGGCGGCACGCACGCCAACGAGCGCCTCTACTCGCTCGCTGCCGCCGGTGTGGCGACCCTCGAAGGCCGCCCCCCCAAGGCGGCAACGATTCCTACGGACGCGGGCCGCATGCTTCTGCTGCCGCCGCAGATTGCCGCGCACCAGGATCTCGATACCGGGACGCAAGTGCTCACGCAAACGTTCGCAGGGCGAGGGACGATCGCGCTCGGCGACGCGCTCGCAGGATCGGCGGCGGATCTGCGGCCTTTTGCAAACGGCGCGCTGATTTTCGTCGGCGCAACCGCGCAGGGCCTCGGCGATTACGCGACCACGGCGGGACGCGGACGCATTCCAGGGATTTTCGCCAACGCGCGCTTCGCGGATCAATTGATGCGCGGTTTTCACCTGCGGCCGGCTCCGGCCGTTCTCAATCTGGCGCTCGCGCTGGTGCTGCCGCTGCTGGTCGCACTGCTCTTCGCGCTCGTGCGCACGCCGCCGGCGATCGCACTTTCGGTCGGCGCCGCACTCGTCTATGCGTACGTCGATCTTCGGATTTTCGTCGTCAATCTCTATTGGCTGGATTTAATGCACGTCGAGCTCTCGATGCTGCTGGCGACGGCCCTCGTCGCAGCGTATCGTCTGGTCGGCGAAGGTTCCGCACGACGCCTCGTGACGAACCTCTTCGGCACGCACGTCAGCCATGCGGTGGTCGCCGAAATCCTGAAAAGCGAGGACCCCCGCGAAGCCCTCGCGCTTCGCGGCAAGCGCGTGAAAGCAACGATCTTCTACAGCGACATTCGCGGGTTTACTGCGATGAGCGAGACGATGACGCCCGAAGCGATCTACGAGCAGCTCAACGAGTACTTCGATGCGATGTGCGCAATCGTCTTCGAACACGGCGGCTACGTCGACAAGTTCATCGGCGATTGCGTGATGGCGGTCTTCTCGGCGCCGAATCAGACGCCGGACGACGCGCGCAATGCAGTCGTCGCAGCGGTCGAGCAGCAGGCACGCATCGGCGAGTTATGCGAGCGCTGGCGCAGCCAAGGGAAGGCCGAGTTCGGCGTCGGCATGGGCATCAACACCGGCGAAGTCGTCATGGGCAATCTCGGCGCGAGCTCCCGCATGAACTACACCGTGATCGGCGATAACGTCAACGTCGCCGCGCGGCTCTATAACGTGGCCAAGGCCGGCGAGATCGTCATCAGTGAAAGCACCTACGCCGAGTGTCGCGACGCGGTCGAGGTCGAAGCGCTCGAACCGGTGATGGTGAAGGGCAAGAGCCTGCCGATTGCGGCGTACAACGTTACGGCGTTAAAGCGGTAATCGGGCCGTGCAAGCCGCGCTCTTGCTCTTTGCGCTCGCGTTGTTCTCCAGCGCGTTCGGCGCGATGGTGGGGCTCGGCGGCGGCTTCATTCTGGTGCCCGCATTGCGGCTGTTCTTCGGACTCGCGCCCGCCGAAGCGGCCGGCACGTCGCTGGTGCTGATCGTGGCTAGCGGGGCGAGCGGCGCCGCCGCCTACCTCATGCAGCGCCGCGTGCATTTGAAGATCGGCTTGCTGCTTGCGGCCGGCGGCCTGCCGGGCGGCGTCATCGGTGCGATCCTGTCGCTGCACATCGCGCCGCGTCTCTTCGACTGGATTCTTGCGGTGCTGCTGTTTTCCGTCGCGGCCGACATGGCGTGGAACGCGGAGAAACGCATGCGAGGCCGTCCCGAACACCAGCACGTGCACGAAATCAAGGGAATGTCGTATCGCGCCGCGTTGTTGCTCGGCTTTCTCATCGGCATCTTCTCGAGTCTGTTCGGCCTGGGCGGCGGAGTAATACTCGTGCCCACGCTGCTCTACTTCTCCGAACTGCCGATTCACGCGGTCAGCGCGACGTCGCAGTTCGGCATTCTGTTGACGTCGCCGGTGGGATTGGTCGTTCACCTGGTGCAGCGCGACGTCGATCTGCAGGACGTGGTGCCGCTGGTTGCCGGCGGACTGCTCGGCGGCCCGATCGGTGCGCGCTTCTCCAAGAGCATGAAATCGCCGCACCTGCTGCTCGTGGTCGCGTTCGGACTCGTCGTCGTCGCCGGATCGCTCGTCTGGCGCCACCTATGACGCCGGCCCGCGCCCGGCGCAGACGGCCGAGCGTCTTCGCGTCGCGCGCGTTCCGGCAGTACTTCGCCGGCCAGTCGCTGAGTTTCATCGGCGACGGCCTGCGCACGCTCGCCGTTCCGCTGCTCGCGTACCACCTCACGCACTCCGCGCTTTCGACGGGAGGCGCCTTCATCGCGGAGATTGTTCCGTTCTCGATCTTTTCGCTCGTCGGCGGCTCGCTCGCCGATCGTGTCGACCGCCGCAAGTTGATGATTGGCTGCGACGCGATCCGCTTCTCGGTCATGGCCTTTTTCGGAGTGGCGTACTGGCAGCATTTTCTGACGCTGCCGATGATCTACGGCGGCTTGGTCGTCATATCGACCTGCGCCGCGGCGTTTCTCGGCGGGCAGTCGTCGAGCATTCCATACCTGCTCGGCAGGGAACGCTCCACCGAAGCGATTGCGCTGCTGATCGCCTCCGAGAATGCGTCGAATCTCGTCACGCCGGTGATTGGCGGCGCGATCTTCGCGTTCTTCGGTCCGCTGCCGGCGCTCACCCTAAACGCGCTTACCTATCTCGCGTCGCAGGTGTCGCTGCTGCGCATTCGCTCGCTCGGGCCCGACACGGTCCAGGGCATGCCCAAGCCTCGCCACCTCGCCGACGACGTCGCGCTCGGCTTTGGGCAACTCTGGAGCGACGCAGCCATGCGCGCCCAGGCGCTCGCGGCATTCGCCTTCAACTTCTTCGGCTTCGGTTGCTATGCGATCCTCATTCCATTTTTGAAAAAAGGATTCGGTGCGAGCGACCAAGTCGTCGGCATCTTCTTCGGCATCTCGGCAGCGGGGGCAGTGCTCGGCGCGTGGTTCGCGTCGAAATATTCCAACCGCTGGCCGTTCGGCCGCGCGCTTACGACGGCGTACGTCCTCGACGGTCTGGCGTTTCTCCCCGTCGTACTTGTCAGAAACGTATGGCTCGTCGCGGTATTCTGGGCGATCTCGAACACGCTCGCCAACTTCGAGGTCGCGCAAGTCATCGGTTTTCGCATGCGCGTGACGCCCGAGGAGATGATCGGCCGCGTGATGGGGGCCGTACGCGTCTTCGTGCTGTCGAGCATCGCGCCGGGCGTGCTGATCTTTGGCTGGGTCGCCGATAAGCACGGTCCGCACGACGCCATGTGGATCGCCTGTATCGGCTATCTCGTCATCGCGCTCGCTGCCCTGATGACGCCCGCCATCCGCAACGAAACCCGCTAATGCTGTTGGCCGCACTGCTCGTCACCGTCCGAATGTTGGCGCTTCCGCTGCACGCGACGATCGAGCCTCTCGGCTCGCGCGCGTTGATGGCGGTATCGCGCACCGGCGTCGTCGCCGCGACCGTGACCGTCGCCGGATTTCGCACACGCCCCGTAGTGTGGACTCCCGGCGGCGTCAATCGCGTCATCGGCATCACGGGATCGATCGCGGGCTTCGACCGCGACGGTGCGCTCTTCATCAATTCAGATCGCCCCATGCGTTTTAGCGGATCGCGTCCGCGGCCGGTAGACCTCGGAACGTGCGAAGCGTTTCCCCACGACTCCGCAGGGCCGCTCCTTGCCGGACAACTCGACGACGGCGCGCTGATCGCGACGATGCGTTCGCCCGCGCTCGTCGACCTCGACGACACCAGCGGACAGAACGCGCCGGTCGTGCTTTACCTGCGCAGCGGCCTCTGCTTGAACGAGGGCAACGGCATCGCGACTGCGGCGACGGGTGCGTACGCAGCCGGATACATGGCGACGATCGACAACGTGCCGTCGCCCTCGAACGTCGTGTCGAGCAACGAACGCTTTACGGCCCTGCGTTGGCGCGTGCGCGTGCGCGAGCCGCTCGGCAGCGGCGTGCCGCTCGCAATCAGCGCAAGCGGCGAAGCCGCCGGCGCCGACGTTCCTCCGGCGCAGGGCGCGGCCTTTGCCGTGACGCCGCATGCACGAATATGGACGGGTTCGGGCACGCCCATCGAGCCCGTTTCCGGCAATAGACTCAGCGCTGCGTACGCGATCGACGATCGCGGTCGCGTCGCCGGCATGCTGGAGGACGCGGGACGCCACTACGCCTTCGTCTGGCGCAACGGCACGCTCGTGCGGCTCGACGACGTTGCCGGCAAACCGGGCTGGCGCTTCGAGTGCGCGTACGCATTCACGCCGAGCGGCGGTATCGTCGGCGTCGGCACCTACAACGGCCGCGCCGAAGCGTTCGAACTCGACGGACTGTAAAGCGCCGCGCGCTTGACCGAGCGTCCGCGACCAGGACTGCCCCCGCCTAAAACTGAAAAACTGAAAACTCAAACGTACGTACAAACGTACAAGAGAGGACCGGCACGATGACTTGGTGTGCATCTCGACCGCTCGCGCTCTTCACGATCGGCGTCATCGCGAGCGGCTGCGCTCAAATATCGCCCACGGTGCCGGCGCAGCCCTACGCCGCTTTCTCGCAAATGCCCGCGCGGCCCGCCGCGCACTTCTACGGCTACGATTTACTTTACGCCTCGCAGCCGGCCGGCAACGATATCGCCGTCTACAAACGCAAGAAACGGGGCTTCGAGCTCACGCTCTTGGAGACGTTCTCCGCGGGACTTTCTGCCCCGATGGGGATGATGGCCACACCGAACGGGCGGTTATACGTTGCCAACTCCGGAGCTTCCGACGTTCTGGTCTTTCGCACGACGCGCCGGGGACCGCAGGGCCTGAGCGCAACGCTCGACGATCCGGGAGAAGTGCCCGTAAGCGTTGCCGTCACCGGAGATCAGCGGCTGGTCGCAGTGTCAAACGCCTCGGCGGCCGACGGCAACGCCGGCAGCGTGAGCGTCTACGTGAACAGGCAGCTGGAGCCGGCGCGCATCCTTACGTACGGAAGGGGCCACATTCGGGGTGCGGGCGTCGCAATCGATTCAAACGGCAACTGCTACTGGAGCTTCAACGATCCCGGCACGTTGACCGGATCGATCGTAGAATTTGCGGGCTGCCAAGGCACCGGCACGCTCTTCAAATCCGGTATTCTCAAAGCAGGCGGAATGGCTTTCGACTCGAGCGGAAACCTCTATTACGTCGATCAATTGGCGGGTGTTTACAGGTGCGCGAGTTCGTCGTCGTGCGCGGTCTTCACCCCGACCGGCGGCGTTCTCGGCCTCCTTCTGCCGTCGAACATCAATTTCGACGACGGCGATCCGTCGGATCTTTGGGTTGCCGATGCGGCCGGTTACATCGACGCGCTCAACGTCCAGGGGTTGATCGTATTCGTCCTGCAAACCGCCGGCGGAGTGCTCGACCCGCCCACAGGAATCGCGCCCGCGCCGGGTAGCTAGCGCGCAGGAGATGGAAGGACCGGCATCGGCATCGCTCGATGCGGCAAGCGTCTCCGAGCTGGGCGCGCTCCTCAAGAAGCTGCGGGTGGAAGCCGGTCTGTCACAACAGGTGCTTGCAGAACGAGCTCGCATCAGCGTGCAGGCCGTCAGCGCGCTCGAGCGCGGATACCGCAGGGCGCCGTATCGCGCAACGTTAGAGCGCATCGCCGAGGCGCTGGCTTTGCCCGGGCACGCGCGGCAGATGCTGGAGCAAACGGCGCGGCGCGAGCGAGGGCCTCGCCTCGTTCACGAACGGCCGCCGCTAGATAATTTGCCTCGGCAACTGACGTCCTTTCTCGGACGCGACGACGTCGTTGAGGCCATCGCAGCGCTCGCCGCTACGGCACCGCTCGTCAGCATCGTCGGAACCGGTGGAGTGGGCAAAACGCGTGTGGCGATTGAGGTTGCCCGGCGATTGCTCGACAGATTTTCGCACGGCGTGTGGTTCGTCGAGTTCGCCCCGCTCCAAGATCCCGCTCTCGTTCCGCACGCGGTTGCAGAAGCGATGCACCTGCAAGAATCGCCCCTGCGGCCTTTGCTTGAAACGCTATCGTCGTATCTTGCTCGGAAAAGCGTCTTGCTCGTTCTCGACAACTGCGAACACGTCATTTCAGAGGTTCGAGCCTTGGCAGGAACGCTGTTACGAGCCTCTTCGAGTATTTCACTGCTCGCAACGAGTCGCGAGCCTTTGGGAATCGCGGGAGAACGAGTCTTCCACATGCCCGCGCTCGGCGTACCCGAGCGAGGCCTATCGTCGCCGGCGCACGCGTTGCAATACGGCTCGGTCGCGCTCTTTGCCGACCGCGTCCGCGCCGTCGATTTTCAGTTTGCCGTGGGCCCCGAGAACGTCGCGCCGGTCGTCGAAATTTGCCGGCGGCTCGAAGGCCTGCCGCTGGCGATCGAACTCGCCGCCGCTCGCGCGAGCATGCTCTCTCCGAAGGAAATCTGCGATCACCTCGATCGGACGTTCGAGTTACTGACGGGAAGCGGGCAAGGTGCCGTCCCTCGTCACGCAACGATGCGCGCCGCGATCGACTGGAGTTACGAGCTACTCTCCGGCCGGGCACGGCTGCTCTTCGACCGGCTCGCGATTTTTGGCGGAGGCTTTACGCTGGAAACGGCCGCCGCGGTCTGCGCTGACGATCGCGTTGCGCCGCAAGACATATTGGACTCGCTCTCGGTGCTGATCGCACAATCGCTGGTGATGGTTCACTTCACCGGTGGCGCGACCAGGTATTACTTGCTGGAAGCCACGCGTCAATACGCCTTAGAAAAGCTTGCGGACCGCGGCGAACTGCAAACCCTCGCGCACCGCCACGCGCTCGCAATGCTTCACGTCGCCGTGCGGCTGGATCGTGAGTGGTACGGCGCTCCGGAACGCGATTGGTTTCGCGACGCCAAGGCCGAGCTCGACAACTTTCGCCTCGCGCTCGGGTGGACTCTTGGAGAGCGTCACGACGTGCGGACCGGATCGCTCCTGGCCGCGGCGCTTGCGCGATTATGGTATTCGCTCGCACCGGTCGAAGGGCGCCGGTGGGTTCGCTTGGCGATCGAGTCGGTCGACGAAGCGCATCATGCCGCCGCGCTCGCCCAACTGTACGTCGCCGATGCGGAGCTTTCCGGAGCACTTGGTGAATCGGAAGCATCGTTTGCCTCGGCGAAACGCGCGTTGCGCTTGCGTTCCACGCTCGACGATTTGCAACGTACGCGTGCCGAGCACGCCGAAGGAAGCGCCCTGGCCGCACTAGGGCGGGGCCCCCAAGGCGAGACCTTTTTGCATAAAACGCTTGCAGCCGCGGAGCGGCTGGAGAATCGCCGCCTCCAGGCTTTGGTGCTGAGTGATCTTGGAACCGCGCGCTCCCGTCGCGGCGACGCCGCGGGCGCCCGCCGGTTTTACGGTGAAGCGCTTGCGCTGTACGCTGCGCTCGGCCTCGGGCGGCCGGCGGCATCTATTGCCGGCCACCTTGCAGAGGTCGAGTTCGAGGCGGGCGATCCCGCTGCCGCACTGCATCGAGCCGAAGAGGCGCGTACCGGCCACGCGGCGACCGGGAACCGGCGTTCGGAGGTCGCGGATTTAAATAATATGGCGGCCTACCTCGTTGCGCTCGATTGTTTTGACGACGCCGCCGTCTATGCTTCGCAAGCGCTCGAGGCGGCGCATGAAATTCAAGTGCCGGTACTGACGGCATTCGCGCTCCAGCACCTCGCTGCAATCCAGGCGCTGAGCGGCGAACCGGACGATGCCCTCCGCGTGCGCAAATGCGAACGCGCGGCCATACTGGTCGGATTCGTCGAGTCGACGCTCCAAACGCTGGGCGCCCACCGGGACTACACGGAACGACAAGAGTACGAGCGCGTCGTCCAGGCGCTTGGGAGCGCCTTGGCGGACCGGCTCACCGAACTCATGGAGCTGGGCGCGCGCATGACGGAAGAGGAGGCCTTCTCATACACGTTTCCGGCACGGTAGGGCCGGAGGGGTCACCTACTTCGGATAGGTCATTTCCTTGGGAACGACGATGCGGTCGAAATCCTCTTCGCTGACGTGGCCGAGTTCGAGCGCCGCTTCTTTAAGCGTTTTCTCGTGATGGTGCGCGTGCTTGGCGATTTCGGCCGCTTTGTCGTAGCCGATGTGCGGCGCGAGCGCGGTGACCGTCATCAGGGAACGGTCGAGATAGCGCTTGATCTGCTCCTCGTTGGCCTGCAGCCCTTCGATCGCGTGTTCTCGGAACATCGTGCAGGCGTCGCGCAGCAGCGTCGCCGAGTGCAGAAAGTTATAGATCATCACCGGATTGAACACGTTCAGCTCGAAGTTGCCTTGCGACGCGCCGAGCGAAACGGCTAGGTCGTTGCCGTAGACCTGCACGCAGACCATCGTCATCGCTTCGGATTGCGTCGGATTCACCTTGCCCGGCATAATCGAACTGCCCGGCTCGTTTTCCGGCAAAATGAGTTCGCCGATGCCGGCGCGCGGACCCGAAGACAGCCAGCGCACGTCGTTGGCGATCTTCATCAGCGCGGCCGCCAGCATCTTGAGCGCGCCGGATGCAAAGACGAAGTCGTCGTGCGATGCGAGTGCCGCGAACTTGTTAGGATGCGACCGAAACGGCAGCCCCGTGAGCTCCGCAATGCGCTTGGCGGTGCGCTCGCCGAACTCCGGATGCGCGTTGAGTCCCGTGCCGACCGCCGTGCCGCCGATCGCCAAATCGTAGAGATGGTTGCGCGCCTCACGGCAGGCGGTCATCGCGCGGTCCAGCTGTGAAACGTAGCCCGAAAACTCTTGCCCCAGCGTGAGCGGCGTCGCGTCCTGCAAATGCGTGCGTCCGACCTTGACGATGTGCGACCACTGCCTCGCCTTGACCGCCAACGCGTCGCGCAGCGCCTCGACCGCCGGCAGCATCTCCGACATCGCTTGCGCCGCGGCTACGTGCATTGCCGTCGGAAACGTGTCGTTGGACGACTGCGACATGTTGACGTGATCGTTGGGATGCACGGGTTTCTTGGAACCCATCCGGCCGCCCGCAAGCTCGATCGCGCGGTTTGAAATCACTTCGTTGACGTTCATGTTCGTCTGCGTTCCGGAACCGGTCTGCCACACGCGTAACGGAAAGTGCGCGTCGAGCTTTCCCGCGACGATCTCGTCGGCGGCCCGTACGATCAAACCGGCGCGTTCGTCGTCGAGTTTGCCGAGATCGCGATTGACCAGCGCCGCGGCTTTCTTCAGCGTCGCCATCGCACGGATGACGGCTTTGGGCATCACGTCGCGCGGCCAGGTGCCGTCACCGATGTCGAAGTGCACGAGCGAGCGCGCCGATTGCGCGCCGTAGTACTTGTCGGCAGGGACGTCGATGGAACCCATCGAGTCGCTCTCGACGCGCGTCGAGCCGGCTCCGGGGATTGCATTTGCGGTCGTCACCCATCCATCTTCGCCTCCGACCGCGATACTCTGCCTCGACCTTGGTCGGAACCCGCCGAGGCCGCGAGGTTTTCCGGCAGCGGCGGGCGCATCCCACCCTATGCTGTCGATTCGTCGCGCCGGCGCCGCCGACGTGGATGCCATAGCGCCGCTTTTCGATGCGTACCGCGAGTTCTTCACGAAAAGGCCCGACCTCGGCGCTTCGCGCGGGTTTCTCGCCGAGCGTCTCGAGCGTGACGAATCGGTCGTTTTCGCAGCCTTCGAGGGCGGCGTCGCGGCCGGGTTCCTCCAGCTCTATCCGCTTTTTTCGTCGTGGTACGCACGGCGGCAATGGTTCTTGAGCGACCTTTACGTCGAAGCGGCGCTACGCGCGCGCGGCATCGGCAGGCGCTTGGTCGAAGCCGCAATCGCCTACGCCGACAACACGAAGGCGCGCGCCATTCTGGTCGAACTGCCGTTCTCGCAGCCGCATCTGACGCGCTTTTACTCGCAACTGGGTTTCGAACGCGACGCCGTCTTCGAACTCTACCGGCGGCCGATGTCGTGAGCGCCCGAGCGCCGGTCGTTCTCGTCGCCGCTGCGCTCGTACTCGCGCTCGCCGGCTGCGAAGCGGCAGGCGTTCACGCGGAAGCTCCCCTTGCGCCCGCGCGTGCCGCGCGCCCCGCCAAGTGCGACCGCACGATCAAATGCATCAAACACATCGTGATCGTTATTCAGGAGAACCGCAGCCTCGACAACATTTTCGGCGATCCAACCGGGCATCTCCAAGGACTGCGACGGCACACCAGCGGAATTGCGAACTGTCCGAGCATCCTCGAAAAACCGCACATCGCGCTCCAGCCCGTGAAGCTGGAATACCCGCACGACATCAACCATAGTTGGGGATCGTCGCTCAAATCGTTCGACGGCGGAAAGATGGACGGTTACTGCTACGACGCGTTTTACTACGACCCGCCGGCCCTTCCGTACGCGTACGTTCCCGACACTCCCAATGAGGCAGGCCCGTACTGGGAGATGGCGCAGCAGTACGTCGTCGCCGACGAGATGTTTCCGACGGAGTTTGGAGCCAGCTTCACCGGACATCTTACGCTCATTGCCGGCAACGACGACCTCGTGCCCGGCAACAACGCACTCGTCGATTTACCCTCGAACGAACCGTGGGGCTGCGACGCGCCGCCGAGCACCGTCAGTCCGTACATCCACTACAACGGCGTGAACCGTCTGTACGAATCCAACGGTCCATTTCCGTGCTTGACCGAGTTCAAGACGATGGCCGACACGCTCGATACGGCCGGCGTTTCCTGGAAGTATTACGCTCCGTGCGTGACGCCTGTCGGGAAGTGCGATCCGGGCGGACCCTTATGGTCGGCGTTCGATGCCATCCAGAACGTTCGCGACGGTGCGGACTGGTCGAAAGTCGTCTCCCCGCCGTCGACCGTTCTCAGCGACGCGCGCTGCGCTTCGCACACCTGCACGTTTCCGAACGTGGCGTGGGTGGTCCCGGACGTCCGTAACTCGGATCATGCCGAAACGCGCCCGTACAACGGCAATAAAGGTCCGTCGTGGGTGGCAAGCATCGTGAACGCGATCCATCACAACTCGGCGCTCTGGCAGAGCACGGCAATCGTCGTCGTATGGGACGACTATGGCGGCTGGTCCGACCTAGCGGTGCCGCCGCAATCGCCGAGATTCGGCGGCAAGTTCGTCCAGGGCGACTTTCGAGGATTGGGAATTCGCGTGCCCTGCCTCATCATCTCCCCGTTCACCTACGGGCTCACGTCGCACGTCGTCCATACGCAGTACGAGTTCGGCAGCATCCTGAAATTCATCGAGGAAACGTTCGATTTGCCGGTGCTCGGAGCGCTCCAGGACGGCTACACCGACGGGCGCGCCACCAGCCTCTCGAATGCCTTCGACTTCTCGCTCGATCCGCGCCGCGGCGCGGACGTTCCAGCACCGTACGGTGCCGACACGTTCCTCAACGCCCCGCCGTCCAACATCGCACCCGACAACGACTAGCGGCCCCGTTCGGCCGCTTTCATACCCGACACCGTATCGCCGAGGTGGCGCATCTCGACGATTTCGTAGATCGCGAGCGGATAGCGCGGATCGAAGCGGCGCTTGTTGCAGTGCGGGCAGCTGGCCGGCTTGGCCGGCTTGCGTTTACGCAGCACCTCGAACGCGCAATGGTCGCAGCGCAGCAGGTAGCGGCGATTCGACTCGCGCAGCGGCCGCACGTTGCCGAGCTCGTGGTAGATCGACGACATTCCGCACTCGCGCAGCTTCTTCTTGAAGCGCGGTCCGTGCCCCATGTCGCGAAAGCGCGCAAAGCACCACGCGTGAATCATCTCGTGAAGGAGCGTCTCGACGAGCGCTTCGGGATATTTCCGGAAATGTTTCGGCGAGAGCTCGATCGTCATCGGACGGTCGCCATAGCTGATGCGCCCGGCCGAATTCGAGAAGCGTTCGTTATAGCGGATGCGGCAATCCGGAACCTCGCCGTTGAAATGCTCGTAGTTCAAGCGAGCGAAGAGGAGTTGCAAGTCGGATTCGGAGGGAATATTCGTCATCATCGTCGGCCGCAAGGGTCGCATTCGCCGCACGTCCAACCGGCTCTTTCGTGCGCTCGACGCCTTCGCGCGGCTTGCCGCCGCACATCGCCGTTCCGATCTTTGCCGCTATCGCGCTCGCCTTCTTGGCGACGGTAGCCTATTTCCTGATCGAGGGCTTCGGCGTTACCGGAACGGTTTTCGGTAAGGCCTCTAACCCGAACGCGGCTAACGCGGGACAGAGGCCGCAAGGCTCCCAACAGAGCGTCGAAGGGGGTCCGCCGCCGGCGGTCGCGGAAGAGCTGCGCGCGCTCCGCAACCGAATCGCAACCCATCCGAAGGACGACGTCGCGATCACGCAGCTCGGCGATATGTACCTCGCCGCCGGCCGCTACGCCGATGCGATTCCGCTCTACCTTCGCGCGCTGCGCGCAAACCCGCACAACGTCGCCGCCGCTGCGGGACTCTCCGAAGCGCGCGACGAGTTCGTGCAGTCGCAACGATGAAACTCTACATCTCGTGCGACATGGAAGGCACGGCCGGCGTCTGTGCGTGGCGGCAATGCGATCCGTCCGATACGTTCGAGTATCCCGTTTACCGTCGCTATATGACGCAGGAAGTGAGCGCAGCAATTGACGGGGCGCGCTCCGCCGGCGCCACCGCCGTTCTCGTCAACGATTCGCACTGGGACATGCGCAATCTCGTCTGGGAGGAACTGCCGCACGACGAGGGCTTGCGCGTGATCACCGGCACGCGCAAGCCGTGGTCGATGGGACAAGGCCTCGATGGGACGTTTGCGGGCGCCTTTTTTACCGGATACCACGCGCGGGCCGGCGAGGCTGCGACGCTCTCGCATACGTACAGTCCCGAGACGATCTATGACGTGCGCGTCAACGGCACGCCGTGCAGCGAGGCATTGTTGACGGCTGCGCTGGCGGGCGCGTACGGTGTGCCGCTGCTGCTCGTTACCGGCGACCGGCAAACGGTCGATGCCGTGACCGACGTCATGCCGTGGTGCGTCGGCGTCGCCGTCAAGGATGCGGTCGGATACTCCGCGGTCAACTCGCTGACGCCGCAAGCCGCGCGCGAAGCGATTCGCGAGGGGGCGCGCGAGGCCATGGGCCGTGTTGCCCAAGCAAAACCCTTCGTCTTCGAGCCGCCCTTCGAACTGCTCGTCGAAACCGTCAACGTAGAGAACGCGGACTTCATCGAATTGATGCCCGGCTTCGCGAGGGCCGGCGCCCGCGCCGTGCGATTTGAGGCCGCGGATTATCCGGCATTGATGAACGCGTTCGTCGTCGCGACGCGCCTCGGCAGCGCGGCCAACGCCTCGTGAAACTCTACGTTTCCTGCGACATGGAAGGTGTCGCCGGCGTCACGTCGTGGCAGCAAGTCGACGCGCGAACGCCGCATCCCGAGTACTCGATGTACCGCGCCTACTACACGCGCGAGGTTGCCGCCGCCATCGAAGGCGCTCGGCTCGCGGGCGCCGGCGACGTACTGGTCAACGATTCGCACGGGCCGATGCGCAATTTGCTCTTCGACGAGTTACCGCCCGACATTCGCGTGCTCTTCGGAAACCGCAAGCCGTTTTCGATGGTGCAGGACGCCGACGCGACCTTCGACGGCGCGTTCTTCGTCGGCTACCACGGCGGAGCCGGCGACGCCGACGCCGTGCTCTGCCACACCTATACGCCGTCGGTCGTTTACGAGGTGCGCGTCAACGGCGTCCGCTGCAGCGAAGCGATCTTCAACGCCGCCCTGCTCGGCCATTTCGGCATCCCGCTGCTGTTGATCACCGGCGACCGCACGACCGTCGACGGCGTTCGTGCGCTGCTGCCGCGGGTGAACGGCGTCGTCGTGAAGGAATCGATCGGGAATTTTGCGGCCGCCTCGATGACGCCCGCCGCCGCCTGCGCCGCGATTCGACAGGGTGCGCGCGCCGCCATCGAATCCGCGGCGTCGGCGAAACCCTATCGTTTCGAAGCGCCGATCGAACTCGCCGTGGATTTGGTGAAGACCGAGCAGGCCGATCTCGTCGCAACGATCCCCGGATTCGTGCGCACCGGCGGGCGCAGCGTGCGCTTCGTCCACGGCGACTTTCCAACGATCTTCAAGGCGTTCGTCGCGACGTGGCGCCTCGGCGGCCAAGCGTGAAGCGCTGGTTCGCGGCGCTGGCTGCGGTCGCGCTGTGCGCGGCCTCGCCGCCGAAAAGCGCGGCACTTCCGCGAGGATTCGTCTACCTTTCCGACGTCGCGCCGTCGATCGCGCAAGACATCCGCTACGCCGGTAGGCACAATCCCGTCGGGCGTGCCCTGCCCGGATACCTCGCGCCGGTCTGCATTCTCACGCAGCGGGCCGCGCTCGCACTCGCGAAGGCGCAAGAGGAACTCACGGATGCCGGTCTCTCGCTGCGCGTCTACGACTGCTATCAACCGCAACGCGCCCTCAACGCGCTGTTCGTCTGGAGCAAGGCTGCTTCGGACAAGCGCATGAAGGCCGAGTACTATCCTCGCCTCGCAAAATCGCAGCTGTTTGCGCAGGGCTATCTCTCGGTCTCGTCGCCGGGCGCGCGGGGAAGCGCCATCGCGGTCACGCTGGAGCGCATCGGCATCCCGTCGCCGGTTCCTTGGGTAGCCGGCCTGCATTCGTGCATCGCGCCGTTCGTTCAGCGTTACCACGACGGTTCGATCGATATGGGCACGAGCTTCGACTGCATGGATCCGCTCTCGCGCGCTTCGCAATCGGCCGGCACGCTTGCCGACTCGCACCGGTCGATGCTGACGGTGCTGATGGGAAAATACGGGTTCAAGCCCTCGGGCGATCTCTGGTGGAGCTTCGTCCTCGCCGCGGAGCCCTTCCCGAAGACCCGCTTCGACTTTCCGGTTACGGCGAAGTAGCGACGGCCGGTTGCGGCTTGCCTAACGCAAGCGCGATCGCGAAGACGTCTTCTTCGTCGAGCGAGAGGCTGCGCATCGCCTGCTCGTAGCGTTCGATCGCTTCGGCGCTCTTGCTCGACGCGGCCCGTTCTTCGCGCAGCCGTTTGATCTCGTCGGTCACGCGGTGGGCCAGCTCGCTCGTCGGCACCACCCCGGCCCGTTCCAGCCGCGAACGCTGCTTGCGCAGCGTCTCCTCGACCAGCGCGACGCCGGAGTGCTTGCCGAAGATGAAGCTCGTCTCCGCGCCGACGACGTCCGCCGGCACCGCTTCGTACATGCGGTGGTCGATGAGGATCGCGTGCGTGTGAATCCCCGACTCGTGGGCGAAGACCTTCGAGCCAACGATCGGCTCGTGCTGCTGCATCGGAATTCCGCTCATTCGCTCCATGAAGCGCGCCAGCTCGCGCAGTTTGTGATACTTGAAACCCGGAATCTCGATGCCGTAAAGAACGCGCATCGCGACGACGTATTCGTGGAGCTTCACGTTGCCGGCGCGCTCGCCGTAGCCGTTGGCCGTCACCGAGATGACTTGGAAGCCGCACGACGTCGCGGTGATCGCGTTGATCGTGCCGAGACCGTAATCGTTGTGCAGGTGCGCCACGATCGGCAATCCCGCCGGCAACGCTTCGACGATACGCGAACAATACCAGCGCGTCGCCTCGGGCGTGAGCGTGCCGACGGTATCGGGCCACGCCGGACGCGCGCCGCCCGCCTCGATGCCCGCCTTGAAATACCGAATGAAATAGTCGACGTCGCCGCGGCTGCCGTCCTCGGCGCCGAACTCGATGCGCTCCACCCCGCAGGCGCGGGCGTGGGCGATCGCATCGCATTGCAACCGGATGTTGGCCTCGCGATAGAACTCGAGCGGAAGGTCCAGCCACTCTCGCTCGTCGCGTCCCTCGAAGCGCAGGAGCGTCTTGCCGATCTTATATTTCAGGTGCAGATCGCTGCCGGAGGTAAAAATGAAGAACGTCACCTCCGACGGCTCGATGCCGGCGTCGCGCAACGTCTTGACGGTGACGTCGATGTCGTTACGGTTGCTGCGGCACATCACGACGATCTCCACGTCGCCGAGCTCGCCGCGCCGTTTCGCGCCCATGACGAGTTGCAGCGTGCGCCGGTCGCCTTCGGAGGCGGCCGGAAAGCCGACGCTCATCACGTGCACGCCGATCTCGGCGAGCGCTCGCGCGATCTCAAGTTTCTGCGGCGGCGTATAGCACACGCCCGGCATCTGCTCGCCGTCCCGCAGCGTTTCGTCGTAGATACGAATCTGCGACGGATCCGGGAAGACGACGCCGCGCGTAAACTCCTTCGGGTCGCGGATCAAGCGTTCGATCGGTTCGCGCAGTTCCATGATGCGGGACTTCTACGGCGCCGAGGGCGCTACTGCACGCTTACCGAATCTTCGGCGGCTCACTCCGCTTTTCAGACGGCACCGTGTCGCCGACGCGCAACTCCGCGATGTCGCGCGGAAAGAGCAGTTCGAGCGTCCAGTCGAACGCGACGCGCAGGCGGCGGTCGATCCCCGGAAGTCGCGCCAAATAGTACGTCCGCCAGAGAAACCATGCGAGAAAGCCGGTCAGCACACGGCTCCCGGGCAGTTCCGCGACCGCGCGGCGCCCGCCGAGCGCGGCCATCATGCCGAGCGTGCGATAGGAGAAGGGCCGCGTCGGACGGCCTTGCAGCACGTTTACGATGTTGTCGGCGAGATGCGGGCCCTCGCGGATTGCGTGCTGCGCCGTCATCGGATAGTCGTGGCCTTCGCCGTCGGGAATCGCAGCGCAGTCGCCGAGCGCCCATACGTCCGTTCCCTCGCCGACGCGCATGTCGGGCCCCGTAATCACGGCGCCGCGCTTGGTTTTCGGTAACGGCAACGCGGCGATTGCGGGCGACGGCGATACGCCGGCGCTCCAAATCACGGTTTCGCTCTCGATCCGCCGTCCGCTTTGCAGCGTGAGGCCCTCTGCGTCGACGGCGGTGACGCCGTCGCCGGTAAGGACTTCTATCCCGCGCCGTTCCAGGATGCGCCGCGAATACTCGCCCATCTTTGGCGGCAAGCCGGCGAGCAGCGTTGCGCCGCCTTCGACAAGCACCATGTGCAGTTCGTCGAGCCGCAGTCGCCGGTAGAAACGCACCGCGCTGCGGAAGAGTTCGTAAATCTCACCGGCGGTTTCGACGCCGGTGAATCCTCCACCAACGACGACGACGGTCAGCAACCGCCGTCTGCGCGCTGCGTCGGAAATCGTGTCGGCGAGTTCGAGCAGCCAGACGAGGTGGTTGCGCAGTGCGTCGGCATCGGCGAGCGTCTTGAGCGTCCACGAGTGTTCTGCGACGCCCGGCAAACCGAACGTGGACGTCTGCGATCCGAGCGCCAATACGAGCTGATCGTAGGCGATCGTGCGCGTCAGCCCGGTGAGCACGTGCCGGTACTCGACCGTTCGGCGTTCGACGTCGATCGTGCCGACTTCAGAGAGGATGAAGTTCGTGCGCTGCAGTTGCGCGCGTATCGGCGTGACGATGTGCCGGACTTCCAGTTCGCCGGACGTCACTTCGGGCAGCATCGGGGTGAAGAGCGTGTAGTTGTCGCGCGAGAGCAGCACGACGTCGGCTTCGTCCGGCGATAAGCGCCGCTCGAGTCTCCGGGCAACGGCGGTTCCCGCGAACCCGCCGCCTGCGATGACAATTACAGGCACGGCCGACCGGCGGTTGAAGAGGACGCCGTGCAATACCTGCCTCCGCCGCAACCGGGCGAACCCGAACCCAAAGCCGCGCGCCGCAAGCCTTCCGGCGTCATCGGCACGGCCGGCGCTGCGGTTCTGGCGTTCCTCTTGAAATTCAAGCTCGTACTGCTGTTCGGCCTCAAACTGCTGGCGCCGGGCTGGACGTTTCTGCTCTCGCTGTGGATCTACGTGGCGTTTTTCGGCTGGCGGTTGGCGGTCGTCGTCATGCTGCGTGCTGCTCGCGCACGAACTCGGACATTACGCGGCCTTTCGAGCGTACGGGTTGCCGGTGCGCCTTCCAGCATTCATTCCGCTCTTCGGTGCCTTCACCGCCGGCGCACCGCCGGAGAACTTGGAGCACGATGCCAACATTGCGCTGGCCGGACCGGTCACCGGCATGGGACTCGCCGCTGTCTGTATGGCCATCGGCATGGCGACCGCCGATCGATTCTGGTTTGCCTGCGCAGACCTGTCGGCATTCTTGAATCTTTTCAATCTTCTGCCGATGCCGCCGTTCGACGGCGGACGCATCATCGGCGCGGTCTGGCCGCCGCTCTGGATCGCCGGGCTGCTCGCATTCGTCGCCTTCGCCGCCTACTTTCACATTCCGATACTTTTCGTGGCCATCGTCGGTTTGCTGGGGCTGCCGTCGATGCTCGCGGCGTGGCGCGGCCACGTCGATCCGCGCGCGGCCACGATGACGTTCGCTGCGCGTTTGCGGGTCAGTGCGTGGTATCTCGCCACGTTGCTCGGTCTGCTCTTCGTCTTGGCGCGCTCGCACGGCGCCGCGTCGGCCGGCACCGGCGCGCCCGCTTGGTGACGGGAGCGCTGCGAACGCAACAACTGCTTGCGGCGTTTGCCGTAGCGTGTATTGCTCTCGCACTCTTCTGCTTCCGCCCGGTCGCAACGCCCGGCCCGTTTCTGCGCGATTTCGAAGCCTACTGGAGTGCGGGATCGGCATGGAACGCGGGCGAGAATCCATACGGCCGTGCGATTTGGAATGCGGAACGCGCCGTTCCCGGCGTCGACGCAACGCGCGACGAAGTGCTGCCGTTCGTTGCGCCGCCGCCGGCGATTGCGCTCTGGAGCGTGGTCGCGCGCCTTCCTTACCCGATCGCGGCCGGGCTCTGGAGCGCGCTGCTCGTCATCGCAGCGCTTGCGCTCGTAACGGTCGTCGTGCGCGCGTCCGCGGCACCGAGTGCGCAAGCATTTCTCTACGCGAGCGTGCTGGCCGTTGGCTTCGGACCGCTGACGAGCGACGTCGCGCTCGGCCAAGTGGCGTTGCTTGCATTTCTCGCCGCGGCGCTGGCATCGCTGCCGCTCCCGTTGTTACCGAGGGTTGCCGCATCGTTCGTCGCATTCGCGCAACCGAACGTCGCCTTTGGACTCGTCGCTCCCCTCGGACGAAATCGCGCAACCGCCGGCATCGCGCTCGGTGCGCTCGCTGCCTACGCGCTCGGCGCAGCCTTCTTCGGCTTGCGCTGGCCGCTCGAGTATGCGACACATCTTGCCGAACACGCCCGCGCCGAGCGGTTCGGCGCGATTCAGTTCACTCCGGGCGCAATCGCCTACGGCGCCGGACTTTCATCCGTTCCTGCCGCCGCGATCGCCGTCGCCTGCGCGGCGGCGGCATTCCTCGCCGCCATCGTTCTTTGGCGCCGCATCGGCGATCCGTTTGCGCGCTTCGCCGCGATCGCGGCGTTGGCACCCTTCGTCACGGCGTTCTTTCACGAGCACGATCTCGTCGTCGCCTACGCCGCGGCCGGCTGGTGCGCGCTTCGCACGCGCGGTCCACTGCGCTCCCTCGCGCTGGCGGCGACGCTGCTCGCAGCGATCGATTGGCTCGGCCTCGCGCAGCGCCCGACCGGCATCGCTCAGAGCGCCTTGCTCGCCGCTGCCGCCACATGCGCATTCGTTGCGCTCCGCGGCGCGAGCGAAGCGTTTCGGCGTCGCGAACTATTCGGCGCGCTTACCGCGACGACTGTGGTCGCCTTCGTATTCGTCATTGCGGCGTGGCTCGGAGCGACGCATCCGGCGCCGGTCTGGCCCGACGCACTCGGCGCGTTCCACGCACCCTCGACTGCGTCGATCGCCGGGGTTTGGGCCGCCGAACAGCAACGCAGCGGACTACTCGCAGCCGAACCGGTGTGGGCCTTCCTGCGCGCGTTACCGCTCCTCGGCTGCGCACTGCTGGCACTAAGCGTCTACGCTGAGCGGAGGCGCGCTTAAAGGACCGTCGTTAGCGCAGTCAGACGGTGCTTGTGCGCAGCCACCGCGCGATCGCGACAACCGACCAGATCGCTTCGAGGATGCCGAACGGCCACGCACCCTGTAGAAAGCCGTAGATCGAGCCTAAAACGCAAGCGGAGGCGAACGCTAGGATAAACGATGGGCTTCGTTTTTCAAACGCGTACGTGATCAGCATCGCCGTTACGGCGAACAGACCGAAAATCGTGAGCGGCGTCATACGTTGCGTTCCTTCGACAAGCTGCGCTCGCTCAGGGCCGCTTCGCTCAGGGTGACACAAGGGCCCGGCGCTCGGGATGATCTGGCTAGATATCGGTATTTAAGAAATTGTCGAACGGCGTCCACGCGTTCGGGGTGAAGTTCGTAAGATTCGGGCTGTGCGTAAATCCGACTTGCGGAACGTAGATGACGATGGTCGGCACGTTCGCGGCGATGAGCTGCAGTTCGCTCTTCAGGAGCGCGCGCTGCCGCGCCGGGTCGTAGGTCGCCTTGACTGCTTCGAGCATCGCATCGAGGTCTTTGTTGCAAAAGTGCGAGACGTTCTGCCCGTTGGGCGGGATTTGATTACACTCCCAGTTGTTCGAAATGTCGGCGACGGGCAACGCCTGCCACGAGAAGGTCGTCATGTCCCATTTGCCGCCGTAGACGATGCCGTTCTGCTGATAAGGAGCGAAGAACATCGCCGGTGCGTATTTGCGCGTTTGGATATCGATCCCCACGGTGCGGAGCGCCTGACGAACGAACTCGACGAGGTCGTCTGCGCTCGCCGAGCCGGTGTAGTACGGGAACTGCAACGACAGCCGCTGGCCGTTCTTGACGCGGATGCCGTCGGAACCCACCTTCCAGCCGGCTTGGTCGAGCAGTTGCTTGGCCTTCGCCTGATCGTACGGCGTGAGCGGGATCGCGTTGGGTGCGGGCGCGAGCGGATTGACCGTCGGCATGACGCTCTCCTGAACGACGGCATGGCCGTGCGAGATCTTGCGCGCGATTTCCGGGCGGTCGATCGCGTAGAGTATGGCTTTGCGAACGCGAAGATCGCTGACGAGCGGGCGCGCCACGTTGAAATCGAGATGCGCGTAGTAGGCGCTCGACACAATATCCGTCTTCGTGTTTGCCAGTGCGAGCATCCGATCGATGTACCCCGACGGGACGACCGGCCACAACTGCACTTCGCCGGTTTGCATCAGCGTCGCGAGCGTATCGAACGACGGCACGATACGGTACGTAATTCTTTTGATCTTCGGCTGGCCGCGGAAGTAGTAGGGATTCGCCTCCAGCAGGATATTGTCACCGCGATGCCAGGCGACGACGCGAAACGGTCCGATCCCGACCGGCTTCGAGTTATACGGAATCTGATTGATGTTCGGATATTTCTGAAGGAGGTGCTTCGGCAGCAGGTCCGGGTTCGCGCCCGCACTGCCGAAAAACGTCGGAATGAACGGCGAGTAGGGACGGCTCAGGTGGTAGACGACCGTATATTTATCGGGCTCGCCGACCTTCTGAATGAGGTTCCAGCCGTCGCGACCGACCTCGTTGTTGGCGGGATTCAGCACGACCTTCGTCGAGAACACGACGTCGTCGGCGTCGAAGGGCGCTCCGTCCGACCAGCGCACGCCCTTGCGCAGATGCCACGTAATCGTTTTGCCGTCCGGAGAGATCCCGCCGTTCGTGAGGCTCGGCACTTCGGTCGCCAGTTCCGGGTACGGCCGGTTCTGCACGTCGTATTTGATGAGATACGCTTGCGTTAGTTCCGAGATGTAACTGAGCGTCAACTCGGTGAACAAATGAGGGTTGAGAGAAACGAGGTCGCCGCTGCCGTCGGCCAATACGAGCGCGTGCGTCGGAGGAGCCGTCGTCTGGCCCGCCTTGGAGCACGAGCAAAGGAACGCGGCGGTGACGATGGCGGCGAGCGCGCGGATGCGGCGATGCATTAAAGAGCCTCCTCCTTTAAGCACACCCGTCAGATCGAATAGTTCCAGGGATCCCAAAATGCCGATATCACCGGCGACGGGTCGAATCCTTTCAAGTCGGTGTTATAGACGTAGGGCACGCGGGCGAAACTGATGATGATCGTCGGCACGTCGATCGACAGTTGCTGCTGGACGATGAGCGTAATCGCGTTTGCGCCGTGCCTGATCGATCGTCTTGAGCGCGTCGTCCATCGCGGCGGTTGCCTTGGCGTTCTCCCACATCATCGCGTTCTGGCCTTTCGGCGCCAGGTTGTGGCCGGAGTAGATCGCGTTGTCGTCGGGGTCTGCGGCGCCGATCCAGCTGAAGAGCGCCACGTCGTAGTGACCGCCTTGCAAAATACCGGCACTGGAGTTCTCGAAGAACTGGCTCGAAGGATAGTTCTTCACGTCGGCCTGCACGCCGATGTCGTGCCACGCGCTCTGCAAAAACGTCTGCAGCGCCTTGCCGGCGTTCGATTCGGTCTGCGTGCTCAGCGTGAACTCCAAGCGCTGGCCGTTCTTCACGCGAATTCCGTCCGGGCCGACCTTCCATCCGTCGGCCTCCAGCAGCGCCTTGGCCTTCTCCGGATCGAACGGATAATGGGTGACGTCGTTGCTGAACGCCCACGAAAGCGCGGGGCTCTGGTCGGTCTCGGCGGCAAGACCCGAACCGTGCTGAATCTTGTCGATAATTTCTTTACGGTCGGTGGCGTAGGCAAGCGCCCGGCGGACGTTGATGTCGCTTACGATTGGGTGGCGCAGATCGAAGTCGACGTGCGACCAAAGGTAGGAGTCGACGCGAATCGCCGTGAGCCCGTTTTGGGGGTCGGCAGCCAATGCGGCATAGGCGGGCCACTTCAAGCCCGAACCGAGCGCCAGCATGTCGAGTTCGTGGGATTGAAGTTCGGCGAGAACCGTGTTTTCGTCCGCGATGATCTTGTAAATCACCGTGTTGAGTTTCGGCTTGCCGAGGTAAAAGTCCGGATTGGCTTCCATGCGAACTTCCTGTCCGCGCTGCCATGAAACGACTTTGAACGGACCGCTTCCGATCGGCATCGAGTTGTAAGGCGCGCTGTTGAACGAGCCCTTGTCGTCGTTATATTTGGCCAGCAAATGCTCGGGCAGAATCGGCGAGTTGCCGTTGACGCTCCACAATTGCTGGAGGAACGGCGCGTAGAGTCTCTTCATGTGAATGACGGCAACGTACGGATCGGAACAATCGATGCTGCCGATGTCTTTGTATCCGTCGGTCGTGATGACGTTGTTGTGCGTATTCATCACGACTTGCCAGGTGAACCTGAGATCGCGACACGTGAGCTGCACGCCGTCTTGCCATTTGATGTTGTGCCGCAGCTTGTACTTCAGCGTAAGCCCGTCTTTGCTCACGTCGCCGTTGGCAATCGTCGGTACTTCGCTCAGCGCATCCGCATACGGACGCGCGTGAGCGTCGTAGCGAATCGTCCAGGAGTAGATGAACATCGCGAGGTCGAGAGTCGGCGCCGCCGAGTCAAGCGATGGATTCAGGTTTTTGGGATCCGTGAACTCCGAGAAACGGAGCACGCCCGGCTGAGTCCACGGATGGCGTCCGCCGGCCGGACCGCCGGCGGTTCCGGTTTTCGTGCAGCCGCTCAGAACGAGCACCGCACCTAAGATTGCCGGGGTAACGGCGGCCAACGCGCTCTTCAAACTAGGCTCCTTCCTCGCCGGATTCGGCGAGCATGGCTTCGGGCTCGACGCCGTGACGCCGGCAGAAATCGCGGTAGGCATCGGGCGCAATCTCCGAGGGCTTGATTTCGCTACGCCCGCCCCAAAACACGTTGGTATACGAAAACTCGATGCCGGCTTCGCGCAAGTGCGCGTCGATGGCGGCCTTGTGCGCGAGCACGACGGGCTTCTCGGTGCCGTGCACCACCGCCATGACGTTCACCCCATGAAACTCCGGTCCGCCTTCGCGCCAGTAGGCATGCGTGACGACGTAGTGCCGCGCAACCTCGCAACCGGCTTCGATCTCGCGTCCCGGCGGCACCGCCCAATGAAAGAGCGCGTTGTAGCGCGTGACGCGCTCGTCGTTGGCGGTGGCCTTGACGTGCTCGAGAAAGGTCGAGAAGCGCCCGATCACGCCGCGGCGGTTGAGGTCGGACGCGATCGCAACGAACTCGTCGAGTTCCATCCCGGCTTCGGCGGCGCGGGCGCGCCACAGATCGCGCACGATCTCCTCCGCGGCAAACTCACGCTTGAGTGAGGTGAGCGCGCGCCATTCGCGTTGCGAGAGTTCGACGAATTCGGTGTGCTGCGGCTTGCCGGGGGAATCCGCCCGCGCGCCCGGTTCCAGCCCGCGCCGGCGCACGTGCCCCACGCCGAGCGTGAACAGCATCTTGGCCGGCATCAAACGAAAACGTTCCGCGCCGACGATGCCGCGCAGCAGTTCGGCGTGTTTGCGCAGCGAGTAGCCTTGCGGCACCTTTAGCGTCGTCCATAAGCGGTAGGTGCTTCCCGGCGACGCGGCGTCGGTCGAACGGATCACGACGTGCCCGGAGAAGGGATCGTCGCGAAACATGTACTCGAACGCGGAGTCGAGCCGATCTTCGCTCAGTTGCCACGCGCACAGCGCTCCGCGTGCGAGATTCGTCGACATCACCGTCTGCCGCACCCTGCGAATCGTGCCGGCACGCAGCATCGCAACCACGCGCTCGATGACGGCCTCGGCCGGAATGCCGCTGCGCGCGGCGATTTCGCCGAAAGGGTCGGTTTGAAATCCCGTCAAGCGGTCTTCGGAGATCGCCAGAATCGCCGAATTAAGCGGATCGGATACGGCAGCCGGGACGCCCGGCGCTTGCGAAGCCATTGCGCCGCTATGATTTAGCGGCGGCGTCCGGGCGACCTGGGCGGCCGGCTATAACTGCAAATCGCTCAAGCCGGTTGCGTAGAGATAGTTCTGCTCGGCGTTTTGGACCGAATAGACTGCCGTAATTTGCGCCGCTTGCGCGGTTGCAAGGTTCGCTTCGGCGGTCACGACGTTGATGATCGTCGTGGCGCCGACTTTATATTGCGCTTGCGTCGCGTCGAGCGATACTTTTGCCGCCGTTAATTCGGAATCGGCCTGTACGAGTGCGGCGCGCGCGGAGATGAGGTTGGCCAGCGCAGACCGTACGTCGGACTCAACCTGCAGATGGCTTTGATTCAGCGCCGCGAACGCCTGATCGAGCGTCGCCGCGGCGACCGCGACGTTGTAGTTGGTTTGGCCCTGGTCGTAGATCGGAATCGCGAGGTTCAGCCCGATCGCCTTCTGATTCGAGAAGCTGTTGGTGATTGCGCCGAAATCGCGGCTCACCTCGTCGCTGGCGGCCGCCGTCAAAATCGGAAACCGCGCCAGTTTGGCGTAGCGCAAGCCCTCCTTGTCGGATTCGACGGTGTAGCCGGCGGCAAGGTAGTCCGGACGCAGCGCAAACGCGCGCTTGAGCGATTGCTCGTAGGTCGGATTCGGCAGCGGCGGCTGCTCCCGCAACGGCTTGGGCACGACCTCGGCGTCCGCATCTAAGCCCATCGTCGTCGCGAACGAAGCTTGCGCGGCGATTGCCTGGCCCTGCGCCGTCACCAGGTTTCCGCGGGCCTGCGCGGTCTGGAACTGCGCGCCGGCTAAGTCCGAGCGTGCGGCGGCGCCGTTACGAATCTGCGCGACGACCGATTGTTCGTTGATTTCGAACTCCCGGACGAGCTGTGCGTCGGCAGTCACGGTTGCGTTGGCTTGGAGCACGTTGTAGTACGTGGTGGCGACGTTGAGCGCGAGCGTCTGCAAATCGCGCAAGAGCGTTTCGCGGCCTGCGTAGTCGGCCGATTTTGCCGAATGAATCGCCGCGATCGTACGGCCGCCGTCGAAAATTAGCTGTTGGACCGTGATCGACGCCGTCTCCGTCGACGTCGTACCGTTCGCCGAGACGCCGACGCCGATCGGCGTCGCCGAAGGAATCGTGACGTTGTTGTTGAGCGTGACGTTTCCGTTTTGATACCCTTTGCCGATCGTTCCGTTGGCGCTCACGGCGGGATAGAGGGCTTGTTTCTCTGAGGTGTACTTCGCATGGATGGCGGCCCACTGCGCGTTCTGCGAAGCAAAGACCGGTGAGAGCGCGACCGCGATCTTCGTGGCCTGTTCGACCGAAATGCTGGTCGGCACTCCGTTTTTTGGATGGAGAGTGGCAACGTCGGGCGCCGGCGTGCCGTACGCGGGATACGGCAACGGCGTGGTGCCGGACGTCGGCATCGGCTGCGGCGTCGGCAGGATGATCTTCGAACCGGGCGTGCTCTGCGCGACGCCGGCGACGGGGAGAACCAGTGCCGCGCAAAGTGCTGCGGCAACGAGCGGCAAGAAAACGGACTTCATCAGTGCGACGCTTTTCCTGCGGGACTAGCACTGGGTCCGGGCGTGCCGTTGACCGCAACGACGCTGCCGTCTTTGAGCGCATCGGGACGCGTCGTGATGACCTGCGTTCCAGGCTGCACCTTGGGACTGACCACTTGCGCTAGCGTATCCGTCTCGACGCCCACCTTCACCGGAACTGCTTGCGCCTTACCGGCATTGACGACGTAGACCACGGAACCGCTTTCCGTATCCGCAACGGCACTGCGCGGCACGACGATCGCATTGCTCGCCTGCTGCTTGGGCAGCGTCGCACTGACCAGCATGCCGCCGCGCAACACGTCGCCGGGATTATTCATCTGCAGCCTCGCGAGGTACGAAAGCGTTCCCGACGTCGGCACGGCGTTCACCGTTTGAATGCGTCCGTCGAACTCTCGATTCGCCAGCGACGAGGTGCGGAATCGCACGAGCGTTCCGGGACGAACGTACCCGAGATCTTCGTCCGGGACGTTGATGTTGATCCAGACGATGTCGATGCGCGAGATCGTGAGCACGGGTTGGTTTGGGCTCGCGTACGCGCCCGGATCGAGCAAACGGTTCGAAATGACGCCGTCGAACGGCGCGAATAGGCGCGTCTGCGAGAGCTGCGTGCTGAGCACGTTGGCCTGCGCTGCCGCCGCTTGCGCGCCCGCGAGCTGCGCCTTGACGTTCTGCGCGCTCACGACGTTGTTGCGCAAACCGACCACGGAGTTGTTGTAGGCGGCCTGCGCCGAGACGTATGAGGCTTGTGCCTGCTGCAGCGCCGTCTGTGAAACGTACCCTTGCCGGAATAACTGCTTGTCTTGCTCGTATACGAGCTTGGCGTTGTCGAGGTTCGCCTTTGCCGATTGCACCGCCGCGTTATTCGTCTGCACTTGCACGGGCAAACCGACGACCGCGCCTTGGGCCGCCGCGGATTGCTGCGACGCCTGGGCCTGCGCCTGAGAGAGTTGTGCCGACAGCGTGGACGGATCGATCTCGGCGAGCAGTTCGCCTTTACGCGCGACGTCGCCGATGTTCACGTTCACGTGGATGACGGTGCCGCTCTGCTGGAAGGCAAGCGTCGATTGCTCCTTCGGCGCGATCTGTCCGTCGAGCGTGAGATAAGTCGCAATGTTCTGGCGCACTGCCGGCGCCGCATCAACGCTGAGCGGCGGCGGTCCTTTCGGGGCGCCGCCTCCGCACGCGCTCAGTGCCAGCGTTGCCGTCAGCGCGACGAACGTGGCCCTTAGCGCAGCCGAAGGGCGATGATCCTGCATGTCACTCCTATTGTCGGTTGTGCCGGGTTTCACCGGGATATACGGCGCCGGCTGGGATTTGATTCATAGCGCGACGTTCGAACCCTTGGCCAAGGAATGAGGTCTCCGTCTGAGGGGCGTACTTCCCCGGGGCATGAGCGCGAAACTCGACATCGGTCGCTCGTATAGCCTCCAGAGCCGCGTCGAAGAGTGGATGACCGCAGAGAAGGCTGGGAACCGGGGTGTCGACGTTCTCTCAACTTCGATGCTGGTCCAACTCGTCGAAGGCGCGGCCGTTCATTGCCTCGATCCGGTCCTTGAAAACGATCAGGTCACGCTCGGCACCCATATAGACCTCCAACATCACAAGCCGGTTCCGGTGGGATTCATCGTTCGGACGGAAGTCGAGGTGGTCATGATCGACGGGCCGCGCATCAGCTTCGCGGTCCAGGTCTTCGACGAGCGTGAGGCCGTCGCCGAAGGGACCCACGAGCGCTACGTGATGGACCGGGCCAAGTTCCTCGCAAAGCTTGAAGAAAAGCTGACGTAACGGTAGGGTAGGGGGAGACCGCCGCCTCCCGCCTCCCCGGCCTCGCTGCAGGGGGGGCAAACGGTTGTTCCCGAAGGGAGGAGGCAGGACTGTCCCGGTCCGCCCTGCTGGGCGCGACTGGGGCGGGAGAGGTCTTTTATAACTAGCTAGCTAGGAGGACACATTGAAGCGACTGAGCACCGGAGCTCTGGCCCTGCTAATCGCAGCCGGCCTAGGGCTCAACGCGGTCGCAGCCCAGTCCCAAGCGTCGCATGGCAACATTGGAAGCAACGCGATCGCGCAAGACCAAGGCTCGACCATGGGTACTCCGCCGGCGAACTTCGGTTCGCCGCCGTCGGGTCAAATCCCGATTCTCTACAATGACCGCCACGTCTACACCAAGCCCGACGTTCTGAAACAGGCTCGCGTTCTCGCCGCGCTCGTTCGCGGTGGCACGCTCCTGATTCCACTCCGCTCGATGTTCGAGCAAATGGGCGCTACCGTGTCTTACGACGCGGGAAGCAAGACGGTAACGGTCAGCAAACCCGGGGCCGAGGTCAAAGTGACCGTCGGAAAACCCGAGGTGGTCATCAACGGCGAATCACGTCCGCTGGACGTGCCGCCAATCATGTATCAGGGCAACGTGCTCGTACCGGTCCGCGTCATTTCGGAAGGTATGGGCGCGTACGTGCTGTGGGTCGCCGACCGGCACCTCGTCGTCGTGCGGTACATTCCGCCGACGCCGCCGCCGCCGCCGGCAAGTGCACCGCCGCCGCCGCCGCCGACTCCGACTCCCACGCCGATGGCGACTCCGTATCACGACCTTTACGTCGCGGGTGACTACATCATCTCGCCAAAGGTCTACAACGAGTTCAGCCCCGGCACGTCCGCGTGCAACACGTGCAACGGCTTCTCGTACCGCCTACACGGTGCGGGTGAGTTCGATCTGTTCAACTTCCCGTGGATGGTCGAAGGCGACTATCGGCAGTACAACTACTCGCATCCCAGTGGTCTCGTCACCGCGATCGGCGGACAGTTCCAGACGTTCGTTCCCGCGTTCAACATGCGCGACTACGATCTCGATGCACGCGTAGGATTCCGCGTCCTGCAACCGCGCATCTACATCGGCGTCGGCTACCTGTGGCGCTCGAACAACGCCGGCTATCCTGCGCTGAACAACGTCGGCGCGGGTATCGAAAAGCTACCCGACCTCAACCACCCGTTCTCGTTCTACGGGAGCGCGTATTACTATTGGAACGTGCAGGGCAACTGCGGCACGAACAACTGCCCCAGTGGTCCGTTCACGTTGTCGTACGACGTTCTGAAGTATGACATCGGCGTGAACTACTCGTTCCAAGGCATCCCGCTCTTCATTGAAGGCGGCTTCCTCGGAGACTACGGCTGGGGTCAAATGAACGCACCTTCGAACTTCGCCGAAAGCGGACCGTACTTCGGTCTCGGCATCAAGTTCTAGGCCGCGTCCAACCAAAGAAAAGGGCTCCGGGATTACCCCGGAGCCCTTTTCAATTCTCGTGTGAGGTCACTTAAACGCTAGGGCGAGTGCGTGTCGTCGGAAGAAATCAAGACCTCACGTTAAGTATGCGATGCGTGCGGAGAAGGCTGAGTACTCGGCGACGCGCTCGGGAGGATCTGATAACTCGGCGAGGCGCTCGACGAGGGCGAGGCGACCGGTGAGGGCTGCACGCACGGCGGGGTGATGAGGTCGACCGCCGGTTGTCCCGGTGAGGGCGAGGGCGTCGGCGTGGCACTCGGCGTCTTCTCCGGCATGACGCCTTTCGGCAACGGCGTCGGGCAAAGCTGCGCCAGCGCGAACCAATGCTCGGTATACCCGTTTGCAAGCGACGCCTTGATGTTCTTGCCGAAGTACGTCCTCGGGTATTTCGTGACGAGAATCTGCATGTAGTGCCATGCGAGACCTTGGCCCGGCTGCGTGTACACTTTGCGGAAAACCTGAATGCCCAAGAAGTACGAGCGCGGCAGTTGCGGATCGTTCGGGTACTTCGTGGCCCAGCGCTGCAGAGCTTCGTCGGCGAACATCAGCTTCTTGATGAGGTTCGGATCGACGGTGTAGGCACCGGCGCTGATCGCGCCGTCCTTGAACGTGTTGTCGATCCCGAGATAACTAATTTTCAAACGTCCGAAATACTCGTCGCCGGGCGCCGAAGCGTTGAACGCCTGGCATTGCATGTGGGCCCATTTACTCTTGGTATCTCCGCACGGATCTTTCTTGGACGGCGAAGCGGAGGGCGAGGCTTTCGGCGATGCGGTTGCGGCCGGCGAGGCCTCCGCGGGGTTCGGCGTCGTATCGCACACGACGATTCCAATCGCGATCGTCATTGCGGTCAGCGACGCGAGCAGCATGCGTCTCATGAGCGATAAACGTTTCCCACCGTCGGCGCGTCCGCCTTCCGCGGTGCGCACAGGGTCGCGCGCGCCGGCGGCGCGAAACTGCGACGGAATGAGCCGGACGATCCGCGTCGCGGCGGTGCAGCTCCAAGCGCACGATCCCGAGGATTTCGCGCACGCTGTGGGCGAGATTGCGGCGACTGCACGCTCGGCGGCAGTGGACGCCGACCTCGTCGTTCTTCCCGAAGCGACGTTTCCCGGTTACGTGCTGGGCGATGCTCGGGTCGACCACGCGGCAATCGGGGGCGCGCTCGACTTACTCCGCGACGTTGCGCGCGACACGCGTGCCGTCGTCGTCGCGGGCGCCGCCTTACGCGACGCGCGCGGCTTGCGCAACGCCGCGATCGTCATCGACGGCGACGGCTCGATCGCCGGCAGTGCGGACAAGATTTTCCTGTGGCATTTCGACCGGCTCTGGTTCGTCCCGGGCGAGCGCATTGCACCGGTCGCGACCTCGATCGGTTCGCTCGGAGTCCTCGTCTGCGCCGACGGCCGCATCCCGACGATTGCGCGCGAGTTGGTCGACGGCGGGGCGGAGTTGCTCGTGATGCCGACCGCATGGGTCACGAGCGGCCGCAATCCGCAAGCGCTCGAGAACGTGCAAGCCGATCTGCTGGCCCGCGTCCGCGCGCGTGAAAACGCCGTTCCATTCGTTGCCGCCAACAAGTGCGGCGTCGAACGCGGTATGGTGGCGTATTGCGGCAAGAGCCAGATCGTCGATGCCGCCGGCAGCGTGTTGGCGATTGCGGCGCAAGGAACGCCCGCCATCATAACGGCGAGGGTAGCGATCGAAGCGCATCGGGGGTCTCGGGATTGCGCGCGCTCCGTGCCGGCCGTCTCGTCGTCGCGCACTCAACCGCTACGCGTCGTCATCGGCGCCGGTCCGCTCCCCTCCGACATCGAGCGCAGGCTCGAACTGCTCGGCGGAGACTGCGCCCTCGCACCCGAGGGTGGCGCCGGTGCGTCACTCGACGGCGAACTCCCGTGCGCGCGAGTCGACGACGCCGTCGTGCTCGATCCGGGCGCACTCGTGGCATACCGCCGTGCGGGATACGTGTGGGCGGCGTGGACGGCGCACGGGCCGCCCGAATGGATCGAACCGCTGGCGCGCGCGCGTGCGTTGGAACTGCGAATGTACGTCGTCGTTTTCGACGCAGCGGCCCGGCGAGCGTACGCCGTTGACCCGGACGGCGCCGTGATTGCAGGGACCTTCGGCGACTACCGGCTTGCGAGTTTTGCGCTCGATCCGCGCAGGACGGCGGAAACGACCGTCGCACCCGGAACTGACGTTGCCGACGCGCTCGAACGCGTTGCGGCCATCGTGCAACGAACCGCCTCTAGAAAGGGCCGCGCGCAACCGTGAGCGAGAACGTCCACAAAACCTTGAGCGAAGCGGGCGAGATCCGCCGAAGCAAGCGCGAACGGCTGACCTCCGTGGTGATCGCCGTCGCGGCCGTTCTCGCCGCGCTCGGGACGTTGCTCGCGCACCATCGGTCGATCTCGGCACTCACCACGAAGAATCAGGCGATCCTCGCTCAGGCAAAAGCCTCCGACGCGTACGGAAAATACGAAGCCAAGCAAGTCCGGTATCAAATCGCCCAGACGCTCATCGATTCCGGGATTTTGAAGACCGAGAAAGGGCGCAAGGCCGTGCAAAGCCTCGCCGATCGCGAAAACGGAGCATCGCAGTCGTTGCTCGTGCGGGCGCAAGCGCTCGAAGCCGACTCCGAACGAGACGACCTTCACTCCGAGGAGGTGCTGAAGTCGTACGAAGTGCTGCAGCTCGGTACGACCTTCTTCGATATCTCGGTCGTACTCGTGTCGATCTCGACGCTCGTGCGCACGCGCGCACTCCTTGGCATCGGCGGCGCGTTGAGCGTCGTCGGCATCGTCCTGCTCTTGGTCGGATACTTTCGCGCGTAGGATCGTCGTGTATCGCAGCCGGGAGTCGAATCGCATCCGGCGCGCACTCGCCTGCGCGCTGACGCTCGCCGTCGCGCCGATGCTGTGCGCGAGCGTCGCGCGCGCGCCCAGCGGCTACCGCGCGACGGGAACGATAGCGGTCTCGCGCTGGCCCTACTTCCCGGGCAGCGCGTTCGCCATACGCGTCGATGGTTTTTCGTCGCCGTACCACGTCGCGCTGCTCGGCGAAGGCACTTTTCGCAACGACGGAACCTACGAAATCGCGGCCGGCGCATCGCCCGCCGACACCCTTCTGGTTGCCGGCAACCAGAGCGGGCTCGCCGCGCGGAACCTTCGCATCACCGCGCCGCCGTCGCCTCGACGGCCGTTGCTCGCCGTCGCTAGCTACGACGACGGCATCGTCTTTCACGACGCTCGCACCTTTTCGGTTCTCGGCATTCTGGCAACCGGGGGCTCCCCCAGCGACGATGCCGTCGACGGGGCCGGACGCCTCGCGGCGACCGACACGCAGGGCGACGCCGTGACGTTTGCCGCGCTTGCGCCGTGGCGCGTTTCGCGCGTCGGCGGCGTGCCGTTCGGCGATGAAATCGCCGTCGACGATCCGGCTCGCGCCATTTTCGTCACCAATCGCGACGTCAAAGGCGACGGCGCGCTGACCCGCATTGCAAGCGACGGCAGCGTGGTCACCGTCGTCACCGGACGCACGGCCGAAGGACTCGCCGTCGACGTGCGCCGGCAGCTGGTCTACGTCGCCAACGTCAACGACGGAACGGTGGCCGTCGTCGGCGCGCGTTCGATGCGCGTTCTGCGCCGCTTTACCGCCGTGCCGCGCGTTTTCTCGCTCGCGCTTTCTACAGACGGGCGGCGCCTGTATGCGATTTCCAATCAAAGCGCCGCCTCACCGTTTGCGCAGCCGGGAGCGGCCGTGGTCTTCGATCTTCGCCGTTCGCCGCCGCGCGTCGTCGCGCGCAGCCGCGACCTCACCTTTCCGATCGGCGAAGTGCTCGACGCACGCAGCGGCACGCTGTTCGTCACCGACGAGGAGCTCAACGCCGTCGACGTTCTCGACGCCGCAACGCTGCTCCCCAAGCATTCGCCGCTGGCGACCTGCCGCACGCCGTGGAAGCCGGCCCTCGATTCGGCCGGACGCTTGTTCGTGCCGTGCGCGCGCGCCGACCGGATCGATGCCTTCGATTCGCGGACGTTGCGTCGCTTGCCGCACGCACCGTTTGCAACGGGCAGTTATCCGCTTGCCGTTGCGGTATGGCCGGGAGCGCGCGCGTCGAACGCACCGCATCGCCCATGAAAATCGTTTTGATCGCCGTCGCGGCGCTGGTATGTTGCGGCGCGGCCGCCCGAGCCGGCGTCCTGCCTGCAACGCTCGCACCCGCTCCGCCCTTTCCGCAAATTCTTCAGCAAGCGCCCACGATCGAACAGATCGCCCCCGGGGCGACGTATGGCGAGTACTCGATGACGACGACGGCCGGCCCGGTGGTCGTGCGGATCGTCGCAGTCGACACGCACCGCAGCGACGTGAAGGTCGGCGAAGTCCTCGCGCACGATACGCTCGAGTCGCACGGCGAAACGGTCGGTTCGATGGCCAAGCGCACCGCCGCCGTAGCCGGCATCAACGGCGACTACTACGACATCGGCGCGACCAATCGGCCCACCAACATCGTGGTACGCAACGGCACGCTGCTTCAGATGCCGCGCGACCGCTACGCACTCGCGCTGACGCGCGACGGCGCCGCACACGTCGCCGAGTTCTCGTTCATGGGACAAGTGCAGATCGGCGACCGCACGGTCTCGCTCGATGCGATCGACCGCCGGCCGGCCGACGCCGGCACGTCGCTGCTGACGCCGGAATACGGCGGCGTTCCCGCACTCGACAACGTGACGCTGGCGTCGCTGCAGCTGCTCGGCGGTACGCCGCCGTTGGCCCGCTACCGCGTTACCGGAATTGCCGACAATCTTTCGGCTCAACCGCCGGGCTACTATCTCGCAATCGGTCCCGGTGCACTCTCGACGGCCGGCGTGCCAAATCCCGGCGACGTGGTGTCGGCAGACGGAGATCTGTCGCCGCTCGGACTCGACGCGATCGCCACCGCAATCGGCGGCGGACCGCTTATTCTCCATGGCGGCTCCTGGATCGACGATCCCGGCGGGCCCAACGGCGGTGAATACGACAAGCGCATTCCGTGCACCGGCGCCGCGATAGCAACCGACGGGCGTCTCTTTCTCATCGAGGTCGACGGACGCCAACCTTTGGTGAGCGTCGGTTTGACGCGGCACGAGTTCGCGGCACTGATGCGCGCGCTCGGCGCGAGCGAAGGCCTTGCGTTCGATGGCGGCGGCTCTTCCACGATGGCGGTTCGCCGTCTCGGCGATGCCGAGGCGGAGATCGTCAACAGTCCGTCCGACCGCATCGAACGCCCGGTCGGCAACGGTCTCTTCGTTTACAGCACGGCGCCGGTCGGGCCGGCGGTGCGTCTCGTCGCGCAGCCGGGCGTCGTGCGCGCCGTCACCGGCGCCGCGGTTCCACTTCGCATTGCGGCCGTCGACGCCGCTAACCACGTGGCGGCGACGGGTGCGGTTTCTCAGAGCGTCGAGCCGCCGTCGCTCGGCCAAGTCCGCAACGGTGTCTTCTACGCGCGGCAAGCCGGATCGGGACGCATCGCGCTGCACGGCGGCTCGCTGAACGGTGCCATCGAACTTAACGTGCTCGCCGCTCCCGCGCGCCTCTCGATCGAACCACCGGGCGCCAACGTCGACAATCACGGAACGCTGCAGCTCTTCGCGCACGCGGCCGACGCGCGCGGCTACCCGGTCGCATTGCCGAAAACACTGAGGTGGAGCACCACGAGCGGTGCGATTGCACGCGACGGCCTCTTCCACGCGGCGACGGTCAACGCGCGCGTTACCGTGCGCGTCGCGAGCGCCTCGGTGCAATCGCTCGTGACGGTCGGGTCGCACGACGTGGCGCTGCCGTTTGCCGAGCGCGCGCGGTTTACGTCGATTCCGCACGGCGGCGGGGGCCACGTCGCGCGCGATTCGCAATGCGGCTCGTGCGCGACGCTGGCATACGCCTTCGCAGGCAACGAGCGCGCGGCCTATGCGGTGTCGGATCTGGCGTTGCCGCCCGGAACGATCGGCCTTTCGTTCGACGTGCTCGACGACGGCAGCGCGTCGCGATTGCGCGCGGCGGTGCGCAACGCCATCAACGAAGATACGCTTCTGCCGGCGGCCGTTCTGGACGCTCCCGGCTGGCGTCACGTCACCGTGCGCTTTCCGCCCGGCATGCAAGCCGCGCGCCTGCGCGCGCTTTACGTGCTCCCTCCGCGCGGAATGCAGGTGGCGAGCGGACAAATTGAATTTCGAAACGTCCGCGCCGTCGTCGCGGGGAACTGAGAGCAGAATGGATTCGAACGGACATTTCGACCACGCGGCGGCACGCGCGCTCGACACGGCGGTCGCGCAGGGTGCGCAGTATGCCGACGTTCGTTTCGAGGTCGCACGCACCGAACGCATCGAAGTGCGCAACGGCGTCGTTGCCGCGCTCGCCGATTCCACGAGCGACGGATTCGGCATTCGCGCGCTCGTCGACGGTGCGTGGGGATTCGCCGCGTGCCGGGAAGCCGGCGACGAGAGCCTCGATGCCACTGCCGCTCGTGCCGTTTCGCTCGCTCGTGCCGGCGCTGCGGTCGGGCGCCGGCGTATCGGAAGGGCGCCGGAGCACGCCTACGTCGACCGCTTCGTCACGCCGGTTCGGCGCGATCCCGCCGGCGTGCCGCTCGGCGACCGCGTCGCGCTGCTGCTCGAGGCCGAGCGCAGACTGCACGCCTCCCCCGATATCTCCGTCGGACGCGCGTGGATCGATCTGTGGCGCACCGAGAAGTATTTCTACAGCACGATCGGGTCGCGTATCGTGCAGCAGATTCTGCAATCCGGCGCGGGGCTCGAAGCGATGGCCATCGGAAACGGCGACGTGCAGACGCGTTCGTATCCCGGTGACGTCGGGCTCTACCAATCGGGCGGCTGGGAAATCGTCGAAGCGGCGGCGCTGGTCGACGGAGCGCCGCGCATCGCCGAAGAGGCGTCGCTACTCCTGCGCGCGCCGCAGTGCCCGAGCGGCGCCTTCGACGTCATCCTCGGCGGCTCGCAGATGTCGCTGCAGCTGCACGAATCGTGCGGCCATCCGGCCGAACTCGATCGCGTGATGGGATGGGAAGCGAATTTCTCCGGTACGTCGTTTCTCGAAATCGACCAGCTGAACAAACTGCAATACGGATCCGGCGCCGTGACGATCGTCGTAGACAACACGCTCGATGGCGGCATGGCGACCTGCGGCTACGACGATGAAGGCACGCGCTGCGGCCGATCCGACATCGTGCGCGACGGCGTGCTCGCCGGATACGAAATGAGCAACGACACCGCCCGTGCGATCGATCGCGAGAGCAACGCCTGCGTGCGCGCGCAGAGCTGGGAGTTCGTGCCGATGATCCGGATGTGCAACCTCAGTCTCTTGCCGGGCGACGTTCCGTTCGACGGACTCTTCGAAGACGTCCGCGACGGCATCTACATGGAAAGTAACCGTTCGTGGTCGATCGACGACCGGCGGCTGAACTTTCAGTTCGGCTGCGAGATCGCGTGGGAAATAAAGAACGGCAAACGAGGACGCATGCTGAAAAACCCGACCTACGCCGGCATGACGCCCGTGTTTTGGAACGCGTGCGACGCTGTCGCCGATAAGGACTCGTGGTTTGCCTGGGGAACGCCGAACTGCGGGAAGGGCGAGCCGATGCAAACCGGACGAACGACGCAAGCGTCCGCGCCCGCGCGTTTTCGCAACGTCAGCGTCGGAGTCGGCTACGATGGATAACGCCGTTCTTACCGCCGCCGATCGCGAGTGCGTCGCGCGGCGCGCGCTCGAATTGTCGCGCGCGGATCAAACCGAAGTGCTGGTCTCGGCGGCCGACGCCGCGCTCATGCGCTTCACGCACGAAACCTCGAATCAAAACGTCGCATCTTCCGACGCGGGGATCTCCGTGCGAGCGATCGTGGACGGTCGAACCGGCGTCGCACAGACCAACCGCTTCGACGACGGCGCGCTCGCCGGCGTCGTCACGCGTGCCGCCGCGCTTGCAGCCCTCGCGCCGAACGATCCGCTGCAGGGGAGGCTTCCTTCAGGCGTGCCTTCGCCGGCGCCAGGCGGAGCCTACGACGCCGCCACCGCGCGCGCCGGCGCCGGCGTGCGTGCGGCGATGTGCCAAGCGATCTTCTCTGAAGCCGAACGGACGGGGTGTTGGTCGGCCGGGTTCTCGGCGACGTCGTCGGCGGGATTGACCGTCGCCAATAGTGCGGGCGCACTCGCATCGTTCGACGGAACCGACGCATCGGTGAACGTGAAGATGAACGCGCCCGATTCGACGGGATTCGGAGAAGCCTACGCCGCTGCGGCGGGAAGCATCGACGCAGCCGGCGTCGCACGCACTGCGGCCGACAAGGCGCGCGCGAGCGCGGGACCGGTCGCGGTCAATCCGGGAGAATGGACCGTGATTCTCGAGCCGGCCGCGTTCGGCGAAATGTTCGTCTACCTCTCCGACCACTTTTCGGCACAGTCGTTCGACGAGGGATCGTCGTTCTGCAGCGGCGGCCTCGATCGTCCGTACTTCTCGGAGAACGTTACCGTCTACGACGACTACACGCACCCGCTCGCGCCCGGAATGCCCTTCGACTTCGAAGGCTGCCCCACGCAGCGTCTGACGCTCGTCGAAAACGGCGTGGTGCGCACGATCGTCACCGATAGTTACTACGCGCGGAAACTCGATCGTCCCAATACCGGCCACGCCCTTCCGGCGCCCAACTCCTACGGTCCGCAGCCCCGTAACCTCGCCGTGGCCGGCGGTTCCAAGCCCCTCGAGCAGCTCGTCGCCGAAACGCCGCGCGGGCTGCTCGTCACGCGGCTGTGGTACGTCCGCACCGTCGATCGTAAGCGCGCGATCGTGACCGGAATGACGCGCGACGGCACGTTTCTGGTGGAAAACGGACGCATTACGCACGGCGTGCGCAACCTGCGCTTCAATACGAGCATTCTCGACGCACTGCGCGCGTGCGAGTTCTCAAGCGAACAGCGCCGGACCGGCAGCTACCACTATTCGCTCGTCGCACCGGCCGCGAAGATCACCGGCTTCGGCTTCAGCTCGACGACCGACTTCTGACCTTAGAGGCGCCGCAGTGCGTCGGCCGCGGCCGCAAGAAACTCGCGGGCGCGAGGGCTGACGTTCGCCATCTGAAACGCCGCGTGCACGAGGCCTTCAAAACAACGGTATTCGACTTCGACGCCGTCCTCACGCAATCGCGCGGCATACGCGGCGCCGTCGTCTCGCACCGGATCGTACTGCGCCGCAAGAATCGTGGCCGGCGGCATGCCGGCGAAGGTGCGCGCTTCGATCGGCGATGCATACGGATTGGCACGGTCGAGTTCGTCGCGGAGATAGAGCGACCAATCCCGCTCGACGGATGCGCGCGAGAGCAGGTAACCGTTCGCGTATTCGTGGTACGAATCGCCGCGTAATCGTGCGTCGAGCACCGGATACATGAGCAGTTGACGCACGGGCAACGGTTCGCCGCAGTCTCGGGAGAGCAGCGTCGACGCCACCGCGAGATTCGCGCCGGCGCTGTCTCCACCGACCACGATGCGCTCTTTGAGCGCGCCGATCGACGCGGCATTGGCGAGTACCCATTGCACCGCGGCGCGCGCGTCGAGCACTGCAGCGGGGAATGGTGCTTCGGGAGCGAGCCGGTACTGCGGCACGACCACGATACATCCCGATGCGTTCGCGAGTTGGCGGCACGGAACGTCGACGTTCTGCACCGATCCAAAGACCCAGCCGCCGCCGTGGAGGAAGACGAGCGCGGGAAGCGCTGCACCGGTTTGTGGATAGTACGCTCGTGCCATTAGCATCCCGTTCGAGCCCGGAATCGCGATGTGGGCGACGCGCGCCACCGCCGGCGGTTCGCCCATCCACGGCGCCATCAACGGCTCGGTCGCGCGCATCTGCGAAACGTCGAGCAACTCGAGCCGCGGCGTACCCGGGTCTTCGATCTCGGCGAGCAGTCGCGCGACGTCAGGATCGACCGGCATCGCGAATCTCGGACCCTCCGCGGCGCGCGGCCAGCAAGCCTCCGAGTACGAGCGCGATGCTCGCGATCACCGCCGGAAGCGGCGGAATCGGAACGATGTCGATTGCCGGATAGTCGAACGCGTAGGCTCGTAAGAGCAGGCCGTCGATAGCGATCGTCGCGCCGCTGCGCACGGCGTCGACGCCGTGCGGCAGCGGGCGATCGCTCTCGTCGTCGACCGCGAAGAGCACCGCCGCACCCGCGCCGCCTTCGAGACCGCGCATTAGCGCGGCCTGTTGCGGCGTGAAGAGCACCGCCCGCACGAGCCGGTGCGCCGCGGGCACGGCGAACGAATCGAACGGCACGTCGAATCCGGCGATCGTCTGGTGCTGCTGCATCAGCAGTACCGGAGAAAGAAAGGCCGCGCCCGAGGGTTGCGTCACCGTCAAATGTGCGCCGCGCAGATCGCGCGCGTCGACGAAAACGACCGTGCGCGGATGCGGGCGCAGCACGAACGCGCCACCGTAACGGCCGCGCCCGCCGATTGCCGCCGGCGCTCGCCCCCTACGATCGAGCAGCACGACGGCGGTGGGAAATAACTCTCCCGTCGCATCGGCCGGCGGGAAAACGAGCGACGCATCGAGATCGTCCACGCGTACGCGTTGGCCGGGCGCGCCGACGATCGTCCGATTATCGGGCGCGAGCAGACCGCTTGCGGCCGTAGCGAGCGCTGCGACGATCGCGCCGAGCGCGACGGCGAGGATCGCGCCGCTCGCAACGGAGCCGCGCGTGCCGGCAAGGGCCGAACGTGCGAGTGCGATCGCGACCGCGCCCAACGCAATCAGCGCGACGTTGAACCACCCGCGGTGATAGATGGCGTGTCCGGGCGCGACGATTTCGAGGATCGCCACGGCCACGAGTGCGATCGCGACGACGGCGAACGCGTTCAATGCGGCGCCGTCGACCCGAAAACCGCAGCGCGCAATTGATCGTAGGTGAGCGCTCCGTCGTATCCGCGCACGACGATCCCGTCACGCCCTACGACGACCGTCGTCGGCAAACCGAGCGCCGTAAAGGCCCGTCCGTATTGCTGACGATCGTCCATCCAAATCGGATACCGGATCTGCAGCGATTGCGCAAACGCGCGCGCAGTCTCCGCCGATTCGCCTTGGTTGACGCCGATCACGGCTACGCCGCGTCCCGCTTCTTCTCCGGCGAGCCGCTGCAGTTCGGGCATTTCGGCGCGACACGGCGGGCACCACGTCGCCCACAGATTCAACACGACCACGCGGCCGCGATACCGCGCGAGCGATACCGTTGCGCCGGTATCGGATTGCAATTGAAAAACCGGTGCCGGCTCCCCGGCGAATCCGGCCGGCCCCGCCGCGTGGCTTGACGGCGAAAGAAAGAACGGCGCGACGATCGCGACCGCGGCAATCGCGCCGGCCAAGATTACGACGATCCAAAGAACGCGCCGGCTCATTGAGTTACCAATCTCCCATCCGAGTTTCGTCAACCTCTCCCTCCAAGACAATCGTTCCGTTCGGCAATACCGCGGCGTAGATCGGAACTCCGCGAAACCGCACCTCCCCGCGGCGCCCGGCGTCGTCGAATCCTTCGAACAACCTGCAGTACCGGTCGAGTACTTGCGGACTGCAACGCGCAACGCTCGGAGCGACGTTGTACGTCTGCACGAATCGGTCGAATGCGCGCTCGAACTCGTCGGCCGCAAAACGTGTGTCGAGTCGAACTTCGCGCTGCACGCGTTCCAGGGGGTATGCCTCCTCCGGCGGACGAACGGCGAGGGCGTGCCGGCCCGAATACTCGATGGGAAAGCGCTCGCCGCCGACCTTCGCACCGAACTTCTCGCGCGTACGTTTGCGCTGCGTGAGGCCGGGATTCATCCCAAACTGGCGATCGTTTTCGTCGGCGAAAACGAATCGAGCCTCGCGTACGTGCGCAATCTGGCGAAGACGGGCGAGCGATGCGGCGTCGACGTCTCGGTCGAACGCCTTCCCGAAGACGCCTCGCCCGGCGACGTTCGGAGCGCGCTCGAACGTCTCGCGCGCGATCCTGCGGTCCACGGCGTGCTCCTTCAGCAGCCGCTGCCCGCGCACTTACCCATCCGGCGCATTGCCGATGCGATTCCGGCAAATAAAGACGTCGACGGATCGCATCCGATGAATCAAGGCCACCTCGCCTTCGGCAGCGGCACCGACTTCGTTCCGGCAACGCCCGCGGCGGTGATGCTTTTGCTCGAGCGCAGTCCGCACTGGCCGCTGCGCGGAAAGCGTGCGGTCGTGGTGGGGCGGTCGATCGTCGTCGGCGCTCCGGTTGCGTTGCTGATGCTCGCGCAGGATGCCACCGTCACGGTTTTGCACAAGGAGTCGGGAGCGCTGCGACCGTTCCTGCAGGACGCCGACGTCGTCGTCGTTGCGACCGGCGTGCCGGGGCTGGTTCGAGGCGAGCATCTCAAACCCGGCGCGACGGTCGTCGACGTCGGCACGACGATCGTCGACGGGAAACTGCGCGGCGACGTGGATTTCGACAGCGCCTCGGCGGTCGCGGGAGCCATCACGCCGGTGCCCGGCGGCGTCGGTCCCGTGACGAACATCGCGTTGCTCCGCAACGTCGTCAAAAGCGCCGAGCGCATGAACGGCCTCGATATCTAAGGAATGATGCGAACGATGACGCCGGCAAGCGAAGCGGTCGCGGCCTACCTGGAGGCGGTGCATCCTCAGCCCAATCCGTTGCTGCTCGAGTTGGAGCGGCAGGCCCGTAACGACGGTGTGCCCATCCCGGCCCGCGAAACCGGCCGGCTGCTTTCGACGGTCGTCCACGCGATGCAGGCGAGCCGGATCCTCGAGATCGGCACGGCATACGGATACGCTACCCTCTGGATGGCGCTCGCGCAGCCGCGGCTCGGTCGAATTTGGACGATCGAGGCCGATGCCGTGCAGAGCGCCGTCGCACTCTCGTACTTCAAAGCCGCCGGCGAAGACGATTACATCGAAATCTGCAATACGCCGGCCTTGGAGCTGCTCGAAAACTTTCCGCACCGCAATCTCGACATCGTTTTCATCCGCGCCGGGTCCTTCGATTACCGAGCCTATCTCGACTGCGTCGTTCCGATGCTAAAACTTTCCGGGCTCGTCATCGTCGACGGTTGCCTCGCCGAAGGCATGGACGATTTCAATCGCCGCTTTCTCGGCCATCCCCAACTCGATGCGACGATTTTGCCGCTCGGCGGCGGGACGGGCATCGGGGCGCGCCGGCAATGACGTCTCCAAACGAGTTCAAGCACGCGATGCGCCACGTCCCCACCGGCGTAACGATCGTCACGAGCCTCAAAGACGGCGAACCGCGCGGCTTGACGCTGAGTTCGTTCGCAAGCGCTGCGCTGGACCCACCCGCACTGCTCGTCTGCGTGAATCGCGACGCCCGCAGTTATCTCTACATTTCGAGTTCTCGCATCTTCTGCGTGAACGTCTTGGCGGGAGAGCAGCGCCACCTGGCCGAGCGTTTCGCCGGCAAAGTGCGCGAACGGCAATTCGACGAGATCGATTACGGCACCGACGTAACCGGAGCGCCCGTCCTTGCCGGCGCGATCGCACATTTCGATTGCGAGGTGTCCGGCGAACACCACGTCGGATCGCACTCCATCTTCGTTGGAAACGTCGTGTCGTGCAAGGCTCGCGGCGGATCTCCGTTGGGATACTTCAACGGCGGATACCACGACTTCGGCATTCGCGTAGACTGAAGGCGACGTGATTCTCGAAACGTTTGCCGTCGGTCCGCTGGCGTGCAACTGCACGATCGTCGGAGACGAACGCAGTGGAGAGGCGATCGTCGTCGACGGCGGTGACGGCGTCGACGAGGTGGTCGCGCGTCTTGCGCGCTTGGAGCTGCGCGCCACGCATCTCGTTCACACGCACGCGCACATCGATCACATCGCCGATCTCGGCCGCTTGCGCGACGTCACCGGCGCCAAAGGCTTCCTTCACGCCGCCGACCTTCCGCTCTACCATTCGTTGCCGATGCAGGCGGGTTGGCTCGGGCTCGCGCACGCTCCGCCGGTGGTGGCGCTCGACGGCGACCTGCGCGACGGCGAAACCTTCGCTGCCGGAAACGCGCGCCTACGGGTGCTGCACACGCCGGGACACACGCCGGGCAGCGTCTGTTTCGAAGTATCCGGCGAAGCCGGAAGCGATGCGACGCTGCTGACCGGCGACACGCTCTTTGCCGGGTCGATCGGCCGCTGGGACTTAGGCGGCACCTCGATGGAGGATATCGTCGCCTCCATTCACGCAAAGCTCATGCCGTACGCCGACGTGACGCCGGTGATTCCGGGACACGGACCGTTCACGACCGTCGGACTCGAACGCCGCTCGAATCCCTATTTGCAATGAGCGCTACCCGCAGGCTGTTCGCCGGCATCGCGTTGCGCGAGCCCGAACGGCGCGCCTGCGCTGCGGTCGCCGCCGAACTTCAGCGTTGCGGATTCGCCGCGAACTACGAGGACGAGCGTAAGTTCCACGTCACGCTCGCATTTCTGGGAAACGTGCCGGAAGCGCATTGCGCGCAGATGGTCGAAGCGCTGCGCGACGCCGTCGCAGGGCTCGCGCCGTTTGAGATCGTCCTCGATAAAGCCGGCGCGTTTCCGCACGAGCGCAAGCCGCGCGTCGTCTACGCCGGCGCGCGCGCTCAAGGTGCGGCGTTTCGATCGCTCGCCGGCGCCGTTCGCGATGCCTATGCGGATCGCGGCTTCGTCTTCGACGCGGATCTGGTGGCGCACGTGACGCTTGCACGCCTCAAAAACCCGAGCCGCCCGCTGCCCATGCTCGAGTTCGCACCGATACCGATTCGCGTGGACGGCGTGCGGCTCTTCGAATCGCTCTTCGACAAAGCAGCCAATACGTCGCGCTACGAAACGCTGTCGACCGCGCAGCTAGTGCAATTTGATGAGTAGTTTTCCGTCGCCGTTGACGGCGGCCGGCTGCGGCTCGGGCGCGGCGCGCTTGGGCTGCGCAGGCATCGCGCCGAAATCCGGGACGGCCCCCTTCGCGACGCGCGCGCGATAATCGTCGATCGCAACGCGAAGCGCCTCGAGCGCGCGCTCGGGATAATCCTTTTTCTTCTCAGGGTAGCCCCCGAGTTGGGCTTCGACCTCGGCGGGCGAAATGGCCGCGGCCGCATCGACCGTCTTTCCCTTCGCAAGGTCGACGACGAGACTGCACGTCGCCGTGCCGAAGCCGCATCCGGTCGTGAAATACGAGATGTCCTCGATCACCGCACCCGGGCCGACTCTCAGGAAGAAGTTATACATGTCGCCGCACGAGTCGCTGAAGTACTCGCCGCTCGCGGTCGGGTTCTCCATCGTGCGAAAACCGGTGCGCTCTTCGACGAGACGCTGAAACTTCGGAAAATCCATCGCTGCTTTCTCTGACGGTAGTGTTACGGCACGGTCGTCGCGGCCGGCTTGGGTTTGATTTCGAAACGGCACTCCTTGCCGCCCTCCGCGAGCGACTCGGTCTGCGTGTGTTCGCCGCCGATCGTCTCTTCGATCACGTGATGGATCACGTGACACATCTCGGGATGCTCCTTGGCGACGCTGGTGTACGGACAGTTATGCTCGTGCAAGGCAAAACCGCCGTCGATCAGACTGTAGTCGGCGACGACGCCGCTCTCGCGCAGGATCTCGGTAAGCTGCTCGACCCTTTTTTCCGGCGTCTTGGCGGTAACGCGCCGCCGCGCACGGTCGACGGCCCGTTTCGACAGACCGTCGAAGATTTGATTGACCCCCGGCGTGCCGAACTGCTCGCGCACCTCGCGCAGCACGGCCGACAGCATCTTGTCGTGCGCTTGCGGAAAGAGCTTGTCGGCTTCTCCGGTCAACGAGAACTCGAGCGTCGGTTTGGTCGGGCCGCGGCGCACCGAGTGTTCGGCCACCAGACCGTCGCGCTCGAGCACGACCAACTGCTGCCGGACGGCGTTGGGAGAGAGGCCGAAAAGGCGCGCCAAGTCGGCTGCCGAGGCGGACCCCCGGCGGCGCAGTTCGGTCACGATTTTTCCTCGAGTCGAGGCAAAGAAGCGGTCGGCGTGCATCACTGGCTTACCGGTATCCTAACACGGTGGCCGCCAGATAGTAAAGTTTCTCCTTGACTTTCTGGGAGAGCGTCGGCTACGATACATGCGAGTCTTGCGCGTCTGCGGAGACCGACCACCATCGACGGGAGAAACATTCGCGTGACCGAGCCGGGCTTGCGCATCGCCGACCTGCACTGCAGCGTCGCCGGAAACGAAATTCTCAAAGGCATCGACCTGACGGTTGATCCCGGTCGGGTGCACGCTTTGATGGGCCCTAACGGCAGCGGCAAATCGACGCTCGCGTTTGCGCTCACGGGTCACCCGCACTACGACGTGACGAAGGGTACCGTCAGACTCGACGGCCAGGATCTGCTCGCGCTGGCGCCCGATAAACGCGCGCGGGCGGGTCTCTTTCTTTCGTTCCAATATCCGGCCGCGATTCCGGGCATCAAGGTGGCGAACTTTCTGCACGCGGCGCGGCAAGCAGTTCGGCCCGGCGATCTCGCGCCTGCCAAGTTTCGCGCACTGTTATTAGAAAAGATGGAAGCGCTCGGCATCGACCCCTCCTTCATGGGCCGCTATCTCAACGACGGCTTCTCCGGAGGCGAAAAGAAGCGGCTCGAGATGCTTCAGCTGGCCATGCTCTCTCCGAAGTATGCCGTCCTCGACGAAACCGACTCCGGACTCGACGTCGACGCGCTGAAGGACGTCTGCGACTCGCTCAACGGGCTGCGCGCGAGCGAAGACGGGAAATCCATCGGATTGCTCATCATCACGCACTACCCCCGCATCCTCCAATACGTCGCGCCCGACGTCGTGCACGTCATGATCGACGGACGCATCGTAAAGACCGGCGGTCACGATCTCGCCGATCGCATCGAACGCGAGGGCTACGACGCGATCCGCGAGGAGATCGCGGCCATTGCTTAGCGCCGTCCGCGCCGTCGTTCCCGAACAACGCGCGCTTTACGACCGGCTCGACGCGTTCGGCGAGGTGCCCATCGTCCGCGGCGCGCGCGCGGCCGCGCTCGAACGGTTTATTTCGACGCGCAGCGGGCGCGAACGCCCGGGCCGGTACTGGAGAATCGACCTCGAGTCGATCGCCCCGGCCGCAGAAACGATCGCGCCTGATTCTGGAAGCGTTCGCATCGAGCATCGTCCGCCGCGCGTCCTCGTCTGCGATCTCGCGACTGCAGCCGCCGAGCATCCCGAACTGCTCGCGCGCGCATTCGGCGTAACCGGCGTAGGCGCCACCAAGTTCGGTGCGCTCGCGAGCGCCTTCGCGCGGCTCGGCGTCTTCGTTTACGTCCCAGCGGACTGCGCGAACGCGGAGCCGGTGGAGATTGCGTACGAGGCTGGGTCCGGCACGAGCATCTTTCCGTATACCATCGTTCTCGCCGAGCGCGGCGCGAGCGCCACGATCCTGGAGCGTTTGGACGGTTCCGAAGATGCCTTCGTTTGCGGAGCCGCGGAAATCGTCACCGAAGCCGGTGCGCAAATCGTGTACGCGAGCTGCCAGCAGCTCGCGCCGTCGGCACGTGCGGTCTTCACGCGCGCGGCGAAACCCGGTCGCGACGCGTCGGTGTCGTGGCACTGCGCCGAGTTAGGCGCCGGACTTGCCGTCGCCGACCTTTCGATCGCGATCGAGAATCCCGGAGTGACGGGGGAAGTTACCGCGTTGTTTTTCCCAAATCACACGCAGCACGTCGACGTCGTGAGCACCGTCCATCATGCGGCCGGCGACTCCACCTCGGAGACGATCGTGAAATCCGCAGCCGTCGACTCCGGGCAAGCCCGCTATCTCGGCAACATTCGCATCGCCCCGGGCGCGCAAGGGAGCGACGCGAGCTTGCGCGACGACGCGCTGCTGCTCTCCGAAAAAGCCCACGTCGATTCCGTTCCCGCGCTCGAGATCGGCGCGAACGAGGTCAAGGCGTTTCATGGAGCGACCGTGGGTGCGCTCGACGCCGAGCAGATCTTTTACATGTGCACGCGCGGCATCGAACGCGCCGCCGCCGAACGCATGATTGCGCTCGGCTTTTTCGAACCGGCTATCGCACGCTTTCCGACCGAAGCGCTGCGCGAACGCATCCGCGTCGCGCTGGCGGCCAAACTGTCGTGACGCAGGCCCTCAACACGCTCGAATTCGACGCCAAGACCGCCGGGATCGTGGCCGACTTTCCGATTCTCGCGCGCCCGACGTCGCGCGGCAAGCGTCTGGTCTACCTCGATTCGGCGGCGACGTCGCAAAAGCCGCGAGCCGTGATCGACGCGCTGGTGGACTACTACGAACGCTACAACGCGAACATCCATCGCGGCGTCTACGAGATCGCCGAACGCGCGACCGCGGAGTACGAAGCCGCTCGCGTGAAGGTCGCGCGGTTCGTCAACGCCGGCACGTCGGAGCTGGTTTGGGTGCGCAACACGACCGAAGCGATCAATCTGGTCGCATACTCGTGGGGATCGCAAAACGTGCGCGAGGGCGACGCGATTGTAGCGACCGAACTCGAGCACCATTCCGATTTGGTTCCGTGGCAGGCGCTGGCGAAACGGACGGGCGCGCGCTTGCGCTTCATTCCGGCCGATTCGCGCGGGATGCTGGTCCTCGACGATCTCGACGCGCTGCTCGACGGCTGCAAGATCGTCGCGATCGGCCACGTCAGCAACACGCTCGGAACGATTGCTCCCCTGCACGAGGTCATCGCGCGGGCACACGCCGCCGGTGCCGTGGTGCTGGTCGACGGCGCGCAAGCCGCGCCGCATTTCCGCGTCGACGTGAAGGCGCTCGACGCCGACTTCTATGCATTCAGCGGCCACAAAATGCTCGGCCCGACCGGTATCGGCGCCCTGTACGGCAAGCACGACATCTTAGAGGCGATGCCGCCGTTCGACTACGGCGGCGACATGATCGCGCGCGTCGCCTACGCCGGCGCCACCTTCGCGCCCGCGCCGCGCAAGTTCGAAGCGGGTACCGGCAACATCGCCGACGCCATCGCGTTCGGCGTCGCCGTCGAGTATCTCGAGAGCACCGGCATGGACTGGATTCGCGAACACGAGCGCGCCCTGACCGGTTACGCGCTCGAGCGGTTGGCGGAGTTCGAGCCGCGCGGTTTGGCCGTCTACGGCCCGCGCGACCCCGATCTCATTTCCGGCGTCATCTCGTTCAACTTCGCCGACGTGCACGCGCACGATCTCGCGTCGATCCTCGACACCGAAGGCGTCTGCATCCGCGCCGGCCATCACTGCACGATGCCGCTCATGGATAAGATGGGATGGTCGGCCACCGCTCGCGCGTCGTTCTACTTGTACAACACCTACGCCGACGTCGATGCCCTCGCAGCCGGGCTCGAAAAAGCCGCGCAGATCTTCAAGCTATAGATCGTGCCGGGCATGGACGACTTTTATCGCGATTATATTCTCGACCACTATCGCAATCCGCGGAACTTCGGGCATCTCGAGCAGCCCGACGTAGAGGCCGACGATTTGAACCCGTTGTGCGGCGATACGATCCACATGGAACTCAAACTCGACGGCGACCGGCGCGTGCAAGACGTCCGCTTCTCCGGCAAAGGCTGCGCGATCAGTCAGGCATCGGCGTCGATGTTGACCGAGACGATCAAAGGCATGCCGCTGGAAGACGTGGCCAAACTCTCCAAGGAAGCCGTGCTCGAAAACGTCGGCATCGGTATCAGTCCAACGCGAATGAAATGCGCGATGCTCGGTCTGCGCGTGCTCAAGAGCGCCGCGATCGGGCGGCTCGCCGCCTGGCCCGACGAGGAATAGACGACGGCGCCGTCCGACGTCCTCGAGGCCGCGGCACGGCTTGCGGGCGCAATAGCGCTCGCACTCGGCGGCATGGTCGCCGTCAAGACGCCGTTCTCGACGGGCTTTTTTCGTTGGGTCGCCGCTGGGGCGATCGCATTGCCGCTCTTCGCCGCCTCACTGTGGATCGTCGTCACCACCATCCCCTATCCGAAAGATCCCGGAATGCCGACCTTCTCGATCGTCGCCAGCGCCGTTTTGGTGAGCGCGCTCGCCATCGAGGAACTGATCGGCCCCGACCTCCGACGTTTTCTCGGTAACCGGTGAAAGGGGGGGCTCGCCGGGTAGAAAACTTCGACCCCGTGCAGCATCGCCGGATTACGCCGCAACAATGGGAGGCCTTGGCCGAAGAGCCGGAGTTTCGGGCGCTCATCGCGGCGCGGCGCCGGTTCGTCGCACCGGCGACCATTTTCTTCATCGCGTTTTACCTGGCGTTGCCGTTCTCCGTCGGTTTTGCGCCGGCCGTCATGAGCCGCGCCGTCCTGGGTCCGCTGACACTCGCCTATTGCTTTGCGCTGGCGCAGTTCGTCATGACGTGGATCTTACTGGCCCTCTACCTCTGGCGCGCGCGCGCCTTCGATCTGGCGGCGGCGCGCATCCGCCGGCACGAAACCCGGGAAGTCAAACAGTGAACGCGCAGCCGTCGCTGGTCATCTTCGCCGTTTTCGTAGGCATCACGCTCGTCGTGACCTACGCGGCCGCCGGGCAGAGCACGACCAGCCGCGGATTTTATACGGCCGACCGCCGCATCAGCGCCGCCCAAAACGGCTGGGCGATCGCGGGCGACTACCTTTCGGCGGCATCGTTCTTAGGCATCACCGGCCTCGTCGCGTTCTACGGTTTCGACGGTTTCATGTACTCGGTCGGATGGCTCGTCGCATACCTCGCGGTGCTCTTTCTCGTCGCCGAGCCGCTGCGCAACACCGGCAAGTACACGATGGCCGACACGATAGCGTTCCGATTGCGCGGACGCGGCGTGCGCGCAATCGCCGCGCTGTCGACCTTGGCCGTGACGCTCTTCTACATGATCGCGCAGATGGTCGGTAGCGGTTTGGTCGTCAATTTGCTGCTTCCGCAACTCTCCGATTTCGTCGCAATCGCCGTCGTCGGCGTCTTGATGCTCGTCTACGTGCTCTTCGGCGGAATGCTCGCGACCACGTGGGTGCAGATCATCAAGGCGTCGCTCTTGCTCGCGACCGCCGTCGCGCTCTCGCTGCTCGTGATGGGCTATTTTCATTTTTCGCTCGGGGCATTCTTGCACGCAGCCGCCTCCGTGCGCGTCTCCGGCAACGAAACGAACCTGCTGCAGCCGGGGCTGTTGTATCACGGGCCGCTCGGTGCCTGGAATCTTATTTCGCTCGGACTCGCACTCGTGTTGGGCACGGCGGGCCTGCCGCACATTCTCATGCGCTTCTTCACGGTGCCGTCGGCGCGCGCGGCGCGCGTTTCCACGGCCTGGGCGATGGTGCTCGTCGGAGTCTTCTACCTCACGACATCGTTCATGGGATTAGGTGCGGCGACGATCGTCGGGCAAGAGCACATCGGCAAACGGTTGTACGCGGGGGAGGCGATTGCATACATCGCGCACCATCCCGAACGAAAGCAAGCGCTGGATTCTCAACTCACGCGGAACGGATTCGTGGTGCCTTCGCCCAACACCAATCTCGCCGCACCCTTGCTCGCCGGACATCTCGGAGGACCGCTGCTAGCGGCTTTCGTGGCCGCCGTGGCATTCGCAACCATCCTCGCGGTCGTTGCCGGTCTCACCATTACCGCGTCGTCGGCATTCGCACACGACATTTGGTTTAGCTTGGTGCGCAACGGCATGGGCAACGAACGCGAACAGCTCTTCGTCGCGCGCGCCGCGGCGGTCGTCGTCGGCGCCATCGCGATCGTACTCTCCGTGCTGATGCGCGGCTACAACGTCGCGTTCTTGGTTGGATTGGCGTTTGCCGTTGCGGCAAGCGCAAACGTGCCGGTGCTTCTGCTGGCGCTGCGGTGGCGGCGTTTTTCGCGCGGCGGCGCAATCGCGGGCATGCTTAGCGGGCTGGTCTCCTCGCTCGCACTCATCGCGCTCAGTCCCATCGCCATGGGTTCGCACGCGATTTTTCCGCTCGATAATCCCGGGCTGATCTCGATTCCGATCGGCTTCGCCGGTGCGATTCTCGGGACGCTGCTCGCGCGGGATTCGGCGTCGGAAGCGATGTTCGACGAATTCCAAGTGCGCGCAACGACCGGACTCGGCGCCGAGGTGTGATTACATGCGGATCGAGTAGTGATCGACGATCTGCAGGCCGCCGCTTCCGGGCTCGAGCGTGAAGGTGACGTAGTACTCGCCCGTTGACGCGCGTACGTCGGCCGTGACGCGATACTGCGACCCCGTGGTTTGAACGGAGTGGACCGACACGATGCGCGATTCCGGGCTCATGAAGGTTTCACCGGGAAGGCCGCTCGCCAGATACGAGGTTGCGGTTGCGCGGTCGCCGCGCGCGAGCGCGCCGAGATACGAGCGAACGATGCCGGCCGCTTCGTTCGTGCCCGGCGTTACGTAGTTCGGAGCGGGCGTCACCACCGCCGCGCGTCCCGATGCGGGCGTCGCCGTTGCGGTTTTCACCGGCGCCGGCGTTTTCGGCACCGGCGACTTGACGGCGCGCGTCGCCGCCGGCGACGGAGTCGGCGACGGTTTTCGTGAAGCTGAGGGACTCGCAGACCGCGACGCTGCGGGCGACGCCTTCGCAGACGCCGACGGCACGGGCGACGCCTTCGCAGACGCCGACGGTGTGGGCGACGGCGACGCACTGCGCAGGGTTATGCCTAGGGTACGCGGCGTGGCGGGCGGCGCCGTCGCAAGCGGTGTCGGCGATGCGGTCGCGATCGCGACCGCGCTGCCGCTCGTGCCCCCCGAGCCGCCGAAGAAATGCGCGAGTACGCCGCCCAGCAGCAAGCCGGCGAAGATCACGATGACGATGAGGGGAAAGAGCGGCAACCCGCCGCCGGTGTCCTCGTCGCTGCGGCGGCGCCGCGGCGAATCGCTCACGTGGCCGCGGACAAGCGCTCGGCAATCGCTCCGTACAGGACCTGCGGCAGCGTTGCGACGAGATCCGGCCGCTGCTCGACGAACAGGGTGGTCGCTTCCTTCAACAGTCCCGGATTGCTGCGAGCGTACTCGAGCAATGCGCCGACCGCGCCGTCATCTCGGCGCGAAACGCTTTCGAGCGTCGTCCCGGCGCCTTCGACGGCGTCTTCAGAGGATTCGCCCCGTTCGCGGAACGCGTCGAACATCGCTTCGACGAAGGCGCTGAAGGCATCGGCCGGCATTGCCCGGAGATCGCGCGAGTACACGGCGGCGAGGTCGGTCTCGTCCATCTTGGCGACGAGCTTCTCGACCGTGCCCACCAGCACGTCGGCCGGCACATTCCCAAAAAGGGACACGTCGCATACGGTTATCCCAATCGGCAGGCAGCTCCTCGAAGCAGCAGAAAATGTCCCTTGTGATTCGCGTTCGGGTTCCGCTCGATCTCCACGCCGTCGCGGCCGACGCCTGCGGCGCCTTCGCGCTCGCAACGCCGTTGCGCGTGCGCGAACTGATCGCGTTGGCAGTACGCGAAGCGATCGGCGTGCGGGCTCCGCACGACAAGTTTTTGCGCAGCATTCGCCGCACGCTCGCAGGTTTGGCCGCGGGCGATTTCACCGTCGATATCGACGGACGGCGCTTTGCCGACGCCGATGCGGTGGTCGTATGCGACGGCACCGCCAACGTCCGTTTCTATATCGGCCGGCGGCGGCACGCCGGAACGCTTCGCTAAGCCGGAGCGGTACGCGGGTGTTTTCGAGAGCGATCGCGGGCCTTCTGGCCGCCGCGCTGGCGGCGGCGGCGTTGCCCGTGCGTGCCGATCAGCAATACGACGTGCGCGGCGAAGACGTATATCACGTCGGTACGGCCGGCGTCGTGTCTCGCGTCGAGTACGTCGGCACGCAGCGTTTGACCGTCGAGCGCCTGGATGGCCACATGCGCTACGACGCACAAGCGCACTACGCGCGCAGCGATGCCGACGGCAGTTCGCGCGGCGACGCGCGTTTCGTGCAAGAGTTGCGATCCGACGGATCGTTCGTCGACGACCTCGACGGCGATCCCGATTTTCTCACCATCCTCAACCAGCCGTTCGCGGTGCAGCTCGACCGCGCGACGATTCGCGATCTGCGAAATCTGCACGGCCAGGTCCCGTTCTCGGCAACTTCGCCCTTGGGAGGACAATCGGTGTTGCGCGGCTACCTGCGCCCGGCAACCGGCGGCGCGGTCGACGGCCGCACGGCCGTCGCCGTACGTTTCGAAGCCGAGGGTCCGATGACGGCGCCGATGCCGGCGCGTGCCGACGCGACGATGTCCGGACACATGCGGATGGACGGCACGGCGTACTACTCGATGGGCGACGCCATGCTGCTCGCGCTCAACGCAACGCTGACGATCGTCGCACGGTTGCGCGACGGAAAAGAAACCCTACCCGTGCGCATCGTCTATCGCCGGTACATCCGCGCGACCGGACGGCCGGGCGCGCCCGTGCCGCCGCGTCCGAGCCCGCCGGTTCCGAAGGGCCCTAAAACGCTCCCACCAGCTCTACTTGCAGCGGGTGGCGGAACGGTGTTTCGTTCAACTCGGTAAGCGGCGTAAACGCGAGATGATTCTGATGGCAGTCGACGAGCATTTCGATGCCGCGCTTCACGCAGCCGGTTTCTTCGACGTATTTGGCGAGCTTTCTGCGAAAGTAGGCGCGGGGATCGCGCAGCACTTTCGCATAGTACGGATCGCCGGTTAGCTCGTCGTTGAAGCCGCCGCCGTCGGGCACCAGCCAGACGAACCACGGGTCCTCGTTCTGACGATATCCGATGAGAACGAGCGGTATGGCGCGCGCCGAGTCGAGATTGGGGAGAAAACTGCACAGCGTATAGGCGTCGAACGAGATTTCCGTCGGTTCGATCGGCAGTTCCATGAACGGTCCTCCTCTAGGAGTCTGCCTCAGGAGTCGGGCCTCTCCACCCCGGCCTCGCCCCCGCGCCACGATGTTTTACGCTGCTCAGGATTTTTCCGTCCTCGTGTGAAACCTGGCGGCAGGCGGCAGTGGTCCGAGTCACTGTATGAGTGCACTTGCGGCACCGCTGCTACGGGGAGTTCACGTGCCATCAGCGGTTCCGAAAGGAAAGACCGCAGCCCTCCGGCTGGCGGCAGGCTCCGTTTCGGGCGTCGACGGGTTCGAGGGAATCGTCGACGACTATCAGCGGCGCCTGTACGGTTTTGCGCTGCGCATGACCGGCAACCGCGAAGATGCCGAGGAAATCGTCCAAGATGCGTTCGTGCGCGCCTACCGTGCGCTGGGGAAGATGTCGCAGCAGCAGCGCGACGAGCTGCGCCTTCAGCCGTGGCTCTATACGATCACTTTGAACGTCACGCGCAACCGGTTGCGCAGCAAGCGGCCGGCGAGCGTCGCGCTCGACGCGCTGGCCGATCCCGACGCGTTGCTGCGCGAATCCAACGAAGCGCCGCCGCAGCCCGAAGCGATCGTCGAACGCAACGCAGAGGTGGCGCTGGTCGAACAGGCGCTCATGCAGCTGCCCATGCATCTGCGCGCGGCCGCCACGCTGCGCTTCATCGAAGGGCGAAGCCACCCGGAGATTGCCGAGATTCTCCATCAGCCGATCGGGACCGTCAAGTCTCACGTGCATCGCGCCGTGCGCATTCTGCGGCGCATCCTCGGCCCCCAAATCGGACGATTCACCAACGAAGGAGGACCCGTGCATGCGCTGTCGTGACGTCGAAGCCATGTGGGACGAAATTCGCGACGCCACGACGGCGTCGCTCAAAGAAACCGTGCACACCCATTTGCGCGCGTGTCCGTCCTGTCAGGGGCTCTACCACGAGTTCGAAGGCGTCGCGTACTGCCTCTCGTCGTTGCCGCGTCCGGAGCCGTCGTGCGATCTCGCCAAGAAGGTCGTCGAGCATCTTGCATCGCTTCGCATGCGTCAGCGGACGCCCGTCCTCTTGTGCGCCGCGGAAACGCCGATCGGCCGGGTCTACGTCGGATTCAAAGAACACCGGATCGCCTATATCGGCATCGATACGGGCGAGTCGCTCGAAACGGTACGCGAGCGGGTCGAGCGGCGCTTGCGGCGCCCCGTGGCCGGCGGCGAAACACCCGCTTGGCTGCGAGACACGCTCGACCGGTTCTTCCGCACCTGGACCGTCGAGGACGCGATGGTCGACATCAGCGACCTGACGCCGTTCGAGCAAGCCGCCTTGCGCGCTACCGCGCAGATTCCGCCGGGCGAGGTGCGTTCCTACGCCTGGGTGGCCGCGCAGATCGGGCATCCGCGCGCCGCCCGCGCCGTCGGACGGGTCATGGCGCGCAATCCGCTTCCGCTGCTCTTTCCGTGCCATCGCGTCGTCGACTCGAGCGGGGCGCTGCACAACTACTTCTACGGTCTCGATATGAAGGCGCGCTTACTCAAAATGGAAGGCTACAGAGGGTAACGTCCCCCGCAGGCGCCAACCTTAGCGGCGTGGCGATCCTCATGCATTCCTGCGCGACGTGCCAAGGCGGGTGTCCCTGAGCGATCCGCGCGTTTCGGCCATCCCCGACGTTCACGGCCACGCGAAAGGGGAGCACCGGCCGTTTGCCGAGGAACGTCCGCTCGCGTATTCTGCGCGGATGCTTTTTCTATGGTTCTATCACGCGTGCCGGCGTAACTCGCCGCGCTTCTTGATGGTCGCCGACCACATCAACTATCTCACGTTCGAAGATCCGGGCGCCGTCAACACCCTGCGCCGCGCGCTCAAACTCGCTCACGCGGGCGACGTGTTCGGCGCCGCCGAAACGGCCGGGGTCGACGGCGCGCATGCGTCCGCCGTCTCGGAGGCCTTGCGCCGCGGCATGCGCTTCTCGATAGGAGCCGAGGTCGACAACGATCCACGCGCGCGTCCCGACGCCCAAAATATCGTCGAGGCGATGCGGCCCGACGGCTTGATCCGCTCGGTGAACTTCGTGACGATCGATCATCCCGAGAAGGGCGCCGACTGGGCGTGGGCGTTCGACAACGCCGAATTCGCGCATCTGCACGAAGCGATCGGGCCCGACAGACTCTGGGAACTCTACATCGCCAAACTGCTCGACGACTTGGAGAAGCTTCCGGCCCACATCGTCGGCCACTTCTACGCGCCGGTCCATTTCGGGCGCTGGCCCGCGCAGAAGCACCTCGAAGAGTATGAAGACCGCCTGCTCGCGGTCTGTCACGCGCGCGGCCTCGCCGTCGAAATCAACACGCGCTTTCTCTATCGCGAAAACTCGGCCGAAGCGAAAAAGAAGTATCTGGACGCGAACGCCCGGCTGGCGCGCAAAGCCAAGGCACTGGGCGTCGGCATAGCGGTCGGTTCCGACGCGCACAGTCCGAAGGATCAGGGCAACGCGTTCGACGTCATCCTGAAGCTCCTCGACGACGCCAAGATCAACGAAATCGTCTTTCCGGTCGGCGGCCGGCTGGCGCGGGTTGCATTGCGTGCCACGCGCGAGCACCTGGAAGCGCAGGAGCGCACTCGCGAGACGTTCGTGCCCGGCAGCAGCATCACGGGGCTGAGCCGCGCCGAACTCGGGCTTCCCGAGCAGCCCGACCAGCCCGCGCCGTCCCGGCGTGAGAGCGCGCGTGCCGCGCGCGAAGCCGCCGCCGCCAAACGTACCGGCGGACCGGCGCGATCGGGAAAACGCGCCGACGCAGCTCCCGCGAAGGCGGGATCGCGGCGCTCGACGGAATCGTCCGCCTCCTCCAGCAAAGCCAAGGCCGCTCGTGCCGCCGCGCCGGCAGATGCGAAGAAAAAGCCGGCGAAGGCGCCTGCGAAGCCCGCGAAACCAGCACCTACGGCCGCGAAAGCCGATCCGAAGCCCCGGCGGCCGGTCAAAGCCGCGCCGGCGCCGGTCCGCGCGAAGGCCAAGAAAGCAGCCCCCGCCCGCCCGGCGCCCAAGAAACAGACGCGTGCAAAACCGGCCGCAAAAAAAGCCGCAGCGCCGAAGCGCGCGCCGGCGAAGCCCGCTGCGAAAAAGCGCCCGGCCAAGCCGGCGCCCAAAAAGAGCGTAAAAATCGTGAAGGCGGCACGCAAGCCTTCGGCGAGAAAGAAAAAACCTACCCCGAAGCGCCGATAGGAGCTCGCTCCTAGGCGACGCCCGTTTTCACAAAGGAGAACGAGATGGCGGATATCGCCCGCTTACGTAATATTGCCTTCGTCGGTCCCCATCACGCGGGCAAGACCACGTTGGTGGAGGCGGTGCTCGCGCATGTGGGCGCGATCGGACGGCGCGGCTCGATCGCCGACGGCACGACCGTAACCGATCACGAGCCCGAAGACGTCGCGCACGTGCAATCGACGACCGTCGGTTTCGCACACGCATCTTCCGACGATGTCGATTTCACGATCGTCGACTGTCCCGGTTTCATCGATTTCTTCGGCGAGACGAGAGCGGCGCTCTGTGGCGTCGACGCCGCCGTCATCGTGGTCGAAGCCGATCCCGGACGCATCGTGCAAACGCAGGCCGTCGTCGATTATCTCGAGGCCAGCCGAATGCCGCACCTGTTCGTCGTCAATAAGATGGATCGGCCGGGAGCCGATTTCGCCGCCACCCTTGTCGCCTTGCAGAGCGCCTACGGACGCCACGTCGTTGCCGAGCAACTGCCGATCGGAAGTGCCGAGCAGTTCCGTGGCTACGTGGATTTGGCCGAAATGCAAGCCCGGCGCTTCGACGGCGACGGCGAGACGGCCGACGCGATTCCTTCCGAACTCGAGGATGCGGTGCGCCAAGCGCGCGGCGAACTGCTCGAAGCGATGGCCGATTTCGACGATCACCTCATGGAGGAGCTGCTCGAAGGCGTCGAGCCGCCGCTCGACGAGGTCGAGCGAGATTTGTGCAGCGAATGCGCGCACGATCAGATCGTACCGGTGCTGGTCGCGTCGGGCGGCTCGGGCGCCGGCGTTGCGGCATTGGTGCGCGCGATGCGGAAGTGGTTCCCGTCGCCGGCCGACGCGCCGAAAACCGATGCCGAAGGACGCGAAATTGCGCCGGATCCCAACGGTCCGGCGATCGCGCAGATCGTCAAGACGACGATCCATCCGCAAAGCGGTAAACTTTCGATCGCACGCATTCTCTCGGGCACCGTCAAAGCCGACGCAACGCTCGGCAACGTTTCGCGCGAAGGCGAACGCGTAAGGCTGGGCGGCCTTTACCGGTTGCAAGGCAAGAAACAGGAAGCCGTCGCGGAAGCGGGGCCCGGTTCGCTCGTCGCGTTCGCGCGCCTGGAATCGGTCGCGACCGGCGATACGCTGACGTCAAACGGACACAAGGTGCTGCTGTCGCGGATTCCGGTCGACGAGCCCGTCTTCGCCGTTGCCGTCAAACCGAAGGAGCGCATCGACGAAGCCAAGATTTCGCAGATGCTCGCGCGCATCGTCGACGAGGACCCCGCCTTGCGCTTGCAGCGCGCCGACGTCACGCACGAACTGCTGTTGCTCGGAAGCGGCGAACAGCACGTGTCGATCGCGGTCGAACGGCTTTCGCGCAAATACAAAGTCGAGGTCGAAACCGCACCGCCGACGATTCCGTACTTGCAGACGATTACCGCGAGCACCGAAATTCACTCGCGCTACAAACACCAAACCGGCGGCCACGGTCAGTTCGGCGACGTGTGGCTGCGCTTGGAACCCCGCGAACGCGGCGCCGGCGTCACCTTCGAAGACAAGATCGTCGGAGGCGTCGTACCGCGGCAGTTTATTCCCGCGGTGGAAAAAGGCGTGCGCGAAGCGCTCGCCCACGGGCCAAACGGCCACCCCATCACCGATCTGCACGTGACGCTCTTCGACGGCCAATACCACGATGTGGACTCGAGCGAACAATCGTTCAAGACCGCGGCCGGCATGGGCGTGCGCGAAGCGCTTCCGAAGTGCAATCCGGTCGTGCTCGAGCCGATCGTCGCCGTGCGGGTCGAAGTTCCCACCGCCTACACGTCGACGGCGATCGCGCAGCTCACGGGCAAGCGTGGACAGATTCTCGGCATGAATCCGGCCGACCGTCCGGGCTTCGACATCGTCGAAGCGTTCGTGCCGCAAGTCGAACTCTCGCGCTACATCACCGAGTTGCGCACGGCCACGCAGGGACTCGGAACCTATTCGTGGCGCCACGATCGATACGACCCCGTCCCCGGTAATCGCGTCGCACCCAAAGCGGCGGTATAGCGCGTCATGCGCGCGCTCGCACGCCGGCTCGCCGCCGTTTCGGCGATTGCCGCGCTGGCCGCCGGCACCGGATGCAGCAAGGTCTCGACCGGAACGGCCGGCGGACGCCATTCCTGGACGCAGGCCGGCGTGCTGCGCGTCGCCATTCAGAACGACGTCAAGAATCTCAATCCGTTGTTGAACTCGAACACGACCGATGGCTTCATCGACTATTTGATGTTCGAGCCGTTACTCGCCGCCGACGACAAGGGCAATCCGGTGCCGGTTCTGGCCACCCAAGTGCCGGCGCGCGAAAACGGCGGAATCTCCGGCGACGGCTTGACGATCACGTATCACCTTCGCAAAGACGCGAAATGGACCGACGGCGTTCCCGTTACGTCCAAGGACGTCAAATGGTCGTGGCAAGCGATCATGAACCCCAACAACAACGTCGTTTCGCGCCACGGTTACGATTACATCAAGTCGATCGATACACCCGACGACACGACGGCGGTCGTTCATCTCAAGAGCAAATTCGCACCCTTCGTGAACTCGTTCTTCGCGATGAGCGATCAGCCGTTTCCGGTCGCGCCGGCGCACGTGCTCGCGAAATACGCGAACCTCAATCAGATTGCGTTCAACAACGCACCGACCGTCAGCGACGGGCCATTCAAATTCGTGCAGTGGTCGCGCGGCGATCACGTAACGGTTGCTCGCAACGACGGTTTCTTCTTGAGCAAACCTCTGCTCGATCGCGTCGTCATCAAAATCGTGCCCGACGAAAACACATCGGTGAATCAACTCAAGACGCACGCGATCGATTACATCTTTCAAGCGTCGCCGAATACGTATCCGGCGCTCGTGGGCGCGCCCGACGTCAATCTCGTCTACGTGAACGTCAACGGCTACGAGTCGGTGCAGCTCAACCTTTCGCGCCCCCTGCTCCGCGACCGCACGGTGCGCGAAGCGATCGCCTATTCGATCGACAAACCGCAGCTGGTCTCGACGTTGACGCACGGCATCATGAAGCAGGCGACGGAAGACATTCCCGACTGGATGTGGGCGTTCAATCCTACGGTGCACTCCTATCCGCACGATCCGGCGAAAGCCCGCGAACTGCTGCGCGCCGACGGCTGGGCCCCGGGCTCCGACGGCGTCATGCAGAAAAACGGCCAGCCGCTCGATCTGCTCTTGGTCACGAACACGACGAACGCGACGCGACGCGAAGCCAGCCTGCAGCTGCAGGCGATGCTCGCTCAGTCCGGCATCCACGTCGAAATCAAGGCGTTTCCGGGCGACGAACTGTTTGCGCCGGCGGGCATGGGCGGCATCCTGCAACTCGGGAAGTTCGATTTGTCGCTGGCGGGATGGTACGCGGGCATCGATCCCGACAACAGTTCCCAGTACCTGTGCGAAAACGTCCCGCCCGGAGGATACAACTACTCGCGATACTGCAATCCCGACATGCAGGCGGCGCAAAACGTTGCCCTGACGCACTACGACCGGCCCGCACGCACCGCAGCGTACTTCAAAATTCAGGAATTGCTGGCGCGCGACAACCCGCAGATCTTCTTTTGGTGGACGCGTCAAATGGAGCCGATCAGCGTCGACTTCAAAGGTTTCGACCCGAACCCGGTGCTCGAATCGTGGAACGCTTGGCAGTGGAGCATCTAAGGAATCGATGATGAGCCCGGATCGTCCGTCGCGCCCAATGCCGGAACTCGTTTGGCTCAGGAAGATCATCGTCGAGCGCGCGCTCACGCGCGGCGACTACGTACTTTCTGGCGGCGTGCGCAGCGACTACTACATCGACAAGTTCTCGCTCTTCGCCGATCCGCACGTACTGCGGCGCATCGCGCGGCTGTTTACGCCGGTCATCGCCGAACTCAATCCCGACATCATCGGCGGCACCGAACTGGGCGGGGTGGTCATTGCGACCGCCGTCTCGCAACTCGCCGGCATCCCGATGATCGCGGTGCGCAAGCAACCCAAGGGCTACGGCGCCTTCGCCGACGAGTACGTGGAAGGACCCTACTCGCCGGGCCAGCACGTGCTCTTGCTCGAGGACGTCGTCACCAACGGCCGCCAAATGCTCGCCGCCGTCGACCGTCTCGAAAAACTCGGCCTTCGCACGACCCCGTTTGCGGTGATCAGCCGCGGTCTGGCGCCGATCCCCTCGCTGCTTCACTTCTCGCTCCCCCGCAGCGAACCCAAAACCGAAAACTAGCCCACAATCTGTCATCCTGAGCGGAGCACGGCGAAGCCGTGCGCAGTCGAAGGACGAGCGACCTACTCACTTCAATGCTAGGACGCATGGCAATAGCATTTGGTACGGTACCTGCGCGCATGACGGTCGCCACGCTGGGAGCGCGTGACGTAAAGAAGCTTCGCGACTTTTATGCAGGCTTTGGATGGTCGATGCTTGTCGATTCCGATGACTTCGTTGCATTCGAAACGCAAGGCGCGCTGGTCGCAATCTTTGCCCTCGATCAACTTGAGGCCGATGCTTGCGCGAAAGCGAACTCTGCCGAAATCGGTTTTCGTGGGTTCACGCTCGCAATCAATGTCGGGTCGCGGGAAGAAGTCGATTCCACGATAGCGGCAATCCGAGCGCACGGAGGACGCATCACGAAGAAACCCGTGGACGCGGATCTGTTCGAAGGGCGCTCGTCGTATTTCGCGGATCCGGAAGATAATTACTGGGAGGTCGTCTATTTCGGCGGGGGCGGCGAGGCCGGTGAGGCGATACGCCGCATCATCGAATAGTATTTTGGCAGCGTTGACGCACGGAGCACGGTTTAAGCAAGAATAAATTCGGCGCCGTCGTCGACGGCAACCACGTCGCCGGCGAACTCTGCGCGAGCCGCTTCGACCAGCGCGGCTGGATCCGCATCCGCGTAGTAGTGCGTGAGCGCGAGCGATCGGGCGTTTGCACGCCGCGCCATGACGCCGGCTTCGCGCGCCGAGCAGTGGCCGCGCGGCGCCGGCTCCGACCCGAGCGCGAGCGTGGCTTCGCAGAGAAAGAGCGTTGCTTCTCGCGCGTGTTCGACCACGTCGTCGCACGGCGCAGTATCGCCCGAATACGCAAACGCCGCGCCGTCGATTTCGGCGCGAATCGCATACGCCTCGACGTAATGGAGCGCCGGCGCGAACGACACGGCGAGATCGCCGATGCGCAGGATTACGTGCGGATCGTATTCTGCGACGTCGAACACCCTCGCGAAGAACTCGACGCCTTCGCCGTCGAACGCGCCCGCGATTGGCTGCAGCTTCCGGATTCCGCCGGGAGGCAGCCACACCGGCATCCGGCTCGCACGCCGTAGCGGACCGTACGTGAGCCCGTACCGCAGCGGCACGAGATCGAGAAAATGGTCGGCGTGCATGTGCGAGACGACGAGCGCGTCGAGGGCGTGATAGTCGATCGCCAGCTGAAGGTTGCCGATGGCGCCGCTGCCGGCGTCGAAGAGCACCGCCGTGGACGGCGTCTGCACGAGATAGGCGCTGCAAGCCCGGCCCGGCCGCTGCACCGACGCGCTCGACCCGATGGCAACGACCCGCAGCCGCGATTGCGGCGTTAGAGCGATGAAAGCACCTCGTCGGCGTGCTCGTCGACGTTGACCTTCGGCCACACCTTGACGATCTTGCCCGAATCGTCGATCAGGAACGTCGAGCGCGCGATCCCCTTCTGCTTCTTACCGTACATCGTCTTTTCGACGATCACACCGAACGCGTCGCACAGTTTCGAATCGGTATCGGCCAACAGCATGAACGGAATCGAATACTTCTCTTTGAACTTGCGGTGCGATTCGGGGTTATCCCGGCTGACGCCGACAATCCGCGCCTTCTTCTTCTGAAACTGCGGATAGAGGTCGCGGAACTGCGACGCCTCGCTGGTGCAGCCCGGCGTATCGTCTTTCGGATAAAAATACAGGACGAGGGGGTCGCCGAGCAGATCGCTGGTCGAAACGTCGTTCCCCAGGTCGTCGCGCAGCCGGATCTCCGGCAGCCGGTCGCCTACACCGAGCACTTCAAACATCCTCCGCGGTTGGTGTTAGTGCGAAAATTGATCCAGCGGCACCATAAACAACAGCCGGTCGCCGCTGCGGACCTCGTCCTCGAAGTTGTGTATCGGTATTGCTTCTCCCCTGCCGCCCTCGCTCTCGCGCCATACGTACAGCGGAATCCAGCGCACCCGATATCCCGGCCGCTCCGGCGGGGCCGGAGGCGGCGCGTTCTCGGGACCCTGCACGCGTTCGGCGAGTTGGAAGGATTGCGAGCGTCCCGTATCGGCGTACAGATCGAAGCGCCCGCGCGTGCTCTCGAAGCGTGCCAGTCCGGCAATCGTCGCGGCGGTGAGTTCCGTCGTTGAAAACGACGAGATGCCAAAATGCCGTTTGATCGACTGTCCGAAGCGCAAGTCGTCGATGCGCAACACGACGTGCAGCGGCACCTGCGAGTTCGCCCGCGCGTACGAGCGCGCTCCGAGCGCCGTTTCGAGGTTTGCCGTGTCGCTGTTGGTGACTCCGACGAGACTCTTGGCGCGTTCTGGCGAACAAAAAGCGATCGTCTCGTCGTTGGTGGCGTCGCCGGTCAACAGATCGATCTTCCGATCGCGAGCCAGCTCCACGAGCAGACTATCCGGCGCCTTCTCCACGACGACGACGCGTTCGCCCAACTGCCGCAAATAATCGATGACGAGGCTTCCGACGTTTCCCGCCCCGCAGACGATGACGTGCCCGGTGCGGTGAATGCTCCGCAGTCCCTGCGTGCGCCGGATCGCCGCCGCGTATAAGCCCGAGGTCAGCGACGCCGTGAAGATCGCGACGAGCACGATTCCGACCAGCGTGGCGACCACTTCGCCGGTCATCTCCCACAGTTGCCACGACGTCAGCGCGGGGGTCCCCCCGCAGTCGGCGCACAGCAGCGTGTTGGGCGATCCCTCCATGGTCGTGACGACGTAGTACATGGCCGAGGCGATATTCCAGTGCGTCACCGCCGCAAAGAACGCGACGAAAAGAACGTACGCAATCGCGCCGATCAGAGCGGCCGTGCGAAGAACCGGCTCGGTGCGGCGAACGCTCGACCACGCGTCACGCCACTGCGCGTTGACGCCCTCCCAGCGACTGGCGCGCATCACCGGCTCGCCGGTAACGGCATCGCGCAACGAAGAGACCGGTCCGAACGCGACGATGCGATCGTCCTCCGACAACGCCTCGCCGGTGGCCGGGCCGTCGGGTTGCGATTCGCTGCCGGCGCAGAGATACGGCGGCCGCCCGTTGACCGACACGACGCGCAGCGCGCGCCGGCGCTCGGCCTCCTCGACGCTGAGCCCGGTGATGCCGAAAAATCCCGCGCTGCGTTCGGAAAATCCGAAGAGCGGAGAATCTTCTCCCGTCTCCGACTCCGACGACGAACGCCGGCGAGCGATGCGTTCGTCCGCCGTTTCGAGCGTCGGAAAGCGCAAAGCGTAGAAACACGACGGATCGACCGCCGACGCCGCATACGTCGCCGCAGCGTGCGCGGCGGGAGAAATCGCGGTGCAATTGTAGCGCAACCCCTCTTGGATTTTGTGGCCGAGGACCGGGTTGAACTGGCGCAGCGTAATCCGGACGTGTTCGTTGATATCGCGCGCAAGCAACGCGACGCGAAGATTGAGCCGGTCGTCTTGCGAGACGGCGACGAGGCAATAGCTTTGCGTACCGCTTTCGCCCGGCGGATGGAGTCCGGCTCGCTGCAACGCCGCCGGATCGATGGGGTCGTCGTTGAGAAACGTGAAGGCCGGCCCGAACTGCTGCGCGAGCACGTCGGCCTCTTGACACAAGAGTCGCGCGGCGCGCTCGTCGGCGTGCTTCCAAACGAGCACGACGGCGTGACCCGCCGTTTTGAGGATCTCCTTGCAAATTTCGAACGCGAGGTAGTCGCCACCGACGACGATAATGAGCGTCTCGGACCCCATGACGCCCTCTTCGCCGCTCGACCCTCGCCCCATTGCACCGCCGCATCCGCTGGCATCGCTGCTCGTCGAACGCCTCCGCGTGCGCCGCGGTGCCCGCGTGCTCGATTTCTGCAGCGGGAGCGGCCGCAACGCCGGCGCGTTGCGCGCCGCAGGATTCGACGTCGTAGAAATTTCCGATACGGGTGCCGATTCCGCGGAAGCGCTATCGCCGGCCATCGGCACGTTCGCCGCAGTCGTCAGCACGCATGGTCTGCTCCACGGAACGGTCGCGACGATTGCCTCACGCATCTCGCAAATCGGCGACCGGCTGGCACGCGGCGGCCTACTCTACGCCACGTTCGGTTCGGTTCGAGATGCCCGCTTTGGAAGCGGACGCCGGATCGCGGCCGCCACCTTCGCTCCTGTCGATGGGGACGAGCGCGACGTCGCCCACTCGTACTTCACGCGAACCGAGCTCGAATCGCTGCTCCGGCCGCGCTACGACGTCGAAGCACTCGATGAAAACGGCGTCGACGCGGTTGCGGGGGCGTGGGCCCATCGCCGGCGCGCGCTCTCCGGCGCCGTGCATTGGTTCGTCATCGCCCGCCGACACTAGTAGCGGGCGATGCTGGGATCGATGCGGCTGGCGTACGCGTCGATCCCGCCACCGAGATTGTAGACGTCGGGGAAACCATTGGCAGCGAGAAAGGCGGCAACGTAAGCGCTGCGTTCGCCTAAGTGGCAGAGCACGACGACCGGCATTCGGCCGGGAATCTCGCCAAGACGCTGCGGAATTTCGTTCATCGGAATTCTGATCGATGGCTGCAGGGCGGCGAGCTCGCACTCGCCGGGAGTTCGCACGTCGAGAAGCGCATATTCGCGGCCCTCGTCACCCCACGCGCGCAGCTCCTCCGGCGTCAGCGTGCGCAAGCCGGTCACGAGCCGATCAGATCTTCTACCGGGCTCGACGCGTTCGCATAGAGCCGCTTCGGCATCCGTCCGGCGAGATACGCCCGGCGTCCGGCGAGCACCGCGAACTTCATCGCTTCGGCCATCAGCACCGGATCGCGCGCCGCGGCGATGCCCGTATTCATCAGGAGCCCGTCGACGCCGAGTTCCATCGCAATCGCGGCGTCCGATGCGGTTCCGACGCCGGCATCGACGATCACGGGAACGGTCGCGCGCTCCTTGATGATCGCGATCGAATAGCGGTTGCAAATGCCAAGACCGCTCCCGATGGGCGCGGCCAGCGGCATCACCGCCGCGCAACCCATTGCTTCGAGCTGCTTGCACGCAATCGGATCGTCGCCGACGTAGGGGAGCACGGTGAATCCGTCGGCGACCAACTCTTCCGCCGCAGCCAGCGTTTCGCGCGCGTCCGGATGCAGCGTCTGTGCGTCGCCGATCACCTCGAGTTTGATCAGGTCGGTTTCCAGCAGTTCGCGCGCCAGCCGTGCGGTGAGCACCGCCTCCTTGGCCGTATAGCAGCCGGCGGTATTCGGAAGTATGAGGAAGCGCTCTCGATCGATATAATCGAGCATCGTCTTGCCGGTCGGATCGCCGAGATTGATGCGGCGAATGGCGACCGTCACCATCTGCGCGCCGCTCGCCGCATGCGCGGCATTCATGATCTCCATCGACGGATATTTACCGGTTCCCACGATCAAACGCGACGTGAGTTCGTAGCGACCGATTCGAAGCGCGTCCCCTGCGCTAACCACCGGCCACCGCCTTGATGATCTCGACGCGATCGCCGTCGCCGATGCGCACCGAATCGTACTCGCTGCGCCGCACGACGCAGTCGTTGTGTGCGACCGCAACGCCGGTACGCGCCGTCCCCAGCGTTTCGAGCAGCGCAGCGACCGTCAGTCCGTCGGGAAGGTCGCGCGCTTCGCCGTTGATCGTCGCCTTCATCGAATCGATGCTTTCATCGTGGTGCGTTACGCCTTCGCGCTCGGCAGCGCCGATTCCACGTCGCGCGGCGCCGCCTTTCCGCGACCGAGCGCAAATGCATCGAGTTGGGAGTCTGCGACGCCGCCGATGGCGTCGCACACCAAACGGGCGGTCGCCGGTGCTAGCAAAATTCCGTTACGATAGTGGCCGGCCGCGACGAAGAGTCCTTGCAGCGCCGTAGCGCCGATATACGGCCGTCCGTCGGCCGTTCCCGGACGCAATCCCGCCCACGTTTCGACGATGCTGAATCCGGCGAGCGCCGGAGCGGCGTTCAATACCGCATCGAGGATCGTCCGCATTCCCGCTGCGGTCACGCGCTCGTCGAATCCCGCACGCTCGTCGGTCGCACCCACGAGCAGCCGCCCGTCATCGCGCGGTACGGCGTACGCGCCGGGCAGCCAGGTCGCACGCCGGACGAAGCCGGCCGGCACCTGCAACGCGAGCATTTGGCCTTTGCGCGGTTCGATAGCCGGCAACACTTCCGCGGGCAGACCGTGGAGTTGCCCGGCCCAAGCGCCCGCCGCGTTGACGACCGCGCCCGCCGGCGTGAAGCCGACGTCGGTACGCATGCCGAGCACGCGCCGCGCGTCGCACTCGACCGCAACCGCACCGACGGTATCGATGGTAACGCCGCGTGCGCGGCAAGCCGCGACGAGCGCGCGGCCGAGCCGGCGGTTATCGACGTGTCCCTCGCCGCTCACGAGCAACGCGCCCGAAACGTGCCCGCCGAGCCACGGTTCGCGCGAGAGCGTCTGGACGCGGTCGAGCCGCTCGCACTCGACGCCCCGCGCGCAAAGTTCGGCCGCGCGGCGCTCCAACGCGACGGCCTGTTCGGTGCCGAACGCGGCGTGAACGATGCCGTCGAGACGCAGGTGCGGGTCGACGGCGCTCGCCGCACGCACGCGTTCGACGAACGGCGGGTACTCGCGCAACGACGCCGCGCACAGGGCCAGCAGCGTTTCGTCACGCGCGCTCTCGGTGTACGGAGCCAGCATCCCGGCGCCGGCCCACGACGCGGCGCGGGCAGGTTCGGCGCGATCGTACACGCGCACGGCCGCGCCCCGTTCCGCCAGTTCGAATGCAATCGACAGTCCGATGAGGCCCGCGCCGGCAATCGCGACGTCGGGCAGCGAGGCGTTGTGAATCACATTCCCGTGTAGACGGGACCTTCACCGCCTTGCGGCGGCACCCACGTGATGATTTGATACGGATCGATGATATCGCAGGTCTTGCAGTGCACGCAGTTGGTAAAGTTGATCTGCAAACGCCCCTCGACCGCACCGTCGTTCTTCTCGAACAGCGGCTCGTAGACGGCAGCCGGACAAAAATACTGGCAGGGGTTGCCGTACTCGACCGTGCAGCGATCGCGGCAAATCATCGTGTCCGACACGATGAGATGGCTCGGCTGATTCTCTTCGTGCATCGTACCGCTGTTGTACACGTCGGTCAGCTTGTCGAACGTGAGCACGTTGTCGATCTGCGCGCGCGGCGTTTCCGCGGGACGATAGCCCGCCTTGACCATGACCTCGTAGCCGGGCTCGCCCGGAAGCTTGTCCGAAACGCCGAATCCGCGCCCGCCCGTGAACGTGGCAAGGCCGGCGTTGATCATGCCCGGCCATAACCCGTTCTTGAAGCCCTGGTGGAAGTTGCGCGACGAGCGCATCTCCCCGAACGCCCACGATTCCTTGAAACGCCGCTCGAACGCGGAGAGCGTCTGCGCGTCGTATGCGCCGGCTTGCAGCGCGTCCCAAATCGTCTCGGCGGCCATCATTCCCGACTTCATTCCGAGGTGAATGCCCTTGAGGCGCATGCCGTTGAGGAAGCCGCCCGAATCGCCGACCAGCAGCAATCCGCCGGCGTAGAGCCGCGGCATCGCGAATAATCCGCCTTCCGGAATCGCCTTTGCACCGTAACGAACGAGCGTGCCGCCCTCGAGCATTTTCGCGACGACCGGATGCTGCTTCATGCGTTGCAGTTCGTTATGCGGATCGGTCGTCGGATTTTTGTAGTCGAGTCCCGTGACGTGTCCGATGTCGAGGACGTTGCCGGCCATGCCGTAGATGAAGCCGCCGCCGAACGTTTCGGGAGGCAACGGATAGCCGAGCGTGTGCACGACGGCACCCGCTTTGAAACGGTCGTCGGGAAGCTGCCACAACTCTTTGACGCCCGCCGCGTAGACTTGCGGCTCTCGGGCTTCATCGAGCCGAAGTCGCGCGATCGCCTGCTTGGCCAGCGTCCCGCGCGGGCCTTCGCCCAGCACGACGACTTTCGCAAGAATGTCCGCGCCCGGTTCGTAGTTCGATTTCGGTTTGCCGTCGTGATCGAGTCCCTTGTCGCCGGTGCGCACGCCTACGACGCGGTCGCCGTCCCACAAAAGTTCCTGTCCGGGAAACGCGGGGAAAACTTGCGCGCCGGATTCCTCGGCCTTCTCACCGAGCCATTTGGTGATTTTTTGCAACGACGCGACGTATTTACCGTGATTGCGCAGCGGTGGCGGCGTGATCGGCGCCTTGATGCGGCCGCCGCGCGTAAGAAACCACAACTCGTCGGTCGTCACGGGCGACTCGACCGGCGCCCCGTCGCGCCAATCCGGCAGCAACTCGTCAAGCGCGCGCGGATCCATCACGGCGCCCGAGATCCCGTGATTGCCTACTTCGCCACCCTTTTCGATGACGAGAATTTCGAGTTCACGGCCGCCTGCCTTCGCCAATTGGGCGAGACGTAACGCGCCGGCGAGACTCGCCGGGCCGGCGCCCACGAACAGTACGTCGACTTCGAGTTGGTCGCGTTCAGGCATCGTCGACCCTCATTCTTCGCGACGCAATCCCTGTCATCCTAAAAGCGCGACTCCCGTGACGCTTTTCCTCCGTCATAGCGGAGAATTCCCGTCCGTGCTGAAATGCGCTCACGAGCGACGCGATAAGAAAATGAGCGGTAATACGGATCGTAAGGTAACGTTGCGAAAGGTATCGCGTGGCGATGCCGATCGAACCGATCGCGAAGGGTGGCGCGGAATGACGTCTACCCAAAAATTTGCGATGTTATGGGAACTCACTCTCGTTTGGATGGACGCGCATGGAATCCCTGAGGACCAGCGGCGACTTCAAAGAACTGTTGTCGCTCTTCAACGAAGAGCACGTTAGATACCTCATCGTCGGCGCGTTCGCATTGGCATATTTCGGCCGGCCACGCTACACGAAGGATCTGGACATTTGGGTGGATCCGGCCGGTGACAATCCGGCGCGCGTCTTCCGGGCTTTAGCGACGTTCGGCGCGCCGCTCGGAAACGTGAGCGTTGAAGACTTCGGCGACGAGGACACGATCTTTCAAATCGGCGTCGAGCCGTTGAGAATCGACATCCTCGCAGGAATATCGGGCGTCGCATTCGCGGGTGCCTGGTCGCGCAGAGTGCACGCCGAATACGCGGGCGTCGCCGTCAACATCATCTCGCGCGACGACTACGTCGCCAACAAGACCGCAAGCGGAAGACCTCACGATTTGCGCGACATCGAAACCCTGCTTGAAGACGGCGGCCCGTAGCCGCTAAAAGCGGCCGTGGAACGTCGCAACGGCTGCCCGCAGCGCGACTGCGTGCATGGCGACGCGGGTTTCGAGCTGCTTGCCGGCCGGCGTTTCGAACGTCAGTGCGTGGCGCGCCGCGTTGCGCGCGATCGCGAGCGAGTACGACAAACCACCGAGCAGCGCCGCCTCGGTTCGGTGATCGGCAATGATACGGCCGCGCTCGCGGGTGCAATGCGAGTCGTCGAGGGGACCTGCGGTTTCGAACGTGGCGTCGAGCGGATCGACGGGAAACCCGGCTGCGTCCAGTGCGGCAATTGCCGCACGCCCGACGTCGCCCCCGCCGTATTCGTAGCAATAAAATCCCTCGGCATCCACGTCCTCGTGCAAATCGACCGAAAGCACGAACTTGCGATCGCGATTTGCCGTAATGATGGCGCGCGCTTCGGGCGATTGTCCGCCGCGACCGAACGTACGGTTGACGTCGACGCCGCCGGCGCTCGCGCGCGTCCCGGCATCGAACCCCGTAGGATTCGTGCACGGCCACAGGCGGTATGCAAAGGTCGGGTCCAGACTTTCCGACTCGACGATTTCCAGTAGCGCCCACGGCCCGGCGGGTTCGTCGCCGTGCGCTCCCGCAGCAATGGTGATCGCGTGCTGGTCGTAATCGCCCAGCTCGGCGCAGAGGAGCGTCCGTGGCGCACCGACGCAGGCAACTTCGCGCACGCGCAAACCGTCACCGCGCAGCCGCTTCCACCGCCCTTCGAGTTCGCGGTAGGTGCCGTTCATCATGGTCACGCATCGTTCGGCGCATGAAGGTCCAAATCGGCGTCATGGGCTCGGCGGGCGGCAGAATTACCGAACCGGAACTCGCGCTCGCCCGCCGGGTCGGCCGGCGGATCGCCGAGCGCGGCTGCACGATCGTCACCGGCGCGTGCCCGGGCCTGCCCCACGCGGCGGTTCTCGGCGCGACCGAAGCCGGCGGGCCCAGCCTCGGCATCTCGCCGGCGCTCTCGCGCGAAGAGCACGTCAACGTTTACGGGTCGCCGCTCCAGCCCTACACGACGATGATCTTCACCGGATCGGGTTTGATGGGCCGCGAAACGCACAACATTCACAGTTCCGATTTCGTCATCTTCGTCGGCGGACGCAGCGGTACGCTCGGCGAGTTCTGCATCGCGTACGACGAAGGGAAACTCATCGGCGTGCTCACGCATTCCGGCGGCATCAGCGATCAGTTCGTTCCGATCGCGAAGCTCGTTAAGAAGGACACCGGCTCCATTCTCATCACCGGCGATGGCCCCGAAGACCTCGTCGATCGGTGCTTCGAGGCCTACGTCGAGGGCGCCATTCCCAGTGCCATCGCCTTCAATCGCCACGCCGGCTACGAGCTGCGCCGGCCGGCGGTCACGCAGGAGACGCGCTCGTGATCGCGTCGCGCAGTGCCGAACTGACCTTCGTGGGCGCCGCCGGAACGGTGACCGGCAGCAAACACCTCTTGACCCTCGACGGACGCCGTATCTTCGTCGATTGCGGCCTCTTTCAAGGCGTCGTCGACGTGCGCGCGCTCAACGACGTGCCGCTGCCGGTACCGGCCTCCGAGATCGACGCGGTCGTCATCACGCACGGACATCTCGATCACGTCGGCTACCTGCCCAAGCTCGTGCACGACGGCTTCCACGGTCCGGTGTACTCGACGCCGCCGACGAAAGATTTGATGCGCATCGTGCTCGACGATGCGGCCGCTCTGCAGCGCGAACTGGCTAACCGCGGCTTCCACCACGAACGCCCCCACTCGCCGCCGCCGTACTACGACGAATCCGACGTCGACGCCGCATTGCGTCTCGTTCGTCCCGTGCCGCTGGGTACCGCCTTCGATCTCGCCGGCGTCGCTCGCGCGACCTACTACAACGCCGGGCACATCATCGGATCGGCATTCGCCGCGCTGGAATTCGGCGGACGGCGCATCGTCTTCTCCGGCGATCTCGGGAGGTACGGCCGGCCGATGCTCTACGATCCCGACGCAATCGGCGCTGCCGACGTTTTGGTGAGCGAATCGACCTACGGCGACCGCATCCATCCCCCCGAGCCGCTCGAGACGTTGCATGCCGCGCTGCTGGCCGCAATCGAACGCGGCGGTCCGACCGTCATTCCCGCCTTTGCCGTCGAACGCTCGCAAGATATTCTGCTCTCGATCGCGCAACTGCAGGCGGTCGACGATCGTATTGCAGCCTTGCCCGTCCATCTCGACAGTCCGATGGCGGCCAAGGTCGACGAACTCTTCGAAGAATACCCCGACGCGCACAAACCAATCCCGCGCGACTCGGCGGGCACGCCCTTCGGCGTACGCAACTTCACCATGCACGTAACGACCGACGAATCGAAAGCGCTCAACACGCTCGAAGGACCCGGCGTCATCATTTCCGCTTCCGGGATGGCGTCGGGCGGGCGCATCCTGCACCACCTGCACAACCACCTCCCGGATCCGTCCGCGACGATCGTCTTCCCCGGCTATCAAGGCGCAGGAACGCTCGGATTCTTGCTGACGCACGACGCGCATAGCGTGCGCATCTTCGGCGATACGCTTCCGGTGCGCGCAAAGATCGTCCATCTTTCGGGTTTCTCCGCGCATGCCGATCAAAACGACCTCAAGCGCTGGTTCGGCACGTGTTCGTCGCGGCCGCATCTCTACGCGGTGCACGGTGAAGTCGAGTCGGCAACGGCGGTTGCGACGCTCGCATCCTCGGCCTTCGGATGGCCCGCTCAGGTCGCGCGGCGCGGCGTCACCGTAAGCGTTTAAGGAACGCGGAAGAATGCGGCGCAGCTTCGCCAGCGACAACAACGCGCCGATCGCGCCGGAGATTCTGCAGGCAATCGTGGCGGCGAACGACGGCGACGCGGTCGGCTACGGCGACGACGAGTGGACGGAACGCGCCAGGGCGCGCTTCCGCGAGACCTTCGGCGATGGCACGGACGTGCATTTGACGTTCAACGGCACCGGCGCAAACGTGGCGGCACTCTCGTCACTGCTGCGTCCGTGGGAATCGGTGCTTTGTCCGGCCTCCGCACATTTGCAGACCGACGAGTGCGGCGCCCTCGAGCGCTTCAGCGGATCGAAAGTGGTTCCGATCGCCACGCCGGACGGCAAACTGCGCCCGGCCGACGTCGAGCCGTATCTGCTCGCCGGTCACGGCGTGCACTTTCCACAGCCCAAAGCGATCTCGATTTCGCAAGCGACCGAGTACGGCGATCTCTACGAAGTGCGCGAAATTGCCGAGCTCTGCGCTTTCGCGCACGAGCGCGGCCTCATCGTCCACGTCGACGGCGCGCGCATCGCCAACGCGGCGGCCGCGCTCGGCGTTTCGCCGCGCGCATTGACCGCCGGCGCCGGCGTCGACGTCTTGAGTTTCGGCGGCACGAAGAACGGCTTGATGCTTGGAGAGGCCATCTGCTTCTTCACGCAATCGCATGCCGGCGCTGCGCCCTACGTCGTGAAGCAGGCGATGCAGCTCGCATCCAAGGCGCGCTATCTCGGCGCGCAGTTCGAGCGCCTGTTGACCGGCGATCTTTGGCTGCATTACGCATCGCACGCCAACGCCATGGCAGCGCGCCTAGCCGATCGGGTGCGTCGCATCGACGGCGTGCGAATTACGCGTCCCGTTCGCTGCAACGCCGTCTTTGCGACGCTCGCGGAAGATGCGATCGAGCGCCTGCAGCGCGACTTCTTCTTCTACGTCTTCGATCCGCGTTTGCCCGAGGTGCGTTGGATGACGCACTGGGCGACCGCACCCGCCGACGTGGATCGCTTCGCCGACGCCCTCGAACGCTGCGTTGCGATCGCTTAGGGTGAGGGCGGAACGGCGAGCGGTTTAAGACCCGCGGCTTTCAAATCGGCGTTCCAGCCGGGAAGCTTGCCGATCCACGCATCGTACGCAATCGTTCGTTGCGCGTAGGTGCGCTCGAGGCGCGCGTAGAGTTGCAGGCTGGCTTGCGCGAGCGCTTCGGAGCCCATCAGTTGCATGACGTCTTCGCGCAACTCGCCTTGCTTTTGAATCGAGTCTTCGAAGTTCTGCGGTGACGACGTGAGCGAGTCGATCAGGGCGCCCGTGTCGTCGATCATCGTTTGCACCTTCGCGGCTGCCGCCGCGCCCGCGCTCTTGAGCGACGCTTTCTCGTCGGACAGTTGCTTCTTGGCAGTCGCCAATGCGTTCAGCGTCACGTCGATGCGGCCGAGCAGTCCGTAGACGCGCTTCTGCTGAGCGAACTGCATCTCGAACTCGCTCTGCGTCGCCGACGACGCCGGATCGGCAATGAGATCGATCGGGAAACGATAGGTCCTGCCGGCAAGGTGGAACGCCAGTGCGTACCGGCCGGGCGGAAGCTGCGGACCCGTATCGGGACCCCGAAAGAAAAACGGGGCGCTTTCGTAGCGGGCGGGCCCGTCGATCGTGAAGTCGTAGAGGAACTCGTTCTTCCCCTCGGTGTTGCTCAGCCAATACGACGTCGACTCGTTGCCCGTAAAGACGTCGTGCTCGCCTTCGATGTGCCGGACGCGTCGGCCGCTCGCGTCGTAGACGTCGATCGACGGCCGATGCGGCGTACGCTGCGGAAGCCAATAGTACACTTTTGCAACCGGACCGCCGCCGCTGAGAATACCGCCGCCCGGCTGGCTCGCGACGAAATCCGTGTAGTTACCCTCGTCGTCGCGAAACGGGTTGAGCGCGACCGCCGGGCGCGGCCCGATCACCAGATTGGCTGCCGGCTTGCCGCAGCCGGCAGTCTGCGCGACGCGCACGTCGTCCATCACCCAGATCGAGCGGCCGTGCGTCGCGATGACGAGATCGTCGAAATGCGGCTGGAACCGGATGTCGCGCACTTCGACGGCGGGCAAGTTGTTCGAGAAAGATTGCCACGTTGCGCCCGAGTCGCACGTCACGTAGATGCCGCGATTGGTTCCGGCATACGCCATGCTCGGATTGCGGATGTCGGCGCGAACCGCCCTCGCGTACTCTCCGGCCGGAATGCCGCCGGTCACGCGTTGCCAGTGCGCGCCGTAGTCGCGCGTGAGGAAGATGTACGCTCCCGTATCGCCGGCGCCGTGCCGGTCCGCCGAAAGGTACGCCATGCCGTCAACCAGCGTCGAGGGAGAAACGCTTTCGACGGCACTGTCCGGCGGCAGCGCCGCCGGGGTGACGTTGCGCCAGCGCTTGCCGCCGTCGAGCGTAAGGTAGACGAGCCCGTCGTCGGAGCCCGTCCAGATCTCACCGTTGCGCTTCGGCGACGTCGCGACGTCGAGCAGCGTCGCGTAATTTTCCGCGCCGGATTCGTCTTGCGTCACGGTATTCTTCGAGACTTGCTGCTTCGTCTTGTCGTCGCGGGTGAGGTCGGGACTGATCGCGGTCCAGTGCCGGCCGCGGTCGCGCGTCGCAAAGAGCACGTTGGCGCCGATGAAGGCGAGATGCGGATCGTAGGCGGCAAATGCGATCGGCGACTCCCAGTTGAACCGGTACCGCGACGTCGCAAGCACGAAATCTTCTCGCGCGGTTCCGCGATACGGGCGAACGTTGACCGTGTCGTGCGAAACGCGGTCGTAGATGACGATTTCGCCGTTTTCCGAATCCGCCCAAATCAGCCGCGAGTTCGTGGGGTCGGGCACTGCCCACTCGCCGTCGCCTTCGACGACTTTGAACCAGTCACGGTTGGTGATCCCGTCGCTGCTTCCGCTAAAGGCGGGTCCGCAGTACGCGTTGTTGTCCTGCAGGCCTCCGCAGACGAGATACGGGATCTCGTTGGAGAGGCCGACGCGATAGATTTGTCCGACCGGGACGTTGCGCGAGTTGGCCCACGTGGCGCCGCGGTTGGTCGAGATGGCGATCCCGCCGTCGCCGGCCAGCGCCATCCGTTCGCCGTTGGACGAAATCCAGAGTTCGTGCAAATCGGAGTGGACGCCGAACGCCGACAAATTGAATTTGGCACCGCCGTCGTACGACGTTGCCAAGAGCATGCTCACGCCGAAGACGTTGTTCGGATCGGTCGGAGAGACGCCGACGTGTGAAAAATAAAACGGCCGCTGATTCGCCAGCGTGTCCTTGCTGGCGAGCGCCCAATGTGCGCCGCCGTCGTCGGACCGCCACAGGACGCCGTCGCGCGATTCAACCAGCGCGTAGACCCGGCTCGGAAGCGATGGCGCAAATGCCACGCCGATGCGTCCGATCGGCGGCGCGGGAAACCCGTTGCCGGTGACCTGCTGCCAGGTTTTTCCGCCGTCGGCCGATCGAAAGAGTCCGTCGTCCGCCGTGCCGCCGCTCAAGAGTTGCCACGGCCGCCGCAAGACGTGCCACATGCCGGCGAAGACGACGTTCGGATCGTGCGGATCGAGCGCCATGTCGCTGACGCCCGACTGCTCCGAAAGGTAGAGCGTCTTGGCGAACGTCGCGCCGCCGTCGAAGGTGACGTAGACGCCGCGGTTTGCACTCGGGCCGAAAACGTCGCCCAACACACCGACCAGCACGTGCTTGGGATTTTTCGGATCGACGAGAATGCGCGAAATGCCGCCGCTGCCGGGAAAGGTTAGGCGCGACCACCGGCGGCCGCCGTCGATGGAATGGTAGAGGCCGCCTTCGGGAATGACGTCGTTGCGCGGATTCGTCTCGCCGCCGCCCGCCCACACCGAACGGTCGTTGCCGGCTTCGATTGCAATCGCACCTACCGACGCCAAACCGATCGTGTCGGAGACGTTCTGCCACGACGCGCCGCCGTCGGTGGTCTTCCAAACGCCGCCGCCGGCGGTTCCGGCGTAATACAGCAGCGGGTCGGAGTTGCTTCCGGTAACGGCCGTCGCGCGGCCCTCCGGAAGTGCGGGTCCCGAGAATTCGCCAGCGCATCTGCGCGATCGGCCGTTCGTCGGCCGCGCAAACGAGCGGCGCCAGCATCGCCGCCAGCGCCGCGCAGATAAATGCGACGCGACGGCCGCCGCGCACCGGGCGGTTATCCTCCCTGGTCTTGGACGACGTTGCCGTCGATCTTCACCTGCACTTGCAGGTCTTTGCTGTTCGCGGCGAGCCACGTGCCGCCGACGTTTTTCCACGTGTCTTGCGATTTCTCGGTTACGACCAAATCGTGCTTTCCGTCGGGCGCCTGAATGTCACCTTCGAGATGGAAATCGGCCACGGCGACGACGGTGTTCGGATCGGAAAGCGTGTACGACTCAACTTTGTCGTCGCACGCCGTTGCGTGCAGCATCTTCATCTGCTGCTTGCCCTGACCGACGACCTGGTCGCGCGTGACTTGCTTGCCCGAAGGGTCGATCGCGACGAAGCCGGGAGCCAGAACTCCAAAGGCCGCATCCAAGTTCGCATCGCTCGGATCGAAGGCCGCGGTGCAGCGCAGTGCGTAGTCGGCGTTGAGTGCCTTCTGCGTCGCGTCGTCGACGTCGGCCGCCCGGCCGATGCCCGTCGCCGCGATCGCCGCGAAAGCGAACGCGGCCCCAATCTTCAGGCGCATTTCGTACTCCATTCTCGAATAGTTCGGAAGCCTTCCCTTCAGCGCCGCACGTTCGCGCGCCTCTTGACTGTGGCTAGGCCGTCCAATCGAGCATCGGCGTCCATTCGGGCTTCGGAAAGCGATGCTTGCTCTTGATCGCCTCGACGTACTTGCGCTTTCCTGCTCGGTTGCCTTTTCCGAGCATCAGACCGCCGACGAGACGATCCTCCCAAAAGAACAGCGCGCGATACCATTTTTTCTCACGATCGATCTTACGCACCATCTCGAGATCTGAACGCAGTTCCGGACCCATGCCGAACTGCGTGATCGTTTGACCTTTGAACAGCAGCGACGAATACTCCGGCACGTCGTGATAGCGTTCGCTGCCGCCGATCATGTTGATGGCCGCAACTTTGCCGTGCGCTCCCGCGTTGTTCCACGTTCCCATGCGGTAGCGCATTTCGAGGATCGGATCGTAGAAATCGGCCACGTCGCCGGCCGCGAAGACTCCGGGGACGTTGGTTTCAAGGCGATCGTCGCAGAGAATGCCGTTCTTACTCGTTTCGATTCCGGATCCGGCACACAACTCGGTATTCATCGTGAGCCCGAAACCGTAGGCGTAGCACTGGGCGTCGATTTCGAGTCCGCCGGTCGTGCGGACTTTCGTGATTTCTCCGTTGGAACGGACGAACTCGTCGACTTCCTGGCCGTAGTGCATGTGCACGCCGTCGGCGGTCGCCGCGTCGTGCAGCAGCTCGCCGGCGATCTCGTCGATCACGCGATGCAGCGCGCGCGGCCCCCGCACGAGCCAGTGCGTTTCGATTCCGCGGGACGAGAACGCTTCGGCAAGTTCGTAGGCGATGAACGAACCGCCGACGGCGACGGCCGCGCGGCTGCGGTCGATCTGCTCGGATATCGCGCGCGTGTCGTCGAGATATTGGAAAGGATAGAGATTGTGCGCGCCCTCCGATCCTGGTTTACCGGTAGGATTCGGGCGGCCGCCCGTCGCCAGAAGCAACGCGTCGTACGGAAACGTTTTGCCGCCGGCCTCGACCATCCGCTCCTCCGGGACGATTCGTTCGACGCGCGTGCGCAGCCGGAGATCGATGCGGTGCTCGTCGTGCCATGCCTGGTTGCGGATCATCACCTTGGCTTCCGGAATTTGCTTGCGCAGCATCGGCGGAAGCGAGATTCGATTGTAGAGCGTGTACGGCTCGTCGCCGAACAGCACGATCGCGCTCGCCGGGTCGTGCTTGCGCAACTGTTCCGCCGCCGTGGTGCCGGCGAAACCGTTGCCGACGATCACATACCGTCTTTCCCCGCTATTCATGAAGGCGTGTCATCCTGAGCGCAGCGGTCCTGAGACGAGCGCAGCGAGTCGAACGGACCCGAAGTCGAAGGGCGTCTTTCAGCCATGCAGCGCAATTCCCGTCATCATCGAAAACCCGATTCCCAGCGCGCGCTCGTCGATGTCGTAGCGCGCACTATGCTGCGGCTCGACGCCCTTATGCGGCCCGCGCACCCCCACGACGAAGTACGCCCCCGGCCGTTCCTCTTGCATGTAGGCCATGTCTTCCGACCACATCACGATGTCGTGCGGGTCTACGACGTTGGCGCTGCCCACGACCGACGGTGCGACGGCGCGGACCACGTCGTTCGCGCGCGGGTCGTTGACGGTCGGCGGATAGCCCCACGCATACTCCAGCGCGTACTGCAGACGCATCGCCTCACACAGCCCGCGCAGCTGCCGTTCGATACGCTCGGGCATCGAGCGGCGAACCTCGTCGTCGAGCGTGCGCACGGTGCCGTGCAGCTCGGCACGATCCGGAATGACGTTGAAGGTCGTTCCGGCGTGCAGCGAACCGACGGTGACGACGACCGGATCCTTCGGCGCGAATTCGCGGCTCGCCAGCGTTTGCACCATGGTTACCAGCTGTGCCGCGCCGACGATCGGATCGACCGCCGTTTGCGGCATCGCGCCGTGACCGCCGCGCCCGGTGAGCGCGATGGTGAAGCGATCCGAGGACGCAAAGAACGGGCCGTCGCGAATGCCGATGCGGCCGACCTCGAGCCCGCTATACAAATGAAGCGCGAACGTGCGATCCACGTGCGGGTTCTCCAATGCGCCGTCCTCGATCATCAGACGGTTGCCGGCCGCGCCTTCCTCGCCGGGTTGAAAGCAGAAGACGAGCGTTCCGGGAACGTCGGCGCGACGCCGGCTCAGGTGCCGGGCCGCCGCCAGCAGAATCGCCACGTGCCCGTCGTGACCGCAGGCGTGCATCACGCCGTCGCGCGTCGAGCGATAGGCTTCCTCGCTCTCCTCCCGGACGGGCAATGCATCCATGTCGGCGCGCAGGAGCGTCACCGGCCCCGGCTTGCCGCCGCGGAGCGTCGCCAGTACGCCCGTCTTTCCGATACCGGTACGCACGTCGTCGAATCCGCACCCGCTCAGTTCGCGCGCGACGAAAGCGGCCGTTTCGAACTCTTCCATCGACAGTTCGGGGTGCGCGTGAAGGTGGCGCCGGTATGCGACGAGTTCGTCGGACGGTACGGCTTCGGCGGTCCGGGATCCCATGAGTCCGGCTCATACAACCCGGCGCTAAGCGGTTCCCGCGCTCGGGGTGACCTGCCGTGCCGCAGGATTTGCCCCCTGGGGGGTGCGAGTACGCAAGTCCTGTGAGCACGCAAAACGACGCACCGTCCGCTGCGCAGACCGCGCCCTCCTTCGACCGGCACGGCCTCACCAGCGAACAACTCGTCGCGATGTTCCGCACCATGGTCGTACAGCGAACGCTGGAAAACCGCGGCTTCCAACTCAACCGTCAGGGAAAAATTCCGTTCGCGTCGGCAAGCGAAGGCCACGAAGCCGTGCAGGCCGGTGCGGCACTGGCCTTCGAGCGCGGTAAGGACATCCTCGTGCCGTACTATCGCGATCTTGGCCTCGCCCTGGGCATCGGCTTGACGCCGTACGAAGTGCTGCTTTCACTCTTTGCGCGCGACGCCGACCATTCGTCTGGGCGGCAGTTTCCGCACCACTACGCCAGCCGTCGCTTGGGTCTGCAAACGATCAGTTCGGTGATCGCCGCGCAGTTGCCGCACGCGGTAGGAGCGGCGTACGCGCTCAAGTACCGCAAGGAAAGCGGGCGCGCGGTGCTGGTGACGTTCGGCGACGGCGCAACCAGCGAGGGCGAATGGCACGAGTCGCTCAACTTCGCGGCGGTCCACGCGTTACCGATCGTCTTTCTCTGCGAGAACAACGAATGGGCGATTTCGACGCCGCTTTCCAAACAAACGGCGCAGCCGGATCTTCACAAACGCGCCGCCGGCTACGGCATGCCCGGTGTGGTGCTCGACGGGATGGATCCGATCGCATGTTACGTCGCGATAAAGGCGGCGCTCGAGCGTGCGCGTGCCGGCGGCGGACCAACGCTCGTCGAGGCCAAATGCTATCGCTTTCTTTCGCACACGACCGACGACGACGACCGTACCTACCGCTCGCGCGAAGAGGTCGAACGGCGGCGGCTCGACGACCCGGTGCCGTGCTTCGAGGCTCGGCTGATCGCGGCCGGCATCCTTTCGAGCGAAGAGGCCCGGGCCTTGAAGCGTTCCGTCCTCGACGAGGCGAACGAAGCCACCGACCGGGCGGAGGCGATGGCATACCCCTCTCCGCAGGATCTCTACGGAAACGTCTATGCCGACGGCTGGCAGCCATGGCGATGACGATTCGCACTTCGAGCGCCACGACGAGAGGCTGATATGGCGAAGACCGATACGAAGTCGAGCACCTTCGAGCGCCACGGCTTGAGCGACGAGCAGTTGCGGGGCATCTTTCGCAACATGCTGCTCCAGCGTCAGCTCGACAACCGCGGCTTCCAGCTCAACCGTCAAGGAAAGGTTCCGTTCGCGCTTGGGAGCGAGGGTCACGAAGCGCTGCAGGCCGGCGCGGCGATGGCGTTCCGGCGCGGCACCGACATCCTCGCACCGTATTATCGCGACCTCGGGCTCGCGTTGGGAATCGGGCTTACGCCGTACGAAATCTTGCTCTCGCTTTTCGCGCGCGCGGCCGATCACAACGGCGGCCGCCAGTTCCCCAACCACTATTCTTCCAAAGCCGCCGGGCTGATGTCGTTCTCGTCGATTCTCGCCGCGCACTTGCCGCATGCGGTCGGCGCCGCGTTTGCGCTGAAGTATCGCGGCGAAACCGGCCGCGCCGTGCTCGCGACGTGCGGCGACGGAACGACCAGCGAAGGCGAGTGGCATGAGTCGATGAACTTCGCCGCCATCCACAAGCTGCCGTTCGTGATGCTCGTCGAGAACAACGAATGGGCGATTTCGACCCCGCTTTCCAAGCAGATGGCGCAGCCCGAGATCTGGAAGCGCGCCGAGGGTTACGGGATGCCCGGCCGGCGCTTCAACGGCTTCGATCCGATCGACACGTACGCGGCGGTGAAAGAAGCGCTCGACCGCGCGCGCTCCGGCGGAGGCGCGTCGATCGTCGAAGGCACCTGCTATCGTTACTTGGCACATTCGACCGACGACAACGACATGACGTATCGCAGTCGCGAGGAAGTGCTCGAGCACCGCAAGCTCGATCCCGTGCCGCGCTTCGAGAGCGTCCTGCTCGAAAACGGCGTCATGACCGAACCGGAAGTTGCGGCGCTGCGCGCCGACGTGCTCCGCGAGACGAACGAAGCCACCGACGCGGCCGAGGCCATGCCCTATCCCGAACCAGGCGAACTTTACACGCACGTTTACGAAGGAGCGTGGCAACCGTGGCAGTGACCGGCACCGCGACCTCGACCGTCATGAATAACGTCGAGGCCGTTCGCGCGACCCTCTACGAGGCAATGAAGAGCGACGACCGCACCGTCATCATCGGTGAAGACGTCGGACCGCGCGGTAACGTGTTCCTCATCACAAAGGATTTCATCGGCGAGTTCGGACCGGAGCGTGTGATCGATACGCCGATTGCGGAGGCGTCGATCGTCGGCATCGCCGTCGGCATGGCCATGGAAGGGTTGCGGCCGATCGCGGAGATTCAGTTCGCCGACTTTATCTATCCGGCGTTCAATCAAATCGTCGGCGAGGCCGCCAAGACGCGCTACCGCTCCAACGGCGAGTACACGTGTCCGCTCGTCATCCGCACGCCCTACGGCGGCGGCGTGCGCGGTGCGCTCTCGCACTCGGTTTCGGTCGAAGCGCTCTTCTATCACGTGCCGGGGCTCAAGATCGTCGCGCCGTCGTTTCCGGCCGACGTGAAGGGCTTGCTCAACGCCGCGATCGACGATCCGGATCCGGTGCTCTTTCTCGAACACAAAAAGACCTATCGCCTGATCAAAGGCGAGGTGCCCGACGGTCATTACGTCATCCCGATCGGCAAGGCGAACGTGCTCAAAGAAGGCACGCAGCTGACGGTCGTTTCGTACGGACTGTACGTGCATTGGGCACTCGACGCCGCGCGCCAGCTCGAGTCGGAAGGCCTATCGGTGGAAGTCATCGATCTCCGCTCGATTCGTCCGATGGACAAGACGGCTATTCTCGACAGCGTCGAAAAAACGCGCAAGCTGCTCGTCATCCACGAAGACAATAAGTTCGGCGGCATTGGTGCCGAAATTAGCGCGATGGTTGCCGAGGAGGCGCTTTTCCACCTGGACGCGCCGATCCGCCGCCACTGCGCGCCGGACGTTCCAGCGATGGGCTACGCGCTGCCGCTCGAAGAAGCGTATATGTCGTCGCCGGCCCAGATGGCCGAAGCGATGCGCGAAATGGTGAAATTTTAGTGCGCCGTTCCGTGGGTCAGTTGCCATTATCCGGCCGTGTCTTTTTCGCGCTTCTAGGCGCGAGGAAGGCGCAACGCCGCAGCGTTGTAACTGACGAGCAACGAAGAAGCACGGAAAAGCGCGGACTGGAGAATGGCGACATGACTCACGGATCGGTGCACTGACTTATGAGCACGACGATAACGATGCCGCAGTTGGGCGAAACCGTCACCGAAGGGACGGTCGCTGCGTGGCTCAAGAACATCGGGGACACGGTCGAAAAGTACGAAGCGTTCGTCGAGGTGTCGACCGATAAAGTCAACGCCGAAGTGCCGTCGCCCGTCAGCGGAACGATTCGCGAAGTTCTGGTCAAGGAAGGCGAAACGGTTGCGACGGGAACGCCGATTGCCGTGATCGACGAAGTCGGCGCCGCACCCGCGCAATCGCCCTCACCGCCGGCCCAACCCCCGCACGCCGTACCGCCCGTCGCGGCGTCGGCGCCGCCGTCGCAGTCTCCCTCGAGCAACGGCAGCAGCGCCGGTGCGCCGTCAGCCGACGCCGAAGCGGCATTGCGGGGCGCATCGCCGGCGGTCCGCCGACTCGCGCGCGAACACGCCGTCGACCTTCGTTCGCTCAAAGGCACCGGCGCGAACGGCCGCGTCACCGCGCAGGACGTGCTCGCCGCACGCGGCGGCGCATCGGCGCCTGCGGCGGCCGCCCCGCCCGCAACCGCGCCTGCAGCAGCGCCGGCAACGCCCGCCGCCGCGCGCGCGCCCAGCTACGGCCAACCGGTCCCCGGGATGACGATTCCGCTCACGCAGGCACGCCGGATCATCGCCGAACGGATGGTCGAAAGCAAGCGCACCGCACCGCACGCGTGGTCGATGGTGCAGATCGACGTCACCAACGTCTGGAAATGGCGCACGCGCGAGAAAGACCGGTTCGAACGCGATACCGGCTACAAACTCACGCTGCTGCCGTTCTTCATTCGCGCGGTCGTTGAAGCGCTGGGCGCGTTCCCGCTGATGAACGGAAAGTTCACGGCGGAAGGCATTCACGTGAACAAAGACGTCAACGTCGGCGTCGCCATCGGCTTGCCGGCAAATCTGGTCGTTCCCGTCATCAAGAGCGCCGATCACCTTTCGATTCGCGGATTGGCGGTCGCCGCCGGGGAACTGATCGACCGCGCTCGCCGGAACAAACTCGGCGTCGACGATCTCGCCGGCGGCACGTTTACCGTAAACAACAACGGGGCCAACGGCTCCTGGGCTTCCGCTCCGATCATCAACGCCGGTCAAGCCGGCATCGTTACGATGGAAGCGGTCGTCAGGCAGCCGGTCGTGCGCGACGACGATGCCATCGCGATCCGTTCCATCATGAACTGCTGTCTCTCGCTCGATCACCGCGTCGTCGACGGTTACGTCGCCAGCGGCTTCCTGGCGGATCTCAAACGCCGCCTCGAAAGCATGGGTCCGGACGGCTCTCTCTAGATTGCAAATACGAAAACACTTTACGTTTGAATCGGCGCACGCGCTGCCGTTTCACTCCGGAAAGTGCGCGCGGCCGCACGGTCACTCGTACCGGCTGGAAGTCGCGGTCCGCGGACCGCTTCAGGCCGAAGGCCCGGCGCGCGGCATGATTGCCGACTTCGACGAAATCGAGGGCACGGTGCGCGCCGTCGTCGATCGATTTCCTCGACCATTCCAATCTCAACGACTACATCGAAAATCCCACCGCCGAACGCATCCTCATCTGGCTGTGGGAGCGCCTTGCGCCGGTCGTCGAGGGACTCGACGAACTGCTGCTGTGGGAAACCTCGACGTCGTGCGCGGTCTTGCGCGCCTCGGACTTTCACGTTGCTGGCGCTGGCTGAAGTCTTTTACAGCATTCAGGGCGAGGGAACGTGGACGGGAATGCCCGCCGTCTTCGTGCGGCTGGCCGGATGCAATCTCGCCTGCGATTTCTGCGACACCGATTATTCGGCCAAGGCATACGCGACCGTCGATGAGGTCGTGCACATGGTTCGTGCAGCGGGCGGCGATTGTCCGGCGGTCGTGCTCACCGGCGGCGAACCGCTCGCACAGAGCGACGCGCTCGACCTCATCGAAGCGTTGCGCCGCGACGGGCGCCGCGTGCATATCGAGTCGAACGGCACGATTTTCGCGCCGCTTCCCGACGACGTCTGGCTCTGCGTCTCGCCCAAGGAGCGCGTCGATTCGCGCATGGCCGCGCGCGCTGACGAAGCCAAGCTCATCGTCGACCGCCGCGTTCCCGAAGAACACTTGCTCCAGTTTGCGGATAAGCCGGTGATTCTGCTGCAGCCCGAAGGCAACCGGCCGCGCAACATCGAGGTGGCGCTCGATTACGTGAAGGCGCATCCGCAGCGGTTTCGGCTCTCGCTGCAGACCCACAAATTTATCGGCGTCCCGTGATTCTATTCGCCTGCGCCGTCGCGCGCGAACTCGGCTCGTGGACGCAGCACGCGGACGTCGAGGCACTCGTGACCGGCGTCGGCCCCGTCGAAGCGGCGGCCGCCGTCTCGGGCGCGCTCGCGCGCCGGCGCTATGCGCTGGTCGTCAACGCGGGCCTCGCCGGCGCCTTCGACGGTGCGGCGCGCATCGGCGACGGCGTCGTGGTCGCAGACGACGAGTTCGAGTTGGGTCTGGAAGACGGACGGCCCCTCGCGCTTCCCGACGGCGAACGCGTCGTCGCTACCGCCGCGTCCGATCCCGAGATCGTCCGCGGTCTGAGCGCGCGAGGCTTTGCAGCCCTGCGCGGAATTACGGTTGCACGCGTCACGTCGAGCGAAGACACCGCGCGGCGACTCGCAGCGCGCGGCGCGCAGATCGAATCGATGGAAGGATTCGCGGTGCTCCGCGCTTGCCGGCGAGCCGGAGTGCCCGCCGTCGAACTGCGCGGCATCTCCAATCGCGTGGGCGCGCGGGAACGTTCCGGCTGGGATTTCGCAAGCGGTATCGCAGGATTGACGCGCGTCGTCGAGGCGTTGTTCGCCGTCGTGGATACGTCGAGCGGAGCGCCCGCGTGAGCGCACTCACCCTCGCCTACTCACCGTGTCCGAACGACACGTACGTCTTCGCCGCGCTGACCAACAATCTGCTCGAGGGCGCGCCGCAGGTGGACGTCCATCTCGCCGACATCGACGAACTCAACGAAGCCGCCGCGCACGGCCGTTTCGAATTGATTAAGGTATCGTACGGGGCGATTCCCTATCTCGCCGACCGCTATCGCATTCTGCGCGCGGGCGGCGCGATCGGACGCGGGTGCGGCCCGCTGCTCGTCGCGCGGCCCGAGACGGCCCCGCCGCTCTTCGCCGACTTCGCACGGCGCTCGATCGCGATTCCGGGCGAGCGCACGACGGCATTTCTCCTGCTCCAACTGGCGCTCGGCCGCCGCCCGCGAACGCAGGTCATGCGTTTCGACGAAATCGTTTCCGCGGTTTGCGCCGGACGCGCCGACGGCGGCCTCATCATCCACGAGTCGCGCTTCACCTATCGCGACGCCGGGCTCATTTCGATCGCCGATTTAGGCGAATGGTGGGAAAACATGACGAAGCTGCCGATTCCGCTGGGTGCGATTCTCGTGCGCAACGACGTCGCGGACGACGTCGCACGCACGGTTGACGAAGCAATTCGCGGAAGCCTGGCGTTCGCACGCGCAAACGAGTGCGCGGTGATGCCATACGTGCGCGAGCACGCGGTCGAAATGAGCGACGACGTGATGCGCCGGCACATTGCGCTCTACGTCAACGAGTTCACCGAAGACCTCGGCGACGCCGGAATCGCCGCCGTGCACGCGCTCTTCGTGCGCGCTCGCGACGCCGGCATCGTCGGCCGCACGGTCGAACCGCACTTCGTATGAACCGCCCCGAGTTTCTCATTAGGACTGGCGCTGCCACGGTCGGTGTCATCGTAAGCGCAGCGCCGCAACTGTGTCACCCTGAGCGCAGCGCCGAAGGCGAGCGCAGCGAGGCGCAAGGCGCGGAGTCGAAGGGCGCAGCAGGCTTCGAACTCGGTGACGACGTGTTTCTCCGCGAAACGTGGCACGAACTCGGCACGCGTGGCGTGGGACTCATCACCAATCAAAGCGGCGTGACGTCGAGCGGCGAACCGTTTGGCGACGCGCTGAGCCGCCTGGGTACCGTGCGCGTCCGGGCGCTGTTCGCGCCGGAGCATGGATTGCGCGGAGACCGTCCCGCCGGAGCCTCGGTCGCGTCGTATGTGGACGCGCCGACCGGGCTGCCGGTGTACAGTCTCTACGGCGCGACGCGCCATCCGTCGGCTGCGATGCTCAACGGCATCGACGTCCTGATCTTCGATATCCAAGACGTCGGCTCGCGCGCGTACACCTATATTTCGACCATGGCGTACGCGATGCAAACGGCAAAGGCGTACGGCAAGCAATTCTGGGTGCTCGACCGGCCTAATCCCGTCGGCGGCGATGCGGTCGAGGGACCGGTGCTCGAACCTGCGTACGAATCGTTCATCGGTCTCTATCCAATCGCGATGCGGCACGGAATGACGATCGGCGAACTCGCGCGCCTCTTCAACGATCGCTTCGGCATCGGCGCCGACCTACGCGTGATTCCGATGAACGGTTGGCGCCGGTCGATGATATGGCCGGACACCGGCTTGACGTGGACGCGCACGTCGCCGAACGTCCCGGCCTGGCAGACGACGTTCGTGCTGTTATGCACGGGCCTGATCGACAATGCCGGCATCAATAACGGCGTCGGCACGCCGTCGCCCTTCTTCTATGCCGGCGGCTACGGCATCGACGGAGCGCGCCTCGCCGCGTCGCTGACCGCGCGCCGTTTGCCCGGCGTGCAATTCGTACCGGCTACCTGGGTTCCGGTCTCTGGATTTTGGAAAGGCCGGGAACTTTCGGGCGTTCGTCTCGAACTCGACCCGCGGCGTTTCGTGCCGGTTCGCACCGCCGTCGAAATTCTCGTCGCCGTCCGTTCGCTCGATCCGCGGCGAATCGACGTCAAGGCCGCGGCGCTCGATCGCGACTGGGGCACGGACTCGCTGCGCCGCGGATTGCTCGACGGCTCCTCCGCCGGCGCGATCGTCTCGAGCTGGGCGCAGCGCCTTTCCGAGTTTCGCGCCGTGCGCGCACGGTATCTGCTCTATTAACTCGCCGCGCGGTGCCGGCGAGGACGACCTGCGTAAGAAATCACCGCGTGTCTCCAAAGAGGCGTTCGTCGAACGCGAACGGCGTCGGGGCGTCGACGCGCAATCGCGCGAAGTCGGGATGGCCCGGGTTGACGAGAACGTTAGTCTCCTCGGGAATAACTGCCGAAGGGACGCTCAGCAATAGGCTTTCGCCGCTGCGCTGCCACGCGTCGCCGATATCGGTGAGCGCCTCCGGCGCCGGATAGGGCCGCCAGTTCGACGGCAGACTCGACATGTCGACACGCTTAGGCAGGATGCGTTCCGGCACGATGACTTTGACCGAAACGAGGTCGAGCGGCAAGAGATGGGGATCGACGTGAACGATATATTCGAGCACGGCGAGCGACAGCGTCGTCGACGTCGATGCAACCCGTACTCCCGGGTGGTTCCACCGGCCCCCGAAAAGCCGCGACCCCTCGCCGTCGAGAGGTGCCACCGCGTGCGATCGTTTCGTGATCCTCCAAAGAATCAACTGATTTCGCCGTACTCGATGCGGCCAAGCTCGCGCTCGACTTGACGAAGTCCCGGTCCGGTCGCGATGAGCTGAAGCGGCACGGCACCACCCAATCCTCGGTTGCCGCGCCGCAGCCACTCGTTCGCTTTCACGCGATCCCCGAAAACCTTCGCGGCGAAGGCCAGCACGTAGGCAAAGCGATAGATCTTGTCGCTTTCGTCGGCGGGTAAGCGCTGGCGCTTTTGAATGCGCATCAACGTTCGCTCGGGAATCCGGACGGACTGAGAGATCTCCTTTGCGGTAACGCCGCCCTTCAATACCAGGGCGCGCATCGCGGCGCTAGGCAAACCTTCTTCAACGGCCGATGCCAAGTCGCCGAAATTCCTTACCGTCCTCCCCACGCCGGAGCTGCCTCCAAGGAGACCGGCCACGTCGCGAGCGTCGACCATCTCTGCCATATGGCATTTATCTTACCGCCAATCGGCGGTCACGGTCAACGTTCCAATGCGGCTTTGTCGACCCTTCCCCGGGAAGCGGCGAATCGCCGCGCCAAACACCCCGGGGTGCTGCAAGAGCGCTTGATCGATGCGCTCGGTCGCGACGCGGTGAAGACCGAGCTCGAAGACTTGACCGTGTACGCGTTCGACGCGTACAGCGACGGAGTGCTTCCGGCGGCCGTCGTGCTTCCTTCGAACGTGCGCGAGGTGAGTGCGACGGTGAAGATCGCGCGGGAGTGCGGCGTGCCGATCGTGCCGCGCGGTGCCGGAACCGGGCTCTGCGGCGGCGCGGTCCCGGTCGAAAGCGGCGTCGTCGTTTCCTTCGCGCGCATGAACCGGATTCTCGAACTCGATCTGCGCAATCGCCGCGCGCGCGTCCAGGCGGGCGTCGTGAATCTCGACGTGTCGCGAGCCGCGGAGAGCGGGGGATTCTTTTTTGCGCCCGATCCCTCATCGCAAAAGATCTCCACCATCGGCGGCAACGTCGCGACGAACGCCGGTGGACCGCATTGTCTTTCTTACGGCACGACGGTGAATCACGTGCTGGGACTCGAAGTCGTCGACGAGCGCGGCGAGGTCTTTACGACCAGCGTCGACGATTCGGGATACGATTTGACGGCGGGGATCGTCGGAAGCGAAGGAACGCTCGGCATCGTCACATCCGTCTGGCTGCGTCTGCTGCAACTCCCCGAAGCCGTACGCGTCTGGGTTGCCGCATTCGGCGACATCGATTCGGCATCGGAAGCCGTCTCCGCCATCATCGGTGCCGGCATTGTGCCTACCGCTCTCGAAATGATGGACGCCGTGATCGTGCGCGCGGTCGAAGCTGCGTTCCACGCCGGTTATCCCACCGATGCGGGCGCCGTCCTGCTGATCGAAAACGCCGGCTTCGCCGAAGACGTGAGCGAGTGCGACTCGAAGATTGCAGCGATCGTAAAAAGCCACGGCGCGTTGGCCTTTCGAAGTGCGGCGTCGGCCGTAGAACGCGACGCACTGTGGGCCGGACGCAAGGGTGCGGCCGGCGCGACCGGCCGAATTGCGCCCAACTACTACACGCAAGACGTCTGCGTGCCGCGCAGCAAACTTCCGCAAGCCCTCCGCGCGGTCGAAGCTGCGGCCGCCGCTGCCGGCATAACCGTCGGCAACGTCTTTCACGCCGGCGACGGCAACTTACATCCGCTGATGATGTACGACAAACGCGATCGCAAACAGGTGGCGGCAGTGATCGAAAGCGGCAACGTCATTCTTCAAGCGGCCATCGATCTCGGCGGAACGATCAGCGGCGAGCACGGCATCGGCATCGAAAAGCGCGAAGCGATGACGCGCGTCTATTCGACCGGCGATTTGGCGACGATGGCCCGGGTGCGCGACGTTTTCGATCCGTCGCGCGCGCTCAATCCGGAGAAGATTTTTCCGCGCGGCGCGAGTTGCCCGGAAGTAACCCCGCCCGTTGAGCCGCCGGCGTGAATGCGGCGCTGCGAGCGGCGCCCGGCAGCGCCGCCGAACTCGGCGAACTCGTCGCGGAATGCGATGCGGGGGGCCGGGCGATACACGTCGTCGGAGGGAACACGCTGGCCGGGATGGGTTTTCCGCCCGAACGTGCCGACGTAACGCTCGAAACGACGGGACTTACCGGAGTCGTCGACTACGAACCCGCCGACTTGACGCTCGCGGCACGCTGCGGGACGGCGATTCAAACCTTGACGGCGCTGCTCGCAACGCAAAAGCAATTCGTCCCCTTCGACGCCCCGTGCCCGCAATATGCAACCCTCGGCGGAACGCTTGCCGCGGGTTGGATCGGTCCGCGCCGTCACGTCTACGGCCGGCCGCGCGACTACGTCATCGGAACGACGGCGGTGCTCGCCGACGGTACGATCGCGCACGCGGGCGGAATGGTCGTGAAAAACGTCGCCGGCTACGACATGAGCCGCCTCTATGTCGGATCGTTCGGCACGCTCGCCATCCTCGTGCAGGCCAACCTCAAGACGCTGGCGGCACCCGGCCGCGCACGCACGTTCCTCGCCGCTCTGCCCGAACGCACGCGCGCGCGCGCCTTCGCGCACGTCGCGGCGCTGAAGATTCGCCCCGCCGCGGCGCTCTGGGTGGACGGGTTCCATCAAGCGATCGACGGCGAAGACCGTGACGACGGACGGCTGCTGATTCTGCTCGAGGGAAGCGACGCGCTGCTGGAGCGTGCGACGCGCGATCTGCGCGCCGCGCTCGGCGGCGCCGGCGTTCCCGAAACTCGGGTGCTCGACGCGGGCGCGCGCGAATCGTTTCAGCGCGCCGTCGACGCGTACGTCGCGACGCTCGGAGAACGTTCCGTGACCTACCGCATCTTCGGCTTCGCCGAGGACGCCGCGGCGACCGCCGACGCCGTCGCGGAAATCGCCCGCGGTTTCGATCTGCGCTGCGAACGCATCGTCGACGTGATGAACGGCGACGTCGTCGCGCGCGTCAGCGATCTCGACATGCGCGCGCTCGGCGCAAAGATCGAACGCTTCGACGACCTGCTGCACGAAGCGCACCCCGGCGCGCAAGTCGTCGCAAGCGAACATCCCCACCGCGCCTACTTGCGCGTTTGGGGGGCCGCCCCGGCGTCCGTCGAGCGCATGCGCGCGATGAAACTGCGCTTCGATCCGAACCGCACGCTCAATCCCGGCCGCTTCGTGGGCGGAATTTAGCGCGCAGCCGAATGCACGATGAAATCGCTTGGGCCGTCCGCCACGTGCTCGCGAGCCCGGCGCGCCTGCGCTTTCTCTTCGGCGACGGCGGCGCGATACCGATTCCGCTACTGCGGTTTCTCCGCCGCGTCGTGCCGCACGCATCGGTCGAACTCGACGGCATAACGTCGCTCGCGGAATCGATTCCCGACGAGCGCTTGCGTGCGCAAGCGCTCGCCAGCGTTCGCGCCAAAGCCTACCACGTCGCCGGCGGCTGCATTCTCGCGACGTTTCTGCCTGCGCAAACCGCGCGCAGCTACGTCGAGATCGTCGCGCCGCTGGAATCGATTTACGACTACCTCGATAACCTTTGCGACCGTCATCCCGACGCGCCGGTCGAGGCGTATCCGGTGCTGCATCAGGCGATTGCCGACGCGCTCGATCCGAATGCCGTGCAGCACGACTACTACGCACTCGGCCCTTCGGGTGACGACGGTGGATACTTGGCGCGGCTGGTCACACGCACGCAGCGATCGCTGGCACGGATCGATGCGGGCGATGCCTTACGCGACGCGCTCGCCGAGTCGGCGCTTCTCTACGGCGAAATGCAGACGTTCAAGCACTTTCCCGCGGCAGACCGGGAAGGCGCCTGCATCGCATGGTTCGAGCGCCGGCGCGATCGTCGCTTTGACGGAATGCAATGGTACGAGTTCGCATGCGCGGCCGGATCGCAGTTTCAGGTCTACGCGCCGCTCTACGCCCACTTCGCCGGGCGTGAAGACAGTATTGCCGACACCTACGCCGCGTACTTTCCGGCCGTCGCCGCGCTCCACGTGCTGCTCGATTCGTTCATCGACCAGGCCGAAGACCGGGACCACGGCGAACTGAACTTCGCGTCGCTGTATCCCAGTCCCGAACGTCTGCGGATCCGCGTCGGCGAAATGGCCGCCGAATCGATGCGGCGCTTCGCGGTACTGCCGGACCCGCCGCACCATCGCTTCGTCTTGCGCGTGATGGCGCTCTTCTACCTCACGCACCCGAAGGTCTACGCGCAAGGCCTCCAGCGCCAAGCCGAATCGCTGCTCTCCGCGTTCTAGGGGACCTAGCGGCCGCGTCGCCTCGGTGCACCGTTTTGACGAGGGCGGTACGCCCTGCCGCTAGAAGGCGCGCAGATGCAAGTTTATGCGCAACGGCGCGAGCGCGCGCTCGCCGCGTTCGGCGGCGGCGTCGCCGTGATCCCTTCAGCGAAAACGATTCTGCGCAACGGCGACTCGACGTTTCCGTTCCGGCAGGACTCCGACTTCTTCTATCTCACCGGATTCGGCGAACCGGATGCCGTGCTCGTGCTGGCCGCGCAGCGCGACGGAACCGATCGCAGCCTCCTGTTCTTGCGCAAGCGCGACCGCGCGCGCGAGATCTGGGACGGCGCTCGCCTTGGCGTGGAACGGGCCGTGGAAGTGCTCGGCCTCGACGCGGCCTATCCGATCGACGAATTCGCGCAACGTTTGCCGCAACTGCTGACCGGTGCCGCGACGCTGCATTACGCCTTCGGAAGCGACCCGCATATGGACCATGCCGTGCGCCAAGCGCTCGACGAAGCGCGCGCGCTCACGCACAGGAAGGGCCGCGCGCCGCAGACCATCGCCGAACCGTCGCTCGTGCTTGCCGAAATGCGTCTCATCAAGACCGCCGATGAAATCGCGATTCTCCGCCGCGCCGCCGCGATTACGCGCAGCGGACACCTCGCCGCGATGCGCCACACGCAGCCCGGCGCATTCGAGTACGAAATTCAATCCATCCTCGAGGCCGAGTACCGGCGAGCGGGCGCGCAAGGCGTCGCCTATTCGTCGATCGTTGCAGCCGGCGACAACGCAACGACGCTGCACTACGACGCCAATCGCGACCGCCTCGAAGCGGGCGCCCTCCTGCTGATCGATTCCGGCTGCGAACTCGATTGTTACGCAAGCGACGTCACGCGCACGTGGCCGGTAGACGGACGTTTTACCTCCGAGCAGCGCGCCATCTACGACATCGTGCTTGCCGCGGTCGAGTCGGCGCTCGACCGGGTCCGTCCCGGCATCCCGCGCAACGAGTTTCACGACGCCGCCGTTCGAACCGTCACCGAGGGCTTGCTCGACGTCGGCTTGCTCCGCGGTTCGGTCGACGAAAATATCGAAACCGAGAAGTACAAGGATTACTTCATGCACGGCACGGGACATTGGCTCGGGCTCGACGTGCACGATGCCGGAGCCTATCGAAACGGCGGCGACGAGCCCGTCGCGTTTCGCTCGGGCATGGTCACGACCGTCGAGCCCGGCATTTACGTCCGCCGCGATCTCGATTGCGACGAACGTTTCAAGGGCATCGGCGTTCGCATCGAAGACGACGTGCTCGTCACGCCGGACGGAAACGAAAATCTTACGGCCGCCATTCCGAAGAGCGTCGACGAAATCGAAGCAATCGTCGGCTCGGGAGTACGCGAAGCCGCCGCCGTTTCGTGAAGGTTTGCGTTCTCGGCGCCTCCGGATTCGTCGGGCGCCATCTCGTCCCGCGGCTCCAGGCACGCGGCGATACCGTTACTCCCGCGTCATTGCGCGACCCGGCCGCGGCCGCCGCCGTTGCAGCCGGGTGCGATGCGATCGTCAACCTGGCCGGCGAGCCGGTCGGCCAGCGCTGGAGCGAGGCCTCCAAACATGCGATTCTCTACAGCCGCACCGAGATGCCGCGGCGCTTCCTCGACGCGCTGTCGCGCATCGAGCCGCGCGCTCCGAAGGCCTACGTTTCCGCATCGGCCATCGGCTACTACGGCACGAGCGAAACGGAAACGTTCGTTGAGGAGAATCCGCCCGGCGCAGACTTTTTAGCGCAGGTCTGCGACGCTTGGGAGCGTCAAGCCGCAAGCGCGCGCGATCTCGGCATGCGCGTCGCGATGGTGCGAACCGGGCTCGCGCTGGGCGGCGACGGCGGTGCGCTCGCTAAGATGCTGCCGCCGTTCCGGCTCGGCCTCGGCGGAATCGCCGGCACCGGACGGCAATGGTACTCCTGGATCCACGTCGACGATCTCGCGAGCATCTATCTCAGTCTGCTCGACGGCGGCGACGGTCCGTATAACGCGGTCGCACCCAACCCCGTCACCAACGCCGAGTTCACCCATGCGCTCGGCGCGGCGCTGCATCGTCCGACGTCGTTACCCACGCCGGTCTTCGCCTTGAAACTCGTTCTCGGCGAGGGCGCTTCCGTCGTCACGACGGGGCAACGCGTCGTGCCGCAGCGCATCGTTACCGAACGCGGCTTCGCATTTGCGTACCCGCAGCTCGATGGCGCGCTTGCCGCCCTGTTGTCGTAGGCGCCGCGCAGATTTCAGCTTCTAAAGCGCCGGCGCGGCGACCGCGAACTCCATCGCTTCGAGGTGTTTTTCGGCGTCCATCGCGGCGCGGCAGCCCGCCGCGGCAGCGGTGATCGCCTGCTTGTAGCGCATGTCGTTGACGTCACCGGCGACGAAGACGCCTTCGACGTTGGTCGAGACGCCGTCGGGTGAAACGATGTAACCGGCGGAGTCGAGATCCAGTTGCCCGTCGAAAATCGCGGTATTGGGCGTATGGCCGATGGCGATGAACAGCGCGTCGGCGTCGAAATCGAAGGCGTTATCGTCGACGAGATTGCGAACGCGCAGCCCGCGCATGTGCGTCTCGCCGAGGACTTCTTCGACGACCGTATTCCACATGAAATCGATTTTCTCGTGCGCGTGCGCCCGGTCGGCCATGATTTTGCTCGCGCGCAGCGAGCCGCGACGATGCATCACCGTAACGCGCCGTCCAAAACGCGTGAGAAAGAGCGCCTCTTCCATCGCCGAGTCGCCGCCGCCGACCACGACGATGTGCTTGTCGCGAAAGAAGGCGCCGTCGCAGGTCGCGCACGTCGAAACGCCGCGACCGCGCAAACGCGTTTCGCCGGGGACGTCGAGCCAGCGCGCGCTCGCGCCGGTCGCGACGATTGCGGTCTTCGTTTCGTACTCGGCGTCCGCGCTGCGAACGACCAGCGGCGTCTTGGAGAAGTCGACCGCCGTCGCATCCACGTTTTCGATGCGCGCGCCGAAGCGTTCGGCTTGCTGACGGAAGCGCTCCATCAGATCCGGCCCCATAATGCCCTCCGGGAAACCGGGATAGTTTTCGACGTCGGTCGTCAGCATGAGCTGGCCGCCGTAGAGGCCGCCCGCTAAGACCAGCGGCGAAAGGTTCGCCCGCGCCGCATAGACGGCAGCGGTGAGCCCGGCGGGCCCGGACCCGATGATGACGACGCGTTCCATGCTCCTGCCTTCGACCGGACCGCTGCGCGCTCCGGTTGCAAGAACCTCGTGGCCGTAACGTCGAACCGGCCGCGTATGGAAACGCAACCGATACCGTTGGAAGACACCTTCGGCGACGTGCTTCGCAAGGCGATGCTCGGCAACGGCGTCGACGCGGCGCGGCTCGCGGCCGCCACCGGCATCGACGCGCAGACGATCGCGAAGTGGACCAAAGACGAGGGCACGGCCGCCGAAGCGCAGGCCCGCGCGATCGCTCCGATCCTCAAGCTCGACCCCGGAAAGTTCGCCGACTCGGCGCTCTCGCGTTGGACTCCGCCGGCGATCTCGCTTCCCGACGTGCGCCACCACCCGCAACTCCCGCATCCGAGCAACGGGTACGTATTCTTTCTCGACGGCGGACGCAGAGCCGCGCTGGTCGATCCAGCCGGCATTCCCGCTAACCTTCTGCGGGTGCTCCGCGAAGGCGATTACCATCTGGAGTACATTCTCATCACCCACAAGCATGCAGATCACTGCGACGCCACCGGCGACGTCGCGGCGGCCTTCCCGAAGGCAAAAATCGTGATGCACGCGCTCGATTCGCACGCGATCGGGCCGCTGGCGGCAAAGGCGCTGCCCATCGAGGATGGCGACGATCTGCCCTTCGGCGACGATGTGCGCATTCGCATGCTCCATACGCCGGGGCACACCGACGGGTCGTCGTCCTTCGTCTTCAAATCCACGGTTTTCACCGGCGACACGCTGTTCGCGGCCAGCGTCGGCGGCGCGTACGGAGACGTGAGCACGTACGGCGACATCCTCAACAGCGTCCGTAGCAAACTCTTCACGCTGCCCGGCGAAACCGTCGTTATGCCCGGCCACGGGCCGCCGACGACGATTGCGCTCGAAAAAGCGCACAACCCCTTCTTTTAAGGGGGCAGCGAAAGCGCGGCGCCGTCGTCGCTGGTAACGCGGACGCCCGTATGCGCGGGCGCGCTCGGATCTTCGCGAATCAGCTCGAACTGATAGACCGCTTCACCCTCCCGTGGGAGCGTCACGTCGACGCGCATCGGCGCGCAGAACCGCGGCGTGCAGAATGCTGCCAGCCACCCTTTGGCGAGACCACCGGCACGCAGTACGAGTTTCGCGTTGGGCGTTCCGTCGACGCGCAAGCGATACTTCACGGCAGCAGCCGTCGCGGTCGGGAGGCTCGTGCCCGTCCACGCTTCGAGCGTGAGATGGGTCGGCGCCGGCGTCGCACCCGAGAGAATCAGCGCCCCGAACGCTACCGCCGTCACCTTCACGAATACGCTCACGTGCGCAACTTGTACCCGGACGCGACCATTCGCAGCACGACGGCCAGGGAGAGCACGGCCAGCGCGACGATCGCCGCCACGGAGAGTTCCGGCGCAAGGTAGCTTTCGCCGGTGTAGCTCCGCCGAAAGGCGTCGATCGTATAGAAAATCGGATTGAACAGTTCGAACGTCCGCAACGCCGGCGGCAGCATCGTCGCCGAAGTAAAAACGCCGCCCACGAACGTCAACGGGGTGATCACGAACGTCGTCAGGATCGCGATGTGATCGAACTTCTCGGCGAACAATCCGAAGATGAGTCCGAGCGCCGAAAAGAGCACCGACACGAGGCAAATGACGGTGACGTAGAGAGGCCAATCCTGCGGGACGGCATGCACGAGCAGGGCGCCCATCAGCGTTATTAAACCGGCTATCAGCAGCGAGCGGGCGAGGCTGCCCAACACGTAGCCTGAGACGATTTCGAACGCCGACATGGGCGCGATCAGCATCTCTTGAATCGAATTCATGAAGCGTCCCTGGAAGATCGAACTCGAGCACTCGCCGTACGACGAGTCGATAACCTGCAGCATGATCAATCCGGGAATCAAAAACTGCGCGTACGTGACGCCCTGCACCGTTTGAATGCGGCTTCCCAGCGCCAGTCCGAACACGAAGACGTAGAGAAGCGTCGTGATCACCGGCGGCCAGATCACCTGGTTGATGATCTTCAGGCTCCTCACCATCTCGCGACGCGTCAGCGTCAAGAGTGCGACCGCGTTCAACTGCGCGTCAACTCCAAGAAGACTTCCTGCAGCGACGCACCCTCGGCGATGAGCTCGTGCGTCGGCTTCTCGGCGACGATACGGCCCGCGCGCACGATCGCGATCCGCTTGCAGAGTTCTTCGGCTTCTTCCAGATAGTGCGTCGTCAGAAAAATGGTCAAGCCCTCGGCATTGAGCGTTCGCAGCCACTCCCAGAGTTCCAGCCGCAACTCGACGTCGACTCCGGCGGTGGGCTCGTCGAGAATCAGCACCTTGGGCTCGTGGATCAGGGCGCGCGCCAGCGTCAACCGCCGCTTTTGGCCGCCCGAGAGCCGCGTGTATTCGACCTTAGCCTTCGCGGTAAGCCCGAATCGCTCGAGCAGCATGTCGGCGCGAGCGGTGACATCCGGACCGCGCAGTCCGAAATAGCCGGCCGCATAAATGAGTACGTCGCGAATCGACAGATAGCGGTCGAAGTTGAACTCCTGCGGCGACACGCCGACGAAGCGGCGCGCTTGACGCCACTGCGTCTCGTTGTCGTATCCGAGAATGGATATCGTTCCGGCGCTTCTGCGCGCCAACCCGACGATGGCGTTGATCGTGGTCGTCTTGCCCGCGCCGTTGGGCCCGAGGAACCCAAAGAACTCGCCCGCTTCGACGCGCAGCGAGATGCCGTCGACGGCCGTGAAATCGCCGTAACGCTTGACCAAGCCGCGAACGTCGATGGCCGGTGCTCCCGCGACCGGTGCCGTATCTGCGATCAGGGAATGTGCGACTTTAACCGTTTGTACCTATGATGCCGGAGCGTAGCGATGAGTTCGTTGCTACCCGGAATCCCGCAATCGGAGAGTTGGGTTGCAACTTTCTTGACGTCGAAAGGAACGCGGCGGTGCTTGACCTGCCAGCCGCCGTCGCGTTCGGTAAAGATCGCGTAGCAGGCGCGCGGATCGCCGTCTTTGGGGAGGCCGGCCGAGGCGGCGTTGACCAGCAGCTTGCCCCGCCACATGCGCACGTAGGGAAGGTGCAGGTGGCCGAAGGCGATCGCGGTCGCAGCCTCGTCGCCGATCAGCCGCTCGAGCGTCGCTTCGTCGGCGTCCGGCCACAGATGCTCGTCGTCGTTCTTGGGATTCGCGTGTACGACGAGCAGTTGATTTCCGTCGTCGCCCACACGGAGCGCAAACGGCAGCTCTCCAAGCCAATCGACCCACTTCTCGCCAAGGTCGCGACGCGTCCACGCGAGTTGCGCTTCCTCGACCGCTTCGAATGTTTCGTTCGACGAATCGGCGAGATATCGATCGGTGTTGCCGCGTATGCACGAGACTTTTAGTTGCTCGAGCCGCTGCAGCACTTTCTTCGGCTTCGGCCCGTCGAGGCAAAGATCGCCGGCGGCCACCACGACGTCCGCGCCGCCCTGCGAATCCAGGTCGGCCAAGCACGCGTCGAGACCGATCAGATTGCCGTGGAGGTCTGAAAGAACGGCGAGACGCATCGCGTGGTTGGCTCCTCCCTCAGTCGCGTTTGAGGGCGAGGACCAACATCGACGGCGTCATGCCGATTTTGTGGAAATCGTAAAGATCGATCGCCTCGACTGCGATGCCCGCCCGGCGCATCGCGCGCAGCGCGGTTCGGAAGCGAATGTCGGCGATCACGTGGCCGTCGTCGAGGCAGAGCACGCCGGCGGCGAGTTCTTCTCCGCGCTCCAGCACGATCGTTTTAAAGCCGGCGAACGGGGCCGGATCGACTTTGCCGGCGGCGAGCACGATCGTATCGCGCGAAACCGCGCCCGCAACCGCACGCAACGAAGGCACGTCGGGCGCCAAAGCCACTTCTGCCACGTCGTAACCGTGCGCGCGGGCGATTTGTGCGAAGCCGCTGCGTCCGAGCTCGTTGCCGCGCGTGCCGGCACCGATGAATGCGGTTTTCCCGGCCAGCAGCACGTCGGTTCCGTCAAGTAGCCCGGGTGCGACGATATGTCCGGCGATCGGCACGTCGAGCCTCGCGAACTCCGCTTCGATGCGATCCGCTTCGGCGCGTCGTCCCATCGACGAAGGCCGCATGATCGTTGCGCCGTCCTCGAAGACCACGGCGCGGTCCGCTGCCGAGGTCTCGTACGGATCGTTCCCGTGCGGATCGAGGACGATGGTCTCGACGCCGTAATATCGCAGCGTCTTTTGCAAGACGGCATGCTGTTCGACCGTCCGCGCGAAGACGGCGCCGGGCTCGGCGGCCAACGGGCGCGCGCGTTCGATGCTCGCGTTGGGCGCAACCAACAGCGCCGTACGCAATCGTCCTGTGGGCGAGCCGACCAGCCGCGGTCCGAAATGCACGCTACCGTGTGCCATCTTACATGACCATTCCGGAAGAGGTACGCGGCGGCCCTTCAGGCGCGCCGGCGGCCTGCCTATCGAATCGCACGGTACGGCTGCGGATCCGGCGCATCTGCGAAGAAGTCGGCCATGTCGGTGGAGAGCAGGTCGTTCAAGCCGAGCGGGGGCAAACCGAAGATCTCCTCTTCGGTCTTCACGACGCTCGGTACGGAAAGATGGGCGTGCCCGACGTATCCCCTTCGCGCGATCGGCGAAACGACGACGCAGTAGCTGCGCATCGCGTTGACGTGGTCGACCCCCGCCACGCCTTCTGGAACGATGAAAATCGCCGTCGAGCTCCAGTTCGGCGTGCTGGATAGGTATTCGACGATCGTTCCGAGCGCCCGGTCGGCATCGCCGGCTCCGCCCGCAACGTTCGGAACCGGAAGCCGCACGTACGTGTAACTCGGCATCTGCCCCTCGCCGGCGTAGCGCTGCATGTCGCGCACGAACTCTTGCGCGCGGTGCGCCGCATCGCCGGTATAGTTCGGATCGGCGTTGTTGCCGAGCGCCGCCAGCGCAGGAACGTTCATGTGATAGAGTCCGCCCGCGTAACCCGAAAGCTGCAACAGGCCGCCGTAGTCGCGATACGAAAGCCCGGCGCGCGCGAACGCGTTGAAGAGATAGCCGGCACGCGTGTAGTCTTCAGGGTCGCCGCCCGCGCCATCGAAGGGCGCGCGCAACGCGCGCAGCGGAGCGGTGAGTTGGGTGTACAGCGAGGCGTCGCCGCCGATTGCGAAGAGGCGCGCGACGGCGGCGTCGGAATCTGCGGCATAGAAATTGTCGGCCAGCGCGTACGTGCGCGCCAAGGCGTGGAGGTTCGGCGTGACGTTCTCGGGATATTGTGCGTACGCCGGATTGCCGTTACCGATCGCGCTTCCGGTCGAATCCCGAAGGTCTCCCAGCATCGCATCGTACGTCTGCGACCCGACCGCGACGTAGACGACGTGATCGATCGCCGTACTGCGTTTTCCCGACCGCAGCGGCGGTACGACCGCGTTGAACTTCGCCACCGATGCCGTGCGATTGTAACGCAGGGTGTTCATCGTCGCTTTCACCAGCGACGTGTGCTTGAGATCGATGCGCGTCAAGACGCCCCAGCCGTCGACGCCTTTTGCGCCGGCGACGTAGAGAAAGCGGCCGTTCGGCGAAAGCGCCATCGCCGTGGGATACCACCCCGTCGGAATCAATCCGTACCGGTAGCGCGCCGGCGCACGCGCATCGAGCACCGCAACGGCGTTGAGTCCGGCCAATGCGACGTAGAGACGCTTTTGATCGGTGCTCAGCGCGACGGCGCTGGGTTGCGCGCCGTACGGCGCGTTCGGAAAGAGACGCAAATCCAGGCCGCGCGTTACGCGCGGCGTTCCGGCGAGGGATACGACCGCAATGCGATCGACGTTCGCGAGCGCAACGTACGCCAGCGTTCCGTCGCGGCGAATCGCAATGGCGCCGGGGTCGGCGCCGCCGACGTTGGTAGCGCCGTCGGGAGCCGGATCCATCGGCACGGTCGTCGGATCGGCCGAACCGGCTGCATCGAAAACGAAGAGCGACGACGACTTGAACGGGTCGAAGGCGGGCGGTGCGAACTGAGGCTGCGGCACCGGCGGATCGATCGCCGCGTACGTGGAGAGTCCTCCGGCGCTCACGGCAACCCGGCCTCCGCCGGCGGCCACGTCGAGCGGAAAATCGCCGGCCGGGATCGTCCGCCGAACCGAACGCGATGCAACGTCGATCTCCGACACGTCGTTGCCGAAATTGTCGGCCACGTACGCCGTGCGACCGCCCGCGGCGATCGCGATGCCTGCCGGGAACGCGTGCCGCGACGATGCGGCCAGCGAGATGGGATTTGCCTCTGGTTGCAGCGTGCCGCTCGCATCGAGATCGAAGACCCGAACCGCGCCGCGGGCGACGTCGGATGCGAGCACGATCGTCCGCGAGGCGTTAGCCGGGTCGCGCGTCACCGCCACACCTCTGAAAAAAGCCGACGACGGATCGCGATAGACGCTCGCGAGCGTCATCGTCTGCACCTTCACGACCGCGAGCGAATAGCCCGGAACCGGCCCTGCCGCGGGGCTGGCCGCGGCCGGAGCCGCACTCACGCCTCCCCCGTTGCTGACGACCGCAAATCGGCCGTCCGGAGTCAGGGCTACGGCGAGCGGATTCGACCCGACGAAGATGCTGCGGCCGGCCGGCGAGGCGATCCGTCCGTTGGGAAGAATCGACGTGGCACGCGCGATCGCATCCGCGCCGGCGGGCCGATTTCCGGCCGGAGCGGAGTACACGATGAGCGGTGCCGGACGCGGCGCGGCGCCGAGCGTCGCGGTGGCCAGCGCCGCCGCGGCTAACGAAACGAACTTCACGGGAAATACGGGCTTACGGACGCAAGCCGGAGGGACCCTGCTGAAAGACGCGGCTCGAACGGCTCGAATGCATGCGCCGTGACCGCTGAACCGCGCATCCTCTCCATCGCCACGGCCGTTCCGCCGCACCGGCTCGATCAGGACGACGTCGCGCGCCGTGTCAGCCTGGCGCTCGGTCCGCGTTCGCCCGAGATCGTGCGACTTTTGCCGACCTTCGGAAACGCCGGCATCGGCCGGCGCTATTCGTGCGTTCCGATCGAGTGGTACGAACGCCAGCACGATTGGCCGGAACGAAACGGCATCTATTTGGAAAGTGCGCTTGCATTGCTCGAACGAGCGACTCGCACCGCGCTCGAGCGGGCCGGCCGGCATCCCGAAGAGATCGGCGCGATCGTCGCCGTGTCGACGACCGGCATCGCCACCCCGAGCCTCGACGCCCTGCTGATGGAACGCATGGGATTGCGCCGAACGGTACGCCGGCTTCCGATTTTCGGGCTGGGATGCGCCGGCGGCACGATTGGATTGGCGCGCGCCGCGAGCATGGCCGCGGCGATGCCGCAAGAACTCGTGCTCTTTCTCGTCGTCGAACTCTGCGCGCTTTCGTTCCGCCGCGACGACTTCACCAAGAGCAACATCGTCGCGACAGCGCTCTTCGGCGACGGCGCCGCCGCGGCGCTGCTAACCTGCGGACGCGAGGGCACCGCGGTGGTCGACGGCGGCGAGTACACGTGGCCCGACAGTCTCGACGTCATGGGATGGGACGTCACCGGCGAAGGGCTCAAGGCCATCTTCTCGCGCGACATTCCCAACCTCGTCTCGAAGCATCTGCACGACGTGACGGTTGCCTTTCTCGCGCACCGCGGCCTCACGCTGCGCGACGTCGATCGTTTCGTTTGCCATCCGGGCGGCGCAAAAGTCGTCGACGCGCTCGAGGCTGCGTTCGAACTCTCGCCCGGAACGCTTACCGATGCGCGCGAAGTGCTCTACGAGTACGGCAACATGTCGGCCGCGACGGTGATGTTCGTGTTGGAGCGCGCGTTCGCAAAAGACGCGCCCCCGTGGAAGCGCGCGTTGCTTACGGCGCTCGGTCCGGGCTTCACCGCCGGTTTCACGTTACTCGAACGCAATGCGTCATCGTGAGCTGAGCGCTCCGATGGCGCCACGTCCAATGACGTGAGCGTTCTGTGGATCGTGCTGCTGTTCGTGGCCGTGCAGCGTACCGTCGAACTCGTCTACGCGCGGCGCAACGAGCGCCGGCTGCTGGCGAGCGGCGGCGTGGAGGCCGGCGCCTCGCACTATCCGCTGATCGTCGCGCTGCACGCGGCATGGCTCGTCGCGATGGCCGTGACGATTGCGCCGCGGACGCCGCCGAACTGGTGGCTCCTCGCTGTATTCGTTCTGCTCCAGGCGGCGCGCGTGTGGGTGATAGCGTCGCTCGGGCCCTATTGGACGACGCGCGTCGTCACCGTTGCGGGCACGACCCTGGTGCGCCGCGGACCGTATCGCTTTCTGCGCCATCCCAACTATGCGATCGTCGTCGCCGAGATCGCGGTGCTGCCGCTGGCTTTCGGCGCGGTTGCAATTGCCGTTGCGTTCACGCTGCTCAACGCCGCGCTGCTGACGTGGCGCATCCGCGTCGAGGACGGCGCCCTCGGCCGCTAAACGCCGTCGCAGGCGCGGACTACTGCTTGTCCAGCCGGTAGCCGATGCCGCGCACGCTGGCGATTTGCAGCGGCGCGAGCACGCGCGTCAGTTTCTTTCGAAGCGCTGCGATGTGCACGTCGACGACGCGTGTCGGCACGCCCGACGTGTCGTTCCACACCGATTCCAAAATCTGCGCGCGCGTGACGAGCCTCCCCTCGGCCTCCGCTAAAAACCACATCAAGCGAAACTCGAGCGCCGTCAGCGGAACGCGGCTCCCGTTGCTCGAGAGCGTGAGAAAATCGCGGTCCAGATGCGAATTTCCGATCGTCGAGACGATTGGCCGGTGAGGCGCGCCGCATCAATTTCTCCCGGCGGCGTAAGAGGGAACCGACGCGCGCCACCAATTCGTTACCCGAAAACGGACGCGTGATGCAATCGTCGGCCCCGCGTTCGAGCGCGCGCAGCACGTCTTGACGGCGCGATCGCGCGCTGACCAGCAAAACGAACGCCGCCGTTGCGCCCGCGAGTGTGGTGCAGGCGTCTTCGCCGGCCGCGTCGGTGAGCAGGCCGTCCAGCACGACGACGTCCGGTTGGCTGCGAGCGCTCAACTCCAAGCCTTCGGCGATGCCGCGCGCCGTCAGCACCGCGTATCCGGCCGCTTCGAGCACTTTGCGCTCCAAGCGACCGGCAGCGGCATTGCTTTCGATAACGAGAACGCGTGCCTGTAACATCGCGCCGGCAGCGGGGCGTTACACCCCTGCCGTGAGGTCCTCTCCCTCGTTCTTCACGAGCGCGCGGCGCGCAACGCCGTCTTCGAGCGCTGCTGCGGCGACTGCTTTCGCAACCGCGTCGACGACGCGCGGGTCGAACACGCTCGGAATGATGTACTCCGAACTTCGCTCGCTTTCCGTAACGATGCCGGCGATCGCATAGGCGGCGGCGAGTTTCATCCGCTCGGTGATGCGCCGCGCGCGTACGTCGAGCGCACCCGCGGAAAATTCCGGGAAACGACAGCAGATTGTTTACTTGGTTGGGAAAATCGGAGCGTCCCGTCGCGATGACGGCCGCGACCGGTGCCGCGACGTCGGGCATGATCTCGGGCGTCGGGTTTGCCATCGCGAAGACGATTGGATCGCGCGCCATCCGGGCGACGTGCTCGGGCTGCAAGATCCCCGGCGCGGAAACGCCGATGAACACGTCGGTGCCGACCAGAACGTCGGCCAGCGACCCGCGCCGGTTCTCGCGATTGCAATGCTCGGCCAGCCAGCGCCACTGGGGGTTTTCGTAGCGGTCGTCGCGGTTGAGCGCACCGCTGCGGTCGACCGGAATAACGTCGCGCACGCCGGCGCCGAGCAGCATCTTGATCGTCGCCGTGCCGGCCGCGCCGCTCCCCGAGACCACGATCCGCAGATCCTCGAGACGTTTGCCGACCACGCGGGCCGCGTTGATGAGCGCCGCCAGAATAACGACGGCCGTCCCGTGCTGGTCGTCGTGCATCACCGGAATGTCGAGCGCTTCGATCAACCGCTCTTCCACCTCGAAGCATCGCGGCGCGCTGATGTCTTCGAGATTGATGCCTCCGAACACCGGCGCTATGCGCACCACCGTCTCGACGATCTCGTCGACATCTTTGGTGTCGAGGCAGATCGGAAACGCGTCGATGTCGGCAAACTGGCGGAAGAGCATCACTTTGCCTTCCATCACCGGCAACGCGCCGAGCGGACCGATGTCGCCCAGGCCCAGCACCGCCGTACCGTCGGTCACGACGGCCACCAAATTGCGCTTGATCGTCAACTGAAACGCTTTGCTCGGATCCGCGGCAATCGCCATCGAGACGCGCGCTACTCCGGGCGTGTAAACGGTCGAAAGATCTTGACGATTTTTCAGCGGCATCTTCGACTCGACTCGAATCTTGCCGCCGATGTGCGCTAGGAACGTCGAGTCCGATGTGAAGATGATGCGCGACCCTTCGATGGATTCGACGGCCGCCCGGACGTCGCCCGCGACGCCGTCCGAAGCGACGTTGATCGTGACGTCGCGAGTCATGCGCGCCCGGCTGACCGAATGCATGTCGACCGCCGCAATCGTTCCGCCTGCATCGCCGATCGCGTTGGTCAGCACGCCGAACGCGCCGGGTTCGTTCGGCATTTCGATCCGCATGATAACCGTGAAACTGATCGCCGGTAGAGCCATGGTTCTCCCTATTTACGCTCCGCTAATCGTCATCTCCGCCACCCGAAAGGACGGCGATACTACCGAGCCGTCAAAAACGAGATCGTCTGCGACCCCATCGATGCCGGCCAGCATGTCGGCGTACGCACCCGCGATGGTGAATTCGTCGATCGGGTACGCAAGTTCGCCGTCACGGATGAAAAAGCCGCGTGCGCCGCGAGAATACGTCCCCGATGCGTGTTCGTGCGCGAAGCCGATCGTGTCGAGCACGAGGACTCCGCGCGGGGTCGCCGCTACCAACTGGTCCAGACTGCCCTCACCGGGCTCCAAAAAGAAACTATTGGCACCAATCCCGCCGCCGTTGGAGTTTCCCGTGCTCGCAGCTCCGAGTTTTCGCGCGTAATAGGTGTCGTAAAGGAACGTGAGCAGGCGGCCGTTTTCGAACACGCGAGTGCGTCTGGTCGCCACTCCTTCTCCGTCGAAGGGCGCACTGCCAAGCTTTCCGTCGAGGCGTCCGTCGTCGACGACGTTGAGGAAATCGCTGCCGACGCGTTCGCCGGCCTTTCCGACCAGCCACGAATTCCCGGTGGCGACGTTCGCCGCCGACGTCGCCGCGAAGAGATCGTCGAGGATGCCGCCCGCCACGTCGCGTTCGAAGATCACGGGAACGCGCATCGTCGCGGGTTTGCGTGCGCCGAAGAGTTCGACCGCGCGCCTGCCGGCCTTGCGCGCCACCGCATCGGTGCTTTCCAGTTCCTCGAGTCGGCGCGCCGCCGTGCCGTAGTGCGCGGTGCGCTTGATCTCCGCGTCGATTGCAACCGGCGCAGTCGAGCGTCCCGCGCGCGTCGATGCGTACGCCGCGGCAAACCCGGCGGAGTTCGCGATTGCAGTCATCGCCGTCGAGTCGCTGTAATGCGATCCGCTCGAGTTGACGATCCGCCGATCGTACGCGCGGACGGCGCGCTCGAGCGCGAGCGCCGCCTCGACTTTCTCGGCCGGCTCGCGTTGCTCGACCCGCGGGTCGCACAGGTGCAGCGGCGGCGCGTTCGACGCGAACTCGTCGGCGAGGCCCGCATACGGATCCGGCGCAACGCAGGCCGCTCCCGCGATGGTGCGCGCGACGGCCGCCCGCAATCCGCCGGCCGTGAGATCGGTGGTCGTCAGCGATGCCTTGCGGCCGCCTAAGAATACGCGCACGTGCAGCGATTTCGCGGTCGTTTGTTCGAGCTTGGCGACGACGGCGTCGCGGGCTTCGGCGTGAAACCGTCGCGCGACCGTCACGGTGGCTTCGGCCGCTTCCGCGCCGGCATCGCGCGCCAGTGCGATTGCGTCTTGGGCGATTTCGAGCGCGGCCTCCTCACGCACTATAGTGTGCCACTAGAGCGTGCCGCCGACGGTAATCGACGAAATCTTCACCGTCGGCATGCCGACGCCGACGGGCACGTACTGTCCCCCCTTGCCGCACGTGTAGTGGCGCCGGGCGAGACGGCTGTCGTTCGCCACGGCCGTGACCTTCGTCATGGCGGCCGGACCGTTACCGACGATCGTCGCGTTCTTCACCGGCGCGGTCACCTTGCCGTTTTCGATGAGGTAGCCTTCGCCGATCATGAAGACGAAATCGCCCTTGCTGATTTCGACTTGGCCGCCTGCGAACGATTTCGCGTAAATGCCGCGCGGCGTGGACGCGAGAATCTCCTCGACGGTCGATTCGCCCCCGGGCATATACGTGTTGCACATGCGCGGCTGCGGCAAGAACCGGAACGATTGCCGGCGTCCGCTTCCGGTCGACGCCACGCCCATCAGCCGCGCGTTGAGCAAGTCTTGCATGTAGCCGCGCAGCACGCCCTTCTCCACCAGGACCTTGTGCTGGCCGGCGACCCCCTCGTCGTCGACGTTGATCGTGCCGCGTTCTTCGGGTAAATCGCCGTCGTCGAAAATCGTAACGAGTTCGCTCGCCACGCGCTCGCCCACCCGTCCGGCGTACAACGACGTGCCGCGCCGGTTGAAATCGCTCTCCAGGCCGTGACCGACCGCTTCGTGCAGCAGCACGCCGCCGCCGCCCGCTCCGACGATCATCGCCATCTCGCCGGCCGGGGCCGGAATCGCCGTAGCGTTAACGATGGCGATGCGCGCCGCGTCGCGGGCGAGTTCCTCGGGCGAATGCGTCTCGAAATATGCCAGCGACGTGCGCCCGCCGTCCGCAGCGTAACCGGAACCGCGTTCGCTTGCCGCCGATGCAACGGCCTGCACCCCGAGGGTGACCATCGGGCGGCGGTCGCGAACGAATCGCCCGTCGCTATTGGCGATCCACACTTCCTGCAGCTCGTCGGCCACGTGCGCGTTGACCGCCACGACGCGCGAGTCGAACGCGCGCGCCGCGACGTCGGCACGCGCCAGCAGGCCGGCGCAATCGGAGACGGCGGCGTTGGCACGATCGCCGTCGTACAACGCCGCGACCGCTTCGCGTTGCAGTGCGGCCGCCGCAACGCGGCTCCCGCCGTCGCGCGCGATCAAGGCTGCCGAATCGGCCGCCTGCAGCAGGGCCTCGGCGCTCAAATCGTCGGAGTACGCGTAACCGGCCGACTCGCCGGCGAGCACGCGAATCCCGACGCCGATGACCACGCCGTACGACGCCTCGTGAATGCGCCCATCCTGCAGCCGCAGGGACTGCGACGTGCGCCGCTCGCAAAAGACGTCGGCGAAGTCGCCGCCGCGGCGCAGCGCGCGCGCGATGAGGCGCGACAGGTCCGACTCGTCGAACATCGTTTAGCGGCCCACTAGAGTTCGGCCAGCCGGTTGACGGCGCGCACGATTGCGGCATCGGGATCGCCCGGCGATCCGTTCACCATGAATGCAAAGACGACGCGGCCGTGATGCAGCGTGTTGACGTATCCCGCCAGCGAGGATACGCCGCTGATGTGTCCGCTCTTGGCGCGAACGCGTCCCAGCGCCGTGGTGAAGTCGTAGTCCTGCAGCGTCCCTTGTTTGCCGCCTTGCGGCAGCAGCAGATAGAGCGACGCGTCGCCTCCGCGCAGTTGCGCGTCGGCGAGAATGCGCGCGAGCGTGATCGCCGCAATGCGGTCGTCGCCCGACAGCCCGCTGCCGTCGTCGAGCCGCAAACCGGGATCGGGGATGCCGCGCTCGCTCAAGAACCGCCGCTCCGCCGCGAGTCCGCCCGCGTCGTCGGCAACTTCGCCGGTTTCGCCGCCGAGCGTGCGCAGGAGCTGCTCGGCGTAATGATTGTCGGAATAGTACAGCATGTGCGCTTCGAGCGGGCGCAGCGGTGCGGAGCGGTGTTGCCACAACACGACCGAATCCAGCGGCGCCGCCGCGACGAGCGGCGGTCCCGAAGTTGCGATTCCGCGCTGCGCGAGCATGCGCGCGAACAACGCCGACGCGTAGTGCGGCACGTCGCTCACCGGCGTCCAAAAATGTTGTTCCACGCCGCCGACGTTCTTCTGCGATTCGACGGTGTCGCCGTCGATCGAAAGCGCGTTCGTCGGCGCGGCGTAATCTTGTCCCACGTCGCCGGGATCCCAGTGCGGATTCAACTCCGGTCCGTGCATGGCCGTCGGATCCACCGCCGCACTGCCGGTAATGCGCCGCAGTCCGGCGCGCGCCAGCATGCCGACGCCGCCGCGCACGTCGTCGCCGCGCAACGACGGATCGCCGGATCCCGCCAGCCACAGGTTCCCGTCGAGCGACCCGTCGGGCGCAATTGCGTGGGGAGCGGACAGAATCGTGTGATAGCGGAATGTGGCACCGAGCACGTCGAGCGCGGTCGCCGCCACGACGAGCTTCGCCGTGCTCGCGGGAACGACCGCATGCGCGGCGCGGTCGTCATACAGCAGGTTGCCGTTCGCGTCGAGCACCGCCATGCTCCATCGCTGGGCGCCGCCGAGGGCGGGCGCGAATGCGTCGCGCACCGATTGGCGCAGGCGGGCGATCTCCGATGCGCTCCACGGCGGCGCGGGCGGAAGCGGATGAGACGGGCCGTCGAACGCATCGTCGACGGCGCGGTGTGGCGCTTGCGCGACGGCGCGCGATGCGACGGCATGCGCGGCGCGCGACGAATGCGCGCGGCTCAGTCCCCAGCCCGAGAGCGCCACCCCGATGCAGAGCAAGACGACCGCAGCAAAGCGGCGTCTAAGCCCGCGCGAGCGCCTCGATCTTCGCCTGGAGTTTGCGCTGATCTTCACGGAGTTCGTCGAGGTCGCTGCGCATGCCCGCGACTTGCGCCGGAACTTTGGCGGCTTCCCGCACGCGGATGGCCGCTTCCCGGGCGGTGCGGCGCGTGCGTCCGTCCCAGGCCGAATGGGACAAGCGGTCGAGCGCGGGCAGCAGCCGTGCATCGCCGAGCGATTCGGCCGCACGCAATGCGCCCAGCTGCACGTGGAAATCCTCGTCGTCGAGCAAGTCTTCGAGCGCGGCGACCGCGCGCGTGCGTTCGCCTTCGATCAGCTGCGCGATGCGGCCGATCGCTGCGGCGGCCGTTCGCCGAAGGTTTTCGTCGCGCGGAGCGCGGGCGACGCCGGCGACCAGCGGCAGGGCGCGCGGGTCGGCGAGTTCGGCGAGCCCGCGCGCGGCGCCCGACTCCACCGTGGCGTTCCAGCTCTTCGATTGAAGTGCCGAAGCGAGCACGTCGAACGCTCGCGCGTCGCGCGTTTTTCCGAGCGCTTCGAACGCGGCCGCGCGCACGAAATACGACGCATCGCTTTGCCCTACCGGCAGGAGTGCATCGGCCGCTTCTACGCTGCGGTAATTTCCCAACGCCGCGGCAGCCGCGCGACGCACTTTCGGATGCCCGTGCGACAGCGCTCCGGCAAGAATTTCGCGAGCCCACGGCGCGCGCGTCGCGCCGAGCGCCGCACACGTTTCGGCCAGCACCCCCCAAAACGGTTCGCCGGCGAACGCATCGCGTAACGCCTCGACCGCCGCGCGCGATCCGTCGCGCGCCAGTTCGGATGCGGCGCGAATCCGCGCGACCGGATTCGGATCGCCGCGCAGCACGGCGGCCGAGGCGCCGGCGCCGAGTTTGTACGTCACCCGCGCCAGCGCGAACGCTCCGGGATCGAAGCGCACCAATTTCGGCTCCGCTTCGAGCGGCACCGAAATCGTTTCGCGCGCGTTGGCGATCGTCGCGCGAATGCGGCGTTCGCCCGGCAACGGGCCCGGACCGGCGTCGGCGGCCGCCCTCGCCGGCGGATCCGCCACGAAACCGACCGTCACCTCGAAGCGGTGCGCCGGATGCGTCGCGTCGATCGACTGTTTTTGATCGACGGTCAACGTCGCGACCTTGCGCTTTTCGTCCCACGCCAGCGCCACGTCGACTTCCGGATGCCCCCCGGTGTAAATCCACTGGTCGAAGAAGGCGCGCATGTTGCGTCCGGTCGCATCTTCTACGGCACGCACCAAGTCGATCGTTTCGACGTTGCGGCGCGCGTTGCGCTCGGTGTAGTGGCGGAGCGACCGCCAGAACCGCTCGTCGCCCAGTTCGCCGCGCAGCATATGAAGTACGGCCGCGCCCTTCTGATAGAGGTGCCGGTCGAAGATTTCGATCGGATCGCGAAACGTGTTGCAGACGATCGGCCGCCGGTAACGGTCGGCATCTTCTTCCAGATAGTCGTTCACCCACCCGAACGCGTCGTAGAGATACTCGTCGTATCCGAGATCCGCCTCGCGCCATACGCCTTCGAAAAAGGTTGCAAAGCCTTCGTTCAGCCATGCGTGGGCCCAATCGCGGCAGGTGAGCAGATCGCCGAACCACTGGTGCGCCAGCTCGTGCGCCACGAGCGGATCGCTCGAGAAATCCACGTGCGCCGTGGCGTCGTGGAGCGTGCGGTCCGTTTGCGTGGTCGCGGCCGTGTTTTCCATTCCACCGAAGATGAAATCCGATACGGCGATTTGAGAGTATCGCGCGTACGGATACGGCACGCCCGTGCGCTGCTCGAACAGCGCGATCATGCGCGGCGTGTTGCCGAAGGCGCGCTCGCCGTCGTCTTCCCGCCCCGGCAGCACGTAGTAAAACACCGGCACGTTGCGGCTTCCGGCCGTACCCTGCGCGACTTCCGCAAATGGTCCCGCGACCATCGTTACGAGATAGGTGCTGTGCGGAACGTCTTGCCGGTAACGGAAAACGGTCGCGTCGCCTTCGTCTTTGCGTTCCACGAGCGCGCCGTTCGAAAGCGCGAAGGTGCCGCGCGGCACGCGAACCGTCGCGGACGTCGTCTGCTTCTCGTGCGGATAGTCCAAACACGGAAACCAGTAGCGCGCGTTTTCGTCTTGACTCTGCGTCCAAACGTGGGCGACTTTGCCGGGGCGATCCGCCGGTGAATTCACGAAGAAGAGCCCTTGGCGTGGTTTCGTGCAGCGGTAGGCGACTGCAAAGGTTGCGCGATCGTTGGGTTCGAGGCGCGGTTCGAACCTCACGTCGAGCTTGCCGTCGCGGCGTTCGAACGCCTGCGCGCGGCCGTCTCGTTCGACGCTGCGAATCTCGAGATCGACGGCGTCGAGCGAGAGCCGTTCGACCGGTTGGTCGAGCGCGCGGACGGTCGTCGTGCAGACGCCGTCGAGCGTTTCGGCGGCGATGTCGGGGGTGAGATCCAGATCGATGTGTTCGACGGCAACGACTTTGTCGGGTCCGTACTGCGGGCTGGAACCCGGCAAAGCAAAGCGGCGATGGTCGTTCGCCCCGTCGAACAAGCTCATGGCGCCCGTTCGTTTCGCTCGTCAGCCTGCGTCAACCCTCCGCTGACGTCGACGACGCTGCCGGTCACGAAATCGCGCTCGGCCGCGACGAGAAACCGTACGGCATCGGCAACGTCTTCGAAACTGCCCGGACGCCCGCGTGGATTGGCGGCCGGGCGTTCGAGCACCTCGGCGCGCGACAGCGTCTTTTGCCGAATGTCGCCCGGGGAAACGACGTTGACCGTGATTCCATGACGGGCTTCTTCGAGCGCCAGACATCGGGCGAACGCCACCAGCGCGCTCTTGGCCGCCTGGTAGAACGCAAAACCTGGATGCGGCTGCGTGACCGCCGAGCCGACGGTTGCGAAGAAGACGATGCGGCCGAAGCGCCGCTCACGCATCCCGGCGGCGACCGCGCGCGCCGCAAGCACCGCACTGCGCAGATTTCCGTCGAGCATCTCGCGATACTCGTCCATCGACAATCGTTCGAAGCGTTTGACGACGATCGGTCCCACGCCGTGGACCAACGTGTCGAAAGGGCCGCGATCGCGCACGAGGGCCTCGAGCGCCGCCGAAATTTCGTCGTCCGCATCGAGAAAATCGACGCGCGCTGCGAATGCGCTCGCACCCGCCGCTTCGATCGACGCCAGCGTGCGATCCGGCGGCGTCGTACGATAGGTGATCGCGACGGACTCGAAGCCGCCGGCCGGCAACGCTGCGGCGACGCCAGCCATCAAGCCCGCAGCCCCTCCGGTGACCAACGCCCGGCGCTTCATTCGGCCAACACTTCGATGCGGGCAGGGCGCGCGCCGTTTTTCGGTTCGCGCAGCTCGATTCGGCGAACGGCCGGGGCGCGGCCGCCCATTTCGAGCCCGGGGGCCTACGCGATCGTCGGCGCCGGCTGCGACATCTCCGCTTCGATCGCGTGTTTGTCGGCGACCCGTTCCGAGAACCCGATCCACGTGTTGTAGATCATCGGGACGAGAAAGAGCGTGAGAATCAGCGAGCTCGCGAGGCCGCCGATGATCACGGTGCCCATCGCCTGCCGCCATTCACCGCCTTCGGCGAATCCCAGCGAGAGCGGCAGCATGCCGAAGATCATCGCACACGTCGTCATGAGAATCGGACGGAACCGCGTTGCCGCGGCCTGCAGCACGGCATCCCGGACGCGCATGCCGCGGCGACAGAGCGTGTTCGAGTAATCCACGAGCAGAATGCCGTTCTTGGAGACTAATCCGAACAGCATGACGATGCCGATCATCGAGATGATGTTGAGCGACTGCCCGGCATTCGGCTCGATGCGATGCATCAGCGAGAGCCCGACCAGCGCACCGATGATCGCCAGCGGAACCGAGAACATGACGATGAGCGGCTCCACGATCGAACCGTACAGAATCACCATCAGCATGTACACGAGGATGAACGACGTCAAGAGCGCGATGCCCATGTTGGTCATCGTCTCCTTCAGATATTGCGTGTCGCCCTGCGCCGTGAGACCGACGCCTTCGGGCAGAAATCCCGGCGTGTGCAGCTTCTTCTCGAGCGGACCGGTGACCGCGCCGAGCGAGTACCCGGGCAGCACGCCGCCGTAGACGTTGACCACGCGCTGACGATTGAGCCGCTGAATCTGCACCGGCGCCTTCGTCCAGACGAAATTCGCGACGTCGTAGAGCGGAACGATCGTTCCGTCCTGCGCGCGTACGCGCACCGCCTTCAGGTCGTCGACCGTCGAGCGATACGACGCCGGAAACTGCACGCGCACGTCGACGAGGCCGTTGTCGGTTCGCACTTTCGTTGCGACCGCGCCGTCGACGGCGAAGCGCGCTACGGCGGCCGCATCGGCCGGCGCGACGCCCAAGACCTCGGCCTTCTGCGCGTCGACGTTGACGTTCAGACGAGGCGCCGCCATTTCGTTGCTGGTCTGCACGTTGACGCTGCCCGGCGTATCGCGCAAGAACTGGGCGACCTTCTCGGCCGCCGGGCCGATCGCGTCTTCTGGACCGGAGAGCGCGTAGAAGATCGGCGTGCCGGAGCCGCTGCCGCTCTCGCCGGCGACCTGGAATTCTCCACCCGGAACCAGGTAGTTTAGCTTACGAATCTTTCCGATGATCTTGTAGGTGTCTTTCGTTCGGTCGGGCGTCGTCTGTGCGTTCAGGCGCGCGTAGTTCGAGCCGATCGCCGTGCCCCAGCCTTCGGGCTTGCGTCCCACCGTCGAACTCACCGATTGAATGCCGTCGACCTTCAGAATCGCCATTTCCAACTGGCTCACGAACTTTTCGGTCACGAGCATCGGCGTTCCAGGCGGATAGGTCACCGTCATCGCAATCGAGCCGTCCTGCACCGCCGGCACGAAATCGAAATCGATGCCGCCGAGCAGCGACAATACGATCGCCAGCACGACCGGGAAGGCGAAGGTGACGGCGGTGAGCCTGCGGTCGCGTCCCGTCGCATAAAACCATTGGCCGGTGAGGCGCAGCGAATTCCTCCCGAGGTCGCCGATGGTCGCACGGATGCGTTCGATGGGCGACCGCGTGCGCGGGAGACGCGTGCGTCGCAGTTCGAGCCGTTCGCGCGGCACGCGTGCGCGCATAATCATTCCGATGCCGTGCCACACGCCGGTGAGGATCAGAATCAGCACGTCGACGACCACCGTTGTCATGCCGGCGCCGGCGACGAGCGTCATCGCATTCACGACGAGCACGGCGCAGACGAAGACCACGAAGAGCCCGTGATCCAGCGCAAAGCCGAGCGCACGCGTCTTGTACCACTCGAGGATGCGGTCGTAGTTTTGAACGAAGCCGTTGAGCAGCAGCACCGCGACGACCATGACCGGAATGACGAGGTTCAGTTCCTTGGGAAGACCGACCACGCGCCAGGGGACGAAGTAGGCGACCGCGGCGCCGGCCAGCATCGCGCCCATGACCTTCCACGAGCGGAGCGCGTCGAGCCACTTCGGGCGGCCCGGCGAACGTTCGCGAACGCTCCATCGCGCGGCCAGCAGCGGCGTGAGCGTGAACGAGACGAAGAGCGAGAAGAGCGTCGCGATGACGATGACGGCACCGAACTCTTTGAGATACATGCCGACCAAGCCGGGCATGAACGCAATCGGCAGGAAGACGACGACGTCGACCATCGTGATGGCGACCGCCGCGCCGCCGATTTCGCTGCGCCCGTTGATCGCCGCGTCGATCGGCCCTTCGCCCAAATCGCGATGCCGCGTGATGTTCTCGAGGACGACGATCGAGTCGTCGACCAGGATTCCGATGATGAGCGAGAGTCCCATCAGCGACATCGTGTCGAGATGGAATCCGAACGCGTTCATCAGGACGAACGTCGACAGGATCGAGGTCGGAATCGAAACCATTACGACGACCGCGTTACGCCATAGATGCAGGAAGAGCATCATGACGATCATCGTCAGGATGACGCCTTCGAAGAGCGACTGCCAGACGCCGTTGAGCGAGCGTTGCGTGTAATCCGCCGGCGCGTCGATTTCACTGAAGCTCAGCTCGGGGAACTGCGCCTCGATCTGCTTGATCTGCCGGCGCGCGATCTCCGTCGCTTTGATCTCGTCGGAGTTGATGTCGCGGTCGATCTCCACGTAGAGGCGCGGCAATCCGTTGTAGTGCGAAATCGACGTCGGCTCGACGTGGCTGTCGTAGGCTTTCGCCACGTCGCCGACCTTGAGCGCCCGCATCGACACGCCGGGAACCGGCAGCGGAATGTTGAGCAGGTCTTGAGCCGTGTTGATCTCGGCGTGAACCGAGACGCTGGTTTCTTGCGTCGGCTGGCGCAGAACGCCGCCGGGCAAGTTCGCATTGTTGGCGGCGACTGCATTGAAGACTTCGCGCAGCGTTGCGCCGCTGCCGATCAGCTGCGGCGGAATCGGCTCGACGTGGAACTCGCGCGCCGACGCGCCGTAGACGTTGACCGTCTGCACGTTGGGAATCGCTTTGATGAGCGGCTGAATGCGGTTCGTCACGAGGTCCGCGAGCGCCGTCGGCGACATCGACTTCGAACTGACCGCGATGTCGAGCAGCGGCTCGGAGGCGCCGTTCTTGTATACCTGCGGCGGGTCGAGATCGGTGGGCAAGTAGACGCGCGCCGTGTCGACGGCGCTCTGCACGTTGATCGCCGCGATGTTCAGATCCGTCCCGAGCTTAAACTGCACGCCGATCGAGGCCGCGCCTTCCTGCGCGGTCGCGGTCAACTGGTCGAGGTTGTCGACGTCGGCCAGTTGATCTTCGATCGGCTTGACGATCAGGCGCTCCATCTCTTGCGGAGAGGCGCCGGGATAGTTCGCAAAGATGACGACGATCGGGAAGGCCGTACCCGGCGGATTGTTGCTGCGGCCGAGTTTCTCGAAGGCGACGATCCCAAAGAACGCCAGCGCGACGAAGACCATCGCGGTGATTACCGGGCGGGAAATGGCAAAGCGCGTCAGCCACACGATGTAGACAACCTCGTCAAGGGCACCATATCTGACAAGCCATACGGGCCGGAGGGTGCCACTGTTTCAACCTCGCCCCACCGCCTAAGCGGACGAGGCCCAAATGCAATCTCGTGCTCGCCGACCTTAAAATGCGCAAGACAGGACTTGAACCTGCACGACATTGCCTCCCCAGCCGCTGACGCGGCCGGGGACCCCTCCCGTTTGAAGACCGCTCCGCTTGCGCTCCGCTGCGGGAGCAATCTCGTGCTCGCCGACCTTAAAATGCGCAAGACAGGACTTGAACCTGCACGAGATTGCCTCCCCAGCCGCTGACGCGGCCGGGGACCCCTCCCGTTTGAAGACCGCTCCGCTTGCGCTCCGCTGCGGGAGCAATCTCGTGCTCGCCGACCTTAAAATGCGCAAGACAGGACTTGAACCTGCACGAGATTGCCTCCCCAGCCGCTGACGCGGCCGGGGACCCCTCCCGTTTGAAGACCGCTCCGCTTGCGCTCCGCTGCGGGAGCAATCTCGTGCTCGCCGACCTTAAAATGCGCAAGACAGGACTTGAACCTGCACGAGATTGCTCCCGCTAGCCCCTCAAGCTAGTGCGTCTACCAATTCCGCCACTTGCGCAGCCGCGGGCGCCGGCCCGTTCGGGACCCTAAGGAGTCTATCGTCTAGCGCATCTTGGGGTCAAGCGCGTTGCATAAGGCGGGGTCACCGGCGCTCGCTGCGGTGGACGCGGCCGCTCGGACCCTAAGCAGTCTAGCGTCTAGCGCATATTGGGGTCGAGCGCGTCGCGCAAACCGTCCCCGATGTAATTGATGGCGAGGACGGTCGCCAGAATGCAGAGGCCGGGGAAGACTGCCGCCCACCAGGCGGTCTGCAAATTCGACTGGGAGTTCGAAAGCATGTTGCCCCACGACGCGGTCGGAGGCTGGATTCCGAAGCCCAGAAAGGAGAGCGTCGACTCCAGCACGATGACGCCGGCAACGTCGAGCGTCGCCTGAACGACGATCGGCGCGACCGCGTTGGGCAGCAAATGCCGGAAGATAATGCGTCCGTCCCGGTTGCCCACGGCTCTCGCGGCCTCGGCGAACTCGCGCTCGCGCAGGCTGAGGAACGACGCCCGCACGAGGCGAGCGACGCTCATCCACGAGAGCGCGCCGATGATGAGGACGATCACGCTGAAGTTCAGCGCGGCCTTCGAAGAACTCGCAGCCACGATCGCGGTGAGCACGAGCAACAGCGGCAGCAGCGGGATCGAAAGAAAGACGTCGGTAACGCGCATGATGAGCCAGTCGACCCAGCCGCCGTAGTAGCCGGAGATCGCTCCCAGCGTGGTCCCGATGATCACCTCCATGAGCACCGCGAAGAGGCCGACCATGAGCGAGATTCGCGCGCCGAAGAGCAGGCGCGAGAGCAGGTCGCGACCGACTTCGTCGGTGCCGAGGGGGTGGCCCCAGCACTGCGCCGCGTTTTGAAAGCACGGGGGCAGCGGCGTCCCGTTCCAATGCGGCTGCGCGGTCGTACCGTTGTCGATGAGATTCGGATCGAACGGAGCCAACTGCTTGGCGAAGATCGCGGCCGACACCATCACGACCAGCACGACCAGACCGGCGATCGCGAGCTTGTGCCGGCGCAGGCGCGTCCAGAACGTGACCCTCGTAACGTGAAGGTCGTCGTCGTCGACGGCGGCGGGCTGAATCGGGATCGTGGCGGCCATGAGCGTTTACCCTAGGGCGTTCAGTCGTACTTCACGCGCGGATCGAGCCACGCGTAAACGACGTCGGCGAGCAAGTTGCAGAAGACGACCAGCACCGCGACCATGAGCAGATAGCCCATCAGCAGCGACATGTCGCTCTGGTTCAAGGCGTTGATGAAGAGCCGCCCCGTTCCCGGCCACGCGAAGATCGTTTCGGTGATGATCGCGCCGGCGAGAACTCCGGGAAGCGACAGCGCGAGAATCGTGACGACCGGAATGAGCGCGTTCTTCAAGCCGTGCTTGAAGAGAATGGTGCGAAAATTCAAACCCTTCGCCGCAGCCGTGCGAATGTAGTCGGTTCCGAGCACTTCGAGCAGCGAGGAGCGCATGAAGCGGCTGTACAGCGCCAGCGAGAGCAGCGACAACACGATCGTGGGTAAGATCAAATGCGCGATGCGATCCCCCAGATCGAACGTATCGCTCCCCGAGATGCCGGCCGACGGCAGTTGAATCTGATAACCGAAGGGCAGCGGAATGCCGTGCACGGCGAACGCCAGCTGCATCATCAGCGCGAACCAGAACACCGGCATCGACTGGCCGAAGAACGCCAGCGTCGTGATGAAGTAGTCGACGAACGTGTACCGCCACACCGCCGAGATGATGCCGGCTGCGACGCCGATGAACACGGAAAGGATGAACGACGTCAACATCAGTTCCAGCGTCGCCGGTATGCGCTCGACGATGGCCTGAAGGACCGGCTCGGAGTTGCTCGTCGAATAGCCCATATCGCCGGTGAGGACGTGTCCGAGCCACTTCAGATACTGCAGCGGAACGGGTTGGTCCATGCCGAGATTGTGCTTCAAGCGCGCGATGTCGGCCGGCGTGATGTGCGGGTTGCTGAGGTAGGGCGCGAGGGGACCGCCCGGCATGTTGTAGAGGATCCCGTAGAGGATGACCGAGATCAGCAGCAGCAGCGGAATCGACTGCAGCGTCCTTCGGACGACGTACGTAAGCAGCTAACGCATCCTCCCTAGCCTATGTCTTCCCGCGCGGAGCCACCGTTCGCGCCTGCCCGAGCGATGCCATCCTTCATGCTGCGGCGCGGGCGCGCAAGCCGAGAATCTCACGCGCTTGGTCCGGCGTAGCGACGGTCCGGCCGGCCTCGCGGGCGATTCTCGCCACCCGCGCCACCAGCTCTTCGTTGCGCGCGAGCTTGCCTTTGCTGTAGTAGAGGTTGTCCTCGAGACCGACGCGGACGTGGCCGCCCATCGCGATCGCCGCCATCGCCATCGGGAGCTGACCGCGGCCGATACCTGCGACCGACCACGTGCATCCGGCCGGAACGCCGGCAACGAGATCACACAGGTTGGCAACGGTGGCCTCCAGCGCTCCGGGAACGCCGAGCACGAAATCGACGTGCTGCGGAAAGGTGAGCAGCCCTTCGCGCACGAGCCGGCGCGCGTTGGCGAGATGGCCTTTGTCGAAGATTTCGAGTTCCGGCCGCACGCCGAATTCGTTCATCTTCGCCAAGATCCCGCGCATGATCGGGAAGCTGTTTTCGAAGACGTCGTCGCCGAAGTTGACGGTGCCGCAGGTCAGCGTCGCCATTTCGGGACGCAGTTCCAGCACGCTGGCGCGCTCCTCCGGCGTCATGCCGATCGCGCCGCCGGTGGAGAACTGGACGATGAGATTGCTGTGCGCCCGAATCTCTTCGTAGGCTGCGCAAAATCGGTCGATGGCGTGCGTATTCGTGCCGTCGTCGTTACGGCAATGTACGTGGATGATCGATCCGCCGGCTTCTTCGACGGCGCGCGCGGTTTCGCCCAGCCGCTGCGGGGTGTGCGGCAAGTGGGGCGTTTGGTCGAGCGTCACCTCGGCTCCAACCGGCGCGCAGGTAACGATCAGCGGCTCCATCGGCGCACGCTTCGCTCGCGGCGAGCCGCGTTACTCTACGGGGCGCGCTCCGATTGCAGAAGGCGCCGCGCGTCGGCCACGATTTCCGCATCGAGCCCCAGCAAGGACGCCAAAGCCAGCGCGTCGGCCGTCGACGGGTCGTCGGTTCGCACTTCGCCGATCGTGTAGTCCATCGAGGCCGCCAGCCGCGCCAGCGCCTGATGCAGGTCCCCTTCCGGGGGCGGCTGCGGAATGCCGCGCAGCCCTCGCACCGCAAAATGGCGCGCCCCCGCCGCGGAGGCGACGCCCGATAGATGCGTCGCAGCCAGCGCACACGCGCCGCGATCGCGCAAGCGCCGCAAAAGCGCGACGAGCAGCGCCTTCCCCTCGAGCGGCGTCGTCGTGCGCGCGAATTCGTCCGCGAGCACGAGGACGCGTTCGCGGCCGCGCGCGAGGACCTCGCGCAGCCGCACCACCTCGCGTGCAAACGTGGAGAGCAATCCGCCCGGCCGATCGTCGCGCGTCCCGACGCCGAGCCACGCGATGTCGTCGAAGAGCCCGCATTCTGCGCGAACCGCCGGTACCGGCAGGCCAAATGCCACGCAGAGCGCGACGAATCCGCAGGTTCGCAGGCAAACGCTCTTGCCGCCCATGTTCGGCCCGGTGAGAACGGCGACGCCCCGCAACTCGACGTCGATCGGCGTAAAGACCTGTCCTTCCGCTCGGAGTTCCGCCGCCAGCGGCAGAAAGCGCCCGCCTTCGAACGCGAGCGACGCTTCCGGCACGATCCGCGCGACGGTGCATTCGTGAATGCGCGTGAAGCGCGCCGCGGCAACCATCACGTCGACTTCGCCGAGCGTGTCCGCCGCCGCACGCAAGGGCGCCGCCGAAGCCGCAACGACGCGTGAAAGCCGCGTGCGTGTCTCTTCTTCGATCGTGGCGACCGCGGCGGCAGCTTCGTCGCGGCGCTCCAGCGCCGCGAGCGACGAATCGTTGAGTTCGACCGCACACAAGAAGTACGTCGGCGCTTCACGCAGCACGCGCACGCCGGGCGGAAGTTCGCCGGCAAGATCCGCCCGCATCACGATGAACTCGTCGCCCGCAACGTCTTCCCGCCCGAGCGTTTCCGCCACCGCGACGAGCGCGCGGCCGCGCACCGCATCGAACTGCGCTTGCGCGCTCTGCAGCTGCGCGCGTGCCGGTGCCAGCCGCGCGTCGAGCGCGTCGCCGAGATAAAAACCAGAAACCCGAACGCGGCCGGGCTCGAGCGCCTCGCCGACCGCGCGTACGCCTGCGTTACACGCCGGCGCCGCGCCGGCAGCGCCGCCGAGCAGTCGATCGATGCTCGATGCGCCGTCGCAGAATCGTTGCAACTCGAAAAACGCCGCATCGTCGAGGACGTCGCCCATTGCCGCACGCGCGAACGTCGCGACCGCGTCGGGCAGTCTCGCGAAAGCCCCGAGAAGCGCCTCGAGCCGTTCCAGATCGAGCGCCGCGGCATACCCAGCGACGCGTGCGGCGCGGCGCTCCGCGGCCTCTTCCTCGCCCGGTGCAAACGGGCGCAACTCCGAGAAGCGGCGCGCGCCGTATTCACTCGCGGGCATCAGGGCGCAGCTCAGCCACTCCGCGTCGAGCGCAAGCGCGGCGTCAGCGTCGAGCAGCGGCGACGGCTTCACGCGGCGCGTTCGCCGGCGTAGATGTCGAACGTCGGCAATCCCGTAGCCGACGCGACCGCGCGCGCGAAGGCACGCGGTTCGAAACTGCGCTCGCGTCCGATCGACGCAACGGTCGCCGCGACGACGTGCAGCGGGCGCAAACACCGAATCTGCAGCCGCGCGAAGGCGTGCACGGCCGCCCGTCCCGTGAGCGCTACCTGGGTCGGATCGCGGACGACGACTTGACGCGACTCGCGCGCTTCGAGGAGTTCCGCCGCGCGCGCCGGCGTGAGCGCGCCGTCGATTTCAAGGGCAGCGCGTGCCGGGTCGGCGACCGGGATCGTCAATCGTTGCACCAACGCGCGGACCGCGTCGACCGCTTCCTCCGGAGTGCTTCCCGCCGACGCACCGGCGGAGACGACGATTCCTCCCGGCACGCCCGCGAGCGCGGCCACTCGGTCGATCGCGCCGTCGACGACGACCGTTTCGCAGCGCGATTGCAGCACCGCGACCGCTTCGCGCACACCCGACGCACTCGGCGGGCCGACGAGTTCGTAGTGAGCGCCGCACGCGACCCGCGCATACACCAGCGTTCCGGCGGCCGTTTGCAGCGACGAATCTTCCACGTATTCGACCGCGGGCGATCGAGGCAGCACGTCGCGCGCGGTCGCGAAGAACGTGCCCGGATGCAAGAACAGGCGTGGTTTCGGCGCGCCGTCCGCGACGTCGATCGCTTCGCCGTCGCGCCCCACCGATGCGATGCCGGTGCGGCGGCCGCGCTCGACCGCGGCTTCGTAGATTGCCCGCGCCGTCACGGTCTTTCCGACGTTCTTTCCGGTGCCGACCACGAAGAGCGTTCCGGCGCCCGCAGCGCCGGCGAGATCGAAGATCGCGCTGCCGGCATTCATGCCGTGACGCTTCGATTAGCCAACGTGGAAAATCTTCATCGCGATGAAGGCGACGCCGATCAGCGCGAGCAGCAGGCCGCCGAGAAACGCAGCGTAGCGTTCTGCGTAGCCGCCCAAGCGGCCGCCGAGCGCGAGTCCGGCCGCGGTCGAGGCGACCGAAAACGCGGCGATCGTCGCCAGCGAGATCGCCGGCGGCACGCCGATATACAAGATCGAGAAACCGATGCCGAGCGAGTCGAGGCTAATCGACAGCGATGCGAGCGCTAACCCCCATCCCTTGGAGAGATCGAGCGTCGGCGATCCGGAGAGCTTGGTGCGGCTTTCGTACATCATGTACGTGCCGAGCGCGATCAGCGCGACGAAACCGACGTAGCCGGCGGCCGGCCCGATGACGCGTCCGGCGGCAAGCCCGAGCCCCGCGCCGGCAAGGTTCATGAAGACCTCCGCGCAGGCGAAAGCGACGCCAATGCGCCACTTCATCCCGGGAGGGACTCCGCGAATGCCGACCCCGACACTCACGGCGAAGACGTCGAGTGACAAACTGAGCGCGATGACGAAGACCTTGAACAGGCTCGCTGCCACGAGCTTCCGATGATGCCGCGTCCGCTTCCGAGCCCCCTCTTTCCGCTGGCCGCCGCAATCTTGGTCGTCGCCGCGCTCGGACCGGTCGCCGTGGTTCTCCTGACCGTTCCGCCGCACGAGGCCGCAGCGGCACTCGCCGTCGACGGCCGCTCGGCGCTGCGCGTTTCGCTGATCGCATCGCTGGGCGCGACGGTCGCCGCGACGCTGCTCGGCGTGCCTGCCGGTTACGCGCTCGCGCGCGCGCCGTCGCGAGTGCGAGCGGCCGCGATCTTCGCCCTCGCACTGCCGCTGGCGTTTCCGCCGGTCGCCTCCGGGCTGATGCTGCTCTACGTCTTCGGCATTCACGCTCCGCTCGGCGGCTGGCTTGCAGCGCACGGCATTTCGGTCGTCGATTCGCTGCTCGGCGTCGCCGTTGCCGAGTTCTTCGTCTCCGGATCGTTCGTCGCAATTGCCGCGACCGCGGCATTCGCCGGGATCGATCCCGTCTACGAGGTCGCGGCCCGCACGCTGGGTGCGGGGGAGTGGCGCATCTTCTTGCGCGTCGCCTTACCCGGCGCGGCAGCCGGCGTCGGCGCGGGCGTCGCGTTCGCCTGGCTGCGCGCCATCGGCGAGTACGGCGCCACGAGCATCGTTGCGTACCATCCGAGTTCGCTGCCGGTGGCTTTGTACGTCACGCTTTCGGCCTCGGGCGTGCGCGAAGCGCTGGCGCTTTCTTACGGCTTCATCGTGCTGGCGGCTGCGGCACTCGCCGGCGCGTGGATTCTCCGCCGCGGCGTCGTACTGTAGAGCACCCATCTACGAGGTTGATGCATGGCGGTTCTCGATCGCTTGTTCGCTCCGGACTCCGGCTTCCAAAAGAACTTCTTCTTTCTCGCCAAGCGCTTCGTGCCCGGCGAGACGATCGACGCCGCGATCGAGACCGTCCGCGAACTCAACGCACGCGGCATGTCGGCGACGCTCGACTATCTCGGCGAAGACGTGCTCGAGCGCAATGCCGCGGTCGAAACCGCCGACACATACCTGCGGATCCTCGACGCCCTTTCGCGCAGCGGCGTGGATTCGAACGTCTCGGTGAAGCTCACGGCGATGGGGTTGCTCGTCGGCGAAGATTTTGCGCTCGAGAATTTGCTGCGCGTCATGCAGCGCGCGCGCGAGAACGCCGATCCGTTCGTCCGCATCGATATGGAAGGTTCGGCCGTAACCGAGGCGACGCTGCGGGTCTTCGAACGCGCTTTCGCGCGCGAAAAGAACGTCGGCATCGTTCTGCAAGCGTATTTGAAGCGCACCGCCGGCGACGTCCGGCGCGCGATCGAACTGGGCGCACGCGTCCGGCTTTGCAAGGGAGCCTACAAGGAACCGCCGGACGTCGCCTATCCGCGCATGCCGGAGATTCGTGAAAGCTTCATCCGCCTGGCGCGCGAACTCTTACTGCGCGGAACGTACCCCGGCATCGCCACGCACGATCGCCGTTTGATCGCGCGCGTCAAGGAGTTCGTCGCCGCCGAAGGCATCGCGCCCGAGCGCTTCGAGTTTCAGATGCTCTACGGATGCCGTCCGAACGTTCAGCGGCAGCTCGTCGCGGAGGGCTACCGCCTACGCGTGTACGTGCCGTTTGGAACGCATTGGGCGGGCTACTTTTACCGTCGCGTCCTCGAGCGTCGCGAGAACGCGTTGTTCGCGCTCTCCTCGATGTTTTCGAAGTAGCCGGCGCGTGCGCGCGGTCGTGCAGCGCGTTTCGCGCGCGTGCGTACGCGTCGGCGACCGCATCGCCGGCGACATCGGAACCGGACTGTTGGTGCTCGCAAGCGTCGGCGTCGACGACGGCGTCGCCGATGCCGCATGGCTCGCGGAAAAGATCTGCGGACTGCGCATCTTTCGCGACGGCGACGGATTGATGAACCGGTCGGTGACCGACGTCGCCGGTGCGGTGTTGCTCGTCTCGCAGTTCACGCTTCACGGCGACGCGCGTAAAGGCCGGCGTCCGTCATTCATACGCGCAATGAAGGGAGATCTCGCGCGCGCGCTCTTCGATCGTGTGGGTCTCGAGATCGCGGCGCGCGGCGTGCGCGTCGCCTACGGCGAGTTCGGCGCCGATATGGACGTCGAACTCGTCAACGCCGGGCCCGTGACGCTGCTGCTCGATTCAAAACATGAATTTTAGATGAGTCGGTCACGACTTAAGTCATCAATCCGCTCAAGTTTATGGGCGCAAACGTCGCCGGTACCAACTTTCGAGCCCGCGCTTGCGTTCTAGGAGAGTGAAAGGTACCGCCGTCCGCCCGGGACGGCACAAACCAACAAGGTGAAAGAACGCAACATGTCAGGGACCCTCGAACCATCCAAACGCTCCGGCGGAATGTCCGTCCGCGAAGCGGGCCAAAAAGGCGGCGAGGCCGTCAAGAAGCGTTACGGTCCTGAGTTTTACGAACAGATCGGCCGTAAGGGCGGGCTGGCGACCAAAGAGGCGCACGGCCACGAGTTTTACGAGCAAATCGGCAAGAAAGGTGGAAAGAAGGGCGGCGAAGCGACACGTGATCGCTACGGACCCAACTTCTACGAACGTATCGGACAAAAAGGTGGCCAACGAGTTAAACAGCTCATCGAAGAGGGAAAACGCGCCTCGGCCGCGGCCCGCGAGCGGCGCGCCAGCTAAGCGCTCCACGCGCGCGCCGGCCGCGGCCGGCGGCGCATTCGCAGCGCTCGTTTTGCTCGGCGCGGGTTCGGTCGCAGCCTATCCGGTAGCGCCCACGCCCGCGCCAACGGCATCGACGACGCCGAGTCCGGCGCCGGCCGGAAACACGCTGCCGTTTGATTCAAATCTGACGCTGGTACTCGACGGCGCCCTCTCGTCCAGCAAATCGCACGCCGGTCAAATCGTGCCGGCGCATCTGCGAGACGCGCTCTCGGTCGGCGGCCATATCGTGGCCCCCGCAGGCACGCCCGTTCAAATACGCATCGTCGCCTCATCGGCGGCCGACATCGGCGACGTCTATGGTTTCATCGACGTGTTCTTCGAACCGATGGCGCTCCCGGACGGGCGAATGTTGCCGTTGCGCGCTCCGGTCGCCCGCCTCGAGCCGCACGTCTCTTCCGGTCACGAGTCGACGGTCGAGTGGGAAGACACGATCGAAGATCAGGTGATCCCCTACCACTTCCTCTACCACATCTTCCGTAAGGGGAAGAACTTCGTGCTCAAGGAGGGCTCCGAACTGCCGGCACGCACGGAAGCCACGCTGACCGTGCTTGCGAACGGAACCGTTGCGATCCAAACCCCGCATCCGCCCATGCAGGACCTGCTGATGCCCAAAGCAACGTTTCCGACGCAGCCGCCTGCGACGCCGTTTGGTCCGGCAGGCGGACCCAAGAGCAGGAAAACGCCCTCTCCGTTGACGACACCAACGCCCACACCTTGGCCGACGCCGGAGCCGCCTACGCCGACGCCGGCGGCTTCTGCTTCTCCGTAAGAAAGGGCACCCGCGTGACCATTCGCACATGGGCCGTCGCCGCGGCGCTGTTTTGCACCACCGGCACCGCCATCGCCGCGACGCCGGCGCCGAAAGCGACGCTTTCGCCGATGCCGCAAGGAACCGAAACGGCATTCATCGTCTCGATCCAAAAAGATCTCAACTCACGATTCGCAACGCCGCAAGCCGCCGAACAGGCCGGCTATTTCCGGTACGGCAACGAAGACTCGACCGGAGCGATCAGCTATGCGAATCTCAAATGGAGCAGCGGATCGCCGCAAGAACCGAGCCAATTATGGTACGACGTGCACGGAAATCTTCTCGGCGCCGACTTCTCGGTGCTGCAGAGCCAGTCGGCCGCGCCGCCTAAACTCTGGGGCGTCAAGTATCAGCGCTGGGTTTCGTTCCGCGAACACGTGCACTACATTCTCGCCGGCCCCAACGGCACCGAGACGTACGGCGGCATGAGCGCGAAGAAGTTTGCCGCGGCCGGCGGGAACGTCGACGATCCGCAAGCCGACACGCTCGTAAAGATGGGCATCGCGAAAAGCGTTGCCGACGTCAAGCGCGTCTTTCTCTTCCCGTCGCTTTGGGATCTCATCGTGTGGGTCAAGCCCAATCCGAACGGCGCCTTCGCCGATAAGAACCCGCTCGTGGTCCCCTCGGCCAACGCCGAAAAAGACGATATGTAAATCGCGCCGGTTCGAGCGCTGTTTATTTCGTGCAGCGGGTTTGAGCGATGTCGTAGGCGATGTCGACGGCTTTGTCTTCCGCGCTATCGATGCTGGTGCGCTGCTTGTCGAAGTGCAGATACACTTTGATGTTTTTCTCGTCGGCGGGCATCGATTGTTCTTGCAAAGTCCAGCCGTTGAGCGGATGCGGATGGGCGGTAACGTCGTACTGCATCATCGACTGTGCGAGGCTCGTGAGATCGGTCGAGAGTTGGAACTGATGCCGGTACGCGTCCTGGAGTTGTGAGGCGGCGTCGCGCATCTGCCTGGAGGCCGCAGCATCCTGCGATTGCGAGGCCGCTTGATTCAACTGGTCGATCTGCTCGCGAATCGGATAGAGCGACTTCACCAGGGAATCCGATTCCTTGACGATTTTGGTGCGAAGGTCGAGAAAACGGTTGGCGTAGTCGGGATAGTTGAACATCTCGTTCATGTCGTCGAGCTGAATGCTGACGCTGTTGAAGACGCGATCGTTGCCCAGCATCGGCACGAGCGCGCCGTTGAAGTGCTGCGCGAGCGCGTTGCAGTACGGCGACGAGATGACGGTCACGATGGTTTTGAGGTCGCGCGGCGAGGTCGAGGGGGCGGGTGAGGGCGAGGCCGCCGTCACCGGCACGGCCAGCGCGACGGCTAGCCAGGCTGCAGAAAGCATCATCCCATAAACGTCCGGCCGCGGCGCGCCGTTACCCTTGTGGCGCTATTCGTTGCTCCAATAGTCTTTGAGCGCTTTACCGCGTGACGGGTGGCGCAGCTTCCGTAAGGCCTTGGCCTCGATTTGCCGGATGCGCTCGCGCGTCACGCCGAACTCCTGGCCGACCTCCTCGAGCGTCCGCTGGTGCCCGTCCTCCAGGCCGAAACGCAGCACGAGCACCTTTCGCTCGCGCTCGGTCAGGTTTTGCAGAACGTCCTGCATTTTCTCTTTGAGCAGCATGACGGAGGCCGCCTCCGCGGGAGCGACCGCCTCCTGGTCTTCGATGAAGTCGCCGAGATGGGAGTCTTCCTCTTCGCCGATGGGCGTCTCCAGCGAGATCGGCTCTTGCGAAATCTTCATGACCTCGCGCACTTTTTCAGGCGTGAGTCCCATGGCTTCGGCGATCTCCTCGACCGAAGGCTCGCGACCCAGCTCCTGCAACAGCTGGCGCGAGACTTTGATCAAGCGATTGATCGTCTCGACCATGTGCACGGGTATGCGGATCGTGCGGGCCTGATCGGCAAGTGCGCGGGTAATCGCTTGGCGGATCCACCACGTCGCATAGGTGGAAAACTTGTAGCCCTTGCGGTAGTCGAATTTTTCGACCGCGCGGATGAGTCCGAGATTGCCCTCCTGGATGAGATCCAAGAACAGCATTCCGCGTCCGACGTATTTCTTGGCGATCGAAACGACGAGACGGAGATTGGCTTCGGTGAGCTGGCGTTTGGCCTCATCGCCCGAATCCACCAGCGCCAAGTCCGAAACGCCGTCGCGGCCTGATTCTAATTCGCCGGCCTCGATGCGCATCGCGAGCGATTTCTCTTGCTCCATCGATAGCAGCGGGACCCGGCCGATCTCCTTGAGATACATGCGGACCGGATCGTCGAGCGAAAGCCCGTCGGGAATCGGCTCCTCGGCCTCTTCCACGCCCTCGGCTTCGGGCTTCTCGTCTTTTTGATCGTCGGCGATCTCGATGCCGGCGGCCGTGATCTCTTCGAAAAACTCGTCGAGTTGTTCGGGCGTCACCTCTTCGAGCGCATCGAACGCTGCGTTGATTTCTTCATAGGTGAGCGAGCCCTGGCTCTTGCCGCGCGCCAGCAGCTTCTTTTTGAGTTCGTCGAGAGTCGCCGGGGGCGCGTCGGCCACCGCGGCGCCGCCTTTTTTGCGAGCCACTTTGTTTTTCACCCCCTTTCGTTCCAAATCGTCGCTCATTTTTCCAAAACCGTTGCTTTCGCCCCTTACCGCTTTAATCTCGCTACCAGCGCGTCGAACTCGTCCCGAAGTTGCGAAGAGACCGGACGGCCGGCGCTCAGTTCCTCGTCGATCGACCGCGAGAGTTCGCGGTACCGCTGCAGCGCGTCGTCCTGCTGCAAGCGTTCGACGACCCGCTCGAGATGCGCACGCCGTTCTTCGGAGCCGCTGTAACGCACCGCCGAACTTCGATCGCGCGCTCCGAGTGCCGCCAGGGCGTCGAGGCTTGCCTGGTCTTCGCCGAACAATCCGAAAACGTCGCCGGTGCTCGTTACGGTTCCGCCGGCGCCTACGATGCGTTCGTAGATTCGCCGGTAGAGATCGTTGCGAAATCGTTCCGCGGAGATGCGCTCGCCGAATTCCTCGACAAGGGCGGGTTCCTCGAGTAGAATGCCCACGACCTCGCGTTCGAAAGAGAGCGGTTCCATCGACGCACGCACGTGGCGGCTATCGAGTCGACGATCCTCCGAACGTGGTGCGAAGTTCGCGCTGTTTGCGAGGAACCGGCTATTCCGAAGGTCGTCGGCGCTTACCTGCAGCCTGCCCGCAACGTAAACGCGCCAGCGATCCCATTCCTCTCGCGGCACCATTTCGCGTATCAGCGCCTCCGCCTTCGGTGCCAGCGCCGCCGGGGATTCGAACCCGGCTCGAAAGCGCTCGATTTCGGCATCGATGCGAAATGCGATGGCAGGCTTTGCGTCGTCGAGGAGTTTTTGGAACGCCTCTGCGCCCGACCGGCGTACGAAGCCGTCGGGGTCCTCGCCCGGAGGAAGCATCGCAATGCGGACGGCAGAGCCCGCATGCTCGATGCTCTTAGACGCGATGTCGACCGCTTTGGTTGCAGCCGCACTGCCGGCGGCGTCGCCGTCGAAACACAGGAACACGTAGTCGGCGTACTTACGAAGCTCGGTCGCCTGCTCCGCCGTAAACGCCGTACCGAGCGCCGCCACGGTATTTTTGAAGCCGGCCTGGTGGAGCGCGATGCAATCGAGGTAGCCTTCGACGACGATGAGCGTGCGGTCGGCTTGCGCGGCCCGGCGCGCGACGTTGAGGGCGTAGAGATGCCGTCCCTTGACGTACACCGGCGTGGTCGTCGTGTTGAGATACTTCGGCTCGGCGTCGCCGAGCGCCCGGCCGCCGAACGCGATGACTTCGCCGGTCGTGGAGTATGTCGGCACCATCAGGCGATCGCGGTAAAAATCGTAGTAACCGCGCTGGCCTGGTTTCAACAGTCCGGCCGAAGCGGCGACGCTCAAGCTCACGCCCGCACGCTCGAGCTCGTCGACGAGTCCGCTCCAGGAATCCGGGGCGTAGCCGAGCGCAAACGCTGCCGCGGTTTCGTCGGCGATGCCGCGCTGCGCGCAGTACGCGCGCGCCCGGCGTCCTTCGTCGCTGCCGAGCATTCGTAGGAAATATGCCGCCGCAATGCGGTTGGCTTCGTAGATGGCTTCCCGTTCGGTGCGCGCGCGCGCGGCGCGCGGATTCTCCGGCTCCAGTTCGACGCCCGCTTTTGCGGCGAGCGTTCGGACGGCATCGGCAAACGGCACGTTCTCGATTCGCTGCACGAACGCGATCGCGTCGCCGCCCGCGCCGCATCCGAAGCACTTGAAGAAACCGCGATCGGGATGGACGTGAAACGAAGGCGTCTTCTCGCCGTGAAACGGACACAGGCCGACGAGATCGTTGCCGCGTTTCTTCAACGGCACGTACTCGCCGATCACGCGCGCAATGTCGAGGCGAGCGTGAATCTCGGCGATCGCCGTCCTGTCGAATCTCACTCGCGCAACCTTCTACGCCGCCGCGCGTTTTCGTGCCGGAGCGCCGGCGCGAGGAGCGCCGCCCTCGTGCCGGAAACAGCCCCGCGGTGAAGCGCATCTTCGATCCGGTCCACCACTTCATCGGACTTTCGGATGCGGAGGCGCGCCTGCTCGATCTTCCGGTCATGCAGCGCCTGCGCCGCCTGCGCCAGCTCGGCCTGGCTTACCTCGCGTTTCCCTCGGCGGAGCACTCGCGCTTCAGCCACGCGCTGGGAGCACTCGCGATGGGCACGCGCGCCTTCGACGAGTTGGTCCGCCAAGGTCCCGAGTTTTTCGCCGGTGCGGCCGACGTCGACCGCCAGCGCCGATTGGTGCGAGCCGCGCTGCTGCTGCACGACGTCGGACACGGACCGTTCAGCCATGCTTGCGAGGCGGTCCTGGGCGTTCGTCACGAGGAGCGCACGGGCGAACTGCTCGCGCTTCCCGACGTCCGCGCCGCGCTCGAAGCGCTCGACGTCGACCCGCACGAAGTGCTCGGACTCATTCTCGGCGAGCCCGAGAGCCCGTATCCGGCGCTGCGCGAACTGGTGAGCGGCCCGAATCTCGACGCCGATCGGATGGACTACCTGCAACGCGACGCCTACTTTACCGGGGTCGCGACCGGCCGCTACGATGCCGAACAACTGGTCGCGTCGCTGCGGCTCTACGAACGCGACGGTCGCGTCGTCATGGGCATCGACGCGCGCGGCGTCGTGGCGCTCGAGTCGTTCGTGATGGCGCGCTACATGATGTTCGCATCGGTCTACTTCCATCACACGACGCGGATTTTCGAACGCGTACTGCAAGACGTGTTGCGCGAGCTCTGGCCGGACCCGCGCGCTCTCGACCCGATTCGCGAGTTCGCGCGTTGGGACGACTTTCGGGTCCTCAACGAACTCGCCGACTATCAAAGCGACGCGGCACGCGCCTTGCGCGAACGGATCGTCGTGTATGCGCTTGCCGTCGAGTTCAACGCCGAGCGCGACCTGCGCAAGTTTGAGGCGTGCGAACGCGCGCTCTCCCAAGCCTTCGGCGCGCAAAACGTCTGGGCCGACGAGCAGTCGCAGGTGCTGCATCGTCTTCCGCTCGGCGTTGGACACGAGCACACCGTCTGGGTAGGCACCGGCAACGCGCTCGCCGACGCGCGCGAAGTCTCCGACCTCATTGCGAAACTCTCGGGAAAGGCCTACTGGCGTAAGCTGTTCGTGAGACGTCAAAACGTCGACGTCGCCGAAGCCCGCCGCCTCTGCGCCGAACTTGTGTTGCGTTAATCCAGCGCGCCGATGGCGGCTTGGGCCGCCGCTAAACGAGCGATCGGAACGCGATACGGCGAGCACGAAACGTAGTTGAGCCCGAGCTGTTCGCAGAATGCGATGCTGCTCGGTTCGCCCCCGTGTTCGCCGCAGATGCCGATTTTGAGCGTGTCGCGCACGCCGCGACCGCGCTCGACCGCGTCGCGCATGAGCGTGCCGACGCCGCGGCGGTCGAGCACCTGGAACGGATCCACCTTGAGAATGCGCTTCTCGAGATAGGTTGGAATGAACGAGGCTTCCGCGTCGTCGCGGCTATAGCCATAGGTCGTCTGCGTGAGGTCGTTGGTCCCGAACGAAAAGAAATCTGCGTAAAGCGCCAATTCGTCGGCGACCACGCAGGCTCGCGGAAGTTCGATCATCGTGCCGATGCGATAGTCGAGTTCGACGCCGCGCTCGGCGAACACGGCGTCGGCGACCGCCTTGGCCGCTTCGCGCGTGACCTGCATCTCCTCTTTCGTGCCGACGCCCGGAATCATCACTTCGGGCCGCGCGTCGACACCGCGTGCCTTCAGGTCGCACGCCGCCTCGAAAATCGCGCGCACCTGCATTGCGTAGATCTCGGGATAGAGAATGCCCAAGCGGCAGACCCGCAACCCCAGCATCGGGTTTTGTTCGCGCAGCTGCAGCACGCGCTGAAGTATCGCGTCCTTAATTTTGTAATCGGGTGAGTCGCTGCCGCGATGGATCCGCAGTTCGGTCACCTCGACGAGCAAATCTTCGAGCGACGGCAAGAATTCGTGCAGCGGCGGATCCAGAAGCCGAATCGTGACCGGGCGGCCCTCCATCGCTTCGAGAATTCCCGCGAAGTCGTCGCGCTGGAAAGGAAGCAGCTTGCGCAAGGCTTCTTCGCGCGCCGCGGGTTCGTTCGCGAGAATCATGCGCTGCACGGTCGGCAATCGATCCTTCTGCATGAACATATGCTCGGTGCGGCACAGGCCGATGCCCTGCGCTCCGAGTTGCCGCGCGCGGGCCGCGTCTTCGGGAGTGTCGGCGTTCGCCCAAACTTCCATGCGGCGCAGTTCGTCGGCCCACGAAAGCAAGGTTGCCAGCCAATCGGGCAGCGTCGAGGGCGCCGGAATCAGCGTCAGCGCGCCGAGCGCGACGTTCCCCGTGGTGCCGTCGATCGTGATCCAATCGCCTTCGTGCAGCGGTTGCCCGGCAAGCGTCGCCATTTTCGTGCGCCGCTCGATGTTGAGCGCCTCACAGCCGGCGACGCACGGCTTGCCCATGCCGCGCGCGACGACGGCGGCATGCGACGTCGCACCGCCTTTGGCGGTCAGCACGCCCTCGGCGGCGATCATGCCGTGCACGTCGTCGGGCGTGGTCTCGACGCGCACGAGCACCGTCTTTTTTCCATCGCGATGCCACGCTACCGCGTCGTCGGCACTGAAGACGGCTTGCCCGCACGCCGCACCCGGCGACGCGTTGAGCCCTTTGGCGGCAATCTCGATCTTCTGGTGCGGGTCGATGCGAGCGTGGAAGAGTTGATCGAGCGACTGCGCGCTCACCATCGCGACGGCCCGGCGCTTATCGATTAGCCCTTCGTTGACGAGGTCGAGAGCGATCTTTACGGCCGCTTCCGCGCTGCGCTTGCCGTTACGGGTCTGCAGCATGAACAGTTTTCCACGCTCGACCGTAAACTCGAGGTCTTGCATGTCGCGATAGTGCCGCTCCAGGCGGCTCGCGATCTCTTGAAACTGCGCGAACACTTTGGGCTGCGTCTGGGCTAAATTCGCGATCTTTTCGGGCGTGCGGATGCCGGCGACCACGTCTTCGCCCTGCGCGTTGCGCAAGTACTCGCCGAAGAGCACCGCTTCGCCCGTGTTGGGATTGCGCGTGAAAGCCACGCCGGTGCCCGAATCGTCGCCGAGGTTGCCGAAGACCATCTCCATCACGGTCACGGCCGTCCCCCAGTCGTCGGGAATACGGTTGAATCGCCGGTAATCGATGGCGCGCTTGCTGTGCCACGAGTCGAAAACCGCGGCAATCGCCAAGTCGAGCTGCTCGCGCACATCCTGCGGAAATTCGCGGCCCGTAGCCTCCAGCACGATCCGTTTGAACTGCTCCAGGAGCCTCTTCCACGACTCGGCATCGACCTGCGGATCGTTCTTCACGCCGAGCGACGCTTTGAGATCGTCGAGACGTTCCTCGAAGCGATCCTTGCTCACGCCGAGCACGACGCTGGAGAACATCGTAATAAAACGGCGATACGCGTCCCATGCAAACCGCGGATTCTTGGTGAGGGCGGCCAGCGTCTCGACGGTCCGGTCGTTCAATCCGAGGTTGAGGATGGTGTCCATCATCCCCGGCATCGAAACGCGCGCGCCGCTGCGGACCGAAACGAGCAGCGGATTTTCGACCGATCCGAAACCCTTGCCGGTACGCTTCTCGAGTTCGCGCATGGCGAAATCGATCTGTTCGGAGAGCCCTTCCGGATACCGGCGCCCGGCGTCGTAAAACGCCAAGCAGGCCTCGGTGCTGATGGTAAAGCCCGACGGGACCGGCAGCCCCGCCGACGTCATCTCGGCAAGCCCCGCACCCTTTCCGCCGAGAAGATTTTTCATCGACGCTTTGCCCTCGTCGAAGAAAAAGACGTACTTGGCGGTGGCGGTGCGAGTCGTCATGCGTTGCTCTCCAGTCGCTCCTTGAGGTGCGCGCTCAAGCGATCGCCCGCGACGCGCTCTTGCAGCATCGAATCGCGCGACCGGACGGTTACGCTGCCGTCGGCCAGGGTTTCGTAGTCGACGGTCACGCAACACGGCGTGCCGATTTCGTCCTGGCGCCGGTAGAGCTGCCCGATGTTGCCCTCATCGTACTGCGTGCGCCACTCCGGACGCAGGCGAGCCTCGATCGCGCGGGCGCGTTCGACCAACTCCGGCTTGTTGCGCGCGAGCGAAAATACCGCGACTTGGACCGGCGCGATGAACGGGTGGAACCGAAGCACGGTGCGCTCGGTCTCCTTTCCGTTCGGGTCGACGCTCGTCTCGCGTTCGTACGCGTCCACCAGAAACGTCAGCGTGGTGCGGTCCATGCCGGCCGAACTCTCGATTAAAAGCGGCGTGTAATGGGTCTTCGCCGCTTCGTCGAAGAAGCGCAGGTCTTTCCCCGACAACGCCATGTGGGCGTCGAGATCGTACGTCCCGCGGTGGGCGATCGATTCGAGTTCGCCCCATCCCCAGGGAAACAGGTACTCGACGTCCACGCCGGCCTTGGCGTAATGCGGCCGCTCCTGCGGCGTCAGTTCGTAAAAACGCAACCGTTCCGGCTTGATGCCGTAGCCGGCGTACCACGCCTTCCGGCGCTCGACCCACTCGTGAAAGACGTCGACGTCTTTTCCGTCGTCCGGAACGAAATACTCCAACTCGGCCTGTTCGAACTCGCGCACGCGATAGATGAAGTTTCCCGGCGTGATCTCGTTGCGAAACGACTTGCCGATTTGTGCGATGCCGAACGGCGGCTTACGGCGAGCCGATTGATAGACGTTTTTGAAGTTGACGAAAATCCCCTGAGCGGTCTCCGGCCGCAGGTATGCCTCGGAGGACGTGTCGTCCATCGGCCCCACGGAGGTCTTCATCATGAGATTGAAGGCGCGCGGTTCGGTGAACGAATTCTTGCTTCCGCAATCGGGGCACGAGGCCGCATCCTTCAAGTGATCGAGGCGAAAGCGGTGTTTGCACACCTTGCAGTCGACGAGCACGTCCACAAACGCGTCGACGTGTCCGGAGGCCTTCCACGCGAGCGGATGCATGATGATGGAAGAGTCGAATGCGACGACGTCGTCGCGCAGTTCGACCGTATCGCGCCACCAGGCGTTTTTGACGTTGCGTTTGAGGATCGCACCGAGCGGGCCGTAGTCCCAGAAGCCGTTGATGCCGCCGTAAATCTCACTCGATTGAAAGACGAAACCGCGGCGCTTGGCAAGCGCGGTAATCTCGTCCATCGTCACGCGCCGTTGCGAAGCCGATGCCGTCTCCATTCCGGCGGTGGTTTTCTGACCGGCGGCGAGCGATACCCGCCGCTTTCTGCCGGCGCACCTGCGGAAGCGGCGTCATCCGAGATACTGCGCGGCAAGCCGCGCCGGTGCGCGCGTCAGCCACGCCTCGAGGAGGGCGTCCTTGAGGTCCTTCGACGCGATCGCCTTCAGCCGTACGAGCACCGCCGGATATCCGTTGAAGTGCGGCGTCGTAAAATAGACCGCCGCATCGCTCGCGAGCATGATCTCCTTCATTTCGAGGTCCGCCGTCCGCAATCCGAGAATCGGCCCGGCCGGCGCGTCGTCGCCGAGCGCCAGTAAATCCGAACGGCGCAACGGCCGTTCCCACGCGAACATCTTCTTCTTGACGGTCCAGCGGCGCAGGCCGTCGGAGGAGCGCTCCCCGATCGTCTCGGGCAACGCCAGCGCGTACCGGCTGACGTCGCGCCACGTTGCCATGCGATGAATCCCTACGCCGTCGATTGCAGCGGCGACGGATGGTGCGGCTCGTAAAGGCCGATGCTTTCGCCGCCCGGCAGCCCGACCGACGTGACGAGTCCCCAGCCGCGATCCTGAACCGGCGAACACTCGACGCCCTTTTCTTTGAACGAGGCGATCGTTGCATGGACGTCGTCGCACATCAAATAGAACTCGTGGCCGGGCTCTCCGTCCGTCGGATGCACGGCGAGCTCGACCGGCGGCGCGGCAAAAATGGGCCAGCCCTCACCCGCTTCGACCGACTTCAATCCGAGCACGTCGGCGAGGAACCCTTGCACCTTCTGCGCGTGCGCGCTGTAAATGAGGGCGTGAATTCCGGTAATCATCTCGTCACCTCCGCAGCGGCGTTCGGTCGTCGTTCATCGCGCACCTCGACGGCCTGCTTTCATTGCCGTCCGGCGTGCGCGGGCGCGCCTTTCGGTTGGGTTGCGGCGCGGAGTTGGCCGCAAGCGGCAGCGATGTCGCGCCCCATGTTCCGGCGCACCGTCGTCGGAACGCCCGCGGCGTCGAGAATGCCGGCGAACCTCCAAATCCGCGCATCCGGCGTGCCGGCGAACGGTCCGTCGGGCGTGGCGTTATATGGAATGAGGTTGACGTGGTAGAGGTGACCGCGCATTAACCGCGCCAGTTCGCGCGCACACTCGTCGTCGTCGTTGATGCCCTCGAGCATCACGTATTCGAAGAACACTTTGCGGCGCGTTTTGGCGACGTAGCGTTCGCACGCGGCCATCAGCGCTGCGACGTCGAACCGGCGGTTGACCGGCATGATTTTCGAACGCAACGCGTCGTTGGGTGCGTGCAGCGATATCGCGAGATTCACTTGCAGGCGTTCGTCGGAAAAGGTGTCGATCTTGTCGACCAGCCCGACGGTCGAAATCGTCAGGTGGCGGTGCCCCAACCCGAAACCGTTGGGATCGTTGAGCAGCGCGACGGCATCCATCACGTTGCCGTAGTTGTGAAACGGCTCGCCCATGCCCATGAACACGACGTTGGTGATCCGCTTTCCGCGACCGCTCAGCTCGCGTGCGAAGAACAGTGCTTGGTCGAAGATTTCGACGGCATCCAAATTTCGTCCGAAGCCGGCTTGTCCGGTCGAACAGAACGCGCACGCAAAGGCGCAGCCGGCTTGCGAGGAGATGCACACCGTCGTGCGGTCGCCCGAGTGCTCCATCAGCACCGCTTCCACGTCGCTGCCGTCGCGCAAACGGAAGAGCGCCTTGGTGGTCTGTCCGTCTTTCGAATGCTGCACGACGGCCGGCTCCAGCGTCGTGAAGGATGCTCCGCGCTCGACGAGCGCTCCGCGCATCTCTTTGGGCAGCGTCGTCACCGCCTCGACCGAGGGCAGCAACTCCTTCGTGGCCGCGCGATAGATTTGCCGCAAGCGATACGGCTTCATTGCGAAATGCTCGGCGAAGGCTGCCTGACCGGAGAAATTCAGTCTTGCGGCGAGGCTGTCGACCCATATTGCCATCGGATCGCGGGTCACGAGATTCCACCGAACAGGCCTGCCTGCTGCGGTTCGGCCGTCTCCGCGCACGACGGCGTTTCCGGCTCGACCGGCTCGTCGAGTTTCGCGCGCACTTGTTTGAGATCGTTCCACACCAGTCGCTTCACGGCTTCGATCTCGCCGCCCGTTTGACGGAGAACGTACGCCGGGTGAAAGGTCACCATCAGTGGAATTCCGAGAGGCCCGGCGTACCAGCGTCCGCGCATCTTCGTGATTTGAAAGTCGCGGCCGAGAAACGACTTCGCCGCCGGTGCGCCTAGCGCGAGCAGAACGCGGGGCGCGATAATCGCGATTTGCTCGTCGAGAAACGGACGGCAGTTGGCCATCTCGTCCAATTCGGGCGCTCGATTGCGCGGCCCGTTGGGCCCGGCCAACGTCGGGCGGCACTTGACCGTGTTGCAGATATACGCGTCTTCGCGCGCGAGACCGATTGCCGCCAGCATGCGGTCGAGCAACTGGCCCGCGCGTCCGACGAACGGGCGGCCCAACTCGTCTTCGGTTTCGCCGGGACCCTCGCCGACGACCATCAGTGCCGCGGAGGGATCGCCTTCGCCGTACACGTTGTTGCGCCGTTCGTAACCGATCGCGCAACGCCGGCACGCGGCCGCGTTGGCGGCGCCGCGCTGCAGCAGCCGCTCGCGTCGCGCGCGCTCTTCGAGCGTCACGCCGCCGGTCCGAGTTTGTCGACGAGGACGGCTTGACCGAACGCAAGCACCGTGCACGAACCGTCGTCGCCGTCCGAAACGTAGAATTGCAGGCCGACGACCGCGTTTGCGCCGAGTGCGGCGGCGTTGCGCCGTAGCGCGTCGAGCGCCTCGCTGCGTAACTGCTCGGCGTCTCCGAGAAACTCTCCCGCCGAAAGTCCGATGAGCATTCCGAGGCTGCGAAAGGTCGAACGAAGCCGGTTGCGGGCGCGCGAAGCGCTGCCCGAAACCCGCCCGTACGATCGAACCGTGGGAAATCCGTCGACCTGGTCGAGCGTCACGAGATCGTCGCGAGCGATCATCGGCGGCAGGCCGCCGCGTACCGGCGGTCGGAGAGAAACGGCATGCCGGAGAGTTCACCGTCGGCGCTGCTCATCCGCCTCGACGCGATCGGCGACGCGCTCGCGACCGTGCCGCTCGTCGCCGCGCTGCACGCAAAGGGAATTCCCGTCGACGCCGTGCTGCGGCCGGCAAACGCCGGCGCCTTCTCGTCGCGCGCCGTGCGCTCGGTCGTCGTCGCCGAATTCGAACTGCGTTCGAGCGCGCGGTCGAACGTCGATGCAATCGAACGCGCCGGCGAACGTCTCGCAACCCGCGGATACACGCACGCGCTGGTCGCCACCGAGGATCCAAGCGGCTATCGTCTGGCATTGGCGAGCCGCGCACCGGTTCGCATCGGCTTCTCCAACGCTTGGGGAAAACCGGCGAAGACGATGTGGACGCGCCGCTTCCTTACGCAGCGCGTGTATCGAAGCGCCGGCTTGGATCCGCGGGCGCCGCACGAATGCCGCGTTCTCTTCGAACTCGGCAGGACGCTGCTCGGAAAATCCGCCGAGCCTTCGCGCGATCCAGACGTGCTGCGTCGGTTCGTCATCGATCGCGACGTAGCACGCGACGAACGCATCGCCGTGCAAATTACCGACAAGTGGGAACGATTGGGAATTCCGTTCGGCGACGTCGTCGATCTTTTGCGCCGCCTGCAATCCTTTGGAACGCTCCGGCTGCTGGCCTCCGCAACCGAGCGGGAATACGCCGGACGCATCGCTGCAGCGACGGGAAGTTCCGTCGAAGGCTTCGCAGCGAGTGCTCCGTGGAAAGAAGCCATCGCCGCGGCGCCCGCGCTCGTCACGCCGGACTGCGGCGCGCTGCACGTCGCGGGCATGACCGGCACGCCGGTCGTCGGCGTCTATCCGCCGTCGCGACGCTACTCCCTACAGGTCGCGCGCTGGGCGCCGTGGGCCGCGCCGCATCGAATCGTACGCGCCGAGCCGAACTGGCCCGCGCGCGCGGCCGGCGCTCTGGCCCAACTGCTCTAGCGGCAGGCGGTTACGCGGCGGAAGATCGCGATGTCGCCGATGCGCACGACGGCCACGTATTTTCCGGATGCCACCAACGCGGCGAGCGCGTTGCCGTATTCCTGCAAACGCGGCGAGTCCGGATACGCCCCGTCGACTAAGACGAGGCACGCGTGCGTCTCGACGTTCGGGTCCTCGGGCAAGAGCCGGGCAAAGGGATTAGTGAGACCGAGGTGCGTGTACGCTTCTTCTTGCGTGGCGACGCTCGCGTCGCGCGGAAGGTCGTGCAGCGCGGCGTCGAGTTCGAGATCGCGCGGCTGCACCGCGCGCAAGTTTGCGCCCGGATGCAACGGATTCGCCACGGCAAGTTCGAGGACGCAGAGCGCCAGCGACCAATAAAGGGCCGCCCGCGCGCGGCCGCGCGTCGCCAAGGCGGAGATTCCCGCGGCGTACGCTACCAGCACGTAGCCGATCCACGCTCCCGCATAGTGCGTTCCCAGCGTGAACGTCGTGTCCATGCGCGAGCCGAGAACTTCGAGCAACGGTGGAACTGCGAGTAAGGCAACGCGCGTTCGCAACGGCACGAACGCCAGCGGCGCCAGGATCAACAGAAGAAATCCGATGCGCTCGAGCGCGCCGTGCGCCGCAAGATTGCGCGCGTCGGCGACGGTCCACGCGTAGAAACGGGCCGGCTGCCAATAGGGATTGGCTTCCGCGTTGGGTTGAATCACGGCGAAGAACGCCACGGCAACGCCAATCGAGACGACCGCGACGCCCGCCGCGAACAGCGCGCGCCGCCGATCGGTCCGATACGCAAACGCCCCGCACGCACCCGCAAAGGCCAAGAAAAGCGCCTGATCCTCTTTCACCGTCAACGCGACGGCGGCGAAGAACGCCGACCATCCGAGCCGGCCGGCATCGAACGCGTACAGCGTCCACGCGACCGCGGCCGGCGCAAAGCCGTTCTCGTGCACGTCGCCGAATATCAGTCCGGCGAGCGGCGGATAGAGAAACACGACGAGCGCGCACAGGCGCGCCGTCGTGATGCCGGCGCGCGCGCGGACGATGGCGTAAATCGGCGGCGCGCAAAGCGCGCCCGCCACGGCCTGCAGCGCAACCAGCGTCAGCGGCGACGGCACGATCGCAATCGCCGCGCCGAGCGCGTAGAGAATCGGCGAAAAGTGAAACGCCCAGTGGCTGCCCTCGAGCGGATTGCAGAAGCATCCGAACGCGCTTGCGACCGTTTGTTGGAAGATGCCGAAATCGACGAGGTTGCGATGCGCCGCGTATTTGATTGCGCCGAGCCAAGTGAAGAGCACGGCGTAGGCCGCGCAAGCACACCACAGCCAGCGGTCGCGCATTATCGAGCGATGCGCCGTTGCTGCAGGAAGGGCCACACGAACGCGTCGATCTCGCCGTCAAGCACGCTTTGCACGTCGCCGACCGAAACGTCGGTGCGGTGATCCTTGACCATTTGATAGGGCTGCAGCACGTACGACCGGATTTGCGATCCCCACTCGTTGGCTTGCCGCTCGCCGCGGAGATCGTCGAGGCGCGCTTCGCGTTGTTCGACGGCGCGCTGCGCGAGTTTTGCTTGCAAAATGCCGAGCGCAACGTCCCGGTTTTGCGCCTGCGAACGCTCCTGCTGGGAGGCCACGACGATCCCGGTCGGAAGGTGGATTAGGCGGACGGCCGATTCCGTTTTGTTGACGTACTGTCCGCCGGCTCCGCCGGATTTGAACGTTTCGACGCGCAGATCGTCGGCCTTGATCTCGATCCCGCGGTCGTCACCGGCTTCAATCTCGGGAATCACGTCGACCGCCGCAAACGACGTATGACGCCGGTGCGCCGCATCGAACGGCGACAGACGCACCAGCCGGTGAACGCCGCGCTCGCCTTGCAGCAAGCCGTACGCGTTGCGACCGCGCACGATGAACGTCACCGATTTCAGGCCCGCTTCCTCAGCCGGCGATTCCTCGACGACGTGCGCGGAAAACTTCTTGGTTTCGGCCCAGCGCAAATACATGCGCGTGAGCATCTGCGCCCAGTCGGCCGCATCGACGCCGCCGGCTCCGGCAAAGATGCTGACGATCGCATTGTGGGCGTCGAACTCGCCGGTGAAGTTGGCCGCCATTTCCAACCTGTCGAGCGCCGCTTGCGCCGTCCCGATGCTGCCGTCGACCTCCGCATCGGCAGATGGGTCGTCACCGAAGAGATCGAGCAGCTCGCGAGCGTCGCGCAACGCGCACTCGACGTCACCGACGCGAGCGGCGGCCGCCTGCTCGTCGGAGAGCTCTTTCATCACGCGCTGCGCCGGCTCGGGATCGCTCCAGAAGCCTTCGGAGCGCGAGCGCTCCTCGAGCTCGGCTATCCGGCGAATCGTGCCTGCGTAGTCAAAGACGCTCCTTGAGCACGGTGAGGCGCTCGTCGAGTCGCGCGATGGTCGTTAACTGCGTGTCGCTCATGGCGGCAACGCGCTTCTGAAAAATCGCAGCCCGCCCCTTGTCGCGACGCATCGCGGTCGTGAACGGCGGTCAACCACTACGACGGAGGTTCATCGCGATGACCATTCAGCCGCTCGACGGGCAACTCGGCCCTAGTCCGCTCTCGGCCTTCGCCGGCATCGGCGATTCCGGTGGGTCCCTCTCGCAGGCCGGCGCACGCGGGACGCTCTCCGGCGACGCCATTTCGCGCATGGTGCCGCCGTGGCTCGCTAGCACGGAGTCCAATCCCGCCCAGACCGCGCTCTTCGGTCCGCTGCCCGGTTTGCTTCAGCAACTCATGCAGATGTTGCAGCAGCTGATGGGCGGCTCGTACGGTCAAGGCTGCAATCCGTATGGAGGCGGCGGTTACTGTCCGCCCTACGGCGGCAGCGGTTCGCCTACGCCGTACGGCCCTAACGGCAACGAGAGTTTCTTCCAAAATGCCGCCGGCGCGAGCGAAGGCGATCCACATCTGTCCTTCAACGGGCAGAAATGGAACAGCATGACGTCGCATCCGGATCTGCTGAATTCGAACTCGTTTCAAGGGGGCTTTCGAATTTCGACGCAAGTCACGTCGCCGAATGCGCGCGGCGTCACGAAAAATCAATCCGCCACCGTCTCGCTCGACAACGGGCAGACGACGATTTCGATGAACAACCAAGGCCAAGCGTCGATCGACGAGTACGGTCGCAACGTCGCGATCGCCGCGGGACAAACCGTTCGGCTCGGCAACGGCACGAGCGTCACGGAAAATCAAGACGGCTCGCTCGTCGTCGATGCGCGCAACGGTTACGGCGGCCGGATCGAAACGACGCTTGCGGCGCAAGGCCAGGGTGTCAACGTCGACGTGAACGCGCACGACGTCGATCTCGGCGGCGCGTTGGTGCGAGGCCCGCAGGGGTCGGGCGAAATCGGACCGTCGCCGGGACCGATTCCGGTCGATCCGTGGCCGGGTGCGCCGGGACCGGTCGCGACCCCCGACTACGGAGCGCTCGGGACGCTCCAAACGCCCTACGCGTACGATTTCGCCGGCATCTAGGTTCCGGCAAGCGCAAGACGAGCAGCAAAGCCCGCCCTTGGCGGGTTTTCGCTTTTCCGCGAGAGTATGTACGTTCGCGTATGCCGCGCGACTTACGCGTACACTCGGTGCCGACGTGGAGCGAAACTCTTCGGACGGGCGTCGAGATCGTCGCGATCGTGGCGGCCGGAATCTGGGCGCTCTACACGTTCGTCTACGAACAACGCATCAAGCCGCTCGGCGAAGCACCGTCGTTCTCCGTTCCGACCACGGTCGACCAAGGCCCGACGGTGCACGGCGTCACCTTTCTCACGATTCATAAGCGCATCGAGAATACCGGAAACGTCGCGATCGATCTCGCCGCTGAAGCGCTGAGCGTTTACGGCGAGCGCATCGAGAGCAACTCGGCGCGGCAAGCGCGCGTCGAGACCCCGACCCGCGTGGTATTCACGGCCGACGTCCCGCGGCGTCCCGTGAAGCTGCTCTATTCCACGGCGAAGTTGCGCGCGAGCGCCGTCGGCGGGAGCAACACCGATTTCGTCGTTCCGCCGCACAGCGCCGGCGACGAGGATTTTCTCGTCGCCGTTCCCGCCGGCAGGTACCCGGTGGTGCTCGTCGCGCGCAAAGACTACGTCGTCAAAACCAACATCCCGGCGAAAATTCCAATCGCCATCGTGCGCAGCAATCTCGGGGGATACGACTTGCGTTCCACCGTTCTACAAGGCGAATACGACTCGCAGTACGAGTTTCCGATCCGGCCCTAAAAACCGGCACCGCCGAAGGCCGTTAGGCCTCCCGGCGTTCTCCGATGCCGCCGATGCCGTTGACGATCCAGGAAATGATGCCGAGCCAAATGGCACCCCAGAACGCGGCCCAAAAGCCGTCGACGTGAAAGCCCGGAACGATCGCGCCGACGAGCCACAGCAACAGCGCGTTGACGACGAACAAGAAGAGTCCCAGCGTCACGACGATCAGTGGAATTGAAAGCAGCATCAAAATCGGTCGCACGATCGCGTTGACGATACCAAAGACGAGCGCCGCGATGACGAGCGTGCCGATATTGTGGGCGGTCACGCCGATGTGGAAGAACGGCGCGATGAAGTACACGAGAATCGCGAACGAGATGGCGTTGAGGATCCAACTCAGAAGCAGGCGCACACGCCCAGGATTCGCTGCGCGGGCGCTTCGACCTCGCGAAGCGGGCATCACGCCCCGGCCGCACGAAAGGGGCGCCTCGTAGGCGACGATCCCTTTGCACGTGAGTAGTTCTGGAGGAGCACGGAATGAGCGTCTTACGTATCGATCACCGTTTGCCGAGTATTTGCGCCGCGATCGCACTCCTGAGCGGCTGCGCGTCGCATAGCGGAGCGTCCGGACCCGGAGGCCTGGTCCCGGCGATGCAGTCCGTTCGGGCCGCGACCGGCAACGAGCGCGTTCTCTACAGTTTCACCGGAGGCACCGACGGCGGCAATGCGGCCAGCGAGCTGACCTTCGACCGCACCGGCGATCTCTACGGCACGACCGTTATCGGCGGCGGCGCGGACTGCGGCACCGTTTTCGAACTGGCGCCCCGTTCGGGCTCGACGTGGAAAGAGAGCGTCGCGTACAATTTCAGTTGCTACGGAGACGGGAAAAATCCGCACGGCGGCGTGACGTTCCAGCGAGGCACGTTCGTGGGAACGACGGTGGCCGGCGGCACCGGCGGCTACTGCACCGGCGACGGCTGCGGCGTCGCTTTTCAGTTGACGCCGACGCATCTCAACGTGATGTACGCGTTCACCGGCGGCAACGACGGATTCGGGCCGGGCGGCGGTCTCACACCCGATTCTGCCGGTCATCTCTACGGCACGGCCCCCGACGGCGGTGCGTTCTCGGAGGGCGTCATCTACAGGCTGGCACGCAACGGCAAGCGCTGGCACCAAACCGTGATCCACGCATTCAGCGGCGGAAACGACGGCGCCGTCGGCTCGCTGGGACGACTGTTGTACGAGTCGCCCGCGTTCTTCGGCGTCACCGAGCTCGGCGGGAAGCGCGGGAACGGCACGGTCTTTCGAATCCAACCGTCGTCGGGCGGACAGTGGAAGCTCACGACGCTCTACTCGTTCAAAGGCACTCCCGACGCCGGGTCTCCCTACGGAGGCCTGGTCGCCGATTCGTCAGGCAATCTTTACGGCACGACGTATTACGGCGGCGCAAACGGGTTCGGGGCCGTCTTCAAACTCGTGCGCAATCCGAACGGCAGCTACCGCGAACGCGTGCTGTATAGTTTCAAAGGCGGTGCCGATGGAAGTTACTCGACCAGCACGCTGGCCTTCGGAAACTCCACCACGCTGTTCGGAACCACGTCGTCGGGCGGAGGAAGTTGCGACTGCGGCACGATTTTCCAAGTCGACGCAAAAACGGGCGCCGAAGCGGTCTTGCACTCGTTCGGCGGCGCCGGCGACGGTGCGTATCCCTACTACGGCATGATGGTCGACTCGAGCGGCAACTTCTACGGCACGACGGTCGCTGGAGGGACCCAAAATCAAGGAACCATTTTTGAATTCACCCCGTAAGGAGGGTATCGATGGGCGACGACAACGCAATGAAGATCGCGGACCTTCTGCATCAAGCCGGCGACGTGCATCACCAGGTCTTCGCCGACACGGACGGCAGCGATGAGGATTGGGCAACGTTCTACTCTGACTGGCTGCTTGCCCATTCGGATCTTCCACGACTGCTCGGCCGTCGGCCGATTCGCAGTCATCTCACGCGAGATTTAGTCGAGATGGACGCGGAGTACACGTTGAAATCCCCGGCGGATCCGTGGCCGGCATGGTACGCGCAACGTCTCATTGCAACGTACGGATGACCGGTACGCCGGCTTTTAACTTCCGAGAATATTGATCGCCCTGGCACCGACCGCGATGACCGTTACCAGCGCAACGATACCCTGCACGATCATCAGCATCTTTGCTCGCGGCGTCAGCGGCAGCACGTCGGTCGGCGTGAAGGCGGCCGACGTATTGAACGCAAGCGCGAAATAATCGGCAAACACCGGTTGCCAATTTTGCGGGACGCCGTCGTCGGGATCGCCTCGCGGAAAGCTGAAGTCCGCCCTTCCACGCCAGCCCAAGGAGCGTCTGCTGGGGCCGCCCCGATCGACGTGCCAGTAGAACAGTGCAAAAATCAAGACGTTGGTGGTCCATATCCAGATCGACGTCGTGAGGAGCGTTAAACCGGTCAAGTTTGGATGCGCCCGGGCCATGTCGCGTAAGAGCAGCGCTAGGAGCACGAACTCGAGCGCTATCGCCAACGGCAGGACGACGGCCGCACAATAGCGTTCCCAACGCACCCACGCCGCATTGTCCCGAGCGTACTGAGCGCCGAGCATCGGAATCGCGAGGGCGAACGCAGCGACGAACATCACGAAACGCGGCATGACCTGATAGCGCCCCGGCAGGAACGCCAGAATGAACGGCACGGTGAAAATCACGAGGACCGCGTAGAGCCTCGATTCGCGACGTTCGCCGAAACCGGCGGTGGGCTCGCGCACGTTGCCCCCTTCATCGTCGCGGCAACGGCTTCTTTCCGCCTTCGCCGCAGGCGGCCGGTGACTCTCCGCCAAAATCGCGCGCCGTGCCGATTCCGCTCCTCGAAACGCCGCGGCTACGTTTGCGCGGTCATCAAAGCGCCGATTTGCCCGCGTGCGCGGCCATGTGGTCCGATCCAAACGTCACGAAATTCATCACCGGGCGGGCGTCGACCGAACAGCAAACCTGGATTCGGCTCCTGTCGTACGTCGGGCATTGGGCGCTTGCGGGCTTCGGCTACTGGGCGATTGAAGAAAAAAGCTCGAACGGCTTCGTCGGCGAAGCGGGCCTCGCCGACTTCAAGCGTGACGCCTCGACGTCGGTAGGCGATGTTCCCGAGCTCGGATTCGCCCTCGTGTCGCGAGTTCACGGAAAAGGCTACGCGACGGAGTGCGTGCGCGCGGTGTTGACATGGGCCGACGCCAACTTGCGGACCACGCGCACCGTCGCTCTTGCAAGCCCCCAGAATCCCGCCTCGTTGCGCGTTCTCGCGAAGTGCGGCTACGAAGCCTTCGATCGAGGCGTCTGCAACGATCAGCCGGTCATTTTTCTCGGCCGCGACGCCGGTTCTCCGCTGCCGTCTTGACGAAAGCGGAAGTATGCGGCGGTTCTTTTGCCAACGGAAGTTACAGGCGTCTGACGCGCCAAATTTGCTCGGCCGGCCACGCAGAGGCCCAATCGAAGGTCACGAACTGCTCGTACGTCGTGACGGCGCCGGGCGGCGGGCGAAGTTCGATCAACGACTCGATAAAGAATCCGCTCTTTCGGAAGAGCCCGATCCATTCGCCGTAAGGAAGCGAAAAACAGACGCTCGACCCGTCATCGGCGCGTTTCCGTTCGAAATAGTTCGATGCAAGCGTCGTTCCGACGGCATCGTTTGCGTCGTCCCAGCAGATGAAATGAACCGGCGTCTCGGCCGAAAAGGCCAGCAGACCGCCCGAGCGTAAAAGCCGAGCGGCTTCGGGGACGGTTTGCAGCGGGTCGGCAAACGACATTGCGCCGTGGTCGCAAAACACGATGTCGAACGAATCGTCGGGAAGCGGCACGTTTTCGGCCGAACCGTGAACGAGCGGAAACTCGACGCCCGATTCCCGCTGATTTTTTCGAGCGTAGTCCAGTTGGCGCGCGGAGTTGTCGAGGCCGACGCAGTTTGCTCCGCGCTTGGTCAACGCGATCGACCACTGCGCGCCCCCGCATCCCAATTCGAGAATCTCTTTCTCCCAAACGTCTCCGAGCACGCGTAGTTCGTCCTCCGGAATTGACCACACGCCCCACGCCAGCGGATCTTTGGCCAGTTGCATGCCATGCGCCGATTGGTATTCGTCGCTCGTCAGATCCCAATGCGCGCGGTTCAAAGCGCTATCCCGGCTCTCCATGCACCCCTCATGCGACTACGTCCGTTGGGAGCCGCGCGTTCGCTACGGCGGCGGATTCAGCCTAGCGACAGCGGCGCATGCCCCCCTGCCCGTGATGTTCCTGTTGCAGCATCGCGAGCTGCTGCGGGGTCAAAACGCCGCGCACCTCGTCGTGCAGTTGCCGCATTGCCGTGGGGTCCAGCGGACTGCCGGCCGGATGCGTACGCGAGAATGCCTCGATGAGCGATTGTATGCGCTGCTGCTGGCCTGGCATGAGGCCGAGCGGCGAGAAACGCCGCATGAAACGCTCGTCGAGCACCTGCGCGGAGGGCGTGACTCGCCGCGGGCACCCTTGCTGATAACCGGGCGGGGGTGCTTGGATTGGCTGGCCCTGCATCGGCTGTCCGGGCATCGGTTGCACCGGCACCGTCTGTACTTGGGCGTAACTTGGACCTGTTGCGGCGAATGCCAGAACGACGAAGGCGATCGCCGAAATCGTGCGATTGATCATGGTAGCACGCTTCGCGTTCGGAACGCGCGACGCTGCAACGTGCGATGAAAGCGCGATTAAAAAGCGCCGTTAATAGTCGTCGTGCAGCTCGTAAAGGTAATCGTGGCCGCCCGAGCTGACGCCGGCATAAATGCGGGCTCGCTTTGCATCGGCCGCCAGCGATACGACCGCGTCGCTCGCCGGCATCGAGATCGTCTTAACGAGCGCGCCCGTCGTTGCGTCGCGCACTTCGATAAAACTCGCTCCTCCCGCAACATATACGTGGTTGCGCTCCTGGTTTACCGCGATCGTGCCCGGGGCGTACGAGAGCGGGATGCTTTGAACGATTTTGTCGTTGCTCCCGTCGACGATGTTGAGCGCGTCGGGTTGCGCGACGGCGTAGACGAGATTCGCCCGCGCGTCGACCGCATACGCGACCCCGAACGAGGTGCGCTTCGTCGCAAAACGCACGGGGTCGATCGCATAGTTCCCGGACGTATTGTTTACGTAAAACTTCCCGGTAGCACGGCTGACGACCGTCCATCCCATGACACCGCCGGTACGAATCGGGCCCGCGACGACGGCATGCGTATCCGCGTTCACCGCCCACACGGGATCGCTGCCGCTACCGCACTGCGCAGAAATCCACACGTGCCGCCGCGTCGTATCCACCCACGTGTCGGTGGGGCAGGCGCCGAGCCGTACCTTGGCGATGACCGAATCGGTCCGGCCCGAGTATACCTCCGCGTTTCCGGCGTAGAGTCCGGCAAACCAAACGTCGCGCGTCTTAGCGTCGACGTTATGTGCGCCACCGAACTTCGGAACGAGCGTAATGACGGTGAGCGTGGAACCGTCCAGGATGGTCGTGTTACTTCCCGCCGGATCGCCCGTCCGGCTGACGTAAATGCGATTCAGTAACTGGTCCACCGCTAAGTCGCAGCACGAATTCGCGGGGATGAAGAGCTCACGCATCTCCGAGGGCGCGGCGGATCGAGCGGGGAGCATTGAGACGGTACGGGCGGGGCTGAGGGACGTCGTTCCTCCTCCAGCGCACGCCGGCAAAACTACGACGAAGAACAAAGACGAAACGACTGAAGAGCCTCGCATAAGAACCTCCTCCAAGCCGATGCGCTCGGTAAAAACGAGCGCCGCCGTGATGAGGTTCACCGCGCGTTTAACGGCTACCCGCCGAAGGAGCAAGCGAGCCCCATAATCGCGAAGCCCGAACGCGCTCGCGCCACCAAGCGGGTGGCCGCTCGTTTTTCACGAAAAAAAGATTTCATGAACGAAGCCGTCGACAAATCCGCGTTAGATCGCTCGACGAAACTCGCGTTCGACCGTACGTGGCTAGCGGAAGAACGAACGATGCTCGCCTGGGTGAGAACGGCGACGTCGCTGATCTCCTTCGGCTTTGCGATTTACAGCTTCTTCGTCATTCCCAGTGGCCCGGGGCATCCATTGACGGCGAAACGCTATGGACCGCATGCATTCGCGCTCATGCTGATCGTCGTGGGTTTGATCACGCTGCTGGGCTCGGTATTCCAGCGACGCCAATCGTTGAAAATGATGCGCCTTGAGTATCCCGGTTTGTCGCGCTTTTCTATGGCCGAAGTGATCGCCGCCCTGATCGGATGCCTCGGACTGTTCGGACTCGTCGTACTGCTGGTTCGCCTTTGAACGCTCAGCCTTTCGGAAACTGGCGTAGACCGACCACCGATCCGTTGGGTTCTCGCACGGAGGCAACCAGCAGCCCGTTGGACACGTCGACGACGTCTTGGACGATCGCGCCACCGGCATCCACGAGCGTTTTGACGCTCGCCGCAATATCGCCCACCGTCCAATAGGCAAGCCCGTTGGGTTCCATTTTACCTGCGTTCGGCACGAGCCCGATTTCTATATCGCCGCTCTTGTAGCCGACGTAGTAAGGAGTATCCGCGTAGGGGTCGGCGCCGACGAGCGCCCGAAAGAACTGCTTGGCCTTCGCCATATCGGAGGCCGGGTAGACGATCAGAGAAACGTCGTTCAAGATTGTGAACTCCTTTCATCTGTATGACGGGTCGAGCGGGATAAAACGTGACCGAAACGCGAGAGGAATTTTGATTGGAAGATGCGGACCGGCTGGCGCGGCACTTTGAGACTGCCCGGCCGCGCTTGCGGCGCATCGCAATGCGCATCCTGGGATCGGCTGTAGAATCCGACGACGCACTGCAAGAGAGTTGGCTGCGAATTCGCCGAGCCGGCGCTGCGAGCATCACAAACCTCGACGCTTGGCTCACGACCGTCGTCGCACGCGTCTGCCTCGATTCGCTCGAACGCCGCAAGAGCCGGCGGGAAGACCTGACGCCCGAAGATCCTCGTCTCGACGTTGCGGCAACCGCAATCGGCGAACATCCCGAGGACGAGGCGATGCTCGCGGATTCGATCGGCACCGCGTTATCGATTCTGCTCGACGCGCTCGCGCCGGGCGAACGGGTCGCATTCGTGCTGCACGACACCTTCGACGTGCCTTTCGACGATATCGCGGCGATCCTCGGAAAAACGCCGGAAGCGGCGCGCCAACTCGCAAGCCGCGCGCGGCGACGCGTACGCGGCGCGTCCGCCGGCCGCGATGCTCCGGCGCAGCGGCACGACGAACTCGTGCGCGCGTTCCTTGAAGCGTCGCGTTCGGGCAATATCCCGGCGCTGCTCGCGCTGCTCGATCCGGCGGCAACGCTTCGCGCCGACGCCGCGGTCATGGCGATGGGCGGTGCGGCCTACTGGCAAAACGATCGTCTTGCGGACGGTATCTACGGTGCGGATGCGGTGGCGCGCACCTTCTCGGGGCGGGCGCGCGCCGCCCAACCCGCATCGATCGACGGCTCGCCCGGAGCGGTGTGGATACACGACGGCCAATTGCGCGTCGCTTTTGCTTTCACCATAGCGGGAGACCGCATCGCGGCAATCAACTTCATTGCCGATCCGGCTACGCTGGCGAAATCCATCATCGAACATCCTCAGAAGGACGGCGGCTTTGAAACAGACGAAAAACGTTAGCGCCTCAGCGCACGTCGATAAACTCATACGTGAAACGGACGACTGGCGCGGCGAGGTGCTCGCGAACATTCGAAAACTCATCCTCGGCGTCGATCCGGAGATCGTCGAAGAGTGGAAGTGGATGGGCACGCCGACCTACTCGAAGAACGGCATCATCTTCGTGATGAATCCGCACAAGGGCAAGGTGAAGGTTACCTTCGATCGCGGCGCGGCACTCGGCGATCCGGCGAAGCTGTTCAATGCCGGGCTCGAGGGCAATCAGCGACGCGCGATCGATATCTTCGAAGGCGACGAGATCGACGAACGTGCTCTGAAGGCGCTCGTTAAGGAGGCCCTCGCTTACAACGCGCTTAGGGTGAAAGAATCGGCGGCGAAGCGCAGTTCCAAGCCTCGAACGTCGAAGTAGCGGTTGCATCCGGGCTCCGGCAGTCACGTCATCGTCACGCTTCCCGTACCGGCGAGCTACGGTCCGTCGGCCTCGACGTTAAGCGAAAGGTCGACGTCGTTGCCGACGATGAGCGGTCCGTAACTCATGCCCCATTGCGTACGGTCGATGGTCGCCGTCGCCGCGTAGGCGACGATGCGTTTGCCGCGAGGCGACGTGCCCGATCCGACGACGCGCGTCTGCAACACGATCGGATGCGTCTGCCCGTGCATGGTAAGGTTGCCGGCGATCGTAAAGCTTTTAGGATCCGTTCCCTCGACTTTCGTGCTCTCGAACGAAATATTTGGCGTGGCAGCCACATTGAAGTAATGGTCGGATTTGAGGTCGCGGTCGCGGTTATCGTTGTGCGTGTCGATCCGCGATGCGTCGAGTTCAGCCGATGCGCTCGCGGGAATCTGTGAGCCGGCATTCATCTGCACCGATGCTTTGACGATAGGAATAGTTCCGATCACCGGCACGATGCCGAAATGCTTTGCCGTAAACTGAGCGGTAGAGTGAACGGGATCGACCGGCCACGTCTCCGCTGCAACGACGGGCGCCGACGCGAGCGCCAGGAACGTTATGAGACATGTAAGCTTTCGCATTCGTACGGTTTCGCAATCGTAGCGGCCGCAGCCTTTTCACGCCGTCGCCGGGCTTGACTATGCCGGTGCTGCGCTCCAGTTCTTCTTCTCGATCTCGTATTTGACGAGCGTTGCACCGAAGTGCTGCGCATGTCCGACGCGCGTCATTCCGATCGAACGCATCACGCCGACGGAGCGAACGTTCTCGGGAAACGCGACGGCCACGATCCGCGACACGTTCAGCTTTGAAAATGCGAACGCAATCGTCGCCCGTGCCGCTTCGGACGCATAGCCGCGTCCCCAATGGGGCGAATCTAAAATATACGCGATCTCGATCTCCGGCGTTTGCTCGAGGCGGCCGAGACCGCAATGCCCGATGACCGATCCGAGGCTCTTGACGACCACGGGGTAAAAACCGTGTCCGTTCTCTGCGTGCAGCTCGCGCATTCGTGCGATGGCGCGGATCGTTCGTTCGACACTCCAGATGCCGCCCGGAATAAATCGCATCACCTCGGGTTTGGCGTAGATGGGCGCGACCAGCGCAGCATCGTCGTCCTCCCACAGACGGATAACGAGACGTTCGGTTTCGAGGACGATGCGATCTCCGCCATCCACCACAGTTTCCGAATACGAATTGAAAGGCGGTCCTCCTGTTCCGGAGGGTGCGAGCAACGCGACGGCCGACGTCAAAACCTAAGAGCGAAATACGCGGCGATGGGCCGGCGCGTGCGTGCCGGCCCGTCGCTTTTGATTTCCGGGCAGCCGCTATTGCGCTCCGGCTTTGATACCTTCCTGGACTTGGGTGATGGCTTGATTCACGAGCTTGATTGCATTCTCTCGATGGCCGGCCTTATCGGCCTGAGCCAAACTCAGTTGGGACGATGCCGACTGCAAATTCGTGAGCGCATTGTGCATGTGAACTTGCGTGGCCGCAACGGCGACGCCGCCAACGACGGCACCGCACAACACCGCCAGCGCTAGAGCGAGTCCCGCGAACAAATGAAACGAACGACGCATCGAGTTCTCCTTACAAAACGACGTAAAATGCCTGTGACGAAGTGACAACGCTCCATCGTTTCGGGGGCTTCACGGACGGAGGCGAGGCCTCCCGCCGCGGCGCCGGCAGGTTCGCCCATGGCGTCCCGAAATGCTGCGATGGCTGATGAAAGTTTCGAAATGCGCGTGGGTTGCCGCCTGTATTGCGATCTCCACGCTGCCGGCCTTAGCAGCAACGCAGGTCGTGTCGGTGCTGTATGCCGGCTCGCTGGTCACGCCGATGGAGGGCCCGATCAAAGCAGCGCTCGCACAGCACGGCGTCGAATTTCAAGGGCAGGGCGGCGGGAGCAAAATGCTTGCAAATCTCATCTCTGCGGATGTAAAGCGGCCCGACGTGTTTATCAGCGTGGATCCGAAGATCGTGTTGAGCTTAGGATCCAAAGTCGCCGATGCCGAGACGTTTGCGTCGACCAGTCTCGGAATCGGATGGTCCAACAACTCGAAACACGCAGCATTGTTCGAAAGCGCCGCGGCGGGCAAGTCGACGGTCCTTGCAGCGCTTTCCACCGCCGGGCTGGCGATCGGCCGTACCGACCCGAGACTGGATCCCAAAGGAATCTATACCGTTAAAGCCATGACGCTGCTAGCCGGAGCCGGCGGTGAGAAACGCATCCTCGGGGATCCGGAAAACAACGCGCAGATCTTCCCCGAAGAAGACCTGTTGGCGCGTATCGATGCCGGGGAGGCCGATGTCGGCTTCTTCTACAAAACGGAAGCCACCGCGCGAGGACTGCGATTCGTTCCGTTGCCCGGTAAGGCAGCAATGAGCGACCAGATTACCTACACGATTGCCGAACTGCGCGACGCTCCGCATCCCGGCGCGGGAAAGGCGTTCGAGCATTTCCTGATAGATGGTGAAGGCAAAGCCATCCTGGAGAACGCCGGGGTGGAATACCTTACGAAACCGGTCGTGCTCGTAAAGCCGTAAGCGTTGCTTGCGTCTTAGACCGTCCGGCGCATCGCCACGGCAGTCGGAAGCCGAATGCGATCCGCGAGCCTCAGGAACGCCAACAGTCGAACGTTCCACCAGGTGAGATCCAATTCGAACCATCGCAGTCCGTGTCGTGCGGAGTACGGAAACGCATGATGGTTGTTGTGCCATCCTTCGCCCCACGCGAGCAGGGCTACCCACCAGCAGTTGGTTGACAGGTCGCCCGTGCGATACGTTCGGTAGCCCAGCGAGTGTGCCGCGCTATTGACTAACCACGTCGCATGGTAGCTTACCACGAGGCGCACGAAGATTCCCCATATGACCCAGGTCCATCCGCCAAGCGCGAAGAGCAGCCCGGCCAGAACGAGCTGCATTGGGGCGTGAACGTGCTGCAGCACGCGGTAAAATTTTTCCTTTTGAAGATCGGGTGCAAAGTGAGTCAGCTCTTCAGTGGTCGGCATTGCTTCGTTGGTTTCGATAAGCCAACGAAAGTGGGCCCACCGGAAACTTACGTTACGGCCGTGCGGATCGCCCTTAGCGTCGGAATGCGCGTGATGTTTGCGGTGCGTCGCTACCCAGCGAATCGGATCGCCCTGCAGCGCCAACGCACCAAGGATGGCGAGCGCGTATTCCAAGGGTTTGCGCATCCGTAGACCGCGGTGCGTCAAGGTTCGATGGTAGCAGAGCGTAACGCCTAGCGCGCCGGTGAGATACAGAACAGCGGCCGCAACGACCGGGCCGCTCCAATGAAACGTCGCCGGTATGAATGCGGCCAGCGCGCCCGCGTGAATGCCGACTAACCCTAAACGGTTGCCCAAAACTCGAAAACGCTCGTTTAATAGGTCAGTCATCCTCGCCATTCGCTATTCATATTAATAGGTTACTTTTATAAACATTAAGACCGCAAGGAGACGTGTTTGGTTTCTTCGGATAAAGCCCTTTTATCAAGGATCGCCGTTAAGGACAGGGTCCGCCATAACTCTAGGGTAAGCGGGCGCAAAGCTGTCCCGCCCGTACGCCGTTCGGCGTTGACGACTGGGCGATTCGACGAACATGGTTGCGAAGGGAGTTTCAGATGAGACGCTGTCTGGCCATCGCGCAAATAGCGGCAGCAGTGGTGCTGTCAGGCTGCGGGGGAGCGCAGCCGCCGATCGTTGCGCCCGGGGTGCTCCGGCAACAACCGGGGCAGCCGGCGATTCGACGCGTCTACGCCTGGATGGCGGCCGAGGCGAAAAGCCAGGATCTGTTGTACGTTTCGAACACGCTTTTCAATGAGGTCTGGGTTTTCTCGTATCCTGGAGGTCACCGCGTCGGAAATCTTACCGGATTTGCTCTTCCGGCGGGCATCTGCGTAGACCAGCGCACCGGCGACATCTTTGTGTCGGATTTGCTTGCTAATCGCATCCAAGCGTACGAACACGGCGGCACAAGCCCGATTCGAACGCTGCCGGACTCAAAGAATCCTCAGGGGTGCTCGGTCGATCCTTCGACCGGGAATTTGGCCGTTGCCGACTATACGAGTCAGGCGCCGGGCAAAGTCGCCATATTCCCTAAGGCAACAACCGGGCCAATGCGCTATGCTGATCCGAACTTCACTTCCTTTTCGAGCTGTGGCTATGATGGCGCCGGCAACTTGTTTGCCGACGGATTGAACGGAAGTCAGTCGGGTCTAGCCGAGCTTCCCAAGGGTAGCGAAAAATTCAAAGACATTACACTCGATAAGGCCATTGACGGCATCGGCGACATCCGATGGGATGGGAAATATTTAGCGGTTATGGCGGACTCCGGAAACTGGATCTACCGATTGGCGATCTCGGGTTCGCATGCGAAAATCGTCGGTCGCACCAGCATCGAAACTGCTCGACGTGATGACGACTTTTGGATCGAGGCCAATCGAGTCGTCGTAATCCACCATCCTCCTCATTCGAAGTATCCAACGATGGGATTCTGGCATTATCCAGCCGGCGGTCAGCCCGCGAAGGTGTTAGACAGTCTACCCGGCGTTCAGGACGTCGGCGTCAGCCTCGCAGCACAGTAGACGTAAACATCACGACTACAATTGGTCTTCGATGACGAGCAGGGAGGCCCGAGTCCATTCCGACGTCCAACGTTTCGTTCGCCGATCGATAAGCCGGTGCTGCAACGCTGGCGCGAGTCGATGGCAGCAGAGCCGCAGCATTTTCAAAAGCTGCTGCGTGCGCTCGAACGTAACGGCGTAGGCTTGGACCAACAACGGAGCGAGCTCGAAGCGCATGCCTCGCGGATTCGAAGCGCAGGCGGATGGGCCGCTTGCGTTCTATTTTCGGCGAGGCCGCTTCTCGACTTCGGGTGGCGACTATTGGAATAACCGACATGTAATCCAAGTGTCACACAGATTTCAGTTTCAAGGCTAGCGATGACCAGGCTAAGCCGGCAAATATGAAATTCAGGCCAACTGCGAACCCGATGAACCAGAGCGCGGAGTTCGGCCACTGAGTCCAAAGCAAGAGTCCCAAAATGAAGGTGACGATTCCACTAAAGGCAGCCATGCCGTATTGCGGAAACTTTAGCCATAGCGCAGAGATGAAACGGAAGATTCCGCCGAAGACGAAAAGCGCTGCCAGCAGCAGCGTAACGGTCAATGCGCCTGCGACCGGGTGCTGCCACAGCATCAAGCCGACGACGATATCCAATACTCCCACCAGGAGGAGCAGAATCACGTTTCCGGCGCCGCGCGTTCCAAACGCGCCGGCGATCTGCATGATACCGGCAATAAAGACGAACGCACCCAGGACGGCAATTGATGCGAAAGTCGCGGCGGTTTGACTAAGGATGGCGAGAACGCCGACGACAATGAGGGCGATGCCGACCGTCATGTACCAACCCCAGTGTTTTTTTCCCTCGTGAATTGTGTCGCTAACAACCGTCTGCATTAGATCTGCTCCTTCTTGATTTCTTGAAGCCCACGCAGCCTCCGGTCTCATAATTGAGTGGAACGAGGGCCCTCCTTCTCTCACGATAGCGCCGAATTGGGAAGCCATCGGGAAGAAGTCCGGTCTCACCCCTACGGTGGAGTTGCGACCCTTCACGCGAGAATGCGAGCCTCGGGATATCCACTTTTTTTGCAGCCTCACGTTTAGCCCGATTATGCGAAGTTAGACTCAGCGGAGGAACGATCTTTCGTTCCGGGCTCCCCCACGCATCCGCGGCATTGGAAAGCGTTCAAACGTGACAACGGCTGCCAATCCCATTTATGCTGTCACAGTCTACAAGGAGGGAACCGCTAGTCTACCGTAGTCTCCGCCCCCACCTGGGGATATATGAACAGCTTGCGCGGATGGCTAATCGGTGCGGCGGTCGTCGCAGGGGCCTTACTGATCTGGGACGTGCTCTCGGGAGCACTCTCGGCGTTACTCCTGCTCTTCACCGCCGTGCTGTTTGCCGCTGGCCTACGGCCGATCGTCGATCGACTGGCGAAGCGAATGCCGTACGGCGCTGCAGTCGGGCTCGCGTTCGTCACCGTCATTGCGGCGATCGTTGTGATTGGAACCGTGCTTGTCCAGCCGTTAGGAGCGGAGCTCGTCAAGTTCGTTCAGTCGTTACCGGGCTATGCGAACGCGCTCCAGGGTCAGCTTGCGGGCGCACAGCGTTATTTCGAAAACGACCAGATGGCGCGCCAGATCGCCGGCGCGTTAGCCGGCAGTGCCGGCAACGCAGCCAGCGCGATCGGCCTTCACCTCCTCAACGGGACTGCACTTGCCGCCACGACGATCGGCAATGGGGTACTCATTTTCTTGCTCGCGATCGGCTGGATGCTCTCGTCCGACGAGCTCGGGCGCTTCCTGCTCAGCCTCATGCCGCCCGCGACGCGCTCGCAGTGGCGCGATGTCTTCAGCGACATTGGAACGCGGCTGAGCGCGTACGTGGGGGGCGTGGTTATCAACGGCTCGATCGTCGGCGTCGTTATGGGCATTTCGCTCGCGGTCCTCGGCGTCCCATACTACTTACTCTTAGGATTCATCGCCGCCATCTTTCAGGCAATCCCGATGCTCGGTGCCGTGATATCCGGGCCGATCATTCTCCTGGTTGTATTAGCGACGAGCGGCTGGACCAAGATGCTGATCGCCCTTGCGATCTTCACTGTCGTTCAAGTGGTTGACCAAAACGTGCTTTCGCCGATTATCTTCGGCCAGCGGGTTCAACTCAGTTTCCTGCTGATCATTCTGGCGACAGTCGTGGGTGGAACGCTGCTCGGGATTGGCGGAGCCTTCCTCGCCGTCCCAGCCGCGGCCGTACTTCAAGTGCTCGTGACGCGCGTCGTGGCTCCAGCTATTCGCAGCGCGAACGGAGCAGAAGATAGATCAACATTAGAAAATGTTTAATCGATGCTCCTTTTTCGTGCAAAAACATTCCTCGCTAGAACAGCCCTGGCGATGACGAGCGCGCTTTCCGAGCCCCGTTAAGCGGCGCTGCCCTTTGTCACGCGAGCTTCACTCCCGACGGTGGCGCGATAGCGTAAAGCGGGGCTCCAGACATGACGGCATGGTCGCCTAACTGCGCGCATCAAGCTTGAATCGTCGAGAAGATCAATGCCGAAGTCCTTGCTGCACAGTGCATCCGTATGTGAGTATGCGCCACGCGTTATTGTCAAATCGCCTCACGCGGTTGGTGACGGTGCTAAGTGGAATTCTTCGAATTAAGGGGGCCTGGTATGTCCCAGTCCTTGCGGGTCGGCCTGTAGGGCAAGTGCCTTGTCGAACGCATCCAAATCGGATCGCTCAATCATTGCGCTCAGATGCTCCAAGTATTTTCGCACCACGCCGACTCGCGTCTGGTCCGTGAGGGAATCTACGAGATCGTTCAATGCGGCTCGCATGCGCCGCAGCACTTGTAACGTGTTGGCCCCGTAGAGGCGAATTTCGTCGAACGCGAGCGAAAGATACTCTTCCCAAGTCGGCATCGGAAAGATCAGCCGTAAATCTCCTTGCGCGTCTTTGACGAATCCGGCCTCCAAGACCCGGCCACCGAGCCGATAGAGCAAGTCTTGAATCTGGTCGATCGCTTGCACGGCGGTCGTTGGATCGTTTACTGCCGGCGACAACGCCATGATTGCCGTATCCACGAGAAGGCGTAATGGGTATTTCGGGTCTTGCTCAAAGGTGCGTTCCGATGCTAAAACGATGCCCCGTTTGAGGGAGGGCTCGGGAATAGGAGCCCTTACCCCGAACACTTCGAGCAATACCATTCCTTGCGACACCGTGTCACCGACGGCGCATTTCATAACGATCGTGCCCTTAGATTCTTTGGCCTGTTGCACGAGATCATTGATTCGAAAGTTCGCAATCGCGAGCGGCACGCCGTTGTAGGTAACTCGTTGCTGGGGCGCTTGCGTTCGCAATACGGCCGCCTCTCGCCGCAACGTGACGAGTTCCTCGGCGGCATCGTCTTCGAAGCGTGGGAGCATTTTCGCGATGACGGCACGTCCCTTGTCACCGATGAACTGTAGGATGTACGTGATCCGGAGCAGGGCGATGCGCTGAACGAGAAGAGCGAGAAACACCATGCTCAGCACGAGGAGTAGGATGACGAATTCCATAGATAGCAACGGTACTCTGCCGTTGTGGTTCCGATCGACAAATTGTATTGTCCAGAGTGCGCACATAAAAGTAGCACTGAACACTCCGAGAGCATGCAAACCGAGAGGATTGCCGGAAAAGAGCATGATGAGGCGCTTCGAGTACGCGCTGGTTGTCATTTGCATCACTACGAACATGACCGAAAAAACGAGCGCAGTCAGCGTTATCGTGCCGGACGCTACGGCTGAAAGGTATGCCTGAGCCGATCCAACCGATATGACGTCGCCGAAGCGTGGAAAGTAAGTGTACTCGAGGCGCGGAAACGTAGAACCGGCGATGATGCCGAACAACAGGTACGGCAGCGGGATCAGCCAAAGGGGCCGCCCCGCGCGAACGAGCAGCTTAAACATCCACTGCTTTTTGCGTAGCGTCCGTGACCTACCCTGCGCCGCACGCGACTTCTGGCATTGCGAGGCAGGTCAAACTGCGGGAACTATTACCGTTGCCGCTGCGTACCAGCGGGGTCAACGAAGGAGGCGCTGGGGGCCGTCCGTAAGCGCTGAGGCATAATGGAATTGAGCGTCGAGCAAAGTCCATTACGGATGAAGCTTTACGGAAAGCTCTTTTCGGCCCGACTCTGGCTAAGTGTGCTTTTGACGTTCGCCTTACTTGGGAATGCAACGCCGGCGATAAGCCAGGAACTGGAGCCTCGTTCCTATTCCGCTTCGCCGATCGATTCGAATTTCGCGGTTGGAACTCTGTCGAACTCGACGGGGACGGTGCCTCTCGACCCGTCGCTGCCGCTCAGCGATGTGCGTCCGGCGATCGATACCCTAATCCTGAGTTTTACGCACACCTTCCGCCTCGGGGGTCGGACTGCGAACTGGGCCTTTAGCATTCCATACTTGGGCGGCCACGTCAGCGCGGTCATCTTGGGGCAGCCCCAAGCACTTTCGCGCTATGGGTTTGCGGATTTCCGCGCCCGTTTCGGCGTAAATCTCCTGGGTCAAGCGCTAACGCCGGCAGAGTTTGCGCGGCGCAAGCCTAGTACGACGCTCGGCGTAAGCGTGACCGCTATCATGCCAACGGGCACGTACGACCGGACCGAGCTCATCAATATCGGTTCGAATCGGTGGACATTCAAACCGGAAATCGGCGTAGAGCAGCCGATGGGGAAGTGGTTTGCCGACCTATCGGCTGGCATGTGGATCTTTGGCGATAACACAGACTACTTTGGGGGCCAGGTGCTCCGGCAAATGCCGCTCGGCATTTTCCAATTTCATGCTGGTTATACTTTTCGTCGGAATCAGTGGCTTGCGGTTGACGCGAACTACTATTCGGGCGGTGCGACTAGCGTTAACGGTGCGAGATCGATTAATTCGCTGGCGAACTCACGCTACGGACTTACGTTTTCGCAGCCGATCGGAGCGGGCTTGTCGGCAAAAGTTTCGTGGTCACGTTGGTTGAGCGGTCAATTCGGCCAGAAGTTTTCGACGATCGCCGCCGCTCTCCAATACCTCTGGTTCGATCGTCACTAGTTTCCCGCGTCTCGGCCCCAATGCATCGCTTCGGAATGGCGAAGCCATGTTGTCGTTCACCCAATCGCCTGCGCAGTCTCACGAAAGCGGTTCTCCCCTTTCTCAGTGGCACTGAGCAGCACACAACCGCTCGTACAGGCCGCGCGTGGAGAAGGGCGTTCTAGCTTGCCAAAGTGCACCCTGGTTCTTAGCTTCCCAAGGGTCCGTACACCGGATGGCCAAACCGGTTACTCGCTGACTGATTCTCTAGAAGGAGCAGGCAAATGAACTTACCTAGAGTCCTCGCAATACTCGTTGCAATCCCGTATATGATTGGCTGCACCGGCGGTCTACCGAACACGCAACAGCCTTCTTCGCAGTACGCCAACGCGACGCAACGCCCGAACAGTGGAAGCACGACGCTGCTGTGGAACCCCCCTGATGTGAAGCTCGTTGCGAATGGTCCAGAACGAACAAGCAAGCTATACTACACCAAGACAATGACTGTTGCGTTAGACAATAACTGTAACAACGCCGTGATTATTCAGGAATTGAAGTTCGGCAAAATAAAGATTGAGAATCTCAAATTCATCAAAGTCGGCTTTCTGACTCGTACTCCAGGCCCATATTCCTGCACGTTGATAGCCACGGACAGCCAGAACCCTTCGGTCACGTCTACTGTTACGATCGCCGTAAAGCGTTAGGCCGAGATCTAATAACGATCCTTGCAAAGCGAAACGCTGTTGTCGTTAGAGAATTCATCGGATTGCATTTGTGGGGATGAAGTATCTAGATTGATTTATCGGTGCGTATCTTAGCACGGCGCATTTGAGTGCCTGCGACGGCAGCAACGGCGCCACTCCGTCAACACCGACGACGGTCGGGCCTCCGATCGCTGCGGCGCAATCCGGCGCCGCACTCGACATCGCACCCCGCCACCGTCGGCCCCAATCACGCGAACCAGTGGAGCAGCGGGACTACGATAAACTCGTGGCTGCGCTGTCCCAGACGCTCAGCGAAGACGAGATTGCACAACTCGCGGCAGACGGCGCAACGTGGTCGGAAGAGCAAGCCGTCGCGGAAGCGCTGTTGGGGAGGCCGTGGAACTGCGGTCTCAGGCCAGGCGGCGTTACCGGCGTGAGCGAGAGGTCCACTACATTTTGATTGCGGCTGATTTCCTGATGAACGGCGCTGGGGACTAAGCGATTCCCGGTGGGGCGAGCGACGACCCTCCGCTGCTCGTACAGGCGCCGAGAACAACGCCAACAGCCGATACGCTGACGACGAACGTGGCCCAGTTGGAAATCCTCATTAGGTAGCCCCTCCGCAGGCAGCCCCTCCGCCAGGCGCGGCGCCGGCCCGAATCACGCGGGCCACGCGCATTGATTACGGCGTGAATTTGTCGACTTCGTTCGCCAGGGAATCCGAGAAATAGAGTTTACCCGCTGAGGCAGGCGCGACGCCCTCCGCTTGGTAATAGCCTCGGCCCAGCGCGGAGATGCGCCCCTTCGTGGAAACCTTGTAAACGGCTGCATTGCAGAAATCGGCTACGTAAACGTTATCAAGCGTATCGACGGCGACACCCTCGGGACAGCTGAATCCAGAACCGACAGAGGTCATCGTGCCGTCGGGCGCGACCTTGACGATGGCCGTCTGCCAGCTGTCGGCGACGTACACGTTGCCTGCCGCATCGAGGGCGACGCCGCTCGGCTGAGTGAATCCCGACCCGATCGTCGTGATGTTTCCGTCGGGTGCGACCTTCTTCACGGCCGCGTTGAGCGTGTCGGCGACGTAGACGTTTCCGGCGGCATCGATGGCGACGCCTTCGGGTGAGTCGAACCCTTTTCCGATCTTCGTGATCGTGCCGTTTGGTGCGACCTTCTTGACCGCATCGTGTCCCGCGTCTGCGACGTAGACGTTGCCGGCCGTATCGACGGCGACGCCGTCCGGGCCGCTGAATCCGGAGCCGATCGTCGTCGTCTTGCCGTCGGGCGTTCTTTTCTTCACGAGATTGTTATCGGTATCGCCGATATAAAGGTTGGAGGCGGCGTCGAGGGCGAGGCCGGTGGGAAAACTGTAGCCCGATCCCACCTTGGTAACTTTTCCGGCAAGCGCGATCTTGTAGACGGTTCCGTAAGCCGCATCGGCGATGTACACGTTGCCCGCGGCGTCGAGCGCGACTCCTTCGGGATACCGGTATCCGGAACCGATCGTCGTGATGCCGCCTTTTGGACCGATCTGCTTGAGGGCAAAGTTTTCCGTGTCCGCAACGTAAACGTTTCCGCCGGCTTGGGCCGCAACGCCCTCGGGCGCTTTGAATCCCGCACCGACGAGCGTAACGCTGCCGTCGGGTGCCACCTTCTTCACCGCGGAGTTGCCGGTGTCGGCGACATAGACGTTGCCGTTACCGTCGACGGTGACCCCTCGCGGCTGATTGAACCCGGAACCGATACCGGAGAGTGTACCGCCGGGCGTGATTTTTTCGACCGCATTTCTGCCCGTGTCGGCAACGAAGACGTCTGCCGCGGCGTCGACCGCGATGCCTGAAGGCCTGCGAAATCCGGATCCGAGCTTCGTGATGGTGCCGTGCGTCGTGATCTCCTTCACGACGTTATTTCCGGTGTCGGCGACGTAGACGTTCCCGTTTGAATCGACGGCGACTCCGCGCGGCTGGTTGAATCCCGAGCCGATGGCCGTGATGACGCCTTTCGGTGTGATCTTTTCGATCTTGCTATGGCCGGTGTCAGCGACGTAGACGTTGCCGTGCGCATCGAGGGCGACGCCTGCGGGTCTGAAGAAGCCCGATGCAATCGCCGTCGTCACGTCGTCGGGCTGGAGGAGTCGCTGGGGCTGCGCGACAGCGTTAGACGTTGGCGGCGAGTAGCCGCCGCGGCCTCCGCCGCATGCGGCGAAAAGAACCGCTAATGCAAGGCCGAGACAACAGCGTAAGCGAGCGCGCATAAGGCGGGGCCTCCCTACATATAGCGTGCGCTTCCGCGAAGAGTTTGTCAATCAGCGGTTCGTGCCGGAGGTACCGCGCTCCGCACCGCCTGCAGGCGCCGATGCCGTCGGTGACGCCCGCGCTGACGGTCGTCGAGTCGTTCGGCGTTTCGGCGTGCGACTCGAAGCCGCTGTCAGCATCTGGTCCGCGTTCGTCCCGGGCTGACAGTCGCGATTTTCGAACGACCCGCTGCAGGCTAGACCGATACCAAAGAGCAGTGTGCGCGTACCGGATCGCGCTTGGCACCTCAGCGCAGCCTACGACTCGGCGCGCGAGGGATTGCGGTTGGCCCGGCAGGTACGAATCGAACCACTCATCCCCGGTGCACTGCAGCATCAAGTTAGTTTAGCGAAGTGATAACCTAGGCAACAGTTCTATCCGGCGCTGTCCTCTCGATGTCACTCTCTTAACAAGTATGGCGCAGCTGCCGTCTGATCTAGCGCAGCGGAGAATAACGCATCCCACGCCGTATTCAATCCACTCCAAATATAAGGCAAGGGTTGCGCTAGCTGAAATGCCTTGACGCCCTGAATGTGCCAACGTTCACCTGGCGGCGGCTCGTCCGAAGCTATAATTAATCTGCAATCTCGCCCGAACTGCGCCGCCAGAACAGCGTGCAATTCCTCTGCTTCGCTTTGGCAACAATGTTCGGCTTCAACGTAGCGAATGAAGATGAGATCTCTATGCGGTAAGGCGAGGAAACGATCTGCTAATACTCTATACTTCCGTTGCACTGCGCCAAGGCCATCGGCCAGACTGACCGAAAGTGGGAAGTCGTGGAGCAGTCGTATCCGGAAGAGGACGTCGACGACGTCGTGATACCTTCCGTGTGCGCCGCGCGTAAGGAGATTCTCCTTTGTGAGAAATCCGCAGAATCTGTTTTGCAGCAAGGCGATCAATCCATCGTGCGGCGTTACCAACCAGTCAAAGAATTGGGCCCTCGCCCGAGGGACCGATACACGACGTATTTGGTACGCTGCCTGGCAGTGGTGGCCGAGACTCACAAAGGTAGCCATCTAGTCATCCGAAGGTAGTAATCAAAATGATTTGAATCGCCGGTCTGGACAGTTGAAACGCAAGTTCGATCATATTCTGACGATTCCCGGCTCGAGAGGCGTCCCCGAATGCTTACATAAGAAGACGCTCCGACGGTTGCCGTCAATGGCAACCGCCGGTGACCGAGGTACGTGGCAGAATTATCTATGTTGCCGACTTTTTCGACCCGTATACGACCGGTGGCAAGCGTGGTTAAACCGATTCGATTTTAGTTGGTGTCTGGCTGCCATTCGCCGTCGCGATCGACGCAGCCGGAAGCATCTACGTTGCCGCAGTGCGACCCGATGCGCCTTGATGCATGGTTTTTAACCATGCATCGGCAGCTGTGCGAAAGAGCCTTATACCATATAGTGTTTTCGACGCACCGCGGGTTTTGCAAGTGCGGTTGCACGGTTTGCACGAGCCGCATGTGATGCTTGATCGATCGTGCGGTATGCAGAAACAGCTTATTTTACAGCGCTTTTATCCCCCGAGCCTGGATCGCGACGAGCGCCGACGAGGGACCCCGAATTACGCCCATTCCCCTATGCCCGTTATGCTGCGGCGCGGAATACGGTATCTATCCCGTTATGCTGCGGCGCCGTGGCACTTTTTGTATTTTTTGCCGCTGCCGCACGGGCAGAGTTCGTTGCGGCCGACCTTGGGCGCTTCGCGTTGAACTGGTTTGGCGCCGGACTCGTCATCTTTGTTCGTGTGCAATTGCTGGGGCCGGCGGTCGGAGCCGGGCATGGGTCCGAGAAGCTGCTCGACTTCTTGCGGACCGAGCAATCCTTGCGCTTGCGCCGGCTGAGGAATGAGTTCGCCGGATGGAATCTGCTGGAATTGCGGACCCGGGCGCTGGTGCTGGAGTAACTCTGGTGGCGGCGGCCCTTGCTCGATCACGACGCGGAACACGCCCTTGATCGCCTCGTCCGCAATATTGTTCTTCAGCGATTCGAAGATTTCAAAGGCTTCTTTTTCATACTCGACGCGCGGATCTTTCTGCCCGTAGCCGCGCAGCCCGATGCCCGTTTTTAGGTGGTCCATCACGTACAAGTGGTCGACCCACTGGCGATCAATGATGGGCAGCAACAGATAGCGCTGCTCGACCATGCGCAGAATGTCGGGCGTAACTTCCGCTTCCTTCGCCTCGTACGCCGCCTTGGCTTTAGCATGGAGCACGCGCCGAATCTCCTCGCGATCCTTCTGCTCCAGATCCGCTAACGAGGTATCTCGCTTGATCGGAAAAATTTGATCGAGCTGCTCGAGCATCTCGGCGGGATCCCACTCGCTCGGATGCACGTTCTCGGGCGCGTTCTGCTCGACCGCCTCGTCGACTTTTGCCACGAGCGTCTGCAGCATGAACGTCCGCGAGTCGAACTTACCCTCGAGAATGGCGCGGCGGTCGCCGTAAATCACCGTACGCTGCTTGTTCATCACGTCGTCGTACTCGAGCACGTGCTTACGAATCTCGTAGTTGTGATTTTCGACTTTGCTCTGCGCGCGCTCGATCGACTTCGTTACCAGGCCGGATTCGATCGGCTGTTCGTCGGTGAAGCCGACGCGGTCCATGATCGACGTCATGCGGTCGCCCCCGAACAAGCGCATGACCTCGTCTTCCAGCGAGATGTAGAAGCGCGACGATCCGGGGTCTCCTTGGCGGCCCGAGCGCCCACGCAACTGGTTATCGATCCGCCGCGATTCGTGGCGTTCCGTCCCAATGATGTGCAAGCCGCCGTTGCCCGGCACGGTCTCGCCGAGTTTGATGTCCGTGCCGCGGCCCGCCATGTTGGTGGCGATCGTTACTTGGCCTTCTTGCCCCGCGTCTTTGACGATCTCGGCTTCTTGCTCGTGGTATTTTGCGTTGAGCACATTGCACTCGACGCCTTGCCGGCGCAACATCGCCGCCAGCAGCTCGCTCTTTTCGATCGAACGCGTGCCGACGAGCACGGGGCGGCCTTTATGATGTTCGGCGATGATCTCATTGACGACGGCGTCGAACTTCGCTTTCTCGGATTTGTAGACGATGTCGGAGTTGTCTTTGCGAATCATCGGCATGTTGGTAGGCACGACGACGACGTCCAACCCGTAAATGTCGCGGAACTCGCGCTCCTCCGTCTTTGCCGTACCCGTCATGCCGGCCAGGTGTTCGTAGAGGCGGAAAAGATTCTGGAAGGTGATCGTTGCGAGCGTCTGGTCCTCGCCGCGGACCTTGATCCCTTCTTTCGCCTCGATCGCCTGATGAATGCCGTCGGAGTAGCGCCGGCCGTACATCAACCGGCCGGTGAACTCGTCGACGATGATGACCTCACCGTCCTTGACGATGTACTGCTGATCGCGATGGAAGAGATTCCACGCCTTCAGTGCGGCGTTGAGTTGATGCGCCAGCTCGATGTTGCGCTGGTCGTAGAGATTGGAGACGCCGAGCATCTTCTCGACCTTGGCGACGCCGGCTTCCATAATCGGCACGGCGTGCGCCTTCTGGTCGACGGTATAATCTTCGTCCTTCTTCAGCCGCGGCAAGATCTGCGCGAACTTGTCGTACAGCTCGCCGGACTCTTGCGACGGTCCGCTGATGATCAGCGGCGTTCGCGCTTCGTCGACCAAAATCGAGTCGACCTCGTCGACCAGCGCGAAATACAACTCGCGTTGCACGAGGTCTTCCACTTGCCACGCCATGTTGTCGCGCAGATAGTCGAAGCCGACTTCGTTGTTCGTGACGTAGGTGACGTCGCAGTTGTAGGCGGCGCGCCGCTGCGCGGAGTCGAGACCGTGTTGTATGACGCCGACCGTCAGCCCCAGCGATTCGTAGAGAGGCCCCATCCATTCGGCATCGCGCCGCGCGAGGTAGTCGTTCACCGTGACGACCGTCACGCCGCGCCCTTCGAGTGCGCGCGCGTAGACGGGCAGCGTCGCGACGAGCGTCTTGCCTTCGCCGGTCTTCATCTCGGCAATACGCCCTTCGTAGAGCACCTGACCGCCCATGATCTGCACGTCGAAGTGGCGCATGCCGAGCGTACGCTTGCCGGCCTCACGCACCACGGCAAACACCTCGGGCAACATCGCGTCGAGGTCTTCATCGGCCGCGAGGCGATCGCGAAACTCTTGCGTTTTGGCGCGCAGCTGTTCGCCGGAGAGCGCCTCTATTTGCGCCTCGAACGCGTTGACGGCCGTGGCGGTTCGCCGCAGCCGCGCTACTTCGCGTTCGTTTCCGTCGAAAATTGCTTTGATAAACGACATTGGGTTCCCTTAACGGGGTTTAGGGCGACGCGCTCGTCGACGGCGCCGGACCTGGAACCAGGCCGAGTCCGGTCAGTGCGCCCGGAGACGAATACGTCGCATAGGGCGCGACGTTGCCGTTCGCGGTGATCGGAAACACCAAAATCGTCCTGGAGTCGGCCACGTAAATCAATCCCGAAGTCGAGTCGACCTTCACGTCGGTCGGCGTCGTCAACGACGTGTTGATACCCTGAATCTTGCGAATCGGTTTCACGTTGAGGATCGTTCCGGGGTTCTTCGTCGACGGCTTGGCGAAGACTAACACGGCAGCCGAATGGGGTTTGCCCAGCTGGCCTTGTTCGGCGACGTAGATGTTGCCGCTGCTGTCGACGTCGACGCCCGCCGGCGTCACGACGCCCGTATTCGGACCGATGATCGTGAACGTCGGGCGGATGTTCACCGGCGTGGGAGTCGGCGAGGGGGTCGGCGACGACGACGGCGAGCCGGTCGGCGTTGGGGTCGGCTTGGGCGTCGGCGTCGGCGAGCCGCTCGGCGTCGGCGACGGTGTCGGGAGAATGAACTGCGCGACCGAACGTCCTTGCAGGTTGGTCACGTAAATATTGTTCTGGCTGTCGAGCGCGACGCCCCCGGGCACGCGCAGGGCCGGCTTGGGACCGGCGATCTCTTGAAACGGCGACGTGCTGCCCTCTGAAAAGAGCAAGATTTCACTCGGATACTTCGCCGTCGGAATGACGTCGGCGATGATCATCAACGCGCCGTTCTTTACCGACGCCGACTTCGGTGAAATCGCGATTCCGCGCAGCCGCCCGGCGAGCGCAACCGACTGCAACGGAAGGACGCTGCCCGTTGCCAGCGCCTCGAATTCGATGAGGAGCGCCTGATTCGTCGACGGATTGAAGTTCGTGACCCAGAGGTTGTGGGACGAGTCGAACGCGAGATATTGGGGTCCGTTGAGGGTCGTGCTCGAGCCGCCGATCTCGAACGCCGGTCCCGTTCCGCTCTTCTGACCTTTGTTGTAAATGCCGATCGCGTTTTGATTGCTGTTGGCCGCATAGAGCGTCATCGCCGGAAAGTTCGGTCCGACGTTGACGCTGGCGCTGCCATACGAACTGCACGCGGCAATCGCGATCGCCGCGGCCAGCACGATGAAACCTATGGTCAGCCTGGGAAGCATTCTCTCTCCTTGGACAGCGCGCGGGACCGGAACCGGTCCCAGGTTCCCCTAGTGCGCTAAGTTTCCTGGATGATGGCCCCATATCAGCCAGCCGCCTGCCGCCAGCGCGACGATGACCACAAGGAGCACGATAAATGTCGTGATGCGCCGGCGCACGTAGGCTGGACGGCTGGATTCGACGTCGATGATCTGACGCGGCATGGCGCTATACCGATCGGCGCAGCGGGTGGTTGAGTTCGGTCGTGCTGACGCGGCGCAGCAGCTCGCTCACCGTCACGAAGCGATAGCCGGCGCGCTCGAAGCGTTCGATCACCCTGGGCATCGCTTCGATCGTCGCAAGTTTTCCGCTATGCAGTAACACGATCTCCGGTGCGGTGGCGTGCACGAGCATATGACGTTCGATTTGATCCGCCGTCAGACTGCGCCAGTCGCCGCTGTCGTCGGTCCACAACACGACCGAGTAACCTAAGTTCTGCGCGATCTGCAGCGTGCGTTCGGTGTAGCGCCCGTGCGGCGGGCGCATCAGCGTGCGCACGCCCGGATCGTGCGAGAGGGGCCACAAGGCGTCGCGCCCTTGCAGAATCTCCGCGCGCACCGTCGCGTCCGTCTCCTTGTCGAGATCCGGGTGGGTGTACGTGTGGTCGGCGATCTCGTTGCCGTCGGATTCGATGCGCCGCGTAATTTCCGGCCACTGCTGCGCGTCGCGGCCGATGAGAAAGAACGTCGCCGGCACGCCTTCGTCGCGCAAGACGTCGAGCAGCATCGGCGTGAATACCGGATAGGGGCCGTCGTCGAACGTCAGCGCAATCAATTTCGGACGTTTGGAGCGGTCTTCCGTCGGCAGTTCCTGCATCACCCGATAGGTGCGCGACGGAAGATCGCCGGCAAACTCGAGGTGCACGTTCATGCCCGGCGTGACCAGCGCGGGCGCGATGCTGCTTCGACGTTCGAACTCGTGCCATCCGCCATACAGCAGTCCGGCCGCTAACACCAGTGCGGTTGCGATCTTCACGTTACCCCACGAATTCCCGGGCACGCCACCGTCAGTGTCCCGGCGGCACCGCGGCTTGCGCCGGCGGTGCTTTTGCGAGATCGGTGCCGACGATCACCGTGACGTCGCTCGTCGTCGGGCTCGATTGCGGATCCGCCGATCCGGCCGATGGCGATGGGTCGGGTACGACGGCGGCCTTCTGCATCGAACGCGGAAGCGCTGCCCGCACGCGCGCGCCCGCGAACGCAATCGTCGAGTGCTCGTGAATTTCGCTGGATGCGTAATCCTCGCGCGGTGCGTTGCTCACGTCGCCGATCGTGAAACCCGCATGTCGCAGCGAATCGGCCACGCGTTGCGCCGCGCCGCCGATGCCGCTGCCGTTCTGCACGTCGACGCGCAGCGTTCCCGGTGCAATCGCCGCCAGCGCCAGCGCATCGGGCGAAGGTTCGGGAGCGGGCGGCGCGAGCAGCATGGTACTCACCAGCCGCGCCCGCGCTTCGACGTCGGGAACGAGCGAATCGCCGTACGACGGAAGATCGATGTCGCTCGTGTAGGGCACCTGCGCGTTGACGATCGCATTGTCGGGCATGCCTTCGAAGCTGGCAGCCACCGCCAGCAGTTCCCGGTCGCTGAAATCGGTCTGCACGTACTTTCGGAAAACGTTTAGAAGATCGCCCATGTGCACGATCGTGTTGATCTTGTCGCTGCGCAGTTTGTTCGCCATTGCGTGCAGCACTTGCTGCTGGCGCATGATGCGGCACGGATCGCTGCACCAATCGTGACGAAAGCGCATGTACGCGACGGCCTGCTCGCCGTTGAGATGCTGCGGGCCTTCCTTAAGGTGAATGTGCAGATGCCCCCATGAGTCGTCGTAGGCGAGCTCCTCGCCGGTGCAGCCGGTTTTGTACTTCAGGCAATCCGAAGACTTGACGTCGACCTCGACGCCCCCGATGGCGTTGACGAAGGCTTTGGTCGCGTCGATGCGCAGGATGACGTACCGGTCGAATCCCGGAATGCCGAGAAATTGGGCGATGACGCTTTTTGCTTCGTTGACGCCGCCGTCGGATTGCGCCTGGTTGATCTTCGCCCGCGAGCCGTTGGGCATCGTGGCGATCATATCGCGCGGAATCGACAGTTGATAGATGCGCTTGTTCGCAAAGTCCAGATTCACGGCCCAGATGACGTCGCTGCGCGAGTTGGTGGAGAACTCCTCGTCTTTGCTGGTGTAATCGTAGTCGAGGCCTTCGACCAGCACCAGAATGTTCGATCGGCCGAAAACCTGCTGCGGGCTGGGAACGAACATCTGCGTGATCGCGACGACCGGATTGCGGTGTTCGAAAACTCCGTATGCCGCCAGGGCCGAACCGACGCCTAGCGCCAGCAGGCCGATCACCAGCGCAATTCGGCGCCACATGCCCGTCGCGCGACGCGTACGCTCGTCCTGCGGTGCGAGATGCTTACCCAACGCTCACCGGTTCCGGCGACACCGCGCGGCCGAAGAAATCGAACGCGTCGTGAGCCTCGAGCGCGACCTCGACGAAGTCGCCGGCACGAACTGCGCCGGACGGGTCGCCGAAATAGACCCCGCCGTCCACGCCCGGCGCCTCTCCCTGCGTCCGCCCGAACCACGCGCGCGTAACGCCGAGCCGTTCGCGCGCAGGCGTCGAGCGGCGCACCGGACGGTGCTCTTCGGCCAGAACCCGGACGCGGCCGCCGAGCCGTCGCGAGCGCGCGCGCTCGGAAGCCATGCGTTGCGCCTCACGCAGACGAATGAGACGGCGGCGCCGTTCTCGCTCGCCGGCGCGCGCGGGAAGCGTCGCCGCCGGCGTTCCTTCCTCGGCGCTGTATTCGAAGAATCCCGCGCGATCGAGTTCGGCTCGCGCGATCCAGTCTTCCAAATACGCGACGTGCTCCTCCGTTTCGCCCGGAAAACCGACGATGAACGTCGAGCGCATCGTGATGCCCGCTACGCGCTCGCGAAACTCTGCCAGAATCTCGAGATAGCGCTCGCCGTTGGCCGGCCGGCGCATCGCGCGCAGCACGTCCGGATGGGCGTGCTGCAGCGGCATGTCCATGTACTTACAGACCTTCGGGAGGTCGGCGATTGCGGTCACGAGTTCTCGATCGATCGTGGCCGGATACAGATAGAGCAGGCGAATCCACTCGATGCCGTCGACGTCGTGCAGCCGCTCCAGCAGCGTCGCCAATCCGCCGCGGCGTATGCCGCGATCCCGTCCCCACATCGAGGTGTCTTGCCCGATGAGGATCAGCTCTTTGGCGCCGACGGATGCGAGCGCACGCGCTTCCTTGACGATCGATTCCTCGCTGCGGCTGCGAAACGCGCCGCGTAACGACGGAATGATGCAGAACGTGCACGGATGGTCGCAGCCTTCGGAAACTTTGAGATATGCGGTAGCGCGCGGCGTCGTTACCAAGCGTGGCAAAAAGTCGTGCTCGGGTTCGGCCGCGAATTCCAAACGCACCGGCCGCGCTCCGGCTTCGACCTCGTCGAGCAGTTCGGCAATGCTCGCATACGCGCCGGTGCCGACGATGCCGTCGATTTCCGGAATGAGGGCCCGCAGCTGCTCGCCGTACCGCTGTGCCAGGCACCCGGCAACGATCAGGCGTTGATCGGCGCGTTTGACGGCGGCGTGCTCGAGAATCGTCTGCGTCGATTCGTCTTTAGCCGGATCGATGAACGCGCACGTGTTGATCACGACCGCGTCGGCCCGGCGCGCGTCGCCTTCGAGCCGCCAACCGGCGCCGCCCATTTTGGCGAGCATCACTTCGGTGTCGACGAGATTCTTGGCACAGCCCAAACTTACGAACGCCACCGATTTCACTTGCGCGCCGCCTACCGGTAGTTGACGAACTGCAGCGGAAGGTCGAACTCGAGCGCGCGCAGAGCGGCGATGACTTTCTGCAGATCGTCCTTGTTCTTGCCGGTGACCCGGATCTGCTCGTCTTGATACTGCGCGTTCACTTTCAACTTCAGCGACTTGATTTTCTCGACGAGCGTCTTGCTCTTGTCCTTGGGGATTCCGGCACGCAGCGTGATGATCTGCCGGACGGTGCTGCCGGCGGCCGGTTCGACCTCTCCGAACTCGAAGGCCTTCACGTCGACGCCGCGCTTGATCGCCTTGCTTTGCAGTACGTCGACGACGTTGCGCATCTTCAGTTCGTCGTCGGAGACGAGCGTGATTTTCTTCTCGTCGGCTTCGATGCTCGTCTTGCTGTGCCGGAAATCGAAACGGTTCTCGATCTCCTTACGCGCTTGATTGAGCGCGTTGTCCAGCTCTTGCCGGTCGATGCGCGACACGATGTCGAACGATGCGTCGGTGGCCACCTAGTTCCGCGATACTCCTATAAACTGAAGGCGCGTTCGGCGACGTCGCCCATCTTGCCGAGTTTGCCGACGTCTTTGCCGTCGACGAAAATCTCGACGCCGCCCGCGTTGCCGACGCGCACAAGCACGCTCTTTCCATGGAACGTCTTGGTGGTGCCGGCCGGAAACGTACCCTCAATGCTAACATTGCCGTCAACGGTGACCCTGAGCCAAGACGGGGCCGACAGCACCAGGGCAAGCGTCGCAGGGCCGGCGCCCGGCGGGCCGGCCGGCGTCTGGGTCGCAGCCGGGGAGGCGCTTGCCGCGACGCCCGCGGCCGGGGAACCGTTCGCCTCCGGCGATTCCAGCGGCGAGGGTGAGGCGCCCGCGACCCCGGCCGGCGGCTCCCGGTGCATGGTGAGGGCGTTGTAGGCGACGAATGCCACCAGCAACACGGCGACGATGCCGGCGATCCAGATGAGCAGCGATCCGGGTTGTGAAGAGCGCTCGGCGCGCGCCGGCCGTTGCGCCGCCGTTTCGCCGGCGGCGTGCGCCTGCGGCTGCACCTCGTCGTTGAAAGCGATGACGACCTCTTCGGGATCGAGTCCCAAGAAGCGGGCGTACGTGCGCAAAAAGCCGCGGACGTAAACGGCCGCGCCGATCGCCTTCCAGTTGTCCTCCTCGATGGCGGCCAGGTAAACCGACCGAATTCGGACCTGCTCGGAACAGTCCGAGAGGGAGAGCCCGCGCGCTTCCCGCGCGGCACGAAACCGGTCGCCCAGGGAACCTCCAGGCATTTGAGGGCTTTTGTTAGCCCCGACCATTTGTTATCCTGTCCGCATCAGTGTAATGAAAGAACGCGTTATTGCAGCCATGAGCGGTGGCGTCGACTCCGCGGTAGCCGCCGGACTCTTACTCGAAGCGGGCTACGACGTCGTCGGCGTGACGATGAAGATGTACGCGCCGTCGAAGAAAGCCTATGCCAAGAGCTGCTGCGGCATCGACGACTTCGACGACGCGCGGCGCAGCGCTGCGTTGCTCGGCATTCCGCATTACGTCCTCGATTTCGAGGAGACGTTCCGCCGCGACGTCATCGAACGCTTCGCGCGCGAATATTCGAGCGGCCGCACGCCCAATCCGTGCGTCTCCTGCAACAACTTCGTCAAGTTGGGTACGCTGGCGCGTTACGCGGAGCGTCTCGACGCGCGATTCGTCGCGACCGGCCACTACGCGCGCCTGGAACATCGCGCCGACGGTCCGCACCTCTTTCGCAACGCGCACGCCAAGGATCAAGCCTACGCGCTCGCGCAACTTGCGCCGGCGCAGCTCGGCCAACTGCTGCTGCCGCTCGGCGAGATCGACAAAGCCGCAACGCGCGCCCACGCGCTCCGTCTCGGTTTGCCGGTTCACGACAAAGCCGAATCGCAGGACATTTGCTTCGTCGAGGGCGGCGACTATCGCGACGTGCTCGAACGCCTTGCGCCCGGCCTCAACCGGCCCGGTGAGGTCGTTGCCGGCGGCGGCCGGCGCGTCGGCACGCACGCCGGCATCGCGCGCTATACCATCGGCCAGCGAGCCGGCGTGCCCGCGCACGACGACGGGGCGCGCTACGTCACGCGGATCGACGCCGCCACGAATACCGTCGTCGTCGGACGCGAGGACGAACTCTTCTCCTCGACGCTGCACGCCGGCGAGCGCAATCTCATTCGTCCCGAGCGGTTCGCCGGCGGCGATACCGAGGTTCTTGCCATGGTACGCTACCGGGCGACGCCGGCACGCGCCGTCGCGACGGTTTCCGGGGACGATGCCCTGACGCTACGGTTCGAACGGCCGCAGCGCGCGATTGCGCCGGGCCAACTCGTTGCGCTGCTCGATCTCGACGGCAGCGAAGTCCTCGGCGCCGCCACCATCACCGCTTCTTCCTAAGCGGTAGCGAGTGCGAGGTCGTCGCGCAAATTCCAATACGTGTCGCGAATCACCGGCGTGAAGCCGGCGGTGAGGATGGCGTTTTCGAGGTCTCGCCGTGTCGCCTCGTTGGTGCTGCCGGCATCGTGTACGACGCGCTCTTCGATGATCGTGCCGCCCATGTCGTCGCATCCGTAGAAGAGCGCGAGCTGACCGAGTTTGAGGCCGGGCGTCAGCCACGACGCTTGTAAGTGCGGAAAGTTGTCGAGGTAGAGGCGCGACACGGCCAGCACCCGCAGATACTCCAAGCCCGTCGCCTCGCGTCCCCGAAGCGGCGTCTTGAACGGCACGTAGTACCACGGAATGAACGCGGTGAAGCCGCCGGTTTCGTCTTGCAGTTCGCGCAGGACGTGCATGTGTTCGACCCGTTCGGAAGCCGTTTCGATCGAACCGAACATCATCGTCGCGGTCGTCGGCATTCCCAACAGTTGCGCCTCGCGCATGACGCCGAGCCACTCGTCCGGCTTGACCTTGCGCGCCGAGATGCGCTTGCGCACGCGCTCGACGAGAATCTCCGCACCCGCACCGGGAAGCGATTTCATACCGGCAGCCTGGAGCCGCGCCAGCACGTCGCGAATAGACAGGCCCTCGACGTGGGCGAGCCCGACGATCTCGGAGACCGAGAGCGAGTGGACGTCGACGTCCGGATACTCGCGGCAGACGCGCTCGAAGAGCCGCTCGAACCACTCGATCCGCAACTCCGGATTGACGCCGCCCTGGATCATGATTTGCGTGGCGCCTTGTCCGGCGGCATGCTTCACGCGTTCCAGCACGGCGTCGTGCGACATCGTGTAGCCTTCTTTGTGCTGCTCGGGCCGGAAAAAAGCGCAGAACGTGCAGTGCACGTTGCAGACGTTCGTATAGTTGATGGTCGTGTCGACGACGTAGGTGACGACGTCGGGCGAATGCATCTGCAAGCGGCGGGCGTGCGCGGCGGCGCCCAGTTCGTGGATGCCGGCCTCTTCGTAGAGGCGAACGCCTTCCTCGAACGTCAGCCGGCCGCCCGCGGCGGCGCGGTCGAGGAGATTAGCGAGCGACGGCATCGAGCGCCTCCGGAGCGCACCGTGGAACCGCGTCGATCGCGCCGATCGCGCGCAGTTCGCGGCAGTAGGCGTTCAGCCCGCGCTGCGCGGCCGCACCGAACGTGAAGTTGAGTTTCCCATAGTACGTTTCGTAGAAACCCGGCGCGCGCGGGATCGTGCGCTGCGCCAGCGCGATCACCCGATCGAAGTTTGCGCGCGACCAGGCGCGCGCATCGCCGAGCGCGCGCATGCAGCGGTGCACGCCCTCGGGATCGCGCTCGTAGGATTCGCGCCGCGCGGCCCACACCGCAAACACCGTGTCCTCGCCGGTCCACTCGTGCCAGAGCTTGCCGAGATCGTACACGTGCGCCGCCGGCAACGCGTCGACGGCGTCGATCGCGGCGTCGCCGATCAGCAGCACCGGCGCGCCGGCGCACGCGCGCTCGAGCGGTCGCGACTCGACGGCATAGTTCGGCGTGACGCCGTAGCGGCGTTCCAGGATGACGCGCAAGAGAGTGCGTCCGGTCGCCGATGCATCGGTTACGTAGACGGTTTCACCGTCGAGCAGCGACGGCGGAACGGCCGAAACGAGCACGACGGACATCACGTCGGCGCGTGCGCCGACGCAAAGACCCGGCAGGAGCACCAGGTCGCGGGCGTGTTTGGCCCATTCGAACGCGCTGATCGGGCTCATGTCGAGTTCTGCGCCCAGAAGCATCGCATTCAGTCGCGCCGGAACCGCTGCATGCAGCGAGCCCGGATGCGCGATCGCGCCTTCGTCGATAGCGGCGTAAATGGGAAGCACGTTCGTGTACTCGATCCGGCCGCAGCGCAGCATCGTCGGAATTCCTAGGCTTCGATCAGTTCGCGCGACGGCGGCGTCCAGTCCCACGCAAACTCATCGTATGTCGAGTTGCGGCGCACGGGCACGTAGCCCGCGCCTTCGATCAGGCGGCGAAACTCGCGATCGTCGACGTATTGCCCCGATTGCGTTCCCGCCGAGTGGTAAATCATCTCTTCGTCGGTCGATCCGTGCGTGCCGTCCATGTCGTCGGCACCGAACTGCAGCGCCACTTGGCAGACTTTCAAGCCCTGAATCATCCAATACGCTTTGACGTGATCGAAGTTGTGCAGCATCAGCCGCGCGACCGCGAAGGTGCGCAGGTCGTCGAGACCGCTCGTCCAGCCGCAATACGAGAGTTCGTTGCCGTCGGGATGGAACGCGAGCGGAATGAACGCGTTGAACCCCGGCGAGCGATCCTGCGACTCGCGCAGCCGGATCAAGTGATCGACGCGGTCGGCGATGCTTTCGATGTGTCCGTACAGCATCGTGGCGTTGCTGGCGACGCCCTGGCGATGAAGTTCTTCGTGGATCGCTACCCAGTTCGCGCTCGAGACCTTATTCGGGCAAATCTTCGCGCGGGTTTCTTCGGCAAGAATCTCGGCAGCGCCGCCGTTGACGTTATCGAGACCGGCGTCGCGCAGCGCAGTGACGATCTCCGGAAACGACAGCCGGTGGCGTTTGGCCATATACTCGATCTCCGCCGCCGTGAAAAGCGACAGCTGCACGTGCGGCAGGGCTTCCTTGAAGCGGCGCATCAGCGGCAGCCAGTAGTCGAGCGAAAGCTGGCGAGGATCGTGTCCGCCGACGATGTGGATTTGATTGAAATTCGTTCCGGTCTCGACCGCTTTGGCGAAGACCTGATCGGCCGTCATGCGAAAAACGCGCTGCGGCTCCTTGAACTCGTCGGCTGCGAACGAGCAAAACGTGCAGCCCGCAAAGCAGACGTTGGTGGAGTTGATGTAGCGGTTGAGTACGTAAAACACCTTGCGGCCGCTCTTGCGTTCCTTGACGCGGCGCGCCATGTGCCCCAAACCGTGCAGGTCGCGCGACGCATAGAGCGCCAGCCCGTCCTCGAACGAAAGCGGAATCTCCGCCTCGACCTTCCGATCGATCTCGGCGAGCGCGGGGTCGGCATATCGCATTGCCCACATTCTACGTGCGCGCCTCGCCCGTTGCAAAGACCTTTACCGGCAGGACGGCGATGCCGGCGGCGACCAGCGCCGCAGCCAACAGCGCGCCGCCGACGAGGTCGGTCAGATAGTGAGCGCCGAGCGCTAGGCGCGCCCAACAAATTGCGACCGCGAGCAAGAGCAGGCATGCGGCCGCGGCCGTGCGCGCGCGACGCGGCAAATCCGACGTATAGAGCATCGCGGCCCACAGTGCGAAAAAACCCGTCGCGATCGCGGCGTGCGAGGAAGGATACGAAAACGCGCCTTCGTGCTTGACGAGCCAGTCGAGACGGCGCGGCCGCATAAAATAATGCTGGGCGAGATCGGCGCCGCGCCAGCAGAGCAGCAGCATCACGATGCTGAACAGAATGCGCGACCGCCACGCCGGCAGGCGCCACGCGATCGCAAGCAGCACCACTCCCAGCGGCGCCAACGCGTACGGATAGCACGTCCACGTCAGCCACCACGCAATCAGCGCGCCGTGACCGAGGAGCGCTCGTTCCAGCGCAACGAACGCCGCAGGCTCGCCGGAACGCGTCACGTCGAAGCCGAGGGTGACGAACAGCGACGCCGCGATTGCGGCGGAAAGCGCGTACGCGATCCTCACGAGCCGCTCGCGAACAAATCTTGCTGGCTGCCGTCCCCCTTACCGAGGCGCGGCGCCATCATTTCCAGCTCCGCCAAGCCGACGACAATTTTCCGTGGCTTGGTTCCCTCGTGCGGGCCGACGATCTTGAACTCCTCGAGCTGCTTCATCAGACGCACGGCGCGCGGATGTCCGATCGAAAACTGCGATTGCAGCTGCGCGGTCGACGCGTAGTTCGTTTCGATGATGAACTTCGCCGCGTCGTAACAGAGCGGATCGACGACCTTCGAACTTTCGTCGTCGCTGACCGGCACGACTTCGACGTCGAGCAGATTGGCCGGACGCCCCTGGCGCGCCCAAAACTCGACCAGCCGCGCCACTTCCGAAGCCGTGATGAGCGCGCCCTGCGCGCGCACCGGCTTGGGTGCGTCGATAGGAAGATACAGCATGTCGCCGCGGCCCAGCAGCCGTTCGGCCCCGTTCATATCCAGCACGACGCGCGAATCGGCTTGGGAACTCACCGCAAAGGCGATGCGCGACGGAATGTTCGCTTTGATCAAACCGGTGATGACGTCCACCGACGGACGCTGCGTCGCCACCACGAGATGGATGCCGGTGGCGCGCGCCAATTGCGCCAATCGCATGATCGTCGATTCGACCTTCGCCGGCGCGACCAGCATGAGATCGGCCAGCTCGTCGATGACGATCACGACGTAGGGCAAACGCTCGTCGGGATATTTTGCGTTGTACTCCTCGATCTTGCGAACGCCGGCCTTGGCAAAGCGCTCGTAACGCGAATCCATCTCCTTGGTCATCTCGAAGAGCGCGCCGGCGGCGAGGCGCGGATCGGTAATCACCTCTTTGATAAGATGCGGAATGCCGTTGAAGACGGTCAGCTCGACGCGCTTGGGATCGATCATCAACATCTGCACTTGATCCGGCGTCGCGGTGACGAGCAGCGATGCGATGATCGTGTTGAGACAGACCGATTTGCCGGCACCGGTCGCGCCGGCGACGAGTAAGTGCGGCATGTTGCACAGGTCGCCGAACACCGGCCGGCCGGTAATGTCTTTGCCGAGCGCCATCCACAGCGGCGGAATTTGCCCGCGGTTGGGAATCGCGTCGAGGATCTCGCGCACCGCCACCACTGCGACCGTTTGGTTCGGAATTTCGATGCCGACCGCGGATTTTCCGGGAATCGGCGCCTCGATGCGGACGCTGGTCGCGGCCAGCGCCAGCGCAAGGTCGTCGGCCAGCGAAGCGATGCGCGAAATCTTCACGCCGCGTTCCGGGCGCAGCTCGTAGCGCGTGATCGAAGGGCCGCGCTCGATGTGCACGACCTTGGCGCCGACGCCGAAGCTCGCAAGCGTATCCTCGAGCAGATGCGCGCGATTCGACTCGTCCACCACCTTCGCGGGCGGCGGATCGAAAATCGACAGGTCGGGCAGGCGGTACGGGCGCCCGGCCGAGGCCGGCTCGGCTTCGGCTCCCGCTTGCCGGTCCGGCAGAGCACTTTCGAACGGACGCGGCGGAGGAACGTCCGGCACCATGGCCGGCCGCTTCGCCGGAACCGCCGGCGTCAGGTCGAGCGGCGCGGGGGCGTGTTCGATCTCCACCTCCACCGCGACGGGCGCCTCTTCATATGGAGGCCCGGTTGCGGTGGGGGCCTCGGGGAGGGCGAAGGCCTCGCGGAGCGAGCCGTGGCCTTCCGGCAGGCTTACGCGCATCGGCGGCAGCGCCGGCATCCGCAAGCCGCGGAAAAAAACGATCGCTTTACCGATGAGCTGCTTCAGGCTCGCATTGGTGAGCCATAGCGCGAGCGAGAGCCCCGCCAGCACGAGGACGATCCATCCGCCGGCCACGCCCAGCAGCGAGCGCAACGCCCACCAGGTGCTCTCGCCGACGCTGCCGCCGTGTCCGGCCGCCGCAAAGCCTGCGTCGAAAATCAGAAAGTACGCGAGCGCGGTGCTTCCCAGCCCCACGATCATGCGCGGCACGTTGACTTCCAAGAAGACGATTGCGCCGAGCAGGGCGACCATCACCGGGAAAAGCGGCGCAGCGCCTCCAAAGAGTTGGCGCAGCAATGCGGCCGTGACGACGCCGACGCTGCCGGTGTGATGCGGAAGCGCAAGCGCGATGCCGCACCACAGGGCGAGTGCCAACGCGGCGATTCCAACGATCTCGAGGTTGATCTTATTCCTCGCCGCAGCCCTCCGGCGCGTGCGTGCCATGGACTTTACCGATTCGTTATTCTGCGAGGAACTTCATTTTGAGTACGCCCACCGTCGCGGTTCTCGAGGGGGACCAAACCGGACAGGAGTTGTTGTTCGAAGCGCTGCGCGTTCTCGACCGATCGGTCGTCGACGTGGAACTCGAGTTCGAGCGTTACGACCTTTCGCTCGAGCGCAGGCGCGAAACCGAAAACGGCGTGGTCTTGGAAGCCGCCGACGCCCTCGTGAAATACGGGCTCGGGCTGAAGGCTGCAACGATCACGCCTGAAGGTAAGGACGACGTCGGGTCGCCCAACCGCATTCTGCGCGAACGCATCGGCGCGAAGGTCATCGTGCGAACCGGCCGCAGGCTGCCGCGAATTCGTCCGGTCGGCGGCATCCACGCGCCGATCTCCGTCGTGCGCATGGCCGTCGGCGATGCCTACGGGGCGAAGGAATGGCGCGAGGGTGACGGGACCGCCGAAGTCGCCCACCGCACCGAAACGATTTCGCGCGGCGTCTGCCGCGACGTTGCCGAGTATGCGTTCGCGCACGCAAAACGCGTAGGCGGCGTCGTTTTCGGCGGCCCCAAGTTCACCGTCAGCCCGGTCTACGAAGGGATGCTCAAAGAAGAAATGGATGCGGCGGCGGCGCGCCATCCGGACGTGCCGTACGACCCGCAGCTCATCGACGCCACCTACGCGCTGCTGCTCTCGACGTCGGGCGACCACCCGCTCGTGATTCCCGCGCTCAATCGCGACGGAGACTGCCTCTCCGACATGGTGATGCAGCTGTTCGGATCGATCGCCGGCGCCGAGTCCGTCATTCTGGGATTCAACGAATCGTTCGCGCCCAACCTCGTGCTCGCCGAAGCGCCGCACGGCACGGCACCGCGCCTCTTCGGGAAGAACGTCGCCAACCCGCTGGCAATGATTCTCGCATCGGCCGCGCTGCTATCGTACGTCGACGACCGCCGCGCCGCCAATGCGTCGCGCGCCATCTACGAGTCGGCGCTCGAAGCGCTCCACGCCGGCATCGCCACCGCCGACTTAGGCGGCCACGCGAGCACGACCGAGTTCACCGACGCCGTCATCGAAAGCGTGCGCCGCAAACTCGACGTCTGGTCGACGCTCTAGACTTCCATCACGACCGGAATCACCATCGGGCGCCGCTTCGTGCGTGCGTAAATCGCTTTGGCGAGGCCGCTGCGGATGTGTTCCTTGACGGTGTTGACGTCGCGGACGCCTTCGACCGAGACGTGTTCGATCATGGCGAGCGTTTCGGCACGCAGCTCGTCGAGCACGCCGCCCGCTTCGGGCAGATAGAACACGCCCTTCGATATGAGATCGGGCCCGGCAGTGACGCGCGCTTCTTCGCTGTCGATCGCGACGACCACGACCATGATGCCGTCGTTGGAAAGCGCTTTGCGGTCGCGGAGCACCGCTTCGCCGACGTCGCCGACCCCGGAGCCGTCAACGAAGACGTGGCCGCCGTACGTCTTGCCGATCTTGTCGCAGAACTCGGGCGTGAACTGCAGCACGTCGCCGTTGTCCAAGACGAAGACGTTGCCGCTTTCGACGCCCGTTTGCACCGCCAAGCGTCCGTGCTGCATGAGCATCCGGTACTCGCCGTGGACCGGCACGAAAAACTCCGGACGAATGAGGTTGAGCATCAGCAACAACTCTTCTTGCGAACCGTGCCCGGAGACGTGCGACCGGCCGTCGGTACCGTGGACGACGGTCGCCCCGAGTTTTGCGAGGTTGTTGACCGTCTTGTAAACGCTCTTCTCGTTGCCTGGAATCGGCGTCGCGCTGATGACGACCGTATCTCCCGGGACGACGTTGAACTTCGGATGGTCGCGCACCGACATGCGCGCGAGCCCGCTCATCGGCTCGCCTTGCGATCCCGTCGTCACGACGACGATGCGATCGGCGGGCAGCGTATCGATCTCCTCGATCTTCACGACGGTAGCCGGCGGTATCCGCAGATGTCCGAGTTCGGTCGCGAAATGCACGACGTTTTGCATCGAACGGCCCAAGAATGCGACCTTGCGTCCGAAGCGCACGGCGTGGTCGACCGCCTGCTGAATGCGCGGAACGTTCGAGGCGAACGATGCGATCAGAATCCGGCCCTTGGCGCGCGAGAAAATGGCGGTGAACGCTTCGCCCACGATGCGCTCGGAGAGCGTGTGGCCCGGCCGCTCGGCGTTGGTAGAATCCGAGAGCATGCACAGCACGCCCTCGTCGCCGATGCGCGCGAGCGATGCGAAGTCGGCCGGCTTGCCGTCGATCGGCGTCTGATCGAATTTGAAGTCGCCGGTGTGGAAGATCGTTCCGACCGGCGTCCGCAGTGCCAGCGCACAGGCACCCGCCACCGAATGATTGATGTGCACGAACTCCGTTTCGATCGAGCCGTACCTGACGCGGTCGCCCGGCCGGACCGCAATCAGTTCCATCTCGCCGAGCTTGTGCTCGCGCGACTTGGCCTTAATCAGGGCCAGCGACAGCGGCGTCCCCACGATCGGCGTGCCGGGAAACTCGCGCAGAAAGTAAGGAATTCCGCCGATGTGGTCCTCGTGGCCGTGCGTCACGAGCACGGCGCGCAGTTTGGCGGCACGTTCGCGGACGTACGTAAAATCGTTGATGACGACGTCCACGCCGTACATCTCGTCGTCGGGAAACATCAGGCCGCAGTCGACGACCACCAGGTCGTCGTTCGTCTCGACGAGCGTCATGTTTCGGCCGATCTCACCGCAGCCGCCGAGTGGAATGACGCGCGCGTACGGCGTCGCCGGCGGGGCCGGAACGACCAGCGTGTCGGAGGTCAAGGCTGCTCTTTCTCCGCGCCGCGCCGGCGTGAAGTGGGTTCTGCTATGTTGCTCATGCGTTGCGTTTGGCTGTTCTTCGTCTTCGTCTTCACCGCCGCTGCGCCGCAGCCCCTTGGAAAGGCCTCCCCTTCGCCGCATCCGCCGGCGACGCTCCGTCCGGACGTCCTGCTCTCCCGGCGCGCACTGCGGCACGCGCGCCTGCTCATCGAAATGCGCATGCTCGAACTGCGCGACGAACGTCTCGAATGCATCCGCCGTGCAATTCTGCGCCGGCTGCCGCCGGAGTTGCGCCCGGCGAGCGCGAACGAGCGCGATGGCCCGCTGCCTTCTGAAAGCGAGGATTGCGCATGGAAGTCGAAGCCCCCGGAAAGTCCCAAGCGAACGGACTGAAGACCGTCCTCGACGTCATCATTGCTCCCAAGGAAGCCTTCGAGCAATTGCGCGTGGCGCCGACGTGGGGTTGGGCACTGCTGATTCTGCTGGTGCTTTACGCGATCGCGAGCTGGCTCATTACCCCCGGAGTCGTGCACGCAACGCAGTCCGACTGGCCGCGGACGGTAGCGTCGAACCCAAGCTTGGCACAGATGACGCCCGACCAGCAGCAACACGCATTGACGTTCACGCTCAAGATCGTCTCGCTGATCTGGCTCTTCTCTCCAGTCGTCGCGATGATCGCGGTCGTCGTGCTGGCGATCGTCATGCTGATCTTCAAGGCTTTGGGGCGCGGCAGCGCATCGTTTGCGACGATCTGGGCCGCGGCGGTCAACATTCAGGTGCCGATACTGGCAATCAACGCATTGGTCACCGCAGCCATCGTCATGCTGCGCGGTGCCGATAGTTTCAACTCGTCCGCGGACATTCAGACGGCAATGCCCTCGTTGGCCTTGCTCGTCGACCCGGCCTCGCTGAAACTGCACGCATTTGCCTCGGCGTTCAACCCGTTTACCCTGTGGGGCGTCGGGCTGACCGTCGGCGCGATGACGATTTCGGCGCGCGTGAGCCGCGGGTGGGCGTGGGCAGCGGCCATCGTTTGGATTCTCGCCGCCGCCTGCTTCATCGCGCTCGCCGCTCGTTAGATTCACGGCGCCGCACTCGATGTTTCGCTGGATCTTCGCCGGCGTGGTCTTCTCGGTCGTCGCAGGCATCGCCGTGCCGGCGGCGGCGGTCGAGAATCGCACGCCTTCGCCGATGACGCTGCCGGATGCCGTCGCTTATGCACTGCAGCACAATCCAACCGTTGCGGCGCAACGCGCGTCGCTCACGAACGCACAACACAATCTCGCGCTTGCGCGCGGCGTCGCCTGGCCGACCGTCAACGGCACATTGCAAAGCTTCCTCGCGAAGAGCGCCAACTATCAAGGAAGTTTCGCCGCGCTCGGCGTCGCGCAGCAGAGCTCGGTCAGCCAAAACACCGCGCAGGTCGGCATCACGAACTGGAATCTCACGACCGGCGGCTTCTCGTTCCTCGCTCTGGCGGCGTCGCGCGCCGAGGAGGAGCAGGCCGCCAACGCGCTGGCAAACACCGAAGATCAAATCGCGACGACCGTCACGAACTCGTTTTTCTCGATCGTGCAGCGCCAAGCCGCCGTCGTCGTCGACGTGCTGACGCTCAAGTATCAAAACGACCTGGTCAGCGTCGCGCAAATCAAAGAACGGGCCGGCGTCGCTGCGGGCGTCGACGTGCTCCAAGCCAAGACGTCGGCGGCGAAGAGTCAATCGTCGCTGGTCGCCGATCGCGCTTCGGTCCAGGATGCGAGCGAATCGCTCGCGCAGCAAATCGGAGCGCCGGTTCAAACGCCGTTCTCAACGCCGACCGCCGTGCCGCAGCCGCCGATGCCCAACGGCAGCGTCGACACGCTGGTCAACATCGCGCAGACGAGCCGGCCCGACATCCGCGCGGCGCGCGAGGCCGTGCTGGCGGCGCGCGCCACGCGCAAAGGATGGAACGTCGAGCTCTATCCCCAGGTTCAGATCTCGGCGCTGCTCGGCAACCAATACTCGCCGACGAGTTCGGTCATCGAGCAGCAGCAGGTCGATCAAGGGTGTTATCTGAGCCACACGTTCCCGTGCCCGAGCGTACCGCGCGGCTCGTTCGGGTTCTGGGCGCTGCAAGCGGTCTCAACGTTCAGCCTGCCGCTCGTCGACTACAACGCGCGCCACAGCGAGCGGGTCAACGACGACGCGCAACTCGCATCGGCCGAAAGCACGCTGAACTCGACCCAGCTGCAGAGCGAACTCGACGTCAGGGAAAGTTATCGTGCGGCCAAGACGGCGCAGGCGCAGGTCGATTGGGCGACTCAGGAGGCCAGCTACGGCGTCGAATCGGCACGCATCGCCCAACTCCAGTACAAGGCGGGCGTCAAAACGATCTACGACGTGCTGCAGGCGCAGCAGGCAGCGACCTCGGCGGTCAACGATGCCGTCGCGGCGCGGGTAAGCTACGTCGATGCGGTCGTTAAACTGCGCGTTTCGATCGGAACCTACGACGCGACCAGCGCCGTAGCCGACTTAAGGTAAAAGATGAACAGAACGAGGAATCTCATCATTCTCGCCGTCGCGTTGATCGTCATCCTCGCGATCGCGGTGCTCGCATCGCGGCGAGGCGGCGGCAACGTGCTCGCGGTCAAGATGCAGCGCATCGTTCCCACCACCTTCACCGTGAAACTTCCCGAAAACGGCGTCGTGATGCGTCCGCTCGCAGCGACGATACCTACGCTGATCGCGGGCAACATCGGGCGAATTTACGTCAAGGCGGGCGACCGCGTTGCCGCCGGAGAGTTGCTGGCAACGATTAACAATCCGTCGCTGGGCTACACTGCCGCGGGTTCGGAGGCCGATTACAGCTCGGCCGCCGCCAACGTCACGGCGGCGCGCGTCCAGGAACAGAATGCGCGCGTCGGCTATCAGGCGGCCGTCGCCACCAACAAGTCGGCGCTCGACGAGGCGCGGCGCGTCTACGACGCCGACCGCATGCTCTATCAGAACAAAGCGATTCCGCGCAACCAGGTCGACCAGGACCAATCCAAACTCGAACAGGCGCAAGTCGCCTACGATCAGGCGGTCGAGCAGTCCAAACTCGGCGCCATCTCGGGCTACAACGGGAGCAGCGTCCAATACGCGCAGGCGGCCGAACGAAAATCGCAGATCGTCAACGCGCAAAACGAGCAGCAGGTGGCGTTCACGCACATCGTCGCTCCGTTCGAGGGGACGATCCAAACGGTGTCGACTCAGGCCGGCGATACGCTGCGCAGCCTGCAGAGCGGCGACGCGGTTACCGAGGGGCAAGCCTTGTTCACGATCGCCGGCGGCGGCGGCTACATCGTGAAAGCCGAGGTCGACGAACAAGACGTCATCAACGTGCGCATCGGCCAACAGGTCAACGTCAGCGGTCAGGATTTCCCGGGCAAAATCATTCGCGGCCACGTCGCGCGCATCGCGCCGGTCGCCGTGAAATCGAGCGATCCGTCCAGCACCGCGAAACAAGTGCTCACGACCATCGCACTCGATTCGTCACCGAGTTTTCTCAAAGACGGGATGACGGCCGACGTCGACATTCTGACGACCTACATTCCCAACGCCGTCGTCGTGCCCAACGACGCCGTCACCAAGGATCGCGGTAAGTCCTTCGTCTTCGTGGTGACCAACGGCGTCGTGCGCAAGCGGCCGGTGAGCGTCGGAAAAGTCGCCGATACGCAGACCTGGATACGCTCGGGCCTTGCCCCCGGCGAAACGATCGTCGCCGGCAAAGTTCCGGGACTGACCGACGGACGGCGTGTCAAGCCGTTGCCGTCGGCGTCGCCGGCGAGCGTGTGACCTACCTTCTCTCGTATCTCGAAGAAGCGATCGCCGCGCTATGGCGCAACCGCGTGCGCTCGGTGTTGACGATGCTCGGCATGATCATCGGCAGCGCTTCGATTATTGCGGTCTTCGGCATCAGCCGCGCCGCGACCAGCGGCATCACCTCGACTTTCGCCTCGTTCGGCCAACTGCCGGTGTTCGTTGGGCCCGATCCGTCGCAAGACGATCCGACTCGTGCGGCGATCCACTACCGCGACGTTGCGGCCGTCCGAGAAGGTCTCGGCGACACCGCGGCGGCCGTTTACCCTAACTGGCAACGGACGTATCGCGTCGACAGCGGAACCGTGCACGACTACGAAAACGTGGTCATCGACGGCGGTTACCACACCGACACCCTGGTGCTGTCCGAAGGCCGCAAAATCGACCAAGCCGACGTCGATTCGGCCGCGCGCAACTGCGTCTTGACCTCCGACTTGGCGCAGAAATACTTCGGGAACGCGCCGGCGGCCGGAAAATACCTTCGCGTGAACGGCCTTCGCTGCGAAATAGTCGGTGTCTACGCCAACATCAAGGGTTCGTTCATGAACGCGCTCGCCGGCAGCGGCATCGTCTTTCCCTACACGACGTTCTACGACGACTTCTCGCCCGGCGACGTCGATTCGCTGCTCGTGTATCCGGCGGAATCGGCACAGGCCGACGCGGTCGGCAAGGCGACGATTCGGATCCTCAAACACGTGCACGGCGATCGCGCGCAATACATCATGCAAAACGGTGCCGGTTTCGTGACCGCTTTCGATAGCTCGCTCAACGTCATCGCCGCCGGGCTCTCGGCGATCGGCGGCGTCGCGCTCGTGGTTGCCGGCATCGGCATCATGAACATCATGCTCGTATCGGTGACCGAGCGGACGCGCGAGATCGGCATTCGCAAAGCGATCGGCGCCAACCGGTCGAACATCATCCTGCAGTTCCTGATGGAAGCGATCGTGCTGTCACTGATCGGCGGCGGCATCGGCATGGGGCTGGGGCTGATCGCCACCGTCGGTGCGGCCTCCGTGCTGAGCAAGCAGCTCGGCGAACTGCTGATTCCCTACCTGCTCATCGTCAGCATCGCGGTGAGTTTCTCGATTGCCGTCGGCATGATATTCGGAACCTATCCGGCGATTCGGGCTGCGAATCTCGATCCCATCGAGGCACTCCGGTCGTGATGTATTTCGAAGAGGCCATCGCTGTTTTGCTCGGCAACAAGCTGCGCTCGCTGCTGACGATTACCGGGCTCATCATCGGCGTGGCCGCCGTCATCGCCATTCAGGTGCTCGGCGGCAGCATGGCCGCCGCTTTAGACGGACTCCTCGGCGGCATGTCGGATAACTCGTTCATCATCTTTCCGAATCCGCAGCAGCGCGACGTCACCGCCGCCGCGATCAAGCTCAGCGACCTGCAGACCATACGCGACGGCGTTCCAGGCGTGGTCGACGCCGTACCCGTCGCCGGAATCAACGACTTGATACGGAACGGGCATCACGAGGGCCGCTATCGCATCTCGCCGGAGAGCGCGATTCCGTTCAACACGCTGCCGGTTCTCTACGGCCGGCATATCGATCAAGGCGACATCGACGCGGCGGCCAACGTGACCGTGCTGCAGCACAATGCGTACGCGCGCCTCTTCCCCGGCGGGGGCGACCCCACCGGGCAGAGCGTCTATGCGGGGCCGAATCGCTTTTTGGTCGTCGGCGTGCTGGAAGCGCCCAAGCAAGGTTTTCTCAACGTGAATTTTGCCGGTGAAGTCGCCATTCCGTGGACGACCTACGTCAGCCGCTATCTGCGCGGCAGCTCGCTCTTCGCCGCCCGCTTCGTCGTGAAGGATCCCTCGACGATTGCCAACGTCGAAACGACCGTGATCAAAGAGTTGCGCAGCATGCGCAACAAGCCGGATTTACAGTACCAAAGCTTCGACAAGTCTCAGCTCACCAGTGGAATTGACGGCGTTTTCAGCGCGATGACGCTGGTCGTGGCGCTCATCGGCGCGGTATCGCTGCTGGTGGCCGGCATCGGCATCATGAACATCATGCTCGTGTCGGTCGCCGAACGCACGCGGGAGATCGGCGTGCGCAAGGCGATCGGGGCGCGGCGCTCGCAAGTGCTGGCGCAATTCTTCATCGAGGCGGCGTTACTATGCGGCGCCGGATGCGCGATCGGCTGGGCGATCGGAATAGCGCTGGGCGCGGTCGTCAACCGGTTCGCGATCGTGAAGTTAGCCGGCACCGTCCCGTCGCTGCCCGTAATCGAAACGATCGCGATCGCCGGCATCTTCGCAGCCGTCGTGACGCTCGCGTTCGGAACCTATCCGGCGTTTCGCGCGGCCAGTCTCGATCCGATCGAGGCGCTTCGCTATGAATGACGCGCCGCGCGCGATCGAACTCCGCGACATCCGCAAAACCTACGAAAACGGATCGCTCAAGGTTCCCGTCCTGCACGGCCTGACGTTTACGATCGATCGCGGCGAATACGTCGCCATCATGGGGCCGTCGGGCTCGGGCAAGTCGACGCTGATGAACATCATCGGCTGCCTCGATCGGCCCACCAGCGGCACGTACGTGCTCGACGGCGTCGACGTTTCGGAGCTCGACGACAACGCGCTCGCCGAACTAAGGCTGCGTAAACTCGGCTTCATCTTTCAGGGATTCAATTTACTGGCGCGCACCGACGCGCTGAAAAACGTCGCGTTGCCGCTCTTCTACGCCGGAATTCCGGCGCGGCGCCGGATGCAGCGCGCCCAGCAAGCCCTCGACGAAGTCGGCATCGGCGACCGCGGCCGTCACCAGCCCAGCCAACTCTCAGGCGGGCAGCAGCAGCGCGTCGCCATCGCGCGGGCGCTGATCAACGATCCGGCCGTGCTTCTGGCCGACGAACCCACCGGGAACCTCGACTCGCGCACGAGCGACGACATCATGGCGCTCTTCGAACGCCTTCACGCCGGGGGCCGGACGATCGTCATGGTCACCCACGATCCGAACGTCGCCAAGAACGCGCAACGCGTCGTCCAGCTCCTCGACGGGCTGGTCGTTTCCGACACCCGCCGGGAGCCCGCGCGGCACGATCTGTGACTTTTCGGCGTTTCCGTGGTACGAAGGTGCAGAATCACTCAAACGTCAGCAGCATAACGGTTTTGGAGAATGGTGAATAAACGCTTCCTCCCCACCCTCATCGTCGGTTTGGTCGGAGCCGTCGTCGGCAGCTTCGTCATGATGCTCTACGCCGGTTCGCACTTCGGCGCCGCCGCCGGGCCCAACCGCACCCCGCCCGCCGTCGCGGCGGTCCCAATCAACGGCGTCAGCGACCAAGATCGCATCGTCAGCGCGGTCAAACGAACCAAATCGTCGGTCGTCGCCATCGTCGAAGACATCAATGGGCAGCAGTACGTCCCCGTCGATCCCTTCTTCCAGCAGTTCTTCGGCCAGCAAGGCCCGGGAGTCGCCCAGCCGTATCACGGGCAGGCCTCTGGTTCCGGCTTCGTGATCGACGATCAAGGCGACATCGTGACCAACGCGCACGTCGTGCAGCCGCAGCAGGGCGCGCAAATTACGAAGATGACGGTCGTCTTTGCCAACGGCGATCACGTGCCGGCCCACGTGGTCGGCGCCAACGTCGGCTCCGACACCGCGATCATCAAAGTCGACCACTACAACAAGCTGCCTCCGCCGCTCGAACTCGCCGACTCGACCAAGCTCGAGGCGGGGCAGTGGGCGATTGCCATCGGCGAGCCGCTGGAACTTCAGCAGACGGTCACCGTCGGCGTCGTCTCGGCCTTCAATCGCTCGGAGCCGATTCCGACCGAAAACGGCGGCGTGATCGATTTCAAAGGCCTGCTCCAGACGTCGGCACCGATCAATCCCGGTAACTCGGGCGGTCCGCTGATCGACATCGACGGCCAAGTCATCGGCATCAACCAGTCGACCGTGAAATCGGCCTACGCGCAAGGCATCGGCTTCGCGATTCCCTCGAACACGGTGCGCAGCGTGGTCGCCGATCTGCTCAAGCACCCCGGCATCCACCAGGGCACCGACACGGGTTTCCTCGGGATCTACATGGCCGACCTCAACAACGGCGTTCGTAATCAAATCGGCTACACGGGCCAAAACGGCGTCGCCGTGGCACAAGTCTTCTCCGGCTCACCCGCCGACCAAGCGGGCATCCAGCCGGGCAGCGTGATCCTCCAGGTCGACGGAAAGTCCTACGACAGCAGCAAGGACCTCAAGCAGTACATCGCGTCCAAGAAACCCGGCGACACGATTCATCTGGAAGTCTGGTCGCAGGGGGTCAAAAAGCTGGCCTCCGTCAAACTCGGCGAAACGCCCGCCGCCCAGCCCATCGGCCAGCTCCAGCAGCAACAGCAGCAGCCCCAAGACCAACCCGAACAACCCTAGCTCCGTGTCATCCTGAGCGGAGGCGCGAAGCGCCGCAGTCGAAGGACAAAACGAGGAGCACCCTGCAACCCGGCGCCGCAGCGCCGGGTTGTGTTTTTTCGGAACATTTTGACGCCCATCGTGTATGATGGGCGATACCATCAGGTCCGGGCATGCGTAAGCGGCAAGGCGCCCCGGAGACCGCGCCAAACGAACCTCATCGGCGCGCGGCTCGCCGGCCAAGCTGGTCCAGTAGTCCGGATACTTCAGATTTCGAGGTAGAAATATTTATGGCAAAAGTGGTCGGCATCGACCTCGGCACGACCAACTCGGTCGTCGCCGTTATGGAAGGCCCTGCGCCGGTCGTGATACCCAACGCCGAGGGCTCGCGCACGACGCCTTCGGTGGTTGCGTTCACGAAAACCGGCGAACGATTAGTCGGGCAACTGGCAAAGCGCCAGGCGATAACGAATCCCGATCGGACGATCAGTTCGATCAAGCGCCACATGGGCGAAAGCGGATACGTCGTAAAGATCGACGGCAAGGATTACACGCCGCAAGAGATCTCCGCGATGATCCTGCAAAAGCTCGTGAACGACGCGAGCAACTACTTGGGCGAACGCGTGACCAAAGCGGTCATTACCGTGCCCGCGTATTTCAACGACGCGCAGCGTCAAGCAACCAAAGACGCCGGCAAGATCGCCGGCCTGGACGTGTTGCGCATCATCAACGAACCGACGGCGGCGGCGCTCGCCTACGGTCTCGACAAGAAGGGCAACGAGACGATCCTCGTGTGGGATCTCGGCGGCGGCACGTTCGACGTGTCGATTCTGGAAGTCGGCGACGGCGTCTTCGAAGTGAAGTCGACCAACGGCGACACGCGTTTGGGCGGCGACGACTACGATGCGCGCATCGTCAACTGGCTGGTCGAGCAATTCCGGCGCGATCAAGGCATCGACCTCAGCAAAGACAAGCAGGCCATGCAGCGCCTCACCGAGGCGAGCGAAAAAGCGAAGATCGAACTCTCCTCGGTCGTTCAGACGAACATCAACTTGCCGTTCGTCACGGCCGATCAAGAAGGCCCCAAGCATCTCGACTACACGCTGACCCGTGCCAAGTTCGAAGAGTTGACGTCGGATCTCACCGATCGCTGCGTCGGCCCGTTCAAGAACGCGATCGGCGACGCCAAACTCGACGTGTCGAAGATCGACGAGATCATTATGGTCGGCGGCGCGACGCGCATGCCCGTCATCCAGGAACTCGTTCGCAAGCTCACCGGCAAGGAACCAAACCTCACCGTCAATCCCGACGAAGTGGTGGCTGTCGGCGCTGCGATTCAAGCCGGGGTGCTCGCCGGTGAAGTGCGCGACGTCGTCTTGCTCGACGTGACGCCCCTTTCTCTCGGTCTGGAAACGCTCGGCGGCGTCATGACGAAGCTCATCGACCGCAACACGACGATTCCCACGAAGAAGTCGCAGATATTCACGACGGCCGAAGACGGTCAAACGTCGGTGGATATTCACGTTCTCCAAGGCGAACGTCCGATGGCGCAAGACAACAAGACGCTCGGGCGTTTCCGGCTCGAGGGAATCCCGCCGGCGCCGCGCGGCGTTCCTCAGGTCGAAGTGGCGTTCAACATCGATGCGAACGGCATCGTCAACGTCAGCGCCAAAGATCTCGGAACCGGCAAGGAGCAGGCGATCACGATCAGCGCGACGTCGAACCTCAGCAAAGAGGAAGTCGACCGGATGGTCGCCGACGCCGAAATTCAGGCTGCCGCCGACAAGGCGAAGGTCGAGGAAGCGGAGGTCCGCAACAGCGCCTCGAGCCTGATCTACTCGACCGAGAAATCGCTCAAGGAAGTCGGCGACAAACTCGACGCCGGCGCCCGCGGCGAGGTCGAATCGGCGCTCACCGAACTCAAGCAGCTCAGCGAAAACGGCACGATCGCCGAAATCAAACCTGCGATCGAGCGACTGCAGCAAGCCAGCTACAAGATGGCCGAACTGCTCTACAAGGCGTCGGGGGCGCAAGGCGACGGCGCACCGCAGGGCGAGCCGGCCGGCGCGGCCGGTGAAAACGGCGCGTCGGCGGGTTCTGCCCCCTCCGAAGACGTCATCGACGCGGAGTTCAAAGAGTCGAAGTAGAGCGCTCGCCGCTCGTTCACGCGCTCCCGGCCCGGGCACTCGTCCGGCGCCGGGACGCGCGATTCCATACGTGTAGGAACAAATGTTTGACGATCAATCGGTGCTGAAAACCGAAGCCGGCGAAGCCGTCATCGAGGAATCCGCGCCCGAGAGCGTATCGCTCGAGGCGCAACTCGCGGCCGCGAATGCCTTAGCCGACGAAAACTACAACAAGTTCTTGCTGGCGACCGCCGACTTCGACAACTACAAGAAACGCATGCGGCGCGATATCGAATCGATGGTGACGGCACGGCGGCGAGCGCTGCTCGAACGCTTTCTGCCGGTATTCGACAATCTCGAGCGCGCGCTGCGCTACGAAGAGCCGGGCGGCGAGAAGCTGCGCGGCGGCCTCGAACAAACCCTGAAAGGCTTCGAGGCCGTGCTCGCCGGCGAGGGCGTCAAGGCGATCGACGTGCTCGGCAAGCCGTTCGATCCGCGCGTCGCCGAAGCGATTGGAACCGATGCGCGCGAAGGCGTCGCCGACGACACGGTCGTCGAGGTGGCCGAGAAAGGCTACACGCTCGGCGACGAACTGCTGCGCCCTGCGAAGGTCATCGTCGCCAAAAACGCCGGATGAATTTCAAAGACTATTACGCGATCCTCGGCGTTCCGAAGAATGCGGCGCAGAAAGACGTCAAATCGGCGTATCGCAAGCTTGCCCGCAAATGGCATCCCGACGCCAATCCGCAGAACGTCAAAGAAGCCGAAGAGAAGTTCAAAGAAATCTCCGAGGCCTACGAAGTGCTCGGCGACGCCGAGAAACGCAAGAAGTACGATCTGCTCGGGCCGGACTGGCAGCAAGCCGCGCGCCAAGCCGAACAGCAGCGCCGCTACCGGACCAGCGCGGGCGGCGAGGACTTCGACTTTGGAAACTTCGGCGGAGGCAGCGCCGCCGGTCCGAGCGGATTTTCGGACTTCTTCGACATGTTCTTTACCGGCGTCGGCCGGCGCCAGCCCGGCGGAGCCGCGAGCTTTTCGCAGCGCGGACAAGACTTGGAAACGACGATCGAGTTGGGTCTACGCGATCTCTACGACGGCGGCACGAAATCGATCTCGCTGCAAATCGAAGACCTCTGCCCTCGCTGCCACGGCACCGGCACCGAATCCGGGCGCCTCTGCCTGCAATGCCACGGCACCGGCCGAGTTTTAGGCGTCAAGAAGTTCGACGTAACGATTCCCAGAGGCATCGGTGAGGGGCAGCGCATTCGTCTCGCGGGCCAAGGCGGCGCCGGCGTCAACGGCGGTCCCAACGGCGATCTCTATCTCATCGTAAAGTCGCCCGAGGACGAGACGTACCGGCGAAAAGGCGACGACCTCTACGTCGACCTGCCGGTCAGCATCTACGACTTGCTGCTCGGCGGCGAGGTGAAGGTGCCGACGCTCGGCGGTCAGGTGGCGATGACGATCCCCGAAGGGACGCAGAACAACCGCCTGTTGCGCCTTTCGGGAAAGGGCATGCCGCGCGTTAAAGGCGGCGGCAGCGGCGATCAGTACGTCAGACTGGTCGGCCGGCTTCCGCAGAATCTCAGCGACAAAGAGAAAAAACTTTTCAAAGAACTCGCATCCCTCCGCGACGGCACGATGTCATAAGCCCTTGCCATCCCGAGCGGAGGCAATGAAAGGACCCCGATGATCAAAGAAATTGCGTTCACCGCCTACCCGTCGAAAGACGTCGCCACGATGCGCCAATGGTACGAGGATAAGCTCGGACTCAAGTTCGACGGTGCGTACGAAGAGGACGGCGTCGAAAAATACAATCAAAGCAACATCAACGGCGGCTATTTCAGCATCATGACGCACGAGTGGATGCAGCGCGATCCCGGCAGCGCGTCCGGCGTCGTCTTCGAAGTCGACGATATCGACAAGACGGTCGCCGATCTGCGCGCCAAAGGCGTCGATGCCGAGGATCCCTACGCGACCCCGGTCTGCAAGATCGCATCCTTCAACGACCTCGAGGGCAACAAGGTCTCGCTCCATCAAATCACCGTCCCGCACTAGGGACGGCTCCCGAGCAATAGCGCCATGATGAGCGGGCACGGGCTGATGTGGTCCGCCATGTACCGGCCCGATAAACCCGAGATCCGGCGCCGCGTCGACTGGAAACGGATGGGGCGCCTTTTCGCGCCCTACTGGGTCCAGCAGTCGATGGTGCTCGCGTGCATCGTCGTCGCGTCGGTGCTGGGTCTCGCTCCCGGTTTCATGACGGCGCGCATCATCGACGTCGCGATACCGCGGCGCAACCTCACCGAACTCGGCATCGACGTCGGCGTTATTTTGGCGTCCGCGCTGCTTGCCGCGCTGCTGGGCGTCGCTCAAGGGTTCCTGAACTCATTCGTCGGCGAGGGCATCATGCGCGATATCCGCACGCAGCTCGTCGCGCATCTCCACCGCATGCCTCTCGCCTTCTTTACCGGTACCAAAACCGGCGAAATCATGAACCGCGTCAGCAACGACGTCGACAACGTCGACAACGTGGTCACCGGTACGCTGACCTCGATCGTCACCAACGTCGTCCTCATCGTGTCGACGCTGGTGGCGATGTTCGTCTGGAACTGGCGGCTGGCGCTGCTCTCCATCGTCATCGTTCCGCTGATGGTCTTTCCGCTCGGGCCGGTCGGCCGCCGCATGTACGACGTGCGCAAAAAGACCCGCGAGAAGCGCGACCAGATCGAGTCGATCACGCAAGAGACGCTGTCCATCAGCGGCATCACGCTGATCAAATCGTTCGCGCGCGAGGCGTACGAGCGGGCTCGGTTCTACGAGGTCGGCACTCGCCTGATGCAGCTCGAGATCGACCTCGCGATGGTCGGGCGCTGGTTTCTCGCTTCGGTCACGGCGATGGTGATCGTCGGACCGGCCCTGGTATGGTTCGGCGGCGGTTGGTACGCCATCGCCGGCAGCTTGCAAGTCGGCGTCATCGTCGCCTTCGTCTCGTTTATTCAAGGACGTTTGTACGGTCCGGCGGCGGCGCTCGCCGGAATTCAGGTGCAAATCGTCAGCGCGCTCGCGGTCTTCGAACGGATCTTCGACTATCTCGACATGCAGCCGGAGGAATACGAGCCCAAGGGCGCCGTTTCGCTTGCCGGCGTGCGCGGCGAGATTGCCTTCGAAGACGTCACCTTCGCCTACGGCGCGCCGTCGCGCACCGTGCTCGAGAACGTCTCGTTCCACGTCAACGCCGGGGATGCGATCGCGTTCGTCGGTCCGTCGGGCGCGGGCAAGACGACGATTACTCAACTCGTTCCGCGCTTTTACGATCCGCAGAGCGGCCGCGTGCTCGTCGACGGGCACGACCTTCGTACGGTCGATCTCGAGTCGCTTCGGCGCAACGTGGGCATCGTCACGCAGGAGACCTATCTCTTTCACGACACGATCGCGAACAATCTGCGCTACGGAAAGCCCTCGGCGACCGATGCCGAACTCGCCGTCGCCGCGCGCGCAGCCAACATCCACGATTTCATCGTCTCGCTTCCCGACGGATACGAAACCGTCGTCGGCGAGCGCGGCCATAAACTCTCCGGCGGCGAGCGCCAGCGTTTAGCGATCGCACGCGTGCTGTTGAAGGATCCTCGCATTCTCATCTTAGACGAAGCGACCAGTTCGCTCGATTCGGAAAACGAGGCGGCGATTCAAGCCGCGCTCGTCACGGCGATGCGCGGACGCACCAGCCTCGTCATCGCGCACCGTCTCTCCACGATTCTTGCGGCCGATACGATCTTCGTCGTCGACGGCGGCCGCATCGTGGAAACCGGACGCCACGCCGAGCTGCTCGCGCGCGGCGGCCTATACGCCCGGCTGTACCGCACGCAGTTCCGCGATTTCGCGGTGTCGTCCTGAGCGCCCGCCGCGTCCGAGAGGCGTTCCAGGGGACGGTCCACTGTAAATGAAGACCGCGCTTACAGCGTAAGCGCGGTCGCGAGCGTTGCCTTCAGCGTGAATCTAAGGAAGCTCTGATTTATTTCAAATCCAGGAAACGGAGGCCGAAGTTTACTGTGGCAAATGAGGCCCGAGTTGACGACGAGTTGGGATAAACCAGAGCTTCCCTAACGGTGGTAGTAGTTGGCGTACTGAATGCCTTGACGGACCTGCTGGATCGCCTGGTTGGTGTAGTTAAGCGCGGCGTCGCGATGGCCACCCTTATCGGCATTCGCGTGCGATAGGTCGTATTGCGCCGTCTGCAGCGCCGAGAGCGCGTTCTGCATGTGCGGCTGCGTGACGGCGAGCGCGGTGCCCATCAGCGCACCGCCGGCGATGAGGCCGAAAGCGAAGATCAGCGGGGCCAGCCCGAGCTTGGAGATGAGTCGTGTCATGCAGTTTCCTCCGGATTACGAAGTGACGAGATTCGTTGGTACCGTCTTAACGCGGTACGAGCGCCATCCGTTCGTCGCGGCACCAGCAATCCCGGCGGTTTTAAGTACCCTCTAACGTATCGTTTTATGCGTTGGCGGGAACGTCCATGACGATCGGCTCGACCGGCACGTGAAGCTTCGGTTCGGTCGCTTGCCGAATCTCGTCGAGGGAAACGCCCGGCGCCAGCTCACGAAGCACGAGCCCGTCGGGCGTGACGTCCATCGCACCCATATCGGTGATGATGCGATGCACGACGTTTTTTCCCGTGAGCGGGAGGGTACATCGGCGAACGATTTTATGGGCGCCTCCCTTGGCAACGTGCTCCATCATCACGATGACGCGCTTGGCGCCGTGCACGAGGTCCATCGCGCCGCCCATGCCCTTGACCATTTTGCCGGGAATCATCCAGTTTGCGAGGTCGCCGGTTTCCGAGACCTGCATCGCGCCCAGCACTGCGAGATCGATGTGGCCGCCGCGAATCATGCCGAACGACAGCGCCGAATCGAAAAACGACGCGCCCGGCAATACCGTAACCGTCTCCTTGCCTGCATTGATCAAGTCGGCTTCTTCCTCGCCTTCGAACGGATACGGACCCATGCCGAGAATGCCGTTCTCGCTCTGCAGCGTCACGGTGACGCCGGGCGGCACGTAGTTCGGGATCAGCGTCGGCAATCCGATGCCGAGATTGACGTATTGACCGTCGCGCAGTTCCTGGGCCACGCGCGCCGCAAGTTGCGTTCGAGTAAGAGCCATTGCGATTACCCCGCTCGCTTGCGCGTCGTGACGCGCTCGATGCGTTTGCCCTGCGATCCCACGCGGACGATGCGTTGAACGAAGATGCCCGGCAGGTGCACGTCGTCGGGAGCGATGTCGCCGGGTTCGACCAGTTCCTCGACCTCGGCAATGGTCGTGCGGCCCGCCATCGCACACAGCGGATTGAAGTTGCGCGTCGCTTTGTGAAAGATGAGGTTCCCGTCGCGATCGCCGGCCGACGCGCGCACCAGCGCGAAGTCGCAGACGATGCCCTCTTCGAGCACGTACTCGCGCCCTCCGAAGACGCGCGTCTCCTTCTTCGGCGAGGCGATCGCCACGCTGCCGTCGGAGTTGTAGCGCCACGGCAGGCCGCCGTCCGCAACCATCGTGCCGTCGCCGGCCGACGTGTAAAACGCCGGAATCCCGCAGCCGCCCGCGCGGAGGCGCTCGGCCAGCGTGCCTTGCGGGCAGAGTTCGACCTCGAGTTCGCCCGAAAGATACTGCCGTTCGAACTCGCGGTTCTCTCCGACGTAAGAGCCGGTGGTCCGGCGGACTCGCTTGTGGTCGAGCAATACTCCGAGTCCCCATCCGTCGACGCCGCAGTTGTTCGAGACGGTGACGAGGCCTTCGGCGCCCTGTTCGAGCAGCGCCTCGATCAAGTTGTGCGGGATGCCGCTCAGGCCGAAGCCGCCAACCGCCAGCGAGGCTCCGTTGGGAATGTCGGCGACCGCGTCGGCGCACGATGCGAAGACTTTCTCCATGATCCGCCAGTATGCGGGGAGTCGCTGCGTCGTCCTGCCAAAGAATCGCCGAGCCGCAACGCGAAGTCGAGGTCGTCAGGAGAGTACGCATGACGACGACCGCACCGCTAACCGATACCCATGCCGGCGACGAAGAGGAGCTGATGCTCTCGGTCGTCCGGGAACTCGTTGCGGAGCGCGTCGCGCCCCGCGCCGCCGCGATCGACGAGAGCGGTGAGTTTCCATGGGACGTCAAGGAGCTTTTCGCGCAGAACGATCTGCTCGGCGTGCCGATTCCCGCCGAGTACGGCGGACTCGGCGGCACCTTCCTCACGTACGTGAAAGTCGTCGAAGAGGTTGCGAAAGCGTGCGCGTCGAGTTCGCTGATCGTCGCGGTGCAAGAACTCGGCATGCTGCCGATCATGATCGCGGGCAGCGAAGAACAGAAACAGCGCTTTCTCCCGAAAATCGCTTCCGGCGAGCATCTCGTCGCCTACGCGCTCACCGAAGTCTCCAGCGGTTCCGACGCCCTCGGCTCGATGCGTACGCGCGCCGTGCGCGACGGCGACGACTATTTGCTCAACGGCCAGAAGATTTGGATTACCAACGGCAGCGTCGCCGACGTCGTTTGCGTCTTCGCGGTCACCGATCCCACAGCGGGATCGCGCGGCGTCAGCGCGTTCGTGGTCGAAAAAAGTGCGCCCGGATTCGCCGTCGGCAAACTCGAGAAGAAAATGGGCATCCGCGGCTCGCCTACGGTCGAACTCGTCTTCGACGATTGCCGCGTCCCGGCCGCCAACCGTCTGGGCGAGGAAGGTGAAGGCTTCAAAATTGCGATGCGCGTGCTCGACAAGTCCCGGCCCGGCATCGCCGCGCAAGCGCTCGGCATTGCCGCCGGTGCCCTCGAGTACGCCACCAACTATGCCAAGGAGCGGTTCGCGTTCGGCAAGCCGATCGGCCAGCATCAGGGCATCGGCTTCATGCTCGCCGACATGAAAACGGAAGTCGAAGCGGCTCGGCTGCTCCTCTACGAAGCGGCCCGGCGTTGCGATGCGGGCGGTCCCGACGTCACGCTATGGGCGGCGATGGCAAAACTCAAATGCGGCGACGTCGCAATGTCGGTCACGACCGATGCCGTGCAGATTCTCGGCGGATTCGGCTATTCGGTCGAGTACCCGATGGAGCGCATGATGCGCGACGCGAAGATCACGCAAATCTACGAAGGCACGCAACAGATTCAGCGCCTCGTAATATCTCGTAATCTGGTCGGTAAAGGGAGATAATCAAAGAAAGCGATTGATTTATTCCAAATCTAGGAAGCGAGGGTTGAAGTTTGCTACGGCAAATGAGACCCGAGCTGACGACGAGTTGGGATAAATGAACGCTTTCTTATGGGTCTTCTTCGTCTTTGAGGTTGCCTTTGCCCGGAATGAACGGCGGCGCGCTGATGACGACGAACGGCCGCGGCGATTGCGTGAAATCGAACGCGTCCGACAGATCGTTGGCACGCACGTCGGTGGACTTGAGGGATCCTTTCGGGATTCCGAACGTCTCCTCGGCAAATGCGAGCAGGCTGCCGAACTCGTACTGCACGTGTGAAATGTATCCGCCGCCGCTGGGTGAGTTCATCTTCGCGTAGGGCGAAATGACCACCAGCGGGACGCGGAATCCAAGTTCGTACGTATTGAACAGCTCCGGCGTCACGTGGTCGTACCACCCGCCCCAATCGTCCCACGTAAGAAGAATCGCCGTGGAGTTCCAGTATTGGCTCTGTCCGACCGCGTTCACGACGGCCGCTACCCACGACGGCCCCGCGATGCTCTTGTTGCCCGCGTGGTCGGAATGATAACCGTCAGCCGGCATCAGCCACGACACGCCCGGTAACTTTCCGCTAGTAATATCGGTGAGGATCGTCTGCGGCGGCGTCACGACGAAGCGATAGTCGGGGCCGTACCGGATGTGATGGACCGCATCGGGTCCGTGCCAAAGACCAGGCCCCATGCCGTTTTGATAATACTTCCACGAGATACCGCGCGCGTCGAGCAGATCGGAGAGCGTTTGATGCTCGAAGCACGGAAACGGCGACGGGCCCGGGGAGCCGGTTACGGGATCGATCGTGTCCACCACGGCATTCACGGGCGCGTCGCATCCGGCGGGCGTCTTTCTACCCGTCTTCTTGTTATACGGATCGCTCGACACGTTGTCCATCGTCTCCGGCTCGGCGTACGCGTCGCCGCTGATGATGTATTGGTGCGCGGGAAAACTGCCGGCTTCGTTCGACTGGAACATGTTGTCGGCGAATACGTACTGCGTCGCCATGTCGAGATACGGCTGCACTTCGGACTGGGGCGCGTAGCCGTAGGGCCGCAGATGGTACTTCACCGGCAGGTAACTGTCGAAGCCGTCCATCCTGCACGTGCCGCCCGGCTGGAGGTCGCAATCGTCGAGGAACGTCTTATGGCTGTGTCCCAAGTCATAGGGAGCCGCCAGCGAGATCGGTTTGAGCGGCACGACGTCTCCGAGCGAATCCACCGCCGTCGTCGCAATGTTCGCACCATACTGCTTCATGCTCTGAAAGAGGTAATCGGGCGTCCGGTTCTCTTGAAAGACGATGATGACGTGCTGAATCGGCGTCGGAAAGCGCCCGCTGTGCCGTAACGCGAGCGAGCGCTCGCTGCCGTGGGGCAGCGTCGCATCTTGTTGCGGCCCGGCGCACGCCGCGACCACCAGTGCGAGCGCAAAGCAAAACGACGCGGCGTATTTCATGAGACTGAGAAACCTCCGGAGTGGCGGTCATTTCGCGTATCGCGGGGCCTCGTCCCGCATCGTGGAGAAAGGCAGAAACGCAATGCCCGACCCGATGGACCCGGACTTCACGGCGCAGAATCCGATCGTCGCCGCGGCGACGCGCATCCGCGCCAAGCGCGAACTCGCGCGTGCCGCCGATGCCGCGGACGAGTCGCCGGCGCAGCGCCGGGCCGAAGACGCCGAGGAGTCGCTGCGTCTCTTTGCGGAGAACGCGGCGTCGGGCTGCAAGCGCCTCAACTCGATTTTAGGTGAACGCAACGGCGTGACGTTGATTCGGCTCGAACGGCCGCTGCGGGTGCGCCTGCGCTTTCGCGGACGCCGCGTCTCGCTCGAGCTCGATGACGTGCATCAAACCGTTCGCGTAAGCGGCATGGACCTCGACGGCGAATACCAATTCGATCCCGCTTCTGCGATTCCGGCGCTCATCAATCTTTCGAAAATCTCGACCGAACCGGGCTACGGAGAGCGCCTTACCGCTTCTTCTTTATTGAAGTCGCTCGCGTCGGACGCCGAGCTTCCCCGACCCGCCCATTTGAACGAGCCCGGACCGCTACAGTTTTAGCCAGTATCGCCGGCGTCGGACAACGCTCGGCGAGCGGACAGCGGCCGCACAGCGGCGTGGGCGCCTTGCAGATCGCCCGGCCGTGCAGAATCAGCCAATGCGTCGCCGCGCCCCACTTCGGCGCGGGAACGAGCGCGGTGAGGTCGTCCTCGACCTGACGCGGCGTCGTACCGGTCGTGAAGCCGAGGCGATGGGAGACGCGAAAGACGTGGGTATCGACCGCCAGCGCCGCTTGCGCGAACGCATTTGCCATCACGACGCTCGCCGTCTTGCGGCCGACGCCGGCCAGCGACTCCAGATCCTCCCGCTCCCGAGGCACCTTTCCGCCGAACCGCTCGTCGATGTCGCGTGCGCACGCGATGACGTTGCGCGCCTTCATGCGGAAAAATCCGCACGACTTGACGATCTTCTCGACGTCGGGCTGCCGCGCGCGCGCCAAGGCGGCGGCGGTCGGATACTTTGCAAACAGCGCCGGCGTGGTGAGATTCACGCGCGCGTCGGTGCACTGCGCCGACAAAATTACCGCGACGAGCAACTCGAAGTCATTGCGATGATCGAGCGCGGTCTGCGGATTGGGATACGACCGCTCGAGGATCGCCAACTGCTCCAAGGCGACGCTGCGGGAAACCTTTCGCTTGGGAAACGGAATCGGAGTCACGATCACGCCTTACGCGGTCGCTTACAGGTCCCCTTGGCCCGGCGCGGAACTCGACGAACGATGCCTGCCGAACTCGCGCGCGTTCTCGCGGACGTCATGGGTGACGGCGAATTCTCACGCGAAATGACGCGCTTTGCGAAAGCCTTCGCTGAATACCGCGAACGGCTGCCGGTCGTCGCCCACGCGTACAGCCGGACGCGACTGGCAATCGCTCCCGGCTACGAAATCGTCGCGATGAATTGGGCGCCGCTCTCGGTGAGTCCGATTCACGATCACGGCACATCGCGCTGCTGGGTGCTGATGCTCGAGGGCGCGCTCGACGTGCAGAACTATGCCTGCGACGCCGGTGAAATCGACACCGACGTGGTGCGGCTGCGCGAGAGCGAGCGGCTCGATCTGCGCGCCGGCGACGTCGACCATCGCCTGGCGCCCACCGAACTGCATCTCGTCCGCAACCCCAGCGCGACCGACAACGCCTTCTCGCTGCAACTTTACGCGCGTCCGCTGGGAACGTATAGCGTGATCGACGCGCGCTCGTGCCGGCGCCGCCTCGTCACCCCGGTGTTGGAGCTCGACCTCTCCGACGAGCCGGCCATATCGAAGCGCTAATCGCGTAGCGCTACCATCTCGCCGTTGGCACTCACGAGACCGTCGCGCTCCAATGCGCCGACGAGCGCCGCCACCTCGTTTGCGTCGCGGCCGGAAAGCACCGGCGCGAGGCAGCGATGGAGATCGAGCAGCGAAATGCGCTCCCCGGGCGGCAACTCGCGCAAGCGGTCGACGATGCGGCCGCGGGCGAAGCGGGAGGTCCGTTCGAAGCGTTCGGGCGCGCGCGACGGTGCGCGCGGCTGCGCACGCCTTCGGCGTTCCAAGTCGGCAGCATCGATCGGCGCCGCAGCACAGTAGCGCCGCAGCGGGCATCGAGCGCATCGCGGCGCGCGAGCGGTGCAGATCGCCGCACCTAAATCCATGAGGCTCGAACTCCAATCGTGCGCCTTTGCGCGCGGGACCAGATCGCGCGCGAGATCGGCGAGTACGCGCGCCGTGGCGCGAGCGGGAAACTCGACGCCGAAAAATAGCCGGTGGAGGATGCGCCGCACGTTCGTATCGACCGGTGCGTCGCCGGCGTCGAATGCGAAAGCGCGGATCGCCGCAGCCGTATAGGCGCCGATGCCCGGCATCGCCGCAAGCAGGGCGCCGTCGCTCGGCATCTCGCCGTCGTAGCGCGCGACGACCGCTTGGGCGACGCCCTGCAGCCGAACCGCGCGCGCGTTGTAACCCAGGCCTTTCCACGCACGCACGACCTCGGATACCGGCGCCGCCGCCAGCGTCGCAAAATCCGGAAACCGCCGTACGAACGCTTCGAAATGGGGCACGACGCGATCGACTTGCGTCTGCTGCAGCATGAACTCGCTGACGAGCGTGCGGTACGGGCTGCGCGCGGCGCGCCAAGGAAGCATCGCTCGTCCGTGCCGCGAGTACCATGCGAGCAACGATCGCCGAATCGCGCTAACCTGCATCGGGCGCAGGCGTTCCTCGAGAGACTCCGCAACCCTCGCGGGGAAAATCGGCACCATCGGCCGCGCGCTGGACTTCAGGGCGTCGCGAGGTTTTGAGGCGCCTGGCCGCGCGCGCGTAGGCAAGCGGTACGACGAAGAGCGTCAGCGGAAGCGAACTGCACAGACCGCCGATCACCACCGTTCCCATGGCCTGACGGTACTCCGCACCGATCGTGTGTCCCAAGGCGAGAGGCAGCATGCCGGCAATCATCGCGCACGTCGTCATGACGATGGGACGAAACCGCCGGTGAGCCGCAGCTTGCATGGCAGCTTCGGGCGTACGGCCGCGTCTCACCTCGCGGTGCGCGAACTCCACCAGCAGGATGCCGTTCTTCGTCACCAGGCCGACGAGCATCACGATACCTAACATTGAATACAAATTGAGCGGTCGGCCAAACACGTACAATGCGCCGAAGGCACCGATCGAGGCCAACGGCACGGTCGTCATGACCACCAGCGGAATACGATAACTGCCGTAGAGAATTGCGAGAATCGCATACACGATCGCGACGGCGAATACGAGCGCGGCGCCCATCTTCTTCATCGCTTCGAGCAACTGTTCGACATCGCCGCGCGGCGCGACGCGAACGCCGGGCGGTAGAAATCCCGCATGCGCGATCGTGCGCGCTAACGGCAGCGTAACGCGGCCGATGGGAACGCCGGATAGCGCGTTCGCCGTCACGGAAACGACGCGCTCGCCGTTCTCGCGCTCGACGACCGCCGGGCGTGCGGTGCGCTCGACGCTCGCGAGATCCGCTAGCGGAACGGCGCGTCCGTTGCGGTCGGGCACGCTCGTACGGAGTGCAGCGTCCAAATCGCCGCGCTGCGCGCCGTCGGAGCGCACGAGGACGTCGGTAAGACCGCCGGCGAGCCGCAGGCGCGCGGCGGTCGCACCGCCGGTGGCAATGCGTGCCGTCTGCGCTGCGTCGTCGGTAGCCACCCCCAACGTCGCAGCTTTAACCGGATCGATCGCGATTTGGACGCGCGGCTGCATGCCGGCATCGCTCAATCGCACGTCGGTGGCCGACGGATTCGACTGCAACGCCGTAGCAATCCGAGACGCGGCAAGGTCCACCGCGCCCTTGTCACCCGCGACTGTGTATCGGATCGGCGCCGTACCGCCCATGCCGCGGCCGGAGCCCGCGATCTGCGCCTCGGGCACCAATGCTTGCAACGACTTGATGCGATCGAGGAGCGGATCGGCAGGCGCGGTCGAGTCGTTCAATACCGCGGTGAGCTGCACGAGATTGGCGGCCGACGTGTCGGAGGAACCGTTGAAGCCTCGTCCCGCGACCGCAACGACGTGTGCGATGCTCGGATCGTCGAGCAGCCGTTCGGAGATTCGTTGCGACCGGGCGTCGCTGCGTTCGAGTGGAGTGGCCGCCGGAAACCGCAGATCGACACTGGCTTCACCGCGATCGAGCGGCGGTGAAAACTCCGTGCCGATCGCACCGCTAAGGAGGGGAATCAGCGAAAGGGCCGTCACCCCCCAGACGCCGGCAACGACGGCCCGTCTGTGCCCGAACGCAGCCGGAAGCCAACGGTAGGCGTACGCGTACGCGATCCCTCTTTCGAGCCGTGCAAAAAGGGCGAACGCGCGCTGGGTAAACGCGGCGAGCGAGCGCGCGACGGGCGTACGCAGCATCCAAGGAAGCGACTGCAGCGTGACGGCGCGCCGAGGTCGCAGCGCCCACCGCGCCGCGAGCAGCGGCGTGAGCGTAAACGAGACGAACAGAGAGAAGGCCGTCGCAAACACGACGACCGACGCAAACTCGCGCATGAAGGCGCCCACGAGGCCGCTCGTCAGCGCGATCGGTGCGAACACCGCGACGTCCACGAGCGTAATAGCGAACGCCGCACCGCCGAGTTCTCGCCGGCCCGCGATGGCTGCTTCGTCCGGGGCGAGCCCTCGCCGGGCGGCTCGCGCAATCGCTTCGATGATGACGATCGAATCGTCGACGAGGATACCGACGGTCAGCGATAACCCCATGAGAGAGAGTACGTCGATGCTGAACCGCGCGATCCACATGGCCGTGAAGGTCGCAAGGATCGACGCCGGAATCGCAATCGCGGCGATCGCCGCGTTTCGCCAAGCGTGAAGAAAAGCTAGCATCACGAGAACCGTCAGCGCGACGCCCTCGGCCAGCGTTTGCAGCACTCCCGCTACGGCCGCCTCGGTCTTCGGCTCGTCGCTGCGCAGGATCGAGAAACGAATGAGGGGATTCTCACGCGCGAGCCGCTTCAACGTCGCACGCATCGACGCGATTGCCGTGAGCGAGTCGCCGTTTTCGACTTGAGAGACGTGAAGCAACACGGCGTTCGAACCGTCGACGCGCACAAGTACTGACGGCTCCGCGTAGCCGTCGACCACGTCAGCCACGTCGCCGATCCGCAAACCGGCCGCACCCACGGGAAGCGTGCGTAAGTCTGCGGCGCTCTCGGAAGCCGATGCGATGCCGATGGTTGCATCGCCCGCGACGGAGCGCAGGCGCCCGCCCGGGAAAATATCGTTGGCGCTCGAGACGGCGCGCAGAACGCCGAGCACGGTCGTGCCCGTCGCATCGAGCGCGCCCGTCCGCGGCACGACGGTGAATCGCCGCACCGGTTCGCCCTCAGGTGAAACGCTGCCGACGCCCGGCGTCGAGCGTAATGCCGGCAAGATGCGTTGGTCGAGCGCGACCTCGAGATCGCGGCCGGAAAGCGCGGGAGAGGCAACCGCAACGTCGGCAATCGGTGCCTGCCCCGGATCGCGTTCCTCCACGCCGGGTTGCAGCAAATCGAGCGGCAAATTCGCGCGCGCCGCATCGACGGCTTGCTGCACGTTGGCGCGATCCGTTTGCACGTCGCTGCCGAACCGAAAGCGCACGACGATCGAGGCAGCGCCGTCTTGGGCAAGCGACGAAACTCGATCGAGGTCCGGAATCGCCTGGAGCTTTTCTTCGATGGGAGCGACGATCAGACGGTCGATTTCCTCGGGCGCCGCACCGGCGTACGGGGCACTCACCACGACCACGGGAAAGGCGATGGGAGGTAAAACGGCACGCGGAATGCGCGCGTAGGCGACGACGCCGGCTACCGCCAGAATTACGTACGCAAGCGTGACGGCAATGGGGTTGCGCAGCGAAAAAACGGTAAGCCACACGCTTCCAGGTTACGCCTTCGGAGAACCACCGGCTCCCTGCCTGCCCTCGAAATTACTCTCACCGGAAGTAATTTGGCGTGTCATCCAATAGCGCCGACGCGCACGGCGGCGTACGCTTGGCACATGATGAAATCACTGATGCTTACCGTTTCCGTATTGGCCCTGAGCTCCGCGCCGCTGGGGGCCCAAATGCGACCGCCGGTGCCCCTCACCGTTTCACAGTTCCACTCCGTCGTCGCAGGCACACGGGTCGTGCTCGCCGTTCGCGTCGACTCGCGGCTGCGCGACGACGTGCGCGGCGAAATCCTCGAACGCCTCGACGACGCCCACTACAAAACGACGGGCGTGACCGTCGAGCTGTACTACCCGCAAGACACGCCTACCGCCATGGGCTCCGTCGACGACGTCAAAGCCGGCGCGGTACTCTTCGTGCACGCCGTAGCCACGACGCACGGCCACGCCGACGTAAAACGCGCAACCGTCGTGACACCATACGTCACCGTCCGGTGATCGGTGCGGTCGTCGGCTGGGTGGCTCTAGCGAGCGTCCCATGCGCCGCGCTTGCCGCTTGGATTCTGCGGCGTTTCGTCCGCGGCGCCTTCGTTCACCGGATGCGCCCGCATTTCGTCTTCGGCTACGCAGCGCTCGCATTTGCCCTCGTTCACCTCGCACTTTCGATGGGATCGATGCGCGGGGCCGGCTCGACCGGCATTTGGCTGGGGACCTTGGCGCTGCTCGCGCTTGGCCTTCAGGCGCTCCTCGGCGCGAACTTGCAATCGCCGGGGGCGTATCGCGCGCCACTGCGCCGGTGGCATCTCGTAACCTTCGTGACGGTCGCCGCGTTGGCGATCGGACACGTCGCGCTCAACTCGGCGGTTTTCTCACAGTTTACGCGCGGGATCGGTGACACTTCCGTCGTCGAGCACCCACTCGGGCTGCCATTTCGGATCGCCCAACAGCGTTTGCGCGTCTTTGAGAAAGCTCCGTTCGCTGCGCATGCGATGGACCGCGTGCGAGGCAGCAAAATAAGCGCTGCCGCCGCGCCGGCGCGCGTCGCCGAAGAGGCGCAGCATGCGGCGTTCGTAGGCTTCGATTTGCGTCGCGCGTTCGGCGATGAGGGCGGCAGCTTCTTCGCGACGCAGTTGTCCGAGGAGCACGAGCGCGGTCTCCAGCGCGGTATCGCTCGATTGCGGATCCGCGATGACCGATCGGAGCAAGTCGCGAAACCGCGTCTCGCCGGCCGCGGATAGACGATAGATCGACCGGCTCGCGTACGGGCCACGCAGCGCAGCCACGCGCTTACGTAACAGGAAACCCCGTTCCGCAAGCTTCTCGACGAATGTGTACGAGTTGCCTCGGCTGAAGCCGCGATAGAGCGGTACGTGATCGCGCAGCGCGCGATCGAGCGCGTAGGCCGAGAGCGGTTTGCGCCGCAGCAATCCAAGCACGAAGAGTTCGCGACGCGGATCACTGCGAGCGCTCATGGGCGCAGGGTCGCGGCGGCCTCGCCGATGCGGCGAATGCCTTCGGCGATATCGCGGCGTTTGACGGCGGTCAGTGCCAAACGAAAGTTGTGATCGCCCCCCGAGTTGGCGAAGAACGCTTCGCCGAAGAGAAACGAGGCGCCGAGCCGTTCGGCGGCATCGAGCAATGCGCGCGCGCGCACTTCACGCGGGGTCGTGACCCACGCGTAGAAGCCGCCGGACGGGCGGCTCACCTTGAGCGAAGGCGGCCAGTAGCGAGCGATCGCGTCGTCGGCAAGTTTGCGGCGCAGCAGCAGTTCCTCGCGCAGCTGCGCCACGTGCGCGTCGTAACCGCTCTCTAAGTAATCCGTCACCGCCGCCTGCACGTAGAGACTCGTCGCCATGTCGTACGCCTGTTTGCGCAGGAGCAGCCGTTCGAGAATGGTGCGCGGCGCTGCCAGCCACCCTACCCGCAGCGACGGTGCGATCGTTTTCGAAAACGTCGAGAGATACACGACGTGGTCCGGTGCGAGCGCGACGAGCGGCGGACCGGCGCCCGCGAGCGGGCCGTACGGGTCGTCTTCGACGATCGGGACGCCGGCGCGTCGCGCGATTGTCGTGAGACGCTCGCGGCGATCGGCATTCATGCTCGCATTCGTCGGATTGTGCAGCGACGGCATCGTGTAGATGAAGCGTGGGCGGCGCGTGCGCAGCACGGCCTCGACGTGATCGACGCGCATGCCCTCGTCGTCGACCGGCACCGCGATGGCGCGCAATCCGTTGATTTGAAAGACCTGCAGCGCTCCCGGATACGAGGGTGATTCGACGACGATCTCGTCGCCCGGCTCGGCCAGACTCTGCGCGACGATGGCGATGCCTTGCGTCGAGCCGGTGAGGACGATGACGTTGTTGGGAGCCACAGTCGCCGCCCCGCGAGCGTTCATGCGCGCGGCAATAGCGGCGCGCAGCGGCTCGTAACCTTCCGAATCGCCGTAGGACAGAATGAAGCGCGGATCGGTGGCGACGCGGCCGAACGACTTCGCGAGCGCGCCCAGCGGCGACGGCTCGTCGGGCGCCACGCCCTGCACGAACGAGATGCGGCCGCTCTGCGGCTTGGCCGCGAGCTCCCCGAGCACGTTGGGAAACTCGCCGACACGCCACGGCGGAAGCGTGACCCACCACGGAACGCCGGCCGCGCGTTCCGGCTGACCGGCGCGTAGTTGCGGCACGACCCGCGACCCGGCGCCGACGCGCTGTTCGATGAGCCCGTCCGCGACCAGCTCGCGGTACGCGTGCACGACCGTGCTGCGGTTGACTTCCAAACGCTGCGCCAGGCTGCGTTCGGGAGGAAGGCGCGTCGATTCGGGGAGCGTCCCGGTGAGAATTGCTTCCCGCAAGCCCTCGTAAATTTGCCGGTAGAGCGGAACGATCGACGCCCGGTCGAGCTCCGGCAAGACGTTGTGCCATCCAACGGCCGTCATGGAGCAGTCCAATTTCGAAACGTTCGAGGCCCGGACCCCTGAGGGAGTCGAAGGGTTCGCAATCCGCAGTACAACGCCACGAACAGGAGCACGAGCTTGGCAGAACATCAGGTTGACGCGGTCGTCATCGGCGCCGGGCCGGGCGGTTATCACGCCGCCATTCGCCTCGGCCAGCTGGGCAAAAAAGTTATCTGCGTCGACCGCGACGAGGTCGGCGGCGTCTGTCTCAACTGGGGGTGCATTCCCACCAAAGCGCTGCTGCACGTCGGCGAGGTGATTCGTCACATCGATCAGGCGGCTGCGATCGGCTTGAAGGTTCCCAAAGCCGACGTCGATCGCGAAGGCGTCGCGAAGTTCAAGACCGACGTCGTCAACGCCAACGTCGGCGGCGTGAAGACGCTCTTCAAAGCCAACGGCGTCGAGTTTCTCTACGGCGAAGCGGCATTCACGAGTCCCACCGAGGTGCTCGTCAAGAAAAGAGACGGCGGCACAGACACGATCAAGGCCGCCAACGTCGTCATCGCGACCGGTTCGGCGCCGGTCGACGTCAAGGCGTGGCCGCGCGACGGCGAAACGATCGTGAACTCCGACGATGCGGTCAACATCGGCCGCATTCCCAAAAAGCTGCTCGTGATCGGCGGCGGCGTGATCGGTTTGGAGTTCGCCACCGTCTTTGCGCGCATGGGCGCCGCCGTGCTCGTGGTCGAGATGATGCCGCAAATTCTCACCGGCACCGACGCCGAAATCGGCAAAACCCTTGGGCGCATCCTGAAAAAACAGGGCGTCGAGATCATGCTCGACACGAAGGTCGGCGCCGTCGAAAAGCACGGATCGACGGTGCGCGCGACCCTCAACGGCGACGGGACCGGCGGCAAAGACGAGACGCGCGAGTTCGACATGGTGCTCGTCGCAGTCGGCCGGCGTCCGGTCACCGACAACCTCAATTTACAGGGAGCGAATCTCGCGCCCGACGACAAGGGTTTCATCGCAGTGGATCAGCAGATGCGCACGAAAACACCCAACGTCTTTGCCATCGGCGACGTTACCGGCCAACCGCTCCTCGCGCACCGCGCGATGAAGCAGGGCGTCGTAGCCGCCGAAGTGATTGCCGGCGACAAGTCGGCCGCGTTCGATCCGGTCGCAGTGCCGAACTGCGTCTACACCGATCCGGAGGTCGCGACCGTCGGCCTCTCCGAGGAAGAAGCGAAGGCCAAAGGCTACGAAGTGCGCATCGGCAAATTCCCGCTTGCCGCGAGCGGTCGCGCGCGCACGATGAACGAGACCGACGGCCTGATCAAACTCGTCGGCGACGCAAAAAGCGATTTGCTGCTCGGCATGCACATCGTGGCTCCGCAAGCCGAATCGCTCATCGGCGAAGGCGTCATCGCGCTCGAGATGGGCGCGACGCTCGAAGACATCGGACTCTCGATCCATCCGCATCCGACGCTGACCGAATCCATTATGGATGCCGCCGAAGCGGCTCACGGCAAAGCGATTCACATCGTCAATCCCAAGCCGAAGGCGGCCGCCGCAGCGAAATGACCGTGACCGCAACGGGCGCGACTCCGATCCAGGCCCGGCTGCTCGATCTGGGAACGCGCCCGTACCGCGACGTTTGGGATTTGCAGCACCGCTTACACGACGCCGTGCGCGACGGACGCGAACCCGACACGTGGATCGTCGTCGAGCATCCGCCGGTCATTACGCTGGGACGCCGCGCCAAGCGCGAAAACGTGTTCCTTTCCGACGACGTCCTCGCCGAGCGCGGCATCGACGTCGTGGCCGTCGAGCGCGGCGGCGACGTAACGTATCACGGCCCGGGTCAACTGGTCGTCTACCCGATTCGCCGTCTCGCGCGCTTTCGCGAGGTCGTTCCGCTCGTGCGCGATCTCGAAGGCGCCGTGATGGCGGCCTGCGCGCGGTTCGGCGTCGCAGCCGAGCGCTGGAGCGAGCACGCCGGCGTATGGGTCGGCTTCAATCAACTCTGCGCGATTGGGCTCGCCGTGCGCGCGATGGTGACGCTCCACGGTATCGCGCTGAACGTCTCCACGCGACTCGACTACGACCGGCTGATCTCACCGTGCGGACTGCCCGGCCGCGGCATCACGTCGCTCTCGAGAGAGTGCGGTCGGCCGATCGCGCTCGACGAGGCGAAGCGCATACTGCTCGAGGAGCTGGCGAAAGCGTTTGAGATACGATGGCAATCGACGTCGACTTAACGCGGCCGCCGGCTCCGCCGCTGCACGTCCGCAAACCGCCGTGGCTGCGCGTTTCGCTGCCCTCCGGCGACGAGTACGAGCGCGTCAAGGAACGTGTCAACGCGCTGGCACTCCACACCGTCTGTAAGGAAGCGGCGTGTCCGAACCTGGCCGAGTGTTGGGGTGCCGGAACGGCGACCATCATGATCCTCGGCGACGTGTGCACGCGCGGATGCCGGTTCTGCAACGTGAAGACCGGCAATCCTCGCGGCGAAATCGACTGGCTCGAGCCGGTGCGCGTCGCCGAAGCCGTCCGCGACCTCGGCTGGAAATACTTGGTGCTCACGGCCGTCGACCGCGACGATCTTCCCGACGGCGGAGCGCTGATCTTCGCGAACACCGTGCGCGAGATTCACGCCCGCGTTCCGGGTTCGCGCGTCGAGGTGCTCAGCGGCGACTATCGCGGAGACCTGACGGCGCTCGACATCGTGATGGACGCCCGGCCCGACGTCTTCGCGCACAATCTCGAAACGGTCGCGCGCCTCACCCCCTCGGTGCGCGACAAGCGCGCGAAGTACGTGCAGTCGCTTCGCGTGCTGGAGCATGCGAAAAGCCGCGCTCCGGAACGTTACACCAAGACGTCGCTGATGCTGGGATTGGGCGAAGCGGACGGCGAGATCGAGCAAGCGATGGACGACGCGCGCTCCGCCGGCGTCGACATCTTCACGATGGGACAATATCTGCAACCGAGCAAGAAGCATCTTCCAGTGGTCGAGTTCATCGCGCCGGAGCGGTTCGAGGAGCTCGGAAACGCCGCGAAGGCAAAGGGGTTCCACCAGGTCGTGTCGAGCCCGCTGTCGCGCAGCTCGTACCACGCCGAACAAGCCTTCCCGGGTTAAGGTCGTCCATTCTTGCCGGCTCGTCATCGGCCCCGGCCTCGAGTGCAGAGCACACCACGGCCGTGACCTCCTAGACCCGACGAGAAGCGACGACCTTAACCGCAACTCGGGATACGGCTTGCGAGTTTTGGGGAAAACGTGACCAAGGTATTCCTGAGCCGGCCCGTCCTGGCCATCGTCTGCTCCCTGATCGTGCTCATCGGCGGCGGGGTCGTGATACCGACGTTGCCGATCGCGCAGTATCCGCAAATTGCGCCGCCCGTGGTGAGCGTTTCGGCCGTCTACGTCGGAGCGAGTCCGCAGGCGGTGGAGGCCCAGGTTACGACGCCCCTCGAGCAAGCCGTCAACACGGTGCAGGGACTGCGTTACATCAGTTCCACCAGCGCGCAGGGCATCTCGACGATTACGCTGACGTTCAATCTCGGCGTCGATCTCGACATCGCCGCGGCCGACGTGCAAAACGCAACGCAGACCGCGCTCGGCACGCTGCCGGCCAGCGTCCAGCAAGTCGGCGTCACGGTCTCGAAGAACGCCGGCACGTTCGTGATGGGCATTGCGCTCACGTCGGACAGCAAGCAATACGACACGCTCGAACTCAGCAACTACGCGCAGTTGAACATCGTTAACAATCTCTCGCGCGTGCCCGGCGTCTCGGGCATCCGCATCTTCGGCCAGCGCCAGTACGCGATGCGCATTTGGCTCAACCCGCGGCTGCTGGCGTCCCAAGGACTCGATGTGGGCGACGTCGTGAGCTCGCTGCAGGAACAGAACGTTGCGATCGGCGTCGGCAGCATCGGTTCGCCGCCCGCGCCCAAGGGACAGCCGTACACGTACACGGTCAACGCCGTAACCCAGCTTTCCGACCCGACGCAGTTCGCGAACATCATCCTGCGCTCGAACGCCGACGGCGGCTTCACGCGGCTCGGCGACGTGGCCAGGGTGGAACTCGGCGCGCAAGACTACTCGTCGGCGCTCCGCTTCGACGGCCACTCGCGCGTCGTCGGCTTAGGCGTGCAGCAATACTCCACCGCCAACGCGCTCGACGTTTCGCGCGCGGTCACCGCGCAAATGGACCAGCTGTCCAAGGCGTTCCCGCCGGGCGTGCACTATACGGTCGCGTTCAATACCACGACCTTCGTGCGGGAATCCATCAAAGAGGTGCTGCTGACGCTGCTCCTCTCGATCGTGCTGGTCGTGCTCGTCATCTACGTCTTCTTACAGAATCCGCGCTCGACGCTGATCCCGGCAGCCACGATCCCGGTTTCGCTGGTCGGCACGTTCTTCGTCATGAAGATCTTCGGTTTTTCGATCAATACGATTACGCTCTTCGGGCTCACGCTGGCGACCGGACTAGTCGTCGACGACGCGATCGTCGTTATCGAAAACATCGCCCGCCACATCGAAATGAACAAGGGCAAAAAGAACGCGATCGCCAGCGCTGCCGAGGCCATGTCGGAAATTCAGAGCGCCGTCGTCGCGTCCTCGCTGGTGCTGCTCGCGGTGTTCATTCCGGTCGGCTTCTTTCCGGGCACGACCGGTCAGCTCTACAAACAGTTCGCGCTGACGATCGCGGCCGCCATCTCGATCTCGCTATTCCAAGCGCTGACGCTGGCGCCGGTCCTGTCGGCGCGTTTTCTGAGCGGTGAAACCGAATCCAACTTCATCTTCTTCCGTTGGTTCAACCACGGCTTCAAGGGATTCCGCGAATGGTACGCCCGCCAGCTGCCTAAGGCGTTCCGGTATCGTTGGTGGGTCGCCGGCGTTTTCGGGCTGGCGCTGGCGCTGACCGGCTTCCTCTTCTTGTCGACGCCGCAAGCCTTCATCCCCGAAGAGGATCAGGGCTACTTCATCATGCTGGTGCAGACGCCGGAAGGAACCTCGCTGGAGGGCGAGCAGAAGATCTCAAAACGGGCCGAGCAGATCGTCATGGCGCAGCCCGAAGTTGCGCATCTCTTCGACGTCGGCGGATTCAGCTTCAGCGGCGCGGCGCCCAACCGTGGTCTCATGTTCGCGCTGCTCAAGCCGTGGGGAGAGCGCGAATGCTCGCCGCTGAGCGCGCTCTTGCTCAAACCGTGCCCGCACAGCATGACGTCGCTGCTTGCGCGGCTCAACGGCGCGTTCTACATGCAGATTCCGCAAGCGCAAATCTTTGCGTTCAATCCGCCCGCGATCAACGGCGTCGGCACCGTCGGCGGTTTTCAGTTCGAACTGGAAGATCGCGGCAACGTCGGCCTGGATAAACTGATGGGACTGACGTACGCGATGATGGGTGCCGCAGCGAAAGATCCCCGGTTGAGCGGCGTCTTCACGCAGTACCGCATCAACTCGCCGCAGCTGCAAGTCAACGTCGACCGCAATAAAGCCAAAGCGATCGGCATCTCGCTGAGCGACATCTTCCAAACGATGGAGGTGGAACTCGGATCGCTCTACGTCAATAACTTTACGTATCTCAATCGTTCGTGGCAGGTCGACGTGCAGGCCGACGCCCCGTTCCGCAATAGCATTGCGTCGCTGCAGCAGATTTACGTGCACAACGGTTCGGCAGCCCCGAACATCCCCACGGGAACCAACCCGTTGGCGACGCCGCCGCCCGGTGCGGCGACCACGCAGACCACCGCCACCGGCGTCGTGATGACGCCGCTCAACGCGCTCATGAACGTCAAGATGCAGTTAGGGCCGCCCGTCATCACGCATTACAATCTCTACCGCAACATCGAGCTGCAGGGCAACTCGGCCCCCGGCCATAGTTCGGGAGAGGCGATCAACGCGATGCAGCAGCTCGCGCAGAAGATATTGCCCGCCGGCGTAAGCTACGAGTGGACCGGACTGCAACTCGACCAAATCGCCGCGGGGCCGCTCGCCGTACTCATCTTTGCGCTCGGGCTCGTCTTCGTCTTTCTCGTGCTTTCGGCGCAATACGAGAGTTTCATCGATCCGCTGATCGTGCTGCTGGCGGTGCCGGCCGCGCTCTTCGGCGCGCTGGCATTCATCAACATCCGCCACTTTCCAATCCCGTTTCTCTTCGATCCGTCGATTTCGCAAGATGCATACGCGCAGGTCGGCTACGTCATGCTCATCGGCCTAGCGAGCAAGAGCGCGATTCTGATCGTGGAGTTTGCCAATCAGCAACTGAAGCAAGGCGCAAACGTCGTGCAGGCGGCGTTACGGGCCGCACTCACGCGGCTCCGCCCGATTCTGATGACGTCGATCGCGTTCGTCATCGCCGTGACGCCGCTCGTCTTCGCAAGCGGCGCCGGCAACGCCGCGCGCCACTCGCTCGGCACCGTCGTATTCGGCGGCATGCTCGTCTCGACGTTCTTGAATCTCGCTATCACGCCGGTGCTCTACGTCATCATTAAGTCGCTGGAGCTACGCGGCGGGCGTGCGGAACGCAACGGTGCGCGTCGCCGAGACGGCACGATCGCCGAAGGACAAGCCCCCGTAACGCCCACCGCGCATTAGCGAACAGGCCCCGGCCTGCCCGCGCAGAAGTCGCTTGTTTTTCTTCCGCGAAAAAGGAGGCAAGCACATGCAGAGGCCAGTCAATCGGAGCACGGGCTCTATGGCGGTCGGCGCGATTGCCATTGCCGTCGCCATCGCGTTTTCGAGCTTCGCCATCGTACGAGCGCAATATGTCGAGCCGAACAAAGCCAAGACGTTCGTTTGCAGAACGGGTACCGCGTGTCTCACCGGCCAATCGAACGGCGCGGCAGCGGGCGTTGCGGGAACCAGCAAGTCGGGATACGGCGTGACCGGGACGTCGAGTGCCGCTCATCTCGCAGGCGTTTACGGCGCCGGCAGCGGCACCGCAGCGGGTGTCGCAGGCGGCAGCACCGGCAGCAGTCCGGCGATTAGCGGAGGAAACACCGGCAGCGGCATCGGCGTGTCTGCCGTTTCAGTGGCCAATGATGCCGTGTTTGGATTCAGCCAAGGTGGGTCTACCTATGGTATCCATGGCGAAGACGATGCCTTTGCCGGAGGGGGCGTCTTCGGATACACGTCCGGCGACGGAAGTCTCGCCGTCGTCGGGCAGGCCGACGGACAGACTGGTGCAGCCTTGTCGGGCGTCACGAACGGCAACGCTTTGCTATTAAACCTGGGTAACGATCAAACACAAGCCGCTTGTTATGTGGATTCCGGTGCCAACTTGGTTTGCACCGGGTCGATTTCAGGCGGAGCGCTGACGCAGCGCCACCGCAGCAGCAGCGGGCGTCGCGTGCTCGCGTATGCGGCACAATCGGCGACGGCCACCATGGAGGACGTCGGCGAAAACCGGCTCACGAACGGCGTCGCCAACGTGATCATGCCTTCCGACTTTGCCTCGGTCATCGATCGCGGCAGAAACTACTACGTGTTTTTGACGCCGCTCGGCGACACCCACGGTTTGTACGTCAGCATGAAGACCGCCGCCGGTTTTCAAGTGCGTGAAACCATGCGAGGACGCTCGAACGTTGCCTTCGACTATCGTATCGTTGCTAAACCGGTGGATGCAAACGACGAGCGTTTGCCCCTGGCGCCTCGAATTGAACGATTGCGCGTGCCGGTACACCGGTCCGTGCCGCGTCCCCGACTTCAGTCGCCGGCGCAATAACCGCCTGAAAGCACTATCTTTAGGGTCAGGCAAGCGGTGGAGATCGTAAAAATAGGGATTTAAGTTCGCATTTTCGCGGCGCGAGGGTTTTCGGCTCGCCGGGGCGCAACGTCCGCAGCATGTTGAAACTGCGCTTTTGCGTTTTTGCTGCGGTCGTTGCAGTTGCGGCGTCGTGCTTGCCGGTCGCACCGGCACGCGCCGACGGCATCGAAAACGTCTACGAGCAATCCGTCGTGCCGGGTGCGAACGATGCGATTAAGAGCACGATCGACTCCGAGCGTAAGAAGCGAGAAGCCGCGCGCCGGCAAGCAGCTGCTGCCACGCCCGCGCCGATCGTGCTTCCGAATGGGACCGTGGCACAAATTCCGCCCGTCAGCCAGCAGCGCATCACGCCGGTAATCGGCTTTCCGACCGGCATCGGCTACAGCGGAGACGTGACGACGGCCTATCCCTACGGCAACATCGGAAACTTGGGCAAGGGCTGGCTGATGGGCGGCGTGGACGCTTCGCTTTCGTACGCGTGGCAGCCGACGACGCGCATCGTCGCCAGCATGTTTCAACTGCAGCACTGGCCCTACGGCTTCAACAGTGGTCTGGCGCCGATCTACGTTCAGGGTTTTAAGAATCCGGTCGGGTGCGCCGATTTGGGCGGCAGCGACGTGTGCGGTCCAGGTACCGGTCAAAACATCAACGTGAGGACGAAAGACACGTTCGGCATCTTCCTGCTCGAGCAGCTCTTCGTCATTAAAGGCATGCCGGGCGGACACGTGCTTCCGATCGTCGTCGCGCCCGCGTATGTCGCCCGCGGGGGCCAAATCGGCGAATCCGTGAACAACAACGACATCGTGCCGTTCGCCTACAACCCGCCCGACGGACCGTACTTCAGCGACGTCCCAACGCGCACCGCACAGTTCAAGGCCGTTGCCGTCACCTTGCCGTTTCTCAAGACGCCGAAGATGTTCGGAACGTTCACGATCGCGGCGCAGTGGCTGATGCATACGGCGGGCGTCAACGGGAACAACCACATGCAGACGCCGCAGACGCTGTACCTGGAGTACACGCCGTTCCCGGATACGAAATTCTGGGTCGAGCCGCAGAGCGCGCGCGACTACCTTCCGACGGATCCGTATCCCGAGCATCTGATCGCATATTTCTTGGGCGTGTCGCAGCGGTTTGCGAAATACGGTTTCGTTCAGTTGGTGCTCAATAGCGGCAATCCGACCAACCTCGGGCCCGATAACGTCACCGCGATTAAATGCCTGACGATCTCACCGCAAAACTGCGGGCCGGTCGTCGGCGGCCTGAAGGCGACGCAACTTCAACTGCAGATCGGCATCGGATCGCCGAACTTCTTCCCACTCTAAAACCGGAGCCATCGGTAATGAATCTCACGACGTTGCGCAAAGCACTTGCGATTACGAGCTTGACGGCAATGGCCGCCTGCAGTGGAGGCGGCAGTTCGGGCGGCGCCGTGCCGGCCGGCAACGGCGGCGGCCCGAGCGGACAACCGCTGTTATCGCGCATCGTCGGAGTCGGCGATAGTTTGACGGCCGGCTACCAAGCCGGCGGCATGCTCGGTGCGACCGGCGTGCCGGATCCGCTCTTTCCCGGACTGACGGTGCCTGTGACGCAAGAGCAAGGATGGTGGGCAGACGTCGACGAGCAGGCGTCGGGACTTCCGCTTTCGCAAGCGATCGCCAACGAGTTCGATCCGAACGTCAGTCCGCTTCCCTTGATTGCAGGCCCCGGCATCAACAACGAACTCGTTCCCGCTCTGGGCCTGCCGTTCGAGCCGGAGAAACAGGGCAACGCGTGCGCCGACGACGGCGGCTTCAACGCTGCCGGCTATCTCTTAACGGGCAGCAAACGCGTGCGCATGAATCCGTTCTCGACGACGATTCGCAACGTCGCGGTGCCCGGCATCACGCTGCACGAAGCCAACACGATCTCGCAGCCGCAATCGAATACGTGCAAGGCGCTTCCGGGAATCCGCGGACTGCTCCAGCAAGTCGTCGACGGCGAAAGCAGCACCTACTGGCCGGTGCTGCGCAACTGGTCGTTCATGAACTCGAAGCTCACGATGGTCAACGCCGCGGCGCAACTCAAGCCGACGCTTGCACTCGTATGGCTCGGCGCGAACGACGTCTTGAAGTTCATGGGCTCGGGCGGCCTCTTCCACGGCGGCGACTCCACGCCGGGTCAAGCCGCGGCGGACCTGCGTCAAGCCATCGGGACGCTCAAACACGCCGGCGCCCACGTCGTCGCGGCAAATCTGCCGAACATCCTCGAGACGCCGTATTTCATGCGCGTCACGATTCCGTCGCGCTCCATCTGCGTACGGAACATCCAAGCGTACGTCTCGTGCGTCTTCCAGGCGGTCCTGCAGGTTTCACCATCGGTTGCCAACGGCCTGACGGCCAAGATTGCGCTGCAGTACCACCTCGCGACGCCGAGCGGTTGTCAACCCACCTCGCTCGATGAACCGTGCGGATATCTGACGCTTCAGGGGACGTTTGCGATCATCCAGTACTACCACGACCACGGCAAGCTGCCCGATCTGGATAACGGTAAACCGGGCAGCGGCCTGGGCATGTTCTACATCACACCCGCATTCGCGGCGCAGGTGCAGGCACTCAACACGGCCGTTAACGACGGCATCGCGACGGCCGCCCAAAACACGTCGACGCCACTTGTAGACGTGGCATCGATCTTCTCCGGCATCGCCAGCGGCGACCCGTCGAATCCGTACTTCCGCATGGCGATCGGCATCAGCCGCCAGAATCAATGCTGCACGCTGGGCTTCGAGGGCGGCCTCGTGAGCTTCGACGGCTTGCATCCGTCGAATACCGGATACGCGCTGCTCGCCTATGCGTTCATCGCAACGATCGACGGCGCGTACGCCGCGCGTATTCCGCAAATCGACGTCAAGGCCGCTTACGCAGGAAAACGCTGCAGCAATACGAGCTACTGTTATCCGGATCCGTACGCGCCGCCCTGTGCTCAGAACCCCGCGCTCTGCGGACCGTCGTCGAGCGGCATCATCGACCGCAAATTGTCACGCTAGCGCCTCGCTGTCATGCAGAGCGAAGCGTCATCTGTGTGTCACCTGAGCGAAGCGTTATCTGTGTGTCACCCTGAGCGAAGCGTTATCTGTGTGTCACCCTGAGCGAAGCGTTATCTGTGTGTCACCCTGAGCGAAGCGGCCCGAGGGCCGCGGCGTCGAAGGGGCGCAGTCGAAAGACGAAGCGCGCCGCCTGTGGCGGCGCGAAAAGCTTTACGGGTTGCTGTAGACGGCCGCGAACGGCTCGCTGAAGGGCCCGGATAGCGTTACGACCGGATTGCCGCCTGCCGGATACTTGTATTTCGTGACGTTGCCGCCGGAGTTCGCGCACGTCGCGCGCGCGTATTTGAGGTTTCCGCTGATGGCGAACTGCACGCAAAAATCGGCGCCGGAGAGTTGCGTCGAACCCGTTACGGTACCATCTGGGGCGATCTGATAAATCGTCGAAGTCCCAGACCCGCCTTGGCCTAGCGAGAGAACGCCGAATTTATTGACCAATGCGCCTGGCGTGTTGATGGTCGCGCCTTTGATCGTTATTTTCTGAAAGTTTCCGCCCGGCGCGCGAACGGCAAAGACGACGAACTCCCGATTCCTGTCCAGCCCATCGGCGTAAAGATTTCCGTTCTTGTCGTACGACACGAATGATACGTACGAAACGGGAGAATGCTTCAAAATCGTACATTGCCGTGACGGCAGCGTGCAAACCTGAATCCAGCCCGGAGCGCTGGTGAAACTGTAAACTCCGATCGCGATGTCGCCCGTCGTTGGGTCTACGGAGCAGCTGACGGCATCCCCGGCAGAGGTGCTAATTCCCGAGATTGGAGTCGTGCCGCCGTGCGCATACTCGACGACCGTATTGCCGTCGCCGTCGACGATCCAAACGTCGCTCACCGCGTCCACACACTCACCTAACGGCTGAAGGAATCCGGTCAACGTTCCGACCAGTTTGTTGGAAGCTCCGTAAACGTAGACTGCCCTATTTTTCTCATCCGAGATGTAGAGCAAACGCTGGCCTTTCGCCGCAGGGTCCATCCACGAACCGTGGGCAGCTCTGTACGCGGCCTGCAAAGCATCAGCGCTACTGGGAGTATTTGGTTGCAACGGCGCCGATGCGCCACTACACTCCGCAAGCGCGACCAGCGCAACAAGGCACAAGGCTTTCAGCGGTCCTTGGACTGCGGCGCGCCGCGCGCCGGAACCTGTCCTGAGCGAGCGAAGGGAGTCGAAGGGCTCAGGACGACACCTAGGGTTACGCGTAAATGCCGCGCATCCTCAATGCCTTCACGACGCGGTCGATCGCGAGTGTGTACGCGGCGGTGCGCAGCGTTGCGCCGCGCGCGTTGCTGATGGCGCGCACTTCGTGCAGATTTGCGAGAAGGAACTCTTCGAGGCGCTGATTGACCTCGGATTCCTTCCAAAAATATCCCATCCGGTCTTGCACCCATTCGAAGTACGAAACGGTGACGCCGCCCGCGTTCGCCATGATGTCGGGAATCACGACGATGCCCTTCTCTTTGAAAATGCGATCGGCTTCGGGTGTCGTCGGCCCGTTCGCGCCCTCGACGATGAGCCTGGCCTGAACTTTGGCGGCGGTCTCCGCGTTGAAAACCTTTTCGAGCGCGGCCGGCACGAGCACGTCGCACGGCGAGGCGAGCAGCTCGGCGTTGGTAATTCTGTCGCCGCCCTTGAAACCTTCGAGCGTGCCGTGCTGCGCCACGTGGGCCATCGCACCGCTGACGTAGATGCCTTCGGGATTATAGTACGCGCCGGTGACGTCGGAGATGCCGACGACGCGGCAGCCGCGCTCCTCGAAAAGCTTCGCCGCGTAGCGGCCGACGTTGCCGAAGCCCTGTATCGCGACGGTGGCGTTTTCGGGGTGGATGCCGATCTCGCTCATTTGATCGAGCGCGCAGATCGTGACGCCGCGTCCCGTGGCTTCGACGCGACCGCGCGAGCCGCCGATCTCGAGCGGCTTTCCGGTGACCACGCCCGGCTGATTTTGCCGCACGTGCATGGAGTACGTGTCCATGAACCACGCCATGATTTGCGGCGTCGTGTTGACGTCGGGCGCGGGCACGTCTTTGTCGGGGCCGACGACTTCGACCAGTTCGGCGGCGTAGCGGCGCGTAATGCGTTCTATCTCGTTCATCGAGAGCGTACTCGGATCGCAGGTGACGCCGCCCTTGCCGCCGCCGAACGGCAGGTCGACCACGGCGCATTTCCACGTCATCCAAAACGCCAGTGCGGTGACCTCGTCGAGCGTTACGCCCGGATGGTACCGAATGCCGCCCTTGGCCGGGCCGCGCGCAAAACTGAACTGCACCCGGTAGCCGGTGTAGACTTCGAACTCACCCGAGTCGCGCTGAAACGGAATCGCAAAAATGATCTGCCGTGCGGGGCTCGTGAGGATGCGCCGCATGCCGGCGTCGAGCTCGAGCAGATCGGCTGCTTCCTTGAAATATGCGATCGCGTCGCCGAAAACGGAAACTTCACGCGCCGGGGTGGTCAATACCGCCATACAGGTAGGTGCCTCCGCGGCATGACTTGCGCCCGGGCTTCCCCGACCCCTCCGCATTGGGTCGCTGAGCGAAAAGTCGCAGTGCCGCTGCTAGACGTTGAAGCGGAAGTTGACGACGTCTCCCTCGCGCATGACGTACTCGCGGCCTTCGCTGCGCATCAGTCCGGCGGCTCGCAGCGCCTCCATCGTTCGGTGTGCGACGTAGTCGTCGTACGACACGATCTCGGCGCGAATGAAGCCGCGCTCGATGTCGCCGTGAATGCGCCCGGCGGCTTCGGGTGCCTTGGTGCCGCGGGGAATCGTCCACGCGCGTACTTCTTTCTCACCCGCCGTGAGAAACGTCATCAGGCCGAGCGCGTCGTACGCGGCGACGGCGAGTTCGTCGAGCCCGCTGCGCGCGAGTCCCAATTCACTGCGAAAATCGCGCGCCTCGTCCTCCGAGAGGCCGGCCAGTTCGGCCTCGACCTTTCCCGAAAGCACGACCAGGCGGCCGTCTTCTGCCGCAGCAACCTCGCGAAGCGCCTCCACCATCGGGCCGGGATTGCCGATTTGCGATTCGGCGACGTTGGCTACGTAGAGGAGAGGCCGCGCGGTGAGCAACGACGCGGCGGCTGCCGCCTCGGCTTGCGGAGATCCTTCGGGAAACGCCCGCGCAGGCGTTCCTTCTTCCAACGCCGCGGCGACCGCACGCGCCGCCTCGAGGCGTCCTCGAAGTTTGGCGTCGGCGCGAACTTCACGCTCCAGTTTGGGAATGTGGCGGCGCATCGTCTCGAGGTCCGCCAGCGCCAACTCGATCGCGACGATTTCGACGTCGCGGCGCGGATCGGGGTGGCCTTCTACGTGCGTGACGTCGGAATCTTCGAAGCAGCGCACCACCATCGCCACCGCATCCGTTTCACGGATGTGGCTGAGAAACGCGTTTCCAAGTCCCTGGCCCGTGCTCGCTCCGCGAACCAATCCCGCGATGTCGACGAACCGCACGGTTGCCGGAACGACGCGGCGTGCGTTGACGAGCGTTTGGAGAACGCGCAGCCGTTCGTCGGGGACTGCGACTTCGCCGACATTCGGTTCGATCGTCGCGAACGGATAGTTCGCCGCGAGCGCTTGCGCCGAACGCGTCAGCGCGTTGAAAATTGTCGACTTGCCGACGTTGGGCAAGCCCACGATTCCGCAGGAGAGGGCCATGATGAACCGCCCTCCGTTCGGCTGCTCGCGTCGCTCGCCCTACCCGGCTCGGGACCGCCGCTACGCTTGGAGGCGACCACCCGGGACGCGTCGGATACGTCGTCCATGCGCCAGATGAAGGTCGACAAACTCGGCATCGACCTTTTGACCCACGATCCGGTCGTCATCCTCAAGGACATGGATGGATCGCACTACCTACCGATCCTGATCGGACCGTTCGAGGCAACGGCTATCGCGCTCGCACTCGAAGGCGCTCCGGTGCCGCGGCCGCTCTCGCACGACCTGATGCGCAACATCCTCGAGACTCTCAACGCCAACCTGGAGCAGGTCGTCATTCACGATATCAAGGACTCGACGTTCTTCGCGAAGCTCGTCGTGCGCACCAACGGCGATCTCCAGGAGATCGACGCGCGGCCGTCCGACGGCATCGCGCTCGCCCTGCGGGTTCAGGCGCCGATTTTCGTCTCCGATAAGATCGTCCTCGAGGAATCGACCGCCGAGAAGAAGCCCGTCAACGACAACGAGATGGCGCGCTTCAAGAAGTTCCTCGACGACCTCAAGCCGTCGGACTTCAACCGCTGACGATTCTCATGAAACCTTGGATCGCGAGACTTGGCGCCCGCCTCATGTTGGCCGCAATGCCGGCGATGAGCGCTTGCGCGGGAGCCTACGCGCCGGCTTCGGCGCCGGTGCCACCGGCCCAATCGAGCAATCTGGAATCGTTTTACAAGACGCCGATCCGCCACGTGATCGTCGTCGTCCAAGAAAACCGCAGTTTCGACAATCTGTTCGCCGGGTATCCGGGTGCCGATTCCACGATGACCGGCAAAATGCACGACGGCAAGACGACGAAGCTCCAGCCGATCACGTTTGCAAAGGCGGTCCTTACGCATACCTACGCCGCCTCGCGGACCGACATGAACGGCGGCGCGATGAACGGATTCGACGAGGTGCCTCCGGTTCCGCCGTTTACGAAATACGAACCGTACAAGTACGTGCAGCGGTCGCTGGTCAAGCCGTATTGGGATCTGGCCAATCAATACGTGCTCGCCGATCACATGTTTCCTACCGAGTTGGGGCCGAGCTTCACCGCACATCTCAACCTGATTGCCGGCACGACGACGGTCGCACCCGGAAAATCGATCGTCGACCTGCCCTACATCGACGGCAGAACCGCGAACGGCAGCTGCGACGATCCGCCGGGAACGGTCACGAGCCTGCTCACGAGCAGCGGCGAGTACCTGGAGCACGAAGGGCCGTTCCCGTGTTTCTCGTTCCACACGTTGGCCGAGCCGTTGGATGCCGCCGGCGTATCGTGGAAATACTACAACGATCCGCAAAACGGTCTCTCGCTGTGGAACGCATTCGACGCGATCAAAGCCGTTCGCTATGGGAAAGACTGGTCGAACGTCGTCACGACACCCAAGCAATTCCTCAAAGACGCGGCCGCCGGAAACCTTGCCGGCGTGTCGTGGGTGATTCCCACGATGCAGAACTCCGATCATCCCGAATCCGGCTCGCGCACGGGTCCGTCGTGGGTTGCGTCGGTCGTCAACGCCGTGGGGACGGGACCCGATTGGAACTCGTCGGCGATCGTCGTCGTGTGGGACGATTGGGGAGGCTGGTACGATAACGTCGCGCCTCCGCAGCTCGACTATCGCGGATTAGGCATACGCGTTCCGTGTCTCATCGTATCGCCGTACGCGAAGAAAGGCTACGTCGAACACCAGCAATACGAATTTGGAAGCATCCTCAAAACGATCGAGCAGACGTTCGGTACTGGAACCATCGGAACCACCGATCGCCGTGCCGCCTCGATGATGGACGCGTTCAACTTCAAACAGTCGCCGCGGCCCTTCCAGCAGATTCAGGCCGACTATCCCGAGAGCTACTTCCTCAACGAAAAGCCCTCGAATCTCATCCTCGACGACTAACCTTACGGGTCATCCCGAGCGGAGCATCACTGTGTCCGTCCTCCCGAGCGGAGCATCACTGTGTCTGTCATCCTGAGCGGAGCATCACTGTGTTTGTCATCCTGAGCGGAGCATCACTGTGTCTGTCATCCTGAGCGGAGCATCACTGTGCTGTCATCCTGAGCGGAGCATCGCGGAGCGATGCGCAGTCGCAGGACGGCTTCAAATGTCCCACTGCCAGGCGTTCCACCACGGCGTCGACGTGGGATTGACGCGGTAGTTTCGGAGATCGACGGAGCGGACGATCAGCCGTCGAGCTTCGTAGACGGGAACGTAAGAAACCTCCGACCACATCAGACGGCTCGCGCGCCGGTATATCGGCGCGCGTCGCGCCGGATCGTCGGTTTGTAACCCGGCGCGCTCCAACACGTCGAGACGCGGATCGCAAAAACGGAAAATGTTTTGGCCTTGCGGATACCAGCGGTCGCAAGCGGTGTAGTTGTAGACGTCGGGATCCCAGTTGAGCGTGCTGCTGTAGAGCGCGATGTCGTAGGTGCCGCTATAGATCGGGCCGTTCGGCGCAGCGAAAATCGTACGGTACGGGTAGGTTTTGATCGTTAGCGCAATCCCGGACGAGCGTAACGCCGACTGGACGAGCAGCGCGACGCGCTCGCCGTTGCTCCAGCCGGCGATGGTTGCGAGCGTAAAATCCAAACGGACGCCCGCGCGCGCGCGTACGCCGTCGCGCCCCGCGATCCAGCCGGCGCGTTGCAGCTCGGCGCCGGCAGCCGCCGGATCCGTGCCCCGCGGCGGCAACGGCTCGTAACCGATTGCGGTCGGCGGCAGGCTGTTGCGCGCGGGTTCGTACAGACCGCGCGACACGTCGCGGAGAATCGCCGCATAGGGAACCGCCATCGCAATCGCGCGCCGCACCGCAACGTCGTGCAACCCGGGCTTACGCGCGTTGAGAACGAGCGACGTTTGCGAGTTCCACGGTGCCGTACCGGCGAACAGGCCCGGCGTAGAGCGGTACTGATCGACGAGCGACGTTTGCGGCGCGACCACTAAATCGATTTGGTGTTCTTGGAGCATCACGGCGATCGTCTGATCGCTCGGAATGACGCGGAAATCGATCCTCGCGAGCGCCGGCCGTCCTTTGAAGTAACGATCGAAGCGTTTGAGAACGATGCGGTCGCCGCGCGCCCACGACACGAACGCAAAGGGGCCCGTTCCGACCGGATGCGACGAGAGCGAGCCCGCATTGAAGGCACCGCCGGACGAGAGCAGATGCGCCGGAAGAACGGGTTTAGCGCCTTCCTGGAGCGGTGCGAAGAAACGCGACACGAAAGGCGGATAGCGCTCGCGCAAGCGGACCACGACGGTGTAACGATCGGGTGCGCCGATGGAAGCCACGCGATCGTAGCCCTCGTGTTCGAAGGTGTTGTTGGCCGGATTCATGACGGCACGCCACGACGCGACGACGTCGCGCGCGCCGAACGCGACGCCGTCGTGCCAGACGACGTTACGCCGCAGATGGTACACGTACGTTCGCCCATCGCGGGAGATGCCGCCGTTGGCGAGCGACGGGACGGTGGTCGCAAGGTCGCCGGTCAGCTTGCCGCGATCGTCGGCGACCACCAAATACGAATACACGAGCGACGACAGATCGTACGATACGTCCATCTCCGACAGATACGGGTTGAGATGGTCGGGGTCGGAAATGTCGGCGATGCGAAGCACGTGCGGCAGCGTCCACGGATGTCGTGCGCCCGCGGCCGGCGGTGCCGGAGTTTTGGCGCACCCGGCGAGAGCGGCCACTGCAAACGCAAATACAAGTGCACGACGCATCGACGCGCACACCTTCGAGGGGACGCGCCGCTCACCTCGAACACGCCGCCCATGGATCGGGCGTTGAGTGCCGACATCGGCGTTTTCGGAGGTTCAGGATTCTATTCGCTGATGGACGACGCACGCGAAGTGTGGATCGAAACGCCCTACGGTCCGCCGAGCGACCGCGTCTCGATCGGCGAAATCGCGGGCAAGCGCGTCGCATTTTTGCCGCGTCACGCCAACGATCACCGCGTTCCGCCGCAAGCAATCAACTATCGTGCCAACGTCTACGCGATGAAATCGCTGGGCGTGCGGTGGGTCATCGGCCCGACCGCCGCCGGATCGCTGGCAAAGGCGGTCAAGCCGGGATCCATGGTCGTCTGCGACCAGGTCGTCGACTTCACCCGGGGACGCCCCAACACGTATTTCGAAGGGCCGCTGGTCACGCACATCAGCTTCGCCGATCCATACTGCCCGACGCTACGCCCCATCGCCGTCGATGCGTTGCGGTCGATCGGCGTCGAAACGCACGAGCGCGGCACGATCGTCGTCATCTCCGGGCCGCGTTTCTCGACGCGAGCCGAATCGAAGTTCTATCAAAATCAGGGCTGGGAAGTCATCAACATGACGCAGTATCCCGAGTGTTACCTGGCGCGCGAACTCGAGATGTGCTACGTGAACATCTCGCTCGTCACCGACTACGACGTCGGGCTCGAGGGCATTCCGCCGGTGACCGTTGAGGCCGTGGTCGAGGTTTTCAGGCGTAACAACGAGCGCATACGAACGGCGATCGGTGAAATGGTTGCGCGCATCGACGTCGCTGCCGATTGCTCGTGCAAGCACGCGCTCGAGGGAGCCCGCCTGTAGGTGACGCGCGCTCTCGACCTCGCGATGTACGCGCGCGCCGTGCCGCTCCTGCTGCGCCATCCTTCGATTCTCGCGGTGCCGCTGCTGGCGGCAGTGGTAGACGTGCTGGTCGACCAGGTGACGCCTTGGCTTACCAACGCGCTCGGCGGCGCCGGAGCCGGCATCTTCGTCATGCTGATTCAGCTCGTCTATCTGTGGGCATTCGGCGTGGCGATCGTGCAAGCAAGCAACATCTGGCGAAGCCGGCGCGGTTCGTTCGACGAAGCGTGGGACGAAGCGCGCCAGAAGTTCGGCGGGATCGCGCTGGCAGCCGTTGGATTTCAGTTCATCTTTTGGGCGGCGTCGTACGTCGGCTCGTTTCTCGGCGCCTACGTGGGCCTGGGCCTCGGTGCCGTCGCCGCGTTCTTCCTCATTTACACGATGCCGGCGGCGGCGATCGGCGGTATGCCCGGCTCGCTGGCGCTTTCAGCCTCAATCCGAGGCGTGCGCGCCAACGTTGCGGCCTCGATCGTTCTCGCCGTCGTCTTCTTCGCCATCTGGTACGTGCTCGTGCCGATTGGTTTACCGTACTTGCTGACGCGTCTCACGCCGCTCGAATGGCAACTCGTGATGGCGGCCGCGCGAGCGCTCGCGCTCGCCTACCTCGCTTTTCCGTTTGCCAAGCAGTACGACGACGTCGCCTTCACGCGCTTTTGGTGAAGGCGCCGGCGCGCGTCAGCGCCATGCGCACCAAGTCTGCGACGAGCCCCGGCGAAACGTTCGTGCGTGCCAGCGACGCCGCTTCGTCGAGTTTTGCAAGGAGTTCGACGGCGTTTACCGCGTTGAGTGCCGGCAGACCGCGGAGTTGCTTCTCGTAGTCGCTGCAGAGCAGCGCGCTGCGCGGCGCCGCCGACGCAGCCACCCAATCGCGCGCCAGCATCTTCACCGTCTGCAGGCCGTCGAGAAGCGTTTCGCGCGTCACCCACGCGCGATCCGGTGAACCTCCGGCGGCGCTCTCGAAAAACCAGCGCGCTGCCTGCGCGCGCACAGACTCTTCTTCACCTTCGAGCACCGCCAGCGCGCGGGTGACGCTGCCGCCGCCGAGCGATGCGCCAAGTTCGGCGTCCGCGGCCGATACGCCGCGCCGGCGCAACACGCTGCGCACGTCGTCCTTCGAAAGCAGCGTAAAGCGCAGTTCGATCAACCGCGACCGAATCGTTGCGATCAGCCGGCCCGGCGCCGCCGTCGTGAGCACCAACAGCACGCCACGCGGCGGCTCCTCCAGAAACTTCAGCAAAGCGTTCGCCGCTTCGTTGCTCGCGAAGCTCACGTCGCCGAGCAGCAGCACGCGCATGCCGCCGACGTAGGATTGCATCGAGAGCAAGCGCACGATGTCGCGAGAACTCATCTCGTCGGTTTCGTAAAATCCCATCGCGGTGCCGGCGTCGCCGATTCTCAACGCTCCCTCGTGTTCGAGAAAATCGGGATGGCGCGCGTTCTCGCCGGCCGCGAACATCGCGCAGGACGGGCACGTGCCGTCGTATCCCAAAACGCCGTCTTTGGGCGACTGACACAGCAGCGACTGAGCGAGCCGCCGCGCGAACGTCTTCTTTCCGACGCCGGCCGGCCCGCTGAAGAGGTAGGCGTGGGCCAGCGACTCGCGCGACAACGCGCCGAAGTAGCGCTTGGGCCCTTCGGCCCCGACGACGTCGAAGCGCAGGGTTTTACTGTCGGGCGAGGCCTCAGGACGGCTCATGACGCGACTTTCGAGGAAACCTAGGCGCCAACCTCATCGCTGCGAGTGCATCGAATGCGGCCCCAGGACGGTGCTCTTCATCAACGAAGCCCTCACCGCACGTTGGAGGTATTTTGCATGACTCGCTATACGGCGCTCATCCTCGCCTTTTCGCTCGCGGCTTGCGCCGCAAACTTCGGCTCGGGCGGACCGGTGCCGGGGTCGCGCACGCAATTGTCGGGACGTGTGAGCCCCGCAACGAACTGCCCGAAGCTCTCCGGCGGTACGGGACTCTTGACGGACGGCGATTTTTCCCAGGCCGTGCAGCCCCCGTCCACCTTGGGCTTTAATAAAGGCCAGTCGTTTGCTCCGGCGTGGCACGTGAGCAAGAACACCATCGACTTCGTCAGTTCGACGTACTGGAACATGGACGGACTGTGCAGCGTCGACATCGACGGCGGAAACAGCGGCGCCATCGCTCACAAGAGCTTCGCCACGTCGGCCGGCGCCAAATATGCCGTGACGTTCTTCCTATCCGGCAACGGCGACGGGGGGCCGGCCGTGAAGACGCTCAAAGTCTCTGCCGCCGGTCAGTCGTCGACGTTCACGTGGGACACCTCCGGCGGCAACGATCCGCGCCACGGCAAGTTCGCCAAGAAGACGTGGTCGTTCACTGCCTCGAAGACCAAGACGACGTTGAATTTTACGAGCCTTGATCCCACCTCGGCGTATGGTGCCGTCATTGCCGCCATCTCTCTCAAGAAAAAGTAGCCGCCCCACTGCAAACGGAGCCCTGATCTCCTAGCCGGAGTGTGCCCGCGCCCCGTCGATCCAACGTTTTTGACTCAGGGCGCGTCTTAACCGGTATGAATGCCGCGCTCGACTTGGTCGACGAAGCCCGCCGCGACGGCTCTTCTCTCGAGCGCCTCATCGCCGAGGTATGGCCGCAAGCCTACAGGCTTGCATTCGCGGTCTTGCACGACCGCGGGTTGGCCGAAGATGCCGCACAAGAAGCCTGCGCGTCGATTGCCCGCGCGCTGCCGGCGTTACGAACTCCGGCAACGTTCCCGGCTTGGAGTTATAGGATCGTCGTCAACCAGGCGCTGAGCACTGCACGCAAACGGCCGTCCTTTCAACCCCTCGAATCGGCGGCCGATTCCGGCACGGCGTTCGATCCCAGCGGGGACTTAGACGTGCGCGCCGCCCTAGCAAAACTGACGCCGCGGCAGCGGGCGATTGTGGTGCTGCACTATTATGCAGGCTTCCGCTCCAGCGAAATCGCCGAAGCCGTCGGAGTTCCGCCCGCGACCGTTCGTTTTCATTTGATGACCGCACGCCGTGCGCTGCAACGCGTCCTGACTCGGCCGCAACGGCACGACGTTTCTCAGGAGGCTCTGCCCGATGCGCGCTGATGCCGAAATCTCCAGGGAGTTACGCGCGATGCTCGATGCGATCGACGTTCCGCCGGTCCGGTACGATGCGATTTATCGAAAGATACAAGACGTCCGTCTTCCGCCTGTGTTTCCGTGGCGGCACGCCGCGCTCGTGACTGCGGCTGCCCTCGCGATCGCCATGCTCGCATTTCCGGCCAAAACGTTGGGCTTGGTCGAATCGGTCGTCGTCAAGGGAGAACAGGCGCTATATCGTGCGATCGGCTGGACGCCGCCACCTCGCCCACCCAGCGCATTGTATTCGGCCGTACGCGCGCAAAATGCCACGCTGAAAGCGGCGCAAGAGCAGGTACGCTTTACGATCGTTCCGCCGGTAGACGTTCCGCACGATGCAGCCCTGACGGCGGTTCGCTTGGCGACGGTGCTCGTGTATTCCAACGTCACGCACGCGTGGAGCAAGGATGCGCCGGCGGTGTGGTTTCTATACCGGCGTTCCAACGGCCAAACGTTCGAGCTCACGGCCGACGTCTACGATCCGCGTACCGGTGCACCGGGACGCTACATGTTCGAAGGCATCGATCTGCCTGGTGGCCGCACGAAGTTGATCAAGCACGATCACTTCGAGTGGCGCAACGGCGATCAAGTCATGTCGGCCACAGCGGGCGAGGGTATAACCGCGGCGGAGATCCTAGCGATACGTTCGGCGATGCACGGCATCCCGCTCCCGTCCGTGCTTCCCGGGCAGCGCGACGGGGCGACGATCGTCAAACAATACCGTCTCCCGTAATCCGCGCGAACGCTTCTAACCCAAAACCGTGGCTAGCGCGTCGAGCGCCTGCCGAAGAACGTCCGGAGCGTTCCGCGCGCCGTCGAGCAGGTAGCCGCCGGTGCGTTTCGACAACTCTAAGTAGCCCTGCCTGACGCGTTCGTGGAAACCGTCGTCTTCCGATTCCATGCGATCGGCCGCGACGCCGCGCAGCCGCATGCGTTCGCGAGAAACGCTGACCGGAACGTCGACGATGAGGGTGACGTCGGGCATCAGGCCGCCGGTTGCGGCGTCGCAGAGCGCGCGCAGAACGCCGAGGTCGAGTCCGCGCCCGTATCCCTGGTACGCGAGCGTCGAATCGACGTAGCGATCGCACAGCACCGTGCATCCCGTTTCGAGCGCGGGACGAATCGCCGCGGCGACGTGCTGCGTCCGCGCCGCATTCATCAATAGCGCCTCGGCCATCGGCGTGACCGCGATCGAACGATCGAGCGCGATGGCGCGAACGGCTTCACCGAGCGGCGTGCCGCCCGGTTCCCGGGTAACGAGGACGTCGCGGCCTTCCGAACGCAGCCGTTCCGCCAGCGCAGCGAGCAGCGTGCTCTTTCCGCTGCACTCGATGCCTTCTACGACGACGAAGAGCGCCCGCGGAGACGCCGGGGGGCTCACTCCGCCGTTTTGAAGATGCGCACGCGCCGGTTCGGCTCGAGGCCGGTGCTGCGCGAGTGCAGCCGGTAGCGCTCGGCCAACTGGTGCTGCATGCGCCGCACGTACGAGGTCTGGGGCGAGAGCTCGATCGATTGGCTCGTCAACAGCACCTGGTAGATCGCCTCCTCGGCCTCGCGCAGCGCGATCGCTTCGTGATCGATGGAACCCAAGTTGAAGACGTCGCGCAACGCCGTTTGAATCTGTGTCGTCGTGTTGGTCTTGATCGAATAGATCGGCACGTTGTCGGAAGCGATTTGCTTCAACTTGGGCTGCTGCTTGCGTTCCAGCGTCTTGAGCGTCAGCACGACGTCGGCCTCGTCGAAGGTCCGGGCGATCGTCGCGTTGACGCGCAGGTTGTGAATCGCGCGCTCGATTTTATTGCGCGAGACGCCGTAAGGAAAGATCGAAAGCGCGCGCTCGCGCTCTTCGTCCTGCACCCGATCGTACTCCGCCGCGAGTTGCGGCATCGATTCCGTGTCGGCTTCCTGGACGACGGTCACCTCGCCGCTGGGCTGTCGCTGGCGGATTTCCGGCTGCGGCTGATACCCGCGCAGCAGTGCGTCGATCACCTCGCCGACGTTCTTATGGATCGCCAAGCGGTCGCGGTCGTGAATCTCGACGACGACGTCGAACGTGGGCGGAGCTTTGCGTTCGAGCACGGTCTTACGCGTGCCGCGCCGGCGCGCTTCTTCGTCGGAGAGCGTCACCGCGCTGATTCCGCCGACCAAGTCGGAGAGCGTCGGATTCATGAGCAGGTTTTCGAGCGTCTGACCGTGCGCGGTGCCGATCAGCGTAACGCCGCGCTCGGCGATCGTGCGCGCCGCGCCCGCCTCGGCCTCGGTGCCGATCTCGTCGATGACGATCACTTCGGGCATGTGGTTCTCGACGGCTTCGATCATCACGGCGTGCTGCAAGGCCGGGTCGGCAACCTGCATGCGGCGCGCGAGACCGATGCCGGGATGGGGAATGTCGCTGTCGCCGGCGATTTCGTTCGACGTATCGACGATGACCACGCGTTTGCGATCTTCGGAAAGCATGCGCGCGCACTCGCGGAGCATCGTCGTCTTTCCGACGCCTGGACGGCCGAGCAGGCAAATGGATTGCCCGCTGCGCAGCACGTCGAGCAGAATGTCGATCGTTCCGTAGACGGCGCGGCCGACGCGGCACGTGAGCCCGACGATCTTCCCGGTACGATTGCGGATCGCGCTGATGCGATGCAGCGTTTGCTCGATGCCGGCACGGTTGTCGGCGCCGAACGACGAGATGCGCGAGCAGACGTGTGCGATGTCTTCGTGCGAGACGGGCGTATCGGCAAGATACGTAAAGTCGTGTTCGAAACGCGCTTCGGGCGGGCGCCCGAGATCGAGCACGACTTCGATGATCTCTTCGATATTGCCCAGACGTACGAGCGCCTGCCGGATTGCGAGGGGGAAGATGTCGAGAAGCTGGGAGAGTTCCCAACTCGGGGAAACGGATGGGGCTCGAACGGCCAATACCGACCCTGCCTTCCCTCCGGAACCGCCGTGCGGCTCCGCGTAATTATCGTTCTGCGTTATCCGGACCGTGGACGACTCCTTCCCCTCGTTTCGGCCCGTCACTCCTTGACGACGCGCACGACCTTGAGCTCGTCGTCGTACGGGCCTTGAATGCGCACGCCGGCCTTAATCTCCAAGCGCAGATAGGCGATCAGGTCGGCGGTAATCTCCTCCCCCGGCGCGATCACCGGAATCCCGGGCGGGTACGGTGAGATCGTTTCCGCACAGATGCGACCTTTCGATTCTTTGAACGGAACGAACTCGGCGTCGGCAAGGAATGCGTCGCGCGGCGACATGCGCATCGGCGGAATTTTCGGCAACTGGTAACTTCCACGATTGAGCCGCCGTTCGAGAATTCCCGAGGGTGCGTACAGATCGACCGGCCGGTCGTCGCGCGCCATCTCTTCGAATGCCGTGGCTAGGCGGTCCGCCGCCTCGGGCGTCGTGCCGATCGTGAAGAGCGCGACGACGTTGAAGAGGTCGGCGAGTTCGACTTGGATGTTGTAGCGGTGACGCAGAATCTCGGACGCCTCGTATCCCGTGTATCCCAATCCCTTGACCGTGACGGCGATTTTCGTCGGATCGAGATCGAAGACGCCGTGTTTCCCGCGAGCGTCGTCGCCGAGGCAGTAGAGCCCGTCGATGCGATTGATGCGCCGGCGCGTCTCCTGCGCGAGTTCGATCGTTCGCGAGAGCAGTGCGGCGCCTTCGGTCGCCATCTGCTTGCGCGCGACGTCGAGCGACGCGACCATCGGCAGATTCGGAGACGTCGACAAGAACATCTTGAGCACGGCTTTGAGCCGGTCGAGCCGCACGCGATCGCCCTTTTGGTGCAGCATCGCGCACTGCGAAAATGCCGACAGCATCTTGTGCGTCGAGTTGATGCAGAGATCGGCTCCGGCTTGGGTGGCCGAGAGCGGCAGCCCCGGATGAAAATGGAAATGCGGTCCCCACGCTTCGTCGACCAGCAGCAGTTTGCCGGCGCCGTGCGCGATGCGTTCGATCGCCGCCAGATCCGCCGCCACGCCGTAGTACGTCGGCGACACGAGATACACCGCGATCACCTCGGGATGCTCGGCGAGCGTACGCGCGACCGTCTCCGGGGTCACGCAGTGATCCATGTGCAGCTCTTCGTCCACTTCCGGCTGCATGTACACCGGCAGCGCCCCGCTCATCACCAGGCCGCCCAGCATCGACTTGTGCGAGTTCCTCGGCACCGCGATCGCGTCGCCCGGATTGGCCGCCGCCATCATCATGCATTGATTGCCGCTGGTCGAACCGTTGATGAGGAAGAACGTGTTGTCGGCGCCCCACGCTTCCGCCGCCAGCTCTTGCGCCTCTTTGATCGCCTCGAGCGGCTGCAGCAAATCGTCGATGCCCGGCATCGGCGTCAAGTCGATGGCGCAGATGTTATCGCCGATAAACTCGCGGAACGCCAAATCCATGCCGTTGCCCTGCACGTGCCCGGGCGTATGAAACGGCAGTACTCCCGAATCGACATACTCCAACAACGCCTGAAAATACGGCGTCTTCGATTGATCCATCGGTGCTAGCTTATGGGAATGCGGGGTCGAGCGGCGGCAGCGAACGCATTACGCCTCCACGCGTTCGTCGATCGAGACGTTATAGAGGAACAGGAACTTGCCCCATTCGTCGGGCAGCGTGTTGCGCTTGATTTGAATCCAGGGGATGTACTTGGGCTGTCGCGGCTTGCGCTGGAGCGACATGTTGGCTTCTTGCGGCGTGCGATTGTTCTTGCGATTGTTGCAGCGCATGCAGGCGCAGACGAGGTTTTCCCAGGTCGACGGCCCGCCCCGGCTCTTCGGGGTGACGTGGTCGACCGTCATCAGCTTCTCGCCGTGCGTGCCGCAGTATTGGCACGTATGGTCGTCGCGAATGAGCACGTTCTTCTTCGTCAGCGCGACCTTCTGCATCGGACGGCGGATATAGTAGAGCATGCGGATGATCGACGGCATGCGCATTTCGTACGTCGTCGATGCGAGGATGCGGTCGCGCCCGTGCAGCAGCTCCGCTTTGCCGGCAAAGATCATCTTGACGGCACGCTGAAAGCTGGTGACGTTGAGCGCTTCGTACGTGAAGTTGAGAACGAGAACGTCGCTCATCGGCCGATCCGGCGGCGCCGCGGCGTATGCAAGCGAGGCATTTTAGGTGCCTCGCTTTCGAACGAAGGTCATCCGCGTTTCGGTTAGCATCTGCGTGATCGCTAACCGCTGCTCCGGTCGCAAGCGTTCTTTCACCCGTTCGAAAGCGGCGCCGGCGACGTCGATCGCCACCTCCGCGGCTTCGCGATCGGGCTCTTGGCCCTCGCTTTCGGTGAGGTATGCGTGCGCGGCGAGCGCGAGCGTTGCGATCACTTCGGTGAGCAGCGGCTCGACCGGCGGAATCTGTCCCTGAAAGCCCCCGTGCTCTTCCTCGGACGTGGTCGTCATGCTGCCCGAAGAGTTAGGCTGCGGTGGGAGCCTTCCCTACGTCGAGCGGTCGCCCGAGCATCTCCAGAAAATACTCGTGAACGCGCAGATCGCGGCCCAGCTCCGGATGAAACGACGTGCCGAGCACGTTACCCTGGCGCACCATCACGCCGTGGCCGTCGCGTTCGGCAAGGACGTCGACCTTAGGGCCCGCGCGCTCGATCCACGGCGCGCGAATGAAAATTGCGCGGAACGGCTCCGCGCCGAGGGCGGGAATCGCGAGGTCGACTTCCGCCGATTCGTTCTGCCGCCCGAACGCGTTCCGGCGCACGGTGACGTCGATGAGGTCGAGCGCCGGCTGCTCGAGGCCGGCGACATCGCGGGCCGCGACGATCAGGCCCATGCACGTTCCCCAGAACGGCATGCCGGCCCGAACGCGGTTGACGAGCGGCCGCTCCAAGCCGGAGCGCGCCAGCAGTTTCATCACGGTCGTCGACTCGCCGCCCGGAACGACCAGCGCATCCACTCGATCCAAGTCCGCGACCGATTTCACGGCAAGCGGCGCGGCGCCGGCGCGTTGCAGCGCCGAGGCGTGTTCGGCCACGTCGCCTTGCAGCGCGAGAATGCCGACGACCGGAGCCACGGTTGAAACGCCCTTAGTTACCGCGTGTCGCGAGCAACTGCGACTGGTCGAGCGCGCGTACGTCCAGGCCGGCCATCGCTTCCGATTCGCCGAGCGAACGACAGGCTTCCATGACGACGTCGGGATCGCCGAAGTGCGTGGTCGCGTCGACGATCGCCTTGGCGAACTTGCGCGGGTCTGCCGATTTGAAGATGCCGCTGCCGACGAAGATGCCTTCGGCGCCGAGTTGCATCATGAGGGCCGCATCCGCGGGCGTCGAAACGCCGCCCGCGCAGAAGAGCACCACCGGAAGCTTCCCTTCCTTGGCAACCGATTGCACGAGTTCGAGCGGCGCGCCCAAATCGCGCGCCCGCGCAACCAGCTCTTCTTTCGGCGCGCTCGCCAGCTCGCCGATGCCGTCGTTGATGGCGCGCATGTGGCGCACCGCTTCCACGATGTTTCCGCTGCCGGCTTCGCCCTTGCTGCGAATCATCGCCGCACCTTCGGCGATTCGCCGCAGCGCCTCGCCGAGATCGCGCGCGCCGCAAACGAAGGGCGTCGTAAACCGGTGCTTGTCGACGTGATACTTGTCGTCGGCCGGCGTCAGCACTTCCGATTCGTCGATGTAGTCGACGCCGAGTTGCTGGAGGACTTGTGCCTCGGCGAAATGGCCGATGCGCACCTTGGCCATCACCGGAATCGTGACCGCGTCCATGATCCCGCGAATGAGTTCTAGGTTGCTCATGCGGGCGACGCCGCCCATAGCGCGGATGTCGGCCGGAATGCGTTCCAGCGCCATCACTGCGACGGCGCCCGCTTCCTGGGCAACGACGGCGTGAGCGGGGGTGACGACGTCCATGATGACGCCGCCCTTGAGCATTTGCGCGAGCCCGCGCTTGACGGTGGTCGTTCCGGCATGTTCCATGGCTTCTATCCTACCAAGAGTTTCCAAACGGCGGCTGCGGTTGCGTCGAGGGCGGCGGGGCGGGGCTCCCTTCGGCCGACGGAAGCTCGGTCGGCAGCGGCGTGGCGGTGGGCATCGGCTGCTGGCGCCAAATCGGGATGTTCGGATTCGGCGTGGGCGTGAGCGGAACGTAGGGCGTCGGCGTCACCTTCGGGGTCGGACGGGGCGTCGGCAACGGCTGAGGCGGCACGCGAGGGTCGGGGAAGCGCGGGTCGGGGGCGCTCGACAGCGTCTCCGAACGCTTCCAATCCGGGCCGAAGGGAGCCGCGGACTCGGTGGCCGCAGGGGAGGGCGCGACCGCGGTCACCGACTGGAGGCCTTGCTGGGTGGCCTCGCCCAGAACCCGGTCGCCCATGCGCTCGCCCACGGCGATGGCGACCAGCAGCACGAGCGTGCCGGCGGCGAGGACGATGGTCGCAAAACGATTCGACGGATCGAGCATGGCGCTGAGGCTCTTTTCGGGCTACGCCCGTGCAGGTGCTGCGACGACGTCGAGTTTTGCCGCTCGCGCTTTGCGATCGCTGGGTGTGCCGATCAGATGAACTTCCCGCAGTTCGCCGGGCATCATGTCGATGCGCGCCGTGTTGCCGCGAAACTCGATGAGCACGTCGCGCGCCCGCGCCAAGTCGTTGCAGAGAAAAATGCGCACGGCGCCGCGTTCGTCCTCGAAAGCGATTGCACCCACCTCGACCGGCGAGGTGGTCGCTTCGTCGCTGACGTCGCGACCGGCAAAGATGCACGTAAACGGCTCCTCGGCCGAAAGCTCCGGCATGTCGCCGTAGATGGCGTTGTTGCGCAAGTCGATGAGGTAGGTACGCCGCTTGCCGCCCCAATGCACGCGCGCGGCCGCGATCCATTCCCACCCCTTCGGACGCATCGGCGCCAAGTGCGGGCGTCCGCTCGTGCGATAGCCGTCGAGTCCTCCGACGGTCTCGGCCACCGCCCAGAGAAACTTCGCGCTCGTCCACGGCGAGAGGTACATGCCGCGATTGCTCAGCGAGCCGCCGTCGAACCATTCGGCGAACTCGCCCGGCACGGTATTGCGCGGACTGCCGCCCTCCATCGCCGCATAGGTCGCCGAAAGAAAATGCACCGCCGCATCGGTCATGCCGTTGCGCGCCAGGGAGACGGCGTACCACAGCGTCAAATCCGGCCACACGCCTCCCAGCAATCCGAATCCGTACGACGGAAAGTACCAGGCGTCCGCAGTGGATATCGTTCGCAGTCCGACCGGCGTCACGAAATCCGCCTCGTGCAGCCTGCGCAGAATCGCACTGCGCTGCGCGGGGCCGGCAACGCCGAACAGCACCGGAAAGATTTCGTCGGCCGTAAAGTTGTCTTGATAGTTGCGGTCCTGATCGTAGTTCAGCACGAACGCGCCGGTATCGTCGTTGTAGAGATACTCCATCATGGCCGCGCGCATGCGTTGCGCCTCCCCGCTGTATTTCTCCCAGCTCGGGTTATCGCCGGCGACCGCACACAGCATGGCGGCGGCTTCCAGCGCGTAGACGCTCTCGGCGTTGATCTCCGTCACGGCTCCGTCGAGCGTGTAATACGGAATGATGTTGCGCCACGACGAGATTCCGTACATATCGACGCCCTTGGCCTTGCAGAAGACCAGTCCCCGGTCGTCGCGCTGGCTGAGCAAATAGTCGGCCAGTCCGCGCACCAGCGCGATTCTTTCACGCACCCAGCCGTCGTCGAGCGTCGCGTTGTAGTGGTGGAGCATCGCGATGAGGTGCAGCGGAGTGTCGTCGTTGATATTGAGATCGTAGGCCGTCTTGTAACCGCTCACGCCGCGCACGTACTCGACCATCAATCCGCTCGGCTCGACCGCGCGATTGAACACTTCGAGCGCGTTGCGGCTAAATTCGGGCCAGAAATAATCGAATCCGTGTACGAACCACGAGGTATCGCGTGAGACGAGGATGTCGGAGGGCGGCGAGTTCGTCGATCCCCATCCGTGCGGATACTCTTTCACGACGCGCAGCATGTTGGCTTTAGCCCAGGCGACGCCGCGGCTGATCTCCGGCGACGGCGTGAGAAAGCGCGCGTCGGCGAGACGCTCCGCGAAATAGCGTTGCGTGTCGTGCAGAGCGCGCGGGTCGTTGAGGAGCGCTTCGAGCACCGGACGGCTTTGGGCGTTTCCATCCTTGTGGTAGACCACCGCAAAGCGCACCGACTCGCGAGCTCCCGGCGCCACCGCGACGACGTATTCGAACGCGCCGAAAATGCGGCGTCCCGCCAGCTCGGCCGAATCGGGTCCGTCGTCGTGCCCCGTTTTCTCACGCAGCAAAGTCGAGCGCCGCATCGCTTCGAGCAACGCCTGCTCGCGCAGCGAGATCGCGATGGCGGCCGGCTGGCGCGAACCGCCCCACCAGCGCTCGCCGCCGGTTTCGATGTTCTTCGAGCAGATGAAGCGGCCGTCGGTCCAAGCGCGGACTTCGTGCTCGGGCTCGCCGTAGAACCGCTGCCCGACGAGCATCGCCCAGGGAAAGAGCGCGACGTCGATCGGGTCGCGGCCGGGATTGTAGAGGGTCACGTCGACCACGAACGCCACCGCGCGTTCCATCTCGGGGCCGTGCGGCACGTAGAACGACTCGGAGACGTGCACGCGGTTGCGCAGCGTGAACTCGGAAATCTGCGCGTACGGCAGGAACGTCAGCTCGCGCTCGATCTGATGAGGAAAGAGCGTGTAACTCGTTTCGGCATTCTCGCGCAAACGGTAGGCTATGTGATGCATGCCGAAGATGATTTGATCGGTGTCGGCGTCCCAGAGTCCGCGAACCCCGCCTTTGGCGGTCGACTGCGCGAAACATTTGAAGTTACCCAGCAGCAACCCATAGGGCGTCTGTGACTCGTGCAGGACGTAAGCGCAAAACTCGTTTCGCTGTGCATCGTAACTGTGCGACATCTCGACGCCGCTCTGTTGCGGCACGCGACGCGCAGGACCCTCCGCCCAGGCTCCCGCCGCTGCCTTCGCCAAACTCGTTCGCATGGCGGCCCTATACCGCGCTCCGGCGAAGATCAACCTTACGCTCGAAGTGCTCGCGCGGCGCGCGGACGGACTGCACGGCATTCGCAGCGTCATGGTTCCGCTCGAATTGGCCGACGAGTTGATCGTCGAATCGAGCGAACGCTTCACGTTCGTCTGCGATCGCGCCGACCTGGAGGGCGACGAGAATCTGGCCGTTCGCGCGCTGCGCGCGCTCGGTGCGCTGCCGGCTTACCGCGTCGAACTGCGCAAGCAGGTGCCCGTGCAGGCCGGACTGGGAGGCGGATCGAGCGATGCGGCGGCGGTGCTGCGCGCCGCAATGCGCGGCGCATTCGGCGCCCCTCCGCCCGCCGATTGGGCGCAGGTCGCGCGCGCCTTGGGTTCCGACGTGCCGTTTTTCCTGGCCGGAACCGGCGCGCTCGTCGAGGGGACGGGCGAACGGGTCACACCGCTGGGCGCGATGCCTCACTGGCATGCGGTGGTCGTCAAGCCGCCGGTCGGCGTTTCGACGGCGGAAGCGTACGCGCTCGTCGATCGAACCGAGCGACCGTTGCGTCCGCGCGCCCAATCGGTCTCGCTGGCCGCCGCCACCGCACTGCAGCGCGGCGATTTCGAAGCGGTGCAGTCGCTGCTGCACAACGATTTCCAGCCTGCGATCGCCGCCGATTCGCCACCGGTGGCGACCGCTCTCGATGCGCTTGCGGCCGCCGGCGCGACGCACCCCTTGCTGGCCGGATCCGGCTCGTGCGTCTTCGCGCTGGCCGAGGACGCGCAGGCCGCCGCCGGCATCGCGCACCGGCTGTCGCTGCCGCACGAATACGCGCGCTGGACGACCGCATTCGCGCAAACGCCGGAATGGCGCCCGTGAACGCGCCGCTGAGTGCCGTCGTGCTCGCAGGCGGACCGGCCGACGACGTCGCGGCGATGCAGCCCGGCGCGCCGAACAAAGCGTTCGTTGAAATTGCCGGCATCGCGCTGGTCGGACGCGTGCTCGCCGCGCTGCGCGCATCGCCTTCGATCGGACGCATCGTCGTCGTCGCGCCGCCGTCCGCGCGCTCGCATCCGGCGCTTGCGGCGGCCGACGACCTGCGCCCCGACGGCGTGCGGATCGGCGAGAGTTTACGCAGCGGCCTGTCGGGTTTTCCGCCGGATCTCCCCGTGCTCGTGGTGGCTTCCGATCTTCCGGTGCTCGACGCCGTTTCGGTAGACGACTTCGCTCGCGGCGTACGCGAGCTCGACGCCGACCTCGTCTACGGCTGCGTCGAGCGGCACGCGCACCTCGCGCGTTATCCGAACGTGCCGCACACGTGGGCGCGCTTGCGCGATGGGACGTTCTGCGGCGGAGGCCTCGCCGCAATCAAACCGCGAGCGCTGCCGTTGCTGGAACGGTTCATCGAGCGCTTGGGGGCCGCGCGCAAGCATCCCCTCCGCCTCGCGTCGCTCTTCGGCTGGGACGTGCTCGCGCGCTACGCCGCGGGCATGCTGAGCATCGCGCAGGCCGAGCGGCGCGCCAGCCGCATTCTCGGTGCGCCGGTGCGCGCGTTCGTCTCGCCGTTTGCGCAGACCGCCGTCAACGTCGACCGCGCCGGCGACGTCGCGCTCGCGAACGAACTCGTGCGCGCCGGATGAGCGCGCTGCTCGACCTGCTCGACGGCGCGCTGCACGATCGCGCCGCCGCGTTTGCGCTCGACGACGTCACCTATCGCGAACTGCACGACGGCGCGCGCCGCATTGCGGACCGCTTCGCCGAGGCCGGGGTGCGTGCCGGCGACCGCGTCGCGATCTACAGCGAGAATCGGCACGCCTTCGCGTACGCGTATCTCGCGGCGCTGCGATTGGGCGCGATTGCAGTCCCGCTGAACGTGCTCTACCGCGCCGGCGATCTCGGACACGTGCTGCGCGACGCCCGCCCCACGCTGGTCGTGCGTTCCGCCGCGGTGGCGCAGTTCGTCGAAGCCGCCGGTTTCGGCGGCGCGATCTGCGACGCGAGCGACGTCGAAACGTGGGCGCGAGACGCCGGTCTGCCGATGCTCGAATCTCCGGCGCAAGCGGCAAACAACGACGTCGCGCTGATCGTCTATACCAGCGGCACGACCGGACGCGCGAAGGGCGCGATGCTTTCGCACGAAAACGTCGCCGTCATTGCGGCGCAGTTGGCGAGCGCGTGGCGCTGGGAAGCGCGCGACACGCTATTGCTGACGCTGCCGCTCTTCCACATTCACGGATTGATCGCCGGGCTCACGTCGTCGCTGTGCGCGGGCAGCCGCGTGGTGCTGCGGGAGCGCTTCGACGCACGCGACGTCCTCCAACGGCTGGTCCGACGGCGACGTGACGATGTTCTTCGGCGTTCCCACCATGTACGTTCGGCTGCTCGAAGCCGCCGCCGATACGCCGCCGCCGGCGTTGCGACTCTACGTCTGCGGATCGGCCGCGCTTTCGGCCGACGTGCACCGTGCCTTCGAGCGCCGTTCCGGTGCGTCGATCCTCGAACGGTACGGCGCGACCGAGTTCGGATTCGCGTTGGGAAACCGCTATGGCGGACCGCGCGTTCCGGGAAGCGTCGGCACGACCTTTCCCGGCATCCGCGTGCGCGTCGCCGCACCCGGAACCGCAACGCCGTTAGCGGCCGGCGAAATCGGCGAACTGCTCGTGGCCGGTCCGAACGTCTTTTGCGGATACTGGGAGCAGCCCGGCGCGACCCGCGATGCGTTCGTGAGCGACGCTTCCGGCGAACGCTGGTATCGCAGCGGCGATCTCGCATCGTACGACGCGGCAAACGGCGTCTATGGCATCGCCGGACGGATCAAAGAGTTGATCGTGTCCGGCGGCTTCAACGTCTATCCGCGCGAGGTGGAAGACGCGATCGAAGCGCTGCCCGGCGTGCGCGCCTGCGCGGTCGTCGGCAAGCCCGATCGCGTGCGCGGCGAACTGCCGGTCGCATTCGTCGAAACGGCGGAAACGCTCGATGCCGGCGCGATCGAGGCCGCGCTGCGCGAACGTCTCGCCAGTTTTAAAGTGCCGAAAGACATTCGCTTCGTCGACGGCTTGCCGCGGAACGCGATGGGCAAGATCGACAAACCCGCGCTGCGCGAACGTATTGCGTCAGCGTAAGGCGGGACGCTCGGCCGGATCGGAACTCGCCGCCTTTATCGCCCTCGAGCTGAGGCTTCGTTTTTAGCGCAGCCCGTACGCGCAGGCGGCGTTTGCCCCGCAGGTCGCGTAGACGACGCCGTTGACGATTGCGGGCGGCGACTGCCGGCCTCCCGGCGTGCCAAAGGCGCGCAGCAGCGTTCCGGTTCTCGCGTCGAACGCGCAGACTCCCGAGCGGCACCCGACGTAGACGACGCCGTTTGCAACCGACGGCGGCGACTCCGTGATCGCCGCGCCGCCGCTTCCCGGATCGGTGGCATAGATCAACGCACCGGTCGATGCGTTGAGCGCGTACAGATTTCCGTCGAACCCGATGCCCGCGACGTAGACGATCCCTTCCGCAATTGCGGGCGCATCGTTCGTGCCCGAGTAGGTGCCGGCCGGCGTGAAGTGCCAAATCTGCGACGCGTTGGAGGCGTTGAACGCGAAGACACCGTGGCTGTAGGTGTTTACGTAGACGACGTTTTTGTACACCGCGACCGAGTTGTAGTCGTCGTCGGTCGGCAAGCACCAATCTTCGCCTTTGTTGGAGAGATTGACCGAACAGACGCTGCGGCTGTATTGTTCGCCGGCATATGCGGCGCCGTTTGCAATCGCCGGGGCCGCGGGGCTGGGGCCGCCGCCGTTGCCGCCCGGATACGCGTACTGCCAAAGGGGCTTTCCGGTGTCGCCGTTCACCACTTGCAGCACGGTTTTGCCGCCGGCGCTTTGATAGTACGGAACGAGCAGCGTCGCTCCCAACACGACCGGGGCGCCGGCGATGCCGGCCGCCGGCGTGCACTCACAATCGAGGAAGTAGCTCCACGCGAGCGTTCCGTTCGAAATCCGTAAGCCGCACATGCCGTTGTGCTGCGGTCTTCCGCCGGCATGGCACGCAACGAAGACGTGCTCGCCCGACACGATCGGAGCGTCTTGGGTCTGTCCGTCGGTGAACGTTTGAAACTTCCAGATCTGCGCTCCGGTTCGTACGTTGACGGCATACAGAAAACCATCCGCCGAACTCACGAACGCCGTTTCGTCCTGGACGACGATCGGCGCGGAGATCGGGCCGCCGGTCGGAAACGACCACAGTTGCGACAGCTTGCCGACGTTGCCGGCACCGAGCGTCGTTTCGAGCGCGTTGTGCGCGGCGTGCGTCTCGCTCATGCCGGGTTGCGGCCAGCTGGCCGAAAGCGCCGCGCCGCCTCGGTGACCGCAGCACGCGAGCAGCGCGCTCGCGACATACGCAGACAACACGAGCCGTCCCCTACGGTGCCGGCATCGTCGCGTTGACGCTGCGGCCGCCGATGGTCCCAACGATCGTCGCGACGGCGCCGCTGCCGGTCGTCGTCCACGCTGCGTCGATCGTTCCGGTCGCGGCACCTTGCAGCGTCAGATGCGCGGACGCGCGCGCGGAGCGGGCTCCCGATTGCGCGGTGCCCGAAACGAAGAGATCCCGCGTCCACGCAATTCCGGAGAGATCGGCGCTCGTGACGCTGCGCGCGGTCGCCGCCGAGAACGTGCCGCCGCGCAATCCGGTTCCCGACGAGAGCGTAAACTCGTAGGCGCGCGCGAGAACGTCGGCGGCAGCCAGCGTTGCCGCCGCGGCGGCGCGCAGATCCGCACGCGTGCCCTGATTGCCGGAAGCCGGCGTCGCCGGTATCACCTCGTCGAGCGTACGCGCGAACGACGGAACGAGGTGCATCGCGGGAACGTGGGAGGCACAGCCGGCGTCGATGCGTTCCGACTCGGTGAAGCGCTGCACGATGACCGACGCGCAGCCTCTGTAGTCGTCGAGCGCGCTGACGTGCACCGTGTTGGCGACGATGACGTGATGCGCGTGCGGAAAGAGCCGTGTGGCCGCATCCCCTTCTTGCGGCGTCGTAATCGTGTCGAGATCGCCGGTCAGCACCAGGACGGGAACGTCCGGAAAGCGCGTTCCGGGCGGAACGGGTTCGCCCGGAGGGTGCAGCCGCGACGGAACCGGCCACGGGAGACAGAGCGGCACGTACGCGTAGTCGGGCGGCATGCCCAAGAATTCAGCGATCGAGAACGGAGCGTAGAGATCCGGCTTCTCGGCTTGCTTGCGCGCGAGCGTCTCTTGCCAGCGCCGCATGCGTTCGGCGGGTTCGACCCGCAGGTCGTAGGCTTGCGGATTATCCGAACAACTCGCCGCTGCAAAGAGGCCTTGGCTGTAGCGTTTGGCCGCGCTGCCCGCGCCCTCGTCGTAGGCGTACGCCTCCCGCACCAATCGCCGTAACGGAATGAGATCGCCGCCGTCGTGCAACGCGCGGGCCGCCGCATCGAGATCGCGATACGCGAGCGGGTCGAGACCGGCCGCGTCCATCACGAACGCAAGGTCCGACGCCGTGACGCCCGGCACGTCCCCATGACGCAGCGCCGCGATCGCACGCTCGATGCGCTCCGGAGATGATCCCGGCAGTTTCGAGCACACCTCCGAACGACGGCAGACGAGATCGAACGCATCGCGCATCTGCCGGCCCGAACTCGGATACCACGGGCTGGCCCCGGTTACCGGATACGCGCCGTCGAGCACGATCGAGCGCACGGCGTGCGGGTGACGCCCGGCGAACGCCTGCACGAAAAAGGTGCCGTAGGAATCGCCGTAGAGATCGACGCGCGCGACGTGGAGCGCGGCCAGAATCGCCGCCATGTCGTCGGCCGCGATGCCGGTACCGAAAAGGTCCGACGTCTTCCCGAGTTGCGCGCCGCAGGCGGCGACTTGATGCAGCTTCATCAGCGGCGCGCGCTGGAGCAACGGACAGTCGATGACGCCGGACGCGCCGGTTCCGCGGTTGTCGACGACCAGCAGATCCCGAGTCGCCAGCAGCGGCGCATACAGGCCGCGATAGAGCGCGCGCGATCCGATCGACGGATATCCCGGGCCGCCCTCGACCGCGACGATCGTCCCGGCCGCACGCCGGCGCGCGTCGGAGTGAGGTAGCCAGGCGAACGCGACGTCGATCGTTCCCGGCACCTGCCCCGCCGGATCGAGCGGACGCCGCAGCGTTCCGCAATAGTAGTCGCGTTCGGGAAAGCACGGTTTGAGGTGCAGGTTCCCGGCCACCCGCTCGCCGGCTGCGCCGCCCGGGACCGTGCCGCGAGCCGCTTGCGTGGGCACGAGGCTCGCGTTCGAACACGCCGCCAGCGCGACGGTCGCTGCCAACGCCGCAACGGAGCTAGCGAGCGTCACCGGGCGCTGTCGACTCGCCAGCGCTTGAAGAGTTCGTTGGCGATGCCGAACTGATCGAGCGCCTTTCCCACGGTATGCGCGACGATGTCGTCGACGCTTTGCGGGTTGGCATACATCGCCGGAATCGGCGGCAGGATCACGGCGCCGGTTTCGGCGAGTTGCGCGAGCGTACGCAAGTGTCCCAGATGCAGCGGCGACTCGCGGACGACCAGCACCAGCCGGCGTCTCTCCTTCAGACAGACGTCGGCCGCGCGCACGAGCAGGTTCGTGTTAAACGAATAGGCGATCGCACTCGCGCTCTTCATCGAACAGGGAACGACGAGCATGCCGTCGGTCAAAAAAGATCCGCTCGAGATCGCGGCGGCCAAGTCGTCGTCGCGGTGCACCACGTCGGCCAGCGCCTCGAAGTCGTCGGGCGTCATCTCGGTCTCCAGTTCGAGCGTGCGGCGTGCGGCGTTCGTCAGCACGAGATGCGTCTCCACGCCGCCCACCGAGCGCAGTGCCTGCAGCGTCATGTATCCGTACACGCTTCCGCTCGCTCCGCTGATCCCTACGACGATCCGGCGCATCGAGCGACCGTTACACGCCGCGTGCAGGGGCGCCTGGCGGAGTCTCTTAACGGAATCACCGTGCTCGCGGACTCCACGGCCCTTCGCGCCTTTGCCGAGAGCGCCGTGCGGTGGTGCCGAACCGGCGCGCCGCCGGCGCTGGTCACGATGCTGCGTTCGCCGTGCTCGGGAGTTCCGCACGACGTCGCGGCCGCATACGCGACGCTTGCGACGCGCACCGGCTCGCTTCTGGCGGCAATCGACGCCCAGCGCCTGGGCATCACGCCGAGCGAGCGCGAGGCGACGCTGACGTTTGCGACCCGGGCGCGCCGCGTTGCGGGCTTTGCCGATCTCGACGACGCATCGCTGCGCGCGGCCGTCGTCGAAACGTTCGAGCTCGAGCGTCCGCTCCGCGCCCATGCAGAACCAGACGCCGGCGGCGAGATCGAACTTGCAGACGCCGTCGAGCGGGAGCCGGCGTCGGGGGTGAGCGCGCGCCAAACGCACTTCAGTGCGTCCGCGCTCAATGCGTACGCCGAATGCCCGCGAAAATGGTTCTACCGCTACGCGTGCGCCGCGATCGAAGATCCGGGATCCTCGGCGGCAGCGTATGGAACCGCGTTCCATCTCGCGCTCGAAGATTTTCACGGCGAGTTTCCGCGTCCGCGCGAGAGCGACGAACAAACGATGCGGCGGCGCGTTGCCGAGTGCGTACGCTGGGCGTTCGAGCGCACGCGCGACGGCTTCGAAACCGCGGTGGAATTCGAACTCCAGCGGCGGCGGGCGCTTCGAACGGCGCAGCGATACGTCGATTGGCTGCTCGTGCAAGCTCGCGAAGCGCCGTTCGAAGTCGTCGGTCGCGAGGTCGCCGTCAATCTCGATCTCGACGGGTATCCGTTCGTCGGCTACATCGACCGGCTCGACCGCGACGAGCGTTCGGGCGGGACGGGCGTCGTCGACTACAAAACCGGAAGTATTGCCCTGAGCGCCGCGGAGTATCGCGAAAAGGTCCGGCGCTTCCGCGATTTCCAGCTTCCTTTCTACTATTGGGCCCGCACCGCCGAAGGCGATCGGGTGACTCGGCTCGCGTTGCTGCCGCTCAAGGATGCGCTGCGCGACGTGCGTCCGATCGTGCTCGAAGTCGTCCCGGGGCCGGTCACGGAGACGCGCGCGACCGACGCGCCGTCGGGCAGGATCCCGGTCGCAGATTTGGAGCGCGCGCGCACGCGCATGATCGAGATCGGCGCGGAACTCTCTTCCGGATCCCTGCACGATTTTGCGGTCGCCGCCGATCCGGCCGCCTGCGAATATTGCGCCTACGCAACGGCTTGCGCGCATCGCCCGCCCTCCGCGCCCGAACGCTTCGCACGGTGATCGCTTCGAGCGCGCTCGCCGGCGAGCAGTGCCGCGCCGTCGACGCTCCGCTCGACGAGTGCGTGACGATCTCCGGCGCGCCGGGAACGGGGAAGAGCGTCGCGCTCGCGGCGCGCGGGGAACGCCTGCGAGCGCTGCATCCCGGCATCCAACCGCTGTGGTTTCCGCAAACGCATCGTTTCGGCACGTTTGCCGCCGGCATTCTCGCCGATGCCGGCGCACCGGTCACGCTGGTCGACGACGTCGAAGCCGAAGCCGTCTTCGCGAGCGCGTGCGCGCCGCTCTTCGCGCTGGAATGGGACGAGCTCGCCGCCGAACGACTCGATCCGGAGGTTCCCGGACTGCGCTCGCCGAGCCGCTTTCTTTCGTCGGCGTTTCGCCTCATCCGGCGGTTGCGCGACGCACTGGTAGACCCGCAGGAATTTCTCGCGCGCTCGCTCTCCGGTGCGACCGAGTTTTACGGCCGGCCGCCGAATTTCGCCGATCCCGCGCTGCTCGCCGGCGTCAAGGGCGCCTACCACGACTCCCTCGACGTCACGCCGGCCGAACTGCGCCGTCAGTACCGGCGGGAAGTCGACCTCGCGAAGATTCTCGCCAAACTCTATACGCGCTACTGCGACCTCGTCGCCGCCGGCCGGCGGCTGACGGCACGCGATGCGGTTGCGCTGGCGGCGGCAACGTTGCGCGGCGACGCCGCTCGCGGCGAGCGATTGCGGGCGGCGCACGGTTTTGCGCTGGTGGACGACGCCGCCGAGGCAACGCCCGGCGAGATGCAATTGCTGCGTGAAATTTTCGGCGCCCGCCTCGCCGGCGTGACCCTGTGCGGCGCTACGAGCGTCGAGGGCGGCACGCACTTCGCGTTCGAGCAGCAGCACCGCTCGCCGGTCGCGATCGAAATCGCCTGCCGGCGGCTGATCGGCCTTCGCACGGTGCCGGCGGAGAACGTCGAGCCGCGTCTTTTCCTGCATCGCGCGGCCTCGAGAGCCGCAGAGGCGTCGTTCGTTGCGCGGCAGGTGCGCGAATGGCTCGACCAGGGAACGCCGCCCGAACGCATCGCCGTCCTCTTGCGCTCGGTCCGCCACGCCGAAATCTACGAATCTGCGCTGCTCGACCGCGACGTGAACGTCGTCACCGGGGGCGACGCGAACGTCTTCGCCGACCGCCGTGCGCTGGATGCGATCGCGCTGTTGTGGAACGTCGTCGATCCCTTTCGTCACGATTGGATGCTGCGCACGCTGGGCAATCCGGCGCTGGCACTCTCCGACTCCTCGCTGGCCTTACTCTGCACCGAACCGCCGCATCCGCAGACGCCGCTCTTCGTCTTCGACGACGATCCGGCGCCGACGGCGCGCGCGACGCGCTGGGATCCCAAGCGCGACTTGCGGCTCGGATGGAACGTCGTTCGCGGAGAGCAGGATGCGCAGCTGACGCCCGAGGCGCGCGAGCGGCTTGGACGCTTCCGGTTGCTGCGCGAGCGTTGGGTCAACGCGCTGCGCGATCTGCCGTTCGAACGCTTCGCGCGGACCGTCTGGCAAGAGGGGCTCGCGCGCGAAGGCGCAGCCGGCTCCGCGCGAGCGGCGGCGCAGCAACTCGTGCTCCAACGGCTGATCGCGCGCCTGAGTTCGTTTTCGCGCGAAAGCGGCGGCTCGACGACGCAGGAAATCTTAGAATACGCGCAGCGCCGCATGGCGAGCGATCTCGAGGCCTGCGAAGACGACGACGGGACGCGCGGCGTGCGCTTGCTGAGCGTCGATGCCGCGCGCGGCCGGGAGTTCGATCGCGTGGCCGTGGCCGACGTGCGCGCCGGCGCCTTCCCGCGGTGGTACTCGCCCGACGCGTTTCTCTACAGTCCCCGGCTCGGCATGATTCCCAAGGAGAACGCCGGCGACGCTCGCGCATCGCGCACGGCGAAGTTCAGCTACTACATTCATCGAAACAAGACGAACGAACGCTACAACCGGCGCGAGCGAGAACTCTTCGCGTACGCGTTGCGGCGCGCACGCGTCTGCGCGCTCGTGACGGCGTCGCAAAAGCCGACCAAAGGCGTCGCCGCGCCGGAGTTTATCGAAGATCTGCGCCACGCGCAACTGCCGGGTACGCGATGGCTGGAGTAACGCTGCGCCGGCTGTCGATTGCCGACTACGTGCGCGACGTCATGCCCGAAACGGCGTCCTTATGGACGGGCCGGCGCGACTTCGACACCTACGTCGGCCAATTGCTCGCGATTGCAGAGAGTCCATATGGCAAACGCCACTATCGAACGTTCGGCCTTTTCGAGGCCGAGCGGATGGTGGCATCGTTCAAGCGCTACGACCGCACCGCCCGGGTTGGTCCGGTGCAGCTGCGCACGTTCGGCATCGGCGCCGTCTTCACGCCGGAACGCTATCGCAGGCGCGGCTACGCGAGCGTGATGCTGGCGGCGGCGCTCGACGCCGGGCGCTCCGATGGATACGATGCCGCGTTTCTTTTCTCCGACATCGCGCCGCAGTTCTACGCGGACTTGGGATTCGTCGCACTGCCGTCGCGCGAGATCGCCCTGCGCGCCGACGCACTTCCCGCACAGCGCCTGCGGCCCGACGCGTTACACGAACGCGACTGGCCCGGCGTGCGCCGCTGTTACGAGTTCGGCGAGAGGCTGCGTTCGTCGAGCTTCGCGCGCACGACGGCGACGTGGGGCTACGTGCGTTTGCGTTTGCGGGAAGAAGCGCTGACAGACGGGCTGCGTCAAACCGATCTCGTGCTGCGCCGCGGCCGCAGCGTCGTTGCGTACGTGCTGGGCGCGCGCATACCCGAGCGCGACGTCTACGCCGTCGACGAGTTCGGGTGCGCCGGTCAGGAGTACGCGGCGACGATTCCGCCGCTGCTGCGCGCGGCCGCGGGCGATCTGCGGCGCATCGCGGGGTGGCTTCCGCCGGCAGGTGCGCGCGAATGGCTGCCGGCAGGCACCGTTCGCAAACGGCGGACCGCAACGTTCATGCTGGCTCCGCTTACGCCGGCGGGAAGACGTCTGGTTTCCGCCTTCGCCGATTCGGGCCGCGCCGACCCGTGCTGGCACGCCGACCACGTCTGAGCCGTCTCACGTGCATTCGTCCTGAGGCCGCGGCGCGTGCGTTGCAAACAAACCGATCTGTAGCGGCGCGCCTTCGACGATCGATGCGACGCGCGTCCCGAGCAGCCGCACCGGCGCCCCTTCCAGCCGCGCCCGCCGTAAACACAAGACCGCCGCGCGAAAGATCGCGCGCGCCGCACGCGTCGGTTCGGCCAGATGCGTCTGTCTGCCGAGCAACGTGAAGTCGGCCAGCTTCACCTTGACGCCGATCGTGTGCGCTCCGGCGTTGTCGCGCTCGAGCGTTTCGGCTAACTCCCGGGACTGAGCGCGCAAAATCGCGATGAGTTCGCGCTCGTCGCGCACGTCGTACTCGAAGGTTTCCTCGGTTGAGATGGATTTCGTTTCACGCGCCGGCTCGACGCGGCGCGGGTCGCGGCCGCGCGCCAAGTCCCCAACTCGCTCGCCCCACGAACCGAAGAGCTCTCGCAAACGCGCATCCTCCAGCAGCGCGAGATCGCCGATCGTCTCGATTCCGAACGCACTCAAACGCCGCTGCGTTTTCGGACCGATGCCCCACAAGCGTCCGGCCGGCAGCGGTGCCAAGAACTCGGCTTCCTTTCCCGGCGCGATCGCCAGCAGGCCGTCCGGTTTACACGCATCCGACGCGATCTTCGACACCATCTTTCCGGCCGCGACGCCTGCGCTGACCGTGAGCCCGGTCGCCGATGCGACGTCGCGGCGAATCGCCGCGGCAAGTTCTCGCGCGTCGTCGAATCCCGCGCCGTCACCAACGTCGACGAACGCCTCGTCGAGCGAAAGGCCCTCGACGGCGTGACCGCGCGCGCCGAATACTTCGAAGATCTCGCGCGACACCGCGCGGTACTTCGCCATCTCCGGCGCGACGACGACCAGCTGCGGGCATGCGGCGCGCGCCTTGTAGAGCGGCATCGCCGAACGTACGCCGAACGGCCGCGCTTCGTACGAGGCGGTGAGCACGACGGCACGCCGGCTGCTGCCGGCGACCGCCACGGGCTTTCCGCGCAGGCTCGGGTCGTCGCGTACGGCGACGCTCGCATAAAAGGCGTCGACGTCGAAGTGCGCGACGAAACGCGTCAAGCGACGTCGTGCCGCTCGCGCGTGCGGCGGCGTTGGGCTTTCTCGCGATTACCACAGGTCGCCATGCTGCACCACGCGCGCGAACCGTTCTTCGAACGGTCGTAGTACGCGAAGCGGCACGACTCCTTACGGCATGCGCGCATGCGCTGCCACGTCCCCGCCGAGATCGCGTCGTAGACGACGGCCAACAAGATCGCGATAGCCCGGTCGACGCCGGCGCCGGCCGGTTCGAGGGAGGGAACGTGCGGCGGCCGCAGGGCGAGTGAAAATCGAGCCCTTGAGAGGTAGGGCCGCATGCCTTCCCAAGCGACTCCCTGCTCGTCTGAAGCGTCATTCTCCGCCAACAACCGGCGAAGCGCCTCTCGGAAGCCCTGCAACCGTTCGAGTTCGCGCTGGTTCGCGGGAGGCGGCAGGCCATGACCGCGGCACCATTCCGCCGCTCCCTCGGCCGTACCGAGCGCGTCCGGGCCCGTCGGGTAGTCCAAGGTGTTGACAAAGAGGCGCACGAGATCGAGCGCTCCGGGAGCTCTATCGGCGTCGGCGTCCATCACGACTACTCTAGCACCATCAAAAGCTGTTGACAAGTTACTATAACCACTGTAGGATGGTAACAGGTTACCATTCGCCATCCAAGAGGAAAGTATGTTCCAGGATCCCATTCGTTCCACGCCGCTCGTCCAGGACATCAGCGACGTCACGCTGCGATTGAAGGTCCAGCGGGCCGACGCGGCGCTGTTCGCAGCGTCCGACATGCGGCTGCCCCATCTGCGGGTGATGTAGCCGGCGCTTAGCGCGCGCCGGCTGCGATCGCGCGAATCGTCTGCATGTTGCGCAGATCGTCGGCGTCGTCGCCGGGCGTCTCGAGAATCGCGGTTTTCCCGTGCAGTTCGGGTCGCGACAGCAGCGCGCGAAAGCCTTCGAATCCGACGTTCCCTTCACCGATGTGCCAGTGACGGTCGCGGCTTCCGCCCAGCGGCACCTCCGTGTCGTTGAAGTGAAACATCAGCAGGCGGCCGACACCGATATGCCGGTCGGCCGACTCCAGAAATCGGTCGACGCCCGCCGCCGAGTTGATTTCGTAACCCGCCGCCCACGCGTGCGCGGTGTCCAAGCACACGCCGAGCTGCGGGTGATCGACGGCCTTGACGAACGCTCCGAGTTCCTCGAGCGTTCCGCCGGCGAGGTTGCCCGCACCCGCCGAATTCTCCAGCACTAAAAAAACGCCGGGCGCCACGTCCGCAAGCGCCTCTTCGAGCGCGCGGCAAATCGCCACGAACCCTTCGTTTCGCTCGCGCGTTCCGTACGAACCCAAGTGCGTGTTCACCAACTGCATTCCGCCGCGCGCCGCCGCGGCCAGATCGCCGCGCAGCAAACGTAACGACCCGGCGTAGATCTTCGGATCGTCGCTAGCCAAGTTGATGAGATACGGCGTGTGGATGGCGCACGGATCGATACCCGCGTCGCGCCGCATCTCGGCGAACGCGTCGAGTGCCGTCCCGTCGATCGCGCTCGGACGGTAACTGCGGGGATTGGTGGAAAAGACTTGCAGCGCGGTGCAGCCGGTGGCCTTCGCGTGCGCGACGGCTTTCGCATAGCCGCCGGCGACGCGCACGTGCAGCCCGATCCGCATCATTGTTCGAGGAGCGTGAGTTCGAGCGGCTGCCCCGCTTCCAGTTCGACCTCGGGAAGATCGTCGAGCGAGCGCAATCCGAACGACTCGAGAAAGAACGGCGTCGTGCGATATTGCATGGGGCGTCCGACCACGTCTTTGCGGCCGGCTTCGCCGATCAGCCCGCGGTCGAGCAGCGTACTGACGACGCTGTCCGAGTTCACGCCGCGAACCGCTTCGATTTCGCTCTTCGTGACCGGCTGCATGTGCGCGACGATGGCAAGGGCTTCCAGCGCCGGCATCGAGAGCGTCGTCTTCGGCGGCAGGACGTAGGCTTCCACGGCATCGCGCGCGAGCGGCGACGTCGCGAAGCGGTAGCCGCCGCCCGCCTCTCGCACGACGATGCCGCGCTCGGCGTAGTCCGCGGTCACGCGGGCCAGCGTCGCGGCGATTTCCACCTCGCTCGCGCGCGTCAATTTCGCCATCTGTTTGATCGAGAGCGGCTCGCCCGCAACGAAGAGCAGCGCTTCGACCGGACTCGTCAATCGCAGCACGGCCTCCTCTACCGCGGCGGCTGCGGCTTCGTTTTCGGCGATCGCGTCTTCGCTCACGCGCCGGCGGCCTGTTGACGCACCATCGGCAGAATGCGGATGTCGTCGAAGAGTTCCGGCTGTTCCAGCGCGACGCGATGGCGGCGTACGAGTTCCAGCAACGCGAGGAACGTCACGATCACGACTTCGCGCGTCATCCCCAGTTCGTGGCAGAGCGCGGAAAACGTCACCTCGCCCGTCTCCTTCACCCGGCGCACGATGTAGTCCATGGACGCGATCAGCGAAACGCGCTCCCGCACGATCGAGCGCTTTTCGGGCCGCGCCTGCGCGAGCATCGAAACGAACGCGTGCTTGAGCTTCTCAGGGTCGATATGGTAGCGCTGAACGACCTGGCTCGCCGGATCGCCGGCCTCGCGGTAAAAATAGCCCGACGCTTCGAGGGCGAACGCGCGCAAGCGCTCCCCTAACTCTCGATACTTCGAATACGCGATCAGGCGCCGGCGCAGCCGCTCCTCGACCTCTTCGGGCGACTCGGCTTCGTCGCCGGCGAACTCCTGCGGAATCGGCGGCAGCAGCGCGCGGGATTTGAGAAACACGAGCGTTGCCGCGATCACCAAATACTCGGCTGCGACTTCGACGTCGAGTTCCTGCATCGCACGAACGTAGGCGAGGTATTGCTCGGCCACAATTGCCAGCGGCACGGTGGCGACGTCGAGCTGGTGTTCTTTGATCAGGCTGAGCAGGAGGTCGAGCGGTCCGTCGAAGACGTCGAGCCGCACGCGGCATGCTTGGTCGGACGTCGCCTCGGCGAGATCGTTCAAGACGATTGCAGGGACGTCCGCGCGACCAGCGGCACCTCACCGAACGCGGCGGGATTGGCGGCGAGAAATTCGAGCGCCAGATCGACCAAACGCTTCTCGTTGACGTATTTCAGCGTCTTGCGGGCCGCGAGCATGTCGAACCAGCGCGCGTCGTCGACCTCGTGATCGTGATTCGCCGGATCGCCCGAAAGGTAGCGCATGAGGTAAAACGTGACCGCCTTGCGGTGCTTCGCTTTACCGACGTAAAACCAGTACGAGATCTCGTTGAGGCGGGTGACGATTTCACCCCAGCACCCCGTCTCCTCGCGTACTTCGCGCAATGCCGCTTGCTCGTTGGACTCGCGAGCCTCGACGTGACCTTTGGGCAGCGACCAAATGCGCGGCGGCGTGCCGCGCCCGATTAACAACGCTTCGTACGTCGCGCCGGTCGGGCGCAATAGTAACCCACCGGCCGATACTTCGTACTTGATCCGCATGTCGCTCGAAACGCCTCTTGGGGGACGGGGAAGGGGGCCTGTTCGGAGCCCCCTCATTAGCTCCATTATAGCCCCCGCCCCCAAGAAGAGCCTGCCGGGTCCGGCGGCTTTTTAGGCTTGGGGCGACCGCCAAGCGCCCGCTTAGTTCGGTGAGGGCTTCCAGCGCAGGTCCGGCTGCCGCGCGGCCCGCGTTTCGTCGACGCGCCCCACGACGGTCGTGACCGGCGCCGCCAAGAGCGACTCGGGGTCCGATTTGGCGGTCGACACGATCTCGCGCAAAGCCTCGACGAACGCGTCGAGCGTCTCCTTCGACTCCGTTTCCGTCGGCTCGATCATGAGGCATTCCGGAACGATGAGCGGGAAATACATCGTCGGCGCCATGAAGCCGCGGTCGAGCAGCGCTTTGGCGACGTCGAGCGCGCGAACGCCGGTTTCGCGTTTGAGCCGTTGCGCCGAAACGACGAACTCGTGACGGCAGAGTTCGGGATACGGCGTTTCCAAGAACTCGGCGATTTTTACGCGCAGGTAGTTGGCGTTGAGAACGGCCAGCTGGGAAACGCGGCGTAAACCCTCTTCACCGTTCGCGTAGAGGTAGGCGAGCGCGCGCACCGCGTGCGCGAAGTTCGACCAAAACGAACGCATCGGGCCGATCGATTTCGGACGGTCGAAATCGAGACGGTACGACAGCCGGTCGCTGGGCGACCAGCCGCCGGCATCGGATTTCGGCTCGGCTACGACGACGGGCACCGGCAAGTATTCGACCAGATGCGCCGCGACGCCGAGAGGTCCGTGGCCCGCACCGCCGCCGCCGTGCGGAATGGTAAACGTTTTGTGCGTGTTGAGATGCATGAGATCGAAGCCCATGTCGCCCGGACGCGCGTTGCCCATCAGTGCGTTGGCGTTGGCGCCGTCGTAGTACATGAGGCCGCCGGCGGCATGCACCGCCGCCGTGATTTCGGCGATTTGGTCTTCGAACAATCCGAGCGTATTCGGGTTGGTCATCATGCAGACGGCCGTATCCGGGCCGATCGCTTTGCGCAATTCCTCCAGGCTCACGCGACCGCGCTCGTCGCTGGGCAGCGAGATGACCTTGAATCCGCACATCGCCGCGGATGCCGGATTCGTCCCGTGTGCGGTGTCGGGAACGATCACCTTGTCTCGCGCGGTTTCGCCACGGTCGCGGAAGTAGCGCTTCGCGATCAGCAGCGCGCCGAGTTCGGCATGCGCGCCGGCCGAAGGGTTGAGCGAGAACGCGGCCATGCCGAACAGCGAACTCAAGGAGCGCTCGAGCTCGTACATCACTTGCAGCGCGCCTTGCGCCAGTTCGTCGGGCACGTACGGATGCAAATCCGCGAACTCCGGCTTCGACGCCATTGCGTCGTTGACGCGCGGATTATATTTCATCGTGCACGATCCCAGCGGGTAGAATCCGAGATCGATGCCGAACGTGCGCTGCGACAGCCGCGTGAAGTGGCGAACCACGTCGAGCTCGCTGTTGTCGGGCAGGGGCAGTTCGTCGCGCAAATCCGCCGCGGGCAAGAACAAATCGAGCGGTTTGCCCGAGTCCAAGTACCGGTTGGCGCGGCCGTCTTGACCGAGATCGAAGATCGTCGGCGAGAACGTGCGGTCAGACTCGAGCGACATCGCACACCTCGCGCAACGCGTCGCACAACGCCGAGATGTCGGCGCCGGTCGTGAGCTCGGTCGCGGTCATCAGCACGCACGTCGCGAGTTCGGGATAGTAGCGGCCCAGGTCCAAACCGCCCAGAATGCCGCGGTCGCGCAACGCCGCCAGCACGTCGCCGGCCGGCCGGTGGACGTCGGCGACGAATTCGTTGAAGAACGGCGCGGCGAACTTCAAGCCGATGCCTTCGATACTCGAAACTGCTGTTGCGAGTTCGCGCGACCGTTCGACGTTCAGCGCCGCCGCGTCGCGCAACCCGGTTTTGCCCATGAGTGCGAGATAGATCGTCGCGATCAACGCACAATGCGCCTGATTGGTGCAAATGTTCGACGTGGCGCGTTCGCGGCGGATGTGCTGCTCGCGCGCCTGCAGCGTGAGCACGTACGCCGTGCGGCCGGCGTTGTCGACGGTCTTGCCCACGAGGCGTCCGGGAATGCGCCGCATGTGCTCCTGGGTCGCCGCAATGAACCCCGCGTAGGGGCCGCCGTAGGCGGCGGGCACGCCGAAACTCTGCGCTTCGCCGGCCACGATCTGCGCGCCCCACGATGCCGGCGTTGCCAGCGCCGCCATCGAGAGCGCCTCGGCGACGACCGCGATTGCGATCGTCTCACCGTCGCGCAATGCATCGGACGCCGCCGCCGGCAGCGTATCGACGTTCCCGAAGAAATTCGGCGACTGCAGCACGACGGCCGCGTACTCTTTTCCGGCTGCGGCTTTGACCGCCGCTGCGGTGTCGGTCACGCCTTCGCCGGTGTATGCAATCTCGTCGATGACGACGTCGAGCCCGTCGCAATAGGTTTTCAAAACCGCGCGGTAATTGGGATGCACCGCGCGCGACACGAGAATCTTGTGCCGGCCGGTCGCGTTGAGCGCCATGATCGCCGCTTCGGCCAAGGCGGTCGCTCCGTCGTACACCGACGCGTTTGCGACGTCCATTCCGGTGAGCAAACAGATATACGTCTGCCACTCGTAGATCGCCTGAAGGTAGCCTTGTGAGACTTCGGCTTGGTACGGCGTGTAGGCGGTGAGGAATTCGCCGCGCATCGCCAGCGCCGCGATCGCGGGCGGCGCGTAGTGGCGATATGCGCCCGCCCCTAAAAACGAGCGGTAGTGCGCGCCGGGATTCTTCTTTGCGAGTTCGTCGAAGCGGCGCACGATGCCGAGCTCGGGCAGTGCGGGCACGACGTCGAGCTCGGCGCGCAGCGCCAGCTCGTCGGGTACCGGCATGAGCGCGTCGAGCGATGCCACGCCGACCGCGTCGAGCATCTGCGCGACGTCGCGCGCGGTGTGGGGTGCGTACACGCTAAAGAACCGCTACGACGAAGCCGCGAGCGCCGCGTACTCGGCCGCACCGAGCAGGTTCGCGGTTTCGCCCGAATCGGAGAGGCGCACTTTGAACAGCCAGCCGTCGTCGTAAGGCGCTTTGTTCACCGCCGCCGGATCGCTCTCGAGCGCGGCGTTGACTTCGACGACTTCACCCGAGATCGGCGAGTAGAGATCGGAAACGGCCTTCACCGACTCGATGACGCCGGCGTTTCCGAACTGCGCGACCGAGCTGCCGATTTTGGGCAGCTCGACGTAAACGATATCGCCCAGCGAATCCTGCGCGTAATCCGTAATGCCGATCGTCGCGACGTCGCCGTCGATTTTCAGCCATTCGTGTTCTTTGCTGTAGAGCAGGTTCTCGGGCTGGGCCATCTCTTCTCCGTTGCGGGTCAGGTGTTGCGTTTGTAAAAGGGCAGCGGAACGACGCGCGCCGCGTGGCGCGTGCCGCGAATCTCGACCTCGACCGCCGTGCCGGGGGTTGCGGCTTGGGGAACCAGCAGCGCGGTCGCGACGTTCTTGTTTCCAGCCGACGGCGCGAACGAACCGCTGCGAACGTCGCCGGCTCTGCGCCCTTCGTGCCACACGGCGTAGCCCTCGCGCGCCGGGGCGCGGCCTTCCATCACCAAGCCGGCGATGCGGGAATAATCGCCGCGAGCCGCCTGTTCGCCGAGCGCTTCACGGCCGATGAAGCGCGGCTTGGTCATCTTGAGCGCCCACGACTGCCCGGCTTGCACGGGCGTAATCTCCTCGGTCAACTCGTGACCGTAGAGCGGCATGCCCGCCTCCAAGCGCAGCACGTCGCGCGCGCCCAAACCGCACGGCAGCAGCCCTTCATCGGCGTGGCGATCCAGCAGCGCGTTCCAAATCGCGGGCGCGCTGTCGTTGTCGACGAAGAGTTCGTAGCCGTCTTCGCCGGTGTAGCCGGTACGCGCGATGACCGCCGGCACGCCGTCGACTTCGGCCTCGATGCAGAAGTAATACTTCATCGCGCTCACGTCGGCGTTCACGTGCGGTTGCAGCATCGCGGCCGACTTCGGACCCTGGATGGCGATCAGCGCGCGTTCGCCGTGATGGTTGGCCAGCGCTACGCCGCTCGCCGGAAGGTGCGCGTTGAGATGCGACCACATCTTGTCCGCATTGGAAGCGTTGACCACCAGCAGCCAGCGCCCGTTCAGCCGGTAGAAGATCGTGTCGTCGTGCGTTCCGCCGTGCTCGTTGCAAAAAATGTTGTAGCGGGCTTGCATCGGCTTCATGGTGGCGACCGCGTTGATGGCCAGCGTGTCTGCCCAGTCGGCAACGCCGTCGCCGGCGAGCACGAACTGACCCATGTGCGAAAGATCGAAGAGGCCGGCGCGGTGACGAACCGCATCGTGCTCTTGCAGAATGCCCGCGTACTGCACCGGCATCTCGAAACCGGCGAACGGCACGAGCCGGCCGCCCAAGCGGGCGTGCTCGCCGTAGAGCGCGGTGCGGCGCAAGGTCTCCACGCTCACGTCGCGGGGACACTTTCGCGCGGCGGTTTCTCGTGCGGATAACTGTTGAGGAAATTCAGCGTCGCGTGCGCGACGATCTTTTCGCCGCTGCGCACGTAGACTTCACCGTAGACGACGCGGCGCCCGGCCTTGAGCACGCGTGCCTCGGCGATCAGGTCGTGCGGCGGCTTTGCGGGGCTGAGGAAGTTGCACTGCAGCGCGACCGTCGTCGTGTCTTGTTCGCGTCCGAAGATCGACGCGAGTGCGACGTAGAACACCGTATCGCACAGGCTTACGATGGCGCCGCCGTGCACCGCGCCGGTCGAATTGGTAATTTCCGGCCGGAACGGCATGCGCATAACCGCTTTTCCTCGCTCGACGCTCTCGAGCTGGAGGTCGAGCAGCAGGACGAAGTTTCCCCGCTCCTTCTCCCACGCGCGCGGGGCGTGACCGTAATCGATCGCCATCTCGTGCCGGGATTTCAGGAAAGGGTGGCCTCTATCCCCGTCTCGGCGCGGCGGCTTTCATCGCGTCGTACGCCCGCCGAAAATCGAGCGTGCCGCCGTGCAGCCACTGCGCGCCGTCGACCGAGAGCGTCGCTCCGCTGATCCAGCGCGCTTCCTCCGAACAGAGCCAGAGCACGGCGCGGGCGACGTCGCCGGGCTCGCCTAGCCGCCCCAGCGGCACGCTCGCTCGAACGCGCTCCTCGACGTCGGCGACGCTCCAGAGATTGGCGTCGGTGCCTTCGGTGTGAATCGGGCCCGGTGCGACGGCGTTCGCACGGATACCGAATCGCCCCCATTCGGCCGCGAGCGTGCGCGTCATCGCGAGCACGCCGGCTTTTGCGCTGGCGGAATGGACGGCGCCGGGTTCGCCGCTCCAGGCATAGGCTGCCACGATGTTGACGATCGCACCCTCGGCCGCGCGCAACGCCTCGAACGCAAAGCGCGTGCAGAAAAACGTGCCGAGCAGCACGATATCGACGACGCTCTTGAAGCCGTTAGGCGAGAGTTCTTCGGACGGACAGACGAAGTTGCCGGCGGCGTTATTGACGAGCACGTCGATGCGCCCCGTGCGCGCGGCCGCTTCGCGCATCGCCGCTTCCATGCGCGCCGGATCGCGCACGTCGCCCGGCAACGCGAACGCCGTTCCGCCGGCGGCTTCGATGGCTGCAACGGCCTCCGCCAGCTTCTCGCTGCGGCGGCCGATCACCGAGACGAAGGCGCCGTCGGCCGCAAACGCTTCGGCCATCGCGCGTCCCAAGCCGGTGCCGCCGCCGGTCACGACGACGGTCTTGCCGGCATAGCGCGCCGTCACGGAAAGACGTCGCCCGGCGCGGCGAGCGCGCGGCGCAGATAGAGCGGCAGCGAGAACAGCCTGCGGTGCGTGACCGCGTCGTAGAAGAAACTCTCCCCGCGCAGCGTCGCGCAATAGGCGTCGATGGCGGCCGGATCGAGCGTCGCGACGTCGACGGCGTCGCTGCACGCGAGGAAGGCCCAATCGGTATCGAACGCCGGCACGTGCGTGACGAAGGATGCGACGTGCGCGTAACGGCGGCGCAGCGTGCGCGCCATCTTGCAATGCAGCGACGCGTTCTGCACGGCGCCGGTACTGGCTTGCAACACGTAGATGCCGCCCACGGCGAGCCGCGAGTGAATGAGCGCGAAGACCGCCTCGTTGAACAGCGGATTGCTCGGTGAATCTTCGAGCGGTTCGGTGAGATCCGACACGATGACGCCGTAGCGCTCGTCGTTGTCGCGCATGAACGCCAGCGCGTCCCCGACGACGACGCGCGCGCGCGGGTCGTCGAACGCGCCGTCCGACCATTCGGCAAGATGGCGCTTCGCGACGTCCACGACGGTGCCGTCGATGTCGACCATCGTGCAGCGCGAGACGCCCGGGCAGCGCAGCGCTTCGCGCAGCGTCGCGCCCTCGCCGCCGCCCAGCACGAGCACGTTACCGCGGTCGCGCGCGGCCGCCAGCGCCGGATGCACCAGCGCTTCGTGATAGATGCGCTCGTCGGTCTGCGCGCTCTGCGTGTCGCCGTCGAGCACGAGCATCTTACCGAAAACCGGCGACCGCACGACCGCGATCTGCTGAAACTCCGAGCGGCCCGAAAACAACGCGCCGTCGATCGCGTGATGGTGCTCTTCTCCCGGTGAAAACTCTTCGACGTACCACTGCCATCGTTCGGTCTTCGGCATGCCGGGCGCTTTGGCGAAATAAAAAAAGAACCCCGCCGCACCGCGACGGGGCCCTCCTATAGCTACGTCCCTGAGGAGGTTCTGATTTATTCCAAATCTAGGAAGCGAGGGCCGAAGTTTACTCTGGTAATCGAGGCCCGAGCTGACAACGAGTTGGGATAAATCGGGGCCTCCTATTCGCAGACGCCGGCGACGATGAACTGTCCGGCCGGATACACGAGTTGGCCGGGATTCGGCTGCGCGTTGATCGTCAGCGTCGTGCCGTGGGGCTGTCCGCCGAGCGTCGTGTTGGGCGCCCATCCGCCGGCGGTGTGCGGGCCGGCCGCCGTAAGAATCGCCGGGAAGCATTCTTTCGTTCCCGGGAATCCGTTGGTGTCGGTGATGTAGAACTTCGGCGTGTCCTTCGGCTTGAGCGTGTATTTGCTCTGGTTGATCAACTCGGCATAGACGAACGGCTTTCCGGGACATTTCTCGGCCTTGCCTTGCGAGTTCACGCAATCGTTGCCGTGACCGTAGAGCGGGAACGCTTTGCCCTTCACGGTCCCGGTGATGTCGCCGTCACCGACGGCGTCGCCCATGATCGCCGGGACGGATTTGACGCCCTTGGGCGGATTCTCCATCGCACTGAAGGTCGTCGTAATCTTTATGCCCTTGTAGGCGCCGAATCTGCCCAGTTCGACGGCCGTGTTGCCGAGAAGGCTCAACGTGAACTTCACGCAGTTGCCGTGGAAGTAGTACATTCCGGTAATGTCGCACGGATGACTTTTTGCATTTTCGACGAGCGACGAAACGCCGATCGCCGTGGAACTGCCTGAAGCGAAGCTCTGCGACGGAACGACGCCGTGCCCGCCGCATGCCGCCAGCATCGTTGCAGCCGCGACTGCTGCAAAGCCGGAGCCAATGATTGATAAACGCATCGGGATTGTTTTACACCTCACAGGAAATGCGGAAACCGCACCATCTCGTTAGACGCGTAACGCGTGATGCCTGCCCGATGCGTGCGCGTAAAACGTAACAGTTATCAAGCTTTGCAATACAAGTAAATGCGTTTGCAAACCTAGGTTATCGCAGCGCCTAAAAATGTTGCGCGCGGTCTACGCCGACAGAACTCGCAAATCGTGGTCGCGGCTCATGACGTGCGTAAACTCGCCGTCGCTCTTTTCGATGCCGCGTTTGAATTCGGTCGTGAGGATGCTTTTCGCGTTCAGTGCGGAGGCGGCGTGTTCGCAAGCGAGCCACGGGTCGGTATGGTCGCCGCACGTGTAGAAATCCATCGCCGCGTAGCCCTTTTCGGGCCAGGTGTGGATCGAGAGATGCGATTCCGCCAGGATCACGGTGCCCGAGACCCCCTGCGGTTCGAAGCGGTAAAAAGCGCTCTCCATGACGGTCGCGTGGGCCGCCCGCGCGGCCGCTACCATCATGGCATGGATCCCGTCGACGTCAGCGAGCGTCTTCGGGTCGCAACCCGAAAGCTCGCACACGATGTGCTTGCCGAGTGCCTTCAACGAACCAGGTCTCCTTGACCCTCGGGGGAGTCCCACCTCCGGACTTCGTCGGCTGGCGCCTGCGGTGCAGTTCACGTCCCCGACCTATCGACGAGCTCTTGCCGGCGCTTTTGAGCGGTGCACGGGCGACTCGCCGCGATGGCGCGTACGGGCGCGCCTCCCTGTAACCGTGGGTCCGTGGACCCCGTCCCAATGCTTGTCATCCTGAGCGCTTCGCCTATGCTCGGCACAGGCTCCGCGGCGCAGGCGCGCAGTCGAAGGGCCGGCGCCCATCATACCCCCTGCTACCCCCCCTGTAAAGACCAGATTTAAAACTTCTTACTTCACTATCTTGACTATGTCCACGGCGAGAAGTACGCTCAGAGAGATCATGGCGACCAAACTCGACGTCCCCGTCTCACCCCAAGGTCTGGTGGAAGACTACCGGCACGGCTTCCACGATACGGAAAATTACGTCTTTAAGTCCGACAAGGGTCTCACGCGGGAGATCGTCGAGCGCATCAGCGCGATGAAGGACGAGCCCGAGTGGATGCGCGACTTCCGCTTGAAAGCGTACGAGCTTTTCCTCGAAAAGCCGATGCCCACGTGGGGCGACACCGCGCGCCTGAGCGAGATCGACTTCGCCGACATCCATTATTTCGTCCGGTCGACCGACCGCTCGGAGCGCTCCTGGGACGACGTGCCCGAGGACATCAAGCGCACCTTCGACCGCTTGGGGATCCCCGAAGCGGAGCGCAAATTCTTAGCCGGCGTTTCGGCGCAGTACGAGTCCGAGGTCGTCTACCACAACACCAGCGAGGCTCTCGACAAGCAGGGCGTGCTGTTCTGCGACATGGACACCGCAATTAAGACCTATCCGGACATCGTGCGCAAATACTTCGCGACGGTGATTCCTCCGGGCGACAATAAGTTCGCGGCGCTCAACTCGGCCGTGTGGTCGGGCGGGTCGTTCATCTACGTTCCGCCCGGCGTCGAAGTCGCGATGCCGCTGCAGGCCTATTTCCGCATCAACGCCGAGAACATGGGCCAGTTCGAACGGACGCTCATCATTGCCGACGAAGGCGCCAAGGTTCACTACATCGAGGGCTGCACCGCGCCCAAGTTCTCGACCTCGTCGCTGCACTCGGCGGTCGTCGAATTGGTCGCGCTCGACGGTGCGTCGATTCGCTATACGACGATCCAAAACTGGTATCGCAACATCTTCAATCTCGTGACGAAGCGCGCGATTGCGCGCAAGAACGCGACGATCGAGTGGGTCGACGGCAACATCGGCTCGCGCCTCACGATGAAGTATCCGTCGATCTATCTCATGGGCGAGGGCGCGCGCGGCGAGATCCTCTCGATGGCGTTCGCCGGCGAGGGACAGCACCAGGACGCCGGAGCGAAGGTCATCCACGCCGCGCCGAACACGACGTCGGTCGTGACGAACAAGAGCGTGAGCGCACACGGCGGGAAGACCACCTACCGCGGTCTGGTCGAAGTGTTTCCGGGCGCCGTCGGGGCGAAAACCCGCGTGCGCTGCGACGCGCTGATCATGGACCGCGAGTCGTCGAGCGACACCAAGCCGACGATGAAGATCCACGAGCAGCGCTCCACCGTCGAACACGAAGCCAGCGTCAGCAAAATCGGCGAAGATCAGCTTTTTTACGCGATGAGCCGCGGGCTCTCCGAGGCGGACGCGACGGCCATGATCGTCAACGGCTTCTTCGATTTCTTCGTCAAAGAACTGCCGATGGAGTACGCGGTCGAGCTGAACCGGCTCGTCAAGATGGAAATGGAAGGCGCGGTCGGATAGCGCCCCGAACGCGCGCCCGTGGTCTTTTTTCTCCGGTTCGTCCTCGGCCAGACGTTCGTCATCCTGTTTGCGATCGCACTGGTGACCACGCTGCTGAAGACTCGGCGCATTCAGCGCGAGCGGAGACCCTATAACGGCGCCTACATCCTCTGGGGTGAAGTTCTCTTCTACGCGGTCGGCATCTGGTTCGTCTACGCGGGCATCCTGCACGCGTATTTTCAATCGATCGCGGCGCCCGATATCGGCTGGCAGCCGAGCCCCTTCGAGTACGAACTGGGATGGATGGAGATTCCGCTCGGCGTCGTGGCGATGATGTCGTTGTGGCGCGGCTTCGAGTTCCGGCTGGCCTCGACGCTCGTGTTCGCCACGTTCGCGCTCGCCTGCGCGGCCCAGCACCTGCACCAAATGGTCTGCTGCGCCAACTACGCGCCGAGCAATACGGGCCTCGTGCTCTGGTTCGCGGACATCTTTCTTCCGATATTGCTCCTCGCGTTGGCGTTCTTGTCACGCGACGAATCCTCACGCGACCTGCGGCGTGGCTAAGCACTTCGTCGCCAAGGTTTCGGACGTCGCTCCGGAGACGACGCTGCGCGTCGTCGTAAACGGGAACGAGTTGCTGCTGTGCAACACCGGCGGGAATCTGTACGCCATCGAAGACGTGTGCACGCACGACGGCGGACCGCTCGATCAAGGGCAACTCGAAGGCGAGACCGTCGTGTGCCCGCGCCACGGCGCCACCTTCGACGTGCGCACCGGCGACGCGCTGACGCTGCCCGCCGTCGTTCCCTTGATGACCTATCCGGTCAGCATCGAAGGCGACGACGTCTTCGTCGACGTGTAAGCGACCGGCGCGGTGCGAAGTTTTTGGCGTTTCGCCGCCGCCGTCGCACTGATTGCGCTTGCCGTCTGCGCGGCATTTGCGCTCAACGTCGCGCTCGGCATGCGCGCGCACGCGCGCTACGAGGGCACGATATCCGGAATATCGCTCCTGCGCGCCCCAGTGTCTATATTGCGCGACGACCGCGGCGTGCCGCATATCGCCGCCCGCAACGAACACGATCTCTTCTTCGCACAAGGCTACGTCGAAGGTTCCGACCGGCTGTTTCAAATGGACCTGCTGCGCCGCTTCATCACGGGAAATCTCGCCGAAGTCTTCGGACGGCAGGCGCTGCGCAGCGACCAGCGCGAGCGCGCGATACCGATTCACGCCATCGTCGGCGCGCAGTGGCTTCGGCTGGATGCTCGTTCGCGGGAAATCCTCGGAGCCTTCAGCGACGGCGTGAACGCCGCCATCGCGCGCGAACCGCTGCCGGTCGAGTTTCGCATCCTCGCCTATCGTCCGGCGCCGTGGACGCCGCAAGATTCGTTGGCCGTTGCGATGGCGACCGTGCTCGACCTCACCGACGATTGGAACGACGTCGAGCCGCGGAACGCGGCGTACGTTCGGGGCGGCCTGGCGGAGTTGAACGCGCAGTTTCCGCTGAGCGACCCCTGCTACGACGCGCCCGTCGTCGTTGGGCTTGCGGGTATGGCACCGGGACGTGCGTGCGCGCTGCGCCCGTCGGTAGTTCCGCATCTGACGCCACGCACGCCGCGAGGCAGCAACGAGTGGGCCGTCGGCGCGCTTCATTCGCTCACCGGGCGCGCGTTGCTGGCAAACGATCCGCATCTCGGCCTGAGCATTCCAGGCGCGTGGTATCTCGTCGATCTGCACGCTCCCGAAATGCACGCCGCCGGCGCCGTCTTTCCCGGCTCCCCCGGCATCGTTCTCGGTCACAACCAGTTCGTCGCCTGGGGTGCGACCGACGCGACGGTCGCGTCGCTGTCGGTCTTCGAACCGCCCCCGTCGCTCGATCCGCGCGGGTGGCAGGACGAAACGTTCCACGTGCGATTCGGCCGGCCGGTGACGCAGCGCTACTATCGCACGGCAACCCAATTCGGCGTCACGACGAAGAGCGGGAAATTCGTGCTCGTGCGATGGTCCGCGTACGACGATCCGGCCGCACCGCTGATGGCGTTTCTCGCGCTCGATCGCGCGCGTTCGATCGACGAGGCGAGACGCGCGTTGGGAATTTTCCCCGGACCGACGCACAACTTCGCGCTCGCCGATACGACGGGTCGCGCCGGCTACGTTATGGCCGGCTTGGTGCCCGACGATCCGGTCTGGGCACGCTGGTTCCACCCCGCATCCGATCTCGCAAAGCGCTACGGCACCGTCCCGCGCGCCGAGCTTCCGCACGTCGCGGCGTCGCGCGACGCGATCGTGTGGACTGCGAACAACAAGCCCTACGCCGCGAGTTATCCGTTGCAGCTGAGCCCGCAGTTTGCCGCGCCCTATCGCGCGTACCGAATCGCGCAACTCTTGCGCGCACGCCCGCGCTACGACGTGGCGTACTTCGCGCAAATGCAGACGGACGCGCTCTCGCTGCCCGAACGCGAACTCGCGCGCGATTTGTCTCCGGCCGTCACGCGTGTGGACGCCGCGAGCGGAAGCGCGCTGGCCGGTTGGGACGGGCGCATGACGGGCGAATCCACGACGGCGACGCTCGCCGATCAGCTGCGCATGCAGCTCATCGGCAAGACCAAGCGCTTGATGCCGGTCGAACTCACGATCGGTCAACGGGCACCGCAGTCGCTGCGCGTGACGCTGCCTTCCGCGCTCGCGCCGTGGAGCGTCGCCGGCGCCGTCACGCCGCTGCACGCGCTTTCGTCGCTGGGGATGACCTTCTTGGACGGAACCCGCCTGCCCGGATATGGCGATGAGTTCTCGCTGCACGTGCAGTACGCGGGATACTCGCAGAGTTTCCGCGCGGTGTGGGACGTCGGCAACTGGGAGGCCGGCGGCATCATCCTGCCACAGGGCGAGTCCGGGCAGCCGGGATCCGGCCACTACACCGACGAGGCGGGGGCTTGGGTCGAGGGGCGCCTTTGGCCGCTTCCGTTCTCCGAGGCCGCCGTGCAGCGCACGGCGGTCGACCGCGAAACGCTGACGCCCTAGCCTTCGTTTGACACAGCCCGGCCGGGCTGGTATCGTACCGGGGTCATGTACGCGATCATCGAGACCGGCGGCAAGCAATACAAAGTCGCCGAGGGCGACGTCATTCGCTGCGACCTCATCACCAGCGAACCGGGAGCGGACGTCACGTTCGACCGGGTCGTGCTGGCCGGCAGCGGCGAGAACGTGACGGTCGGGACCCCCACCGTCGGCGGCGCCAGCGTCACCGGAACGGTGCTGCGGCAAGCCAAGGACAAGAAAATTCTCGTGTTCCGCTATAAGCCGAAGAAGCGCGTGCGCAAACTCAACGGTCACCGCCAGCCGTTCGCGGAAGTCAAGATCACGAAGATTACGCTTCCGTAACTGCGGAGGTACGCGTGCTCGAGGTCGTATTTCATCGGGACAGCCGTAACCGGCTGTCCTCGATTTTTGCGCGGGGACATGCCGAGTTCGCCGATGCCGACGACGTCGTCTGCGCCGCGGTCTCCGCGATACTCCAGGCTGCCCGGCTGGGGCTCGAGGAGTATGCGAACGTCACGCTCGAGACCCGGCAGCGGCGAGGCGACTTCTTCATCCGCTGGCCCGAGCCGGCCCGTGACGACGAACGCGTACGCGCGATCGCAGCCACCGCCGAACTGGCCGTCGTACGGATCGCGCAGCAGTACCCGAAGCACGTGGAATGCAACACCGAGCGGGAAACCGGGTAAGTACCGCAGAGCCCCGAAGGAGGCCCGTTCATGTCTGACAATTTCCGCACGACACCGCCGCAGCAGCAATGGTCCGGATCGAATCCGGCGGGCAACGGCTATCAAGGCGGTGCCCCCGGTCCCGGCTACGACGGCTCGGGCGACCCCGGCGCCGGCGAAATCGGCAAAGCGCTGATCTTCGGCCTGCTCGGCGGGCTGCTCTCGGCAGCCGGCTACATGGTCTACCGGCGCCTGCCCGACGAGCAAAAAGAACGCCTGCACGCGCAATTCCGCAGCGCCGTGCAGCAACGCGTCACCGAGTTCCGCCAAAACTTCAATATCTAGCCCGTAAACCAAACGGGTACTTGCGCCGGGGTGACGCGTTCGTTCGCCCCGGCGACTCTTTTTCTCGCGCTCGCACTTCTTTTGCCGCCGCACGCGCGGGCCGCCGATCCGGTCGCCGCCTACGCGCTCGCCTTGCGTCACTTCAATCCGCGGCTCGATGCCGGAACCGCCGCCGCGCTCGCCGTCGCAACGATCGTGCAAGCGGATCGCGAACGCCTCGATGCGCGGCTGCTGGTGGCCGTGATCGCCGTTGAATCGCGTTGGAATCCCGCGGCGCGTTCGCGGGCCGGTGCCGTCGGCCTCGCGCAGTTGATGCCGGGTACCGCAGCGGATCTCGGAGCCGACGCTGCCGACCCGCTGGAGAACGTCGCGGCTTCGGCACGTTACCTGCGCGCGCTCATCGACCGTTTCGGCGAGCGCGATCCGGCCGCGTGCTGCGTGCTCGCGCTTGCCGCGTACAACGCGGGCCCCGGCGCCGTCGAACGCTATGGCGGCGTGCCGCCCTACGCCGAGACGCGCCGCTACGTGCGCCGCGTTACGGCGCTTTGGCGTCGTCTGGCGGGGATGTAGGCGCCGGCGCGGGAGCGGGCGGCGGCGGCGGTGCGGCGGGGGCATCCGCTACGTCGGCCGCGCGCTCCATCTCCGCGACGAACGAGTGCGACGTGTTCTGAACCTCCCGCATGAAACGGCCGGCCTGGCGCATCATCTTCGGGAGCCGGTCGGGGCCGAAGAGGAGCAGCGCGAGCACGGAAACGGTCAAAATGTCGGGAACGGAAAACACGGTTCCCAAGAGTCCGTTTCGGCTTGCCATTTGGCCTGCCGGCGGCAGGTCTCGCCTGCCAAAGCGTGCAAGCAACCGTGTCCGCTCGTGAAAATCATCTATACCCGCGGCAATCGCACCGAGACGCTGGCAACGCTGGCGACGCTGCGAAAGATTCTCAACCGGTTCGTAGCGCACCGCGTGTTCTACGAAGTTTCGAGCCGCAACAAGCGCGGTCAGGAGTTCTTTTCGGCGAAGAACGTGTTCGTGGTCGGCTCGATCGAAGTGACCAACTACGAACATTTGCGCATCTTGATCTTCGATGCGCGCCATCGAGCCCACTCGGTCGAAATCGTCAACCCGCAAACGATGCGCATCTACGACGAGACGTCCGGGCGCGGCTTTGCGGTGTCGTTCGTCTGCGACGACGAAAAGGGCGTCGAGACCCGCTGCTACATTCGCGACGAAGGTGAAGACGAGGAGCGCATACGCGATCGAACCGCGCTGGAAAGCATCACGCTTCCCGAACTCTTCGAATACCTCGACGAAATCACCGCCGTCGACGCCCGAACGCGTCGCTGAGCTTCGTTTTCTCCAATCGCTGCGCCGCCCGCAACGCGCGCACGCCTTCGTCGAAACGGCCGGCGCGTTTGTACGCCGTTCCGAGATTGAGATGCGCGATCGCGTATTGCGGATCGGCGGCAATCGCTTCCTCGTAACGCGCGATCGCCGCGTCGAGCGCTCCCTCCTCCAGTAGCACGTTCCCGAGATTGGTCAGCGCCGGCGCATAACGCGGAACGCAGACCAGCGCTGCGGTGAAATCGTCGCAGGCCGCCTGCACCTGCCCGAGACCGGCGCGCGCCACGCCGCGCTTGTTCAACGCAAATGCGCGATCGGCCGGCGCCTCGCAGTCGGCCAGCAGGCTGGTAAATTCGCGCTCGGCGCGTTCGAAGTCGCGCCGCTCGAGCGCTTCGAGCGCCGCAGCGTACGGACCGGGATCTCGCGCGGAAGCGAATCGAGGGCCTAGCCGGAACATTCTTCCCCTGATGTTCACGATCGACGTCGTTACGCTCTTTCCGGAGGTGTTCGCACCGTTCGTCGGTCTTTCGATCGTGGGCCGCGCGGTCGAGGCCGAACGCGTGCGCGTCCGCTACCATCACCTGCTCGACGAGCTGGAAGCCGGCGAGCGCGCCGACGCGGCCCCGTTCGGCGGAGGCGCCGGAATGGTCTTGCGCCTCGAGCCGATCGCGCGCTGTCTGGACCGGCTGCTCGCCGAGGCCCCGGAAACGGCCGAGCGGCGCGCGATCGTCGTTCCCAGCCCCAGCGGCCGGCCGCTGCGCCAAAGCGACGCACAGCGGTTCGCGGGCCTGGAACGGCTCATCGTCGTGTGCGGCCACTACGAGGGCATCGACGATCGCCTGGCCGCCCTGTATCCCGTCGAGGAATACTCGCTCGGCGACTTCGTCCTTACGGGCGGCGAGATACCGGCGCTGGCCATCCTCGACGCGACGGTGCGGCTGCTGGCCGGCGCGTTGCGGCAGGAGTCGCTCGCCTCGGAGTCCTTCTCCGGCGAGGAAGGTCTGCTCGATTATCCCAGCTTCACGCGGCCGCCGGTGTTTCGCGGCGTCCGCGTTCCCGACGTGCTCCTCTCCGGCGACCATGCCAAAATCGCGGAGTGGCGGCGGGAGGAATCCCGCCGGCGCACCGTCGCGCGGCGTCCCGACCTTGTCGGGGAAGATGGGCCGTGATACTATACCGCGTGGTTTGTTTTCACCGCCGGCTTCGCCCGGCTTCGCTTTTATCTAAAGAAGTACGAGCATGAACGCCATTGATGCCCTGAACGCCGACCAAGTCAAGGACGCCCTCCCCGCATTTCGTCCGGGGGATACGATTAAAGTCTATTCCAAAGTCGTCGAGGGCGGCAAGGAACGCACGCAGATGTTCGAGGGCGTCGTCATGGTGCGCAAAGGCGGCGGCGCGCGCGCCTCGATCACGGTCCGCCGCGTCGCGCACGGCGTCGGCGTCGAGAAGACGTTTCTCGTTCACAGCCCACGCGTCGAGAAAATCGAAGTTGGTAAGCGCGGCGTCGTCCGGCGCAGCCGGCTGTACTATCTCAGCGAGAAGATCGGCAAAGCCGCGCGTATCAAAGAAAAGAAGCTCGTCAAGTAACACCGCTGCAGCTTCTAGGACTTCTCTGCGCTTTCGCCGTCGCTCGACTCGCTCTCTCGACCAAGCCGTTTACGTCGGTCAACCGGCCGTCGCCCGCAGTGGCGGCGGTTCGCGAGTATCTCGACGCGCTGCTGGTCGCCGGTCTCGCCGCACTCTTCCTCATTACCTTCGTCCTTCGCACGTTCTACATTCCGTCGGTTTCGATGGTGCCGACCTTGCAGGTGGGCGACGTGTTACTCGCGGACGAAATCGCCTATCGCTTGCATTCGCCGCAGGACGGCGACGTCGCGATCTTCACCCCGCCGGTGCCATCGAACGGCGATGAGTTCGTGAAGCGCGTGATCGGAACGCCCGGCGAGACGATTCGCATCGCCGACGGCGTCGTGTATCGCAACGGCATCGCGTTGCACGAACCGTACGAAAACCAGGCGCCGCGCTACGGCCTGCGCATCGAGCGCTACGGCATCTACGTCGACGGCGTCGCGCTGGATCCGCACAATGCCAACATCCCCCGGCGGTCGCAATGGCAGGCACCCGACCGAATTCCCGACGGTTACTATTTCATGCTCGGCGATAACCGCAACTACTCCGACGACTCGCACGTCTGGGGCTTCGCGCAATCGAACGGTACGTTTTCCGCGGGGCCGCTGGCCGGCCGTCGCGCCGGCTTCGCCGGCCGCGTTTTCGCGATCTTCTGGCCGTTGAGCCGCCTGCAGGTGGTGCGGTGACGCCTCAAGAGCTGCTCGCCATCGTGGCGGTCATTGCCGTGACCCGCGTCGTGCTCTCGCTGCGTCCCGTCGTTGCCGGCTCCAACGGCCGCAGCACCGCCCTGGCGCGCGAGTTTCTCGATCCGTTCATCATTGCGGGCTTGGCGGCATGGGTGCTGATCACGTTCGTCGCCCGGACCTACTACATTCCGTCAGGATCGATGCTGCCGACGCTGCAGATTCACGACGTGCTGCTGGTCGACAAGTTCGAATACCGGTTTCATCCGCCGCATCGCAGCGACATCGTCGTCTTTCCGCCGCCCGTTCCGACGCCCGACGACTTCATCAAGCGGGTCGTCGGACTTCCGGGCGACCGCTTGAGCGTTGCCGGAGGCCGAGTTTACGTCAACGGCACGGCACTCTCGGAACCGTACGTCGCCGAGCGCCCCGACTACGCGCTGCAAATCCGCGATTACGGCATCTACGTGCGCGAGGGCGGCGGCTGGGAGAAGCTCGACTCGAGCACCGCGAACGTTCCGCCGCGCTCGATGTGGACGGCGCCGGATCGCATTCCGCCGCACTGCTATGTGATGTTCGGAGATAACCGCAACGACTCCGAAGACTCGCACGTGTGGGGATTCGCGCAGGATGCCGGCCGTTTTGCCAGCGGCGCGCGTGCGGGCGAAGCCGCCGGTTTCACCGGCCGCGCGTTCGTCATCTTCTGGCCGCCGTCGCAGGCCCGCACCCTCTGACGCCGCGAACGTAGCGGTTCGTGGCCCGATCGCTGCCGTGGCGCTCGTTCGCGAATCTGGCATTGCAGCTGGCGATTCTCACGCTTTTGATTGCGGCGTTCTTCATGCGCATGCCGCAAGTCTCGGGACTCTCGATGGCGCCGCACATCGCCTCCGGCGAATACGTATTGATCAACACGTTCGCATATCGCATCGCGCCGCCGAAACGCGGCGATATCGTAGCGTTTCGCAGCGACGACGCTCGAGCGATTTTCATCAAGCGCGTCGTCGGGCTTCCGGGCGAGCGCGTGCGCATCGATCGCGGGGTCGTGTCGATCGACGGTCGCCCGCTGAGCGAACCGTACGTGCGCTTCGCCGACGGCCGCAGTTTTGCCGAAATCGTCGTGCCGGCGCATGCGGTGTACGTGCTCGGCGACAATCGCGCCGACAGTGAAGATTCGCGCTTCTTCGGAGCCGTGACGGATGACCGTCTCATCGGGCGCGCCATGGCCGGCGTCTGGCCGCCTGCGGCCGTGGGCACTCTGTAGGAATTCGTGGTGACCGCCGGCTTCGAGCGCGTCGTTCAATGGTATCCGGGCCACATGGCACGCGCCATGCGCCGCCTCGGCGAGTACGTGAAGCTCGTCGACGTCGTCGTCGAGGTCGCCGACGCGCGGGTCCCGCGCAGCGGGCGCAATCCGGCACTGGACGCATTGGCGGGAAAGCGCGCCCGCATACTCGTGTTGACGCGCGAAGATCTGGCCGATCCCGCGACGACCAAAGCCTGGGTTCGCGCGTTCGCGCAAGGCGGTCTCGAAGCGCTGGGCGCCGATGCCCGTTTGCAGCGAAGCGTCGCGCGCGTCGCCGCCGCGATCGCGCGGTCGGCAGAAAAACGCGCGGGTTCGGCGCGCGCGCTGGTCGTCGGTCTTCCCAACTCCGGCAAATCGTCGATCGTCAACGGCTTGCTTCGCCGTGCCGCCGCCAAAACCGAGAATCGCGCCGGCGTTACGCGGCAGCTGCAGTGGTTTCGCATGGCACCGGGCGTCGAGTTGATGGATACCCCGGGCATTCTCGTGCCGAAGATCGCCGGCAAGGAGGCGCAGTGGAAGCTCGCGATCTGCGGCGCGTTGCCGCACGAGCGCTACGACCCCGAGCAGGTAGCGGACGCGTTTCATCGCTGGCTGCTCGAGCACCGGCCGCGTACGCGCGTCCCGGATCTCGCCGCGTTTGCCCGCGCCCGCGGATTCATGCGCCGCGGCGGCGAGATCGACTATCACAACGCGGCCCGTTCGTACATCAGCGCGTTCGACGACGGCGCGTTCGGACGGATTTCTTTCGAATCGCCCGGCGATGACGCCCAAGCAGCGTAAGGCCAAGAGCGCCTACGAGCGCGAGCGGCGCCGGCTGCACCGCCTGCACCGCTTCGAAAGCGCGGCGCGCGAACGCGGCTTCACGCTCGTCGGCGGCGTCGACGAAGTGGGGCGCGGTCCGCTGGCGGGTCCGGTCGTGGCCGCATGCGTCGTTGCCTGCGAGCCGCTCTTCATCCGCGGCCTCAACGATTCGAAGCTGGTGCGCCCCGAGCAACGCCTCGAAATCGCCGAGACGATCAAAGCGCGCGCGTCGGCGTGGGCAATCGGCGTCGCAAGCGTCGCCGAAATCGACCGCCTCAACATCTATTGGGCGAGCGTGCTTGCAATGGAGCGCGCGATCGCCTCGCTTTCGGCGCATCCCGAGTACTTGATTACCGACGCGGTCCGGATTCGCTCGTTTGCAGGGCCGCAAGAACCGTTGATTCGCGGAGACGCGCGCTGCGCCGTCGTCGCCGCCGCGTCGATCGTCGCGAAAGTGTATCGCGATGCGCTGCTCGTCGAGCTCGACCGTGAAGATCCGCGTTACGGTTTTGCGCTGCACAAGGGATACGCAACGCCCGCGCACATCGACGCTCTGAGCCGTTTCGGGCCGTGCGTGCACCACCGGGCCAACTGGGCGCGGGTGCGCGACGCACAAATTGCGTTTGAGTTCGATGCCGGATTCGGATAACGTTCCGAAGGGCCGCGCCGGCGAAGAGCGCGCCGCCGCGTTCCTTCAAGCCTGCGGCTACCGCATCGTCGCGCGCAACGTGCGCGTACCCGGCGGCGAAATCGACGCCGTCTGTCTCGACGGCACGACCCTGGTGATCGTGGAAGTCAAGCGCCGCGACTCGCTGCGGTTCGGATCGGCGCTCTCGGCCGTCAACGCCCGCAAACGCGCCGCACTCCGCCAGGCCGCCGCAGACTACGCGCAGGTCGTCGCGCCCGCGGCCAAAATACGCTTCGACGTGGTTGCGGTCAACGGCGAGCGTCTACGACTCCACCGGAACGCGTTTTAGGATCTTCGGAGGCGCATGTCGGCTGCGAGCAAACCCCAATTGCGCCGTGCGGTCACGCCGTGGGGCTCCTTTTCATGGGGCTACTCGGACGTGGGGGCCGACATCTTCGTCGGTCTCGGCTTGGTTTTGGCGGCCGCGGCCGGCGCGTCGAACGTGGCGTTTCTCTTTGCGGGCATCGTCTACGTCTGCATCGGCCTCGCATACACCGAACTGGCGGCGGCGTATCCGGTCGCGGGAGGCGGTCAATACTTCGTCCTGCGCGGCCTGGGCGACATCTTCGGCTTCATTGCGGGCTGGACGGTTCTGCTCGATTTCACGATCGACATCACGCTCTTCGCCTGGACGTGCGTCGACTACTCGAGCCAACTGCTTCCGGTGCTCACCGGTTCGACCCATCCGTGGGTGCACTTTCTCGTCACCCTGACGCTCATCGTAGGATTGGTCGCGCTCAACGTCGTCGGCGTCCGCGAAAGCACGGCGTTCAACGGCGTCGTTTCGGGGCTCGACGTCGTAAGCGAAACGAGCATACTCTGCTTCGGGTTTCTCTTCGCGTTTCGGCCGCAACTGCTCGTGCACAACATGCAGTTTCATTGGCCGTCGACGTATCAGCTGATGTTGGGAACGTCGTTGGCGATCATCTCGTTCGTCGGCCTCGAGTCGATATCGCAGGCGGCCCAGGAAACCCAGCGCCCGGCCTCGGTCATTCCGCGCACTTCGATCGCGCTGATTCTGACGATTCTCATCTTCGCGCTGTCGTATTCGAACCTCGCGCTCGGTTTCCAGCCCTGGCATCAACAGATGCTCAACGGCCATCCGGTGCAGTTCTGGCAGATCTTTCCGAACAACGGCGATAACCAGGGCAAGGCGGTCGCGCTTCTGGCGAGCCAAATTCCCTACTTTGGAGTGATTGCCGCGTTTTACGTGCCGGTGCTGGGGGCCGTGCTGCTGCTGATATCGTCGAACTCCGGCGTCTTCGGCAGCTCGCGCATCGCCTACGCGATGAGCGTCTCCAACCTCTTGCCGTCGATATTCCAGCGCGTGCACCCGCGTTATCGCACGCCGATGATTTCGATCATGACCTTCGGCGGCATCGCGATCCTCGAACTGATCTTTGCGGCATTTCCGTCGCTCTTTCCGGGCGCGAACGGCGTGTACGGACGCTTTTTCCGGGGCGAGACCGGGCTCGACTTTCTCGCCGACCTCTACGCGTTCGGCGCCGCCACGAGCTACTCGTTCGTGTTCCTCGCACTTATCGCGCTGCGGCTCTACGATCCGCTCAGCCCGCGCAAGTTCAAAATGCCGCTCAACGTGCCGGTGCGCGTCAACGGGGAGCGCGCGGAGTTCCCCGTCGTCGGCGTGCTCGGATTCATCGGCATCGCCTCGATTCTGATCTTCACGCTCTTCACGCATCCGATCGGCCGGATTGCCGGCCCGACCTGGCTCGTCGCCGGCGTCGTCGCGTATTTCGTCTATCGCAGCCATCGGGGTCTGCCGCTGTTCGGCTCGCAGAAACGCGACTGGCGCAAACTGCAGGTCGACATTCTTCGCAACGCGGGCGAACTCGAACTCATGGACGAGTACATCGCCAACGTGAAGGCGAGTAACGAACGGCGCGCTCGTGCCGGAGGCGCTGGATGATTGCGGTTCGCGGCGCTCTGGCCGTTGCGATGACGATCGTCGGGGCGATCGTCGTCGTTCGCGTCGCGGCGTTAGGCTTCCACGCCGAAAGTCTGCCGGGATTCGTCTTAGGCTTCGCGATGATGGCTCTCGGCGTTCACCGGCTGAGCCTGATTGCGCGCATGCGTGGGGGGCCTGCGCGATGATGCCGGCGGCGACGCCGACGCTCGCTCCGGCCGGCATTCTTGCCGCCTGCCTCATCGCTCTGAGCGTGGTTTCGATTCTGTCGTGGATGCTGCACGTCCCAAAGTCGTCGGTGCAAAGGCTTGCGGCCGAAACGCGAGCCGAGCTCAAACGCATGGTCGGCAGCATCATCGTCGTGTTTTCACCCGAAATCAACTCGCGCCACATGATGGCGCTCGCGGTAAAGCTCGCGCGCGGCGAACGCTCGGAGCTGGTGGCGGTCTACGTCATCGAGGTACCGCTTACGCTGCCGCCCGACGCGGAAATGCCCGACGAAGAGCGCGCCGCGCTCGACGCGCTCGGCGCGGCCGAAACGATTGCCAACAGCAGCAACGTCACGCTCCACACCGAGATTCAGAAGGTGCGGTCGACCAAAGAAGCGGTGCTCAGCATCGCCAAGCGCGAGAAGGCCGATCTCATCATTCTCGGCTCCTATCTCGAAGGAAAATATAGCGGCGCCCGACTCGGAGGAACCGTTCAAGACATCGCCGCCGAGGCAAAATGCGACGTGCTCATCGGCGTCGAAGGGAAACACGGTACGCTTCTCGGCGAAGAGCCGATCTAGACGGAGGATTCATGCAGGCTGGGCGAGTTCTTTTCACGTTTGCGGCTGCGACCGCGGTCATTTTTGCGCTCGCACTGCGGGCCGGCGTCCCCGCGCGCGCCGAGAATACCGCACCGGCGATTACCGCCTTCGAGCAGGCGTTCGCCGCGATCAACGACTACCAGTGCACGCAGCACGTGCACGAAGCGAAGGGAACCGCCACGCAGGACCGCGTCTATCAAATCTGGTTCATGAAGCCGCATTTTGCCAAGACGCTGATCGCGTCCGGCGACGGTAAGGGCTCCGGCGGGGTGTGGGCCGGCGGCGATCAGGTCAGCGGTCATCAAGGCGGCATTCTCTCGGGCATTCACCTGAAGGTGAGCGTGCACGATTCGCGGGCGGTCTCGCTGCGCGGCGTCACGATTCCCGAAGGCTTGATTCAGAACGTCGTGCATCGTTACGCGACGACGGCCGGCACGCTTTCGCAGGCGGCCGGCGGAAAAATCGGCGGCGTCGCAACCGATCGCCTCGACCTGAAAGTCGCCGACCCGGCGGCCAACGACGGCATCACCGAAGAAATCATGTACCTTTCGCAAGCCACGCACTGGCCGATTCGGCAAATCCTCTACGCCGGTTCGCAGATCGTGCTCGACCAGAGCATCACCGATTTAAAGACGAATACGGGCCTCACCCAAAACGACTTCCCGTTTTAGGAAGGCCCATTTATCCCAACTCGTCGTCAGCTCGGGCCTCATTTGCCATAGCAAACTTCGGCCCTTGCTTCCTAGATTTGGAATAAATTCGACCTTCCTAAGGCGCTTCGTCGGGCGCGAACGTTACGCCGACAGATAGCGTTTGCGCAACTCGTCGAGGACGACGGCGAGGAGAATGACGGCGCCGAGCACGACCTTCTGCAAGTACGAATCGACGTTGAGCAGATTCATCGCGTTGTAGAGCACGCCGATGAGCAGTGCGCCGAAGAACGTGCCGACGATGCTGCCGCGTCCCCCAGTGAGGCTCGTGCCGCCCACGACGACGGCAGCGATCGATTCGAGGAGTTCGTCGCCGGTGCCCGTTTGCGGCGAACCCGACGAGAACAGCGCCATGTAGAGAAAGCCGACGATGGCGGCGCAGGCGCCGCTGATGACGTAGACGAGCGTTTTTACGCGTACGACGTTGATGCCGGCGAGTCGCGCCGCTTCTTCGTTGCCGCCGATCGCAAAAACGTAGCGCCCGAAGCGCGTGCGCGTGAGCAGCACGGACGCCGCGATGACGATGACCGCCATCCATACGACCGGTACGGGAATCGCCGGCAGGTGTAACGCCCCGGTCACCCCCCCGAGGAACGAACCGATGCCGGTGTTTTGAAAGTCGGTGCTGTGCAGCGCGACCGGGCGCCCGTGCGCGAGAATGAACGAGAGCCCGAGCGCCATTTCGAGCATCGCCAGCGTCGTAATGAACGGCGGAAGATTGAGCTTGACGACCGGCAGCGCGTTGATCCAGCCGGCCGCGCCGCCGACGGCGACGGCGACGAGCAGCGTTACGACGATCAGCGCCGGGCCGCTCAGATGCAGCGCGTTTGCGACCAGCGCCGCGACGACGCCGGTCAGTGCGACGAGCGAGCCGACCGACAGGTCGATGCCGCCCGTGATGATGACGAACGTTTGGCCGACGCCGAGCACGCAGTTGTACGTAATCTGGCGCAACACGCGAACGATGTTGGCCGGCTCGAGAAACGAGCCGTGCGAGGCAATATCGACGACGACGATCAACGCGAGGAGGCCGAGTGCCGCTGCGGCGATCCGCAGCCAATACGCGCGACCCTGCTTCACGCCGCCGCTCCCGTTGCGGCCGCGATCACGCGGTCCGGCGATGCGTCGGCGCGCGACAACTCGGTGACGATCGTTCCGCCGCGAATCACCAGAATGCGGTGCGATAATCCCAGGATCTCGGGCAAATCGCTGGAGACCATCACGATCGCCGCTCCGCGCGCCGCCAGGTCGAGCATCAAGCCGTAGATCTCCGCCTTCGCACCGACGTCGATGCCGCGCGTCGGCTCGTCGAACAGAAACACGCGCGCCTTTCCGAGCAGCCACTTTGCCAGGACGACCTTCTGCTGGTTTCCGCCCGAAAGGTTACGAACGATTTGCTCGCTGCCGGGCGTGCGGATATGCAGCTCGGCGATCATCTTCTCGGCCGCCGAGCGCTCGCGCTTGCGCTCGATCAAACGATCGCGTGCGACGAACTCCGCCAAATGCGCCAGCGTGACGTTTTCGCGAACCGTCATTCCGAGCACGAGTCCCTGCGCCTTGCGATCCTCGGTGATGAACGCGATGCCCGCGTCGATGCCGTCTTCGGGCGCGCGCACGCGTATCCGCGATCCGTCGATGAGAATTTCTCCGCTGCCGGCAACGTCGGCTCCCGCAATGGCGCGAAGAATCTCCGTGCGGCCCGCGCCGACCAAGCCCGCCAGTCCGACGATCTCTCCGGCGCGCGCAACGAACGAAACGCCGTGCACCGCCGGCTCCCGCACCAAATCTCGCACTTCCAGCACCACCGGCGCATCCGGCGCCACTGCGGGAAGATCGGGAAAATGCGACTCCAAGCGCCGCCCGACCATCGCGCGCACGATTTCGTCGGCCGGGAACTCGGCTGCCGTGCGCGTTTCGATGGCGCGGCCGTCGCGCAGCACCGTCACGCGGTCGGCGATTCGCGGCAGTTCGTCCATGCGATGCGAGATGTAGACGATGCCGGCGCCGGCCGCTTTAAGCCGCGCGATGATCGCGAAAAGCCGTTCGATCTCGCGCCCGCTCAATGCCGCGGTCGGTTCGTCCATCACGATGATGCGTGCGTGCCGCGCAAGCGCTTTCGCGATTTCGACGACCTGCTGCTGGCCGACCGAGAGCCGCGAAACTGGGACGTCGAGCGGCAAATCGAGGCCGAGTTCGTCGAGCTCGCGTTCGGCTCGAGCGCGCACCGCACGCTCGTCGATCAGCGGGCCACGCATCGGCTCGTCGCCGAGCGCAATGTTTTCAGGTGCGGTCAGCTGCGGAACGAGCGTAAACTCCTGATAGATCATGCCGATTCCGAGGAGTTCGGCGGAATGCGGCGAGTCGATGCGCACCGGCGTGCCGTCCACGAGAATGTCGCCCTCGTCGGCCGGCAGCGCGCCGGCCAAAATCTTCATGAGGGTCGACTTTCCGGCGCCGTTTTCGCCGACCAGCACGTGCACCTCGCCGGCGTGCAGGGTCAGAGAGACGTCGCTGAGCGCGCGTACGCCGGGAAAGGATTTTCCGATGCCGCGCATTTCGAGCAGCGGTGCGCCGGAGGTCAATGCGAGGCTTTACGGATTCTTCGCGGCATCGGCTTTCGTGTAGGAGCCGACGGTAATCTTTACCACCGGTGCGGGCGTCGTGCCGGCAAAGTAGTCGTGAATCACGTCGATCGTCGTGGCGCCGATCTTCTTCGGGGACTGGATCGCGTCGCCGTACATCGCGCCCGACGCGATGGCGGCGCGGGCTTCCGGCGTCGCATCGTATCCGACGATTGCGACCTTGCCGTTCATGCCGGCGGCTTTCACGGCCGTCACCGCTCCCAGCGCAGAGTCGTCGTTGATGCCGAAGATGCCGCTGAGATTCTTGTGCGCCTGCAAGATGTCGCCGGTGTCGCTGTTCGCCTTCGTGCGCGTGCCGCCGGAATCGACGTCGGCGACGATCGTCACGCCGGGGCAGAGCTGCGCGAGCGCCTGTTTGAAGCCTTTCACGCGATCTTGCACGCTGGTCACTTCCGGTTCGTCGACGATCGCGACGGTGCCGGTCTTGCCGACTGCCTGGCAGATCAACTTTCCGGCTTGAAAACCACCCTGCACGTTGTCGCTCGCGATGTGCGCGACGACCTTACCTTGGCTGCTCGTGCTCGCAATGTCGGCGGTGAAGACCGGAATCGACGCGTTGTTCGCCTCGACGATCGCACTGCCGATTGCTTGCGAATCGTAGGGCGTCAAAACGATGGCGTCGACCTTTTTCGAGATGAAGTCCTCGACTTGGCTCTGCTGTTTGGCGTTATCCCGATTGGCGTCGACGACGACGAGATTGTAGCCGTATTTTGACGCCTCCGCGCGCATGCCGGCTTCCATGTCTTGGTAGAACTGCGCCTCGCGGTTCTGAATCGAAACGCCGATCGTTTTGGCGCCCGAAGCGACCTGGCTGCCGCTCGTAGCATGCGAGCAAGCGGCGACGGCGCAGAGTGCCAGCGCCGCGGCGATACGAAAGTGGGTCAAAAGCTGCTCCCCATAGCGATTTTCAGCACGAAACGGTGGTTGGGCAACGGCCGAACGCGGGCCTTCGTTGTCCACAGCGTGCGACGTTATCTTGTGCAATCTGTGGAGAACAGTCGCCTTCCGACTGCGACCAACCCGGCAATGCCCACCGCAGAAACCGCCGCCCAGAGCGTGCCCGTCACCGGACGCCCGTAGACGAATTCTCCGGTTGAAAACAGCGCGCCGTAGATGGTGGCCAATCCCAATACCCAGCCGAGGAGCGACTGGGCCGGCGAATCGGGCGAGGGCGGCAATCCGGCCTCGTCGCGTATGCGCGACCACCCCGGTCCGGCGGGACGCACCTTGGCATAGAAGGCGGCCAGCGTGCTCGCGGCGACCGGCGGCGTCGCATACGTCACCACCACCCACACCACCGTCGTCACCCCGACGGTCCACAGCAAAATCGTCGTACTCGCGACGGCGTGGCCCGTCTTTCCCGCGATGAAAAATCCGAGCGATATTGCGAACGACGCAATCATCGCGCTCACCTCGCTCCAGGCATTGATGCGCCACCAAAACCATCGCAGCAAGTAAATCAAGCCCGTGCCCGCGCCGATCGAGAGCAGGAGGTCGAACGCGTCCTTGGCGGTGACGAGAAACAGCGTGAACCCGACGCCCGCGGCCATCAGCAACACCGTGACGACGCGCCCCGCCAAGACGAGATCGCGTTGGCTCGCTTTGGGTCGCAAGAAGCGTTGGTAAAAATCGTGAACGAGGTACGACGTCCCCCAATTCAGATGCGTTTCGATCGTCGAGCGGTACGCGGCAAAAAGTCCGGCAACCATGAAGCCCGCGAATCCGGCCGGCAGAAAGACGAGCATCGCCGGGTACGCGACGTCGTTGCCGATCAAGTCTTTCTGCACGGATGGAAACGCCGTGGCGATGTCGTGCAGCGACGGATAGACGACGATCGACGCGAGCGCGACGACGATCCACGGCCACGGGCGCAGCGCGTAGTGCATCACTTGAAACGCGAGCGTTCCGAAGAGCGCGTCCGACTCGGTGCGTGCGGCCAGCATGCGCTGCGCGACGTAACTGCCGCCTCCCGGTTCGGCGCCCGGATACCACACCGACCACCACTGTACGGTGAGCGGAATGATGAAGATCGCCAGCGCGGTCGGCCAATCGTGGAAATTCGGCAGCAGCGACAGCGGCGAGAGGCCGGCATGATTGAAGTGCGCGATCAAACCGTGCAGACCGCCGACGCCCGGCGCGCGCAGTGCGAAGTACGCGGCCGCGAACGAGGACGTAATCGTGATGCAGAACTGAATCATGTCGGTGACCATGACGCCCCACAGTCCCGCGGTCGCCGCAAAGACGATCGGCACGACCGCCAGCACGAGCAGCGTCTCCAGCCGGGGCCAGCCGAAGAGCACGCCGGCGATCTTCACCGCCGCCAGGTTGACGCTCGCGATGATGACGCAGTTGAAAAACAATCCGAGATAGATGGCGCGAAAGCCGCGGACGAAGGATGCGCCGCGTCCGGAGTAGCGCAGTTCGTAGAACTCCAGGTCGGTGAGCACCCCGCTGCGCCGCCACAATCGCGCGTAGAAGAACACCGTCGCCATTCCGGTGAGGAGAAAGGACCACCAGACCCAGTTTTCGGCGACGCCGCCGTCGCGCACGAGATTGGTCACGAGGTTCGGCGTGTCGGTCGAGAAGGTCGTGGCGACCAGCGAGATCCCGATCAGCCACCACGGCGCCTGCCGGCCGGCCGCGAAAAACTCGGTGATGTTGCGCCCCGCTCGGCGCGCCAGCACGATTGCCGGAACGAACGTCACGCCGAGCGAGAGTGCGATGATCGCCCAATCGAACGGCGTCAAATGCATGACGCGGCGCGTTACCGGCCGCCGCGGCCCTCTCCTTCTGCCGGGCGGGGACGGTGATAACGCCCTAAGAACGAACGGCGGCTTTATTCGCTAGCAGTGCATTTTTCCTCAGACTGTGAGATCGCATCATGATCGTCGTTACTGCTCCCACGGGAAAAATCGGCCGCCAGGTTCTCGCCGGCGTGCTTGAAGCAAACGCGCCGGTCCGTGTGATCGTACGCGATGCCGGCAAACTACCGGATAGCATACGCAATCGCATCGAGGTGATTGAGGGCTCGCACGGCGATGCCGGCGTCGTCGATCGCGCGTTCGCCGGCGCAGACAGCGTCTTTTGGCTGGTGCCGCCCAATCCGAGGGCTGCGACCGTCGAGGAAGCCTACGTCGGGTTCACGCGTCCGGCGGCGGAAGCGGTGCAGCGCCACCGCGTAAAACGCGTGGTCGACATCTCGGCGCTCGGACGCGGCACGCGCTGGGCGGACCAGGCCGGACTAGTCACCGCGTCGCTCGCAATGGACGACCTGATTGCGAGCACCGGCGTCGCCTTCCGTGCAGTCGTCAGCCCGTCGTTCATGGACAACATCGCCCGGCAGGCGGTTCCGATCCGTGAGAATGGCACGTTCTTCCTCACGTTGGACGGCGACCGGAAGATGCCGGCGTGCGCGACACGAGATATCGCCAAGACCGCTTGCCGGTTGCTCCTGGATGAGAGTTGGGACGGGACGGGGCACGCTGCAGTCCTCGGGCCTGAGGATCTCTCGTTCAACGACATGGCGGCGATAATGAGCGAAGTGCTCGACAAGCCCATTCGCTACGAACAAGTTTCCTTGGAAGCGTACAAGGCCGGATTCATCGACCGCGGCATGTCGGAGGGGATGGCGCAAGGTCTCGCCGAGATGGCCTGGGCGAAGAACGAGGGCCTCGACAACGCACAGCCGCGCACCCCCGAGAACACGACGCCGACGAGCTTCCGCCAGTGGTGCGAGGAAGAACTAAGGCCGATCGTTCGCGCGTGACGCAAATTGTGTCGTCAGATCGTCTTCAAATGCGTGAGTGAGCCTCGCTTCGTTATGCACGCGAAAACCTTGAACCCGCGAGCGAGCGAGCGCTAAGAAAAAAAGCGGCCGATAGCACCGCTCTAGCCGAAGCGAGTCCGCGACGCAGTAGCGTCGCGATATGCTCTCGCAGGCGTTCTCGGCCGCCATGCTCGGCATCGAGGGTTACGTCGTGCGGGTCGAGGCGGACAGCTCGCCGGGTACGCCCCACTTCTCAATCATCGGTCTTCCCGATCGCGCCTTGAAAGAAGCGGCCGAGCGCGTGCGCTCGGCAGTCTTCAATTCCGGCTTCGGCTATCCGCCGGGGAAGCTGCTCGTCAACCTCGCCCCGGCGCACGTGCGCAAAGCCGGGCCGGCGTTCGATCTCGCGATCGCGCTGGCGCTGCTCGCGATGGACGAGCAGATCGACCGCGCCGCGCTCCACGACTTCATCGCGCTCGGCGAACTCGCACTCGACGGCGCGCTGCAATCGGTGAACGGCACGCTGCCGATGGTTCTCGGCGCCCGTACTGCCGGATATCGAAAACTCATCATTCCCGAACGCAACGCGGAGGAAGCGGCGCTGGTTGACGGCGTCGAGTTATACCCGGTGGAATCGCTGCGTGCTGCGGTTGCGGTGCTCGGCGGCAACGGCACGAAGTGGCGGCGGCGAACCGAGGTGCCGGCGGTCGATGCCGCAGCGGCCGATCCACACGGCGATCTCGTCGACGTGCGCGGCCAAGCCGCGGCCAAGCGCGCATTGGAAATCGCGGCAGCGGGCGGGCATAATTTGCTGCTGGTGGGGCCGCCCGGCTGCGGAAAGACGATGCTGGCCCGCCGGCTGCCGTCGATTTTACCGGCAATGACGCCCAATGAAGCGCTCGACGTTACGAAGATCTATAGCGTGGCGGGCTTGCTCGCACCGAATGCGGGCATCGTCCACGCGCGTCCCTTTCGATTCCCGCACCATACGATTTCGCAGGTCGCGCTCGTCGGCGGCGGTACGCTCGCGAAACCGGGAGAAATCTCGCTCGCACATCACGGCGTGCTCTTCCTCGACGAACTTCCGGAGTTCTCACGCAGCGCCATCGAAGTATTGCGCCAGCCTCTCGAAGAGCATCGCGTAACGATTGCGCGCGCGGCCGGAACGTTCACCTACCCCGCGCGCTTTCAACTGGTCGCATCGATGAATCCGTGCCCGTGCGGCTATCGAGGGACGCGCGGGGCCGAATGCCGCTGCGACGACGCTGCCGTTGCGAAATACGTGGGGAAACTCTCCGGACCGTTACTCGATCGCATCGATCTGCAGATCGAACTCGCTCGCGTGCCGTTCGACGACATGGTGCGCTACGAGTACGGAGAGCGCTCGCTGCAGATCCGCGAACGCGTATTGGCCGCACGAGCGCGTCAGCAGGCACGCTTCGCGCGAACGAGCCTTTCCTGCAACGCGGAAATTCCGGGAAACGCCATGCGACGGTACTGCACGCTCGACGAAGGGCCGATGCGGCTGCTGGCGCTCGCGAGCGCAAAACGCCAGTTCTCGGCGCGCGCGCTCGATCGCATCGCGCGCGTCGCTCGCACCATCGCCGACCTCGGCGGCGCGTCGTCGATAGCGGCCGAACACGTTGCCGAGGCAATCCAGTATCGTAGTCTCGAGCGTCTGGGCGCGGTAGCGTAGATCTTGCATTATATCTCTTTGCAAGAAGGTCGTAACGCAAGGCCTTTGAGAATGAACCGCCTCATGAAAAATACGCCTCTCGGACGCACTGCCTTCGGCGTGCCTCGCCGTGATCGTCAGACAAGCCAAGCGTTCTGAACTCGCGTCGCTCGAGACGATGCCGCACGCGCTGCATTACGAGCATCATCTGTCCTTCATTCGGCACGCACTCGGCACGAAGGAGTGCCTCGTCGCCGAAGTCGACGGTGCGATCGCCGGATACGTCGTGTGGGACCGCGGGTTTTACGCGCGACCTTTTCTGTGGATGCTCGGCGTCGATCCGGCACACCAGCATCTCGGCGTCGCATCGCACCTCATCGAAAACGTCGAGCGCCTGAACCAAGGCCTCACCATCTACACGTCGACCAACGAATCGAACGCCACGATGCAGCATCTGCTCGCCGAACGCGGATTCGAGCCGGTCGGCCGTCTCGAGAATCTCGACCCCGGCGACCCGGAAGTCTTCTACTACAAACGGTTGTAACGGGCCGTCCTTCGACTGCGCATCGCTTCGCGATGCTCCGCTCAGGATGACACAGAAAGGTGGCGCGGAGCTTGTCTTGAGCGCAGCGTGCGAAGCACGCGAAGTCGAAGGGCTCAGGACGACACAGGTTTTGAGGTGAGCTGCGGGATGGCGTCGCCGTTGAGGAAGACCGGCAGTTCGGCCGGCGAGAACTGGATGCCCGACCAGAACGCGCCGAACTCGCCGTAGCGCGCGCTGGCCTCGTCGAAGCGCATCTCGTAGACGAGTTTCTTGAAGACGAGCGGATCGTCGGCGTAGAGATCGACGCCCCACTCGAAGTCGTCGAATCCGACGGAACCCGAAATCACCTGCGTGACGCGGCCGTGATACGAGCGCCCCACAACGCCGTGTTCGCTCATCATCTTCGCGCGCGCGTCGAACGGCAGCATGTACCAGTTCTGGACTTCGCCGCGGCGTTTGCTCATTGGATAAAAGCAGGCGTAGCGGCGTTGCGGTATTTTCGCAACCAACCGCGTCGAGACGTGAGGATTCTCAGCCTGCTTGCGAATGAGTTCGTCGAACGCCGCGATCCATTCCGGCGACTGCGGAGGAAGCTCTCGCGCGTTCAACTCGGCGTGAATTTTTCCGGTCGCGTCGTACAGTCCGATTTCGAGCACCGAGACGTACGATCCGAGCGGCTGCAAGAACCCGCGCAGCTCGAGTTTATCGACCAGCGTCTGCGCGTAGGCTAAGCCGTCGAACGTGCGGGCGTAGTGCGTGAGCATGAGGTCGCCCTTGTGCCCCACGATTTGGGTCAGTCCAAGGTCGCCGTCGTCGCCGTTCTTGAGGTGATCCACGAGATCGACGGCGTGGTTTGCAAACTTGTTGCGCCGCTTCTCCGGGAGCGCGTCCCACGCGCGCCGGTCGAGCGCGAACATCCGGTGGAGGATCCACCAGCCTTCGAGCGATTCGGGAACGTTTGGATCGCGCATGAGGTTCGAAGCGCTACGCCTTCGCGCGCGCGAGCGTCTTGACGCGTTTCATCTCTGCAACCACTTCGGCTTCTAACCGCTCGGGATGCTCGCGATACTTCGCCCACAGCGGCGGCGTGTGCGCGATGTCGTCGAGCACGCGGCAGTAGATGGCGTTGACGGGCGTCGGAACGCCGTGTTCGTGGCCGGCCGCCGCGACCGCGCCGTTGAGCACGTCCACTTCCGTTTGCGGTTCGCCGTTGCGCAGATCGATCAGCAGCGACGGCGCCTTCGTTCCGCGCGCTCCGGCGATGCTGCGCGTCAGCAGCCCGCGCGCGACCGGGCTGGGCAACACCGCGACGTTGAAGAGCGCGCGCACGGGATAGCGCGGCAAATCGACCGGAGAAATCTTCATTGCCTGCATCACCGCGCGCACTTCGCGAATCATGCGGATCTCGAGCGTAAAGACCTTCTCGAAATGCACCAGGCGGTTCGGCAGCACGTTCAAGATCGCGCAGCTCGCGTTGGCGACGACGTTGAGCGCGAGCTTACTCCACTTCAGCGCCCGCCAATCCTCGACCACCTTCACGTTGAGCCCCGTTCCGGCAAACGTCGCGACCAGCCAGTTGTAGGCGTTCGAGCCCATCGGGGCGAGCGCCAACCCACCCTCTTTCGCGAGCCGCACGTTACCGTCGCGGTCGCGTCCCACGGGCGTCGTGAGCGCCGCCGCGACGACGTTGTCGGCACCGAATGCCGCCGCGAGCTTTTCCTCGTTGCCGACGCCGTTTTGCGGCGAGACGAAGACGCACTTTTCGGGATGCGCGATCGCGCGACGCAGCGTGTCGATGGCCGAATCGGTATCGTACGCTTTGGTCGTCACGAGCGCGACGTCGGCGTCGTACCCTGCCTGCACGTCGGAGAGCCGGCGCGGCGCGTAGGTCACTTCCAAGCCGAGCGCACTCAGGAGTTCTCCGAAGTAGTTGCCGACCGCACCCTTACCGACGATGTAGATTTTCACGCGTCGGTCGAACCGAAACCGTCGGTGCCACGTCGCGACGGCGGCAGTTCGTCGACCGGCTCGAACGCCGCGCGCGATACCGGCGCGACGACGATCTGCGCGATGCGGTCGCCGCGGCGCACGACGAACGGCTCCGCCCCGAAGTTCGCCAGCACAACGCAAATCTGTCCGCGGTAGTCCGCGTCGATCGTCCCGGGAGAGTTCAGGCACGTCACGCCGCTGCGCATCGCCAATCCGCTGCGCGGGCGCACCTGCGCTTCGTACCCGATCGGCAACGCGATCGAGAATCCGGTCGGGACGAGCGCGCGGCCGCCCGGCGGCAGCGTCACGTCGCCCGCGACGGCCGCGAAGAGATCGGCGCCCGCGGCGTGTTCGCTCATGTACGCGGGCGTGGGGAGGCCGTCGCCTTCAGGAAGACGTTTGAATGCGACGCGGACGGCGGACATCGCCGTTCACTTGGCAAGCAGCGCCGCCAACTCTTCTCGGAAACTCTCGACGTCGCGAAACGACCGGTAGACGCTCGCAAAGCGGATGTAGGCCACCGGGTCGAGTTGTTTGAGCGACTCCATGAGCTTCTCGCCGACCAGCGACGAGGAGACCTCGCTCTCGCCGCGCGCGAAGAGTTCGCGCTCGAGATCGGCGGCGACCGCTTCCATCTGGTTCTCGGAAATCGGCCGCTTCTCGCACGCTTTGCGCAGGCCGCCGATTAACTTCTCGCGGTTGTACTGCTCGCGCCGGCCGTCTTTCTTGACGACGAAGAGGCGCGGCGCTTCCATCCGCTCGTAGGTGGTAAAGCGATGCTTGCAGCGGGGATCCAAGCACTCGCGCCGGCGGCGGACGACGGTCTCGTCGTCACGTGAGTCGACGACGCGCGTTTCGCTCTTACGGCAGGTCGGACAGGTCAGGGGCGGTCTCCCAAAGGGCGGCGGTACCCAATATGTAGTGGGTCCTCGTATTATACGTTACTATCGCTGCCTGGGGAAACCAAAAAGGACCGCATGAGCGGTCCGTCCGGACGGATCGGCCGAGGGAAACTAGCCGGCCGCGCCGATTTTGAACATTTTGGTTCCGCATACGCCGCATTTACCGACGGTTGCGGGCCGGCCGTTCTTCATGGTCGTTTGAACGGCATCTTGGATTTCTCGCTTCGCCTTGCACTTAACGCAATACGCTTCTGCTGCCAACTCGGGTACCTCCGTGCGGGCTGCCTATTCCCGTGGCCTCCCGCGATTCCCCCCGCTGGCGCGTGAAGGGAGAACGATGGACGATCCGGTGTTCGAGCCTGCGGCGACGATCCGTGCCGCCCGGGGCGAGCGGCCCCTCGACGCGGCCGCTGCAGGCTTGTGGTGCGCGGGCAGCCTGCGGGGCCTCGCCGCGCCCTGCGTCGCCGTCGTCGGCACGCGCGCGGCGACCTCGCTGGGCAAGCGCCTGGCCCGGGAGCTCGCAGCCGATTTGGGAAGGGCCGGGTGCAGCATTATCTCCGGGCTCGCCCTCGGGATCGACGCCGCCGCGCACGAAGGCGCCCTGGATGCGGGCGCCCCGACGATCGGCGTGCTCGGCGCGGGCCACCGGCAGTTCTTTCCGTCGCGCAATCGCGGCTTGGCCGAGCGAATGGTCGCGGCCGGCGGTGCGGTACTGTCGCCGTATCCTCCCGAGCAGGAGGCGCGTCCGGGGCAGTTTCTCGCGCGCAACGGCATCGTCGCCGCCCTCGCCGACGCCGTCGTGGTGGTCGAGGCGCCGGCCCGCAGCGGCGCCCTCAACACGGCGGGCTGGGCCGCCGGACGCGTGCCGGTCCTCGCGATGCCGGGCGACGTCGACCGCCACCACGTCCAGGGGTGCCTCGCACTGATCCGCGACGGTGCGGTGCTTGCCCGCCACGCCGGCGACGTGCTCGAGGCGATCGGGCATCTGGCGCTGCCCTTACGCTCCGCCGCCGAAGCACGAGCCGGACGGCCCGGTGCTCGCGGCGCTGCGGACCGCCGCAGGCACGCTGGACGATCTCGTCGCCGCCACCCGGCTCTCGCCGGCGCAGGTGCTCGCCGAACTCGCGGTGCTCGAGCTCGAAGGCGCGATCGAAGCCCGGACGCCCTGCACGTTTGCCGTCGTCGAGCGCCGCGCGTGATCGTTCGCCTGATTGCCGTCGACCGGCTGCGCTCCCCGCACGTCGCCGCGCTCTGCGACGACCTGCGCAAGCGGCTGGCTCCCTATCATTCGTACGATGAAATCGAAGTGCGCGCGGGCGACGGCAAGGATCCGCGAGCCGCGATGCGCGACGAAGCGGCGCGCATCATGCGCCACCTACGCGAAGACGATCGCGTCTGGCTGCTCGATCGCGGCGGCACCGAGTTAAGCAGCGAGGAACTCGCGCGCCGTCTCGACACCGTTGCGAGCACCGGAGCGCGCCGGTTGACCCTCGTGATCGCAGGCGCGTACGGCGCCGATGCGGCGTTGAAGGTACGCGCCGAGTTTCAATGGTCGCTTTCGCAGCTGACGTTCCTCCACGAGTGGGCGCGCGCGCTCGTGCTGGAACAACTCTATCGCGCGGCGAAGATCGCGCGCAATGAGCCCTACCATAAGTAATAAGGCGCTTCGGCCCAGCCTCCGCGCCCCCCACTTCGCGGGGCCCCCAATCCATGGGGCGCATAAACGTCTTGGCCGGCAGAACGCTCCCCTAGGGCGCCCCAAATCAACGGTATCGCGCTAGCACATATGCAGCGGGACCCCGTCGTGCCTGTAACCGCTCCCGGCCTATTAGACTCGTTGTCACGTGCGGCAAACGCCCTGGCTGCATCGGCTGCCGCGTTATATGACGTCAGCGTTGAAACGAGTGCAATCAATTTCGAGTTGCCGAGGCGCGCCGAGTTTGGCGACAGGGCGACGAACTTCGCCTTTTCGCTTGCGAAGACTGCGCGTCGCTCGCCTCAACAGATCGCAACCGAACTCGTGAAAGATGCCACCAATCGCGAGCCGCTTTTAGCAGAACAATTTAGCGAAATTAAGGCCGATGCGGGCTTTATTAACCTCCGTGTCGCCCCCACGATTTGGCAGCAAGAGCTGCTGCGGCTGGCCGCCGGGCCGCCGGTGCACGCCGGCGCTCCCCCCGAACCCGGCACGCGCCGCATCTCGCTCGAGTTCGGCAGTGCGAATCCGACCGGTCCGCTCGTCGTCGTGCAGGGACGCGCGCTATCGATCGGCGACGCGCTCGCCAACGCGATGCGCTTCTGCGGATACGACGTCTTCACGGAATGGATCGTCAACGACGCCGGCGCCCAGATGGAGCGCTTAGCCCGTTCGCTCTACGCGCGTTACCGGCAGATCGACGACCCTTCGTTCCCGTTCCCCGACGACGGGTATCCCGGCGAATATCTGCTGCCGATCGCGCGCACGCTGTACGACCGCGACGGTCCACGCTGGACGAACGCGCCGGAATCGGAGTGGATTCCGCACTTCCAAGCGTACGGCCGCGACGAAATCGTGCGCCAGCAGCAGCAGACCGCCGCGCGCTTCGGCGTCCACTACGATCTCTGGCAGAGCGAAAAGGAACTGCACGACACCGGGAAGGTCGCCGAAGGCGTCGAGCGCGTACGCGAGCGCGGCCTGACGTACGAAAGCGACGGAGCGACCTTCCTCCGGACGACGCAGTTCGGCGACGACAAAGACCGCGTCGTACTGCGCGGCGACGGGCGGCCCACGTACTACGCGCTCGACGTCACGTACCACTACCAAAAACTCCAGCGCGCCGATCGCGTCGTCGACATTCTCGGGCCCGACCATCACGGCTACGTTTCGCGCCTGCAAGCGCTGGCGGCGGGTTTGGGTTTTCCGGGCAAGCTCGACGTGCTCATCTCGGGACAAATCACGCTGATGCGCGGCGACGAGCAAGTCAGCATGAGCAAACGCGCCGGGAACATCGAAACGCTCGACGGCATTCTCGACGAAGTCGGTAACGACGCCGCCCGCTTCTTCTTCGTGATGCTCGCGCCCGAGTCGCCGTTGACGTTCGACTTGGCGCTGGCGGTCGCGCGCAACGACGAGAATCCGGTCTACTACGTGCAGTACGGCCACGCCCGCATTGCCTCGGTCTTGCGCAACGCGGGCGACGCGGCCGGCGCGCCGTCCGAAGAGGCGCTGCGCACCCTCGTTCATCCGGCGGAAATCGCACTGATACGCCGCCTCGTCGAGTTTCCGCGCGTCGTCGAGAACGTTGCGAAGCAGCTCGCGCCGCACCGGCTGGCGCGCTACGCGCGCGACGTTGCCTCCGACTTTCACGCGTTCTACACCGAGTGTAAGATTCTCACCGACGATCCGCGAACGCGTGAAGCGCGACTGGCGCTCTGCATCGCCACGAAAAACGTGCTGGCCTCGGCGCTCGGCATTTTGGGCGTCAGCGCGCCCGATTCGATGTAAACGGGCCGTCGGGTTGATCGCCGGCATTCTCACGGCGCTCTGGCTGCTCGGGCTGCTCGCCGCGGCGCCTGCGTTGCGGCACGGCGCACGCTACGCGTTTGCCGATCGGCTGCGCGACGCGCTGATTCTCGGCGCCGCCATTCCGTTCGCACTGGGGATCGCCGATGTACTCTATCCGGCCGCGTGTTGGGTCGTGCTCGCGACGTGCGTCGCGATCGCGTACCGCCGCGCGTCGCCGGCAATCGAGAACCCCGTGCGGCAGCGCTCGCGGCCTCCCTACGTATTGATCGCGGCGCTCGCGCTGGTGGCGTGGCCGCCGCTGATGCGCCCCCTTCTCGACGGCGACACGCTGTCGTACCACCTGCCCAATGCCGCTGCATGGGTGCACGCGCACGGATTGTGGACGACCGATGCGCGCTACTGGTGGTATCCGCCCGGCTCGGAGATTTTCGCTTCGGGACTCTTCGCGGTGTCCGGTCCGTTCGGCCTGGGATGGAGCGGCTTCGGCGCACTCGCCCTGATCGGATTTCGCGTCGCCGATTGGACGAACGCCGAGTTCGGTTTGCCCGCATGGCTCGCCGATGCGCTGGCCGCCGCAACCGTCACGATGACGCCGCTTGCGATGCAAGCCGGTTCGCTGCAGAACGACGTGTGGCTTGCCGCGTTCTTTCTCGAATCGCTGTGGGTGCTGCGCCGCCAACCGGGCGCGGCAGCGTGGACCGTCGCGCTCACCGCGTTGCTGAAACCGTACGGCTGGATCTTCGCCGCGGTCGCCGCGGGCGCGTCGCGCGCGCCGTTGCGCGTGTGGATCGCGGGAGCGGCGGCGATCGGGATATGGATCGCTCACGACGCAATATTGTGGCACGCGTCGATCGTTGCGCCCGCCAGTTCGTCGACGGCCAATAAACCCGATACGCTGATTATCGCGCACGGCATGCCGGCGCTGTGGCTGCTCGTGCGCGTCGCGGCCGCCGCGTCGCCGTTCGTGTTACCCGCACTGCTCGCCGCAGTGTTCGGACCGTGGCTCGCGGGGGAGGAGCGGCGCAACGTCGGCGTCGCAGCCCTGTGCGCGTTCCTCTGGTTTCTCGTGATGCCGCTGGCCTACGCCGACCGTCATCCGCAACTTGCAACCGGCGCGTCGCTGCGCTACGCGGCGCCGGCGCTCGTCCTCGGCGCCTTGTTGCTCGCGCGCATCGCCGCGCGTTGGCCGTACGCCGCGGTCGCGTTGCTGCTGCTCTCTACGGCGTACGGCGCCGGCCAAGTCTTGTCGACCTATTGGAACGACGGCGGCACGCACGTCGCGCTCGCGATCGCCGCAATTGCAGCCGTCAACACGGCGCTCGCGAGATTCAACGTGTTGCGCTGGCTGCTTCCGGCCGGATTCGCTGCCGCCGCGATCGTGGCGACGATCTTGGCGGCGCGCGATCCCGTGGCCTACTACGCCGAGGGTCTGCGCGTGAACGGGCGCAGTACCGGCGCCTACGCTTGGATTGCACGCACGCGGCCGCCCGCGGTGGGCGGGTGGGGATTGCGTGCGGGGATCGTCAACGTGCTCGACCCGGCGGCACGCGCGATCGATCTTCCCGACGCCACGCCGTGTCTTACGTCGGAGCGAGAGCACGTGCTGATGATTGCCATCGCCGAAGACGACCGGCCCGGCGATTTCAACGCCGACCGATTGCGCGCGGCGCGCGCGTGCCCGGGTCGCGAGCGCTACGACGACGGCATTGCGGTCGCCGTGTCGCCGTCGGGGTAACGCGCGCTCCGGCGCCGAAATTCGCCGCGTGAGTAAGCCGCCGGCGCAACTGCGCGCCGCACAGGATTTGTGGCAGCAGGCACGCTGGCGAGAAGCCGAAGCCGTGCTCGACGCACTCCCGCCGCAGGAGTTGCGCGGCGACGCGCTGCTGTTGAAGGCGCGGCTGATCGTCGTGCGCGACCCGGCGGCGGCGGTGGCGCTCGCGGGCTCGATGCTGCACGGACGCGAGCGGCCGCATTTCCGCGCCGAAGCCGAAATCATTTGGGGCAACGCGCTCAGCCGCATCGGCGAATACGAAGAAGCCGAAGAACATCTCGCGCGAGCCGAGGCCGATTGCGGCGGCGACCCCGATCTGCTCGCGAAAGTGGCGCTTTACCGCAGCGTTTCCCTCATGCTTCAGAGCCGCATCGACCGCATCGAACCGCTCCTTCCTGCGATTGCGGCGGCGGCCAATCCCGACATTCGCGCGCAGGGCGCCGCCATGTATGCCGTCCTCCTGCGCCATCGAGAATACTATCGCGCGCAGATTCCCGTGCTCGTGCAGGCGCTCGTCGAACTGCACGCGCGCGAATCGCCGAATCTGTGGGCGCTCTCGAGCGTCCTCCACATGCTGGCCGAAATCGTCGTGGAGTTTTGGGAGCCGACGCTCGCAACGATGGTCGAGGAGCACTTCGAGCGCGTGCCGTGGCACGAAGGCATCGCGGTCTGGCACTTCTTCATTTGCCGCGCGTTGAGCTGGTGGTACGCGCTCGCCGGCGATTCGTTCACCGCGTTCCGCTTTCTCAAGCGCGCGGTCGAGTTTCCGGTCCGCGACGCGCTGCGCGCGCTCAACCACGCCGACCGCGCCCATCTCGCGAGGGGGCTCGGCGAACGGCTGTGGGCGCAGCAGGAGATGAGCCAAGCCGACGAACTCTGCCGCCGCGTCTCGTGGGAAGCGCAGCGCGACGAACGCGACGACTCCTCGATCGTGCTGGCGAGTTTGGCCGAGCTGTACGCGCACGTCGACCCCACCAAAGCCAGCGAATACGTGGCGCGCTTCCAAATGTTCCATCAGCGATTGTCGGCCGCCAATACGCGCCGCCACGATCGCGTCGATCGCGCGCTCGTCAGCGGCACGAAGGGCGTCGTGAGTGCGGCCCAAGGAAAACTCAACGAGGCCGTTCGCGCGCTCGAAGAGTGTTACGAAATTTACGACGAGATCGGCTTCGACTGGCGCGCCGGAAAGGCCGCGCTCGAACTGGCCGAGGTGTCGGGCGATCAGCGTCATCTCGAAAACGCGCGCAAGAAACTGGCCCGTTACGAGCGCAGCTGGCTGGCGGCGGAATACCGCGAAGCGGCCGAACGGCTCGGCTTCACCAACGTCGTTCCCGGCGTACGGCTCACGCCGGCGCAGTGGCAGGTCTTTCACCTGCTCGCCGACGGGTTTTCGCTGAGCGAGGTCGCGGCCCACTTGGATAGGAGCCTGAACACGATTCGCAACCATGCGGGCGCCGTCTATGCCGCGCTCGGGGTCCACTCGCAAAAAGAACTGCGCTCGCGCGTACGCCCCGAGCGAGCCAAGGGAATCTCGTAGTCCCCAGAGTACTACACGCTTCTAGTCCTCTTTCGACGCTATTTCCCTTTTCTGAGGAGTTTCGCTCATGAAATTGTCGCTCGCGGCGGCGGTTGCCGCCGCTTCACTCATCGTTTCAGGCTGCTCCGGGACCTCCGGCATCGGCGGCACCCAGTCGGCAGCCCCCAGCGGCGCGGCCCCGGCCGCCGCCCACGGCTCGTTCGGCGCGGCCCTGCGCCACGTCGCCGCCACGCAGCGCAGCCTCGGCTCGGACGTCACCGCGTCCGCCGTTTCGCCCGACGAAACCGCGGCGGCCAACTACTGCACGAAGACCGGCGGAACGGTCTACATGCGCATCCCCGAGTACGATACGAACGGCTCCAACCCCCTGGTGCTCGCCGGCCGCAGACCCTTCTGCCAATACACCTCGGCGTCGGACGGCTCGCGCATCCACATTCTGCTGACGACGCTGTATAACAAGAAACCGTCGCTGGCGGCGCTCGCCTACATCCTGAAACCGCCGACCGGTTCGTGCAACGGCAATCCGGCGTCGTGCTACTGCACGCTGCTCGGCGCCTCCGATCAGTTCGGCGGCAACAGCGGCGCCGGCGGCAGCTGGGTCAACCTCAACTCGACCGATCAAGATCTCGAAGCGTGCATCTTCCCCGACATGTCGTCGATCGATTCGTGGGGCCTCGCCTACAACGCGAACGGCATCACGCGCGGCATCGACCTCACGAAGGTGATGCGCTACAAATACCCCGGCAATTAACGAGCGTATGCCATCCTGAGCGTAGCCGAAGGACCGCGCACGTCGCCCTTCGACTACGCTCCCCTTCGACTCGCTACGCTCGCTCAGGATCGCTCCGCTCAGGATGACAGCGTTTATGAATTACGATCCAACTGGGCGTGAATCCAGGGGCCGATGAAGTAGCGCCACAGAATTTTTATGAGCGCCGCGACCGGTATTCCGAGAATCAAACCGGGAATGCCGAATAGCTCGCCGCCGGCGAAGACGGCGAACATCGCGCCGATCGGCGAAACCCCGACCGATTCGCCCATGATTTTCGGCACGAGCACGTTGTCGCTGATGCGCGCCATGCCGAACATGATGACCTGCACCCAGACGACCATCCAGAAGCCTTGCGGCAAGCACATCGGCACGGCGACGATCTCGGCGGCGAGCATCCCGATGATCGGAACCGCGTAGGCGATTCCCGAGATGAGGCCCAAGATCAGCGAGAATTTAAAGCCGATCGCGGCCGACGCAATGGCGATGACGCTGCCGGTGATCGCGCAGACGATGGCCTGCCCGGAAATATAGCTGCCGAAAAGCTGCGTGACTTCGTCGGCGAGTTTGCGCGCCGTCTCGCGCTTGCGCTCGGGGAACATCCCGGCGAACCACTCGGCGATCTGCGCGTCGTTGAGCAAGAAGAAAAACGACAGAATGATTGCGGAGAATCCGATGAAGAACGCGGTCGCCGTGTTGAGCGCGATCGCGCCGAGCGAGGAAAGCACGCCGCTGATGACGCCGGCAGCTTTTCCGCTCCCAATTGCGGCAAAGTTGATGCCTTCGGGCGGCAGGCGCAACTGCGGGAAGTGCTGGTTCAACTCGCTTTCGGTCGTCGCCAGCCACGCTTGCGCGTTCGAGGCGTATCCCGGCAGATTGTTCGCGAGCAGCTGTACCTGGCTGATGGTGAGCGGCACGAAGATCACCAAGCCGATTGCCACGATGAGGATGAGCGCGGCAAAGACCAGTGCGATCGCGAGCGGTTTGGGCATCCGGTGTTCGAGCCGCCGCGCGATCGGTCCGACGCCGAACGCAATGAATGCCGCGATCGTAAAGATCGCGAGCGTGCGCGGAATGTGCGCCGCGAACCAGAGCGCCACCAGAACGATGCAGATGCCGGCCGCGATCCAGCCGGCGCGGCGCCAGGCGTCGGCGCTCACAGTGCCTTGCACAGCAGGCGCCGCTCGGTAACGTAGCCGGCGCGCTCGTAGAGCGCGCGCGCCGCCGCGTTTTCGTCGGTGACCATGAACGCCATATACGGCAAGCCACGCCGCTTCGCCTCACCTTCGGCCGCGTGCAGCAACGCCGCGCCGATTCCGCGGCGCCTCAGTGAGGGCTCGACGGCCATATAGGCGAGGAAGGCCTGCGGCATGCCGGTCACGTCGTCGGGAAGATCGCTCAGCAGCAGCGCGAAACCGGCGCGCTGCCCGTCATACTCGGCGATGAGGACGACGTGCGATTGGGCCTCAACCGTTTCCAGCAGCCGGTCGTAGGAAGCGGCGACGGTCTGCGGCAGCGCCGGCCGCAGCGTCGAGACGCTACTGTGGGAACTCCGCCGTCCCAGATCTTCGGCGAACGCGCGATCGGCGTCGCTTACGGCGTGCCGGACGGCAACGCTCACGAACGCCGCGATCCGGGATCGTCGATCGGCCGCCCGGCGGCGCATTGGGGACATTGCGCGGGATCGTGCGATTCGATCGGCAGATCGAGCAACGCGTGCGTCGGAACGCCGAAATCGGCTTCGCCGCGCATCACGATGACGCCGACGCCGGCGACCTGCGCGCCGCGCGCGCGCACGACGTCGATCACTTCGCGGACCGAGAGTCCGGTCGTCACGACGTCTTCCACGATCAGCGCGCGATCCTCGGCGGTCAAGGCGAAGTTGCGGCGTAACACCGGAACGCCGTGCTCCTTTTCGACGAAGATCGACTTCACGCGCAGATGGCGTGCGACTTCGTAGCCGAGGATGATGCCGCCGACCGCGGCGCTGACCACCACCGTCGGCCGCACGGCGCGAAATGCTTCGGCGATCGCACGCGCCAGCGGTTCAAGTTGTGCGGGGTCCTCGAGAATCCGAAACTTTTGGATGAAGCGGTCGCTATGACGCCCGGAACTCAAGCGAAAGTGTCCGTCGAGCAGGGCCCCCCGCTCGGTAAGCGTCGCCAGCACGTCGCGCGCCGTCACGCTCACCGCGGCTGCGCCTCGCGCATCTCGGCGAGAATGTCGCGCGCGGCCGCGAGCGGATCGCCGGCCTCGGTGATCGGCCGTCCGACGACGATGTAATCGGCGCCGGCGGCGACCGCCTGCGACGGCGTAACGACGCGCTTCTGGTCGCCGTGCGCCGCGCCCGCCGGACGAATGCCCGGCGTGAGCGTAAGGAAATCGTCACCGAAGAAACGCTTGAGATCGCCGGCTTCCTGCGCGCTGCACACGACGCCGGCACAGCCCGCATCGCGCGCCAACGCGGCCAGACGAATGGCATTCTCGCCCGGGCCGCCCTGGAGACCGAGCTCGTTGAGGTCTTCGGGTGCGATACTGGTGAGAATCGTCACCGCAAAGATCTGCGGCGCCGCGATGCCGAGTTCGAACGCGCGCTCGCTTGCCGCGTCGACCGCCGTCCGCATCATCTCAAGGCCCCCGAGCGCGTGCACGTTGACGATGTGCGCGTTGGGCCGCACGAGTTGGCGCATCGCGGCGCCGACCGTCCGGGGAATGTCGTGAAGTTTTGCATCGACGAAGGTGCGCACGTCGCGCGCTTCGCAGTATGCAAAGATCCGTTCGGCGTAACCGTAGAGCGCTTCGATGCCGACTTTGAAAATCGCATCGGTTTCGTAGAGGACGTCGATCAGCCGTTCGGCCTCGCCGGGTTCGGGCACGTCGAGCGCGACGATCAGTTGCGCTGCCACCGGGTCTCCCTTTTCACTAACCTTCATCTCCTTCGTATTCGTGCGCGCTGGCAAAGCCGAGGTTGGCCTGCCCGACGATGTCGTCGATGCCGCGCAGGTTACGCCGCTGCAGATATTCGGTGAGGCCTTCGACGATTCGCTCGGGCGCGCGCGGATCGGAGAAGTTTGCCGTGCCGACGCTAATCGCCGTCGCACCCGCCAAGAAGAACTCGAGCGCGTCGGTGACGGTTTCGATACCGCCTTGACCGACGATCGGAATCGAGACGGCGCGTGCGACTTCGTAGACCGCCAGCACCGCGATCGGGCGAATCGCGGGCCCCGAGAGCCCGCCGGTGACGTTTCCAAGCCGCGGACGCCACGTCTCGACGTCGATGCCCATACCGCGCACCGTGTTGATGACGGCGAGCGCGTCGGCGCCGGCATGCTGCGCTTCGCGCGCGACCGCCGCGATGTCGGTGACGTTCGGCGAAAGCTTGACGATTAGCGTTTTGTCGGTCGTTTCGCGGGCCGCGCGCACCACGCGAGCCGTCAGCGCCGGATCGCACGCGAACGTCTCGCCCTCGCTGGCGACGTTCGGACACGAGATATTCAATTCGATTGCGGCGATCGGTTCGCACGCCGCCAGGCGTTCGCAGACGTAGGCGTAGTCGTCGATCGAAAAGCCGGCGACGCTGCCGATCAACGGGTACGCGCGGCCGGAGAGTTTCGCCATCTCGTGCCGCACGTACCACTCGATGCCCGGATTCTGCAGACCGATCGCGTTGAGCATCCCCGCCGGGGTGTGCACGAGGCGCGGCGTCGGGTTGCCCAATCGCGGCAGTCGCGTGACGCTCTTGAGCACCACGCCGCCGATTTTCGTGAGGTCGGCAAAGGCTGCGAACTCTTCCCCGGATCCATAACACCCGCTGCCCATGAGGGTCGGGTACGCGAGCCGCAGTTTTCCAAGCGCAACCCCGAGATTCGGCTCGTCCGTCACCGCGTCACCATCGCAGCTCGTCGCTAAAGAAGACCGGGCCTTCTTTGCAGATACGCGCGTAGACGACGTCGCTGCCGCCCTCGACGGCGGGCGGAAATCCCGGCGCCTGGGGCGAGTCGCGCGTCACCGGAACCACGCAGCCCCAACACCCGCCGACGCCGCACGCAAACGTCTCCTCGAGCGACAGCTGCGCGCGCACGTTGCGTTCGCGCGCGATGCGCCCCACCGCGCGTAGCATCGGCGAGGGGCCGCAGGCCAAAATCATCTCCGGCATCTCATCGCGGCGCTCGAGCAGCTCCGTCACGTATCCGCGATGTCCCGCGCTGCCGTCGTCGGTCGCAAGCTTGAGCGAGCATCCGGCCTTCTCGAAGCGCGGTGCCTCGACCAGCAGTTCTGCCGTGCGCGCGCCGTAGAGCAACTCGACGCGCGTTCCAGCGCGCACCAATGACTCCGCCGCGAGCAGAACCGATGCGATGCCGACTCCGCCCGCAACGATCGCCGCATGCGATGGATTGGCCGAGAGATCGAAACCGTTTCCGAGCGGACCGCTGAGCGCGAGCGATTCGCCGGGACGAAGGTCTGCGAGTTCGTGCGTTCGCTTGCCCGTTAGAAAGAATAACAGGCTCGCGCGGTCGTCGTGCGCTTCGTAAATCCCCAACGCAACCGCGGCGGCTGCGCCGCTCGGCGGTATCGCCATGACGTATTGACCCGGACGCGCCGTCCGCACGAGATCCGGTGCCCGCAAGCCGAGCAGAATCACGCCCGGAGCAAGATCGCGGCGATCCGCGACGCGCGTTTCGTGAACGCGAGCGTCGCCGTGTGTGGCAGGCATATCTATGGCGCATTTTCGCCTAATTTTAAAAAAACTTTCCGAAATAGCCCGAACCGTCTTGCGACGAAGGCCGTTATACTGTATAGAGCAGTAAGTAGAGGAAAGGAGGGTCCGCAGATGGCAGGTCTTATCGTCTTCAAATCGTTGGCCGACGCGCTGCGTGCCGGTTATCAGGTTTACGACCGGACTGCGGACGGCTATCTCGTCAGAACGCGCACCGCAGCGGGGTGGGCGATGGCGCTAGTCTCATGTAAGTAACCGTCTTCATTCTTTTTAAGCAATCGAAAAAGCCGCCGGCTTCCGCCGGCGGCTTTTTTTCATCTGCCCGATTTGTGACACTGCTAGCTGGTGCGATCCGGAGGCCCTGCCGGCTTCTCGATCTCGGGGATCGAGCCGGGACGCCAGCCGCCGTACGATCCGGCGGTGGGAGGGATCGGCCCCGCCCCTGAGGGCGGCGGCGAAGCCGCGCCTCGATCGGCCGGCCCGAACCGGCCGCCGCTCATCGCCGCGGCGCCCGGACCGAACTGCGCGCCGCTCAGCACCGCGCTGATGATCTGAGCGATGCCCACGAACATCGGGATGAGTCCGCCCAGCAGCCACGGTCCGTAGACGTAGCGGCCGTCGTGGAAGCCGATGAACGACAGACCGATCAGCAGCGCGAATCCGATGCAGGCGACTTGAATGCCGCGCCGCAGTTGGCATTGCGCGTGGTAGGCGGGATCGTAGGACGCGTGCGGCGTCCACCCCGGCGGCGGAACGGTCGTCGCTCCCGGCGTCCAATCCGGCTTCGTGCCGTACTTCATCGCATTGCGCATCGCTCGCGGATCCGGCGGCGGGACGATACCGTGTCGCAGCATCTCCATGCGCTCTTGATGCGCGAGCACGCGAGAGATGATGCCGGCCGTAATCGGCAATCCGACGACGATGAGGAAGAACATTACTGGTACGACAGTTTCAGGCATGACGGTTACACCGCTCCATTGGTAGTGAGATGAATCGAGCCGTCTCCGCTCGATAGTTGAAGACTTCCCGAACCGTTTCCGACGCGAACCGTGCGTTGCGCGGAATCGGAGTCTCCGCTGCCGGCGGCATTGCCGTCGACGTCGATATGGCCGTCGCCGGTCGACGCGTCGACCGTGAGATCGGCGCCCGTCGCCAACGCGACGCGAATTGAACCGTCGCCAGTGTGTAGGACGGCGTGTTGCGCTCCGCCCGCGATCGCGAGGCCGTGCGCTTCGATGCTGCCGTCGCGCGTTTGCGCGTCGAGCGACGAGGCGCTGACGTCTTCGAGCCGCAAGCGGCCGTCGGACGACTGCAGTACGAGGCTGTCGCCGCGTACGCGCGTCGCCGTGATCGATCCGTCGTCGGACTTCGCTTGAATGGTGCCGCGCAGATCGGTGAGCGTGATGCGCCCATCCTGCGAAGCCACCGCGACGCCGCCTTCGACGCCGGCGATGCGCGCGCCCGAGCAGCGCGCGATCTCGAGCCGCGCACCGCTGGGAACGTCGACTTCAATCCGGCGCTGGGAGTACCAGAAGTCGAAGGTGGCGGTATGGCCGGAATCCGGCCGCGAGATGGAGACGCCGCCCGCAGTGCGTTTCACGTCGAGCTGTGCGACCGACGAGTGCGAACCGAAGAACGTACCGTGCAAGTCGGTAAGGTCTTTGACGTGAACGAGCCCGTCGGTCGACACTGCGACGTCGACGCGCGAGTCGCGATCGTCGATGGCGACGACCGGCGCGGATCCCGCGTCGAGCGGTGCGAACGTCTTCGCGGCGAAGCCGGCGGCGTGGACGTGCGCCATGTCGCGAACGGTATAGAGCGCGATGCCCACGATTGCGATTTCCACTGCGATCAGCATTGCGACGAGCGAGGAGCGAGACATTAGATGCGCGGTCCCCAGCCGGTGAAGGTGGGTCGCAGGGACTGGGCGGAGTTCCGCTCCTGGGCCTGCACGGTCGGCAGGGCCGGGTCGGAGAGCGTGCGCTTCGGAATGATCACCATGATCGGGTCGAGCCTCCTGTTGGGTTTCTGCCCTAGTTACGCTCGGGCGGCCGACATGTTTCGAGCCCCGTGCGGCGGCTGCGAGCGAAACATCCACGGGCGCCCGCGCGTAGGACGAGCGTGGTGGCGCTGGCGCAACCCCCTCTTGCCGGCCGCATGACGGCCGGTCCGGAGGACGGCCAATTGGTGGCGATGACGCTCCGGGGGCACCCGGAGGCATTCGCCACGCTCGTGGAGCGGTACGACCGCGCGGTCTACCATCTGGCGTATCGCACCCTTCACGACGTCGAGGATGCCCGCGACGCCACGCAGGAAGCGTTCTTCAAGGCGTTCCGGAGCTTGCGAACCTTTAAAATAGGCGCGAAGTTCAGCACCTGGATCTTCGCGATCGCCTACCACGCGTGCTGCGACCGTCTGAACCGGCGCAAACGTTATAGTAACGAGGAGCTTCCCGACCGGGCCGATGCGGGGCCGGGTCCCGAGCAGCAAACGATCGCCCTCGACGAAGCCCAACGGCTGCGCGACGCGATCGACGGACTGCCCGAAAAATACCGCACGGTCGTGACCCTTTATCATTTACAGGGAAAGCAGTACGAGGAGATCGCCAAGGTTCTCAATCTGCCGATGGGTACGGTCAAAACACATTTGTTTCGCGCGAAGGAGCAGCTGCGCAGGCTTCTTGGCGGGGCGGAGGTAACGGAATCATGATGTACGACAGCGACGACGCGCTCGACCGCGCACTCTTCGCGCTCCCGTTGGAGGAGCCGCCGTCGGATTTGCGTGCCTCGATCCTCGGCGCAACCGCCTACCGCCCGGCACCTGCCTTCTCGGCGTGGGAAGCGGCCGGATTCGGCGCCGTTGTGGCGGTGACGCTCTGGCTGGTCGTGCTCATCGCGATGGGCGGCGGCGGCCTATTCCTGCAGACGCTCGCGACCATCGTGACCACAATGGAGTCGGCGCTCTCGAACGTCACGTTCGACGCCTGGCTGGCGACCGGTGCGATGGCGGCCTTCTGGCTCTCATTTTTCACCGGATCGCAATCCTTGCGGCCCGCGGCGCGGAGGTTCGAGCGGGAGGACGGCCGATAAACCGTCCCTATGGAGAAAAGCTCGGCACAACCGCAGCAGCCCTATAGAATTCTCGTCGTCGAGGACGACGCCGCCATCAGCCGCGTCCTGCAGCTGGAACTCGAGCACGAGCGTTACGAGGTCGACGTCGCGCGCGACGGGCTCTCGGGGCTCGAGAAGGCGCTCAAAGAACCCGATCTCGTCATCCTCGATCTGATGATCCCGCGCATGGACGGGCTCGAAGTCTGCCGGCGCATTCGCGCCAAGAGCAACGTTCCGATCATCATGCTCACCGCTAAAGACCGCGTGCCCGATCGCGTCGCGGGTTTGGATCTCGGTGCCGACGACTACATCACCAAACCGTTTTCCACGCCCGAACTCCTGGCGCGCGTCCGCGCCCGCCTGCGCGAGCGCTCGCCGCAATCGAACGTCATCGAGTATCGCGACGTCGTAATGGACCGCGACCGTCACGAAGTGCACCGCGCCGGGAAGCCGATCGCCCTGACCGCCAAGGAATACGCACTGCTCGAATATCTGCTGCTGCACCGTAACAAAGTGCATACGCGCGACGAACTCTTCAACGGCGTCTGGGGCAGCGACTTTCTCGGCGACTCGAACCTCATCGACGTGTACGTCCGCTACCTGCGCGGCAAAATCGACGACGGCTTCGACGACAAGCTGATTGCGACGGTGCGCGGCGTCGGGTACACGATCAAGGACTGATTGACATCGAAGGAACCTCGTGTCGCTGAAGTGGCGCATCGCGCTCTGGTATGCGTCGCTCCTGATTCTCGTGCTCGCCGTGACCTGCAGCATCATCGTCTGGCGGTTTCAGGCGATTCTCTACGAACAATCGAAGGCGAGCGTCGCGGCGACTATGCGTTCGATCGTGCAGGCTGCCCAGCAGAGTAATCCTTTTTCGCTCGGGAGCGCATCGGGCAGCCTGCAGTATCTCTTCAGCAGCAGCAATCTCACGAATTGGAACTCGTCGACGAGTTACGTGCAGGTCGACTCGGTCGCCGGGTATCCGCTGGCCAAGACGGCCAATCTCGGCAGTTCTTCGATTCCGCCGAACACCGGACTCTCGCCGAAGCGCGACGTGGAATACCGCGACGTCTCGATTGACGGCCGGCCGTTCCTCGTCGAAGATCGCTATCTCAAGCAGGGCGACGCAACCGCGATCGTGCACGTCGCCGAACCGCTCGATGCGCTCAACCGCACGTTCGGCCAGGCGCGCGACGCGATATTCGTCATTCTTGCGTCGGCGGCGGGCGCGGTCATCCTCTTGTCGATCGTACTGGCAGCCCAAGTCACGACGCCGATCAACCGGCTGGCCGAAGCGATGCGCGAAATCGGCTCCGACCGTCTCAACCGCCGGTTGCATTGGGAACGCCGCAACGACGAGATCGGAAACCTGGCGGCGAGTTTCGACGATCTGCTGCAGCGTCTCGCCGAAGCGTTCGCACGCGAGCGGCAATTCATCTCGGATGCGTCGCACGAACTGAAAACGCCGCTGACGTCGATCAACTCCAACGCGCAGATGCTGATGCGCTGGGCCGATCGCGACCCGGAGATCCGGCGCGAAAGCCTCGAAACCATCGCACACGAGAGCGGCGCGCTCGCCGAAATGGTCAACGGCATGTTGACGCTGGCCAAAGCCGATCGCGGCGACGAGATTCCGAAGGAGCCGGTGTCGCTGGCGCAAGTCGCGAGCGAGGCCGCCAAACTCGCCCAGCCGCGCGCCGAGGCCAAACGCCTGACGCTGGAATTCCGTCACGAGGGGATGCCGGCCGTCATCGGCGACCCGGCGCTGCTGCGCCAGCTGGTCTCGAATCTGGTCGACAATGCGGTGAAGTTCACCGAGCAGGGGCGCGTCGACGTGGTCGTGGGCGGCGATCGAACGCACGCCTGGGTGGAGGTCGCGGACAGCGGCCCCGGCATTCCCGAAGCAGAACTGCCCCACGTTTTCGAGCGCTTCTATCGAGCCGACAAAGCGCGCTCCCGGACGGTCCCGGGCACCGGCCTCGGGCTGGCGATCGTCCGCTCGATCGCGCGCGTCCACGGTGGGACCGTCACGGCCGGCCGCGCCCCGGGCGGCGGGGCGCTGTTCCGGGCAACCTTCCCCCGTCTGGAGCTCGGGCAGAGCTAGGGTTCACCGGCCCTTCATGATGCCGCCCTGGGCCGCCGTCTACAATGAAATCGTGTTAAAAAAGTGCCGGCGAGGGGCAGCGGTACTGCTGGTCGCCTGCTCGTGCTGGTTGGGCCTGGGGGCGCGCGCAAGCGCCGCCCAGCAGATCGCCGTCGGCCCGAATCCGTGGCTCGACGTCCAACTGCAGAGCGGCACGCTCACCGTCAACACCTGGGACCGTCCCGAGGTCCAGATTCAGAGCAGCGGCCGGCTCGCCGTGAAGCACGTCAACGCCTCGGTCGCCGACCCGCGCATTCCGCATCAGTACACGGCGTGGTCGCAGAGCGTCTCGACCGGCAACGGCAATGCCCGGCTCCCCGAGGAGTCGTTCGTTCTGCCGCAGCTTCAAGGATCGTCGCACGACGCCGTCGTCGCCGACGGTGAAGGCAACACGACGATCACGGTACCGCGTGGGACCGCGCTCGTGACGGCACGCGTCGGCACCGGTCAGCTCAACATGAACGGTTATCGCGGCGCGTTCATCACGCAGGTACGCGAGGGCGGCATCGCTTTCAATCACGTGAACGGAAGCGGTTACGCCGAAGCGCTGCGCGGCCCGATTCAAGCGACGGATTCGTCGTTCGAACGTTTGCGCGCGCGCACCGCGACCGGCAACATGTTCTTCCGCGGCTGCACGTCGCATCAAATCGAAGCGACCAGCAAATACGGTTCGATCGTCTACGATAACGGCCGTTTCCAGCCGGGGCTCGCGCGCTTCGAATCCGAGCACGGCAACGTCGCGTTGGGCGTGCGCGGCGGCGCGCAGATCGGGGCGCACAGCGGCGCCGGGCACGTCGTCTCGAGTTTTCACAACGGCTCTGCCGCGACGCGCAACCGCAACAGCACCCAGGAAACGGTACGCGGCGGCGGTCCGGTGGTAACCGCCGTGAGCAAACACGGCTCGGTCTTCCTCTATAACGGCTCGGTCGGCGCGCATCCGCGCGTGCAGGCCGAGTTACGCGGCTCTCGTGCCCTTCCCGCCGCACGGGCGCACGTCTTCGCACCGCCCGGCGCACAGGTCCCGGCTGCGCGCGCAGAGATTCCGGCACGCAACTACGCGCCGCGGAACTACCCGCAGCAGCCGCGCGAGTATGCGCCTCCGCCGGGCTACGGTCGCCACCGTTTCGCGCCGCCTTCGCAACAGCCGTACGCGCCGCCCAACTACCCGCAGCCGCGCCAAGGTCGCCCGCCGCCGCAACAACGCGGCGGCGCACAGGGCGGAGGCGGCGGCCACCGCCATCACCAGCAACCTCCTGCCTAGCACGTCATCCTGCCCCGTTACAATAGGAACTTTCGCAGAACGGCGACGTCGAGCTTGAACGTGTGCTGCGCGAGCACCGCTTCCTCGCGGTAACCGCACGCTTCGAAGAATCGCTGCGCCGCGCTTTCGTGCGGAACCAGCGCGCTCATTTTGTGACAGTTGTAGTAGTTTGCGACGTCGGCGGCCGCATCCAGCAAGCGACGGCCGATACCGCTACGGCGCCGTTCGGGTTCGACGACGATCCGCTCGACGTGCGCCAGCGATGCGGCGATGCGAATCGTTGCGGCGGCGACGATCGTCCCGCCATCGGTCGCGGCGAAATCTTCCACCTGCTCGTGCCACACGACGGAGAAATCGTAGAGCGCCCGCAACGCTTCGCGTTCGAGCGTGCGGTAGAAACCCGAGACGTCGTCCGGACGAACGCGCGCGATTTCAACCGGCAACCGCCGCGACCTCGGTGTCGACGTCGAGCGTGAAACCGTCGTAGGCGGCGATGGCGCGCAAGCCGAGCTCGTCTTCGAGCGACTGTGCGAGCCGTTGGGGATCGGCCTCGAGCATCTTCGTGCCGAAGTGCTGGAAGACGGCGACTTCCGGACGCACTTCGGCGACGACGCGGCACGCATCGTCCCACGAGAGATGATCGGCGTGCATCGCGTCGCGGAAGCGCAGCACGTTGACGATCAGCACGTTGGGCCGCAGGCGCGCGTAGTCGGCGCCTAGCTCTTCAAAGAAGCGTCCACAGGGCAGATACGCGACTCGCAGGCCGCCGTACTCGAAATGCAGGCCGTAGGTCTGCACGGCGTGCAGGTGCGCGCGCGACGTGCGCAGATCGACGCCGCCGATGCGATAGGGACCGGCGCTCGGCTCCAGCCGCTCGATGTTTTCGACGAAACGCCGGACGTACGGCAAGACGACCGGTTCGCGATCGAAGGCATCGCCGGGAGCGAGCAGCGTACCGCGCGGCCGGAATCCGCCCGAAGTCATCGCTTCGACCATCGCGTTGACGTCGCTGGAATGATCGAGGTGCTTGTGCGAAAGCACGATCGCGTCGAGTTCGCGGGGATTGCACGGCGGCACGTGGGTGAGGGCGCGGACGAGCGCGCCCGGACCCGGATCGACGTGAATCTGCGTCTCGCCGAAGCGCATCCACATGCCACCCGACGCTCGAAACTGGCGTGCGACGACGAAGCGTGCGCCGCCGCTGCCGAGGAAGAGCACCGAGGTGGGCAGCCGGCTCAGGCGCCTTTCTTTCCGCTCGACGTCGAGCCGTTGCGGCGCTGATAAAGTGCGAAGAACGTCTCCAGGTTCGCGCGGTATTGCTCGAGGGCTTCGCTCCAGCGCCGCAGCGCGGCGTTGCCCTGCGGCGTCAACGCGTAGAGGCGGCGCGGGGGCCCTTGTTCGGCGGGATTCCACCACGAGGAGATGGAGCCGTCGCGTTCGAGCTGGCGCAGCGCGCGATATACCGTTCCCGCATCCGTGATCACTTCGAACTTCTCGTTGAGTTCTTTGGTGATTTCGTAGCCGTGCAGATTCTTCTCGGCAAGCATGACGAGCAGCCACGCCCGCAAATAGTTTTTCGGCGTTCCCTTGGGCGGAAGTCCGGCCTCGCCGGCCTTCCCGAACGAGACCACGCGGGGCGCGCTCGCAGCCATGCCGGTACCTTGCACCGCCCGCAAAGGCGGCCCTCCCAGCGTTAGCTCAAAACGGCGAGCTTCGAGAACGAACCGCCGAGCACGGTCTGCGAGGGGCGGCCAAGCCAGCGCTCGAGCACGGTCGCGTAAACGCTGCGGAAGTCGGTGGTGAACGCGACGTTGCCCATGTTGGTGTTGCCGAGGTCCGGCATTTTGCCGTAGATGCCGCCCTTGACGCCGCCTCCGATGAGGAACAGCGGCGAGGCCTCGCCGTGATCGGTGCCGCGGGCCGCGTTTTCGGCGACGCGGCGTCCGAACTCGCTGAAGGTCATCGTCAGGACGCGCTTGTCGTTTCCGTGCGCCGCCAGATCGGTGTAGAACGCCGACAGCGCATCGGAGAGTTGCCCGAGCAGATTGTTCTGCGTGGCGACTTGGTTGACGTGCGTGTCGAACGAGCCGTGCGAAACGTAGAGCACCTTGGTGCCGATGTTGCTGCCGACGATCTGCGCCGCCAGTGCGAGGCTGCGTCCGATCGGCGTGGCGGGATACGACGCCTGCGCCTTGTAGCCCGCGATGAGTTTCGGCAGTTCTTCCGACGTGCGCTGAGCGTGGTCTTCGATCTCCATGACGTGCGCCAGATACGGCGACGTGAACGGCAGACGCTTCTCGCGCGTCTGCTGCGAGTAGGCCGCACGAGCCATCGGATCCCGATCGGCGATGAGGCCGTATTGTCCGAGGTTCGAAATGGCCGGCACGTCGGTTTTATTGGCGATCAGGACCTCCGGCAGCACTTGCGAGACGGCAACGCCTTTGAAGAGATCGCCGTCCGGCAAGCCGGCCTCGTCGAGATAGCGGCCGATCCAGCCGGTGTGTTCGTATTTATCCGGGACGCCGGTCTGCCAGATCTCGCTGGAACGGAAGTGCGAGTGGTCGGCGTTGGGATAGCCGACGCCCTGGACGACGGCGACCATTCCCTTGTCGTACATCGTTTTCAACGAGCGCATGCGCGGATTGAATCCCAGTTGCGCGTTGATCGAGAGCACGTCGTTTTGCGCGATTGCCAGCGAGGGGCGCAGGCGATAGTATTGCGCGTCGCCGTGCGGCACGATGCAGTTCAGGCCGTCGTTGCCGCCGTTGAGATTGACCAGTACCAGGCAGCGATTGTGCGAGCCGGGCAGTCCGGGCAACGGCGACTGCGCGAGCGCCTGCGCGAAAACGTGATCGCTGCTGGCAACGACCGCCAGTCCCGAAACCGTTCCGAGGAGAAAGTTCGACCGTCTCATATTTTCGTTTCTCGCGCCTCTAGCTCAACTGGTACGCCGGCATGGCCATCGTGAGATAGGCTGCGCCGCTGACGCGTTCGTCGTAGTTCTCCGGCGAAAGCGCCGCCAGCGCCGACGCGCCCGCGCCCCCGAGGTAGCCGTCCAGTTTATACATCGAGGCCGGCGCCGCATCGCCTTGCAGGACGGATCCGACGAGGGATTGGGCAACCGCCTTCGGCTGCATCGGCATGCCGCGAAGCCACGACGACTGGCCGATCGTCTGCGAGTTGACCGCGCGTTTGAGAAAGTTTTGCCGCGCGATCATGGTGTCGCTGGTGAGCCAGTTTTCGCCGCCCGGCCAGCCCGCGACGTTGGGCGGATAGAAGAGTTCCTGTCCCATTCCGCGCAGCGAGAGGAGCACGCCGGCGTCCATCTGCGGCACGCCCAGCGCCTTGTACGTGCCGACGACGAACTCGACCGGCGATTTCACGAGCGCGCGATAGGCGCGTTCCGAGTAAAAGACGTTGCTGCGCAGCAGCGCCGACATCACCGGCTGCAGTTCGAAGTCGTGACGGCGCAGCAGCTGCGCGACCGCGTCGACCAGTTGCGGTTCCGGATCGTTGTAGACGAACGTTCCGAGCAAGCTGGTTGCGAAAAAGCGCGCGCACTGCGGCTGTTCGAAGATGATGTTGACGATATCGTCGCCGGTGAAGTTTCCCGTGCGGCCGAGGAACGTCTTGACGCCGTCGTCGTGAAACGCCGGCACGAATCTCGCTTCTTCGGTGAGACGGCTGTAGCGCCAGCCGGTCCAGGCTCGTGCCGCGTTGCGGACGTCGTTCTCGCTGTAGTTGTCGACGCCGAGCGTGAAGAGTTCCATCAGCTCGCGCGCGTAGTTTTCGTTGGGATGCGCGGCGAGGTTGGAAGCGCCGTCGAGGTAGACGAGCATCGCCGGGTCTTTGGAAACGTTGCGGGTCAACTCGCGCAGATTTCCCAGCGCGTAACTGCGAAACAGCGCGTTCTGATTGTAGACCATTGACGCGGAGATGCCCTTGCGCAAGCCGGCGGTCGTAAAGTGGCCGTGGAAATAGAAGGCCATCTTCTCCTGCAGCGGCGCCTGCGTGGAGAGCATGCGGTTGAGCCACCACAACTGGAGCCCGCGAAACGAACGGTTGTCCTCGCGCTTGATCTTGCGATTGATCTCGCGGCGCTGATCGTCGGGCAAGTCGCGCAATCCGCGCGGACCGTACTGCGAAAGTTCGCCGACCGGACTGAACGTGTCGTCCGGCGGCGGCATCTCCGCCTTGGCGGGAAAGCGCACGAGCGATTCGACTGCGCCGTTCACGCTCATGCCGGCGTAACGGCGCACCTCGTCGGGAGTTCCTCCGAAGCCGGCCCGGCGCAACAGGTGCGCTGCCGAGCGCTCGTTGAGCGGCCCCGGATAGGCATCGAGCGCCGCTGCCGTCGCGAGCTGTCCCTGAGGACGTCGAATACCGCCGAAATCGACGGCCGATTGTGCTGCCGCTGCCATTTCGGACAGTATACATCGCCCGGCGCGCCTCGGGGACGGATCCACGCGATATCTAACCGGCGCTTCATGCGTGGCGCATCCGCCGCCGTCTCACCGGAACGAGGCAGCCAAGCGACGAATGGCGCCGCCGATGGCTCTGCTGGAATCGCGGCTCGACCGATCGGAAAGTTTCGAACGCAACGCGGAACGAATGCGCGGCTTAGTCGCGCAGTTACGCGATCGTCTGGTCGCGGTTCGCGCCGGCGGCGGCGAAGAGGCTATCGCGAAACATCGCAAGCGCAACAAACTCACCGCGCGCGAACGCATCGAACGGCTGGTCGACGCAGGCTCCGCCTTTCTCGAACTCTCGGCACTCGCCGCCGCGGACATGTATGCGGGCGATTCACCCTCGGCCGGTATCGTCACGGGTATCGGCATCGTTGAAGGGCAGCACTGCGTCGTCGTCGCCAACGACGCGACCGTCAAAGGCGGCACGTACTATCCGATGACGGTAAAGAAGCATTTGCGCGCGCAGGAAATCGCCGAGCAAAACCATCTGCCGTGCATCTATCTGGTCGATTCCGGCGGCGCGTTCTTGCCGTTGCAGGCCGACGTCTTTCCCGACCGCGAGCACTTCGGACGAATTTTTTACAATCAAGCGCGCATGTCGGGTAAACGCATCCCGCAGATCGCGGCGGTCATGGGGTCGTGCACGGCCGGCGGCGCCTACGTGCCGGCGATGAGCGACGAAACGGTGATCGTCAAAGGCAACGGCACGATTTTCCTCGGCGGACCGCCCTTGGTCAAAGCCGCCACGGGCGAAGAGGTCAGCGCCGAAGATCTCGGCGGCGGCGACGTGCACACGCGCGTATCGGGCGTCGCCGACCACCTCGCCGACGACGACGTTCACGCGCTTGCGCTGGTGCGGGAGATCGTTGCAAATCTGCACCTCGAGTTGGCGCGCCAGTGGGACCGCTGCGACCCGCAGCCGCCGAAATACGACGCACGCGACATGTACGGCATAATTCCCGCCGACAGCCGCATCGGTTACGACGTGCGTGAGGTGATCGCGCGGCTGGTCGACGCGTCGGATTTTCACGAGTTCAAGTCGCGCTACGGCACGACGCTGGTCTGCGGTTTCGCGCGCATCGAGGGCCATCCGATCGGCATCCTCGCCAACAACGGGATTCTCTTCAGCGAAAGCGCGCTCAAAGGCGCGCACTTCATCGAGCTCTGCGCCCAGCGCGGCACGCCGCTGCTCTTCCTGCAGAATATCACCGGCTTCATGGTGGGGCGCGAGTACGAAAACCGCGGCATCGCCAAAGACGGCGCGAAGCTCGTCATGGCCGTCGCGTGCGCCGAAGTGCCGAAGTTCACGGTCGTGATCGGCGGAAGTTTCGGCGCGGGAAACTACGGCATGTGCGGACGCGCCTATTCGCCGCGCCAGTTATGGATGTGGCCCAACGCGCGGATCAGCGTGATGGGCGGCCCGCAGGCGGCGAGCGTTCTCTCGACGGTCAAAGGCTCGATGACGCCGGAAGAAAAGGCCGCCTTCGAAGCGCCGATTCTCGAAAAATACGATCGCGAGGGCAGTCCCTACTATTCGACCGCACGCATGTGGGACGACGGCATCATCGATCCGCTCGACACGCGCCGAGTCATCGCCATCGGCCTCGATGCCGCGGCGCACGCGCCGCAACCGCGCACGCACTTCGGCATCTTCCGCATGTAACGCCCCCCTGTGTCATCCTGAGCGAAGGCGCGCAGCGCCGCAGTCGAAGGACGGGTCTACGGCGTGATTTCGAACACCTCTCCGGCCATGTGCGCGCCGCCCTCAAACGTCGTGCCGTAGAGTTTTCCGTTCCACACCATCAGTTCCGAGGTGCCTCCGCGTCCGTCCGGACCGTAAAACTCGTGCAGCACCTGATACTCGCCGGACGGGCTGACCCGGAAAATCACCCCGCAATCCGAGTGCCCGCCGCGTACCGTCTGCCCGTAGAGCGATCCCTTATAGGCGACGAGACCCGCGACCGAGCCCGATCCCGTTTCGCGGTCGAAACTGTGCAACACCGTTTCGATGCCGTCACCGGTCGTCAGCTTGTAAATCGTTCCTTCGTTCTTTTTGCCGCCTTTATCCGTCGTTCCGTACAGGACGCCGTCGAGCATAGCGAGCCGGCCGTGCGGCATGGCGCCGTCGCCCTGCTTGATACCGAACTTGTGCAGCCAGCGCGGCCGGCCGTTCACCGCCTGCTGATAGACCAGCCCGCTTAAATCTGCGTCGGCGGGGCCGAAGAGCGTCGAGCCGTAGATCTGGCCGCCGAAAAACTGCGGACCCGCGTAGGGTTTCGCACCGGCGCCCTTTCGTCCGAACGCGTAGAGCACTTTGAGTTGTCCGCCGGTGGTGAGCGCGAAGAGCGTGCCGTCGAATTCCTTACCGTAATTGAGGGTCGTTCCGTACAGGACGCCGGCGTCGACGAACAGCGTTCCGTGCGGATAGGCGCCGTTGTAGCCGTCGAAGTTGTAGATGACGCGCTCTTTCCCGGAGATAGTCACCTCGTAAGCGGTGCCGTACCCGCTTCCGGCCGAACCGGCGTTTTCGGTCGTGCCGTAGAGCGCGCCGTCGAATGCCACGAGCCCCGCCCTGGGATTGCTGCCATCGCCCTTTCCTCCGGCGAAACTGTAGACGATCTTCTCGCTGCCGTCGGGTTTGATTTCAAAGACGGTTCCTCTACCGTGCGTGCCGCCGTATCGCGTCGTTCCGTACGCGTTGCCGTCGAGCACGACGAGCGGTCCGTGGCCGGGCTCCGAACCGTCGGGATGACCCTTGAAGCTGTAGAGGACGTGAAAACTGCTCTGCTGTGACCGCGCTTGCAACGCGGCAACCGGTTCGCCCGGCGTTACGACGCTCGGACCCCCGCACGCAACGAGCGAACATGCAGCGAAGGTGGCGACTAGCCAACGCATGGGAATGAGCATTCTCCTCTTATCTATCGACGTTACGGTGGAAATTTGCCGGCGTAAAACGGGAAGTACTTGGGCGTTTGCGTCCACTTGCCGTTGCGATAACTGAGCACGGCCGCGGCCTTCGGCTTCGTCGGACAGCACATCGGCGCCGTCGCGCTGTAGTAGGGGCCGCTCAGAACGATCGCGTCTCGCGCTTCCGGCGTTTTCGCGTGCGCGATCGTCGCTTTCAGCGAGCAGCCGTTACGCACGCTGACGGCCGGGACGACGGCGCCGTTTGCGCTCGACGCCAAGACGGTCACGATCGCGCTTCCGCAATCCGCGGCCATTTCGTGCGACGACACGACCAGTTGCTGCACGCCGGCCTTCTCGAATTCGCCGACGCCCGCGATTTGCAGCGTCTGCACCGGAAACCACATCTTCGCGCCGCCGGACGCCTGCGTCACCTTCGAGAGCGGGCCGCCGTTCGCCGGCGACTGGTACTTCAAGCGATACGTCGCGCCGTCGATCGCGTACAGCGACAAATACCACTGATAGAAGCTCGTTCCATTGCCCTGCCCGATCAGTTGCTTGCTCGCAACGGCGCGCCACTGCGAGTGCATCGCCTCGCCCGTCAGATAGACGAGCTGATTTTGCATCAACGTACCGGGAGGCGCGGGCGCGTACGTCAGGTGCGCCGGCTCTTCGGCGCCAAGAGGAGCGAGCAACCCGAAACACAGCACCGCTCCGGCGAGTGCCGGCCAGCGTTTCTTCATAAGCGAACCTCCAACGTGACGAATGATCGAATACTTCCGAACGCAACGGTAACCTCCCGCCGCGGATCGTTACGACGCCGCGTGCGGCGACTGCAGCGCGACCAGCCGATTGTAGCGTGCGCGAGCGCGCTGCGCCTCGACGTGATCGTAGGCCCGGGCGGCCTCGCGCGCGAGTTCTTCCAGCAGTGCAACCTCTTCGGGATCGAGTTGCGCCCCGTTGGCGTGCGAACCGTAGAGCGTGAAGCTGATGAGCTCGTGACGCACCGCCACCGGAACGGCCAGCGCGTACATCGCCGCGTTTTGCGGGTCGAGATGCGAGCGCAGGTCGTCGAGCCAGATGACCGTCTCCTCGGATCGCAGCATTCGCACCAGCAGATCGTTCGCGCTGAAACCCGACGGCGCCATCGTCGTCTGGCTGGCCGTGGCAACGCCTTCGAAGCGCTCGCCGTTTTCGGATCGGCGGTAGAGCGCGGCTGCGGCAAGTTCCATCGTGTCGGCCGGAATCTGCACGAGGCCGTCGACGATCGCCGCTTCGTCGGTGGCATACGGGAGCGCTGCCGCCGCGCGGCGCAGGTGCCGCTCCGCTTGGAGACGCCCGCGAAAGAACAGCGCTTCGACGGACGACTCCACGACGCGATTGATGCGATCGAGCAAAAAGCCGACGGCGATGGTCGCCAATAACTCGAGTCCAAGCGCCAGCCGCCCGATCGCCACGACCCGGGAAAAGAACCAATCCAAGATCGAGACGAACGCGATGACTCCAACGGAGAGCGTCCCGTACACCAACGCCCGGTTCAGGACGAAGTTGACGTCGAGGACGCGCAAACGAAAGACGGCATACGCGATGCAAATCGGCATCAGCACGACGGCGAAACCGACGACTTGTCCGGCGGCGAACGGCACGCCGGGCACGTAGTAGATTGCGTACGCGACGAACGACACGAACGTGCCCAACGCCACGAACGCAAACCGCTGCCGGTCGGCCGGCGTCGCGGTGGCGACGTTTTTTGCCAAGATCAAGCCGGCGAACGCGAAGCCCGCCAGCGGAATAATCGTGCTCGGAACGACGTCCCACGCCGGAAGCGACCCGGCCGTTGCGTAGCCGCGCCATTCGACGACGTAGAGGACGTATGCCAGCGCGAGAAACACCCACACGAACGGATCGATCCGCCGTCGCCACCCGAGCGCATCGCCGTTGGGAAATCGCAAGACGAACGGCAGCAGCGGCAGCACGCTCCACGGGCCGAACACGGTGCTCAACACGAAGACCAGCACCGCATACGCCTGCGGTGCGAGGACGTGCGACCAGTACATGAACACCGGGCTCGTCCCGAAATAGCCGACGGCGAAGACGTAAAACGACCACGACATGATCGACGGCCGCAGCAGCACGAGCACGAACGCAACCACCAAGAAGACCGTCGGCGGTACGTACGCCAGCATCCCGCCGAGCCGTTGCAGCAGGCCGAAATCCGGCTTGGCATACGCCGTCAGCGCGATCGTATAGGTCGAGCGATTTCGCTCGAACGTCAGCCGTTCGCGTTCTCCGGGATACGGAGCGCGCACGCGCGAGCCGGTCTCGTAATCACCCTCGTAGAGCAGCCGGTCGCCGGCGCGAACGCCTGCCCGATCGGCCGCCGATCCGGGATCGACGTGGACGACCGTCGCCGTCCGGCCCGGCAGCTCGATGCCGAACGTGCCCTCGCCCCAGTTCTCGGCGAAGTCGACGTGTCCGATCGGAACGTAATAGAAGACGACGACCACGAGCGTGATAAGGACCAGAATCCCGGGCAGCAGCACGCGGCGCATGCCGCTCCCTTCGACCGCGCACCTACGGTGCTCCGCTCAGGCGACGCGCTAAATCCCCGCGTACCATTCGTAGTCGCGGTCTTCCCAATAGCCGCCGCGGCCGCCGAAGATAGTGGCGAAGCTGCCGGCGATCTCGATGCGCCCGATCCACTTCGCGCTTTTGTACCCGAGTTGCGTCGGCACGCGCAGCCGGATGGGAGCGCCGTGCGCGGGATCGAGCGGCGCGTCGTTGAGGCGCATCGCGAGCAGCGCTTGCGGATGGCGCGCCTGATGCATGTCGAGGCTTTCGTAGTAGAGGTTGCCGAAGCCGTCGTCGTCCATGCAGTGAAAGACGACATAGCGCGCTTCGGCGCGCGGCTGCACGGCATCGAGCAGGTCGCCGAGGCGCACGCCGCTCCACTTGCCGATCGCGCTCCAGCCTTCGACGCAGTCGTGACGCGTAATCTGCGTCTGTTGCGGCATCGCCTGCAGTTCCGGCAACGAAAAGACGCGGCGCCGTTCGACCGCGCCGTCAACGGGAAGGCGGAAGCCGGCGAAGTTCGCGGCCGCAAGCGCCACATAGCGGCTGTCGGAGGGCGTCGCAAAGCCGTTCACGCGAAACATCCGGTCGACGTCGGCATCGCGATATTCGCGCGCCAGCCCCCGCGTGCCGATCAACGCGTGATTGATGCCTTCGGCCGACGCCAGCACCCGCTTCACGGCGTCGCTTCCATTGAGCGCGTTGCCGATCGCGCCGCAGCCCGTCATCATCAGCGATGCCGACGATGCGATAAAAATGCGCCGCTTCACGGACCGACCCCGTCGCGTTCGCCGGGCCGATACCAGCCGGTGATCATCGAACGCATTTGATTGACGAATACCCTGCGTCGCCACTTGGAACACGTGGATCGCAAAGAACGCCAGCAGCGCGAGCATGCCCGCGAAATGCCACAGCCGCGCGAACTGCCGTCCGCCGAGCAGCACGGTCAGCGGATTGGCGATCGCGTCGATGCCGGGCGAGAGCGCGAGACCGGTCAGCACGACGAACGGCGCGATGACGAACAGCACCGCCGTGTATGCGGCTTTCTGCAGCGGGTTGTAGGTGCCGTGCGGCGGCGGCTCTTTGCGCAGTTTGAGATAGTAGGCTTGCATCGGCCAGAGTTTCGGGAGATCGCTCGGCCGCAGCATCATATCCCGGAGATTGCCGCGAACGGCCGCAGCGATCAGCCATGCCAGCCAGCACAGCGCGGCGATCCACGCGAAAAAGAAATGCCACCGGCGGCCGCCCGCCAAGTCTTGGTACCCTGGAATCGTGAGCCAGCCCGGAAACGCGCGCGCCCCGCGCGATCCCATGCCATCGTCGGTCCACCCGAACCACCCCGTCGTGACGAACGTTCGTCCGAAAAGCGTCGTCGTGCCGACGCCCTGCGCCGGCGCGCCGATCGAGAGCACGCGGCGTGCCGGATCGCTCTTGTCCGACGCGTCGAGGTTCGGTGAAGCGTTGAAAATCTGCAGCCCGCTCGAAACGAGCACGGCGAACGCGACCACCCACAGCCAGTGGCTGACCCGAATCGCCAGGGCGTAGCGGTAGATCACGCGCACGGCGAGCACTTCGACGTCACACCGTAGGAAACGTTTCAAAGGCGCGGCCGGATGAAGGAACCCGGCCGCACCCTTGCCGGAGCGAGGCTCGGCGAACGCGAATCGGCAGGGCCATGGCCGACCCAACCGTCAAATTCAGCTTCGCCGACGGCGTTGCGCGCGTCACGCTCGCCCGCCCCGCCGTGCGAAATGCCTTCAACGCCGACGTCATCGCCGAACTGCACGACGCGTTTAAGCGCATCGCCGCAGCCGACGACGTGCGCGCGGTCGTGCTCGCCGGCGAGGGAAACGTTTTCTGCGGCGGCGCCGATATCAACTGGATGCGCGAGTCGCTCGACCTGAGTTTCGAAGCGAACGCCATCGATGCCGAACGGATGAGCGACATGTTCCGCGCGATCGACAACTGTCCGCGACCGGTCATCGCGCGCATTCAGGGTGCCGCGCTCGGCGGGGGCGCCGGATTGGCCGCGGCCTGCGACATCGCGATCGCAGCCGACGATGCGGTGTTCGGTTTCACCGAAGTGAAGCTCGGCATCATTCCGGCCGTCATCTCGCCGTTCGTGCTCTCGAAGATCGGCGCGTCGCACGCGCGCGCACTCTTTCTCACGGGCGAACGTTTCGACGCCGCCCGCGCGCTGCGCATCGGCTTGGTGCACGAAACGGTAGCCGCCGAAGACCTCGACGCCGCGGTCGATCGTACGATCGGCGAGATTCGCACGGCCGGGCCGTACGCGGCGGGCGCGGCAAAACTCTTGATCCGCCGCGTGCTCGATGCGAGCTACGAAGAGACGCGTGCGATTACGACCCGCGCGATCGCCGATCTGCGCATCAGCCCGGAAGGCCAAGAAGGCCTGCGCGCATTTCTCGAACGGCGCAAGGCCAGCTTCCACGCATGATCCGCCGGCTGCTCGTCGCGAATCGCGGAGAAATCGCGGTACGCGTGGCGCGCGGTGCGCGCGAGGCCGGTGCCGTACCGCTCGGCATCTACTCCGAAGCCGACGCGAACGCGTACCATCTGCAGTTCGTCGACGACGCGCGTTGCGTCGGGCCGGCGCCCGCGACGCAATCGTATCTCGACGTCGACGCGATCGTCGCCGCCGGCGTGGCGATGGGCGCCGATGCGGTGCATCCCGGTTACGGCTTTCTTTCGGAGCGCCCGGCGTTCGCGCGGGCCGTCGCCGCGGCGGGAATGACGTTCGTCGGTCCGCCGCCGGATGCGATGGCGGCGATGGGCAGCAAGATCGAAGCCAAGCGCCGCGTGCGCGAGTTCGACGTGCCGACCGTCCCCGGATACGACGGCGACGATCAAAGCCTCGAGACGCTGCGCGCGCAGGCAAAACGCATCGGCTTTCCGCTGCTGATCAAGGCCAGCGCGGGCGGCGGCGGCCGCGGCATGCGCGTCGTCGCATCGCCCGCCGCGTTCGAAGAAGCGCTCGACGCCGCCAAGCGTGAGGCGCTGGCCGCGTTCGGCGACGACGCGGTGCTGCTCGAACGCTATCTGCGCGATCCTCGCCACATCGAGTTTCAGATTCTTGCCGACGCGCACGGCACGACGATTCATCTCGGCGAGCGCGAGTGTTCGATTCAGCGCCGCCATCAAAAAATCGTCGAAGAGGCGCCCTCGGTCGCGCTGACGCCCGAACTGCGCGACGCCATGGGATCGGCTGCGGTCCGCGCGGCGCAATCGGTCGGCTACGTCAACGCCGGAACCTGCGAGTTCATGCTCGACGGCGACGGCAACTACTACTTTCTGGAGATGAACGCGCGGCTGCAAGTCGAGCACCCCGTCACCGAACTCGTCTACGGCATCGACCTCGTGCAGTGGCAGCTGCGCATCGCGTCGGGCGAGCGTTTGACGATCGCGCAAGACGACGTGCGTCCGCGCGGATGGTCGATCGAAGGGCGCATCTACGCCGAAGATCCGGCCAACCACATGTTGCCGTCGACCGGCACGATCGAACTCTGGTCGCCGCCGGCCGGCCCCGGGGTGCGCCTCGACTCCGGCGTGACGACCGGCAGCGAGGTGAGTCTCTATTACGATCCGATGCTGGCAAAGCTCATCGTGTACGGCACCGATCGTCCCAGCGCCGTCGCGCGCTTCGAGGAAGCGCTCGAAGAGTTCGCGATCGGCGGCATTCGCTCCAATCTGCCGCTCCTGCTGTGGATTGCGCGCGACGAGGCATTTGCGAAGGGCGAAACGACGACGAGTTTCCTGGCTCAACGGCTCGACGAGTCGGCGTTCGCGCAGCAGGCGGCGCCGCGCGAGGCGTTGCTGCTGTGCGCGGCCGGGCTGCTGCTCGACGGCAAAGCGCCGTGGCGCATCGCCGGCGCCGGCATTCCGTTGCGGCTCGCGCAGCGCGGCGGCGGCGTGACGGAGTCCGTTGCGGATGCCGGCGACGGCGCGGGGATCTGGCATCTCTCCGGCGAGTGCGCCGGCGAACTCGACGTCGAGCGCCACGGCGAGCGCGTCCGCGGCACGTTTGCGGGGACGCCGCTGTCCGGCACGGTGACGCATCGCGACGGCGAAACGATCGTCCACCTCGATGGCCGCGCGTATGCCTTTACGTTTGCGCCACCGCCCGCAGTCTCGTCGGCGACCGGGAGTCACGGCGGCGCAGGCGGCGACGGACGCGTGACCGCCCCGATGCCGGGGAAAATCGTCAAGGTTGCCGTGCGTGAAGGTGAAGCGGTCGAGGAACGCGCGCTGTTGATCGTATTGGAAGCGATGAAGATGGAACACCGCATCGAGGCGCCGGCCGGCGCCACCGTCAAAACCGTACTCGTAAAGGAAGGCGAGATCGTCGCCGGCGGCACGCCGCTCGTCGAACTGGGATGATGTGTCATCCTGAGCGGAATTGTTGTGTCATCCTGAGCGGAATTTGTTGTGTCATCCTGAGCGGAATTTGTTGTGTCATCCTGAGCGGAATGTGTTGTGTCATCCTGAGCGGAGCGCGAAGCGCGCAGTCGAAGGGCGAACGGCGGCAACGCGATGAGAAACATGCCAAAGAGCGTGACGCTCTTCGAAATGGGCGCGCGCGACGGATTGCAGAACGAATCCGAACTGGTGCCGCCCGACGACAAGGTCCGCTACATCGATTTACTTTCGGAGACGGGCCTGCGCTGGATCGAAGCGACGTCGTTCGTGAGTCCGAAAGCGATTCCGCAACTCGCCGACGCCACGGACGTTTTCACGCGCATCCGCAAAAAGCCAGGCGTGCGCTACCCCGTGCTCGTGCCGAACCTCAAAGGCTATCAACGCGCGAAGGACGCCGGCGCCGACGCGATCGCCGTGTTCACCGCGGCGTCGGAGCGGTTTACGCTGCGCAACATCAACATGACGATCGACGAGTCGCTGGAGGCGTTCCGCGACGTCGTTCGCGCGGCGAAGAACGACGGCATGTGGGTGCGCGGGTACGTTTCGACCGCATTCGGCTCGCCGTTCGGCGACGCCGTGACGCCGCACGCCGTCGTCGACGTCAGCGTGAAGTTAATGGAGATGGGCTGCGACTCGCTCTCGATCGGTGACACCATCGGCGTCGGCGTGCCGAGCCAAGTCGACGAGCTCGTGCCGCTGCTCGCGGATCGCATTCCGCTGGAGCGAATCGCGATGCATTTCCACGACACGCGCGGCACGGCACTCGCCAACGTGTACGCGTCGCTGCAGAACGGCGTCGCATCGTTCGACTCGTCGGCCGGCGGTCTCGGCGGCTGTCCGTACGCGCCGGGTGCAACCGGCAACGTCGGCACGGAGGACGTGCTCTATCTTCTGAATCAAATGGGCATCGAGACCGGCGTCGATCTCGCCAAAGTACGCGCAGCCTCGCGCTACATCTCCGGCATCGTCGGCCACGCGCTGACGAGCAAAGCGTTCCAAGCGATGGAATCCGCCGCTACGGCGTAATCGAATACACCAAACCTTGACTGTGGAAGCCGCCGGTTCTGGGTGGTGCCGTACAGCTTTTTCCCGACGACGCCTAAGCCGCCGTACGGATTTCCTCCGCCCTGGCCGCCGCCGAAGGTGTGCAGCGTCGTCTCCGAGCCATTCGCCGTAATTCGAAAAACCGTTCCGTGCGAGCTGCAATGCGAATCGGCTATGCCGAACGTAGTTCCGTACATCACACCCTTGTATGGCGTCAAGCCGGCCATTGGATCGCATCCGCTCGCCGAACCGTCGAAACTATAGATGACCTGTTCTTTGCCGCCAAGCGTGATCTTGAAGACGGTACCGTTGCCGGTAGTTCCACCGAAACCCGTCGTTCCATAGAGAACGCCGTTGAGATTCACCAAACGGTCAAAGGGTAATGCGCCGTCGCTGCCGTCGGCGAAACTATGCAAGACCTTCACCTGCCCGTCGAGCGTAGCGCGGAACACCGTTCCGTGGTTGAACTTGCCACCGTCGAACGTCGTTCCGTAAAGGACTCCATTGACGGCGATGAGCGTCGAACCGGGCTCGAGTCCGTCGGACCCCGAGAACGAGTGAATCAGCCGCTCGTGCCCGGTGCTTTTAATGCTGAACAGCGTTCCGTCGCCGTTCGCACCGCCGCCTTCGGTCGTGCCGTAGAACTCCGTGCCAACCTTCACCAGGCCGCCTTGGAGAAAACCGCCGTCCGCCGTGGTGTTCTCGAAACTGTGCAGTGTTTTTAATGTCCCAGTGCGCGACAGGCTAAACACGGTTCCGAAACCGAACTTGCCGCCGACGTAGGTCGTGCCGTAGAGCACGTTGTTGCTGACCATCGTGTCGGCGGAGGGCTGCGAACCGTCGGTGCCCTTGAAGTCGTGCCGAATCTTTTCGACGCCTTTGGACGTCACGCTGAATATCGTACCGATTCCCTCGCTGCCGCCGTTCGTCGTCGTGCCGTAGATTTCGCCGTTGAACGCAATCGGCGCCGACTGAGGTGCCGCGCCGTCGCCTGCAATTTTTCCGAACGAATAAACCGGCCGGAACGCCGTATTGCCGGGCGCCTCGTCGAATCGCGCCAGCTCCGGCCCGAACGATCCGGCAGGCAGCCACGGCGCCGTCGCGCCGTGCGAGCACGCCGACAGAGCAGTGGATAAAAAGACGGCGACGAGCGTACTTCTCCGCATGCGAAACCTCCTCCGAGAGTTCCCAGCGGCGCATTCTTCGGGAGGGCTCAAATGGCGACCTCGGTCGTAGAACGAATAGGTCTCGGATGACGATCGTTCGCGCCGGATTCCTCTACGATGGAACCCTCGAGCCGCCCAAACTGAACGTCGACGTGGTCGTCGACGCCGGGCGGATAACAGAGATTCGAGCCGCGACGGGGCCGTGCGACTTCGAAGCGGCGTGCGTGACGCCGGGTTTGGTCAACGCGCACGCGCACCTCGAAGCCAGCGGCGAGCCGGATTTAATGGGCGCGTTTCAAACGACGCCCGCCAACGAACGGCTGCTCAACGCGGTCGCGAACGCGCGCAAATCGCTGCAGGCGGGGGTCACGACGATCCGCGACGTCGGCTCGTCGAACGGTTTCGCACAAAGCGTGCGCGATGCGATCGAGGCCGGCAAGATTCCGGGGCCGCGCATGCGCGCAGCCGGTGCGGTGATCTGCATGACCGGCGGGCACGGCTGGCCCATCGGGCGGATGGTTGACTCGCCATGGGAATCGCGCAAAGCGGTGCGCGAACAGATGTGGGCGGGGGCGGATTGCATCAAGTTCATCGCGACCGGCGGCGTGCTGACCAAAGGCGCCGTTCCCGGCAACGCCCAGTTGACGCCCGACGAGCTCGCCGAGGGCGTTGACGAAGCACACCGTCATGGGTTGCGCGTCGCCGCGCACGCGATCGGAACGACCGGCATTAAGAACGCGCTGCACGCCGGCGTCGACTCGGTCGAGCACGCGACGCTGCTCGACGACGAAGCGATCGAACTCTTCAAGCGAAAGGGTACGTACCTCGTGCCGACGTTGAGCGCGCCGACCTGCATCCTCGCGCACCTGGAAGACGGGCAGCAGCCGAAGTACGTGCTCGACAAAGCACGCGGCCTCAACGAGGTGATGCTGAACAACCTGCGCGGCGCCTACGAACGCGGCGTGCGCATTGCCGGCGGATCGGATGCCGGGACGCCGTACAACTACCATCAGAACTACGCGCTCGAAGTCGAACTGATGTGGTCGATGCTCGGGATGACGCCGCAGCAAGCCCTGCATGCCGCAACGGCCGTCGCGGCCGAGTTGATCGGCTTGCACACAGGAATGCTCGCGATTGGAGAGCCTGCCGATATGCTGTTACTCGATCGCAATGTGGGTGAGGACGTGCGCGCGCTGCGAGATCCGAAAGCGGTGATCAAAGCCGGGGCGCCCGTATGATCGCGGCGGCGCCGCCGGCGGCGATCGCTGCGCCGGCGGCAAACGCCGCGCCGATCGTGGGCAGCCCGATCGCGCACGTCATCGTCGTCATTCAAGAAAATCGCACGACCGACAATCTATTCGCGTCATCGGTGTTGAGCGGCGGCAGAGGCTATCCCGGCGCCAACGTCACGCAGGTCGCGAACATCGACGGCAAGACCATGACGACGAAACCGGTGCCGTTCGAGTATCCGGCCGATCCCCATCACACGCACGCGGCCTTGGTGACGGAGTGGAACGGCGGAAAGATGGACGGTTTTGGGAGGGGTGCGATCCTATCCCGATCCCGGGTATCCGCCGGTGCCGGCGAGCTTTCCGCTGGCGTACGTGCCGGCATACGAAACGACGATTTACCATCTGCTCGCGCAGCGCTACGCGCTCGCCGACGAGAATTTCGCGCCGCGCCTCGTACCGACGTTTCCCGGCCACATGTTTCTGGTGACGGCCCAGAGCCAAGCCGCCGACGACCCGAACGATCCGCTGACGTGGGGCTGCGATTCGAAGCCGGGCACGGCCGTTCCGATCTTCGGAGCGGCCGAAACCGAAATCAAGCCCGGCGTTTTTCCGTGCTTCGACAATCCGACGATCGCCGATCTGCTCGATCGCGCGGGCGTGTCGTGGAAATACTACACCGGCGCTTACGATACGGTCGCCGACTCGTGGGTGAACGTCTTCGACGCGATCCGCCATATCCGCTACGGCCCCGATTGGCAGAACGTCGTGACGCCGATGTCCGACGTGCTGAGCGACATCCAACACTGCAATCTTCCGCAAGTCGCGTACGTGACGCCGACCTGGATGGCGTCGGACCATGCGGGCTCGCTCAGTAACGCCGGTCCCGGGTGGGTCGGTTCGATTTACATGGCGATCGTCCAGAGTTCGATGTCGGCCAACACGGCGTGCCGCTACTACGGCGACACGGCGATGATCGTGACGTGGGACGACAGCGGCGGATGGTACGATCACGTGACACCGCCGGCCGGACCGAACGGAACGAGTTGGGGATTTCGCGTGCCGATTATCGTGATCTCGCCGTGGGCGCGCTCCAACTACACCGCGGCCGATCCGCACGCGGCGCCCTACGTGTCGCACACGCAGCGTGAATCGACGGCGATCGTGCGCTTTATCGAGCGGAATTGGGCGCTGGGAAACCTCGGCGAACGCGACGCCGCCGGCGACGACCTCAGCGACATGTTCGACTACGCGCGCGCCGCAGCCGGTGCCGCCGTTCACCTACCTTGCGTTCGAGAGGCTCATTCACCGGACGCAGTGGAATCTCGCGCGCAGCCAGCGCGACACGCACGTCGTCGACGACGACCGCTAGGAGCGGGCCCGAGTGAACGAACGGCTGCGCGGGCTGCGGCTTGCAGTCCTGGCGTCGATCTCGTGGCCGGCGCCGCCGAAAGGCTACGGCCCGTGGGAGCAAGTCGCGTTCGACATCGCCGACGGCATGCGGCGGCGGGGTCTCGACGTGACGCTCTTCGCCGCCGGCAATTCGCAGTTTGCCGGCAAACTCGCGTCGGTCGTGCCGGTCGGGCTGAACGAAGACCCCGCTCTCAACGGGGACGTGTTCGGCGCGTTGCACGTCGGCGAACTCTTCCGCCGCGCGTCCGATTTCGACCTCATCCACAACAACTTCGACTGGCGCCCGCTCACCTACGCGCTCGCGACGACCGCGCCGCCGATGCTGACGACCGTCCACGGATTCTCGTCGCCGCAAATTCTGGCGGCGTATTACGCGTGCGCGTGGCGCAGCTTCTTCTGCTCCATCTCCGACTCCGACCGCGACCCGGGCCTCGACTATCTCTCGACGGTGTATAACGGCGTCGACCCGCACGCGTTTCCGTTCGAGCAAAAACCCGGCGCATATCTGGTCTTCCTCGGACGTTTCCATCCCGAGAAAGGCACGCATCTCGCAATCGACGTTGCCAAACGTGCCGGCGTCCGCTTGAAAATCGCAGCGATTCCTCAGGACGAAGCGTATTTTCGCGAGCAAGTGGAACCGCACATCGACGGCGATCGCGTGCAGTTTCTCGGCTCGGTCGAACGCGAAGCGCGCAACGAGTTGTTGGCCGGAGCGCTGGCACTCGTGCATATGACGACGCGCCCGGAACGCTTCGGCATGACGCTGATCGAGGCGATGGCGTGCGGCACGCCGGTGCTCGGCGCGCGCATGGGATCGATTCCGGAGATCGTCGCCGACGGCGTCACCGGTTTTCTCTGCGACGGCGTCGACGATGCGATTGCGAAAGTCCCCCAGCTGGCGTCGCTCGACCGCCGCGCGTGCCGCGCGCGCGTCGAAGCGCAGTTTACCGTGGAGCGGATGGTCGACCGCTATCTCGATGCCTACACCTCGGCACTCGAGCAGCGCTTGCCGCGGCCGCCGGGTGACGACAAACTGCGTGCGCGCGCCCACGATTGGTGGGATCGCCCGATGGGCTACACCGACATCCCGCCCAAACCACACACCCTGCATTTCGAGTGACCGGGCGAAATCTCGGTGTCACGCTGAGCGCAGGCGCGCAGACGTGAGAAAGCTGGCGTTTCGACTGCGCGTGCTTCGCACGCTCCGCTCAACGTGACACTGTTAAAAGGTGTCATCCTGAGCGAAACATTGGTGAACTGTGTCATCCTGGGCGAAGCATTGCTGAACTGTGTCATCCTGAGCGGAGCATCGCGATAGCGATGCGCAGTCGAAGGACGGGCGGAGCATCGCTGAACGGCGCCTTCAGGAGTTGCCGCGGACTGATGGAGTCCAATGGAGCTTCCGTAACGCCGAGCGGGCGCGATCGATCGACACGTCGTCGATGGCGCCCGCAACCAGCATCGTAAAGTGGCCCATCTTGCGCCGCGCGACCGCGTGGCGTTTGCCATAGAGGTGCAGCACGATCGAGGGATCGCTCAGCAGATCCGGGATGCCGTCGAGATGGTCGCCGTTCCCGTCGCCGAGGATGTTCACCATGATCGCGTTGCTGAGCAGGCGCGGCGGCGAAAGCGGCAGTTCGCAGATCGCGCGGACGTGCTGCTCGTACTGCGAGCACGGCGTGACGTCGATCGTATAGTGCCCGCTGTTGTGGGGACGCGGCGCGATCTCGTTGACGAGCAGCTCGTCGCGAGCGGTCACAAAGAACTCGACGCAATAGGTGCCGACGATCCCCAAGCGTCGCCCGATCGTCACCGCCATCGCTTGCGCGCGCGCCGCAACCTCGGCAGGTACGCGTGCCGGCGCAAAACTCACCGCCAGAATCCCGTGGTCGTGTTCGTTCTCGCTCGGCGGATACGCGACGGCCTCATCGGCGGCGTTTCGCGTCGCAACGACGCTCAGCTCGCGCGTGAAATCGATGAACCGCTCGGCAATCAACGGCGCTCCCCGCGCTTGCGCCACCGCCGCTTCGGCTTCTTCCATTGAAGCGACGCGCCACTGGCCTTTCCCGTCGTAGCCGCCGCGCACGGTTTTGAGCACCGCCGGGAATCCGACGCTCTCGCGCCACGTTTGCCAGGTCTTCGGCGCCGTTGACCGGCGCGAACGCGGCGGTCGGAATACCGCAATCCCGCACGAACTGCTTTTCGAGAATCCGGTCCTGCGTGACGCGTAACACGCCGCTCGACGGCGAGACGCGATGCCCGAGCCGCTCCAGATGCTCGACCGACGCGATCGCGACGTTTTCGAACTCGTAGGTGACGATGTCGCTGCGCCGCCCGAGTTCTTCGATTGCCGCCATGTCGTCGTAATCGGCGACGATCTGCTCGTCGGCGACCTGTCCGGCGGGCGAACGCTGCTGCGGATCGAGCGTGACGACGTCGTACCCCATGCGTTTGGCGTCGAGCGCAAACATGCGGCCGAGTTGGCCGCCGCCGATGACGCCGATGGTTTTAACGTACGGAGCGCTCACTCCGGGGTGCTGGCGGCTGCGGCGTCGTGCATTTTGTCGACGTACTTTGCGAGCCGCCGCCCGACCGCTGCATCGTTCAGTGCGACGATACGGGCTGCGAATAACGCGGCGTTCACGGCGCCGCCGATCGCCATCGTCGCGACCGGCACGCCGGGCGGCATCTGTGCGATCGAGAGCAGCGAATCGATGCCGTGCAGCGCCTTGGATTGCACCGGAACGCCGATCACCGGCAACAGCGTCTTGGCGGCCGTCATGCCGGGCAGATGTGCCGCGCCGCCGGCGGCGGCGATAATCGCCGCAATCCCGCGACTCGCCGCCGATTCGGCGTACGCGAACATCTCGTCGGGCATGCGGTGCGCCGAAACGACGCGCATCTCGCACGGGATCCCGAGTTCGCGCAACGTCGTGCGCGCCGGAAGCATGCTTTCCCAGTCCGAGCGGCTGCCCATCACGATGCCGACCTTCGGTGAAGCGCTGCGCTTGGCCATCGCTTGGCGGCTTCGCGGCCCTTTCGAGGTTGTCATGCCGCGGTCGGGCGAAGAACGGCGCATGTCACGTTTTCTCCTCGGCATCAACTATTGGCCACGGCGCAGCGCAATGTACGCGTGGGAGCGCTTCGATCTCGGCGAGATTCGAGAAGACGCCGCGCGCATCGCCGAACTCGGCCTCGACGTCGTGCGCTTCTTTCTCCAGTGGGAAGTCTTTCAGCCGTCGCCCGAACGCGTCGACACGGCCGCGCTCGCACGCTTCGAGCGCGTGATGACGGCGTTCGGCGATTGCGGGCTGCGTGCGATGCCCACCCTTTTCTGCGGGCACATGAGCGGCGTGAACTGGTTGCCGCACTGGGTGCTCGATCCGGCCGTGCCGCACGGGCGCTTCCGCACGATTTCCGGCGGCAACGTCTCGCCGTACGGCGCCGGCGACGTGTATGCCGATCCGCGCCTCCTCGCGGCGCAGGTGCTGTTCGCACGCGAAGCAGCCGCGTGCGTGCGCGACCATCCCGCGCTGTTTGCATGGGATCTCGGCAACGAGTTTTCCAACGTACGCGAGCCGGCAGCGCCGGCCGATGCGGCGGCATGGAGCCTGCGCCTGAGCGAAACGCTGCGCGAAGCGTCGAACGTACCGGTGACCGGCGGCATGCACGGTGAAGATCTCGAACGCGACCGCGGCATTCGTCCCTCGAGCATCGCGATTCCGTGGGCGTTCGCGACGATGCACGGGTATTCGGTCTACTCCACATTCTCGCGGGGGCGCCTCGACACCAACGTCGTGCCGTTCCTTTCGCAAGTTCAGGAATCGTGCAGCGGCAAGCGCGTGCTCTTCAGCGAATACGGCGATCCGACGTGTCCGGCAACTGGGGCGGTCGCGGGAAAGCCGAGCGATTTCGAGTGCCTGAGCGAAGAGGAAATGGCGCAGTACGCCTATGCGGTCACCGATCGTCTTCACGCGCGCGGTGCGCTCGGCGCATTCTGGTGGTGCTGGGCCGACTACGACCCCGCGCTGGCGAAAATGCCGCCGTTCGATCTCGCGCCGCACGAATTGACCTTCGGCATCGTGCGCTCCGACGGTTCGTACAAGCCGGTCGCCGAGACGCTCGCGCGACTTGCTGCCGAAAAGCGCGAGGTTCTCGAGCCGCAGCCAGCCATCGTCACCGACGAAGCCGCATACTATGCGTCGCTTCCCGACGGTATCGGGCCTTTGTACGAGCGGTATTGTGACGAGTATGCCTGACGCGCGCGCGATGATCGTCACGGGCGCAAGTTCCGGCATCGGCCGCGCGCTCGCGCGGCAGTCGGCGCGCGCGGGCTACGCCGTGCTGCTGGTCGCGCGTCGCGCCGAACGCCTGAGCGACGTCGAGCGTGAGATTCGCGCGTCGGCGGAACGGCCGCGAGCATCGTCGCCGACGTCTGCGCTCGCGACGCGGCGGGACGCATCGTGGACGCCGCCATGCACGCCTTCGGGCGCATCGACGTGCTCGTCAACAACGCCGGCGCCGGCGCGCACGGCGATCTGTTGGCACAGAGCGACGCGCAAATCGAAGCGCAGTGGCAGCTGCACGTCGGGGCTCCGCTGCGGCTGTCGCGTGCCGCGCTTCCGCATCTCGAGCGCGCGCACGGATCGCTCGTTTTTCTCGGCTCCGGCGTCGCGCGCGTGCCGATCCCCGCATTCGGCTCGTACGCGGTCGCGAAAGCGGGCATACGCGCCGCCGCGATTCAACTGCGCCGGGAACTGCGCTCGCGCGGCGTCGCGGTCACCTATGTCGATCCAGGCGTCGTCGCGACGGAGTTTCACGGCAGCGCCGCCATTGCGCGTCCGCAGAGCATACGGCCCGTTTCGGCAGAGCGGGTCGCAGCAGCAATTCTGCGCGGCATCGAACGCCGCTCCGCGACCGTCAACGCGGTCGCGTGGCAGACGGCCGGCACCGTCGCCGGCGAAATGCTCGGCACGCTCGCCGATCCGGTGGTCGAACGCCTGCGCATGCGCCGCGTCGCGCACGACGAGCAGCAAGTGCCTGCGCCGCAGCCCGGACCAGCGCCTGCGCCGCAGCCCGAACCAGCGCCTCACGCAGCTGCCGCGCCGTTCGACGATGCACTGGCGCCCGTTGCGCGCCGCATGGAGCGCGTCAAACTGCCGGCGCAGTTCTTGCGCGACGCATTGGTGCCGGGAGGAACGCTGGAGCTCAACGAACTGGCGATGCGGTGGGCCGGAATGCCCAACAAAAACGAGCGGGCGGCGCTGCATGAGGCGCTAGAGGCACTCGCTGCCGCCGGCTATCTGGAATCGACGGGAGAGGAAACGTGGAGCGTCGTTCGGGCCGTAGAGTAAGCCGTATTTCGCCAATTGCGTTCGTGGCGCTGTTTGCCGCCGTTTTTGCGCTCGCGCACGCGTCGGCCGGGCCGCCGCAACAGACCGGAACGTTCGCGCTGCTCGGCGGCACGCCGAAGGTCGTTTCGAAATTCTGGGCGACGATGGGGAACGGCCTCACCTCGGAGCTCAACGTCGCACAGTATCCGATCGGCTCCAAGGAGCCGATTCTCAACTATGCGCTCGAGATGCAGCACACGATGCACATGGTCGTCATTCGCGACGACTTCGCGACGTTCGACCACCTGCACCCGGCCTTCAATACGACGACCGGCGCCTTCATCGAAAAGTTCACGAAGGCGCCGAACCACCGCTACTACCTCTACGCCGACAGCAGGCCGCTCAATCTGCCGCAACAGGTTTTCCGCTTCACGCTCGAGAGCGACGGCCCCGTCGCCAAAGAGGCACCGTCGCTGACGGCGTCGTTGCCGACGGCGACCACGGGCCCTTATACCGTCGTGCTCGAGCACACCACGCTCGCGGCCGACAAGCCCTACTCGGCCGAAATCGAGATCAACGAGAACGGGCATCCGGCGCACGACCTCGGCTCGTATCTCGGCGCCGCCTCGCACGTCGTCTTCATCAACACCGCGACGCTGCAATACGTGCACGTGCATCCGATGGCGGCCAACGCCCCGAGCGGCGGCGGGTCGATTCACATGAATATGACCGGCAGCGGTCCCCGCCAGCATTTAGAACTACCCGCCTTGCCCGCCGGAACGTACAAAATGTGGATGCAGTTCCGCGGCGCGAAGTACAAGATTTATACGGTGCCGTTCACGCTCGCCGTGCAGTGAGCCGGCCGGCGTACTTCACGCCGATCGCCGCGAAGAACAGCAGCGTCGCCAGCAGCACGATCGTCGCGCCGCTCGAGGCGCGCAGGTAGTACGAAAGGTAGAGGCCGCCGACGGTGCTGACGGCGCCGAGCAGCGCCGCCAGGGCCATCATCGGCGCGAATCGCGACGTTAATTGGTAGGCGGCCGCCGCGGGCGTCACGAGGAGCGCCGCAACCAGCACGATGCCCACCGCCTGCAGCGCCACGACGATCGTCAACGCCAGCATCACCAGCAGAGCGTACTCGTAGAGCCACGACCGAATGCCGCTAGCTTGCGCGACGACCGGATCGAACGTCGTGTAGAGCAATCCGCGGAAGAGCCAGACGACCGTCGCTGCCACGACCGCACTGAGCGCAAGAATCAGCCAGAGATCCTGCGGCTGCACCGAGAGAATGTCGCCGAAGAGAAAACTCTGCAGGTCGACCGCGTAACTGCGCTGCCGGCTCATGAGAAAGACGCCGAGCGCGAACATGCCGGTGAAGAGCACGCCGATCGTCGTGTCGAGCGAGATGCGTCCGCGCCGCGAGACGAAGCCGATGCCGACGGCGGTGACGACCGCGACGATCGCCGCGCCGATGTAAAAGTTGGCACCGCGCAGATAGGCGATGACGATGCCGGCGAACGAGGCGTGCGCGATGCCGTCGCCGATGAACGAGAGGCGGCGCAGCACGACGTAGGTGCCCATCGTCGAGCAGAGGAGGCCGACCGCGAGCGCCGCGACGAAGGCGCGCTGCATGAACGCGTAATGAAACGGTTGGACGAACGCGTCGAGGCTCAAAGGCGCACCTCGGGATGCGTCGCGTGCGCTTCGTGATCTTCGTGATCGGTGCGCAGGTGCCCGTGCGTATGCGTGTGCTCGCGAATCGCAGCGTAGACGCCGGAAGCGGCGACGTCGGAGGGTTTGCCGAGCGCGAGGACCCGGCGATCGAGCACGAGCAACCGGTCGAACCAATCGTCGACGCGATCGAGATCGTGCGTCGTCATGACGACCGGCATGCCGCCGGCGACCAACTCGCGGACGAGCACCCGCAGCGCTTCTTCCGTACCGGCGTCGACGCCGGTGGTCGGCTCGTCGAGCAACAGCAGGCGCGGCTCCTGCGCGATCGCACGCGCGACGAAGACGCGCTGCTGCTGTCCGCCGGACAGGTGCGCGATGTGACGCGTTGCCAGCGGCGCCATGTTCACGGTTTCGAGTGCTTGGGCGACGACCTCACGGTCGCGCTCGCCAAACCGCTGCCAGAACGGCAGCCGCGGAAAGCGCCCCATCGCGACGACGTCCCAGACGGTTGCGGGGAACGACCAATCCACCGCTTCGATTTGCGGCACGTACGCGATCGAGCCGCGCGGCAAGTTGCGTGGGCAGCGCGCCGAGCACGCAGAGTTCGCCGCTGCTCGGCGTCAACAATCCGGCCAGCGTCTTCAACAGCGTGGATTTTCCGGAACCGTTCGGCCCGACGACGCCGAGCGCCTCACCGAAATGCACCGTCAGCGTCGCATCGTCCAACGCGGTAAAATCGTCGTACCGCACGGTAAGATTGCGCGCCGCCACCGCCTCTTCGCGCCCGTCTTCTTCTTTCACGGCGTCACCCACGCTCTGTGTCACCCACGCTCTGTGTCACCACCCTCTGTGTCATCCTGAGCGGAGCGTGCCGCAGCACGCGCAGTCGAAGGAAAGCTGTTCCCCCAGCGGAGCACCCACTACCCGTGTCATCCTGAGCGGAGCGCGCGCAGCGGCGCAGTCGAAGGACGAGCTCACTTCAACGCATTCACGATGATATTTGTATCGTACTCGAGCATCGAGATGTAATCGCGCACGCGCGGATCGGTACCGATGGAATCGTCGTACAGATTCTCGACGATCCCGACGCCGGCGCCCTGCGCGATCGAACTCAACAGCTTCGGACTGTACTCCGGCTCGCTGAAGACCGCCCGCACTCCGTGCTGCTTCGCTAAATCGATCAGCTGCGCGATCTGCTGGGGATTCGGCTCCTGGCCGGGATTGCGCTCGACGAAGCCCAGCGTCGTAATCCCGAAGCGGTCGTTGTAATACTGCCACGCGTTGTGGAAGACGATCATATACCGCTTCTGCGCCGGAATCGTGTTGATCTGCGCCTGAACGTGCGACGTCAGCGCGTCGAGTTTCCCGTTATAGAGATTGGTATTCCGCCGGAATTCGTTCGCGTCTTTGGGATCGATCGCAATCAGCGCGTCGCGAATCTTGACGACGTACCGCTTCGCCAGCTGCGGATCCATCCACAAATGCGGATTGTCGTTGACGACCGGCATCCCGTCGGCACAGACCACGACGCGCACGTTCGGCGACGACGCATTGCTCAGCAGCCTCCCGAGCCACGTCTCCAGCCCGGCGCCGTTTTCAACGAGCAGCTGCGCCTGCGACACCGTCGCGACGTCCTGCGGCGCCGGTTGAAACGTCTCCGGGCGACGCGCCGACCGGCACGATGTTCGTCACGCGGACCTTGTCGCCGCCGGCGCCGATCACGAATGAGTTGAGCGTCGAGATCGTGGTGACGACGTTGATTTTTCCGCCGGCGCCGAGCGTGACCGCGTGCTGCTTCCCGCCGCCGCACGCGCAAACGCCGATCGCCACGATCGCCGCGGCAACCGTACGCATAGCCGCAACCGCAACGCTGCGCAAAACCCAAACGCATTAGCGGCATGCGCTGCACCTCCCGAAGAACTCCATCGCGTGGCCGTCGAGTTGGAACCCGTGAACGGTGCGCAACGCGTCGGCGACCGGCTCCATCGCGGCGCAATCGACGTCTTCGACGCGGCCGCAGACGCGGCAAATGGCGTGATGGTGGTGGCGCTCGGGCTCGCACAGCATGTACGCCGACTCGCCGGCCGGATCGGAGCGGACGGTGACGTCGCCTTTGCCTTGCAGAAAGTCGAGCGTGCGATAGACGGTCGAGAGGGAAACCCGCGCCTTGTCCCGCTCGAGTTGATGGTGAATTTCGGCGGCCGACAGAAAGCGGCGCTCGCGTCCGAGGATGCCGGCGATCAGTTCGCGCGGCCGGGTAACGTAGTCGGCTCGGGTTCCCACGCCGGTACTATTTGGGAACCGATTCGCAAAATCCTATCGGCGGCACGCCGACGTGCGATAGGGTCGCAGCCCTCTAGGCGCGACTTCGATCGAACGGCGGCGGCGAGGGATAGGGTGACGGCGTCGGTGTCTCGGGTGGCGGCACCGGCGTCGGACAAATCGCGACGGCCTGGCGTGCCTGATCGGCGACTTGGTCGCGCCAATAGGCAGAGGTCTCGGTGTAGGCGGGCAGCGTGAGGCCGACCGCGGCCGCGCGCGTCTGCACCTTAGGAATCACCTCGTTGAGCGCTTTCGGGACGGTTCCGCCGTTGTCGTTCACGGTCGCGGCGATCGCGAGCCACGCTTGCGCGAGCATCGCCGCCGGGAGGGCCTTGGCGGCCGGCGGACACGAGGCGTTGAGCTTGGCGGCGATATCCGACTGCAGCGCGAGCGCCCAGGCGACGGTGGCGTTGAGTTGATCGAAGAGCGGCATTTTGTCGGTGTCGGACGGGCAGACGTTGTCGAGGACGCCGTGCTCCTCGTTGAGGCTTTGGAGGAGGTCCGCGATGGCGCCGAGGCGATCGTTGAGGGCGCCGGGATTGTCGCGCGGCGGGTGGGCGTCATAGCCGCGGAGCTGCGTCTGGTAATCGCTGATATAGCGCGACGTACAGCGGCTGGCGGCCGCGACCGTGCGCCCCGAAAGCGGCCCCGGAACGCTCGGCGGCCGGCGCTCCCGCCGGCCCCATCGCCACGACCGCAACCACCACAGCGCCGAATGCGGCGCCTGCCTTTCCGACCATCATAGGTTGAAGGTGCCGACCTACCCGCGTATAATCCTCCGGCGGCCCGTGGGGATGTAGCTCAGCTGGTAGAGCACTTGCTTCGCATGTAAGGGGTCTGGGGTTCGAGTCCCCACATCTCCACCATTTGGAAACGCCGCTGCCGTAAGGGTTTGCGGCGTTTTTTCGTTGCTGGCGCAAGTAGCCGGTTGGCCCTTTGACGATCAATTGACAACCCGATTTAGGGACGTTATATATTTGACAAAACGAATGCCCCGGATAACTTGGCGTTATAAAGCGGGAGCGTTGCCACCGACCAGGCGGCGCATTAGACAGGTCGGTGGGTGATCGGGGCCAACCTTACCCCTCCTACATGAACATTTGGCCGCTCACGCTGATATGGAAGTGGCTTCATCCCCAATCTCCAAAGCTGGCAGATGACGGTTTACGGAAGTATTGGTCAGAGTATCTGTCTACGGAAGAAGACGCGCAGATCGGGTCATCCGAGGTCACGGAATTGCTCCTTCGTGAGGTGCGGTATCTCATAGACTCGAAGACCGACCTCATTAAAGGCACCGATACGAAAGCCGCTATGCAAGTGACGATTTTGGGCGGCGGCCTTAGGGATCTTCAATCCTCGGCGCAAGTGACTCCGTAATGGTCTCTGCCGGCTCCCCGTGGCTGCTTATCCCAGCCGTGGCGCTGATTTTGCTGGGCGCAATGGCCGACTTGGCCTGCCTTGCTCGGGGCTATAGATACACGTCCCCGATGCCGCGCGTGGACGTTTACAACTATCGGCCCACCCTCGCCGACCCCGCAATGCGGCCGCGCGTCGCGACTAGTTTGCTTGAGGGATACCTTGAGTATTCAAACAATCTGACCGCGGCAGTCACCATGAAATCACGGTGGTTTAAGCTTGCTACCGGATGCTTGGCCGCTGGTGTGGTTCTCCTTGTTTTCAACGCTGGTTGGGCGGCGAACCATCCGTCCCAGCGATCTGCCAACTGTCGCTTTCTCCTCGGGAGGATTCCATTGTATACTTCAGCCCAAATGAAAATTGCTATCATTCAGCGGCCACCTCAGGACGAGGAATTCCATCCCGTAAATCCCCTGACCGGGAAACCCTACTAACCCTACCATTCGCGGCCGGGCGAGACACCCGCGAGAAGCTGCTCTTAAGTGGGCGTTTTTGCTTTGTCCCCGAGGGGTCTCTGAGAGGGAAAACCGCCACCGTGCCGGCTCGCCGAAGATTCGGCTCTCTGTCGCTATAGTCGCGGCGGCGTCGGGCTCAAAAGAAAAGCGATCCCGTCGTTTGGCTCCCTGGCGGTCCTGGCGAACGCGATCACCGAGATTCCGATGGCCACGGCCGGCAAGTTGAACGCCGATCGCGGCCTTATCTTCGTGTCGCAGCGCGGCACGTACACCGCGCAGCCACGGCTGGCGTGCCCATCAGTCGACCGCTGGACCGAGGATACGCTGAACATGCCGGCCGGCTCCGGTTGCCGATCCCTTGTTAAGGTGGGAGATTGAATTGGTGTTAACGTCGGCTGAAAAGTGACCCATCTAAGCGTCAGATCGCCGGTTTAATTTTGACCCACCTTGGGTGCGAGTTTTGCCGCCGGCAGTTTGATTCCCGCCTTCTTGCGCTCGCGTAGCCGGTAACTCTCGCCACTGATTGTCGCGATGTGCGCGTGGTGCAGCAAGCGATCGAGCATCGCCGCCGTCATCGTCGCGTCGCCGGCGAAGGCCGTATCCCATTGCGCAAACGGTAGATTGCTGGTGATGAGCACCGAGCCGTGTTCGTATCGCTGCGCGATGACTTGAAAGAAGTGGCTGGCCTCTTGTCGCGAAAACGGTAGATAGCCAAGTTCGTCGATGATGAGGAGCTTTGGCGCTTGAATCGCTCGTCGGATGTATTCCTTGAGTCGGTCGTGCCGATAGGCCGAGGCGAGTTGCAGCATAAGGTCGGCGGCAGAAACGAAGCGCGTTTTAATTCCCGATTGCGTTGCCTTGTAGCCGAGTGCGATTGCCAAGTGGGTCTTGCCAACGCCGCTGGGTCCGAGCAGCACAACGTTTTCGGCCCTTTCGATGAAGGCGAGTGAGGTCAGTTCGTTGATCAATGATTTCGGCGCACCGGTTGCGAAGCCGAAGTCGTACTGCTCGAGCGTCTTGATCGCCGGAAAGCCCGCGATCTTGGTCAGCAGAACGCGGCTACGTTCTTGCCGTTCACGATGTTCGGCTTGTAGCATCTGCTCAAAAAACTCTCGATAGCTCCATTCCTTGCGCACAGCCTCTTCAGCAACATGCGCTAAATGCGTTGCCATCGTGCCCAGAGCAAGGCGCTGGCAAAGGTCATCGATGCGTTCGAGTTCCATCATACGCCAATCTCCTCAGCAACCAGTTCGTAGACCGAAAGTGGATGCTGCAGCGATTCGGTCGGCATGGGAACGTGAATCCCAGTCGGCTGCGGCGTTCCCAGCTGCCGGCCGCCATAGGGCAGCGGCAGTGGCCGCAATACGTGGCGTTCAAGCGCGAGCCGGTCCACCGGTCGTTCTTTGAGCGTAGCGTGCAGGCGGCAGTTGGCGACCTCATCGAGCCATGGTCGTACTTCCCGATTTGCCAAGGCGACGTCGACGAGATCCGATTGCGCTGCCTGGAGCGGATTGAAGAACGATTCCCGCAGGTAACGATGAAACCGCTCGACTTTACCCTTGGTCTGCGCTCGATATGGCGCGCAGAGTTTGACCTGTAAGCCGTAGTGCCTGACGAAATCGAGCCATGCCTTTTGATAACGATGCAAGCCGTCGCCGTAGGCATTCCTCTGGGTGACGATCGTCTTGGGATTGTCGCACAGAACGTGCAATGGAACGCCGCCGAAGTAGTGCAGAGCACGCTCTAGGCATGCCACCAGCGTTACGCCGCTCTCGTTGCTTGTGAATTCGACGTACGAGTAACGCGAGAATCCCAACTCGGCGGTAAACGCTCGTAGCGGAAGTTCTCCTCGCCGGAAGACCACGAAATCGATTTGCAGTTGTCGACCGGGCTCGGTCTCAAAGCGCACGATCGGTTCGTCGGGCGGCGCCGGCCGAATCTCGCGCAGATACTCCTTGAGCTGCGTGATGCCGCCCTCGTAGCCTTCGGCGCGGATTTCGCGCAGCAGAACCGTCGCCGGCAGACGAATCTTGCCGGCGGCAGCCAAGCGTTCTTGCAAGTAGTCCTTGTGCGCGTCGATTTTGGTTGGGCGGGGCTGCCGCGGGCCGTACTGGCCGTCACTCTTGCCCTCCAGGATGGCGCGGATCGTATTGCGCGCCACCCCCATCTCGCGTGCGATCGCGCGGATGCCCTTGCCCTGCCGATGCAAGACCTGTATCTCCACCTGAAGCTCCTTTTGCAACATGCGAACATGGTTCGCCAAGGGTTCAGGTGGGTCAATTTTCAACCGGCGGGGTGGGTCAATTTTACTCCGGCGCTAACAATTGGCAAAGCGGGCTTTCGTACTGCCGCCAGTTATCCGATCCCTATTGTTCTGAGCAATGACCTGACCACGCCTCTTAGTGCCTCTCCTCCGTGTCCCGGCATCACCCGGACACCCTCATTTCGAGAAGGCGCTCCTGCGCCTTCTCGATCGGCTTTGCAACATCGACGCTGTAGCGTAGATAAGCACCGTCGTCCGTTAGAACTTCAGCCCTTTCCGTGGCAACGGTTCCTTGCAATATTTGCAGGCTGATCGCTCCCTCGGGTCGCGCCGCGCGGTTAGTACTTACACCGAGGATTCGTCATCTTCATCATCCGACTGGACATTTAGATCCGACTCAGGAGAATTCGCATCGAACTCAACTGAGCGTGTAACCAATTCCACTGCTCGCGCAGGTACTGCACGTTTTCCGTCGTCGCTGTGCCCTTAGTGGGATGAGCGGCAAGCTTACGGATTTCGTTGACCTGGAGAAGCCATGAAGTCCGGTTGTCCTTGGAATCGTGCGCCTTTCCTTGAAATAAAGTGTCCTCAAAGAGTTTCCAATGCTTCGTGGCTAGCGTGCGATAGTCAATCAGATTAAACCGGCTCTCCTTAGGGCTGTCGCGGCCCTCGTCGTTGATTTCACTCAAAATTCGCGCTCTGATGCCCGTAGGCACCCCCTGGTACCACCAGCCAGAATCGTCCTCGCCGAAACTAGCTTTCAAAGTACCGATGACATGTTTGTGAAGAGCAACCTCGATGTTAGTAAGCAGTTCGCGCGCTTCGGCCATGGCATTCTTGTCTCGCGATTCGATGTATTCGTCGAGCCCTTCAGGGTTGAAAGAGCTGAATCTCTTATGCAAAACAAGCTGAAGCTCCCGCATTCGCCGGAGCTGACCCTTGTCCACCCCGAAAACTCCGATAAAGCGCAAAATCGTTCTGATCGTACCGTGAAAACGCGTCTGCAAGCTCAGCCGCGTATGGCGATATTTCGTAAATAAGCTCGTCGGTTGTCAACTCGTAGAGTCGAATGCCGCGCTCGGAAAGGGCTTGAAGGACGGAGCGTAACGTCAAGAGCAAGGCGATCACGCTGTCGTTCATTCCAAGAGCACCGCCTGGCCCTCGACCGAGGTCCCAGTTGTCCCTACTTTGTGCTATGGCTCTGGCAACCCATGCGTCCACTACCGCGGCAGCTCGCTTTAGCGTCTTCATCTGGTCGGTCGTCCAGAACGCTCCTGGGACGAGCCCAGCCTTCGTCTTCGCGAGAAAGCATTCTGGCTGCTGCAGCGCACCCGATAGCGCTGTCATAGAGATCGAACGATTCGAAGTAACTGAGTCATCGGCTCGGACAATCTTGCTAAAGAATGGTGAGCGCGAATCGGCGTCAAGCGATAATATTGCCTTCGCTATGATCGCCATTACGCGATCATCCGGGTCATCGGAGTTCCAGTTCAGTTCTGCATACAATTCAACTAAGAGATTTTGTTTGACGCTCTTTTGCTTAGCGTTAATGTCTACAAATAGGCGCGCCTGCTCGCTTTCGTTTAGATTCTCGAAAGCAACGACAGACAATTCAGCGGTTTTCGACTCATCCACATTCGCATAGGCATACAATCTGTGCTGCCCGTCAATGACCCAAGCTGCTTTGTATTCAGACGGCAATGTTAGCCACCCTATTTCGCCGCTTGAGGAGTCGACATTAGGTGGGATGGCTGCTTTATCGAAGCGCAGTTGCTTCTTTGTCCGGAATATTTAGTACGATGTTGGTTGGGAAATAGCCGCCACGGTTGGCAATGTAGTCGGCAATGTCTTTCAGTCGGCTCTTTTTAATCAACCGCTGGTACGTATTTACATCGGTGGCGCTCCCTTTTGCTCGATGCGAAACGTACGCAATTTTTAGAAGCTTTTCAGGTTGTATCGAAAAGCAAAAACAGCGGGTCGGTCCAAGGCGCACTGAAACCGCTGGTACTGTGATGCTTAGAGACTTGACCGGGGAAGATCCAAATACATCCGCCAAGAACTGATAGCGAGCGGCTATCCCGAGTTCCCTTGTGAGGGATTCATAGTACGTCAGTTCTCGCTCGTCAAAAATGCGAACGTTCTTTTGAGCTGCCCTCTCTTTGTCATTATCGCTTAAAGTTATATTTTGTGACCAATATAGGGCGCCGGCTTTTCGATACTGGAACTTAGCCTTCACCGCGCGCTGAAAGCATTGGCGGAAGACCATCTAAATGCGCGGCATCTTCCGCAAAGCGGGGAGCGCCTTTCGCAGACTGGGGCAGTGCGACACTCGATGCTGTAGATGGCGACGTCCTCATCGATTGCGACGACGTCTAGTTGATTGGTGACCTGGCCCGTGTCTCCACCCGGCAAACAAGTTTTGCGCCACCTTTTTCCAGACATGTTTGTGAAACCCATGCGATAAAGCACCGTCCATACACGATCTGGAAAAGCGTCTTGCAGTGCCTTCGGTTTGGATAGCCGCGTACGGTACTTGCCGCGACGAAGTACCGCCCAGCCTGTTGCTTCTCGCTCGGCGGCGAGTGCGGAAGGAACGCTTTCGACCAAATATCGCTTCGATATCCACCCGCGTGCTAGACCCACACGATACAGATGAGATAGAAAACGTTAAGAAGTTCCCACAGTTTTTCAGTTTGCTATCGAACCAGCCTGCTCAGCGCGGTTATGCGCTGTGCGCTGGAGAGAAAGACCAAACAACAAAACAGATATTCGTGGATGCCAGCTGTGTTAGCTCGGCCTCGGCTGCTCCTTGTCCAGAACTGCTCGCTTCCATCGAGAACCCAGCTGTAACTTTCCAGTTTTTCTTGCCCGGCACTTCAGGAGCCGGTCAGGCGGATTTTTCGGTCGCCAACCTCGAAGCGCGAGGATCCTTGCGGAGGTCACGCATGCAGGTTGTGCGTGGCGTCTTCCGCGTTTCGCTAACCGCACACAAGGCTGGTTCCATAGCAACAAGGCAACTTAAAGCTCGTCGGCTTGAAAATCGTCTTGTCCCCAGCGTGCTTTTTTATCCATCGTTCTGCTGCATTGCGCTCCAGCGAATCTTGAGCGGCGTGGCATTCATTCTCCCTTATAGTGTTTCCTGATCGGGCCGTGTGAGGGCTTCGTTCAAAAGAAGTACTTTGCTTCGGGTACTTTCGTTGATAGAGCATTCCTCGTTAAACTCCTCATCTCCAAGCACTACGTACGCCTCTTCGTAAAGATAACCGTTCTGGCGTAATCCGTGTAAGAGCTTCAGAGTCTCGCATGGGATTTGTTCTTCGGCGGTACGTTGCACTTGTTGCCATTTAAAACTCATGAGAAACGCCGGTTCCGTCGCACCTCGTCACCACAATATCCTCGGTGGCGTCCACCGTTAGGTCGGGTTCCTATGTCTTTTTGCTTTTCGACTCCATAACCGTTATTCGTGAGAACGGCTTCTTGTCGCTCTCTCCAATGTCGAACCACGGTGCATGCCGTTACTGCCTGGTGTCACAAGTTGAGGGTCGCCAACATCTCGCGAGCATCGTCTCGGTTTCCGTCGCACGAGATCCGTCGCGGCGCGGATTCGATAACTATGTAAAGCCAAGAGATCGGTAAAGATTGATGGACTGGTTTTGTCGCCCCTGATGGACGCGGTTGCAGCCTGCGCCCAGCAATACAGGCGAGCCGCGCTTGATCTTGCCATGAAAGGCCGCCCACAGTGTCTGAGGGTAAAGTCTACGTCATAGGGAGGATCCGGCGTATAAGAAATCGTCCTTTCTCAAAGCATCCTCTCGAAATCATTGCAGCAAAATGGTCGCCGCGTAACGCCTCACGATATTCGGAGAATCCCGCGGCATGACGGTAAGGGATAGTCTTGTACGAACCGAACGGGACGTTGAAAAACCCGCTTGCGTTGAATCGGCAGAGGCCGTTAAACCCCGTGCGATTCAGGTAGTAAAATAGCGCTGCAGCTTCGGCGGTGTCGGCTTTCCCGCTTTCGATGAGGGTATTGAAGCGGGCTCGGTTCACGTAGAAAACAGCTTTATCGTTCTCAAACGGGACGCCCGTGGCTTCGGGGTCCAGTCCGCGCTGCAGCCACCTGTAGAATGAGATGAGATGCGGGTTGGTATCACCCAGGAGAGCCTTCTGGGGACCGAGGCCGAGTACGACCGCCAGGCCGCCGACGAAGGGCTCAACGAGCCGTCGATGGGTGCTCCCGGTCCAGAATCGCTGAAGGCTGGGGGTAAGCCACCGCTTACCCAGGCCCATTCGAGGCCGGCGGAGCCGCCATTGGGGTGAAGGGCCGTACCTACTGCTGCAGCGATCATTCAGCCGCTAAAGTGATCGGTTTGGATCCACGAACTCCTGCAAGGTTCCTCAGCCCGGCAACGAGATAAGCGTCGCGCTTCGCAGGAACGATTTCTTGCATATGGACATAGATTTACCCTCAGGGACTCGTTGGGGCGGCCTATCCGTTCGTGGCGACGCTTTTTGAGGTGGGACGCGCTGAAAGAGAAGTCTGGCGTGCATTTAGATGACGCAATCCCCTTGATAGCGGTTGGACGCGTGCCCGGTCCGAGCTCAAAAGGGATTTTCCGCTGCAATGGTCGTTGACAAAGGCAGTTTCGGCCGAACCCTCGAGAGGGCAATCGGCCTGAATCCCTTCTCGGGTACAACCGATTTCCGTTGACAGTGAATTAAAGCGAATCAAACGAAACCAAACGGCCTGCCGGACGAAACGATTGCGATCTGTGTTATTAAGACGCTAAGTGGGAAAGTCTATTTGGTCCGGACACGCTGCCATACTGATGGCTCAGTGGCGCGAAAACTGGCGAACATGCTTGTTTGCCAGAGTCGTGAAGCAAGGTTCTGACGATGATTGGTATATTTACGCTGTCTATCACGTCCGCGCCGGTCGCGGGACTCAGCTTCATGACCGCCTCACCCAAGACTACGACACGATCCGCCGCGAAGTAGAGCCCGACTCGCTGTCTCCCCTGACGCCATGCTTCATCTACGAATGGACGTTATCTCCAGATCCGCACAAAGGACGCTCGCCCCTACCAGCGCATATTTTGTCCGCACCACAACCGTTTCATCTCAGAGAAGAACTTTGCATTCTATCTCCAGAAAGCGTTCATGCTTGATATCATTGCGGGCGCAATCCCTGGTTGCGAACGGGTAGCGTAGACTGACTCAAACGCCACCACTAGCCGGCAACCTGTCCAAACTTGGGTAGTTATTCCACTCTTACTGAAAGTCGAGTGTGATGTCTCGACCCGCAGCGGTTAGTCTCTTCTTGCTGAGCTCTAAGTATTTAAGGTCAAACTCAATTCCTATGTAGCGGCGTTTAACCTTGACGGCAACGACGCCTGTGGTACCTGAACCGCTGAAGGGGTCAAGAAGCTCACGTTCACCTTCCTTGCTCAAGAACGATAGGATGATACGTTCAAGTAGCGCTTCGGGTTTTTGCGTTGGGTGCTTTCCGTAACTTTTCTCAGCAGTTTTTGGTGAACCCAGTTCAAATATCTGCGGGACGAGCTGCTCGCCACGAAGTTCCCACACATCTCGCATCTGCCGATTGCCGTTCTGAGCTCGCATCGTCTCGTAATCCGAAAAGTATGTTTGAGAGTCTTGCCACGTGAGGGGGAGGCCCAAACTAGTAACTCGCTGCTATGCGTGAAGAAACGGCACGACAGATTTGGAGAGGCGTTCGGTTTAAACCATGTGACTGTATTTAGAAGATGATAACCGAGCTTTTGCATCATGTAGCCGACGTTAAAGATTACATGCTGGGTTCCGGAAACCCAAATCGTACGCTCGACTTCAATACACGTTGAGACGCTGATAACCACGCTTCGATGAAGCGTAAGTCCGCTTCTTGGCCACTCGATTTATCCCAGTCACCCTTATAGACTGGCACCATGCGCCCAGCATGGCAGGTGGACCCTCCGTTTGATAGGTTGTACGGCGGATCTGCAAAAATGAGGTCTACACTTTGTTCAGGAAACTGTTCTAGGACTTCAAGGCAGTCGCCGTGATACAGCGTCGCCCGCTCATTGCTAAAGTGCGGCACGATTGTTGGGGGGGCTAAAACAGATTTCTGGTCGGTCATTGTCTATTTAGATGCTTCTGGACCGGCAGGGGTTTCGCCCATCTGATTTTCTTTCGCGGCGGTTTCCCAGCATTTCGCTTTTTGGCTTCCTGCTTCGAATGGCGACGCGCTGTAGCACTTGGCAAATTCTCGGCAGGCTATCGTTAACGACTCGGTTATCCAGCTTCGCTATCATTTTGCTGTGGCCAGCCTCGATGAACTGAGATTTGCTAACAGCATTTTGTCATATCCCGACCGCGGCCACTGGGGCAACGCTTCTTACCGCGGTAACTGCCACTGGCCACATTGTCCGCCGGTTTTTAGCGACATATGTAAGACCCATCTCTCAGGTCTATTCGTGGATCCAATGGAGGGGTCTGGAACCGCGGGCCACGCCGCACGGGAACTCGGGATCCCTTACGTCGGTCTTCAACCTGCGGGACGGCTTTGACGCGGTAAATGATGACCTTCGTAAGCGCCTGCAAACCCCGGCGCAGACAATCTGGCTGCACCCCCCATACGCCGGAATGATCGGCTACTCTGGTTCTCAGTGGGGCGATACGCCGCTCGAGGAAGAAAGACCTCTCCCGCGCAAAAAATCTTCAAGCGTACTTTAGTATGATGCATTTGGTCCTGCGGAATATTTATCGCGCGTTACGGCCGGGAGGCCACTATGGCCTACTTATTGGCGCGTGGCGAAATAAGGGGCAGTACCATGATCTCCCTTACCTGGTTCGCGCTGAAGCGCCAGGACGGCTAATAGACGTCCTTATTAAAGTTCAGCATGGAACGCGCTTCGGCATCTCATTCCTATCAAGGACACCTTGTAAGGATTTTGCACGAGCACCTATTCGTCTTTAGAAAGGTTCCCGAAACACACTCGGAACCACGTTTGATACCTTAGCCATCTCGCGTACTCTCACGAACCCCTGAAAATCGGCAATTTGCACGCTCTCTGCATCCCAATGATCGGACGCGCAACGTTGAGGCGATCGCCGCCCTCGAAAGCGGCAACGTCGAGCGTTTCGACTCCATCGTAGGGAACAATCGCCATACGTCGGGCATAGACGCACGCTACCCTGCGGCGGGATGCCGCAATGGCCCGGAAGTGACGTTTTCGAAAGAGCGTGACTCACTCCGCGCGACCATGTCCACCAGGGAAACCGAGGCGAGGCAGCGATTTTAGTTCGCGATGAACGCCCTCCGACGCTCGACACACGATTCGCGCCGAATCCAACCGGAATCCCAGGCGCGGAGTGTGGGATCCGGGCTCGGCGCCGTATCTTCGCGCCTTCGGCGTGCGAGACGTCGCTAGTCGGCGGCCGATGACAACCGTCCTTCACATGCGCATCGAGCGTTGAAGCGGGCCAGCTTCAATTTGTCTACAGAGAGACCATGAACGTAGATTTCGCATGTAACGGGTCCGAGGTTCGAGTCCCGCATCTTCACCAATGACGAACAAAATGAAACTATTGCTCTGGCCGGTTTTGGCTGCTTGCGTCTTGCTGGCATTGCCCGCGAGCGCAGCCAGCTACTAGCAATGAACCCTCGGCAACGCCCGTTTTCGTTCCCGGTCCGTGTCCCGCACCGCCGAAGCCGATTGCCGAGTTGAAAAAAGCGCGCTGCGGGCAGCTCATCGTTCCCGAAAACCGCCACCGTGCCGGCTCGCCGAAGATCCGGCTCTCCGTCGCTATCGTCGCGGCGGCGTCGGCGCAAAAGAAAAGCGATCCCATCGTTTGGCTCGCCGGCGGCCCCGGCGACGACGCGATCACCGAGATTCCAATGGCCACGGCCGGCAAATTGAACGCCGATCGCGACGTCATCTTCATGTCGCAGCGCGGCACGTACACCGCGCAACCGCGGCTGGCGTGCCCAACGGTCGACCGCTGGACCGAGGACACGCTGAACGTGCCGGCCGACTCCGCTGCGGCCGGAAAAGCGTACTCCGTCGCGACGCTCGAGTGTCGCCGGGAACTCGCCGCCAAAACCTCCGATCTCGGCGCCTACAACACCTTGGAGAGCGCAGCCGATTACGACGATCTGCGCGTCGCGCTGCACATCGCGAAGTGGAACCTTTACGGCATATCGTACGGAACCGACGTCGCGCTCACGTATTTGCGAGATCGTCCCGGCGGTATCCGGTCGGTTGCGATCGACGGCGTCTTTCCCCCGTCGCTCGCGGGCGGCGGCGCGGCCTGGACCAGCGCCGGCGAGGGCATCAACGCCGTGTTCGATGCGTGTCGACGGCAGGCGCCGTGCCGCAAACGCTATGGCGACATCGGCGCGACGTTCCGCCGGCTCGTCAGCCAATACGAAGCATCGCCGAAAACGGTCACCGTTGCAGTTCCCGGCCAGTCCGGCAAGGTGAGCGTCAAGATCAGCGGCGGCATGCTGCTGCAGTGGGCGGTTTCGCCGGGAACGCATCTCGCGGCGAAGGTTCCCGCAGCGATCTACGCGCTTGCCCACGGCAATCCGGCCCCGATCGCTTCGACCTGGGCGGCGCTGAGAACCGGCGCCGGCAACATCGGCGTGCTCGGCAACGGTCTGTTTTACGGCGTCACGTGCGGCGAGTGGGTGCCATACGAAACGGAGCAGAGCGTCGTTGCAGCCGGACGGCGCGCATTTCCCACGTTCCCGGCGTCCGTCTTACGAAACGGAACGTTGCCCTTCATGCGCGAGAACTGCCGCGACTGGAACGTGCCGGCGGTTTCGCCGTTGGTGCGAGCGGCGACCCAAAGCCGCTTGCCGGTGCTCGTCATCAACTCGCAATACGACGCTCAAACGGCAGCGTCGTTCGGCGCTTACGTCGCGAAGACTCTGCCCAACTCGGTCGTGGTGACGATCCCCAACGTCGCGCACGTCGCGTTCGGCAGTCCCTCCGCAGCCGCGAACGCATGCGCCTATGCCATCACGCGCTCGTTCTTCTGCCGTGCTGACCAAGGCCGACACGAATTGCGTCCGCAACGTGCCGCCGACGAAGTTCGAACTCTGACCAAATCGCTTTCCCAAGTCGTGGCCGAAAAGCCCCCGCTGTCGCAGCCGGCGGCAAAACCCGCGCCGGCCTCGAGCAGATCGAGGGCACTGACGATCCTCTACTGTTCGAACGAGTAGACGATTCCCTCGCCGTGCGGGCCGCCTTCGTAGGTGGTACCGTAGAGCTTACCGTCCGCATCGAGAAAGTCGGAGAGGGGGTTGGCGCCGTCGGTACCGAGGCCGAATCCGTAGAGCACCGACTCGTTCCCCGTCGTGGTGATGCTGTAAATGATGCCGCCGCCGTAGGCACCCCCGTATTCCGTCGTACCGTAGAGCGTGCCGTTTACGCCGCGCAAACCGGCGAACGGATATGCGCCGTCGGCACCCGATCCGAAGCTGTGAAGCACCGTCTCCGCGCCCTGCGGTCGTTACGCCGTACACGGTTCCGCTATCGAAGGCCCCGCCCGAAAACGTCGTGCCGTAGAGCATGCCGTTAAGATCGCGCAAGCCCGCCTGCGGATTTCTGCCGTCGGAGCCGGAACCAAAGCTATGCAACACCTTCTCCGTGCCCGACGGCGTTAAGCTGTAGATGGTCCCTGCGCCGTTGGCGCCGCCGATGCGCGTCGTACCGTACAGCGTGCCGTTCACATCGCGCAGGTTTCCCATCGGGCTGACGCCGTCGCCGTTCCCTCCGAAGTCGTGCAAGGTCGTCAGAGTACCCGACGTCGTGATGCTGAAGGCCACGCCGCCGCCGTAGGTGCCGCCGAAAAGCGTGGTGCCGTAGAGCGTGCCGTTGACGTTCCGTAAGCCGGCAACGGGATTCTCGCCGTCGGCGACGGTGAAGCTGTGCAATACCGTCTCGCTACCACTCGTCGTGATGCTGTAGACGGTCCCTTTGCCGAAGCCGCCGCCATCGGAAGTCGTGCCGTACAGGACGCCGTTCACGTCGCGCAATCCGGATTGTGGAACCGCGCCGTCGGAGCCCGCGCCGAAGCTGTGCAGAACGGTCTCGTTGCCGGTCTTGCTGATCCTGTAGACGGTGCCGGCGTCGTGAGCTCCGCCATAGCGAGTCGTTCCGTAGAACGTGCCGTTCACGTCGATCAAGCCCGAATCGGGTCGCGCGCCGTCACCGGCAGAGCCGAAGGTGTGCAGCGTGATGTAACTGAGCGCCGGACGAACGTGATTCGCTCGGTTCGCCGCGGCGTTCATGGCAGCCGGAGCCATCGGCGACGGCGATCCGCCGCAGGCCGTCAGGACAAACGCCGCAACGCACAGTGCGGGATAATGACGATAGCAACGTTTCATTGAATACGTCCCTCCACAGACGTCTACTAAACGCTCGTTCGGTACGTTTCGTTCACTGCCTGGATGCGGACCAAACGCGACTACGTGAAAGCAACCCAACCGGTCGCGACGTCATAGATGCCGCCGGCAACGCGTACGTCCCCGGCTTCGACGGCGTTTGCGAGGATCTCCGAGCCTGAAACGATGTCGTTCATCGTACGCGCGACGTTGTGCGCGATGGCGTTTTCGGCCCAATCGCCGGGAACATCGCGAACGGCCTCAATCGACGGCGCGACCGCGTCGACGATTTCGGGAATGTGACCGCGATAGCTCTTTCCATCGCGCGCCGAGCCGAGCGCCGCGCGAATTGCGCCGCAGCGAGAATGTCCCAGCACGAGGACGAGGCGCGTCTGAAACGCCTCGATGCCGAACTCGATCGATGCGAGGTTGTACTTGGTCGCCACGTTGCCGGCTACCCGCAGCACGAACACGTTTCCGGGCGTCTGATCGAAGATGACCTCCACCGGTACGCGCGCGTCCGAACAAGCAAGGACGGTTGCAAACGGCAATGGATCGCTCGCAAACTGGGCCACGTTGGGCCCGTACGGTCCCGACTGCGGCTGCCCGGCGACAAACCGCTTGTTGCCGGCTTTGAGAATCTCGAGCGGATCGGCGGAAATCGAATTCGACGTCACGGTGAAGCGCGTTCTCGCTGCGTTTCAAAAGTCCTGAAAGCCGCCGCGATGCTCGGCAAGGGGATTGCGGTGTAAGAAATCGTACTCGTGCGGATGATGCGCGCTCGGAGTGCGCCCTCGCGCGGTTCTGACGGTCGCCGGCATGCAGGCTGACCGCGTGGAACAGCGCGGCGGATCGGAATCGCCGCGAACCGTCGTCGTCGCGATCCTCGTCAACGTAGCGATTGCCGTCGTCAAGGCGGTCGCAAGCTTCATCACCGGCAGCGCGGCAATGACGGCCGAGGCAATTCACTCCTTCGTCGACTCGGGGAACTCGGCGCTTCTGCTGATCGGCATGCATCGATCGGCGCAACCGGCCAACGCGCGGCATCCGTTCGGCTACGGTCGCGAAATTTATTTTTGGTCGCTCGTCGTTGCCGTCGTGATTTTCGGTGCGGGCGGCGTTGCGGCCATCGCTGAAGGCGTGAGCCGGTTCTTCGAACCGTACGAGCTCCAAAACATCGCCGTCAACTACGCCGTGCTCGGCATCGCGCTGGTCTTCGAAACCGTATCGTGGCGCGTCGCGTACCGCGGCATCCGCAAGGAGTATCCCGGCATTTCACCGTTTTCCGCAGCGCGGCGCAGCAAAGACCCGGGCCTCTTCGTCGTGCTCTTCGAAGATACCGCGGCGATTCTGGGTTTGCTGATCGCGCTGGTCATCGGCACGATCCTTGCGTCGATATTTCCCGCGTACCATTTCGACGCGATCGCTTCGGTGCTCATCGGGCTGCTGCTCGTCACGACGGCGGTCGTGCTCATGAACAAAACGCGAAGCTTGCTGGTCGGTGAAAGTGCGGACGAAGAGATTCTCGAAGGGATTCGCGCGTTGCTAAAGGCCGATCCGCGTGTCGCATCGGTCCACCGCATTCTCTCTGCTCAAATGGCGCCGGGAGATCTTTTGCTCAACCTCGACCTGCGCTTCGATTCGAGTCTTGAAGGCGGCGATGTAGCCGCCGCGATACAAGCCGTCGAGAAAACCATTCGCAATCGCTATCCGGACGTCAAGGAGATCTTCGTCGAAGCGCAAGCCTTTCGTGTGCCGGAACGCCGCTAGCGGCGCTCGCGTGCTGGACATACGTTGCCGCGCGGCGAACAATCGGCTATGGCAAGACGATCGGCCTTCGCACTCATCGCATCGCTAATCCTCGTCGCGCTTCCCGCCGCGGCCCAAACCGCGCTGCCGAGCGCGCAAACCGTTATCGCAGCGTTGCACTGGCGCAACGTCGGTCCGGGCATCGGCGGGCGCTCGGTCGCCGTCGATGCGGTGCCCGGCACGCCGTTCACCTTCTACTTCGGCGGCGTCGACGGCGGCGTGTGGCGGTCCACGAACTACGGCCTCACCTGGACGAACATCACCGACGGGCAGCTCAAGGGATCGAACAGCATCGGCGCGCTCGCGGTCGCGCCCTCGGATCCCAAGACGATCTACGCCGGCACCGGCGAGGCCGACATCCGCAACACGTTCATCACCGGCGACGGTGTGTACAAAACGACCGACGCCGGCAAGACGTGGCGCTACGCAGGCCTGAAAGACACGCACACGGTCGCGAAGATCGTCGTCGACCCGCGTGACGCGAACGTCGTCTACGCCGCGTCGATGGGCCACGTCTTCGCGAATAACGCCGAGCGCGGCGTCTTCAAATCCACCGACGGCGGTGCGCACTGGACCAAGGTACTCTACGCCGGCGATGCGACCGGCGCGTGCGATCTCGTCATGGATCCGTCGCATCCCAACACGCTCTATGCCGCAATGTGGCAAGCCTACCGCACGCCGTACTCGTTAAACTCCGGCGGTCCGGGGAGCGGCCTATACAAGACGACCGACGGCGGCCGGCACTGGACGAAAGTCTCTGCCAATCCCGGTTTCGCGACCGGCACGCTCGGCCGCATCGGCGTGAGCGTTGCGACGAGCAAACCGAACGTCGTCTATGCGATCGTGCAGGCAAAAGACGGCGGCATCTTCCGCTCGGACGACGCGGGCGGCCACTGGAAGCTCGTCAACGACAGCATGGAGATGCGGCAGCGGGCCTTCTACTATATGGCGATCTACGCCGATCCGACCGACTCCAACACGATCTATGTGCCCAACGCGCGGTTCTTCGTGTCGCACGACGGCGGCAAGAGCTTCACGCTTTTGCACCCCCCACACGGGGACAACCACATCGTTTGGATCGATCCGCACAATCCGCGCATCATTCTCGAAGGCAACGACGGCGGCGCAACGGTCTCGACCGATCGCGGAGTAACGTGGAGTACCGAGCACAATCAGCTGACCGCGCAGTTCTATCACGTCGCGCTCGACGAGGCGTTTCCGTTCAACATCTACGGAGCGCAGCAAGACGAGGGTTCCTTCGAAGGGCCTAGCGCCTCGCCCAACGGCACGATCCTCACCAGCGATTGGAAACGCACCGCGCTCGGCGAGAGCACGTTTATCGCGCCCCAGCCCGGCAATACGAACGTCGACTACGGCAGCGGCTACTTTAGCATCATGATGCGGCACGACGCCGTCACGGACGAGTACAACAGCGTCAGCCCGTATCCGCTGTACCGCGAGGGCGCGAGTTCCGGTGAGTTAGAGGATCGTCTCGCCTGGACCCACCCGATTCTGTTCTCGCCGGTCAATCGGAAAGAACTGCTGCTCGGCGCGCAATACGTGCTCAGCAGCACCGACTACGGCCAGACGTGGAAGAAAATCAGCCCCGATCTGACGCGCAACGACAAGAAGACCGAAGCTGCGAGCGGCGGACCGATCGACAACGACGCGTCGAGCGCCGAGATTTACCCGTACGTTTCCGCGCTCGCGGTCTCGCCGCTCGACGGCGACGAGCTGTGGGCGGGATCGGCCGACGGCCTCGTTCACGTGACGAGCAACCACGGAGCGACGTGGACCGACGTTACGCCGCCGGCGCTGCCGCAGTGGGCCCAAATCACCTCGATCGAACCGTCCCACCTCGACAAAGGCACCGCATATCTCACGGCGTCGCGCTATCAATACGACGACTTCCATCCGTTCATCTACAAGACGGCGGACTTCGGAAAAACGTGGACGTCGTTGAGCGCGGGCCTTCCCGCCGACCAGTACCTCTACACGGTCCGCCAGGACCCGAACGCGCCAAATCTGTTCTTTCTCACGACGAAGAGTACGGTTTTCGTCAGCTTCGACGGTGCCGTGAATTGGCAGCCGCTGACGCTCAATCTGCCGAACGTGCAGGTGCGCGACGTCGCGATCGACGCGCGCGAAGGCAAAGTCGTCGTCTCCACTCACGGCCGCTCCATGTGGGTGCTCGACAATCTCTCGCTGCTCGAGCAGCTTACGAGGGCGGCGACTGCCGGTGCGAACGGCGCGGTCCTCTATGCGCCGCAACGCGCATGGCTCACGCATGCGTACGGCGTGTCGTCGTACGGCGGACCGCCGAATGCCGCGGGGAACGGCGACAATCCGCCGTTCGGCGCCACGGTGATTTTCTACGTGCCAAAATCTTACGACGGAAAAACGCCGGTCTCGTTGACGTTCAAAGACGGCGCGGGCAACGTCGTGCGTTCCTTCGCGCTTCATTTGAAGAACCGCGCGAAGCCCGAAGCGCCGAGCGAGCGGTATCACCCAACCGAAGATGCGGCACGCGCGTACGAGCGCCTCACCGGCATCGCCGGGGGAATGAACGAGTTCCAATGGGATCTGCGCTACCCCGAGGCAACCGAGGTCTCGGGCTTCGAGCCGTCGGGCTCCGGCGGCGGCCTCGAGGATTCGCTCTTGGGTCCGCAGATCGTGCCCGGAAACTACACCGTCACGTTGGACTACGGCGGAGCGCAGACGTCGCAACCGCTCGTGCTTGCGCTCGATCCACGCAGTAGCGCAACGGCGCAGGATCTAGCGGCGAGGCGCGATCTCGGTTTGAAGATTCACGCGCTGCTCGAGGACCTCGTCCGCACGGTCAATACCGCGATAGCCGCGCGTTCAAAGCTTGGACCCGGCGCGGATGCAGCGCAACTCGATGCGGCGATCGGTACCGTCATCGACGTTAAGCACCGTCAGGCAGACGAGGGCGCTTTGCTCTATGAATCGCGATTGCGCAACTTCATTGCATACCTCAACGCCGAGGTCGATACCGGATACGTCCGCCCAACCGCCGCCGAGTACGCGGTGTTCGACAAACTCAGCGCCGATGCCGCAAGTGCCGAAGCGAGGCTCAAAACCGCCATCGCGGCCGCGCACTAAGGGCTCCCTGACCTCAACGCGGCGCCTCCGCCGCGTCGATCGCGGTGGCTGCCATCCAGGCAAAAGTAGGCAACCAGTGGAGTTCGCTGTAACTGCCGATGGCCGCGCGGCCTGCGCTCGCTTCGTAAAGCTCTCGCGCGCTTTCGCGCAGCATCGAATTTCGCGAGCACGCGCGAGATAGATGCCAGCGCTGCTGCGCGAGAGAGATTGAGACCGTGCAGATGCACGATGTGCCCGTCCGCGACGTTAGGCACGTCCGCGGCCGAAAGCAGCGGCGATTGTGGCGAGAGGCCGGGGACCAATCCGTTCCACCACACCGCAAACGTCCGCCGATCGAACACGCGGCGCATGAGGCCGGCTTCGGCGAGCACCGGCGAAAGGAAGTCGTTTCCGCTGCGTTCCCATGCCGCGGGCCACGCGCGGTCGTTTCCGAACCATTCGCGCGCACGCCGTTCGACCGCAACTTTCAGCCTTGCAAGATTGAGCGCGTCGCACGCGTCGTGCAGCAAGCCCATCGCAAAGGCGGTGTTGGAGTGAACGCCGTGACGGACCGGCAGCGGCAAGATCTCGAGCCAGCGCAGTGCGGCACCGGCGATGGCCTCACCCATTGCGCGCAACTCCGCTGCGCTCTCGCTCGCCGTCAATGGCGAAGCCTGCGCCGCCGCGGCCAGCAAGAGGGCCCATGCCCAGCCGTACGGCCGTTCGTACATCTTTCGTCGCTGCAGATAGGCCGTTTCGGCTGCGACGTTCTCGGGGCGAAGATTCTGCACCACCACGCCGGCCAGCTCCGGATATCCTTGCGCGGCCACCTGGAGCGCCGTCCAGTGCGAATGCACGCTGGAATGCCAATCGAACGAGTTGCCGAACGCCGGGTGCGCAACAAATGGGTCGTGCGGCGCGTCGCCGTCTTCGAACAGATGCGAATCGTGGTACGGATAACGCGTCGTGAGGTTCGCGAGCAGCACCGGCGCGATGCGCGGTGCCAGGGCCTCGGCGAGACTCGTCACCGAAACGGAAAAACCAGCATAAAAACGACGTTCACCCCCAGCAGCGCGATCGCCGTCGGTATCTGGACCTTGATTTGTCCGTATTTATCGCGCATCTCGAGCAGCGCGGGCGGCACCAGGTTAAAGTTCGCCGCCATCGGCGTGCAGAGCGTTCCGCAAAAGCCCGATAGCATCGCGATCGCAAAGAGCGGCGCCGGATGCGCCCCCATCCGCTCGACGAGCAGCGGCCACCCGATCGCGGCCGTCATGATCGGAAAGGCCGCAAACGCATTGCCCATGACGATCGTAAAGCCGGCCATCCCCAACGCGTAGACGAGAACGCCAAAGAATCGCGAATGCTCGGGCACCAAATGCTGCGCGATTGCACCTACCTGCGTCCCGACGCCGGCCTGCGTGAACAGCAGCCCGAGGGTCGCGAGCATCTGTGGAAGTAACGCGGCCCAACCGATCGACTCGAGCAGACGCCGCCCTTCACTCAGCGCGACCGTTGGCGGCTTCGGGCGCAGCAACACGTAAGCAACGACCAGCGCGACGATCGTTGCAATGCCGAGGCCGATCAGCGTCTGCGAGGCCGGCGCCAGCAGCGGCCACCCTCCGACGACGATCCGGCTCGCCCCGAGCGATACCAGCACCGTAACCGCCGGAATCGTCAGCGCAGGAACGAACAGCGCGTTGCCCTTCCGCTTCGCGCTTTCGACGCGTTGCGCTTCGTTCGTCGTGCGCACGTCGCCGGAACCGGTGAGGCCGAAGCCCGCGATGAGCGCCATCGCGATCACCGCAATGCCGAGCAGCCACGCCGGCGCCTTTGGAACGAAGCTGCCGTAACAGAGCGACGCGCCGAGCAAACACCAGAACGCGGTGTTCGTCCATCGCTTGCGATGCGTGCGGTCGAACGCGATCTCGACGCCAACGAGAAAGAAAAACGCTCCGAGAACCCAGTAAATCCACTCGGCGGAGATCATCGCGACTTCGGTCCAGTCTCCGCGCGGGCAATCGCCGCCAGCCGGCCGTCGAGGCGCAACAGCCGAAATCCATGGATGAGGAAGGCCGCAATCGCCGTCGGAATCGCCCAGATCGCGATCGCAAGCGGATCGAGCTTGAGGTGATAGCTGGCGTCGACGTAACCCGTAATCAGCAACACCGAGCCGATGGCGACGAAGCAATCCTCGCCGAAAAACGCGCCGATCGTATCGGCCGCGGCGGCGTGGGCTTTGATCGTCTCCGTGACGCGCGCCGGCACGTGGCCATGCACGCGCATCGCCGCGCCTTCGGCCATCGGATAGATCACCGGACGCACCATCTGTGCCGTTCCACCGATGCCGGTGAGGCCGACCGCGGCGGCAAGTTGGCGAACGAAGAGATACAGCAGCAGGATGCGTCCCGCCGTCAGCGCCGCCGCCTGCGAGATGAGCATCTTCGCACGCTGCTGCAGTCCGTAGCGCTCCAAGAGCCCGATGACCGGGAGCACAATAAACGCAATGCTGATCGAGCGGCTCGACGCAAAGCCGGTCCCAAACGCATCGAGCACGTGCAGCGGGCTCAAACCTCCCAGTAACGCCGAGGTGATGCCCGCGACGGTGACCACGAGCAACGGATTGAACCGCAGCGCAAAGCCGGCGACCACCACGAGCACGCCCAGCAGCACGATCATCGGCGCAAACGTTCGTGCGCGGGCGAAAAAATGCTGCACCTTCCGAGAACCGGGCGGCCGACTGATAAACCGGCGGCTTCGCGTCTAGCCGGGTTCCGCCGCGCATCGCGAAGTATTGGTGCGCTCGGAAGCCGAACGACGTTTTGATCCGACGACGGCACTCACGTGGCTGAACGGAGCGCTATACGGAACGACGGTAGCAGGCGGACAGAACGAGGACCCTTCCTGTCAAAACTGCGGCACGGTCTACTCGGTGACACCGACCGGCGTGGAGACGGTGCTCTACCGGTTTTCCGGATCGCCCGACGGCGGCGCACCGGAGGGTGACCTAGTCGCCGCACACGGCGCCGTCTACGGCACGACGGTTTATGGCGGCACGGACCAGTGTGCGAAGCGCGGATGCGGCACCGTCTACACTGTGTCGTCCGAAGGGACGGAGAAGACGCTGTACTCGTTTGCCGGCCGTAGTCCCGGCCGTACCGATGGCGCGCATCCGCGTGGCGGGCTCATTGCCAGCGGAAACATCGGATTTTATGGAACGACGTCACAGGGCGGTTCCGGTTTCGGTACCGTATTTTCCGTGCTGAACAGCGGAGATGAGAAGGCGATCTATCGGTTCGCTGGGCCTCCCGATGACGGCAACTCTCCGGTTGGCGACCTCGCGGAGCTCCATCGCATACTCTATGGCGTCACCGAGAAAGGCGGCGCTCATAACATGGGCACGATCTTTGAGGTAACGATCAAAGGAAGCGAAAAGGTTCTGCGCAGCTTCGACGGTGCGGACGGCGCCGATCCGGCCGGCGGCCTTGTGGCGTTCAACGACATGTTGTATGGCGTGACCAAGGCCGGCGGTCCGCACGACCACGGGGTCGTTTTTTCGATCACGCCGGCGGGCGACTATCACATTGTCCACGCGTTTCGCGGCTCTGAGCAGGGCGATGGAGCCGCCCCCTTGTCGCCGCCCATTCTCGTCAGCGGAACCGTGTTCTACGGAACGACACACGGCGGTGGCGCCACCGGACACGGCACGTTCTATAAAATCGACCAGCACGGCAAAGAAACCGTGCTCCACAGCTTCGGCCCGCTGCCCGACGGCCAGCTGCCCGTGGCGAAGCTCCTCTTTTACGACGGCACGCTCTACGGCACGACGGCGCATGGCGGCGTGAACAATGCGGGAACGGTCTTCTCGCTGACGCCGTAAGCGAGAAGGCAGTCACGAACGCTCCTGCGTAATGTCGCGCCACGTTGGTGAATTCATGATCGATTCGTCGAAAGACACAATTTGTGCCGAGTCATCCAAAAACGTACCGCCAGCGTTGAAGCCCTAGAAGCCTCGATGCTTCCAGCACCGTAATCTTTAGGAGGTCATTTAATGAGGAACTTAGTGGGATTGGCCCTGGTGGCCGGCCTACTGCTCGCCGGTATGCAGGCGGCGGTCGCACAGACCGGCAGCATGCAGAGCGGCAGCATGTCGTCAATGGCGATGCCGAAGTGTGTGTCCGGCGACTCGGTCGTCGGCGTCAACATGATGACGAAGATGTACATGACGCAGACGCAAATGCAGGCTAAGTCGGCAGGAATGACACCGAGCCAGAAGGCCGCAATGATGCAGAAGAATCACGTCAAGCTCATGTGCAAGTCGCAAGCAATGTCGATGGGCGCCAAAATGGCAACGCCTCCGCCGCACTAACGGGGACGTCGTATAAAGAAAAGCGGGCGCCTTGCGGCGGCCCGTTTTTCTTTCGCGGCGTTCTCGCTTACGCGCCGGCCGCGCGAAAGCGGCGCCGGTATTCGGTGGGCGCTACGCCGTAGCGGCGTTCGAACGCGCGGCGAAACGTATCGTCGCCCGTGTAGCCAACCGTCTGTGCGAGCTCGCTCATTGCGTCGTCGCCGTTGACGAGCAGCCAGCGCGCCTCGTCCAGGCGCAGTTCCTCGACGAAGTCCGCAGGAGTCAGCGCAAACGTGGCTTTGAATTTGCGTGCGAAGTGTCTCGGGCTCAGATTCGCGCGCTCGGCCAACATCTCGACGGTGAGATCCGTCTGGAGATTGCCACGAATCCACTCCGCCAAATCGCCGAAGCGTGCCTTCGCCTTCGTCTGCGCAACGAGCGGCTGCGAGTATTGGCGTTGGCCGCCCGACCGCTTCAGGTAAACGACGATCTCGCGCGCAACCTCGAGTGCGAGTTCGGCGCCGAAATCCTCTTCGACGAGCGCCAGCGCGAGATCGATTCCGGCCGTCACACCGGCCGACGTGTAGAGGTTTCCGTCTTTGATGAAGATCGCGTCGGCATTGACGCGCAGCTTCGGCCAGCGTTGCTGTACGTCGGGCGCGTGGCGCCAGTGCGTGGTGACGCTCCGGCCGTCGAGGAAGCCCGTATCCGCCAGCGCGTAGATGCCCGTGCAGACCGACGCAATCCGCCGTACCTTCGGCGCTTGAGCGCGCAGAAATTTTACGACGGACGCTCGCGTCTTGGGATGCACGCGCAGTCCCTTGCCTCCCGGGATGATGATCGTATCGAACAGCCGGCGGTCGGAGAGCGCCGTATCCGCATGGAAGCACACGCCCGACTCCGCGACGATGCGTCCGCGTCGCGTGCCGGCCACCACGATATCGTAGGGAGCCGGTTGGCGGCCCAGCAGCTGGTTGGCGCTGAAGAACACGTCGGCGGGACCGGCAACGTCGAGCGTTTCGACTCCGTCGTAGAGAATAATCGCGATGCGTCGGACCTTCATAGACGCACTCTAGCGCTGCGGCGGAATGTCCGCAATGGTGCGGGACCGACGTTTTCGGACACAAGGGACCCTGCTTGTTCCAATAAGGACGTGCAAACGATGAAGGCCGCGATCGTCAATAGTCCAGGCGCGACTCCGGAATATGGCAATTTCGCGGACCCCGCCGTCGAAGACGGCTACGAGCTCGTCGATCTCGTTGCGGCTGGGCTGCACCCGATCGTGCGTTCCCTAGCGACCGGCAGTCATTACGGCAGCACCGGTTCGTGGCCGCTGATCCCCGGCATCGATGCGGTCGCGCGTACCGCGTCCGGCGACCTCATCTATACGGGCTTCCTCAAGCCGCCTTACGGCACGTTCGCGGAGCGCATGGCCGTACCGAAAAACATGCGCGTCGGTTTGCCCGCGCGCGCCGATCCCGTGAAGATTGCGGCCGGTCTCAACCCCGGACTCTCGTCGTGGCTGCTGCTCAATGCGCGGGCAGCCGAAATGGGTGCACTCGGCACCGTCATCGTCCTCGGTGTAACCGGAATGGCCGGCTCGATCGCCGTGCAAAATGCCGCGCTTCTCGGCGCAACGCGCATCGTCGGCGCCGGCCGCAACCCGGCCGCCTTGCAGCGAGCCGAGGAACTCGGCGCGACGTGCGTCGCGCTCGCGGGCGATCGTGACGCCGATGCCGCCGCGCTTGCAAACGCACTCGGCGGTGCCGCGCCGAGCATCGTGCTCGATTATCTCTGGGGAGCGGCGGCGGAAACGGCTTTCGCCGCGTTGGCTCGTCGCGGTTTGGGCGAGGACGCAGCCGATATCGCCTACGTGCAAATCGGCTCCGCGGCCGGCCCCGAGGCACGCGTCCCCGCGTCGCTCTTGCGCAGCCGCCGTATCCGAATCTTCGGCAGCGGTGCGGGCACGGCGTCGATTGCGGAGATCATGCGGCAGGTTCCGGTCTACATGCAACTCATCGCCGAGCGCAAGATCCACGTTCCGACGAAAACGTTTGCCCTCTCCTCCATCGCGGAAGCGTGGACCGCGCACACCGCCGAACCGTGCCGCATCGTGGTGGTGCCTGCATGACGCCGAGTGCCGTCCTCAGCCGGTTGCGATTTCTGACGATCCCATTGCTCTTCGCCGCGATGGCGTTTGGCGTGCAGGCGGCTGCGAGCGCGGCGGCACAACGCTGCGGAACCACGCCGATGTACGATGTCGCCGTGCCCGGCGCGCCGATGTCGGCGATTGCCACGCCCGACGAGCAAACGGTATTCGTTGCGCTGAACTCCACGAACCCGCGCCAACAGAATGGCATCGCCGTGTTGCGCTGCGTCGACGGCCAATACCGGTTTCAGCGCACGATTCCGTTGGAGAACCAGCCCGCGATCATGGCGCTTACGCACGACGCGTCGACGCTCGTCGTTCCCGACGACAACTTCATCGCATTTCTCGACGTGTCGCGCGCCCTCTTGGGCAATGGCGATCCGCTTGCCGGCGCAATCGAAGATATTCCGGGCGACGACGGCGGCGCCGTGTATTCTACCGTCGACGGAACCGACCGCTACGCGTTCGTCGCCGAAGAGGCGAGCGGAAAGCTCACGGTCGTCGATCTGCAGAAGATGCGCGCCGGTGCCGGGCACGAGGCGATCGTTTCGGAGTTTCTGATTGGGAACGCGCCGGTCGCGCTCGTTCCGTCAAGGGATGGGAAGTATCTGTTCGCCACCGTGCAAATCGCGCTGAAACGTTACGCGTTTCCAAAGACGTGCGCGCCAGAAGGCGGCGATGCAGCTGAAAGGGAGGCGGCGGGCGCGATCGTGACGATCGACGTGTCGAAAGCGGTGACGGATCCGGAGCACGCGATCGTCTCGAACGTTGCGGCAGGGTGCCATCCGGTGCGCGCCGCGCTCACACCCGACGGCGCGACGTTATGGGTGACGGCTCGGGGCTCGAACGCCGCGCTGGCATTTTCGACGACAGCGCTCGTTTCGGGCGCGGCAGCGAAGCCGCTCGCGACGGTGAACGTCGGCACCGCTCCGGTTCCGGTGAGCGTGACGCCCGACGGACGCTACGTCCTCGTCGGCAACAGCAACCGGTTCGCGGCTGGCGCATCCGCGAATCAAGACGTGATCGTCATCGACGCTGCATCCTACGCCGTCGCCGGCCGCATTCCGGTCGGAAAATTTCCTCGCCAGTTCAGCTCGACGGCCAGCGGTTCGACGATGTTCCTCTGTAACTTCGGATCGAATTCGGTCACCGTCATCGATCCGAGCGCGATCCGATCCCTAATGAAACCCGCCTAGCCGTATTTGAACCCGGACTTGCTTTGCCCGACTTCGATGATGTAACCGTCGGGATCGCGGATGTAGCATCGAATCTCGCCGTATTTGTCGATCGGAGGCGTGAGAAACGTCGCGCCGCGGCTCTTCCATAGTTCGTAGCACGCGTGAATGTCTGCGACGCGGACGTTCAGGAAACTGCTGATCTCGTCGGGGTTGGGAGGCGGACGAAGCGTGACGGTCGGCTTGTCCGGCGTTGGACCGCCTCCGACGTTGACGATCAGCCAGATGTTGGCGATTTTGATGTACGGCGGTGCGCCTCCATCGTCGCCCCTGCTCACGATTTCTCCGTCGAAGACTCGTTGGTAGAATTCGACGGACCGCTTGATATCGCTTACCGTGATAAAGTGGGCGACGGTAAAACCGTCCTGCGGCGGCATCGTATAGGTCGACTGCTCGACGCGTACTTCGTCCATTAATCCCTCCAGTCGGAGTCTCGTTATTTTTTAAACTTCTTTAGTTGAGCTGGCTCTCCCAGTCGTGTGGCACGCGGCCTCTAGGTCCGGGTACCGGCTGATCCGCGGGATGCGAATGTGGAGCGGCCAGCGCCGGGCCGTCCACGAATTCCTCGGACGCGTAGTCGTAGAACCACGCTTCTCCGGGCTCGAAGCTTGCAATGATCGGGTGGCCCGTGGCGTGGAAATGCGCCGTCGCGTGTTGCTTCGGCGAGTTGTCGCAGCATCCGACGTGTCCGCACTGAGCGCACCTGCGCAGATGGAACCACCAGCCGTGCTCCTGCGTGCATTCCAGGCACCCGGTGCCTGAGGGTTTTACGTCGACGTCGATGCCGTTGACGTGCTGTTTCATCGCGGTCCTCCTCGTTCTCCCTGCACTCGCTACGCTGGCGCCTCGAACGTGCCGGGACTCTGCGCGGTTCCCGTAAACTCCGGACTGCGCTCTTTGGTTGCGCGTGCCAGCGCGTCGCGCACGCCGTGCGCGTCGAAGTCTTCGGCGTAAACAGGCGTGGCGGGCTGCTGGCGCCACGATTCGGCGAGCGTCCCCGTATCGACCGGGTCGAAGCCGAGGTCGTCGACCAACTGCATCACGACGGCTTTCGCGCGCTGGTCGTCTCCCGCAACGGGAAGCGCGATGCGGCCGGGCGTGCCTTTCGGTTTGCCCATGGTTCCGAGATGCTCGGCGTAAATGTCGTTGAAGGCTTTGATCACCGGCCTTCCGAGTTGTTTCGATACCCAGACGCTCTCAGGCATACCGGCTTCGATCTCTTCGATGCGGCCGTCGCGCTGGCGCGGATAGTAGTTTCCGGTGTCGATCACGACGACGCGGTCGGGGACGCCCGCAAATAGATCGCGGGGCAAATCTTCGATCTTCTTCTGGGGAATGGTGACGACGACCACGTCGCCGCTGCGCGCGGCCTGCTCGGCCGTCACCGGCGTTGCTCCGGTCTCCGCCGCCACGTCACGCAGCGACTCGGGACCGCGCGAATTCGCCACGAACACCTCGTGGCCGAGCTCGCTGAACCGGCGCGCGAGCGTCCCGCCGATGTTCCCCGCTCCAATGATGCCGATCTTCATATCAAAACCTCCAGGTCCTACGACTCTGCGCTTCCGAGCTCGGTTTCAGGACGCCGCCCCGCTTTCGCACGTTCGTAGAGATACTCGGCGTTGCTCCAGACGGACGGATTGCGATGCGATTTCCGCATGAGCTCGACGACGTCTCGCACGTGTTCCCAACTCTGTAAAACCAGGATCGCCGCGAAATCGAGCAGCGCATCTCCGAGCAGTAACCGATGGCGCAGGTAGATACCCGTTTCCTCGAGGCGCCCTAAGACGACCAACTCGGGATGACGCTCCGGGTCGACGTCCCAACCGCGCGATCGTTCGAGCTCGGTCGTATATTCCGGGTCGCGCATTCGGTTGGGTAAATCGTTGATCACAAAGCGCAGCGCGCGGTTGAAGTCGCGCTCGAACAAACGGTCGACGACGCGCTGCGTGGCGTCGAACTGCGCCGCGCGGCGCGTCTCGCGTAACTGATAGACCGCGATCGCTCCACCGACCAGCAGCACGCCGGCGGAGACGATGGAACCGATCGCCGTCAAGGCATCCCATGCGATCACCGGACGGAACTCTGCACGCGCACATCGACCTTATACCACATCCCGGGATTCCGTTGCCGCCGGCAGCGGCCTAGCGGTATCTACGTCGCTGTTGCGACGCTCATCGCGCACCATCGTAGGCGCCCTTACTGGATTAGGCGGGTGACTCTTCGGCGCGAGCGACGATCCGCGAAGCCATCTCGCTAAAGATGAGTCCGTGAAATGGAAAGACGAGATACCAGTAGATCAATCCGAACAATCCGCGAGGCTCGAAAAAGGCCGTTTGGGTGAGGCGCGTCCGCCCATCGCTCAGCCCGTCCGCGACGAACTCCAGCCAGGCTTGACCTGGAAGCTTCATCTCGGCCCGCAGTCTCAGAAGGCGATCGGGTTCAAGCGCGTCGACGCGCCAAAAATCGACGGCGTCGCCGACGCGCAGATCTGTTGCGCTGCGACGGCCTCGCCGCAAACCGATGCCTCCTATCGCGCGGTCCAAGAGACCGCGCAGCTCCCAGAGCGCGTTACCATAGAGCCAGCCGTACGTTCCGCCGAGCCGCGTGAAGACCGACGCGACCTGTCGCGGCGTCGCGCCGGTGACGCGCTCGCGGCGATCGATCAACATGCCTTCGCTAGCGCCCGTAAACGTGGCCGGCAGCTTGCGCACGTGGAACGCATCGAACCAGGACGTTTCGGGGCCGCTGGTCCGGTATCGATCGAGCGCAGCGGCGACCGCGGTCTCGAAGTCGACAGGCACGATGTGGGGAAAATCTCGCCTCGCGGATTGGTCGCGGACGATTACTTCGTTGTGCAGTCCCAAGATGAGCGGTTGCGCGAGCCGTGCGGGAACCGGGGTCACGAGGTGGACCCAGTACGAGGAAAGCCGCGCCGTAAAGAACGGCACGATGACGATCGTGCGTCTGAGGTTGCGCAGGCGCGCGTACCGCAGCATCATCTCGCGATAGGTCACGACGTCCGCACCGCCGATTTCGTAGATGCGCGAATCGCCGTGCGGAAGATCGAGCGCGGCGACGAGATAGCGCAAGACGTCGTTCACGGCGATCGGCTGCGACCGAGTCGTCACCCAGCGGGGTGCGATCATGACGGGTAATCGATCCGTGAGATAGCGCATCATTTCGAACGAGACGCTTCCCGCCCCGATGATGATGGCCGCACGAAACTCGATAATCTCCACGCCGCTTTCCCGCAGCACGGCGCCCACTTCATGGCGGCTGGCGAGATGCCGCGAAAGCGTGGCGTCGTCGGCCCCCAAGCCGCCCAGATAGACGATGCGCGAAACGCCGCGTTCGCGAGCGCACCTGCCGAAGAGTGCGGCCGCATCGCGGTCGCGCTCGGCAAACCGTGAGGAGTCGCCCATCGAATGCACCAAATAATAGGCGGCGTCGATGCCCCTGCAGGCCTCTCGCACGGCGTGCTCGTCGAAGATATCGCCCTCGACGATTTCGGCGCTGGGGAATCTGCCGGCGAGGCGCGTGGCGTTTCGAGCGAGACACCGGACGGAGTGGCCCGCTTCGAGTAAGCGCGGTACGAGGCGCCCTCCGATATACCCGGTCGCGCCGGTTACCAGGATCCGCACTACTCGACGACTCTATCGAGGTTACGCGGTACGACGGCTACGCCTGTGCGCGGCCATCGACACCATCGATAAGCTTTTCATTGTCTCACGCTACCCTTTACCACTCTAGAGCCAAGACACCCTTTACGTGTAGAGAACGGGAGACCCGCCGATTTAGCGCGATTTTTAACGCGCGGATAAGGCGCTCTTAACGGCAGCGATGCCGTAGCGACGGCATAATCGTCGCGTGCTACGACACCTTGCGCCGCCGGCAATACTCGGCGTGCTCTCACTACTCGCAATGGTGGCGTGCGCGCGCACGCCCGAACAACCTCCGGCTACATCTGTGCCCGTGCACGCCGCTACGAAAACCGCGCCGGCCACAGTCCCCGAAATTCGAGCGCAGCGCGGAGTCGTCAGCTTCGACCTCGACGCGGCGATCGAGCCGGCGACGAACGCCCCTGCGTTTGTCTATCGCGGACAAGCCGGCGTCGCGCCGACGATCCGCGCGTCGCCCGGCGATGAGCTGCGCGTTCGGCTGCACAACCATCTGCCTGCCGGAACCGACGCACCCAACGAGGTGAACCTTCACTTCCACGGATTGAGCGTCTCGCCGAACGCGCCGTCCGACGACGCGATGCGCCTCGCGCGGCCCGGCGAGACGATCGCCTACGACGTTCGCATCCCCCGCGCGCGACCGCCGGGCCTCTATTGGTACCATCCCCACGCGCACGGGCAAACGTACTGGCAGATCACCAGCGGCATGTCGGGCGCGCTGATCGTCGAAGGGCTGCAACGGCATCTCCCCGCACTCGCCGGACTGCGCGAGCGCGTCATCGTGCTCAGCGCCGCCGATGCAGCGCGTATCAATCTCGGGAACGTCTTGCGGCTCGAGGGGCGTTACTCGGATGCGCTCGACACCTTCCGTCAACTCCTCGACAGTTATCGCCGCGCGGGCGACCGGGACGGCGAAGGCCGCGCGCTCATCGGCATCGGCACCACGCTCTTGTTTGCCGGCCAACCCGGTGCCTCCGACGCATTCTTGGAGGCCCTCCGGCTTTTTCGGAGCGTCGGCAATCTCGACGGCGAGGCCGATGCGCTGAAGAATCTTGGCCTCCTTGACATCAACGGCGCCCACTACGACGACGCCTTGCGTTATCATCAAGAGTCGTTGGCTCTCTACCGCGCGGCCAACGATCGAGCCGGCGAAGCGCGAGCGCTCCACAACATCGGTATCGTCCAACGTTCGCTGTACCAATATTCCGAAGCATTGCAGTCGTTCCAGAAGGCTTTGGCAGCGTACAGGTCATTGGGCGACCGCGACGGCGAGGTCACCATTGTGGGTAGTATTGGCGTCGTGCAGTTCGAGCTTGGCCGATACGACGAGGCGGTTGATTCCTTAGGCGGTGCGGCGGCGCTCGCCGATAAGCTTGGCGACCGGTTTTTGTCGGCAAACGCGACGACGGAGATGGCCCGAGTCGAAGAACGTGAAGGCCGTTACGCTGACGCTCTGACCGCTTCGCACAGCGCGATGGCGACCTTCCGTGAAATTAAGGCAGACAACTTCGAAGCCTTACCTTTGAGCGTCGAGGGTCTCGTTGAAGAGCGGCAGCACCGCTACGCCGATTCGCTCTCATCCTTGGAGCGCGCGCGCACGCTCTTTCAAAAACTCGGCTCTCGCGAAGAAGAAGCCCTGGAGACGCTCGTCAACATCGCGGCGGTAGAGTCGGCCACAGGGCACGACGCGGAAGCGCTGCGGTTACTCAATGACGTACGTTTAGGTTCCGCGGCCGTCGGCAATCGCATGACGGGGGCGCTTGCCACGGCCGAAATCGGCATCATCGATATGCGACGGAGTCAGTTGGAACGGGCGCTAACGCTGGAGCAGGAGGCGCTCAATGTCTTTCGCAGCGTGCACGATCCCTACGACGAAGCTGGAGCGCTCGTCAATCTTGGCGACGTCTTCAGTCGTCAAGGGCATTACGCGAAGGCGCTTGACTCATACGAAGGGGCCTTGAAGATCTACCGAACCATCGGAGCCTCGGCCGGCGAGAAGGAAACGCTGAGCCGCATAGCCCGCACGCGGCCGTTCGTCGTACTATTGACCCGATAGTTCGATCTTGAGTCGCTGCAGTTCGTGTTCGGCTGCTTTAAATTTCTTCTCGAGCATTTTGACTTGTTTTAATGTTTGGGGCCGCAGCTGTTCGCGGATCGGCTTGGGATTCTCTCCCATGTCATCGAGGATTTTGTTGAGCTGCTTCTTTAGCTTTTTGAGGAACTGCGCTTTCTGCTTCGGGTCGTTGCCTCGCGGCAGCTCAAGTGCGACCATGCTGGGGCCGACGGGTTCTTTAGCGTCAAGCGGAGACAAAACATTGACGAGCAAGTCCTTAAGGTGTTCCACTTCTGCTCCTTTGCCCGGCAAAACCGGAAAGAGGGCCCCGGCTGCTCGTATACGTTACACTACAAGCACGCGCACCCCCGCTAGCGACCGCCGCCGAAATTGGTTAACGAAGGTACAAGGCGCCGCTAAGTACGCGTTATTGCCCGCCTGCTTGAATTGAACGCATGCGAAACTACAGCGACAACGGCGGGCTCGTGCTCAGCCAGTACAACGGAAACAGCCTTCCCGAAGGCAAGCTCGCCAGCGAATACACGCTCACCGATAACTTCTTCCACAACGCCTTCGGCGGCTCGTTCTTGAACCATCAGTTCTTGATTTGCGCGTGCGCGCCGAAATGGCCGAATGCGGCGGTGCCGCCGCTCACCAATTCCACGATCGGCGATCGTCTCAACGCCGCGCTCGTCCGGCAATCCCGCGCCCCTTTTCCAGTTCCACCATCAGCCGTTCGCGTACTATAAAAACTACGGCGACGGAACGCAGCTGCGCGCCGAGCACTTGGACGACCTGAAGAACCTCAAGAAAGACCTAACGGCGGGAACGTTCCCGCACGTGGTCTTCATCAAGCAAATCGGCCAAGACAACGAGCATCCCGGATACTCGTCGCTCCTCAAGGGCCAAGCCGCGACGGCCGAGATCGTGAACGAAATCAAGGGCACGAAGTATTGGAAGTCCACGGTCATCGTCATCACCTACGACGAGAACGGCGGGCGCTGGGATCACGTCGCGCCGCCGGTCATCGATCGCTGGGGTCCGGGAACGCGCGTTCCGACGGTGATCGTCTCGCCTTTAGTCAAGCGCCACTTCGTCGATCACACGCAATACGAAACCGCGTCCATCCTCGCGCTCATCGAAAAGCGCTATAACCTGCGTCCGCTGGGAACGCGCGACGCCGCAGCCAACCCGTTCTCGAACGCCTTCACCTTCAGCTTCTAACCACTCGTAGCCTCAAAGCATGCAATGCCCCCGCCGCTTTGCGGCGGGGGCCGCTTTGCGTGCTGCGTCGAAGCGAAGCAAGTTGTGCATTCGGCTTGTGACGTCGCGACGTGGTTGAAGCGGCCGCGCTGAAACGCGCCCCTCGCCGGCCGCGTCGCGCGGCGGTGACGGCGCTCCACGCGGCGATGGCGGGCGACGCGCTGTTTTTGTGGACGCAGCCGGTGCTGCGGCCGCCGGCGTTGCGGCGGCTGCTGCGTGAGCATTTGCCGCATCTCGACGTCGATGCATGGAGCATCGGGGATGCGGCCGCCAAGTCGCCGGCAACCGGCAGCGTGACGCGCGAAGGCATCGCCCTCGGCGCACGCGAGACGATTGCGCTGCTGCGCGCGACGGTCGGGCGCGAGATGCTCGGCGCGGGCGTCGCGATCGGACGCGACCTCGCGTACTGGTGCGACGTGCTGCGATTGGCAGCCGAGATCGTTGCGTCGCAGCGGTTTCTCCCAAGCGTGATCTACGACGCGACGCGCAAGCAGTATCGCGCGGTCTGGGAACCGCTGCTCGGCGAACGCGAGCGCAAACTCGCCGCCACATTGGCGGCGGCGATGCCCGACGCCGCACCCTCGCTCGAACGATTTCTTAGCGTCGCAGTCGACGCGCTCGTCCGCGACGCCGTCGCCTCGATCGCGCACTCCAACGGCGCGCCGGCGTCGCTGCACGATCGCTGGATTCGCGCGTTACGCTCGCCGGACGGCGCGATTGCGGGAGAGCCGGCCGAACTGCGCGGGTTGGCGGCGCAGGTGGCGGAGTGGCGGCGGCCCGTGCTGGAAGAGCATGCCGCCGAGTATCGTCTTTGCCTGCGCATCGAGGAACCGCACAGCGACGAGGAACCGTGGCGCATCGCCTATCTCCTCCAAGGCCGCAGCGACCCGTCGTTGCTGCTCGACACCCAGGGCGCGATGGCGACTGCCGCCACGCGGCGCGCGTTGCTCGCGGCGCTCGGGCGCGCGGCGCAAGTATCGCCCGATGTCGCAGCGTCACTGCAGGCGTCGGCTTCGGTGCCGAACCACTGCGAGGTAGACATCGCGGGCGCCTATCGCTTCCTTTCCGAAACCGCGTGGCTGCTGGAACAAGCCGGGATCGGCGTGATACTCCCGGCCTGGTGGCTGGGCAAAAACGCCAAGGCGCGCATCACGACGCGCGCGCGTGTGAAAGCCCCGTCGGTCGCGGCCGGCTTGCGCGCGGACTCGCTGCTCGACGTCAACTGGAGCGTCGTGCTCGGCGACGCCGCACTGCCGGCACGCGAACTCGAACGGCTCGCGAACCTCAAGGTTCCGCTCGTGCGCGTTCGCGGTCAATGGGTGCACGTCGAGCCCGGCGACCTGCAGGCCGCGCTCGATCGTCTCAAAGCCGGCCAAACGCAGCTCTCGATGGGCGAAATCGCGCGGCTGGAACTCGACGCGCACGCCGTCGTCGACGCCGGCGGCCGCGTGCGCGCGCTGCTCGACCGGCTGAAAGGCGAAGAATCCTACGCGCAGCTTCCGCCGCCCAAAGGTCTCCACGCACAACTGCGTCCCTATCAACTGCGCGGTTACAGTTGGCTGCGATTCCTCACTGCCAGCGGCTTCGGCGCATGTCTCGCCGACGACATGGGCCTCGGGAAAACGATTCAAACCCTCTGCTTGATCCTGCGCGACCGGCGCGAAAGCGCCGCGGCGCCGGTGCTCTTGGCCTGCCCGACGTCGGTGATCGAAAACTGGGTGCGCGAAGCTCGACGGTTCACGCCCGAGTTACCGGTGTACGTGCACCACGGCAGCGACCGGCTGCGCGACGCGCGCTTCGCGCGTGAAATAAAGAAGCACGCGCTCGTCGTCACGAGCTACGCGTTATTGCAGCGCGACGCGGAGCTGTTCGCTAAAATCCGCTGGCGCGGCGCGGTCCTCGACGAAGCGCAAAACGTCAAGAATCCCGAGAGTAAACAGGCGCGGGCGGCGCGCGCGCTCGACGCCGGTTATCGCATCGCCCTCACCGGCACGCCGGTCGAGAATCACGTCGGCGATTTGTGGTCGATCATGGAGTTCCTCAACGCGGGCCTGCTCGGATCGCAAGCGGCATTCAAACGGGAGTTTCTCATTCCAATTCAGGCGATGCGCGACGCGGCCGCATCCGACCGGCTCAAGCGCCTCACCGGTCCGTTCGTGCTGCGCCGCAGCAAAAGCGATCCCCGCGTCATCGCCGACCTGCCCGAGAAGAACGAGATGAAGGTCTACTGCACGCTGACGCGCGAGCAGGGCTCGCTCTACGCGGCCGTGTTGCGCGATCTCGAACCGGACGTCGACGAATCCGAAGGAATCAGCCGCCGCGGCAAGATCCTCGCGATGCTCTCGAAGCTCAAGCAGGTCTGCAACCATCCGGCGCAGTTTGCCAAAGATCGCTCGCCCGTCGCCGGACGCTCCGGAAAGCTCTCACGGCTCGAAGAAATGCTCGAAGAAGTGCTCGACGTCGGCGACCGCGCCTTGATCTTCACGCAGTTCGCCGAAATGGGCGAGCTGCTCGTGCGGCGCCTGTCGGAGCGCTTCGGGCGCGAAGTGCTGTTTCTGCACGGCGGCGTTCCGAAGAAACAGCGCGACGCGATGGTCGAGCGTTTTCAAAGCGACGACGGTCCGACACTCTTCGTGCTCTCGCTCAAAGCCGGCGGCAGCGGTCTCAACCTCACGCGCGCTAACCACGTCTTCCATTTCGATCGCTGGTGGAATCCGGCCGTCGAAAACCAAGCCACCGATCGCGCATTTCGCATCGGGCAAACCAAGAACGTGCAAGTCCACAAGTTTTTGTGCGCGGGGACGCTGGAGGAACGCATCGACGAACTCATCGAGCGAAAACGCGCGGTCGCAGAAAACGTGATCGGTACCGGCGAGGGATGGCTGACGGAACTTTCGGGCCGCCAGTTGCGCGAACTGGTCGCGCTCTCGCCCGAAGCGGTGGAGCCGTAGCGCGATGCCGCGATTTGAAGATCGTTTCCCGCGTTGGTCGAAACCGCTGCCCGTGCGCGGCGGCATTCAGGCGCAGTCGAAGCACGGCCCGTTCGGCGAACGCTGGTGGGCGAAGCGCTGGATTGCGGTGCTGGAAGGTTTCGGGTTAGGAGCTCGCTTGGCGCGCGGCCGTTCGTACGCGCGGCGCGGTCAAGTCACTGCGATCGCGGTCGAACCGAACGGCGTTCGCGCGACGGTACAGGGCTCGCGCGAAGATCCCTACGTCGTAACGATGCGGATGACGCCGCTGACGCGCGCGCAGTGGCGCGTCGTGACGGCACGGATTTCGCAAACGCCGCGTTTCCTGGCAATGTTGCTCAACGGCGAGATGCCCGACGACATCGAACTCGCATTTCACGAGGCCGGATGCGAGCTGTTTCCGAAGTCGGTCCGCGACGTCCATACGGCGTGCTCGTGTCCGGACGCGTCGAATCCGTGCAAGCACGTGGCGGCGGTCTATTACCTCATCGGCGAAGAGTTCGATCGCGATCCGTTTCTGCTCTTCGCGCTGCGCGGATTGACGCGCGACGCGCTGCTCGCGGCGCTCTCGCTCGAAGCGTCCGCCGAAGGCACCCCGGCCGTCGCTGCCGTCGCGACAGCCCCCGAACCGACGGCATCGCGACCGCCCTTAGACGCGCCGCGGGTCGACGCGTGGCCGCTGCGCCGTGCCGGCCGCTTTCCGTTTTGGAGCGGCGAACGTTCGCTGGAGGACGCGTTGTCCGCGGTCTATCGCGAAGCCGCAGAACGGGCGGCGGCATTCCTCGCGGAGACGTGGCCCGACTCCGATCGATGACGCGCCCGCGGTCGAAACATTTCGGATCTTACGGACGCCAGAGCACCGCGTGCCACCCCGCCGGGCTTGTCGAGTACGCAGAACCAAGGATATCGCCCGCAGCATCGATTGCGTACGCCTGGGAGCTGGTGAACGTTCCCGGCAGGTACTGATGGAGATCGACGGCCGTCTTCGCGCTGCCTTGCCAGAGCAACGCGTGCAGCACGCCGCCGGTGTGTCCGTATCCGACTTGCAGTTTGCCTTGAGCCGCCCGAGCGCACGAGTCGGTGAATCCCGCCGGCTGGAGATCTTTCATGCTTGCCGCGGTGCCATGCCACAGGAGCGCGTGGCTAACGCTCGTTCCGGCGAGCGTGCCGCAGCCGACCTCGCTGCGGGGAGTCAAACCCGTCGCGTACGCGCTTGACAGCGTCGACGGTGTAAGATCCACGACGCTTGCAGCTGTGCCGTGCCACAAAACGGCATGGCTTGAGTTCGCCGTACTCGAGAACGCGTATCCCGCCTGCGTTTTGCCGTTCACGGCGTAGGCTTCGGAATAGGTAAAGCCCGCGGGATTCAAGTCGACGGGCGCTTTCAAGTTGCTCGTTTTCCAGAGGAGCGCGTGGACCGGCGACCCTGCGGATCCGGCAATAGACGTGCCATTCGTGCCGTACGCGTTCGAGCCGGGGGAGCAACTTCCGCAGCTGCCGGCCGGATTGAGGTCGGTGAACGCATGCGAAGAACCCTGCCACAATGCGGCGTGGCGAAATCCGAAGTAACCGGCGTCGTTCGTGATGAGCGTGCCGACGATGAGCGCCCCTCCGGCTCCATAGGCCCAACCTTCGACGTAGGGTTGCGGCAGCAGAACCGTTGGCTGAAAACTCGTTCCCGTCCAGGCAAGCGGGTAGTAGATCTTCGCCGAGCAGTCCTTGCCGCACGAGATGGTGTGATCGAAATACGCGCCGGCCGCTGCGCCGGAACTCAGGCCATACCCGTACGCATCTTTGCCGTTTGGCCCGGGACCTAGATCGACGTACGTGTAGGCCGTCGTTGCGACGACCGGCCGGCTCGGCACTGCGGGCAACGCCACAACCGGCGACTGCGGCGACGAACGATCCGTGCCGCTGCCGCTGCACGCGGCCAGCATCGCCGCGAGCCAAACGCCCGGGATAACGAAGGAACGTCTCATACGCGGTACCTTTGCAAATTGGTGGGGTTCCCCTACTACGTGCGTGCCCGTTCGCGACCTACGATACCTGTCAGGAGGGGACTGACATGAAACAGACCTTACGGCGGTCCGTGCCGTTCGCGGCCGCAGGCTTTGCTCTGGCGACGCTCGCCACCGGTTGCACCGGGCAATCCGGCTCGGCGCTTCCCAACGGGCAAACGGCAGGAGGCGCGTCTCGCGTCGCGGCGCAGGTGCCGCCGGCGAAGTTCAAGAGCATCGAATACACGCAAGGTATCACGCCGAGCAGCAACCCGCGCGGAATCACTCCAGGGTTCGCGCAGTGGCTGTGGTTTACGCAGCCCGGCGCGAACCAAATCGGTCACATCAACGCACGCGGCACGGTCAGCGAGTTCACCGCGACGACCAACGGCGTCAACAATATCGTGACCGGTCCCGACGGCAACATTTGGTTCACGGAAAGCGGCGCCGACGCCATCGGCCGCATGACGCCGAAGGGTAAAATCAAGATCTTCCGGGTCGGCAACGAAGCCTACGGTCCGTTCGACCTCTGTAACGGCTCCGACGGCAATCTGTGGTTTACGTTTCGCTCACCCAGCACCAACGCGATCGGTCGCATCACGACGTCGGGCGCGGTAACGCTGTTCACGACCGGGCTTTCTCCGGGCGACGTTGCGGTGCACGACATCACGGAGGGTACCGACGGGAACGTCTGGTTCACCGAAGAGTTCAACAACCGCATCGGCTCCATCACGCCGGCGGGCACGATCACCGAATACGCCGACGGCATCAGCAGCAACGCCAATCTTGCCGACATCAGCGACGGCCCCGACGGTAACGTGTGGTTCACGGAGAACGCCACCAACAAAGTCGGCCGCATCACCCCCGGCGGGACGGTGACGGAGTTCTCCGGCTTCTCGCCGCAAGCCGGCCCCGGATCGATCACCTCGGCGGACGGCTCTCTCTGGGTAACCGAAACCGGTTACGGCAAGGTCGCAAGCGTGAGCACGAGCGGTGCCGTGACCGAATATTCCATCCCCGTTGCGTTAGCGTCCGACATCGCGCAAGGGCCCAACGGTACGCTGTGGATCACCGACTACACGGGCAACGGCGTCGTGAAGGCCACGCCGTAACGCTGGTGCCGTGCGGTTACTCGAGACGATAGTGCGACGTCGCGACGAGTGCCGCCAGTTGCGCGCGGGAACTCAGGCCAAGTTTTGAGTAGATCGAGGTGAGGTATTTCTCAACGGCCTTCTCTCCGATCGAGAGCGACGTCGCAATCGCGCGGTTCGTTCTTCCCGCCGCAACGAGCAGCGCGAGTTCGCGTTCTCGCGCCGTGAGCACGCGGAGCGCCGTTCCTTCCTCGTTGCCCGCACCGAACTCCAGCCGGCGCAGTTCCCCCGCCGCGCCGCAGCGCTCGTAGATCGCGACGGCGGAACGCCGCTCGCCGGCCAGTTCCAACGACCGCGCTTCCAGCAGCGGCCATCCAATCGCCGCGAACCGCTGCGCGGCCTCGCCCCCGGCGCTCGTTGCCGCCGCGCCATCGCCGCGCCACGCAGCGACCGCCGCGTCGACGAAGGCCAGCAGCGCCTTGCCGACGCGATCGCCCTCGGGCCGCGCGGCGGCTTCGAGCAACGGTCGCATCTCGCCCGCGCGTTCCGGCAGCATCGTCGCAACGGCAACGATCGGCAGCGTCATTCCGAACGCGGTGTTGAGCGACTGCAAAATGCGTCCGAGCAGCATGCGCCCTTCGGCGGGCCGGTTCGTCGCGGCCAGCGCCATCGCGCGAGCGGCTGCGACGCGCGTCAAGGGCGCAGAGAAAGGCGAGGCACCCGCTTCTTCGACGATGCGCTCGTCGTCGTAGCGCTCGAGCATCCGATCGTCGCCGAGTGCGATCGATAGCGGAACGGCGACCTGCATGAGCGTCGCCCGCATCATGAAGCTCCGCGGCGCCGGCATCGACTCGACGATTCCTCGCGCTTCGACGAGATCGCCCGCGTAAAACGCAACTTGAGCGCGCAGCGTCTCCTGATCGTCGAAGTGCAGCGTGTGCGCCAGTTCGCCTGCGATGCGGTGGTGCGTCCGCGCGAGCTCCATTTCACCCGCGCTCAGCGCTTGTTCCGCGAAGTTGGCGTGCGCGATCTGCAAGGGACCCGGATGGCCGAGCGCCTCATAAATGCCGATGCCTTTGGCAAAGCACGAACGAAACTGCAGCGGTTCCGCACGCAGCGCGTGGAGTTCGCTCGCGCACAGGTAGTACTCTCCGGTTAGACCGTCGTGCGGGTCGAGAGTTGCGGCATCGATTGCTTGGAGCGTCCTCCAGGCCTCGTCGAGGCGTCCGTCACGCGCGAGCATCATCGCGAGTCGCGTCCGCAGCCGTAGCTGCAAAGGCGCTCGGCCCTGCTCGGCGATCGGGAGCGTCGCGCGGAGCAGCTCGATCGCCGCCTCGCGACGGCCTCCGTCGAACAGATGGCCCGCCATCAACGCGCGGCTGCGCACGACCTCGCTCACGTCGCCGAGTTCGAGCGTCAGGTCGACCGCGCGTTCGTACTGCGCGAGGCCGCCGTCTAAGTCGCCGGCAAAGATCAGCGCGCGGGCCGCTCGAGCGTTCGCGCGAGCACGCGCCGCGCGGTTGCGTGCGAAACCCTCGGCAGCGCGCCGATAAAACGCCGCGGCGTCGTCGTACGCGAAGACGGTCATGGCCGCGTCCCCGGCACGCTCGTAATAGCCGGCGGCGCGCTCGGGTCGATCGGCTTCCCAGAGATGATGACCGAGCATTTCCGGAGCATCCTGCGCCTGCGGTAAGCCTTCCAAGTGCTCGGCCATTTTGAGATGCAGCGATCGTACCGTCTCGATCGGGATCTCGCCGTACACGACGTCGCGCGTGAGCGCGTGACGAAAGCGGTATTTGCCGCTCGTCGCGTCGACCGCATCGACGAGCTGTAATTCTTGCAGCCGGTCGAGCATCGGCGCTGCCGCAGCCGCCCCGCCGAAAATCTCGCACACGTGGGCGATGCTAAAGTTGCGCCCGGCGAGCGACGCGTGACGCAGCAACGCGCGTTCGGCGCCGGTGCATTCCCGCAGGCGCTCGGCAACCAGCGCGTGCAACGATATCGGCAGCGAGCGCGAACCATCGGAAACTCCGCTACGCTTCGAGTCGACCGCGCTTCGTAACAGCTCTTCGGCGAAGAGCGGATTTCCGTCGGACCGGTCGCGCACGGCGTGGAGCACCGGCGGCGCGAGCGTGACCGTTCCCCGCATCGCATGCGTCATCAAGCGCTCGAGTTCCCGATCCGAAAAGCGAGAGAGCGTAACGACGGAAACCGCGGGTTCGCGAACGAGCTGTCCGAACCACTTGAAGAGCGGATGAGCCGGCGAGAGTTCGTTATCGCGATACGTCGCAACGAGGAGAAGCCGTTTGTTCGCCGCTCGCCGCGTGAGGACGAGCAGCGTCTGAATCAGATCGACGTCCGCCCAATGCACGTCTTCCAGTATGGCGACGGTCGTGCGTTTCGCAGAGATGCGTTCGAACGTCTCCGCGACCGTCTCGAGCCACTCGGCCTTTGACGAGCACGCGAAATCGGACGCACCGGCGCCTGCGCACTGGCCGAGGAGTTCGAGCAACGGGCCCAGCGGCTTCTGAGCGAACTCGCGGCACGCGCTCGATGCAACGACCGAGGTTAACCGCGTGAGGCGCTCTTTAAACTCTTGGACGAGACGCGATTTCCCGATGCCGGGCTCCCCGCCGACCAGCACGAGTCCGCCGTGGGCGTCGCCGGCCTGGCGGCGCCGCAACACGAGATGCTCGATTTCCTCTTCCCGACCGACGAACGGCCGGCAAACGATGCGTGTAGAAATCATGACCGGATGACTAGGCGTTCACGAACCGTCCGGGCAACGAACTCGCCTCGGCGCATTGCATGCTCTTTCTGCTACGCTGCCGAATCTCATTGGCTATGCTCGTCCTGGTATTACCATGAGTGCCGTCCTTATCGTTACGGGCCTTCTGACGGCCGCAGCCGGCATCGGTCTTTTTGCGCCGCGCGTGCTTTTGAGCGTCCTGCTCGGATTAGAGACGGACGATGCGACGACGCTTCTCGTCGCGCGTCATTGGAGTCTTCTGGTGGCGATCGTCGGCGGTTTGCTGGTGTACGCAGGCTACAACGCGGAGATTCGCACCCCAACCATGGTCGTTGGTGCAGTCGAGAAGCTCGCGCTCGCGACGCTGGTTTTCGCCGGCCCGTTGCGCAAGCGCCGCGTAACCGTAATGGTGGTCGGCGCAGACGTCGTTATGGCGCTGGTATACGTGTATTTTCTCGTGGTGGCGAATCGACCCTGAACCGCACCGATCGCGCCCGCTCGTGGAGATCCTCGGCGTTGCTCCTGACCATCGGATTGCGATGCAGCTACAGACCTTTTCCACCTTCGAGCGGCACGTTGTCCGGCGTCATGATGCGCGCGATGTCGCGAAAGATGGCGTTGGCCGCGCCTGGGGCGGGATCGTTCGCCTGGACGTCGACCCACGCGACGATAAATATTCCGTTTTTCGGAAAGAGATAGTTCGCGGTATTATATCCCGGCAATCCGCCCGTATAGCCGTACCAGCCCTTGCTGCAGCCGAGCGCGAGTCCGAAGGCGGCGTCGGGAACGCCGACCGAGATGCAATTCATGAGCGCGCGATGGGTCGCCGCCGAACTCGTCTTTCCCCCGACATACAACTCGATCCACCGCTTCATGTCGGTCATGTCGGAGATCATCGCGCCGGCCGCGCCCATCAGCGACACCGGAATGGTATTGCTGACGTCCTCCCAATTCCGATGCTTGTCGAGGCCGTAACCGCGCGCCCAAGGATCGGGCATCGCCATCGTTTCGGCGTAGCTCGTCTGCGTTAGACCGAACGGTACGAGCAGACGCGTGCGGATTTGATTCGCCACGCTGTCGTGCGTGACGCTTTCGATAATCAGTCCGAGAATCAGGTAGCCGGTGTTGGTATAGTGGTAGTCTTTGTTCGGCGCGAAGTACGGCTTCTGCGCGACCGCCCAGCGAATCACCGTGCGCGGGTCGAAGACCGTCTGCGGCGTAACCTTCATGTGTTCGAACTGCGGGGTGTCGTAGGCTTCGAAGAGTCCGCTGCGCATGTCGCATAACTCGCGAATCGTGATGTTCTCGGCGTTTGGAATGTTCACGCCGAGCGAGAAGCGGCTTACTGGTTCGTCGAGCGCGATTTTCTTTTCGTCGACCAGTTGCAGGATCACGGAAACCACGAAGGTTTTCGTATTGCTCCCGATCCGGAAGTGGTCGGCGGCGCTCAAGACGCGCTGCTTGGCGAGATTCGCGTACCCGAAGGGCCGGATGAAGCTGTGGCCGCCGCCATCCCATACGCCGACGAGGACGCCCGGCACCGGGGTGCGGCCGCCGTAGCGCCTACGATCCTTCTCGACGGCGGCGACGATCGCGTTGCGGACGGCGGGACTTTCCAGCGACGGCGCGTTTGAAGCGACGGAGGCCGAGCGAACACCAAAAACGCACGCACACGAAAGGACGATCGCGGCTATTGCGACTCTCATCCTACGGCGGATTCGGGTTCGTCCAGCTCGTTCCGTCCATGTAGGTCACTTTGGTGACGACGCAGCTCGCCGAACTGAGTCCGAGCGGCGATACGTCGGCCGGCAGGTCGAAAACGTGGTTAATCTGCGCGCCGGCTCCGAACTTTCCGACGTCGCGGACGGTGGTTACGAGACCCGCGGCATCGACGAGCGAGAAATCCACTTCCTTCGCGCCCTTCTGCGAATCGTTTTTATACGCAATTCGCAACGGCGGCTTGCCGATTTGAGCGTGGCAGGTAGTAACGACGATGTTCGATCCGGGCGTCTGCGCAACGTCGGCCGAGGCCGCCGCCGGCACAGCCATCGCCACGAGAAGAATCGCAATCCATCGCATTGCAGCGCCCATTTCTGCGAAAACCGCTAAGACACTCCTGCGGGCGGGAAAGGAGGCCGGGCATCGAGGACGGTTCGCAGCGCTCGCGAAAACCGAAACGATGAGTTGGATAAAGCACAGCGTGCCGTTTGCACGCTACGTCGCGCTCGGAATGCTCGTTCTCGTGCAGGCGCAGCCGGGATATGCCGCGGCGCCCTCACCGGCACAACCCACGTCAGCGCTCGCGGCTGCGCTCCAGCGCGACCTGAACGCCTACCTGAAGGAGCGCGGCGAACGGGAACATCTCTCCGCCCTTTCGATGTCGGTCAGCGTCGCCAACGACGGGCCGATGCTGAACCTTACGGCCGGCACCACGCGCTACGGGTCCGGGCCACGGGTCGCCCCGAGCGATCTCTTCCAAATCGGCAGCAACACCAAGGCGTTCACCGCCGTCGCGGTGCTGCAGCTCGAAGCACAGGGACGCCTGTCGATCGACGCTCCAATCGGCACGTATCTGCCGCAATATCCCGCATACGCGAAGTTGACGTTGCGGCAGCTCCTGAGCATGACCGGCGGCATCGAATCCTACGACAACACGCCCGCATGGGAGAAAGCGTTCGCCGCAAACCCGATGGCCGATATGTCGACCGACCGGCTGATCCGCATGGTCTATCCGAAGTTCCTCTCCGCACCCGGAACCAAATACCACTACTCCAACACCGGATATCTGCTGGCCCAAGAAGTCGTGGCGGCGCGCAGCGAGGGCAAGAGTTTTTCGGCCGCGATGGCGCGCATCATCGCCGGCGCGGGCCTAAAGAACACCTACTACACGTCGAACCTCTTTCCGGCGGAAGTTGCAAAGCGCGTAGTCGCCGGTTATTACGAGAACGACGATGCGGGCTTCGGCAAGTTTATCGGAAAAGACGTCAGCCGCTTCAGCTTGTCGTGGGCCCAAGGTGCGGGTTCGATCGTCTCGACGCCGGCCGATCTCGTCGTGTGGGCACGCGCGATGTACCAAGGCACGGCGCTCTTGCCGGCCAAGCAAAAGGCCGAGCTGTTGAGTTTGAACTCCACCAAGACGGCAAAACCCATCGCCGCGGCGACGGCCGGCGATCCGAGCGGCTTCGGGCTCGGCGTGGCGCAAAAATACATTCCCGGCTTCGGCACGTTCTGGTTCTACCAAGGTGAAACGCTCGGCTTCCGTGCGGTGCACCTCTACTTCCCCGGCTCGAATCTGGTCGTGGCGATCTTTGCGAACAGCCGTCCGGTCGAGAAGAACAGTCATCTCCAGCAGCTCATGAAAGCCGTCTACTCCACCATCAAATCCGGCGGGAAACCCTGAAGAAACTGCGGTTTCGCGACCGCGCGCTGGTCCCGCTCGCCGTCGCCGCCGCCGCGGGCGGCGCCGCGCAGATCGCGATCGTGGCATCGGCTCCTCCGTGGTTTCCCGCCATGGCGCGCATCGTGGCGGTCTACGGTGCGGCCGCGTTGGGAATGCTGGTCTTCTACTGGTACCGCATCCTCCGCAGCGACGTCGCGGCAACGCAGGCGCGGGCCGCGAGCGAGGATCCGGGAGGAAACGTGGCATTCATCGTCGTGCTGCTCGCGGTCGTGTTCGGCTTTATTTCGGCCTTCAACATCCTGCTGCCGTCGACGAACGATCTCACGTCGTCACACTCCGCCTTCGTCCACATGTTCGCATTTGCGGCGGTCGCGCTCGGATGGCTGCTGATCCACACGCTCTTCGTGTTTCGATACGCACATCTCTACTATCAGCGGCGCGATGCCGCCGACAAGCCCGGCGCCGGACTCGAGTTTCCCGGCGCGCACGAGCCGAAAGATCTCGACTTCGCGTATTTCTCATTCGTGCTCGGCATGACGTTCCAAGTCTCCGACGTGCAGATAACGAGCGCGCACATTCGCTCGCTCGCGCTCCTTCATGGACTGGTCTCGTTCGCATACAATACCGCCATCCTCGCACTCGTCGTGAATGCGGTTGCCGGACTGATGCATTAGCGCAGGAACGGCATTGACTTTGCCCAATGCGACCGGACCGGGTTGCTTCTCGTGACGACAGGAGTATCGCTCATGGCGAAACGCGGAATCGAACGTTTACTCGGCGCCTCGCTCGTGCCGCTGCTGGCCGCCTGCTCGTTTGGCTCGGGGGCGCAGCCGCCGGCACCGGCGAATCCCGCAGTCTCGCAAGCGCTCGCGCACCCGAACGACACGCAGTATCTCTACGTCTACAATACCGGATCGCCCGGCCTCTACTCGGGCGAATACGTGCGCTACGGTCTTGCGAAACTCAATAACCTCGAGACGACGGCCGCAACCGGCGTCGGCAGCAACGAAGCGTTCGGAAAGAATAACGTCCCGTACTTCATCGACGAAGCGAGCCGGGGAAGCGGGTTCGCGGTCTACCAGCAACCGGTATCCAAGGGCGTCGTTCCGGCGAAGCAGCAATTCTACGGCATTCCTTGCGACGCTTCCGCATTGGCGACCGGGCCGAGCGATAATTTCTACGCCGTGCAATACTGCTCGACGAACGTACTCGAATACAAACCCGGCGTGCAAAACGGAAAACCGAAGAAACCCATCGCGACGTATACCGGCGGCAATCTCGGTCAGAGCGGCATCACGAATCCGACCTACGCGGTGGTCGATCCGTCGGGAAATCTCTACGTCGGCGACAACGCGGCCGGCGTCACGTATTTTCCGGCCGGAAGCACGACGGCATCGGTCGCCTTCCCGACCGGCAACGGCGGTGCGGTCAATCAAATGATCGTCGACTCCAACGGCGACGTCTGGAGCATCCACGGCCCGAACTCGGCGAACGTCTACTTTCAGGACAAAACCCACTGCGTTCTCGATCCGAGCGGCAGCGTCATACGCAACGAAGTTGCCGAACGTTTCCATAACGGAATGCTCGTGCAGCACCTCTACACCGCGACCACCGATAGCAAAGTCTTCGCCAACAACGGCCTTTCGATCGCGATCGATTCGACCGGTCGCATCTATACCGGGAATCAAAACAACGGCGTGCCTGCCGTCGTCACCGACTACGATCCCGGACATTCGTGCCCGAATACGAGTCTATCGTTCACACTGGAGCAGGGCGCAAACCCGCAAGTCGCCGTTGCCGCCACGGGGACGTACTACGTCACCGATCAACTGAGCAACACGATATCCGCGTACGACGGCGGGTCGAAGACGCGCTCCAAGCGCATCACTCAAAAAACGGGCATCGTCAACATCAAGTCGATCGCAATCAACCCGTAAGTTTCGAGAGGTCGACTTTCCGGCCGCCGGCGGAGGCGCGAGCGGCCGCCGCGTCGCACACAAATCGTATGCCTGCTTATCGTTTTGCACTCGGTGCGTTCCTCGCGATCGCCGTGACGTGCGCGCTCGGCGCCGCCGCGGCCGCGCAATCCGATCCCGCCAAGACCTACGGCGCCGCTTGGAATCCGCCGATCGGGCAATGGCTGCCCGATCCCGAAACCGGCTTCGACGCGTGGTCGAAAAAACGAGCGATCGTCGTTCGCGGCTACGACTACTTCGTGTGCGGAAGCAGCGCGAAACCCACGCTGCCCACGCACGACTTCGATTATGCCGGAAGCGTGTGCGCGCCGCTGAAACACGGCACCGCATTCGTTTTTGGAACCGCCGAACCGATCAAAGGCAGAGTCGTCTACGATCGCGCGCGCTCGCTCGTGCTGTTCTACAAAGGCTGCTGCGCGTGGCGCGGCTTCGCGCTCACCGCAAACGTCGCGCCGCCGCCGAAACCGGTGAGCAATGCCGATCTCAGCGGCGTCCACACGATGCGCGGCGTCACGCTCGGGATGACGCAGAAGCAACTCGCGCACATCTACGGCGCGGCGGCGCCGCACCCCGCGAAAGGTCAACCGGGTCTCACGACGATCTCCTACACGACGTTCACGGGCGGCCCCAACGACAGCGGCGCCGAGCCGTGCGGTCAAATTCAGAGCTTCACGTTCAAAGCCGATAAACTCGTCTCGATCGAACTGCTCTCCGGCTGCTAGCCGCCGGCCAACGCGTCCATGTCGGCCGGGTCGAGATGGAGGCTGGCCGCCGCGACGTTCTCCTTCAAATGCTCGACGCTCGACGTGCCCGGAATCGGTAGCATGACCGGCGATTTGGCCAAGAGCCACGCGATCGCCACCTGCGCGGGTCGCGCACCGAGACGTTTTGCCACCTGTGCCAGCGGGCCGTCATGTTTGGCGAGGTCGCCCGTCGCCAGCGGGAACCACGGAATGAAGGCGATGTTCTCGCGCGTGCAATACTCGAGCACGTCTTCCTGTTCGCGGTCGCCGAGATTGTAGCGATTCTGCACCGACACGATCGTCGCCATCTCGCGAGCCGCCTCGATCTGCGGGAGTAGAGCGTTGGAGAGACCGATGTGACGGATCTTCCCTTCGCGCTGCAGCGCGACGAGGGCTCCAACTTGATCCTCGAACGGTACCTTCGGGTCGACGGCGTGAAGCTGCAGCAGATCGATCCGCTCCAGACGCAGACGGCGCAGACTCCCTTCGATCGCCGATCGCAAGTGGTCGGGGTGGCCGTGCTGGTCCCAGCGCCCGGGCGCGGGACGAACGAGCCCGGCTTTGGTTGCGATGACGAGATCGTCGGGATACGGATAGAGCGCCTCCGCGATCAATTCTTCCGACGTGTGCGGTCCGTATGAATCCGCGGTGTCGATGATCGTAATGCCGAGTTCGACGGCCGTCTTCAGCACGGCAATCGCCTCGTCGTGATCGGCGGGTGCGCCCCAGATTCCCGGGCCCGTGATGCGCATCGCGCCAAACCCAAGCCGGTGCACCGGCAAATCGCCGCCGATGGTGAAGGAGCCGCTCGCCGCCGCCGGACGCTGGTCCGCTCGCGCGCCGGTCGCGCTACTCATTGGAAGCGCCGTGGTGCATGTCTTCCTGGTCCTCGCGGTTGGGGGACGCCGAATCGTCACCGTACGTGTCGCGCGCTTCGCGCAGCGCCTCGCCGGGCGGCAACGGTTTGTGATGCGGCCTGGGAATATCGGGCTTCAGGGTCTCGTCGAGCTCGTCGAGTTGGTCGTCCCGGCGGCCGCGTGGGTCGTCGCGTTGCATGGCATCCTCCGATCTATGGGCGTCATCTAGGATGTGGCCCGGGGTGTCACCGTTCAAACATTATTCGGCGACGCTGGGTAAGAGGCACGGGTGATTGTTCTGGCGGTCAACGTCCGTTCCGGCGGGAGCCGCTCCTCGATCGGACCGCTCGTCGAGCGCGTTGCCGAACACCGGCCCGGGGTCGCCGTCTTCTCAGAGTATCGCGATACGCCGGCCGGAGCCTACCTGCGCGAACGCGCGGCCGGCATCGGACTGACGCATCAGGCGTGGACGCAAGGGCACCGCGGCAACGGCGTGCTGATCGCCGCTCGCGAAGACTTCGACAGCATCCGCAATCCCTTCGGCCTCTCGGAGGACGACTATCCCAATGCCGTGCTGCTGGCGCGCTTTCCGGCGTTCGATCTGTTCGGCGTGTATTTGCCCGGCCAAGATCGTAAGCGGCCGCATTTGCGCTGCCTCATTGCTGCGGCCCAACGCTACAATCAGCGTGGCGCCAACGCAATGTGCATCGGCGACATGAACTCCGGACGCAACGAAACCGACATCGAGGTCAACGTTCGCACGGGCCGTCGCGCCGACGAATTCAGCACCGCCGATCTCTACGCCGAACTCGAGCAATACTGGACGGAAGCGTGGCTGGCGAAGCATCCCGACACGCTCGATTACAGTTGGGTGCCGTTCCGGCTCGACCGCGCGTACGAGGGGCGCGGCGGCTGGCGCATCGACAAGGCGTTCGTTTCGCCCGCGCTCTTGCCGAAGGTACGCTGCGCCGAATACGACCACGAGTTCCGCACCGAACGTCTGACCGATCACTCGGCCCTCATCGTCGACCTGAGCATCTGACCGCGCTCGAGGGATACCCGGCGCGCCGGCTCCGAACGAGGAAACACTCCTTTTTGCACGCGAAGGTGCGGACAGTGGCGATTCCAAGCGGTACGGTGACGTTCGTTTTCACCGATATCGAGGGCAGCACGCGGCGTTGGGAGCGCGACCGCGCGGCTATGGAGGACGCCGTGCGGCGTCACGACGTGCTGCTGCGCGACGCGATCGAACGGCACGGCGGCTACGTCTTTAAGGCTCTGGGCGACGCCTTTTGCGCGGCATTCGCGCGACCGCTCGACGCCGTCGAAGCCGCCGTTGACGCGCAACGCGCGCTGGCCGACGAGGATTTTTCGAGCGTCGGAGGCCTCGCGGCGCGGGCCGCTATTCACACGGGAACGGCCGACGAACGCGGCGGCGACTACTTCGGACCGGCCGTCAATCGCGTCGCTCGATTGCTGGACCCGGCGCACGGCGGACAAACGATCTGCAGCGGCGCTACGGCGGCGGTCGTGCGCGCCGATCTTCCGCCCGACGTCACGCTGCGCGACCTCGGCGAACACGAACTCAAAGACCTCGAGCGCAGCGAACGCATCTATCAAATCGTCGCGCCGGGTTTGCGCGCCGACTTTCCGCCGCTGCGCGCCGCGAGTGCGGGCGCACACTTGCCCGTGCAGCTCACGTCGTTCGTCGGTCGCGAGCGCGAACTCGGTGAAATCGCCGCGCTCGTGCGCGCGCACCGTATCGTCACGCTCGTCGGGTCGGGCGGCGTGGGCAAAACGCGCACGGCGTTGCAGGTCGCTGCCGACGTCGCCGACGATTTTACCGACGGCGTCCGGCTGGTGGAACTCGCCGCACTCTCCAGCGGCAGTCACGTCGCATCTACTACGGCGCACGCTCTCGGCGTCGCGCTGACGGCCGGTGATAACGCGCTCGACGACGTGACGCGCGCTCTCAAAGCCAAACACATGCTGCTCGTTTTTGACAACTGCGAGCACGTGGCCAAGCCGGTCGCGCGCATCGTGTCGGCAATCGCCGCCGCATGTCCGAGCGTAACGATGCTCGCGTCGAGCCGGCAGCCGCTGGAGATCGCCGGCGAGCAGACCTACGTGCTGCCGTCGCTGGACACCGGCGCCGCCGTTGCGCTCTTCGCCGAGCGCGCGCGTGCCGTCGACGGGACGTTCGAGATTTCAAAAGAGAACGCCGCGGTCGTCGCGGACATCTGCGCGCGGCTCGACGGAATTCCGCTGGCCATCGAACTGGCGGCGTCGCGCGCGGCGGTGCTTTCCCCGAAGCAGATCGCGGAGAAGCTCGACGAGCGATTCCGCTTACTCTCCCAAAAGGGCGGCGATCGTCTGCCGCGGCAGCAGACGCTGCGCGCCCTGATCGACTGGAGTTACGAGTTGCTCGAAGGCGACGAGCGCGTCGTCTTTGCGGCCCTCTCGTCGTTTGCCGGCGGGTGGACGCTCGCGGCCGCATCGGCCGTCTGCGCCGGCGACGATATCGACGAATGGCAGGTGCTCGACAACCTCACCGCACTGGTCGCCAAATCGCTGGTCGTTGCCGAGCCCGGCGGCGACGAGCGGCGCTATCGGATGCTCAACTCGATCCACGAATACGGCCGCGAGCAGTTGGGCGCATCCGGCAAGGCCGATACGATCGCTGCCAAGCACGCAGCCTACTTTGCCGCCCTCGTCCGCGAACGCGCGGAGCTCGTCGATCGGCTCGAGGACGAGCGCTGGCAGCACGCCCTGGCGCGCGAGATCGACAACATCCGCGGCGCGTTGGAATGGTCGGTCGTCAACCGCCGCGACGCCGCGACCGGCTTGACTCTCCTGGCCCATCTCGAATGGCCCGAACTCGTCACGACGCCGCACGAAGCGATTCGCTGGTACGACGCGCTTGCGGAGATCGACGGCGTGGACGCCGACGCGGTCACGCGCGCGCGCGTTCTGCGCCACCACGTACGGCTGGAATGGCTGGTCGGCCGCGGGACCACGCAGCGCGAGCGGCTCGCCGGCGATGCGGCGGCCATCGCTCGCGCTTCCGGCGACCTCAACGAAAAAGCGCACGCGCTCGCAATGCTGGGCAGCGTCTATCGCGATGCCCGGCGTTTCGACGAGGCGGAACGCGCATTCGCCGAAGCCTATGAAGATGCGGCAACGCTGGCGCCGGTCGCGCTCAACGCGTTGCTGCGCAACTGGGCCATTGCGAGCCTGCAGCGCGGTGACGTCGAGACCGCACGGCGCCGGTTCACCGAAGTCGCGGCGCGCGAACGCGCCGGCAGTGAGGCGCACGCGAGCGCGCTGCTCAACATCGGAGAACTCGAATTCGCAGTCGGCAACGTCGCGGCCGCTCGCGAGGCGGCGGCACAAGCGCGCGCGGTCTACGAACGCCTCGATACGGCGCCGTTGGGCCTTGCCATTTGCAATCTCGCCGCCTACGCGATGGCCGTCGACGAACTCGGCGGGGCTCGCCAGTTGCTCCGGGAAGCGCTTCGCATCATGCGTCGGACCGGTGCGCGCTGGACGCTGACCGCGCTCGAGCATCACGCGCTGCTTGCCGGCCTCAGCGGCGACGCAGAACGCGCCGCACTGCTCGCGGGCTTCGCGAGCGCGCAGTATGCCGGCGACGACACGCGGCAAACCACCGAGCGAATCGGTCACGAACGCTTGATGCGTCTGCTCAACGAACGGTACAATGATACCGAGCTCGCGGAACGGATGGCTGCCGGGAGCCGCCTTACCGAAGAGCAGGCGCTGGATTGCGCCGCCTCGATAGATTCCTTCATACCAACCGCCCCGGCGGCGCAGGCTGCCGAGAAACGAGCGTAGCTCATGGCCAGCCCACGCGAACAAGCCGCCGCCGATCTCGACGCACACGGACGTTCGATCGACGAACTGCACCACAAACTCGCGGCGCACCCCGGCGTCGACAAAGAAAAGCTGCACAAAGCTGTGCACACCTACAAAGCCGCGCACCAGGCGTTCAGCGACGACGCCTTAGGGTGTATGAACTAGCGCTTTTTCCAGGGCGGTGCCGACCGGCGTGCCGAGGCCGGCGCAGGGATTCCATCCCGGCGCGGCTTCGTAGCGGCCGTTGCCGCCTTGCGTGACGGGCGTGAAGCACGACGCGTTTTCCGGCGCATACAGGAGCGGCGCGACGAACCCGATCGGCGCGCCGATGCGCTGATTGAGCCGCGCCGCAAGCGCCGCGCAGACCGGCGCCACCGCACTGGTTCCACCCATCGCCAACTCCGTGCCCTGCATCACGACGTAGTAACCCGGCGATTGTTGCGCCGAGACGTCGGGCACGCCGCGGCCGGCGGCAACGCCGTAGCGCGATGCGACCGTTGCGACGCTCTGCTGCCATGCCGGCGCTTTGAGGCGCGCGCTGAAACCGCCGCCCGTATTTTTCCACGCGCTCTCGGCGTCGCCGGCGATCGAGGTCGCGCCGCACGCGATGGCAAACTCGCTCGACGCCGGCGCCAAAACGTGCGCGCGTCCGCCGGCATCGACTTCCGCGCCGTTGTCGCCCGCGGCGCAGAAGACGCTCACCCCGGCGAGCGCGGCCGCCGCGAAGAGATCGTCGAGAATGTCGAGCGCCCCCGGCGTCCACAAGCGCTCGGGCCAACCGTAACTGACCGACACGATCGACGGGGCGTGTTCTGCGTCGAAGATCGCCGCGCGCAGCGCGTCGAGGAAGCCGCGCTCGTCGTTCGGCGCCTCGTACACGACGAGGCGCGCGCCCGGGGCGAGTGACGCGGCGATTTGCACGTCGAGCGCCGCTTCGAGATCCTGCAGCGTCGCCCGTTCGTGCCGGATCGCCGCGTCGTCGATCCGCTTGACCACGGGCGACGCCGGAGACAGGTGCTGCGCCGTCATGCATTGCTGAAAATCCGCAACGTCGAACGTTCCGTTCAACTGCACGACGGCAATCGTCTGACCGCTGCCGTCGGCATCCGGAAATGCATAGCGCGCGGCCACGTCGCTCGCGAGCAGCGGCGTCGCGTGCCGTTGCAGCGCCGGTACCCTGCGCGAACGCGGCCATTGATGCAAGCCGAAAATGCCGCGCACGATCGCGGCGATGTCCGCCGGCACGTGCAATGCGCCGGAGCGATGGCGAAAGCGGCGTAAGTCTTCGTCTTCGAAAATGGCGACGTCGGCACCGAAAGCATCGACGAGCGTTTCGATCGGCGCGCTCAACGTCAACGAACGCCAGCGAGCGGGTCCGACGGTAATGCCGAGGCTTTCGCAGTAGCGCCCGAGCGCCGCGACGTCGGCCGGATCGGCGGCCGTCCGCTCTTCCAACGACTTACGATCGGCGTAGGCGCGCTGCAACGGCGGAACGCTGCCGATCGCCCGCGCCGCCGCGGCGTCGATCGCGCCGCCCTTCCGCGTGCGCAGCCACGCCGTCAGCAGCACCTCGTGTTCCGGCGCGACCGGCGCGGCGTGGCGGCTGCCCGGCCACACCAGGCGGTGCGATCCGGGCAGTGGAACGCGCTTCACATCGGAACTTCGATGCACAACTTCGCGTGGGCGTCGGCGGGAATTCCCAGCGTCGCCGTCACCGCCCGCGCATTCCTTTTCAGCACGACGTACAAGTTACGATAGCAGGCTCGGACAAAACCTTCGTCGAGCGGCACGATCTGCGGATCCGCACTATAAAACGTCGTATCGGTTCCGTAGAGCAACAGGCCCTTCTGCGCGCACGCCGCAACGATCGGCGCAATGTCGAGATTTTCCATGAACCCGAAGCGCGCGGTGACGCGAAAAAGACCGGTGCACAGCCGTTCCACGTGGACGCGGTCCGAGGGATCGACGTATGGATCGGTCGTGGGAATGACGGTGAGCAAGACGATCAGTTCGTCGAGGCTGTGCGTTCGCGCGAGATGATGGCGCAAGACGAACGGAATGCCGTCGGGATCGGCGGTGAGAAATACGGCGGTGCCGTGCGAAGGCACGCCGAGGCGATCGCCGGAGTGCTCGAGGAAATCCGCGACCGACTGCGATTGCTCGACCTGCACTTCGGCGACGCGGCGCCGCCCCGCGCGCCACGCGCTCGCAATGACGAAGACGACGGCGCTGACGAGCAGCGGGATCCAACCGCCTTCGGCAATCTTCGGCAATCCGCCGAGGACGAAGAGCAGTTCGACCCCGAGGAACGGCGCCGTCGTCAGCAGCGCGACGCTCAAGCTCCAGCCGAACTTTAGACGCACGACTTCGAAATAGGCGATCGAGGTGACGACCATCGTCACGGCGACGGCGAGTCCGTAGGCATTCGCGAGCCGCGTGGAACTGTGGAAGCCGATGACGAGCACGATGCAGGCGACGGCCAGCAGCCGGTTCACGAACGGCACGTAGACTTGTCCGCGGTGCAGGATTGACGTGTAGACGACGCTGACGCGCGGAATGAACCCTAAACTGATGGCCTGTTTGGTGAGCGTGAAGACGCCCGAGATGAGCGCTTGCGACGCGATGATGGTGGCGGCCGTCGCGATGATGACGACCGGGTAGAGCGCCGCCGGCGGCGTCAAACGATAGAATGGATTGTCGAGATTGTTCACGTCGGCGAGCACGACCGCGCCTTGACCGATGTAGTTCAACGCGAGCGCCGGGAAGACGACCGCCGACCATGCCATGGCTATCGGTTTGCGGCCGAAGTGCGACATGTCGGCATAGAGCGCTTCGACGCCCGAGACGCACAGCACGATCGCCCCGAATATCGCAACGCCGGCGAGGCCGTGATGGGCGAAAAAGCGGACGACGTGCGACGGATCGATAGCCCACAGCGCGGCCGGATACTGCGCGATCCCGATCGCACCGAGCACGGCGATCGTCGCGAACCATGTGAACATGATCGGGCCGAAGACGGCGCCGATGCGCGCGGTGCCGCGCCGTTGCACGATGAATAGCGCCGCCAGAATGCCGACCGCGATCGGCACGATGAAGGGCCTTGCGTCCGGCGTCGCTACGGAGAGGCCCTCAACCGACGACAGCACCGACACCGCCGGCGTAATGATGCCGTCGCCGAAGAGCATGCCCGCGCCGAGGACGATGAGAAACGTCAGCCACGTCGGCGACGGAAGCACCCCGCGCTTGACCGGTGGAAGGACGAATGCCAGCAGTGCCAAGATTCCGCCCTCGCCGTCGTGCGCGACGCGCATGACCATGCCGATGTAGCGAACGAAGACGATCAGAATCAGCGCCCAGAGAATGAGGCTCACGATGCCGAGCACGTTCTCGTGCGTCGGCTCGACGTGGAGCTGTGTAAAGAAGCACTGCCGGAACGCGTAGAGCGGGCTGGTGCCGATGTCGCCGAACACGATGCCGAGCGCTCCCAGCGCGAGCGCGAGCCTGGCCGGCGAACGGTGCGAGTCGCGCTCCAACATGCCGGACTCTATACCCGGGATAGGAACCTCAAAAGGCCTTGAGGTTCACGAGCCGCACGTTCACGGGTTCTTTCGTCCCGCCGGCCAGCCGGATGTCGTCGAAGACGATCGTCATCTTGGCGTTACGCATCGGGCCGGCGGCCTGCACGCTCTCGAGATGTCCGTCTGACGGCGCCTTTGAGCGCGGCGTCCCCGGGCCGGGCGCAGTCGAAATCGTCATGGGCGCCAGCCTTTCATCGCCGGAGCGGAATTCATCCTGACAGCGGATGTCATATATGCCGCGCTACCATGCAATGAACACCAACACGTTCCGATAAGGAGTTCCGACATGAGCGTTTCCTCCGAGCCGAAGACGAACGGCGCGACCATCACCGGCATGGACATCGCCGGCTACCTCGTCAAGGATCCCGCCGCCGCGATTGCCTTCTACCGCGACGTGCTCGGCATCGCTCCCACCGAGACCGACGATGCGGCCCGCGGCGCCGAATTCACGCTGTCCGACGGCGCGACGTTCGGCGTATGGAAGCCCGACGACGGCACCACCGGCGGTTTCGTGATGTTCTCGGTGAGCGACGTCCACGGCGCGGTGGCGAGTTATCGCAAGCGCGGGCTCGAAGTCAGCGACGTCACCGAGACGCCGGTCTGCTACATGGCTTTCACGAGCGACCCCGAGGGCAACGGGATCATCCTGCATCAGCGCAAGCCGACCTAGCGCGAAACTCCGTAGGCATCGTAGGCCTGCCGGGCGCGCGCGGCGACCAGGTCGCGCAGTTCGGCAGGCTCGGCCACACGCGCGCAATCGACCCAGGCAATCGCCTGAGCGACGGCCGCATCGTTCCCCGGAAACGTCACGCGCACGACCGCCTCGCCGTCGTTGACGCTGACGATTTCGGTCGTCCAATACGACGCCGTGATGCGTTCGAGCGCGTCCTCGCGCACGCGCATCGTCGCGACGCTGATTTCGGATCGCGACTCCTGCGCGAAACGGCGCGTCGATTCGCGCCAATACATTTCGAGGTCGAACGCTTGCGGCCGCTCGAAGCGTTCGGGCAACTCCTCAATGGCACGAATGCGCTCGACGCGAAAGCTGCGCATCTCGCCGCCGGCGCGCGCGATCGCATACCACACCCCGGCCTTCGACACCAGCCCCAGCGGGTCGATCGTGCGCGACGTGACTTTGCGGTTGCGATCTTCGTAGCGAACGCGCAGCCGGCGATCGTCCCAGACGGCGCGTCGCAACGCGGTCAGCAATTCCCGCGAAGGTTCTTCTTGATTCCAGCGGCGCTGATCGAGGTGAATCCGCGAGCGAGACTCCTCGGCGGCTCGCCGCTGCACTTCAGCCAGTCCGCCGCGCAACTTTTCCAGCGCGCGGTCGAGACCGTGCCCAAGGCCGAGATCGGCGAGCGGACTCGCGCCCGAGACGAACAGCGCGCGAATCTCGTCTTCGTTGAAGTGCGTGAGCGCGCGACGGTACCCGCCGGCCAAGGCGATGCCGCCGTGGCTGCCGCGCTCGGCGTACACGGGAACGCCCGCCGCGCCGAGTGCGTCGACGTCGCGATAGATGGTGCGCTCCGAAACTTCGAGCGTTTCGGCCAGCGTACGCGCCGTGCTGCGGCGGCGCGATTGGAGCAGCAGCAGCAGCGAGATGAGCCGGTCGGCCTTCACGGTTCCATCCAACCGCACATATATGACAGCGGCCGTCAGGTTTCCGCTCCGGTGCCGTTCGTCAACGTCATAGGAACCGCGCGTTCGTCGCGGAATCGCTTCGCTTTTACCGTCTTTCTTGGAGGGTTGTAGGATGCGCAGCGTTGCACGCGGTCATTTCGTACGCATTGCGGCAATCGCGTGCGCCGCCTCATTGGCGGCGTGCGGCGGTCAACAGAGTTTTGGCGGCGCGGTGCCGCCCGGTTCGGGCATGCAAGCCGGCGCACAGTCGTTGCGCGGGCCGCTCTCTCCGACGCGCAGCGCGCTCAAACTGCGCTCCCTCATCGCGAAGTCGGGAATGGGTCCCGATCACGGCGCCGGCTATCCGGTGACGCCATACGCGCCGGTCAAGGTCCCGGCCGAAGCGCCGTGCGTGGATCAGCTCTTCACGCCGAACACCCCGCCGCTGCAGAGCGGGCAACTTCCGGTCGGCGACTTTTCGGACTACAGCGATCATCCGTTCAATTACGCGCCGCCGGCGGGCTGCCCCGGACCCTATGCCAAGATCGTGTTCAAGATGCATTTCCGCGTGACGGCGGGCGTGCAGTACGATCGCACCGGCGCGGTGTGGATCGGCGGCACGAACGTCTTCTTCGGCACGACTTCGGAGCCGGGCTCGAGCTCCAGCCCGCAATGGAACGTCGAGCGCGACGTCACCGAATATGCGCCGGTCTTCGCGAACGCATCCACCGGCCAAGCTTCGGTCTACAATATCGTCAACTCGCAATACACCGGCAAAATTTTCGGCACGGCGGAACTCGATTTCTATCCCGCTACGCTGCAGTTTCCGCCGGCACAGACCGCGGACGCCGTCTATCCGTTGTCGGCCGGAGCTACCGGCGGCTACGTCTATCTCAACGGGCCGTCGAACCAGATGGCCGGCACGTTTACCTTCCCCCAGAACGTTGAAGCAGCGTACCTCGACGTCTTCCTCCAATCGCAGTCGAACGACGAGTTTTGGTACACCTGCTTTCCGAACGACCTCGCGCAAAAACTGGGGAACTGCGGCAGCACCGCCTTCCGAGAGGGTGAGGTGTCGATCGACGGCCAGCCGGCCGGCGTGGCACCGGTCTATCCGTGGATCTACACGGGCGGCATCGATCCGTATCTGTGGGTTCCGCTGCCCGGCGTCGAAACGCTGAACTTCAAGCCGTACCGCGTGAACCTCACGCCGTTCGCCGCATTGCTCGACGACGGTAATCCGCACACCGTTGCCGTTTCGGTGTGGAACGCCGATGGCTACTTCTCCGCCAACGGCGCGCTGCTGATCTACCAGGACCACGGATCCTCGCAAGTCACGGGCGGCCTGATCCGCAACGGCACGGCGATGGATCCGGCACAGACGGTCGTCGAGCACGTGAAGTTCACGCGTTCGGGCAACGCGCACGGGACGATCGACGTCAGCGCGACGCATCCGGTCAGTCTAAAAGGCTACGTCAACACGTCGCAGGGGCGCATCACCACCGAAGTAACGCAGCGCGTCTCGTTCTCGAACCAGCAAACCATCAACGATACGTCGACGCAGTTCTTGCAAAACATCGTTCAAAACACAATCGTCGAATCGAATACCGTCACATCGGAAAAGAGCGGTGTCCAGCGCCGACGCAGCCGCGTGACCTATCCGCTAACGCTCGACTACAACTACCAGCTCGTCGGCTCAAGTTCGGCTCAGCAAACGGCGAGCGTCGTGCAGCTCAAGCACGGAGACGGCGTCGACATCGGCATCCAGCCGCCGGCGTGGTCGTTGCTCGACGAAGCGCGTTCGTCGGATACGCTGACGTTCACGTCGTCGGGCTACTCACCGTCGAACGGCAAGAGCAGCCGTCACTACGCCGTTCGCAACTTCGACGGCCGGCGTTGCTGGGATAAGACGGTCAAGGCGCGCGACTACGTCTTGACGGACACGACGCAAGGCTGCCAATAGCACACGTCCTTCGACTGCGGCTGCGAGCAGTAAAATAGTGTCATGCTGAGCGCAGCGTGCGCAGCACGCGCAGTCGAAGCAGCGTTCGGAGTGAGACGCTAGCGTGCAAATTATCGAGGGACGGCTCGTCCATTCGGCGAGCGATCTCAACGACTATTTGCAGTGCGGGCGCCTGACCGAACTGGAGGCACTGGTCGCGCGCGGGAAGTTAACGGCACCCACCGTCGACGACCCGCGCGGCGACCTCATTCGAAAAAAGGGCATCGAACACGAGGAACGCCACCTCGAACGCCTTCGCGAGGAGCACGGCAGCGAAGGCGTCGTTGCGTTCGAGCGCGCCCAGAATACCTTCGAAGCGTTATACGACGCCGAGCGGCGGACGCGCGATGCGATGGCGGCGGGCGTTCCGATTCTCTATCAAGCGACGTTTTTCGACGGCGCGTTCGTCGGGCACGCGGATTTTCTGCGCCGCGTGGAACGGCCGTCGAATCTCGGTGTTTGGAGCTACGAAGTCCTCGACACGAAGTTGGCACTCGCGTCGAAGCCCTACTTTCTCGTCCAACTCTGTAACTACGGCGAACATCTCGAGCGAATACAGGGCGTGATGCCGGCGCACGGCTCGATCGTGCTCGGCGACGGCAGCGAGGAAAGGTTTCGCCTGCACGACTACCTCGCGTACTACCGGCATTTGAAAGCGCGCTACCTCGAGTTCGTCGGCGACCCGGTGCGAACCGAAGCGGCGGATGCGGCGATCTATCCTCACCGCTGCTCGCACTGCGCGATCTGCCGGTGGGACGACGCCTGCAAGGCCAAGCGCAGAGCCGACGACCATCTCAGCCTGGTGGCTGGGATGCGGCGCGGTCACATTGCCAAGCTCGAAGCTGCGGGCATTGCCGGCGCTGCCGCACTTGCGCGCGCAAGCGACGGCGCTCGTCCCGAGGGCATGAGCGAGGAGACGTACGCGAAGCTGCGCCGTCAGGCGCGCCTTCAGCTGCGCGCGCGTGAGGAAGGCGGCATCCACCACGAACTGATCGAGCACGCGCCGCCGATGGGTTTCTCGCTCCTGCCCGCGCCGGCGCGGGGCGACGTTTTTTTCGATATGGAGGGCGACCCGCTCTACGAACCAGGTCGCGGGCTCGAGTATCTCTTCGGCTGCTGGCTTCCCGACGACGAGCCGCACTTCCGAGCCTTTTGGGGCTGCGATCGCGAAGCCGAAAAAGCGGCGTTCGAAGCCTTCGTGGATTTCATCGTGGACCGCCGCCGCACGTATCCCGGCCTGCACGTCTATCACTACGCGTCGTACGAAAAAACGGCGCTGCGCCGCCTCGCGCAAGCCCACTGCACGCGCGAAAACGAGATCGACGTGCTCTTGCGCGGCGAGGTATTCGTCGATCTCTTCGCCGTCGTACGCCAGACGCTGGTCGTTTCCGAGGAACGCTACGGCCTCAAGAACGTCGAGAAACTCTACCAGCAGATTCGCGGAACGGACGTCAAGAAAGGCGACGAGTCGATCGTCATGTTCGAGGAGTGGCTGCAACGTCGCGACCCGGCGATTCTCGCGGACATCGAAGCGTACAACAAAGACGATTGCGAATCGACGTATCGCCTGCGCGAGTGGCTGCTGGCGCGGCGTCCCGAGGCCATCGCGGCGTTCGGCGTCGATTTGCCGCTGCGGCCGTTGAAATCGCCCGACGAACCCTGCCACGCCGAGTACGTCGACGGCTGCAAAACGTGCGGCGGCCGCCGCGCTGCCGAGCGCGAGGAGGAGCGGACGAGCGAACTCGAGCGTCTTCTGCTGCGCGACGTGCTTGCACCGCAATCGGAAGGCGAGTTCCGCGCGATGGCGCCGCTCAAACGCGCGCGCTATCTGCTCGGCAATCTGCTGGCCTATCACCGCCGCGAAGAAAAGCCGGCGTGGTGGCGATACTTCGATCGCTGCGAAAACGTCGACGAACTCCAAGAATTCGATCGCGAAGCGATCGGCGGCATGCTGCTCGACGAACGAATTGCGCCGCGGCCCGAAAAAAAGAGTTTCGTCTATACGTACGCGTTTCCGAATCAGCATTACAAACTCGGGCCTCACGATGCGGTATGCGACCCCCTCACGAGGAAGAGCGGTACGATCGTCTCACTGCACGACGACGGTACGGAGAACCGGCTCGAACTGAAATGGACCGGCAATCTCGAGAGCGCGCGCGCGGTCACCGCGCTGATCCCGGCCGGGCCGCCCTCAACGCGCGCGCAGCGCGGCGCGTTGCGGCGCATTGCCGAATCGTTCGTCGCAGGGGCGCTGCAGGCGCAACGCCCGGCAACCTTCGATCTGCTCTGCGCCAGCGATCCGCGCGTACGCGGCGTTGTCTCCGGAGCGCCGATTCAACCGCTGCACGTCGGCTCCGCGGCCGTTAGCGCGATCGTCCAATCGCTGGATTCGAGTTATCTCTTCATCCAGGGTCCCCCGGGAAGCGGCAAGACCACGACCGGGGCGCACGTGATTTGCGACTTGCTCCAGCGAGGAAAGCGCGTCGGCGTCACGAGCACCGGACACAAAGCGATCCACACGCTGCTGCATCGCGTCGAGCGCGAGATGGCGGTGCGCGAACGGCGCTTCCGCGGCCTCTACAAATACACCAAAGACAACGAAGGATCGCGCTATGCCTCGCCGCTGCCGGACGCGATGATCGGCGTAACGACGAAAAACGAGGATTTCGACGGCTTGAATTTCGATCTCGCGGCCGGAACGTCGTGGCTCTTCGCGCGCGAAGAACTCGACGGCGCGTTCGACTACATCTTCATCGACGAAGCCGGGCAGGTCGCACTCGCCGACGCGCTCGCCGTTTCCGGATGCGCGAAGAACGTCGTACTGCTCGGCGATCCGGCGCAACTGGCGCAGGTGAGCCAAGGCATCCAGCCGCTTCACGCCGGCGACTCGGTGCTGCAGCATCTGCTCGGCCCGCACGAGACGGTGCCCGAACGCCGCGGCGTCTTTCTCGACGTCTCGTACCGGATGCAGCCGGAGATCTGCGCCTACGTCTCCGACGCATCCTACGAAGGCCGTCTCATGCCCAAGCCGGAGGCGGACCTGCACGCGATCTACGTCGAGAGCGAGCGGCGCGCCGGGCTCGAGTATTTTCCCATCGAGCACGACGGCAATGCCTCGTCGTCGATCGAAGAAGCCGAGGCGGTCGTGCGCGAGATTCTGCGGCTGCGCGGCGGCGAGGTGAGCGATTCGCAGCCGGCGGCGAAGGCGGGCGTGCGGCGTCCACTCACCGACGAAGACGTCATCGTCGTCTCGCCCTACAACGCGCAGCGCCGTCTGATCCGGCGAATGCTGACGTCGAAAGGATCCTCGGTGGAGGTCGGAACGGTCGACAAGTTCCAAGGCCGCGAGGCCGCGGTGGTCTTTTACTCGATGGCGACCTCGAGCGGCGAGCAGCTGCCGCGCACGATGGAGTTCCTTTTCGAGCGAAACCGCTTCAACGTCGCAATCTCGCGCGCCCGAGCGTTGAGTGTATTGGTTTGCAGCCCGCGCTTGCTCGACATTCCCTGCCGCACACCCGAGCAGATGGCTCTGGCCAACTTGCTTTGCGCGTTTGCCGAGCGTGCCGAGAGAGGGGCCGCCGAACCCGCGCGCCAAGGTGAGGCGCAATCGCTCAATTCGAGGGGGTCATCTTCGTTATGAAAGCACCCGCCGGTATTACGGCATCGTTCGCGCTCCTGATCGCCACGGCCGCCGCCGGCGCCGCTTCGCAGACGGTGACGCTGCAGCCGTCGTCGCTCTCGTTCAAACAGGCCATTTCCGCGTGCAGCGGTTCGTTGGGCAGCGTCACGTTCACGCTCGGTCACGCCCGCGTCGCCGCTCAGCCCGGCGTCTCCGAAGACGTCGATACGTCCACGTCGGGCGTCGATACGGTGACGTTCACCAACGACGCGACCGGAAAATCGGCCGCCGCAACGGCCAACGGACACGCGCACACGGTCAACGCGAAGAACGTTCAAGTGAAGTGGAAGAACCAGCTGGCGTGCATCAACCCCGATTGAGGAGATGTTGCGTGTAGGCATCGACGTCGGCGGCACGTTTACGGACGTCGCGGCGCTCGATTCCGAAACCGGCAACCTTCTCTCGCTGAAGATCCCGAGCACGCCGCGCGAACCCGAACGCGGCGTGCTCGCTGCTTTCGACGCCGCGCTCGACGCGTGCGGGTGCGACGCCTCAGCCGTCGACTTTCTCGGCCTTTCGACCACGGTTGCCACCAACGCACTGCTGGGCCAAATCGGCCTGGAGTTGCCGCGCATCGCCATGGTCACCACACGCGGCTTTCGCGACGTCATCGAAATCGGGCGTCAAAACCGCAGCGCCATCTACGATCTTTTCGTGCGACGGCCGGTGCCGCTGGTCGCGCGCGACGACCGGCTGACCGTGCGCGAACGGATCGGCGCCGGCGGCGAAATCGTCGAGCCGCTCGACGAAGCGTCGCTCGCGCGCGTGTGCGACGACCTCAGGGCGCGTACCGGCGTCGCCGCGGTGGCCGTCTGTTTGCTCAACGCCTACGCCAACGACGCGCACGAGCGGCGCGTTGCCGAAGCCGTCGCGAAGGTGCTGCCCAACGCCGCCGTGGTCGCGTCGTCGCACGTCGATCCGGAGTATCGCGAGTACGAACGCTTTTCGACCGCCGTCGTCAACGCGGCGCTCGCGCCGATCGTCGCCCGTTATCTCGACCGCGTTTCGGCGGCCTTGCGCGAGCGCGGCGTGCGCGTTCCGCTCTATGTGATGTACAGCGACGGCGGGTTGGCGACCGCCGGCCGGGCCGCGACGCATCCCGCGGCAACCATCGAGAGCGGGCCGGCCGGCGGCGCGATCGCCGCGGCGGCGCTCGGACGGGAAAACGGGGTGCGCCGGCTGCTTTCGTTCGACATGGGCGGTACGACGGCGAAAGCCGGCGCGATCGTCGACGGCGTCGCGCAAGTCACGTCGGAGTTCGAGGCTGCGGGACGAACGCACAGCGGCCGCGCCGTCAAAGGCAGCGGCTATCCGGTGCGCTTTCCGTTCGTCGATCTCGCGGAAGTGAGCGCGGGCGGCGGCACGATCGCGTGGGTCGACGACGCGGGCGCGCTGCGCGTGGGACCGCTCTCGGCAGGCGCCGATCCGGGGCCGGCCTGTTACGGCGAATCGGATCGCGCGACGGTCACCGATGCGAACGTCGTGCTCGGACGGCTCAATTCCGCCGCGTTACTGGGCGGCACGTTTCCAATCGAGGCGAGCCGCTCCCGCGCCGCGATCTCGGCGCTCTCCGGCGCCGTGGGCCTGAGCGTCGAAGAAACGGCCGCCGGCATCGTGACGATCGTCGACGCGCAGATGGCCAAGGCGCTGCGCATCGTGACGCTCGAACGCGGACTCGATCCGCGCGCCTTCACGCTGGCAGCCTTCGGAGGCGGCGGGCCGCTGCACGCGTGCGCGCTCGCCGAGGAACTCGGCATCGCGCGCATTCTCGTCCCCGCACGTCCCGGCGTCTTCTCGGCCCAAGGTTTGCTCGCTGCAGAGCTGCACGAACGCTTCACCGCGCCAATCATGCGCGCGCTCGACGACGTTGACGCCGCCGCCCTCGATCGCACGTTCGACGAATGGGAAGTGCGCGCACGCGACGCGCTGCGCGCACAAGGCGCGGGTGTCGGCACGATTGGTTTTCGGCGGGAACTCGAGGCGCGATACGCGGGGCAAAGCTTCGAGCTGACGATCCCGTACGACGGCTCCCCAGACGGCGCTGCGCGAGCCTTGCACGCGGCGCACCGCGCCCGTTACGGATACGACGCACCGGGCGAACGCATCGAGATCGTCGCCGCCCGCCTCACCGCCACCGGCCGCACCGCGCCTGATAGTGTCACGCTGAGCGAAGCGCCTCAAAGTGTCACGCTGAGCGAAGCGCCTCGTAGTGTCACGCTGAGCGAAGCGGCCGCAGGCCGCGACGTCGAAGCGCGAACGGCGCCATTACCCATCGGCACACGCCCCGTGTGGCTCGGACATCGTTTCGAGCCGTCACCGGTGTATGCTCGCGACGCGCTTGCCGGCGGCAACGCCATACGCGGTGCTGCGATCGTCGAGCAGTACGACACGACGACCTACGTCGCGCCCGGCTGGACGTTGCGCGTGCACGGCGACGTGCTGGTGCTCGACCGCGAGGCACGGGCATGAAGCGAGTCGATCCGGTCGCGGTCGAAGTGATTGCCAATGCGCTCGTGTATGCGAGCGAAGAGATGGGCGTCGCCGTTCGCAATAGCGCATACTCGCCGAACGTCAAGGAACGCCTCGACCATTCGTGCGCGCTCTTCGACGCGCGCGGACGTTTGATCGCGCAGGCCGAGCACATTCCCGTGCATCTGGGGTCGCTGCCGTGGGGGCTGACGCAGATGCTGCGCGTCATCCAGGCGGAATGCGGCGGAATGCGCGCCGGCGACATGTGGGTCGCCAACGATCCGTACGTCACCGGCACCCACCTCAACGACGTCACCGTCGTGCGTCCCATTTTTTTCGATGGCGTCCTCGCCGGGTACGCGGCAAACAAAGCGCATCACGCCGACGTCGGCGGCAGCGCGCCGGGTTCGATGCCGGTCGCCGCGGCGGATTTGTTTGCGGAGGGGCTCGTCGTGCCGCCGATGCGGCTGGTCGAAAACGACGCGCCGGTCGCGGCGACGTTCGACTTATTTGCCGCCAACTCTCGGACGCCGGAGGCGCGCGGCGGTGATTTGCGCGCGCAGACGGCCGGCAACTACACCGGAGAACGCCGGCTGATCGAGCTCTGCCAACGCTACGGTGCGCAATTCCTCGCGCGCGCCGTCGATCGTCTCCTCGACGACAGCGAAACGCGCATGCGCAACGCCCTCGCCGGGCTCGGCGAAGGACGATTCGAAGCCGAGGATTTTCTCGAGGATGCCGATGGCGTGCCGTCGCTGCGTATCGCGCTCGCGTTGACGCTGCGCGATGGGAACGCAAGTTTAGACTACACCGGAACGTGCGGCCAGACGGCGACTCCGCTCAACGCCGTCTTCGGCGTCACGCTGTCGGGGGTTCATTACGCGCTGCGGGCAGTGACGGATCCCACGATTCCGATGAACGACGGCTGCTTTCGACCCGTTGACGTTTTCGTTCCCGAGGGAACGCTGTTGAATCCGCGCCGCCCAGCGCCGGTTTCCGGCGGCAACGTCGAAACGAGCACGCGCAACGCCGAGGTCGTTCTGCAGGCGCTGGCCCGGGCCGTTCCTAATTTGGTTCCGGCATCCAGCGGCGGCACGATGAGCAACGTGATGCTCGGTGGCACGCGCTCGGACGGACGAAGTTGGGCGTTCTACGAGACGATCGGCTGCGGCATGGGCGCGCGTCCGAACGACGACGGCATCGACGGCATTCAATGCCACATGACGAACACGTCGAACACGCCGATCGAAGCGATCGAACGCGACTACCCGTTACGCGTCGTGCGATACGAATTCGCCGACGGCACCGGCGGTGCCGGACGCTATCGCGGGGGCTGTGGTCTCGTGCGCGCGATCCAACTCGTCGACGGCACCGCGCAAGCATCGCTGCTCGCCGACCGTCACACGCTCGCGCCGGCCGGCGCGCAAGGCGGCGAACCCGGAACGTGCGGCCGCCACGCGCTGATTCGCGACGGCCGCGAAACGCCGCTGCGTGCAAAAACGACGCTCACGCTCGAACCCGGCGACGTCCTCGTCGTGCAAACGCCCGGCGGCGGCGGCTACGGCCCGCCGTCATCCTGAGCGAAGCATCGCGTGACGCTGCACTATAGTGTGTCATCCTGAGCGAAGCGTGCACGCAGCACGCGCAGTCAAAGGACGAGCAGCATCAACGCTCTAGCGGAGAGTTGGTGCGGGCAGCCGCGGGACGTTCGAAGCCGAAGCGCGCGGCGCAGAGCAAATCGACGACGCGAATCGCCGATCGTCGCGGTGAAAAGCGGCGCTGCGCGTCGGCGGCGCCGAGACGCGCGTTGCGCGCCCGCAACCCGGCGTCGTCGAGAACGCGCTCGATCGTCGCGGCAACCGCTCCATCGCCGGCGTACGTTGACACGTCGGATGCGAATAGTGAGTGAAGCCCATCGTTGACGACGATCGACGGCAATTCTGCTTGCGCGAGCAGCACGTTGCCGAACGCGGCCGGATCGGTGAGGCCGGCTTGCACGACGGCGCCGATCGCGACGCTCCCAGGAGCGCTCGCCGCAAGGAATGAAACGGCTTCGGCGCGATCGCCGAACCGCTTCGCCAAATCGTTCGCGCCGGCATCTGCCAGGACGACCACGCGCGCACGATCGCGACGCGACAGCACCGCATCGAGCGCCGCAACCAGGTCGCGCTGCCGCTGCGCCGCCAACGCTTCGAATCCCGCGAGGGCGATCGCTTCGCATTCGCGATCGAAGCGCAGCGGCGACGCGATGACGCGGGCGACGTCCGCGCACGGGAGCCACGGGACGCTGGCATCCGATGCGCCGCGTGCGCGCAACGTCGCAAGCGCCCTCCCGTCGCCTTCGACCACGACGCTTGGAGCTTCCACATGCGGCGTAAACCATCCGAGCGTCGCACTCTCTCGGAAGCGCGCGTCGAGGCGCTTCCATAACGGAATGCTGCCGCGCACGAGCGGATGACCGAACTCGTGCAGCGCCGCTTCGAGATCGTCGAGCGCTGCGGCCGTGAGCGCCGAGGCACCCGGATCGGCGCGCACGGCGATGGCGCCGGCGCTGCCTCGCGCGGTGCGCGGAATCGATGCGAGAGCCGCCGACCAGCGCGCGTAAAATTGCGCCTCGTTCTCTGCTTCGCGTGCATAGCGGCGCGCCGAAGCCGCTTCGTAATGCGCGAAGCGCGATTCGGCGACGTAGGCGATCGCGCCGCCGCGCTCGCGTACGCGCATGCAGAGATCGACGTCTTCGAAGCCGTTGACGTAGGTTTCGTCGAAACCGCCGGCATCCCGAAACCACTGCGTGCGCACCACCATCGCCGCGCCCGAAACCGCCAGCACATCGCGCGGTTGTACGACGCCGGACAGCGACGGCGGAAGGTTGCGGTGCGAATAGTGCCAGTGCGCGTTGGGAAGCAACACGAATCCGGCGCACTGCGTGACGCCGTCTTCGAAGAAGAGCGCGCCGCCCGCGACGGTAACCTCGGGGCGCTCGAACGCCGCAGCCAGCGGCGTCAGCGCATCGCCGATCGGGTACGCGTCGTTGTTGAGAAACAACACCAGCGGTGCGTTCGCGGCGCGCGCGCCGGCGTTGCAGGCTCCCGCAAAGTTTTGGTTGCGCTCGAGCCGATCGTAGCGCACCCACGGAAAGGCGCGCATTCCCTCGGGCGTTTCGTCGCTCGACGCGTTGTCGACGACGATCGCTTCAAACGGCGGCGCGACGTCGCGCAAGGCGTCGAGCGCGCGGAGCGAACGCGCCGTCAGCCACCAGTTGTCGTAAACGGGAATGACGATGCTGAGCCGCGGATCCACTCGCTCGCTCAGATCTCGATCTCGACGGCCTCGATGACGACGGTCGCAGGACCTGCGGGCCGTTGCACCACGACGCGGTCGCCGGCCCGGTGGCCGAGCAGCGCCGACGCGTACGGCGACATCCAACTGATCGTTCCGTGCGCCGGATCGGCTTCGTCTTCTCCGACGATCCGCAGCCGAACCGGTGCTCCGCTGCGCTCGTCGCGGCCGACGACGGTTCGGCCGAACGCGACCGTGCCCTTATCGCCGCTGGATTTGGGATCGAGCACTTCCGCGCTCGCCACGCGCTCGTCGTAATATTCTGCGTTGCGCTTGTCGCCGGCCGCTCGCGCTCGGTCCGCCGCATCGCGCAGCGCCGCCAAACCGCGGTTCGTCACGTAGTTCGGTTTGTCGCTGACCGGACGCGCCACCGGACGTTCGGGCCGATCGTCGTCGTCCTTGACGAAACCGCGGCTCACGGAACGATCACCGCCGCGCCGTCGAGCGCGTCGCCGCGCACCGCGTCGAGGGCGCGCGACGCATCCTGCAGCGAGAACGCCGTCGCTTCGGCGACGATTCGCTCGGCCGCGGCAATCGCGAGAAAGTCGCGGGCGTCGGCGCGGGTTGAGTTCGTGACGCTGCGAATTTGGCGTTCGCCCCACAGCAGCGAATCGTAGTCGAACGACGGCATCGCATCGAGATGAATGGCGTTGATTGCCACCACGCCGCCTTTGCGCAACGATCCGAGCGCGGAGACGACGACCTCGCCCGCCGGCGCGAACGTCACCGCGCGGTCGAGCGCTACCGGCGGCTTTTCGAGCGCGGCGCCGACCCACGTCGCGCCCAAGCGGCGCGCAAAGGCGCGATGGCCTTCGCCCCGGGTCGCGACGTAGGTCGCGCATCCCCACGCGCGCAGCACTTGCAGCGCGAGATGCGCCGACGCACCGAATCCGAAGAGCCCGACGCGTTCGCCGGGCTGCACGCCGGCGACGCGCAACGCGCGAAAGCCGATGATTCCGGCGCAAAGCAGCGGCGCGGCGTGCAGATCGTCGAGTTCGGATGGAAGGGGAATCGTGAAGTCGGCGCGGGCGCTTGCGTACTGCGCGTATCCGCCATCGCGGTCGTAGCCGGTGAACACCGGGTGGTCGCAGAGGTTCTCGCGGCCCGCGAGGCACTGATCGCACGTGCCGTCGGTGCCGCCGAGCCACGACACGCCGACGCGCCGGCCTTCCAAGGCCGCGTCGACCCCCTCACCGATGGCCGTAACGTCGCCGACGATTTGGTGTCCGGGAATCACGCGTTCGCGATGCGGCGGCAGTTCGGCATCGACGATATGCAAATCGGTCCGGCACACCCCGCAGGCGCGCACGCGCAGCAGCACCTCACCGCGACGCAATGGCGGCATCGGGGATTCCTCGATTCGAACCATGCCGTGCGGATCGGCCGCACGGCGCACCGCCGCAATCATCTGCGCTACGCCGCTTGGACGCGAATGTCTTCGAGCAGTTCGCGTTTGGTCTCGGGCACCATCGCTCGAATGAAGAGAATGGTCACGATGCAAAGCGCTGCATACACCCAGAACGTGAGCGGCCGCCCGAGCTTGTTGATCATGGTGAGGAAGAATTGCGACACCAGGAAGTTTCCTACCCAGTTCGCGAGCGTCGAAATCGACATTCCCAAGCCACGCGCCGAAAGCGGGAAAATTTCCGAGATGAGCAGCCAGACGATCGGACCGAGGCTAAAGGCGAAGCAGCCGACGTAGGCCATCATGCTCGTCAGCGCGATCGTGCCGAGCGATCCCGAGAGGTGCGGCTGTGCAAACGCGATTCCGAGGGTCGCCAGCGCGAGAAACATGCCCGTGAGGCCGATGTAGAGCAACGGTTTGCGGCCGAGACGATCGACGAAAAAGATCGCGACGAGCGTGAGCAGCACGTTGACCGTGCCGACGAGCGTCTGCGCCAGGATCGATGCCGAAGCCGAGCCGATGCCGGCCATCTGGAAAATCTGCGGACCGTAATAAATCACCGTGTTGATGCCGGTCACTTGCTGCAGCAGCGCGAGCGACACGCCGATGAAGAGCGCCAATCCGATGGCCGGCGTCCTAAACGCCGCAAAGCCGATGCTCTTGACCTTCAGGCTCTCGCGAATCGACCGTTCCTCTTCCTCCGACGCTTCGCGATCGGCGGCGATGCGCTGAAGTTCGTCGCGCGCGCGCGAGTCGTGACCGCGCCGGAAGAGATAGCGCGGGCTCTCCGGCATGAAGATCATGCCGAAGATCAGGATGAGCGAAGGAACGACGGCGAATCCGAGCATCCAGCGCCACTCGCCGCCGTGCGCGAACACGTAGTCGATGAGATACGCGCCGAGAATGCCGACCGTGATCGCGAACTGGTAGAGCGAGACGAGCGCGCCGCGAACGGCTGCCGGAGCGACTTCCGAGATGTAGAGCGGTGCGACGACCGAACTGAAGCCGATGCCGATGCCGACGACGAAACGTCCCGCGAGCAGCACCGTCTCGTCCGGCGTGAATGCCGACGCCAGCGCGCCGATGAGAAAGATGATGCCGGCCGCCAAGAGCGTCAGGCGCCGGCCGATCGCGTCGGCGATGGTGCCCGCCACCGCCGAACCCCCAATACACCCGATCAGCACGACGCTGATCGTGAACTCTTGCAGCTTCGTGCTGAGCGAGAAATCTTTGCTGATGAAAAGGATTGCGCCGGAGATCACCCCGGTGTCATAGCCGAAGAGCAACCCTCCCAACGCGGCGACCGACGCGACCAAGAGGACGTAGGGCCTCATGAAGGCGCTTTTCTGACCGGCAGTCGAACGCCCTTCCGATGCAGATAGACGCTGCAATCGAGTACGCGCGCAAACACGCGCCGGAGGCGCTCGTCATTATGCGCGGCGGTGAGACGGTCGCATGCGAATACGGCGGCGCGTTCGATGCGCGAACGCCGCACGCGCTCTACAGCGGATCGAAGAGTTTTTGGGGACCGGTGGCGTTGGCGGCGCAATCAGACGGCCTGCTTGAACTCGACGAAACGGTTGCCTCGACGATCGAATCGTGGCGCGACGATCCGTGGAAGCGGCGCGTGACGCTGCGCATGCTGCTCGCACTGACGGCCGGGTTCGGATTCGGCGGACTCGGAAGCGCCGTGCCGCCCTACGATCGCGCTCTGGGGATGACGCTCAAAAACGAACCGGGAACCGCGTTCACCTATGGCGGCATCGCGCTGCAGGTTTTCGGCGCCGTGCTCGCGCGTAAGCTCGCCGCTCGCAGCCAAACGCCGCACGACTACCTGCGCGAACGCATTCTGCGGCCCGCCGGCGTCGAAGTCGCGAAGTGGCGCACCCTCTCGGACGGCACTCATCCACTGCCGACGGGCGCGTTTCTCACCGCCGAAAACTGGCTCGCCTACGGTCGCTACGTGTTGCGCGAACGCGACACGCTCGCCGAGTGCTTCACGGGGTCGGCGGCAAACGCACGCTACGGGCTGGGATGGTGGCTCGCGCCTCCGCGGGCGCCTTCGGATCTCGCATACGCGAGCGGTGCGGGCGGCCAGGCACTCTATCTCGTGCCGTCACTCGACGCCGTCATCGTGCGCTTCGGAAAGAGCGCTTCGTTCAAACACGAGACATTCCTCAAACGCCTCCTGTAGCGGCACCTCCGACCGAATAACGTGCGAGACGAACGGCGTACGCGACGCAGGTGACCGCCGCGATCGCGGCGGTGACGGCGAGGCCGAGTGCGAGACCGAGGTTCGTCCATTGGGCGGCCGAGAGCAGTTGCGGATGATTCAACCGCGCAGCGTCCGCAAGAATTCCTGTCCAGCTCGACGCGACGATCCACAGTGCGATCGCCGCCGTGAGCCCGTCGATTCCCACGCGCAGCGCGAGCCGAAGGCGCGACCAATACGGATGCAAGGCGTTAGCGACGCCGAGCGCCACCGAGCACAGCGCGACGAACAGCACCGGCACGAACAGCCGCAGCATCGTATGCTGTATGCTCCCCGCATCGCCGGCCGGTAACATCGGAGCGCCGCTCGCCCACCACAGAATGAAGATCGTGCCGAACGCCGCCTGCGCGATCGATTCCGAGCGAGGTATAAGGCTGACGTTGCGAGGCCCGGGAAGCGAACGAGGATTCCATCCGTAGCCGGCGTCGCGCTGCTGGGCGCGCTCTACCGCAGCGAAAACGACCGTCACGATGCCGATTGGAATCCAAACGTAGATCCAGAGATTCATCGCCGACGTCGCGATCGCTTCGAGGGTGCCGGCGCCCTCACCGATGCGAATCGGCCCGACGATCAGCATGAAGATGACGGCGAACACTGCGATGACGAGCTTGAGTACGAACGTATACGCCGGAAGAAGCGCCGGGCCGATCAGGGATCGCTGCGGCAAATACGCGCCCGCAACCGTCATCGGATGACCGCGCTGCAGCAGCATGGCTTCTTCTTCCGACTCGGTCAGCGAACGCCCGAGACTGCGCTGGCGATCGTCGACTTCGCATCGTAAGTCTTCCGACAGTTCGTCGACGATGTCGGAGCGTTGCGCTCTCGGCAGATACGTTCCGACGGCCTGGACGTAGCGATCGATGAGTTCCATTCCGATTACTCCCCGGAAACGGCGATGCGGCGATGCGCGGATCCATCGAGAATTCTCTCGAGCGAGTCGTTGAGACGGCGCCATTCGTCCGTCAAACGCTCGAGGGTCGCCGCTCCGTCGGCCGACAGCCGGTAGAAGCGCTTTCGCCGCTTCTCCTCTTCGCGCCAGACGCTGGTGAGCAGACCCTGATCCTCGAGGCGCCGGAGCAGCGGATAGAGGGTGTTTTCGTCGATCTCCAGCCCTTGCTCGGCGAGCGCCCGTCGCAGCACGTAACCGTACCGCTCGAGGCGCAGCTCGCCCAGGACGGCCAAGATCACCGAACCCCGCCGCAGTTCCAGGCGCAGATTCTCGAGTGCGCTCTCGCTCATCGTTCCCTGTATGGCATATGGTGTACTATACCTAGTGTGTATCACACAGTATAGATCATCGTCAAGCCTTCTCCTGTCATCCTGAGCCCTTCGACTACGCGTGCTGCGCACGCTTCGCTCAGGACAGGCTCCGCTCGCGAAGCGAGCGCAGTCGAAGGACGCTAGGTTTTCTGCTTTTCGCGTCTGCGCCGTTCGTTGCTAACGATCTGATGAACGCCGCGCCAATCGTCATTCATGAGAGCGCGCTTCTTGGCGCGCGACCATCCCTTGAGTTGCTTTTCCCAACTGATCGCATCGAAAACATTCCTAAAACCCGAGCAGTGTACCAATTGAACGGGACGACGCTGATGCGTGTACGAACCCGGATCCCAGCCCGCGTTGTGCTGCCATAAACGTATCTCCACGTTGTTCGTGAGGCCTACGTAGAACGAGTCGTCCGCGCAAAGCAACATGTAAACGAAATATTTTTCCACGCAGCTTCATCTGCGCCGCACGGAAGAATGGCAAGACAGGTTGGCGGGGCCGTCCTTCGACTGCGCTCGCTTCGCGAGCGGAGCCTGTCCTGAGCGAAGCGTGCGCAGCACGCATAGTCGAAGGGCTCAGGATGACATGGGGACCTCAGCTCAGGATGACATGGGTTCTTACGGTGAGACGGGGGTGGCGCCGGTGAGGGCGGCGATGCCGGCGGCCGCGAGCGCCGCTTGCAGCGGCGAGAGGCCGTTGACGTAGGCGTTATATTTTGCGAACGCGTCGTCGTACGTCACGTCGAATCGCGCGGCATATTCCAAAAGCGATGCGGTCGGCGGCTGGTTTCCCCCGCGCAGAAAACCGCCGCTCGGAACGTCCTCACGCAATGCACCGGGACGCTGGATCGAATCCTCGTCGTTGTGATAGTCGGCGGTAAACATCGCGAACACGACGGCGCGCGCCGACTCCGCCGACGCAATTTGCGATACCAGCGACGCGTTGCCGGCCTTCGACGCCGCCTGGGACGCGGCTGCGAGCGACTTCTTCAACGCATCGAGATTGTTGAGCACCGTGTCGATCTTGCCATAGTCGCCGAGATACTTCTTGCTGAAGGCGTAACCCGCTTCGTAGTCGGCCTGCGTCCAACTATCGCGCGGATCGGGTTTCACGACGACGTTCTGCGTCAGCGGCTTGCCGTCGAGCGTCATGCGAACCGTGTACGTCCCGGGGACGACCAGCGCGCCGATCTTTGGGCCGCGATACTCTTCGCGGGCCGCACCCATCCACTGCACCGGGCCATCTTCGTGGAAATCCCACACGTAGCGATTGACGCCGATTTTGTTCGGCACGTCGGGAACGTCTTTCTTCTTCACTTTGTGCGTCCCGGTCACGCGGCGCACGACGTTGCCCTTGGCGTCGAGAATTTCGATGACGGGGGGCTTGCCTTGTGGATGAGTCTGATAGAAGTCGACGATCGCACCGAGCGGAGGATTCTCGCCGGAGAATCGCGTGTAGAGCCCGAGATCGTTGGAGTGCTCGTGATACTCGTACGCCGTGCGAATCGGAAACAGCGCGATGCCGGCCCCCTGCGCGCCCGGATTGCCTTGCAGCGCCGCAATCGAATCCATGATCCACAGCGCGCGCCCGTGCGTCGCGACGAGCAGATCGTTGAACTGCGGCTGCACGCGGATATCGCGCACCGAGACCGGCGGCAGATTCAACTTCAGGCTCTGCCAATGCGCGCCGGCGTCGTACGACACGTAAATGCCGCGTTCGGTTCCTGCGTACGCGAGCTGCGGCGTGACCGAATCGGGCCGGACCGTGCGCACGTATTCGTTCGCCGGCAATCCGTTCACGATCTTGGTCCACGTTTTTCCGTAATCCGTCGTCACGAAGAGATACGGAGCGTAATCGCCCGAGCGATGACGATCGACGTTGGCGTAGGCCATGCCGTCCGCAAGCGGCGACGGCGCTACCGTCTCGACGCGCCCGTACGGTGCGACGCCGGGCGGCGTGACGTTCTGCCAATGCGCGCCGCCGTCACGCGTGAGTTGCACGAGCCCGTCATCGGTGCCCACCCAAATCTCGCCTTTGAGCAGCGGGGAACCTTCGATGGAGAGAATCGTGTCGGAATACTCGGCGCCCGACACGTCGTAGGCCAGCGGACCGCCGGCGGGATGCTGGTGCTCTTTGAGGTTGAGCGTGAGGTCCGGACTGATCGGCGCCCAATGTTCGCCGCGATCGCTGGTTTGAAAGACGACGTTGCCGCCATACCAAGCGACGTGGCCGTCCCACGGCGCGAACGCAATCGGCGAATCCCAGTTGAAGCGATATTTGCTCAGCGCGACGTCGAAGCCGTTCTTCGCGAAATCGTAATACGGAAGGATAAAGCGGCTGGTCTGCGTCTTGCGATTGAAAATCGAAACGCGGCCGTCTTGAAGGTCCGTCCATATCAAGTTCGGATCGGTCGGATCGGGAACCGCCCACATGCCGTCGCCGCCGACGACGTTGATCCACGCCCCATCGGAAATACCTTCGCGGTCGAGCGAGTTCGACGGACCGCAGAACGCGCTGTTGTCTTGCAGGCCGCCGCATACCCAATACGGGTTTTCGTTCGAGGTCGCGATGTGATAGAACTGGCCGATCGCGAGGTTACGCGAGAACGGCCACGTCTTACCACCATCGGTCGTGATCGCGTAGCCGCCGTCCTCGCCCACGATGATGCGCGACGGATCGTTCGGTGCGATCCAAATCGCATGGTAGTCGACGTGTACGTCCTTTGCAATCTCGGTAAACTTTTTGCCGCCGTCCTTACTCTCGGAGAGCGCTTCGGAGACGGCGTAGACGTGATCGCGGTTGCGCGGATCGACGGCGATGTGTGAAAAGTAAAACGGCCGCTGATCGACGAGGGTGTCGCTCGACGTCATCTTCCAGGTTGCACCGGCATCGTCGGAGCGCCATAAAATTCCGCCCTTGGCTTCGATCAGCGCGTAGACCCGATTGCCGTCACTGGGCGCGACGGCGAGCCCGATGCGGCCGGTGATGCCCGCCGGCAATCCGTTGCCGCTCAAGCGCTTCCACGTTTTACCGCCGTCGCTCGAACGGTAGAGTCCGTCGTCGGGGCCGCCGCTGGTAAACGTCCATGGCTGCCGGCGAAACTCCCAGATGCCGGCGTAGACGACGTCGGGATTGCGAACGTCCATCGCCACGTCGCTGGCGCCGCTGCGCGGACCGGCATAGAGCGTTTTGCGCCACGAGCGACCGGCATCGTACGAAACGTAGACGCCGCGGTCGGGCGAATCGGCAAAAACGTCGCCGAGCGCGCCGACGACGACGTGCGCCGGATTCTTGGGATCGATGACGATCCGGGAAATGTGCCGCGTACCGCGCAGACCGACGTTGCTCCACGTTTTGCCGCCGTCGGTCGATTTGTAGAGTCCGTTGCCGTAGCTAACGTCGTTGCGCGGATTGCTTTCACCGGTGCCGGCGTAGACGACGCTTTCGTTGCGCGGATCGATCGCGACCGCACCGATCGCCGGCGACTGCTGCTTGTCGAAAACGGGATTCCACGTCGCCCCGCCGTTGACGCTCTTCCACACGCCGCCGCCGGCCGTGCCGACGTAGTAGAGCCGGTCGTCCTGCGCGGTGCCGGCAACCGCTGCGACGCGACCGCCGGCCACCGCCGGTCCGATCGAGCGCCACGTTAGATTACCGAACCCCGCAGCACCCTGGGGCGCGGACGCGGCTGCCGCCGGCGCAGCGCCGGCTGCCGTCAACGCCGACACCAGCACGGCGGCGCGCAGCGCGTTCATTACGGAGTCATTGTCGAAATCGAAGGCAGCGCCTTCTGGCCGCCTGCTTTCAGCGCCGCATTGACGCCCGGAAGAACGTTGTTGACGAAGTCATTGTAACGTCCGATGCCGGCGCGATAGTCGACGTTGACACGCGCGATGAAATCGGTCACCGCCGGCGTGATGAGACCCGTCGACGTGTAGTACGCGCCGAGCTGGTCTTGCTGCAGCTTCGTTTCGTCCTCGGTGCCTTCGCCGCGCACGTTTGCCGCCAGCGAATCGTAAAGCGCCTGACGCGCCGTTTCGGCGTCCTGCAACTTGGTCGTCAACGCCGTCGCATTGGCCTTCTTCGTCGCATCGGTGCCCGTAGCAAGCGCCTTCTTGAGGTCGTCGAGATTATTGAGCATCGTATCGACCTTCGAAAGACGCGTCATCTGCCGCATCGCTTCGTCGAACGTCTGCTGATACTCCGCCTGGGTGAAGCGCGAACGCGGATCCGGCCCAACCGTAAAGCGTTGGACGTACGTGTGGCCCGAAAGCGTCATGCGTACCGCGTAATCGCCCGGCACGACGCCCGGTCCGGTCCGCGGGCCTTTGAGAAACTCTTGCGTCGGAGCGTTCCAGCGCACTGGACCGTTGACGGCAAAGTCCCACGTGTACCGGTTTAGTCCGACCTCGTTCGGCACGTAAGGGACGTCCTTGCCGCCGACTTTGTGCGTTCCGGATACGCTGCGAATCACGCGGCCGTGCGCGTCGAGAATATCCAGCGAGGGCGCGCCCTTCTGCGGCTCTTTTTGATAATACGTGATCATCACGCCGTAGGGCGGGTTGTCGGCCGCGAAGTTCGTGTAGGTTCCTTCGTCGTTTTCGTGCAGCGACCACTCGTAGGCTTTGCGCGGCGTAAACAGCGCGGTGCCGGTCGAAACGGCCGATTGCAGCTCTTGTACCGCACGCACGTCGTCCATGATGTACACGCTGCGGCCGTGCGTCGCGATGACGATATCGTCCTCGCGCGGCTGCATGCGAATGTCGTGCACCGATACCTTGGGCAAATCGTTCTGGAACGATTGCCAGTGCGCTCCGGCGTCGAAGGAAATGTAGATGCCTTCTTCGTTGCCGAGATACACGATGTTGCGATCGCGAATGTCGGGGCGGATGGACCGCGCCCACTGGTCGGCCGGCAATCCGTCGACGATTTTCGTCCAGTGCCGTCCGTAATCGCGGGTGACGAAGGCCCACGGGGCGCTGTCGCCCATCTCGTGATCGTCTTCGATGGCATACGCCGTGCCGGCAACCAGCATCGACGGCGCAACGGTCGCGAAGCGGCCGTTCTGCGGCGCGCCGTCGGGCGTTACGTTGCTCCAGTGCTTGCCGCCGTCGCGCGTCAGTTGGACCAAGCCGTCGTCGGTGCCGACCCAGATCTCGCCTGGCGTGCGCTGCGAGGCCTCGATATCGAGAATCGTGTCGGTGTACTCGGCGCCCGACACGTCGTTATTAATGGGGCCGCCGGCGGGGTTCTGATGCGATTTGTCGTTGCGCGTGAGATCGGGGCTGATGACGGTCCACGAGCGTCCGCGATCGGTGGTTTGAAAGACGACGTTGCCGCCGTACCACGCGATGAGTTTTCCGCTCGGACTGCGCCACGGCGCGAACGCAACGGGCGACTCCCAGTTGAAGCGATACTTGCTCGCGTTCAGTTCCCACGACTCTTTGCCGGTTTGCAAATAGGGCTGCGCCGACCATCCGTCTTGCGTGACGCGATTGTACACGCCGAGCGAACCGTCTTGCGAGTCCGACCAAATCCAGTTCGGATCGTCGGGTTCGGGTATGCCCCACGTTCCGTCGCCGCCCGCCGTGGCGATCCAGTTCTTGTTCTGGATACCGGATGGATCGAGCGAGTTCGATGGGCCGCACCAGCCGTTATTATCCTGCAAGCCGGCACAGACCGTATACGGATTGTCGTTGCCCAAACCGACGCGATAGACTTGGCCGATCGGCATGTTGGCCGGGAAGAACCAGTTCTGACCGCCGTCGACGGTAAGCACTGCCCCGCCGTCCTGACCGATGATCATGCGCGTGGGATCGTTGGGCGCGATCCAAATGGCGTGGAAGTCGCTGTGCACGTCTTCGGCAACCGCTTTGAAGGTTTGACCGCCGTCGGTGCTCACCATCACTTCGAAGGAGAGCGCGTAGACGTGGTTCGGATTTTTCGGATCCACTTCGACGTGCGAGAAGTAGAAGAAGCGCGCGTCGACGCGGGAGTCGTCGCTGACCATCTTCCAGTCCGCGCCGCCGTTGTCGGACCGCCACAGCACGCCCTTCTTCGATTCGATGACGGCGTAGACGCGATTTCCGTCGCTCGGTGCGACCGCGACGCCGATGCGGCCAAGCGTTCCCTCGGGCAAGCCGTGGCCGGTGAGTTTCGTCCACGTCGCGCCGCCGTCGGTCGACTTATAGAGCCCGTCCGCGTCGCCCCCGCTGGTAAAGGTCCACGGGCGGCGCTGGAACTGCCACACGCCCGCAAAAAGGACGTTCGGATCTTGCGCGCTCATGGCGAGGTCGGCGACGCCGCTTTGCGGCCCGACGTACAGCGTTTGCTTCCACGTCTTGCCGCCGTCGTCGGTCACGTAAATTCCGCGATCCGGCGAGTCGGCAAAGACGTCGCCGAGCGCGCCGACCACGACGTGATTGTGATTGCGCGGATCGACGGCGATGCGCGAGATGTAGCGCGTGTTCTTTAAGCCGACGTTCGTCCAGGTGCCACCGCCGTCGGTCGTCTTATAGAGCCCGTCGCCGACCGACACGTCGTTGCGCGGATTCGTTTCACCGGTTCCCACCCAAACCGTTTGGTTGTTCGTGGGATCGATCGTGACCGCTCCGATGGCCGCGGTCTGCTTGTCGAAGACCGGATCCCAGGTCTGTCCGCCGTTTGACGATTTCCAGACGCCGCCGCCCGCGGCGCCGACGTAGTAGAGCTTCGGATCGGTTGCCGAGCCCGCGACCGCCGCGACGCGACCGCCCGTTCCGGCCGGTCCGATCTCCCGCCATTTCATGTTGCCGAACGCCGGTCCGGGCGTCGGCGTGGGAGACGGCGATACGGTCGGCGTCGTGGTCGGAGCGGCGGCCGGCTGCGGGTTCTCGGCGCTTTGCGCGCGCGCCGGCGCATGGGTCGAAACGGCCGCGGCGACGAGCGCGACCGCGATGAGAAGTAAACGGCGAATCATAAAGCGCCGGGTCCCATACCTGCGCGCGCGACTCCTGCGCGCAATCCTCAAAGATGCATCAAACGTGCGGGGCGCGAGCGTGCGCGCGATGGTGCGACTCGTACTGCGGAACGTTAACGTGAACGGCCCACCACTGCGAAATCGCGATTGCCGCGCACATCACCACGAAGAATGCGACGATTCCGATCGTCCATGCGCGCCGGGCGCGTGGGGACATGTGGCGGCGGCCCATCGGAGCCGGCCTTCTCCCGCAAGCGCCCGGTCTCCGGGGAGGCACCGCCCCGGCGGGGCTGGAACCCCGGTGGCTCATGCACAGGAGGCTTGCCTTTATCGCTGCCGTCGCAGCGTTTGGCTTCGCGCTCGCTGCCGGTTGCCGGCCCGCTCCTGCGGCGGTCCGAGCGTCGGTCGCCGCGACCCCCGAAACCATTGCAGTCTATGCGACCGTACTGCACGGCATCAACCCGAAGCTGCCGCGCTGGCAGAGCCGCGACCTGGCGCGACGCGTTCTCGTCAACGCCGAGCGCTGGCGGCTCGACGCCAACATGCTGGTCGCGGTCGTTACGGTGGAATCCCGTTGGCACACGCACGCGGTCTCGCGGGCCGGAGCGATTGGGCTGGGCCAGTTGATGCCCGGGACCGCCGCGGGCCTCGGCGTCAATCCGCGCAATGCCGGTGAGAATCTCTCCGGCGCCGCCCGCTATCTCAGCGGCCTCATGCATCGATTCGGCGCGAAGCACTACAGTTTAGTGTTCGCCGCCTACAACGCCGGCCCGAAAGCCGTTGCCCAGTACGGCGGCATCCCGCCGTTTTACGAAACGGAAACCTACGTCGTGCGCGTACTCGACGCGTGGCACCATCTTTCGAAGACGGTACGCGTTCCATCCGATGCGCTCGCGATCGCAAAGGCTCCCGACGCCGCGTACTGGCTCGACGCCGCAGTTCGCTAACCTCACGCCGCGCTAAGCGCGGCACGCAGTCGAAGGACGGCATCGCCTGGTCCGTCGACTTTCAACGGCACCGCGCCCGCATTGCGCGCCGCTTCCACGTCGCTCTCGCGATCGCCGACGACGAGGCACTCGGCCGGTTCTACCTCAAGCGCGTGTGCCGCATCGAGAATGAGTTTCGGCTTCGGCTTGCGGCACTCGCAATCGTCTTCGGGCGCATGCGGACAGACGAAGAAGCCGTCGAACGGCCCGAGGAGTTCGTCGATGCGCTCGTTTACCGCATCGACTTGTGCCGACGTAATGAAACCGCGTCCCACGCCGCTTTGATTGCTGACGACCGCGAGCTTCAATCCGGCGACACGTAACTCGTCGAGCAGCGCGCGCATTTCGGGCAACACCTCGACCCGTTCCGGATCGCCGTTGAACGGTACGTCGGCGACGAGCGTCTCGTCGCGATCGAAGAGCACCGCTTTGATATGAGCTCGTCCTTCGACTGCGCTCGCTGCGCGAGCGGAGCCTGTCCTGAGCGAAGCGTGCGCAGCACGCGTAGTCGAAGGGCTCAGGATGACAGAGGGAAGTGGGCCTTCGCTCAGGATGACACCACTTCGGGAACGTAGACTTCGGAGCCGAGTTCGGCGAACTCGCGCGACTTCTCCGCCATCCCGCGTTCGGCGTACTCGCGCACCTCTTGCGTGATCTTCATCGAACAGAAATGCGGCCCGCACATCGAGCAGAAGTGCGCGACTTTGGCGCCCGGAGCCGGGAGCGTTTCGTCGTGGAACTCGCGCGCCGTTTCGGGATCGAGCGAAAGATCGAATTGATCTTCCCACCGGAATTCGAAGCGCGCCTTCGAGAGCACGTCGTCCCAATGGCGCGCGCGCGGATGGCCTTTGGCGACGTCGGCCGCGTGGGCGGCAATCTTGTAGGCGATCACGCCGTCCTTCACGTCCTTCTTGTTGGGCAAGCCGAGGTGTTCTTTCGGCGTGACGTAGCACAGCATTGCGGTGCCGTACCAGCCGATCATCGCCGCGCCGATCGCGCTCGTAATGTGATCGTAGCCCGGAGCGATGTCGGTGACCAGCGGGCCGAGCGTATAAAACGGTGCTTCGGCGCAGATTTCCAACTGCTTGTCCATGTTTTCTTTGATGAGATGCATCGGCACGTGGCCCGGCCCTTCGATCATCACCTGAACGTCGTGCTTCCAGGCCAGTTGCGTGAGCTCGCCGAGCGTCTCGAGCTCGGCGAACTGCGCGGCGTCGTTCGCGTCGGCGGTGCAGCCGGGTCGTAGGCCGTCGCCGAGCGAGAACGCGACGTCGTAGGCCTTCATGATTTCGCAGATTTCCTCGAAGTGCGTGTAGAGAAAGTTCTCCTGATGGTGCGACAGGCACCACTTCGCCAGAATCGACCCGCCGCGCGAAACGATGCCTGTGACGCGCGACGCCGTAAGCGGAACGTAACGCAACAGCACGCCGGCGTGAATCGTGAAATAATCCACTCCTTGCTCGGCTTGTTCGACCAGCGTGTCGCGGAAGAGTTCCCACGTCAGATCTTCCGCTTTGCCGTTCACCTTCTCCAGCGCTTGGTAGATCGGCACGGTGCCGATCGGCACCGGGGAGTTGCGCAGAATCCACTCTCGCGTTTCGTGAATGTTCTTGCCGGTCGAGAGGTCCATCACCGTGTCGGCGCCCCAGCGCGTCGCCCAGGTCATCTTCTCGACCTCTTCGTCGATCGACGACGTCACCGCGGAGTTCCCGATGTTCGCGTTGATCTTCACCAAGAAATTGCGCCCGATAATCATCGGCTCGCTTTCCGGATGGTTGACGTTCGACGGGATGATCGCGCGTCCGCGCGCCACCTCGGCGCGCACGAATTCCGGCGCAACGCCCTCCCGGATCGCGACGAACTCCATCTCGGGCGTCGTCTCACCGCGGCGCGCGTAATGCATCTGCGTTACGGTGACGCCCGGCTTGGCGCGCCGCGCCGGCGCTCGCACGGGAAAACGAATCTCGTCGAGCTGCGCCATCGCCTCGCGGCCGCGCCGGTAGACCGACGTTGGCTTCTCCAGCGCAACGGTGTCGGTGCGCGCGTCGATCCACGCGTCGCGCAACGGCGGCAGGCCGCGGCGGATGTCGACGGTATACTGCGGATCGGAATACGGACCGCTCGTATCGTAAACGGCGTGTGCGGTGCCGTCGCTCAGCGCGATTTCGCGCGCGGGCACGCGAATCGAGGCATCCGAGCCTTGCACGTAGGTTTTCATGTCGTCCTCCCTTCGCCGGCATTACCCGGATCAGGTCATTGCGGTCGGCGATTTTAGGCTCGCCCTCTCAGCCCGCCCGTTGCGAGCTCCCGCTCCCAAGGTGATTATACGCGCGGCATCGCCAGCCTCCGGCGTTGCGAAGAGTGCGCGGCGGCGAATCCGCCGAACGGCGCGCCATCGAGAGGACGCCGCGCCCGCTCTTCGCTCCCTACGCGCTGCTCGGCGGCGCGCAACTTGCCGTCGGCGCGGCCGCGATCTTCGCGCGCTTCGCGCTGACGGGCGCCGGCCCGCTCGCCGTGTCGGCATTACGGCTCGCGATTGCGGCCTCCGTACTGCTTGCTGTGGCGGCCGTCCGCCGCGATCGCACGGCGCCGCTGCCGCGCCAAGCGCGTGGGCTGGCGCTTGCCGGCGTCGCGCTCGCCGTCCACTTTGCCGGCTGGATCGCTTCGCTCCAATACACGACGGTCGCGGTCTCGACGCTGCTGGTTGCGACGGCGCCGATTTGGACCGCCGTCTACGACGCCGCCTTTCGCAAGCGGCCGCCGTCGCCGCGAGCCCTTTGGGCGTTTGCCGGCGGCGCGGCCGGGCTCGCGCTCGTCGTCGGCTTCAACGCGACCCCGCCGCCGGTACCGGGGCGGCCGCTGCTGGGAGCGGCGTTGGCGCTCGCCGGAAGTCTCGCAATGGCGATTTACCTGCTGCTCGTGCGCGACGTTCGCGGCTCGCTCGGCACGCGCACGATCGTGACGCGCACCTACGCGTGGGCGGCGATCGTCCTCGTCGCCGCCGCAGTGCTGACGCGGCAGCCGGCGCCCGCATTCTCCGACCTTCCGGCGTGGGGCGGCATCCTCGGCATGGCCTTGGTTTCGCAGCTGCTCGGCCATACCGCACTCAACGCCGCGCTGCGCTGGTTTTCGCCGAGCGGGGTCGCGTTCAGTACGCTGATCGAGCCGGTTTCTGCGGCAGTGCTCGCCTTCTTCATCTTCGGCGAGCGGCTTGCGCCGGCCGCGATCGCCGGCGGCGTCGTGCTGCTGGCTGCGATTGCGATCGCGCTGCGCGAGGAAAGCGCCTGCGTCGTGCCCGATTCGATGATGTAATGGCACGCCGCTTCGTTAGCCATCCGCTCAAGCCGGCCGGCGAAGGTTTTATTTCACATGCGACGGGCGGCGAGCCGCCGGTGCCGCGCGCGTTTGCGTGGAACGAGCGCGTGCTCGAAATCGCCGACGTGCTGCGCCGTTGGAGAAGCACCAAGGACGACCGCGGCGACACGTACCTCAAGCGCCACTGGTTCGAGCTGCGCACGGTGGAGGGTGCGACGATCGAAGTGTACTACGACCGCGAGGCGCGCCGCGGCGCAACGCAGTGGTGGCTCTACACGATCGACGAGCGACCCGGAGAAGGCTAGGAACGAACCAGCTCGACGCGCCGGTTGAGCGCTTTGCCCGAGGCCGTCGCATTCGATGCAACCGGACGCGTCTCGCCGTAGCCGATTGCGCGCAAGCGCGCGGCTGCGATGTGGTAGCGGTGCGTCAAATCGGCGACGACCGATTCGGCGCGCCGTTGCGAAAGCCCGAGATTATATGCGGCGCCTCCATCCGAATCGGTGTGCCCTTCGACCAGCATCCGCCAAGATGGATACTCGCGGAGCACCTGCGCGATCTCGCCGATGACGCGCTCGGATCCGGACTGAATGTGCGCGCTCGCGACGTCGAAATGAATGCCGTAGATGCGCGCGCGCTTGTTCTGCAGCAGCGCCTTCGCTATCGTCGTTTTCGTTGCCGAGGTTCGTACGGTCGCGGCAGCGTGCGGCGGCCCGTCGGCGACGTGCGCGTTGCACGGCAACCTTCCCGACGGGGGCTGCTGGTACTCGAGTTGCGCGATACGCTTGGCCTCCGGAATTTGTGAATAGATGTCGTCCTCGTCGAAACCGTTGTACACGATGAGGCCTTTGCCGTAGCGCGCGTACGCGTGCACCCAGCCGCCGACGTTGTAGACGTTGACCCCGTACATCAAGCCGCACCAGTGCTCGTCGTGGGTCGTCATCAAATCGGTGTCGCCGAGCTGCTGCACCTCGTCGTGCAAATATGCGCCCGTATCGATATAATGCGCGCGATCGCCGCGGCTGCTGCTGCCGAGCGTGGATGAGGCCACGATGTCGAGACGCTTTCCGCTGGCCGCCGCATGGCCGCCGGCCGACGTCGTGAACGCGTACGGCATGAACGTGTAGTCGGAGGACGTGCAGCGGTCGGCATCGCGGACGACGAGCACGTGCCCGTCGTGCACCCACTGCAGCAGCTCGCCAATTTGCCACGGCGCGAGGTCCTTGGCCACCTGGCAACTGTCGGCGATGACCGCGACGCGGGCGCCGCCGATGGCGTGCCGGTCGAGCAACGGCAACGGCGTACGCACGAACCGGTGTCCGGGTAAGAACTTCGTGTCGCCGGCTGGAATGTCGATACTGGAAGACCGCGTGAAAAGCGCGACCTCGGGCCCGCTGCCGCGAACCGTGGTCGAGCATGCGGGCGCGTGCGCGACGCGATACGCGACGACCCTTCGCAGATTCGCGCGACCGACCAGCAGCGTCCCGCCGGCGACGACCCGTAACGACTCGTCGCCCGACGCCGCGCCGTTTGCGTCGATCGTGCCGCGCCAAACGTTGACGTTGGTATCGCTATTGCACGAGAACGCGGTCAGCGTTCCATCGTGAACGAAGGTTGCGTATTGTCCTCGGTTCGCCGTGACGCTCCACGAGGGCGGAATGATGCCCGGAACGCCGATGACGAAGCGATCGGCGTTGCCGTCTTCGTCGTCGGCGGCAACCCATTGGCCGTCGAGCGGTGCGGGCGAAGGCGCATCCATCGTCCCCATCGCCTCCACCGACACAATCGAAAAGTTTTGCGGCGCCGGCGGCACGACCGTCACGCGAACGAACCGGCCGCGCGCGTCGACGGCAACCGGCGCCGCGCTCGATGCATCGGCGGTCGTCACCTTTCCGATGGTTTGGTACGCGCGACCGTCGGCGGAAATCGCAAACGTCGATTCGGACGCCGGGTACGTTCGCATCGCGATCGCCGTAACGTGCGCTTGCGCGGGAAGTTCGAAGACGATGTCGATCGGTTTGGTTACGCCCGTTTTTATCGTCCACCCGGAGCCGCGCACGAGCTCGTTGACGCCATAGTCCGCTACGCCGGTCGTCCAGCGCCGGACGAACGTGCCGTTGGTGATGGTGAGCAGATTCGGATTCGGGGTTGCAGACGGCAGCGGCGATGCAGTCGTCGCCGCTGCCGTCGGCGTCGCGACGGTCGCGGACGCCGGCGCCGCGATATCCGTTGCGCTCGGCACCGCGGTTGCCTCCGGCGCGGTCGTCGCAGCAGCCGGCGTCGTCGCAGCAACCGGCGCCGAGGTGACTGCCTCCATCGGAGCGATTGACGGTGATGGCGGCGATTGCGCGCGTTGCGCGTTCGTGCAGCCGGCGACGGCAAGGGCGGCGCACAGCGCGGCGAGTGTTTTCACGGCGAGCTCGCCGGAACCGTGCCGCCTTGCAACTGTTTGGCGGCTTGCCGCAACTGCGGCGGCGGACTCATCGGCGCGCACGACGGCCGCGCGCTCGCTCGATCGGTGCTCAGTAGCGATGCGGTCGTCTTCGCGACGCAGTTGGGATCGGGGACCTGATTGAGATCCCCGGATACGCTCGTATTCGTTCCGCCTCCCGACGTCGATGCGCTCGCATCGGGAGCCGGCCCCGACGGTGCCGGCGATGCAGGCGTCAGCGGCGGCGTGCTGCCGGAACCGCCTTGCGTCGCATCGCCGCCCGAGCCGCCGTTGAGCAACCCTTGCGGCGACGCTGCCGGTGTGGGCGCGCACGGCGCGCGGTGCGTCCAAAGCGTCCAAATGACGAACCCTTCGACCACGGCGACGACGAAGAGCAGCAGCGCTAGCGTTCGCATGATGCGGTGTACCTCACGCTTGCGACTGTAACCGAGGGCTGTACCGCCGGCGTGCCCGGGTTACCGCGCAAGATATCCACACCCGCCGAGGAATGGAGCGCAACCTATGACGACCCTCGCGCACGACCCGGACCCGCAAGAAACCCAAGAATGGATCGACGCGATGCGCGGCGTGCTCGCTTCCGAGGGTCCCGACCGGGCGCGCCAGCTCATCGGACGGCTCGTCGACGAAGCGCAGCACGGTGGAGTGCCGATCTCGCTCGGGTTCGAGACGCCCTACGTCAACACGATCCCGCTCGAACAGCAGGCCAAGATTCCGGGCGATCTCGAGGTGGAGGCGCGCCTGCGCCACTACGTGCGCTGGAACGCGCTCGCAATGGTTTTGCGCGCCAACAAGGTGAGTTCCGAACTCGGCGGACACGTCGCCAGCTTCGCGTCGGCGGCGACGCTCTACGACGTCGGTTTCAACTACTTCTTTCGCGCTCCGTCGGAGACGTTCGGCGGCGACCTCGTCTACTTACAGGGCCACTCGGCACCCGGCTTTTACGCGCGCGCGTTTCTCGAAGGACGCATTAGCGAAGAACAACTCGACCACTTCCGCCAAGAGGTCGGCGGTAAGGGACTCTCGTCGTATCCGCATCCGTGGCTGATGCCCGACTTTTGGCAGTTCCCGACGGTCTCGATGGGACTCGGACCGATCATGTCGATCTATCAAGCGCGCTTCATGCGCTACTTGCACGACCGTGGATTGATCGACGCGCAAGACCGCAAAGTGTGGGCCTTCCACGGCGACGGCGAGATGGACGAGCCGGAGTCCCTCGGCGCAATCTCGCTCGCCGGACGGGAAAAACTCGACAATCTCATTTGGGTGATCAACTGCAACCTGCAGCGGCTCGACGGCCCGGTGCGCGGCAACGGGAAAATTATTCAAGAGCTCGAGCGCGTCTTCAAAGGCGCGGGCTGGAACGTCATCAAGGTGATCTGGGGACGCAGTTGGGATCCGCTGCTGCGCGCCGACGCGAGCGGCCGGCTCGTCGCGCTGATGACGGAGTGCGTCGACGGCGATTACCAAACGTTCAAATCGCGTAACGGCAAATACGTGCGCGACGAGTTCTTCGGGCGTTATCCGGAAACCGCCGAGCTCGTCGCCGACTGGACCGACGATGCGATCTGGGCGCTGCAGCGCGGCGGCCACGATCCGAGCAAGATTTACGCTGCCTACAAGCGCGCGTTCGAACATCGCGGCCAGCCGACGGTCGTCCTGGCAAAAACGATCAAGGGATACGGCATGGGCGAAGCCGGCGAAGCGCGCAACATCGCGCACCAAGCCAAGAAAATGGAAGTCGAAGCCATGCGGGCCTTCCGCGATCGCTTCAACATCCCGGTCAGCGACGCCGACATCGAAAAGATTCCGTTTTACCGTCCCGCCGAAGGCAGCCCCGAAATGGCGTACCTGCGCGAACGCGTAAAGGCGCTCGGCCGGGTGCCGCAGCGCCGCCGAACCTCGGCCTCGCTGGCCGTGCCGGAACTCTCGGCGTTCGAAGCGCAGACGGCCGGCACCGGCGATCGCGAGATCTCGACGACGATGTCGTTCGTGCGCATTCTCAACACGATCGTGCGCGATCACACGATCGGCGCGCGCGTCGTTCCGATCGTGGCCGACGAGTCGCGCACCTTCGGCATGGAAGGCATGTTCCGGCAACTCGGCATCTACTCGTCGGTCGGTCAGCTCTACCATCCGCAAGACGCCGAACAGCTCATGTGGTATCGCGAAGACAAGCTCGGTCAGATCCTGCAAGAGGGCATTAACGAAGCGGGCGCGTTCTCGTCGTGGATTGCCGCGGGAACCTCGTATTCGAATCACGACTTGCCGATGATTCCGTTCTACATCTTCTATTCAATGTTCGGATTTCAACGGATCGGCGATCTCGCGTGGGCTGCGGGCGACAGCCGCACCCGCGGGTTTCTTCTCGGCGCGACGTCGGGGCGAACGACGCTCAACGGCGAGGGGCTGCAGCACGAGGACGGCAGCAGCCAAGTCGCCGCGTCGTTCATTCCCAACTGCCGCAGCTACGATCCGACCTACGGGTACGAAGTCGCGACGATCGTGCAAGACGGCCTGCGGCGCATGCTCGCCGATCAGGAAGACGTCTACTATTACATCACGCTGCTCAACGAGAACTATCCCCATCCCCCGATGCCCGAAGGCGCGCGCGACGGAATTCTGCGCGGCATGTATCTGCTGCGCGACGGCGGCGTAAGCACCAAGAACGAGCCGCGCGTGCAGCTTTTCGGTTCGGGCGCGATCCTGCGCGAAGTGCTCGCCGGCGCCGAGCTGCTCGAGAACGACTGGCACGTCCGCAGCGACGTTTGGAGCGTCACCAGTTTCAACGAGCTGCAGCGCGACGGGGTGGCGACGCGCCGCTGGAACATGCTGCATCCGCAAGAGACGCCGCGCCGATCCTTCGTGGAAGAATCGCTGCAAGGGCGAAGCGGCCCCGGCATCGCGGCAACCGACTACATCCACACCTTCGCCGAGCAGATTCGCCCGTTCGCCGGCCGCCCGTTTACGACGCTCGGCACCGATGGCTACGGCCGCAGCGACTACCGGCGCAAGCTGCGCGAGTTCTTCGAAGTGAACCGCCATTTCGTGGCGATTGCGGCGCTGAAGTCGCTGGCCGAGGAAGGGAGCGTGCCGCCGGCGACCGTGAGCAAAGCGTTGAAAAAATACGCCATCGATCCGAACAAGCCCAATCCCATCACCGTATGAGAAGCGCGCAGTGAGCCGGACGATCGACGTCAGCGTTCCCGACATCGGCGATTTCAAAGACGTGCCGGTGGTCGAAGTGCTCGTCAAGCCGGGGCAAAGCGTCTCCAAAGAAGCGCCTCTCGTCGTGCTCGAGAGCGAAAAAGCGTCGATGGAGGTGCCTTCGACGGCGGCCGGGACGATACACGACGTCAAGGTGCGAGTGGGCGATAAGGTCTCTCAAGGAACCGTGCTGCTGACGATCGCCGCGAACGGCGACGCGGGTGCCGCACGCGACGAAAAACCGGCAACGTCGCCGGCGCCCGCACCGCCGGAATCTGCCGCGAGCGCGGGCGGCACGACGATCGATCTCGTCGTGCCCGACATCGGCGATTTCAAAGACGTGCCGGTCGTCGAAGTGCTCGTCAAGCCCGGGGAGACGATCGTCAAAGAAGCGCCGCTCGCGGTGCTCGAGAGCGAGAAGGCGTCGATGGAAGTGCCGGCGTCGGCCGCGGGGACGATCGCGACCGTCAGCGTCAAACCCGGCGACAAAGTCTCCCGCGGCAGCGTCATCGCAACGCTGCAAACGAGCGGCGAAGCCAAAACGGAAACGGCCCCCACTGCTCCCTCGGCGCGATCGCAACCGCAAGTGAAGCCGGAGCAACCCCAAACTCCGCCGGCGGCCGCGCCATCCGTGTCGACCGAACCGGTCGCGCCAGCCGGCGGCGGCGTGCATGCGAGTCCGGCGATCCGGCGTTTCGCGCGCGAACTCGGCGTAAATCTCGCCGGTCTGCGCGGCAGCGGCCCGCACGGACGCATCACGCGCGAAGACGTGCAAGGATTCGTGAAGACCGCGCTGCAGCGCGGCGAGCCGTCGAGCGGCACCACGTTTGCGGGGCTTCCCGCGTGGCCGAAGGTGGATTTCGCGCAGTTCGGCGCGATCGAACGCAAGCCGTTGCCGCGCATCAAGAAGCTGTCCGGCCCGAACCTTCACCGCAATTGGCTGCAGATTCCGCACATAACCAACTACGACGAAGCCGACGTCACCGATCTCGAAGCGTTCCGCAACGAAATCAACGCGGAGCAGAGCAAGCGCGGCGGCGCCAAACTCACGATGCTGGCGTTCCTCATCAAGGTGTCGATCGCGGCGCTGCAGCGCTTTCCCGAGTTCAACGCGTCGCTCGAAGGCGACGAACTCGTCTACAAGCGCTACTACAACATCGGCTTTGCCGCCGATACACCCAACGGTCTCGTCGTTCCGGTGCTCAAAGGTGCCGACTCAAAGGGGCTGCTTGCGATCGCCGCTCAAACGTCGGAACTCGCGGCCAAGGCGCGCGACGGAAAACTGGGCTTGGGCGACATGCAGGGAGGAACGTTCACGATCTCTTCGATCGGCGGCATCGGCGGCACCGCGTTCACGCAAATCGTCAATGCGCCCGAGGTTGCGATTCTCGGCGCGGTGCGAACGTCGATGAAACCGGTATGGAACGGCAGCGAGTTCGTCCCGCGCCTCATGCTGCCGATCAGCGTCAGTTACGATCATCGCGTCGTCGACGGTGCCGGCGCCGCGCGTTTTCTCGCCTACGTCGCCGCGCTGCTCCGGGATTTCAAACGCATCTCGCTCTAGGCGCTCTCCGTCGCCCTAACGTGGTGGTCAGTGCGGCGTGAGGGCTCGGCGTTGAATGATGCGCGACATCATACCGGCGACGGCGAGCCTCGCCGTCAACACGATAACGAACGGCGCGATGAACAGCCATTGACCGCTCACGTGGTATTGGAAGACTGCCGTGTAAAACACAAAAATCAGCGTTCCGAGCGATGCCAAGACTGCGCGCCCCGTTCCCCATCGCAAGTCGTCGTCGGAAACCGTCGCCCAGCGGACGCGCAAGCCCACCCATAGCATGGTCGCTACCAGTGCGTAGACCACGCCGTAACTAGCAACCAGAGCTGCATGCAACTCTGGGATCGTCGCCGATCGCGATGAGGTGCACGCAAATCTGCTGAAAGTACACCATCAGCACGAGCGCTCCGAGCATCGCGAAGTTGACGATCACCATCGCCGTGTTGAGCACGAAGAAACTCTTGAAGAGCCGGTGATGGATCCACCACAGAATCGCGACGAGGACGAACGAGATGGCGAAGCCGGAGGCGCCGACGACGATCGAAGGCAATTGGGCGGCCGTCCCGGGAACGATGAGGTTGAGTCCCATCTCCGCGATGCAAAACCCGATGACGATGTCGGAGAAGGCCTCGAGCCGGTGGAGCGTCCGCTCGTCGCCGTCCTTCGACTACGGTGTGCTGCGCACGCCTCCGCTCAGATACACCCAAAGGGAGCTCGCGCGGCACCCAGCTTCAGGATGACACCCAAAGGGAGCTCGCAATGACGTCCAAAGGTTTCACGATGACGCTAAAAAGGCGCTCAGGACGATGCCATGAGCTGGCGCAGGACGTACTGCAAGATGCCGCCATGGCGATAGTATTCGGCTTCGTCGGGCGTGTCGATGCGGACGCGCACCGGGAACTCGATCGACCTGCCGGTTGCGGCATCGGTGGCTTTGACCGTCGCGTGCATTCGCGGCGTGATGCCGGCGGCGATTCCGGTGACGTCGAAGATTTCTTCGCCGGTGAGGCCGTACGTCGATTGATGCGTGTGGTCGGTGTATTCGAGCGGCAGCACGCCCATGCCGATGAGGTTGCTGCGGTGAATGCGTTCGAACGACTGCGCGATCACGGCCTTGATGCCCAGCAGATGCGGCCCTTTGGCCGCCCAGTCGCGCGACGATCCCGAACCGTATTCCCGCCCGGCCAGCACGACCAGCGGCGTGCGCTCGTCGCGATATTTCATCGCCGCGTCGTAGATCGGCATCTCTTCGCCGGTCGGCAAATGCCGCGTCACGCCGCCCTCGACGCCGGGAACGAGATGGTTGCGCAGCCGCACGTTGGCGAACGTGCCGCGCACCATCACCTCGTGATTGCCGCGCCGCGAACCGTACGAGTTGAAATCCTTCGGCTCGATGCCGTGCTCCATCAAATACTTGCCCGCGGGGCTGTTGCGCGCGATGCTGCCGGCCGGAGAAATGTGATCGGTCGTGACCGAATCGCCGAGCACGGCGAGCGCGCGCGCGCCGGCGATGTCGAGCGGCGGCACCGGCTGCGCCGGCATGCCGGCAAAGTAGGGCGGCTTCTTGACGTACTCCGACGTGGGGTCCCACGCGTAACGCTCGCTCGCCGGCACGGTGAGCTGCGCCCAGTTGTCGTCGCCGCGGAAAACGTCGGCGTAGCGCGCTTTGAACATCTCGTCGTTGACGCAGCGCGCCATCACCTCGTCGATCTCGCCGTCGCTCGGCCAAACGTCCCTGAGATAGACCGGCGAACCGTCGCTGCCGCGGCCCAGCGGTTCGCTGGTGAGGTCGACGTCCATTCGACCGGTCAGCGCGTAGGCGACGACCAGCGGCGGCGACGCCAAGTAGTTTGCGTGAACCTGCGGATGGATGCGTCCTTCGAAGTTGCGATTGCCCGAGAGCACCGCCGCGACGACCAAGTGCTGGTCGGCGACCGTTTCCGCAATGTCGGGCGGCAGCGGCCCGGAGTTGCCGATGCACGTCGTACAGCCGTATCCGACGAGGTTGAAGCCGAGCGCGTCGAGATATTCTTGTAAGCCCGCTTTTGCCAGATAATCCGTCACCACCATCGAACCCGGCGCGAACGACGTTTTCACCCACGCCTGCGTTTTGAGTCCGCGCCGGACGGCGTTGCGCGCGAGCAGTCCGGCGCCGACGAGCACGGCAGGATTCGACGTATTCGTGCAGCTCGTGATTGCCGCAATGACGACCGCGCCGTCGGAGACGTCGGTCGTCGTCTGTGCGATCGTCGCGGTTCCGCCGCCGCCTTCATCCTGAAAGCGCGCGACCGCATTGTTCGAGCCGCTGCGCTGCGCGATCCACTCCTCCATCGCAACGCCGAACGTGCGCTTGACGTCGGCGAGCGCGACGCGGTCCTGCGGGCGGCGCGGGCCGGCCAGGCTCGGCTCGACGGTCGAGAGATCGAGTTGAAGCGTCGCACTGAACTCCGGATCGGGCGTCGCGTCGGTGCGGAAGAGCCCCTGCCGCTTCGCATACGCTTCGACGAGCGCCACGTGCGCCGGCGCCCGCCCCGTGAGGCGCAGATACTCGAGCGTTCGGTCGTCGATCGGAAAGATTGCGACGGTCGACCCGAACTCCGGCGACATGTTGCCGATCGTCGTGCGATCCGCGAGGGGCAACGCGGAGAGACCGCGCCCGAAAAACTCGACGAACTTTCCCACGACGCCGTGCGCGCGCAGTATTTGCGTGATGGTCAGCACGAGATCGGTCGCCGTGACGCCCTCGCGCAACTCGCCGTCCAGCCGGACCCCGACGACTTCGGGAATGAGCATCGTCACCGGCTGTCCCAACATCGCGGCTTCGGCTTCGATACCGCCGACGCCCCACGCGAGCACGCCCAGTCCGTTGACCATGGTCGTGTGCGAATCGGTGCCGACCGCGGTGTCGGGATAGGCGACCGGAGGCTGCGACGCATCCTCGATGCCGAAGACGACGCGCGCGAGATACTCGATATTCACCTGATGCACGATGCCGGTGTCGGGAGGAACCGCGCGGAAGCCGCGCAGCGCCGACTGGCCCCACTTCAGAAACGCATAGCGCTCGTGGTTGCGCTCGAACTCGAGAACGGCGTTCTTCGCCAGCGCTGTGTCCGAACCGAAGTAGTCGACCTGCACCGAGTGATCCACGACGAGTTCGACCGGCTGCAGCGGATTGATCGCCGTGGGATTGCCGCCCATCTCGGCCATCGCATCGCGCATTGCCGCCAAGTCGACGACGCACGGAACGCCGGTAAAATCTTGCAGCAGCACGCGCGCGGGCCGGAACGCGATTTCCTTCTCGTGTCGAGCCGTGGGCGACCATCGCGCGAGCGCTTCGACGTCGCGCGCGGTCACCGAACGTCCGTCTTCGCAGCGAAGCAAGTTTTCGAGGAGAATCTTGAGCGAAAACGGCAGCCGCGCGAGATTCGCGACGCCGGCGCGTTCGAGCGCGTCGAGTCGAAAGTACGTATAGTCGCGATCGCCGGCGCGCAGCGTATCGATCGCGTTGAAGCTATTTTCGTGCGAGGTCATGGGAGAATCGTACCTTCGGGTTCCCCTCCGCGTAGCCTTCGATCGTGAGGGCGGCGTCCCCCGAGAGCAGCCGCCACAGCGGATCGGCCACGAGATCGAGTCGCCACGGACGCAGTGCGAGCAGTTCTTCGAAGCGTTCGCGATCGCGCGGCACTTCGCGTGCGACGCGTTCGAGCGCGGCACGGGGCACGAGCAGATTGGGCGGGAGGCCCGCCTCGCGGGCGATCTCGCCGGCGACGACGCCCAGCAGCGACGCCAGCGTGTCGCGCGACGCACCCGCGAACCGCTTCGGCTTCTCCGGTAGGAGGCGTTCGTCGAGGGCTTCGCCGCGTTCCACGGCTTGCAAAATTGCGGGGCCCAACTGCCGGCGCGCGCCCGCGTCGAGCCGGCGCAGCTGCGCGAGATCGTCGATGCGTTTCGGCCGCAGCGTCGCCAGGCCGCCGGCGACGTCGTCGGGCAACACGTACTTGAGCGGAACGTCGCGCTCGCGCGCGATGCGATCGCGCAGTTTTACGATTTCGTTGAGGATCCCGAGTTCGCGCCGGTTCATCCGCGTTGCGCCGGGGATTCGCAAGTACGCGCGCTGCTCGTCGTTGCGGTAGCGCGCGATGTCGCCCAGCTCCTCGCACTCCTCGAGCGCCCACTCGTACCGGCCCATGCGTTCCAACCGTTCGCGCAGCGCGTCGTACATCGGAAGCAGATGCGCGACGTCGTCGACGAGGTATTCGAGTTGTTTGAGCGTGAACGGGCGCGCCGACCAATCGCTCACCGTCTGCGATTTCGCCAAGCGAACGTGCTGCACGTCGCGTACCAAATCCGCGAGCGAGATCTGCATGCCGTAGCCGAGGAACGCCGCCGCTACTTGCGTGTCGAAGACGCTCGCCGGCACCATCTCGAAGCGATCGGCGAAGATCTTGAGATCCGACGCGAGGGCGTGTCCGACGATCGTTTTTTCGACGAGGCGGGCGATCAGCGGACGCAGATCGGCGATCGCTAAGGGATCGACGATAGCCGTATCCTCGTCGAACGCCAACTGCACGACCATCAATCTCGGCGCGTAACTGCGTTCGGAATGAAACTCCGTGTCGAGGGCGATGCGCCGTTCTGTTTCGACGCGAGCGCAGAGGCGCTCGAACGAATCGGCGTCGGCGACGATGAGCGGCGCGTTCACGGCGACGGCCGCACCGCCGGCGACGGGCTCTCGTGCACGCGGAAACGGAAGTGCGGGCAGCGGTGCGTCTGGCAGTAGTGATGGAAGCGGTATTCGTAGCGCTTGGTGACGCCGTGCACGAAAACGGTGACGCGATCCCCGAAAATCGTCAACACCGTGCAGACCGGCACCGCAATGGCGCACATCGTCCAGACGTGCACCCACAACGGGACTTTGAAGGTGGCTGCGGTCGCCGTCGCTACGGTTCCACCGAACCCGGGAATGATGCGGACCGCGATCAGGAAGGCGGGCGAACCCACCGGGAAGCGCTTGACCCACGGCGGCAGTCGCTGGAGATAGTCGTGCAGATCGAGCAGCGCGGACGCGCGCACGTTCACCCAGTAGCCGATCATCGCGGCGAGCACCAGGCCGATCGTGTCTACGATCGTGCCGTGCACGGGCCCGAAGATGGCGCCGTTCATGATGGCGAGCGCATCGGTCACGGAGAACGGTGCCGAAGCCACCAGCGCGAAGACGGCTATGGCCAGCGGGTAGGCGAGCGGGCCGATGCTGCGGATCGCGTGCTCGACGTTCGGCTGATAGCGGATGACGAAGTAGGCCAGCGCAAAGGAGGCCAGCAACATCCCCAGCCCGGCGCTACGCCGAAAGAATCGAGTCAAGCGGTGCCAAAGGCAGTCATGACGTTGCTGTGCGGTGTTGGTCTCTACGCCGCGCTTTTCATGCTGGCAAAGACCCGCCGCGCCGAGCGCGGGGAGCTGACCGAGGAGAGCGTCGTCCAGACGCCGCGGGCCCGGCTCTACGGAGGCGCCTCCAACGCACTGCTCGGCGCCGCCTACTATCCGGTTGTGGCGATCGCGGTGTGGCTCGTTCGAACGCCTTTGACCGCCGCGCTGCTGGGGGCGGCGATCGCATTTGCGGCGCTCACTTCGGCCGTGCTCGCGTACTCGCTCCTCTTCGTGACTAGGCGGCCTTGCGCGTATTGCTGGACGGGCCACGCCGTGAACTGGGCGTTGGCCGCAATTTACGGGTGGCTCCTGAGCGTGGGCGTATTGTTTTCGAGCACGTAATCCGGTAGAATCGCCTTCTCCGGGCGGAGGTGTGCATTCACCCTGCCGTCGGAGGTGGAGTAGCCGAACGCAGCGTGAGTCTGCGGCCGGCTCGAACGGCAGAAAAGAGGGTGACGCGATTGCGCCACCCTCCTGTCTTACAGGCGAATCCGCGCGGAGCTTGTGCTGAGGGAGCGAAGCGAGTCGAAGCGCGCTTCTCGCCCCCCAGCGGCCTAGCCGCCGGGACCCCGGCCCTTCGGCCCCCGATGCATTCGTTAACGAACGAACGCGTTTTCGATTACATCATCCCTTGGGGTTTGCCCATCGCGTTGAAGTGATAGACCGTTGCCAGATCGTGCATGGCTTGATTGAGCACGGCGTGGTAATCCGCATCGGCGGCGATGCCGTACTTTGCATCGATGTCCGTCATCACTTGCATGTGAATCGGATGTGAAACCGCGCGGTCGAGCATCACTTCGACGTTGTAGCCGTGCCCTGTTTGCCCGGCCGCCCAAAGCGCGCCGGCGAGCGCCTCACCGTTTTTCGGATCCGGATTCGGCGTCGAGGGCAGCGCGACGCCCCTCGCCTTGGCGATTCTCAGCGAGTCGCTCACGACGAACGGGAATATCGTGACGAAGTTCGTGACTTTCGCATCGCCGAATTTCTGTTTGAGTGCGGCGACTTCAGCGTCGGTCTTGTCGCCGGCGAGCACCTTCACGAGGGTGAGCGTCGCGAAGTCCTTGGGCCCACCTCCGGCGATCACCATCGACAGCGTTACGGGAAGCGCCGGCTTTCCGGTATAGACTCCGGGTCCCGAAAAGCGAGACGGCGAGTCGGTCACGTCCGGCATCCACATTTGCGCCGCCGCTACCGGCACCGCTGCGGCCAAGAGCGCGGCCACGCCGAGCGTTGCCATCCAACGAGATTTCATGATTTCAAACTGAGCCTTTCTTGAATGCGAGCGAATTGAACGATTCGCTGGCATAACGGGCCCAGGGGCGCCTTGGATTGCCTACCGTCCCCGCAGCTCGTCGATCATCGCGCGATACTCGGGCCGCGACGTCGCCGCCGCCCCAAACCACGCATCGAGTATCTCCTCGGCCATCGGCCCGGAAACGGAGCGCAGGCTCATGCAGAGCACGTTGGCGTCGTTCCACTCGCGCGCGCCCGCCGCAGTCTGCGGGTCGGCGCAAAGCGCCGCTCGGACGCCCGGCACTTTGTTGGCTGCGATGCTTACCCCGGTGCCCGTCCAGCAGCAGAGCACGCCGTAATCGGCCGCACCGCGGGCCACCGCTTCGCCGACCGCGCCTCCCACGGCAGTCCATGCTTGCAACTCGGGCGGCGCGCCGGAAACGAGCGCACCGTACCGCACGACGTCGTGCCCGTGCGCGCGCAACCACGCCTCGATCGATTGTGGAAGGCTGCCGGTCATATCGCTTCCAAGCGCGATTCGCATACCGTTACGGGGTTTCCAATGGGTTGGCGGCAACGCGCACGACGGCCGGCCGATCGTCGCCGATTACTGTCGCGCCATGATCATGTTGAGGACTTGATCGCGATCCAAGAGATGGTCGGCGTTTTCGCCGCTGGTTTCGATGACGACGACCTCCACCGTCCCGTTGAACGCACTTTTTGCGGTCGGCATCTCCGGTTTCAGCGGTGAGCCGCGCTTCAGGCCAACGTCGGACGTCTCGTCCGCCGAGAATATGATCGGCACGGTCTGCTCGAGGCGACCGCTCCCAGCGGCCTTGCCGTCGATATAGAGCGTGACGGTTCCGCCCTTGGCGAGGCCGCCGCCGTCGTAGGCAAACTCCATCCGCACCTGATGCTTTCCGGCGGGAATCGTCTGCGTGGCGATAATGTCGGTTTTGACCAGTCCGCAAAAACTGTAAAAGTACGCCGGCTTTCCGCTTTCGACGTAAAACATCCAGCCGCCGGCGATTCCGCCTTGCGAGAGGATCACACCGTGCGGCGTGATTCCGTCGGGAACGACGATCTGCGCCGTAATGGAGTGGCTCCTGTTCTTGATGTTGACGATGCCGTTTTCGTTGAGACCACCCATGCCGTTGGCGAGCACCTGCGAAGTCCCGCGTACGAGTACCGGCCTGCCTGCGACGTCCGCATTGAACCGCTCGGCCCCGCGGTCGTCCATCGGCAGCACGCCGTTTCGCGTTGCTTCGATGATCCACAGACGCTGCAGCTCGTGCAACTTGTCGGGCATCTCTTTCGACAGGTCGCGCGCTTGCGACCAGTCCTCGTTCGTGTCGTAGAGTTCCCAAACGTCGTCGTCGAACGGCGGAGCATCTCCGGTTAGGATCCACGGCGTACGATGCCGAGTGACCGCCGTCCAACCCTTGTGATAAATTCCGCGATTGCCGAACATCTCGAAGTATTGGGTTTCGCGGCGCTCCGCCGCCGTCGCGTCGTCGAAGCTGTAGAGCATGCTGACGCCCTGCATTGGAACCTGCGCGACGCTGTTGACCATGTACGGTTCCGGCAGCTGCGCGGCTTGCAGAACCGTCGGCGCGACGTCGATGATGTGGTGGAACTGATGCCGTACCTCACCCTTCGCCTCGATACCCTTCGGCCAGCGTACGATCGTGCCGTTTCGCGTGCCGCCCCAGTGCGACGCGACCTGCTTCGTCCACTGGTACGGCGTGTCCATGGCGTGAGCCCAACCGACGGCGTAATGGTTATACGAGGCCGGGCCGCCCAGACTATCCATGTGCTGCGTTAAGAAGTCGACCGTTTCCAAGCTGCTAGAACCGTTGAACGGAATCATCTCGTTAAACGTACCGTGCGGCGTGCCTTCCGCGGAAGCGCCGTTATCGCCGATGATGTAGTAAATTAGCGTATCGTCAAGGGTCTCGATTTGCTCGAGCGCATCGATGAGGCGGCCGACGTGATGATCGGTGTACTCAAAAAAACCTGCATAGACTTCCATTTGGCGCGCAAGCACCCGCTGGAACTCGGGTGTTTGCGAATCCCACGAGGGTATCTCTTTCGGTCGCGCCGTCAGCTCGCAGTCTTTTGGAATGACGCCGAGTTTTTTCTGTCGCGCGAAGGTCTCTTCCCGGAGCTTATCCCAGCCCTGGTTGAACTTGCCTTTATACTTGTCGGCCCACTCTTTGGGTACGTGGTGCGGTGCGTGCGTGGCCCCGGGAGCAAAGTACATGAAGAACGGTTTGTCGGCGGCGAGTAATCGCTGCTGACGCACCCACGCAATCGCTTTGTCCGTCATGTCGGCCATGAAATGATAGCCTTCTTCCGGGGTCTTCGACGGCTCGACGATCTTCGTACCCTCGTGTATCGACGGGTACCACTGATTGGTCTCACCGGCAACGAAACCATAGAAGTACTCGAATCCCGAACCGGTCGGCCAGCGGTCGAACGGGCCGACCGGGCTGGTTTCCCACACCGGAACCTCGTGACACTTTCCGAACTGCGCGGTCGAATAGCCGTTCAGGCGAAGAATCTCAGGGAGCGTCGCCATCGAGTTCGGCCGCACGGAGCTATAGCCGGGAGCCGACGTTGCGATTTCGGTGATGCCGCCCATCGCAACCGTGTGATGGTTTCGTCCGGTCAGCAGGGCGGCGCGCGTCGGCGAACACAGGGCCGTCGTATGAAATCGGGTATAGCGCAGCCCATCCTTGGCGATTCGCTCCGCGGTCGGCGCCTGACACGGGCCGCCGAAGACGCTCGATGCGCCGAAACCGACGTCGTCGATCAGCACGACGAGCACGTTAGGGGCGCGTTCGGGCGGCCGCAACGGCTCAATCGGCGGAAACTTTGAGTCGGGATCCTTCGCATCGTACGCGACGAAGCCGGCGTAGGGTTTGTCCGGAATCGGGAGCACGCCGCGCTGAACGCTCTTCGAGCCGTCCTTGCGCTTGGAATTCGCCATTGTGTTTCTCCAAAAAGATTTGCCGGCCCGGTTCGCCGTCCGGCCGCGAGGGCACGGACTACGGTGGCAGCGCAAGCGCCCCCTGCGGCAGCTGCATTGAGTTCAATAACGCGTCCTTGATTCTTAAGAGACATAACGTACGCTCCCAAAAGGCAACGGTGCGCCCGAACGACAACTGGCGTTGGCAGCGTGAACGCTCCTCGATTGGCGGCGACCGTGATCCTGGCGCGACCCGCGGCGCGCGGGTTCGACGTCTACATGACGCGGCGCAGCGGACGCAGCGCGTTCGCCGCCGGCGCCTTCGTCTTTCCGGGCGGCGCGCTCGATCCGCAGGACTTCTCGCCGCAGACGGCCGCGCGTACGGTCGGGTTGGATCCGCAACGCGTCGCGGCGCAGTTTCGCGCACGCATCCCCGGCGAACTCCCGAGCACCGAGGCGGCCGTCGATCCCGCTAGCGCCGCCGCGCTCTTCGCCGCCGCACTGCGCGAACTGTTCGAAGAGTCGGGCATTCTGCTCGCGCGCACGCATTCGGGCGACGCGGTCGCCGTCGCGGAGATCCTCTCGAGCGACGTCCACGATGCGCGCTCCGCGATTGCAAGCGGAACGTTGCCGTTTGCGACGTTTCTGGAGCGACGCGACTGGTTCGCCGACGCCCGGGCGTTGACGCTCTTCTCGCACTGGATTACGCCGCCGAACGAGAACCGCCGCTTCAACACCCACTTCTTCTTTGCGCTCGCACCTTCGGGCCAGGCGGGCCTGGCCGACGCAATCGAGACCCACGAAGGCGTGTGGATCGCGCCGGCTGCGGCACTGGAGCGTTTTCGCGCCGGAACGTTTCGCCTCGTCTATCCGACGATCAAACACCTCGAGCGGCTCGCGCCGTTCGAATCGCTCGACGACGCCGTCGCGTTCGCGACCGCGAAACCCGTGCTGACGATCCTTCCGGCAACCGGAAGCGGCGGATTCGCAATTCCGCCGAGTTTGGAGGATGCGTGGTAACGCTCGTGCGCGCTCCTAATCCATCGCCGATGACGCTGAGCGGAACGAACTCGTACGTCCTCGATTGCGGCAACGAAGAGGCACTGGTCATCGATCCGGGGCCGCCGATTCCGGCGCACGTCGACGCACTCGTCGAGACGGCACGCGCGCGCGGCCTCACGATCGCCGCGATCGCCGTCACGCACGGGCATCCGGATCACGCGCCTGCTGCCGCACCGTTGGCCGAGCGCACCGGCGCGCCCGTCTACGCCCATCCTTCCGGAAACGTCGTTCGCGACCGGGATCTGCCGTTGAATGCGCCGCTGCGGGTCGGCAGCATCGCGCTCGACGTCATGGATGCGCCCGGCCACACGTTCGATCACGTCGTCTTCCGCCTGCGCGAAGAGCAGGCGCTGTTCACCGGCGACGTGATCCTCGGTGAAGGAACCGTCGTGATCGCGCCGCCGCACGGCGCGATGCGCCCGTATCAGCACACGCTGCAGCGTCTGGCACGCGAGTTCGGCGATGCGCGCACGATTTACGGCGGACACGGGCCCGTCGTCCGCGACGCGCAGGCCAAGATCGCAGAATACATCGCGCACCGCGAGATGCGCGAGCGCGAATTGTTCGATGCACTCGCCGAGCGCCGCGCGCAAACGATTCCGGAACTCGTCGTGCGCATCTACGGAACCACCCGCCCGGAACTCTATCCCGCGATGGCGCGACAACTGCTCGCCCACCTCATCGCGCTCGAAGCCGAGGGCCGCGTCGTCGCGCAACGGCTCGACCGGGCGATGACACGCGCCGAATCGGAAACGCTCAATCCGGACCTCGAACGTCTCGTCGGACGCGATCACGCCGTCGTCATTGCGGCCGAACTGGGCGCCGCGATGCGCCTCACCGATCTCTACGAGTATCGCCTCCCGTAACGCCTTCACCACCTAGGGAGGATCCTCGCGCGCAGTGGCTACATATTCCTTCGCGCCGAACGTACGGCAGTTACGAGACTCGGCAGATCTCGAGAGACAATATCCCACAGAATATCGACGTTAAGGTTATCGTATCCGTGCCTCAGGCGATTCCCAATACCACGTATGGCATCCCAAGGTTGACCCGGAATCAGTTCACCAGCGAGGTCGCCCTAGCCTAATAGCCGCTTCCGAAATTCTCTGCAGGCATCGCTCGACGGCGTCCGCAGTGCGTTCGTCTTTCTCAAACGACGTTCTATCGAGCGCATCGACGTACCGAGCAATGCGGTCGCAGTTATCGATAATGTCGTCGAGCGATCCGGCAGGCTCAAAAGACAAGCCGGCGATCTCGCTCGAGATTTTCTCGAAGCCGAGTGCTCCTGACGGGCTCCGCCAGGAGCTGAACTGGCCGGCCAAGCAACTCACTTAGTCGTTTCTCAAGCGCAAAGAATCTTAAGCCCAAATGGGCATCGGGTTCAAGCTCAACGCCGATGTCGACGTCGCTGTCTGGTCGAGCGTCGCCCCGTGCGACCGACCCGAAGATAAAAAGGCGGCGAATCCCCGAGGCACGCAGCTCGTCCTCGTAGGCCCGAATGCTTTCGGTGACGCGTTCCAAGTTATTCATGTTGCGTATGCTCTATTTTCTCTTCGAGGCGCCAGGCCTTGGCCCCCGTGCCGGCAACGAGGATCTCTGACGTGGTATGATTGTAGTCTATTGCATTCTACGGGGGTTACACGGGTGAGAAACTCCATTCGTCCTATGCTGGCGCTGGCGAGTGTGGCCGTACTAGCATCGTGCTCGAGTCCAGCAACTTCGCCGCCGTCCACTGGAAACGGCACCGGATTTTCGGCATTGCCCTTCGGCTGTTACGTAACGAAAATCGACCCCGCGAACGTGAAGGCGACGATCACGTTCTATGGCTGGCCCGACAATAGCCCGCCGGGAGCCCAAATCGCGCATCCGGTGATTCACAAGGTCGCGTCGGGCGACGGCAGTTACTGCAACCCGACGACGTTTGCCACCGAACGCAAGAATGACGCGCAAATTCCCTACGGCACGAAGATTTACGTGCCGTTCTTGCAGCAATACTTCATTCGCGAAGACGACTGCGCCCATTCGGGCCCGCATCGCGGACACGGTCACAACGGCTGCTCCGGCCTGTGGTTCGATCTCTGGATCGGCGGCGACAAAGCGTCGAAACCGCACGCCGTTTTCTGGTGCGAGAATCATCTGACGCCGAACGCCAAGGTGCAGGTGGTCCTGAATCCGCAAGACGGCCTGCCGGTCGAGAACGCGGGGCCGATCTACCAAGATGCGCCCCCGCCGCAAGGGACGTGTTTCGGCGTTCCCGAGAAAAACGCGGTTTAGCCGGCGAACCGGCTACTCGACGCGCAGCACGATTTTGCCGAACTGATTCGATTCCGCCATACGCTGCGCCGCGGCCGCCGCTTCGTGCAGCGAAAAGATGCGGTCGATCGCCGGCACGATCGTGCTTTCTTCGAACAGCTTCAGCATCGCGGCGAAGTCTTGCGGACTGCCCATCGACGTTCCGAGAATCGAAACGTGCTTCCAGAACAGCGGGAAGAGTTTGATCGTTGCTTCGCCGCGCGTTCCGCCGTAGACGACGATGCGACCGCCCGGCACGACGGCGTCGAGCGCTTTGGCGAGCGTGTCGCCGCCCGACGAATCGACGACGAGATCGACCGGACCCTCGGCGCGCGCGCGCTTGTGCCAATCCGGTCCGGTCGCGTAGTTCAGCGTCACGTCGGCACCGAGCGCCTTCGCGCGTTCGAGTTTCCCTTCGCTGCCCGACGTCACGATCGTGCGCGCTCCGGCGTGCTTGGCGAAGAGCAGCACGAACGTCTGCACGCCGCCGCCGATGCCGGGAATCAGCACCGTTTCTCCCGCGCGCAGTTCGCCCCGCGTGAAGAGCGCGCGATAGGCCGTCAATCCCGCGAGCGGAATTGCGGCCGCTTCTTCGGCAGAGAGGCGCGCCGGCTTGCGATACACATTCCCGGCCGGCACGGTGACGTATTGCGCGAAGGTTCCGTCGCGCGGCATGCCGAGAATGCTCGAACGCTTCGCGTCCCACACGCGCGCGTCGCTGCCCCAATCGAGCATCGGATCGATCACGACCGCATCGCCAACGCCCGCGCTGCAGGCGGCGTCGCTGCCGAGCGCTTCCAGTACGCCGGCGCCGTCGGACCCGAGCGTTTTGGGCAAGGAAATGCCCGGGTAGAGTCCTTGCGTGATGAAGACGTCGCGCCGGTTGAAGGCCGCGGCGTCCACGCGAACGAGCGCCTCCCCCGCAGCCGGCTGCGGGATCGGAAGCTCGTCGAGACGCAGGCATTGAGGACCACCGAGCTCGTGCAATCGAACGGCGCGCATCCGGCGGCATTCTCGCAGCGTCGCTGGCCAGGCCTTCCACCCTCCGGCGCCGTAGAAGGGCCGCCCATGAAAAGACGCATGCGCACGCTGGCAGCCTTCTTTCGCGGAGCCGCGAGACTGCAAAAGAGCTTTACCCTTGAAATCGGACCGCTCCGTGCGACCGGAGTTCCCGCGATACTGATGGGCGCGAGCGGCATCATTATTGCGAGCGGCATCACGGCGGCGCTCAGGCAGAGCGCCAACCGTCTGCCCGAAACCCTTGGCGAGGCGCGCGGGTTGGCGCAGACGTTGAGCGGCGGCTCGCCGCGCCTCAAATCGTGATTGACGACGCATCTCTAGCCAACCTGATTCGCGAGCAGCTGCCCGACGCCGACGTGCGCATCTTCGACCGGACGGGAACGATGGATCACTTTAACGTGACGGTTCGTTCGCGCGCGTTCGAGGGGCAAACGCTCCTTGCGCAGCACCGCCTCGTTTATGGGGCGTTGAAACCCGCGCTCGACGACGGCCGGGTGCACGCCGTCGAACTCACTACTCTTCCAGCGGAAAGTTAACAGCAACGATGCCCGAATCCGAGCAACTCAACGACGAAATTCAGCGCGAAGTCGCCGAACATACGATTCTCGTCTACGGGAAAGGAACCAAGAGCGCCCCGCGCTGCGGCTTCACCCTCGAGACGATTCAATTCTTCGATCGCTTCGGCTATCCGTTCGAAGTCATCGACGTGCTCGAGAACGTTCCCAAACGGGAAGCGCTCGCCGCGATGACCGATTGGCCCACGCTGCCGAAGGTCTTCATCAAGGGAGCGTTTTACGGCGACACCGACATCCTCGGACCGATGGCGCAGAACGGCGAACTCCAGACGCTGTTGAAGAGCGCGTTCGACGGTGCCGAGCCGCCCGCGCCGAAGCAAACGATCAACCTGCATTGAGCGCGGCGCGCGACTCCGGCCCGTTCACGACGCTGATCGCGGCGGAGGCGCTTCACGCGCACCTCGGCGATGCGTCGTACGCGATCGTCGACTGCCGTCACGCGCTCGCAGATTTCGGACTCGGACGCCGCCTGTACGAACAATCGCACGTTCCGGGCGCCTTTTTCGCCGGCGTTGAGGACGACTTAGCCGGACGCAAGACCGGTAGGAACGGCCGCCATCCGATGCCCGATCCGGATACGTTCGCGAAGTTTCTGCGCGGCATCGGCGTCAACGCGACGACGCAAATCGTCGCCTACGACGCGGGCGGCGACATGTTTGCGGCGCGCATGTGGTTTTTGTGCCGCTGGATCGGCCACAAGGCGGTGGCCGTGCTCGACGGCGGTTTCGCCGCGTGGCTAGCGGCAGGGTATCCCGTCGGCGACGCAACGCCGCGTGCGCCGCGCCAGGGCGATATCATCGCGCAGCCCGATGCACGCGTGCTCGTCGACGCGGCCTACGTGCAAGCGCATCTCGGCAACGACGGCATGCAGTTGCTCGATGCCCGCGCCGAAGACCGTTTTGCCGGCTTGAACGAAACGATCGATCCTGTCGCCGGGCACATCCCCGGCGCGCGCAACCGGTGGTTCAAACGAAATTTCAACGCCGACGGAACGTTCAAATCGCCGGCCGCACTGCGTGAGGAGTTCGCGGCGCACGGCGTCGATCCGCAACGCGTCGTGCACAACTGCGGCTCCGGAGTATCGGCGGCAGCCAACCAGCTCGCAATGGTGCATGCCGGGCTGTACGGATCGCGCGTCTACGGCGGCTCCTGGAGCGAATGGATCGCCGACACGTCGCGACCGATCGCGACCGGACCCGAAAGCGCCGAACGCTAGCGCGAGCGCGCGGGCGGAACGGCGAAAGGTTTAGCGACCGCGCCGGCCGGCGAGGACGCCAGCCGTTCGAGATCTTCGGTGGACGGCTGCTGCGAAAAGTCGCGGCACGCGTCGACGAAACAGAAGAATCCAAACGGCGTCTCACCGCGATTGACGAACTGATGCAGTTCCAGCGCGCCGACGTACACGACGTCGCCGGCCGATATTTCGGTCGCGGCGTCGCCGACGATCGCATACCCGTCGCCGCGGCGGACGATCACGTAGTGTTCGTGCTCGTGCTTCTCCAGCCGCGAAGCGGCACCGGGCTGCAGTTCGAAATACCGTAACTCCATCGCGGGGCCGGAATCGCGGGCGTCGATTTTCCGTCCGCCGACGATCGTATGCCGGGAGACGCCGATACCGCCGGGATCGTCGCCAGGGCGGTAGCCTTCGATTGCGACGTCCTGCCAGCCGGCCGGCGTCGCGCGGATCACGCGTCGCTGCATTGCGCCACCTACCTTAACACACGAGAGCCGCACGGCGCCACGGCGGGGAGGAAGTCCCGGCGGCAGCGGTATAGCCGAACGCCCTCATGCCGCGATACTGGCTGTTCAAAACCGAGCCGCACGCATTCTCATTCGACCAGCTGCGGGCCGACAAGACGACGCCGTGGAGCGGCGTGCGCAGCTTTCAAGCGCGCAACAACATGATGGAGATGAAACTCGGCGACCTGGGGCTCTTCTATCACTCCAGCATCGCCGAACCGGCCGCCGTGGGTATCTGCCGCATCGTCAAAGAGGCCTATCCCGATTTCACCCAGTTCCAGCGCGGCGGTGAATACTTCGACGGACGCGCTAAGCCTGACAAGCCGATTTGGATGATGGTCGACGTCGAGTACGTCGAATCGTTCGCGCATCCCGTGACGCTCGCGCGCATGCGCGCCGAGCCGCGCCTCACCGGCATGGCGCTGCTCAAACGCGGTCAGCGCTTGTCGGTTCAGCCGGTGATGCCTCACGAATGGAAGATCGTGTTGGAGCTATCGGCCGCACCGTAGACCCGCTGGGGACTACGGGTTAGCCGATCGCTTGTGCTTGCGTGAGAAACACGCGCTGGGCGTCGATCGGCATTTCGCCCGGTCCGGGCGTCCGCCGGCGGTAGGTGCCGTTTTCGAGCAGCTCGCGCGCCTTGACGTTGTCGGCGAAGAGCACGGTGAGGATTTGCCCGTAAATCGTTTCGGCAACCATCGGATCGATCACCGGCGTGACGATTTCGACGCGTCCGTCGAGATTGCGCCCCATCCAGTCGGCGCTCGCGATGAAGACCTCGCGGTCGCCGCCGTTTTCGAATGCGTAGATGCGCGAATGTTCGAGGAAGCGCCCGACGATGCTGCGCACGCTGATGCGTTCGCTCAATCCCGGCACGCCCGGGCGCAGCACGCATTGCCCGCGTACCAGCAGGTCGATCGCGACGCCCGCTTGCGAGGCGCGGTAGAGCGTGCGAATCACTTCACCGTCGCTGATGTGGTTGAGTTTGGCGCGAATGCCCGCCGGGCGGCCCGCTTTCGCGTGCTCGGTTTCGCGTTCGATCATCGAAATGAGCTCGCGCCGCAGCGTGACCGGCGCGACCCATAGCTCTTCGTAATCGGTGATTTTCGAGAAGCCCGTCAACGCGTTGAACAGCTGCGCGTCGTCCCCGCCCAGTTCCGGACGGCACGTGAACAGGCTGACGTCGGTGTAGAGCCGGGCGGATTTCTCGTTATAATTGCCGGTACCGAAGTGCATGTAGCGCCGTAAGCCGTCTTCGTCTTCGCGCACCACCAACAGCGTTTTTGCATGCACTTTCTGATTCGCAAAGCCGTAGACGACGTGCGCGCCGGCGCGCTCCAGACGCCTGGCCCACTCGATGTTGTTCTCTTCGTCGAAGCGCGCCTTGAGTTCGATGACGACCGCGACTTGCTTTTCGTTTTCGGCGGCTTCGAGCAGCGCTTGCGTGACCGGCGAATTTTTTCCCGACGTGCGGTAGAGCGTCGCTTTGATCGCAAGCACTTTTTCGTCTTCGGCGGCCTGCTGCAGAAACTGGACGACCGGATCGAACGACTCGTACGGATGGTGCAGCAGGATGTCGCCTTCGCGAATCGCTGCAAACATGTCGGTCACGCCGATGAGACGCTTGGGAATCGCCGGCAAGAACGGCTTGTCTCGCAGTTGATCGTAGCCGGGAAGGTTGACGATCTGCCACAAGTCGCTCAGCGCCATCAACCCGTCGACGTCGTAGCAGTCGACCGCCGTCAGTTCGAGCGCGTTGAGCAGAAAATCGCGCAAATATTCGGGCATGCCGCGCTCGATCTCCAGCCGTACCGGCTTGCCGAAGCGGCGGCGCTGGAGTTCCGACTCGATCTCGCGCAGTAGATCGTCCGCTTCGTCTTCCTGCAGGTCCAAGTCGGCGTCGCGCGTGACGCGAAAGAGATACGCGTCGCGCACGCGCATGCCCGGAAAGAGTCCGTCGAGGTGGTGGGCGATGAGATCTTCCAGCAGCACGAAGCGCCGCTCGGCGGGGGGCGCCGTCTCGATCGGAATGAAGCGCGGCAGCGTCGGCGGGATTTTCACCCGCGCGAAATGCAGCTCGATGCCGTCGCGCGTCGTCTCCTCGAGTTCGACGGCCAGCGAAAGCGACAGGTTCGAGATGTACGGAAACGGATGGCCGCTGTCGACCGCAAGCGGCGTCAGCACGGGAAAGACGGTGTCGTCGAAGGCTCGCTCGAGCGCGGCTTGGGTTTCGTCGTCGAGATCGGAGACGCGCATCAGCCGGATGCCTTCGCGTTCGAGCGCCGGCAGAAGGTCGTCGTTGAGCAGGCGCATTTGCGTGTGCAGCGACGTGCGCAACCGCTCGGAAATCGCCGACAGGTGCTCGGCGGGCATGCGGCCGTCGTCGGAACGGCGGACGACGTGCGCTTCGATCTGCTGCTTGATCGCCGCGACCCGGATCATGAAGAACTCGTCGAGGTTGGTCTCGTAAATGGCCACGAACTTGAGGCGTTCGAGCAGCGGATTGCTCGGGTCGAGGCCTTCCTCGAGCACCCGGTCGTTGAACTCGACCCACGAGAGTTCGCGGCTGATGTAGAGCGAGGCGTCGTCGATCGCGACGGGCGGGGGCGCGGGCTTGCGCAGGAGTGACGGTTCGATCATAGGTTGGAGCAACGGGTTTCGCCTCCGCGCGGCAAAACTCTCGCGACCATGATGGAAGCCGATCTGGCGGCCCACGCCGGCCAGCATGCCGTGCTGGCGGCGAGCGCGCTCGCCCTCGCGCTGCTGGCGGGGGTCCCGCTCGGGATCGCTGCCGCGACCATCGCCCCGTTGCGCAACCCGGCCCTGGCGCTGGCGGGGATCGGCCGCACGCTGCCGAGCCTGGCCGTCCTGACGCTGCTGCTGCCGTTTCTCGGGGTCGGCGCCGCGCCGGCCATCGTCGCCCTGGCGCTGCTGGCGACGCCGCCGGTCGTCATCGGCGTCGATCTGGGCATCCGCGGCGTGCCGGCCCCCGTGCTCGACGCCGCCGCCGGCATGGGCATGACGCCGGCCCAGACCTTCGCCCGCGTGATCGTGCCGCTCGCGCTGCCGGTGGCGTTCGCGGGCGTGCGCACCGCCGCGACCGAGACCATCGCCAGCGCAACGCTGGCCACGTTCGTCGGCGGGGGCGGCTTGGGCGACGAGATCGTTCGCGGGCTTCAGACCGGCGACGTGACCCTGCTGGTGGCCGGCGCACTGGCGGTCGCCGCGCTTGCGCTCGGCGTCGAACTCGTTCTCGGACGCGTCGGACGGCGCATCGAGGCTGCGGCGTGAGGCTCAGTCGCGCGCACGCACTCGCCATGCTCGGCGGCGCCTCGCTGCTGGCGGCGTGCGGAAGGCGCAACGACGGCGTCGTCGTCGGCTCGAAGAACTTTACCGAGAGTTTCATCATCGCGGAGATCTACGCGCAAGCGCTGGAGCGCGCGGGAATGTCCGTACAGCGCCGTTTCAATCTGGGGTCGACGCAGATCGCCATGGCCGCGATGCAACGCGGCGACATCGACCTCTATCCGGAATACACCGGAACGGCGCTCATCGACGTGCTGCACCTTCCGCCGATGCAGGATCCCCGCGCGCTTTACGCGACCGTCGCGCGTGAATTCCAGCGCCGTTACGCGCTGACGTGGCTGACGCCGTCCCCGATGAACGATTCGCAAGCGCTCGCGACGACGCGCGCGATCGCGCGGCGCGAAGGCCTCGAAACGCTCTCGCAACTCGCGCCGGTTGCCGCGCGCCTGCGCTTGGCCACGATTCAAGAGTTCCTGAGCCGTCCCGACGGATTGCCGGGCCTGCAGCGCGTGTACGGCGGATTTCAATTCCGCGACGTGCGCACCTACGACATCGCATTGAAATACGAAGCGCTGATCGACGGCCGCGCCGACGTGGCCAGCGCCTTCACGACCGACGGTGCGATCGCGACCAACGATCTCGTCGTCTTGCGCGACGATCGCCACCTCTGGCCGCCGTACAACGTCGCACCGGTCGCACGCGACGCGACGCTGCGGCGCCTGCCGCAAATCGCCGCCGCGCTCGACGCGGTTTCGCCGGAGATCACCGACCGCGCCGCACAACGCATGAATGCCGCCGTCGAGAGCCAGCATCGCGACCCGGCCGACGTCGCTTCGGCATTCCTGCGGAACGTCAAACCGTGAACGGCGCGGCGATCCGCTTTGCGAACGCAACCGTTCGTTATGCCGGTGCCGATCGCGCCGCCGTCGACGACGTGTCGTTCGAGGCGTCGCCGGGCGAACTGATCGTGTTGCTCGGGCCGTCCGGCTGCGGAAAATCGACCCTGCTGCGCACCGTCAACCGGCTCGTGACGCTCGATGCGGGAAGCGTGTCGGTCGACGGTCGCGACGTCGCGTCGATCGATGCGGTCGAGCTGCGGCGCACCATCGGCTACGCGATTCAAGCGGTCGGGTTGTTCGCGCACATGACGGTCGGGCAGAACGTTGCGGTCGTTCCGTCCCTGCTCGGGTGGCCGGCACTCGAAATCGCCGCTCGCGTCGACGAACTGCTCGCGCTGGTCGGTTTGGAGCCGTCGCGTTACCGCGGCCGGCATCCCCGCGAACTCTCCGGCGGCGAGGCGCAGCGCGTCGGCGTCGCGCGCGCGATCGCCGCGCGACCGCGCGTGCTGCTGATGGACGAGCCGTTTGGAGCCGTCGACGCGCTGGTGCGCGCATCGCTGCAGCGCGAACTCGCGCGGATCGTGCGCGACCTCGGAACGACGACGCTGTTCGTGACGCACGACTTCGACGAAGCGCTCAAACTCGCCGACCGCATCGTGGTGATGCACGGCGGCCGGATCGAACAGGTCGCCGCGCCGGGCGAGCTGCTCGACCGTCCCGCGACCGCGTACGTGCGCGATCTCGTGCACGCCGGCGACGACGTCTACCGGCGCTACTATCTGCACGTGCGCGACTCGCTCGCGGCAGGATAACGACGGCATGGGGTACGCGCTCGCGCATCCGGGAAAACTCGCGTCGCTGACGGCGGCGCACCTCGAAATCGTGGTGGCCGCGCTCGCGGTGGCGCTTTTGATCGCCGTTCCGCTGGGCGTCTACGCCGCGCGCCGCCCGCACCTCTCGAGTTGGGTGCTCGGCATCCTCGGCGCGCTCTACACGATTCCGAGCCTCGCGCTGCTGGCGGTTCTCGTTCAACTGTTCGGCTTGGGTTTCGCGCCGATCTTCGTCGCGCTCGTCGCCTACGCGCAGTTCATGCTCGCGCGCAGCGTCGTCGCCGGCATCAACGGCGTCGACCGGGCGCAGGTGGATGCCGCCCGCGGAATCGGGATGTCGCCGCGCCAGATCTTGTGGCGCGTCGAGTTTCCGCAAGCGCTTCCCGTCATGCTCGGCGGCCTCCGCGTCGCCGCGATCGCCGCGATCGCGATTGCGACCCTCGGCGGGTACGTCGGCGGCAGCGGGCTCGGCGTGCTCATTTTCAATGGGCTCACGCTGCACCAACCGGAGATGATCGTCGCCGGCAGTCTCGCGGCGTCGGCGCTTGCGGTCGTGGTCGACGGCCTCCTGCGAATCGCGGAGCGACGCGCGCGCTTCGGATAAAAAAGGGACCGGCGCAAGCCGGTCCCTTCGGGTTGATGCGAACGTTGACTCGCGTTTAGTAGGAGTGAACGCAGGATTGGGTCGCGTTGCTGAACATCGGCTGCGCGGTCCAGCTCATGAGGCGAAACGTGTCGTTCTGAATATTCTGCCACGCGCAGATATCGCCGATTTCACCGTAGGAGTTGTTGTACCAGCCGCTCGGCGGATTCGGATCGGTCACCGACTCGCCGTACTCGTGACCTTCGACGATCGTCATGCCTTCATCCACGCCCAACTCGTCCGACGGCGGGCTGATGATGTTGGCGCCGCAGTTCTGGCCGGCGTCGGGCATGTACGGAAGGTTCGTGTAGGAGACGAGTTGTCCGTTGTACTGCGTCGCGCTGTGATACGCGCACCACGACGTCGCAAAGCCCGACGAGCTGTGACCGTGCGGGGTGGCAACGATGTACGACGCGTTGGGGTTGTAGCCGAAGTGCGCTACGCCGAGCAGTGCTTCGGCGGCGACCTGTGAATCCGTCGGATGCGTCGGAACGGCCGTCGTGTTGTCGGACCACGCACCGCCGTACTGACCCTTCTGGTCTAGGATGTTGGTCTTCACGCCGCCGACGATGTCGTAGTACTGCGTGTAGATGTTGTCGTACGGGGTGCCGCCGATCGACTTGGCGTAAGCGACGAGCAGTTTTTTGATCTTGTCGGCATCGCCGTTGGCTTTGTAGCCCCAGAAGATCAGATACATTTTCGGCTTCGTGAGCACGGGGCCGTTGCCGTAGCCAAGCAGGATGTCCGGTTTGACGGCCGGACGCTGAGCGTTACGCGTCGCCATGTAATGCGGCGTTGCGTAGCTGACTCCGCCGTCGTGGACCCAGCCGCCGTTAACGGCGGATTGTTGTTGAAGGGACATTGGCGAGCCGGAAGACGGGGTGACGCCGGAATTCGACGCACATCCCGCTGCTGCAAGCGCCGAAACGCACGCAGCAATGCCGACGAGCCGCGAGAGCTTATCCATCGCGTTAAAACTCCTCAATATACGAGTTGGGGGTAGCAAAGCGCTCTTAGTTTGGCGCCTCCGGCCTGCGCCCCTCTCTCAGCGAACGCTCATTTTCAGAAGATTGCGCCCCCTTGCTCGGCTCGGGAAAGGGACCGGTCTCTATGACGAGGGCCGCAGCAACTGATCGATCGCGCATTCGCGCGGCGCTTTGTCGGGACGCCAGCGCAAGAGTTTCGCCCCGTGCCGGAAGCGCCGGCCGGTGACGTGATCGAACGCCACCTCGACCACGACCGACGGGCGTACCGGAAACCATTCCGACTCGGCATCGCCTTTGCGCCAGCGGCTCGGGCCGCCCGGCGCGACCCCGGTAAATCCGGGCGGCTCGACGATCGGCCCGAGCAGTTCCGCGGCGCGTTCGCGCTGCTGCGCGCTCATGCTGCCGACGAAACCGACGTGATCGAGCGCCGCGCCGTCGTAGAGTCCGAGCAGCAACGATGCCACTTTTCCGTCACTGGTGCGCCGGAATCCGCCGACGACGCAATCGGCCGTGTAGCGCCGCTTGATTTTGACGACGGCGTCGCGTCCGCCGAAATCGTACGCGAGATCGAGACGCTTCGCGATGACGCCGTCGAGACGCGCCGCGTCCCCCGCGAGCCACGCGCGCGCCAACGCCGCATCGCTCGTCGCCGGCGACACGACCAGCAGAGTTCCCTTGCGAAAATTCGTTTCGGCGAACGCTTCGAGCGCGCTCCGCCGCACCGCGAGAGGCTGCTCGTAGAGCGCATGCTTTTCCTGGTCGACGAGAATATCGAAAACCGCGTACTTCGCCGGCGTCTCCTGCGCGAGACGCGCAACGCGGCTGGCCGCCGGATGAATGCGTTGAAGCAGTGCGTCGAAATCGAAGCCGCCACCGGATTCGATGAAGAGTTCGCCGTCGATTGCGAACCGGTGCGCACGAATCTCGAGCAGCGCCGCGACGATCTCGGGAAAGTAACGCGTGAGCGACTGCCCCGACTTCGATTCCAACTCGACGTCGTCTCCGCTGCGGAATGCGACGCAGCGGAATCCATCCCACTTCGGTTCGTAGAGCCAGGGCTCGCCGAGCGGAATCGCCGCAACCTGGCGCGACTTCATCGGCTCGATCGGCGGCCGCAACGGCAGATCGGAGAAGCGCATCAGGCTCCCTAGCGCTTCTTCGGCAAACCGGTAAGCCGCGCGAGATCGAAGCGCCCCGTCTTGCACAGCAACGGCGCCCACAGATCGCCGAGCCGCTCGATCCGCTCGGGCACGTCGAGCAGCGTGAAATCCTCGGGCCGGCAGCCGCCCTCGACCTCGTCCCACGAAACCGGCGCCGACACCATCGCCGCTTCGTTAGGCCGAACGGAATAGATCGATGCCAGCGTGCGCCCGAACGCGTTCTGGTTGTAGTCGAGGAGCACGCGGCCGTGCGGCCGTTTCGCAACGCGATACTCCACGATGAGCAGATCGGGATGCGCCTGTGCGATCGCGTGCGAAAGCGCTTTGGCGATCTCCCACACCTCGTGCTGCGTCGGTCCGCGCCGGATCGCGACGTACACGTGCATGCCTTTGCTGCCGGTCGTCTTGACGTACGGCGTCATGCCGACCGACGTGAAGACGTCGCGCACGATGAGCGCTGCCTCGGCGACGGCTTCGAACGGCGCGTCGAACGGATCGAGGTCGAGATGCAGATAGTCCGGCCGGTTGACGTCGTCGCAAGGCGCGTACCACGGGTTGAGATCGATGCACCCCAGATTGACGAGCCATAAGAGCGAGGCGAGATCGTCGATCACCGGAAAATCGATGACGTTGCCCGAGCGATGCTCGACCGCACAGGTGCGAATCCACGGCGGCCGCGGCGACGGGGCACGCTTCATGAAGAAAAAATCGCCGGTTGCGCCGTGCGGATACCGTTTCATCACCATCGCCTTGCCGGCGACGTGCGGAATCACCGCGGGAGCGACGCGCTCGTAGTAGCGCAGTAAGTCGCCCTTGTTCAGCCCGAGCGCGGGAAAGAACGTTTTGTTGAGGTTCGTCAGCGCGACCGCGCGACCGTCGACTTCGACCGTTGCCGCGTCGGGACCGGCCGGAACGACGCTCGCGCTTACGTGCGGACGAGCAGGTGCACGCTGAAGCGGTGCGCGCGATCGTGCCACGTGGATGCCAACCGGAAGCCGCTCGCCGCGCCGAGGTCGGCGACGTCGCGGTCGGAGAACTTGTACGACGATTCGGTGTGAATGCGTTCGCCTTCGGCAAACGTTACGCGCATCCCGAGCGACCCGATGGTGACTTCGCACGGCCGGCGCGCCTCGAGAAACGAGTCGACGCTTCCGCGGGTCTCGTCGTAATTAACGACGTGCGTGAAGTTGCGCGCGTCGAAGCCGGCGCCCAGTTCGTTATTCATGCGCTCGAGCAAATTCTTGTTGAACGCGGCGGTCACGCCGATGGGATCGTCGTACGCGGCTTCCAGGATCGCGCGATCTTTCTTGAGGTCGGTGCCGAGCAGCAGTCCGTCTCCCGGACGCAACGCGGCCGCCAGGAGTTTTAGCAGGCGGCGCGCTTGAGCCGGTTCGTAGTTACCGATGTTCGAGCCCATGTACATTGCGAGCATCCGCCGATCGAAATCGAGCGCGCGCGACGCGAGCACGTCGAAATAATCGCCGGCGTACGCCCGCACAGAAAGCCCCGGGAACGATTCGACCAATGCGAGCGACGACGCGCTCAGCGCTTCGATCGAGATGTCGATCGGGCTGTAGCGCAAACTGCCCTGGACGCGCAGCGATTCGGCGATCAGCAGGCGCGTCTTGACGGCGCTGCCGCTGCCCAGCTCGAGGAAGTCCATCGGCTCGTCGAGCACGCGCACGATCTGCCAGCCGCTCTCGCGCAGGATCTCGGTTTCGGCGTTGGAGAGGTAGTATTCCGGAAGGTGCATGATCGCGTCGAAGAGTGCCGACCCGACGCGATCGTAGAGGTACTTCGAGGGAAGGTGCTTCGTGGGAGCGCTCAGGCCCGCGCGCACGTCGTCGGCAAAGGATGCGACGCCGCTCCCACGCGGAACCTCGATCAGTTGGAAGCGGTCGGCGACCGCGGTATCGGGACGCTGCATGGGACCTCCGTCGGCGGATTATACCACCCCAACGCCTTCGGGAATCCTCCAGTTTCAGGGCCGAGGCAAATTCACCCGCAAACGGCTATTCCTGAACCCGTAGAGCGCGTAGACGAGGATACCGACGACGAACCAGATCGCGTAGCGCTTCCACGTGTCGAGGTTGAGACCGGTGATGAGGTAGAGGCACGCCCCCGTTCCGGCGACGGAAAACAATGGAAGCAGCGGCGCGCGGAACGGCCGCTGCGCGCCCGGGTTGACGAAGCGCAGCACGAGCACGCCGGCGCACACGATCGCGAACGCCGCGAGCGTTCCGACGTTGACCAGCTTCAGCAGTTCGTTCAACGGGAAAACCGCGGCGAAAACCGCGACGATGACGCCGGTAATTGCGGTCATGCGCGCCGGCGTGCGGAAGACGTGATGGACGCGCGCGACGCCGGGCGGCAGCATGCGATCGCGCGCCATGACGTAGAAGATGCGCACCTGTCCCAACAGCGACGTCAGCATGACCGTCGCATTGCCGGCGATTCCGCCGGCCGCGACGATCCAGTAGAACCCGTGATTCTTCGTTACCGCACCGAGCGCGTCGAGCATCGCCGCGCCTTCGGAAAGGCGATCCCACCGCATCACGCCCACCGTACAGATCGTCAATCCGACGTACAGAATTCCGCCGAGCGTCAACGCGAGGATGATCCCGATCGGTACGTCGCGTTCGGGACGTTTTGACTCCTCCGACGCGACCGTTACCGTATCGAAGCCGATGTATGCAAAAAAGACCAGCGCGGTGCTCGCGAGGATGCCGTGGTAGCCGAACGGAGCGAGCGGATGCAGGTTTGCCGGCACCACGGCGTGCGCGACGACCGCAATGAAGACGATCATCGAAACGATCTGCACGACGACCAGCGCACCGTTGACGCCGGCAGATTCACGAATGCCGATTGCGACCAGCGCCGTGACCAGCAGCGTGACCAGCGCGGCAAAGACGTCGATCTGCGGATGTGCGCCGCCGACGTTGGCGGTCTGCGCCCACGACGGAAACACGATTCCGACGTTGGCCAGCATGTGCTGAAAGTAATCGGAAAGCGACGACGCCGTCGGCGCCAGCGAAAGGCCGTACTCGAGAATCAAGTCCCAGCCGATGACCCACGCCACGAGTTCGCCGAGCGTGGCGTACGCGTACGTATAGGCGCTTCCGGCGACGGGCACCATCGAGGCGAACTCCGCGTAGCAGAGCGCGACGCATAGGCTCACTAAACCGGAAGCGACGTACGCCACGATCACGCCCGGACCGGCCGCGTGCGCACCCGCGCCGATCGTCGGAAAGATTCCGCCCAGCATCGTGCCCAGGCCGATCGCCGTGAGCGCGGGCCACCCCAGAACGCGTCGCAGGGACGGCCCTTCATGCTCGGATGCCGTCCAGCCGAGGGGCTGTCTGGCGAAAAGCTGCTTGAGAACGCTCATCCGGCGCGCCGGCGAACGGTGTGCGCTATTTGGCGCAGAGCTCGCGGAGCGCCGCGGCAGCGTCTGCGTTCGGCACGCCGCCGATGGGATAGACGTACATCGCCATGTACGTCGCGCCGCCGGTGTTGCTCATCATCACCTCGACGTTGCTGCTCTGCCCTTTCGACCCCACGCTCTGCGCGCTGCCTTGCGCCTTGACGAACTCGGCGGACTGATTGCCGCAGATCGTGACGTGGTGCATGGATTCGATGTGCACGTCCTTGACGTTGGCGCCGCTCATCACGTCGCTCGTCGATATTTGCTTGGGGGAGCGAAAGAGCATCAGCACTTCGTCGCGGCCTCCCGGCGCCTTCCATAGCTGCATGAATCCCATGATGCCGGGTGAGGCTTTCCAGCCTGCCGGCGCTTTGAAGGTGATGTTGTCGGCGGGGCTGCTGGTGAAGCCGCAGCCGCTAACGGCGAGCAGCGACGCACATGCGACCGTAACGGAAAAGGACCGCGACATCGAACGACCTCCTACGGCAAACGATCTTGCGAGGAACCTGCTTCCACCTCCGCGCGGACGCACCTACGGACGTTCGTACGAGACGATGCGCGCCCAGCGATCGAAGACCAGCGCGACGTAATCGCGCGTTTCGCGGTAGGGCGGGACGCCGCCGTAGCGTTGGACGGCCAGCGGACCGGCATTGTAAGCGGCCAGCGCGGCCGCATACGGATCGGCGTACCGCGCGCGGTACGCGGTTGCATACGACCCGAGCAGCGCCGCCGCTCCGCCGATCGCCGAAAACGGATCGTACGGATCGACGCCGATGCCGGCCGCCGTCTCGGGCATGAACTGCGCGATGCCGATCGCACCCGCCGCCGAAAGTGCCTGGTCGTCGTACGCCGACTCTTGCAGCAGCGTTGCCGCCAAAAACTCCGGCGGCAGCGCGGCGGCGCGAGCGGCGTTCGCCGTTTCGATCGCGAGCAGGAGCGCGTACGCTTCGGCGACGCGCGAATTCGTTCGCAAGATCGCACGAGCGATTGCCAGTTCCGGCTGGCGCACCGGCGCACCGTCGCGCAGCAGCCGGCCGCCGGCGAGTGCGCCGGAACCGCCGGGAAACGGCCGGCTCAATGCGTCGTCGAGTGCGCGCGCCAACCGCGGTTTGTCGTAAAATCCCACCATCGCGCGGTGCGGCATCGAGCACCCGCACGTCCACAGGACCGCACATAGGAGCGCCCGCTTTACGAGCGCATTGTGGGTATAGGTACGATCTCGAGAGGTGCTTTGAATGCTCATCGTTGCGGTAGCCGTCACCACGCTGGTCGTGGGCGACTTCGCTTCAACCTTCTTCTATCACGTGCCTCAGCATCTATGGTTCACGCTGCACCTGCGCACGCATCACGATCGCCGGCGCTCCTACTGGGATCACGCCGTGATCTCGCGCGACCCCGCCGTCCTGGTCGACGGCGCCTTGGGGGCGCTGCCCTACGTCGCCGCGGCAGCCGTCCTGTCGCGGTTCTCTTGGCAGGGAGCACTAGCGGGCCTCGCGCTGGGCCAACTCCACGTATGGTGGCGGCACACGACCGATCTCGGGTGGACGACGCCGAAGGCCGTGCGCGCCGCGCTGCGCCCCCTCGGAGTCGTGCTTCCCGAGGACCACGACGGCCATCACCGAAACCCCGATATCGAGTTTGGCGACATCTTCCGATTCTACGACGCTCCGGCGCGAGCGCTGATCGCCAGGCTGGCCCCGACGAGCCGTCGGAAGCGGAATGCGGCGCTGCGCGGGAGTACGCAGACGACGCCGGCTCGAGCCTGACGGGAGAGCGAATGACCAAGCGGGCAATGTTCTTGATCTCGGATACCGGAGGCGGCCACCGCAGCGCCGCCAATGCGATTACCGCCGCCCTCGACGAGATCACGACGCCCTTCTCCTTTGCGCACCGGGTCGAAGACGTCGCCGCCCACTGCTCCTTCCCGCTCACCCAACTCGGCCTCGGCTATAGCATGGCGTTGCGCTACGCGCCACCTGTCTACGGCGCGCTCTATTACGCCACCAACGGACGCCGGCGGTACAAGGCGCTGATCCGCTTCTGCGAGCCGCTCTACCGCGAGCGGCTGCGCGACCTGTTCATCAGTTATCAGCCCGACGCGATCGTTTCGGTGCACCCGCTGCTCAACCACGCGGCGCTCCGCGCGCGTGCCGACGCGCACATGCAGCACGTGCCGATCGTCACCGTCATCACCGATCTGGGCAAGGTTCACGAGTCGTGGCTCGTCGCCGACGCCGACGCGGTCGTCGTGCCGGCGCGCGAGGTCTTCCAACGCGCGCTATCGCGCGGCGTACCGCCGGCGCGCCTGCGCCTGCTCGGACATCCGATTCATCCGAAGTTCGACGACGTGACCGGAACGGTTGCCGAATTACGCGCCGGACTCGGCCTGCCCGCCGACGGCATGGTCGTGATGCTCATGGCGGGCGGCGAAGGCGGAGGAAAACTGCTCTCGACGACCCTCGCGCTGGCGCGCGCGCGGCTGCCGGTGCATCTCGTGGTCGTCTGCGGGCGCAACGAACATTTGCAGCAGAAGCTCGCCGAAATGTCGGCGAGCCTGCCGACGCCGATGCAAGTGCTCGGGTTCACCGACAAGATTCCGGAGTATTTTCGCGCCGTCGATCTGCTCGTCACCAAAGCGGGGCCCGGCACGCTGGCCGAAGCCAATGCCGCGCAGTTGCCGGTCATCGTGTACGATTACGTGCCGGGACAGGAACGCGGCAACCTCGATTTCGTTCGTCACAACGGGCTCGGCGAGGTCGCCATCGGCGGAGCGTCGCCGGTCGTCGAAGCCGTGCGCTCGATGATTCGAATGCCCGATCGTCTCGCCGCGATCCGCCACAATCAAGAAATCGTCGCGCCGCGCCGCAGTTCGCGCCGGATCGCCGCCCTCATCGCGCAGATTGCGAACACGGGCATGATCCCGCCTCAAGAACTCATGCCCATCGAGCCGCTGCGTCAAGCCGCCGGCGTCTAACCCCGTGTCATCCTGAGCGGAGCATCGCGTGTCATCCTGAGCGGAGCATCGAACGAAGTTCGATGCGCAGTCGAAGGACGGCTCGGCGTAGTACACAGCCGCCGTCGGGTCGCTCGTCGCACGGCCTCCATGCCGCGCTCCTGCTACGCCGCGCTCGCGCCTCCTGTTAAGGAAAATTATGGCCTCCAGCCAAAGGCGCTCGCGTCGGAGTCCCCGCGGCGACCGTGTACTATCGCCCAACCGTCCTTCGACTGCACGCCCGCGGCGCTCCGCTCAGGATGACACCCGCTTCGCGATGCTCCGCTTAAGATGACACGGGTCGAGTCAGCGTTCCGGAACGGTGCCGCCCCCCGTCCAGACGGTTCCGTTCGGGAGCACTTCGGGCCGGCGCGGCGTCTGATTGAAGTCGAAGTCCGAGCGTAAATCGCCCAGTTGCGAGGCGTTCTCGCGCACGTCGGGACGCCGGTCGGGACGGCCGTTCGTCTTCGGATCGATGCGTTCGGCGTTTAAGAAATCGTCTTCGATAAACTTCACGTACGCATCGTGACTGAGCACTTGATGGTCAATGTAACCGCGGCGCGCGTACGGACTGATGACGATACCGGGCACGCGGAGGCCGTAACCGTTTTCGTCGACCACCGGTGGCGGAACGTGATCGTAGAATCCGCCCCAGTCGTCCCACGTCAGAAAGATCGCCGTGCTGTCCCAGTCCGGACCGCGTGCAATCGCATTGATCAAGCCCGTCACGTAGGCTTGGCCGGCGCTAACCAGCCCGGGCGGATGTTCGCTATACGCGTTTGCAGGGCAAATCCACACGACGTTCGGCAGCGTGCCGTCCTTTGCGGCCGCATAAAACTTGCGCAGATCCTGAACGTTGCCGAGTTCGCCGTCCTCTTTGACGGTGTCGAATCCCGGCAAGACGTTCCATATTCCCGGCGTGCGCGAATTCTGGCGCCGCGCACGGCAGCCGTCGATGCCGTTGGCACAGTCCGGCTCGGTACCCGCCATGACGTAGTATGCCCAACTAACGCGAGCGCGATGGAGCAGATAGGTCAGATCGGTCCACGCGTAATCGGGGCGCCCTTCGCCGCGGGTGCCGGTACGGCGGCGCATGTCGCCCGGCGGATCGGGCGCCTCCGGCTCGTTGACGCAGCTCATCGCGACGTGCAGTTGCGGACAACTCGCCGACCACTCCGACACCATGAACAGATGCTGCGGCAAACTCCACGATGCGATGTTTTCGAACATGCGATCCTGCAGCACGTTGTCGCGCGCGTACGCCCAATAGTTCGGAATGTCGTGGTCGTCGTGGTATCCCATCACGTCGCGTTTTCCGCCCTTTTTCACGCAACCGGGATCGTCGACGTTCTGGCACTTTCGGCCGCCGCGCATCGACGTCAGAAAGCCGTCCATCTTGCCGCCGTTGATGTCGTTCTTGGCCGCGCCGAAGTTGTGCGGACCGCCGCGATTGCGATCGAGCGAATCGCGGTAGGGCCGTACGCACGGACCGGGCGGCTGCGGTATGCAGACGGTGGGGACGCCGTCCTTCATCGGAATGCCGTCGGCGCCGGGAAACGTGCCGAAATAGGTGTCGAAGGAGCGGTTCTCTTGCATGATGATCACGACGTGCCGGATCTTGTGAATGCCGCCCTCGTTCATCGCCGGGCGCGAGGCCGTCGTCGTCAGCGCGACGCACGTTCCGCCGATCAGCGCGAGCGCCGCGGCCGATGCAATCAAGACGTTTCGTTTCAGCATGCTTCCGACCGACCTCCATCGCGGTCTTTCCCCGCGAGCATACAGCGTTAACCGGCGCGCGCCATGGCGGTCCGATGAGAAAGCTCCGCTACGCCGACGCCGAATCCCCCGAGAGCCCGCCGTTGAAGGCCATCACGGCAGCCCCCACTTGCCCGGCATCGTTACCGAGCGTCGCAATCCGCAACTCCGTCGTTCCTTTGGGAACCATCGTCGTCAACGCGTCGACCGGCGCGCGAACCGCGTCGAGCATGAAATCTCCGGCCGACGAAACGCCGCCTCCCAGCGCGATCGTTTCGGGATTGACGAATGCGATGACGTTGGCCAAACCGAGCGCCAGGTCGGCGGTGAAATTTTTCCACGACGCCATCGCGTGCTTGTCCCCGGCCTGCGCGGCCTTGCGAATTTTTTTCGAGCTGAGTTTGTCGCGGGCGACGTCCAGCAGCGGACTGCGCGGAAACGACGGCGCCACCGCAAATGCGTGCCGAATCAATCCGGTCCCCGACGCCTGCGCCTCGAAGCAGCCGATCTTTCCGCATCCGCAAACGAAGCCGTCGGTCGGACGAATTTGGTGGTGTCCGATTTCGCCGGCTCCCCATTTGTAGCCGAGCATCAACCTGCCTCCGGCGACGATGCCGCCGCCGATTCCCGTGCCGAGCGTCAGCAAAACGAAGTCGCTCGTTCCCCGTCCGCTGCCGAAGGCGTGCTCGCCGAGCGTCGCACAGCGCGCATCGTTCCCGACGTAGACCGGTACGCCGAAGCGTTTGCGCAGCGCAGCGCCGAGCGGCGCGTTCGACCATCCGAAATTGGGGCTGTACAGCACGGCGCCGCTCGCGGCGTCGATGTTTCCCGGCGAGCCGATGCCGATGCCGGCGACGCTCGAGCCGGCCTCCTTCAGCGCGGCGACGATCTGTGTTCCGACCGCGTCGACGACCGCCTCGAAGGCGAGATCGCCGAGGTCCCGCTCGTGTTGAGAATGAATCGCCCCGTCGTCGGTGACGACGGCCGCGGTGACGTGCGATCCGCCGAGGTCTACGCCGATTGCCGTACGCATATCGCTTTTATGTTTGGCGCGCCCACAGGCCGCACCCGCACGGCGGGGGAATCGACCGACGCATGGAGACCATCGACCTCATCGCCCTACGGAACTTTTCACGGCGCACGGGGCAGCCGACTCACCCCGAACTGCTCGACGCGCGTCCGATTCAGCACGTCAATAAAATCGAAATAGACGAAGAACACGTCACCGTCGAGTTCGACGAAAAGACGACCCGCTTCTACAACGTGAACGAGATCTCGAAGCGGGAGTGGACCTATAAATACAACGACGATCCGGAGTTCGTCAAAGCCGTCGCCAAAGTCATCGACCTGGCGCGCAAGCACCTCAAAGACATGCCCGACAACATCGCGTGCCCGCCGGGTTGCGCGGAGTGCTGCAGCGGCTACGAGCCGTTCGTCAGCCGCGCCGACGTGCAGCGCATTGCCGAGCATCTCTCGATGCCGTACGCCGACGTGATGCGCGACTACGTCGTGGAACGTCCCTCCGCCGACGGGTTCTACGTCGGCTGGCTGCGTAAGGTCGGCGACGACCTTGCCGACAAATGCATGTTTCTCATGGGCCCGCGCAGCGGACGCTACTACTGCGGCATCTACGAGGGACGGCCGGGCGATTGTCGCGAGTTTACGCCGATCGGCTGCGACGACGTCGACGAAAGCCTTCCGCGCAAGACGTCGTGGAAGATCGGTTCGCCGTTCGCGCCGAAACGGCGCGGCAATCGCAACGGGAGACGAATGTAGTCAGTGGCGAGTCTGGGCGCGCGCGCGCTGCGCCTCATGGTTGCGGCCACGCGGAGGATCCCCGGGGCGCGCACGGTTGCGAGCCCGCACTTCGTGCGCCGCTACCGACGATTCATCGGACGCACGGCGTTGCTCTTCGGTCGCGTGCCGCGCGGAACGACGCGCGCGAGCGTCGAGGATCGCGCGGCGGGCGTGCGCGGCGAATGGCTCTTGCTCAACGCCGATCCCAACGCGGCAACCGTGGTCTACTACTTGCACGGCGGCGGTTTCGTCGCCGGTTCGCCCGCGACGTACCGCAGCCTCACCGGCGCTTTCTGCCGCCGCTGTGAAGCGCGCGTTTTCGCACTCGATTACCGGCTCGCTCCCGAGCATCGCTTTCCCGCTGCGCTGCACGATGCGGTTGCCGGCTATCGCTGGCTGCTCGCGGCGGGCATCGCGCCGCAGTCGATCGTCGTCGCCGGCGATTCGGCCGGCGGCGGCCTGGCGCTCTCGACGCTGCTCGCATTGCGCGACGCGCACGACCCACCGCCGGCCGGCGCCGTGCTTATCGCGCCCTGGGTGGATCTCCCAACGGCGCTCGCGACCTCGACGCGCGGCGAAGGACGCATCGCGCACGCGTACGTCGGCGACGCCCGCTTCGACGATCCGCTCGCATCCGGTCTCTATGCCGATTTGCACGGCCTGCCGCCGTTGATGATTCAGGCTAGTACGATCGAACGGCTGTGCGACGACGCGGTGCGGCTCGATGCCAAGGCGCGCTCGGCCGGCGTCGATTCGACGTTGCGGCTCTGGGACGGCGTTCCCCACGTGTGGCACATCTTCGCCGGATTGCCCGAATCGCGCGAAGCCTTCTCGGAGATCGCCGCGTTCGTCAGCCGCGTAACCAAGGCGTGAGGCGAGCGATCGTCGCGCGGACGATCGCGCTCGCCGTTACCGCGATCGCATGCACGGGCGTGTCCCCGGCGCTCTACCGCGACATGCACTGGCGCTCCATCGGACCGCTGCGCGGCGGGCGCACCACCTCGATCGCGGGCGCACCCGGACGTCCGAATCTCTTCTATATCGGCGTCGTCAACGGCGGCGTGTGGAAGAGCGACGACGCCGGGCGAACGTGGTCGCCGGTCTTCGATTCGCAACCGACCGGATCGATCGGCGCACTCGCGGTGGCGCCGAGCGATCCGAACGTCGTCTACGCCGGCAGCGGCGAAGGATTGCAGCGCCCCGATCTCGCCATCGGCGACGGCATTTACAAATCGACCGATGCCGGCGCGACCTGGACGCATCTCGGCTTGCGCGCCGGTCAGCAGATTCCGGCGATTGCGGTCGATCCGAAGAATGCCGCCCGCTTGTTCGTTGCGGTGCTCGGCCATCCGTTCGGGCCCAACGGCGAGCGCGGCATCTACCGTTCGCTCGACGGCGGGGCGACGTTCGCGCGCGTGCTTTTCAAGAATGAAAACGTCGGTGCGTACGACGTCGTGCTCGATCCGAACGATTCGAACGTGGTCTATGCGACGCTGTGGGCTGCCCGCCAAGCGCCGTGGGAGATCGACGGCTCTTTCGAAATTCCCGGGAGCGGGATCTACAAATCGACCGACGGCGGGACGACGTGGTCGCAGTTGACGAACGGATTACCGCAGCGCGTCGGGCGCGCAGAGATCGCGGCGGCCCCGAGCAATCCCAAGATCGTCTATGCGTATGCGGACACGCCGGAGAACGGCGGCGCCGTCTACCGCAGCGACGATGCCGGCGCGCATTTTGCGAAAACCAACGGCGACGCCGCGATCGCCCAGCGCGGCGACGATCTCGTGTCGATCGCCGTCGACCCGCACGACGCTGACGTGCTCTATCTGACGAATACCGCGGCGTACCGCTCGAGCGACGGCGGCAAGACGTTCGTCGCGTTCAAGGGCGCGCCGGGCGGCGACGACTATCACGCGGTGTGGATCGATCCCGGCAACTCGAACGTCATCGCGCTCGCCGCCGATCAAGGCGCGACGATCTCCGTCAATCACGGTCGCACGTGGAGCAGCTGGTACAATCAGCCGACCGCGCAGATGTACCACGTTTCGGCCGACGACCGGTTTCCGTATCGCGTCTGCGGCGGCCAGCAGGAGAGCGGATCGGCCTGCGTCCTTAGTCGCGGCGACTGGGGCGCGATCACGCAGCGCGACTGGTTCACCGCCGGCGCGCAAGAATACGGCTACGTGATTGCGGACCCGTTGCATCCGGGCGTCTTTTTCGGTGGAAAGGTCGAACGGTTCGTCGAGCGCACCGGCCAAACGCAAGAAGTCTCACCGATCGCGCTGCGCGTCGAAACGGTATCGCGTGGTCCGCACCGAGCCGCTCGCCTTCGACCATTTCGATCGCCGCCGCCTGTACTTCGGCTCCGACGTCGTTTTCGCCACGGATAACGGCGGATCGACGTGGCGCGCGATCAGTCCCGACCTCACCCGCCGCCATGCGGGCGTGCCGGCGGTGCTCGGCGCATTCGAGAGCGCCGATCCGCAACACGGGATGCATCGCGGCGTCGTCTATGCGATCGCGCCGTCGTATCGTCGCCGCGGGACCATGTGGGCCGGCACCGATGACGGATTAGTGTGGCTCACGCGCGACGGCGGCGCCCGTTGGAAGAACGTTACGCCGCCCGGAATGACGCCCTGGAGCAAGGTCGCGCAAATCGACGCTTCTCGCGTCGACGACGACACGGCCTTCGTCGCCGTCAATCGCTTCCGTTTGGACGATCTGCGGCCGTACGTTTACGTCACGCACGACGGCGGCGAGCATTGGCAGAAGCCGGTGAACGGACTCCCCGATCAACCGGTCAACGCAGTCCGCCAGGATCCGCGGGAACCGCGGCTGCTCTACGCGGCAACCGAGAACGGCGTCTACGTCTCCTTCGATGCAGGCGCGCAGTGGCAGAGCCTGCAGCTCGACCTTCCGCATACGTCCGTTCGCGATATCATCGTGCACGGTAACGACGCGATCGTCGCGACGCACGGTCGCGGTTTCTGGATACTCGACGACGTGACGCCGCTGCGCGCGCTGGCGCGCGAAGGCGCCGGACTGCTGGCGCGCGGCGGGTACTTCTTTGCGCCCGAGCCGGCGTATCGCGTGCGCCGCAGTTTGAATACGGATACGCCGTTGCCGCCCGAGGAACCGGTGGGCGAAAATCCACCCGACGGCGCGATTTTCGACTATGCGCTCGCCGCCAACGTGCACCGCGTTACCATCACGATCGCCGACGAGAGCGGACGTATCGTCCGCCGCTATTCGAGCGACGATCCGGCACCGGCGCCGATTCGCGATCTCGACAAGCCTTTGTATTGGGAGCGGCCGTACCGGCGGCCCGCGACCGGCGAAGGGATGCACCGCTTCGTTTGGGATTTGCGCGAACCGCCACCGCAAGCGCTATCGCAAGATTTGCCGATCTCGGCCGTGCCGCACGATACGCCGCGCGTTCCGCAGGGTCCACTCGTTCTGCCGGGACGCTACACGGTGACGCTCGATGCGGACGGGTTGTCGCTGACGCAGCCGCTGACCGTCGTGATGGATCCGCGCGTCTCGATCGCACCCGCGCAACTGCGGCACCAATACGACGTTTCGCGCGCGCTCGCAGCCATGATGGATCGCAGCCTACGCGATGCGGCGGCGGCCAAAAGCGCGGGCCGGAATTCCGACGTGCGGCTCTTCGAATCGATCAACGACGCGGCCGGGAATCTGCTCGACACGGTCGACGGCGCCGACGCCGCCCCGACCTCCCAAGCCGTTGAGGCTCTCGCGACGTTGAGCGGCCGCCTGGTGGAATTGGAGACGCGCGGCGCGCCAAAACCAGGGTAGCGCCGCACTTCCCGGGTACGAATCATGGACAAACCCAACATTGGAAAGGAGACCTCAGCAATGAATGCCTTACGTCTCGCGCTTGCCGTCTCGATTCTCGCCGGCCTCGCGTGCGCCGTCCCGGCCTCGGCCCAGATGGCCACCGGCACCGTCGTGACCGTCACGATGAACGCGCAGAACGGCTCGGGTGAAGATGGCAGCGCAACGCTGACCCAAGGTACCGACGGCGTCGTCGTCGTCATCACGCTCAAGAACGCACCCTCGACGGACCAGCCCGCTCACATTCACGCGGGAACCTGCGCGAACCTCAATCCCGCGCCCCAGTACATGTTGACGAGCGTTGCGAACGGCATGTCCCGAACGGTCGTCAAGGGCGTGACGCTGCAGCAACTGACGTCGGGAACGTTCGCGATCAACGTCCATAAGAGCACCGCGGACTTGGGAACCTACGTCTCGTGCGGCGACATCAAGACCTCGTAGAGGCACGCCGTGCGTGATTCGCCGGCATCCCGCTTCGGCGAACCGGCCGAAGCGGAGTTGCCGGCGGATATCGCCGAGATCTATCGTGCGAATCGCGCGAAAATCGGTTTCGTGCCGAACGTTTTTCGCGCGTACGCGCGGCGCCCCGAGCACTTCCGCGCCTTCATGGCCTATCACGACGTGCTGATGAAGGCTCCCGGCGGCCTCAGCCGCGCCGAACGCGAGGCGATCGTCGTCGCCGTTTCGTCGGAGAACCGCTGCCAATACTGCATGACGGCGCACGGAGCCGCGTTGCGCATTCTCGGCAAAGATCCGCTGCTCGCCGAGCAAATCGCCAACAACTGGCGCACCGCCGAGCTCTCGCCGCGCTGGCGCGCGATGCTCGAGTTTGCGTCGCGCGTGAACGAGCCCGGATTCGCCGCGAGCGATGCGGAGATCGACGCGATGCGCGCGCAAGGCTTCTCCGGCGACGACGTTTGGGACGTCGCCGCGATTGCGGCGTTTTTCGGCTTTTCCAATCGCATGGCCGGCCTGATGGACATGCGTCCCAACGCCGAATTCTATTCCATGGGCCGCTAACCGGCCGCGTTAAGCGGCCCGCGCGATCCCGACACGAGTTGAGCGAAGCGGGCTGCGTCCACGTTACCTCCGCTGACGATCGTTCCCACGCGCATGCCCGAAAGTTCCGGAATGCGCTTTTGCAGTAACGCAGCCAGGGGCGCCGCGGCGCTCGGTTCGACGACCAGCTTCATGCGTTCGAACGCAAATCGCATGGCGTCGCGCAGTTCGTCGTCGCTCACCGTAACGACGCGGCACGAGTGTTGCTGCGCGATCGCAAACGTGACCGCTCCGGGGGCGGTCGTCTGGAGGCCGTCGGCGATCGTGCGCGGCACCTGAATCGAGATGCGCTCGCCGGCAGCCAGCGAGCGCGCGAAATCATCGCCCGCCTGCGGCTCGACGCCGTACACCACAATCTTCGGATCGATTCCGCGTGCGGCCAGCGCAGTGCCGCCCATCAGCCCGCCGCCGCCGACCGGGACAACGATCGCGTCGAGCCTCTCCGCGTCTTCGATAAGCTCCAGCGCGGCCGTGCCGGCACCGGCAACGATGCGCGGATCGTCGAATGGCGGCACGACCGTCGCGCCTCGTTCCTCGGCGATGCCGCGTGCGATCTCTTCACGATGCGAACGCTCGCGTTCGTAGAGCACGATCTGCGCGCCGTACTCACGCGTGGCCTCGAGTTTTCCCTCGGGTGCGTCGGACGGCATGACGATCGTCGCCTCGACGCCGAGCATCCGGGCCGCCAGCGCGACGCCTTGCGCGTGATTGCCGCTGGAAAACGCCACGACGCCGGCGGCGCGTTCCTCCGGCGAAAGCGATGCGAGAAAATTATACGCTCCGCGAAACTTGAACGCGCCCATGCGTTGGAAGTTCTCGCATTTGACGAAGACTTCGGCATCCGCGAGCAGATCGAGCGTGCGCGAACGCACCACCGGCGTCCGGTGCGCGATGCCGTCGAGGCGGGCTCGAGCGGCCCGAACGTCGGCGATGGTCAGGCTCACGGGCGAGCGTCCGTAGGTCCGGGGCCGAGACGAAACGAAGGCGATGGCGACACAGAGGGTTCGAATATGCGCATTGCCGCCATTCTTTTCTGCGGAACGTTGCTCACCGCTTGCTCGCAATCGGCGGGCTCCCTCACGCCGGGGCTCGGCACCGCTCCAAGCAGTCTGCAACATCTTTCCAGCGCGCCGGCGTATCGCTATCTCTACGGTTTCAAGGGCGGACCCGGCGACGGCAAATGGCCCGCCGGACGTCTCGTCGCCCTCGACGGGACGATCTACGGCGCGGCGACCGAGGCGGGAGCCAACGGCAAGGGCGTCGTGTTTGCGATCGACGCGTCGGGCGCCGAGCGCGTCATCTACAACTTTGCCGGAAATCCGGACGGCAATGTGCCCACCGGGCTAACCGTTCTCAAAGGGACGCTCTACGGTACCACCTACGCCGGCGGAACGCACGGTCAGGGTACGATCTTCGCGCTGAGCACGACGGGCGCGGAGCGCGTCCTCTACAGTTTCAAAGGCGGGGCCGATGGGAGCGAACCGGACAACGTCATCGCTGCCAACGGCCGTCTCTACGGCGCGACGCCAAACGGCGGCACGTCGAACGAAGGCACGGTCTTTAGCATCGATCCGGTCTCCGGATCCAAACGCGCGATCTATAACTTCCAAGGCGGAAGCGACGGCGCGAACCCGAGCGGAAATCTGTTCGCCAAAGGCGGCGTCCTCTACGGCACGACGAGCACGGGCGGCGGCACCGCGTGTTACAACGTCGGCTGCGGCACGTTCTTTACGATGACGTTCAAGGGCCAAAAGACGACGCTCTACGATTTCGCAGGAAAACCGGGCGACGGCGAATACCCCGACGGCGTCCGCTCGTTTGCCAACGGCGTTTTCTACGGCGTGACGCCCTTCGGCGGAACGAAAAACGCGGGAACCGTCTACTCCATCGACACGGCAGGACACGAGGTCGTGCTGCACTCGTTCGGAAGCCCGGACGACGGAAACGCCCCCACCGGCGTCATCGCAGTCGGATCGAAAGTCTACGGCACCTCCGGATTCGGTAACACGCGTACCTACGTCGGAACGTTCTTCCAAATCGCTAAGGACGGCACGTTCTCGGTGTTGCATCAATTTGCGAACGACCGGCACGACGGCGGGGTTCCCTCGGGAGGGCTCGTCCAGATGAACGGCGTGCTCTACGGTGCGACGTCGCACGGCGACCCGACCGGGCGCGGTACGATCTTTACTTACGCTCCGTAGTATCTTGTTCGCAAGCGAGCACCCCCAGGCGACGAGCCTCGACAGGCACTCGTGAGGATGCGAGCCGAATAGACCCGCAACCCTCCAGCGATCGTCGAGCGGAGCATCATGAAACGCGCACTCGTTTTCGTCTTCCTCGCGCTAGCCGCACTAGCGGCGGCTTGTAATTCGTCGCCCGCCTCGCACGGTCTCGTGCCGAACGCAGCGACGAATTCCTCCGAGCGCCGGCACGCGAGCTCGTCGCCGATTACGCACGTCGTCGTCATCATGCAGGAAAACAGAAGTTTCGACAACCTCTTCTACGGCTTTCCCGGTGCCAACACGGCGACGTCTGGCTACGGTCACGGCAAGCAGTACGTTTTGCAATCCCACTCCCTGGTGAATAAACTCGATCCCAACCACGAGCACTACCAGTTCCTCGAAGACTACGACGGCGGGAACAACGACGGCTGGGACCTGATCGTCACGGGTAACAATCGGGTTGGGCAATGCAAGAAGTGGGTCTACAACTGGGTGAACGAACCGCAGTGCTGGGCGTTTCGCCCCCCATCATACTCCAAACTCATCTTCAGTTACGTACAGAAATCGGACATCCAACCGTACTGGACGATGGCAACGCGATACACGCTCGGCGACGACAACTTTGCTTCCAACAGCGGACCGAGTTACGGGGCCCACCTGGAACTGGTTGCCGGGCAGATCGCTCATGCCGACGAGGTTCCCTCGGCGATGCCGTGGGGCTGCGACGCGCCGGCGAGCCCGCCGACGTGGGAATACTACCTGCAATACGGCCAAGCGAATCCGCCGGCGTTCCCTGCGATCTTCGGACACAGCGTCAAGGGTCCGAACCCGTGTTTCGGCTTTATCAGCATCGCGAAGAAGCTGGACGCGGCAAACGTTTCCTGGCGATGGTACAAGCAGCCGACTCCGCCGCCTTCGGATCCGCGGCACGCTTCGTCGGGATTCAATCCATACGACTCCGATTGGTTGGACGCGTTCGATTCGATCAAGGCCGTGCGCTACGGCCCAGACGAGAAAAACGTCATTACGCCCGATACAAAAGTGCTCACCGACATCGCCAATAACGATCTCGCTCAGGTGTCGTGGGTGATGCCGCACGAGGGCGCGTCCGATCACGGCGGCGTAAAATCCGGCGCCTGCGGACCCGCGTGGGTGACGGCGATCGTGAACGCCATCGGGAAGAGCCGGTACTGGAATAGCACCGCAATCATCATCAGCTGGGACGAGTGGGGCGGCTGGTTCGATCACGTCGTGCCGCCGCAGTATCCTAACCTCAAAACGGGTGCGTACGAAGGCCTCGGCTATCGGACGCCGCTGATCGTCGTCTCTCCGTACGCCAAGCAGCACTATATTTCGCATGCGCAGTACGAAACCGCCTCGGCACTGCGTTTCATTGAAAACATTTTTACTCCGGGGAAGACGCTCGGGCTGGACGATAAACGTGCCGACGGCTACAGTGACGTCTTCAACTATTCGCAGCAGCCCACGAAATTCGTGAAAATTCCGGAGCCGGCGAACTATCAAGCATGCATGTCGGTCCAAAACGCCGGGCCCGAGATCGACTACTAGTTCGTATCGCCGACCGGCAAAGATGAGGAGCACGATGGCACGAAGATTCCCCGCATTTTTTCTCGCGGTACTGACAGCCAGCTGCAACGGATCGTTTGCTCAAACACCGTCGGCTCGCGTGGCATACCTTGCTAGAGACACCGGCGGATCGACGCCCATCAAACACGTCATCATCATCATTCAGGAAAATCGGACCTTCGATAACTTATTCCACGGCTTTCCGGGAGCCAATACCGTTGACACGTCCAAAGGCGAAGGCGGGGTGACGTGGACGCTTCAGCCCAAACCCCTGAAATTCACGAAGTTTGACCCCCGACACGATCACTCGCAATTTCTCGAGGATTACGACCAGGGTAAAACCGATGGTTTCGACCACTATATCGTCAAATTTAAGACGGGATCGGGCTGCTCCGACTACATTAACCATCCGAGCTGCTGGGTGTTCTCGAACGATCCAACGATCAAGCAAGACATCTATTCCTACGTTCAACAGTCCGACGTGCAAGGCTACTGGACCCTTGCGCAGCAATACGCGCTCGGCGACGATGCGTTCGCATCGAACAGCGGCCCCACGTACGTGGCGCATCAGTACTTGATCGCCGGCGAATCGGGGCATGCTTCCGAGGTTCCCTCGGCGCAACCGTGGGGCTGCGACGGTCCGACCGGACCTTCCGGCGAAACGGTTGAGTTACTGGCGTATGGCCAAGCCGATCCACCCGTGTTTTCGAAGGCAACGGGGCACGAAGTGCCTGGCCCATTCCCGTGCTTCACCTATCCGACGATCGCGAACAATCTCGATGCCGCCGGCATAACGTGGAGCTACTACGTCGAAGCACAAAACCCAGGCGGCAATCTCAACGCTTTTGCCGCAATCCAGCAAATCTATCACGGCCCCGACTGGAAGAACATCAAGTCGCCGGATACGCAAATCTTTACCGACATCTCGAACGGAACGCTCTCGAACGTATCGTGGGTGATGCCGTCGGGCAGCAACTCCGATCACGCGGGCAAGGCTTCCGGCAGCAAGGGCCCAGCATGGGTGGCCTCCATCGCCAACGCCATCGGTCAAAGCAAGTACTGGAACAGCTCGGCCATCATCGTGATGTGGGACGACTGGGGAGGCTGGTTCGACCACGTGAAGCCGCCACAATATGCCGATCCAGAGACACACGCGCGCGAGGGTTTGGGCTTCCGAGTTCCACTCATCGTTATTTCGCCGTACGCCAAGCCTGGCTATATCTCGCACAGTCAGCACGAGATTGCCAGCACCCTGCACTTCATCGAGCGGACGTTCGGCTTGCCGCCGATCTGCCATCCGCATTGCAAGCCGACGACCAAATACGCCGACGAGCGCGCGGATGCGTTCGACGACATGTTCGATTACTCGCAGCAACCGCTGAAGTACAAGAAAATCGCCGTAAAGTACGACGCGCACTACTTCTTGACGCACCCCGACGACACGCCGGCGGATACGTACTGACGGCGGACGTGCGTGCCGGATCGGTTACTGGCTTACGACGGTTGAGAAAGGCTCCGAGATCTTGGTCGTGAGCGTGGAAATCAGCAATCCATTGGAAAGGTCGTAAACCCGTACGGCGTTTCCGGTGAAGTCGGGCACGACCACTCGCGTTGCCCGGCGCGAAAACCCGTAGGCTTGGTGCGTTCCGCCGAAGGACAGCGTACCGACGACCGTCGCCTTCGAGCCGGAGACGAAAACCTTAAAGGCACCCGACGTTCCTTGTTCTTCAAAATTCCGATCGCCTACGAGCAGGGTCGGCTTCACCCAGTTGACGGCGGCCGGTTCCTGCAGCTTGGTGCCGCGGAGCGTGAGCCGCTTGAAAGCGGATCCACCGCTTGACAATTTGTAGAGCCCGGGGGGACCTTCTTGCCGATAGTAACAGCCGCGAACGATGCAGGGTGATCCATCGGCGTACAGGTTGCTCGCATCGTCGTATGCGACGAAATACACGTTCTTGAACCCGTGGAGCGTCGAATAGCGGGCCGGCCTCCGAGAGCCTTTCGAAAAGACGTCGACGACGCCGTAGGCTTGGTACTTTCCGTTGGGATGCGCGCTCGAGACGGCGACGTTCCCGGTCGCCGAATCGACGGCGCATGCGTAGGGATAGCCGGTCGAGAGCTGGATCGTTTGGATCGGTTTCGTCCCGCCGTGCGCGTATTCGAAAATTCTTCTGCCGCCCGCGTCGGGAATCCAGACGTTACCCGAACTGTCGGTACATAGCCCGCCCGGCAATGAAAACCCCGTTAACCTCCCGACCAGTACCAGTCCGCCGCCGTTCGCGTACGTATACACCGTAACGTCCGTCGTGCCCCAATTGGAAACGTAGAGCAGACTACCGCTTTCCTGCGCTTCGGGCGCCATCCACGACGTGCCGCGCTTCGCCGCCGGAACGGTCTCCGCGTTCGACGGCGCCCCAGGCGTTGCGATCGGCGATTGCACTCCCGCGCATCCGGCTGCGGCAAAAAGCAGCGCGCACAGGCTGAGCCGCCGGCGGGCGCTCACGTCGCCGTGGCCGCCGCCGGCGCCATCTTGAAGTTCCAGTTGACGACCTTGCCGTTTTCGTCGAGCCGCATGTGCTCGAGGTAGACGCGTTTTTCGAACTTCGCCTCAAAGCAGTGCCAGCCGGGCTCGCATTTGTCGGGCGTCTCTTTGATCGAGAGCAGTTTACCTTGCGCGTTGAGTTCGTCCGACCACTCCGCGACCTTGACGCGAGGAATGTTGACGCCGGGAGCGATGTCGCCGGAAACCGCTTGTAAATTATTATTCATCACGGCTTTCGTAATGTCTCCGGTTTCGCGTTCGTATTTGTTTTGAAAGGAACACGCCGCGAGAACGGCGGCGGCGAGAACGGCCAACGTACGGGGGCGTATCACGGTGCGACGGACTCCTTCAGCGTGTCGGCAGAGAAGCGAACGAAAATCAGATCGGGATTCCATTCGTTGGCGAGACGCATGCTCCACTCGCTCTCGAAGAGTGCCGCCGGACGCCCGTCCCAATCTTCCACGAGTTTGGCGTTGGAGGGAAACTGCGCGGAAAGCAAGCGGCTTCGTTCGGCTTCGACGTGCCGCGCGATCGCGAACGGCAGCGGCGTGAAAGCGGTCTTGACGTTATACTCGTTCTCCAAGCGATATTTCGCCACGTCGAACTGAAGCTCGCCGACCACGCCGACGATGGGCTCCGTGCGCATCGATCCCAGCGGATAGAACACCTGCACCGCTCCCTCCTCGCGCAACTGGGCGATGCCCTTCGCGAACGATTTGTGGCCCGAAGCATCGATACTCCGGACGCTCGCAAAATGTTCCGGGGCGAAGGCGGGAATCGGCGCGAACTCGACCGGCGCGCCGTCGTAGAGCGCGTCGCCGATGGCGAACACGCCGGGGTTGGCCAGCCCGACGACGTCGCCGGCATAGGCTGCTTCGAGCGACTCCCGTTCGTCGGCGAACAGGCGCATCGCGCGCGACAAACGCACTTCCTTGCCGGTTCGGCCGTTACGAACCGTCATGTCGCGCTCGAACCGGCCCGAGCAAACGCGCACGAAGGCGATGCGGTCGCGATGGCGCGGGTCCATGTTGGCTTGGATCTTGAAAACGAATGCGCTGAACTCCGGATCTTCCGGCGGAATTCCGGCGCGCGCCGCCGGCGGCGGCGCCATCTCGACGAACGCATCGAGAAAGAGCTGCACGCCGAAGTTCGTGACCGCGCTTCCGAAGAAGACCGGCGTCGTCGCTCCCGCGAGCATCGCGTCGCGGTCGAACGATTCGCCGGCGCCGTCGAGCAGCTCGATGCCCTCGCGAAAGCGCGCGTACTCGGCTTCGCCGACCAGCGAGTGCAAACGATCGTCGCCCGCGACCGTCGTCGTCGCGGCGGCGCGCGTCGTTCCGTGAGCGGAGCGCTCGAAGAGATGGAGTTCGTGCGTGCGCCGGTCGTAGACGCCGCGAAACTCGTCGCCGTTTCCGAGCGGCCAGTTCATCGGATACGCGCCGATGCCCAACACCGATTCGAGTTCGTCGAGCAGTTCGAGCGGATCGCGGCTGGGCCGGTCGAGCTTGTTCATGAACGTGAAGAGCGGGATGCCGCGTTCGCGACAGATCGCGAAGAGCTTTTTCGTTTGCGGTTCGACGCCTTTGGCCGCGTCGATGAGCATGACCGCGCTGTCGGCGGCGAGCAGCGTGCGGTACGTATCTTCGCCGAAGTCTTGGTGTCCGGGAGTGTCCAGCAGGTTGATCGTATGGCCGGCGTACGGAAACTGCAGCACGGTCGAGGTAATCGAGATTCCGCGCTCGCGCTCGAGCGCCATCCAGTCGCTGGTTGCCTGACGCTGCCGTTTGCGCGCCGAAACCTGTCCCGCGACGTGAATCGCTCCGCCGTACAGCAGCAGCTTTTCGGTTAAGGTCGTCTTGCCGGCGTCCGGATGCGAGATGATCGCGAACGTTCGGCGATGTCGGACTTCGTCGTCTATCGTCACATTTTTCCTATGGTGTCGTTGGTTCGTACACGCGCAGTTCGTTTCCGTTCGAGCTGCTGCGCAGCAGCACAAGCACGCCCGGGCCTCGGTACAACCGCACGTGCGGCGGAATTCGAAAGCGATCCTCTCCTCGCCGGACGACGGCTGCGCCGCCGGCGAGTTCGATCGTGCAATCGCCGTAGCGAAGCGTTGCCGGCTCCGCGACCGGCGCCGCAGCTTTGGGGAGATGCTGCAAGACGTATGCGAGCGGACCGGTCGTTTCAGACGTTTGTATGAGACATTCGGGGAGTGCCGAGAGCGCCCAGGGCGCGTCGCCGCCCAGTCCCTTCGACGACCCCGAGCCGGGTGCGTTCGAGGCTTGCGGTTTCGGGCTGACGCGAACGTAGACCGAGGCGATTCTGATGCGAATCGCGTCGCGATTCACCCAGCCGGCGACGGCGATGGCGACCGCGAAGACGATCGCCGCCGCTAGGAGCAGATACCGCAGCATGCTTCGCGCTTCGGGGCGCGACGGAAATTAGCCCAGTCCCTCGACTTCCCGGATTTCGGATTGCGTGGGATGCGGATCGAAGGCGCCGCGGAACTCCCGCATCGATTGCGAGAGCCGCCTGCAGCCGTCCGCTCCAAGCCGGTCGAGCAGGTCGGGAAAAATCGTCGTTTCTTCTTCGTCGATGTGGGCGACGATCGCGTCGCGCAGTTTTGCGACCTTCTCGTCGAAATCGGCCACGTCGTCATCCTCGCGCAACCGGTCGACCTCGAACAACAGCACGTCGGCCTCGGCGGTCTCGCGATAGAGCCGCTCCGCACGGTCTTTGCGTCCGGCGAGAACGCGGGTCGCCGGATAAATCAGGCTCTCCTCGGTCGCGTTGTGTACGGCGAGCGCGGTCTTGAGCCGGTTGAGCATCGTGCGCCGCAACGTTCGATCGCCGGGCTGCACCAACTCCCCCAAGAGGTTTTTTATGACCTCGTGGTCGCGGTTGAGCGCGGCGAATGCGTCCCCGGTTTCCGACGCGAGTTGCTCGGCAGCTGGATTCATGGGCTGGATAGTAGGACACTACCCCGGTGGCGGACCGTCCAATCGAGGCCGGTCTTCATTTCTTCGAACGGGCGCCGCCCGTGCTCAGCGTCAGATCGTCGCGGCGCCGAAGCGCGCCGAGCGCGAGGGCCGCAACCATCGCGGCTCCCGGAACGAGCCCGATCGCATTGAGGCTCTTGTCGATCACCCAGCCGCCGAGCGCGGGCGCCGCCATGAGCGCGATGTTGCTGAGCGCGTCGTTGAAACCGAGCGTCGCGCCCCGCTCGTCGTTCGGCGCGGCTTCCGAGATGAGTGCGGCCAGCGTCGGCTCGACGCAGGCCGCACCAACGGCCCATACGGCGAGGACGCCGAGAAACGCCCAGAGGTCGCGCGCAAACGTCAGCGCTCCGTACGCGCACGCTCCCAGCGCGAGCCCGATTTGAGCGACGCGCGCGTCGCCCAGCCGCTTCGCGAGCGGACCGACGATCAGTGCCATTGCGGCTCCGCCGGTCGCGCCGGCGACTGCAATCAGCCAACTAGCGTCTTTGGCGCCGAGATGCATCGTCGCTTTGACGTACAGCGCGAAGATCGAGAAAAAATACACGACAGCGAAGATAAACAGGAAGTGCCGAACGATCAGGCTGCGCGTGCGGGGCCGCGTCCACGCGCGGCGCGCAGCCGCACGCAAGTCGAATCGCTTCTTCTTGCTCCGCGTCTTCGGCAAGAATCGCAGCGTCAGCACGATGTTGACCGCTTCCACCGCCGCCGCAAAGACGAACGGCACCCAAAAGCCGAAACGAATGAGAAATCCACCCGCGACCGGACCCAGGACGATCCCGATGCCGAAGACGATGCCGAACGCCGCGAAGGCGCGATCTCGATGCGCAGCGTCGGTGACGTCGGCGATGTACGATTGCGTGACGCCGAGATTGCCGCCGCCGATCCCGGCGACGCCGCGCGCGATGAAGAGCATCGGCAGCGCGGGCGCCCACGCGACCAGCAGGTATCCGGCCAACGAGATGACTTGAGAGACCACGACGATCGGCTTGCGGCCGATTTTGTCGCTGAACGCGCCCCAAAGCGGCGCTGCCACCGTCGATCCGACCGCCATCGTTGCCAGGAGCGCCCCGACCGTGACGCCGTTCGCTCCGTATTTCTGCGCGAGGTACGGCAGCAGCGGAATCATCACCATGTACCCGCTGACGTCGATCAACGTAATCGAGTAGATTGGAACGAGTGCTTTGACGGTCTTCACGTCGCGCGCCGATAAGCGCAGTCTGCCGAAAATAGCCGAGCCGTTCGCGGTCCGCGTGCTTCGTGCCATACCGGCGGCTAATCTAGTACGCCGGCGGCGCGTACATGTTGAACGTCACCGCTCGCTCGGAACCCACGGAGCGAAAGACGTGCGGCGTGTCGCGAGGCAGGATGACGAAATCACCTGCCTTTAGCGCCGTCGACGTGCGGCCGACCCCCGCGACGGAAAACGAGGCGTCGTTCATTTACGAAGCTCTGCTCAGTTGCGCCGTTTTGCCGGCCGCACGAAGGTCCGCGACGAGACGTGCGAATGCAGCGCGCCGGGCGTCGCGGTCGGGCTGCCGCAGCACGCTCGCCGGATGAATCGTCACAAAAATGGTGCGGCCGTCGCTGATCAGCGGCTTTCCGCGCCGGCGGCCGATGCGTACCGTACGGCCGAGCACGCTGCGTGCGGCGGTCACACCCATCGCGACGATGGTGCGCGGACGGACGGCGGCAATTTCCGCATCGAGCCAGGGCCGGCAAGCATCGATCTCGATCGTGCGAGGCTTTTGGTGGATGCGGCGTTTTCCACGCACGACGAAGCGAAAGTGCTTGACGGCGTTGGTAACGTAGACGCCGGCCGGATCGATGCCGGCTTCTTCGATCGCCGATTGCAGCGTCGCGCCGGCCGGCCCGACGAACGGCTCGCCTTCGACGTCTTCACGGTCGCCCGGCTGTTCGCCGACCAGCACGATGCGCGCATTGCGCGAGCCTTCGCCGAACACGGTTTGGGTGGCGTGCTCGTACAGATCGCAGCCGCGGCAACCCGCCGCCGCGCGCCTCAAACTCGGCAGCGACGTGCTCCGCGGGAGATAGACGGCTGCGGTTTCGTACGACACTCGATTCGCCTTACCTAGAGTAGCGGTATGCCCGCGCCGTCCGCGGGTAGCGGCTGCTCCTGCGTCGCTTCTTCCAGTCGCGCGCCCGCGTCTGCGAGCGCCTTCAATCCGCCGTCGATTGCTTCGGCGCGCTCGAACCCGAAGCCGTGCAGTTTCTCGACCGCGCGAGCAGCCGCGTCGTCGTCGTCGGCGTAGACGAGCACGACTTGGTCGCGTGCGAGCGGTAACGCAAGATCTGCTGCTCCCTCGAAGTGGTCGTAGCGATAGAACACGGCGCCGCGCAGTTGCTCTTTGCCGCGATGCCGCCGAACGTCGAACGCGGCGACCGATGCGTCGCGCGCGAGCAAATCCAGGGCCGAGCGAGCGTCCATCTCGTCGCTCCCGGCTTATCCGTTGACGACCGTGCCGCCGTTGACACGGAGCGTCTGCCCGGATACGTACGACGCGTCGCCGGAGGCCAAGAACATCACGGCAGCCGCAACCTCGTATGGCTGCCCGGGCCGAACGTCCTGGTGCTGCTTCGGAAGCGTTTGCGTCTGACTCATGGCGCGTTTGTACCCATCGCCGGCGTACGCGACGCGCGCGCCCCCCCAGCGGCGGCGGGTTTCTCGGCACGCACCCGTGGGAAGAACGAATCCGGCAGGGCCGCTTGATTGCAGCCCTGCGCCAGAAAAGAACGGGACGGGGGTGCGAGTTACGGCGTGGCCTACAGTTTTGGAATCAGCGAGTTTACGTCGTATCCGTGGTCGTTCGAGCGCGATCTCGAACGCTTCGCCGCGCACGGCGCGGATGCGATGGAGGTCTGCGAGTTCAAACTAAATCGCGACGATTACGCGCCGCAGTTCAAAAAACTCGACGCGAGCGGTTTGGTGGCCAGTTCCGTGCAAACGACGGTTCATTCGCTTTTTCCCGATTCTCTGGCTCCGGCTCCGCACGATCCCCAAGACCGCTTGCGGCACATCATGTCGTCGATCGAGCGCCTCGCACCGCTCGTGCCGCCCGCCACGCCGTTCGTCGTCATTACCGGGGCGGCGCCGCAAGGCAACTGCCGGCTGGCCTACGATTACGCGGTCGGCGCGTTGGGACGGCTCGCCGCGTTCGCGGCGCAGCACGGCGTGCGCATCGCCTTCGAGCCGCTCAATCCGGTGCTGCTCAATACCGACACCGCGCTGTGGGGTCTCGACGACGCCCTCGATCTCGTCGAACGCGTGGGGCATCCTTCGTTAGGGCTCTGCCTCGACACGTGGAACGTCTTCCAAACACCCGCCATCGAGCGCGTCATCGCGCGCTGCGGAGCGCGCATCTTTCTCGTGCAAATCAGCGATTGGCGGCGCCCGCATAGCGGCGCCGACCGCCGCGCGTTAGGCGACGGATCGATTCCAAGCCGCGCGCTGTTTCGCGCTATTGCCGAGAGCGGATATGCCGGTCCGTACGTGCTCGAAATCTTCTCGTCGGAAAACGTTCCCGATTCGATTTGGGCAGGCAACATCGACGAGGCCATCGACCGCAGCATCGCCTCGTTCGAACGCATTTGGGAGGAGATCGCCGTACGATCGCAACCGTGAGCGCGCCCGCCACGTCGACGGAACTCACCGCGGCCGAACGCGACGCACGCGAGGCGCGTCTCCGATACGTTTCCGACGACGGGCCGGGGATTCGCCGCCTTCGCAGTCGCGGACAATTCCGCTACGTGTGGCCCGACGGTACGCCCGTACGCGACGCCGCGACACGCGATCGCATCGAGAAACTCGCGATTCCTCCGGCCTACGAATCCGTCTGGATCTGTCCGCTCACCAACGGGCATATTCAAGCGACGGGCCGCGACGCGCGCGGACGCAAACAATACCGTTACCACGCCCGCTGGCGCGAGACGCGCGACGCGTCGAAGTTCGCCCACTTGCTCGAGTTCGCAGCCGCGCTGCCGGCGATTCGCGAATGCGTCGCCAAAGACTTAGCGCGCCCGGGCATGCCCAAGGAAAAAGTCCTCGCGGCGGTCGTGACGCTGCTGGAGACGACGCTGATTCGGGTCGGCAACGAGGAGTACGCGCGCGCCAACGATTCTTACGGTCTCACGACGCTCACCAACGGTCACGTGCGCGTCCGCGGCGCCGACCTACGGTTTCAGTTCAAAGGCAAGAGCGGCATCCTGCACCGGGTCGATCTGCACGACCGGCGGATCGCGCGCATCGTCGCGCGGTGTTTGGACTTGCCCGGACAGCATTTGTTCGGTTACGTCGACGAGGAAGGCCGCGTGGCGGCGGTCGACTCGGCGGCCGTCAACGACTACATCCGCGCGATTTCGAACGCCGATTATTCGGCGAAGGATTTCCGCACGTGGCTCGCCACCACGACGTGCGCGCAATGGCTCGCCGCCAATCCCGCCGAGTCGGCGACGGAGCGCAAGCGCGCCGTCGCGGAAGCGTGCCGCATCGTTGCCAAGCGCCTGCGAAACACGCCCTCGGTCTGCCGCTCGTCCTACATCCATCCCGCGCTTTTTGAAGGCTTCATTCGCGACGGCCGATTCGAACTGGGGAGCGCCGGCAGCCGCTCGAACGTGCATGAAGCTGCGGTGCTCGAGGCACTCCTCGCAGCCACGAATGAAACGTCGCCGGAGAAACCCGAACCGCGCCGGCGTGCTGCACGGGTCGTGCGTACGCGTCCGAACTAAGCGACCGCCGGCCGCTTCACCGTTCGAACTTCCGCTGCCTCATGAACTCGTCGGCTTCTTGCGAATCCACACCGGGATCGCCGTGGAGATCGTGATCGGCCTCTTCGCGCACGGGCGACGCGGGCAGGTCTTCTTCGGTGAGGTCGCTCTGAAATATTTCGCCCGCGCGGTCGCGGCGAAATCGCTTTTCGGATTGTGACACGCGATTGGATTACCCACGGCGGCATTGCAGCTAACCGCGCGCCGGCGGGCCGTCCTAGCGGACGCCTGCGCGTGAAGGCGACGTCATTTCGGGTAATAAGGAATCATGCCGCACGAGACCGGTTCGACGACGCGCGCGCAACGCGACGCGCTTGCCTTCGGCATCTTCGCCTTCGCCGCCGCCGCGGCGGAGCTCGCAGCCACAGTAGCATGGAGGAGAAAATCGTGAGTCGCGTGGCGGTCGTCACTGGGGCCTCGGCCGGCGTCGGACGTGCCGCCGCGCGCGAGTTTGCGCGGCGCGGATACGACGTGGGACTCATCGCGCGCGGCATCGACGGCCTCAAGGCCGCACGAACCGAAATCGAGGAGATGGGCCGGCGCGCGGTCTTCATCTCCACCGACGTCGCCGACGATCGGGCCGTCGAGCGCGCCGCCGAGCGCATCGAAGAGGAACTCGGCGCGATCGACGTCTGGACGAACGTCGCGTTCTCCAACGTCTTTTCGGAGTTTCGCAGTCTAACGGCGGCCGAATATCGCCGCATCACCGAGGTGACCTACCTCGGATACGTGCACGGTACGATGTCGGCATTGCGCCGCATGTTGCCGCGCAATCGCGGTACGATAATCCAGGTCGGCTCGGCCCTCGCCTACCGCAGCATCCCGCTGCAGTCGGCGTACTGCGGCGCAAAAGCCGCGATTCGCGGCTTCACCGATTCGCTTCGCAGCGAGTTGCTGCACCAAAGGAGTGACGTGCGGCTCTCGATGGCGATCCTGCCGGCCGTGAATACGCCGCAGTTTTCTTGGTGCCGTTCGAAGTTACCGCGCAGAGCGCAGCCCGTACCGCCGATATTCCAGCCCGAAGTCATTGCGCGCGCAATCGTTTGGCTCGCCGCGCATCCGCGGCGCGAACTGCGCATCGGGTGGTCGACGATCAAAGCGCTGGTGGGGCAGAACGTGGCGCCGGCCCTTCTCGATCGCATCCTCGCCTCGAGCGGCTACGATTCGCAGCAGTACGATGGCGCACAGCCACCCGACGCACCCGACAACCTCGAGCAGCCGCTGGCCGGAGACTGGGGCGCGCACGGCGCATTCGACCGGCGTGCGCGTTCGTGGAGTTCGCAACTCTGGCTCACGACGCATCCGTCAGCGACGATCGCGATTGCCGGCGCATTCGCGCTGGTCGCGCTGCTCGGACCGCGCGCGTTCCGCTGACCGCCTATCCCGTCGTGGAAATGCCGTTCGACGTCTGGCAACGGATCGTTCGCGTCAATCTCAACGGCAGCGTTGCATGCGCGCGAGCGATGATCGAGCGTAAAACAGTCCGAGGCCTCATGCGGTACGCGAAGGGATTATGAGGCCGCGACCGACCGTATGCGACGACGGGGCGTATCGGATTGCGGACGGGGGCTTGGCAGCCGGAGCGACGCTCGGCGGACCCGCGCTCACGGTTAGACTTCTGGCGAACGGCTCGATCGAAAACGTCTATTCGGTCGACGTTGGCGCAAACGTCTTTCGCGACGCCGACGTGCACCACTTCGACGCCGAAACGGGGCTACGGCTCTCACGCGATTCCGCCTGGTTTACCCTTCGCCCCGAGTGCCAAGTACACGAATACGTGCTCGGCGGCCGCCTCCACGTCGAGAAATCGACGTTCGTTCTCTACGACGCGAGCGGTCCGCCGGCATGTTACGTAGCGTTCCGCGTGCGTAACGACGGCGAGCGCGTCGCGATTCTCGATTCGGTGACCGCCGCCCGCATCAAGGGTTCTTTCGCAGACGACGTGGAGGCGAAATGGAACTCCTCGGCTCGCGCGGTCGTCGTTTGGAATTCGTCCGGCGACGAAGGCGCCCGTGCGCTGGTTTCGTCGCAGCGTCCGGAATCCTGGATGGTGACCAGCGAGCATGCTGCGATCTTAGAGAACCGGTGGCCCGGTGCGTTCGACGAATCGATCGACTCGGGCGGCGTCGATCCGCTGGCGCTGATTCACGTCCGCACGCGCATCGAACCGCAGGCGGCGCAGACGTTCTGGTTCGCGCTCGTACGATTACCCGACGGCGCAACGAGCGTTGATCGCGCACGCCGAAGGTTGCCCGACTCGACGAAGGCGCTCGCGCACACTGCCCGATGCTACGACGAGCTGCTCGATCGTACCGAAATGCTCAGTCCGGTCGGAGAAGTCGATCTCGGTGTCCGTTGGGCGAAGGCGAACATGGCTCGAGTCATGCAGTCGACGCCGACCGGCCGCGGCTTCACGAACGATCCCGGGCGATCGAGTTCGTGCGTCGGGCGCGATAGCGCGTGGTTCGTCCACGGATGCGATTGGCTCGATCCGAGCTTCTCGGCCCAGCTCCTGCGCGGCTTTGCGCAACGTCAAGAGTCGGATGGAAAGATCGTCGAGTTCTACGATCTGCGCACCGGTAAGACGTGTGACGACGGACTCAACGTCAACGACGACACGCCGCTCTTCGCGATCGCCGTCTGGCACCACGCCCTGGCGACCGGCGACCGCGGCTTTCTCGCAGAACTCTATCCGTCCGCGCGCCGAGCCGTCGATCAGTTGCTCGCCAATCGCGACGCGCGCGGGCTCGTTTACTGCACTGCGGAGGGAACCGGCTCCCGCGGTATCGTCGGGTGGCGCAATATCATCGACGACTATCGCCTCTCGGGAGCTACGACCGAACTCAACAGCGAGGCATTCGCGGCGCTCAAGCGGGTCGCGTCGCTCGCGACGATGCTCGGCAAAGATGCCGACGCCGAACGCTACGAGCGCGAAGCCACGGCGCTGCGCGCCGCCGTAGAACGGCACCTGCGCAATCCGGCAAACGGCCTCTACTATTTGAACATCGACGTCGACGGACGTCCCCGGAGCACGTTGAGTTCCGACTTGCTCTTTCCCGTGATCTTCGGAATCGCCGATGCCGAAACCAGCGCACGCATCGTCGAGCGCCTGCGCGAAGCGGACTTCTGGACGGAGGCGGGCGTACGCACCGTACCGCGCGACGCGGCCGAGTACGGGCCGGTTCGGGGGAAAGGACTCCTCGGCGGCGTCTGGGTTTCCGTGACGTTCTGGTATGCCTTCGCAGCCGCTCCGTTCGTCCCCGACGTCATGATCGAAGCGCTTAAAAAAACTTTCGCGCACTACTCCTACGACCCCATCGCGACGAACACCGTGCCGGGTGAGTTCTCGGAGTGGCTGCACGGCGAGACGCTCGTCAACGAGGGCATGATGATGTCGCCCTGGTTTGCCCCGCGATATCTGTGGGCCGCAATCGAAGGAGCCTGCGGTTTGGAGCCGACCGAAACCGGTGCAAAACTCACGCCGCGCCTACCCCCGAACTGGGCGTGGCTTGCCGCGCGCAACGTCCCGCTTCAGGGGAAACCGTTCTCCTGGTTCGCGACGCGTTCGAACGGCGAGCTGCGGCTTTACGCGACGCGATCGGTCGAGAGTTCGTCCCCTGTCGAAACGTACGAGCGCGACGTCACGAGCGACGTTCGCGTCGCCGGCGACGACGTCGCCGTCGTAGCGTTCGCGCGCGAAGGCGAGGTCGCCGTCTTCGTCGGCAACCGGTCGCCACACACGATTCACGTCGCCCTCCCTCCGGAAGGAGCCCTCGCGGGCAAGCATCCCAGACGTACGTACAACTTTCTCGTCGGCCGGTGGGGAAATGGCGCCCCCTCCGGCGACCGAGCCTACGGGACGACGATCGCGCGCGGCGGCTTCAGCATCATCGAGTTTGCCTAATCCATGTCGTACTGCGCGCAGCACACGTCATGCTGTGCGATGCTCCGCTCGGATGACGCGAACGTTTTCGCGGCGCGCCCACGATCCGATCGTGAACAAGAGCGCGGCGAGCACCACCATGCCTCCGCCGATCCACATGACGGCGGCCCCCGCTTGCTGGTCGGCAAGCGCCGCGCCTAACGATCCGGCGGCGCGGACGTAGTGCGCGTACAGCGGCACGCGCGCCGCGAAGAGTACCATCCCGAGCAATGCCGCCTGCGGCAGCGCCACGACCAAGTAGAAGATGCGAACGGGATAACTCGGCGGACGCAGCGGCGCGGGCGCGAGCACCGGCAGCCAAAATGCAACGCCGGCGACGAGATAACAGAGATGCTCGGCGACGTGCACCCAAGTACGTTCGAGTGCCAGTTCGTAGAGCGGCGAAAAATGCGTGATCCAGAGCACCGCGACGAACGCGGGCAGCGCGATCCAGGGCGCCGCGGGCGCGTGGAAGGGGCGCGACGCGCGTACCAGACGCTCCACCGCCCGCTTTGGGGCGACGCGCACGACCAGCGCGAACGGATTCGCCGCCACGAGCAGTAAGGCGACGGCGTAGATGACCAGCAGATGCTGCAGCATGTGCCAGGCGAACGAGCGATCCGCCAGCGCGTCGAGCGGCCCGATCGCGGTAACGCCGACCGCCAACGCCGCGCCCAGGAAAAGCGCGCCGCGCACAAACGGCTTCATGGCAGCGGCTCCTCGTCGAAGCCGCCGCGCGCGTTACGCCGCAAACGGACGCGACGTGCCGCCGTCACGCCGCCGCGCGCGCGCAACTCCGACGCGCACGCGTAGGCGACGGCAAAACCGGCGATCGGACCGGCAATGCAAAAGATACGGTAGAAGGCCGTTACTGCCGTGACCGGCACGTGCAGATAACGTGCCTGCACGTCGTCGCTGCCGGCCAGGGTCAGCGCGCAAGCGAAGACGACGATGGCTACACCGAGCGCCGTTCGCCACGGCACATCACGCGGGTTGTCGAGCAGTTGGTGTGCCGACCCATCTTTGGCAATCGCGGCATCGATCCACGGCCACAGCAGGAGCACCGCGAACAACACCAGCGGTAAAAGGACCGCCGGCCAGAACGGCGACGGAACGGTATGCCCCCACAGGTGCACGGCCAGCGCCGGGCCCATGCGCAGCGCGCCTTCCAGCCAGCCGATGTACCAATCGGGTTGCGCGGGACTGGCCGCCATCGTCGCGTCGTACGGTCCCCAAATCCACACCGGATTGATTTGCACCAGCGCCCCAAGCGCCGCGGTGACCGCGACGACGGCGAACAGCAGCCCGATCGATTTGGCGGCGTAGTTCGGAACGAGCGGCGATCCTACGACGTTGTGCTCCGTGCGACCGGGGCCCGGGAATTGCGCGTGCTTCTGCCGCCACACGATAGCGAGGTGCACGGCGATCAACGCCGCGATGGCCGCCGGCACGAGATAGACGTGAACGACGAATAACCTCGGAATCAGCCGTTGCGCCGGATAGACGCCGCCGAGGAGCAGGAACGACAGCCAAGTTCCCACGACCGGCACTGAGAGCAGCGCCGAGACCGCGATGCGCAACCCAGTTCCGCTCAGCAAGTCGTCGGGAAGCGAGTATCCCGTAAAGCCTTCGAACATCGCCACCCAGAAGAGCAGCAGGCCGACGATCCAGTTGATCTCGCGCGGCTTGCGAAACGCACCCGTGAAAAAGATGCGTCCCATGTGCACGGCGATCCCGGCGACGAAGAGCAACGCCGCCCAATGATGGATTTGGCGTACGAGCAACCCCGCGTTGACGCCAAAACTCAGTGCGAGCGTCGAAGCGTACGCCTGCGACATGCGGACGCCGTCGAGCAGAGCGTACGGTCCGTGATAGACGATCGTCGACGCGTTCGGCTGGAAGAACAATGCCAAGAACGTTCCCGTGCCGAGCAGTACGACGAACGCGTACAGGTTGATCTCGCCCAGCATGAACGACCAATGATCGGGAAACGCCTTGCGCAGCGCGTGGCGCACGAAGTGTGCGGTTCCGAGCCGATCGTCCACCCAGAGCAGAAAGCGCTCGACGTTGGTCATCCGCGTTCCCAAAAGCCCGGACCGACCGGTTCGGGAAAATCGCCGAGCGCGCGCAGCACGCCGTCGTCGCCGATTTCGATCGGCAGGCGCGGAAGCGCGTGGTCGGCCGGCCCGGAGATCACCGCTCCGTCCGCAACGACGTCGAAGACCGATTGATGGCACGGGCAGAGCAGTTGCCGCGCGGCTGCCCGGTAGAGGGCCACCGGACAGCCGGCATGCGTGCAGAGTCTCGAATATACGACGTAGCCGCGCGCGGTGCCCGGCTCGCCGGCCGGCAGCCGCACGAGCGTCGCCGACGATTGCGCGTCACCGACGGAGCCTTGCGGAAAGACGACCAGCGCAGAATCGACGTTTACGTCGCCCGCGCGCACCGCGGTGCCGTCCTGGCGCACGAGTGCATCGCCGCGCCGCCAGCGCGTGTGAAAGAGCGCGTCGCCGGGAGCCGGACCCAGCGATCGGAACGGAACCGCAAGCATGGCTGCAAACGATGCCAGTGCAGCGCCGAGCAGCACGAGCAGCGCGCGCGGGCGCGCAACGACGCGCACGTCGCGGGCAACGGCGCCGCTTTCGCCCGCACGCTCCGGCGAGGACGACGGATACGCGTCGATCTCGTCGACGGCGCGCTCCGGGGGAAGCAGCCAGAACGCCCAACCGATAAAAGCGGCGCACAGTCCGCCCGCGGCCAGCGCGATTGCGAGGCCTTCGTACAGACGCGACTGCGTTGTCGCGTACGCGGCGATGAAAGCGCCGCTTCCGGCGACTGCCGCGACGAGGGCCGCGCCGATCGCGCCGCTGCGCATCATCGGACGAAATAGATGGTGCCGAAGATGCCCAGCCAGACGACGAAGACGAAGTGCCAGTAGTACGTCATGGCTTCGGCGCCGGCGCGGCGATTGGTCAGCAGCGCCGGACTCTTCATGCCGATCAGCAACGCCGTGAGAATCCCGATCCCCGCAACGACGTGCAGCAGATGAAAACCGGTCATCGCATAGTAGATCGAGCCGTAGGCGTTGGTCGCAATGGTAAAGCCGTTTTTCGAATAGCCGTGCAGCGCCACGAGAACGAATCCCAGGGCGGCGACGATTGCGCTTGCGGTCCACCGGCGCGCGGCCCGCGGGCGCGACCGGTCTAAGGCGCGGGTGGCCAGCACCATCACGCCCGACGCCGCGAAGAGCAAGAACGTGCCGAATCCGGCTTCTGCGGTGTCGAGATGCACCATCGGCGGCGGCCACTGCGCGCGATTGGCGCGCAGCACGTAGTACGAGGCGAAAAGCGCGGCAAAGAACATCAGTTCCGACGCGAGGAACAGCACGACGCCCAGCACCAATGGATGGGCCCGAATCGGTAACGGGGCGACCGGACGGCCGGCATTTCCATCCGCTCGAATGGCCATAGTTGGGTGCTACCCGCGGTCCGCCGGTTCCACACGCAGCGGCGCGGCACACCCGCGGCACGCCGCTGCCTTAGGCTGGAGGCGTGAACTCGGAAAAGCGAGACGTCACGTTCCTCGTGAGGACGTGGCGCACCGAAGAACTCGACGGCGCGCCGCACTGGCGCGGCTCCGTCCAGGAAGTCACCTCGGGGAAGCGGCTCTTCTTCACCGATACGCGCGACGTCGCCGATTTCATCGCATCGTATCTCGCCGCTTCGGAAGCCTGGAAAGGTTAATGGATAGGCGATGCCGGTCGCCTATCCATCGGTTGCGTTTCCGTCGTGCGGCGATCAGAGATGCGGCATGGCCGGCAGCAAGCTGATCAACGTTCCGTTGTGGTTTTGAATCACGATGGTGCCGCCAGGACACGTGTAGCGGACGCCGCCCGAAGCGGCGAGGCGCGTACACGATTTCGGCGCGTTCGATTTATACCACGCATCCACGGTCGAAACCGAATCGCTGGTAGTTTGCTGATACGGTACGCCTTGAGCCAAGGCGTTTGCAGGAATGCCGCCCATTCCGGGTGCGACGGTGCCGTGCGGATAGAGCGGCAGCGAGCCGTCGTGACCTCCGGCGAGCGCCGGGGCAGCGATGAGCAGAGCCGCCAGGGCCGCGGCGGATGCGGTGAGTGGTTTCATCATGCGCACAGCATACCGGAGCGGCGTGCCAAAAACGTGCACGCGCTCCAGGCCGGATAGCAGGCGCTCTCGAACATGGTTGCGGTCATGCGCGCAAGCACGGCGACTGCGCTGGTTCCCGGCAAGCGCGGTCAACTCGATATCCGGTTGTTCGGGCACGCGACCATCACGATCGACGGCGCTCCGGTAAAGTTCGCCAAACGCTCCACCACGCTGGCAATGATTGCTTACCTCGTGCTCAAGCGCGGCCATCCGGTCTCGCGTGAAGCCCTCGCCTACCTCATGTTTCCCGAGGCCGACGAGGCGACGGCGCTCGCCGAGCTTCGCCGCTATCTTTATCGCGCGAATAAATCACTCGGCTCGCCGGATCCGTGGATCGCGGTCGATGCCGAAACGGTGCGGTGGAGGAGCGCGGGCGGCGCCTTCGTCGACGTGCTCGCATTCGATCGTTTGAGTGCCGATCCACAGGAGCACGAACGGGCAGTCGAACTGTACGCCGGCGATTTGCTGGCCGACAACTACGACGACTGGGTGCTCGCCGAACGAGAACTCTTGCGCTCCCGGTATCTGGCGTTGTTGAAGCACCTACTCGACAAGCATCGTGCCGATCGCCGGTTCGAACACGCGATTGCCGACGCGAAGCGCATTCTCGTCACCGATCCGTGGCGCGAAGATGCCTTGCGCGAGCTCGTAGCGTTGCGCTACGAATCGGGCGATACGTCGGGAGCGCTGGCCGAGTACGAAGGCTTTGCAAAGCGGCTGCGCGACGAGCTCGACGTTGCGCCGATGCCCGAAACGGTCGCACTGCGGCAATCGATTCTGCGCAACGAAGCGCTTCCCGGAAGCCTCGACGTGCCGCTCGAACGTTCGCCGGCCGCATCGACGCGCGTGCGCACGGGCCTTCCGTTCGTCGGGCGCGAGCGCGAGTTGGAACGGCTCCAAACGTTGTGGACGCGCGCGGCGCGGGGTTCGGGATCGCTGGTCCTGCTTCGAGGTGAAGCCGGGGTGGGAAAGACGAGACTGGTTTCGGAGTTCGCGCGCAAAGTGCAATCGGAAGGCGGCCGCGTCTTCACCGGAACGACGTCGATGCCGGAAGTCATGCCGTATCAAGCCATTGCCGAAGCGCTCCGCTCGGCGTTACCGCTGCTGCAAGCGCGACCGCCGGATGCCGGACGGCGCGCAATTCTGGCGCGGCTCGTTCCAGAAATTCGCGTCGCCGGCGATTCGCCGGTCGTTTCCGCCGACCGCACTGCGGATCAGGAAACGGCGCGCGTGCACGACGCATTGCGCGATGCCGTTCATCGCCTCGCTTCGCCGCGACCGCTCTTGCTCGTCCTCGAAGACCTCCATTGGGCAGGCTCGGCAACGACCGAAGCGGTCGGCGCGATCGTCCGCGAAATCGGCCCGGTGCCCGTGTTGATCGTCGGCACCTGCCGCGAGGAGGAAACGCCGCCGGATCATCCGGTACGCGCGCTGCAGCGGTCGCTGGAAATATTCGATAATGCATCGGAGTTGGAGATCGCCCGTTTCGAGCCGCCCGAGGTTGCCGCGCTGGTCGATCGCGTCGAGGCACTGAAGGACGCGGACGGCGATCTCCCCTCGCGACTCTACGCACAGAGCGAGGGGAACGCGTTTTTTCTTACCGAGGCAATCGAAACCGCGATCGAACGCGGCGTCGCGGAAACCGAAACCGTCTCGAAAAGCGTCGCGCAGTTGATCGACGGACGCATCGATTCGCTCACCGCCGAGGCTCGCGATGTTGCGGAACTTGCGGCCGTGGCCGGTTTGGGCTTCACCGTCTCGCTTCTGCGCGAGGTTTCTAACGCGCCGGCGGCCGCAGTCTCGCGCGGACTGGACGAACTGCTCGAGCGAAGGATCGTGCGCGAAGCCGGCGCGCGCACGAATCTCGACTACGTCTTCAGCCATCATCTCATCGTCGACGCGATGTACCGGAGGATCGATCCGGCATTCTGCGCACAGCGCCACCTGCGCATTGCCCGCTACCTCGAAACGATTTATCGCGAGAACGAGTCCGGATTGCCGCGACAGATCGCGATGCATTTCGAAAAGGCGCTGGACGCGCAGGCTGCGGCGCGCTGGTACTTGACCGCCGCGCGTGCCGCCACGGCCGTCTACGCGTACGCCGATGCGATCGAACTCGCCGGCCGCTCGCTCGCGCTTTCGGCGTCCGATGCGGAGCGCGTCGCAGCACTGGACATTCGAGAAAAAGCTCGCCGGCGGCGCGCAGACCGCGACGGGCAACGCGAGGACATCGAAGCGCTAGACGCGCTTTCGAAGGGAAACCCGCGCGCGTCGTTCGACGTGATCGAACGCCGCGTGCTGCTGGCTCGAAGCCTCGGCGATTCCGACGAAGAAGGACGCTACGTTGCGGCCTTGCGCGAGGCCGCGGAGGCGGTCGGAACCGACGAGGCTCGGGCACACGCCCTCGTCTACGCAGCGACGCATGCCAAGCTTTGCGGCCGCTCCGCCGAGGGGCTGGACTTAGCGCGCCGCGCGCTCGAAGGACACGAGAGGCTCGGCGACGTGCAAGGCCAGTTCGATTCGCTTTTCCTGCTCGTAGAGATCACGGCGCACGTCGGTGAGATCGAGGCCTCGAAATCGTACATCGACGCCATGCGCGATCGTTCGACGAGTTTGGCCGACCGCGCGGTGGAAGCACGGGCCCTCTCGATGGTCGCGACCGCGCTGATCCTGCGTCAAGAGTATCGCGCCGCCTTCGACCATTCACAGCGCTCGTTGGAGATCTTTCTGGCGATGAACGATCGCGAAGGCGAAGCCTACAGCCGCGGCCGCCTCGCCGCCACTGCCACCTATTTGGGCGACTACGCGCTCGCACTGCGAGAGTTCGACCGCGCCATCGCCGCATACGATTCCTTTGGAAACAAACGCGGCCTCGCGCTGACGTACGCCAATCGAACCGTGCTGCAAATGAAATCCGGCCTGTTTCACGAGGCGATGGACTCCATTAAGCGCTCCAACGCGCTGCTCGACGTCGTTCACGAAAAGCGGACGACTTGCGTCAATCAGGTCAACGAGAGTTTCCTTCACCTGCAACTCGGCGATCTCGCCGCCGCGAAATCGATGGCGCAGACGGCCCTGCAAACCGCACGCGAAATCGGCTTCCCCGGCTTCGAGGCCGCCGCGCTCTCCAATCTCGGAAACGCGGAACGTCTTCTCGGCAATGCGCGCGCCGCAATCGCGCACACGGAGGCAGGGATCGCGTTGCGACGGCCGATTCAAGAACCGCACGAGTTCGTCGACGATCTCTCCGACCTCGTCCTTGCATACGTCGCCGACGAAAGAAGCGGCGACGCGCTTGCAGCGGCATCGGAGCTCGAACCGCTGAGCCGCAACAACTTCGCCGGTGCGATGTGGCCGCATTACGCGTGGTGGGCCATGGCGCAAGGGTATGCCGCCGCCGGAAAGTCGCACGAAGCGCAGCTGGCCGCGCAGCGCGGGCGCGAGGAACTCGAACGCTTTGCGGCGAGCATCGATGACGACGATCGGCGGCGGAGTTTTCTCTCACTGTCCGTGAACCGAGCCGTCGCCGAAGCCCCGGCCGTGCGCTAGACTCGCCGCGAGCCGCACCCGAGCCAGCAGGCGGCCGCCGTTCGCCGGCCGTTCGAACCATGGCCGGCGTGGGTACGTTGGCGGTGTGGACTGGTTGGCCAATCCTGCATCGGCGCAGGGCATCGCAATGCGCACCGATTGGTACGTCTTCATCGCAGCCGGCGCGTTCGTCGGCCTCTTCGTCTACGCGTGCATCGCGTGGTGCTTGATTGCATACCGGGCGCGGCCCGGCACCGTTCCGCAACGCTTCGGCGGCAACGCGCCCCTCGAAATCGCATATGTCGTCCTGCCGCTGCTGCTGGTCGTCGCGCTATTCGGCGTCACATTGGCGATCGAGATGCCGATCGACCGCGCCTCAGGTCAGCCCAACCCAATCGCCGTCACGGCGTTTCAATGGTCGTGGCGCTTTACGTATCCCGGCGGATTCTCGACCAGCGGAACGCCGGCGAATCCACCGTCGCTGTATCTTCCGGCCGGCGAAACCACCGAGATCGAGTTGCGCTCCGACGACGTGACGCACTCCTTCTGGGTGCCGGCGTTTCTTTTCAAGCGCGATGCCATTCCGGGAATGACGAACGTCTTCGACCTCTCACCGAACCGGACGGGAACGTTCCCGGCACGCTGCGCGCAGTTCTGCGGTCTCGAACACGCCAACATGACGTTCGTGGTGCGCGTGGTTTCGCCGCAAGCGTACGCGCGCTACGTCGCATCCAGAGGAATCGTCGCCCCGTGATCGAGTGGCTGACGACGACGAATCACAAGAAGATCGGCATCGCGTACGTCGTGGCCACCATGACCTTCTTCGTCGTCGCCGGCGTTCTCGCGGCACTCATCCGCACGCAGCTGGCAGTGCCGAACAACACCTTCCTCGGCCCGCACGCTTACAATCAAGTCTTTACGCTGCACGGCACGGCGATGATTTTTCTCGTGATCGCACCGTTCGGGATCGGTTTGGCCAACTATCTGATTCCGTTGCAGATCGGCGCCCCCGACGTCGCGTTCCCTCGTCTGAACGCCGCCGGACTCTGGCTTTTCGTCATCGGCGGTCTCACCGTGTTTGCCGGATTGGCGACCTATGGAGGCGCCGCGGCCACCGGATGGACGGCCTACGCGCCGCTCGACGAACGCGCGATCGGAACCGGAGCGGGCCAAGATCTTTTCTTTATCGGATTGTTAATGACCAGCATTTCGACGATCGTGACGTCGATCAATTTGCTGGTCACGATCTTTCTGCTGCGTGCACCCGGCATGACGATGTGGCGCCTTCCCATCTTCGCCTGGGAGATCGTCGCGACGGCGCTGCTCGTGCTCATGGCCTTTCCTTCGCTGGCGGCGGCCTTCGCGATGGTGCTGATCGAGCGCCACCTCAACGGCCACTTCTTCGACCCCGCGTACGGCGGCAACCCGATCCTCTACCAGCATCTCTTCTGGTTCTTCGGCCACCCGGAAGTCTACGTGCTGATTTTGCCGTATTTCGGCATCGTCACCGAAATCGTCGCGACGTTTTCGCGCAAGCCGGTCTTCGGATACGTCGGCATGGTGATAGCGGCTTTCGCCATCGCGGGCTTGTCGCTGGGTGTCTGGGCGCACCACATGTTCACCACCGGAGCGGTCAGCAACCCGTTCTTCTCCGCCGTCTCGTTTCTCATTGCCGTTCCGACCGGAGTGAAGTTCGTGAATTGGATCGGGACGATGTGGAAGGGATCGATCGTGCTCTCGGTCCCGATGCTCTTTGCGATCGGCTTTCTGCTCAACTTTCTCGTCGGCGGGATCACCGGCGTGATGATCGCGTCGCCGCCGATCGACTATCAGGCTCACGACAGCTATTTCATCGTGCAGCATTTCCACTACACGATCGGCGGCGGCAGCATGTTCGCGCTCTTTGGAGCGCTTTATTTCTGGTTTCCGAAGATGTTCGGCATTACGCTCGATGAACGAATCGGACGGTGGGTTTTTACGCTGATGTTCGCCGGCTTCAATGCGACCTTCATCCCAATGGGCTTCATGGGGATGGAAGGCATGGCTCGCCGCGTCTACACCTATGCAGATGTGGGACACCTTCCGCTTTTGAATGCAATTGCGACGGTGGGTGCCGGTCTGATGACGGTCGGCGTCGCGCTGTTCTTCGTCGATTTGCTCGTTTCGATTCGCCGCCGCCGCGCGGCCGGCGACAATCCGTGGCACGGCTACAGCTTGGAGTGGATGACGTCGTCGCCGCCGCCGGAGTTCAACTTCGACGCGCTTCCCGCGATTCGCAGCCGCCGGCCGGCACTCGACCGGTTCGAGACGCAGCCGTGAAAACGTTCGTCGCCCTTTTCGCCGTCGTCTCCGGTTTCGGCGTCGTCATTGCCGTAGCGTATTGGTTCGTCGCCCATGAGGAAGCGGCCGGTAGCGTGCTGCTGGGATGCATGGCTGCCGCGCTCGCCTTCGCGACGGCGTATGCGATCCTGGCCGAACGCGACGCGAGACTCGAAAGCGACGATCCTAGCGAGACGGCCGCAAGTGCTGCCGGCGCGGATCTCGGCGTGTTCACGACCGAAAGTCCGTATCCGATTCTCATCGCCGTCTGCACGCTCGCGTCGTTGGCAGGAATGCTGTGGTCGCCGCTATTGGCTGTCTTCGGCGTGGCCGGGGCAATCGTGTGTTTCTGGCGGCTCGGAGCGGAGAGCGCCCGCACGTAACGTCGGTGCTTCCCGGCCCGCGATGCCGATGGCGCGAACGAAAAGCACGAGGGCTCCGATTCCGAACAGCCACGCGACGAAGCCCTCGGCCACCGGACCGGCATGCGCGAGCGAAAGACCGCCGGCGTTGAAATTCTTTGCTGCAGAGCCGTGCGTTTGCACGAGCGTCACGTAACTCGCGACGTCGTCGACGTCGCGCGCGCTCAGCACGTCGGGACCGAAGCGCGGCATAACGCTGGGACCGGCTCGAACTGCTTCGGCAATCTGCATCGGTGAGACGCCGCGCAAGGATGGCGCGACGTCTTGCGCGCCGACCGAGGCCCCGTCCGCAGCGGCTCCGTGGCACTGCGCGCAGTTCGCGGCAAACAACGCACGCCCGCGTGCGGGATCTCCGGGCGCGATCGACGGAAGCGACGTATGCACGCGCATCGGCGAAAAGTGCTGAACGTAGCGCACGAGTTCGTCGATCTGTATCGCCGTAAAGCTCGGCTCGCGTGCAACTTCGTTTGCCCCGGCAACGGGCGCGGGCATGCGGCCGGTGTCGAGCATGAAGTGGATGTCTGCGGCCGATTTGCCGACCAACGGCGGTGCCACGGCCGTACCCTCCGCACGCGCGCCGTGACACGACGCGCACGAGGCTGCATACAACCGCGCGCCGCCCTGCGAAACACCGGCGTGCGGCACTGCGGCCGCGAACAATAATGCCGTCACCGGCAACATCCCCATGCCCGCCTTCTACCCGCGGGCGCCGCCATGCTAGCCTAGCGGCCGGCGCGCGACTTCCATAACTTGATCGACCTGCGTTATTTGCAGCAAGCGCTCGATCCGTTCGTCGCCAACGACGAGGCGGAGCCTGCCGCCCTCGGCGGCAAGCCGTTTATACGTGCGAAAGATTTCGTTGATCACGGAAGAATCCATGAAGCCTACGCCGCACAGGTCGATCGTCGCTACGGGAGAACCGTGCAACCGTGCGGTCAAGGTTCGCAGTTCGTCCTTCCCGGCGAAGTCCCACTCACCGGAAAGCGTGAGAGCGTTCGTCCGTTCGTCGTAGGCGCCGCCGTTCAAAGGTTCGGAATCCACAATGTACCTTCCGTTCGTTAGAATCGTCCAGGAGCTAAAGCTGTGATCGACGAGCGCGCTGCCGAGCTGACGCTGCCCCTCACGGCGAATCGCGTGCTCGCGTTGCTCGGACCCGGCGCCCTGGGCTCGCTCAAAGCGGCGGCCGACGTTCGGTTCGTCGAAACCGGATTTACGATCCACAATGCAGGCGACCCGATCGAATTTTTCTGCTTTCCACTAACGGCCGTCGCGTCCACCGTTACGTGCACTCATGCCGGAGACTCTATCGAAGCGGTGACGATCGGGAATGAAGGATTGGTTGGAATCTCGGCAATTCTCGGCGGGGAGACGGGAACGCTCCGCTCCTTCATTCAAGTCCCTGGCATCGCGTGCACGATCGGCACCGACGAGTTCTTGAGGCTCGTGCGAGCCACGCCCCGCGTCCGCGATTTCTTGTTGCGTTATGCCAACGTCCTGATCAACGTCATCTCGCAGTCGGCCGCGTGCAACCGGCTGCACAACGCCGTGCAACGTTGCGCGCGATGGCTCTTGACGACTGCCGACCGCGCGCGCAGCGACGATTTCGAGCTTATCCAGGAGCTGCTCGCAGAAATGATCGGCTCCCGCCGGCCTACCGTCTCCGAGGCCGCGTCGGCCCTGCAGCGCGCGGGTCTGATCCGCTACCGGCGCGGCCGGGTGCATATCGTCGATCGCAGCGGACTCGAAAGTGCCGCGTGCGAGTGCTACCATGCGATCTCGAAGGCGTATCAGCAACTCTATACCTCGGTGCCGCCCCTCGCATAGGCGCGGCATTGCTAGTATAAGTGTCTAGCAGCCCGCCGTCTGTCAGGTCCCTGACACACTGTTCATAACAGAAATAGCGGCAAGCATGCGAGCGCGAGAGGGAACGAAGGCGCGCCCTCTAAGCATTTTTAAATGCCGTTGAGGCGCATGCTGCGGCCTTGGACATCGCTGTGGATCGGCGCGTTGATCGTCGTCGTCGTCGCGCAATTCGGCGCCGGCTGGGCCATCCGTAACTCGGTCGCGCACACCTTTGACGCATCGCGGATCGTCCGCCATGCGCGCGCCCTGCTGTTCGCGAGCCTGCGGGATCAACTCGACGAGGAAACCGGCATACGCGGCTATCTCGCGACGCGCGACCGGCTGTTTCTGGCGCCCTACCGCGCCGCGCGTCACGCGCTTCCCGGAACGTTTGCCGCGTTGAACGATCTCTTAGCCCAACTGCGCTTGGCGCGCGCGCAGAACGCGCTGGCCGACGCGGCCAACATGAACTCGGCCTGGGTCACGTCGGTCGCGGCACCCTCGCTGCGCAAGCCCGAGTCGAGCACGCTGACGATGCAAAAAGCGGGCAAGAGGTTCGTCGACCGGTTTCGCAGCGATTGGCACGTCGTCGACGCCGAGCTCGACCGGCGAAACGATCTCCTGCTACTGGAATCCGGGCGGGAGCTTGCGGAGCTCGGCGCGTTGATCGTCGTCTCGGCGCTGCTGAGTTTCGGAATCGGCTTCTTCTTTGCCGATAGCACCGCCCAAGCGTGGCGCCGGTTGGAACGCGCACGCCGGGAACGCGAAGATATGGAGATGCGCGAACGCGACCTGCGCGCCGCCTTCAGCGCCGAACGGCGCGTGGTCGAAACGCTGCAGCGCGCTTTCCTACAGCGCGCCCTGCCGGCGGTGCCCTCGGTGGCGTTCAGTTCGACGTACGCTTCGGCCGGAGAAGAGGAGCGCGTCGGAGGCGACTGGTACGACGCGTTCGATCTCGGCTCGGGGCGAGTGCTCTTCGCGATCGGCGACGTGGCCGGCCACGGCATGTCGGCTGCGGTGACGATGAGCCGCGTGCGCAACGAAATTCTTGCCGCCGCATTAGTCGAAGCCGACGCTTCAGCCATCCTGGCGCGCGTTAACCAGCGTCTGACCCGTGAAGTCTCGCACGCTCCGACCGTCACCGCACTCGTCGGCATCGCCCAGACGCACGGATGCACGTTTGAATACTCCGGTGCAGGGCATCCTCCGCCGATTTTGGCCGAACCGGGCACGGCGCCGCGCTGCTTGGAATACGGCGGCTTGCCGTTGGGAATTTCAGCCGAGGCTAGCTACCGTTTGCATCGCGTCACGACCGTTCCGGGCGCACTGCTGGTTCTCTACACCGACGGCGTCACCGAACTGTCGCACGACGTCATCGCGGGCGAACGCGCGCTGCTCGACGCGATCACGAAAATGCCGCCGCGCACCGATCCGGCCAAGTGGATCTACCGGCGAATCTTCGAAGACGCATCGGCCGGCGACGACGTCGCCATCCTCACGCTCTCGTTTTCCAGCGCCGATGCCCCGCCCCTCGCCGGCGCGCTTGCCGAGGTGCGCGCGTCGTGAGGAAAGATACGAACATCGCCGTCATCGCGCTGCGCGGCGAACTCGACATCGCGCGCAAAGAAGAGTTGCGCGCCGCGCTGTGCGTCGACGGCGCCGACGGCGTTCTGCTCGACATGTCGAATGTCGACTACGCCGACTCGACGGCGCTGACCGAACTGCTGCGCTTTCGCCTGCACGCGAAGGAACGCGATCTGCCGGTGGCAGTCGTCATCGCGACGCCGCAGCTCGACCGCATCGTGCGCTATGCCGGACTGTACGAGGTCTTCGACGTTTTCTCCAATCGCGACGATGCGCGCCGGCATCTGGAAGAGGCGGCGTGATCAGGCACGGCCGCTTCTCGCTCGAGCGTATCGCCGACGCCGCGGCCGCGGCGCCGATGCGCCGCGCGCTTTCCGATTTCCTCGACGCGGTCGGCGTTCCCGAACCGATACGGCTCGACGTCATCACGGCGGTCGGCGAGGCCTTGGCGAACGCCATCGAACATGCCTACTGCGGCCTGCCGGCCGGTGAAGTGCGCATCGTCGCGTTCGTCGACGGCGACGACGCACTCAACGTCGAAGTCGTCGATCGCGGAACGTTCGTGAAGCCGCGGCGGCGGCCGCAGCGCGGTTTCGGAATGCGAATCATGCGCGCGGTTGCCGATTCGGTCGAACTGCGGACGACGCCGGGCACGACGCTGAGCCTGCGGTTCCGTTTGAATTCCGCGCGCTAACGCGGCGCTACGCGAGCGTGTCGTCGAGCCGCATGCGCGCGGCGGCGATGGCCCAGTCGCCGGCGCCGTAGTAGACATCGAAGACGCGTTCGCCGATATCGGGACGCGCATCGATTCCGGTCGGGAAGACGACGTTGTCGACCGCGCCCTGGCGTTCGTACTGCGTCTCCGGCGTGATGACCGGCTTCGGCGACCGGTAGACGATGCGGTCGGGCCGATCGAGATCGTGAACGACGATGCCGCTGCCGTACGTCAGCAGCGGCTTGCGGCCGTGATTGCCGATGCAATCGACGCCGTGAAAGAGCGACATCCAGCCCTCGGCAATGCGTACGGGCGGCGTGCCTGCGCCGATCTTGATCGAGCCCCAGTTAGCGTCGGGCGAGAGTGCGTTGACGCTCTCGGCGACGTCGAGAAGCTTTGCACGATCCTTCAAGACCGCTTCCAGCGGAACGTATCCGATGCGAATCGATTCCCGTTCCTCGAACGGCAATCGCTCGATCATCGGAATTGCGGCGCGGCCGTCGAGCGCGGAGAGATGAAGCATCGGCCGATGGTAGAAGGCGAGACTGCGCACGCCGGCCGGCGACGTGACCGGCTCGGGGAAAAAGGCGGCGTCCTTGTCGTCGCCTTGCGGCGTTCCGGTGCCGTCGAAGCGAGCTAAGCCGAGGCGTTCCCAACGATAGGCGTCGTTCGAAATCGCGAAGGCAACGCGCGGACCGTCGGGTCCGAACGCCGTGTACGCCATGACGTATGCCTTCAATGCCGGAATGTAGGTGACGCGCGGATCTTCGCATCCATAACCGCCGCGCGGGCGTCTTTCATACGGCGCTTGCGGTTCGAGCGCGAATCCCAATTTTCGTACTTCGATGCCGTCTCGCGAGGGATCGGCCTGCACCGTTCCGATGCGCGAGACGTTTCCGCGCGCGACGCAACGCGGATAGAGGAGCAACTCGTTCTGCGGTCCGCGCACTGCCGCCGGATTGAGGATTCCGCCCGCTTCCGTCCGTTCGCCGTCGGGACTCATCACGAGGCCGAGCCGCTCGACGCGCGCGCCGTTGCGCTCGTCGCTTCCCGCGGTCTGCGCGGAATCTTTTGGAACCAGCATCGGTTTCTTCGGCAGACTCCTACGGGAGATACGTGGTAGCGATCGGCTCGTCGTTCGGGGTGACCACTTCTACTCGAACGCCTCGCCGGTACACGCTGTTCGGCACGATCCATAAGGTGTACGTGCGGTAACTCGAGGAAGGTTCGCCGCCGTCGGCAGGCTCCTGCTCGAACGCTACGACCCTCACGCGCTGGTCGTTGGCCCGAATCGACTCGATGATCTGTTTATACCCCGTCCGGACGTGCGGACCCATCAAGAGAATGACGCCGAACTCGCCGCGAAAGTGCACCGGGGCGTGGAGGCCGAGTTTTGCGAGGTCGTCGGGGTTGCGGACGACGGCGATTTGATTGCCGCCCGGCACGGTCGTCGTTCCGGTCGAAAGCGTCTTCACGCGGACTTCCCGGCAACCGACGAGGAGCAGGAGTGCCGCGAGCGCCCACCAGCGTTTCACGGCCCTCGCCTTCGCGCGCGCGTCGGCGCCCCCCCGTGGCGGCGATGAATAATGAGACCCAGCATCCAATGTCATTGTGACCAATGACGGCGCGCCGGTACCCTGAAACTGGCATGAAAACTCTGCGCCGCCTGGCGCTGGGGACGGATCTGATCGCTCTGGGCGCGGTGGTCCTCGGAAGTTGGACGCGGATCAACGGGGCGGGCGAGACCTGTCCCGACTGGCCGCTTTGCCGCGGCAGCATCTTGCCGTCGATGAGCGACGGCACGATCTGGGAATGGTCGCATCGCCTCCTGGCACTCTTGGTCGCGCCGCTCGTCGTCGCGCTCGTGATCTGCGCGTGGCGCCGGCGCAAGGAGTCGCCCTTCATCGCTCCCACCGTCGTCGCAATCGCAGCCATCTTCGTCGTCCAAGTCCTGCTCGGCGCGGCAACCGTCCGATTGGCGAACACGCCATTTTCCGTCGTCCTTCACTGGGGCACGGCAATGGCACTCGTGGCGGCCCTTTCGGCGATGGCGATTTTCGCGGCTGCCTCGGATTCGGGCGCGCCGCGCCCTGCCGGTAGCAGGCTCGATTTCCTCGCGCCGGCACTCGTCGGCACCGCCACGATTGCGTTCGTGACCATGTGCATCGGTGCGTACGTCAGCTCGAGCGGCGCCGGCCTCGCCTGTCTCTCGATTCCCGGGTGCGCCGGCAACGTCGTCGTCTACTCCGACGGACAGATCGTGCAGCTGCTGCATCGCATCAGTGCCGGCGCGACGCTGGTGGCCGCTGCCGGCGCGCTCGCACTCGCTTGGGCGCAACCGGCGACGGTGCGCGTGCGCACCGCCGTCAGTGCCGGCGTCGCCCTCGTCGGCGTACAAGTCCTTCTCGGACTGCTCAACGTCGCGCTGCGGCTGCCGACCGAACTGCGTGAAGCCCATGCGGTGAACGCCGCGCTGACGTTCCTCGCGTTTGTCGTCGCAGCGCTCTTCGCCGTCATCGACAACGGCACGATGCAGCGCGCTCCGAGCGCAGCCGTCGACCCGTGAGCGCATTTGCGGCGCGTATCGGCGCGTATTACGAACTCTCGAAACCGCGCATCATCGTCTTGTTGCTAATCACCACGGCAGCGGCGATGGTGATGGCCGCGCGCGGCCTGCCGGCACCGGCGCTGGTTCTGTGGACGCTGCTCGGCGGAGCGCTGGCTGCCGCGTCGGCCGGCGCGTTCAACTGCGCCTACGACGCCGACATCGACGGCCTCATGCAGCGCACCTGCCGCCGTCCGATTCCGCAGGGCCGCATCGGCGTCCCCGAAGCGGTCGCGTTCGCGATCGTCACGGGCGTTGCGGGCTTTGCGCTCCTCTATCTGCTCGTCAACCCGCTGGCGGCATGGCTCTCGCTCGCCGGAAATCTGTACTACGTCGTGATCTACACGGTGTGGCTCAAACGCATTACGCCGCTCAACATCGTCATCGGCGGCGCTGCCGGTTCGGTGCCGCCGCTCGTAGGGTGGGCGGCCGTTACGCATTCCGTCGGCGGTCCGGCGCTGGGTCTCTTCGCGCTCATCTTCCTCTGGACGCCGCCGCACTTCTGGTCGCTCTCGTTGATGACCGAACTCGACTACGCCAAGGCGAATATCCCGATGTTTCCCAACGTCTACGGCGAGCAGCGCACCAAGCGCGAGATCGTCTATTACAGCGTGATTCTCGTGATCGCGTCGCTGGCGCTCTATCCCCTGCACGTCATGGGTGCGTTCTACTTTGCCGCCGCCGCGGTGCTCGGCGGCGTCTTCGTCGCCGACGCGATTCGCACGTGGCGCGCCAGCGATTCGACCGTCGCGGCCCGCCGCCTGTTTCGTTTTTCGCTGCTCTATCTGGCGCTGATGTGCGCGGTCATGGTCATCGACAGAATCGTCGTTTCGTGAGACCGCTGCTCCTTACGCTCGGGTTAGGAGTCTTCGCCGGCGCGCTCGACTTGAGCGTGCTGGCGCCGGCGCTGCCCGCGATCGGCAAGGACTTCGGCGTTGCGACCAGCGACCTCGCATGGGTTTTCACGATCTATCTCCTCGCAACCATCGTATCGATTGCGATTGCGAGCGCGCTTGCCGACCGGTACGGCCGGCGCAACGTGTACATCGGATGCATCGCGCTCTTCGCGGCGGGCAGCGTGATCGCGATGGCCGCGCCCGCATTTCCCGTCTTGCTTGCGGCGCGCGCGCTGCAAGCGCTGGGCGCAGGCGGCATCTTCCCGGTCGCAACCGCCGCCATCGGCGACGTCGTGCCGCAAGAGCGACGCGGTGCGGCGCTCGGAATGGTGGCGGCAACGTGGGGGCTGGCGGCCGTGGCCGGCCCTGCATTCGGGGGATTGGTGACGCACTTCGTGTCGTGGCGCTGGATCTTCGCGCCGAACGTGCCGCTCGCGATCGCCGTTTTCATGCTGGCGCGCCTGCACGTGCCGACGGCCGCACCACAGCGGCGGCGACCGCTCGACGCCGTCGGACTCATCCTTCTGAGCGCCGGTTTACTCGCGGTCATGGACGGGCTCATCGGGTCGCACGTGGGAATCGGCCTGCTCGGCGTCATCGCGCTCGTTGGATTCGTTCTCTGGGAGCGTTACGCCGCCGACGCGCCGGCGGTGCCGATGAGCCTCTTTCGCTCGCCGCAACTCGCAAAAACCTACGCGCTCGAAATCACAATCGGGATGCTGGAAGGCTCGCTCTTCTTCATTCCGACGGTCTTGATCGGCGCGCAGAATCTCTCGGCGCTGGCGGCCGGCGCCATTGCGGCCCTGGGCGCCCTGACGTTCGTCGTCGTTATTCCCAGCGCCGGTCGCGCGCTCGACCGCGCCGGCAGCCGCGACGTGCTGCTCGCCGGAACCGCGTTCACCGAGATCGGCCTAGCGATTTTTGCGCTCGGCTTCGGATCGCTCTGGCTCTCGCTGCTCGCCATGATCGTGGCGGGCGCCGGCTTCGGCGCGCTGCTCGGCGCGCCCACGCGATACATCGTCACCAACGAAACGCCGAAGGAACTACGCGCGACCGCGGTCGGCCTCCTGAGCCAGTGCCTCATCGTCGGCCAAATTCTCGGAAGCTCGCTTGCCGGCGGCCTCATCGGCTACGGAAGCAGCGAACTGCTTGGCTACCGTCACGCGTATTTGGCGTTCTGTGCCATTGCATTCGTCGCCCTGGCCGTGGCCGCAAGCCTCAAGTCGCGCCGCGACGAAAGAACCCGGGCCGTCGCCGTAGCGGCGTGACGGCCGCAACCCCGTGTGGGTAAGGACCTCGTTGTGAGATATCGCGAATTCGACCGCCGCGCGCACGAACTCGCCCACCGTCCCTGGACCGCGCGCGAGCGGCGCGTCGTGTGGCGCGGTTTGACCGGCCGCTTCGCGCTTGCAATCGAGCCGCTCCTCGGCACGTTGTTTATGGGACTGCTCGGATGGGGCGTCGTCTGGCGCGCGCAGCACGTCACCAGCGACGCAACGCTCGCAAAGATCGCACCGATTTTTTTCGTCGGGGCCCTCGCCTTCGCCGGATATTTCATCGCCGTGCTCGTCGCACCGTTCGCCGCTTACCTGCAAACGTTCAAGCCGATCTACGTCCTCGACGGATACGTCCGCTATCGCGAGCCCGACGACCATTCGCAACGCGATGCGTGCGGCTACGTCGCGGCGCTCTTCCCCGATCGCGAGATCGCGTGCGAATGGGAATGGCTCGGCAAGAAGCGCTTACCCAACGCGACCATTCCGTCGCTCATCGAGTTCTCGGTCTACGCCGGCATCCACCGCATCGACGGCAAGCCCACCGGCTTACTTCCCGACGAGGAGATGCCGCCGCTCGCTATCGGTATCGCGCGCGAACGCTTCCGCGACTAAACCGCTTCGATCGGCGGTCCTTCGACTGCGGCGTGCTTCGCACGCCTCCGCCCAGGATGACACGGGGCGCGCTCCGCTCAGGATGACACGGGGAAGTCTACTCGTGCAGAGTGCCGAGGTCGACGCGCATCGAGTGCGTTGACGGCCACTCATGGCCGTAGCCCGACAATAGACAGACCGCCCCTCCGATGGCGAAAATCATCAACAAGCCGATGACGATGGAATAGGTGAGCGGACGCGGAACGCCGCGGCTCTGCGGAACCTTGCTGAAATCGAGATATTCTTCGTCTGGAACGATCATCGCACGCGCTCCCTATTATGCCGTCGGGAAGCTGCCGAGAACGCCGGCGCCCGCCAGGATGGCGAGGACGGCACCGATGCCGAGCAGCAGCAGCATGAGTTTGAAAACGTGGTTCTCGACACCGGGAGTCGTCCAATCTTTGTACAGTGCGTAAATCGCGACGATTCCGACGATGATGCCGCCGGCGATGGCGCCGGTACGCTCGAGAATGACGGGGTCAACGTGCATGCGGACGATTCCTCATATCAGGTAGAAAATCGAGAAGAGCACGACCCAAATGACGTCGACGAAATGCCAGTAGAGCGTGCCCGCGGTGATGCCGAAGTACTTCTCTCCGGTGTAGACGCCGGCAGCCGACTGCATCAGCAGCACGGTGAGATAACAGACGCCGACGAAGACGTGGAATCCGTGCATGCCGGTCAGCGTGAAGAACGACGCGCCGAAGATCCCGCTGCCCCACCAGCTGACGTGTTCGCCGAAGATCAAGTGGGTGTATTCGTAGGCTTGGCCTCCCAAGAAGCCGGCACCCAAGATAATCGTGAAGATCAGCATCCACATGTACTTGATGAAGTTGCCGTGCTTCCAATTCTCGAGGGCGTAGTGCATCGTCGCGCCCGAACCGAAGAGCAGCACCGAGTTCCATGCCGCGAAGGCGACGTCGAGATGCTTGATGCCGGGCGGCGGCCATCCTTGACCGCTGTTACGGAGGTAGAGATAGGCGAAGATGAACGACGAGAACAGCACGCAGTCGCTCACCAGGAAGAGCAGGAAGCCCTGCAGCCTCAGCTCGCGCGTTTCGGCGTAGAGCTGATCGACGGGGGGCTCGCCCAAGCCGGCGCGCGTGACCGATGCGACCGCCATCAGTGCGCTCCCGCCGTAACCGGCGGCGTGTCGGTCAGCTCGTCTTCCAACCCTTTATACGGAAGCGGATGCGAGAAATCGTACGGCAGCCCGTAGACGGTCGGAATGTGCTTGAAGTTGTAATAGTGGGGCGGCGAGGGGATCATCCATTCGAGCGTTCTTCCGCCCCAGGGATTCGGCCCGGCTTTCTTGCCGTTGCGAATGCTCCACAGCACGTTGACGAAGAACACGAGGATCGCGATGCCCATCACGTACGACGAAACCGATGCGAACCGGTTCCAAAACTCGAACTGCGGATCGTAGGTCGCAACCCAGCGCGGCATGCCTTCCACGCCCAGCCAATGCATCGGCAAGAACGTTCCGTTAAATCCGACGAAGAAGAGCCAAAAGTGGATCTTGCCCAACGTCTCGTTGAGCAACCGTCCCGACATCTTCGGGAACCAGTAGTACATCCCCGAGAAGATGCCCATTAAACTGCCGCCCACGAGCACGTAGTGGAAGTGCGCGACGACGAAGTACGTGCCGTGCACGTCGAGGTCGTAGGGCACCGCGGCCAGGAAGATTCCGGTGATGCCTCCGCACGTGAACAACGCGATGAAGCCGATGGCGAACAGCATCGCGGTCGTGAGGTGAATTTTTCCGCCCCACAGGGTCGCCGTCCACGAGAAGATTTTGATGCCGGTCGGGACGCCGATCGCAAACGTGAGGATCATGAACGGCAGCTGCAAGTACGGTGCGAGACCCGACGTGAACATGTGGTGCGCCCACACCATGAAGCCGGCCAGCGCGATCGCCGCCGAAGAAAAGGCAATCAACTTATAGCCGAAGATCGGCTTGCGCGAGAACGTGGGCAGCACTTCGGAGACGATGCCGAACGCCGGCAAGATCATGATGTAGACGGCCGGATGCGAGTAGAACCAGAACATGTGCTGCCAAAGGACCGGGCTTCCACCCTTGGTCGGGTCGTAGAACGGCACGCCGAAAACGCGCTCCATGAACAGCGCCGCAAGGGCGGCGGCGAGCGCGGTGGTGGCGATCATGAGCAGCGGCGCGGTCGCGAACTGGCCCCAGCAGAACAGCGGCATGCGCGTGAACGTCATGCCCGGCGCGCGCATCTTCAGCAGCGTCACGACGAAGTTGATGCCGGTCAGCGTCGAACTGACGCCGACCAGGAAGATTGCGGCCGCCCACATCGACGTCCCGGCTGCGCCTTGTAACGAGACCGGCGGATATTCCGTCCAGCCGGCCGTCGGCGCGCCCATCAGGAACGACGAGAACAGCATCAAGCCGGCCACCGGAAAGATCCAGAAGCTCAGCATGTTCAACCACGGGAAGGCGACGTCGCGCGCGCCGATCTGCAGCGGAAAGATGAGATTGCCGAATCCGCCGGTGAGCATCGGGATCACGACCAGCCACACCATCGTGCTGCCGTGAACGCTGTAGACTTCGTTGTACGTTTCGGGAGAGACGAAACCGCCGTTGGCATTGAGCAGCTGCGTGCGAATCACTTCCGCCAGCAGTCCCGCGAGAATGAAGAACACCCACGCGGTGACGAGATACTGGATCCCGATGATCTTGTGGTCGATAGAAAAGACGTACCGGCGGACGAATCCTTGCGGTTCGGGATGGATGTGGTCGGCGATGCCTCCGCCGTGGGTCAGTTGCGCTGCTTGGGTCGACATGTATTCCTCTCGGCCACGTTGGCCGCTTACTTCAAAGTCTCCAAATAGGCGACGAGATTGGCGATATCTTGACTCGACAATCCATTGGTCGTGGCGTTGGGCATGGTGCCGATGCTGCCGGTATATCCGGTCTGCAGAATTTTCGCGACGTTGCCGGGCGTGGCCGGATCGCCGTTGACGAGACTGGGATGCGCCGGGTCGTGCAGCACGCCCTTGAGCCCCGGTCCGACGATGCGCTGATCGAACGGTCCGATCGCGTGGCAAGCCGAGCACTTTTGCTGGAAGAGCGTTTGACCGGCCGGCGCCGAGCCGCCCGCCAGCGAGACCGCCGCGCCGCCCGCCACCGGCAGCGCGTTGCTCACGTGCGCGTTCTTGAGCTGCATCGCGCGATACCAGGTGTTGAACGCGCCTTTGTCTTCGACCACGAGCACTTGCTTGTTCATTTGGCTATGGAGCACGCCGCAGAACTGCGTGCAGATGATCTGATACCGCCCGGTTAGTCGCGGCGTGAAGCGGATCGACGTCACGAGCCCGGGCACGGTGTCGTTCTTGAGACGCATCGCCGGCACCCAGAACGAGTGAATCACGTCGGACGACGTCAGGTTGAGCGTCACCGGCACGTTGACCGGCAGATGCATCTCGTCGGAGATTTCGCCGTTGATCTGCGGATAGCGGAACGTGAAATCGAACTGGTGTCCGATCGCCTGCACCACGATGCCGTTTTCCGGCTCGAGCATGATCTCGTACCAGATTCGCACCGAAATGACCGAGAGCAGAATGACGAACAGCACCGGGATGATCGCCCACCAAAACTCGAGCTTCGGATTGTCGTGAATTTGGACGCCGATGGCATCCGGCGGGTCGCTCGCACGCGCCCGAAACGCCAGTGCGAAATAGACGAGATACCCCAAGACGAAGATGTAGAGCGCCGTCCCGGTCGCCGCCATGAAGCGAAACAGCGTATCGACCTGGCGCGCGGTGACGATCGCCGCGGGCAGGTACTGTTCGATCGGGAAGACGTACCAGAAGACGATTCCCGCGGCGCCCAGGACGGCCAGCAGCGCCGTAACCATCCAGAATCCGCGGCCGAGGCGCACGGGCTGCGCTCTATTCTCAACCAATGAACGTACTCTCCATCGTCCGGGGCTAGTGTCGGTTTAGCGGTTTCGCGCGGTGTCCGCAGAACCTGCAAACCGCCGCACCACCCAGTCTACATTAGTTATCGCCGTTCCGACCACGACTGCGTCGGCACCCGCGTCGAGCGCCGCGCGCACGTGCGCCGGTTCGGTTACGCCGCCCTCACATACGACGAAAGCATCAAGCGACGCCAATTCGCGCACCAGCGATAGCGCCGGCAGCACCTGGCCGGCCGTTTCCGGCGTGTAGCCACACAGCGTCGTCGCGACGATCGGCGATCCGAGTGCGGCGGCGCGGCGCGCGTCGGCGGCCGTCGCGCAATCGGCCATCGGCACGCACCCTGCGGCGGCGATCGCGTCGACGATTGCCGCAACGGTCGCACCCGCCGGTCGCGGCCGCGCGGTCGCATCGAACGCCACGATCTCGGCGCCGGCGGCGACGATCGCGGCGACTTCTTCACACGCCGGCGTAATGTACGGCTCGAAGCCCGGATATTCGCGCTTAATGAGGCCGACGATCGGAATGTCGACCCGCTTGCGGACCGCGCGCAGATGCGCCTCGCCGGCCACGCGAACCGCGACCGCGCCGCCGTCCTGCGCGGCGCGCGCGAGCGCGGCGATGACGTGCGGATCGTCGAGCGCCGAACCCTTCCAGGCTTGTACCGAAACGATCAAGCCGCCGCGTAAGGCGTCGAGCAGGCTCACGAGCGTACCGTTATCGCATCGAACGGCCCGAGCCCGGCCTCGCGGTACGCGATCAGCAGTGCGCCGGCGCTCGGATCGTAGCGCGCCGGGACGACGCGCGCGTTCGGAATCGCTTCAACGACACGCTCGGCAAAACGGCGCGCGAATCCCTCGTCGTCGAACATGCCTCCGGTGCAGGCGACCGCCGGAGGCACCCCAGACTCGGCCGCCGCCGCAACGAGCGCCGCGAGGCGCTCCGCGCCGCGCAGCCCGATCGCTGCGAACGGCTCCAATCGCATTGCAACCGGCGCGAACGCCGCGATCTCCGGCCGGCCGATCTCGCCCGCATAGACCCTGCGCGCGACCTCGCGTAAAGAAGGAAGGCCGAAGAACTCGCAGGCGGCGCGCGCTTCCCAATCGGCTCGCGCGCCCTCGTCTTGCCGGCGCATGAGTTCGGAGAGCGCTTCACGCGCCACCCAGAACGCGCTCCCCTCGTCGCCGAAGAGGTAGCCCCAACCGCCCGCGCTCCACGTAACGCCGGGCGCCGATCCGTAGACGAACGAACCGGTGCCGGCGATGACGACGATGCCGGGTTCGCCGGCGAGCGCGCCGGCATGCGCGATCGGCGCATCGTGCAACAGCCGCAGGTGCGCGGCCGGCAATGCGGGCGCGTTGCCGCGAACGCTGCCTGCATAGCCGCTGACGCCGGCGACGATCGCGCGGTAGCGCGTCGTTTCGGGCAGCCCCGCATCGCGGCGCGCCGCGTCCAGCGCGCCGGCGAGCGCGTCGTGCAAACGGTTCGACTCCGGTCCCACGCCCAACTCGTCCGCCGGACCCGCGCTGCCCCGTCCGACGATGCACCCGTGCTCGTCTCCGATGACGGCTTCGGTCGAACTCTGACCGCCGTCGATTCCGGCAACGTACGCGCTCATCGCGACGCTCGCAACAGGTGCGCAGCGTAGCGGCCGGCTTCGTCTTCACGCCGCGCTGCATCCGCAACCGTGGGAATCTCTCCGATGCGCTCGCGATGGTGGTAGAGTTCGTGGCCGACCGCGAGCGCGACGAACTCGCGCAACGCCGTCCCCTTCAGCCGGCGCGCCACGCGTTCGTTGATACGGATGGACGGCCCGCGCGGGTCGTACTCGGAGCGCAGCTCGGCGGCACCCCAATCGCCTAAATCGGCGAACGACACCGCGACGCCGTACGCGCGCGCCAGCCGCAGCGCGGCGTTCATCGCGCCGCCTCGCGCCGTAAGTCGACGCCGTCGGCGACGAGTCGCGCGCGCAGCTCGCTCGCGTCGACGTCGCCTGCGCGGACGTTTCGTTCGCATGCCAGCGCCGCCGCGGTCCCGGCAGCCTGACCCAGCGTCATCACGGTCGGCGTCAACCGCGTCGACGCCAGCGCTTCGTGCGTCGTCGAGATGCACCGTCCGGCGACGAGCAGCTGTTCGCGGTTGACCGGCACCAAACAGCGGTACGGAATTTCGTAGGCGCTGCCGGGGGCCAATCGTTTCGTGGTCGTGCCCGAACCGGACGGATTGTGAATGTCGATCGGGTACGCGCTGCGCGCGACCGCATCGTCGAAATGCCGCGCCTCGAGCACGTCCGCCGCGGTCAGCGTGTAGCGCCCGGCGATGCGCCGCGACTCGCGAATGCCGATTTGCGTTCCGGTCGCCGCCAACCGCGCGCGTTCGAATCCCGGAACCCGGCGGCGAAAGAATTCGAGCAACTCCATCACCTGCAGCCGGGACTCGACTTCGGCGCGCGTGAGATCGTCGGGATCGAGCGGATCGATCTCGACGACGCGCGTCATGTTGACGGTGACTTCGTCGGGGTAGGGCGAAATAAAAAACGAGACGAGTTCGCGCGGCACGTGCACCATGCCGTCGCGGCGCGCGCTCTCCCACAGATCGCGCAATCCCGCCACCGCCGTCAACGCGGATGCCGTTCGCCCTTCCGGCGGCAGCGACGTGCGCATTTGATCGGGATGCGCGCGCACGTAGGCGGCGAGCGCGTCGAGATTCACGTGGCTCAAGCGAAACATCAAACTGGCGGGCTGCACGCGTCCGCGCTCGTCGCCCTGCTGCGTCGGCACGCCGGCCGCGGCCGCAACGAAGGCATCGGCGGTCGCGTCGATCGTGACCGTTGCGCGATACGAGCGCACGCCGCCGACCGTCGCAAAGGAAGCGCCGCGCACCGTGTCGCCTTCGACGTCCGCATCGAGCACGTACGCGTGCAGCAGCAACGCGACGCCGGACTCGCGCATCATTTCGAACAGCAGCGCTTTGTGCGCTTCGGGATCGAACGGCGTGATCGTTGCGACGTAGTCGGACGAATCGCGCAGATGCCCCGGAGACGCGCCCGAACGCATCAGCCGCTCCACGATCTCTTGCGCGATGCCGCCGACGATGCGATCCTCACCGGAGTGAAACGTCATCCACGGTCCGACCATCGAAGCCGTCGCCGTGCCGCCGAGAAAGCCGTAGCGCTCGACGAGCAGCGTGCGCGCGCCGTGACGAGCGGCCGCGATTGCAGCCGCGCAGCCGGCGTTCCCACCGCCGGCGACCATCACATCGTACTCGCTCATCGCGTCAGCGAATTCGCCGGACGCAGGCGCCCGCCTGGGCGCTCCGACCAGGGAGTCGGACGCGAAGGGTGTATTCCGAGGCGATGCTGCTGTTCCAACGAGTCAAACCGCTCTCGCGCATTTTGGCCGAGGGAAGCGACGAAAAATCAGAGCACGCGCTGAGGCGCTCGCTCGGCCCCTGGGCTCTCACGGCGATGGGCATCGGCGCCATTATCGGCACCGGCATTTTCGTCTTGACCGGCGTAGCATCGGCTACGCGTGCCGGGCCGTCCATCACGATTTCGTTCGTCGTCGCGGGACTCGTCAGCGCGTTGGCGGCACTCTGCTACGCGGAAGTCTCCAGCAAGATTCCGATTTCCGGCAGTGCCTACACCTACACGTACGCAACGCTCGGCGAGTTCTTGGCGTGGATCATCGGCTGGGACTTGGTGCTGGAGTACGCACTCGGCGCCGCCACCGTCAGCATCGGCTGGTCCGGGTATTTCGCGAACATCCTGCATCAAGCGTCGCTTGCCACGGGGCTCGGATGGCTTAGCCTTCCGCCGGAATGGGCGAACGGCCCGCACTGGGGACTCGCCGGTCAAGCCGGAGTCTCCGGCTACGCGAACCTTCCCGCCGCCGGCATCATCGTCTTGATCACGCTGCTGCTCTGTCGCGGAACGCGCGAGTCGGGAGCGGTCAACGGGATCATCGTCACGGTCAAACTGGCGATCGTGCTATTCTTCATCATCGTCGGCATCGGTCACATCGACGGTGCGAACTATCACTTGCCGGCAGGCGGTCCGGCAGGGCTCGGCGGCTACTTCCCCTTCGGCTGGCAAGGCATGCTCGGGGGCGCTGCCTTCATCTTCTTCGCCTACATCGGCTTCGATGCGGTGTCGACCACCGCGGAAGAGGCGCGCAACCCCGGCCGCGATTTGCCGTTCGGCATCATCGCGAGCCTGCTGGTCTGCACGGTGCTCTACATCATCGTGGTTGCGATCCTCAACGGCATGGTGCCGTTCTACAAACTCAATGTCGCGTTTCCGGTCGCCTTTGCGATGAACTACGTGGGCTTGAGTTGGGCCGGCGTCATCATCTCGCTCGGCGCGATCGCGGGTCTCACGACGGTCTTGCTCGTGATGATGTTCGGTCAGAGCCGCATCTTCTTCGCGATGTCGCGCGACGGCCTGATTCCGCGCTCGTTCACCCGCGTGCACAAGACGTGGAGAACGCCGATTTTCTCGACCGCGTTCTTCGGCGTCTGCATCGCCTTGATTGCGGCTTTCACGCCGATCAACATCGTGGGGTCGCTCACGAACATGGGCACGCTGGCCGCCTTCATTCTCGTGTCGATCGCGGTTCCGATTCTGCGCATACGCCATCCGGAAACGATCGGCAAGTTCAAGTTGCCGCTGGGTCCGTACGTGATCCCGGTGCTGTCGGCGGTTACGGCGCTCGGATTGATCTACTATCTGCGGGTCGGCAATCCAGTGGTGTGGGGCTTCTTTCCGATCGTGTGGCTCTGGTTCTTGATCTGGATGGCCGTCGGCCTCGTCTTCTACTACTCGTACGGCCGGCATAAGAGCACGGTCGCACTCGAAGAAACGGAACACCTGGCGGTGCGCCAGCCCCCGGTCAACTAAGGCACCGTTTGCCTCGGAATCGAGAGAGCGGCGACCAGCCGTCCGCTGCTCGCAAGATCGGGGCGGAGATGGTTGGAACGTTTATCGTGACGCTCGCCGCCACGAGCGTCGACGTGCTGTACTACACGACGCACCAGGTCGACTACGTCTCCCGCTGGTTAGCGCGCGGTTTCGTGACGGCGGCCGTCATCTATGCGTTTTCCGAAATTTCGGGCGCGCACGCCGATCCGGCGATTACGCTGGGCTTCACGCTGCGGGGTGTTTTCTCGGCGCGCATGCTGGCACTCTATTGGGTCGCGCAGTTTGCCGGAAGCTTCGCCGCGGCGGGACTGCTCCTCGCGGCATTCGGCGCCAACGTTGCGCTGGGCGCCAGCCATCCCGGGCCGACGATTCCGCCGTTCGAAGCGGCACTTGCCGAAGTCGTGCTGACTGCGATCGTCATGCTCGTGATTCTCACGACCGCCAAAGAAAAAGCGGCGATCGGGAAAGAAGCGGCGCTAGCCGTCGGTTTTGCCGTCGCAGCGTGCGGCTTCTTTGCCGGGCCGATCAGCGGCGCATCGATGAATCCGGCACGATCGATCGCTCCGCAGATCCTCTCCGGACAGTTCGGACTCGTGTGGATTTATGCCGCCGGCCCGCTCGTAGGAGCGGGCTTAGCGGTCGTCATTCATACACTTCTCTGCGGCGCTCCGAATCGTGAAGAGCGGGAGGCCGCCCAGGGGAAATAGCGCTAGATTCGCGCGCCTCGGCCCGTGAGAAGGTTGACCACCAACAGCACGAGCGCGACCACCAAAAGGATGTGGATCAGGCCGCCGCCGATGTGAAACGCCAGAAAGCCGAGAAGCCACAGAACGAAGCAGATCACGATGATCGCCCAGAGAATGCCTGCCATGTTTGGATGCCTCCATCAAAAATCAACGGAACGAGTTGGCGCTCCTTTACCCATACGGCAAACGGTCGAATCAGTCACGTTCCCCTTACCGAAAAGTAGAACATTGCCAGCGTTGCGGCGCCCATGAGCGCCACCGTCGCCCAGCCCCAGGCGCGGGCCAGCGGCGAACTGCGCCACTTTCCCATAACGTTCGCATCCGACGCGAGCAGGACGATCACCGCAATGAGGGGCACGGCCGCCACGCCGTTGAGCACGGCCGACCAAAACAGCGCCTTGATCGCGTCGATGTGGAAGAGATTCATCCCGATGCCGACGAGAATGCCGGCCGCGATGACGCCATAAAACTCGGGCGCGCGCTGCGGCTTCTCGTTCAGCCCCTCGCGAAGTTTGAACGTCTGGGCGACGACGTACGCCGACGATCCCGCAAGCACGGGCACGGCCAGCACGCCGGTCCCGATCATACCGAGGGTGAAGAGCAGCGCCGCGAATTTGCCGGCCAGCGGCCGCAGCGCTTCGGCCGCCTGCTGCGCGGTCGCGATGTCGTGCTTGCCGTGCATTCCGAGCGTCGCCGCCGTCGTGACGATGATGAAAAAAGCGACGACGTTCGAGAAAATCATGCCGGCGTTGACGTCGGCGTGCATCGTGCGCACGGCCGGTTCGTCGGTCCCCCGGCGCTGCGCCACCGACGTTTTTCCTTCGGTCTTCTCTTCTTCGATCATCAGCGAAGCTTGCCAAAAGAAGAGGTAGGGCGTGATCGTCGTTCCCAGCACGCCGACCATCGTGGCCAGCGTGGCGCCGTTCAACGTGATGTGGGGAACGACGAAGTGCTTTAACACCTCGCCCCAGGGCGGCCGGACGACGAACGCCGTCACGACGTAGGCGAACAGCGTCAGGGTCAGCCATTTGAAGATGCGCGCGATCGTCGCGTACGAGAGCCAGAGTTGTGCGGCAATCAGCAAAATGCCGAAAATGAACACCGCGGCTTCGGCCGGGACCGGCGTCATCATCGCCAGCGCCGCCGACATGCCGCCCAAGTCCGCGCCGACGTTGAACGTGTTGGCGACGACGACGACGATCGCAAGAGCGTAAGCGACCGCAAGCGGCAATCGCTTGCGCATGACCGCGGCCAGACCGACCCCCGACACCATCGCGATCCTGGCGCACATTCCCTGAATCACCGCCATCATCGGCGTCGAGATCAGCGTCAGCCAGAGCAGCGAAAAGCCCGTCGACGCGCCCGTCACCGAATAGGTAGAGATCCCCGACGGATCGTCATCTGCGGCGCCGGTGATGAGACCGGGCCCAAGCATTTTAAAGAATCCGAAGAGCCGCGCCGCTACGCCGCCTTGCAGCGAGGCGCGCGTATCGCGAGCGCTCACGACCCTCGCATTACCCCTACGTCCGAAAACCAAAACGTCGCTCGTTCGGACGTTTGCCGGGGCTGGCGCCGGGGTACCGTGCACGGAAGTGAAGCAACGCATCAACCCGACGCACTTCGACAGTATCCCCGCGTTCGTCGACGACGAAAAGGATGTCGTAAATGCGGTCGTCGAGACGCCGAGAAACCAGCGCCAGAAGTACGCGTTCGTCTCCGAGTACGGGCTTTTTCAGCAGAAACTGCTACTGCCCGACGGGTTGCTGTGGCCCTACGACTACGGCTTCATTCCGCGTACGCTCGCCGACGACGGCGACCCGCTCGACGTGCTCTTCCTGGGCTCGGAGCCGACCTTCACCGGCTGTCTCGTCCAAGCCCGCGTGCTCGGCATCGTCAACCTCAAAAAGAACGGCGTCGAGAACGATCGCATCATCGCGCGACCGATGCACCAAGACGGGTTGACGCAAGATACCGACGGCTTCAAAGACATCGACGACGTGCCGGCCGACACGATCAAAAACATCTGTCGCTATCTCGTCGAGTACTCCGAGTCTGAGGGGAACAAGATCGACTTCGAGGGTACGAAATCGCGCAAGCAAGCGATTCACGCCATCAAAGACGGCATCAAAGCTTTCGACGAGAAACACCATTAGGAGGTACGACCAGACCATGCCCACTCGCTCCCGAAACGGCAAAACCGCGACGACGGCGGCCCGAAAGAAATCACCCGCGCACAAAGCACCCGCGCGCAAAGCACCCGCGCGTCAGGCGTCCAAGCGCGGGTCGCAATCCACCGACGCGCTCTCCCTACTGCACCACGACCACGAAATCGTCGGCGCGATGATCGACGAAATTCCCGATTGCGAGCCGGGCGACGAGCGGCTGCGCGAGCTGGCGCGCTCGATGGCCGACGCCCTGACCGTGCACGCGAAGATTGAAGAAGATCTGTTCTATCCAGAGTTACGCGAACGCTCGGAGGACGACGAACAGTTGACCGACGTCTTCGAAGCCTACACCGAGCACGACGTCATCAAACACTTGCTGGCGCTGCTGAAAGCCGAGAAAGGCCCCGATGAAAAATTCAAGGCGGAGCTGCAAGTCCTCGGCGAGTCGGTGAAGCACCACGTCAAGGAAGAGGAGTCGACGATTTTCAAACTCGCGCGCAAGTTCATGAGCCGCGACGAACTCGAAGAGTGCGGTCAAGAAATGGCCGCTGAAAAAGATCGCTTACAGGCTTCGCCGGCTCGGCGATAACGGAAAACGGAAGGGGCCGGATCGACCGGCCCCTTCCTTCGTGCTACCCCTTCTTGTCCGGAACTTTGTCACCCTCACGCCGGGCCTCGCTCAGGCCGATCGCGATCGCCTGCTTCCGGTTCTTGACCTTCTTGCCGGAGCGGCCCGATTTTAGTTTCCCCTCTTTCATCTCGTGCATCACACGCTCGACCTTGCGGCCGGATTTGCGCGAGTACTTCCGCGTCGACTTCTTACGCCCGTTCGACGACTTCTTACGTCCGTTCGACGACTTCTTACGCCCGTTCGACGACTTCTTACGTCCGTTCGACGACTTCTTGCGCCCGTTCGACGACTTCTTGCGTCCGTTCGACGACTTCTTGCGTCCGCCGGTCTTCTTCCGCGAGGATGATGACTTACGACCGGTCGTTTTCCGGGTCGTCGATTTCTTGCGGACGGAAGACGCCTTGCGGCCGGAAGATTTCTTGCGCCCCGAGGACGTCTTGCGTGCAGCCATACCTTGAAATATTCCCCCTTCTGCGAGAGAGCGTTATATCGCTGATACCGCACTCCCGCACCGGTTAAACAACGCCGCGTTCGCCGGTTAGGCAGCCGTCGCGGCGGTCGTCAGAATGGCGACCCGCTCGTCCGGTTCGCAGCCCTCGAGTTCTTGCGCCGCCAACGCAATGGCTTGCTCCGCGTCCGCGAATCCGTCGAACGTGGCGATGCGCGCCCGCCGGACGAGATGCAGCGCCGGAAGCGCTCGGCCGACGTCGCCGAAACGGGTCGCGCGCTCCACCGCGCCGCGCACCGCGGTTTCCGCGTCGCCGGCGGACGTGGCGAGAATTGCCGCGTCGCGCAATGCCAGCCGCACGACCCCGCGCTCGTCGACGATGCGCAGATCGGCGACCTCGCGCTCGCGACCGAACGAACGGCGAATTCGCAGCCGCCGCAGATAGGCGGCCAGCGCGGGCGTGAGTTCGACGCGCTCCAACTCCGCCGGCTCGCATTGCAGCGACTGCGCCGCCGCCCGGCGGCGGCCGGTCTCGTCGCACGGCGGCGCGTCGACCGCGTCGGCGAGCGCGGTCGCCCCAGATGCAATGGCGCGCACGCGATTGCGCCGCGGATCGATCTCAACCGTTACCTCGACGCGATCGATCGCGGCGCCCGCTGCAACCACGCGATCCGTCGCCTCGCGCCGCACGCGCGCGACGTCGCCGGGCGTCGGCGACGCGATCGTGCGCTCGACGACGTCGCGTACGAGCGCGAGCGCCACGCCGACCGGCGCGATCACCTCCGCATCGCGCGCGATGCGGTACGGCACGCCCATGCCGTCAGCCGTAAACGGGACGAGCGCTCCCGCTCCGCCGCCTCCGCCGACGATGAGGACGCGGCCTTCCTCGAGGTCGTAGTCGGCGGCGAGTTCGGCAATGGTCGCGCGAAGTTTACCGGCTGCAATCTCGAGCACCGCGCGGGCCAGCGACGCCGCATCGCCGCCGGTTCGGTCGGCGAGCATTCGGAAGGCACGCAGCGCGCTGGCACCGCTGCCGCGCGCGTAGGCGCCTTCGGGCACGATTCCGAGCGCGTTGGCCGCGCACGACGTCGTCAAGGCAATGCGCGTGCCGTCGCCGGCGACGAACGCGACGTACTCGGCGGGATCGTGCGGCGTCGGGGCGATCGTTTCCAGGCGTGCGTTCGCAATCGCCGCTTCATCGGTGAAGCACGCGTACGCGCATCGCGCGATGTGCGCGCTGCGCGGTCCGACGTCGGCGATCCCTCCGCTGCCGAGGCGCACCATGCTGCCGCCGGCGATGCCGATCGTGCGCACGTCGAGCGTTTGCAGCATCGTGCGATGTCCGCCGATGCGCGCCGGCCGCATTTGCGGCCGGCCTCCGCGAATGGCCGAGCAATCCGAACTCGTTCCGCCGACTTCGACGAAGATGCCGTCGCTGAGATTCTCGTGCAGGAGCGCGCCGGCGACGCCCGCCGCCGGACCCGACAGCAGCGTGAGAATCGGCCGCCGCTCGATCTCCCGAACGTCCATTACGCCCCCGTCGCTGCGCATGACCATCAAGGGAGCGGGTATCGCCGTGCGTTCGACCGCGTCCAGCGTCACGCGCGCCGTGCGCACCATCGTGGGCAGCATTGCCGCGTTGAGCGCGGCCGTTCGCGTGCGCGCGCGCAAGCCGTACGCCGAACTGACGTCGTGGCCGCTCGTCGCGTCGACTCCCCGGCTGCGAGCGTACTCGGCCGCAAACGACTCCGCGCGCGGACGATCGACGCCAAACGCTTCGCTGGCGGCGATCGCGCGGGCGCCGCCCGCGATGGCGTCATCGACCGCGCGGCGAACGTCGTCCTCGTCGCTCGCCGCGGCGAAGTGAAACGAGGCGTCGAGTTTCGAGCCCGGCGCCAGCGTCACGTCACCGAACGCAATGTGGCGCCGCGCGAGCCAGCCGTTGCGGCGCAGCAGCCCGATCACGCCGACGCGCGCGACGTCGCCCTCGAGCAGCGCATTGGTCGCCTGCGTCGTGGAGTGCGCGATGAAAGCGACGTCTTCGCTTGCGAGTTCGGCACACCGGAACAACCGTTCGATGCCGGCGACGATCCCGGCGGCGACGCCGTCGGCCGCAGCGTGCGTCGTCGGAACCTTCACGGCAGCCTTGAGCGCCCGCGTGCCGGCATCGATCGCCACGACGTCGGTGAACGTGCCGCCCACGTCGATGCCGATGCGCAGCCCGCTCACTGCCGTTCCATGCCCGCGTCGAGATCGGCCGCAAGAACGTAGGTGACCATCGCCAAGGTGACGGCGCCGTCGCGTTCGTAACGCGCGAACGCGGCGCGCAAATCCCGTTCCAGCGCTTGGTGTGCCGGTCCGTCATGGGGGACGTACGACGCAGACGCGGCGCGCCCGAGCACTCCTTCGACCGTCAAGCGCTGCCGCGCCGGAAACTCGCGCCGCCACGCGCGCCCGGGTGCGTTCCGCTCGAACGCGGGAAAGGCCGCCGCGCGCAACGCTTCGGTATCGTCGGTCGCGTAGTAGCGCACCACCTCGCCGTACGCGCGCGTAAACGGATCGCACTCGTCGCGTTCGTATTGTACGACGGCGATGCGCCGCCTGGCGATGCGCGCGAACTCCCGCATCGTTTCGGGCGTTGCGAACCAATGGAATGCCTGACACGCAACCGCGACGTCGGCGCTCTTGCCGTCGAGGCCGGTGCGATGGGCGACGCCGTCGTGCCACGTCACGCGCGGGTGCGGCACGGCGGCTTGGCGCATTGCGGCGTTGGGTTCGATTGCGAAAACCGTTGCGCCGCGATCGGCGAAGAGCCGCGCCGAAATTCCGGTGCCCGCGCCGACGTCGACGACGATCGCATCGTTCGGATCGCCCAGTCCGTCGAACACCGCATCGATCGCCTCCGCCGGATACGACGGACGGTGACGCGCATAGGCTTCGGCGCGCCCGGTGAAACGTTCGGTCGAGCGAAAACCGTCAGCCATCGGCAGCGGGAAGCGTCTTCGCCAGTTCGTCGTAGAACGCCGCGATCGTCTTGATGCCGCCGAAGAACTGCCCGAGGCTAAACTTTTCGTTGGGCGCGTGGATATTGTCGTCCGGAAGCCCGAGTCCGATCAGCACTTGCGGAAGACGAAGCACGCGGTCGAAGGTCGCGACCGGACCGATCGATCCGCCCGTGCCGATGAATACGGGCGCGCGGCCGAACCCCGCTTCCATGGCCCGCGCCGCGGCCGCAACCGCCGGATGGTCGCGCTCGACGACGATCGGCCGCACCGCACCGCCGTCGGTCACGCGCACGCGCACGCCGGCGGGCGCGCTGCGCTCGACGAACTCCGTAACCATGCGCCGCACGCGCTGCGGATCTTGCGCGCCGGCGAGCCGCGCGGAGAGTTTCGCTTTTGCAAACGACGGCACGATCGTCTTACTTCCGGGGCCGCTGTAGCCGCCCCAGATTCCGTTGCACTCCAGCGTCGGGCGAAACCACATGCGCTCGAGCGGCGATCGACCGCGTTCGCCCCAGAGTTGCGGCACGCCCAGCTGGGCCGCTTCGCGCGCTTCGTCGTAGGCGAGCGCCGCGAGCTCGGCGGTGCGCTCGGCCTCGAGCTCGCCGACGCCGTCGTAGAATCCCGGCACGGTGACCCGGCCTTCGCCGTCTTTGAGCGATGCGAGAATCACCGCGAGCGCCTCGATCGGATTGCGAATGACGCCGCCGTAGTAGCCCGAGTGCGCGTCCTGCGCCGGACCCTCGACCGTTATTTCCCAGTGCACCAGCCCGCGCAGCGAGGTCGTGAGCGACGGCACGTCTTCGGAGTAGACGGCCGTGTCGGAAATGACCGCGACGTCGGCGGCAAATTCGTTCGCGATAGCGCTCGACCGCTGCGTCGAAGTTCGGCGAGCCGATCTCTTCCTCGCCTTCCACCACGATTTTCAGATTGATCGGCAACGCTCCGCGCGCGTTCATGTGTGCGTCGACGGCGGCCAGATGCATCACGACCTGTCCCTTGTCGTCGACGGCGCCGCGTCCGAAGATCTTGCCGTCGCGCACGTTGCCTTCGAACGGCGGCGTCTGCCACAGATCGAGCGGGTCGACCGGCTGCACGTCGTAGTGGCCGTAAACGAGCACGGTCGGCTTCCCGGGCGCGCCGAGCCACTCGCCGTATGCCAGCGGATTGCCGCCGGTCTCGAGCTTGCGCGCATCGAGTCCGGCCTCGCGCATGCGTTCGATCAGCCGGTCGCAACAGCGAGCGACCTCGCCGCGTTGTTCCGGATCGGCGCTTACCGACGGGATGGCGATGAGCCGCTTGAGTTCGGCGAGAGCGCGCTGCTCTTCGCGCTCGCAGCATGCGACGAGGTGCGGATCGATGACGGTCACGACGCAGGTTCCTCCACGAAGGGTGCTCCCAACTGCACGTCGAGCGTCTTGCCGCCGCGTTCGATCTCGAACGAGTGCGGCTTGCCGTCGTAGGCGCGCTGCTGCGTTTGATACGTGCCGTACTCCCACCAGTATTTCCCGTCGAGCTTGTCGACGACGTCACCGGTGCGCAAACCCGCAGCATAGGCGGGGCCTCCGGCGCGAACGTACGCGCGCATTCGTCCGTCGACGGTTTTGAAGAGGGCGTAAAAGTAGGTGGGCGGATCGCGCGGCGCGGCTGCGACGCCGGTCGCGAAGAGATTCGCGCTGCGCACCGGCTGCGCCGCGGCCCAGGCGCGCAACCGCGCAACGCCTACGAGCGCGAGCGCGCGCGCGTCGGACTCCGTAGGCGCCTGCACGAACACGCGATGGTCGTGCCATTCGTCGACGACCCAGCCGCCGCAATCTTCGAGCCGCAACCCGACGTCGAAATCCGTTCCCTCGACCAACGCGAACGATGAAGTCGTCACGTCGACCGACGCGGCGTAGTCTTTCTTCGCGCAATCGGTCGCGTTCGGATCGTCGCCCGTCGTAAACGCGCGCCATTGCGCGCCGTCGAGCGCGCCGGCGACGGCTTCGGCCGCCGCGCCGGCGAACGCCGTCGCGTCGTGCGTCACGGCGATGCGTCCGCGCGCCGCGGCGGAGGCATAGAATCCCGCCGCCGCGGCCGGGGCCGCGACGTCGGCGCGCGCCGCGGGCATCGCTGCGGCAAACGCGCGCAATCCGAAGAGCGAGGGCGACGCGAACGCGACGGCGAGCGTCGCCACGGTCGCCACCGCCGTCTGAAACGGCAGCGTCCGCTTGGTGATTGCATCGATCGGCACGCCGGTGAAGTTTGCGACCCAGACATTGGCCGTGTTCGTCGGGTCGCAGACGTTCTGCACTTGAACGACCGCCATCACGGCTGCGGCAAGTATGACCGGCGGCACCACGTTCGACGCAAGCAGCACCGTAAAGATGGCGATACCGGCGCCGAACGGATTGAGCGGCCCGCGATAGAGCACCAGCGGGCTCGCCAATCCGAAGACGACGACGTAGGCAACCGGATTGCGTACCCAGCCGCCGTGCGCGAGCGGCGCCAGCGCGGCCACAAACTGCGGCTGCTGCGTCGCAACGTACAGCATGCCGATGCCCATGAAGAGCAGCACGGCCGGCGCCACGTCTTCGACCCCGCGCACCGCCGCCGCCACCAGCGTCTGCACCGCGTCGCGCGGGCGCGTCACCAGCACGGCGAAGATCGCCGCCAGCAAGAACGCCGGCGCGGCTTCGAGATGCAACGCGTAGTACAAGACGATCGGGAGCACCGGCGCCAGCATCGCGACGGCCGGCACGCCCCGCGTTTCGCCGTCGTCGCCCGTCGCGCGCACCGCCCACGCCGCATATCCGCGCTCGCGCCGGAACGCCATGGCCGCGTAGACGACCAGCGCGACGGCATCGACGATCGCGAGCACGATCGCATAGCGAACGAGATGTTCCGGCGTCACGCCGAAGAATTTCGTATAGAACGTCCAATTCGCGATGTTGAAAATAAAGCCGAGCGCGAACGCCATGAGGAAGAGCGTCGCGGCGATCGTTCTCGGTACGCCGGTCGTCATCATGATCGGAAGCACGATCGAGCCGACCATGATAATCGCCCCGAGGCCCTGCAGCGAGACGAACAGGAGTGCCACCACCGCGCACATCGCCAGCGCGAGTGCGAACGGCCGCTCGCCGCCGTATTCCGCCGCCAGGTTGACGATCGCGCGCGCGATGCCGGTGTCGAGCGTCACCCGTCCGAGCAATGCGCCGAAAACGACCGCGACGTAGACCGGCGCGAGCGCAACGGCGCCGCTCGTGACGATCGTGCCGACTCGTCCCAAACCGACGCCCGCGGCGAGCGCCATTGCGACGGCCATCAGCGGCACCGCGAGAATCGCCGGCAGCCGGCGCGCGTACATCAACGCCGCGAAGACGGCGAAAATGACGAGAATGGCGAGGGCGCTCACGGCGCGATCACGGAATCGAACGGCGGCAGCGTTTTCGAGCGGACGTATCCGTCGTAGGTCGCGCGATAGAAGGCGTCCGCATCGGCAATGGCGCGTTGCGCGGCAAGATGGTAGCGCTCGAGGTTGGACGCCAAATGCCCCTCGCGGCTCTCGTAGCGCCATGCGGCGGCATAGAGCGGCGCCAGGTCCTCATAGGCGTCGCGCAGTTCCCACATCCAATAGCGGCACCAAAAGAGATCGCGCAGCGTGGTCGCGCCGGAGGCGTCGCCGGCGTGCGCTTGCGCGTCGGCGTACATCGCGCGCACCTCGGCGCCGATTTGGAATTTGCGCGCCAGCGCGTCGTACCGCCGCGCGGCGAGAAACATCACTCGCGCGGCATCGGCGTGCAGCGGCGGACGCGCGAAATATAAGTCGTTCTCGACTCGCTCGGCATCGAGCCTCACGGCGCGCAGATCGATCTTTGCCATGCGCGCGCCGGCTGCTGCGTCGAACGGTCCCGTCCAAAAGAGCGCGTCGGTGCGATCGAACGGCGCTGCCTCGAGCGCGCGCAGAATCGCACCGAGCGTCGCGACGTCTTGCGCGTAGCGCGCGTCGTCCGCACCGAAGAACGCGCTCGGGAAATCGGCCGCAAACTGCGCCGGCTGCGCGTCGCCGCTCTGCCACGACGCCGCCGCCGCAAACAGCACGGGATACCACGTCGCTTCGTAGAGCGTTTCGCCGTCGTCATGCCAGACGGTTTGAAAGCTGCCGAGAACGCGTGCGTTCTTGCCGGCCGCGATAAACCCGCGCTCGTTGGCGATCGCCACGTCGATCGCCGGAAAGATTTCGTCCCAGTTGCTCGCGCCGGGAGCGACCATCTGTGCGAAGCCGCCGCCGGCGATGCGCGCGATATCGCTCGCAAACGGCGCCTGCGCCTCGTAGTGGTAGTTCACTAAGACCGCCGCCGGAGGCAGCAGCTTCATGATGCCGGGATCCTTTTCGACCGCATCGTCCCACAGCATGATGCGCGCGCCGGAGGGCGCGATCGCGCGGTTCATCGCGGCGACGTGATCGGCAAATGCTTGCGAGAGACCGCGTTGCTTCACGTAGGCGCTCGAGCGTCCGAGCCCCAGCGTCGCCGTTTCGTCGGAGCCGATGTGAAAGAACGGCGGCCGGGGAACCGCTTGCAGTTCCTGCGTCAGAATTCGGCTGAGGTATCCCGACGACGTTGCGGATCCCGGGGAGAGCAGAAATCCGTGCGGCAGTTCTGCGGCGTCGGCATAGGTCTCGACGCGCAGCACGCCGTGCATGTGCGCAAAGGTTTGCTGCTGCGGAACGAGCGTCATGTGAAATCGCGATGCATACCTCGCCAATGCGGCGAGTTGGGCCGGAGTGATGCCGTCGAGCGGCGCCGGCAGCGGATCGGTCGGGCTGACGAAAACGTGCTCCATGTACGGCGAGTAGCCGTTCATCTTGAAGGCGGCGAGCGTGCGAATGCGTTCCTCGAAGTAGCGCATCGTCGGCAGCGGCCCGCGCGAAACGTCGTCGGAAAGAATCCGCCAGCGCAGCGCCGGACGATCGGCGATCGCCACACACGGTACCGTCCACGCGCCGCCCGAGCGCACCGGCAGTTGCGCGAGCGTCATCGCGCCGTAGAAGGCGCCGTCGCCGTCGCCGGCCTCGATCGTCGCGCGGCCGTCGCGAACCGTCAGCCGGTAGGCCTGCGCGCCGAGCGACGGATCGCGGCGCACGGCGATTGCCGGCCCGCTTTCGTTCGCGCGGAGAGAACCGATGCCCAGCGCCTTCCAGCGCTCGTCGATTTCCTCGCGCGCCGCCGGGTCGAATCCCGAAGCGACGCTCGCCAGGGTGCGCGCAGGCATCCGGCAACCGAAACGCGTCACTTCGGCGGGCCGAGGCACCAGGTGCAGCGGCAGCATCTGCGCCCCGGCCGCCGCCGGCGCCAGCGCCGCCGCGACGATGCACGCTCCGCTCAGAAGCTTCACCGTCGTGCGCGTTAGTCGCGCCGGAATGGCCTTCCCGCCAGGGCTGCGGCGGCCGATCGCTTAATCGTTGTGCGATGAATCTGCGGCGTGCCCTCGCGATTGGCGGCCTTGCGGCGCTCGTCGTTGCGTCGAGCGCGCCTTCGGCAGCCGGCGACGACAAGCAGTTGCAAAGCCAAAAGGGCGACGTCTCCTATCAGGTGCCCAACGGCAAACCGGTGACGCTCGGCGTCAACGCCACGATCGGTCTCGCCGATCGCGACTACGCCATCACCGGAGGTCAATCGCTCGCGCAGGTGCTGCTCCCGGACAGTTCGCGCGTACTCGTCGGCTCCGACACGAAGGTGCAGCTTGCGTTTTTCAACCAAGCGCAAATCGCGACCGCGAAGTTCGTCGTCTATCAAGGAAAAGTTCGCTTCGCCGTGCGCCATCCGCAGGGAGCCAAAGCGAACTACACCTTTGCGACGCCGACCGCCAGCGTCGGCGTGCGCGGCACGCAAGGCGACATCGAATACGCCAGCGACGGCTCGATTCGCGTCAACGTCTACGAACTCTGCGATCCGCAAATGCCGGTTCAAGTGACGACCAAGAGCGGCAAGATCTTTACCATCAACGCCGGGCAATCGCTCTTCGCGCACATCGTGAACGGCATCGTGCAAGCCGAAGTTCAGCAGTTGACGCAGCAGCTCATCGGACAGTTTGCCGGCGATTTCGGCGTTCCGACGAGTTGGGATGCGGCCAAGGGCGAAGTCGTGGGTTACGCGGGCAGCGCCGTCAACAACGTGACCGGCGGTTACGGCGGCGAGGTGGTCAACGGCATCAGCAGCCTCTTCAAGAAGAAAGCGACGCCCAGCCCCAGCCCCACGCAATCAACCTGCAACTGAGCGGGCGCCGCTCATTGCCGTATCGCGCGCATCGAGCGCGCGTGTAATCTCGTCGAGATACTGCGGCAGCTGCTCGGCGTCGACCGACGCCGCGCGATCGGCCGCCTTGACGGCGGCAGCGTCGGCCGTCACGACGGCGTCGACGTTGATCGCGGAGCGATCGTTCCCCTCGTACAGTTTATAGGCGGCTTGGTTGACGAAAGCGCAGCGCAACAGCAGCGCCTCGATGCGATCGCCGAGCGCCATGTCGAGCGGCTGCAAACGCGCTTGCAGATCGGCGAGACGCTCGCCGGCGTACGAGCGCACGTATTCGTCGGATCTTTCGCGCGAGACGTCGTCATCGTAACCGGGAAAACCGGGGATCGTGTTTTGAAGAAACTCGGGAAGCAGCATGCAGGTCGCTACGCCGCGTCGCGACCGTGTCCTTCGCCCTTCGCCCTTCGCCCTTCGCCCTTCGACTACGCCCGCTACGCGGGCTTCGCTCAGGGTGACACACATTGAGGCGGCTTCGCTCGGGGTGACACACATTGAGGCGGCTTCGCTCAGGGTGACACACATTGAGGCGGCTTCGCTCGGGGTGACACACATTGAGGCGGCTTCGCTCGGGGTGACACACATTGAGGCGGTGGAAAGGCTTCGCTCAGGGTGACACAAGCTCCGGGCGGCACGTTTGCGCTCAGCGTGAGGCCAGAAGGGCGTCGACGATGCGCGGCAGCGCGCTCGCTGCCGTATCGCGCACGGAGAGATTCACCGCGTCGCTCACCGGCGTCACCTCGGGATTGATCTCGACGACGTACGCCGCGCGGGCGTACCGCGTCGCCAGTGCCGCGGCGGGATACACGACCGCACTCGTGCCGACGACCAATATCACGTCGGCGCGTGCTGCGGCTTGCTCTGCCAAAGACCAGACGTCGGACGGCAGCGGCTCTCCGAACCACACGACGCAGGGTCGCATGCGACCGCCGCACGTATCCTCGATTTGGTCGAGCGGCAAACCGCCCGCGCCGAGCGGCCTGCGCGCGCCGCAATCGGTGCAGCGGGCCTCGCGAAGGTTGCCGTGCAGTTCCAGAACGCGGCGCGATCCGGCGCGCAGGTGCAGCGAGTCGACGTTCTGCGTCGCCAGCGTGAAGTCGCCGTACAGAGCCTCTAGCCTCGCAAGCGCCGCGTGTCCCGCATTCGGCTGCGCAATGGAATGGGCCGCCAGCCGCTGGTTGTACCACGTCCACACCATCACCGGATCGCGCGCGAAGCCCTGCGGCGACGCAAGCTCTTCGACGCGCCGGTTACGCCACAGGCCGCCGGCTCCGCGAAACGTCGGAAGTCCGCTCTCGGCCGAAATGCCCGATCCGGTGAGCACGAAGATCGAGGCGGCGGCGCGCAGCCGGGCAACGAGTTCGTCCATCGGTCGCAGCTTCGCGGGGCGCAGCGCTCGAATCCGCTTGCCCTCGGCGAGCGTTAGCGGAGAGAACGCCCGAGGGCAGGGCCGGGGCAAAGCGAAGGGTAGGGAGGTGACCGAAGACGCCGACGCGTTGATGGCGCGAGTGCGACGGCAAGACGCCGACGCGTTCGAAACGCTCTACGATGCGCATCATCGGATCGTCTACGGGGTCGCGCTGCGGGTGCTCGGCGACCGCGCGGGCGCCGAAGACGTCACGCAAACGGTCTTTCTCAAATTGTGGAACGCTCCCAATCTCTTTCGCGGCGGGAACTTTGCCGCTTGGCTCGCTCGCGTCACGCGCAATCGCGCGCTCGACGTGCTGCGCGGACGTAACGTGCGCGCCGAGGCCGAACTTCCCGAAGCCCTTCCCGAGAACGAATCGATGGAGGATGTCGCGTTCGCGCGCATCGACGCCGAGCGCGTTCGCAGCGCGCTGGCCGCGCTGCCGCCCGAGCAGCGCGACCCCATCGAACTCGGATTCTTCGGCGGCGTGACCCACCAAGAAATTGCGCGGCGCTTCCAAACGCCCCTCGGCACGGTGAAGACCCGAATCCGTTCGGGGCTGCGCCGGCTGCGCGCCGTCCTCGACGATGCGGTGACGGCATGAACGAGCACCGGGAACCGCCGCACGAGATGCTCGACGACGTCGCCGTCTATGCGCTCGGCGCGCTGCCGCCGGCCGAAGCGGCCAAGGTGCGCGCCCACATCGCGGGTTGCCGCCGCTGCGCCCGCGAGTACGCGAGCCTCAAAGCCGCAGCCGCCCTGATCGGCGTCTCCGCCGAAACGACGGGCGACGCGGAGAACGGTCCGAGCACGCTGCTCAAGCCGCGGATCATGGCGAAGGTGCGCGCGTCGAAGACCCCGCCTTCGGTCACGCTGCCGGCGCCCGCGTCCCGGATGCCGGCGTGGCCGGCGTACCTGGTGGCTGCGGCTTGCGTGGTCATCGCAATCGTCTCCTCGATGTGGAACGTTGCACTCGTCAGCCAACTGCGGCAAGCGCAACAGGAGATCGCGCGTACTTCGCAACGTTCGGACACGCTCGCGCGCGCGCTCGAAGATCAGCGGACGACGCTCTCGGATCTCATGGGCTCGGATGCAAAGCGCTACGCTGCAAACGATGGTGAAGTCGTCATGCGCGGCAATCGGGCCTACATCGCGATGCACGATTTACCGCAACCGCCGCGCGGCAAAGTCTACCAGGCGTGGATGCTGCCCAAAGGCGCGACGAAGATGGTGCCGTCGTTAACGTTCGTGCCCGACGCGCACGGCGTCGCGATCGTGACCCTCCCGTCCGACGCAAAGGCGCTGTCGGCGGTCGCGGTCAGCGTCGAACCGGACGGCGGCAGCAAGCAGCCGACGACGAAACCGGTTCTGCTGGTCACGCTCACATAGGGAACCTCGAGTCATTCGCGATCCCCGCGTACGCCTCGAGCGCGTCACGTCCGCGAACGAAAGCGCGGTGCTCGGTTATCTCACACGGGCTCCTTACGAGAACGTTCACCTGTCCGATCTCATTGCGCACGATCGCTCGCCGTCGACGCGCAACGGACTCTTCACGGCGATCGAGGGCGATCGCATTACGGGCGTCGCATCGTTCGGACGGCAACTCGTGCTCGCATCGGAGCCGCAGGCGCTGCGCGCTTTCGCGGAGTTGGCCCGCCGCCGCCGCGGCGAACGCATGATCGTCGGACCACGCCGGACCGTCTCCGCTTTTTGGAATCTCGTAAGCGACGGACGCCCGGCACCACGGCTGGTACGCGAGCGTCAATTCGTCATGGCCGTCGACGGCGCGCAGTTGCGCCGGCTCGACGGCTCCGCGCGCGTCCGAATCGCCGGCGCACGCGACGTTGCCGAAACCGTGAACGCATCGGCACAGATGATCCAGCACGAACTGGAATACGATCCGCGGCGCACGTCGCCGGAATTTGCGGCCGGCGTACGCGCGATGATCGAGCGCGGGCGATGGTGGGTCGGCGAAGGCGACGGACGTCTGTGTTTCTTTTGCACCGTCGGCCCGCAGTCGGGCGAGACGGCGCAGCTTCAGGGAATCTGGGTGCCCCCGGAATTGCGCGGACGCGGTTACGCTACAGCGGCACTCTCGGCAATCTGTTCGCGCCTGCTCGAAGACGTGCCGACGCTATCGCTCTACGTGAACGACTTCAACGCTCCGGCGATTGCGCTCTACCGCCGGGTCGGATTCGAGCACGTCGCGGACTTTCAAACGTTACTCTTCTGACGAACCGCCGAGCGAGCGCGCCAACCGGCTCGCCATGCGCTCCGCGACGGCGTAAATCGTCAACTGCGGATTCGCTCCGAGCCCCGTCGGGAAGACCGAGCCGTCGAAGACGTAGAGATTTTCGATCTGATGATGCCGTCCGTCACCGTCGACGACCCCGGTGTCCGCGCCCGCACTCATCGCGCAGCCTCCCATGACGTGCGCGCTGACGACCCTCGTCAGCAGCGTCTCCATCGGCAACGTCAAAATTTGCGTCCTCGCTTGCGTCCACGACACGTACGGCCACGCCGACTCGTGCACCGGCAGCACGCGCTTCGCGCCCGCCGCGAACTGAATTTCCGCCATGGCCAGCAACGCGCGCCGCATGCCGTCCCAGAGATACGTGGAGATTGGATAGTCGAGCACCGGCGATCCGTCGCGCGCGAGCTCCACCGTCCCGCCTTGGCTCTGCTCGTTAAACCCGTCGCGCAAGAGCGCCAGAATCACCTGGAGGTGCGGAAATTCCGCCATCAAATGCGCGCCCGGCGTACCCAAGCCCGGCATCGTGACCGCGGCCAGCAGCGGCTGCACCGGAGGAACCTCGAGTTTGAACCCGACCGGTCCCTCAAACGGATATTCGTCGAGGTAGCGATCGGAATACACCGATTGCGGCGTTCCCGCGTAAGCGGCAACGACTTCCGGCATGAGCGCGGACGAAAGGACGACCGGATGCAAAAACGTTCGCTTGCCGAGCAAACGGTACGGATCGGGAACGGCGCTGCGCAGCAACAGCGCCGGCGTCCCGATTCCGCCGCCGGCGGCGACGTAGGCCTTGGCACGCACGATCGCGCGATGGGGCAATCGCGTTCCGCCGGCATCGAGCCCCGCGCACTCCAGGCTTGCGATGCGGCCGTTTTCCATCGCGAACCGTTCCGCTCGCGCGCGATGCACGAGCACCGCGCCGCGGTCGAGTGCCGCCGGAATCGCGGTGACGAGCATGGATTGCTTGGCGTTGGTCGGGCACCCCAAGCCGCAGTAGCCGAGGTTTGCGCAACCCTTCACGTTGCGCGACATGGTGGCGGTGGCGATGTTGAGAGCCGCCGCGCCGCGCTGCAGCACCGCGTTGTTTGCGTTGGGCGCCATGCGCCACGGTGCGATCGAGAGACGGCGTTCGACGCGCTCGAACCACGGCGCCAGCCGTTCGGGCGTATAGTCGCGTAAGCCGTAACGCTCGTGCCAGTAGTCCAGCGTCCGCTCCGGCGCTCGAAAACAGCTCGTCCAATTCACGACCGTCGATCCACCCACCGCGCGGCCTTGCAGGATGGTAATCGCGCCGTCTTTGGTCTTGCGCGCGCCCGATTCCTGATAGAGCGACGGATAGGCCTCGCGCTCGAGCATGTGAAAATCGCGCGAACTCCGCAGCGGTCCTTCTTCGATCATCACGACGCGCAAGCCGGCGCGCGCGAGCGTTTCGGCTGCCGTTGCGCCGCCGGCGCCGGTTCCCACGACGACCGCGTCGGCTTCGAGCTGCAGATCGGCGTCGAGCGCGGACGCATCGTGAACGTTCCATCCCCGGTGAAGGCCGAGCGCGATCGGATCGGCGATCATGAAAGCGGCGGCGGCCCCGGGTACCCGATGGCGTTCCACGACGCCGCGCTGCCGTACCACGCCGCCATTACGAGTTGATGCAGCGCCTGGTACCCATTGCGATACAGGGCGACGCCGCTGAAACGCCAGCGCGTGAGAAACCGCGCGACGTCGCGCGGACTCGCCGCGGACCACGAACTCCATACGCCGGCGGCGATCGAACGGGTTGGAGCAAACTCCAGCAATCCGAAGAGTTGGTGCAGCTCCGCCACGACGTGCGGCGTGAGCGCGGAAACCGCCACGTCGACGCCGCGCACCACCTGAACGAGCGCCTCGCGGTTCGCCGCGCCGCGCGGGAGCGCGCCTGCGAGCATTGCCGCCCCTACGGCCGCGATCAGCTCGCAATCGGCCGGCGAGAGCGCGCGATAGCGGTATGCGTCGTCCGCGAACGCGCCCGGTGCGTTCGAGCGAGTGCATGCGGCCAGCGCGAGCACCGCGCCGCCCGCGATGCCGGTTCGAATGAGCTCGCGGCGCGTCATCGGCGGCATGAAGCGGCGTTCGTCGCGCAAAAGGCCACGCCTATGCAGCTGCAGACCGCCGAAACGGCCTCGGGAAAATGGATCGTCGCTGCGACCGTGCTCGGCTCGAGCCTGGTCTTCATCGACTCCACGATCGTCGCCGTCGCGCTTCCGGTGATTCAAACGAACTTTCGCGCGAGCGCCTTTGCGGCGCAATGGGTGGTCGAAGGCTACACGCTCGTTCTCGGTGCGCTGATGCTACTTTCCGGCGCGCTCGGCGATCGCTACGGCCGCAAACGGCTGTTCGTTTGGGGCGTCGTCGTTTTTGCGATCGGATCGGTGGTCTGCGGATTGGCGCCCTCGATGCCGGCGCTCATCGCCGCGCGCGTGCTCCAAGGTGCGGGCGGCACGATGCTGGCTCCCGCAAGCCTCGCGCTCATCGGCGCGTCGTTCGAAGGCGCGGCGCGGGGACGGGCGATCGGCACGTGGTCGGGATTGACGGCCGTCGCCGGAGCGATCGGTCCCGTTGCCGGCGGAACGATCGTCGACCATTTCGGCTGGCGCTGGGTCTTCTTCGTCAACCTGCCGATTGCGATTGCGATCGTGGCGATCTCGTTACGCCATCTGCGTGAAAGCCGTGACGAATCGGCGAGCGGAGCGCTCGATCTCGCCGGATCGCTGCTCGTCACGCTCGCCCTCGGCGCGATCGTATACGCGTTCGCCGCCAGCGGACTCGAAGGTTGGAACGCGAGCACCGTCGGCGCGCTCGGCGGCGGCGTCGTCCTCCTCGCGGCGTTCGTCTACGTCGAACGGCGCATTGCCAATCCCATCCTTCCCTTCGATCTCTTCGCCGACCGAGCGTTCACCGGAATCAACGTGATGACGTTTCTGCTCTACGGTGCGCTGGGCGGCCTCTTCTACTTCCTGCCGTTCGTGATGATTCAAGTCAACGGTTACAGTGCAACGTTCACGGGACTCGCGATGCTGCCGTTCCTGGCGTTGATCGTCGTGCTCTCGCGTTTCTCGGGCGCGCTCGTCTATCGCGTCGGGCGCCGCGCCCTGCTCGTCACCGGGCCGTCACTTGCCGCGCTGGGATTTGCGGCATTTGCATTCCTTCCCGACTTACACTACTGGCGCGGCGTGCTGCCGGCCGTCGTGCTCGTCGGCTGCGGCATGGGCCTTACCGTCGCACCCCTCGTCGCGACGCTCATCGATTCGGTGCCCGAGCATAACGTCGGGCTCGCGTCGGGAATCAACAACGCCGTTTCGCGCATCGCCGGCTTGCTGGCCATTGCCGTGTTGGGCGCCGTTCTGGCGGCCGCGTTCAACGCGCAGCTCGACGCGCGCATGCGCGCGGCGACATTCTCGGCCGCTCAACGCTCCGACGTCGGCGCGCAACGCAGCGCCATGGCGGCCGCTCGATTCCGGGATAACCGCGAGACCGCGGTCGTGCGCGCCGCGTACCTCGACGGATTCCGTGTCGCCGCGTTCGCATGCGCGCTGCTCGCCGTCGCCTCGGCGCTCACCGCCTGGACCACGCTCGCGGGTATCGGCGGCAGCAAAGGAAACGAGCGATAGGCCGGGAACCGTCCGCACGCTGCAATGCTGCAGCGCCGATGGAAAGCGGGTTCAACGTGTACCGTTCAATAAACGTTTCGACATCGCTAGCGGCGGCATGCGCAATTGCGCTGAGCGCCTGCAACGGTGGGGGTACGACCCAAACCGCCCCGCCGAGCGCAAGCGCGCCGATGCGCGCACACTTTTCCGTTCTGCCTCCCTGGATTGCTCGACCGCATTTCGCAGCAGCGATTCCTTCGCGAGTCGAACACCCCGCTCATTGCTGCGTGCAGACGCTTTTCGTCACCGACAACAGTAGCGGCGAGGTGCAGCGATTCAGGTTTCCCAACGGCGCCTACATAGGCCCGTTGCCTCAGCCGCCTGAAACGTTTTATTCACTCAATGGTGCTTGCGTCGACGCTACGAACCCGCAACACGTTTTCATCGTAAACAGTGGAGAATATACGATCGACGAGTACGATCATAACGGCAACTACGTCATGCATCTCAGCGACACGCTTTCAAACGGTGGTTTGACCAGCTGCGCTTATAGCAGCACCGGTCCGGCGAGCGGGCTCCTCGCCGTCGGAAGCTACGCCAATGCGAACAACGCCGGAACCGTTTCGATCTTCACGAACAACAACGGCTCTTGGTCCGGCCCGGTAATTTACTCGGAGTCCGCCGGCTCGTACGTGGTCTTTATGACGTACCTTGGAACTACGCTCTATCTGTCCACCGAAGAATCGGGAGCCTTCAAGTTTGCGAAGATGACTCCGACCGGCACGTTTACGCCGATTCCGCTCTTTGGTCCGTCGTGTCCGTGCACGGTAAACTTTCCCGGCGGAGTCCAGCAAGTGGGCCGCTACATCGCCGTGGGCGACCAATTGGCGTCGTCGGGAGCACCTAACATTTATCGAGTGTTGCCGACGGGCAAGGTCGTGGGTGGACTGATGCTTTCGCCGTCGCCAACCGATCTAGCTCAGTTCGATGTAGAGGGTGCCCTCGTCGTCGCCCCCGACGGCGACTCGGCCAACGCCAACATCTATAGCTACCAGAACGGAACCTTCATGACAAGTGTAACGAATGCGCTGGTCGCGCCGATTGCCGGAGTCGTAAGCCACCAATAGCCGTCGCCGCGTCCTAGGACACCCGCGTCAAGGGACGATAGCGAATGCGATGCGGGCGCGCGGCTTCTTCGCCGAGACGCGCGCGCTTATCGGCCTCGTACTCCTGGTAGTTGCCTTCGAAAAAATGCACGCGCGAATCGCCTTCGAACGCCAGGATGTGCGTCGCGATGCGGTCGAGGAACCAGCGGTCGTGGCTGGCGACCAGCACGCTTCCCGCAAACTCGCCTAGTGCGTCTTCGAGCGCGCGCAACGTTTCGACGTCGAGATCGTTCGACGGCTCGTCGAGCAGCAGGACGTTCGCGCCACTCAGCAGCGTCTTGGCGAGATGCAGGCGCGCGCGTTCTCCGCCGGAGAGCGTTCCGACGATCTTTTGCTGGTCGCCGCCTTTGAAATTGAAGCGCCCGAGGTAGGCGCGTGCCGGCATTTGGAACTTCCCGACGGCGACCGTGTCGAGACCGCCGCTGACGGCTTCGAAGACCGTCTTGTCGTTTTCGAGCGATTCGCGGCTCTGTTCGACGAAGCCGAGTTTGACGGTCGGGCCGACCGTTATGACGCCGGCGTCGGGAGATTCGCGTCCGGCAATCATGCGAAAGAGCGTCGACTTGCCCGCACCGTTGGGGCCGATGATGCCGACGATCGCGCCGGCGGGAATCGTAAAGCCGACGTCGTCCATCAGCAGGCGGTCGCCGAACCCTTTTGCAACGCCGTCGAACTCGATGACGCGAGCGCCGAGCCGTTCGGCGACGGGGATGAAAATCTCGCGCGTCTCGTTGCGTCGCTGATATTCGTAACTCGACAGCTCTTCGAAGCGCGCGATGCGGCTCTTGTTTTTGGAGCGGCGGCCCTTCACGCCCGACCGCACCCATTCGAGTTCGCGCTGCAATGCCTTACGGCGCGCCGTTTCCGACGCTTCTTCGGCCGTCAGTCGCGCTTCTTTTTGCTCGAGCCACGAGCTGTAGTTGCCCTTCCACGGAATGCCGTGACCGCGATCGAGTTCGAGAATCCACTGCGCCGCATTGTCGAGGAAGTAGCGGTCGTGCGTGACCGCGACGACGGTACCCGGAAAGCGCAAGAGAAACTGTTCGAGCCACTCGACGCTCTCGGCATCGAGATGGTTCGTCGGTTCGTCGAGCAGCAGCATGTCGGGCTTCGACAGGAGCAGCCGGCAGAGCGCTACGCGCCGCTTCTCGCCGCCCGAGAGCGTCTCGATCGTCGCATCCCACGGCGGAAGACGCAGCGCGTCGGCGGCGATCTCGAGTTGCTGCTCGACGTCGTCGCCGCCCTCGGCGAACAGCACCGCTTCCAAGCGCGCCTGTTCGTCCGCGAGCGCTTCGAAATCGGCGTCCGAATCGCCGTACGCGGCGAAAACCTCGTCGAGACGGCGACGCGCGGAAACCAGATGCGCCAATCCCTCTTCGACGGTTTGGCGTACGGTGAGGGCGCCGTCGAGCACGGGCTCTTGCTCCAGGTAACCGATCGAAATGCCGGGCATCGCTTTGGCTTCACCGTCGATGTCGGTGTCGGCGCCCGCCATGATCCGCAGCACGGTCGACTTCCCGGCACCGTTGAGTCCGAGTATCCCGATCTTCGCTCCGGGCAAAAAGCTCAGCGAGATGTCTTTAATGATCTGGCGCTTCGGCGGCACGATTTTGCCGACGCGATACATGCTATAGACGAATGACATAGAGCCAGGAGGCTTCTACGGCCCTCCGCCCCGTACCGGCGGGCACCTAGCGTCGCATGCTCCCGAGCCGCTCGGTGACGGAAGCGGGCGCCCGTATGTCGAACCAAAGGGGCCATTGGGGCGCCGCAAGGGCGCGCCGAGCACTATTTTCTGAAAGGAATCCTTCGCAGCAATGAAGCTTCTCGCTCGTCTCACCCTCGCGGTCGCGTTTTGCGCGTCGGTCGTGCTCGCGGCGCACGCGCCCGCGCAGGCCGCCGCACCTGTCCTCGTCAAGCAATGTTTCATCATTCACCCGAAGCCGCTTAGCAAGAACGCCGGCGGCACGCAGATCGACTACATTATCTATGGTAAGAAGAATGCGAGCCAGATCACGTTCCTCGTCGGCTATCGCAACGCTGCGCAGAACTTCGTGCGCACCGTCACCGACTACGGCAGCTTTGCGCCGGGAACGGAGATCCAGCACCGTTTCTCTCTTTACAACGACGTAACGTACGCCGGCCAGCAAACGACACGATGCATTCCGACGAAGGTCAAGTGGGCCGACTCCTCACTATGGGTAGCTCCAAGCCACTAAAACCGAGGAAGTCTTTACGAGCTCCGGCGGAAACGCCGGAGCTTTTTCTTATTCCGGCTGCGCCGATTGGCGGCGCCGGCCCGCGAAATAAATTGCGATGCCGGCGCCTACCATGAGCGCCGTCAGGCCCAGCACTTTCATCACCGAAAGCGCTTTGTTCGGATCGTCGTTGGACGGAAAAAGCGCGAGCACCGCAGCGGCGAGCGTCGTGACGAAGCCGATGACGGCAACGACGGCGATCGTCGCACGCCCGCCCGGTATTGCGACCGCACCCGGGGGAGCTGGTTCGGCATCGAGCTTTATCGCCGATGCAAACAGCAGCAAAAACGGCAACATCGTGATCAGCACGGTCGAACTGACGAGTATTTCGTACGCCCCGTTCACGGTGCTCCCGCCTTGTCCGAGGAAAATGAAGATTGCGGCAATTCCCGCTTGCGTGAGCAATGCCGCGACCGGCGAACCGTAGCGTGGATGCATTCGTCCGAAGACGGGCGGCAAATAGTGGTCGATACCAGCGACGAAGGGGATGCGCGCCACCGCGCCGAGCCACGCGCCGCAACTGCCGAGACAACTCACCGCGACGAGAATCGCGGCAACCGGCGTGATGACCGTCCATCCGACGCGCGCGGCAACGGCGGCAATCGCCTGCATCACGCCGGACGACGGATTGACGTCGTGGGACGGCAGCGCGGCGAGCACCGCCGCGGTTCCCAGCACGTAGATGATGGCAATCGCGGGCGCCGCCAGCGCAAGACCGTAAGGAATGTTACGGCGCGGGTTGCGGACCTCGCCGCCCATGAACGAAATCGCCTCGGGTCCCGTCCACGCAAACGCGATCACCGACCAAAAGATCACGTCCTTCAATGCGAATGCCGGATGCACCGTGGCAGCCGAGATCGGCGTCGCCGGACCAAACTTCCACCACGCGATCAATCCGACGGCGAGCAAGAGCAGCGTGACCGTCCAGCGACTGATCGCGCCCGCGTTGTTCAACCACTTGCCGACGTCGAGGCCGAAGACGTTGAGCAGCGTGGCAATCGTCAGCCCGACGAGCGCGACCCCGATGAAATACCAGGGCGACGTCGAGAGCGCGCCGCCGTTGTTGCCCATCACGAAGAGCGCATTGCCCGCGGCAAAATAAAGCAACGCGGGAAAGTAGGGAAGGTTGGACGCCCAGTACGTCCAGCCGGTGAAGAATCCCGCGAACGGACCGAAGGCGCGCTTGGCCCACACGTACATGCCGCCCTCGTCGGGATGACGCGACGTGAGATAGACGACGCAGATCGAGAGCGGTGCGAACATCGCCAAGCAGCCGAGCACCCAAAAGACCAGCGACGATGGTCCCGCGGCCGCGGCGGTCGCGACCCACTGCAAGTTCGATCCGGCGACGACGAAAAACAGCGTGACGTCGAAGAAACCCAGCGAGCGCCGCAACTGCATTGCGCGAAAGAGGTGCGCGAACGCGGCGCTCGCTTCCTTCGTTCTCAGCATCGTCTCAGAGCCGCCGTCGTCCCGCTTAAGCCCGCCTGCTTGCGGGAACATTCGAGCCATGCCGCCGACGCAGCACGCTGCGCACCCTTACGCACGAATCGCAGGGCTTGCAGCCCTCGCGATCGCGATCGTCGCACTCGGCATTGCGTTTCTCCCAGCAATTGCGCGCGTGGCCATCGTGGCAGGCTTAGCGTCGATGACCGGCCTGCACGTGACGTTCGGCACGCTCCACGTCGGTTTTCGCGACGTGGTCGCGAGCCGGATTCACGTCGAAAACGCCGCGCACGAAACGATTGCCGACGTCGCCTCGGCGACGCTGCGCTACTCGTTGCGCGATCTGCTCCCAGGCAGCGCGCACGCCTTCGGGCTTACCGGATTCGACGTCGAAGGCGCGCATCTCGTCATTACCCGGCATCGCGACGGAACGCTGAACCTCCCGCTCCCCAAGGCCGGCAGCGGCAGCGCTCCGGCGGCGCCGTTTGTCTTTACCGGGCGCGTGCGCGACGCGTCACTCGACGTGTACGATTTCACGCAACCGCGCGGGGCGGCCCAACATCTGGCGATCGCCGGCATCGCTGCGGATCTCGCGATCGCGACGAACGCGCGCTCGCGCTACCACGCGTCGCTGACGTACCTTCAAGACGGACGGCGCTATCCGATCGCCGGTAACGGCGACGTCGACGTTGCAAGCGGTTTCGGTCTCCAACGCTGGCATAGCGCCGCATTGCCGATCGCGCGGCTCGCGAACGTCGCGCTCGACACGCCGCGACTGCGTTTTGCGGACGGACGGCTGCGCGATTTCGATGCGACGATCGTTTCGCTGCCGTCAGCGAACGGCGGGCTCGCGCAGCACGTCAGCGCCGGCGCGATGCTCGAGCGCGGCCGCATTGCCGTCGGCGGTCTGGCCAAACCGGTGCGCGATCTGCACGGACGGCTGGCCGTCTACGGCAACGGATTGTTGCTCGACGGCGTCACGGCGACGCTGGCCGGTTTGCCGATGCGCTTCGACGGCGGCGTTTACGACACGAGCGCTCCGCGCGTGCACGTCACGATGTCGACCCGCGGCGATCTCGCGGCCCTGCGCAGCGTCCTGCCGCAAAGCGCGCGGCTGCCGCTGCACGGCCCGGTCCGCCTCGACGTCGTCGCCGAAGGCGCGGCGGCGAAGCCGCTCGTCGAAATCGCCTTACAATCGCCGCACGCGAGTTACGCAGGTTATGCGGTTTCGAAAACCAGCGCGCTGCTCGCGTTCGACGGCAGCGACGTCGACCTCATCGGATTCCACACGCGCTACGGCGGCGTCGACGCGATCGCGCGCGGGAGGCTCGGCACGCACGCAGGCGCCGGCAGCGTCGAGATGGTCGCCGGATTCGACGCACCTTCCACCGCCGTTCCCTATGCAGACACGCTGCTGCCCGGGCTGCCGCTGCACGGCGTCGTGCTGGCGACCGGCGATCGTCCGTCGCTCGTGACGGCTCGCGGCGTGCTCTACGGTGCCGGCCGCGGCGCGACGCTCGCCTCGGCGTTCGATCTGCGTTCCGACGGCGTCGGCACGATCGGGCCGTTGCGGGCCCGGCGGCAGGGTGCGACGTTGTACGTTATCGCCGGCGCCGATCGTCCGCACCGAACCTACGACGCGTACGTTCGCGCGAAGAACTGGCGGATTGCCTTGCCGCGCGTTGCCGGAACGCTCGACTCGAACGTCGCCGCGCGGTTGCAAGGTTCGACGCTGCACGCGGCGGGGCTGGCGCAGTTGACCGGCGTGCGCAGCGCGTTCGGCGACGTCGCACGCGTGCGCGTCCGCCTCGGGCGAACGCCGAATTCCGAAGTCGCGGCCGGCGTCAGCGCACGCGGCATCGGCGATGCCGGCGGCGTCGCGGCGGCGGTCGTCGCCTTCGATCGCGGAACGCTGCACGTCGACGATGCGGCCGTTGCCGCCGGCGGAAACTTCGCCGACGTTCGCGGCAACGTTCGCGGCGTCTCCGGCGGCGCACCGCGTTACGATCTTTGGACGACGCTCGATTCTGCCGATCTGGCAGCGCTTACGTCGTTCGTACGGCCGAGTGCGGCAAATCTCGTCGAAGGCTCGGCGCAGGCGCACCTGCACGTCGGAGGGTCGGGGGCGGCGCCGTCGATTCGGGGCAATGCGGCGATTCCCGAAGGCGCCTTCAACGGTCTCGCGTTTCACGACCTCCACGCGACGGTGAACGGTACGCCCTCGTCGATTGCCGTAAGCGGCGGCAGCGTGACCGTCGGTTCGACCGGCGTCGCGTTCGATGCGGAGGCGAGCCGGTCATCGCAGCGCATCGCGGTCGACGCACCGCACGCCGATCTCGCCGACTTCAACGATTTCTTCGATGCCGGCGACATGCTCGGCGGCGAAGGCGCCGTACGTGCGGGCGTCTCGCTCGCGAACGGCACCGTCGTCGCAACCGAGGGCAGTGCCGGATTGCACGACGCGAGCCTGCGCGGCTTCGATTTCGGCGCGACCGATGCGGCATGGCGCGGCAGCGCCCGGCGCATCGCGACGACGCTGGCGGTGCGCGGACCGTTCGGGCGCGTCTCCGCGTCGGGCACGGTCGGACTCAGCGGCGACGTCGATCTGGTCGCGCACGCCCGCGGTCTCGACGTGTCGCGATGGAGCGCGCTTACGGGCGCCGGCATTCCGATTTCGGGTGTAGCCGACGCCGATCTCACCGCGAACGGCCGGTATCCCAATCTCGACGCCACGCTGAACGCCACCGTCGCGCATGCGAGCGCCGGACGCGTCCCGATCGATCGCATCACCCTTGCCGCGAACGTGCGCGACGGACGCGGACGCATCCAGAGTGCGACGCTGACCATGCCGCACGCAAGCGTCACCGGCGCGGGAACGTTCGGCATGCATCCGGACGATGCGCTCGACGTAGCCTTTCACGCGACGAGTCCAAACGTCGCAGCGCTGGCTGCGATGGCGCTCGGTAAGACGTTCGACGCCGCCGGCGCACTCGATACGACGCTGCACGTGCGCGGCACGCCGCGCAACCCCGCGCTGGACGATACGTTCGTGCTCGCCGATGCCCGCTACGGCAAACTCGCCGTTCCGCGCCTCGTCGGAAACGTGCACGCCGACGAACGCAGCGTCAGCCTCGTTTCCGGCGAAGCCGACCTGCGTAAAGGCCGCGTGACCGGCCGCGCTACGGTTCCGATCCGCGCGATGCCGTTTGCGCTCGATCCGCACGGCGGTCCGGTCAGCGCGCAGCTCGTCGCCGACGACGTCGAAGCGTCAAACGTCGCCGATCTCCTGCCGAAAGGCACGGCAATTACGGGCCGCATCGACGGACGCGTCGACGTGCGCGGCAATTTGCGCGCGCCGCAGCTGCACGGCCGATTGACGCTCGCGCAGGGATCGTTTTCCGGACCGCAAGAGCGCGTGCCGATCACGAACCTCGCGGGCACGCTCGCATTCTCCGGAACGACCGTCCGTTTGCAGGACGCCGGCGCGCAAGCCGGCGGAGGTTCCATCACCGCCGACGGCAGCGCGACGATTCCGAACGTCCGCGACCTTGGCCGCCTCGCGATGGCGCTGAATCTGCACGCGCGCTCGGCGCGTCTCGATCTGCCGCAGTACGTCAAGGGCCGCTTCGACGGCGACGTCGCGTTGACGCGCGCACCGGAACGGCGTGCGCTGCTGTCGGGGACGGTGACGCTGGACAGTGCGCGGATTCCGGTTACGGCGCTATACAATCCAAAAGGAGGGAACGCGCCGGCGGCCCCGCTTCCGCTCGGAATAAACGTGCACGCCGCCGTCGGACGCGACGTGCGCGTCGTCAGCCCGAACGTCGACGTCGGCATTGCGGGCAGCATCCACGCATTCGGTTCGCTGGCGGATCCGCATCTCGCCGGCACCATCGCATCGACCGGCGGCACCGTCAACTTCTTCCGCGATTTCCGCGTTCAACGCGCGACCGTCACCTTCGATCCGTCGAGCGGCATCATTCCCGACGTGGACGCCACGGCGACGACCTTCATTCCGAATCCGGAAACGAACGTCGCGCTGCGCGTGACGGGTCCGGCCACGAACCTCAACGTCGCATTCGCCTCCGACCCGTCCTACGATCGCCAGCAGATTCTCGGCTTGCTCGTCAACGCGCAGTCGCTCGGCGCGGTGCAAGGCGTCGCCGCGACGGGCGGCGGCTCGTTTTCGGCATCGTCGGCGGTGACGAATCTCGCTGCCGGGCAACTCGACACGCTTTTCACGCGCAACTTGCTCGAGCCGCTGTCGGTCGCACTGGGCGGAGGCCTCGGTTTGGAAAATCTGCAGTTGACCACCGACATTCAAGGCGGCCTCGGGATCAATGCGGTCAAGGCGCTCGGCAGAAACGTGAGCTTCGTTTTCACGGACACGTTCAATCAAGCGCGCCGCCAGTCGTGGAGCCTCGACGTGCATCCCAGCGACCGTACGCAGCTGGAGTTCACGGCCTATAGCTCGCAGGGGTCGCATTTGCTCGGTTTTACGCCGTTCCTCGTGCAAGGTCTCAACGCACCCAGCGCCGCGACGATTCCGCTCGACACCGGCGCCAACGGCGTCGACCTGAAAATCGGAAGGAAGTTCCCGTGACGCGCGCTTCGCTCGTCCTCCTCGCGCTGCTCGTGAGCTGCGCTCCGCATGCGGCCGCGCAGCCGCAGCCGGCTTTGGGCGGGACTCCCGCGCGCATCGATCTCGCGCGAGTGCTCGCCGGTCCGCCGTTCGGCGCGATGCTCGCGCAGTACGACGCCGACCTGGCCGTCCTGCGCCGCGCATCGAACGACGCCGCTTTTGCCGGAACGCACGCCGCCATCGGCGCGAGCGCGACCGACGTCGCGCGCCGGCTCGACGCCGGAGCGCGGCGGTTGAACGGACTGCACGCCGAACCCGTCGTGCTGCCGAAATCCGCCGCCCAGTCCGCGCACGATTTCGCCGCCGCCGTCGAGCCGTTCCGGCGCGCCGCATTGGCGCGGGCCGAACGCGCGACCGCCCTGCGTGCGGCGCAGATGCGCGAGCGAGAAGCGACGATCGCTTACGAGTACGAACGCGCGCACGGCGGCCGGCGGCTCGTGCTGCAGTTGAAGTTGCGCAATTTGCACCTCGATGCCGCGACGCGCCGGCGCGACGCCGGCGAGCTGGCCGCGCTCGACTCTCGGGAAGCGACGCTGGTCGGCGCGGCTCGTGCGCGCGACGACGCCGAACTCGCGGCGTACCGCGCGCAACGGCGAGCGGAGGCGCTCGCCTCGGTTTCTTCCATGGCCGCCGACGTGGCTTCACACGCTCGGGCCACGCGATCGCTTTCACTCGAAACGCAATCCGCAGCGGCGTGGGTTCCCCACTGGAATGACGCCACGCGCACGAGCATGGTTGCGGGGTTCGCCGCCGCGCGCGCCGACCTGACGAAGCGTTTGCTCGCAGTGCGGGACGGCGGTGACGCCGATCGCGCGTCGGTGAAGCGGGAGATAGCCGCCCTGCAACGCGAGCGCGACGCCTTGCGCGCGCAGATCGTCGCATCGGCCGAAGCGCGCGCCGAGAAAATCGCGGCGGCGCAGCGGCTCGGCCGCGTCTACACCGGTGCGGCGCCCGCACGTGCGCGCGATCTCACCGGCGCCGTGCTGCAGAGTTACTCGGTGTCGACCGGCTCGTAAGAGGATGGGCGGTGCAGAAAGTAGCTGCGCGACTTTTCCGACGGGATCGGCGCGAACGGCAGCGGCTTTTGGCTCAAGTGCAGGATGTTGCCGATCGAGTTCGCGCGCGCGTCGGTCGTGCCGAGCGATCCCAGGCCGAAGGTTTGCTCGACATACTTTAGGACGCTTCCGAACTCGTACTGCGTGTGCGCGACGTGCCCCGGAGTGACGTACGGCGACACGACCAGCATCGGAACCCGGAAGCCGAGGCCGCCCGCATCGTCGATGAACGCCGGCGGAACGTTGTCGTAAAAGCCGCCCCAATCGTCCCATAGGATCACGATCGTCGTCGAATCCCAATAGTTGCTCTGTCCGATCGCATTGACGACCGACGCCACCCACGACGGACCGTCGTATTGTTTGTTCAAACCATTCGGGTGATCCGAATCGAGCTGGTCGGGGATCACCCACGAGACCGCGGGCAGTTTCCCCGCGCCGATATCGCTGAGAACGTTGGTCTCCGGAATCGAAATGTTCAAGCGCCATTCGGGGCCGTAACGGACGGCAAAGATGGCGCTGTAGGCGTTCCAGAGCGCGCCCGCGGTGCTGCCGCGATGCGGCGGCGTGTAGTATTTCCAGGAGACGCGTTTTGCGTCGAGTTTATCGCGCAGCGTGCCCGATGGATACGTTAAACACGGGAACGGTCCCTTATCGAAGAGATACTTTAAGCCCGTCGTGACGAGCGACGTGACCGTGCCCTTCTTGGCATCGCATCCCCAGCTCCAGGCGCTCGACGGATCGTCGACGATGCTGTCGTTTGCATCGATGGCGGTTGCGCCGGCGATGAGATCCTGGTGGGCCGTGAAACTGCCGCTGCCTTGCGTTTGGAACATGTGGTCGGCGAGCACGTACTCTCGTGCCAGCGTCCAATAGGGTTGAATTTTCGACGGATTGACGTACTGGTACGGATATTTGCCCGCCTTTTGTCCGGTGCCGTACTTCGAAAGGTCGAAGCCGTCCATTTGCCCGTTGTCGTAATCCTGCAGATACGTCGGATAGGTGTGGTTGATGTCGAGCGCCGCGAGTCCCACCTCTTTGAGCGGAACGATTTCTCCGTCGTGCATCTTGCCGCTCGTCGCGCCGTCGGCGCCGGGAAAGGTCGCGAAGAGATCGTCGAAGCTGCGATTCTCCTGGACCACGATGACGACGTGCTGGATTTGCGCGACCGCGGAGTGCACCGCGTGCGCGGCGGCGGTGCGCGCCGCCGGGCCGGCGGCGCCGGACACCGGAACCGTCCCGGCACTCGAGCAGGCCGAAAGTAGAAAGACGGCGGCCGCCGCCGAAACGCCGCGCGGACGTGTCATGGCAACGCTCCTCTCGCCCGCAGTCTTGACTCTATCACGGAACCCGCGCGCTGGCGACGGGCAACAGCCAGCACGCATAGCCGAGCGGGTCGCGGATGACGGCGACCATCGCATCGAAATACGCGATTGCATCTTCCCGCGAGTACGACGTGTGCTCCGCAATCGCATCGACGTATCCGTCGCGCCACGCTTCGATGATTGCGGCGAAGGTTTCGCGCGGCGTGCGCAGGGTGTCGACGACGACGTACTCCATCGCGACGTCCCGCAGTCCGAGGCGCCTCAGAATCGAGAAGACGTTGCGTCCAATGAAAAGATCGGTGTCGGTTGCCCTCCCGAACTCCAGCGGGCCGAAATGCCAGAAATCGCTGGGATCTCGTCCGTCGCGGCTTTGGAAGTGCAGCATGCGGTAGTCTTCAGGAATCAGGTGTACGTAACCGCCGGGGCGGGTAACGCGGGCCAGTTCGCGCACGACCGCTTCGGCGTGCGGAATCGCATGCAGCACGTGCCGGCAAACCGTCAGATCGAATCGCCCGTCCGGCTCCCGCAACTCGTAGACGCTCTGATGTTCGAAGCGCAGCCGCGGCGCGAGGCCGGAGTACCGCGAGCGCGCGAGTTCGAGATGCGCGTCGACGATGTCGACGCCGAGCACTTCGGCTTGCGCAAACGCCAAAGCCAGACGCGACGAGATCTCACCGGTGCCGCAGCCTGCATCGAGGATGCTCGCTCGCTCGGGGAGCCGGTAACGGGCGAAGAGCGGCGCTTCCTGCGGCCAAATGGCGCGCGCCTGCGCGTCGAGATTGCGCACCATCGACTCATCGGCCATCTGAACGGCTTGCGGGTTGAGATCGCCCGTTTGCGCGCAGGCCACGCGTTCCGATTCTCGGATTTCCCGCCGAATCCCGGGCCCTTCGTTTACGGTGAAGCCCCGGCGGGTATTCAGACTGAGATGCAGGATCCATCATCGTCCGCTCAACCGCTGCACGGCGTGCGCGTCGCCATTTTGGTGGACGACGGCTTCGAACAAATCGAACTCACCGAGCCTCGCGAGGCGCTGCGCGCGGCCGGCGCCGTCACCGCAATCGTCTCGCCGCAGACGTCGACCGTGCAAGGGTGGAACAGCGACGAAAAGGGCGACGCCTTTCCGGTCGACGTGAGCATCGCGGATGCGAATCCGACCGACTTCGACGCGCTGCTTCTGCCCGGCGGCGTACGCAATCCCGATAAGTTGCGCACGAACAACAAAGCGGTGCTCTTCGCGCACGCGATGGAGGTCGCGCGGAAACCGATAGCCGCGATCTGCCACGGTCCGTGGCTGCTCGTCGAAACGGGATTCGTGCGCGACCGCAAGATGACGTCGTGGCCGTCGCTCAGAACCGACATCGTCAACGGCGGCGGCACGTGGCTCGATCAGGCGGTCGTTCGTGACGAACTGCTCGTGACCAGCCGCAAACCTGCCGACATCCCGAAGTTCAACGACGCCGCGATCGCGCTCTTCGCGGAGAAGTACGCGAAGCCGTCCGCCCGCGAATCTCGACCGGCGAAGGCGAGAGCCGCAAGCAGGTAGTATTTCAGCGTCGAGGAGGGACACCTCGTGCTCCGAACGCTGGCGGTAATCGTCTTGCTTTGCTGCGGATTCGCAGGGGGCGCCGTTTCCAAAGCGCCCGCCGCGCAAGACGTCGTTTTTAGGATCTATAACGACACGCACGTCCCGATCACCGCGATCTACAACAAGGACTCTCGGCAGGACAACTGGGGATGGAACGATCTCCAAAGCGCCGGATCCGGAAACCCCTTTTCCGGTGCCGTCCATCCGATTGCGCCGGGTCACTACTTCTACATCAAATTTACGCAGAACTCGTATTCGCACTGTCCGGCAATGATGCAAGACATCAAGCTCGTCTTTTCCACCGGCGCGGTAAAGGTGCTGCGCAAAGTGGAAGTTTGCAAGTACGACGTCCACGTCAACACGCCCTGAGACGATCGGCGACGTCCCTTACGGAAGCAGCAGCGTCTTAATCGCGCGCCGCTCGTCCATCGCGCGATAGCCTTCGGCTACGTCTTCCAACGGAAGAGTGAGATCGAAGACCTTGCCCGGGTGGATTTTTCCGTTCCACACCATGTCGAGCAGCATCGGCATGAAGCGGCGCACCGGCGCCGCTCCGCCGTGCAGATGGACGTGCGAGAAGTACATTTCTTCCGCATCCAGCTCGACGCCGTGAAGATATCCGACATAACCGAGGTTGCCGCCCTGTCGGGTTGAGCGCAGCGCCTGCGTGAACGACTCGCGCGTCCCGACGCACTCGAGCACGGCATCGGCGCCTACGCCCGACGTGAGTTCCTTGATGCGGCGCACGCCGTCGTCGCCGCGTTCGCTCACGATATGCGTCGCGCCGAACTCACGCGCCAATCGTTGCCGCGGCTCGTGACGGCTCATCGCAATGATGCGTTCGGCGCCGCGCAACTTGGCGGAGAGGATCGCGAGCAGACCGACAGCGCCGTCGCCGACCACCGCCACCGTCATGCCGGGGCTCACGTTTGCGGCATCCGCCGCGAACCAACCCGTGCCCATGACGTCGGAGACGGCAAGCACGTGTGGAAGCAGTTCCTTCGGGGGCGTTTCGGGGGTGGGAATCAACGTGCCGTCGGCAAGCGGCACGCGCAATACCGGCGATTGCGCCCCCTGGATGTAGATCGCTTGCTCGCATCCGGATTGGTATCCCATGCGGCAGTTCGCGCACGTATTGTCCGAAGCGTAGAACGCGCCGACGACGAACTGCCCCGGCTTGACCGAGCGAACCGCGCTTCCGACCGCTTCCACGACGCCGCAATACTCGTGGCCGGCAGGCGTCGGCCCACTTACCGGTGCGATTCCTCGATAGTTGAGGAGATCCGAGCCGCAGACGCACGCGGCCGACACGCAGATAAGCGCATCGGACGGTTCGACGATGGATGGATCGGGGCGCGTTTCGTATCGTACGTCGCGCGTCCCGTACAGTACGGTGCCTTTCAGGTCTTTGGACAGCCGCTCGGACGCGGTGCCGTGATTTCGACGTTCAAGGCGATGACGCTCGAATTCCGCTGGAGCGGCGGTGCCTCCTGCGGAATAAAAATGAACGGGACGCGCTTCCTATCGTCGTTGCGCGTCCCGTCGTTCGTGTCGTCGCACTGTGGAGTGGTGCCCGACTTACTTTGCTTGGCGTCCGTGTGAGCCTCTCGGAACTTTCGTCGCCTTTGCCGCGGGCGGTTTCTTCTGCGGCGGCTTCTGCTGCGCGTGCTCGGGCGGCCGCGCCACCGGTGCTTTATGCTCCGGTGCCTTCATATGCGGCGCTTGCGCGGGCGGAGCTTTCGGCGCAGCCTTCTTTTGGGGATGTGCCGGCGGAGCTTTTTGAACCGGAGGCTTTGCCTGAGTGTGTTTCGCCGGCGGTTGCTTGTGTTCCGGCGGTGCTTGATGCGGAGCTTGATGCGGTTTCGCGTTCGGGTGCATCTGCTGCGGTTTGGCTGCTGGCTTAGCGGCCCCGGCCGTAATCGGCTTGAAGTCCTTCGGTCGGTTGGTCGCGCTCAACGGCCGGGCCGCTACGATTTGTTTCGGGTGGCCGCCGTTGTACTTGACGTAGAGATTGCGATCTTGCCGCGCCTCGTTGATATGTGCGCGCTGAACTGAAGTGAGACCGAGGTGGCGCTCGCGCATCCAGATGCGCTGCTGCGCGTTAGGATGCATGCGGATGCCGCCGGGACCGTTGTAACTGTACCGGTGGACGTTACGCACGACGACGGTTCGATTGACGTAGACGTTACGAACTCGTCGAACGTCCACCGGCGTGACCGCGGTATTGTAGCGGAACGCGTTACCGTACCACCCGCCGCCAACGTAACCGTTGCCGTAATACCCGCCGCCGTAGTTGATGCCGCCGTAGTAACCGACGTTCGGGCCCCAGTATCCGTCATTCCAGGCATAACCGTTGCCATTGGGATTGACGCCCCAGTATCCCGGCGTCCAGTACATGCCGAGCGAAGGCGGTTGCACGTACGTGCCCGGAACCCAATAGTAACCTTGCGGACCCCAGGCCCAATAGCCGGGCGTCCAGATCGAGTTTGGAACCGTCACTTCGGGCTGCGCGTACGACGGCATGAGCGGCGGCGCAACCAGGCTAACGTATACCTGCGCGTTTGCCGCTGCCGGGAAAACCAGGCTCAGCGCCATCAGTGCGATTGGGAGGAACCGTTGTATGAGTCGCATGCCTGTGTTCTACCCGCGCTTTGCCGCCGCTATCTAAACGAAGGATGAGAGTAGAGATCGCGGGAGGGCTTCACCGCCGGCGAGCGGTCTATAGGTAGATGGTCTCACGAGGAATCGCCTTAGCGGCGCTCGTTGCGTTGCGTGCGGTGTCCGCAACCGCTTCGGCTTCGGACGTCACGACGGCCGACGTGCTCGTTCAAGCCGGTCATCAGGGCCGTCCAGATTGCAACGTCGAGCCGCCAAGCCTTTGCCGCAACACGGGCGCGAGCAAGTCTCCCGGTGAAATCGTTTGGACGCCGATCGTTGCCGACGAAGCCACGCGCATTTTGGAAGCCCACGGCGTTTCGGTACTCCGGATGCCGGCGTACTTACCGCGTCACTACAACGTCGGCGTAGCCGTCTTCATCCACTTCGATGCCGTCCCCAATCCCAATCGGCCGTGCAACGCTCACTCCTCGGTCGGATACCCGCCGGGCAAAGCGTCGAAAGCGTTGGCGCAAGCGTGGAAAGCATTCTACGGGCGCTACTGGCACGACGGTTTTGCATCCGACAACTACACCGGCAATCTCAGCGGTTACTACGGCTATCGCCACGTCACGGCTTCAAAGGGACAACTCCTCATCGAGGGCGGCGAGATGACGTGTCCCGCGGATTACGCCTGGCTGCGTTCGCATCTCAAATTTCTCGGAGAACTCGTCGCATACTTCGTAAGCCGGCAAATCGGAAAGGGCAGCGTTCCTCTCCCCCGCGAGTAATCGCCGGCCGAGTCGCGAAACGCGAAGCCGTTCTCTTCGAGTACAAGCGACGCGGGGGAACCCTCCGGCGGCAGCTAATTTGACCGCTGGGAGGACGAGTTGAGCGATTACGGCGAGGAATTAGCGGCAGCGGAACGGCTGGGACGCATGGCATTCGAGGAATTAGATGCGTGGGCGAGCCGCCCGCTCGACGCGCCCGACGTTCCCGGTGCCGTTTTGGAGCGCTTCGCCATGCAGTTGCGCGAGAGCCGCGAGCGGTTGCGAAAACTGCTGAGCGAGCAGGGGATTCGCGACGACATCGGTGCCGCGCTCGAGCGCAACGAAGGGTATCACCGTCGCCTCGGATTGAGCATGAAGGACAACCCTTACGACCCATCCTGATACACGATTTCAGCGAAGGCCGTCCTCACCGCCGCTCTTGCAGCGGCGCTGCGCGCCGGGCGCGGGTAGCATGCCGCAACTACCGGCCCCGAACGGTGCGCCGGCGATCGAAGCCTCACGGTGGAGGCGCCAGTAACGCTCGCTTAGGAGCGACACAAGAGGGAAGCGCCGCGCGTCGAAGCTTCGTTGCGGCAGACGATGCTCGGCGTTTCTCTCTTCGGCGGCTTGCGTTTACGCCACAACGGTAAAGATCTTCGGCTGGCGAGCCGGCCGAAAGTTGCGCCGCTGCTTGCCTACCTGCTGCTCAACTGCCGTCGGCGCGTCTCGCGCGATAGCGTAGCGTTCGCAATTTGGCCCGACGAGACCGAAGGGGCCGCACGCTCGAACCTGCGCCGCCATCTCCAGTATCTTCGCGACGCGCTGCCGGACGCCACGGTACCGTGGATCCTGGCCGATAGACGGACGCTTGAATGGAATCCGGCTGCCGCGGTTGAGGTTGACACCGACGATTTCGAGCGCCGTTGCGCCGACCCGGGACTCTTGGAATCGGCGGTCGACCGCTATGCCGAGCTGCTTCCGGGCTCGTACGACGATTGGGCCGTCGCCGCGCGCGAGCAATTTCATCGGACGTACGTCCGCGCCGTGTGGGAGCTTGCGCTGCAAGCACGCAGTCGCCGAGATTCGGCAAGCGCGACACGGTATCTGCGAAAAATCTTGGACGACGATCCGTGGCGCGAAGATGCGCTGCGGGCGTTGATGGCGGCGCACTGCGACGCCGGCGACCGCAGTTCCGCGCTGCAAGCCTGCGTGCAGTTCGAACGGGAGCTCCAACGCGAGATGGGCGTGCCGCTCATGCCCGAAACGATCGCCCTTCGGCGGGCGATCGAACGCGGCGATCCGTTGCCGACCGTTCCCCTGCGAACCGCGACGCCGGCGCACCGAGTCACGCCGCGCGAACTGCCCTTCGGTGGCCGCGACGCGGAGATGGCGAAGCTCGAGAACGCGTGGGAAGAGGCACTGCGCGGTGCCGGCGGTTTTGCACTCATTACCGGGGAGCCCGGAATCGGCAAGACGCGTTTGGCATCCGAGTTTGCGCTGCGATTGGAAGGACGCGGCCGCATTCTCTGGGGCTCGATGTCGTATCCGGAACGCGCACCCTACCAAGCCGTCACCGAAGTACTGCGCGCCGCATTGGGTTTTATCGATCCATTCGCGCTCGAAACGACGCAGCACGTGCTACTCTCGCTGCTGCTTCCCGAAATTGCCGTCACGGAACGTCCCGAAACCGCACCGGGCATCGGCCAACGGGTGAAGGTGTTCGACGCGGCGGCGAACGTGCTGCGCAAACTCGCGGACGAACGCCCCGCGTTGATCGTGTTCGAAGACCTGCATAGTGCCGGGCCGGCCACGCTTGCGATGGTGGAGCATTTAAAGGAGGCGTGCGCGGAATCGCCGCTCTTGATCGTCGCGGTGGCGCGCAGCAGCGAGGCCGTGCCGGCTGCCGATATCGGGCGCCTGCGGCGACCCGTCCGTGGAGCGAAGCCTCTGGTTATTTCACTCGGGCCGATCTCCGGCGAAGCGGCCGTCGCCATCGTCAAGGATTCCAAGATCCTCGCAGCGAGCGATGCGCACGTGCAGGGGCTGGTCTCGACCGCGGCCGGCCATCCGCTTTTTCTTACGGAGCTGCTGAGCGCACGCATCGAAACGGGCCGGAGCGGTGCGCCGATCTCGGCACGCTTGCACGACGTGATCGCCGAAAGGCTGACCCACCTGACGGCGGCGTCGCGCTTTCTCCTCGATGCCGCGTCCGTGGTGGGCAGGGCCTTCGACCTCGAGATCGTCGGCGAGATCATTGGATGGGACGAAGCGCAATTATCGCAGGCCGCCGACGAACTCGTCGCGCGCCGCGCGATCCGAGAAACGCCGTGCGCCGGATTCGCGTTCGAATTTGCCCACGAACTCGTCGCGACCGCGGTGTACGAAGGGCTCGACGACGCCCAGCGGCGGCGCTGGCATCGGCGCGCCGCTCGGGCTGCCTCGCATTGGTACGCATCGCGCCTGGAAGATCTGAGCGCATTCGTCGCTCGTCACTTCGATCTGGGAGGCGAGCCCAAAGATGCCGCGGAGCACTATCTCGTCGCGGCGCGTGCGGCGGCGGCCGTCTTCGCCAACGACGAGTCGCTCGCATTTGCCGCGCGCGGGCTCGAATTGGCCGGCAACGACGGCGTATTGCGATTCGATCTGCTCGCGCTGCGCGAAGAGGTGTGCGAGCGCGTCGGCGACCGCGCGACCCAGCGAATCGTTCTAGACGAACTGACCGCCCTGGCGGTCGCGCTCGGCGAGCGGGCGCGCATGTTGGAGGCTTGTCGCCGGCGCGAAAGCTTGCACCGCTATTTCGGCGAGCACGCGCAGGCTCGTGCCGCGGTCGAGGAGTTGAAGCGGCTGGCTGCGGGAGACGCTTTTTGGGAAGCCGTCGGGTTGCGTGACGATGCGGTGCTGCTCGTCGACGCCGGCTCGCGAAAGGAAGCTTACGATATCGTCGCTCGCGCGACGGCACGAGCCGTCGATGCTGCAGATCCTCGCGTGCTCGTGTCGACGCTGACGTTGCAGGCGCACGTGGCAGCCATGCTCGGCCGCGGTGAGGAGGCACGAGCGTGTCTGGCACGGGCGAACGAAACGGCAGAACGCGACGGATCGGCTGTGCTGCGCATGCGCGTTGCGTACACCGAGATGACGGTGTGCACGCTCGTACAAGATCACGAGAAGGTCGAGCGCGCCGCGCCGGGACTCTTCGAACTCGCCGAGCGCGTTTCCGATCGTGAAGTCGCGGCCGGCGCTCATGCGATGGTCGGCGGAGCGTTTATTCACCTTTTTCGCGTCGCGGAGGCACGACGCCATTTGAAGCAAGCAATCGACCTCTACCGCGACAGCGACGTCAACGGCGCGGCGATCGCGTATAACAATCTCGCGACGTTGGAGCTCGATATAGGAAGGCTCGATCGAGTGGACGCCGCGTTGGCGGCAATGGACGAGCTCGTTCGTCAATCGGAGGCGGCATCGCAACGGGAATGTCTCGAACTGCTGCGATGCGACGTTGCGTTGCGACGCTTTCAATATGACGCGGCGCTGCAGGGTGCCCGCGCTCTCGCAGCGCGCGCGGCAGCGCGACAGGACGCTTTGATCGAGGGAGAGGCATGGCGATGCGCCGGTGTCGCGCTCGTAGCCCTTGGCCGCGCTGCGGAAGCCATTGAAGCGTTCGAGCGCGCCCAGTCGCTGCTGCTGCAAATGGGCGCGGCCGATTCGTCGGCGCGCGTGAGTGCCGAGCTCGCGCGCGCGTGCGCGCTCGCCGGAGATCTGCGCGCCGCGACGATGGCGGCCGGCGCACTCCAACGGCTCGAGGCGTCCCCGACGGCAATCCCGCCGGCGGCATTCTGGACGGTCGCCCAAGGTTTTGCAGCGATCGGCCGCACGCAGGAGTATCGCGCGGCGCTGCGGTGCGCGCACCAGCAGTTCGTTGCCCAAGAAAAGATGCTTCGAGCCGACGCCGATCGCGCCGCGTTTGCGGCCATTTCCGGCAACGCGGAACTCTTACGGGCGTTCGCCGGCGACTCCGAGACGCAGTTGGCGCAGTAGCACGTCCTCGAGATCTCCGAGCGTTGCGAATCCGAGCCGCCGCCCGTCCTCGACGTCGTGGACGCTGCCCCGGAACGTTCGCGGCGGGGCGCCTTCCTCGCACCAAATGCGTACGACGAAGAGGTGCTCGATTCGCGCCGGCCGGTATCGCATGGGCTCATCGTAGCCGCGTTCCGTCTCGACGGCGTCTCACGCTGAGACGGTCTTGAGACGTTCGATCCGCTATCGTAGCGCCATTCCCACAGAGCGGGTGTAAGCAATTGGAGCACAAGGAGCAATCCATGGAACGAAGCAGGATAGGCGCCGCGTCCCGGCGCGCCGGCCTTCGCTTTACGGCGGCCTTCGCATTGGTCGCCGCCGGCACGATTGCCGGCTGCAGCGGAAGCCATCTCAATACGGTCCCGGAGCCGGCGCCGCCGGCTGCGCAACAGTACCACGTTTTGCAGCGCGGCCTGCAGATCGTGCGCGGACACATCCGGCCGGAAATGTTGAGCGCACCGCTGGTCGGCAATCTGCCGTTACGGCGAGAGCTGCGCCTCGCCATCGGCTTACCGTTGCGCGATCGGGCTGCGGCCGGAACGCTGCTCGACGGCATTTCCGATCCTCGCAGCGGAAACTACCGGCGCTACTTGTCGCCTGCCGAGTTTCAATCGAGATTCAGTCCGAGCTCCGGCGACTATCAATCCGTCATTGCCTTCGTGCGAGCCGCGGGCCTCACGGTCACGCGAACCTACGACAATCGCGTCGTGATCGACGTCGACGGAAGCGTGGCGGCGATCCAGCGCGCGTTCCATCTGACCCTGCAGACGCACAGGCGTCCCGATGGATCGCTCTTTTTCGCGCCGAGCAACGAGCCGGCGCTTGCGCTGCGTACGCCGATCCTGCACGTTGCCGGCCTCGACGACCAGGACGTCCCCAAACCGGCGATCGCGTCAATCGTTCCTATTGGAAACGTTCGAACGCGCCGGCGCTTTGGGCCGAACTCTTCCGGACCCGGCGGAACGTTCGCCGGTTCGGATTTTCACAACGCATACGCGACCAACGCGTCGCAGCACGGCTCCGGCCAATGCATCGGATTGGGCGAATTCGACTCGAGCTTCTTCCCCTCCGACATTAGTGCGTATCAGACCGAATTCGGTCTGCCGCAGCTTCCGCCGCAACCGATCCTGCTCGACGGCTACAACGGCCAGCCCGTGGTCGGCAGCGGTGAAGTGGAGACCGCGCTCGACATCGAGGTCGCTCAGGCGATGGCGTCGGGCGTGAGCAACATCTTCGTGTTTGAAGGCAGCCTGACGGATTCGATTCTTTCCGCCATGACGTCGAGTCCGTGCAGCCAGTTCAGCGTGTCGTGGACCTTCGGCGTCGACCCGACGTCGCAGCAGCTAGTGGACCAGCTGGCGTTGCAAGGACAGAGCTTTTTCGTCTCGTCGGGAGACGGCGGCGGCTTCTTGAAAGATACCAAGGACGACCGCGACATGTCGGATACGGTCGTCGTCGGCGGCACCGAACTCACGCTCAACGCGGATTCGCGGTGGCAGTCGGAAACGGCCTGGTCCGGCAGCGGCGGCGGCGTCGAGAAAAAAGAGTACGAGCCGCCGTTTCAGCACGGCGTCAAGCTTGCGCGAGGTTCGACGACGCACAAACGCATGGTCCCCGACGTCGCAATGGTTGCCGCCAACGTGTTCTTGATCGCCAACCAGGGGCAAGGGCTCGTGGCGAGCGGGACCAGCATATCGTCGCCGCTGTGGGCCGCGTACACGTCCCTGGTCAATCAGTTGGCGGTCAGCATGGGCAACCCGCTGCTCGGGTTTCCGGATCCGCCGATCTACACGATCGCACAAAAAGCCGGACCCTACGCAGCCGACTTCCACGACATCACATCGGGCAACAACAATGCGTTCAGCGCGCTGCCCGGCTACGATTTGGTCACAGGCTGGGGCAGTCCGCAAGCCGGCCTCATCACCGCGCTCAATCCGAGCCAGGCCGCGAATTTCACGCAGCTGCAGTTCGTGGTGTTTACCGGAAGCGACGATTTGCGGAACGACTCCGATCTGCAAGTCTCGTTCAAAGGCGTTTCGAACCTCAAGCCGTTCTGCCTCATGCGCTCCAACAACGGCAAGCCGTCGGGTCTTTGCACCGGGAACGTCTACGGCGACGTCAACGGTACCCAAGGCTGGCCAAGCTGGTCGACGCAAACGCTCACGTACAGCAATCGCTTCGCGAACTGGATACGCAGCGGCAACGGCACGATGACGCTGACGCTGACCAGCCACAATAACGGGCTCGAAACGAACGATAACTGGGACCTTCAGGCAATGAGCGTCACGCTATCGAACCCCGTAACGAGCCAGTCGTTGACGTTGTTTAACTCCGGCGATTTTGGCTCGCCGCACAATTCGGGCACCTGCTATTGGCGGTTCCAACCCTTCGGCTCGCCCCCGAGCGTCGTAACGACCTTCAACCTGCTGCCGGCCACCACGCCATCGAATGGCTGTCCGAACGACAATTGAGGAACGCCCGCTACGCCGGCGCCGGCGGAATGGACTGCGGATAACGGAAAACGTTGTCGGGATCGTATTTTCGCTTTATCGCTCGCAAGCGGTGCAGGCTGGTGCCGTAATACTGCCGCTGCCAATCGGGAAGTTCGGGGTCGGCGTATCCCTGATACGCCGACCCGGATAGCCACGAACGGACCGACTCGTACGCCGCATTCGTCCACGCGATATTGGCGTTGGCGACCGCATCGCTCGCAAAGGGCCGCCAGCGCGACTGATACTGCACGACGTAACGAATGTCGCGATGCGCGAAGGCTCCCGGTATCGTGGGCGGACGCGCAATCGCTCCGCCGGCCGTTTCGAAGGCGAACTTCCCGATGTTGATGCCGCCGATATAATCCTTTGGCGTCATCACCGGGTCGGCTTGTCGCCGTTCGATCGCTTCGACGAGCGCTTCGAAGGCTTCCGCCGGCCACGTCGTACGGATGAGATCGGATTTGGCATAAAAAGCCGGACGCGGCAGCACTCCGTGCGGTGACACTCCGGTATACGCGCATTCATCGGGCCGCAAGCCCGCGCAGATATAGTCGCGCATGGTTGATAGATACGGGGCAGTCATAATTGACGTCGCGCTGGGTCGCACGCCCGCGGCGCGGACGAGTTTTTCTCCCAGCACCCGTGCCTGGCTTTCCGGCCCGGCAAACGTAAACTCGACGACCACGGCGGCCCCGTCTTTGGGATCCCCGGTGTGGATTTCGGTCCAACAGTGTCCGCGATCGGGCAACTCCGGGGCCCACTCCTGAAACGCGGTCATGACCCGAAGCGCACTTGCGATTGGGAACGTGTAACCGATCTCGGTGAAGAGCATGTCGACCGGGTGAAGCCGGGCCGTTAACTCGACGACCGCGCCGAAGTTTCCGCCGCCGCCGCCCTTACACGCCCATAGCAGGTCGGGATGTTCGTGTTGACTGGCCGTCACGATTTCGCCGGCGGCCGTCACGAGTTTCAGTTCGAGAATATTATCGCACGTAAGACCGTACAAGCGTGACAGCCGGCCGAATCCGCCCGCAGCGCTCAGTCCGGTGATCCCGACGGTCGGGCACGTTCCGGCCGGCACCGTCATGCGCGTCGGCCACAGCTTCGTGAATAGCGGCAAATTGGTCAGACCCGCGCCGAACGTCGCTCGTTCTCCCGCGCGATCCGCTCGAACGTCGACCAGATTCGAAACGTCGACGATGAGCCCGGCGTTTGCGGAGAATCCGGCAAAACTGTGGCGGCCGTTACGTATCGCAAACCCGAACCGGTGTGCTCGCGCGAACGTGATGGTTTGCGCCACGTCGTCCGCCGATGCGACGAGGACGACCGCGATGGGAAGAACGCCGGCAAACCGCGCGTTCCAAGGCTGGCTTTCGACACCATACGCCGGATCCGCCGGCGTGACCACCTGCCCCCGGATCGCCGAACGCAGCTCGTTGAGAGATGAGGTCCTCGGCGACGGCGTGCCCGCAACGGAGCATCCCGGCAGCGATGCGCCCACCGACGCTAACGCGGCAGCCGAAACACCCGACTTCAGAAACCGGCTCCGGCTCAGCATTTGCCGCTCTCCCTCCTCAACGAGGTCCTTAAAAAAAATCAAGACGCGATCGCGGCTTCGTTTCTTCGTCCGGTGCTTTGCCGGCCTTTCAAGAAACCAGGCGCAAGCCACCCGAAAACCGTCCGAACACAGGCTTCGGATTTCTGAGAACGGCTCGGGTCACGTACTTCCGACGGACGCCCATCAACGCACGACTCACAGGGCCGCTCGGGACGGCAATCGCGCAGCAATACTATCGCGTGAGGCCGCTGGGATGGCGCTTGACAGGAGTGCTATCCTGTAACCTTATGTTTTATGACGACGACTACGTAAAACCCGATAGCGACGAGGCGCGAAAGTTCGCCGACGGCGCGCGATTCCTGCGGTGCCGGCTTTGTTCCGCGCTGTTGCTGTTGCCGATATATTCGCAGGATACCGATTGCGGAGCGCACGAGCCCTGGCGTGTGTGGTTTAGCGTTAACTAAGGCCGATGCTCGATAATGGCGACAACGTACCGCCGGATTATCGTTTGACAACACGCCCTCCGGCGTAGCCGCGGCGCCGGGCCCGTTCTAATCGGCGCGAGCGAGAGATGGACGTTACGCCCGATTCTCCGCCGAGCGCCTGCCACGACTTCATCCGGCATTCGTTCGGCGAAAACGCGCCCAGGGGTTATTTGTTGGCTTTCTTGCCGCAAATGCTCGGCTCTACGAGTCAGATGCCGGCACCGCTTAAAGATTTCAGGTCGCCTGCATTGCCCTCTCTAGGACAAAACTGCAACTTTACTCACGCTCTTGCGTTTACGCACAGTAGGAAAAGAAACTCAATTGAAAGTTGACAATTTAATGAAGGACCTAACCAAAACCACGCCGCGCAGTTGTGGAGAAATGATGCTCGGCATCGTGCAACTTGCCCGCGTGATCGATAAGGCAAAAGCCGTAACGCACGGTAACGTCGGCGAGTATAAGTACGATTGCCCGATGGATCAGAGCCTTTTCGAGTACCTCGGCATTGAGCCGAAGGCGTTCCTTGAAATCGTGAACAACGCGAAGAGCGATTACGAGATCGAAGCCTACGCAAAGACGTTCGTTGCAAAGAAAGATCCGCGCAATATCGAGGCGTTCAACAAGAAGTTTCTCTCGGCGGTTCCGACCGGAGAATCGTTAACGCACTTCGAAGAGTTGCGTAGTAAGATCGCTCCGAGCCGGACCGATGTGGTCTCGTGGCCGGACCTGCTCGACCTCGAAGAGGGTCGCACGGTTCCCCATCGCGAGTTCGCTCACGCCTAGCAAACCTCAGCCATAGCAAGCTTTGAAAAGAGCGCGATGCAGATCGCGCTCTTTTTAAAAGCTCGCGCGATGTTGCCATCGCGCTCGTGCTATTGCCCGTGGTGCGCTGAAATCGCCTTTTGAATTTGCTCCTTGACTGCCTCCATGTTGAAAGATGCGCCGGCCTGCATCGGTGGGAACTCGATGAAGCTCGGGGCCGCTTTTGCAACAACTTCTTGAACGAGCACGAACCTCCAAAACTCGTAGGCGAACCAATTGTAGAACGCGAGCGATCCGCTTAAACCCGTGCGCTCGAATGGATCCAGCCGAAGGTTAACGAGAATGGGCCAATCCACCTTAACGGTACCACCAAGCCAACCCTGAGGTTGATCGATAAAGCGATACTTGTAGTCGTTGACCCGAATCGCTCCGAGTGTTCCTTCGGCGAAGTAAAAGATCTCGTGCCGATTCGAAGGCCCTTTGCCCGTGATGAGGTTGGTTTGATCGTAGCCGTCGAGGTGCACCTTGTACGTCGTGTCGCCGAGCTGCTTTCCATTTTTCAGCTCCTCTGCGATGTTCGGGTTACCGGCAACGGCGACGAAGGTCGGGAACCAATCGAGCCCAGAAATAATCCCGTTCTCGACTTTGCCTGCTGGGATCTTGCCCGGCCACCGAGCGACGCACGGTACCCGGAAGCCTCCTTCTAATACGGTTCCCTTTCCGCCCGCGAACGGCGTCTGACCGCCGTCAGGCCAGGTGAAGTTCTCCGTTCCATTATCCGTGCTAAAGACCACGATCGTGTTGTCGTCAAGGCCGTCGTCTTTGAGTTTCTTCATGACGGCACCAACGATATCGTCGAGCTGTGCCATACCGGCTTCTGAGATGGACCAACCATTCTCTGCCGTACGCATCTTCTCGTATTTGTCGGAGAGATGCGTAACGACGTGCATACGCGTCGGATTGAGCCAGCAGAAGAACGGTTTACGACTGGCTTTGGCTTCATCAATGAACTTTAGCGCGTGCGTCAGAATTTCATCGTCAACGGTTTCCATCCGGTCCGGATACAGCGTACCCGCGTCTTCAATCCGCTGCTTGCCGATCTTCCCCCAGCGCGGTTGAACGGTCGGATCATCGGTGTCGGTCGCCCACGAATGGACCATGTTGCGAGGGCCAATCTTATCTTTGAGCGCCTGTGGATAGTTTGGATGAGACGGATCCTCCATCGCGTCCAAATGGTACAGATATCCAAAGAACTCGTCGAAGCCGTGCAGCGTGGGAAGATACTCGTTAAGATCGCCAAGGTGATTTTTCCCAAACTGACCGGTGGCATATCCCATCGACCGAAGGGCCGTGGCAATAGTAGGGGCTTGGGCCGGCATCCCGACTTTAGCACCCGCTTGGCCGACGGTCGTCAAACCCGTTCGGATCGGCAGTTCTCCAGTAATGAATTGAGCGCGACCCGCGGTGCAACTAGCTTCTGCATAGTAGTCCGTAAACCGCATCCCTTCGGCCGCTAATCGATCGAGGTTCGGCGTGCGGCTCGCCATAATTCCTTGGTGGTAGCATCCTAGATTAAACCAGCCGATATCGTCAGCCATGATGAAGACGATGTTCGGCTGGGCCGGTGCTGCATCGGCCATACTGAGGTCCTTTCTGCGCGCCTTGTGGGGCGACAGTCATACCCTGAAATACGTAGCGATCCTGCAATAACCGTGCGTGCCGTTCCGCCGATGAACCACAGCGGGCCTCACCGTCATTCGGTCGTTCACCTGGCTGACGGTGGGGGGCGTTCGTTAGAAGGGCATGAGACATAGCGTCGATCGGGGACGCATTTTCAAGGGTAGGTGTATAGTGGGCCTAGCGGAACGATTTGGAAGGCTGGACCTAAGGGGATTCGTGATAGAGCAGGTCAGGGCGTCGATTCCTAAGGCAGCGGTTGCATTCGCCACTCTGCTGTTACTCCTCGGAGTGAACGGTGAGCGCCCAGTTACGCAACAGTCTGCCTGGTCTGTTGAGCGCGAGCTCGATGCGTTCTCGCGCGCTTTGTCCGGCGTCACGAAATACAGTGCTACGGTTTCGATCTTCGACAAAAAAGGCGACCAGACCCAGAACGTGGTCTTCGACTACTCGTTCAGCAAGCCGTCGAACGTGCGAGTTCACGTCATTTCGGGTCCTAATACCGGCATTACACTCGACTGGAACGGCGGTTCTACCATCGTCGCGCGACGCGGCTCGGGCCTCCTATCCATGTTTTCGAAGACGGTGTCGTTGCACGATCCGCTGGTGACGACGCTTCAAGGAGCGTCGATCGATCAGCTCAGTTTCGGCGCAATATTGTCGCACGCTCAGCAAGAAATCGGCCGGCTCTCGTTGACGCCGGGTGGAACGATCGACGGCGTCCCCGCCAACAGCTTGACCTTGATTCCCAACGATTCTGCCTCCGGGGCCGGTCTGACGCGCGAAATCGTGATAATGTCTGCGGCCACCCACTTGCCGATCCGGGTGCTCGGATATGACGGTCCGGCACTCGTGAGCAACGTCGGATTTTCGAACGTCAAGCTGACCTGCTGCTCTAGCATTTGACGGCGACCCGGCCCTCGTGTCAGAGTAGGGGGTAACCCCGCGCGATCTTTCGGATGAACGCGATCGACCCGCGCACACCCTTGAAAGTTCGTCAATCATTCTCACTTTTGAAAAACTCGGCTTGCGGCCGCCGCTGCAGGCTGCCCTGCGCGACCTCGGTTTCTCTGAGCCGACCCCCATCCAAACACTCGCGATCCCGCCGGCCCTCGAGGGCTGCGACGTCCTCGGCAGTGCCGAGACCGGCAGCGGAAAGACGGCCGCCTTCGGCCTTGCGATACTTCAGCGTCTCATGGATCGACCGCGCGGCAAAACGCGCGCGCTCGTGCTCGCTCCGACCCGCGAACTCGCCGATCAAATCGCCAAGCATCTTACGTCGCTCGCAAAACACACGAACGTCACGGTTGCCGCCATCTACGGGGGCGTCGGCATGAAACCGCAACTCAACGCGCTCAAGCGCGGCGCCGACATTCTGGTCGCAACGCCCGGCCGGCTTCTCGATCATATCAAGCAAAAATCGGCGCGGCTCGACGGTATCGAAATACTCGTCCTCGACGAAGCGGATCGTATGCTCGACATGGGATTTCTCCCCGACGTTCGGCGCATCGTCGCGCAAGTACCCACGGAGCGCCAGACGTTGTTCTTTTCCGCAACGCTGCAGGCGCAGCTCTCCGGCCTCATACGCGAGATGCTCCGCGATCCGGTACGCGTCGAACTCGCCGCCAAGATCGCTCCGGTCAAGACGGTCAACCAAACGCTGTACGCCGTGGCGACCGAAAAGAAAACCGATCTCCTGTTGGAGCTGCTTAAAGACAATAGCATCTATTCGGCGATCGCGTTTACGCGAACGAAGGCTCGCGCGAACCGGCTAGCCGCCGCACTCCAAAAGCATAGTATTCCCGTGAACCTGATTCACGGCGATCGTTCGCAGTCACAGCGGACGCACGCGCTCGAGAAGTTTAAACAAGGTCATTATCGCGTACTGGTCGCGACCGATATTGCGGCCCGCGGCATCGACATCTCGGCCCTCGGTCACGTCATCAACTACGACGTTCCGCTCGTTGCCGCGGACTACTTTCACCGCATCGGACGAACCGCACGGGCGAAAGCATCGGGCGATGCGATCACCTTCGTCTCGTCAGACGAAGAACCGCTGGTCAAACAAATCGAATACACGCTCGGAAAGCGTCTAGAACGCAGCAAGAATCCGCTTTCCCCCGAAGCCAGCACGAAACCGCCCGCGCCGCGCACCGTCTACCGTTCCCGGCCGCGCCGCCGCTGAAGCTCGCGTAACAAAACCGCTCGCCGCGCAGCAAGCAGGACCGAAGCCGTGGTTGTGCGGCAGATGGAAGCGCCGCCGCCAAGCATTCGTTTAGTAATTCAAGCGCATGATAGGCCGAAAGTCCCATATCTTGGGACTTTCGGACCATGAGTCTGACCGGACGGTGGGGAAACCCTCCTTCGACTTGGATTGCAACCAAGCACCCTAGCTGCCGTCGGGATGCGGCATCGAGGCAAACGTGGGTGTGCGCGCATTTGGAATTCGCCTCTGTGGGCTGACGACCGCGTCGCTCCTCGCCGCCTGTTCGGGCGGTGCGCAACCGGCGAACAGCCGGATATTACCAGCCGATGCGGGCCGCCCGCGCCCGATGCACTCCTCGACATTTTACGGTTGTCCGGTCTTCCAGGGCACGTACAATCGTCCGGTAACGAACGCGGCCGTCGATCCGGACAGCAGTCAGTACATCAGTTCGGTTATCCAGGCGGGCGACACCGAAGGTTTTTACGCGTCGACCGGCGTCGAGCAAGTCAATCTAGCCGACGATACAACACCGTTGGTAACAGTGCACCAGAAAGTCCAGTGGCATCAGTTTCCCGTACCGTACCCCTGGCAGTCCGGGTTCTATATCGAGCCGCTCGGCGACGCCCACGCGATGATCGTTCAGACCGACAGTTGTCATCTCTACGAGTCGTACTCCACAACGTACAGCAAAGGGACGCTGAGCGCGTACAGCGGCGCGAACTGGGACATGACGACTCGGTTCGTTCCGCTCGCTCCGGGCAATCCGTCGGCTATGGCGTCGGGCCTCTCGCTTTTTGCGGGAATGGTGAAATGGGAGGACTACGAGTCTGGCGAGATCGATCACGCGCTCGACTGGTCGGCGATCGCGCACACGGTCGCGGAGAGCGATTTCGTTAAGCCGGCGAGCGATACGGATCACTTGCAGTTCGACGGAAACAGTCAATTCCAGTTGCCTTACGGAGCGCGATTGCGTCTAAAGTCGTCGTTCAGTACGTACGGTTGGGGGCCTCAGGCTACGATGGTCGCTAACGCCATGAAAACGTACGGCGTGTACTTGTCCGACACGGGCTCGAGTGCGAACGGCCTCTACTTTGCCAATGCGAGCGGTGGGAGCGATCCCTGGAGTTCGACCGACCTTTCGGCGCTAGGACAAATTCACGTCGGCGACTTCGACGTGATCAAACTTCCCCCGATTGAAATCGCTCCCTAGGACGAACTCCTAGAAGCAACGAGGAGGTTCGCGGAGAAGTCGAGCCCGCGTGGCGTTAGGAGGTTCGACGGTTCTGGCGACGGCGCTGACGGCATGCGGCTTGTTTGGAGCGGGCGGCCCCTACTCGAATTCCATCGTCAACGCGTCCGTCGATCCCAGCAGCCGGCTATACGTACGATCGGTCGTCGACGCGGGCGATCGAAGCGGATTCTGGATCGCCTCCGAACCAGCCGAACGCATCAACCTCGCCGACGACGCAACGCCGGCATACTCGGTTCGTCAAAAGGTACCGTATCATCGGTTCCCAATGCCGTATCCCTGGCGCCCGGGTTTTTACATCGAGCCGCTGAGCGACGCGCACGCAATGGTGGTGCAAACGCAAGCGTGCGAACTGTATGAGACGTACGAGACGGCGTTTTCCGCAGGCGTTCTCTCGGCGTATAGCGGCGCGCACTGGAACTTGCGCCGTCCGTTCGCTCCGCTGGCGCCCGGCACACCCTCGGCGATGGCATCCGGGCTTTCGCTGTATGCGGGCATCGTTCTTTGGGAGGACGTCGCGCGCGGCTCGATCGATCACGCGCTAAACTGGGCCGCTCCGGCGGGAACCGTCGCCCAATGGAGTTTCGTTCGACCGGCCAGCGACACCGACGGATTACCGTTCGCGGGAAGCGGCCGGTATCGGCTCCCTTACGGCGCCCGTCTGCGACTGCGCGCGTCGTTCGATACGTCACGTTTTGGTCCGCAAAGTGCGGCCATCGCACGAGCGATGAAAATTTACGGCATCTACTTGGCGGATACTGCACGCACGAACGAGTTGTACGACGCGCTGGCGTTGGACGGATCGAACCATTGGAACGCAGCCGACCTAGCGGCGCTTGGCTCGATCCACATAACGGATTTCGACGTCCTTTCTCTCGGAACGATCGAGCGCGTACCCGGCAGATAGCCGTCACGCGACACCTACCGTCCGCTTATGATCGTCGCGCCGAATTCGATCAACAGAGCGGCCGGCACGAGAACGAGCTGAGAGAGAACCATGCCGATGACCGCCGTCATCGAGAGGCCCGTGACGAGCGCCTTCACGTCGTCCAGCGAGCGTTCTCCGCGAACCGCGCGGTCGGTAATGAGCGCCGAAGCCGGATCGACGATAATGTTGTACGCAATGGTGGCGAAGCCGTTGACCAAGCCGCTGGAGAGAACTGCGGTTCGAGCGGCCTGCGGATTGAGCACGCTGGCATAAGCTGCGGCTGCGATGCCCGCACCGTAAATCGCCGTGACGAGCACGTTCAGAAGCAGGACGTCTTTCGGAACGCGGCCGAACGGAAGATCGCGCCACCGCGTCGCGACGCCGAACTTCACTTCTCCGATCACGGCGGCGATCGTGGACGGTCGAAACATCGCAAGCGCAGCCTTGGGAATACTACCGTTGCGCTCGAGCGATCGAATCGCGCGCAGGTAAAACATTACGAAGGTCGGTATGGCCAGCGTACCGATCACCGCTCCGACGGTCCCCGAAATAATAATCGAGCGCAGCTGCCATTGATAGACGCCGAGCGTCGCCGAAGCCGCGCGGTCGGAGAGAGCACCGAGCATCGGCGTGTAAAACATCTGCGCGAAGCGGCTGCTGGTCGCAAAAATATTGAACAGCGATATGGCGGTGGCCACTCTGCCGGAACGCGCTCCGGCAAGGCGCGCCGCGTACGCCGCGATCGCCAGCGCCTGGACGGCGCAATTGAGAACGATGGCGAGCAACAGCTGCCACGACCAAAAGTGGTGGGGCACATAGATAGTCTAAAGCGCGCGGTGGGCGCCGCAAATCTATCCTTTGCCCCTGTCGATGGGACTTTCGCTTCTCGACGCCGCGACACGCGTATCGTATATTCGAAGCACAGGATGGGCACACTAACGACGTCGCGAATCGAGCCGCGAGCCGCACTCGTAGCCATCGCGCTCGTGGGAGCCGCGGCAGTCCTTCTGCTCGCCGGCCATACGGGAGCCGGGGCGCTGGTTTTCGCGGCGCTCTTAGGAACGGCGGGGCTCTATGCAGCGCTGCGGTGGCCGCTCGATACATTGTTTGGCTTGTTCGTCTTGCTCGTACCCTTCGACAACCTGCTGAACACCGGCTCGTTCGGTACCTTGACGAAGCTCCTGGGCGTGGTTGCGGGAGCGTTTTTGCTATTTTGGGTCGTGCGGCGGCGGCAATTCAGCCTGGCGAGCCAGCCGTTGCAGGTATTGTGCGCGCTCGTCGTTTGGATGCTCGCAAGCTGCCTGTGGGCCGTCGACCAAAAGGCCGCGCTGCAGATGATTCCGACATACGCCGGACTGATGCTGCTCTATGCGGTGCTTACGATGGTTCCGATTTCGCGCTCGCAGTTTCGAATGCTGCTGTTCCTGACCGTTCTAGGCGGCGTGTGCGCGGCCGCTTACGGTGCGCAACTCTTCTATCACGACCCGTCTTTTGCCCAGCAGGCCCTAACGATGCGACGGCTCGTCATCCAGGTCGGCGCCTATCACATCGACCCGAACCACTTTTCCGACGCGCTGCTGTTCCCAGTGGCGATTGTCGCGATGTGGGCACTCAGGGCCAAGCGACTTTTGACCGTGATCGTCAGCGTCGCGGCCCTTGCTCTACTGATCGTCGCCATTCTATTGAGCGGCTCGCGTGAGGGCCTGACGGCGATCGGCGTTATCACCGTTTACTATCTTTGGCGATCGCGCCACCGGTTTCGGCTGGCGGCGGTCGTGGCGGTCGTTCTCGTCGTGATCGCAAGCGTCCAAACCTCGGTATTCTTGCGCTTTTCAACGGCGTTGCAAACCGGCGGGTCGGGGCGCACGTCGATTTGGGCCGTCGCCGTCGAGGCCGCCAAACACCGCTTTCTGCAGGGTTACGGCATCGGCAACTTTACCGAGGCCTTCGACATCTATTATTTGGGCGTGCGCCAGCCGTATCCGTATGGTTGGGACGGCCCGGCGCATAATCTCGTGCTGCACTATCTCGTGGAGTTGGGAATCGTCGGCGTCATTTTGATCGCGGGCTTTTTCGTCGCGCAGTTTCGCTCTTTGCGCGACATCGAGTCGAACAGCGAGTTTTACGACTACCGGATCGTGATGGAAGCGAGCCTCGTCGCGATCCTCGCCGTGTCGATGACGATCGACCTCTTCCAATACAAGTATGCGTGGCTCGTCTTTGCGATGGCGACGCTGCTCCGAAACGCCGCGGTCGCTCAGCAGAGCGCCGCGATGCGCCCGGCCAGATCGGCCATGATATCCGACCTGTCGGCTCGCCTCATGACCAGCTCTTTGCCCTTATCGCCGAGTTCTCGCAGCGCGGCCTTATCGAGCAGCGAAACCTGACGCAGCGCCTCGGCTAACGCCGGCGCATCGCCGGCCGGAGTACAAACGGCACCGAGCGAGGCGCCTTCCGATTGGGCCTCTCCCCCGGCCGCCACGATGACCGGGCAACCTACGGACAATGCGTCGTAGAGCTTGGTTGGGACGCTTTCCTCGATTCCCTTGCGCAACGGAATGATCGAAACGTCCGCGTTCGCCACCTTTGCCATTGCGCCGGCGCGGGACAGACTTCCGACGAGGCGGAGATTCCATATCCCTTCGGTGCGCACGCGTTCGTCGAGGCGCCTTCGCTGAGCGCCGTCGCCGACGATTTCAATGCTGATGCCGTCTCTTGCGACGAGCTTGGCCGCATCGGCCAGGACATCGACGTCGGTCGTGAGGCCGAGATTTCCGGCGTAGACGGCCGTAAACCCATCGGCGCGCGGGGGAAGCGGCTGCACGTCGGGGAGTCTTTCGGCTGCGTTGCGCGCGAGAACGAGCCGGGACGGCTCGACGCCGCGCCGCGCGATTTGAGTAAGTGCCGTCGGCGTCACCACCGATACGAGATCCGCACGATTGTATAAGAAGCGAACGAATCGTTCGAGCGTCCGTGCGAAGAAGCCGTCAGACTTCCAAACGCCCATCGCAATCGCGATATCGGGAAATACGTCGCGAACGTCGACGACGAACCGCGCGCCGTGCCGAGCCGCTCCGATCAATCCTGGTACGGTCACCGTAATCGGCGGCGAGCTGACGATCACGACGTCGTAGCGCTCGCGCGCTCCGATCATGTAGAGCGACTCCGAAAGCGCGGTCGTGAGCCAATGCAGAAAACGGCCGCCGGGCATGCCGGGGACCAAGATCGAAAAGAGGCGGACGATCCGATACCCATCGCCCTCGTCGACGCGCAGGACGGGCCGGCGCCCTTCGGCAAACCGGCCTCGAGGAAAAGACGGATAGGTGGTGACGACCGTGACGTCGTGTCCCGCGTTTGCAAGGGCTTTCGCAAGCGTTCCGACCCGCAGCGATCCGGCCCCAGGCTCCGGCGGAAAGAAGTGGGTAATCAGCGCAACCTTCACGTGGTAGCTCCTCCCGATATCGTGTCGAGTTTGAAGAACCGATCGGGAAGACTGCCGAGCGTCTCGCCCAAGAGCCGTCTACGGCTCGCACCTGTTTCGACGTAGGCAGTCCAGCGCGCAGCCGCATCATCAAAGGCGTACACACCGAACATTTTGGCAAGGACGCGCATCTGCGCGATGTGGAATTCGTGATACTTCAGCGTTGCGATGTGCGGCCGGTGCGTCGAGCTGCGCAAAAGGCTATACTGCGTCCACCAGCCGGTATCGAACTGCGGTAGCCACCGCTCGAGCGTACGGACGCACCGTTCGGCGATTTCAGCGAGCCAGGGCTCGCCGGTGCGTTGCCCCAACTCCCAAACTCCCCACAACGCATAAATGCATCCATTGAGAATGTGGGGCGCGTGCCGGTTTGCAACCTCTTCGAAGAAAATGTCCTGGCCGCTTTTCCAGACGACGCCGCCGCGCTCGATGCCGGCTCGAAACGGTTGGGCGGCGCGAAGTGCGGCGGCGTCGAAGCCGGCGCCCTCTTGCATCCCATGCGCCCGCAACAGCACCGAGATCGCTTCCCCTTGCGCCATCGCCGAAGCCCATCCCACGCCGGCGCCGTACTTGTGCCACGGAAACGCAAAGCGGTACATCCCGGGGATGCCGTCGTTTTGCTGGCAATCCCGAAGCCATGCGGCCTGCGCGAGGAAGTCCGTACGGGCGGCGACGTCGCCGGTACGGCGCCACAGGCCGAAACGGTGCAAAGCAAACTGAGCGATGCGGATGGCGTGATAATACCGTTCGTGTCCGCTCAGCAGGACGCCGCTCGAATCGCGACGTGCGTTCGTCCAGTCTTCGCCGTACGTGCCATTTCCCGGATCCCACTCGATGAAATACGGGGAGCTTCCGGGATCGCTCAAGGATTCCAAGCGGTACGCGCGGCGATGCGACCACGTGAGCGGAAAGCCCAGCACGACTCGGCGCAGCACGCTCACGCCACCGCCCGGCGCGCCTGCGGGGCGGACTGGCTTCCCAAGAGGTAGCATTCGAATCCATACCGGCGCCACTCTTCAACGGCAAAAAAGTTTCGCGTATCGATGAGCCGTGCAGTCCGCATCAGCGATGCCATCTCCGCCGGTCTGATGCTTCGGAACGCTGAATGCGGCGTAACCAAAACCAAGGCATCGGCGCCGGCCGCAGCAAGCGCGAGCGACTCCGACAGAGGCTCGACGAAGCGGGTGACCAGTGGATCGTAAACGGCGGTTGCATATCCACGCTCGTGCAGCAAATCGGCAATGCGAGCGGTCGGGCTTTCACGCGCGTCGTCGACGTCGGCCTTGTAGGCTGCGCCAAGCAGAGCGATCTTGCGGCCGCGCGACGGCCCGACCATTTCGGCGACCCGGTGCACGATGTGATACGGCATGCGATCGTTCACGCGTCTGGCAGATTGAATGAGTTCGGTAACGAACGGGCTGGCATTGGAGAGGAACTGCGGATCGACCGGAATACAGTGTCCTCCGACGCCCGGGCCCGGGCTCAGGATCTGGACTCGCGGATGCTTGTTCGCCAATTCGATCGTTTCCCAAACGTCGACGCCGAGTTCTTCGGCGATAATCGAAAGCTCGTTCGCAAATGCGATATTGACGTCGCGAAACGTGTTCTCAACGATCTTCACGAACTCCGCACCGGCCGTCGAAGCCAGTGCGATCGGGCCCTCGCAGAACGACGCGTAGAGATCGCGGACGATCTCCCCGTCGCTTGGGGTGCGCCCGCCGACCACCCGCGCGTTGCTGCGCAACTCTTCGATAATTGCACCCGGGATGACACGTTCCGGACAATGCGCCACGTGATAGTCGTCGATCGCTTTACCGGCTCGGCGCAAGGCCCGCTCGAAAATTCGTTCGGTGGCACCGGGGGGTACCGTCGATTCCAGCACCAGCAGCGACTGAGGTTTGGCCACCGCCGCGACCGCGCCCGCTGCCGCCTCCACGTACCGAAGGTCCGGTTTTCCCTCTAGAGTCGGAGTGGGAAGACACAGAATGAACGCGCCTGCGGCGGGGATCCGATCGACGATCTCCAGGTTGCCGCTGGAGATGGCTTCGATCACTTCGTTGCGCACGGCACTTTCGTTCGTTGCTATTTCGCCCCGCAGCAGACTGTCCCGCAGCTGCGGATTGGCATCGTATCCGTAGACTCGGTGGCCGCCGCGCGCAAGAAGCGCCGCCGTCGGCAGTCCGATATAGCCAAGGCCGATCACCGCTACGTTCACGCTTGATCCTTTCGTTCGAAAGCGGATGCGAGCTCGCGCATTTGCGTGCGCACGTCGTGGCGCGCCGACACGAGATCGTAGGCGCGTTCCGCCCGATTGCGGGCCGCATCCGGATTGTTATAGACGTCTAAGAGTGCCGCGGCCAGCGCGTCCGCATCGCCCGGCTTTACGAGCGATCCGCAACCGTCGTCGAGCAACTCGCCGACGCTGCCCGAATCGGTTGCCACCACCGGCACGCTCAGCGCCATCGCCTCGAGGAGCGCCGAGGGCACGCCCTCCATCATCTTTTCACCGGCCGAAAGGCTCGCCAGCACGACGGCCGAGAACCACCCGAGCCGATAGGCATTGTGCAGCGCGTCGCGGGCGATGAATCCTCCGAAACGCACGACGTTTCGAAGGTTCAGAAAATCAACCTCAGCCTCGAGTTCGGACTGCATCGGCCCCGCGCCATACAGCGTGCAGCGAACCGGGACGTTGGAACGACGCAATATCGCGAGGGCGGCGAGGAGCACCTTATGACCCTTGACGGGGACGAATGCCGCCGGACAAACGATGCGAAACTCGGCGTCGTTGGGACGTGCCGGCGCCGGGCGGTCGGGCACGACGGTCCCAAGGCGCACGCGGCGAATTCGTCCGTTGAGGGCCGGCATCCGTGCTCGCAGATCGCGCTCTCCGCGATCCGATATCGCTCGCACGAACGAGACGGTTCGCTGCTTTACGTCGAACGCGTTGCGTTCGTAAATATCCCATCGGTGCGCCGTCGCGCTCCAAAGCGCGTCGCTCGCGAGCGCTGCCACCATCGCGACCGTGGATGGAGTCGACATCCAATACGCATGGATGTGGTCGAAGCGATGTTTTCTCGCCCAGTCCGCTAGCGCCAACGCCTTCACGACGACCGAAGCATTCTTTGCGAAGCCGGGATCGCGCGAAGCCATCAATTGCCCGAGCGCCTCGATCGTGGCGGCCGGCCGATCGATCACGGTGCGCGCGGCGCGGCGCAGCAAGGCCGCGTTCACGAGCGGCCATGCAAGAACTTCGACGCCTTTGGGAATGCGATGCCGGGCGGGCTGCCGAGGGGGTCGAACCGGCACCACGACGATGCGATCGAAGTACCGCACGAGCTCGTCGAGTTCCGCCGTCAAGTACGCTTCCTGAGATCCGAACGGAAAGCGTGAGGTGACGACGATCAAGCGTTTGGCGCGACCGCTCACGAGTTGGAACCACACAAACGCAGGTACATCGTACGGTGGGCATCGGCAGTGCGCCTGATGTCGTATGCCTGGCGGGCGTGCCGCTCGGCGCGCTCGGCAAGGGTGCGGCGCAAGGCGGGATTTCTGCGAGCACGCTCGATCTGCGCGGCGAGGTGTTCCGGCGCAAAGCCGTCGGCGACGAGACCGTAGCGTCCGCCGGCGAGCATATCGTGTGCGCCGAGCCACGGCGTCGTGACGATCGGAACTTCGGCAAGCATCGCCTCGATCAGCGCCAGCGGCATGCCTTCGAACCGCGAGCTCATCAGCAGCACGTCGGCTCCAGGCAAGAGCGATGCGACGTCGGTACGGTAGCCGAGAAAGCGCACGCGCGAAGCAATTCCCAAGTCGGCCGCAAGACCGCGCAGCGCGGGTTCGTTCTCGCCCGCGCCCACGAACAGCAATGCCGATCCCTCGCGCGTCGCCGGTTCGAGCACGGAAAACGCGCGCAAGGCTAACGCATGATTTTTCTGATATTCCATGCGGCCGACGAGCATGATTGCAAACTCGTCGCCGGCGACGGCCAGCCGCTCGCGAGCGCGAGTCCGGTCCTCGTGACCGTCGACTAACGTTACGCCATTCTGAATCGCGAGCACCTTGCTTTGGGGCAGGTGCTCCCGGCGGCTTAGCGCTACAACCTGGTCGCTAAAAAACGTCACGACGCGCACGGTCTTCCGATGGAGGAGCCAATCCGCCGCGCGTTCGAGCCTCGTACGGCGCACGTCACAGGGATTGTGCTCGGTGTGAACGATGCATCGCGCGCCCGCGAGCATGGCCGCAAGACGTCCCCAGTATTTGCCTACGTGGGTGTGCGTGTGAACGATATCGGGTTTGAAACGTCGAATTTCGCCGGTCATTTGCCAAATGAAGGTTCGGTCGCGGAGATCTCTGCGGCCGGCGTGTATGAGTCGAAACGTCAACTTTCGCCGCAAATCGGCCGGCGGCTCGTAGATCGTGAGCAGCGCGGCATCGACCTCCGGCGACGACAAGTGTCCGAGAAGATCGACGATGAGCCGCTCGGCGCCATATCCACGGATCGATGGTAGAATGTGGAGAACGCGCAGCGGTGCGGTCATGCGGCTCGGTGGAAGAGAAATTCGCAAAGGGTTTGGAAGAGCACCGCGACGTCGAGATACGGCGACCAGTTTTCGAGATACTGGAGATCGTAGTCGAGGCGTTCGCCGGCCGCCGACATATCGACGTTGCGTTTCATGTGCACGTGCGACCACCCCGTGATTCCCGGACGTACCAAGTGTCGCTGATCGTAACGCGGCAGCGTCGTCCGAAATAGGTCGACGAAGATGGGCCGCTCGGGCCGGGGACCGACCAGCGACATGTCGCCGCGCAGCACGTTAAACAGTTGTGGGAGCTCGTCGATGCTGAAGCGCCGCAAGAACGCCCCGACGCGAGTTTTTCGTGGATCGTCGCCGGTGGCCCACACGGCGCCGACCGCGCTTTCAGCGTCCGGCCGCATCGAGCGAAACTTCAGAATGCGAAAGGTCTTGCCGCCCATGCCGGCTCGCTCTTGCGAGTACAAGATCGGCCAGCCCGAATCGATGACGATGGCCACCGCGGCCGCGAGAATGACCGGAGAGAAGATCATGAGGGCGACGCACGCCAGCGCGACGTCCATCAGGCGCTTGACCAGCTGGGCACGAGGCAAGCACGCGCGCAGGCGAGCCGGAACGATGAGCACTTGTCGTCCGTCGGTCTGAAGGCTGAGATCGTAGCAGTAGCGGATGACCGTAGGCGGCGCAAACGCTAAACGAATTCGTTCGGTAGCCGCGACCTCGAGAACGTGCGCGAGCAGATGCGACGGAATCATTTCGGTAAGGATGAGTGCGTCGCAACCCCATCGGCGCGCGTGGCTGAACCACTCGATGCTCCGGAGTTCCGGATCGCGGCTGAGGTCGATCCGGCCGATCGCTTCGGCGATGTCGTCGACGACGATGAGCTGGGTCTCGGACCCGTCGGGCAGCTCGAGACTTTCGAGTACTCGATCGATGTGCTCGGACGTTCCGATGAGACTAATCTTACGATGCCCCTTGAACGACTCGTTGTTGCGAATGCGGTGAAGCACTGCACGGGATGAGCCGACGAGCACGATCGAAAACGCCAAAGCGAAGATCAGCGCGATGCGCGAAGTCGAAATCCCGGGATAGATCGTAAAAAGCACGAGCTGCGGGATCGTTCCCAGCATCAACGCTGCGGTCGTGTAGTAGAGCTCGTCCTTCATCGATAAGGCGTATGTCCGCCGATATAAGCCCAACCGGTCGAAAACGATCACCCAAAGTGCGACGTAGAAGATCTCTGCGATGAGAAGATGCCCCACGATCCTCGGCGATTCCCAGTGATGGAACCCGATGAGAGCGCCGAGGCACGAAGCGACGACGAACAGCGTTACGTCGCTAATTGCTAAGATTGCGACCCACCTCGCCGGAAATGCGCGAGGAGTGCCCCGAGTAACTGATTTGAGTTGCGGAGCTCGGCGCTCGACGATGCGGGTAGCCACGACTGTTCCAATGATACGCGCCGGCGCGCCGCGCTCGGAGTGCCGTTAGCACTACGCAGCGTGACTCACGGAGAAAAGGACACAAGTCCCTCCATCGAAGGTCCCGGCCTCTGAGCAGTGTCGTCCTTACGTACCGGCGTCTTCCCAGCGTACTATGTTCAACACGATGCCAAATATAGCGCCGTACGGAGTTCCGGCCACGCTGACGCACTACGAAGCGCAGCCGAACCGGGCAGACGACAGACGCGAAATCGAGCGCCTGTACTCCGCCATCGTAAGACGTTGGCGCGTGTTCGCTGCAATAGCGGGAGGATTCGTTGCACTCGTTGGTGCCGTGACCGTTCTGACGCCGAAATCGTACACGACGACGGTGCGCATGTTAGCGGGCCGGTCCGATACGAACGTTGCAACCTCCGATAACAGCACCACCCTTCCGGTCTTGAACGCTCTCGTGCTGCAGAGCGGCGTCCAGTCGGCCGAAACCTTCGCGGCGCTGGCGCAGCAGCGCGACATCGCGTCGACCGTCATCAAGCAACTCAACCTGTCGATCACGCCGAAAGAGTTGCTCGGCAACGTAAACGTGCGGCCCATCGCCAATACCGCGCTCCTCAACCTCAACGTTAGCGGCAGGACGCCCGACGAGTCCGCGCGGATTGCTAACGCGTTCTCCGGTGCCTTCGTGGATGAGGAACGCGATTTCGTCCGTTCCGAAGCAGTTTCGGCGATCGGTTATTTGTCTAAGGAACTGCCGACCGCCCGCAGCCGCATGCGGACAAGCGCGACGCAACTCGCGCAATTTCAATCGGCCCACGGATATATGGACGCGACGTCTCACGAGCAGGACGTCGTATCGCGCGTCGCCACCGTCGATCAGCGGATCGATCAGCTGACCGTAGATGCGAGTGAGGCAAAGGCGCTTCTCGACAGCGCCACGAGCCAAATGGGTGCGCTCTCCAGTACCGTGAACAGCGCTCAGCAGGTGCAGCGCAACCCGGTCTCGTCCGACCTGCGCTCGAAGCTTGCCGACGTCGAGACTCAGCTCGCGACGGCGAGGCAAAGGTATACGCCGGCACACCCGGCCGTCATCGCTCTCGCGCAGCAGCGCGCGGCGCTCATCGCGCAAATCGCGGGCCAGCCGTCTGCCGTCGTGAGCGAAACGACGGTGGCACCTAATCCGCTCTATCAATCCTTGCAGCAGCAAGCGGCGACTTATCGGGCTCGCATTCAAGGCGATCAGGCGCAAGTACGGTCGCTACGAGCGGAGCGGCGCGGCTATCACACCGACGTCAAGTCGCTTCCGCAGCAGGCCGTGCAGTTTGCCGCCATACAAGAACAAGCAAAGCGCGACGCAAACGTCTACAACGCACTCGCACAAAAATATAGCGATGCGCTCGTTGCCGGTTCGACGGCAATTAGCGACATCGTCATCGTTCAGCCCGCGAGTGCTGACGCCGCCGTAAAACGCCCGAGCTTGACCACGAACCTGGCGATCGCACTCGCGGTCGGCCTCCTTCTCGGACTAGCGGTCGTCTACGTTCTCGACGCAATCGAACGCCGGGCGGCCGGAACCAACGTCGCCGGTCTCCTCGGTCTGCCGGTCGTCGCGCGGATTCCCCAACTCGAAGTCAAGAATCCTCGTATGTTGGCGATGGCCCAAGCGGTGACCATCGAGGCGTTCCTGCGCCTCTGCGTCACGCTGAACCATTCGAATAGACGCCGTTTGAGAAGTCTCGCGGTTCTGAGCGCTCGTCGCGGCGAAGGCAAGTCTACCGTCGCGCTCAACCTCGCCAAGAGTTTATCGACGCTCACGCCGGGCGTGTTGTTGATCGACGCAGACCTTCGCCAGCCGACGCTGCACGAAAAAGCCAACTGCACGAACGCCGCCGGTTTGAGCAACGTGCTCGACGGCACCATGTCCATGCAAGAAGCGATTCAGCCTCTCGCGCCGGGCCTCGACATCCTCACCAGCGGCTCGGATGCACTCGCACCGGTGCGGCTGCTCAACTCGAAATTCGAAGGACTGCTCGCCAAAGCGCGGATGGCCTACGGGACCGTGATCGTCGATACGCCGGCGCTCTCGGCCGTATCGGACGGTCTGATGGTCGCGGCGCACACGGACGGGTCGCTCTTGGTCGTCGCCGCCGACGGGACCGACGAGGCCGATGCGCGCAAGGCCGTCGATCAGCTGAAGCTCTTCGGTATCGATAACGTCCTTGGCGTCGTTGTCAACAAAGACGTGACGACCACCAGCGATTACGACGACTATTTCGTGCGCATGCGCGAGCTGATGGCGGGGTCCGCGTGACCGGCGTAACGGTCGTCGTACCGGCATACAACGAAGGTCCCGGCCTTGCCGACGCCCTGCAGGCGATGGCAACGTATTTCGCGTCGCACGGCGGCACCTACGAGTTCTCGTATCTCATCGTCGACGACGGGAGCGACGATCCGACCTATGCGGTGGCCGAAGCATTCGCGCGACGGTGCTCGAGAACTCGCGTCCTCAGGCATCCGGTAAATCGCGGTCTCGGCAGCGCACTGCGCACCGCCTTCGCCAACGTTCGGACCGACTTCGCCGTCGTGTTGGACGCCGATCTGAGTTATTCACCGGCCACCGCCATGAAGCTGATCGACGCGTTGGCAACCGAGCGAGCCGACATCGCGCTTGCGTCGCCGTATACCCTCGGCGGAAGCGTGCTCAACGTTCCGGGGCTGCGCCGCGTGTTGAGCCGAGAAGCAAACCGTTTTCTGTCGCTCGCGACGAACGGACGCTACGCGACCCTGACGTGCATGGTACGCGCGTATCGCGTGTCCGCCTTGCGGCGTTTGGAGTTTCGCGGCGACCGGATGGCGGCCATCGTCGAGATGCTGTTGTGCGCGCTGCAGCAGAACATGCGGGTCGTTGAAGTTCCCGCCACGCTTGAGTGGAGCGATGCACGACGCAACGGCGGCCGGCGCGTCAACATCGCCCGGATCGCACGGCAGATAGCCGCAACGGTGCTTCTCGGGTGCCGCTACCGTCCGGCGCTCTGGTTTGCGCTTCCCGGACTGTTTCCCGGATTGCTGCCGCTGGTCGTCGCCCTACTTCTGGCTTTTCACGTAAGCCGCTCCACCCTGGCAATCGCCACTACAGCAACCATCGTCGTCCAATACACGAGCCTCGCGCTCTTTACGGGTCAAATCACCGCGTTCGTCCGTCAAAAATTTAGCCAAAAACGCCGCTACCGATCGAATGGAGTAAAGAACAATAATGGCCTTAACGTTCCAACCCACACCGCATAGAGCTCTCCCGTCCGATCAGGACGCGTCGGGACGGACTCTGGGCGACGAGGAAATCGCCGCAGTCACCGCCGCTCTGCGAAGCGGTACCCTAACCAGCACGAAGGGCCAGTTCGTTTCGCAGCTGGAGTCACGTTTTGCCTCCATGATGGGCGCAAAGTTCGCGTATGCGTGCTCGTCCGGGACTGCAGCGATTCATTGCGCGATAGCGGCGCTCGACCTCGAACCTGGTGACGAAGTCATTACGACGCCGATTACCGACATGGGCGCGCTCTCGCCGATTCTTTACCAGGGCGCGATTCCGGTGTTCGCCGACGTCGATCCGCGAACGTGCAACGTAACCGCCTCGACGATCTCCGCCCGCTTGAGCGATCGAACCAAGGCCATCGTGGTGACCCATCTGTTTGGGAACCCTTGCGAAATGCCGCAGATCGTCGCGCTCGCCAAAGACGCCGGCATCCCAATAATCGAGGACTGCGCCCAAGCATTTCTCTCAAGCTACAACGGACGGTTCGTCGGAACGATCGGCAGCATTGGCTGCTTTAGCCTTCAACAGGGCAAGCACATCACGACGGGCGAGGGCGGCCTGGTCGTTACCGACGATCCGCAACTCGCCAGGCGGATGTTCCTCTTCATCAACAAGGCGTGGGGATACGGCGATCAGCACCCCGATCATTACTTCCTCGCCTTGAACTACCGCATGTCGGAGCTTTGCGGAAGCGTAGCGTGCGCACAGCTCGACAAGCTTCCGGCTGTGGTCGCGCGGCGCCGGATGCTCGCCGGAATGCTGACCGAAATGCTTGGGGACGTGCTCGGCATCGCGACCCCGGCGATTTCGCGCGGCGCGCAACACAGCTACTGGAAGTACTGCATCAGGACGGATGCATCGCTGCCGAAAGATGCGGTACTCGAGATGGCAAGACACCTGAAAGAACGCGGAATCGCCTCTGCGCCGCGTTACATACAGAAACCCGCTTTCATGTGCGAAGTCTTTGCGCGCCGCAAGACCTTCGGCAGCAGCGGATATCCGTTTACACTCGCACGCCCCGAAGCACTCGACTACGATCCGGCAAGGTATCCTGGAACCCTGGCCGCACTCGAGCGCATCCTCGTCGTTCCCTGGAACGATCTCTACGTCGAAGACGACGTACGATACATCGCCGGCGCGATCTCATCGGCTGCCGCCGATCTCACGTGTGAGGTAGCCTCTTGAACGAGAAACGTTTCGCGATCGTCGGTACCGGCGCAATCGCACGTGCCTACGAAACCGCCTTCGCGTCCATGGCAAACGCCGCCATCGTCGCGGTCTGCGACGTGGATACCGCGGCCGCCGAAGAATACGCTGGGCGCGTAGGCTGCAAGGCCTATCCCACGACGCGTCAATTGCTCGCCGGCGCCGAGTTCGATGCAGCGGTCGTGTGCACGCCGCCCGTGTCGCACGAAAGCATAACGTGCGAACTGCTTTACAACGGCAAACACGTATTGTGCGAGAAACCACTCGCGGTGAGCGTCACCGCCGCCGAACGCATGGTGGCGACGGCGCGACGGAGCCGCACCATTCTCACGATGGCTTCGAAGTTTCGATACGCGGCCGACGTCCGTAAGGCGCGGGAGTTGCTGGCATCGGGCGCCATCGGAGAGCTGGTTTCTGCGGAGAACGCCTTTACATCGCACGTCGACATGCGCAATCGGTGGAACTCAAACGCCGCCGTGAGCGGCGGAGGGGTCCTCATCGACAACGGCACGCACGCAGTCGACGTGCTGCGGTATTTCCTGGGAAATCTGTGCGACATTCAAGTCGTCGAAGGGCGCCGCATGCAGGGTTTGGCCGTCGAGGACACCGTGCGGCTTTTCGTCCATAACGAGGAAGGCGTCGTAGGGACTTCCGATCTCTCGTGGAGCATCGATAAGGAACTCGAGACCTTCCTGAGGCTGTACGGACGCCTAGGAACGATTCTCGTTGGTTGGCGGGAGTCGCGCTATCGCCGGCGCGGAGAGAGCGACTGGCACGTCTTCGGGAGCGGCTACGACAAAATTCAGGCGTTTCGCGATCAACTCGACAATTTTTGCGACGCGATCGACGGAACCGACCGCCTCCTGGTAACCGCTGAGGACGGACTGGCCTCCGTTAAGGTGATTCAGGCCGCGTACGCGGCTCTGGAAAGGACGCGTTGGGAGCGCATCGGTTCGCACCTCGAAGATCTCGAGATCGCGCCGCTGCGGCTCACGCGCGAGGCAGCGGCGTCGTAGCGCATGACCGTTCACCCCACTGCGCACGTCGAACCGGGCGTCATCATCGGACCGAACACGGCCGTTTGGGACAACGTCCACATCCGCCACTCCACGCGCATCGGCGCCGACTGCATCATTGGTGAGAAGTCGTATATCGCATACGGTGTCGAAATCGGCGATCTGGTAAAAATAAACGCCTTCGTGTACGTCTGTACCGCGGTCACGATCGAACGAGGCGTCATGATCGCGGCGGGCGTCGTATTCACCAACGACCGGTGTCCGCGAGCGACGAATCCTCAGCTCGATCGCTTGTTGTCTTCGGATCCCGACGAGAAGACGTTGAAGACGCTCGTGTGCGAAGGTGCGACGATCGGCGCGCAGGCGACGATCGGACCCGGGCTGAGAATCGGGCGCTTTGCGATGATCGGCATGGGCTCGGTCGTGACGCGCGACGTTCCGGATTTTTGCATCGTCGCCGGCAATCCCGCCAAGTTCGTCGGTTTTGCATGCACCTGCGGGCGCACGCTAGTTGGCCAGACGACCTCGGAAGGGCGCCGAGAACTGCGATGCCACACTTGTCTTGCCGAGTACGCGCTCCAAGGAACGAAAGTCACCGAAGCGGCGCCGATCTAATGCGGTTTGGAATCGTCGGCGGCGGTTTACTTGGAATGACCCTGGCGTGGGATCTCTCGAAAGCCGGTCACGACGTAACGATACTTGAAGGAGCACCGCGTTGCGGCGGCCTAGCCGGCCCGTGGCAACTGGGCGACGTCGTTTGGGACCGGCACTACCACGTGACCCTGCAATGCGATCTCGCATTGCGAGAGCTCTTGCGCGAGCTCGATCTCGAGCCGGATCTGCAATGGGTCAAGACCGGAACGGGCTTTTTCGTCGATGGAACGATGCACCCGTTCTCGGGAGCCGCCGACTATGCGCGATTTCCGCCTTTGTCCCCGCTGCAGAAATTTCGACTCGCCGCGACGATTCTGAAGGCATCGCGAATCGAAGACTGGCGTCCGCTCGAGCGATTGACGGCGGTCGAGTGGCTCACGCGGCATTGCGGGCGTACGACCGTCGAGCGCATTTGGCTCCCGTTGCTACGCGCGAAACTCGGACCGCACGCGACGCGGGCGTCGGCAGCGTTCATCTGGGCCATCATCGCTCGCATGTTTGCGGCTCGCGGAAGCGGCCCCAAGCGCGAAATGTTTGGTTACGTCCGGAACGGATACGACCGGACCCTGCGCCGATTCGAAGAAAGGCTCTCGGCACGTGACGTCGAGATTCGGACGTCGTACCGGATCGAGCGAATCGAAGCCGCTCCGGACGGCGTCGACGTAATTTCTGCCGGCGAAACGACTCGTTTCGACCGCGTCGTCGTTACGCTGGCGGCGCCGCTGGGCGCGCGGCTGTGCCCCGGTCTGACGGCTCGCGAGCGTGCGCTGTGCGAGGGTGTCGAATACCAAGGCATCATCTGCGCCTCGCTGTTGACCGATGCGGCCCTCACGCCGTATTACATCACGAATATCGCCGATGCGACGGTTCCGTTTACGGCGGTCATCGAAATGAGCGCGTTGGTGGACCGCCGTGAGTTCGCGGGCAAATCGCTGATCTATTTGCCGAAATACGTGTCGTCCGACGATCCGGCGTTCTGCATGACCGACGAAGAGATCGAGGGCACGTTCCTTGCGGCCTTGGAGCGAATGCACCCGGCGTTTGCGCGCAGCTCGGTTCGCGCATTTCGCGTATCCCGCGTACCTTTCGTTTTCCCGATCCCGACTCTGGGCTACTCGGAACGCCTGCCTCCAATCGAGACGACCGTCGAAGGACTATTTATGGCCAACAGCGCTCACATCGTCAACGGGACGCTCAACGTTAATGAGACCGTAAAACTCGCTCACGGCTTGCTGCCGTTACTACTCGCGCCGGCGCGACCGTCCGGCGCACCCCTGGCGGTCGCATGAGAGCCTCCCTGTCCCTCGACCTCGATAACCAGTGGTCGTACATGAAAACCCACGGCGACGCAGCTTGGCAATCGTTTCCATCGTATCTTAACCTGCTGGTTCCGCGAGTGCTCGACGCTTTGGATCGGCTGGACCTGAGGATAACGTTCTTCCTCGTCGGACAAGACGCCGCGTTACCCGAGCACGCCGAGGTATTCGCCGAGATCGCTCGCCGCGGGCACGAGATCGGCAACCACTCGCACCATCACGAGCCGTGGATGCACCAGCGCAGCGAAAACGCGATAGAAAGCGAACTTGCGTGCGCCGAGGAATACATCGAAAAGGCGACCGGGCAGCGGCCGCGAGGTTTTCGCGGACCCGGCTTTACCCGGTCCACATCGATTCTCCAGACGCTCGTGCGACGAGGTTATCTCTACGATGCGTCGTCGCTCCCAACTTTCATCGGACCCATCGCGCGCGCGTACTACTTCCGCAGTGCGAAGCTCAGCGAATCCGACCGGCGCGAGCGAGAAGATCTCTTCGGCGGATTCGCGGACGGGTTTCGGCCGAACCGGCGACACACGATCCAACTGCAAAACGGATCGATTACCGAGATTCCCGTCACGACGTTTCCGTTTTTTCGCGTCCCGATTCACGTTAGCTACGTCCTGTACGCTTCGACCATATCGCCGGCGGCGGCTCTGGTGTATTTTCGAGCAGCCCTCCAATGGTGCAAGCTTACGCGCACGGAACCGTCGATACTCTTGCATCCGCTCGATTTTCTATCGGGCGAAGAGTGCCGGGAACTGGCTTTCTTCCCAGCGATGAGTATGAATCCCGAAACCAAGCGCCGTGTCGTCATGGAATCGATCGAAGCGCTGGCGAGCGGTTTTGACGTGCATCCTCTGATCGAGATGGCCGAACCAGCCGGGGACCCGCATGGAACAAATGGTAAGGTTGCAACCGTTTCCTACAATAGTGGTATTACGACGAAAGTGGGATAGGGATGGGTTACTCCGCCCCTTTGATTGCCCCACAACCGACCGTGCGTTAGTATGATGCGTCGTTCGGTGTGGGACCCGCGATGCAACTCGGCATTCAGGGGACGTTGTAGATGGCTGCAAGGACGGTCGGAGTTTCTCCGGTCGCGGTAACGGGGTTCGAAGGGCTCCATCGATCGCGAAAAAAGCGCATCGAGACGCTTCTTCGGCGTTTGATCGGTCTCGTAAACGGTAATGGGTGGGCCCTCGGTCTGTTCGACGTCGACGGCGACCTTGTCGACTACGACGTTTCGCAATCGGGAATTGGCGGACGCATGGCCCTTTCGCTGCTCTGCAAGGTGCCTTTCCCGGTCACCCAAGGGCCGGTCGTGCTGCAAGCCGGCGTACCGCCGTTCGAAAACGCCCCCTGGGTGATCGGCGTTGCGACGTCTGCAGGCACCGGCCGCTCTTTTGCGTGGATCGTGCAACTGTCTTTACCTCCCGAGCCGGCTCCGGCAGAACTCGCCGACGAACTTCAGCGGCTTACGCACGAGATCGCACTCCTAATTACCGACGCGCCGAGTCACAACGGCGAACGGCCGCGGCCGCTCGCGCGAAACGGTTTTCACGGGTTCTACCTGTTGGATCCGGAATTCCGCGTGGAGCGCGCGTGGCATACCCGCGAACCTCTATCGTGCGACTTTGCCGACCTGATCGAACCGCGCGACCATCGACTGCCTACCGTCGTCGAGCGTGCAGTGCGCCGCCTTACGGCATCCTGGAACTTCCTGAGCATCGGGGCTTGCGCGACCGGAGTCGCCTATCCGCTTCCCGATCTCATGCTGAAAGTCGTACCTATGTCTGCGATCGGGCCCGACGTCTACATCGGCGTGTTCGCGGAACAATGCGTCCCTACGCACGCGATCGAGCGTGCCGCAGCGACGTTCCGCATCTCGTCTCGCGAACGCGAAGTACTGCACGCGTTGCTCGACGGCAACTCCATCGCCGAGATCGCCGCGACCCTCAATTTGGCCGAATCGACCGTGAACGACCACATTGCCCGTATGATATCGAAAACCAACGCGCGCAATCGAATTGAAATGGCTGGGATGCTGCTGGGTTGGCCGGACGTTGCGGAGCGCAACGCTAGCGCATCACAGAACGGACGCCCCGCCAGGTCGCGCGTACGGGTTGCGTGGCGCTATAAAATCGCCACGACGCCCGCAGGGCCCGAACCGGTCGGCTAGAGCGTTAGCGCCGCCGGCGCAGATGACAAGTTTTGACTAGGTGCGCGACGCCTGCCTTACTGCAAACGCCGCGTAAGCCATGCGAAGACCCAGGACTACGGGACCAAAAGACTCACGGGAAACCCGGGTTGTGGCGCAGCCGGCAATAGTGTCAGACTAGTTGGAGACCCGCACGACAAGCCTATCGCGGCGTCTACACTGCTTAGCAGCCGGGTGGTTTCTCTCAGATGGAGTTTCTCAACAGAATGTCTGTATCAACCGCTGTATCAACCTTACCGCTTCGCGTGCTCGTTATCGAGAAGCAACTGCTTTTCGCCAAGGCCGTGGCTGCGGTGCTGTCGGCCGACCCGGATATCAAAGTCGTGGGTATCGCGAGCGGTCGTGATTCGGACGTTCCCAAAGATGTAGACATCGTCGTTATCGATATCGACACCGAAGAAATCGATGACGTGGTCGAGCACTATAAGGCTCAGGCCCCTGGGGCCCGCATTTGCGCGCTATCGGCCCATACCCAGGGCGAACTCATGCAGCATTGTTTGAGCGCGGGTGCCGACGCCTACATCGTAAAGGACTCATCGCTTCAAGAGCTCGTCACCGCCATAAAGACGATCGGCGAGGGCGCCAGCTACGTCGATCCGCGCGTCGCGGCATCGCTTCTGCGCCGCCGCGGTCCGTCCAACCGCCCGACGAATGAATTGTCTCCGCGCGAGCGCGAAATCATTCGTCTGATTGCCCAGGGCTTATCGAATCGAGACATCGGCCGGCGTCTGGTTCTATCGGAGAAGACGATCAAGAACCACGTAAGCCATATCTTTTCGAAGATTCATTGCACCGCGCGTTCGCAAGCGGCCGTTCACGCGATTAGGATCGGCCTCGCCTGATCTTGCGCCGGCAGCGAAGCGCGCGTCCGCGAAGGACGAAGAGCCGCCGCCACGGCCGTCACGAGCAGCCCTAAGAGGCCTAGCCACGCCGCCAGTTGGGGAGCAAAGGTGGGCCGGGTTAAAGCAGCGGTCGCGCGAAGATATCTCGCCCACGCAACCGGCGAAAGCTCGTCGGGCGCTGCACTAAAAGCGTGCGTCACGATTTCTCCGGCTGTCGGGCCGGGTTGGACGTGCACGAGGAGCACGACGCACAACGTCGTCGCAGCCGCGCCGATCGATGCCACTGTAAGGCGTCGCCCTAAGCTGCCGCCGAGTACCGCAACGAGTCCTCCGAAAACGCCCGCGAAATCAAGCGCGATGGTGGTGCGCGAGATCTTCTGAGTCCATACGGCAATCAGAAGTCCCAAAGCAGCCGTTCCGATAGCACGAAACATCCGTGCCGGCACTCGCGACGCAATCGCTACGGCGGCCGGCAGAGCGATGAGAATCTGAATGTCGTGCAGGTAGACGCCAAAGAATAGAACGGCGGCTGGGGGCAGCAACGGCACGAGGATATCTTGGCGGTTGCGAGCCGAAAGCACGCCGGCTAGGACAACTCCGAAAACGGCCGCACAGGCAAACCAAATCTTTCCCAGCAGCAGTGCGAGCGGCGGCGATACGCCGGCAACGAAAAGTAGCCGGCTCAGACTGTATTGATCCGACGCAACGAGTTCGGCGTACGCCATCGACGGAAGCACCTGCGCGAAGTATTCTTTGTTTTCCGCCACGCCGAGAGCGGCGAGACTCAATAGGGCCAACGCCGCTACGGAAACGATAACCGCAGCACGCGACCGGTGTACGAACAAGAACATTGCGACGACCGCCGGAACGCCGACGTTGGGTTGCAAGAGGGCCAACGATGCTGCGCACCCGGCGGCGATCCATCGGTGCTTGATCATGAAATGTGCCGCCGCACAAACTGCAAGCATTGCGAACGGGGCGGTCTCCCCGTAAGCGACGTTGAGCAGCGTGAGCGGCGCAAAAGCAAGGAGGATGCCGGTGGCGGAAGCGTTCGTGGGCGCGGCCAAAAAGCGGGCGCTTACGATGGCCGCCAGGGCGAGGGAAATGCAAAAGATTTCCGCAGCTAGCTTGGGCGGGAGCTTTGAAAGAATTGCGAACGGTAGCAGGACGTAACCCGGTAAGGGCGCCGGTTCCACGTAGCCTGCCGGCATCGCATCGCGTTCCAGGCCGCGTTCGCACGATCGCAGCGGTTCGACGCGATAAGGATCGTGACGTTCCCGGACGGCGACGCCGGCGCAGTAGAAGGCCTTGAAGCTTTGGTGCTGCACGTCGCCTCGCGCGCCTAGTGCGAATGCCGCGAGCGTCAGCAAAAGTGAGACCGCCGCAAAGGCGGCGTTTCCGTACGATTTTCCCACGACGTTCATCATAACGGCCGCTCGGCATCGCCGGCGAGAGGCCGCGGGACCATCTTGTAGTCGAACGGCTCACATTTCCGACCGGGACCTTCGGTCGGTGAGTCATGGTTCGGTTTCACGTTGGCCGAAGGCGATTCCGAGAGTATAATCGGCCCGGTGACTTCAGCAAGCCGAATACCCGCAGTGAAAACGAACCGCCTTTCGATCGCCTGGATGGTGCTTGGGTTGAACCTCGTCATCACGGTTCCGCTTGCGGGCGTACTGAACATCTGGCAAGACGAAGCGTATACGCTGGAAACGACGAGCCGCGGTATCGGCTACGCGTTTCACCAAGCCATAGGCTTCGAGCAAAACGCTCCACTGTATTTCGTGGTCATGTCGATATGGCGGCACGCCGGCGACGGTATCTTTCTCTTGCGCCTTTTTTCGGTGCTTTGCATCGCGGGGACGGTCTTGCTTCTTCCGGGACTCGCGCGCAGGTACGTCCCTCAGGTGGACGGCGTCCTCGTCGCCGCAGTCGTCGCCTGCAACCCTTTCGTCGTTTGGGCGGCGGTCGAACTGCGAGTCTACGCGTTGATCGTGTTGATGTCGGCACTACTGCTGCGGACGTTTTTCGATGCCTTTATGGAGGAAAACCCCGGTAAAGGGGCAGCGATTGCGTACGCCGCGTGCGTCGCCGCGGCCCTGTATACGCAGTATTATCTGGCATTTATCGTCGCCGCACAGGGCGCAACCATCTTGTTTTACAACCGGCGCGCGATACTGAGGTACGCGCTGGCGGGGGCCGCGTCCGCGCTCGCGTTCGCTCCGATGCTCGCGATCGTGCCGGGTCAGGTGCAAAATTTTAAAGGCATCTTCGCGCCGCCGTCGATCGTTCAGACGTGTATTACCCTCACCGGCATTGTGTTGCGGTACGTGCTCCCGCTGCCGATCGTACATGCGAAGAATGCCTACGTGGTGTTGGTGGTCGTTGCGATCCTGGCAGCCGCCTTTGCGCGACCGTCTTTGAAAGCGATCGGAAGGAGCCCAATCGTTGCGATGACGGCTTTTGCCTTTGCGTTTTTCGCCGCGGGTACGTATCTGTCGGGCGTACACGTCTTGGATCGCCACGCCGCCTCCCTATACGTGCCCGCCACGCTGTCGATCTTTGCCGCTCTTGCAACCGTGCGCTTTGCGAACGGACGCCGCGTCGTTTTGGTGTGTTCGGCTTTGGTGATGATCCTGTCGCTGGTGACGCTCGTGGAAACCTATCGGCATCTTGGCAAGCCCGGCGACTGGGCGCGCGTCGCCGAGTATCTCCATAATCACGAACGAAGTGGCGAACCCATCGCCGTCTTCGAAGCCGAGAATTCCCTGCCGCTTGCCTACTACTATAACGGGACCAACCGGATCGTCCCGATACCTCACGGGGTGGATTTTCGCCGGTACGACGTTAGACAGTTTGTGGTCGAGAACGAGACGGAGCTTCAATCGACGATGCCAAGGGCGGCCCGGCTCTGGCTCGTGACCTCCGGCGAATGCGCTTCCTCCAACGTGCAGTTCGGCTGTAACCGGCTCGAGGATTTCGTCGCCCAGCGTTATCGGATCGGCACCGACCGGCAGTTCTATGGGACCCGAGTTCGCCTGATCGAGGCGATCGGGAGGCGCACGGCCACCGCCCCCTAAAAAAATAGGCCCTTAGCGCTAGAATATTCGCGCTATTAGGAGTAAGCTGGTTTCGCCTGGTCAATAGGTACCAGGTCCCTTTAGTTGCGGGAAAGGTGAGTTCGGTGGCGTTTTTATTCGCGGTTATCCTATTATTTACAAATATGCACCCGGCCGATACGCCGGGAGGCCCGCTCGATACGCCGGGCGGACCAATCGCCCACGCGACGGCGCCCGTTGGACCGGGAGCGTCAAGGCATCTGCATTAGTGCGGCGATCTCGCGGCGTCTTTACGCTGCTCTGAAAGGACCCTCGGTTCTCGGGTGTAACTAGCGCACCTTAACTTCGAGTGCGATCCGCGGCGCCGTATGCATCGTGGTCAGGAGCAGTTTGCCACTTGGGACCACGCGAGTTATTCAGTACGGGTGAGCTGTCCGCATGCGTTCGCGCTACCGCTCGGGCTACGTCTACGCACGACCGAGTCCTACTTGTTCGCGCGCTGATGCGTCTGGACCGGCATCGCGAGGCACTTGAAGCGATCGCCGACACGCGCACGACGACGCTCGAGGAAGAAGCCTTTTTCCGAGCCTTAGAGGCATCGTGCCACGCCTTTCTCGGATCGGTGAATCTCGCGGCCCGGACGCTGCTCGGCATCGGGACTTACGCGTATGGCCTGGACACGCAGTACGAGATCGCCCACGCGCGCATGCTTACTTCCTGGGTCCAAGGCTCACCCGACTCGATGGAAGCCGCGCTGCGCGACGTCGACGTAAGTTCGGCCCCGCACCTTTACGGTCACTGGCTGTTCTCGCTCTCCTGGGTCGCATCGTTGCGGGGTGAATACCTCGAACAACTGCAGCTTCTCGAAGAGGCGGCCACACACGTCGCCGGCGTCCCCGAAGCGCAGGACATCAGCCTGCTGGCCAATGCGACGCGATCCATGATCCACTTGGTACGCGAAATTTCCGCGAAGAGAACGCTCGATTTTGCGATAAAGATGGCCGAATCGATCCCCTGGACGCACGATCTCGAAGTGGAACGGTTTCTAACGTTCCGCGGCCTCGCGTGGGCACACGCACTGCGCGGCGAACACGAACGCGCCTTTCACTACGCATATTTCGCTCGCGATATCGCACCCTCGGTAATGTGGATCACCGCCTCCTACGCAGACCAAGCATATCTTGCGAGAATGGCCGGCGAGAATTCGAGCGCCGATGCGCTCCTGTGCCACGCCGTGGCCTGCGCGCGCGAAACCGATTGGTCAACGATGGGCGAAGAGCGCGTGGCGCTGCTGAACCTGATCGAACTCCTTTCCGACCAAGACGTGGAGACTGGAAAGGCGCTGCTCGCAATCTACGATGGGATCCCGATGCGGCTGTCGTCACGCTTCGCACTTTCGCGCGATTGCCGGCTCCGTGCGATGGAAGAGTACGCGCGCGGCACCATTCTCGCCGTCTCCGGCGATCAAAATTCCGCGATCGATCTCTTGATTAGCGCTTATTCGACGTTCCAATCGATTCACTACGCATGGCGGGCGGCCGCCGCGGCCCTGCGGCTCCATGCGATTACCGACGATTCTTCTTGGATGCTGCGCGCTCGCGACGCGGTCGAGGCGTTTCCGGAGAGCTCGGTCGCGGATCAAATTCGCAAGACCGCATCGGTTGCCGAAGACGAGCGCATTGCCTCGCTCACTCCGGCGCAGCGGCGGGTGTTCGGGCTCATCTGCGAAGGTCTCACCGACAAGCAGGTGGCTCAAATCCTGGGCATCTCTCCCGAGACGGCCAAAAACCACGCCGCCCGCGTTCGGGCTGCGTTTGGAGTTCACTCCCGAGCCGCGCTCATTGCCGCCGTTCACCGCGAGGCGGTCTAAGCAGGCTTCGCCTGCCCTTTCGCCCCCTAGCCCGAAGGACTCCCGGACCAGAGGTGCTGCGCCTGCCGGGACTTCTGGTTGGCGCGGCGTCGCGTTACCATCGAACCATGGGCCGAGCTCTCGCCATCGCTACCTTTTCGCTGCTGTGCGCTATCGGCGCGCAGGTGGCGTTTGCCGGCGGCGCCGCTGCCGCAGTTGCCTCTCAAACGACCATTCACCCCGGCGATCAGCTTGGCGTCCTCGTTTTCGGGGATCAATCCCTTACGCAAAACGTCATGGTGCTTTCAGACGGAACGATCGAGTTTCCGCTGGTGGGACGCCTCGCGGTCGCTGGAAAAACTCCGACCGCGGCAGCGACACTGCTCGCGGAGCGGCTCGCCCGCTACGTGCGTCATCCCGTCATTACTATTTCGATCGCTCAACTCGGCCAACCGAACGTGCTCGTTCTCGGCGAAGTGAAATCGCCGGGTAAGTACCAGCTTCGCTCGGAAGCAAAGCTCACCGATGCAATCGCCGCGGCCGGCGGTATCGCCGATAGCAACGGTGCCTTTCCGGATGCGCGCGTTGCCGACGCGACCGGTAAGGTGACGATCGTATCTCTTCAAAGTCTTCTTCAGCGAGGCGATACTGCGATCGACATACCGCTCGCGGAGGGTTCGGTCGTCTACGTACCCGGTCCGATACGATTTACCGTCAGCGTTGCCGGTGCCGTAGATCATCCCGGGGACGTTCAGGTGAACGAAGGCGACCGTCTTTCGATGGTGATCGCCAAAGCCGGAAACAGCCAAAATGCCCAGGCCGACCTCAACCACATTCATCTGATTCGCATGGGCGCCGACGGCAAACAAACGACCACAGAGGTAAACCTCTACCTCGTCCTCAAGGGCGCGGACCCAAGCGCAGACGTCGCGCTGGAGAAGGGTGACGTCATCTACGTTCCCCAGGGCGTTCGACATTCGGACATATTCTCCGGGATCGGCAGTGGCCTACTCTACGTGCTCACGCACTTCATCCCGTAGTCGCCGCCGAGAAGGACTCGAGCACGCGAAAAATCGCGTCGACCACTCCCTCTGTTCTCTCCGGCCTCGACGCAAAAAAACCTTACAGCATAACGTATGGCGGGAGCGTGTAGGAATCGAATCTCTGAAACCTCGCTTCGCCTCGTCGCAGATCGCCTTATCTCAATGCGCTTCATGCTTGAACGATACTTACTTGACAGCGATTCGATGGGGTCGCAGCGACTCACCTCCGTTCATTGTTCCGAGTTGTTCCGAGTCGCTCTGATCTTGCGAACGCTCCGCCGACGCGACGTCAGCCGTTTGGCAACCGCTAGAGGATGCACCCATTTTGGCGTTGCAATGCGCTCGGCGTCACGCGATGACACTAAACTCATCTTCTTTCGATCGCGCGCGTCATAGGCCGCGCATTGCCCGGCGCTTGCCTATTGCCGCAGCGTGGCCGGCCCCCACGACGACCCGAAAAACCAGAACTGGACTCGCTTGGGCAGAACGAAAATTTTTCTAGAATTTCCTACTGAGCTGATGCGTTATCCGCTCGAAATGGGACGCGCGACGATCGGGCCGGGCGCAAGCGCGGTGAAGCCAAACGCCGAGCGCCACCGCCGCAATCGCGCCTTGTCGCGAGACCCGCAATGATGCCGAGCGCGATCAGGCCTGGTTCCTAGCGAGGTCGTCCCCAAGCTCGACGCATTCTCGCTCAAGGCTATAATCAAAGGGGCAGCCCCTGAATGCCCGGACTCTAGGCAGCCCCGGTGATCGGAGCCAAGGCCCTTAAAAATTAGGACCACCGGCGGTGTACAGTGATCTGATGTTGAATTACGTAACAGAGGTGGGGCCGGTTTCTTGAACAGAAAAATCGCCTTTTATAAGTGAGTGCTCCGCTCGTTATGCCGCCAATGCGGCCAGTGAGTTGAAGTATGCTTCGTCCGGGGTGCGCCCGTCAAGCGACGAGTGCGTCCGAACGCCGTTGTAGAATGTGATATAGCGGCCGATCGAGATCCGAGCCTCGGAACCGGACGCATACGCCTTCAAGTAAACCTCCTCGTACTTCAATGAGCGCCAAAAGCGTTCGATGAACACGTTATCGCGCCAGCAGCCCTTGCCGTCCATACTCAACTGCACGCCGAGTTCTTCGCGGATGAGCGTCACGAAGTCGCCGTCGGTGAATTGGCTGCCCTGGTCGGTATTGAAGATTTCAGGTTTGCCATGGAGTGCAACTGCTTCACGCACAGCTTCGATGCAAAAGTCGGTGGTCAATGTATTTGAGAGTCGCCAAGCCAAAACGCGGCGCGTCGCCCAATCGATGACGGCAAAGAGATACAAGAAGCCGCGCTCCATCGGGATGTAGGTGATATCCGCCGACCAAACATGATTCGCTCGCTCGATCGTCAAGCCGCGGAGAAGATACGGAAAGACCGGATGCTCTGGATTCCGCTTCGTGGTTTGCTGTTTCTTGCGATAGAGCGCCTCGATTCCCATCAGGCGCATGAGACGAGCGATGTGCCGGCGGCCGACGCGATAGCCTCGTTTTCTCAGCTGATCGCGCAGCTGTCTTGCGCCCATGAACGGGTAGTCCGTTTGAATGCGATCCATCTCGCGCATCAGTTCCAGATCGGCTTTCGATGGGCCGATTGGAACATAGTAGAGCGAGCCACGAGAGAGTTCGAGAAGATCGGCTTGGCGCGTGAGCGATAGATCGTGATCGTGATCGATCATCGCCTTACGTTCGGGCCGCCGACGCGCCCGAGCGCCTTTTCTAAAAAATCGTTTTCCAGCGTAAGCTGGCCAATCTTTGCGTGAAGTTTCTCGATGTCGACCTCTTCGGTCTTGACGCCGCTGCCGTCGAACGCCGTAACCGCGTTTTGGAGAAGTTGGGTCTTCCACTGCGTGATGAGATTGGCGTGGATGTCGAACTTCTTGGAAGCTCGGCCATCGTGAGTTCGCCGCGAATGGCGAGCAGCGCCACTTTTGCCTTAAAGGCCGGAGAGTGGTTCCGGCGAGAACGTCGTGCCACGAGATGCTCCTTCTGAAGGCTCTTTCGCCTTCGACGGAGCGGAGTCATCACTTAGGCGTCTGTTCGATTATCCGAGGCCACCTCTCCCATTGAGGCGGCTGCGCGTCCATATTTTGATGATGACATGGTCAGATCGCTTCCTTTCGTGGCGCGCGTCGTGGGAAGCCCACCGCAGGCGCACGGCCAAGCCTTCCGGCTCGTGTATCCATGATGGGGCTGCGGCACGATATCCGGAACGGACACTTGGACAACTGACTTGGACAAGTGGCGCCCTCGCCGAAGAGGCGACCGTGAGCCGGGGCCGCGACTAGGCTCCCTCACACTCGTCGCGACTCAGGGGCGAATCTGGGTCGCGCTACTCTCTGGCGCAATGGCTCGCCAGCGCCATGACGACTCGGCGAAACCCGCGATTTCCAATTCGTTGTTGAGCACGTGCGGGCTGGAGATCGGCGGCCACAACCAGCTTAGACCCACGCGTCAACTGTTTCGCTGTGGTCGGCACAGAACTTCGGGAGGCCTGGCCAAGCCGAGGCCCCCATGCGAGAATGTGCGCGCCGCGGTGTGGCAGCGTCCGATCAGCCCGTAGCCGTTTATTGGCTTGGACTGAAGGCCACGCCACCGAGCGAGATGCTAGCGTAGTCCGGAGACTTCAAACTATATCGGTATGACATCGACGGATAAGCGTAGAGATCAATCGTGTCCGCGTCTAAGTTGGCGCACGCGATCGTCCCCTGTTTGCGCGTAAGTGCGCACTGCCATGGCGTACCCTTGAGCGCGTAGATCGTCGGCATTCCGGTGTAGGGCGGAGCGTAGACGTTTAGCGAGGCACTTCCGTTGTCGGGCACGATCATATTACTCGAGCGATCGAACGTTACCGAACCACCCGGGACGGCAATCTGCTGCAGAACGATCTTCTTCCCCCTCTGCTGACTGCCTTGACCGGTAAACTCGATCGCGAACCGGTCGACTTTGAGGGCGTCACAGCACGTGACATAGACATGTCCGGCAGAATCGACGCCGACGGCGTCGGTTGGTTCGGGGCGGTTGTTCAAGCGCGTATCAGTCAACTCGGCCGTTGGACTCGTCGCGCCGGTCGGATAGACTGAAACCGAGGTGTTACCGTTATTGGGGCCGCCGTAATACGTCATCAGCCCGTATTTCGTTCCGTCGGGTCCGAAGGCGATGCCACTAGGATCGGCGTTGGGCGGAACGGAGAGAGTCGGTCCTGGTGCTCCGCACTTTGGCCCGAACGAATAAATCCCACCGGGAGAAGTCACAAAACCCGTCGGAAGCCAGAGATTTCCGGCCGTATCGGTGCCGATGGAGTTTACGATGCTTTGTTGGACGGGTTGACTTTCGCAGAATGCCTTTTTCTTCGGAAGCGTGTAGCCGTGAAAAACCTGACCTTCAAAAAGACTCGCGTACAAGACGCGGTTACCGGTAACGTTACCGACGACGCGCAAGTCACGCCCATCCGACCTAAACCTGCGAGTGAAGAGATTAAGAGATGATGTCGGGACCACTGCGCCGGCAATCTTGACGCGTTCGACACCGAGCCCTGACGGCACGACCTGGTTTAACGGCGCCGGGTTACTGCAGGCGGTTAATATTACAGAAGAAGCGATTGCCCCGACAACGGCCAAGGCGGGCTTAAGGATAGCCATACTTATCTCCGTAGAAGGCCGAGAAGTTTTCGATGGATTATATCATCGCGGGTCCCCTGCTGAGGTTCGCAGGCCAAAGCAAGACCATTTTGGGCAAAAACCCGCTAGGCTGACCAAACAAGCGGAAGGTAAATGCAAGAGCGCGAATCCCGGATGAAACAAATGCAGAGGCCCGCGCGATCGCAGACTTCGCTAAGCTTCGACTCAAAAGCGGCGTTCGGCAAAGCAGCGAAGCATCTCTTTAGACATTTGCACGACACCCGTGCATTGCGAAAGAATCCAATCGTACGCCGGTTCTTCGCCGACACTGCGATCGAAGAACTCGGTCCCGTTCGCGAGCATACCGTTTTGAAATTTATTCACAACATCGTGCGCGAGGCAGCCGAGCATTATCGAAACGAAGGCTGTCAATCGGGGAAAGATCAGGCGGCGCTTCTTGACTACAAGATCGTCAATATGCAGTGTCTTGAGCAGCGCCCAGTTCGGGAAGTTGCCGCCACTCTTGGGATCTCATACTACTATTGCTATCGTCGCCGCGCGAATATTTGCCGGCGTATAGCACAGTATGTTCTCAACTACGACCGCCAGCCGGCTCTAGACTTCTTCGTAGAGTTTGACGAGTTTCAGCTACTTTTGGACGCAGCTAGGCATGGAGCTGCACTGGATGACGTTCAGCCGGCCCTTCGCACTTGTGAGCGCCTCACGCGCCTTGCGCAAACAATCGAACAGAAAATAGAAGCGTTGCGGATGCACGCGTGCATACTGTTACGTGCGGGCAAACTGCAAGACGCCTTAAAGCCACGGCATGAAGCGTTGGAATTACTTGCTGCTTCCGGACACTGCGATTCTTTCAGACGGGATTCGGCTCGTGCGCGCGTTGCTCTCCTAGAGTGCCGGATCGAGCGTTTCAGGGCAAACAAGTTCGAGGCATATTCCTTCGCACGCAATGCAGTCTCTCTGCTGGAGCCGCTGTGCGCGAGCGGACTGGTATCAATTAGAGAGCTTTACGTCGAAAGTTTGTTCGAACTGACAGCTACGCTGTGCAGTCTCGGGGAATTCGACGAAGCGTATGAATGGGCCATGCGGGCGGAGGGCAATTTGCGGCATATCCGGCGCACCTCTGCGTGGCTGCGATCAAGAGTAATGGTGATCCTCTGGAGACTGCGTTCGAACATGCTCCTGAGTGCCAGAGCTTGGTCCCCCGCATCGCAACGTTCCCAGGGACTGACAGCGGCACTTCAAGACGCGTACTCTGCTGGCGCGCTAGTCGAAGGGACAGAGGCACTCATCGGGTTGGCCGATCACTACGCGTGGGCGGGGAAAGACGTTGAGGCTCTAGCCGCAGCCCGATCGGCCATACTGCTGTCCAGCCAACAGAGCGAACGGGCGCGACTGCATACCGTAATTAGAGTAGGATTGTCGCTTTCGATGACTCAATTTCGGGATAAAGCCCTATCGTCGTTACCCGAAGCGTCACAACTAGATTGTTGCGACGAGTTTCACCGGGCGACACTTCAGTACCTGAGGGCCGAGGAGGCATTTGTTAACGGGCGATTTGATTCGGCGTGGGCTCTCGCCAATCGACCGAGCGAGGAATCCGAGTACGCCACGCTTTCGATAAGCCGCTGGCTCGTTGCAGCCGCCTCAGCTCACGAATTGGGGCGACGGCGCGATGCTCGTAGTCTTATTGAAAGAGCGATCCCTGCGGCGGAGCACTCGGCTGTCGCACCCGTTCTGCGAGATGCGTACCGTTTGGGCGCCAAAATCACCAGTAACCCGCGCCTCCGGCGTCAGGCAAACGAAGTTGCAAATCTTTTGGCGACCTAGGCAGCCTCACCGACTCTCTAGTCGCCTCTGACGAAGGACCTGTGCCGCATCACAAACTGACCGTTACGTTCTGACGCGCGTCCTTTTGGTTCGGTTGATAACGGGTCCACGGCAACCGAATGGCAGAACGATGAACCGGGCTACCCGCCATGTGAAATTATGCGGTTCTACGCACGTTTGTATCAGTTCCGTATCACGTTTTTTACCCCCACTGAGCTGCGGGGAACGTGTCGAGGCTCCAGAATCCCGCGCCGTCGGTCTTGCTCCAGAAGAGATCAGATTTAATGGAACGACCGTGATAGTACCAAACTACTTTGCGACGAACCGCGATTCTGGCGGGAGCGTGTAGGAATCGAACCTACCAGCCGCCTTGCGGCGACCTCAGCGATTTTGAAGACCGTGCGAACCACCAGATTCGTACGCTCCCACGGTTGAGAAAAGTTCCTATCGTGAAAGGCTTTTTGAACTTGTGTCCCTCGATGAGCGAGTGGGCAACCCCCTCTTCCTGGTCACGTTTGGGCCACCTCCGCTTAGGCGACAAAGGAGAACCAATCCGGCACACCGGAAGAGACCAAGCGTCCGCTCATTGAGGCGCTTTCCGTCAAATAGCAAAGCCCCATTTAGAGGAGAGTCAAATGCGTTTTCTCGGCATGTCGCTCGTCATCGCTGCAGCGTTAGCCATGACGGCGTGCGCAGGCAAGTCTTCATCAGACAACACCGACCAATCCAATGCGGCGACAACCACTGCTGCCGAATCGAACAGCCCGGCGGCAACTGCTTCCGCCGACTCGAACAGCCCCGCGACAACGTCGGCGCCGGCCGGTGAGATTCCCAGCTATCCAGGCGCCACCACGCAAGCGTCGGGCAGCAGTTCGAACATGGGTCAAAGCGCCACGGGTGCGGTGATGACGACCGACGACTCGTTCGACAAAGTTTATGCGTGGTACCAACAGCACATGCCGGCAGGGGCGGAGAAATCGCACGTGACCGCGCCGATCCAGAGTGCCGTTTTCACGATCGGCGATCCCGGCCAGGATCAGACTTCCCTAACGATCACCACGTCGGGCGCCAAGACGATGATTACGATCGCGCACGTCAAGACGTAGCGCTGAGATTGCCTCTGCGGGATGCCTCTGAGAGACGCCGGCGCGTAGTTACGGGGTAAACTTGAAGATCATCCCGCCGCCGCCCGTGCCGCCCTGGCTTACCGTGCCGTACAGGATGCCGGTGAGGGCCGTCATGCCCGCGACCGGATACTTTCCGTCCGCCGGAGGACCGGAGAAGCTGTGGAGGACGTGTTCCGATCCCGTCGTGCTCACCTTGTAAATGGCTCCGATGCTGTTCGCACCACCGTATTGCGTCGTGCCGTAGAGCGTGCCGTTCAGTGAGAGCAGGCGACCGTACGGGATGGAACCGTCCGGCGTACCCTTGAAACTGTACACGACGTGTTCGGCGCCGGACGTGCTCACTTTGAACACCGTTCCGTGATCGCTCGCACCGCCGACCTCCGTCGTGCCGTAAAGGGTTCCGTTGACGTTGATGAGGCCCGCGTATGGGGTCGAGCCGTCCGGCTTCCCCTTGAACTCGTGCAGGACGTGTTCCACTCCCGATGGGCTTATTTTAAAGATCGTTCCATGATTGCTCGAGCCGCCGTTGAGCGTCGTCCCGTAAAGCGCGCCGTTGACGACGACGAGATCTCCGACGGGGTACACGCCGTCTAAAGGCGACGCATTGACGTTGAAGCTGTAAATGACTTTCTCCGCGCCGGAGGCACTGATCTTGAAGACCGTTCCGATGCCGTACGTGCCGCCGAACTGCGTGGTGCCGTAGAACGTGCCGTTGAGTGCGACCAGCGTCCCTTGCGGGTTTTGGCCGTCCGGCTCATCTTTGAAACTATACAGGACGTGTTCGCTGCCGGACGCGCTGACCTTAAAGACCGTCCCATAGTCGCCGGCGCCGCCGTTCGCAGTCGTGCCGTAGAACTGACCGTTCTTGATCGTCAGGCCCGCGATTGGGAACCGGCCGTCCGCCGGTGGACCCGCGAAGCTGTAAAGGACGCTCTCCTTGCCGGAGGCATTAACCTTATACACGGCGCCGAGACCGTTTTTGCCGCCCTTGAACGTGTTGCCGTAAAACGTACCGTTTGAGTAAAGCAGCCTCCCAAACGGGCCGCTGCCGTCCGGAAGTGCCTGGAAACTGTAAAGGGCGTTAAAGCCGGTATTCGGGCGTAGCGACGCCATGCCGCTCTGAGCCAGGCCGGGAAGTGGCGATGAGGCAGGGTGTTGCGAACAGCCTGCTGCGACGCCCAGACAAAGGGCTATCAGAACGGAAAAACGGGGCATCTTGATACCTCCGGTGTGCAACGTGTTTGGTTATTTACGGGGTAAATTTAAAGACGGTCCCGACGAGGTTCTTGCCGCCTTCGCTCGTGGTGCCGTACAGCAAACCGCTCGCGAGGGTCATCCCCGCTACGGGATGGCTCCCGCCGTACGGAACGCCGGTAAAGTTATAGAGAACGTGCTCGGCGCCCGACGTGCTCACTGTGAAGATGGTGCCGTTCCCGCTCGCACCGCCGGCGTACGTCGTGCCGTACAGCGCGCCGCTCAACGCTATCAAGCGCGCATACGGAGTTGCGCCGTCAGGCGTGCCTTTGAAACTGTAGATGACGTGTTCGACGCCCGACGTGCTCACTTTGAAAACGGTTCCGCTGCTGTGGGCGCCGCCGTACTGCGTCGTTCCGTAGAGCGTCCCGTTTAGCTCGATCAGACCCGCGTAGGGGGTCGAGCCGTCGGGCGGTTCTTTGAAACTGTACACAACGTGTTCGACGCCGGTGGGAGTTACTTTGAAAACCGTTCCGAGGTTGCTCGAACCACCGTTTGTCGTCGTGCCGTACAGCGTGCCTTTTACGAGAATGAGGTCTCCGACCGGATATTTCGCGTCTAAAGGCGTTTGATTGGCGTTGAAACTATAGATGACGCTCTCTGCGCCGGACGTGCTCACTTTAAAGACCGAACCGATGCCGCTCGCGCCACCATACTCGGTCGTGCTATAGAACGCCCCGTTTACTTGAACCAGACGCGATTGCGGTATCTCGCCGTCAGGCGGTCCGGTGAAACTGTACAGGACGTGTTCGACGCCGGACGCGCTGACTTTAAAGACCGTCCCAAAGTCGGCCGTGCCGCCGTACCCGGTCGTGCCATAGAACTCACCATTCTTCACGGCCAGGCCTGCGATCGGGTATCTGCCGTCGGCGGGGGGACCGGCGAAACTGTAGAGCACGCTTTCCTTGCCGGCCGTGCTCACCTTGTAGACGGCGCCGATTCCGTTCGCACCGCCGTTGAGCGCGTTGCTGTAAAACGTGCCGTTCGACAAGCGCAGGTCGCCAAATGGGCTACTGCCGTCCGGGAGAGGCTTGAAGCTATAAATTGATTTGAAGGTGACATTCGGCTGCGGTGCCACGCTCTGCGGTTCGGCGGGAAGCGGCGAAGCGGCGTGCTGCGAACAGGCTATGAGGGCGCCGAGGCAAAGCGCCGAGAAAACGGAAGTACGAGGCATCCTGAAGACCTCCAGTTGCGAACGTCCCTGACCTTCGTCAGCAAGGCGCCGGCTCTTCTTCATGAGATCGGCCGAACTGCAGCTTTGCGCATAAAGACGCTCGCCGCGTGACGATCGATTATTTGATGGCCAGCACCTGTTGCAACGTCACACCGGGAGCTCTGTTTCCCCATGACGAGCGAATAAACGTAGCAACGGCCGCGATGTCGCTCGCGGCAAGTTGCCCGCGCCAGGACGGCATCAGACTTCGGCCCTGGACGATCGTCGTCAGCATGACGTCGGCGTTGTCGATGTTGACGTGAGGATTACCGGCGAGAGCCGGACCGACCCCACCCGTTCCACCCGCCCCGTGACAAGCGGCACAATTTTTTGCATACACCGACGACCCGACTTGAGCGGAAACGATCGCACCCGCGGAGGCCACCTGGTCCTCACTCACGGGTGAGGCCGAATTGCCCCACGCGGATCGAACGTACGACGCGACGGACGCGATGTCGGAGTTCGTCAGTTGGCCTTTCCACGTAGGCATCGTTCCGTTATAGGTTTTGCCGTTCACCGTGAGCGGCCCGCTGCGTCCGTTGACGATTACGGCGACCATCGCACTCGGATCCGTTGCCGCCACGACGGGATTGTTCGCCAGCGGCGGAAACGCGTCGGTTCCCTGACCCGCGGACTGGTGGCACGTCGCACAATGCGCGGCGAAAAGTGCCTCGCCGCTCATTGCAACCGGCGCGCGCGCCGCCGCCACCTGATCGGCGGAGACTGCCGGTGCGCCGTTGTTCCATGCCGAGCGCACGTACGTCAACACCGCTGCGATATCCGCGTCGGAAAGATCTCGCCATGCGGGCATGTTTCCTCCGTACTGCTTTCCATTGACTTCGAGCGGCCCCGTGCGTCCATTCAAAACGATCCGAATGACGCCGGCGCTGTCGGCGGCATTGACGTCCGGATTTCCCGCTAGCGGCGGATAGGGTCCGCCGCCCAGACCGTTGGCACCGTGACAAGCCGAGCAGTTGGCGGCGAAAATGGTCTTGCCGTCGGCAGCTTGGGCGCCCATCACCTTCCCGCTAAAATGACCGAGCGTCAGCATGACGGCAACGGCGACGAAGGCGCCTAGATAGACGAGTCTAGCGGTCTTGCCCAAAGCACGAGCTCCGTTCGGCGGGCGCGGCGCCCGCTCTAACGGAGGTCGGCTTCGGCGACTCCCATCACCAACCTGTCTGCGAGAGCGGAGGCCACAGCGGACCAGTTGGAAGCGCGAACCAGATCAGCCCGTTCCAGGTAGGCTTCTGTCCGACGCCGAGCGCCTCTTCGGCGTAGACGGTGATGAAGCGGGTGAGGTGATACGAGACGTCGACGTTGCCTATCTGCGTGTGAGTCCCGAGGCCGTCGTTTGTCAGTTGTTCGCCTGCGGAGACCAACGCACGTTGCCCGATGTTGTCGTAGATTTCGTAGGACACGCCGTTGCTGCCGGACGCCGGCAAGCCGGTTCCAGGATTGCTGTCGTGATTCATCTGATACACCGCCAGGAAGCCGGGAACGCCTTTGACCGGATCGCGCTGGGCGTAAAATCCATTGCTATAGTATTGGTCGAATCCGCCTTCGCTCAGCGGCCAGGAGCCGCGCGCACCGTAATAACCAAACTCCAGTGGATTGCTGCGGTTTGCAAACGCGAGCTTGTATTGGAGCGTCTTGTCCTGCGTCGAATCGTAGTTGTTGAATCCGTTCCAGTCGGCTCCGGACGTGACGTACGCGATCTCTGCATCGAGCGATCCCGGCATGTATGCAAACTTATATCCCCACCGGTTCGCATCCAGCTGGTAGGCATGTTCGCCGACCGTGATCTCGGCCTGCGAGTTAACCGACAGACCCGAAACGTCGAGCCACTGACTGAACTCCGAGGGAGCCGGAGCCTCCAATTTTCCTGCAAACACGTGACCGGTTCCGTTGAAGAAGTTATTGTAGGCGATCCACGCCGTATCGACGCCTCCAGCCTGGCTCGACTCCCAAATCCACTGCTGAACGTGATACGTCCACTCGCTTTTGGATGTCCCGAAGGCGCCGTCGGCGTGCACGCCCAAGCTGCCGATGTCCCACGACCCGGCGTTCGGCGCTTGTTGCGAGTATCCGACGGGATAGTCGAACCAAATTGGCGACTCTCGTTCCAAAACGTGGGGGTTCAGACCCGAATACCCGGTGCGCTGGACCCAGCGTCCATACGCATTGAGCGCCGGAATTTGAACGTGGCACTCCGAACATGGCACGCCGTAGGCTTGCGCAAAGTTCGGCATTGCCACCGCCGGGCGGCTCGTGGCAAGGGCGGCTACCGTTACCGCAACCGCGAATGCCACGACTCCGAAAAATCTACTACACATCTGCGTTGGACCTTTCGTTTTATTGGTCACAGCATAGGCGGGCATTGGGAATTACCGGAGAAGCCGGCGTGGACCTGGGCGTACGGGCATTTTTTTTCACCGTCCTAGAACTTGAAGTAGATAAACGTTGCGGTCGTGCCGGGCCACGAGAGCAGCTCGACGGCAAACAAGGCAACGACGAGCATAGCGGTTTGCATCCCGGCGGGAAGCGCGTTCCAAGAGACCTCGCGCCTGAATCGGCTCACGACCAGCCAAAGGATGCCGAACGCTACGAGGCAAACCGCCAAGTCCGTCTGCCAGCGGCTCAGCAGCCACGGCCCCCAGCCTCCGGTAAAGAGCGCTTTGTACGTTTCACCGGCAGCGGCGAATCCGGGCGCGCGAAATAGTACCCAGCCGAGGCTCACCAAAACGAACGTGAACGCGACGCGCGCGTAATACCGCATGCCCGGGCTCGCTCCAGTGACGCCCAACAGCCGTTCGAGCGACAGGAGTACGCCGTGATACGCGCCCCACGCCACGAACGTCCACTGGGCGCCGTGCCACAGGCCGCCGAGCAACATCGTCAGCATGAGGTTCTTCACCGTCGCCAAACGGCCGTGCCGGTTTCCCCCGAGCGGAATGTAGACGTAGTCGCGCAGCCACGTCGACAGCGTGATGTGCCAGCGATGCCAGAAGTCCGCGATCGAGGTTGCGAGATACGGCTGAACGAAATTCTCGGGAAACACGAATCCGAACAGTCGCGCGGACCCGATCGCAATGTCGCTGTATCCTGAAAAGTCGAAATAAATCTGCATCGAGAACGCGAAGACCGCGCAGATCGCCGGCACGCTTCCGTGATAGCTGCCCATACTGCCGAAATATTTGTCGCTGACCTGCGCAAATTGATCGGCGATGCAGATTTTCTTGACGAGTCCAAAGCCTATCCGCGCGAGGCCGTAGGTCACGTCGTGCGCGTTCGGCGTACGCCAACGTAGGAGTTCGCCGAGGAACAGCCCGGCACGCACGATCGGGCCGGCCAGCAGTTGGGGAAAGAACGATAGGTAGACGGCGTAGTCGAGCAGGCTCTTCGTCGCGCGCATCTTCCCGCGTTCCACGTCGACCAGGTACGAAATGCTTTGAAACGTGTGAAAGCTGATGCCGATCGGCACGATCAGGTTCACCAGCCACGGGTTCTCGTGCATCCCCAAGAGTGCGGCAACCGTCGCGCTCGCGAAATTGAGGTACTTGAACGTCGCAAGAAACGCCAGATTCAAAGCCACGCCTAAAGCCAAGAGGAGGCGGCGCGACTTCGCCGGCGCGGCTTCCACGACGATCGCAATTGCGAAATCCGACAGCGTCAGGATCCAGAGGAAGAGCACGTACCAGCCGTTCCAGCGAGCGTAGAAATAGTAACTCGCGATCAGCAGCACCCAGAGACGCGCACGCCGGAGCGCGCGAACGCCGTAGAACAGGGCCGCGACCACAGCGACGAAGATCCAAAACTCGTACGATTGCAGCGGCAACGGACTGCCGACGCCGGCGAACGTCCGCAGACATCCGAGCAGCTTCCACGAACACGGCACCGCCGGCGGCGTCTGCTCGCCGGCGCCGGTACCTCGAGCGACGCGCGCAGCGTTCGCGTCGATCGTGCGCGCGACGTCGCGGCCGAGCGACGCGCTGAAGAGCTTGCTGCCGCGGGCGTTGAGGTGATCGGCGTCCGCAAACAGCTCGGGCCGCTCGAACGCGAGATATCGCGGTTGGGGTAGCAGCCTCGCTCCGTCGCTCCGGAATTCCCGAAGCGCCGGCCCCACGGCCTGGGCAACACCCGCGTTTGCCGGGCGCGTCGGCAGCCGCACGAAAATAACCGGAATGCCGGCTGCGACGTAGCGTCGAACCAGCGGCCCAATCCATCGCCGGCGATAGAGCGCGTACGACGGGCTCGCACCGAAGTCTGCGAAGACGTGCTCGGCAATCGCACGACGTTCGGATTCCCGCACGTCCGCCGGAAACGTCATCCGCGCGTGCCGGAAATCGACGTTGAGCCCGGCGAGACTCTCGCTGCGAGGGTGCGCGTCGAACACTCCCTGGCCGGCGGATTCGTCCGCGACTCGTATCGCCCGCAGGCGCGCGAGCGGGTCGGAAACGAGCGACTGCACGTCGTCGCGCAAAATCGGCCCCCGAAGGAGCATGTCGGCACCGACGCTCAGGCGCCGGCGCCAATCGCCGAACGATGCCGTGAGTTTAGGAAGGTCGCGCGGGTAGACCTGAAAGACGATGTAATGCAAATCCGTCTGCCGCATGTCGCCGTCGAGGCTGCCGATCGCGCTGCGATCGTCGCCGTAGCTATCGAACGGAATGACGATGGCGCGAAACCGGTTCGCCGCCGGATCGATCGCGCGCGCGAAAAAGTACCAGCAGCGCGGCGTCATTCCCGGAACGCTGCCGTTGACGAATCGAAACCTGCCGGACGCTGCGGCCGACGCTACGGCCGGATCGAGGCCGGAATAGATGCGCGAGTCTCCCAGCACGAGCACGTCGCGCCGCGCATCCAGACGTGCGGCGCGAATGCGCGCCACGGCGCCTTCGAATGCGCCGGTCGTCGAATCGGGATCCAGCAGCGGCCGATAGAGCGCGCCGTAAAATGCAACGACGTCGATGAGAACGAACGCGGCAACGGCCGCGATGATGACAACGAGCCTTCCGGTTCCCCGGCGTGAATCCGCCGCATCTGCAGGTTGCACTTCTGCCGGAGGATTGTACAAGCGACCACGCGCCTCCCACGACGTGAAAGCCGGAGTAATTCGCCGCGGACGCGAACCGGCGCCGGTATGATTCGCGTTCGCAGCTTAGGATTTTCCGCCGTCGCGACGTGCGCGTTCGCCTTGTCCGCATGCGGAGGTGGTTCGGGCGGCGGCGGCAGTTCCGTGGTTGCGCCACCTACTGCAACGCCCGGACCGCCGGGAAAGCGCTATCCGCAGATCGATCACGTCGTCATCATCGTTCAGGAGAATCGCAGCCTCGACAATCTCTTTCAAGGATTTCCAGGTGCCGATACGCAGTCGTACGGGCTCAACCGGCAGGGAGAAAAGATCGCGCTCCAGCCTGTTAAGCTCGAAGCGCCGTTTGATTTCGAGCACGATTCCACGACGTTCCTGAGCGCGTGCGACGGTCGCGGTTCGTACCCGGGAACGAACTGCCGGATGGACGGCTTCGACGCGGGACACTGGACTTGCGGAAAGCCCGGGCACCCGCCCTGCCCGAACGCCAACCCTCCCTATAGCTTCGTGCCGCACGACGAAACGAAGCCGTACTTCTTCATCGGCGAAAACTACGTCTTTGCAGACCAGATGTTTCCGTCGAATTTCGATTCGAGCAGTTTCGTTTCGCATCAGTACATCATCGCGGCGCAAGCGGCTTCGACCGTGAACTTTCCCGTCGGGCCGTGGGGATGCGAAGGCGGTTCCTCGAGGATTCCGACGGTAACCCAGCAGAGGGCGATCGGTCCGAACGTCGAGCCGTGCTTCAACTACGCGACGCTCGGTGACGAGCTCGACGGCACCGGCGTATCGTGGCGCTACTATACGGCCGAAATCGACAATTTGCCAAACGGCGTTTGGAGCGCGTACCAAGCCGTCAGACACATCTACGGGGGTCCCGATTGGGACAAGAACGTCATTACGCCGCAGACGCGCTTTTTCGACGACGTTTCAAACGGCCATCTGCCGGCGGTGAGCTGGATCACGCCGACCTGCCAAAACTCCGACCACCCCAACTGCGGTGGAAACACCGGTCCGGATTGGGTGGGGTCGCTCGTGAACGCGATCGGCGAGTCGCAGTACTGGAATTCAACCGTGGTCTTCATCTTTTGGGACGACTACGGCGGATGGTTCGATCACGTTCCTCCGCAACTTGCCGATTACGACGGGCTAGGCATTCGCGTTCCGCTCATGGTGGTTTCGGCCTATGCCAAGAAAGGCTGCGTTTCGCACGTGCGCTACGAACACGGGAGCATTTTGAAGTTCGTCGAGGATCAATGGAACTTGCCGAGGCTTTCCGCGAGTGACCGGCGCGCCAACCCAATCGAGGGAAAATGCTTTGCATTCTCGGGAGCGCCGAGACCCTTCACGACGATACCCGTATCCCACGACAAAAATTACTTTCTGCATCAGCCGCTCGATACGCGGCCGCCCGACACGGAATAAAGCTCGGCGTGTTCGTCTGCATTTGCAACGGGTTGACGGAATCGCGGATTCGAGCGGCGATCGCAAACGGCGCGCGCTCCCACGAGGAGGTCTATGCAGACTGCGGCGTGGTCGCGCAGTGCTACGCGTGTGCGGGAGAGATTAACGCGATGATTGCGGGGGCTACTCCGACGTCGGCAGTTTCGCCATCGCCTGCTGCAGATAGTTTTCGCGACCCAGCGACTTGACCAGCGCGAGCTGCGTCTCCAGAAAGTCGACGTGCTCTTCGGAGTCTTCTAAGATGCGCGCGGCGATCTCGCGGCTGGCGTAGTCCTTCTCGGCTTCGAAGATCGTGATCGCCGCGGCCGTGTCGTTGCGGGCGATCATCTCCAGGCGTAAATCGCACTCGAGAGCCTCGATGCCGTCTTCTCCGATATGAATCTTTCCGAGATTCTGAACGTTCGGTAGTCCCTCGAGAAAGAGAATGCGCTGAATGAGCCAATCGGCGTGCTTCATCTCGCCGATCGACTCGTTATAGATGCGCTCGGCTAACCGGTAGAAGCCCCAATTCTTGTGCATCCGCGCGTGCAAGAAATACTGATCGATCGCGGTCAGTTCGTTGGTGAGCATCTTATTGAGCTGCTCGATGACGCCGGGCTCACCTTTCATAGGCGGGGCGTTACGACGGTGCGCTGCATTTGACCTATGCGCGGCCTTTCGGCGACGGCGCTACGGCGAGAGGCCGATTGCGTCGCAGAACGTTGAAAGATCGATGTTGCCGCCCGAGACGACCGCCACGATGGGCCCGTCTCCCGCCTTGCCGCTCAGCGCGGCGGCGACCGCGAGTGCGCCGGCCCCTTCGGCAATCACGCGCGACCGCTCGGCCAGGACGCGCATCGCGTGCCGCGTCTCGTCGAGCGTCACGACGATCGATCCATCGACGAGGCCGCGCATCCGTTCCCACATACGTGGGAAAACGCTCTTTCCGCCCGCACCGTCGACGAGCGACGGCCGCCACTCTTCGAATACCGATGCCTGGCCCCGTTCCATCGACCGCGCATACGGCGCGGCCGTTTCCGGTTCTGCAACGAAGATCCGCACGTTCGGTTTTCGGGCGCGCACGGCCGATGCGACGCCGGTGACGAGTCCGCCGCCGCCCAACGCGGTGACGACTGTTGCAACGTCCGGCAGATCTTCGACGATCTCGAGTCCGGCCGTTCCGTTGCCTGCAATGAAGTGATCGTCGTCGAACGGATGCACGAACGTTCCCTCGATTCCCGGAAACGTGCGGCTCTCGAAACCTTCCCAGCAGGCATCGAGGGACGCTTTCACCACCGTCGCACCGAGCACGCGCATGCGCGCGATTTTCGTTTCGGGCGCCGTATCGAACGCGACGACCGTGCACGGCACGCCCGCCTCGCGCGCCGCGTAGGCGACGCCTTGCCCGGCGTTACCGGCACTGATCGTCCAGACGCCGCGCTTGCGCTGCTGAGAATCGAGCATCGCCACCGCATTTGCGGCGCCGCGCAACTTGAACGAGTTGATCGGCTGGAGATTCTCCAACTTGAGAAAAATCTTCGGCCCGGCGGTGCCTTGCAGCTCGAGCAGCGGCGTGCGCACCGCGATGCCGGCGATGCGCGCGCGCGCCGACTCTATGGCGTCGATCGAGGGCGCGTCTACGGCGGACAGTTTTGCGTCTGCCAGGCCTTGAAGCGTTCGCACTGTTCGGGCGTCCAGGGCACTTCGCCGGAGCTGCTCGGCGGCATTGAGCCGTTGACGACGACGGAATAAATTGCGCCGGCGTGCGTTTTGACGTCGTCGTAGTTGCTCAAATCCATCCCGAACGGCCGCATGTGCTCGACGTCGAGATCGGTGAACATCGGACGAATGTCTTTGGAGAAACTGAGTGCCTGGTCGGCCATGTGCGCGATTCCTTTCTGGTCCCGATTCATCGGAGACGCGCGGCCGAATTCCTGTAACGGGCGGCATTCCGGGGCGTTATACCACGAAGGGGCGACGTCACCGGCAACGACGGCTGCCGCCGACGGTCCGCCCCTAGCGCGAAACCCTCCGGCTGTTACTGCGACGGCAGCGGGTGCACCGAGAGCTTGAACGGCTTCGGGTCGATCTCCATGTAGTAGAACTGATGCGGCTGCACTTTCTTCGGCAGAATCGCATGGCTGAACATGATGACGCCGGCCGCCAACTGATCGGCGGTAAAACCATGCTTCATCAAAACCGTACGCGCCGAACTTACGCTGTGCGTCGCGATCGCCGTTTGCATCGCCTTGTAGTCGGTAGGCGAGGCCTGGATTGCCGCCTGCGCCGTATGCGCCGTCACGGCGAGTTGCTGCATCTCCGTCATTTGGGCCGACGTCATGGCGACGGCCGTGGCGCCGGTGAAGCCCAGCGCGCTGCCGGCGATAACCGCCGCGGCAACGATTGCCGATAGTTTCATCTCTTGAAAACTCCTTTTGAAAAAGAAAAGGACGCACGCCTCCGGAAAAAATCCGGCGGCGTGCGCTCCCTTGTATCCCGGCGCGGCAGGAACCTTCTCGGCGCGCTTACCCTGCCGTCACGTTCTGCAGCTGACCATCCAATCGATTCCGTACTTGTCGGTCAACATGCCGAATTTTGCTCCCCAAAACGTATCCTGCATTGCCATCTCGACGTTGCCGCCTTGACCCAAAGCGTCGAAAATACGCTGGGCTTGCGCGAGGTCGTCCACCGCAAGCGAGAGCGAGATCGGGCCTTCTCCGTATTTTTTGCCCGGGCTCGCGTCGGATGCCATGAATTCGACGGCGCCGGACTTGAAATTCGCATGCATGACCCGGTGGGCGGTTTCCGGGGTAACAGGCGGGCCGCCCGCATCGGCGGGCATCTCGCTCCAACGGCTCAGCCCCTCGATCTCGCCACCCAAGATCCCCTTGTAGAAGTTGAGCGCCTCTTCGCATTTGCCGTCGAAAAATAGATACGGCTCGAGTTGATTCGCCATAGTTTTCTCCTTAACGTTGCTAACCTTTTGCGCGTTGCGAGCCGCCCACTTTGGCCGCACCGCGCTCGCCCTCCTCGCGGAGACCGAAGGTTCTTCACGCTGCGTCACGCGAAGCACGCAATTCGTGAAAACTCGTCCCGACCTCCGCAACGTCGCCATCATCGCCCACGTCGACCACGGCAAAACGACGCTGGTCGACGCAATGCTGCGCCAAAGCGGCGTTTTTCGCGAGGGGCAGCATCTCGTGACGCGGGTGCTCGATTCTAATCCGCTCGAGCGAGAGCGCGGCATCACGATTCTCGCCAAGAACACGGCCGTGCAGCACGGTGCCGTGAAGTTCAACATCGTCGACACACCGGGCCATGCCGACTTTGGCGGCGAGGTCGAACGCGTGCTGCAGATGGTGCAAGGCGTGCTGCTCCTCGTCGACGCCGCCGAAGGCGTGATGCCGCAGACGCGTTTCGTGCTGCGCAAAGCGCTCGAGCTCGATCTCAAGGCCATCGTCGTCGTCAACAAAATCGACCGCCGCGACGCGCGCCCGCGCGAGGTGGTCAACGAAACGTTCGATCTCTTCATCGAATTCGGCGCGAACGACGAACAAGCCGATTTTCCGGTGATCTTCACCAACGCCAAGGCCGGCATCGCGCTGCGGTCGCTCGACGACGCGGGCGACTCGCTCGAGCCGCTTTTCGAAACGATCGTCTCGCACGTGCCCGAAGCGCCGGCTGAGGAAGGCGCGTTTCAGTTGCTGATCTCCGCGATCGATCACAACCGGTACGTCGGCCGCATCGGCATCGGCCGCATCTTCCGCGGATCGTCGCGTCCGAACGCGCCGATCGCCAAGGTCGCGCGCGACGGCGGCGTCGTCACGGGGCTGCGCCTCACGACGCTGCTGACGTTTGCCGGACTGGAGCGCATCGAGGTCCAGGAAGCGTCTGCCGGCGACATCGTCTGCGTCTCGGGCATCGAAGATCTCAACATCGGCGACACAATTGCCGATGCAAACGAACCGGAGGGCATTCACGCGGTCGCGGTCGACGAACCAACCGTCTCGATGTCGTTCAGCGTCAACAACTCGCCGTTTGCCGGGCGCGAAGGCAAGTATCTCACGTCGCGGCAGATCCGAGAGCGCCTCATGCGCGAACTCGAATCCAACGTCGCGCTACGCGTCGCCGACACCGCATCCGCCGACACGTTTGAAGTGCGCGGACGCGGCGAACTTCATCTCTCGATTCTCATCGAGACGATGCGCCGCGAAGGCTACGAGCTCGCGGTTTCCAAACCGCAAGTGATCGTCACCGAGCGCGACGGCAAGCGTTGGGAGCCGGTGGAGTACGTCGTCGTCGACGTGCCGGCCGAGTATGCCGGCGCCGTCATCGAATCGCTCGGGCGGCGCAAAGCCGCGATGTCGAACATGTTCGACGTCGGCGAGAGCCGGCGCCTGGAATACACGATGCCGACGCGCGCGATCTTTGGACTGCGCGGCGAGTTGCTCACCCTCACGCGCGGCACTGCGGTGATGTCGCACACCTATTACGACCATCAAGAGTGGCAGGGCGAGTTGCCGGGCCGCAGCGTCGGCGCGCTCGTCGCCAGCGACACGGGACGCACCACCGGCTACGCGCTCATGGGCCTCGAGCAGCGCGGCTATTTCTTCGTCGGACCGGGTGTCGAAGTCTACGAAGGCATGGTCGTCGGACGCGCCAACGACGACAAAGACGTCGCAATCAACGTCGTCCGCGAAAAGAAACTCACCAACATGCGTGCCGCCGGCTCAGACGAAAACGTCAGACTCGCTCCCCCCGACGACCTCTCGCTCGAGCGCGCGATCGAGTTCATCGACGACGACGAACTCGTCGAAGTGACGCCCAAGTCGATTCGCATCCGCAAACGAACCCTCGACGAAGGCGAACGCCTCAAAGCTCGCAAACGCGCTGCCCTGTCATCCTGAGCGGAGCTGCGCAACTGTGTCATCGGTTTACTCTGACAGCGCCGGTTCAGGTGAGGCGACGTTGAACGTCAGTTCGCCGCGGGCGTCGTCGAAGCCGACGTCAACGGTGTCGCCGTCGTTGATTTCGCCTCCGAGAATCTTGCGGCCGAGCGGCGTTTCGACTTCCTTTTGAATCGTTCGCTTGAGCGGACGCGCGCCGTAATTCGGATCGTAGCCGGCCTTGGCGATGTGCCGTTTCGCCGCTTCGGAAAGTTCGAGCGCGATCCGGCGTTCGGCGAGACGGCGGCGGAGCCGTTTGAGTTGAATGTCGACGATCTCTTCGAGCTGCTCCTCGTTGAGCGCGTGAAAGACGATGATTTCGTCGACGCGATTGAGGAACTCGGGACGGAAGTGCTGACGCAGTTCGTCGAGCACGGTCGCGCGCATCACCGCATAGTCGGCGCCTTCGAACGAGCCGCGATGTTCGAGAATGCGGTGGCTGCCGATGTTCGAGGTCATGATGACGATCGTGTTTTTGAAGTCGATCGTGCGGCCCTGACCGTCGGTGAGCCGCCCGTCGTCGAGAATCTGGAGGAAGACGTTGAACACGTCCGGGTGCGCCTTTTCGACTTCGTCGAACAGGATGACGCTATAGGGCCGCCGCCGCACCGCTTCGGTCAGTTGGCCGCCTTCGTCGTAGCCGACGTACCCCGGCGGTGCGCCGAGCAGCCGTGCCACCGTGTGCTTCTCCTGATACTCCGACATGTCGATGCGGATCAGCGCGCGTTCGTCGTCGAAAAGATACTCTGCGAGCGCGCGCGCGAGTTCGGTTTTGCCGACGCCCGTCGGGCCGAGAAAGATGAACGAGCCGATCGGACGATTGGGATCCGCCAGGCCCGAGCGCGTGCGCAGCACGGCTTCGGCGACCGCGTCGACCGCTTCGTCTTGGCCGATGACGCGCCGGTGCAGCTCGTCCTCCAAGTGCAACAGTTTCTGGCGTTCGCCTTCGAGCAGCTTCGTGACCGGGATGCCGGTCCAGCGCGCGATGACCTCGGCGATGTCGTCCTCGTCGACCTCTTCTTTCGACAAGCGCGCGCCGTCGCGTTGCGAAAGCGTCTGCTCCTCGGCTGCGAGGTCCTTCTCCAACTGCGAGAGCGTGCCGTAGCGTAGCTCGGCGGCGCGATTGAGATCGTATTGGCGCTCGGCACGATCGATCTGCACTTTCGTGTCTTCGATCTGCTCGCGCAACGAGCGCAGCTTCGTGACGGCGCTCTTCTCCGCGTCCCATTGCACGCGCAGTTTGGTTTGCCGCTCGCGCAGGCCGGCGAGTTCCTTTTCGAGCTGCTCGAGACGCCGAACGCTCGCGGTATCGGTCTCCTTGCGCAGCGCTTCGCGCTCGATTTCCAACTGCATGACGCGGCGCGAAACCTCGTCGAGTTCCTGCGGCATCGAGTCGATCTCGGTGCGCAGTTTCGCCGCGGACTCGTCGACCAAATCGATGGCCTTGTCGGGGAGAAAGCGGTCGGTGATGTAGCGGTTGCTCATCGTCGCGGCCGCGACCAAAGCCGCGTCCTTGATGCGAACGCCGTGGTGTGCTTGATATTTCTCGTTCAGCCCGCGCAGGATCGAAATCGTATCCTCGACGCTCGGCTGATCGACGAAAACAGGCTGGAATCGCCGTTCGAGGGCCGCGTCCTTTTCGACGTATTTGCGGTACTCGTCGAGCGTCGTCGCGCCGATCATGTGCAGTTCGCCGCGAGCCAGCATCGGCTTGAGCAGATTGCCGGCGTCCATCGCGCCTTCGGCCTTGCCGGCTCCCACGACGGTGTGCAGTTCGTCGACGAAGAGGACGATTTGGCCTTCGGAACTCGCAACGTCTTTGAGCACCGCCTTGAGGCGTTCTTCGAACTCGCCGCGATATTTGGCGCCGGCGATGAGTGCGCCCATGTCGAGCGAAACGACGCGCTTGTTTTTCAAACCTTCGGGCACGTCGCCGCGCACGATGCGCTGCGCCAAACCTTCGACGATCGCCGTTTTGCCGACGCCCGGTTCGCCGATCAGCACGGGGTTGTTTTTCGTGCGGCGCGAGAGCACCTGAACGACGCGCCGAATCTCTTCGTCACGTCCGATGACCGGATCGAGTTTGCCGCGCTCGGCTTCGAGCGTGAGATCGCGGCCGTAGCGTTCCAGCGACTTGTACGTGCCTTCGGGGTCTTTTGTGGTGACGCGCTGGTTGCCGCGCACCTCGCGCAGCGCTTTGAGCAACGAGTCGCGCGTGACGCCGGAATCGCGCAGCAGCCGTCCGAGCGCACCCGGGGCTTGCGCCATCGCAAGCAACACGTGCTCGACCGACGTATAATCGTCTTGCAGCGCCTTGGCTTCGTTTTCGGCGGCGGCCATGACGCGCCCGAGTTCGGGCGAGAGGGTCACCTGCGCGCTATCGACCGAGGCACCGCTCAGCCGCGGCAGCCGTCCGATCGCTTCGCCGATGCGCTTGGTGAGCGCGGGCACGTCGGCGCCGGCTTTGGCGAGCACGTCGGGCGCGATGCCGCGCTCCTGCTCGAGCATCGCTGCAAGCATGTGCTCGGGCGTGGTCTCCGTGTTGTGCTCGGTCAGCGCGCGCGTGTAGGCGGCGTTGAGCGCCTCGCTCACCCGTTCGGTCATCTTGTCGACGTTCATGGCCTTCCTATCATAGCGTCTATGGTGAGGCTAGCAACTCGCTAGACTCCGCCGCGGCAAGATTCAGGAGCGAACGCAGTTCGGCGGCCTCGGACTTCTGCGCGGCGGTGGGCGCCTGGAACGAACTCGACATGCGCGAGAGCGCGTCGATCAGCCGGTCGCGCAGCCCCTGAGGTGCTCCGAGATCTTCGACGTTTCGCGGACCGTACGTCAGTTTCGCGCGAAACGCACGCAACGCGGCAGCTTGTCGCGCGTTTGCGCGCGCGAGCCGCGCGTCGATCGCATTGAGCATCTGGTCGGCGACGCCAAGTTCGTCGTAGAGCGCTGCGAGGAAATCGTGCCGCGACACGTACTGTTCGTGCGTCGCGGGGTCGCGCGGATCGGAAAGCACGCGCAACGGCTGCTCGAGGGTTCGACCGTCGACGTGCAGGCGCAGGGTGAAGGCGCCGGGCACGACTTCCGGGCCTTCCTCGGGACCGCGATTCTCCTTATACGTACCGTGCCAGCGCTCGGGTCCGTCCTCGGCCAGATCCCAAGCCGTGCGATTGATACCGCCATCGTTGGGGACATCGTCGCCGCTCAAATGCCGCACCACCCGGCCGTTGGCATCGACGACGTCGATCGTCGGACGGTGCGCCGCCGGTTTGGGCAGATAGTAACTCAGCAGTGCGCCGTATTCGGGATTGTCACCGACGAACTCGTTGTCGGGCAACGTTCCGCCTTCGAAGGAGTTGACGGGCGCCCACTGCCACATGCGATACGCATCGCGCGGCGCGAACAGCGTCGCGCCTGCGCCGGCGCGCGCCGCCGGCAGTTCGCGCAGCGGTCGAAGGTCGTCGAGAATCCAGACGCCGCGACCGTGCGACGCGACGAGGAGATCGTCGGTCTGGGGCACGGTTTCGAGATCGTAGATCGCCGATGCGGGCATGTTGAGCCGCAGAGATTGCCAGCTTCCGCCACGATCGAACGAAACGAAGACGCCGCGTTGCGTTCCGGCGAAGAGCAGATTACCGTCGTGACGGTCTTCTCGCACCGAACGCACGAACATATTCGAAGGAAGATTCGCTGAAATCGATCGCCACGTCGTGCCGCGGTCGTCGGTGAGGTAGACGTGCGGGCCGTTGTCGCCGACGAGGTGGCAATCTTCTACCGCGTACGCCGTCGCCGCTTTGAAGTGGCCTGGCTCGACGGTCGAAACGCGGCACCATTGCGGCGCGCCCGCCGGCGTGACGTTCGACCAGTGCGTGCCGCCGTCGCGCGTGACTTGCACGAGGCCGTCGTCGGTGCCGGCCCAAATCGTTTGTGGCGCGAGCGCGGTGGTCTCGACGTCCAGTATGGTGTCCGACGTCTCCGCGCCAGAGACGTCGAGATCGATCGGGCCACCCGACGCCGTTTGATGCGACGGTTCGTTCCGCGTGAGATCGGGGCTGATGACGTTCCAGGTCTTCCCGCGATCTGCGCTTTCGAAGATGACGTTGCCGCCGGCCAGCACGCTCGGCGACGTTCCAACGGTGAACGCGATGGGCGTATCCCAATTGAAGCGATATTTCAAAATCGCCGGCGCCTCGGCGTTGCTGCGCGCGTAGGGCGACACTTCGTCGGCCTGTTGCGTCCGGCGATTCCACAGATAGATTTGTCCGGTGTCGTTGTTGGTGGACGTGGTCCAAATGAGGTTCGGATCGGTGGGATCGACGAGCGCCCACATGCCGTCGCCTGGACCGACGACGTACCAATCGCGGTTCGTCACGCCGATGCCGTTGTTCGCTGCCGACGGTCCGCACCACGAGTTGTTGTCCTGCAAACCGATGCAGACGGTGTAGTCGGGGGCCGTGTTGCCGTAGCCCGCGTGATACCCCTGCGCGAACGGCAGATCGTACGGCTGCCAGAAATGCGCCGCACCGTCGCCTGAAAAAATTGCGCCTTCATCGGTTCCGACGGCGATCCGCCGGCCGTCGCGCGACCACCAAGCGACGTGGTAATCCCAACCCGCGTTGGTGGAAATCGGCTTGAACGTCTTGCCGCCGTCGGTGCTGAGCGAGAGGATCAGACCGACGCAGATGACGCGGTCGCGGTTGGACGGATCGACGAAAATGCGGCTGAAATAAAACGGACGCGCGCCGACGTACGGGCTGTGCGGCATGAGCGTCCACGACGCGCCGGCGTCGTCGGAGCGCCACAAATCGCCGTGCTTCGACTGCACGATTGCATAGATGCGTCCGCCGCGCGCGGCTGCGACTCCGATGCGTCCCGTGAGCTCGCTCGGCAGTCCGTGGTCTTCGACTCTGCGCCACGTCGTGCCGCCGTTGTCGGAGCGGTAGAGGCCGCCGTTGGGCCCGCCGCTGGTCAACATCCACGGACGGCGGCGCACCTGGTACACGCCGGCAAAGAGCGTCGCCGGACGGTCCGGCACGCGCGCCATATCGGAAATGCCGCTCGACGGGCCACGGTAGAGCGTGCGCGTCCAATGCGCGCCGGCATCGTGCGTCACGTACACTCCGCGCATCGGTCCGTCGGCGAAGACGTTTCCTAAAACGCCGGCGACGACTGTGCGCGCGTCGCGCGGATCGATCGAGATGCTGGAAATCGAGCCCGCGCCGGCGAGTCCGGCGTGCGTCCAGGTTTTTCCGCCGTCGGCCGAGTGGTAGATGCCGTCGCCGCTCTCGACGTCGTTGCGCGGGTTCGACTCTCCGGTGCCGGCCCATACGTCGTCCGTGTCGTTCGGTGCAATGGCAATCGCGCCGATCGCCGCCGACGATTGGCGATCGAACACCGGCACCCACGACGCGCCGCCGTCGACGCTCTTAAAGACGCCGCCGTCGGCACCGCCGGCATAGTAGAGGAGCGGATCGCGATCGCTACCGGCCACGGCGGTTGTCCGGCCGCCGGAAATTGCCGGCCCGATCGAACGATACTGCAGCGAGCCGATGCCGGCGGGTGCCGTCTGCGCCGATGCCGGAGCCCACGTGGAATACGCCACAGCCAGCAACGCAATGGTGCAACCGGCTTTACGCAACAGCCTCATCGTCCTACGCATACCATCGCGCTCTCGCGTCTCCTTCCCCTCCCGTATCGTCCGACCGCATATGAAGGTCGTGCGAACGTCGCTGATTGAATCACAAGCAGTAACGAAATGCTGGATATCGCATCGGGGTCGGTACGCGCCTACTATTTATTCGACGTCGCCGATACGATCGACCTCACCAACGCCGGCGGCCTCGGCGCGATAAACCGCGGCCCATCGCAGCTTCCGATTGGATCTCAGACGTCGCCCGCGTACCTTCAGTTCCCGGTGCCGCCGGTCATCGAAGAACTCCCAGATACGACGATCGACGGCCTCGCATGCTCGGTCCGTCTCAAAGCCTACGACTACGGCGTCATGTCGTTACGGTTAACGTTCGACGCAAGAGGAACGTGGGACGCGTTGACGGTTCTCGCCGATCGGGTTCGTACGGACGAGCGAATCGCAACCTTTGCCGAGTTGACGGTGCGGCAGTTTTGCGACGAACGTGCCCGTGCGTTGCAGAAGCGCCATCCGGCACTGGTCGAGGATTATTTCATCGTCGCAATCGACCGCTTTACCGAACCTCTCGGTGCGACGGCACTGCTGGCCGACAGCACTGCAGCCATCGCGAGTCTGCTTCACGGAGAGCGCCGGCCGCTCTCGACTTCGGAAGCCGAGGAAGCACTGCGCACACGTTTCTCCTATTACGAAGACGATCTGACCATCGTGCAGTGGGATACCGCTTTCGTTTACGATCGTGCCGAGAGCGCTCGCGCGATCGAGGACATTCTCGAATTCGCCAACACCCAACTGCTCGAACTCCGAACGTACGACGCCTTACTCGACCGCGAGCTGGACGGCATTTATCGAATCGGTTCCGAGAAACCGGCACGCTCGCCGCTTGGGCGGCGTGAAACGGAACAGGCCGAATCGGTGCGTTACCTCATCGTCGACGTCCTCGAACTCCTCGACCGTTCCAGCAACGCGCTCAAAGTTGTCGGCGATGCGTACTACGCGCGAATCTATCGCGCCGCCGCGCGGCGCCTCAGACTCGAGGACTGGCAGCGCCAAGTCGACGCAAAACTCGCGTCCATCGGAGACATCTACCGCTTTCTCAACGATCAGGCCCGCAGCCGCCGCGACGAGTTTCTCGAGATCGTCATCATCGTGCTGATCGCTCTCGAGTTGATCGTCGGCATCGCCACGCTCGTCCATTTTCCCCGATAACGCAGCGATCGGGCCGGGCCGTTCCGATCCACGGACCCGCCACGCGGCTCGACGGCCACCCGCCGGCAGGCATTGCCGTGCGTAGGGCTGCCGGCGACGGCTTGTACCTGGTCGTTTACCACTTGTCCAAGTCATTTGTCCAAGTGTCCGTTACGCCGACCGTAGCGGAATGGCACCATTAGGGTCAGGTCCACGCCGCCGGACGGCCGCAGTAATTTCGAATCCGAAGCACTCGGAGAAAGCAACGGTTAGAACCTATGCGACTTCCAATCTCGATCCTTTGCTCAATTATGGCCCTCCCCGTCTTGCTCGCTAGCTGTGGGGGCGAATCAGGTCGGTTAACTAGCTGCTGCCTGCTAGTGCAGGTTCATCTATGAAAGAGTTTGGCTTCTTCGCTGCCGCGTCTATCGTTGCCGCGCTCCTGACTGCCTGCGGAGGCGGCGGGAGCTCGGAATCCATACCGAATGTCAGCATAACTCACCATCGCCACGACACCGCCGGGCAGATCACGCTGTATGCGCTATCCGATGGATCCGCATTCGGCATCACAGCCGGAGCCGACGGCGCGCTCTGGGCCGTCCAAACCCCGCTGGAGGGTTGCCCAACGAACAGTAGCATCGCGCAGGTTGCCACCGACGGAACGGTTGCGGAATTTCCGCTGGCCTTCTGCGACGCCGATAGTCTGACAACAGGCTCGGACGATGCATTGTGGATCTCATCGAATGCCGGCGTTGGTTTGGCGCTTGGCCGATTTGCGCCCGGCAGTAGCGGCTTCACTGATTATGGGACAAATATCCCAAATGTTGGCTTCTACGGTCTTACCGCGGGCCCCGACGGTGGCCTCTGGATCGCCGCCGGGAACTATATCATGAGGTCGGATACTAACGGCGTACCGATCAACTACTCCCTACCGGGTCAAGATCCAGGGGTATATAATATTGCCGCGGGCCCGGACGGAGCGCTGTGGTTTACCGACGCTTACAATGTCGGACAGGTCGGGCGCATCACGACGGGCGGGATAATTACCGAGTATCAGATTCCTACCCAGAATCCCCTTGCAGCGGGCATTACCGCGGGCCCCGATGGCGCGATGTGGTTCGTAGAGCACAATGCCGATAAAGTCGGACGCATCGACATGAACGGGAATATCACCGAGTATCCGCTTCCGTCCGGCTCCGGCGGGTTCGGTATTGCCGCGGGAGCTGACGGTAATCTGTGGATTGCCGAGAACGGCAGTAATTCGATCGGGCGGATGACGACGAGCGGAACGGTCACACAGTACCCGCTTCCGGGTTCCTGCAGCGACAGCTGCAGCCCATTTCAAATAACTGCCGGTCCGGACGGAGCGATGTGGTTCACGCTTCTGTACTGCCCTAGCAACTGCTATCCTAGCGTCCCTGGCTACGTAGGCAGGATCGCGACGGACGGCTCACCGAGGCACCGAACGAATCGACGCAACACGAATCGGTTGCGATTCACGGACCTTCGGCCGCCGACCCCGTTCGGGCTAGGAGCAATGCGGCGATGACATTCTCCAATTTCGTTCACCGCCTTATCGGCTTTGCAGCGGGCGCAGCGCTTATGGCAGGCTGTAGCGCCGCTGGAGTTCAGCCGACGACGAACGCCTCTGCGGCGTCGGCGAACTCAAGCACTCACCTCTCGCCGGACGTTCAGCGGCTCATCATGATGACGCGCGCCGATCACGAAGTCCCCATGCGGAGCAGCGCTTTTTTCAGATCCTGGATGGAGCACGTGTCGGCGGCTGCGCCGCTCCTCTACGTCGCCGACAATGGTTACTATCCCGCTGTGGTTGACGTTTTCAACTTCAGTACGGGCGCCATGGTCGGGCAAGTGGCAGACAGCTTTGAATACTTGTACAACCCCTGCAGCGACAAGGCCGGCAACGTCTATGTTCCCGACTTCAAATCCGGCGTCGTATATGAGATCCAGTATAGGACAACCACGGTGATCAAGTCGTGGTCGGGTAACGGCAATCCGATCGGCTGCTCGGTGAACGGGTCCGGGAATCTCGCTGTTACCGCGTTCCACTTCGGTGGCATCTCCGCTGACGGCGCCGTAATCATCTATCCGAGCGGCGGCACGAAGAGAACCGTTCGTAAGGGGCCCGGCGATGACTGGCCGGCCACGTACGATTCTACCGGCAATCTCTTTATTGAAGCGGACTATGCCGGTCAATGCACGAGCCCATGTCTAGCGGAGCTTCCAAAGGGTGGGAAGTCGTGGAAAGTCATTTCCTACGACCAGAGCGTCTACTTTCCCGGCTCGGTTGAATTAATGGGGAGCGTGCTGGGCGTCGGCGACCAGCAAAGTGGCGGCTCATTCGTAACCGCCATCTACGCCACGACCGTTTCCGGAAACAGCGCGCACAACACGCACACGACAACGCTAACCGATGGAGCCTGCAGCTTCGGGAACGACCTGGTCGGATGGGCAAATATAGCGGGAAACCCTAACGGCCTCCAACGTAAAACGGTCAAAGGTGTAGCCGGAGCAAACGTGTTGTGCCGCGGAGTAGTGGGCAAGTGGAACTTTCCTTCCGGCGGCAATCCGACTACCTACATCACCGGTGCGGTCTCGCCGAATGGAGCGACGCTCATCAAGTAATTCCTAGAGCTTGAGTATGAAAAAGATTCTCGTAATAGCTAGCGCAATATCGGCTACCGTTTCGCCCACGGCTCGTGCGGCGACCATGGATGCAGCCACCAACGGCGCTGGGCCGATCACGCAGCCGCGACGAGTTTCTCGAGATCGTCATCATCGTGCTGATCGCTCTCGAGTTGATCGTCGGCATCGCCACGCTCGTCCATTTTCCCCGGTAACGTAGCGATCGGGCCGTGCCGTTCCGATCACACGGACCCGCCACGCGCCTCGACGACCAGCCGCCGGCAGGCATTGCCGTGCACTAGGGCTGCCGGCGACGGCTTGCACCTGGTCGTTTACCACTTGTCCAAGTCATTTGTCCAAGTGTCCGTTACGCCGCCCGTGGCGGAATGGCACCATAGGGTGAGGTTCACGCCGGCGGACGACCGGTGCGGCCTCGTAGCTCTCGGAGTGCGACCGGGCATTCCGATTCGCGCTGATTTCTTGGAGGACATAATGAAAAATCCCATGGTAAGCCTGATGAAGCTCCTACGCAGTATCGCTGGAGGATCTCTGACCGCAGCGTTCCTTGCAGCATGCGGCGGTGGCTCCGCCGCGGGGCCACAGCTGCCGCAGGTGTCGTCAGGTAGCCGGACGACGCCCAGTTCGAGATCGTGCGCGACGACGAGGTGCATTTACGTCGCGAACTACGCTTACCGACAAAGCAGCGTTTTTGCCTATCCCGCGAATGCGAACGGAAACGTCGCGCCGGTTGCGACCCTCCACAGTGATAGCTATCTCCAATACGTATTCGGCGGCTTAGCCTTAGACACGAATCGCAACCTCTACGTTACCGGTTCGGGAACCAACGCCGATGGGGTGATTGTCTACGCGCCCGGCGCGAACGGGGATCCGACGCCGGCGGCAACGATTTCCGGCGGCGACACACAATTAAACGGTGAACGCGGTCTTGCTTTGGATGACAGCGGCAAAATTTACGTCGTCAACACCGAATCGCCCTCAATAAACGTTTATCCCGCCGGCGCGAACGGTGATGTCGCTCCGATTGCGGTAATCTATGGTAATAATACGCAAGATTACGATCCCGTAGCCCTTGCGGTAGGCCCGAATGGCTTAGTGTATGTGGTGAGTTATCAAGGCGGAAACCGCACCGACCCAGCCATTCTTGTTTTCGCCAAGGGCGCTGATGGCAACGTCGCGCCTATTCGAACCATCAGCGGCGCGAACACCGGACTCCTGAATTACGCCACGTACGGCCTCGCGTTGGATGGTCATCAGAATCTCTATGTCTCGGAGGATAACGGCGGTCCGAGCGGCGCCGGCGGCATTCTCGTGTTTGGCACACGGGCGAGCGGCAACGTCGCACCGATTCGATCGATCGGGGGATCGGACACCGGCCTGAACGCGCCACTCGCGCTCGCTATCCAAAAAAAGAATCTGTATGTTGCGAACAATGGCAGTTTTGGATCCCTGAGCCCAAGCATTACCGTCTATCCGGACACGGCCAACGCTGACGCTGCACCCTTGCAAACCATCACCGACAGTGCTTCACCGATGACCGGCCCAATAGCCATCGCCGTTCGGTAGTCGATAAGTCGACCCCAGTCAAAATCGCGTCTAGCGGATCCCAAGCGAGCCGGTCTTCACCGGTTCGCTTTTCATTTCCACTCCACTTTGATGACGAGCGTGCTTCGACTGCGGTGCGGGCGGCTGCTATCGAGTGGGTTCCAAGATCGTAAATTGCAGGCGCGCGGTGAAGGTGCCGGTGCCCAACGGGCGCACGACGTTCCAGAACGCGCCGCCGACGATTTGTCCGTGCATGCCTTGCCCGAGGGGCACGAGCTGAGCGATCGTCGGACCGAGCGGCACGAGCCACTTGTTGGCACCGGGAGCGTTCCAATCGACGTTCGTGGTCGATTCGACGCCGATGCCGAGGCCATGACCCTGCGAGAAATGCGCGTAGGCCTGAATGAAGCCCTGATTGACGGCACCGCGATTCGGGTCGCCTGCAAACGACCAGACGTTATTGACGAGCAGGCCGTAGACCCGATTGGCTTCCGTAACGACGACGATCGCATCGGGACCGGCGGACCATTTCCCCTGTCCCAGCGCCGGACTTCCGGTCGGGGCGACGAGCGCGGCTCCATAACCAACCATCACCGGCCCCTGATGCGGCACGTAGTAGAACTGCGGATTTATGTCGCCGAGTCCCATGGCGAGCGGCGCAGCGGGGCCAATCGGCGGATCGACCATGATGGGAAGCACGACGCGATTTATGAGGACGTGACCGCCGCCGAGCTGCGCCGGAATGATGGGCTCCACGTCGAGCACTTGCTGCGCGAGTCGAAGGGTTCCATAGTTGAAATTGAGATTGTATTGGAACGGAATGCTGACGATATCGGCAATCGGGTTTGCCGCTTCATTTTGTAGTTTTACGAGTCCGGCCTCACCCAGCGGCGTCGGTGAGGGCGACGGCGAGGCTCCATTGGTGCCGGTCGCGCCGAGCAAAGCCAGACACAGCAACGAATGCGGAACGCGACGCCACAGTGATGGCATGGAATGGTCGGATTCTTTACGGTGACGTGGAACGTCCTTCGACTACGACGCGGGTGGGCGTTTGCGGAGGGTGCGGTGGTCGCCGTCGCGCACGGTAACGCCGTTGGCGTCGAGCCATTCAAGGAGCGGCACTGCATATTTACGCGACGTGCCGAGCAGATCGCGAAACTGTGCCGCCGTCATGCGCTCGTTTTCGCGAAGATAGGTTTCGACGCGGGCTTTGATCGCCGCGATTTGCCATCCGCGGTAGCAGTCGCCTCCGACGCGCAGGAAGACGCCGAACGCGAGCAGCGTGTCGAGCGCGGCCGGCGCACCTTCGACCTTCGAGCGTTTTACGCCGGAAACGACGCCGGCGAACGGCACCGGCACGAACGAGTGAGGATCGTTCGGCACCAGTTCGTCGAAGAGAGCGCGCTGCTCCGGCGAGAGCGCCGGATGGTGATCGAGCGTCGCGTAGTAACCGCCGAATCCGGCAAGCCGACCGCTTTCGACGAAGGCAGCGAGCACGCGCACGAGCAGCGGTTCGTCGACGCCCAATTCGCGCGCGAGCGCGAGCGACGTGACGCCGAGCGCCCAGGGCCGCATGAGTTGCAGTACATCGAGATGCGCCAGCATTCGAGCCAGCAGTTCGAGCGCCACCGCACCGTCGACGTACGCTTCCGGACGCCGAATCGCGAGCGCGTCGTCGCGTTGCGCTAACCGCTCGAGCGCGGCGCGCGCGACGCTCTCGCGAACGTTGGCGGCATAGGCCGCTTCGGCCGCGTCGAGCGCGGCGAGTCCCGCATTGCGCAGTGCCGATGCTACGGCCGCTTCGGCCGGGGTCGCACGCGCCGGCGAAGCCGCAACCGCAAGCGATTCGATCGAACCGCCGCCGAGCAGCGTTTTCGGCGACGTGCGGCGCACGACGAAACGCACCCCGGGAAACGCGACCACGCTCGAGCGCAGATGCAGGCGGGCAGGTGTCGCACGCGCTTCGTCCGGCACGCTTTCGAACTCGAGCATCCCCAAAATCTCCGCCGAGCCAACGTACGCGCGCACCGGCATGCGTTTTCGCAACAGCGGCAGCCCCGATTCGATCGGTGTAAACGTCACGGCGAAGTCGGCGCGCGCCGAAAACTCGGAGCTTACCGCCGTCTCGCCGCGCGCAATCGCCGTGCGATCGATCCCGGGAAGATTCAACGCGACGCGGGTGCCGGCACCGGCGCGCTCGCGCGCTTCACCGAAGACGTGCAAGCTCCTAACGCGCGCCGGCGTTGCGCTCGGCTCCAGCGTGAGCGCGTCGCCGGTCGCGAGCGTTCCCTGCATGAGCGTTCCGGTGACGATCGTCCCGCGCCCGGGAAGCGTGAAGACGCGATCGATCGGAAGATAGACAGGCGCCGCATCGTCGCGCGGCGGCAGCGCGTGCAATGCCTCGGTAATATGCGCTCGTAACTCCGGCAGGCCTTCGCCCGTGCGGCTCGACACCGCAACGCGCGGCGCTCCGCCGGCGATGGTGCCGCGTAACGCGTCCGCGATGCGCTCGATCGCCGCTTCGCGCTCTTCCTCGCGCACGAGATCGATCTTCGTTACGACGACGATCGTCTGCGCGACGTTGAGGAATCGCAGTACGTCGAGATGCTCGCGCGTCTGCGGCATCACGCCTTCGTCGGCGGCAACGACGAGCAACAGCAGCTCCATACCGGCCGCGCCCGCCAGCATGTTGTGCAGAAATCGCTCGTGCCCGGGAACGTCGACGATGCCGGCTTCGAGGCCGTCGTCGAGGACGAGACGCGCGAAGCCGAGGTCGAGCGTCATGCCGCGCAAACGCTCTTCGAGCCAGCGGTCGGGATTCGTTCCGGTCAGCGCTTCGACAAGCGCCGATTTTCCGTGATCGACGTGACCGGCGGTGCCAACGATCGGCATGCGCTACTTGTTCTCAACCAACGTTAACGACGCTCGCATGAAACTCGCGCGCCCTTCGACTGCGCGCTTCGCGCTCCGCTCAGGGTGACACAGTTGCGGCGCTGCGCGCGTCCGTTCGGGGTGACACACTGCCGCGGCCCTTCGACTGCGCGCTTCGCGCTCCGCTCAGGGTGACACCGGGGTGCGCGCCCTTCGACTGCGCGCTTCGCGCTCCGCTCAGGGTGACACAGTTGCCTCCGCGCAGGGTGACACAATCGAGTTAGCCCGCGGCTTTGATGCGATAGGCGTCGAGAATTTCGCCGGCTGCGCGGAAGCCGGTCTCGGCGCCGCCTTCCATGAAGCCTTGATTGTCGATCGACGTATGCTCGCCCGCGAAATGCACGCGCCCCTGCGGAATCCATTCGTGGCCGGCGATGGTCGTATACTGTCCGACGAGCCAGCACGAGTAACTCGCGAGGATGTTCGGATCGGCTTGCGCGTTGCCGAACGTCGCCTTGCCGTTCCACGCCGGTGAAACGCCCGGCCAGATGTCGTCGAGTTGCCGGAAGAAACTGCGCACGTGACGCAGCACGGCGGGCGAATCGCCGATGCGCGCGTACGGCATCGGCGGCGTATCCATCATCGCTGCCGGTCCGGCGGTGAACACTTCGATGAGTCCGTCGCGACCAGCTTGCCCGAGCGAGAAATCCAACGCGCTTTGTGCCGGCAGCGTCGTCCAAATTTGTCCGCTCGTCGGCTCCGGCCACGCGCCTTTGCGCATCCACACGCGCCGGTCGAACTGCAGGTGCAGTTTCGTATGGTATCCGTAGCCAAGATTCTCGATCGCCTGGCGCTTGGCGGCGTCAAACCCGGCCGACGAATAATCCACGCCGCGCAGCGCGATGAACGGAATCGCCAGCACGACGCGATCCGCGTAGACTTTCTCGGTCTTGCCGCCGCTGGAGAACGTCAGCATGTAGACGCCGTTGGCTTGGCGCCCGATCGCCAGTAACTTTCGGTCGAGCAGAATGCTGCCGGCCGGCAGCGATGCGGCGATGGCTTCGGGCAGCGACTGGCTTCCGGCCGCAAAGATGTATTTCTGGTCCGACGAGCCCAGCACGTTCATTTCGTGGTTCTGCGCGTAATGGCGCTGCTCGCCCAATTGCACGACGAGATTGAGCGCGCTCAGCTCTTCGGGGCCGCGTCCGTACTCATTCCAATACGAGACTTCGATCAATCGCCCGAGCCGCGACGACGTCCCGCCCGGAACGTACCGCGCAATCCAATCGCGCATGCTCATCGCGTCGATGCGTTTGGCCTCGGCGGTCGCATTGGCGTAGGTCGTCTCGGAGTTCACCTTGGCGAGCTGCGCCTGCATCACCGGATAAATTCGGGCGAAGTCGCGGTCGGCTTCCGCCATCGGGTAGTAGCGCCCGTCGAGATAGCACGTGTCGCGCCCGTGCGGCGGACGCGCGGCGATCGTATCGAGCAAACCCAGACCGAAGCGCCGCGCTAGTCTGTGCATGTTCACGTGGAGTGAATCCACCATGGCTCCGCACCACTCGGTGTGCTGCCGATCCGCCCAATACGCGCGCTCGGAGTGCATTCGTCCGCCGACGCGCAGCGACGATTCGTAAATCGTCGAATCGATGCCGGCATCGCGCAGACGCATCGCCGTCACCAGCCCGGCAATGCCGGCGCCGACGATGACGACGCGCTCGCGGCCACGCGCTTGCGATCCGCCGCAGGCGACGAACTCCGGTACGATGGCCGCGCCCAGCGCGGTCAGCGCGGAAGCGCGCAGAAACTCGCCGCGCGATTTCGCGTGGCCGGCGGCGATGCGGCGCAGCGCGCGCATCAGCGGCGTTCTCGACAACGTTTATCCTCCGTTTTCCGGCGCCAGCGGCGCGGCGAACGCCGGAACGTCGCCGAACTCCAGGAGCCGGGCCAGCAGTTGCAGTGCAAAGCGCGTTTCGGGATCGTCGAAGCGCACGCCGAGCACGTCGGCGGCGCGGTTGAGACGGTAGCGCAGCGTGTTGGGATGGATGCCGAGCGCGGTCGCGGTCTCGCGCATATGAAACCCGGTGCGCGCCAAGCCGAGCACCGCGTGTCCGAGGCCCATGCCGCCGCGCTGCGCGAGCAGCGGCGCCAGCCAATCGTGCATGAACGTCCGGCGTGCGTCGGCGTCGCCCGCGATGACGCGCGGAACGAGGACGTCGTCGAAGGAACACGCTGCCCTGCGATTGCGATAGCCGAGCAACGAGAGCGCCTCGCGGTAACTGCGCCGCGCGCCCTGCGTGCCGCGATACGAACGGCCCTCAACGGCCGTCAATGCGGCGTCGTCGAGCGCGGTGAGCAGCGCTCCGAGCGCGACGCCGTCGGGAAGCAGCAATGGAACGCGGTTGAGCACCGCCGAAACCAGGCGCTGTGCGCCGTAGCGTTTGAGGAACGCGCTCGCACGTTGCGCGACGCGGTCCCGTCGCAGAAATCCTTCGCGCCCGAGCGGCATTTCTTCCGGGAGCAGCACGATCGCGACGCGATACGCGCATTCGGGATCGAAGCCCAGCAGACGCACGCGCTCCTGCGCGGCCGGCGTCGGATCGCTCTCCGATTCGAGCAGCGACAGCACCGACGCATAGCCGAGCGTCGCCTCGAGCGACGCGAGTTCGCGCTGGTGCGCGACGTGAATCGCCGCCACCAGGGCGGCGTACTCGGCGGCGCGATGATCGAGTTCGGCGAGCGGTTCGTCGCCTTCGAGAATCCACACGACGCCGACGAGTTCGGCACCCAATCGGATCGGACAGGCGACGCGCCCCGCCAAGCCGATCTCCGGCATCGCCGCGACGCGAATCGGTTTTTCGCTCGCGCGCAGCTGACGGTCGAGTCCGGCCGCCTCGAGGGCCGCCTGCATCGTCGGCGGCGTCTGCGCTTGTTCGAGCGTCTCACGGCGCACCGCATCGGCGCGATCGTCGATCGAGCAATGCGCGAGCAGTTTTCCGCCGGGATCTTCGAACGTCACCGACCGGCCGATGAGCGGGCAGAGAATGCGCGCGAGATCGTCGAGCGTCGCTTCGCGCGAGGCGGCCCGCATCAGCGCATGATGGATCTGTTCGGCACGATCGATCACGCGGTAGGGCTCGGCCATGATGGCGCGGTGCAGCTCCTCTGTGACGCGCGCGAACGGAATCTCGAACGGAATCTCGACCAGCGGCAGGCCCGCCACGTCGGCGGCTTCGCGCTCGGCCTTCGAAAACGCGGCGACGTAGCGGGGGACGGCCAGGCCGACGCCGGCGATGCCGCGTTGGGCCAGCGCCGCGACGAGCGCACGCTGCGCGGCCGCGGTTTTCGGCCAACTATAGCCGGTCGTCAGCAAGAAGTAGCCCGGCGGGATCCACGGCGCCGGATCGGGCATGTCGACCACGTGCGACCAGAGCACCGGGCGGTCGATGCCGCTTGCTCCGGCCACCAAACGGGCCGGCGCCAGGGTCTCTAAGTCCAGCACGTCGCGGACGCAAAGCTGGCTGGATTTTTTGGAGTCCGCCGCTAAAAAGGACGGTAAAATTGTACGCATCATACGTGGTCCACGCTTGGGACCTGCGATTACACTTGAGAAGCAGCGCTTCCTTGAGCCTCACTCGAGCCTCAAACGCGCGCGCCGCATAAGGATGATTGTGCCGAGTTCAGTTGCCGCCGACGGCGCGCTGCTGCGGCGTCGCGAGGAAAGCGTCGCCCGCGGCGTCGCCACCACGCACCCGCTCTTCCTCGACCGGGGCGAGGGCGCCGTCGTGTGGGACGTCGACGGCCGGCGCTACATCGATTTCGTCGGCGGCATCGGCACGCTCAACGTCGGCCATGCGAATCCGAAAGTCGTCGCCGCAATCGCCGATCAGGCCGCGCGACTCACGCATGCGTGCTTCCAAGTCGCAATGTACGAACCGTACGTCGCCGTGGCCGAAGCGCTGAACCGGTGCGCGCCCGGCTCGTCGCCGAAGAAAACGCTGCTGCTCTCGACCGGCGCCGAGGCAACGGAAAACGCGGTGAAGATCGCGCGCGAATATACGCGCCGCCCGGCCGTTATCGCGTTCCGCCACGGTTACCACGGCCGCACGCTGCTCGCGCTCTCGATGACCGGGAAGAACGAGCCTTATAAGCAGCATTTCGGACCGTTCTGCAGCGAGATCTATCACGCGCCGTTTCCATACGAACACCACGGCGTCACGACCGCGCGCGCGCTGCACGCGCTCGAGGAGATTTTCGACGGCGCCGTCTCTGCCGATCGCGTCGCCGCAATTATCTTCGAACCGGTGCTCGGCGAGGGCGGATTCGTGCCCGCTCCGCACGAGTTCGTGCGCGAACTTCGGCGCATCGCGTCGGAACGCGGCATCGTGCTCGTCGCCGACGAAATTCAAACCGGATTCGGACGCACGGGCACGTTCTTCGCGTGCGAGCAGTACGGCATCGAGCCGGATCTCGTGTGCGTTGCGAAGTCGCTGGCCGGCGGATTGCCGCTCGCGGCGGTCACCGGCAAAGCCGAGATCATGGACGCGCCCGCACCCGGCGGACTCGGTGGAACCTTCGCCGGCAACCCGGTCGCCTGCGCGGCGGCGCTGGCGACGTTCGACATCATCGACGACGCGTTTCTCGAACGAGTTCGCGCCGTCGGCGCGCGTCTGCGCCACGCGCTGCACGCACTGCAAGCGCGTTACGCGCAGATCGAAGACGTTCGCGGCCTCGGCGCGATGGTCGCGATGGAACTGGCGACGGGCGCGCCGCACGTCGTCGAAGCGGCACGCGAGCGCGGATTGCTGCTGATGCTCGCCGGCAAACGCAACGTCATCCGGCTGCTCGTTCCGCTCGTCATCGGCGACGCCGAGCTCGACGAAGGGCTCGAGATCCTCAAGGCGAGCGTCGAATCGGTGCTCGGAACCGCAGCAAAGGACTAAAGCAAAATTCCGAACGAACGAGAGCGCCAAGCCTACGACTACACCGAGCGGGTTTTGAAACTCATCGAGACTCCGCAGATCACTCCGGCCGACGCGCGCTGGATCACGCACGAAACTGTCGAGTCGTTTCGCGATCACATCAATCCCGGATTTCTCGAATACCGTAAGGCGTCCAACGTAGACGGCGCCGAAGCCGTCGTCGAATGGGCCGACGCGGGGCCGAACTCCTATCGCGACGTCACCGGCCGCGAGTACATCGACTGTTTGGGCGGCTTCGGCATCTTCAACGTCGGCCATCGCAATCCAAAAGTCGTCAAAGCCGTCATGGATCAGCTCCGGCGGCAGCCGCTGCACAGCCAGGATCTCCTCGATCCGCTGCGGGCGATGCTGGCCAAAGCGCTGACGATGCTGACGCCGCCGGGGCTCGACTATACGTTCTTTTGCAACAGCGGCACCGAGGCGGTCGAAGGTGCGCTCAAACTGGCGCGCGCGTTCGACGCTTCGAAGCAGACGATCGTCGCGGCGACGAAGGGATTCCACGGCAAGAGCTACGGTTCGCTCTCGGCCAGCGCGAAGGCCGAGTTCCGCCGGCCGTTCGGGCCGATGCTGCCGAACATCGAACACGTGCCGTTCAACGATCTGCCCGCGCTCGCCGACATGATGACGTCGTGCAAGGCGGTCGGCGAGGACGTCGGCGCGGTCTTGCTCGAGCCGATCCAAGGCGAAGGCGGGGTGAACATTCCGTCGCCCGAGTATCTGCCGGGCGTGCGCGAACTCTGCGACGAGTTCGGCTCGCTGCTGATCCTCGACGAAGTGCAGACCGGCATGGGCCGCACCGGCAAGATGTTCTGCTGCGAGCATTACGGCGTCGCGCCCGACCTCATGTGTTTGGCGAAGGCGTTCGGCGGCGGCGTCATGCCGGCGGGGGCGGTGGTCGGACGGCGCGCGGTCTTCGCAAAGCTCTTCGACAATCCGTTCCTGCACACGTCCACGTTCGGCGGCAATCCGCTGGCCTGCGCGGCGGCGCTGGCGACGATCAACGTGCTGATCGAAGATCGCCTGCCGCAGCGCGCGGCGGTGATGGGCGAACGAATGCTCGCCGGCCTGCGCCGGGCCGCGACCGGTCACGAGGACGCGGTGGTCGACGTGCGCGGGATGGGGTTGCTCATGGCATTGGAATTCTGCGACGATACGACGGGGTTCGAGTTCGGCAAACGGATGCTCGACCGCGGCGTGCTGGTCTCGGGAACGCTCGTCAACGCGCGCACGATCCGGGTCGAACCGCCGCTGACGATTTGGGAAGAGCAAGCCGACTACGTCTGCGCGGCCGCGGCCGAAAGCCTCGACTCGATACCCTCGAAGAAAGCCACAACCGGAGTATGACGATGCAAACGACGCCCGCGCGTCCCTCGGCCGATGCCGAAGCGATTCTGCGCAACCTGCCGCACATCGGCGGCGTGATTCCGATGTACGTCGACGGCGGCTGGCGTCTCGCGCAATCCGGCGCGACGCGCGATCTGATCAATCCGTCGAACGGCGAGCGCGTCGCGACCGTCGCCGAAGGCGCGCAAGAAGATGCCGAGCTGGCGATTCGCGCCGCCCGGCGCGCGTTCGACGAAGGGCCGTGGGCATCCACGAACGCGCTCGACCGCGCCGCACTGCTGCTCAAGGTCGCCGACGCCATCGACGCCCACCGCGACGAGTTCGTGCGCATCGACACGCTCAACAACGGCAAGCCGCTGCGCGAATGCGAGTACGATGCGATCGACGCGGCCAACTGCTTCCGGTATTACGCCGGCCTCGCAACCAAACCGCACGGCCAAACCTTCGACGTACCCGCGCCCTCGCAGACCTTCACCGTGCGCGAACCGATCGGCGTGTGCGGACAGATCATCCCATGGAACTATCCGCTGCTGATGGCGGTGTGGAAGCTCGCGCCGGCGCTCGCGGCCGGAAACGTGTGCGTGCTCAAGCCCGCCGAGCTAACGCCGCTCTCGGCGCTTCGCCTGGCGACGATCTTCGAAGAACTCGAGTTTCCGGCCGGCGTCGTCAACGTCGTGCTCGGTTCGGGGACGGCCGTCGGCCATGCGATTGCGGCAAGCCTGCAGGTCGATAAGGTGGCGTTCACCGGCGGCACCAAGACCGGGCGCAGCATCATGCAAGCCGCCACGGGCAACCTCAAGAAAGTCTCGCTCGAACTGGGCGGAAAATCGCCGAACGTCGTCTTTGCGGATGCGGATTTCGAGACCGCGGTCGACTACGCGCTCTACGGCATCTTCGCCAACGCCGGGCAAGTCTGCTCGGCGGGTTCGCGATTGCTCCTCGAAAAATCGCTGCACGACCGTTTCGTCGAGCGCCTCGTCGAGCGGGCGCAGAAGATCCGCGTCGGCGACGGTTTCGATCCCAATACCGAAATGGGGCCGATCATTTCGCCGGTGCATCGCGAACGCGTCGAATCTTACATTCAAACCGGACGCGAAGAGGGCGCCGCACTGTTATGCGGCGGCCGGCGTCTCGGCGGCACGCTTGCGGCCGGCAACTTCATCGAACCGACGATCTTCGACCAAACGACGCCCGAGATGCGCGTCGTGCGCGAAGAGATCTTCGGCCCGGTGCTGGTCGTGCAGACGTTCGAGGACGAAGCCGACGCCGTGCGCATGGCCAACGACACCGTCTACGGCCTCGCCGGCGCGGTCTTTACGCAAGACGTCGCGAAGGCGCACCGCGTCATTCGCAAGCTGCGCGCCGGCATCACGTGGATCAACACGTATCACCCGACCTACAACGAGGCGCCGTGGGGCGGCTACAAACAGTCCGGGTTCGGCAGCGAACTCGGCACCTACGGCTACGACGCCTACACGGAAGTGAAGCAGATCAACGTCAACCTCGACGTGCAGCCGACCGGCTGGTTTAGCGGCTAAGTTTCAGCTCTTTCAGGGGAAGCGCCGAGCCGTTCCCCAACGTAGGTAAGCCACCACCGTTCGACAGCCGGCCTTCGTTTGCGATTGGCTTGGCTGCTCGTCCCCAAAAGCTACTTCAAAAAGGAGATTTTCGCCGATGCGCCACCTCACACCATGGGTCGTTCGCGCGGCCCTCTTATCGGCTGCTCTCACGCTGGCGGCTTGCGGCGGCCTCAGTTCGTCGGCCGTCCCCGGCGCGGCCGGCGTCGGAATGCTCGGCGCCCCTCAATCGGCCGAGCAGCCCCAGATCAGAGCGATCGGCGTTCAGCCGGATACGACGTGCCCCAAGCAATACTACAACTGCTACACGTTCTCGCTCAGCAAAGGTCTCGCGATCGACTGGTGCTACGGCACGTCCAGCAACCCGTGCAGCGAAACGGGCAAGTACAAGTGGAGCGGCGGCGTGTGCGCGTCATCAAACAAGCTCTGCTATCCGCCGCACCCCTTCCTCAAGTCGTTCGTCGTCAAGTGGAGCGGCCCGTTTAAGTGCAAGACGACGTGCACGGGCACGTACGAAGTCGACAAACTGACGAAAGGATCGCCGGCGCCGAAAAAGACCACGAAATACGCCTTCAAGCAAGATATCCACGCGTGTCCGAAGGCGGGGGGCAAGTGCGTCGACGCCCACGTCGGCCTCAGCGTCGGCTCGTAGCAACAGCGGGTCTCGAAAATCAGTCGCCGCGGGTGGCCCGAGCAGGGGAACGGCGACTTATGTCGTGACCGCCTACAAAGAGGCTCGGCGCTCCGCCGAGCCTCTCTTCTTTATGCCGCGCATGGCGGCGGCACGGCCGGACGGTAGTGTTTTCTTACAAAGGAGAACGCTCATGCGTCATTCGCGTCAATGGATCGCGCCCGCGATCCTCATATCGGTAACTCTCGCTCTATCCGCCTGCGCGGGGGGCGGCACGTCTCCCACTCCGTCCGGACCCGGCCTTCTCGGCGCACCCGCCGCGCAGCAGCTTGGACGGCCCCGGCTCACGATCGCCGGCGTCCGGCCCGACAACACGCCCACCTGCAACGCGTCGGAGTTTCCGGGCGGGTGCTTCACCTTTTCAATCCACAACGGGTTGGACGTGCACTGGTGCTACGGGTTCCCGAGCGATCCGTGCGGACAGACCGGCGACGTCACCAACTGGAGCGGCGGCGTCTGCAAGGCGAAATCCTCATGCGCGACGGCGCTGCATTCGTTCAAGGTCACGTGGACGGGGCCGATTGCATGCGGGCCCTCGCAATGCAGCGGCGGCGGCTCTTACGAAGACGATTCAATCGTAAAGGGCAGGACGGCGCCGAAAAAATCGAAGGGCTACGCGTACAAGCAAATCATCAGCGGTTGCCTCGTCTCCGCCAGTTGCGGAGTTCTGACGACGATCGGAATCCGCGTCCTGAAATAAGCGCGCCGACGTGCAACCAACCGGGTGGTTTTCAGGCTAGCGAACCGTCGCCGCTAAACGCGCACTTCTTTCTCAGCCACCCCCCCCCGACACGCGCCCTCCCGACGAGGAATGACTTGGGAGGCCCGGTGTACCGCCGGGCCTCTTATACTTCCGCGACGCGCGAGACCAGCGTCAGCGTGCGGATCTCCGCGCCGTCGAACGCGGAGGCACCCGAAACGTCGCCGATCGTCTCTCGAATCTCGAAGAGCCGGTCGAAGCAGCAGATTTCGAATACGTGCGCGACCGCGCCGGTCACGCCGACGAGCGCGAGCGCAGTGCCGCGCTCGAGCGTCTTCTGACGCAGAGCGAAGAGGCACCGCAGCACGCTCGAATCGACGTACGTGACGCGGTGAAAGTCCACCACGACGCACGCCGCCTGCGTGAAAGCGAAGAAGGCGTCGCGTAAGCGATCGCCATCCGAAAGGTCGAACTCGCCTTCGAGTTTGATGATGAGGACGTGGGCCGGGCGTTCGGCGGAGCCGGCTTGGTGCAATTCCATGGGCTGACCCTCGAGCGCCGTGTTCAGCGCCGCGCGCGGCAGGCCTTGTTCACAACAGCACGCTCCGCCCCAAGCTCGGCCGGCAGGTGTGAAGGACCCGGCGCGGCATGACGTGGGGGGAGGCGGCCATGCCAAGCAATCGTAAGGAACAACGCAGCGACGTGTCGGCACGCGTCGGCAGCCCGGGCAATGCGCAGCGCGTCACCGTGAACCTCTCCGACGACATCGGCGACCACCTGCACGCGATTGCGCTTCAATGCCGCGTGAGCGAAAGTTCGGTCGTGGAGATCGCGCTGCGCCAGCTCTTCCGGCGGGTCAGTCCCGCCGCGTTGGCCGCCTTTCTTCATGGCCACGGCGCCTGCTTGCGCCGTCGCAAACCGTGACCACCGGCCGAACGATCAAAGACTTGGCGACGCTGTTGCGCGCCGTCGCCGGTGCCGGGGAGGATCCCGACAAACTCGAGGATCTGCTCGACGTCGTGACCGCCCTCGGCGGCACGTTCGAAGGCGCCGTGTTGTTCAAGGCCGGCTACGGCGGCGCTTCCTTCGTCATCGCATCGTCTCGCGGATTGAGCCGTGAAGCGGCGCGGTCGTGGCTGCGCTGGCCGTTGCGGAGGCTTTTCGCCCGCATGAAGCCGGCGCGCATTCTCGACCCGGCGCGCGGGGATCGTGCCGCGCTGGCAATTCCGTTCTCACACCGCAACGATCGCCGGGTGCTCGTCGCGCCGCTTGCCGAGCCGGCTTCCGCGCTGGGTAGCGACGACTTTCTCGCATCGGTCGAGAGCGTAACGATCCCGCGAGATTCCGCAGCGTCGCCGCTGCTGCCGGTCGCACTTTCCCTCGCCCCAAAAGTGACGAGCTTCGCAGCCTGCTCGGCTCTGCACGACCGGCTCTCGTCGGCGCTGGCGCGGCGCGGATGGCCGGTCGAATGCGTTTCAACATTCGGGAAGCTCACGCGGCGGATGCAAGCATCGCTACCGGATATCGTCGTGGTAGATGCGGCCGAACTGAGCGACCCCGTCTCGGCAATCACGAGCATCCATCGCATCGCCGACCGCGGCGCGCTCTGCGTTCTGGCATTTTATCGAGAGGAACCGCACGTTTTATTCCCGGCGGTCGTCGATCGGTGGCTGCCGCACGACGCATCCGAAACGACGATCTTCAAAACGATCAAGAAACTCGCCCAGGAAGCGTCGGCGTTGCGTCACGCTTCCTTACACGAGGAACGCGTGATGGCGCAGCGGCGCGCGTTGAGTGCGGCGAACGCGAATGAATTGGCGCGGCTTGCCGCCGAACGAGCGGCCGAAGCCGTGGGCGGGTGGGCGTGCTGTTCGCTGATCAGCGAATCGGGCACCGTCCATCGCGCGGAACACCCGCCCTCTCCGCAGCCGGTGCTTGCGTCGATCCCCAAAGGGTTTCTCACCGGAACGCGCTCGTTCTATGCCGTGTTCGACGACGAATTTCTCGACGAGTTGACCGACGCGCCGAAAGACCGGAGCGCGTTCCTCTCGCTACGGCCGGCATCGGCTGCGTCGATAGCGCTCGTCTCCCAGGACGGATATCACCGCGGCGTGCTCGTCGCGTGCTCTGTCGATCGGCCCGCGGAGACGCAGGCGTTCGAAGTGCTCGCCAACCTTGCCGACGTCGTCGTCGATCGATTCGAAGAGTTGCGGGCCGGCGTCACGCCGATACCCGAACTGCAAAAAGAGCGCTTTTGGGAGCGGCTGCGCGACCGTATGATCGATCTCGACGTCTATCGTTCCGCCGATTGCGCCATTCCGTGGCGATACCGCCAAGTGACCGAAACGCGCGGCCTGCTCACGCTCAACCTGGAGGAAGACGGCGATGCCGTCAGCAGCCTGATGGAGTCGTCATTTCATCTCCCCTTGGCCGATGCGTTTCGCGGCCGCGACGTCTCGGCGCCGTTTTTCGTCGCGACCATCGACGCGGCATCGCAGGCGATGGATTACGCGACGGTGGGGTTTTCGGCCCCGATGCTGTTCGACCGGCCCGGGCCCGCGGCGACCATCGGGCGGACGCGGGGCATCACGACCGGTACGGCGAGGCTCGATTCGTCGGCAAATACGGTGGTCTGCGACGGGGCGTTGTGGACGTGGTTGAGCCAACGGCTCGGCTCGGCCGACAGCTTGCCGGCGCTTCTCGACCGCGAGAAACCCGCCGGCTTCGCGTCGATCATTACGTTGGGTTAGAGGCCGGACAACGTGAGCGACCGGCTTCTCCATTTCGGAGGCGTTGTTCCCCGATTAGACAAGAACCTCGCATGAAGGACGCAGGCCCTCGCGACGAGTCGTATCTCGTCGTCGTCGGCGCGTCGGCCGGCGGCATCGACGCACTGATACGGCTGGCGGGTGCGCTTCCCGAGGACTTCCGCGCTCCGGTGGTCATCGCGCAACACTACGCTCCGGACGTCCCCAGCCACTTGGCCGAAATTCTTCGGCGCCAGACGCAGTTAAACGTCGTCACGATCGCCGACCGGGGCGACGAAGAACTGCAACCGGCCACGATTTATCTCGCTTCGTCGGGACAAAACGTGGCGATCCGCGGCACTCGAGCCGTCGGAAGCGGCCGTCTGCGCGGGCATCCCGTACCGTCGATCGACGCGCTGTTCGTCAGCGCGGCGGAGAGTTTCGGCGACCGCGTCGTCGCGCTCATCCTCACCGGCATGGGCACCGACGGCGTGGCCGGCGTTCGATCGGTCAAGGAGCACGGGGGAACCGTGCTCGTGCAGGAACCGGAGTCCGCTGCATTCCCGGCATTGCCGGCCGCGATACCGCTCAGCCACGTCGACTACACCGCCAATCTCGATTCGCTCGCGCCGCTGCTGACGACGTTGACGGCCGGTCCAAGCGACGGCGAGATCATCAACCCCGACGTCCTCAGCGCTTTTCTGAACCAGTTGCGCGGGCGCACGGGGATCGACTTCCGCCAATATAAAACGCCGACGATCGTACGGCGCCTTTCGCGGCTCATGGCCACGACCGGGTGCGAGACGCTCAAGGATTACTTGCGCCACCTCAGCGCGCATCCCGAGGCGTATCAGCGGCTGATCAGCGCGTTCCTCATCAAGGTGACCGAGTTCTTTCGCGACCCCGCGCTGTTCGCTGCGCTCCGCGAGCAAATACTGCCCGACATCGTCGAGCACGCGCGCGCCAATCACGCCGAGCTGCGGCTGTGGTCGGCGGGTTGCGCGACCGGCGAAGAGGCATACTCGCTGGCGATCGCGCTCGCCGAACTGCTCGCCGACGACGTCGAAACGATGCCGATCCGGATTTTCGCAACCGATCTCGATGCCGACGCGGTGGCGTTCGCGCGGCGCGGCGTCTACCCGGCGAGCGCGCTCAAAGAGATGTCGCCGGAGCTGCTCGCCAAATACTTCACCCGCATAGACGGCGGATTTCAAATCAAGAAGCGGATTCGCAATCTCACCGTTTTCGGAGAGTACGATCTCGGCCAGCGCGCGCCGTTTCCGCGAATCGATCTCGTCTTGTGCCGTAACGTGCTGATTTATTTTACGAAGGAACTCCAGCAGCGGACGCTTCAGCTGTTCGCGTTTTCGTTGCGGCCGGGCGGGTATCTCGTGCTCGGCAAGTCGGAGACGACGAGTCCGCTCTCGCAGTATTTTTCGACCGTACAGCCGTCGCTGAAGATCTTCCAGCGTCAAGGCGAACGGCTGCTGATACCGTCGCCGGCGACCGGCAACGGGGCGCGCGAGCGGCCCACCACCCGGCGCATCGCGACGTCGCCGGCGCTTGCGCGACGGGCTTCGAACGAGTGGGCGGCGCCGCGCTGGTCGCTGGTAGATCGCCTGGGCGCATTTCTCTTCGACTCGCATCTCGGCGTGGTCGTCGTCGATCGGAACTACGACATCCTCACGATCAATCACGCGGCGCGCTCGATGCTCGGAGTTCACGGACAGGGCATCGGCGACGACCTCGTGCATTTGGCCGCGCTCCCCTCGAGCGAACTCAAGGCGGCGCTCGACGCCGCATTCCGCAACGAGATGCCGGGAAGCAGCCGCGAGGTCGAAATTCGCGACCTTGCAAGCGACTCGATTCGGTATCTGCAGATCTCGTGCTATCCCGATCGCACGGTCAACAAGGACGGCCGCATCGAGGGCGTTTTCGTGCTGGTCGCCGACGTGACCGAGGCGACCGCGCGCCTGCGCGACCTCGAGGCGAGCAATCGCAGCAACGAAGAATCGTCCGCCAGATTCTCGCTACAGAACGCCCAACTGCAAGAACGCCAGAAGGCGCTCATCGAAGCCAACGACGAGCTCACGAGCGCAAACTCCGACCTGCGCAGCGCCAACGAGCACCTCCTCATCTCGGCCGAAGAGGCGGAAGCCGCCGCCGAAGAAGTCGAGACGCTCAACGAAGAGATGCAGGCAACGAGTGAAGAGCTCGAGACGCTCAACGAAGAACTTCAGGCGACCGTCGAAGAGCTCAATACGACCAACGAAGAACTCGCGGCGCGCAGCAGCGAACTCGAACGCACGGCGCAGGAGCGCGAAGCGGAATTGCAAACGGTTCGCGATGCGTCAAGCGCGATGCAGTCGGCCGTCGAACAGACTCCACTCCCTCTTTGCCTGCTCGACAATAAGCGCAACATCCTGATCGCGTCCGAGCAATATATCGGGCTGGTCGAACGCAACGACGGCGCGCTTCCGGCGGTCGGCGAGGCGTGGAAGCACCCGCCCCGCTCCGTCGAGCTGACCGACGCCGGCGGCGCGACGACGTCGTACCGAATCGAGCAGATGAGTATCCCGCAAGACGGGGCCGAACTCATCGTCTTCCTTAGGCGATAACGAGAGGTCCGCGTCGTCTACCCGAGCGTTCGCTCGCCGTCGTGCGAGGCGATGTGCTCGCCGATGGGCGATTGCTCGAAGGCGCGATCGAGTTCCGCGGGGTCTTCGTAGACGGCATCGGCGTCGCGGAGATCCGCATCCCGCCACCCGCCGCAGCGCAGCGCAACGACGAGCATCCCGGCGCGATGCGCCGCCTCGACGTCATACGGTGTGTCGCCCACGTAGACGGCCTGATCCGCCGTCGCTCCGGCCTTCTCGAGCGCGCTTTTGACGACGTCGGCATCGGGTTTGGAGCGTTTCGCGTCGTCCGCAGTCGTCGCGACGTCGATGCGGCCGGCGATGCCGGCGGTTTCGGTAATTTTCTTGTATTCTTTTTCATTCGCCGAGGTCGCGGCAACGCGCAGCAGCCCGGCGGCGTGCAATCGATCGAGAAACGCAATCGCGCCCGGCGTGGGTTCGAGCGCGGGGGCATAACGATCCATGAAGATTTCCAGCCGTACCGAGAGGATCGATTTGCCCGGCTCGTGCTCCTTATCGAGCCGTTCATCGATACGTGGAAGAATCTTATCGCCCCCCATCCCGATCCACCGGCGAATCTGGTCGACGTCGCAATCGTAGCCGAACGACCGCAGCGCATCCGCCCACGCTTGCGCGTGCGCGCGATTGCTGGCCACCAGCGTGCCATCGATATCCAGGAGAACGGCCTTGAGCATCTTCCCTCCCAGCGTTCCCAAGGAAGACCCGGGTTACTCACTCAATTCCGCGCGGGCAGCGTGGGGATTATTCGGTGGCGATTCCACGTAACCGGCGCTCATCGTTTTGCTACGACGCCGGTGTCATCCCGAGCGAGGCCTCGAACGAAGTTCGATGCGTACGTGTTACCCTGAGCGAACCGTCGAACGAAGTTCGATGCGTACGTGTCACCCTGAGCGAAGCGTCGAACGAAGTTCGATGCGTAGTCGAAGGGCAGCACTCCGGGCCCTACCGAACCTTCACACATGGAGGTTGTCGTGATGCTTTTTAAACGCTGGATCGCACTCGTGCCGGCAATTTTGGTGTTGGCCGCGTGCGCAGGAACCGGCGTCTCGCCGGTTTCAACGGAAACCGGACGGCCGCAGATCTCGGCGCGAGGTGCCGCACCGGACGCCGTTTGCCCCAAGGGTTATCTCACGTGCAAAGTCTTCCGCAACTCCACCGGCCTCGTGCTCTATTGGTGCTGGGAACACAGCACCGCGTGCGATGCGACCGATCAGTTTACGTGGAGCGGCGGAGTCTGCAAGCGCAAAGCCAAGCCGTGCACGGAACCGTCCGGGCCGTTCGTCAAGAGCATTCGCGCGAAGTGGAGCGGTCCGTTCCAGTGCGAACCATCGATTTCGGTCTGCGGCGGAGGAACCAGCGGCACGTACGTGGTCGACCTGATGACCGCCGCCAACAAACCGCCCAAACCGTCGCCGGGGTACGCGTACAAGGCCGACATTCACGGCGTTGGCGGGAGCACGATCTACGACTTCTACGTGGGTCTACAGGTCGAGCCGTAAAGTACGAAGCCGCTCGTTAGACGCCGTCGAGGTCGGCGAAGGCTTCTGCGACGTCGTAGCGCAGCCAATCGGCGACAGGATGTTCGAAGACCTCGCCGGCTTCGTAGCAGCGCACCCGCATGCGCATCGTGCGCGACGATCGTCCGCGTTTGCGGGTTGACGTCGAGAACGAGGACCGCGCCCGTCGCTAAATAGCGGGCAATCTTTCGATCGAGATAGGCGCGTTCGTTCGACGGCGACCACACTTCGACGACGATATCGGGCGAGAACGGCGGCTCTTCTCGATCCTTCGGGGCCAGCGCGCAGTCGCGCCATGGAGACGTACGCAACGTCGGACACGAACTTCGTTCCGGCACCGCGATAACCGCCGGGCCATATGTCCAGTTTGGTGCCGACACGTGAGGCTGTCCGTCGAGAAACTCGATCTCCGGAAGGTCGATGAGCACGTCTTCCATGTCGCGCGCAGTATATCACGCGTTCCGCGACCTGGCCACAACGCCCGTGGATTCACAGTTTCCTCTGTTTTGACACCGCGCGTCGCGTTGCTGCGCGATTTACGGTACGTAGTTTTGGCCGTCCACGGCTCCTAAAGGATACACGAGCCCTGGTATGCGCTACCCGGATCCGCTGTCGTGGTGTATTGCGAACGACGACGCGCTCGATCTCGGCGCGCGGATTTTAGCCGATGCGGCGACGCTCTATACCCAACGGCTGTTCACCGAATATCTCACGTCCAGCTCGACCAGCCGGAAGTCGTCCTCAAGGCGATTCGCGACGTCTTAGACTCACCGCCGCAGCACTAGGCGCCGGAATCCTCCGGCTCTGGAGGGGGTTCGGGTTCTGGGCGGCGGGAGGAGATTGTTCATATATATCACACTGCGGCACGAACTCAATGAAGCCGAGCAAGTCAATATAGGCGTTGCCTGCAGCGGACCAACGCTCGCAAGCGCGATATCCTGGATCGTAATTTTCTATGCGAACTGCACAGGAAGATGTTCGAGGACGTGTGGCGCTGGGCAAACGGGAACGGGCGGTTTTCACGCCTCGCCGGCGATCTTCTCGCTCAGCAGCTCGGCCGGCCGCCCTTCACGTGGGGTCGAGCAAACTTGACCGGCGCCAATGAGACTCGCGCACGATACATCGACGCTCTACGGGCTGCCGACGACCACGGCTTCACAGCGCTCTTGAATTTCGCCCGTTCCTAGAAGGGCGCGGACGCGCGTTACTTCGGTTGCGGGACGATGCGCAAGTACGGCTTCGGCGCTTTCCAACCATCCGGAAAGATTTCGCGCGCCTCGTCGTCCGAGACGGCGTTGGCGATGATCACGTCGTCGCCCGGCTTCCAGTTCACCGGCGTCGCGACCCGGTGTTTCGCTGCGAGCTGAAGTGAATCGAGCACGCGAAGCACTTCGTCGAAGTTGCGGCCGGTACTGATCGGATAGATCAGCATGAGTTTGATCTTCTTATCCGGACCGATGACGAAGACCGTGCGAACGGTTGCGTTGTCGGCCGCGGTGCGGCCGTCGGACGTCTCGCCGGCTTCGGCCGGCAGCATGCCGTAGAGTTTCGCCACCTTGAGCTCGGAATCGGCGATCAAGGGATAGTTGAGTTTGTGGCCTTGCGTCTCTTCGATGTCGTCCGCCCACTTTGCGTGGTCGACCACGCGATCGACGCTCAACCCCAAAATTTTGGTGTCGCGCTTGGCAAACTCGTCCGTCATTCCAGCCAGATAGCCGAGTTCGGTGGTGCAGACCGGCGTGAAGTTCTTGGGATGCGAAAACAAGATCGCCCAACCATCGCCGATCCACTCGTGAAAATCGATCGTTCCTTCGGTCGTTTCGGCGGTGAAGTTCGGTGCGGTATCGTTGATGCGCAAGGCCGGAGCTTGCGTCGCGATCGTGGTCATCACATTCTCCTCAAACGGTGGAACTCAGGGCGCTTCGGCTTCGGGGCGCCCCGTGCGAGAACCTATCCCTGCGACGCCGAAACGGCGCCGCAGCCAGGGGCAACCGGCGCGTCCTGGAAGCAATCGCGTCCGAGGAGGGAGCAACCCCGTGACCCAGACTCAAAACAATCCGAAGAGTGCCGCAAAAGCGTATACCTTACAAGGCACGCTCATCGAAGCGTGTTCGTGCCGGACGCTCTGCCGTTGCTGGATCGGTGAAGATCCCGACGGCGGCTCCTGCGATTCGTTTCTCGCCTATCACATCGATAAAGGCGAGATCGACGGCGTCGACGTGACCGGACTCAACTACGTGCAGGTCGTGAAGATTCCGGGAAACGTGCTCGCGCCGAAGAGTTGGAAGCGCGTCAGCTACGTTGACGCGCGCGCATCCGACGCGCAGAAAGATGCGATTTTGGCAGCGTGGCACGGCCGTTTGGGCGGACCGCTCGCCGACCTCAACGGCTTGATCGCCGAAGACGTCGCCATCGAGACCGCGCCGATCGAACACAACACCAAGGAAGGTGAGGGCACACTCGTCGTCGGCGACAAGTTGCGCGCGACGATGGCGCCGTATCGCAGCGCCTACGGCTCCATCACGACGCTGCGCGACACCATTTTCAGCACGATTCCGGGCGCACCGGCATTCGTCGCGAAGGCGTCGGAACACGTCGTCAACATTCCCGAGCATGGAATGGTGTGGACGTTCAAGGATCGCAACGCGATTCAGGGCGAGTTTTTCCTCGAAGGCTGACGTTATGGCGGCCAATGCGGCGCACCACTCCATGCGCTTCAACACGATCGCCGTTCTCGGCTGCGTCGTCGCGGCCGCGTGGGCGGTCTGTGGGTGGGCCGAGTTCACGGGCATTGCCGCGCAGCTTCACCACCACGCGCTCTACGAAAGCGCACGGCCGCTTTGGCTGAGCGCCGTCATCGTGCTCGCCGCGTGGCAGTTCATGACGGTGGCGATGATGCTGCCGTCGTCACTGAGTTTCATCCGGCTCTATGCGGTGACGGCGGCACGCGCGCCGGATTTTCCGCTCGCGCTGTGTGCGTTTGTGGGCGCCTACCTCTTGGTCTGGACGGGCTTTGCCCTGGTTGCCTTTGCCGGCGACATGCAGGTGCACCGGCTCGTGGACGCATGGCCGTGGCTCTCGGCGCACGCTACGCTGATACCGGCGGCGACGCTCGCACTCGCTGCAATCTATCAGTTTACCCCGCTCAAAGACGCGTGCTTGAAAGCGTGCCGTCATCCAGGCCTCTATCTAATGAGCCGGTATCGCCGCGGCGCGCTCAACGGATTTCGGATCGGCTTCGGCCACGCGCTGTTCTGCGTCGGCTGCTGCTGGGCGCTGATGCTCGTGATGTTTGCGGCGGGCGTCGCGCACTTGGCGTGGATGGGCGTGCTCGCGGCGCTCATGTTCGTGGAAAAGGCGACGCCTGCGGGCGAGCGCATCGTCGCGCCGGCCGGCGCCGCACTCGGCCTCCTTGCCGTTGCGGCGCTGGTTGCGCCCGGCCTCATCCCGGGTTTGTGAGGACGCTGCGTTGACGATGCACGCCGGCATTGCGGGCACCGGAAAGATGGGCACGGCGATTGCGTGCAACCTGCTCGATCGCGGCTACGGCGTTTCGGTCTGGAACGTCGATCCCGGTATGACTGTGACTGCCGTCGCTGCAGGCGCGAAGCCGTTCGAACAACTCGAAGCGCTCGTCACCAGCGTGGACGTCACGATCGTGATGCTCTGGGACGACGACGTCGCGCGCGAGATTTCGCTCCGCCGCATCATCCCGGCCGCGCGCAAAGGCGGCCTCGTGATCGAATGCTCGACGCTCTCGCCGGAGATGTACGAATCGCTGGCGGCGGCGGCCGCGCAGCGCGGCGTGGAGTTTCTCGCGTGTCCCGTCTTAGGCAGCGTTGACGGCGCGCGCAACGGCACGCTGACGCTGCTTCCTGGCGGCAAGGTCGCGGCGTTCGAGCGCGCACGCGAACTCTTGGGCGCGATCGGCTCGACGATCACGTTTACCGGTTCGCCGGCGGCCAGCGGCCACCTCAAACTCGCCTACAACGCGCTCCTGGGCGTGAATGCCGGAGCGATCGGCGAACTGCTCGCCATCATGGGCCGAGCCGGCGTCGATCGCACGTTGGCCGTCGAGACGCTCGCTACGGCGCTGGAGCGCGTTGCGACCAAGCGCCGTCAGTTGATCGAAGGCGACGTCGAACCGCGCTTCTCGGCGAACGCGCTGCTCAAAGATTTACGGCTGGCGCGCGCTTCGAGACGGCGTTTGCACGCGAACGCGCCCTTGATGGAGGCGGCGCTTGCGGAGTTCGAAGAAACGGTCGCGACCGGCATCGGCGATCGCGATTACATCGCGGTCAGTCTAGCGCTGGAGCGCGCAGCGCAGCAATAACGACGGCGTCTTCTCCGGGCGCGATCGTGCGCAAATCGAGCAGCACGTTGCCGCCGGCGATGCGCGCGACGATTGCCGGACTCGCGCGCCGCAGTTTCGCCGTCGTCTCGGCCGGATGCCCAACCGCAAGCGCGATTGCGAGCGACGGAATCCGGGTTTGCGGCAGCGCACCGCCGCCGGCGTAGGCATCGCTCTCCACGACCCTTGCGCCAGGCAGTGCCGCGAGATAGGCATCCGCTCGCGTGCGTAAGTCGCCGAGCGTCGCGCTCAGCATGCGATAGAGGGGGATGCGGGCGCGCGATTGCGGCGTGCGATGAAGGTGCAGGGTCTCGGCCAGCGCCGCGAGCGTCATCTTGTCGACGCGCAACGCGCGCAGCAAAGGATTGGTGCGCATGCGTGCGATCGCCCGGGCACGTCCGGCCAGGATGCCCGCCTGCGGACCGCCCAGCAGTTTGTCGCCCGAAAACGTGACGAGCGTCATGCCTTCGGATAAGGCGTCGCGCACCGTGCGTTCGTGCGGCAACCCGTACGTCTCGAGATCGACGAGCGCGCCGTTGCCGAGATCCTCGACGACCGGAACGCCCGCGCGCCGTCCGAGCGCGACGAGTTCGTCGCCGCGAACGTCCGCGGCGAAGCCGTCGATCCGGTAGTTCGAAGGATGGGTGCGCAGCAGCAGCGCCGTTCGCGGCGAGAGTGCGGCTTCATAGTCACGCACGTAGACGCGATTGGTGGTGCCGGCTTCGCGCAGCACCGCGCCGCTGCGTTCGAGCACTTCGGGCAGGCGAAAGCCGCCGCCGATTTCGACGAGTTGCCCGCGCGCGACCACGACTTCGCGGCCCTTCGCGAACGTATCGAGAACGAGCAGCACGGCTGCAGCGCAGTTATTGACGATCAGCGCCGCGTCAGCACCCGTCAACTCGCATACGAGACCGGCGACGCGATCGTAGCGCGACCCGCGCCGTCCTTCGTCGAGATCGTACTCGAGATTCGAGTAGCCCTGGGAAATGCGTTCGACCGCATCCAGCGCTTCGCGCGCGAGCGGTACGCGGCCCAGATTCGTGTGCGCGATGATGCCGGTTGCGTTGACGGCCGGCACGAGCTCGTGCAGCGCGATGCCGTCGAGCTCCTCGGCGACCTCCGCAATCAACGCATCGTCGCCCGGCGGCTCCGGGAAAGCACGCGCGCGGTCGAGCACTCGCTCCACCGCGCGTTTGATCGTTTCGCGTCCGAGCGCCGCTTCGTAGCGTGCGACCGCGGGCTGCTCGAGCACCCGGTGCATCGCCGGCAGGCGCCGGCGAGCGTCAGGCGACGTGCTTGCCGAGCATCGCGGATATCGTGTTCTCCGGAACGTATCCGACGATGCGGTCGACCGGCTGGCCGCCCTTAAAGAGAATGAGGCACGGAATTCCCGACACTTGGTACTGCCCGGCGAGGGCAGGGTTGTCGTCGGTATTGAGCTTCACGAATTTCGCTTTGCCGGCGTTGGCCGCGGCGACTTTCTCGACGACCGGACCGAGCATTTTGCACGGGCCGCACCAGGGGGCCCAAAAATCCACCAGCACCGGCTGGGCGCTCTGCAGTACTTCGCGCTCGAAGTCGGATTGGGTAACGTCGGCTAACGCACTCATAGAATGTTTTTCAAATCCTCCGGTTACTTAAACTCGTTACGTTGAAACGAAGGTTTCACCCTTCGCCGGCGCTCAGGGTGGCGTTTATAGTTCGGGTTGCGTGGGTTCGCCGGTGATCTCCGTGATCTGTTTGGCCTGCTTTCCGAGATTGGTCACCGCGATGACCTCCTCGCCGTCGCCCAGACGCTGCAGGCGAACGCCCTTCGCATCGCGGCCGGTCTTGCGAATCTCCGAGACTTTCAGGCGGATGACCTGATTGCCCGACGTGATCATGAGTATCTGGTCGTCGGGGGCGACGAGAATCTGATCGACGACTTGGCCGATGTCGTCGCGCTGACGCGCGAACGCTTTGACGCCTTTGCCGCCGCGCGAGGTGTGGCGGTACTCGTCGATGGGCGTGCGCTTGCCGAACGCCAGCGACGTGACCAGCAGCACTTCGCGGCGGCCGTCGCCGATGACGTCCATCGCGACGATCGTGTCGCCGCGCTCGAGCGTCATCGCCTTCACGCCGCGCGCCTGGCGCCCCATCGGCCGCACGTTCTTCTCGTTGAAATGAACCGCCATGCCTTGGGTCGAGCCGAGAATGATGTCGTGCGATCCGTCGGAGAGATCGACTGCCAGCAGTTCGTCGCCCTCGTCGAGGTTGATCGCGATGAGGCCGTTGCGGCGCACGTTCGAGAAATCTTCGAGCTTCGATTTCTTGATGACGCCGCGCTTGGTCACCATTACGAGGTACTTCTCGCCGCCGAACGTGTCGATCGGGAAGACGGCCGTCACTTCCTCGCCCGGCGGCAGCGTCAGCAAATTCACGAGCGCGGTTCCGCGCGCTTGGCGCGTGGTATCGGGAATCTCGTAGCCGCGCAGACGGTAGACGCGCCCCTTATTTGTAAAGAACAGCACGTGGTCGTGCGTTTTGGTCACGAAGAAGTTGCGCACGACGTCTTCGCGCTTCAAATTGGAGATGCCGATGACGCCGCGGCCGCCGCGATTTTGCGTGCGGAACGTGTCGAGGCTCACGCGCTTGATGTAGCCGCCGACGGTGTACGTCACGACGACCTCGATGTTCGGAACGAGCTGTTCCATCGAGATCTCGTCTTCGGCCGCTTCGATCGCCGTGCGCCGCGCATCGCCGAAGCGCCGCTTGATCTCGAGCGTTTCGCTCTTGACGATCTGCGCGATCCGCCGCGGGCTGCGCAGGATGTCTTGCAGATCGGCGATCGTTTTGATCAGCTCGGCGTATTCGTCCTCGATCTTCTTGCGCTCGAGACCGACGAGCGTACGCAGCCGCATGTCGACGATTGCCTGCGCCTGCACGTCGGTGAGGCTGAAGCGCTCGCCGAGGCGGCGCTTGGCTTCGTCGGTGGTCTGGCTCGCGCGCACGATTTCGATGACTTCGTCGATGTTGTCGAGCGCGATCCGATAGCCTTCGAGCAGGTGCGCGCGCTCTTCGGCTTTGCGCAAATCGTATTGTTTGGCGCGCGTGACGACGTAGCGCCGGTGGGCGATAAAATACTCGAGCAGTTGTTTGAGCGTGAGCACTTGCGGCTCGAGCGCCACCGACCCGTTGGCGCGCGGCTCGCCGACCGGCACGAGCGCGAGCATGTTGAAGCCGAAACTCGCCTGCAGCGGCGTGTGCTTGAAGAGCTGGTTGAGCACGACCTTCGGCGTTGCGGATTTCTGCAGCTCGACCACGACGCGCATGCCCTTGCGGTTCGACTCATCGTCGAGACGCGCGATGCCGGTGATGCGCTTTTCGGAATGCGCCTCGGCGATGGCCTCGATGATGCGCGATTTGTACACCTGATACGGAATCTCGGTGATGACGATCTTGTGCTTGCCGCGATCTTCGATAATCTCGGCCTTCCCTCGAATCGCGATCGAACCGCGCCCCGTCCTATAGGCTTCGCGGATGGCTTCGTGCCCGAGAATCGTGCCGCCGGTCGGAAAATCGGGACCCTTGACGATGTCGGCCAATACATCGTCGGTCGTTTCGGGATCGTCGATGAGCGCTGCTATTGCGTCGGAAATTTCGCCGAGATTGTGCGGCGGGATGTTCGTCGCCATTCCGACGGCGATGCCGGACGAGCCGTTGATGAGCAGTTGCGGCAAGCGTCCGGGCAGCACGGTCGGCTCCACGCCTTGACTATCGAAGTTGGGAACGAAAGCGACGGTCTCTTTGTCGATGTCGGCGAGCACTTCGAGCGCCGCGCGCGCCAGCCGCGCTTCGGTGTAGCGATACGCCGCCGGCGGGTCGGGGTCGATCGAACCGAAGTTGCCGTGGCCGTCGACGAGCGGATAGCGCAGCGTAAAATCCTGCGCGAGCCGCACCAGCGCGTCGTACACCGATGAGTCGCCATGCGGGTGGTAACTCTTGAGCACTTCGCCGATGATACCGGCGCATTTGCGGTGCTGTTTGCTCGGGTCGAAGCCCATCTCGCGCATCGCGTAGAGGATGCGCCGTTGCACAGGTTTGAGACCGTCACGGACGTCGGGCAGCGCGCGCGAGGCAATAACCGACATCGCATACGAGAGATAGCTCTCTCGCATTTCGTCTTCGACGTTGACTTGGAGGATGATGTCGTTATTCACGCGGCACGCACAGGTTCGGGCTCATTCTCAAATACCCTGGAAACGCAAAAACGCGCCGCGGGTTGCGTCAGTCGTCGTCGGGCGCCCGCAGCGACGGGCGTTGGTGCAGGAAATACGAGCGCGAATACTTCGACGGAATCGCCGAAAACGGCCGTGGATTTTGCTTGAAATTGAAGGCATCGGTGACGGGGTTGGCGCGGACGTCGGTCGTTCCGAGACTGCCCAGCGACCACGTCGATTCGACGAACTTGACCAGGCTGCCGAACTCGTATTGGGTGTGCGAAACGACGCCCTTTTTCGCATACGGCGAGACGATCAACATCGGCACGCGAATGCCGAGCCCTTGATAGTCGAGCTGCGGCGGAGGAACGTGGTCGTAGAGCCCCCCCAGTCGTCCCACACGACGAAGATTGCCGACGTGTCCCAATACTGGCTGCGGCCGATCGCATTGACGACCTGCGCGATCCACGACGGGCCGCTATCCGGCTTGGATCCCGGGTGATCCGAGTTGACGAAGTCCGGAGCCACCCATACGACCGAGGCAAGTTTGCCGCCCGAAATGTCGCCGAGCAGATTGTGCACCGATGAAACGTTGTTCTGCCACTCGGGGCCGTAGCGCACCGGTTTGATGGCATCGAAGGCGCTCCATAAGTCGCCGAAATCCGTGCCGATGACCGGCGCGTAGTATTTCCAACTCACGCTTTTGGCGTCGAGCAGATCGCGCAGCGTCTTATAGGTGAAGCACGGGAAGGGCCCGGCGTTGGGGAGATAGTCGCCCGCGGTCGTAATCAGCGACGTCACCGTGCCTTTCGGCGAGTCGCAGCCCCACGGCTGAAGCGAGGGATTGTCGATGACGGCCTGCGTCGCGTTGATCAGCGTCCCGCCCGCAATCAAATCCTGATGCGCCGTGAAACTGCTGCTGCCTTGCGTCGAGAACGTGTGGTCGGCGAGCACGTATTGCTTGGCGAGATCCCAGTATGGCTGCACGTCGGCCGGATTCGCATACTGATACACGTAGGCGCCCGGGTTGTGCTCCACCTCGATCGTGTTGAAGCCGTCCATCTTTCCGCCGTCGTACTCCGCAACGAATTGCTGGTGCGTGTTCATCGGCGTGATGTTCATCTCCAGCGGCATCTGCTTCAGCTTGATGGTAATTTGCCGGCCCGGGTGATTGGGGTCTTGGCCGAGTCCCTGTTTCACGGTATCGGCGCCGGGAAAGCCATTGAACATTGCGTCCACGGTGCGGTTTTCTTGAATGAGCATCACGACGTGCTGAATTCGTTGGCCCGGCGGGGGCGTGGGCGACGGCGTCGGGGTCGGCCGCACCGGCGGCGTCGTGCCGCCGCCGCCCGACGATGAACCGCAGCCGGCGGCCGCGAACGCCGCAACGGCGATGCACAGCGCGGACAATTTGGTAACGTACGTCATGTTCGTCATTCGCACGCGAATTGTTCGCGTCAACGGCACGCATTGTCCTCGGCGTACGAGCGAAACTGAGGATTGGCGGTGAATTCGCCGGCGCGCGCGATCGTGCGCGACGAGGCTGAAATGCGTGCGTTTGCCGAGCGTTTTGCGCGCGGCTTAAAACGCGGCGACGTCGTCGCGCTCTCGGGAGGGCTGGGCAGCGGGAAGACGACGTTCGTGCGCTGTGTCGTCGTGGCGCTGCACGGGCGCGACCAGACGACGAGTCCCACGTTCACGTTCCGGCATCGCTACGCGGGCGAACCGCCGATCGACCACATCGACTTGTTTCGCATCGAGGATTCGTCGGAACTCACCGAACTCGGCCTCGAAGAAGCGTTCGACGGCAGTTCGATCGTTTTCGTCGAGTGGTGGCGCAACGCACCGCAACTGCTATCGACGCGCACCTACGACGTGGATATCGAGGGCGCCGGCGACGCACCACGTACGATCGACGTTCGCGAGGTGCACGCGTGAACGTGCTCGCCATCGACGGCGCGCTCGGCGAATTTTCGGCCGCAGTCGCTGCTGAGGGACGCGTCGTCGCGACGCGCGCCGCCGGCGGAAACGTCGCGCTCGAAGCCGGGCTGAGCCTGGTGCGCGACGTCATGCGGGACGCGCGAATTGCACCCGAGCACGTCGACCGCCTCGCGGTCGGCACGGGTCCAGGCAGCTTCACCGGACTGCGCATCGCGATTGCCTACGCAAAGTCGCTCGCGCAGGCGTGGCACCTTCCGCTCGTTCCGGTGTCGTCGTTCGATCTGCTGGAATACGGGCGCGATCCGGAGCGCGTCCTGACGGTCGTCGCCGGCCGGCCGGGGGTCGTCTCGCTGCGCTATCGTGACGCGGGCGCCATGCGTCGAGCCTCGGGCCGCACGCCCGACGCGATCGCCGAAATTGCGCCCGGCAACGGGCGCACGCTCGTCGTCATCGGCGCCCCGAAGGACGTGCTTGCAGAGCTTGCCGAACGCGGAATCGTCGTGGAGTCTCTGCAGCCCCTGGTGACGCCTCCCGCCGCCGCAGCAGCGCTGGCGGCTGCCGCATGCGAGCCTGCCCCCAGTCCGCACGGCGTGAGGGCCGACTACGGCGAACTTCCGGCCGCGAAGGTGCCCAAATTCTTGTGAGCCGACGCCCGTGAAGATGGAGCTCGACGCGCGCTCCGCGCCCGAGAACGATCGGCTCGAGATCGTTGCGATGGCGGCATCCGACATCGCGGCGGTGACGCACATCGAGAAAGCGTCGTTCTCGACGGCCTGGCCGTCGGACGCATTCTACAACGAGTTGAACGCGAACAAACTCGCGCACTACTTCGTCGGCCGGATCGGCGACCGCATCGTCGCATACGGCGGCATTTGGGTGATCCTCGAAGACTCACACATCACGACGATTGCCGTCGATCCGGCCTATCGCGGACGGCGCTACGGCGAGGTCATGCTGCTGCGGCTCATCGACGAGGCGCTCGAGCGCGGCGCTGCGTGGATGACACTCGAGGTGCGCGAAAGCAATACCGTCGCGCAGCATCTGTATCGCAAGTACGGCTTCACGACGGTCACCATGCGCCGCGGGTATTACAGCGACGACAACGAAAGTGCGCTAGTGATGTGGGCGGGGAATCTCAAGAGCGATCTCTATCGCAACCGGTTGACGGTATTGCGCGCGCGCTGCGAACGTTGACGTTCGGCGAACTCGCGCGCCGCGTGCGCTCCCATATCGGGCAGGAGCACCGCTACGCACACAGCGTGCGCGTGGCTCGCTGCGCCGACGTGCTCGCGCAGATTCACGGTGCCGACACGGGCAAAGCGCGGACGGCCGGCATGCTGCACGATCTCGCTCGGCTCTACGACGCGCAGCGGCTGCTCGACGAATGCGAAGCGCGCGGAATGCCGATCGGGGCGTTCGAACGCGCGCATCCGATGCTGCTGCACGCACGCCTGGGCGCGGCGTTGGCGAGCGAAATATTCGGCGTTCGCGACCGCGACGTACTCTCGGCGATCGAGAAGCACACGACGGGCGCCGGTGAGATGTCGCCGCTCGACTGCGTCGTCTATCTCGCCGACTCGCTCGAGCCCGCGCGCAGCTTCGCGGAGCGCCGCGAACTCTGGGATTTGGCGGCGCGCGATCTGCACGCCGCGACGCGCGACGTGCTGCTGCTGAGCATTCGTCATTACGCCGCAAAAGGCAAACCGCTTGCGCCGCCGACGGCGGCGGCTGCCCGCAGTTTCGGCATCGATTCGAACCTGCTCGAGGAGGTCTCCATATCCGCGAACTGATCGACGTCGTGCGCGATGCCGCGCTCGACAAAAAAGCCGAGGATTTCGCCGCCATCGACGTCGGCGGACGAACGATTCTCGCCGACACCTTCGTCGTCGTTACCGGACGCTCGAAAATCCAAACCCGCGCAATTGCAGATTCCATCGTCGAGGCGGTCGAACGCGACGGCGGCAGCGTACGCCGGGTCGAGGGCTACAACGACGGAGGCTGGATCCTCATCGACCTCGGCGACGCGATCGTCCACGTCTTTACGCCCGAACAACGCGATTTCTATAACATCGAGCGACTCTGGTCGCCGGCCGATCAACGCCGCGTTTCGGGCAATCCGTGAAGGCGCGGCGCACGCAGCACGAAACGCGTTCCGCGCGCGCCCGCCGCGAATTTTTGAAGCGCCTCGGCGTCTGGCTCTTCATCGCGTTCTTCGCGCTCAGCGTCGCCGGGGGTCTCATCGTCATCTCGATAAACCTGCGATAAGCATCGCCGGTGTGACGTTCCCGCCGGTGTCACGCTACCGACTGCGTCACGCTACCGACTGCGTCACGCTACCGACTGCGTCACGCTACCGACTGCGTCACGCTACCGACTGCGTCACGCTGAGCGCAGCGGCCGCAGGCCGCGAAGTCGAAGCGCCGCCGCCGTGTCACCCTGAGCAACGGCGCGCAGCGCCGACGTCGAAGGGCCGCTGTTATCCCTTCTGGCTGACGACAGCGCTAAACGGCTGATTGAGGCCTTCCGTAAAGCTGTTGACGAGCGAGCCGTCCTGCAAGTTGTAAATCTGCACCGCGTTGGCAGCGTAGTCGGGAACGATGATCAGACCGGCGCGCATGGAAAATCCATACGTCAAATAAGTCTCCGGGAACTTCACCTTTCCGACGATGGTCGACTTGTTGCCGGTGACTTGGACTTTTAACGCCGCCGGACCATTGTTCCCTGATTGCCCGTTCCCCATGAGTAACGATGGATTTACCCACGCAATCGCGCTTGGAGTCGATTGTCGCGCCGGACCGTTAACAAGTTTGAACTGCGAGCCCCCCGGAGCGAGCTTGTAGAGACGGACATCTCCTTCGCGGTAACAGTCGGAATAGCCGCACGCATGGCCCGTCGTATAGAGATTGCTTTGATTGTCGTACGCAAGGAAATAGGCGCGGGCAAAACCAGTCTTCGGGGCATACGCCATACCCGACGGATAAATGACGACCAAAGCGTAGTTGCGAAAGTGTCCGTTGGGATGCTCGTAAGAAATCGCAAGATTGCCGGTCGCATTATCGACTGCGCACGCGTATGGATATCCCACTTTCGGCATAATTGAGGCGATCGGCGCTGAGCCTCCATGCGCGTACTCGTAGGTATTGCGGCTGTAGTAATCGGTTATCCAGACGTCGCCCGCTTTGTCGGTGCACATCCCTCCCGGCGATGTAAAGCCGGTGAGGGTGCCGATTTGGCTGATATCGCTGCCATTATGATAGGTATAGACCGTAACGTTCGATGCATTAGACACGTACAGCAGGCTCTGCTGTTCACTCGCAGCGGGCGACATCACCGACGCGAGCGCTGCGTTTCGCGCAGGCACGGTCTGCGACGTTCCGGCACAGCCGGCCAGCACGGCGGCCAGCAATGCGACGAAAACGCTCCTTTCGGCGAAGCAACTGCGCATCAGTGGGTTTCCTCCTTAGACGAATCGAAAGCCGTCGTCTGATGCCGTCCGGCCGCAGCAAGAAAAGAGAATATGTCCGTGAAGATTTCGACGATGGGACGGGCCGCTCTTGTAGTGCGCGGATTATTGGTATCCGCATGTGCGGGGGGGCGTCAGGTCGGGTTGCCTGTCGACGCCGGCTCGCAACTACGGCCGGCTGCGAACAGGCACCCTTCGTGGATGAGTCCCGCCGCCAAGACGGCCTCGCTCGCGGTATATATTGCAGATGGCCAAGGGGTAGATGCGTACGCCTACAAGACCCACGCTCTGCTCGGACAGTTGACGGTCGAAGGAGCGGACACGTTGTGCTCCGACAAGTCCGGCAACATTTGGGTGAATTCCGGGAGCAGAAATGGTGCAGAGATGCTGGAGTACGCACCCGGCGGGACGCAACCCATTGCCGAGTTGTTTTCTTACCCTCCAACGGGCTGTGCGGTAGATCCCGACAGTGGCGACCTTGCCGTCGTGACGGGGGCGACTCGCATCGCAAGCAAAACCTCGAAATCTATCATCAAGCGCAAGGATTGCCAAAAACGTATTCGTACGCCGCGTTGCCGTGATCCAAGGCTATGCCCCAGACGGTCAGGGCGGTGGCCGAATTGTGATCTACGCCGAACTTCAAAAGGGTCGTAAGAAACTCATTTCCGTAAACATCTCGACGACCGACGCCGACGGCGCCGGCATTCAATGGGACGGCAAGTACTTCTTGGTCGGCTACAACTACGATAATACGATGCACCGTTATTCCGTCCACAACGGGCTGGCAACGGAGATCGATCAGGTACAACTCGCCGCGGGACAACACCACCTGAACGGATTTTGGCTTCCTCACGACACATTGGTAACCGACCTCGGCTCGATGAACGACGAGTACGGCGCCGGTGGGTTTCCGTACCCGGCTGGATCGCCAGAGGAACGCGCCCACTCACTCGACATGTATCCCTACGCGATAACCGTCACAACGAAGCCAACGAAGTAGCCCTCGACGTTCTTCCCTGTTGGCTCGCGATCGGACGGCGAACGGAGAAAATTACTGGAATCGGACGCTTTTGCAGCATTAAAACAACGGCAGCGCGAGATGTGGGGCTCGTTTGCGCCCACGGCGATGTTTACCACGCCGGTCGCAGCGCATTTGGTGGGCTTCGCCGGCGTCGCAAGCGGCGAGACGGTGCTCGACATCGGCACGGGGACGGGCGTCGTTGCGATCACCGCGGCGAACGCGGGCGCACGTGTCAGCGCACTCGATTTGACGCCTGCGTTACTGCAAGAGGCCGTGCAAAACGCAAAGGTGGCCGGCCTCGACGTCGCGTGGACCGAAGGCGACGCCGAGAAACTTCCGTATCCCGATGCGTCGTTCGACGTCGTGCTCAGTCAATTCGGACACATGTTCGCGCCGCGGCCCGACGTCGTGGTAGCCGAGATCCGCCGCGTGCTCAAGCCAACCGGCCGCGTTGCGTTTGCGACGTGGCCGCCGGAGGAACTCATCGGTCAGATTTTCCAGTTTATCGGTCGCAACTCACCCCCGCCACCGCGCGGCGCCGAGCCGCCGCCCAAATGGGGGGTTCGGTCGATCGTTGCCGACCGGCTCGCCGGAAGCTTCGGCGCGCCGTCGTTCGAAAGCGGCGTGATGATTTGGCCGGCGCTCAGTTTACGACACTATCGCGCATTCGTCGAAAGCTCGGTGGGGCCGTTCCAAAAGCTCGTTGAGAGTCTGGCGAACGATCCGCAGCGGCTCGCCGCGATTCGAAACGAGTTCGAAGCGCTGGCCGCCCCGCATTACAGCGACAACGTCGTTCGTCACACGTACCTGCTTACGAAGGCACAACGAGCTTCCTAGACTAACGCGCGTCCTTCGACTGCGCGTGCTTCGGCACGCTTCGCTCAGGATGACACCCCATAGAGTGCACGCTTCAATCAGGATGACGCGCCTTGCCATGCCGGCGCAGGGTGGATTGTCGACAATGTGCAATATGGCGGCCCATGTCGAAAACCGTATTGAACGAAGACCCCGCCGTGGTGCATGCCCGCCACGTGCTAACGCCCTGGGTTGCCCAAGGCAACCGGCGGCCGCCCACGATCGTGCGAGGCGAGGGGTGCTACCTCTACGACGACCGCGGAAAGCGCTATCTCGATTTCGTGTCCGGGCTGGTCGCGGTGAACCTCGGCCACGGGCACGCCGGCGTCGCGAAGGCCATCGGCGAGCAGGCGGCGCGGCTCGGATACGCCCCGCCGAGCTTCGGCGACGAGAATCGCGCGCGGCTCGCGCAAGCGATCGCCGGCATCGGTCCGTGGAACGGCGAGGGACGCGTCTTCTTCACCACCGGCGGCGGTGAAGCCAACGAAGACGCCGTCAAGTTCGCGCGCGCCATTACCGGGCGTCACAAAGTGCTCACCGCGTACCGCTCGTTCCACGGATCGGCACCGGGCGCGGGAACGCTGACCGGCGAGAACCGGCGCTGGCCGAACGAACCCGGCCTTCCCGGCGTCGTTCGCTTCTTTGCGCCGTTTCCGTATCGCAGCCCGTTCTTCACGCGCGATGCCGTCGAGGAGTGCGAACGCGCGCTCGCGCACCTCGAGGAAATCGTCACGTACGAAGGCGGCGATCGCATCGCCGCGCTGCTGATCGAACCCGTCGTCGGATCGAACGGCGCCATCGTCTATCCCGACGGCTATTTACGCGGACTGCGCGAGTTGTGCGATCGCCACGGTATCCTGCTCGTTTTCGACGAGGTGATGACCGGCTTCGGCCGCACCGGCGCCGCGTTTGCGTCGGAACGTTTCGGCGTAGTGCCCGACATGTTCACGTTCGCGAAAGGCGTGACGTCGGCGTACGTTCCGCTCGGCGGCGTTGCGTTGCGCGAATCGCTATCGTCGCATTTCGACGCGCACCCGCTTCCGAGCGGCCACACGTTCAGCGGCCATCCGCTGGCAATGGCGGCCGGCGTGGCAACGCTCGACGCGTATCGCGACGAACGCCTCTTCGAGCGCGCGCGCGACATGGAGCAGCCGTTGCGGTCGCGCCTCGACGAACTGCAGCGGCGCCACCACACGATCGGCGAGGTGCGCGGCGTCGGCGCCTTCTTCGGATTGGAACTCGTGCGCGACCGGGAATCGCGCGAGCCGCTGGTCGCGTGGCAAGGAAAGGAGTCGCTCAACGCGTTTTTCGCCGACGCGCTCGCACGCGGGCTCTACGTCTTCGGCCGGTATAACGCGGTCGTGATCGCGCCGCCGTTGATCGCCGGCGCCGCCGAACTCGACGAAGCGGCCCAACTGCTCGACGCGTCGCTAACGAAGTTGGAGGAAGCACGATGACGGCGCACTTGCCGGTTCTGGACCCCGCAACGCGCGAGGTGATCGGCACGGTGCCCGAGAGCGGCACCGCCGAAATCGATCGCGTTGTGAAAAATGCGCGCGAAGCGTTCGAAACGTGGTCGCGCGTTCCAGTCGTCGAGCGCGCGCGGCTGATGTTCCGTCTCGCCGACGCGCTCGAACGGCGGCACGAAGAACTCTCGGTCTCGGTCGCGCGCGAGAACGGCAAGACGATCGCCGATGCGCGCGCGGAAGTGCGCCGCGGCATCGAAGCCGTCGAGTTCGCGTGCGGCATGCCGTCGCTGATGATGGGCGACGCGCTGCCCGACGTGGCGCGCGGCATCGATTCGATTTCCGTGCGCTATCCGCTCGGCGTCTGCGCCGGCATCACGCCGTTTAACTTCCCGGCGATGATTCCGCTGTGGATGGCGCCCATCGCGATTGCCGCCGGAAACACGTTCGTCCTCAAGCCGTCGCCGCAGACGCCGCTCACCGCAGACCTCATCGCGACGGCGGCCGAAGCGTGCGGGTTCCCACCGCACCTGCTCACCGTCGTGCACGGCGGTACGCAAACCGCCGAGGCGCTCGTCGGCCATCCCGGCATTGCGGCGCTGTCGTTCGTCGGATCGTCGGCGGTGGCGCGCCGCGTGCACGAGCAGGCGTCGCGCGCGCACAAACGCGTGCAGGCTCTCGGCGGCGCGAAAAATTACCTCGTCGTGATGCCCGACGGCGTTACGCCGGCGACGATCTCGGGGATCATCGCGTCGGCCTTCGGCGGCGCCGGGCAACGTTGTCTCGCCGGATCGGTCGTCGTTGCCGTCGGCGACGCGGGCGATCGGCTCGCGCCGCTGCTCGTCGAGGCTGCGACGAATCTGCGGCTCGGACACGGCACCGACGGTTCCGTCGACATGGGGCCGGTCGTGAGCGACGACGCCATGACGCGCATCAGCGCCTACGTCGAACGAGCGCTGGCGAGCGGCGCGCATCTGCTGCTGGGGCCGAAGCCGGCGCCGGCGGACGGATCGTTTCTCTCACCGGTCATCTTCGATCGCGTCGACCCGTCGAGCGAACTTGCGCGTGAAGAGATTTTCGGGCCGGTCTTGGCGATCGTGCGGGTCGATTCGCTCGACGATGCGCTTGCGGTGGCGAACGCGTCGCGTTACGGCAACGCCTCCTCGATCTTCACCGCCGACGGCGGCGCGGCGCGTACGTTCGCGTCGCGCATCGAAGTGGGCATGGTCGGGGTGAACGTCGGCGTCGCCGCACCGATGGCGTTCTTTCCCTTCGGCGGGGTGAAGGATTCGATCTTCGGCGATCTGCGCTGCCACGGAAAAGACGCGGTGGCCTTCTACACCCAACAGCGCGTCGTCATCAGCCGCTGGCCGGAATCGCGATGAAAGAACCGGCCGCACTCCGCGCCGGCTCGCTGACGTTTCTCGAGGTGCTCGCCACTTCGATCGCGCTCATCGGGCCGAGCATGACGCCGATTCTCATCGCGCCCTACATGTATGCAAACGCCGGCAACGGGACGTGGCTCGCCTACGTCTTCGGCGGAACGATGCTCGTCTTCGTCGCGCTGAACATCAATCAATTCGCGCGGCGGTCGAGTGCCGCCGGATCGCTCTACGGCTACGTCGCCGAAAATCTCGGCTCGACCGCGGGCGCGATGGCGGGCTGGTCGCTGCTGTGGGCCTACGGATTCGTTGCGGCGGCGACGCTCGGCGCGATGGCGCTCTTCCTGCAGATTTTGCTCGGCTTGGGCGGCATGCACGTACCCGCACTTGCCATCGCCGCCGTCATGGCGGTCGTCGCGTGGCTGCTCGCGTATCGCGGCGTGCAGGTTTCGGCAATCGTCATGCTCGTGCTCGAAGCGATCTCGGTGGCCGTCATTACCGTGCTCGTCGCGATCGTGCTCGTCAGGCACGGGCCGTCCATCGACGTCGCACAACTGAAGGTCCAAGGCGGATTTCCCGGCGGCATCGGCTTGGCCATCATGTTCGCCGTGTTTAGTTTCGTCGGCTTCGAAAGCGCGACGGCCTTTGGCGCCGAGGCCAAGAATCCGTTGGTGACGATTCCGCGCGCCGTTCTCGGCAGCGTCATCTTCGCGAGCATCTTCTTCATCATTGCGACGTACGCCGAAATTCTCGGCTTGCGTCACGCGGCAACACCGCTCGACAAAGAGACGTTTCCGCTCGGCACGCTCGCCGGCATCTTCCATGCCGGATACTTTCTCGTCCCGATCGCCGTCGGTGCGCTCTGCAGCGCGTTCTCGGTCTGCCTCGCGTGCATTACGACCGGCGGCCGCGTGGCGTATGCGATGGCGAACTCCGGCTTACTGCCCGCGGCGTTCGCGCGCATCGAGCCGCGTCACGACACGCCGAACGTCGCCGTCACCGTCGTCACCGTGCTGACCTTCATCGTCACCGGCGCGTCCCTGCTCGCCGGCGTTGCGGCGATCGACATCTTCAACAACTGCGGTACGTTGAGTTCGTTCGGCTTCGTCGTGATCTACGCATTGATCTCGATCGCAGCCGGGGTTTACGTGAAGCGGCGCGGCGAACTGCGTTCGGCCGACTTCGCCATCTCGGTGCTGGCCGTGCTGCTGCTGCTCGTTCCCGCGGTCATGCTGTTCTACTCGGTGCCGGCCGCGCCGCAGCGCTGGTTCGTCTACTACTTTCTGGCCTTCTTGGCGTTAGGATGGGCGTGGTTTGCGGCCGGCCGCCGGGCGGCGGGCGCGCGATGAGCGCCGGTGCGCTGGAACGCACGTCGACGGCAACGCGCGTCGCCGAGTTGCTGCGCGAACGAATCGCCGGCGGCGCCGCCGCACCCGGTTCGCGCATCGTCGAACTCGAGGTCGCCCGCGAATTCGGCGTCAGCCGGAGCCCCGTGCGCGAAGCGCTGCTGCGGCTTTCGGAAGAAGGGCTCGTTGCGATCCTGCCCTATCGGGGTGCGATCGTCGTGCCGTTGCAGCACCGGCGTTTCGTCGAACTCAACGAGTTCCGGCTGGCACTCGAACGGTTCGCACTCGAACGCTTGATCGAGCGCGGCGACGCCGCGGCGCTCGCGGAACTGCGCGCGCAGGTTACGGTACTTCGGCGCGCCTTGCGTACGCGTAACCGCGAGCGCATCGCCGGCGCCGATCTCGACATGCACCGTGCGCTCGTTGCCTCGGCGGGCAACGCCATGCTCGATCGCGCCTACGAAAGTCTGCTCGCGCAAATCCGGCTCTACATTAGGGTCACCAGCGCCCGCTACCGGCGCGCGGAGGAGCTCGCCGAAGAGCACGATGCGATGCTCGATGCCGCCGAACGCGGCGACGTTCCAGCGGCGCGCGCGCTGCTCGACGCTCACGTCCGCCACGGTTTCGACGAGGAAGCGAGCGGCACCGGGGAGGTGCGCCACGGCGAAACTTCGCAGAGGCCCAAAGGTAGAAACGCCCGGAGGATCTCGACTCGATGAAGCGCCCGTTTGCCCTCGCAGGCCTCGTTCTCGCCGTGACGCTGCCGGCTCTACCGGCGGCCGCACGCGACTTCGTGCAGGATCAGGCCGGCATGTTTTCGGCTTCGACCGTCTCGTCGTTGAACGAGCGCATCGGAAACTTCAACGCACAAACCGGCAAGGAAGTCGTCGTCATGACGGTCTCGTCGCTGGGCAACGCGACGCTGCAGGATGCGGCGAATACCGCCTTCTCGCAACAGGCGGTCAACGGGGTCCTCATCTTCATCGCGCGCGACGATCGCCGCGACATCATCGTTCCCGACCGCGCGGGCTCGCAAGCAGGCTGGTTCACGCCCGACGTACTGCGTTCGATTCGTACGACGATGGAGTCGCAGTTCCGCAGCGAGGACTTCGACGCCGGAATCACCAGCGCGGTCGACGGCGTGCTCAACGTCTATCGCGCACGCGCCGGAAGCCTGCGTCAATCCAACTCGTCGACCGGCGTGCCGGCGACGCGATCCAGCGTAGCGACGCGCACGGGAGTACACCTTTCGATGTTCTGGTGGATCGTCATCATCGTGGTCGGCTTCTTGATTCTGCGTTCGGTGATGCGCGCGATGTCGACGCCGCGCTATGGACCGCCGGGAGCGCCTCCGGGAACGCCCGGAGCGCCGGGCGGAATGCCGCCCGCTGGTTATGGTGCCGGGTACGGCCCGGGCTATGGCGGTTACGGCGGCGGCGGAAGCTTCTGGAGCGGACTGCTCGGCGGCCTCGGCGGCGCGTGGCTGGGCAACGAAATGTTCGGCAATCGCGGCGGCGGTGCGATCGGCCCTGCCGACGCAGGCCAGACGTCTACTCCCGATGCCGGCGGCGGTTGGGGCGGCGGCGGCGATGCCGGCGGCGGTTGGCAGAGCGACGCGGGTCAAGCCGGAACCGGCAATGCCGGAGATTGGGGCGGCGGAGGCTTCGGCGGCGGTGACGGCGGCGGCTTCGGCGGAGGCGACGGCGGTGGAGGCGGAGGCGGCGACTCCGGCGGCGGCTGGTAAACGAAAGCCCCCGTCGGAAGTGATTTCGTAGCGAGGGTCCGTAAGCAGCGATTATGTATCGCTGCTTCGTTTTTGCGCTCGCGCTCGCGTTCGTCTTCGCTTCCGGCGGCAGCCTTGCTCGCGCCGGCGACGTTTCCGGCGTCGCTTCCGTTACCGGCGCGCTGCACTGGCGCCTCATCGGACCGTTTCGCGGCGGACGCGCGCTGGCCGTAACGGGCGTTCCCGGCGATCCCGAGCACTTCTACTTCGGTTCGGTCGACGGCGGCGTGTGGGAGAGCCGTAACGCCGGACGGACGTGGACGCCGATTTTCGACTCTCAACCGATCGGCTCCATCGGCGCGATTGCCGTTGCGCCGAGCAATCCGCACGTCGTTTACGTGGGCAGCGGCGAAGCCGACATGCGGTCCGACATCGCCTACGGCAACGGGGTCTACAAATCGATAGACGCCGGAAAGACGTGGACGCATATCGGGCTCGACGATACGCGTCAAATCGGCAGCATCGTCGTGGATCCGCGCAACGCCGATGTCGCATACGTTGCGGCGCTCGGACATCAATACGGCCCCAACGCCGAGCGCGGCGTCTTCAAAACCATCGACGGCGGAAAGTCGTGGAGCAAGGTACTCTACAAAGATCCCGACACGGGCGCGATTTCGCTGGCACTCGATCCGAGCGATCCCAACGTCGTGTACGCGGCGCTGTGGGCGACGCGCCGCCCGCCCTGGAACGTGTATCCGCCGTCGAACGGCCCGGGCAGCGGCCTTTTCAAATCGACCGATGCGGGTGCGACGTGGACGCGTTTGAGCGCTGGCCTGCCCGCGAAAGTGGGCCGAATCGGCATCGCAATCTCGCCGGCGAATCCCTCGCGCGTGTATGCAATGGTCGACTCGGACGTCGCACACGGCGGCGTCTATCGTTCGGACGATGCGGGGCAAACCTGGACCCACACCGACGGGGAACGGCGCATTTGGCAACGCGGCTGGTACTTCGGCGGCATTACCGCCGATCCCAAAAACGCCGGCACCGTCTACGTCATGAACACGTCGGCGTATCGCTCGACCGACGGCGGCAAGAGTTTTGACGCGCTCAAAGGCGCTCCCGGCGGCGACGACTATCACACGTTGTGGATCGAACCGAGCGATCCGTCGCGAATGATTCTCGGCGGCGATCAAGGCGTCGTCGTCAGCGTCGACGGTGCGGCAACGTGGAGTTCGTGGTATAACCAGGCGACGGGGCAGTTCTATCACATTGCCGCCGACGACCACTTTCCGTTCTGGGTCTACGGTGCGCAACAGGATTCCGGCGCCGCGATGCAGCCGACGCGCAGCAAATACGCGGAAATTTCGAACTGGGAATTTCGTCCTATCGACGCGGGCGGCGAAAGCGGCGAAATCGCGCCCGATCTCAAACATCCCGGGCTCGTCTATGGTGGCGCCGTCACCGCCGAACGCGTCGATACGGGCTGGGAGTTGAACGTCGATCCGACGCTCAACTATCCCGACACGCTGTGGCGGAATACCTGGACGCTGCCGATCGTCTTTTCACCGGCCGATCCGCACTCGCTCTACGCGAGCCATCAGCGGATTTTCCGGTCGCGCAACGGCGGCAAAAGCTGGCAGGTGGTCTCGGCGGATCTCTCGCGCGCGTCTGAAGGTACGCCGGCAAACCTCGATCCCGCGACGCTGGCCGACACGAACGGCGTTTCGCGCCACGGCGTCGTCTATACGATCGCGCCGTCGCCGCTGCGCGCCGGCGTGGTGTGGGCGGGTACTGACGACGGCTTGGTGTGGATGACGCGCGACGGCGCAGCGCACTGGCACAACGTGACGCCGCCCGCGCTCACGTCGTGGAGTAAAGTGGGAACGATCGAGGCGTCGCACTTCGATTCGCACGCCGCGTACGCTGCGATCGACCGTCATCGCTTGGAAGACTACGCCGCGTACATCTATCGCACCGGCGACGACGGCGCCACGTGGACGGCGATCGCGTCGGGAATTCCGAACGGCTCCTTCGTCAACGTCGTCCGTGAAGATCCGCAGCGGCGCGGTTTGCTCTACGCCGGAACCGAAAAAGGCGTCTACGTTTCGTACGACGACGGCGCGCATTGGGAGTCGCTGCAACTCAACCTTCCGGTCACGTCGGTCCGCGATATCGTCGTGCACGGCGACGACGTGGCGATCGCCACGCACGGTCGCGCGTTCTGGGTGCTCGACGACGTCGCGCCGCTGCGCCAGCGTGCGGCCGCCTTAGCCGCCGGCGGAGACTATCTGTTTGCGCCGGACGCGGCCTACCGGTTGCGCCCCGGCAACGATGAGAGCACGCCGCTGCCGCGCGACGAGGCGTACGCAGAAAATCCGGAGACCGGCGCGATTCTCGACTATTACCTCGCGTCGCCGGCGCGCACTCCGGTCGTCATCGAAATCGTGGAAGCGAACGGCACGGTGCTGCGTCGCTGGTCGAGCGCCGACAAACCGGAGACCGTCGACGCGAAGAAAATTACCGTCGTTCCATCGTGGATAGCGCTCCAACGGCCGCCTTCGGCGGACGGCGGCGCGAACCGGTTCGTATGGGATTTCCACGTGAAGGACGAGCACGGTCCGCTCGCGCCTCCGGGGGCGTACACCATCCGGCTTACCGTAAACGGCAAAACGCTCGAGCGCCCGCTGCGCGTGCTGCGCGATCCGCGCATCGAAGCCGACGACGCCGATCTGCGCGCGCAGTATGCGCTGGCGCAGGAAATCGAAGCGCTGCAAGCGCGCGTCGCGGACTCACGCGCCAAGGCGCAGGCACTCGAACGTACCTCGCTGCCGGCTGCGAAGGCGCGCGAGCTGCGCGTCGAAATCGCCGGCGAAACTCCGCCTGCGAATCCCGACGACTCCGAGGGCACCTACTCGCACGATTTCACGAGCTTCCTGTATCTGTCGAATGCGCTCGACTATCTCGAAAGCGCCGTCGAAAGCGCCGACTCCGCGCCGACGCACGATATGACGTCCGGCTTCCGCAAGCTGCAAGCGATCTACGCGAAGACGCTCGCGCGTCTGGAAGGCCTGCAACTCGCACCGTAGCTGGCGCCGCACTTCGACTTCGCGTGCTGCGGCACGCTGCGCTCAGTGTGACACCAAGAGGTGCGCTTCGCTCAGGATGACACCAAGAGGTGCGCTTCGCTCAGGACGACACCAAGAGGTGCGCTTCGCTCAGGATGACACCAAGAGGTGCGCTTTGCTCAGGATGACACCAAGAGGTGCGCTTTGCTCAGGATGACACCAAGAGGTGCGCTTTGCTCAGTGATGACACCAAGAGGTGTGCTGCGCTCAGTGTGACACCAAGTGTGACCAGGGCGTCGGCTAGCGGTGGAGGACCTCCGCGTACCAGCGTTCCAAATCGGCGTGGAACTGCGCGAGCGCTTCCGGATGGAGATACACCATGTGTCCCGATTCGTAGAAGCCGTAGGTGATGTTCTTCTGGAGCGGCGGCGCCAGATTGAGATGGTTGAGCGTATACACCGTCCCGTAGAACGGCGTGGCCATGTCGTAGTAGCCGTTCGCCGAGAAGACGCGTAGCCCTGGATTGAACGTCATCGCCTCGGCGAGATCCTGGGCGGTGTTGGTCGGCACGTTGCCGTTGTGCTTCCAATCCCATTGCCGGTTGATTGAAAAGACGAGCGGCAAATACTCGAGCGTCGGGTTGTAGTGCAACATCTGCCGGATGTAGTAGTTGCCGGCGCCGACGAAGGCGGCGTCGATCGCCGAATCGGTTGCGTCGAACTGCGGCCGGCCCGCGATGCGATCGAGCGTGTACGACGTGAAACGTGCGTCGTAGCGTCCCATCGTCTCGCCTTGGTTGCGCATGAGTTCGGTGAGAAAGCGCCAGTACGGCACGCGCAGGTTCGAGAGGCGGATGTATTGCGTCGAGAGTCCGGTGTATTGATGCAGTTTCGCGACGACGTCGTTGTAGGTAGACGGCGAAAGGTTTGCGCCTTGCGCCAGCGCGTTGAGATACTCGCCGGTCGCGAACTGCTCGACCTGCGGCAGCAAACTCTGAAGCGTCGTCTGCGGCCCGGGCAGCGCGTTGTGATACCATGCCGCCGCCGCCTCGGTCGGAAGGTAGAGCGGGAACGCCCAATCCCCTCCGCCGATCGCGGTCGGCGTAAAGTTTACGTCCCAATCCAGGTTGAAGTCGAGAACCGACGAGAGCAGCACGACGCCGTTGACGCCGATGCCCTGCTGCTGCAAATTATTGACGAGCACGGCGGTCCGCGGCGTGCCGTACGATTCGCCGAAGAGAAACTTCGGCGAGTTCCAACGGCCGAACGTGCTGATGTAGCGTGAGACGAACTGCGTGAACGCGCGCATGTCTTGGTCAACGCCGTAGAACTCTTCCGGTTTGCCCGGCGGCTCGACGCGGCTGAAACCCGTACCCGGCGCGTCGACGAAGACGAGATCGCTCGTATCGAGCAGCGAGTATTGATTCGAAACGAGATTGAACGGCGCGTTGGCGCTCGTGTTGCCGGTGATCACGCGCATCGGTCCAAAGGAACCCATCCGCAGCCAAATCGTCGAACTGCCCGGGCCGCCGTTGTAGAAAAACGTCACCGGCCGCGTGCTCGGATTGACGCCGTCGAGCGTGAACGCGGTATAAAACATGCGGCCGGCCGTTTGTCCTTGCGGATTTTGCAGCGCGATCGTCCCGGCGCGCGCCGTGTACGGAAGGGTGTGGCCGTTGAGCGAGTACTCGTGCTGCGTCACCGCATCGGATGCGACGGCAGGCGGCGGCGGCGCTTGCGCCGCGCCTTTGGGCGCATCTGCGGCGCGGGCGCTCGAGACGGCCAACGTCGCGGCGACCGCGAACGATGCAAGCGAGATCCAAATCCTCTTCACGTATTTTCTTCCCAGCATTAGCGCAGCACCATCGCATACCAGCGTTCCAGATCGGCGTGGAACTTCGCCAGCGCCGCCGGGTGGAGATAGACCATGTGTCCCGATTCGTAAAAGCCGTACGTAATGTTCCGCTGCAGCGCCGGCGCGATATAGAGATGCGTGAGCACGTATTGCGTCGCGAAGAACGGCGTCGCGAAATCGAAGTAACCGTTGGCCGAGAATATCTTCAGACGTGGGTTATACGTCATTGTCTGCGCCAGGTCGGGCGCGACGTTGAACGTCTGCGGATTGCCGCCGTGTTTGAAATCCCAGCTGTTGCCGTCGGCGTAAATCAGGTCGTAAATCTCGCTGCGGTAGAGCAGCGGCGGATCGTATTTGAGCACCTGCTGCAAATAATAGTTGCCGGTCGAGACGAAAGCCGAGTCGATGGCCGCGTCGGTGGCGTCCCAATCGGGCGCTTCTTCGGGACGGTCGAGGACGTAGGTTTGAAAGCGGGAGTCGAGGCGGCCGACGGTGATGCCGCGCTGGCGCAAGAGTTCATTTTCGAACCGGTCGTACGGAATGCGCAAGTTCGAGTTGCGAATGTATTGCTCCGAAAGGCCGGTGTAGCGATGGAGTTTCGCGACGATGTCGTTGTAACGATTGGGGTCGATCTGCGCGCCCGCCGCAAGCCCGTCCAGGTATTCACCGAGCGCAAAGCGCTTCGTCTCGTCGAGCAAGCCGCTCAATCCCGGCGAGCCCGCAACGGCGTGGTGATACCACGCCGTTGCCGCTTCGGTCGGCAGATAGAGCACGTACGCCCAGTCGCCGCCGCCGATCGGCGCTCCGTCGTTGTAATCGACCGAGGGATTGAGGAACGACGAGAGCAGCACGATGCCGTTCAATCCGATGCCGCGCTGCGCGAGCACGCCCGACAGCACCGCCGAGCGCGTCGTGCCGTAGGATTCGCCGAACAGAAACTTCGGTGAGTTCCAGCGATTGAAGTTGGTGAGGTAGCGTTGGATGAACTGCGCGAACGCATCGGCATCTTGGTCGACGCCCCAAAAGTCTTTTGGCTTCCCGGCGCCGATGATGCGCCCGTATCCGCTGCCCGGCATGTCGATGAACACGAGATCGGTGGCATCGAGCAGGCTGTAGCGGTTCGAAGCGAGATTGTAGGGCGGTCCCGGCGTCGTCGCAGCGTTGGTGCCGGCCTGCACGCGTACCGGACCGAACGATCCCATCCGCAGCCAAATCGTCGAACTTCCAGGACCGCCGTTATAGAGGAACGTGACCGGGCGGTGCGCCGGCTCCGCGCCGTCGAGGGTGAAGGCCGTGTAGAAAACGCGCGCCGTCGCCTGATCGTCGGCATTGCGCAGCGTGATCGTGCCGGCCCGCGCGGCATAGGCCAGGCTGCGGCCGCCGAGCACGATCGTGTGGTGCGTGACGGCATCGGGCGTAAGCTTGGGAATCGGCGGTGGTGCGGCGGCGGCCGCGGCCACCGGAAGCGCGCCGAGCACGGCGAAGGCAACCGCCAACGCGGTACGCGACGATCGAAGTCGTAACCTCAACGAAACCTCCAACGGGGATAGGGCTCCAAAGTTAGGGCTTGCGGCACGCCTCCCTTTCGCAATCGAGCCGCGCTCAATCAAAGTTCCGTCAAAAGGGACGCGTCACGCCGGTGCGTGCGCGTGCAAATCGACGCTGTACGCAAGATCGATTGCAGGCGCGTATCGGGTTTCGACCACCCGGCGCTTGATCTTCATGGCGGGCGACAGCTCTCCGCCTTCCACGCTGAACTCGTGCGGAATCACGATGACCCGCCGCACCTGCTCGAACGTCGCGAGTTCGCGCGTCTGCTTCTGGACGACGCGGGAGACGAACGCCTTGACGTCCTCACGGGCGGCCAGTGCTGCGGGCGGCAGTTCCGCCGGAAGGGAGAGTTCGATGCGCAACAAGTCCCAATTGGGGCAGACGAGCGCCGCCGGGTGCGGACGTCCGCTGCCGACGACCATCGCCTGCGCGACGAAGACGGAGCGCTTGATTGCGCTCTCGATGCGGGCCGGCGAAATCCACTTCCCGGTGTCGGTCTTGAAGACTTCGCGCTTGCGATCGGTAATTCGCAAGAAGCCGAACGCGTCGATCTCGCCGATGTCGCCCGTGTGCAGCCAACCGTCGACGACGGTGGCCGCCGTGGCATCCGGGTCGCGATAGTAGCCGCGCATCACGTGCCGTCCACGCGTGAGAATCTCGCCGTCCTCGGCGATGCGCACGTCGACGCCGGGAATCGGTTTTCCCGAAGCGCCGTATTCGTTCGCGGAGAGCCGGCTGACCGTGATCACCGGCGAGGTTTCCGTGAGGCCATAGCCTTGCATGATCGGCACGCCCAACCCCAGGAACGTCATCGCCGTGTCGACGTGCAGCGCGGCGCTGCCACTCACGAAGAACTTCATGCGATCGAGTCCGAGCGCCGCGCGCACTTTGCGCAGCACGAGCCGATCGGCGATCGCGTAGCGCAGCGCGAGAGCCGGTGAGACGCGGCCGCCGAACGCAGTCGCGCGCGCGTGGGCGCGCCCGGCGGCGAGTGCCCAAGGGACGAGTTTGCCTTGCAGGCCGCCGGCTCTCATGGCCCTGCCCGAAACGCCGGCGAGCACGCGGTCGAAGATGCGCGGCACGCTCGTCATGACCGAGGGCCGCACGTCGCGCATATCGTCGAGCAACTCGCCTGCATCGTGGCAGATGAAGTATCGCACGCGCGCGAGCAGATAGATGTACGCGATGGTGTGTTCGAAGATATGCGAGTACGGCAACACGGAAAGCACCGGATTCCCCTCGACGAGGCCGTCGAGGCCGCACTTCAACGCCGAACGCGCATCGAATCCGACGTTGTCGTGCGAAAGCATCACGCCTTTGGGATCGCCGGTGGTACCCGAGGTGTAGATCAGCACGGCCAGGTCGTCGGGATGCAGCGCGGCTTCGTATGCAGCCGGAAGTTCGGCGGTGCCGGCATGCGCTGCCGCGCCGCGGTCTTCCAACGCCGCCAGGCCGTCGTCGCCGGCCGAATCGAACACGACCGCGCGCTCGACGGCGGCGCCGCTGCTGCGCACCCGTTCGAGCGTCGCGCCGGAGTCGGCGAACAGCATCTTCGCCTCGGAATGGCGCAAAATATACGCGACGTGGTCGAGCGCTTGCGTCGGATAGATCGGGACGACGACGCAGCCGGCGAAGATCGTTCCGAAATCCGCGACGAGCCAGTCGATGCAGTCGTGGGCTGCGAGTGCGACGCGGTCGCCCGGCCCCAGCCCCGACGCTCGAATGGCGCACGCGACGTTTTCGATGCGTTCGAGCAGCCGCGCCGACGAGATCGGCTTCCAAACGCCGTCGACGCGCTCGTTCAAAACGTCGTCGCGCGGCGGCTCAAGCGCGCTGCGGACGAGTTGCGGGAGCGTTTCTTTCGGCGGAAGCTCCGCGGTCATGAGGCACTTCGACTTCGCTCGGTCTTGCGAGGTTCCTAGACTAAGGGAACCCTACGGGTCGCGCAGATACGGACGCGCGCGCTCCAATCGCGTCTGCGTCATGCCGGAGACGTCGAGCAGCTGATCGAGCGAGGTAAACGCACCGTCGACGGCGCGCAGGGCGACGATTCGCGCCGCGATCGCCGCACCGATTCCGGGAACTTCCGCAAGTTCGTCCTCGCCGGCTGCATTGACGTCGACGCTCGAGGGTTCGGGCGCGTTCGACTGGATGTCGCGGCGGTGCGATCCGCGACGATGCGCGTGCCGCCGGCTCGTGGAACCCGGATGCGGAGCTTCACCGGCAAGCGGCACGTAGATCTCGTCGCCGTCGCCGACGGGAGCTGCCAAGTTCACGCCCGCGGGGTCGGCGCCCGCTGTGAACCCGCCCGCATTGCCGACCGCAGCGGCGGCGCGTTCGCCGGAACTCACCCGGTACAGGCCGGGGCGCCGCACCGCGCCGGCCACGTACACGATTCCGCCGCGCCCGTCCGTACGCCGCGGACCAAAGCGAGCGGGACGACGCCCGGCGTTCAGGCCGCCGGCGCCGGCGGGTGCGGCCTCGGCCGTCGTAACGGCCGGGCGGGGAGCCGGGTGCCATAATGCGGCGGCGGCCAACGCCAGCACGCCCGCCAGAACCCCGATGCGAACGATCATGCGATTCCATCACGCGCGTCCGCCCGACCTGAAAGGTAGCGCGTTTGCGCGGGGAGCGTGTACCATGGCGCCTATGGCCGAGGCCTACGATTTCAGAAGCGTCGAGCGCAAGTGGCAGGAGCGCTGGGAGCGCGAAGGCATCTATCGCGCGCGCTCGGACGGCGCGCTCGCGAAATATTACGTCTGCGAGATGCTGCCGTATCCGTCGGGCGATCTGCACGTCGGTCACGCCAAGAACTATACGATCGGCGACGCGATTGCCCGCATGATGCGCATGCTCGGCTATAACGTGCTGCATCCAATGGGCTTCGACGCGTTCGGACTTCCGGCGGAAAATGCCGCGATCGCGCGCGGCATCGACCCGGCCGAGTGGACCTCCTCGAACATCGCAAACATGAAGCGGCAGTTGCGCGTCCTCGGAACGAGTTACGACTGGTCGCGCGAATTCGCAACGTGCGACCCCGAGTACTACCGCTGGAATCAGTGGCTCTTTCTGCGCCTCTACGAGCGTGGTTTGGCATACAAACGCGAAGCGCCGGTCAACTGGTGCCCGAACGATAAAACCGTCCTTGCCAACGAGCAGGTCGAGGACGGCCGCTGCTGGCGCTGCCACCATCTCGTCGAGCGCCGCAACCTCTCGCAGTGGTTCTTGAAAATCACCGCCTACGCCGACCGCCTGCTCGCCGATCTCGACGAACTTCGAGGTTGGCCCGAACGAACGATTGCGATGCAGCGCAACTGGATCGGCCGCAGCGAAGGCGTTCGATTCGCCTTTGCCATCGCAGGACTCGATGCGAACCTCGACGTCTTCACGACGCGCGTCGACACCGTTTTCGGCGCGACGTTCGTCGCGATCGCACCGGAACATCCGCTGGCCGCCCGCATCGCCGCCATCGTTCCGCCCGAGCGCGGCGCTGCGATGGCTTCGTTCGCCGACAGCCTGCGTTCGAAATCCGAACTCGAACGCACCAGCCTCATGGAGAAACAAGGCTTGTTCACGGGCGCCTATGCCGTCAATCCGCTGTCGGGGCAGCGCGTCCCGATTTGGATGACCAACTACGTTCTTGCGGAATACGGTACCGGAGCGGTGATGGGCGTGCCCGCGCACGACGAACGCGACTTCGATTTCGCTCGGCGGAACGGGCTGCCGGTCGTTTCGACGATCGCCCCGGCGAACGGCGAAGCGTCCGATTCCCGCGAACCGTTCGTCGACGACGGCGTGCTCGTCGACAGCGGCGACTTCACCGGCATGACCAGCGAGCGGGCGCGCGATGCGATCGCGCAACGCCTCGCGGCGCTCGGCGCCGGCGAAAAAACGGTGACGACCCGGCTGCGCGATTGGCTCGTCTCGCGCCAGCGTTACTGGGGCACGCCGATCCCGATCGTCTATTGCGACGGCTGCGGCGAGGTGCCGGTTCCCGACGAGCAACTGCCGGTCGTGCTGCCGCTCGGCGTGACGGTGACCGGCGAAGGATCGCCGCTCGCGCACGTCGCGTCGTTCGTGGAGACGACCTGCCCGAAATGCGGCGGCCCCGCGCGGCGCGAGAGCGACACGATGGATACGTTTTTCGAATCCTCGTGGTATTACTTGCGCTATCTCGATCCGCACGACGCGCGCGCGGCTTGGGAACGAGCCGACGCGTCCGCGTGGATGAACGTCGACCAATATCTCGGCGGCGCCGAACACGCCGTGCTGCACCTGCTCTACGCGCGCTTCTTCTACAAGTTCTTCGTCGATCAAGGCTGGGTCGGCGGTCGCGACGAGCCGTTCGAGCACCTCTTCCACCAGGGAATGGTGCTCAGGGGCGGACAGAAGATGTCGAAATCGCACGGCAACGTCGTGGGAATCGACGAAACCGCCGCGCGCAGCGGCGTCGATGCGATGCGCCTCTTTCTGCTGTACGTGACGCCGCCGGAAGATACCAGCGAGTGGAGCGAGGAAGGCATCAGCGGCCGCGTGCGGTTCCTCAATCGCGCCTGGCGTGCGTGCGAGCCGTTTTTCGAGACGGCGCGAAGCACCGGGGTTCGCTTGCTGCCCGAAGCGGCGTCGGCGGAAGAGAAAGCGCTGCTGCGCGCCGTCGCGATCGCCGCGAAATCGGCGCTCGACGAGACGTCGACCCGCCGGTTTCACTACAATGCGACGATTGCGAAGCTCGACGAACTCGTCAACGCGCTTACGCTCGCGGCGCAGCGCATTCCCGAATCGCCGGCCACGCGGTACGCGGCGCACGCGTTGCCGATTTTGCTGGCGCCGTTTGCCCCGCATCTCGCCGAGGAGCTGTGGGAGCGCTTCGGTCACGACCGATCGGTCCACCTCGAAGCCTACCTCCAGCCCGACGAACGCGCCCTGACGCTCGACGAAATTACGCTCGTCGTTCAGGTCAACGGCAGAATTCGCGCGCGCATCGGCGTGCCGCCGGGGCTCGACGAAGAGCGGGCCTACGCACTGGCGGCGGCCGAGCAGAACGTGCGCGCGCAGATCGACGGCAAGCAGCTGCGCAAACGTATCTACGTTCCCGACCGGCTGCTCAACCTCGTCGTATCATCGTAACGCGTCGCTGAAATACTCGTAGGTCGCGCGCATGCCGTCGAGCAGCGGCGTCGACGGCGACCACCCGAGGTCGCGGCGCGCCCCGGCAGCATCGAACTGCGCGTCGCGAGCGTCGCCGGGCCGCCGCGGCGCTCGAACGATCGGCGCGTCGAAACCGGTAATCTCGGCGAGCGCGCGATGGATCGCATTCACGCTGGTTTTGACGCCGGTACCGACGACGTAGCAGCACCCCGATCCCCTCTCGAGCGCGGCGATATTCGCGCGCGCGACGTCGGCGGCATAGACGTAGTCGCGCGTCTGTTCGCCGTCCCAGTCGATGCGCACGCCCTCGCGGCGCACGAACGCCGCGGCGAAAATCGCGATCACGCCGGCTTCGCCGTTGGGATCTTGCCGCGGGCCGAAGACGTTGCCGTAGCGCAGGGCGGTGAAGTCCAACCCCTTTTCGTCGCGATAAAAACGCAAGTAATGCTCCGCAACCATCTTCGTGATGCCGTACGGCGACGTCGGCCGCTGCGGCGTATCGTCGGTGATCGGAAATCGCTCCGGGTTGCCGAACGTCGCCCCGCTCGACGCAAAGATCACCTTGCGCGCGTCGGTACGCACGGCGCTTTCGAGGACGTTGAGCAATCCGGCGACGTTGACCTTGGCGTCGTAGATCGGATCGCGCACGGAGATCGCGACCGAATGCTGCGCGGCGTGGTGATTGACGATCTCCGGCCGGAACTCGTCGAAAATGCGGGCGACGCCCACGTCGCAGATGTCCGCCTGCACGAACCGCGCGCGTTGCGGCACGTTCTCGCGCCGACCTCCGCCGTGTTCCCAGAGCGAATCGAGCACGAGCACGTCGTGTCCGGCCGCAACGTAGGCGTCGGCGACGTGCGATCCGATGAAGCCCGCGCCGCCGGTAACGAGGATGCGCAGTGGAAGATCCTATTCGCTATCCGGCGGTTGCAACGACGGGCGCTCGTGAAAGAAATGCGAAGCGGGATACTTTGCCGGAATCGGAACGAACGCGCGCGGGGATTGTCTAAAGTTAAAGCTGTCCACGATACTGGCTGCTCGCTTGTCCGTGTATCCCAACGACGCGAGCTTAAACGTCTCCTCGATGAACTTCAGAATGCTGCCGTACTCATACTGGGTGTGAACCACTTGATGCTTCGCGTAGGGTGAGACGATGATGCAACCCACTCGGATTCCGAGCCCCAAGTAGTTCAGCTGCGGCGGAGGAGCATCGTCGTACCAGCCACCCCAATCGTCCCACAGAATTACGATCGCGGACGAATTCCAATATTGAGACTGCCCGATCGCATTAACAACCGAAGCAACCCACGACGGACCCGTATCGCTTTGGCTATCCGGATGGTCCGAATCTTTGTGATCCGGCACGACCCAGGAAACCGGTGCGAGATTCCCGTTCTGGGCGTCTTGAAGAATCGTCGTTTGGGGATTTATGACGTTGCTCCAATCCGCTCCGTATCGAACGCTGTTGATGGCGTCGAACGCCGACCATTCCAATCCTCCGTTGTCGCACTGATTCGGGCACCCGAAGGTTTGCGGAGCGTAATACTTCCACGAGACGCCCGCTGCATCGAGCGTATCGGCCATCGTCTTAAACTGCGTGAAGCAGGGGAAAGGGCCTTTGTTGCCTTCGACGCGCTTGGACGTGACGACGAAAGATCTCGTGCCGCTTGGAGCGTCGCAGCCCCAAGGGGTGTTCGTGGCGTAATCGGTCACGGCCAGCTTTGAGCTGAGCTTATCCGTCCCGGCAACGAGGTTGAGGTGAGCGGAGAAACTTCCGCCGAACTGCGTGGGAAACATATGGTCGGCGAGGACGTAGGAACTCGCCATGTTCCAGTACGGCTGCACCAACGTCGGATCCAGATAGGAATACGGATAGAGCGGCGCCGACGGATTGCTCAAATCGAAACCATTCATGGCGCCCTTGTTCCAATCGGTCAGGGAGGTCGTGAATCCGTGCGCGATGCTTGCGCCGTTGAAGTTGATCTTAGCCAATGGAACCTGCGTTCCATCGTGTTCGTAGCCGAACGTCGGAGCGTCGGCCCCGGGAAAGCCCGAGAAAATGTTTACGAAACTACGGTTTTCCTGAATGATCACGATGACATGCTTGATTTTGGTGCTCGGATCCGCATCTGAGCCGGCGGATTTCGCCGATTGAGAACGAGCGATAGGATTCACTCCCGGCGATGCCGACGAGGAGCACCCCGTTAGAACTGCGACAAGAAGGCAACTCAATGGGAGCGCAGGCAGCTTGTTGGGCATGCGACACCTCCATGGTGGCGTGCAGCCTTCGTCTGCGCACGACGCTTTCCCCGCTCGTCTTGCGAGGTGCCCTACGCGTCGCAGATGTACCGCGCAATGCCGCCGTTCGCGCTCGTCCTTTGCGCGGCCGCCGCCGTTCTGGGAGCGCTCGCCGCTTCGGCGCAAGAGCTTTCGCCCGACGTGCGTGCGGCAGTCGCCGCGGGGCTCGCGGCCCTCGCCGTCTTTTCGTTTACGGCCGCGTGCAAAGCGCCGCGGTTTCGAGCGCTGCTCGTCGTGACGCTATTCGCAGCGGCGGCGAATGCGATGCGCGTCGTCCATTCCCACGTGGAGATCGCGCCGCAGCGGACGGCGCAGTACGGCGGCGTTGCGCTCGAACGCACGCCGGCGGGATTCGTGGCCGCACTCGACGGCGGCGTGCACGCGCTCGTGCACGTCGCCCGCGACGCACCGGCGCCCGGCGCGCGCATCGTCGTCAGAGGAAGGCTGACGCCGTTCGACGACGCGCGCAATCCGGGAGAACCCAGCGAACGCGCGATCCAGCGCGACCGCGGCATCGACGCACAAATCGAAAGCGCGGCCGTCCTGTCGGCCGCGCCTGGGTCGCCGTGGGACGCGCGGGCGTGGCCGGCGCGCGCGCACGAATGGGCGCACGCGAAGCTTGCGACACGGCTCGGCGAACCCGGCGCGTCGGTCGTCGCCGGCGAGTTGTGGGGCGAGCGGGCGGCGCTGCCGCCGGATCTCCGCGAGGAGTTCCAAGAAACGGGAACCGTGCACGTGCTCGTCACCGCCGGATTGCACGTCGGCGCGGTCGCGGCGCTCGTTCTGGGCGTGCTGGCGTGGTTCGCATTGCCGCGTTCGCTCGCGTGCGGCATCGCGATTGCCGCGATTTGGGCGTTTGCGTGGTGCAGCGGCGATGCGCTGCCTGCGGTTCGAGCCGCGACGATGGCCACGTTCGCGCTTTGCGCGCGCGCCTGCGGTCGCGCGACCTTCTCGTGGAACGCGCTCGCCGGCGCGGCGATCGTGATTGCGTTCGCTCGTCCGGAAAGCGTCGCGTCGGCATCCTTTGCCCTCTCGTTTTCATGCGTCGGAGCGATCTTCGCGTGCGCAAACGCGATCGAACGATGGATCGCCGAACGCAGCGCTTTGCCGGCACGGGTGCGCGAGGGACTGGTGCTTTCGCTGGCGACCCAGTGTGGAACGTGGCCGCTCACCGCAGCGGTATTCTTGCAGTTCGCACCGTATGCGTTGCTCGCGAACCTCGCCGTGGTGCCGTGCGTCGGCGCGACGATGGCGCTCGGCGCGCTGCAGTTGGCGCTGACGTGGTCTCCGCCGCTCGCGCAAGCGGCTGCGAATCTGGAGTCGTGGCCGCTCGCGCTGATGCTGGGCGCGGTGCGGACGCTCTCGAGTCTTCCGGGCGCGCGCATTCCGATGACGCCGGCGCCGGCGTGGTGCATTCTCGCCTACGACGCCGCGCTCGTAGCGGCACCGCCGTTGTTGCGCCAAGGTGCGCGCACGCTCGCCGCGGCTGCGTTGATGCTGGCGACCGCGTTGGTGCTCGATCCGCCGGCGATCGCGGACGGCCGCTTGCGCATCACCGTCATCGACGTCGGACAAGCCGACGCCATCACGGTGCGCACGCCCGCGGGCCACGCGTTGCTCGTGGATGCCGGCGGCCGACTCGAGCGCGGAGCGCCGGGTGCCGACTCGGTCGCCGAAGCGATCGGCGAGCGGATCGTCGTGCCGTTTCTGTTGCGCGGCGGCGTGCACGCGCTCGACGCGCTCGTGCTCTCGCATCCGCACGGAGACCATGCCGGCGGCGTAGCGCCCGTGCTGAGACGGCTGCGCGTCGCAGCGTTTGCCGACGGCGGGCAGCGCTACGGCGGCCACGCGTACCAGGATGCGCTTGCAACCGCGCGTTCGCACGGCATCCCGATAGTCTATCCGCGCGCCGGCGCGCGCTGGCGATTCGACGACGGCGTCTCGCTCGATTTCCTCGGTCCGTCGCTGCCCTTGATCGCGCGATCGCGCAACGACGTCAATGAGAATTCGATCGCGTTCGTCTTACGCTACCGGTCGTTCTGCATGCTCTTCACCGGCGACGCGGGCGCCGCGGCCGAGCGACGATTTCTAAGCGAAGGCGTTAACCTGCGGTGCGAGGTTCTCAAAGTGGGGCATCACGGATCCGCCTACGGCTCGACGCCGGCATTCGTCGCCGCCGTTCGTCCGCGTTATGCGATCGTCTCGGTCGGGCGCCACAACCTTTTCGGTCATCCGGCGCCGGCTACGATTGCCACGCTGCAACGTTTCGGCGCGACGGTCTATCGCACCGACGAAGACGGCGCCGTTTCCGTCGAAACCGACGGCACGCACACGTCGGTCGTTCCCACGCTGCCCTAGCGTTCGCCGCCTGCGCGTCGCGGTGCTATCGGAAGGCGTTTTCGTGTGAGACGTTGCCGCGCCACACGTCGTCGTGCTGCGTACGTTCGTGCGGCGGGGCCGCCGGGCGGGCCGAAGCGGGCGCGAATGCCGGGGGCGAAGCGGGCGCGAACGCCGGTGGCGAAGCGGGCGCGAACGCCGGGGGAATGCCGCCGCGCAGCAACGCGTTCGTTTCGGTGTAGTCGACGCTGCCGGGCGAGAAGAGTGCGTCGCATCGGCCGTCGCGCAGAAACGTTTCGGCCGCTTCGCGTGCGGCGCCGAGCGCGAGTTTGGCGAGCGACGCGCCGGCGCTTACGCGGCGGACGCCGAGATCGTACAACTCCCGTGCCGGTGCAAGGCTCGGCGCTGCCAGCACGTTGAGCGGAAGGTCGACCGCTTCTGCAACGCTGCGGATCGCATCGCGCTGTTTGAGATCGGGAACGAAAATGCCGTCCGCGCCGGCCGATTCGTAACGCTGTGCGCGCGAGATGGCTTCGCGTACCGCCTCGCTTCCGGAAGCGAGTTCGCGCAAGAAGACGTCGGTTCGCGCGTTGACGAACACATCGAGACCGGCTTCGCGCAAACGGCGTTTAATGGCGGCGATCTTTGCGGCCAGCAGCTGGGGAGTGCCGTTTCCGTCTTCGAGATTGATGCCGGCGATGCCGAGTCCGCACAACTGGGTGACGAGATCCGCAACGTCGTCGGGAGAATCGGAATAACCGCCTTCGATGTCGACGCTCACCGGCTTCTCACCGGCCACCGCGCACACGGCGCTCACCGCGGAGAGCAGGCTGGCGCGCGGCAACGCGTTGCCGTCGGCATATCCGCGAGACCAAGCGAGCCCGGCGCTGCTCGTCGCGATCGCTTTCGAACCTGCAGCGGCGAAGATTGCCGCCGAAACCGCATCCCAAGCGTTAGCGAGCAGCAACACGCGATCGCTGCGATGCAGATTTCGAAACTCGGCGTAGGCATTCATGATGGGTAACTCCAGTCGTTATTCCGAATAAATTCGATGCGAAATCCGCGCGTTGCCTCACTTGCGGAGGGAAGCCCCGGCGCGTAGCCGGTATTTCCGCACGCATGCATCGCCGTCTCCTTCGCGCAGCGCTCGCCGCACTCTTTATCGCCGGGTGTTCGGGCGGCGGTTCGGGGGGCGGCTCCCCGCTGGTCCCTGCGTCGGCCGATCGCCCGTCGCCGACGCCGTATGCGGCGAGCCCGTTGCAGCACGTCGTCATCATGATCCAAGAGAACCGCAGCTTCGATAACTTTTTTGCGACCTACCCGGGTGCCGACGGAACGACGACCGGAAAGACGCATACCGGTCAGATCGTCAACCTGCAAAAAACCGGCCTCATCGCCGAAGACATGGATCACCGCTGGCAAGCCTTCGTCAAGGAGTACCGCCGCGGCGGGATGGACGGCTTCGATTTGATTCACTTGGGCGCGCTCGGCGGGGGGCCCAAGGCGGGTCTCTACGCGTATCAGTACGTCAAGCCGTCCGACATCAAGCCCTACTGGACGATGGCGCAACGCTACGTGCTTGCGGATCACATGTTCGAAACGCAGAGCAGCGGAAGCTTCGTCGGCCATCAGGATCTCATCGCGGGCGGCACGGCGATCAACCGCTACCGCAGTCTGGTGAACTATCCCACGAAGACGCCGTGGGGCTGCGACGCGCCGCACGATACGAAAACGTCGCTGCTGACGCACCAGCGCCATTTGCTCAAAGGCGCCGGGCCGTTCCCGTGTTTGGATTATCCGACGCTGCGCGATTCGCTCGACGCCGGCGGTATCTCGTGGAAGTACTACGCGCCGCCGTTCACCACGATCGGCGACATTTGGACCGCCTTCGACGCGATCCGCGCCGTCCGCTACGGCCCGGAGTGGACTACGAACATTTCGTCACCGGAAACCAACGTTTTCAAGGACATCTCGAAGGGCAAACTTCCGGCCGTGTCGTGGGTGATTCCGGATTTCCAGAACTCCGACCATCCCGGCCACGGCGTCACGGGGGGGCCGTCGTGGGTAGCGCAAGTCATCAACGCGATCGGAAAATCTCCGATGTGGAAGAGCAGCGCCGTCATCGTCGTGTGGGACGACTGGGGTGGATTCTACGATCACGTCTCGCCGCCGCAGCTTGATTTTCAAGGCCTCGGATTCCGCGTGCCGATGCTCGTCATCTCGCCCTACGCGAAGAAAGGCTACGTCTCGCACACGCAATACGAGTTCGGCAGCATCCTGAAATTCGTGGAAGACAACTGGCAGCTGCCGCGCATCGGTTCGACCGACCAGCGTGCGACGAGCATCGTCGACGTGTTCGATTTCAGCCAGCCGCCGCGAAAGTTCACGCCGATTCAGGCGGCACTACCGCAATCGTATTTCCTTCATCGGCGGCCGTCGTACTTACCCGTCGACACGGAATAGTGGGAAGCTCTGGTTGGCGGGTTACGGCGTACGGGCGGGCTTGGGGTGCGGCGATGGCGTCGCCGCCGCCGCCTCGATCTTTGCCGACGTGATGCGGTCGAGCTTCGGGAAACTCTTGTCGAGATAGGCTTTGCCTTCAGCGCTAATCTCGTCTTGGCTGGGCTGCTCGCCGTAACCCGAGTAAATCTTCAGCACCACGTTCATTCCCGAAACGACCTTGCCGAACGGCGCGAAGCCCATGCGATCGAGCCGCGAGTTGTCGCCGAAATTGATGAAGACTTGCGTCGTTCGCGTATTCGCGCCGGCCGACGCGAAGCTGACGTATCCGGCGCGATTGCTCTGTTTGACCGGGTCGTCGGGAATGCTCGCCGAGTTCCACGCCTTGTCGACGGCCGGACTCGGATTGAGGCCGAACTGCACGACGAATCCAGGCACGACGCGGAAGAACGCGGCGCCGTTAAAGAACCCGTGCTTGACCAGGTTGTAGAAGCGGTCGGCACCGCGCGGTGCCCACGAACGGGTCACCGCCACCACGAAACGTCCGGCCGTGGTGTCGAAAACGGCGCTATAACGTGCGGGCGCCTGGGCCGTGAGTGCGGCCGGTTTGGTTAAAGAGGCGTCGGCGGCGGCGGGGAGCGGCCGGATTGCCAGCGCCGCAAGAATCGAGACGGTCGTCAAAAGCACGCGGTTCATGCGCTGCCCTTCGCTTCGCCCGGTGCTCGGAGCCTTTCGCGGCCAGTGCAACCATCGAGACGATTCCCTCGTTATACGGGGTGCATCATGACGCAACTTACCGCTCCCGCGGCTCCTGTAGCCACGCTCGATATCGTGAGCCGGAAATCGAAGGACCGGCTCGTTCCACAACCTTCCGAGCCCGTGTACGGCGGTTACGCCAACGGCCGCGGCGAGATTTTTCTTTTCGGCGAGACGCTCGTTTATCGCGTAAATTTCAAGAATCAGACCGTGCAGCAGCGCCCGCAGCTCAACCCAGCGGCGCAGGCCCGTTACGATGAGACAAAAGCCGGTGACCCCTTCGAATACTGCAACGTCCACTTCCGGCGGCTCAGCAACGCCGAGATCGTCGACATCTGCTCGACCGGCGCCTTTCGCATCACCCCGAAGCTTTTGAGTTAGCCGCCCCCAGCCGGGCGGTGAAGGCGTAGAGACCGAGGACGGCGAGCACGAACGCAATCGTTCCAATGACGGTGGCGGGCCCCGCGAACGCGTCGCCGGCCAGCCCGAGCGGCTCGGCGCGGTTGCTGACGACGATCAAGCCGGCCAAGAGCACTCCGAAGAGACTCTCCCCGACGATCAATCCGGACGCCGTAAGCACGCCGAGTTGTTTTGCTCGAGCCGCGTTGCGGCTGCGATCCGACCAGCGATTGTAGTACCAGCCCATCACGGCGCCGACAACGACCGGCGCCGTCGTCGAGACCGGCAAGTAGATTCCCAAACCAATGGCGAGCGGCGGAAGACGAAAGCGCGTCGTGACGCGCAGGATCTCGTCGAGCGCGACCGCAGCCAGACCCACGAGCGCGCCGGCCCCGATGAGCCGCCAATCGATCTGTCCTTGAATAACGCCTTTCGCCAGCGCCGAAATGAGCGTCGCTTGCGGCGCCGGCAGCGGCTGCGCGACCGTACCGGCATGCGGCGCGCCGGCGAATCCGTACGCGTGGTTGAGCAATCCGAGGATCGGCGGAATGACGATCGCGCCCATGCCGACGCCGAAAACGAGCGCAACCTGTTGACGCCACGGCGTCGCGTCGACGAGTTGACCGGTCTTGAGATCTTGCAAATTATCGTTGGCGATCGTCGCGACGCACACGAGCACGGCGGTCACGAAAAGCGCGAACGCGACCAGCGCCGAGGCCGCGGCCGGCGTCGAATGGTCGCCGAACAGCACGAGCAGCAGCGACGCCCCGATGACCGCCAAAATCGCCAGCCCAGAGACCGGACTGTTCGAAGAACCGATGAGGCCGGCCATATACCCGCACGCAGCCGCAACCAGAAAACCGACGACGACGACGTACGCGACCGCAGCGAGTGCCAGCGGCACTGCTTGCGACTGCAGCGCGCTGCCGTGCAGAAATATCGCCAGTAAGGCTGCGAGCGGAATGAGGCACGCGAGCGCGATGATGCCTACGAGCGCGATCGGGAGATCGCGTTCGGAGCGCGGCAGGTCGTCGCCGCGGGAGCGGCGGCGCGACGCGGCGATCGCCGACGCGACGCCGCCCCACACGGGTTTCGCCAAGCGGCCCAACGTCCAAAGCGCCGCCACGCCGATCGCGCCGGCACCGACGAATCGCACTTGGTGCGCCCACACGAACGTGGCGACGGCGGCGGCCGGGCCGGCCGCCGGGTGGAGCGCGGTGAGCAGCGGCGTCGCAATGCCCCAAGCGACGATCAAGCCGGTCAGGATCGCGAGGCCGACGGAGAGACCGATGAGATGGCCGGCGCCGACGAGTGCGAGCGAAAACGAAAAGCCGAATCCCGTCGCTGCCGCGCCCGAGCGAAAATAACCGGCGATCTCGGCCGCGAATAGCCGCGTCGCAACGATCGCTGCGAACCCCGCGGATGCGAGCGAGCCCGTCACGAGGGCGATGAGCCCGAGACGGTTTTGCTCGACGTCGCCGGCTTCGGCGCCGCCCACGCCGACCTTGAGCACCTCGGCTGCGGCAACGCCTTCCGGATAGGGAAGATCCGACTGCGTCACGAGCGCGCGCCGCAACGGAACGCTGTACATGACGCCGAGCGTGCCGCCGATCGCACACATTGCGAACGACTCCCAAAACGGAAAACCGCTCCACCAGCCGATCATCACCAGTCCCGGTAACACGAAAATCACGGCGGAGATCGTGCCGGCTGCCGATGCGACCGTTTGCACGATGTTATTTTCGAAAATCGTCGCGTTCTTGAATGCCCGCAGCACGCCCATCGATATGACCGCGGCGGGAATGGTTGAAGCGAAGGTGAGGCCGACCTTCAATCCGAGATAGACGTTTGCGGCGGTAAAGACCAGCGTAATCGCTGCGCCGAGTATGAGACCGCGCAGCGTAAGTTCGATCCGCGAACGTTCAACGCTTCGCCGGCCGTTCATCGCGCGTGCTTCTTCGAACGCCACGACAAAGCCCGCAGCGTAACGCTACGGGCTTTGCCCTCTCCGGCTCTTCCCCACCTGCGCGAGACAGTTTCCGATCTCTTGCGACGTCTTCCGAGTCCGGTTCGTTCCAGCACCCGAATCGACGCTTGTCACGCCGATCGACTTACGTGCGTGGACCGCGGCCTTTTGTAATCCGCACTTCCATGGATATGGGAGTGCGACAATGGTATCAAACGAAAAACGCGCGTTCAAGCGTTTTTGGATGCGCCCCACAACGCCTCCACAGAAACTTTTAGTTACTCACACGTTATAAACGCGAAAGGCTGCCTAGATGAGGCGCACCCCGACGAACAGCAGCGTTACTGCGACCGCGGGACGCAGCCAGCGCGCGTGCAGGCGCCGGCAGAGCCGGCTTCCGAGATAAACGCCCGGAAGCGAGCCGATCAGCAGGCTCAGGGCCAAACCTACGTTGACGTCGCCCATCGTCCAGCGGCCGAATGCCGCGGCCGGAATCAAGAATGCGGCGAACGCGATATCGGAACCGATTAATTCCGGCAATCCTACAAAGGGCATCGCCAGCGCTAAAAGCGGAAGCGTCACCGCGCCGCTCCCGATGGACGTGAGCGTTACGATAAGACCGACGACGGCGCCGATGGTCATCACCCTCGCCTTTTGGCGGGGCCTCCACTCAAACTCCGGAGTCCACGTGCGCTGTTCGAGACGCTTCAACCACGGTTGAGCAAGAATCATCGCTGCTGCCAGCAGAAGCGTGACACCGATCGCGCGCCTCGTCCATAATTCGATGAGCGCGCTGTCGACGTGATGGCGCAGCCAGAAGAGTAAGGCGAGTCCGGCAAATGAAGCCGGTAAGCCGCCCCAAAGCAAGGCCTTCACGATGTGGGAGTTCACCGTTCCCTGCTGACGATGCAGAAAAGCGGCATATAGGCGCGTCGGCACGCTATAAAGTAAATCGGTTCCTACTGCAGTCAACGGATTGACTCTGAGGACCGATACCAGCAACGGCGTCATAATGCTTCCGCCGCCGACGCCCGTCAAACCAACGAGGAACCCGACGATTAAGCCGATGAGGACGAGCTCGATGTCGACTTTCATTTCCACGTAACTCCAAGGCCGCGCCCGACGACCTTTGGCCGCTGCTCAGGCCTCGGGACGGTTCGCGTCGCTTGGACGGGTCTCCCGGCGAACCGGCCCTCTACCGGCCCCGGGAGCTGTTCAGATCAAACGCGTGCCGACGAAAACGAGCGTCACGGCAACCATTGGCCGCAACCACGACTGATTCAGCCGGCCGCACAGCTTGCTGCCGATGAACACTCCGGGAAGCGACCCGATGAGCAGCTTCAGAACCAGCGGAAGGTTCACGTCTCCCATACTCCACCGCCCGGCCGCGGCGGCGGGGATCAAGAACGCCGCGAAGGCGATGTCCGAGCCAACCAGCGTCGATATCCCGACGATCGGGAGGGAGAGCGACAGCAACGGCAACGTTACGGATCCGCTCCCGATCGAAGTCGCCGTGACGATGAGGCCTACGATTGCGCCGATCGTGATGACGCGAACGCGCTGCCCCGGACGCCATTCGAAGTCGGCGTTGGCCACAGGGAGCGCACGCCGCCATAGGAATGGCTGCACCAAAATCACGACGGCGGCGACGAACAAGACGTATCCGATTGCGTGCCGCGTCACGAGCTCGAGCGCTTTCACGTCGACGTGGTGCCGCAGCCAGAAGAGGACGCCGAGGCCCACTAGCGATGCCGGCATCCCACCCAAAAGCAGAGCCTTCACGATCTGAGGGTTGACGGTTCCCTGCTTGTTGTGCAGGTAGGCGCCGTAGAGTTTGGTCGGAACGCTGTACAGCAAGTCGGAGCCGACGGCCACGAGCGGATTGATCTTGAGAACGAGAATGAGCAGCGGCGTCATGATGCTCGCGCCGCCGACGCCGGTGAGCCCCACGATCGTCCCGACGACGAGTCCAACGAGTACGATCTCAATATCGAGAGTCACGAGATTCCTCTCCGCTTCCGGCCAATGTCCCCGAGTACAGCCGCGCTGGAATGGTCTCCTTGAAAGGAAACCGCAGTCACCTTCTCATTTGGGAATAGTGATTGCGGTACCTTTTGCGCAAATGGACTAATGACCCCAGTTAGCTTTCGACGCACGCCGGAACTGTTCGGCGCGCGCCCCAAGGCCGTAAAGCCGGGCGTTATCGCGGTCTCAAGCCCGGGCCGCTGCCTTATCTTCCCCGTTTTCGAAGATCCGTAAGTCGGTCGGCGCCATGAAAATCTCCTCGCCGACCGCCAGGCTCAGTTCGCGAAAGCGCTCCTGCGAGAGCTCCGCGTGCACGGCCGTCCCCCACTCGGTGACCGCCTCGATCTTGACCAGCGGGCCTGCGGCGTGGATGCGTTTGGCGACGGCGCGGAAGTGATTCCCGTGGTCGGGCCGGCGGCGCGATATCTCGAGCAGATGCGGACGCACGAAGCCGAGATGCTCGGTCGCGCTATCGTCAATGTACGCCGTGCCGTGCTCGAGACGCGCATGGAAGAGATTGACGTTGCCTAGGAAGTTGAAAACGAACGACGTCGCCGGATTGTTGTACACCTCCTCAGGCGCGCCGACTTGTTCGATGCACCCGTGATTCATGACCGCGACGCAATCGGCCACTTCCAGCGCTTCTTCTTGATCGTGCGTGACGAATACGCTGGTGATGTTCGCCTCTTCGTGCAGATGACGCAGCCACCGCCGCAGTTCGAGCCGGACCTTCGCATCCAGCGCTCCGAACGGCTCGTCGAGCAGCAGTACGCTCGGTTCGACCGCCAACGCGCGCGCCAGCGCGACGCGCTGGCGCTGCCCGCCCGAGAGTTGCGACGGATAACGCGATGCTTGACTACGCAGTTGAATGAGATCGAGAAGCTCGTTGACTTTCGCGCGGATCTGCGTCTCGGGCGGTCGCGACGATCGCGAGCGGACGCGCAATCCGAACGCGACGTTTTCGAAGACCGTCATGTGCCGGAAGAGCGCGTAGTGCTGGAACACGAAGCCGACGCGGCGCTCGCCGGGCGAGCGGCTCGTGACGTCGGTGCCGTCGAACCGCACGGTGCCGGTATCGGCGGCTTCCAAACCTGCGACGATGCGCAATAAGGTCGTCTTTCCCGAGCCCGAGGGCCCGAGCAGCGCCATGAGTTTTCCGGGCGGGATGTTGAGATCGACGCCCGTCAGCGCGTTGAAACTGCCGAACGTTTTGCTGATGCCGCGCAGGCTAATGCTCATTGTGGGTCCTCCACTCGACGACGGTCTTCACGACGAGCGTCGCGAGCGCGAGCAGCGCCAGCAGCGACGCGACCGCGAAGGCCGCCACGTATTGATAGTCGTTGTACAGAAACTCGATCTGAAGGGGCATCGTATCGGTTAGGCCGCGAATGTGGCCCGAAACGACCGAGACCGCGCCGAACTCGCCCATCGCGCGCGCGTTGCACAGGATGACGCCGTAGAGCAGCGCCCATTTTACCTTGGGCAGCGTCACGCGCCAAAACGTCTTCCATCCGCTCGCGCCGAGCGCCAGCGCCGCTTCTTCCTCGTCATTTCCCTGCGCCTGCATCGTCGGCAGCAGTTCGCGCGCCACGAACGGAAACGTCACGAACGCCGTAACCAACACGATCCCCGGGATCGCGAAGATGATGCGGATGCCGTGCGCGATCAGCCACGGCCCGATCACCCCCTGCGCGCCCAAGAGCAGGACGAAGACGAGGCCTACGACGACCGGCGAGATCGAAAACGGCAGATCGATCAACGTGATCAGCAGGCTCTTGCCGGCGAACTCGAATTTGCCGATCGCCCACGCCGCGGTGACGCCGAACACGACGTTCATCGGCACGGCGATAGCCGCCGTAATCAGCGTCAGCCGAATGGATGCCAACGTGTCGGCATCGGTAAAGGTGTGTACGAATCCGGCGACGCCGCTGCGGAACGCCGTCGCGAAGACGATCGCGAGCGGCAGAAAAATGAAGACCGTCAAGAATGCGACGGCGACGGCGATCAGCAGCCACCGCATCGCGGCCGGTTCCGAGGTCGCCCGCGAGCGCGCCGCGGCGGGAATCGGAATCGACTGCGGAGCGTTCAACGTCAGCACCTTAGCCACTGCGCGCCGCTTTCGCCGGGCGATCTTCGCGCCGCGTCGAGCTCCAGTGTTGCAGCACGTTGATCGTAAGCAGCATCGCAAATGAGACGATCAGCATCGCAACGGCGATGGCCGTTGCGCCCGCATAGTCGTACTGTTCGAGTTTGGTGACGATGAGGAGTGGCGTAATCTCCGTGCGCATCGGCATATTGCCGGCGATGAAGATCACCGAACCGTACTCACCGACGGCGCGAGCGAAGGCGAGCGTGAAGCCAGTCAGCGCTGCCGGAAAGATCGTCGGCAGCAGCACGCGCGCAAAGGTCTGCAAGCGTCCGGCCCCGAGGCTCGCCGCCGCTTCCTCCAGCTCCGCGTCGAGATCTTGGAGCACCGGCTGCACCGTGCGCACCACGAAGGGGAGCCCGATGAACGTCAACGCGATGACGATGCCGAGCCGCGTGTACGCGGCGTGCACGCCGAGCGCGAGCAACGGCCGCCCCAGCCAGCCGGTCGATGCATAGATCGCCGTGAGCGCGATGCCCGCAACCGCCGTCGGCAAAGCAAACGGCAGATCAACCAGCGTGTCGAAGAGCCGCTTCAGCGGAAACGTATAGCGAACGAGCACCCACGCGGTCAACAGTCCGAAGACGATGTTGATCGTGGCGGCGACGAGCGAGCATCCGAAGGTCACCTCATACGATGCGACCGCACGCGCCGACGTCACGATGTGCCAAAACGTTCCCAACCCCAGCGACGACGCTTTCCAGAACGTCAGCGACAGCGGAATAAGGACCAAGAGGCCGAGGTAGACGACCGTGAATCCGAGCGTAAGCCCGAATCCCGGCACGATGCTGCGCCGCCGCAGTACGATGGCCACGAACGTTCCTACTGGCTCGGCTGATAGATCTGATCGAAGACGCCGCCGTCGGCGAAGAAGGTCTTCTGCGCGTTCTGCCAGCCGCCGAACGTCGTACCGACGGTAACGGTTTTGACGTTCGCGAACGTCGACGCGTAGCGTTTCGTCACCGACGCCAGGCGCGGCCGAAAGAAATGGCGGGCGACGATCTCTTGTCCCTGTGGAGTGTAGAGATACTGCAGGTACGCTTGCGCCACCGCACGGGTTCCCTTCGCGTCGACCACTTTATCCACGAGCGCAACCGAAGGTTCCGCAAGAATGCTCAGCGAGGGAATGACCATTTCAAATTTGTGCGGGCCGAGCGTGTGCGTTGCGAGCAGTGCGTCGCTTTCCCAGCCGACGAGCACGTCGCCCAAGCCGCGCTCGACGAACGTCGTCGTCGAACCGCGCGCGCCCGAGTCGAGCACGGGAACGTTCTTGTAGAGACGCGTGACGAAGTCGCGCGCGCGCCCTCGATTCCCGCCGGGACGCTTCAGCGCGTATGCCCACGCCGCCAAAAAGTTCCACCGAGCTCCGCCCGACGTTTTGGGATTGGGCATGATCACCGAAACGCCGGGTTTGATGAGGTCGTTCCAGTCGTGGATTTTCTTCGGATTGCCCTTGCGCACCAGAAAGACGATCGTCGACGTATAGGGAGCGCTATCGTCGGGCAGACGCGATTGCCAGTTCTGTGGCAGCAGTTTCGCGTTCTGCGCGATCGCGTCGATGTCGTAGGCGAGGGCCAGCGTGACGACGTCGGCCTGAAGGCCGTCGATCACCGCTCGCGCCTGTTTGCCGGAGCCGCCGTTGGATTGCTCGATGTTGACGGTTTGTCCCGATTTGGCGCGCCAAAACTTGACGAACTGTGCGTTGAAGTCGTTGTAGAGTTCGCGCGTGGGGTCGAACGAGACGTTCAATATCGTCAGCGTCCCGGCGGCGTTGGTCTTCGAGGGAAAGCCGGCGCCGAATAAGAGGGTAGCCGCCGCCAAGAGGGCGAGGATGTTTCGAGGGCGGTACATGGTCGTGGGAGACTCCTTAAAGACTCGAGGCGGTGCCAGGTAAAGGTAACTTCAGTCACCTTCAGGCCCACGATTAGTGACCGCAATCTCCTTTCCTGGCGAATTCCGGCTTTTTTTTTGACCTGGGTCAAAAAAAGATCGCACCGCCTGGGCGGTGCGATCGCGGATTCCCCGGGGGAAAGCGTGGCTTACGGCTGCATCGTCGGCGTCGAAGACGGCGAGGGCGAAGGCGACGGCGCGGGCTGCGCCGAGGCCCCGATTGCGCTTGCGCCGAGCACGACCATTCCCGCCAAGGCGAGGCCGGCAAACCATCGGCTCATGAAATCCTCCTACAAAATGGCTATCGAGTGAGTCTCAGTACTCTCTCGTACCACTGCGGGCAGGCGTCCACACGTGCCGGGCGGCCGCTCGCTGCGAGCAGGGTCGCCGCCCGCGCTGCCGCAAACCGGAAACGCACCCGATGAGCGTCCTCGATCTTCCCTACACGCCCGACGTCGCGGCCGAAACCGATCCGATCTTCGAGCGCGTCGCGCACGTCATTCCCCGTGTGGAGTGGCCGCTGCACGCCCCCTACGTCGCCGCGATCAACCGTCTCAAGCGGGAACGCCGGGCGGTCATCTTGGCGCATAACTATCAGGTTCCCGAGATTTTTTACACCGTCGCCGACATCGTGGGCGATTCCCTGGCGCTGGCAATGCAGGCGGCGCGCACCGACGCCGACGTGATCCTGCTCTGCGGCGTGCACTTCATGGCGGAGACGGCGAAACTCGTCAACCCCGCCAAGACGGTGCTCGTCCCGGATTTGCAAGCGGGATGCTCGCTGGCCGAATCGATCACGGGCGCCGACGTTCGCCTGCTGCGCGAAACGTATCCCGGCGTTCCGGTCGTTACCTACGTCAATACCTCAGCGGAAGTAAAAGCCGAATCCGACGTCTGCGTCACCAGCGGCAACGCGGTGCAGATCGTCGAATCGCTCGGCGTCCCGCGCGTAATTTTTCTCCCCGACGAGTACCTCGCAAAGTACGTCGCATCGAAAACCAACGTCGAGATTGTCGCGTGGAAAGGCCACTGCGAAGTGCACGAGCGCTTCAGCGGCGAGGACGTTCGCCGCTTTCGGCGCGACGATCCGGGGCTGGTCGTCATCGCGCATCCCGAATGCCCGCCCGACGTCCTGGCCGAGGTCGACTACGTCGGCTCGACGCAAGGCATGACCGAGTACGTCGGCACGCTGAACGCGACGGCGGCGAAGCAGCGCACGCGCGTGCTGCTGATGACCGAGTGTTCGATGGCCGACAACGTCGCCGGGCGATATCCCGCCGTCGAGTTCGTGCGCCCCTGCAATCTCTGCCCGCACATGAAACGCAACACGCTGCCGAAGGTGCTGCATTCGCTCGAAGCGATGGAGTTCGAAGTGACGATCCCGCCGGAGGTGGCCGCACGCGCGCGCCGATCGGTCGAGCGGATGCTCGAGCTCAGCGTGCAGCCGCGCGACTAGTCCTTCGATAGATGGAAGAACGTCGCAGTCGCGCGCTGGTCGTCGGCGCCGGCATCGCCGGTTTGATGGCCGCTCTGAAGCTGGCGCCGATGCCGGTCACGGTGCTCTGCAAGACGCGGCTCGGCAAAGGCGCGGCGACGGATTGGGCGCAGGGCGGCATCGCGGCGGCAATCGGCAAGGACGATTCGCCGACGCTGCATGCGATCGACACGCAGCGCGCCGGCGCCGGCATCAGCGACGAGACAATCGTCGAAATTCTCACCGACGACGCACCGGCGCGGATCGAAGAGTTGCTCGAACTGGGCGCGGCATTCGATCGAGACGATGCCGGCGAGCTCGCGCTCGGGCGCGAAGCCGCGCACCAGCGCCGCCGCATCGTCAAAGCGGGCGGCGACGCGACGGGCCACGCCATCTTACGCACGCTGATCGAAGCGGTGGAAGCGCAGCCTTCGATCGCGGTTGCCGAGAATGTGACCGCGCTCGACCTCATCGCCGACGACGGAATCGTGCTCGGGGTTTACGGCCGCGACGGCGCGTCGGGCTCGACCGTCGCATTCACCGCCGGTGCGGTCGTCCTGGCGACCGGCGGCATCGGCCGTCTCTACCGCTATACGACGAACCCGGTGCAGGCGACCGGCGACGGCATCGCGATGGCGGCGCGAGCCGGCGCGCTGCTCGCCGACATGGAGTTCGTGCAGTTCCATCCGACGGCGCTGGCGATCGGACGCGATCCAATGCCGCTCGTCACCGAAGCGGTGCGCGGCGAGGGCGCGGTGCTCGTCAACGATTTAGGCGAACGGTTCATGACCGGCATTCACCCGGATGCCGAATTGGGACCGCGCGACGTCGTCGCGCGCGCCATTTTCGAGCAAATGCATCGCGGGCGCACCGTCGGTCTCGATGCGCGCCACGCCATCGGTCCGCGCTTTCCCGACGAGTTTCCGACGGTCTTCGGATTTTGCATGTCGGCCGGCATCGACCCGCGCGTGCAGAACATTCCGGTCGCTCCGGCTGCGCATTATCACATGGGCGGCGTCGCGGTCGACGAGTGGGGACGCACGACGCTTGCACGTTTATGGGCTTGCGGCGAAACGAGCGCTACCGGCGTGCACGGCGCCAACCGCCTTGCGAGCAATTCGCTGCTCGAGGCGCTCGTCTACGGATCTCGCGTCGCTGCCGACGTCGCCGCTGCCGATGCGAGTCTTCGACGGAAACGGTTCGCATACGACGCGCCTGCGGGCGCTACCGGCGGCGCCGCGCAGGCGATCAGCGACCTGCGCAACGTGATGTACACCAACGTCGGACTCGTTCGTCACGAACGAGGCTTGCGCGAAGCGCTCGCGCGCATTCGCGAACTCGAGGGAACGTTCGCCGGCGCGGAAGGCGATCTGCGCAATCTGCTCGTCGTAGGACGGCTCGTCGCCGAAGCCGCGCTGGCGCGACGCGAGAGCCGCGGCAGCCATTTCCGCAGCGACTTCGCCGAAGCCGACGAGGCGCTTGCAAAGCGCTCGTTCACCCGGTTTGCCGGCGTTGTCTGAACTCGATCGCTTCGCCGTCGAACCGCTCGTGCGCGCCGCGCTGTTCGAGGATATCGGGCGCGGCGGCGATTTGACGACCGACGCGATCGTGCCCGGCAACGCGCAGGCACGCGCGCGCATCGTCGCGCGCAAGCCGGGCGTCGTCGCGGGCCTCGAAGCGGCGTTCCTCGCATTTCGCCTGCTCGACGATGCCATCGAGTGCGTTCCGGCAGCCGCCGACGGCGATGCGGTCGCGGCCGGCGACTCCGTCGCAGAAATTCGGGGCCACGCGCGAACGATTCTCACGGGCGAACGCACCGCGCTGAATTTTCTCTGCCGGCTTTCGGGAATTGCAACCGCGACCGCCGCGCTGGTCGGCCTCGTCGCCGGAACGGGCACGCGCGTGGCCGATACGCGCAAAACGACGCCCGGCTTGCGCGCGCTCGAGAAATACGCGGTGCGCTGCGGCGGCGGCGACAACCACCGGTTCGGGCTGGACGACGCGGTGCTCGTCAAAGACAACCACTTGGCGATCGCCGGGTCGATTCACGCCGCAGTGGCGGCGGTTCGCGCGCGCGTGGGACACACCGTGAAGGTGGAGGTCGAGGTCGATACGCTCGAACAGTTACGTCAAGCGCTCGACGAACCGATCGATGCGGTCCTGCTCGATAACATGACGCCCGAACTCCTCGTGCAGGCGGTGCACATCGCCGGCGGACGGGTGCTGACCGAAGCCAGCGGCGGCGTCTCGCACGAAACAATCGTTGCGATCGCGCGCAGCGGCGTCGACGTCGTCAGCGCCGGATGGATCACGCACAGCGCTCCGGCACTCGATTTCGGCTTGGACGTCAGCGGTTAGCGATACCCCAGCAGCGCGATCGCTACGACGACGCCGATGGCCGCGATGCCGAGCGCGAGCACGTAGCCGCCCGCGACCGAGAGCCGCTCGACGACGCCGCGGCGCAATCCGCGATCGGTCACGGCATAACGCCACGCGCCCAAGAGCGCAATGGCGATGCCGAAGATCGCCATCCCGGTTCCGAACGCCATCGAGATGGTCTCGCTGCCGTGGCTCGAGTGCACCAGCACCGACAACTCGCGCGCGAACAATGCAAAGCGGGCGATGACGAAGCCGAACGCGATGAACGCGAGCGCCGTGCGCGCGTAGGCGAGAAACGTTCGTTCGTTGGCGAGCGTATCGTTTGCCCGCACCTCGATCTTCAAGTCGCTCATCGCCGGACGTTTCGACCATCGCCCCGCCGCCCGCTGCCGGTTCCTCGCGCGAGCGGAGCGGCTACTTCCCGGCGCGAACCTGCAGGCATCATGTCGACCGAAGGTCTTGCCGAACCGGCCGCGCAGCAGCGGGCCGGCCACGACTCAGAGACGCCCGCCGCCCTCGAGGCCTTCATGGCCGGCGGCTGGGTCGATCGTTCCCCGGAACTGCGTCCGCATCCGCAACTCGAGCGTCATCGCGCGCGCCGGGCGGCGCTCTCGCAAGCGTATCGCGGCGCGTACGTCTTGATTCCCTGCGGGCGCGAGCGCGTGCGCGCGAACGACACGTATTTTCGCTTTCGCCCCGGCAGCGATTTTGCGTACCTCATGGGTGACGGCGAACCCGACGCGCTGCTCGTGCTCGAGCCGCAGGGCGCAGGGCACCGGACGGTGCTGTTCGTGCGCGAACACAACCGCGGCACGCGAGCGTTTTTCACCGACCGCGCGGTCGGAGAACTTTGGGTCGGACGCCATCGCGGCGTTGAAGAGAGCGCCGCATACTACGGCGTCGACGAGTGCCGTCCGCTGCGCGATCGCGCCGCGTATCTCGGAGCGATTGCGACGACCACGGCGGCGCACGCGCTGGTGCGCAATGCCGACGACGCCGTCGACACGGCATTGACCGAAGCCGGCCGCGATGCCGAACTCGCAACGCACCTCGCCGAGATGCGCTTGGTGAAAGACGACTACGAGCTCGACGAACTGCGAGCCGCCTGCGCGCTCACCAAAACCGGCTTCGAAGCGGCTATCCGCGTGATGAGACCGGGCGCGAGCGAACGCGAAATCGAGGCGGCGTTTTTCAGCCGCGCGCGGATCGATGCCAACGACGCGGGCTACTTGACGATCGCCGCTTCCGGCGAGCACGCGTGCACGCTGCACTGGACGCGCAACGACGGCGCCCTCACGGGCGACGGCTTGTTGCTTCTCGACGCCGGGGTCGAGCGGAACTCGCTCTACACGGCCGACGTCACGCGCACGCTTCCGGTTTCCGGAACGTTTTCGCCCGAGCAGCGCGCCGTGTACGACCTCGTGTGGCAGGCGCAACGCGAGGGAATCGCGGCCGTCGTTGCGGGCAACGATTTTCTCGAACCGAACCGGCGCGCGATGCGGATTCTCGCCGAAGGGCTCATCGATCTCGGCATCCTGAACGTCTCGCTCGACGAGGCGCTCGATCCGTCCAACGAATTCTTCCGCCGCTACACGCTGCACAACGTCAGCCATATGCTCGGCATCGACGTGCACGATTGCGCTCGCGCGCGCGCGCAGGCGTATCGTTACGGAACGCTACGCCCGGGCATGGTGCTCACGGTCGAACCCGGCATCTACCTCCAGCCCGACGACGCCACCGTGCCCGAGCGGTTTCGCGGCATCGGCGTGCGCATCGAAGACGACGTCGCGGTCACGACGGGCAGCGCCGAAAACTTATCGGCGGCGCTGCCGTCGCAGGCGTCCGACGTGGAGCGCTGGATTGCCGCCGTGCGCTCGGAAGAGGCCTAAGTCGGCGTAATCGTGCTGCCCGGCGGCTGCGATCCCAACGACGGGGGCGGCGGCGGCGAAGGCGGCGTGTATGGGGATTGCGGCATGCTGCCGCCGTGCGCGGCCAGCGCGTCCTCGATCGGCCAGCGCGTAAAAGCCAGAATCAGCATGCAGATCAGCGGCCCGATCGGGATCAGGCAGATCAAACCGAGGGCGCCGTTCATTCCGGTCTTGGCGAAGACGCGCCAGAACACCCAGACATAGAAGACCGTAATCGCGCAGCCGATTATGACGGCAAAGAGGATGATACCGCTTGCCAAGCCGGCTGCAGCGGTGTCGTTCGCGTTCATGCAAAAGCCTCCACGTTCATCAGAGCGAGTAGCCTAGGAAACTCGAGTGCGCAGCCGCGGCTGCCATTCCCTTCATCGCGCACGGACCGTGCGCTCAGTGAACGGTTCAACCGCGCGGCGGCGAGCCCCAGCCGGACTGAACGTACGCTCCATCGACGACGATTGCCGGCACGGTCGGGTCGCCGTTGGTATAACCGAACATCGTACGCCGCACGGCGGCGTCGTTCTGCGCGTCGTGCACGGCATAATCCGTGCCGGCGGCACGGTAGTGCGCGATTGCGGCGCGGCAGTACGGGCACGAAGGTGAAACGTAGAGGTCGACGTGGCTTCGGGGCGGGATGCGCTCGACGTCAATCTTCATTTACGAGTCTTCCAGGCGGCGCAGGCAAACCCGTGTCGAAGCTCCGCGGATGCCGCTGGTAGTCGTGCCGACGCCGTTGGGAAATCTGCGCGACGTGACCCTGCGCGCGCTGGACGTATTGCGCGAAGCCGACGCAATCGTCGCCGAAGATACGCGCGTGGCGCGCCGGCTGCTGGCCGCGCTGGGCATTGCGGGCCGCCAACTGATCGGCTATCGCGAGCAGAACGCCGCCGCAATGACCGGCCGGATCCTCGAAGCGGCCCGCTCCGGTCTGGTCGCCGTGACCTGCGACGCCGGCATGCCCGGCATCTCGGACCCGGGAAGCGAGCTCGTTACCGCGGCGCGCGCGGCCGGTATTGCCGTGGAAGTGCTGCCGGGTCCCACCGCCGCGTTCGGCGTCGCGGCCCTTTCGGGCTTTCCGCTGCGGCGCTTCCGTTTCGAAGGATTCCCGCCGCGCACCACGCGCGCGCGGCGAGCGGCGCTGGCCGACGCCCTCGACGAGAGCGCGACCAGCGTCTGGTTCGAGTCGCCGCAGCGAATTCGCGCCACGCTGAGCGACCTGGCGGCCGTGGCGCCCGAAGCCCGCGTCTTCCTCGTGCGCGAATATACCAAGCTGCACGAGCAGCACGCGCTCGGGCGGCCCGCAGAAGTGGCGGCGCAACTCGCAGATCCGGTTCGCGGCGAAATCGCCTTCGCGATCGCGCCCTATCGCGCCGAGTACGCCGAAACGGACCTCGACGCGGATGCCGCAATCGACGCGCTGCTCGCGCAGGACCGGCGCGCCGGCGATATCGCCAAAACCCTCGCTCGCGCCGGCTTCGGGAGCCGGCCGGAACTCTACGCCCGGGTCACCGCCCGCAGATCCGGAAAGGGCCGCGCGGCATCCACCGAAAGCCGACGGCCATGACCCGCGCCTACTACGTCACCACGCCGATCTATTATATCAGCGGCGAGCCCCACATCGGGCATGCGTATACGACGATCGTCGCCGACGTGTTGGCGCGCACGGCTCGAACGCGCGGTCCCGCACGCTTCCTGACCGGCACCGACGAGCACGGCCAGAAAGTCGCGAACGCCGCTGCCGCCGCGGGCAAGACGCCGCAGGAGTGGTGCGACGACTTGGTGCCGCGCTGGAAAGCGCTTTTCGCAGCGTACCACGTCGCCAACGACGACTTCATTCGAACGACCGAGCCGCGCCACGAGCGCGTCGTGCAGGCCGTCTTCGAACGCATGCGCGAAAACGGCGACGTCTATCTCGGAACGTACGAAGGCTGGTACTGCGTCTCCGACGAGACGTTCTGGCCGGAGTCGAAGCTCGCCGGCGGCCGCTGCCCGACCTGCGGGCGCGAGGTTGTAAGAATCTCGGAAGAAGACTGGTTCTTCCGGCTTTCGAAGTATCGCGACCGGCTGATCGAGCACTTCCGCGCGAATCCGCAGTGGGTGCGTCCGAAGAGCGTTTACAACGAGATGATGTCGCTGCTCGAAGAAGGGCTCGACGATCTCTCGATTACGCGGACCAACTTAGCGTGGGGAATTCCAATACCGGGCGGCGGCGGCGTCGTCTACGTGTGGTTCGACGCGCTGCTCAACTACATCTCTGCGATCGGATGGTCGACCGACGCGGCTGCGTTCGCGCGCTACTGGCCCGCGCAAACGCAACTGATCGGTAAAGAGATCGCGCGCTTTCATACGATCGTCTGGCCGGCAATGCTGTGGTCGATCGGGGAAGCGGCGCCGGAATTGGTTTTCGCTCACGGCTGGATCACCGTCGACGGCCAAAAGATGGGAAAGAGTCTCGGCAACGCGGTCGATCCGTTCGCGCTGGCCGAACGTTTCGGCGCAGATTCGCTGCGCTATTTTCTGCTGCGGGAAGCGCCCTTCGGCAGCGACTTCTCGTATTCCGAAGAGAAGATCGCACAACGCCACAACAGCGATCTCGGCAACGATCTCGGCAATCTGTTGCATCGCACCGCTTCGATGATGCAGAAATATCGCGACGGCATCGTTCCGCAGCGCGGCGATGGCGGCGGCGATTTTGCGCGGCGATTCGCCGGCTTGCCGGCGCTCGTGCGCGAGCGCATTTTGGACTTGCGTTTTCGCGAAGCGCTCGAGGCGGCGTGGGAGCTCGTCACCGCGCTCAACCGGGCGATCGACGAGCGCAAGCCGTGGAAGCTCGCCAAGGAAGGCCGCGACGGCGAACTCGACGCCCTGCTCTACGATCTCTGCGAAGGGTTGCGCTGGCTGGCCATGCTGCTGCATCCGGTGATGCCCGAACGCATGGAAGAGATGTGGCGCCGTTTGGGAGCCGCCGGAAATCCGGGCGACGACTGGTCGACCGCTCTGCGCGCGTGGGGCGGCCTCGAGCCCGGAACCCGGATCGCTACCGGCAGCGCGCTTTTTCCGCGCATAGAACTCGCCGCGACGACGTGACCGACACGCACTGCCACGTCCACGACGCGAAGTTCGACGGCGATCGCGCAGATACGATCGCGCGTGCGGCCGCCGCCGGGGTGACGCGTCTGGTAACCGTCGGCTGCGATATCGCCGACAGCGAGCGCGCGATTGCGGCCGCGGAACGCTTCGGTTTGCACGCGACGGCCGGCATCCATCCGCACGAGGCGAAGGACGCGCCCGCGGACCTCGCGAGCGCACTTGCGCCGATGCTCGACCGCAACGTGGTGGTCGCGATCGGCGAGACGGGCCTCGATTACTATTACGATCGCAGTCCGCGCGACGCGCAGGCTGCGGTGCTGCGCGCGCAAATCCGGCTCGCGCGCGAACGGCGGCTGCCGCTCGTTTTTCATCAGCGCGATGCGTTCGAAGATTTTTGCGCGGTGCTCGGCGACGAGTTTGCGCCGGGAATGCGGGGCGTCGTTCACTGCTTCACGGGAACGGCCGAGGAGGCGCGACGATTGACGGGCGAGTTCGGTTTGCTCTTGGGAATCGGCGGCGTCGTCACGTTCGCTAATGCCCACGCGTTGCGGGAATCGGTACGCGCGACCGGTGCGGAATGGATCGTCCTCGAAACCGACTCCCCGTATCTCGCGCCGGTGCCGATGCGCGGCAAGCGCAACGAACCGGCGTTCGTAACGCACGTCGCCGCGAAGGTCGCCGAAGTTCTGGAAACCGGAGTCGATGAGATCGTCGCAATTACCGATAGCAACGCCGAGCGTCTTTTCGATGTGCGAGCCGGCTGAACGCGAACCGTAAGGCGCCGGCTCCCCAATCGAACGTTCCGATCGAACAGAACGTTGCCGGGCCTCAGAGCGAAAGCGTCTTCGCGGACGACCAGCGGGCTTCGACGCGCGCTCGCGCGGCGGCGACCGTTTCCGCATCGTTCGTGCAGACTCCCCAGTCGAGCATGTCGAGTTTCCCGAACGCCGGCGACGCGTTGGCCGAGCCCAGCCACGCGTTCGTGCCGGCGAGTGCGAACTTTTCCGTCGCGCTCGTGACGCGAACGACGGCGCCGTCGCGCGCGAGCTTGGCCAGCGCGCCGTGCTCGGACGCGCCGGAAGCCTCACGTGCCGACACGAGCAGGCGCGGATTTCCGCCCTTGCGCGCGAGCTCGTCGAGCGCCGCGTAAACGGGATTACCGGCACCGAAAGATTCGCTTTCGACGACGACGTCGTCACCGGTTCGCGCGCCGCGCAGCAACTCGGCCTCGCGCCTCAGCGCGCCCGATTTCGAGAGCGCGAACGGCGCGTCGCTGGAGTCGGACGGTATCTCGCCGCCGATCGCGCCGGCGACTTCGGCCGCGGCGTTCGGATCGCCATCGGCGACGATGAAGTCGTTCTTCCCCCAGTTGCGATCGTCGAGAAAGAGCCGGCCGTCGGCGACGAGTGCTTTGGCGTGAACCGGCGGCTCGTCGCGCGCGGCAGGCGTCGCACGAGCGAGATGCGCGTCGGCGCCGCACCGCCGCAGTTCGCGGACGATGCCGCGGTTGTATCGGGCGAAGCCATCGGCCCTGCTGCCGAACGGCGCGCCTTCGAGCCGGACGCGCACCCCCGCGCCGCGCAACGCGGCCGATTCGAGTGCGTCGAGCAGCGCCCCGCGCTGCAGGGTGTAGGCAAGCACGTCGACGCTGCGCGCGCCGCAGACGGCCGCCGCAACCTCGCCGGCGGTGCTGAGTCGAATCATCGGGCATGCAATCCCGACCATCGCCGCGTCCGGCAAGCGGCGCCGCCAGGAGAGCCCCTGGGGCGCTGGAAAGCACGGGGACCGTGAGTTCCACCCCGATCGGCCAGGGGCCGAGCGGCGACAAGGGAGCGTTCGTGCGCGAGATGTTCGCGCAGATCGCCCCGCGCTACGACACCGCCAACCGCGTGCTGACCGCCGGCTTCGACGAACGCTGGCGAAGGCGTGCCATTGCCCTGCTGGCGCCGCCCGCCGGAGGAAGCATTCTCGATCTCTGCTGCGGCACCGGCGATCTCGTCTTTCATCTGCTCCGGGTCGATCCGAGCCTCAAAGTCACCGGCGCCGACTTCTGCGCGCCGATGCTCGAGCGCGCGAAGGAACGGGCCTCCCGCCAAGCGCGGGGTTCGGCGACGTTCGTCGAGGCCGACGCGCTCGCACTTCCCTTTCCCGATGCGAGTTTCGACGGCGCGACCATGGGGTTCAGCCTGCGCAACGTGGTCGACATCGATGCGGTGCTCCGCGAAATTCTTCGCGTGCTTCGTCCGGGCGCACGCTTCGTCAACCTCGACGTCAGCAAGGCGCCGAACAAACTCTGGAAGCGCATGTTCGACGTCTACTTCTACGGCATCGTTCCGGTGGTCGGCAGTTACGTCGGCGGATCGCGCCGCGCATATTCGTACTTGCCGAGTTCGCTCACGCACCATCCCAACGCCGTCGAACTGCGCGAGCGCTTTGCGCGGGCCGGGTTCGCCGATTCGGAATACGTCGCGCTCATGGGCGGCGCCATCGCGATTCATTACGGAAGTAAGGGAACCTCGCCGTGCACGACGCCGTAAGCGACTTGCGCGCGACCGTCGAGTCGTTCTTCGCCTCGACGTTCTCGACCGACAACCCGCTGATTACCGAGGCGGTGCGCCGAATGCTCGCCGCGGGAGGAAAGCGGCTGCGCCCGCGCGTGACGCTGCTGGCGGTCGACGCCTGCGGCGGCAACGCCCTCGATCATCTTCATCTCGCGGCCTACATGGAACTGATCCACGTCGCGACGCTGATTCACGACGACGTCGTCGACAATGCGCCGACGCGGCGCGGCGTGAACGCGACGGCCGTCGACTACGGAAACCGCGTGAGCGTTCTCGCCGGCGACTATCTCTTCGCATGGATTTTCAAAAACGTCACGCTGAATTATCCGCATCCGGTTCCGCACGTGCTCTCCGCGACGCTGGCCGACATCTGCGACGGCGAAGTGCTGCAACTGCGGGCGCTCGGCGATTTGGACCTCACGCCCGACGCGTACGTCGAAATCGCGCGCAAGAAGACCGCTTCGCTGTTTGCGGCATCGGCCGAATGCGGCGCCATCATGGGCGGCGGGGACTCGAGCGAGATTGGCGGTCTGCGTGCCTACGGCGAGGCCTTCGGCATCGCGTTTCAGATGAAGGACGATCTGCTCGACCTCGTTGCCGACGAACGCTCGCTCGGCAAACCGGTCGGTAACGATTTGACCGAGCGGAAGGTCACCATTCCGCTCATTGAGGCGCTGGCGGCCGGAAACGGAAACTTTCGGACCGAGGTCCGGCGTTTTTACGACGGGAGCGCCAACGACGGAATTCCGGCGATTGCCAGAGGCATCGAACTCCAAGGCGGCCTGGCCGCAACCCGGGCGCATATCGCACGCTTTGCGGACCGCGCGAAAGCGGCGCTGGAGCCCCTTGCCGCCGGCGCGGCGAAGGAAGAACTCGCGAGGCTCGCCGACGCCCTGCTCGAGGAGTAGGGTAAAGATAAGGAGACTCTTGACATGACGATTCACCCACTGCTCGCAATCATCGACGCGCCGATCATCATCGGTATTCTGGTCGTCGCCGCGCTGCTCTTCGGCGCCGATAAGCTGCCGAAGCTCGCGCGCAGCGCCGGCCAAGCGAAGAAAGAGTTCGTGATGGGACAAATGGAGGCCGACGAAGCCACCATCCGCGCGCGCGAAGAAGCCGCCCGGCGCAGCGCCGAGCAGCACGCCGACCTCATGCACAACGTCGAAACCGGATCGATGACCGGCGACGCCGTGCCCCCGCCGACGCCGGGTAAAGGCACGCTCAGCTCCTAGTGGCCCGCAGCGTTACTGGCCTCTAGCGTTCGCGCCTCGCTCGTGTTGCTGCAGAATCCGCCGGCGCGCGCCGACGACGAGTCGCCGTGGGATCAGAAAGAGATGCCGTTTACGGAGCACCTGCGGGAGCTCCGTAGCCGTCTCTTGATCGCGGTCGCAACCGTCGGCGCGATCGCGGTGCTGCTCTTCTGGCCGTCGCAGTTCATCATCCGCTGGATGACGGTCGAATACTTCCACGGCATTCAACTGCACGCGTTCGGACCCGCCGACGTCATCTTCACGGAGTTCAAACTCTCGATCGTCGGCGGCATCGTCTTGGGGCTTCCGATTCTGCTCCAGCAACTGTGGCTTTTCGTCGTCCCGGCAATTCACCCGCGAACGCGCCGCATGGTATACGCCTTCGTCTTCCCGTCGCTGCTGCTGGCGCTGGCCGGCCTCGCATTCGCTCATTTCGTCGTCATTCCGCGCGTGATCGCGGCGCTGCTGCACATCACCGATGCGGTTGCGACGCCGACGTTCGGCATCGCGTCTACGCTGAACTTCGTCATCATTCTCCTCGCGCTGTTCGCAATCGTCTTCCAAACGCCGATCGTGCTGATCGGCCTCGCGCGTTTGGGAATCGTCAACGCCGCCACGCTGATGCGTTACCGGCGTCACGCCATTTTCGGCTTCTTCGTTGCCGGCGGCATCGCCGCACCCGACGGCAATCCGTTGACGATGGCGATGCTCGCCGTGCCGATGTACGTGCTGTACGAAGCCTCGATTTGGGTCATCGTGCCGCTCGAACGCGCGTGGCGGCGCGCGGCCGCGGCATCGTGACGATCGCTTCCGATCTCTACGAACGGTTCGTTCGCACGTTCGGCAACGTGCTGTTCGCGGTTTCGCTGTTCGTCGTCTGGGGATTGCTCACGCTGATCGGCGTCGTGGTCGATCAGGGTAAAGATCCGTCGCAATATTTTGCGTCCTACGCCGCGCCGGTCGCCCGCGCCATCCTTCGGCTGAACTTCGACAACGTCTATCACTCGCCGTGGTACGTGGGCATCATCGGGCTCATTCTGCTCTCGCTGGCGGTCTGTACGTTCAAACGCGTGATTCCCGCACGCCTTCCGCGGCTCCATCCGGTGAAGGTCGACAAGATTCCGCTCAACGCGACCTTCGAGGCGGAAGGAGATGCGAACGCAGTGCGCGTGCAGATCGCGGCCGCGCTTTCGGCGCGCGGCTGGCACGTGCGCGAACGCCTCTTCGGCGGCGTCGAATGGACGTTCGCCGACCGGCACAACTGGGCACGGCGCGGCGTTTTAGTCGCGCATCTCGGGTTCGTCATCGTCGCCGCCGGCACCACGCTCTACTGGGCGCGCGGCTTCTCGGGCCAGACCGCCGTGCTGACCGGCCAAGCGGTCGAGATTCCGCGAACGCACGCCGTCGTGCGTCTCGATTCGTTCCGGTACAAAATCGAGCCGATCATGACGAAAAGCGGAATGGTGTACCAGCCGATCGACTACGTTTCGCACGTGACGGTGACCGGAAAGGACGGCGTCGCTCGAGCCGAGACCGTGCGCGTGAATCATCCGATCGACGTCGACGGCACGCTCTACTATCAAGCGAGTTACGGGTTCGGGATGCGCTTCCGCGTCGAGCACGACGGCCGGCCGGTTCCGGGCGCCGCGGCCCGCACGCTGCTCGAAGGCGACGCCTTCGACGTTCCGGGAACGGGCCGCAGCATCGTCTACGAGCGGTTCGTACCGACGGTCGACCGGCAAAGCGGCATGCCGTCGGCCGATCCACGCGTGAACGCGCCGGGCGTCGTGCTCGGCGTCGAACAGAACGGAAGCTCCTTGGGCGAGGCGCTCGTTCCGCTGCACACGTGGATCGACGCGGGCAACGGTTGGCGCGTCATTCCGGAACGCTACGTGCTCTACAGCGGCTTTCAGTATCGCTTCGATCCGGGCGTGCCGCTGGTGGGAATCGGCGCCTTCGTGCTGCTTGCCGGATTGATCGTCTCGTTTTACTTTCTTCCGGCGCGGCTCTTCGTGCGCGTCGACGAATCGGGGCCGAACCGGTCGCGCGTCGGCATGGCCGCCACGACGGTCAAGGGTTACGACGTTTTCGAGAACGAGTTCGGCCGGCTGGTGGTAGCGTTGAAGCAGCCGCCGGACGGCGGAACGGCCGGCCGGCCGCAATGGCGGCCGGCGACCTAGCGGCGCGCAAGAAAGAAGGATATGTCGCTCGACGAGGTGCTCATGGTCACGGCGATCGGGTGCTACGTGCTCGGAGCCCTCGGTCTGCTCGGTTTCTTTTTTTCACGCCAGGAGTGGCTGCGGCTGTTCGGCATGCCGCTGGCGATCATCGGCTGCGTCGCGCAGTTCGCGCAGCTGATCGCGCGCTTCGAACTCACCGGCATCTGGCCGTTGTTGAATCTGTACGGTTCGCTTTCACTCTTTGCCGCGATGGCGGTCGCGATCTATATCGTCTTTGCCTTCCGTTACGATCTGTGGTTTGCGGGCGGTTTCGTACTGGCGATCGCCGCCGTGTTTCTGGCCTACGCCGTGACGTGGAACGAAGGCACCATGCCGGCGGTTCCGTCGCTGCAATCGTATTGGGCGAAGATCCACGTGCCGCTCGTCGTCTCGTCCTATGCCGCGTTCCTGGTCGCGTTCGTCTTTTCGGGCATCTACCTGCTGAAGTATTACGCGCTGCGCGCGTTGGAGAGCCGCATGGTTCCTGCGACGGCAACGGCGGGCGCCGGCGAGACCGTTGCCGGCGGCTCGGTCGGAGGCTGGCTCGATACGCTGCCGAGTCTCGCGCAGTTGGACACCATCGTGTATCGCGCCGTCGCGATCGGTTTGCCGCTGATCTCGATCGGCATCATCACCGGGGCGATGTGGGCCAAGGAAGCGTGGGGCGCCTATTGGCAGTGGGATCCAAAGGAAACGGCCGCGCTCTTCTCGTGGATCATCTACCTCGCGTACATGCATCTGCACACCCGGCACGCGTGGCGCGGTCTACGCACGAACTGGGTCAGCGTGATTGGATTCGCGTCGATCATTTTCTGCTACCTCGGCGTGAACATCTGGATATCCGGACTCCACAGTTACAAGATGTAACGCGCGCCGGGCGGCCGCGCGGAGCGCGCGCCGGCCCCCGGTACGGCGTTTCACGTACGACTTTCGTAACCGGCCGGCAGGCTTCGGAGCGCCGGACGTTTGCCGCACGGGACTTTTTTCGCAGCATTTACCTAAAGGTTCGCTTTACAATCCTGAGAAAGGGGCGGTCAACCGTTCCTGCCCGGGAGAACGAGATTGTCGAATGAAGGAGCCGCCGGCGTTTCGCACAGCGCCGGACGCCACGCCGTGAGTGCCTACGACCAGCCCGAAACGCCGTTGGAGGTGAGCCGTCGTACGTTCATGGCGAACGCGACGATGACGGTCGGTGGAATCATCGGCATCGTCTTGGCCGTGCCGATCGTCGGATCGCTCTTGCCCACCGGCACGGAGGGAAAAGGCAGTTGGTCGCCGCTGACCAAGGCCGAGCTCGACGCGCTCGCCGAGGCGACGTCGAAACCCGTGAAGATGACCTTCACGCTGAAATATAAAGACGGCTACCTTCCCACCAAGGAAGCCGACGAATACGTCTGGGGCATCAAAATCGACGAAGCGAAGTTCCAGGCGGCCCGCCCCGACATCTACAAGGTCGCCGGCGGCAAGGTCGATTATCCGGCGGTCAACTTCGGGTTCGTGGTCTTCAGTCCCATCTGTCCGCATCTCGGCTGCCGCTTCAACTGGAGCGCGGCCGCGAACAAGTTCCTGTGCCCGTGCCACGGGTCGCAATATAATTTCGACGGCACGCACGTCGCCGGCCCGGCGCCTCGCGGACTCGATCCGCTTCCGTTGCGCGAGCAGAGCGGCACCGCGGACGTAACCTGGATTCAATACCAGCCCAATACGCCCAACCGTATTATCGTCTCGTACCAAGCGTAAGGGGATAAGGAAGAACAGCGATGCTCAACTGGCTCGACAAGCGCACCGGCTTCGTGTCGATGACCCGCGACTTCCTCACCGAGGACGTTCCCGGCGGAGCGAGTTACTGGTACGTCTTCGGAAGCGCGACGCTGTTCGCGATGATCGTTCAGATCGCCACCGGCATCTTCCTCACGTTCTTCTACGCACCGTCGGCGGACACGGCGTGGGAGTCGACGCGCGCGATCTATCTCAACCCGTGGACGCACTTCCTGTTGTCGGTGCACTATTGGGGCGCGTCGGCGATGATCGCGCTCGTTTTTCTGCATCTGCTGCAAGTGCTGATCTGGGGCGCGTACAAATCGCCGCGCGAACTGCAATGGGTGGTCGGCGTGCTGCTGCTGCTCGTGACGCTCGTGCTCGGCCTGACCGGATATTTGCTTCCGTGGGACATGGACGCGTATTTCGCTTCGCAAGTCTCGCTGAACATCACCGGGCTCGCGCCGGTCGCGGGGCCGATCATGCAGAACATCGCGCAAGGCGGCGGTACGATGGGCACGGCGACGATCAATCGCTTCTTCGGCCTGCACGTGTGGCTGATGCCGGCGGCACTCGTCGCCCTGGTCGGCGCGCACTTGGCGATCTTCCGCCATAACGGTTCGGCGGGACCCGTCGTAGACGATCCGCGCAAGCTCAAAGTCGGGCGCTTCTGGCCGGATCAGATGTTCATGGACGCGGCCGTCTCCTTCATCGTTTTCATCTTGATCGTCTTTCTCGCACTCGTCTTTCCGCCGTTCTTAGACCAAAAGGCCGATCCGACGAACTCGCAGTTCGTCCCGTATCCGGCGTGGTATTTCTTGTCGCTCTTCGGCCTGCTGGGATTGGTGCCGGCCGAACTGAAAATCGGACCGATTCCGCTGCCGATGGAACTGATTGCGACAATCATCGTGCCGACACTCTTCCTCGTCGTCGTGCTCGTCATTCCGTGGATCGATCGGAGCATTACGCGATCCTTCGGTTCCCGCAGAGGCATCCTGTGGGGGACGACGATTATGGTGCTGGTCATCGTCGGGCTTTCGATCTTCGCGCAGCTGCAAGTCATGGCGAAACAGGCGGCGGCTCCGCCCTCGCCTTCGCAGGCGCAAGTGCTCGCGATGACGGGCGAGCCGTCGAGCGCCGGTGCGGCCGCGACCGGCGCATCCTCCGCGGGCGGATCGTCGTCGGGCGCACCCGCCTCCGCCGCGTCCGGCAACGGCTCCAAGGTCTTTCAGACGAACTGCTCGTCGTGTCACGGCGCCGCCGGACAGGGATTGCCCGGCGCGTTCCCGCCGCTCGCCAACAATCCGGCCGTCACCGGCGATCCGAACAAAGTCATCGGCATCGTAATCAACGGACTGCACGGCGCGATCAGCATTAACGGCGCTACGTACAACGGCCAGATGCCGGCATGGAAAGGCACCCTCTCCAACGCCGACATCGCCGACGTCATCACCTACATTCGCGGCTCGCTCGGCAACAACAAAGCCTCGGCCGTCACGGCAGCGCAAGTCTCAGCCTACAAGCCGTAACTCACCCGCCTCATCCTGAGCGAAGGGGTGCGACCCTCTCTGTCATCCTGAGCGCAGCGAAGCGCGGTAAGGACGGTTCGCACAGTACAGGGTCGCCGCGGGGACTCCGACGCGAGCGCCTTTGGCTGGAGGCCATAATTTTCCTTAACAGGAGGCGCGAGCGCGGCGTAGCAGGAGCGCGGCATGGAGGCCGCGCGACGAGCGACCCGACGGCGACCGTGTGCTATGCGAACCGTCCTTCGACTGCGCTCCCCTTCGACTCGCTGCGCTCGCTCGGGATCACTCCGCTCAGGATGACACAGAGATCTGCAAGCCGCCACTCAGAACGACACAGAGATCTGCAAACCGCCGCTCAGAACGACACAGAGATCTGCAAGCCGCCGCTCAGAACGACACAGAGATCTGCAAACCGCCGCTCAGGATGACACAGAGATCTGCAAACCGCCGCTCAGGATGACACAGAGATCTGCAAACCGCCGGTCAGAACGATGTATTCCTGAGCGATTAGGGTGACGTGGTGCACAACGGGCCGTCGTATAAAAACAGTGCCGCGTGCATATCCGTCGCGATCAAGCGGCGGCGGCGCCCGTAGGTCGGGTCGTAGTCGGGACGTTTCTTCGGCGCGATGACCCACGCGCGTTGCGCGCCGCAGATGGCGACGCGCGGATCGATGCCGCCGGTTTCGGGATCGCCGCCGCGCGGCGGTGCGAGCACGGCCACGTCGGGACGCGTGTAGAAGAGCAGCGCGTTCCCGCCCGACGTGCTTTGAATCGCAACTTTGTCGAACGGCTGGCGTTCGCGATTGATGATTGCGGCGAGTCGGGGAATCGGTTTGTAGGCCTCGGTGTGCGGCAGGATGCCGAGCGCGAGCACGTCGACCGCCAGCAGCGCGGTCACTGCGAGCGCGTACGGCGCGACGCGAACGCCGGCCGGGCGGGCGACGAGTACCGCCGTCAGCAGCGAACCCGCAAAAATCACTGCGCCCATGGCGATGAGTCCCGGAATGAGTTGCGAAACCTTCGTATCGAGCGCGTTGCTGCGCATGAACATCGCAATCGCAAAGGCCAGCGCGCCGATCGTGAGCGCGACGGCCGCCGCGGAGATGACGGCCGACCGCGTGCCGCCGCGCCGCACGACGCCTTCGAAATAGAGTGCCGTCAGCAGCGCAAACGCCGGAAACTCCAAGGCAACATAGTTCGGAAGTTTCGTGCGCGCGAAGCTGAAGAAAACGAGCGGTACGAGGATCCACGTCGCCGCCAGCCGGACGAGACGCGCGAGCTTCGGATCCTGCGGCGACGCGTGCAACTGCCGGTACCCGTAGACCGCCGCCATCGGCAGGAACGCGCTCCACGGAAAGAAGCCGAGCAGCACCACGGGGATGTAATACCAAATCGGCCCGGCTTGGTTTTCGATGACGCCGGTGTAGCGCGCAATGGTGTAGTGACCGAAGAGTTGATCGAGCGGAAAGAGTTTGTACTGTGCGACCAGCGCGGCCGGCCACGGCACCACGATGACGGCGAAGGCCGCCAAGCCCCACAGCCACGCGCGCACCGGCGGAAAGTTCGCCGGTTCGCTCCGCTCGTTCCAAATCGCAAACGGAACGATGACGAGCAGCGCGATGACGGGTGCGACGAGGCCCTTGGCCAAAAAGCCGAACCCGGCCGCGATCCAGCCGTAGACGACGTAGCGATCGCGGCCCGTTTCGAGCCCTCGAAACCACCAGAGGATCGTCAGCGCAACCGCGAGATCGAGCAGCGCGTCCATAATGGCGAGCCGTCCGATCACGGCCGTCATCAGGCAACTCGAAAGAATCACGCTGGCATACACGCCGACGCGCGTTCCCGCTTGGCGAGCGACGGCGTATCCGGTCGCGGCCGCGAGCGCCACCGTCGCGAGCGCCGACGGCAGGCGCAGCGCGAACGACGTCACGCCCAGCAGCGACGCAAATGCGGCCGCAAGCCAAAAATAGAGCGGAGGCTGCACGAAATACGGCACGGAGTTGAAGTGCATTACGATCCAGTCGTGATGGATGAGAATTTCCCGCGCGACTTCGCCGTATGCGGTTTCGCTGTTATCCCATAGCGAGCCGACGCCGAGACCGGGCAGCGTGATCAGCGCCGCCGCCGCTCCTCCGACCAACGCGGCGCGCACGGGGCGCTCCGGCATTTCCGATTTCGTCTCTCCGGCCACTCGCGGCGGTTTTTAGCCAGTGGACGGGGAAGTCTTTCGAGCCTTCTATGCTTCCCATCACGTTGCGTCCGGACGGCCGGCGAGCCCTCGTCGTCGGCGGCGGACCGGTTGCGGCACGCAAAGCCGAGACGCTCGCGGCCGCCGGTTATCGCGTTTTCGTCGTCGCGAAGGCCGTTATCGACGAACGTTTGCGCGCGTTGGCATTGCCGCACGAGGTCGCGGTACGCGCGTATGCCGCAACCGACGTCGACGGTGCGGCGCTCGTCATCGCCGCGACGGGCGATGCCGCGGTCGACGCGAGCGTCGTCGGCGACGCGCGGAAGGCCGGTGCGATCGCCTGCGATGCGGGCGATCCGGAGCGCGGCGACTTTCACATGCCGGCGACGGTGCGTCGCGGCGATCTGACGATCAGCGTCGACTCTGCGGGAGCGGCGCCATCGTTTTCCAAGCGCGTGGCGAAGGAACTCGCCGATTCGATCGGTCCGGAATACGGCGACGCGGTACGGACGCTGGCGACGATGCGCGACGCGGTCAAAGCGGCAGTCGCGCCGGAGCGGCGCGCCGGCGTGCTGCGGGCGCTGTCGGCATTGCCGGTCGGAGAACTGGCTAGGATGAACGCCGGCGCTATGCAGCACGCTATTGAGGACGCCGCGCGCGCGAACGTTTCCGCCGCGCGTTCGGCGACAGCGACGGTCGTCTGCGCCTCGCGCGCCAGCCCGTTGGCGATGACGCAGACGCGCGCGGTGGCAGCTCGATTGGCGGAGCGCGGAATCGCCAGCACGATCCTCACGCTCACCACCGCCGGCGACCGGCGCCTCGACCGTTCGATCGATCGCCTCGGCAGCGTGAACGTCTTCGTCACGGAACTGGAGACGGCGCTGCGCGACCAGCGCGCGGATTACGCCGTGCATTCGTGCAAAGATCTTCCGAGCGAACTCTCGGCGGGCATGCGCATCGCCGCGATCTCGGTGCGCGAAGATCCGCGCGACGCATTCTGCAGCGAACGCTACTCGTCGTTCGACGCGCTCCCGCCCGGCGCGATCGTCGGTACGTCGAGCCCGCGGCGACGCGTGCAGTTGACCGCGCTGCGGCCGGACCTCGCGTACGAGACGATTCGCGGTAACGTCGACACGCGCTTGCGTAAACTGCGCGAGGGGCGCTACGACGCCATCGTCCTCGCGATGGCCGGTTTGAACCGGCTGCGCCTGCAGGCCACGCACACCGTGCCGTTCGACGTCGAGACCATCGTGCCGGCGGTCGCGCAAGGAGCGCTCGCCGTCGAAACGCGCTGCGAAGACGATCATCTTTCGCGCGAACTGCGCGAAGCCGTCAACGACTTCGATGCGGAACTCTGTGTGAGCTGCGAACGAGCAGCGTTGCGCGCGCTGCGCGCCGGCTGCAGCGCACCCATCGGGATCCACGCGCGGCTCGAAGACGGCGCGCTCGACGTGACCGCGGCCTACGCCGCCGGCGACGAAGGGCCGATTCGCAGGATTCGCATGCGCCGACGCTGCGACGGCGTCGCGGCCGCCGAGGCGCTGGGAATGGACGTCGCGGCGGCACTGGCGCCTCCGCGCACCGCCCGCGTGGTGTTGCCCCGGACGCAGCCGCGCCCGAGCCGCATTGCCGACGCGCTGCGCGCCGACGGCGTCGAGGTCCTCGAGCTCCGGGCGGGGGACGACGGACCCGACCCTGCCGAAGGCAGCATCGACATGCTGCTCTTTCCTTCCAGCGGCGCGGTCGCGGCGGCCGGCCCGTATCTGGCCCGCCTTCACGGTGCGGCGCACCGGCCGGCGGTGCTGGCGATGGGCCCGGCATCCGCCCAGGCCGCCCGGTCGGCCGGCTACGAGCCCGACGCCGTCGCCGCCGAAGCCTCGGTCGACGCCTTCGTCGCCCTCGTCCGCGAGCGCCTCGCAGGCACGCCGTGATCGCCGTTCGTCCCCGCCGGCTGCGTCGCACCGAGGTCGTGCGCGCGCTGGTTCGCGAGCATCGCGTTGCCGTCGAACAACTCGTCGCTCCGCTCTTCGTCGTGCAACGCGGCGCCGACGCGGGGCCGATTCACGCGATGCCCGGCATCGCGCGGTTGGCGCGCGACGGCGCGGTCGCGGAGGCGCGCGAACTGTGGGATCTCGGAATACGCAGCGTCCTGCTCTTCGGAATTCCCGAGCACAAGGATGCGCTCGCGACGAGCAACTACGATCCCGGCGGCATCGTTCAACAGACCGCGCGCTCGATCAAATCCGCCCTGCCGGGCATGCTCGTCGTGGCCGACCTCTGCAACTGCGAGTACACCGATCACGGACACTGCGGCATTCTCGGCGCGGACGGCGACGTCGACAACGACGCGACGTTGGAACTGTTGGCGCGCACCGCAGTGACGTATGCCGAGGCCGGCGTCGACGTCGTCGCGCCTTCCGACATGATGGACGGCCGCGTCGCGGCGATTCGCCGCACGCTGGACGAACGCGACCACACCGGCGTCGCCATTATGGCGTATAGCGCCAAGTATGCGTCCGCGTTCTACGGGCCGTTCCGTGAAGCTGCCGCTTGCGCACCGCAGTCCGGCGACCGCCGCACCTACCAAATGGATCCGCCCAACGCGCGCGAGGCGCTGCGCGAAATCGCGCTCGATCTCGACGAAGGCGCCGATCTCGTGATGATTAAACCCGGGCTGCCCTATCTCGACGTCGTGCGCGCCGCGCGCGACGCATTCGACGTGCCGATCGCCGTTTTCAACGTCAGCGGGGAGTACGCGATGCTCAAAGCGGCGGCCGCAAACGGCTGGATCGACGGCGACAAGGCCGTCGACGAAACGCTCGTGTCGTTCGTGCGCGCGGGTGCCGACGTCGTCATCACGTATTTCGCAAAAGAGTACGCCGCACGCGTGGCCGAGCGCGCGCGGTGACCGGATCTGGCCGCACGGCCGTCGTCGTGCTCGCGGGCGGCCGCGCAACCCGCTTTCCCGGCAAACTGGGGCGCTCCATCGGCGGCCGGACGATGCTGGAGCGCGTCTGCCGCAACGCGCTCGAGCTGGGCGCACCCGTGTACGTCAGCGGCAGCCCACAGTTCTCGCCGCAACTCGTGCAGCGGCTCAACCTGCCGATGATCGAGGACCGTTGGCCGGGCGCAGGTCCGCTGCGCGCACTGCTGTCGGCCGCCGAGGCGCTCGACTGCGATCGCATCGCCGCGCTCGCGGGCGACGAAGTGTGCGCCGGGGCAGCACTGTTCCGTACGCTCGACGCCGCATGGCGCGCCGGGGACGAAGCCGTCGTTCCGCGCCACGGCGCTCAGGCCGAGCCGCTGGCCGCGATCTACGCACGCGTTGCACTGCTGCGCGAAGCGGGCGAACTGCCGGCGCGCGGCGACGAATCGATGCACGGATTGCTCTCACGGCTCTCGACGCGATTCGTCGACGTGCCACCCGCGTACTTTGCTAACGTCAACACGCCGCAGGACGCGGCGCGCGTGGAAAAGACGTTGGCACGATGAGCCTCGAGCGTTCGATCGCGGCATTCGCGCGCGCCAAGCGAGTCGTTGCCGGCGGCGTCAACTCGCCGGTGCGCGCTTTCAAAGCGGTTGGTTTGACGCCGGTCTTCATGAAGAGCGGCGCCGGCGCAATGCTGCACGATCTCGACGACAACGAGTACGTCGATTACGTGCTTTCGTGGGGGCCGCTGCTGCTCGGACACGCGCATCCGGCGGTCGTCAAAGCCATCGCGGCGGCAGCGTCGCGCGGAACGTCGTTCGGAACGCCGACGGAAGCCGAAAGCGAACTGGCCGAGATCGTCGTCTCGATGCTTCCCTGGATCGAACGGCTGCGTTTCGTCTCGAGCGGTACGGAAGCGACGATGAGCGCGATCCGGCTCGCGCGCGGATATACGCACCGGCCGAAGATCGTCAAGTTCGCGGGCTGCTATCACGGTCACGCCGACGCGTTTCTGATCGCGGCCGGATCGGGCGCGCTCACCAACGGGGTTCCGAACTCGCCGGGCGTTACCGACGCAACGGCGCGCGATACGATCGTGCTTCCGTTCAACGATGCGGGCGCCGTCGAACGCGCCTTCGCCCTTCATCCGGACCAGATCGCCGCGGTGATCGTCGAGCCGTATCCCGGAAACATGGGGCTCGTGCTTCCGCAGCCGGGCTATCTGCAGCGGTTGCGCGAGCTGTGCACGCAGCAGGGGTCGCTGCTGATTTTCGACGAGGTCATGACCGGCTTCCGGGTTGCACGCGGCGGCGTGGCCGAGCGCGAGGGCGTCACGCCCGACCTCACGACGCTCGGGAAGGTCATCGGCGGCGGGCTCCCAGTCGGCGCTTTCGGCGGCCGCGCGGCCGTGATGGCGTATCTGTCCCCCGACGGTCCCGTCTATCAGGCAGGCACGCTTTCCGGGAACCCTATCGCGATGGCCGCGGGCGCCGCCACGCTCAAAGCCGTGCGCGACGACGCCACCCTCTTCGGGCGGCTCGAGGTGCTGACGCGACTGCTCGTGGACGGCCTTCACGAGATCCTGAACAAACACGGGATCGCGCATTACTCGACGCACGCCGGCTCGATGTTCTCGACCTTCTTCACCGAGGGTCCGGTCACCGATCTCGAAAGCGCGCTGAAGTCGGATACCGCGTCGTACGCGAACTACTTTGGAGCGATGCTCGACCGAGGCATTTATCTCGCACCGTCCCAATTCGAAGCCGGATTCGTCTCGACCGCGCATACGACGGGGCACGTCGAGCAGACGCTCGCCGCTGCCGGCGAAGCGCTGTCGCGCCTGCCCGCGGCCGCGAAATCGTGATCGATCCGGCCGCACGGCGTTCCGAACCCCGGACCTCCGCGCCCTTCACGTCGCTCGTCGGCGTCTCGATACCCCGCCTCTACGCCTATCATCGCGCGCTCCGGCAAGCGCAACAGGCGGGCAAAACGACGATCACGTCGCACGGCCTCGCGGCACTGCTCGGCCACACGATCGCCAGCACCCAGATTCGGAAGGACCTCTGCGCGCTCGGACCGCTGGGAAGACGCGGGCACGGCTATGCGATCGATCCGCTTGCCGAGCAGCTCGCGTGGGTTCTAGGATTGGAGCATGACTGGCGCATCGCGATCGTGGGCTTCGGGTATCTCGGGCACGCCTTCGCGGCATTCATTACGGCCCGCGAAGCGCGCTTTCGCGTCGCCGCCATCTTCGATCAGTCGCCCGCGGTGATCGGGCAGCGGTGGAACGGCATTCGAGTGGATAACATCGACGAACTCGATCGCGTGCTCCCGGCAAGCGGCTGCAACATCGGAGTGATCGCCGTCCCTGCCGACGCGGCGCAACCGATCGCGCGACGGCTCGCCGGGCTCGGCATGCGCGCGCTGCTGAACTTCGCGCCGATCGCGCTCGACTTACGCGCGCCCGTCATCGTACGCAACATCGATCTCGCCGGCGAAATGTCGGTGCTCACCCATCGCCTCTCGCTCGAGAGCGTGAGAGCGTTCGCGGAAACGTCTGAATAATGCCGATCGTCTGCGTCGGGCTTTCGCACCATACCGCTCCGGTCGACGTGCGCGAACGCCATGCCTTCCCGTCGTCGCGAATGAGCGAAGCGCTGGTCGCCCTGCGCGATTACCAGGCGGTCCGCGAAGCCGCGATGCTGCAGACGTGCGGACGCCTGGAAATCTACGCCGAACTCGACGACTACGAAACCGGCGTCGCGCAGATCAAATCGTTTTTGACGAATTTCGGCCACGGCACGACCGGCTACGACATCGAGTCGTTCTTGTATACGCTGCTCGGCGGCGAAGCGATCGAACATCTCTTCCGCGTCGCAACGGGGCTCGACTCGATGCTCGTGGGCGAAGCCGAAATTCTCGGTCAAGTCAAGGACGCGTACGTTCGAGCGCAGCACGCGAAGTCGCTCGGCCAGTCGCTGCACCGGCTTTTCCGTGAGGCGCTGAAAGCCGGGAAAGCCGCACGCGCTCAAACGCGCATCGGCGAAGAATCCGGATCGATTGCGACCGCGGCCGTGGACGCGGCCAAGGCGCGGCTGGGAACGCTGGAGGGCGCGACCATCGTCGTCATCGGCGCCGGGAAAATGGGACGCACGGCCGTGAAGCGCCTGCGGCAAGAGGGCGCCGCGCGCGTGGTCGTCGCCAACCGCACTCCCGCCCGCGCGCGCGAACTCGTCGCCGAAGCGGGTTACGGCGAAGCGATGGAAATGCCCGGATTGGTGGATGCGCTCGCCGCCGCCGATCTCGTCGTCGCCTCGACCGGAGCGTCGCATTTCGTGCTCAACGTCGAGCGCGTCGGCGCAGCGATGGCGCGCCGCCCGGAGCGACCGCTCTTTATCGTCGACATCGCCGTGCCGCGCGATGCCGATCCCGCCGTCGCCGAAATTCCCAACGTCTCGCTGGTCGACATCGACGGCTTGAAATCGGTCGTCGACGCCAAGTTGAGCGTACGGCGCGAAGCGGTTGCCGACGTCGAAGAGATCATCGCCGAGTGCGCCCGCGCGTTCGTCGCGTGGTATCGGTCGCGCATCGCCGTACCCGTCATCGAGACGCTGACGCGCAAGGCCGAAGCGGTGCGCGCCGCCGAGTTGGAACGCTTGTTCGCGCGATGCCCGGATCTCACCGAGCGCGAACGGCTATTGGTGGCGGGGATGGCGTCGACGATCGTTTCGAAACTGCTGCATTCGGTGATCGTCAAAGTTCGCGAGAAGGCGACCGTCGATCGCGCCGAGGCGCTCTCGCACGCGCGCGTGCTCGACGAACTCTTCGAACTCGACTTGGCTTCGCACATCGCCGCACTGACGCCGCTCGCACCTCCGGCCGATGAATAAACCCGGCGCGCGCGTCTCGTTGGTCGGCGCAGGCCCGGGCGATCCGGGCCTGCTGACGTTACGCGCGCTGCGCGCGCTCGAGACTGCCGACGTGTTGCTCTACGATGCGCTCGTCGGCGAGGCCGTGCTGGCGCTCGTCCCTTCGCGCTGCGCGCGCATCTACGTCGGCAAACGCGGCGCCGAACAGGCGATGCCCCAAGCGGACATCGAGGCGTTGATGATTGACGAAGCCGCGCAAGGCCGGCGCGTCGTACGGTTGAAGGGCGGCGATCCGTTCGTTTTCGGACGCGGCGGCGAAGAAGCGCAAGCGTTGCGGGCTGCCGGAATTCCGTTCGACGTCGTGCCCGGCATCAGTTCGGCGCTCGCGGCGCCGGCCTACGCCGGCATTCCGCTCACGCACCGCGCGCACAACGCCGCATTCACGGTCGCGAGCGGCCGTGAAGACCCCGCGAAACCAGGTTCGCTCCTCGATTGGGACAAGCTCGCCTGCCGTCACGCGACGCTCGTGTTTCTCATGGCGGCGGGAAACCTCGGCGAGATTACCGCGAAACTGCTCGCGCACGGGTTGCCGGAATCGACCCCGGCCGCGGTCGTTCAAAACGGAACGCGACCGGAACAGCGCACTTGCGTCGGAACGCTCGCGACGATCGCTGCCGACGTCAAGCGCGCCGGAATCGGCGCGCCGGCGGTTGCCGTCTTCGGCGACGTCGTGCGCTTGCGCGACGAGATTGCGTGGTTCGACCGGCTTCCGCTCTTCGGTAAGCGCGTGCTCGTCACGCGGCCGGCCGCGCAAGGCGAAGAATTTGCAATAGCGCTGGCGGCGCGCGGCGCCGAGCCCGTGCCGGCCCCGTCAATCGTGCTCGAGCCGCCCGACGACCCGGCGGCGGCGCACCGCTGCATCGACGACCTCGCTTCGTTTGCCTGGGTCGTGTTTACGTCCGCCAACGGCGTCGATGCATTTTTCGACCGGCTCGCGTCGCTCGACGCCGACGCCCGCTACATCGGCGCGGTGAAGGTGGCGGCGATCGGAGCGAAGACGGCCGCCCGGCTCGCGCGCGCCGGCGTGCGTCCCGACGTCGTGCCTGCGGAATTCGTCGGCGAAGAAATGGCCCGCGCGCTCATCGAAGCCGCGCAGCCGGGCGATCGCGTGCTCGTCTATCGCGCGCAGGAAGCGCGCGACATCCTTCCGCAGATGCTCGCCGACGCCGGCCTCGAACCGGTCGTCGTCGCCGCCTATCGCAGCGTCCCGGCGCGCGATCCGAACTTCGGCGACAAGGTTGCGCGCTGCGACGTCCTCACGTTCACCAGCGCCGGAACCGTGCGCGGCTACGTCGAGCAGTTCGAAGATGCGCCGGCGGCAGCCGCCGCCGCGCGCGGAAAAGTGGTCGCGTGCATCGGGCCGATCACGGCCGACGCCGCGCGCGCGTACGGCATGAACGTCGAGGTCGTCGCGGCGTCGTACACGACCGACGCACTCGTCGACGCGCTCGAAGCGCACTACACGCCGGACTCGTGATCCAAGCCGCCGCCGGCGCCGCGCTGGCATTCGCCGCCGCCGCAATCGCGTGGCGCGCTCGCGCGCTGACGGCGGACGGCGCGGTTGCGGCATTCGCCGTCGGCACCGCGGTGTTCGCCGCCGGGGGCTGGCGTGCGGCGCTGGTGCTCTTTGCGTTTTTCATTCCTTCGGCGCTGCTCTCGAGACTCGGACGCGAACGTAAAGCGTCGCTCGCGGAGATCGGAAAACACGGCGCGCGCGACGCGCGGCAAGTGCTGGCCAACGGGGGGATCGCGGCGCTCTGCGCGCTCCTCGCAACGCGCGGCGGCGCGGCGTTTGCCGCTGCATTCGCCGGCGCTTTTGCTGCGGCCGCCGGCGATACGTGGGGCACCGAGATCGGCACGCTCGCGCGCGGCGCGCCCCGTTCGATCGTCACGCTGCGCCCCGTCGCAACCGGAATGTCGGGCGGCGTGACCGTTACCGGAACGCTCGCAACGGTCGCCGGCGCGGCCGTCGTCGCGGGCGTCGCGCGGTGGACCGGGATCGCCGGTTTCTGGGCGGTTGCGGCCGGCGGAATCGCGGGCGCGCTGTTCGATTCGGCATTGGGCGCTACGCTGCAAGCGCAACGCTGGTGCGCGCGCTGCAACTGCGCCTGCGAAACCGATCCGCATTCGTGCGGCTCGCCGGCCGCCTTGCGGCGCGGCGCCGCCTGGATCGAAAACGATGCGGTCAATCTCGCAGCGACGATCTGCGGCGCGCTGGTGGCCGGCGCGATTGCATTGCTTCCCGAGGGACGCTAGTGAAGAAACGTCTCGACGAGTATTCTCCGAAGAATCGCGCGCAGTTGCGGCGGCTCGCGCGCCGATCGCCCACCCCCGAGCACGAGAAGCTGCCGCCATTTCCGGCGGGTCCGTACGACATCGTCTATGCCGATCCGCCGTGGTTCTATTACGGCAGCCAAATCAAAGACGCGGCCGCCGCCAAACACTATCCGCTCATGACCCTGGACGATCTCGCGCGTCTGCCCGTCCGGGCAATGATGGCGCAGCGCGCCGCGCTCTTCTTGTGGGCAACGTGTCCGCGCTTGAATTTTGCGCTCGACCTCATCGCCCGCTGGGGACTGCATTACCGCGGCGTCGCGTACGTTTGGGTGAAAACGAACGCGCGGGGCGACATCATTCGCGGTCAGGGAGTGTCGCCGACGTTCACCAAGCCGACCGTCGAATTTGTTCTCGCGGCCACGACGATGCGGTCGGGACGGCCGTTCCCGCTGCACGATTTCGCTCAAGGCCAGGTGGTGCTGCATCCGCGCGGCGCGCACAGCGAGAAACCCGCCGTCGTTCGCGAACTGATCGAACGGCTGCTCGGAAATCGAAAGCGCATCGAACTCTTTGCGCGCACGCGCTTCCCGCATTGGGATGCGTGGGGCGGCGACCTCAGCGAACGCTAATCTGCTTTAATCGTACTTTTCGTTTAGCAGCGGAAATCGTGCGGGTAACCCGTTACCATGATGCAACGTAACCATCTCTCCACCGCGGGCATCGTGCTCGCATCCTTGTTCGCAGCATTCTCGATGACGGCTCCCGCCTTCGCGCAAATGTACGGCTATCCCACGTACACGACGTGGCAGCCGGGTTGGAACGCCGCCAAATACGACAAGCACCACGTGATGCTGGGCGTCGTGACGAACTTCTCACCGTACCGCCTGACCGTTGCGCGCCGTAACGGCGTCGTCCAGACCGTCGATCTGAAGAACGGAACGCGCATTTATCCGGAGGGCGCCACGCCCAATCCAGGCGAGAGCGTCGCGCTGGTCGGCTACTACAGCTACGGCACGTTCGTCGTCAATCGCGTGATTCTGCGAAACTAGTTCCACCTCGATTCACCCGGCCCCACGGCCGGCTCCGTCACGCGCGGGGCCGGCCGCGCGTTGGGACGAAGGGGACAATCCGATGCTGACCGCGGCCGCTTCGCAGGGTCCGATGGGACGAGCGCTGCTCGCCTCGTTCGGCGTGCACCTGTTGGCCGCGCTGCTGATTCCGGCTCTCGCGTTCACGATGACGTCGGCGGCGCCGGTCGAGACGATCACCTTCACGCGCGTCGCGCACATCGAGATCCAGCGCCGGGAGCCTCCTCGCCCGCAGCCGCGCGCCGCGGCGCCCAACCGCAGCCCCGAACGCGTCATTTCGGAGACGACGCGGGTCGAACTGGCGCATGCGGCGCACAAAGTGTCGTCGCCGCCCCCCGCAATCGCCTATCGTCAATCGACGGCGCCGGTCGTCGCCGCGGCGCCGCGCGCCGGCAACGGAACGACCGACGGCGAGGCGGCCCCGCAAGCCACGGCATCGCCCGCGGCGCGCGCCGTGGCGAGCACCGTCGGCCGCGACACCGGCGGATACTTACCCTTCGGTGCGCAGCAACCCGACCCGGTTCTCGACCCGAGCGTGCGCCGCCAACTCGCTTCGCTGGGCGTTCACGTGACGCTCGTCGTGACCGTCGGCGAAGACGGTCGCACGAAGACCGTCGCGTTCCAGCCGAACGTCGACGCGCAGACCGAAACGCGCATTCAAACGCTGCTCGCCGATGCGAACTGGGATCCCGCCGTTTGCGGCGGCGGCATCGCCTGCCAAGGCCAAGCGACGATCAGACTGTAACCAGCGCGACGAGTTGGCATGCGAGCCCATCCGCGCTCGCATCCTCGCCGCTCGCGCGCAACGCGCAGCAGCGCGCGGCGATCAGCAGCGCGTCTTTAACGTAACTTTCGGTTTCCGTAAATCCCAAATCGCGGAACGCGGCGCTCCCGGCGGCAGGCGGATTCGCAACGAACAATAACACGCACGGCGCGCGGATCTCTCGTATGACGCTGCGCGTGAGCCGCAGATCGCGGGCACGCCCGCGATTCGATGCAAAGCGCGCCGTCAACAGCGTAAGTTCGCGCTTGCCGCAGCGTCCGTCGACGCGCAGCAGACCGCGCCGCTCGAAGGTTTGCAGCGGCGGAGCCGGCAAATACGATTCTTCGATGCGCGCCGCGGCAAAACGCGCGTTCCAAAAGAGCGCCTGACCGCCCCGATACGCCCACTGATAGCCGAACTGCGTTGCAACCGAGAGTGCGTCGCCGTCGTCGATCTCGCTCAACGCGAGCACGTCGGGACTGGTCGCGGTCACGCGTTCCGCCAGCGCGCGGCGCGCGCCGGCACGCGCGAGACCGCCGGCGTCGAGGCAAACGACGGTCAGCGGCTCGGTAAGAGCACCTAGAGAATCGATTTGCCGAGGCCCGAACAGATCAATCCGACCGCCAGCGCCGCCGTTTGATTGCGCTGGTCGAGAATCGGATTGATCTCGACCATTTCGATCGAGCCGAGACGGCCGCTGTCGTGCAGCATCTCCATCACGAGGTGCGCTTCGCGATAGCTCAATCCGCCTTTGACGGGCGTGCCCGTGCCGGGCGCTTCGCTCGGATCGATACCGTCCATGTCGAACGAAACGTGGATCGGCCGGTCGCCGCCACCCGCAATCGCAATCGCTTCTTCCATGACGCGCGGCATTCCGAGTTTATCGACGTCGCTCATCGAGAACGCTTTCACGCCGAACTCGCGCAGCATATGCTTCTCTTCCGGATCGACGTCGCGCAGTCCGATCTGAGCGGTGTGCGCGGCGAGCGCGATGCCGTTTTTCAGCGCGAACCAGAGCGGCATGCCGTGCACGTTGCCGGTCGACGAACTCTGCGGGCTGTTGATGTCGGCGTGCGCGTCGATCCAGACCAGGCCGGCAGGCCGTTCGTAGGCTCGCGCAAGCCCCGCCAGCGTTCCCATCGCAATCGAATGATCGCCGCCGAGCACCACCGGTATGCCTCCGGCGCGCACCGCGGCTTCGACCACGTGGGAGAGTTGTTCGCAGACGCCTGCAATGACGTCGAAATATTTTGCGGACGCGTCGTCGGCGCAAGCCGCTTCGCGAATCGGCACGGTGAGGTTGCCGTGATCGGCGATCGTCTCGATGCCGAGGCGCCGCAGTTTGTCGTGCAAGCGCGCGTAGCGCACGGCGGACGGCCCCATGTCGACGCCGCGCCGGCTCGCGCCGAGATCCATCGGCACGCCGACGATGTCCACGCGGCGGGCCGTTGCGAGCGTCGTCACGCGGCCTCGTTCTCGGAGGGCACGCCGAAAACCCGCATCGCAACGACGCGCAGTATTCCGGCGGCCGGAATCGCGACGAGCAATCCGAAGATGCCGCCCATATCGCCGCCCACGAGCAGCGCGACGAGCACGACGAACGGGCTCAGACGCATGGTTTTGCTGACGATGTTGGGTGCGAGCAAATGCCCTTCGGCCTGGAAGATGACGACGAATGCGCCCAGGACGAGCAGCGCGTTGACGATGCCGTTACCGGCCCAAGCGATCGAAAATGCGGGCAAGAACGCGAGGATCGCACCGACGTACGGCACCAAATCGCCGATCGCCGCGATCGCACCGAGGAAGAACGCATAAGGCACGTGCAGGATGAGCATCGCGATGGCGACGAGCACGCCGACCGAGAGCGCTACGAGCAGCTGTCCGCGGATAAATCCGCCGACCACCTTGTCGATGTCGGAGAGAAACTGCAGCGTTGCGCGCCAGCGGCGCGGTGGAATCGTCTTGGAAAGGCCGTCGCGCAGATGTTCGAGATCGAGCAGCAGATAGGCCGTCATCAACGGGACGATGACGAACGTAACGACCGCCGCAAATCCGCCCGCGAGCAGCAGCACCGCGTGACCCGCACTTTCGACGCCGCGCGTCTTCACCCAAAGCGCGACCTCAGCGGGGATGCGTGCGATCGCATCGCGCATCCACCCCGGCAGACGCGACGTCAGCGCTTCGTGCGGATCGTAGAGAAAGCTATTGACGCGCCCGAGCAGTTCGGGATAGTGTTGCGCGAACGCGGTGACGTCGTCGGCGAGATGCGGGATGACGAACCATCCGAGCGCCGCGATTGCGACCAGAATCGCGGCGTAGACCACGACGATCGCCGCCGCGAGCGGCATGCGCGCACGCAAGCGCCGCACCGCGGGATAGATGAGGTATGCCAGAAAAATCGCGCCGACGAGCATGTAAACGACGGTCCGGATGCGCGCCAGGAATCCGAAGACGAACGAGAGCGCAATCCACGCGAGCACGAGCAGGCCTACGAACTTGATGGCCAGCGTTAAACGGCGGTCGGTCGCCCATCCCCACGGATTGCGGCGCCGGGGAATCATCGCGTCATTGCGTCGGCGGGCGGTTCGGCCGCACGCGAAGGCCACAACCATTTTGCGATGCGCGACATCGCGTTCGCGCCGCATTTGACCGGCGAGACGAGCGCACTCGAACGATAGCCGTCGTCGACGTCGAGCAGCCACAAGAACGCACGGTTGCGCGGCGGCATCGCTGCGCTCCACGCTCGCGCGCGCGCCGGCGCTTGCAGATCGTGCGCCGCGACTGCGGACAGCACGGCATCGTCGCCCGACGCGGCGCGCACGATGGCGGCGAACTCACGATGGCTCAAGCCGAGCGCTCGCAACAGCGCGCGATCCATCGGACTTTGCCCGAAGAGATAGTCGCCGAGCGTGCCGGCAAGGGCCGCGCGCGTCTTGTCGATCAAGCGAGGGAGCCAGCAAATGCCGCCGATCTCCTCGCTCCAACGTCTCGGCGGCCCGGCGTGAAGATCGCGTTCCGTCATTTGGCCGCGCGTTCGGCGGAGCGCGAGCCAAACCCGGCAGGAAGGTCGCCGCGGGTACGGCAATCGCGCTCGGATGCAGCGCTACCTTGCAGCGGCAATCGCGATTGCCGCTCTCGCCTTGGTCGCCACGACTGCCCCCGCTGCCGCCTACCTTCCTGCGCCGCTCGCACAACTCCACCGCGACGCCGGCAAGCTGGCCGCGCGTCTCCAGGCGCCGGCCGCGCTCGAAGTTTTCGATCTGAGCACCGGCTATCACATCGGCTTCAACGCAAGCGCGAGCATGCCGGCGGCATCGACGATCAAGATTCCGGTAATGGTCGAGGTCTTCCATCAGCTCGAAACCGGACGCTTCGATTTGCAGAAGCGCGTGGTGCTGCGGATTTCCGACAAGGACTGGGGTTCGGGCGAACTCTGCGACGCGGCCCCCGGCTCCTCGTACGCGGTGTCGGAGTTGCTCGAGAAGATGATCGACATCAGCGACAACACCGCAACGAACATGCTGATCCGGCTCGTCGGACGTCGCAACATCAACCGTTCGATGAGCGCGTTAGGCCTGGCGCGCACGCATCTGCGCGACGACATTCGCACGACGGGCTGGAGCGTGCGGCGCGAGCTGCGAACGTCGCCGTCCGACCTCGTGCGGTTGCTCACGCTGATGGCGCGGCGACGTTTGATCGACGAATGGTCTTCTAACGAGATGATCTCGATCCTCGAGCAGGACCAGTACAACACGCTGATTCCGGAACCGTTGCCCGAGGACGTTCCGATCGCGCATAAAACCGGCTCGTTCTTCGATACGCTCAACGACGCAGGCATCGTCTACGCTTCGGACGCGCCCTACGTCATCGCCGTGATGACGACCGCGCTGCCGTCGCAGAACCTCGGCCGCACCTTCATTCACTCGATCTCGCGCCTCGCGTACGCCGACGAAGTGCGCTTAGCGCGCTGGCGCAAAGGCAGCGGGCTCAGTTTCCCAGCGGCCTTGGGCGAATCGAGCACGATCTCACCCGACGTCCGTTACTGGAGCGGCGCGAGCGAGCCGGACGGTTCGCTCGTCGGAGGCGCCGGAAGCGGCGGGCTCTAAGCGCGCGCCGGCGAGAGCGGCACGGTCAACTGCGACGGCGCGTAGGTGCGCGTGACCCAGTGTTCGTAACGCGGTTCGCGGCCGGTCACGACCCGTCCGTAGAACTCGCCTAAGCTCTTGGTGATCGGACCGATGTTGCCGTCGCCGACGGGGCGCCGGTCGATCGACGCGATGTAGGCGACGCCGGCAGCGGTACCGGTGAAGAACGCTTCCTCGGCACAGTAGAGTTCGCCGCGGTCGATCGAACGCTCGACCACCTGCAGCCCCAACTCGTCGCGCGCGATGTCCATGATCGCGCGGCGGGTGCAGCCTTCGAGCACGTTCTGCGACGGATCCGGCGTGTAGAGCACGCCCCGGCGCACGAGGAAGACGTTCTCCGCAGAACCTTCCGCCACGTGGCCGTCGTGCGAGAGGAGAATCGCTTCGTCGAAGCCGTTTCCGACCGCTTCGCTCTTTGCCAGCGCCGAGTTGACGTAGAGTCCCGTGATCTTGGCGCGCGGCGGCGCCATCGTATCGTCGGCGCGCCGCCACGAACTGACGCAGACGTTCAAGCCGTGCGACGTGTCGAGGTACGCGGTGAACGGCACCGGCACGATCGCCAGCGCGTCGGGAACGCCGTGGAGACGCACGCCGATGTCTTCGGCAGCCTTATACATGAAGGGACGGATGTAGAGATCGGCGCGCACGTGGTTGCGCCGGCAGAGTTCCAGCGTGATGTCGATGAGTTCGTCGGCCCGTCTGGGAACCGTCATCGTGAGAATCTTTGACGACGTGATGAGGCGCTCATAATGATCGCGCACTAAAATCAGAAAGAGTTCGTCTTCGTCGGGAACCCAATAGCCGCGAATGCCTTCGAAACATCCGGAGCCGTATTGGAGGCCGTGCGTGAGCAGGCCGACTTTGGCATCCTCATAGCGAACGAAGTCGCCGCCCGCGTACACGATGGTCGACGAAAGATCCACGATAGACTCCTCCTGCGGGATGTCCGGGCTCGGTAGGTGCGGTGAGGAAGGCTCCGCTTCCTTCGCAGGAGGTGCGATTTGGCGCAGGCGGAGGCGGCGGGGTAGGATGACGGGATGATGCATGGATGGGTTCTCGGCGGCACGGCCTTTGTGGCATCGGCGGTGGAGTGCGTGGAAGCGGCTACGGTGGTGCTCGCCGTGGGATCCGCCCAGGGCTGGCGCGCCGCATTATCGGGTGCGGCGCTGGCCGGCGCGGCGCTCGCGGTCATCATCGCGCTGTTCGGGCCGCTGCTGGCAAACGCTGCGGCGTTAGCCAGGATCCAACTGGTCGCGGGACCGTTTCTCGTCGCGTTCGGATTCGTCTGGCTGCGCAAAGCCGTGTTGCGCTATGCCGGGCGCCTGCGAATGCGGGACGAGCGCACCGTCTTCGAACGCGAAACCGCGCGCTTGCACGACCGCGAAGCGCGCGCCGGTCTGGCGGCCGCGTTTCAAGGCGTCTTCGTCGAAGGTTTCGAGGTCGCGGTTATCGTCGTCACCTTCGGCTCGGCGAGCCTCGCCGCGCTCTCGTGGTCGGCCGCCGGCGCCGCGGCCGCGTTCGCGGCGGTGACGGCGGCGGCGATCGCGCTGCACAAGCCGCTCGCGCGCGTGCCCGAGAATGCCATGAAGGCGTTGGTCGGCGTGATGCTCGCATCGGTCGGAACGTTTTGGTTCGGCGATGCGTTGGGCGTTGCGTGGTTCGCCGGCGACGCGACGCTGTTTGCGATCGCCGCGGCATATGCGGCAGTCGCGGCGATCGCCGTGCTGGTGCTGCGCCGTGCGACGCCTGCGCGGCAGCGCGAGGTAACGCAGCCTTCGCCCGGAAACCGTCGGTCATGAAACGATACCGGCGGCTGACGCATCCGCTGGTGCGCGACGGCGGCTCGCTGCGCCGGGCAACGTGGGACGAGGCGCTCGATCGCGCCGCGGCGGCGTTGTACGGCGCGCGCGAGCGCGACGCGACGCGCACCTTCGGCATGTTCAGCTGTTCGAAGGCGACCAACGAAGTGAACTTCGCGGCTCAGAAGTTCGCGCGCGTCGCCGTCGGCAGCAACAACATCGACAGCTGCAACCGAACGTGACACGCTCCGAGCGTCGTCGGTCTGACGACGGTCTTCGGCGCGGGCGGCGGCACCAGCTCCTACGAAGAAGCTGAACGCACCGGCGTCATCGTCCTCTGGGGATCGAATGCGCGCGAGACGCATCCGATCTACTTTCATCACGTCCTCAAGGGCGTCCAAAACGGCGCCAAACTCTACGTCGTCGATCCGCGCCGGACGAGTTCGGCGCGCTGGGCCGACGCGTGGCTCGGGCTCGACGTCGGTTCCGACATTGCGTTGGCGAACGCGGTCGGGCGCGAGATTCTCGCCGCCGGACTGGAGAACCGCGCCTTCATCCAACGCGCCACCAGCGGCTTCGAGCACTATGCCGCCCACGTGCAGCCGTACACGCTCGAGTACGCGGAGAAGACGACCGGCGTCCCGCGCGAGCGCATCGCGGAGCTGGCGCACGCGTACGCGAGCGCGCCCAGCGCGCAGCTCTGCTGGACGCTCGGCATCACCGAGCACCACAATGCGGTCGACAACGTCCGCGCGCTCATCAACCTCTCTCTCTTGACCGGTCACGTCGGCCGGTATGGATCGGGCGTCTGCCCGCTGCGCGGACAAAACAACGTGCAGGGCGGCGGCGACATGGGCGCGTTGCCCGACCGGTTTCCCGGCGGACAGTTCGTAGGCGACGCGCACGTGCGAGAGAAATTCGAGCGCGCGTGGGCCAGCTGGCTGCCGCCGGCGCCGGGATGGAACCTCACGAAGATGTTCGAAGCCATCGAGCGCAAAGAACTCGATACGCTCTACGTGCTGGGCGAAAATCCGGCGCAGTCGGAGGCGGATCAACATCGAGCGACCGGGTTGCTGCGCAGCCTGCGCACGCTGATCGTGCAGGATATCTTTCTGACGAAGACCGGCGAAATGGCCGACGTCGTTTTACCGGCGGCTTCGAGCTGGTGCGAAAGTGAAGGCACGGTGACGAGCAGCGAACGGCGCGTGCAGCGGGTGCGCAAAGCCCTCGAACCTCCGGGCGAGGCGCGCGAAGACTCTGCGATTCTCTACGAACTCGCGCGGCGTCTGGGGCACGACTGGGGCGACGCGCGCGCGGAGGACATCTGGGACGAGTGCCGCTCGCTCTCACCGTGGCACGCGGGCATGAGCTACGCGCGGCTCGAGGCGCTCGACGGCATTCAATGGCCGTGCTACGACGAGACGCACCCGGGCGAACTGTTTTTACACGCGCGCCTTTGGCAGGACCCGATTCACGGCCACCACGCGCCGTTCGCAGCGGTCGATCACGATCCGCCGGTCGAAGCGCTCGATGAGGAGTTTCCGTTACGGCTGACGACCGGGCGGCGCTTGGACTCGTTCAACACCGGCGTGCAGACGAACGGATATGCATCGCCGCTGCGGCGCGGCGAAACGCTCGACATCTCGCCGGCCGACGCCGCGCGCTTCAACGTGCGCGAGGGCGAGCGCGTGCGCGTCAGTTCGCGGCGCGGATCGGTGACGGCGCCGGTGCGCATCGACGACGGCTTGCGGGCCGGTCTCGTCTTCATGACGCCGCACTTCAACGACGAGGTTGCCACCAATTTGCTGACGATCGACGCGGTCGATCCAAAATCGGGGACGGCCGAATTCAAGGCCGCCGCCGTGCGCGTCGAGCGGATTTCGTAGCGGGGCGGCGCCGTGGATTTGCATTTCACCGGCGCGGTCGCGACGCCCGAGGAGCGTGCGGCAGTCGATCGCGTCCTCGGTGCACCTTGCGATGAATCGGGAGCGGCGGCACGGCAGCGGCGCCATCTCCTGCTCCCGGTGCTGCACGCAATCAACGCGCGCGCCGGTTGGATCAGCGGCGGCGCGTTGAACTACGCGTGCGAGCGCCTCACCGTTCCTCCAGCCGATGCGTACGGCGTCGCGACCTTCTACGCGATGTTCTCCACGGCGCCGCGTCCGCCGGCGGTGCTGCACGTCTGCGACGACGTCGTCTGCGCGAACGGCGGCGCGGCCGAGATTTGCGACGCGCTGCAATCGCTGTGCGGACCGTCGGGCGCGGCGACGCCGGACGGGGGCGCCGTGTGGCAGCGCAGCCCGTGCCTTGGATTGTGCGATCGCGCTCCGGCGGCGCTGCTCTGCGTCGCCGGCGAAGCGCCGGTCGAGCGTCAGATCGCGCCGCTGCAGGCCGGAGACGCACGCTCCGCGCTTTCGAATCCGCACGCCGGCGCCGGCGAAGAGCCGCCGCCGCGCATCGGCGGATCGCCGCTGCGCTTGCTGCGGCGCGTCGGTCGCGTCGATCCCGAGCGCATTGCCGCGTATCGCGCGCATGACGGCTATCGCGCGCTGGCGTGCGCGCTGGAGCTCGGGCGCGAGCGCGTCGTCGAAGAGGTCGTTGCGTCGAACCTGCTCGGTCGCGGCGGCGCCGCGTTTCCCGCCGGGAGGAAAATGCAGTCGGTTGCGGCAGCTCCGGCACGGCCGCACTATCTCGTCTGCAACGCCGACGAGTCCGAACCGGGCACGTTCAAGGATCGCGTGCTGATGGAGCACGATCCGTTCGCCGTCATCGAGGCAATGACGATTGCCGCGTACGCGGCCGGCTGCGAACGCGGCTTCATTTACGTGCGCGGCGAGTATCCGTTGGCCGCGCGGCGCCTCGGCAATGCGATCGCGGCGGCGCGCGGCGAAGGATTGCTCGGCAACGACGTGATGGGCGCCGGATTCGCGTTCGACGTCGAGATCCGCCGGGGTGCGGGCGCCTATATCTGCGGCGAGGAGACCGCGCTCTTCAACTCGATTGAAGGGAAGCGCGGCGAGCCGCGCAGCAAACCGCCATTTCCCGTCGAGAGCGGGCTCTTCGGCAAGCCGACGCTCATCAATAACGTCGAAACGCTCGCGAATCTTCCGCATATCGTGCTCGAGGGCGGCGCCGCGTACGCGCGGCTGGGAACGCCCGATTCGACGGGAACGCGGCTCTTCTGCGTCTCGGGGGCCAGCGTACGAAATCCCGGTGTGTACGAGGTCGAACACGGGACCGCGCTCGGCACGCTTCTCGAACTCGCCGGCGCGCCGGCCGCCGATTCGATTGCAGCGATTCTCATGGGCGGTGCGGCGGGCGGCTTCGTCGCCGGCGACGCGCTTTCGATGCCGCTCTCGTTCGAAGGCGCGCGCGCCGCGGGCGTAACGCTCGGCTCCGGCGTCGTTGCGGTGTTCGACCGTTCGACCGCGCTGATGCCGCTGCTGCAGCGCATCGCACGCTTCTTTCGCGACGAATCCTGCGGGCAGTGCGTGCCGTGCCGCGTCGGCACCGTCCGCCAAGAAGAAGCGCTCGACGTCATCGACCTCACGCTGCTCGACGACGTTACGCGGGTGATGCGCGACGCGTCGATCTGCGGGCTCGGCCAGACGGCCGCCAACGCCATCGCATCGGCACGCAAACTCGCCGGCGCGTTCCCGGAGGCGGCGCCGTGATTCACGGTCCGCTGCCGCAGCGTCCGCCGGAAGCGCCGCTGCGCGTTTTCGACCTCACCATCGACGAAAGGACCGTAACGGTTCCCGAAGGCGCGACGATACTCGACGCGTGCAACGCCGCCGGCGTCGAAACACCGACGCTCTGCTTTCTGCAGACGCTGACGCCGGTCAACGCGTGCCGCGTCTGCGTCGTCGAGTTGGAGAGCGCTCGCGTGCTGGTACCCGCGTGCGCCCGCAAAGCCGAAGCCGGGATGAAGATTCGCACCGACACCGAGCGCGTTCGCCACAGCCGCAAGATGGTGCTGGAGTTTCTGGGCTCTTCGGTCGATCTTTCAACCGCACCCGACGCGCAGCGTTACGCGGCGCGTTACGGCGCCGATCCCGGCCGCTACGGCGCAGGTGCCGCAACGGTCGCACAACCGGTGAAGGTCGACAACGAGCTCTACGTCCGCGACTACTCGAAGTGCATCCTCTGCTACAAGTGCGTCGAAGCGTGCGGCACGGATGCCCAAAACACTTTTGCCATTGCGACCGCCGGGCGGGGATTCGATGCCCGCATCTCGACCGAATACGACGTGCCTCTGCCCGACTCGGCCTGCGTGTACTGCGGCAACTGCATCGGCGTCTGTCCGACCGGCGCGCTGATGTTCACCTCCGAACACGAGCTGCGCGCCCAGGGCCTCTGGGACGAAGCGCGGCAAACGCGCACCGATACGATTTGTCCCTACTGCGGCGTCGGCTGCACGCTTCGTTTGCACGTGCAGGACGATTCGATCGTCAAAGTTACCGCGCCGTTGGAGAACGGCGTGACGCACGGCAACCTCTGCATCAAAGGACGTTTCGGGACCGTCTACGTGCAGAACCGGCCGGAGGCGGACGACGATGACGGCGGATGAGGCGCGCGTACGGCCCGGGCGCACCGTCGAGACGACCGTGTTGTCGCTCGACGGCTCGAATCGCACGTCGAAAGACGATGCGGTCGTCACCGAGGAGCCGCTCGAACTTCGCCTGAGCGCCGGCGGTGAGTCCGCGTCGCTGGCCGTCATCATGCGGACGCCCGGCAACGATTTCGAACTCGCAGCCGGATTCGCATTCGGCGAAGGCATCGTGGGCGGGCGCGACGAGATCGCGCAACTCACCTACTGCCTCGATCCGGCGCTCGATCCCGAGCAGCGCTACAACGTGGTGAGCATCGAACTCTCGCGCGACACTCTTCCCGACCTGACGCATCTGGAGCGGCATTTCACCGCCAGCAGCGCATGCGGCGTCTGCGGACGCGCGCAACTCGATTCGCTGCGCGAGCGCGGCGTGACGCGGATCGACGACGGCGTGACGATTGCGCCGGAACTGCTCTACTCGCTGCCCGAACGGATGCGCCGCGCGCAGCGCGTCTTCGAAACGACCGGCGGCCTTCACGCGGCCGCGCTCTTCGACGAAAGCGGCGCGCCCATCGTCGCGCGCGAAGACGTCGGCCGTCACAACGCGGTCGACAAAATCGTCGGGTGGGGATTGCTCAACGGGCGGCTGCCGTTCGCGCGCTGCCTGCTTGCGGTGAGCGGCCGCGCCGGTTACGAGATTCTACAAAAAAGCGCCGTCGCGCGCATTCCGATCGTGTGTTCCGTCTCCGCGCCCAGCAGCCTCGCCGTCGAACTGGCGCGGGAGTTCGGCATCACCCTCGCCGGGTTCGTGCGCGACGGGCGCGCCAACGTGTACTGCGGCAGCGAGCGCCTCACCCCGCCTTCATAGAAAGAAACTCGCGCAGCAGCGCGTTGAATGCGTCCGGCGCATCCGCGTTGGCGACGTGTCCGGCGCCGGGAACGATCGCGAACCGCGCGTCCGGAATGCCGCGCACAATCTCTTCCGACAGTGCGCGCGGCGCGACCGCGTCGCGTTCGCCGCAGAGGACGAGCGCCGGAACCGCAATCGTCGGCAGCGCGTCGCGATAGTCGCCCGTCCACGTCGCCTGCGTGGAGGCGAGATAACAATCGACGGATTTTGCCGCCATCTGCTCGATCGTCTCATGCAGCCGCTCGGGCGACAGGCCCAATTTCGCCGCACGCGACGTTGCGAACGCGCGCATGTCGCCGGCGTCGCGCGCCGCCGCCTTGACGCCGTCGGCGTAGGCTTGACCGTCGGGATAACGCGCGAAACTGCCGACGATGGCCATTGCCTCGAAGCGCTTCGGAACGCGTTTCCACAACTCGAATGCGACCACGCCGCCGAGACTACAGCCAATTAGGGTGAACCGGTCCGCGCCGCGCGCGTCCGCGACGGCGAGCACGTCCTCGGCGAAGCCTTCGCGCGTAATCGACGACGGGTCGGGATCGGGCAGGGCACCGTTGCCGCGCAGTTCGATCGCGGCGCAACGATACGCATCCCCGAACGCCGCAAGTTGCGCGTCCCAGATCGACGCCGTGGAACCGACGCCGTGCACGAAGATCAGCGCCGGTCCGCTCTCGCCCGCCACGCGCGCGCCGGCCGTCGCTCCGCCGGGAGCGGTGACGCGTATCGTTTCGATCACGTCGCCCTCACGCGTTTGGCGTTGACGAACGCGAGCATCTCTTCGAACGGCTTCGCGTTGAGGACGTCGTCCTTGGTTAAACCGGCACGCCGGGCCTGACCGATTGCGAGTTCGGCGTTGAGGAGGTCGCGCGTCCGGTGAGCGTCGCTGTCGGCGGTAAACGTCACGCCGAACGACTTTGCCCTGCGTACCAGCGGCGCCGGTAAGTCCAGACGCATCGCTTGGCCGTCGATCTCGAGTGCGGTTCCGGTTCGCGCCGCGGCGGCGAAGACCGCGTCGTAGTCGAACTCGTACCCTGCGCCCCCGTCGAAGCGGCGGCCGGTCGGATGTCCGATGATCGTCACGTATGGGTTTTCGCAGGCACGGATCAATCGCGCCGTCATTTCGTCCCGCGATTGCTGCATTGCCGAATGCACCGACGCAACGACGACGTCGAGTTCTGCCAGAACGGCGTCGTCGTAATCGAGCGATCCGTCGGCGTGGATGTCGACTTCGCTCGAGCAGAGCGTGCGCACGCCGTAGCGATCCCCGAGCCCTTCGATCGCGCGGCGCTGCTCGCGCACGCGTTCGGGAGACATGCCGAAGCGCCGGCCGCGCCCTTGCGAATGATCGCTGATGGCATGGTATTCGTAGCCGCGCGCCGCGGCGGCCGCCACCATCGCCTCGAGGGTATCGTCGCCGTCGCTCCAGGTCGTGTGCATGTGAAAGTCTCCGCGAAGATCGGTCGTTTCCACGAGCGCCGGAAGCGCGCCCGCCAGCGCTAAGTCGATCTCGTCCAGTCCGCTGCGCAGTTCGGGCGGCACGTATTGCATGCCGAGCGCCGCGTAGACACCGGCCTCTTCCGAGCACGCCGTCGCGTCACCGTTTTCGAGATTCAGGATGCCGTTTTCGCTCACGCGCAGACCCCGGCGAACGGCGTGTTCGCGCAGTTTGATGTTGTGCTCGCGCGAGCCGGTGAAATGCTGCAGCAGATTGCCATAGAGATGGTCGGGAAGCACGCGAAGGTCGATCTGCAAGCCGCCGGGGAGCCAGATGCTGGCTTTCGTCGGCCCCTCGGCAAGCACGGCCTCCGCGCGCTCCCAGCGCGCGAAGTGCGCGATGACGGCGGCGGCGTGCTGCGACGTGCAGACGAGATCGACGTCGCCGACGGTGACTTCTTGTCGTCGCAAACTGCCCGCCGGCAACAGACGGTCGACGGCAGGGCCCTCGCGCACGAAGCTCATCGCCTCGAAAGCGATGACGAGCGCCTCCGACAGCGGCGTTCTTCGCAGGCGTCCTTTATAGGCGAGAATCCCGCGCTTCCAGTTGTCGATCGTCTTGGCCCCCAGGCGCGGCACGCCCGCAAGTGCGTCCGACGCGATGGCGCGTTCCAGATCGGCGAGCGACGCGATGCCGTAGTCGCTGAACAGCGTCGCCGCGGTTTTGACGCCGATGCCGCTGACCGCCAGCACTTCGAGAATCGAGGACGGAAAGCGGAGATGGAGGTCGTCCAAGTAATCGGAGGTGCCGGTCGCGACGAGTTGCTCGATCGCCGAACCGATCGACTTGCCAACGCCCGGCAGCTTGAGATGCTCGCCCGCTCCAATCAAATCAGCCAGCGGCGGTGCGTTCTCGACCGAGGCCGCGGCCTTCTCGTACGCCATGTATTTATAGAACGACTCGCCCGCCATCTCCATGAGCGTGCGGGTTTCGAGCAGTTTGGCGGCGACTTCGGCGTTGGAGAGCATCGTTTTTGGTAGGCTTCCTTTTGAAGGGACGTTGAATGAAGGCCTCTTGAGCTTTCTCTTGCGCATGCGCGAGGCATGCTTCGCCGCGAGCGGAGCGGCCGTTGGACCGGTCACGCTCGACGTCGATCCGGGCGAGCGCGTAACGCGCGTCTGCAGGTCGGACCGCGAGGCAAACGTCGTCGCCTTGCTGGCTGCCGGAATCGTCAAAGCCGGCAGCGGTTGCGTCCTCCTCGATCAGTACGATCCGCACGTGCAGCAGGCTCACTGTAAGCGCGTCGCCGCATTCGTTCCGCACGACGCGTTACCGTTAGCGGGGCTCGAATTCGATCGCTACATCGCCTACCGGGCCGCGCTCTGGAATCTCGATCCCAGGCGCGCCGTGGCCCATGCAAAACTGCTGATGGCACGCCTCGGCGGCGTGCACGAAGCCTTCGCCATTCCGCTTGCCGGCGCGCTCGTCTGCAATCCGAAGATTCTCGTGCTCGACCGGCCTCAGCCCGTGTACGCCGCGCGCATCGTCGGCGCTGCCGGACCGCGGGCAATTTTTTCGACGCACGTCAGTCCGGTGGACGCCGCAGCCTTCGCCGCCGCCGCCGAAGAAGCGCTCGTATGAGAGGACGCGCGACGATCGCCATTCTCGAGATGCGTCTGCGCACCGAGCGGCGCACGCTGGTCTTTGCATGCGCGACGGCGGCGGTCGCCGGCTTCGTCGCTCCGCGCGCGCTCGCGGGGCCCGTGTTTTTCTGTTCGGTCCTCGGCATCGTCATCGCACTGGTGCAGAGCCCGGGCCGCTTTCCGCACCTCGATCTGTGCGAGCAGGGCGCGCCGCTCTTCGGACGCCAACTGGCGCGCGCAAGGGCGCTCGTTCCGTGCGCGATCGTCGTTCCGGCGACGCTCGCATACGTCGCGGCGGCGGCGACGTTTGCGGGATTACGCGAGATTCCCATAACGCTCGCCGTGACGCTGGGAGCCGCGGTTGCCAGCACGTTGATTGCGTTGTCCGCGACGATGCGCGCGGGCGCGGCCCAGCTGCTGTACGTCGCCATGGCGGGCGCCGCGAGTGCAATTGCGTTTACGCTCGCGGCGGTCGCGCACTCGGTCTGGGGCGCGCTGGCGTTCTGCGCGCTCGCGTCGTTTCTCGCCGTGCGTCAATACGGCGAAACGCTGGCGCGTTACGATCCCGTGTAGCCTAGGCGTTACGGCAGGTTAACGACGGTGGGCGCTACGGCGTTACGAGCGGCGGCGCGGCCGTCGCGAGTTTCTCGAGCATCGCGCGATTGAACTGCGGGATGTCTTCGCCTCCGCGCGTCGAGACCCAGTTCGAGTCGGCGACCGTCGGTTGATCGCGATAGAGACCGCCGGCGTTACGAATGTCGTCGGCAATCGAATGCGCGCCGGTGATCTGCCGTCCGCGTACGAGTTGCGCGGAAATGAGCACGTGCGCGCCGTGACCGACGGAGAACGTCGGCTTCTTGGCGGCATCGAACTCACGGCAAAAACGCTGGACGTCGCGATCGGCGCGAATGCGGTCCGGCGAAGTTCCGCCCGGCACGAGCAGCGCGTCGAAATCTTCGGCCGTGCAGTCCGCGACCAGCTCCTCGGCCTTGACGCTCTGCCCGTCGTCCAATCCGCGTTTACCGCGGATGCGCTGCTTGGCGCGCTCGTCGATGCCGACGATCGTCACAACCGCTCCGGCATCTTCCAGCGCGCGGCGGGGCTCCATCAAATCGGCCTCTTCGAAGCCGTCGCCGATCAATGCGGCGATCCGTTTTCCCTCAACTCCTTGCATCAGGAACCCCTCGTTCGCGGTGCCCCCGCGAAGAACCCTACAGGGGCCTCGAGGAGCGCACCGGTTCCTAGAGGCTGCCGCCGGTCTGTTCCACGGCCGCCCGCAGCAAGTAAGCCAGTTCGACTTCCGTCTTACCGCTCGCATCGAGCAACGCGTCCTCGGCCAGAGCCTTGAGGGTGGCATTGCGGCGGGTCATGTCGCCCTCGGGAACGCGATGGCGCGGATTGATCTCACGCATGTAGATGCGCGCGTCGTAACGCACCGGTCCCTCGGGTAAGAAATAGAGCGGGTCGAGGCCGAACGCGTAGACCTCGAGCGAGAGAATTTTCGCCCGCTGCAAAAACTCGATCGGTTTGAGCCGCAGCGCCGTCGCAAATTGGGCGAGCGCGCTCACGCCGACGCGGCGCGTTCCCGCGACGACGGCGGCGAACTCGTCGGCCGTCAGTCCGGCCGCTTCGGCGAGCGTTTCGAGCGGCACGTCGCGTTCGCGCGCGAGCGCCGCCAGCGCATCGCCGAACGCGGCGCCGCCCGCCGTGCCCTCGCGCCCGTTCCAAGCGGCGTCGCCGGTCACCGTTTGGGCTCGGGCTCGGTGGAGACGTAGACGTCCTGACCGTCGACGCGCACACCGAAAGAACTCAGCGATGCGAAGCTGCCGATCGTCATCGAGCCGTCGCGAAGGTTGAAACACCACGCGTGCCACGGACAGGTCACGGTCTCGCCATCGACGATGCCTTCGCCGATCGGACCGCCTTGATGCGGGCAGCAGTTTTCGTACGCCCGCAGTTCGCCCGCAACGTCGAAGATCGCCACTTCGTGCGCGCCGGAGCGCACGATCGTCGCAACGCCCGGCACGATGCCGTCGCGCCGCGCGACCCGTACGTACACGTCCTCTGCTTCGCGGGCGTGCGTCACCCGAAGAGGCCTCGCGTCAAGCCGCCGTCGATCGAAATCGTCTGTCCCGTGACGTAACTCGACGGCCGTCCGCACAAAAACGCGACCAGCGGTGCGAACTCTTCCGGCGTGGCAACCCGTTTCATCGGCACGTCGGCGGCCGCCGCGGCGTGCATCGCCGCATCGTTTCCATCGTAGAGCTCGCGCAGGCGATCGGTATCGACGCGGCCGGTCGCGATGCAGTTTACGGTAACGCCTTCGGAGGCAACTTCGACGGCCAGCGTGCGCAGCGCCGACACGAGCGCCGTTCGAAATGCATTCGAAAGCACGAGCGTGTCGATCGGCTGCTTCACCGAGGTGGAGGTCAACGCCACGATGCGTCCCCAGCGTGCGGCGCGCATCGCGGGAAGCGCGCCGTTTACAAGCGCGAGCATGCCGCGCAGAACGGTGCGGTATCCGGCGTCCCAATCGCCGAGCGCCGTCTCGCCGAAACGGCCGGGCTTGGGTCCGCCGCCGTTGAGCACGAGGATTTCGACGTCGCCGAATGCGGCGCGCACGTCCGCGAGCATCGCCTCGACCGAAGCGGCGTCTCCTTGATCGAATACGAATCCGCGGGCCTCCGCCGCGCCGGCAGATCGCGCGCGCTCCGCAAGCGCATCGAGGCGATCCGCGCGGCGCGCCGCAATCGCCAACCGCACGCCCTCACGCGCCAGCGCCAGCGCAACCGCTTCGCCGATTCCCGAACTGGCGCCGGTTACGAGCGCTGTTTTTCCCGCGATTTCCAAATCCACGCTCACGCTCCTAGTACGGTACGCCGGATTGACGCCGCGCTCGCAGCGCATCCATGTACCACACGAATTCATTGAAGAACTCGGCTGAATACTCCACGGTTTTCGGATCCGACGGCGTTCCGTCTTCGGCGAACGCTTCGCTCACGCGGGCGGTTGGAAGCAGACTCGGTATCGTCACCATGCCCATCTCCGCGAGCGACATGCGTAACTGCATCGCGGCCCGCACGCCGCCCCATCGTCCGCCGGAGTAGCACGCGATTGCGGCCGGCCGCCAAAAATACTCTTCGAGAAAGTGATCGAGCAGATTTTTGAGCGCCGGCGGAATGCCGTTGTTATACTCGCCGGAGACGATGGCGAAGCCGTCGGCGCGCCGAAAAAGGTCCGCGAGCTCCTCCAAGGGAGCGGGCGCTTCACCTTTGGGAAACTCTTTATACATCTTGTCGAGCAGCGGAAGACGCTTCTCCATCGGGTCGACGAGCACCGCATCCATGCCGCGTCGCTGCAGTTCGTGGAGCACGAAGCGGGCCGCGCGGATGCCTTGGCGTTCGGTCCGCACCGAACCATAGATGACGGGAACGAGGAATGGCTTGTCCACCACGCGCCGATTGCTTAAAAAGGCTTGCTTCACCCCCCGCCCGTCTGCTATGGTAGCCCGGTCGCCGGGACGGACGCGAGCCCAACGCCGCGCCTGTACCCGAGCGAGACCATCCTGAGCAAGGAGTTTCTTTCGTGCCCCTCACCAAAGAACGCAAAGCGGAGATTGCCGGCAAATACGGCCGCGGAACCAACGACACCGGTTCGGCCGAGGTACAAGTCGCGATCCTTACCGCATCGATCAACCACCTCACCGAACATCTGAAGATCCACAAGAAGGATCACCATAGCCGCCGCGGCTTGCTGCTGCAGGTCGGTCAGCGCCGTCGCTTGCTCAACTATTTGCAGGGCAAAGACGTCGAGCGCTACCGCTCGCTCATCGCCGACTTAGGGCTTCGCCGCTAGTCCTTTCGACTGCGGCGCTAAAAAGGCCCGATTTATTCCGAATCAAGGAAGCGAGGGCCGAAGTTTGCTATGGCAAATGAGGTCCGAGCTGACGACGAGTCGGGATAAATCCGGCCTTTTATTTCCGTGAGAGGGCGCGGCGGGCCGCCTCTTTGATCGCGCCGACGCCCATCCCGTAGAACTCGATGAGTTCGACCGGATCGCCCGACTGTCCGAATCGATCGTCGACGCCGACGAACTCGATCGGCACGGGCCGTTTCGCAGCGAGAATTTCCGCGACGCGGGAGCCCATGCCGGCGTGCTTCTGATGCTCTTCCACCGTAACGACCGCGCCGCACGCGTGCGCCGCATCGACGATAGCGTTTTCGTCCATCGGCTTGACGGTGTGGTTGTTGACGACGCGGCATTCGATGCCGTCTTCGCGAGCGAGCTCGGCGGCGGCGACGAGCGCATTATAGACGAGAATTCCGCACGCGACGATTGCGACGTCGCCGCCCTCGCGGAACGTCTGCGCGACGCCGACTTCGAAGGGCGTTTCCGCGCTGGTGACGACCGGCGACTTCTCGCGTCCGAAGCGCAGATACGCAGGGCCCCAGCGCTTGGATAGCGCGAGGGTCGCCTTCTTCGTCTGCTCCGCGTCGCAAGGAACGACGACCGTCATGTGCGGGATCACGCGCATGATCGCGATGTCTTCAATCGCCTGGTGCGTTGCGCCGTCGGGACCGACCGAGACGCCGGCGTGCGCGCCGGCGATCTTCACGTTGGTTTCGTTGAGCGCCATGATCGTGCGCACTTGTTCCCACGAGCGCCCCGGATTGAACATCGCGTAGCTCGCGATCCATGGAATCTTTCCGACCGACGCAAGACCGCCGGCCATCGCCACGAGCAACTGCTCGGAGACACCGATCTCGATGTATTGCGCGGGGTGCGCTTTCTTGAAGCCTTCGAACCGGGTCGACTCGGAAAGATCCGCGCAAATCCCGAGAACGTCGCGATTGCGCGAGCCGGCTTCGATCAAGCCTTCACCGAACCCGTTGCGCGTCGGCACCTGCTTGAGATCGCCGGCGCGATAGTCGAGCAGGTGCATGGCGGAAGCGGCGGCGTCGCGCACGCCCGTTCCGGCGCTAGACATCGGCAAGAATCTTTTCCCGCGCTTCGCCGAGTTCGCGTAACGCTTCGGCGGCTTGCTGCGCGTTGGGCGGCTTGCCGTGCCACGTGTAGTCGCCTTCCATGTACGAGACGCCCTTGCCGGGCACCGTGTTGGCGATAATCACCTGCGGCTTTCCGGTAACGGTTCGCGCGCGCTGCGCGGTTGCGATGAACTCGCCGACGTCGTTACCGTCGCATTCGAAGACTTCCCAATTGAACGCGCGGTATTTATCCGCGAGCGGTTCGAGCGGCATGACGTCTTCGGTGCTGCCATCGATTTGAATGAAGTTCCGGTCGACGATGCTCGTGAGGTTGTCGAGATGAAACTTCGCCGCCGTCAGCACCGCCTCCCAATGCAGACCGCACTGATGCTCGGCGTCCGACGTGACCACCCACACGTGGAAATCTTTCCGGTCCATTTTTGCGCCCAGCGCCATGCCGACGCCTTGCGCGAGCCCTTCGCCCAGCGGTCCCGACGTCGTTTCGACCGACGGCAGCGTGACGCGTTCGGGATGGCCTTGCAGCCGGGAACCGAACTTGCGCAGCGTCAGCAGTTCTTCGACCGGAAAATAGCCGAAATTGGCCATCGCCGAGTAACGCACCGGCGCGATGTGTCCGCACGAAAGTAAGAGCCGGTCGCGATCCGGCCAATCGGGGCGCTCCGGATCGTGACGCATCAGGAATCCGTAGAGCGCCGCGAACACGTCGGACATGTCGAGCGGGCCCGCGGAGTGACCAGAACCGGCCGCCAGCAGCGAACGGATGATTCCTTGGCGCACGTCGTTGGCTTTGAGTTCGAGTTCCTTTTTGCGCGCCGGCGTCAACGTTTGCATGGAGCCCGTTATACCAGGGGCCGCGCCTCGTGCCCTGGCGATGCGGCGCTCAATATCCGAGTGCCGCGCCCGACGGCCGGCGCCGGTCGCTGCCGCCGTAACGCATGCCCGTGACCGGGTCGACGAAAATCGCTTGCGCGCTGCCCCAATCCGGTGTTTTCACCAACGTGTAGCCCATCGAACGCAGCGACGCGCCGGTCGTCGCCGCGAGCGCGCCGGACTCGTACTCGACGGCATCGGGGAGCCACTGCATGTGCGTGCGCGGGGCGTCGACGGCTTCCCGCACGTTCATGCCGTAGACGAGCGCGTCGAGGATCGTTTCGAGCACGATCGTGATGATACGCGAACCGCCGGGACTACCCGTCACCATGACGACGTTTCCGTTCTTCGTAACGATCGTCGGCGCCATCGACGACAGCGGGCGTTTGCCGGGAGCGACGTCGTTGCGCGCGCCCTGTACGAGGCCGTACATATTCGGTACGCCGGGCTTGGCGGTGAAATCGTCCATCTCGTCGTTGAGAAAAAATCCCGTATCCCCGGCGATGACGCCGGCGCCGAACCAATCATTGAGCGTGTAGGTGACCGCGACGGCGTTTCCCCAGCGATCGACGATCGAGTAGTGCGTCGTGTCGCCGCCCTCGTACGCGATCGCGCCCAGTCCAGGCTTGACGTCGGCCGACGGCGTCGCGCGATTCGGGGAAATCCGCGCGCGCAAGGTCGCGGCATACTGCGGCGAAAGCAGCCGCGCGACCGGATCGCGCACGAAGTCGGGATCGCCTAAATACGCATTGCGGTCGGCGTAGGCGCGCCGTTCGGCTTCGGTAACGTAATGCACGCTTCGGGCGCTGTGCCATCCCCACGCGCTCAGCGGAAACGGTGCGATGACGTTGAGAATTTCGCACAGTGTAACGCCGCCCGAGCTCGGCGGCGGAGCCGACGCCACGTCGTATCCCCGAAACGTGCAGTGCAGCGGCGCAGTTTCTTCAACGCGATAGCGGGCGAAGTCGTCGAGCGTGAGGATGCCGCCGCCGGCGCGGCTGGCCGCCACGACGTCGCGCGCGATCGCACCGCGATAGAACGCATCGGCACCGCCCGACGATATGGTCTCGAGCGTGCGCGCCAACTGCGGCTGTACCAGCACGGTGCCGGCCGCCGGCAGACGGCCGCCGCGCATGAAGATGGCGCGCACGTTCGGTTGCGATGCAAACCCGTACGCGCCGCCTTGCGAGGACGCGCCGACGAACGGGATGAGGTCTCCCGCTGCGAGCGTGAACCCGTCGCGAGCCAACGCGATCGCCGGCGCCATCAGCGACGCGCGCGACATCGTACCGAATTCGCGGCGCGCCGTTTCCATTCCGAGCACCGTGCCGGGGACGCCGACGGCGAGCCAGCCTTTACGCGAACGCGCCGGAACGGCGCGGCCGCGCGCATCGAGGTACATGTCGCGGCTCGCGCGCGCCGGCGCTTTCTCGCGAAAATCGATGAAGCGTTCCGCACCCGAACGGTTGCGCACGAGCATGAATCCGCCGCCGCCGATGTTTCCGCAACACGGATCGACGACGGCCAGGGCGTAACCCGCGGCGACCGCCGCATCGACCGCATTTCCGCCGTCGCGCAACACGCGGAGCGCGGCCAGCGTCGCGTAGCGCTGCTCCGTCACGACCATCGCATGCGCGCCCGCCGGCGCGGGAGAAGCAGCCGGCGAGGGAACCGCGCTTGCCGGCAGCGCGGAAGCGAGCGCTAGGGCAGCCAAAAGTCGCATGCGCCGTCATTTTGACGCCGGCCCCGCTCTCCTCCGGAAGGTCGGATTCGCTCAGTTCCCGAATTGCGGCGCGTTAAACAAAAAGCAAAGCGAAAGCAATTAGGAGATACCGTGCCCGATTCCGTGACCCTTGAGGTCGGCGGGCGCACGATGGTCATCGAAACCGGCGAACTTGCGAAGCAAGCCAATGGCTCTGCGCTCGTTCGTTATGGCGACCAGAACGTCGTGCTCTGCGCCGTCACCGCCTCCGCCAAACCGCGTGAAGGCATCGACTGGTTCCCACTCACCTGCGACTTCGAAGAGAAGATGTTCGCCGCCGGAAAAATACCGGGCGGTTTTATCAAGCGTGAAGGCCGTCCGAGCGAACACGCCGTGCTCAGTTCGCGGCAAATCGACCGGCCGATTCGTCCGCTCTTTCCCAACGGATTCCGCAACGACGTTCAAGTCGTCGCGACCGTACTTTCAATCGATCCGGAACTCGACGCAGACGTCCTCGGCGTCTGCGCGGCCGGTGCCGCACTCGCGCTGAGCGACATTCCGTTCGACAAAACCGTCGCGGCGATTCGCGTCGGTCGCGACGAGGACGGCGCATACATCGCAAACCCCACGCTCGCGCAATATGAAACCGGCGGCATGGAAGTCGTCGTCGCCGGCACCGCCGACGCCGTCATGATGGTCGAAGGCGGCGGCAACGAGATCGACGAGGAAGATTTCCTCGGCGCGGTCGAGTTCGCACACGGCGAAATCAAGCGGATCGTCAAAGCGATCGACCAGCTCGCCAAAAAGTGCGGCAAGAAAAAGCGCGAGTATCCCGTTCAAAAGGTCAACGCAGACCTCGAGAAATGGGTGCGTAAGAACTTCGCCAAGGACGTCGCCAAGGCGATGCGCGTCGTCGAAAAGGGCGAGCGCGAGCGCGCCTTCGCGCTGCTCGGCGTCGACGAAGCGCTGGCGCGCTGCAGCAAGAAAGACGCCGACGTGCGGACGCTGCTCGAGGAGCCGGGCGCTTCCAAAGAGTTCGACAAGATCGTCAAAGCGATGGAAGAGGACGAGCTGCGCACGATGGTCGTCGACGAGAAGATTCGTCCCGACGGCCGCAAAGCCGACGAAATCCGGCCGATTTGGACGAAAGTGCATTTCGTGCCGCGCGTCCACGGTTCGGGTGTTTTCACGCGCGGTCAAACGCAGGTCTTTACGGCCGCGACGCTGGGTTCGTCGAGCGACGCCCAGCGGCTCGACGGCATCGTGGCGCTCGAAGACAAGCGCTACATGCACTTTTACAACTTCCCGCCGTATTCGGTCGGCGAAACGCGTCCGATGCGCGGCCCCGGCCGGCGTGAAATCGGCCACGGAGCCTTGGCCGAACGCGCGCTTCTTCCGGTGCTTCCGCCCAAGGACGAGTTCCCGTACGCGATGCGCCTGATGAGCGAAGTGCTGGAATCGAACGGCTCGTCGTCGATGGCCTCGGTCTGCGGTTCGACGCTGGCTCTGATGGACGCCGGCGTTCCGATCACCAGTCACGTCGCGGGCGTCGCAATGGGATTGATTCTCAAGGGCGACAAGTACGCGATCCTCACCGACATTCAGGGCCTCGAAGACGCGCTCGGCGAGATGGATTTCAAGGTGGCCGGCACCAAGCGCGGCATCACTGCGATTCAGATGGACATCAAAGTCCAGGGCATCACGCTGAAGATCATGCGCGAGGCCATGGCCGCGGCGAAGAAATCGCGCTACTTCATCATCGACAAACTCGCCGAAACGATCGCCGCGCCGCGCACCGAACTCTCGAAGTATGCGCCGCGAATGATCGTGATGAAGATCGATCCCGCGAAGATCAAAGACGTCATCGGTCCCGGCGGCAAGGTGATCAACAAGATCATCGCCGACACCGGCGTGACCAAGATCGACATTGAGGACGACGGTTCGGTCTACATCACGTCGCTCGACGGCGAAGCCGGCGACAAGGCGAAGCAAATCGTCGAAAATCTCACCAAAGAGATCGTCGTCGGCGAGACCTACACCGGCAAAGTCACGCGCGTGATACCGATCGGCGCGTTCGTGCAAATTCTTCCCGGCAAGGAAGGCCTCGTGCACATCAGCCAACTCGCGCCGCAACGCGTCGAGCGCGTCGAGGATGTGGCCAACGTCGGCGACGAGATCACCGTGAAGGTGATGGAAATCGACGGCCAAGGCCGCCTCAATCTCTCGCGCAAGGCCGTTCTGGGTGGTTCGAGCAACGGCAGCGGCGATCGTGGTGGAGATCGCGGTGGAGACCGCGGCGGCGATCGCGGTCCGCGCCGGCCACCCCGCGCGCCCGCGGAACCACCGGCCGAATTCAGCTGCCGATGCACCCGGCGCTCCGCCGATGCGCCGGCGCAGACGCCCGCAAGGCCGCCGCGACGACTAAGGGTTAAAGCGCAAGCCCACGTCGAGATAGGTGGTGCGCTGGCGGTCTTCGACGCCGGCGTACCACCGCAATCGCCCGTTAATCGGCCCGGAAACGTCGCCGTCGACATGCTCGAACGGTGCGCCGTTGAGTAAATCGCGGCGATAGATTGCGTCGGCGCGCAAAGCGCCGTTGTCGTACGTCAGCCAGAACGCGTTGACCGTTTCGGGCGATTCGGAAGGATAAAACGGATTCGGCACCGGCGCGACCGTGGTATCGTCGACGTGCATCGTCCACGCGCGCATCGAAATCGCCGGCGCAATCTGCCACGCCACCGAGGCGCCGGCCGACGTGACCGTGCCGTTGGTGAATCCGACGACGCGCTGCGACGCGCCTTCGACCGCTACGCGCAGGCGCGCGTTATCGGTGTACGCGAGCGTGGCCGCGTACAGCGCGTTGCGATCGTACACCAAGCCGCCGTAGCCGTCGTCCGGCGCGTACTGTTGCCACAGGTTCGGCAGCGTAAACGATCCGCTCGCGCCCACGTTTGCGCTCCATTTGGAATCGGGGAAGAGCCGCACGAGAATCGACGGCGTCGCGAGCGCAGCGTTGGACGGCACCGACGTGCCGTACGATCCGCCGGTGAATCCGGCGCCGAACCAGCCGATGCCGGCCCGGACGTCGACGTCGTTGCTCGCCGCATCGATGCCGGCATCGAATCGCGTCTGCGTCAGCGTCCCCGCGATGCGCGCGATACCATAAGAGGAATCGTCGTAAATACCGGTTGACAGACGATCCGACGCATCGGCGAAGATCGCGACCGGCCCGCGCGAGCGTGCGCCGGCCGTGAAGTTCGAATCCGACCACACGTCGGAAAGCGTCGTTCCGTCTAACCCTGCGCCGTAACCGCCGCGATCGGCGACGTAGTTTGCATACAGGCTCGCGTTCGGCTGCACGTCGTCGAACGACGCGCGCGCGAAACTGAAGCTCGAGGCGAGCGCCGACGCCGGATCGCCGTACTCGCGGCCCTGCGACGTGCCCCCCGAGAACGACAACGTCTGCGCGGTTGAAAGCGGCACCGTAAGTGCGGCGTCCGCGCGCTGACGCGATTCCGATGCGTTGCTGTACGTTGCGGCGACGAGACGCGTGAAATTGGAACCGGCTTCGAGCCGAAGCGTTTGATCCCCGCCGGTCAACGCCACGCCCGCGTTGGCGTCGCCGAACGGATCCAGCGTCACGACGCCCGAACCGGCGCGGTCGCCGTACGTGAACGCATCTTCCGGCGGGGCGATGGTGCCGTTCTGCTGGTAGGTTTGCGGAATCGTCGCGTACGGCGAGGTTCCGGCGGCGAAGTCGTAGTTGGGAACGCCAGCGTCGACCAGCAGCGCGTCGCTCGGCGACAATCCGCGATCGCTGAGTTGCGACCCGGGCACTCCGGTCGTCGTTTGACGCAGCAGCGCAAACGGACGCAGCGCTACGGCCGACTCGACGTGCGCGTACGGCAGATTCGCGAGATCCCCGGGTGACGGCGAGTCGTCGAAGAGCGCGTCGAATCGGCGCACGATGGCCACCACGGGCCGGCCCGCTTGAACCGGAAGCACGACGGACATGCAATACCGGCAGGCGATCGCCAGCCGTACGGCCCCCTCGGCCGCGACCGCAAAGGTGCCCGCGGGGTCAGTCGTAGCGGAGCCCAGGCGGGCGCCCGATCGGTCGTAGGCCGTCACGACAGCGCGCGCGACGGCAGCTCCGTGCTGATCCCTCACGGAGCCGACCACTAGGGCCGTCTGCGCTCCGGCGGGGACCGCCGGCAGAGAGCACGCCAGCAGGACCGTTGCGAAAATGCCGGTGCGATTCACGGATTCCTTAGAACTTCGGCTATAATTGAAACCGATGTCAAGCGCCCTGGTGCGGCGGCTGCTCGGAGGGGTTCTCCTGGCCGGCGCATTATGCTGCGGTGCGGCCGCTCTGGCTCGCGCCGGCTCCCTCGAAGACCTGCTTGCGGGGCAGATCGTCGCGTCCGAATCGCCTCCGATGCTCGGTCCGATCACCTCGGCCGGCCGCAAGGGATGGGAGTGCCGTCCAGAACGCGCTGCCGGCGCTGCGGAATGGCGCGCCGCGGAACTGCCGCCCGGTCCTCACTCGCCCTAGCAATAAGCAATGCGGGTTGCGCTTCTCCTTTTGCTCGCGGGCGGGCTGACGACCGCGAGGGCATTTGCCCAAACGTACCCGATGCAGACGCCCGTTCCGCGGACCACCTCCGTGCCGGCGCTGCAAGCCATGGCGGTCTCGCGGGAGGTCGAAGAGCGCTTCCGCCTGGGACTCGACGCTCTGTCGGCGGGAAAGTTTGCGACTGCGGCAGCCGAGTTCGAGCGAGTCGTGTCGCTCAATCCGGCCGAGCCCAAAGGCTCCACGGCGCGATACGACGCGGCCGTCGCCTACGCCAATTTAGGCCGCTACGACGATGCCGCCCGTAATTTGCGGGCCGCAATCGCGCTCGATCCCGGATTCCTCGCGGCCATGGCAAATCTCGTCGCCGTCGATCTCGCGCGCGGCGACGTCAACGAGGCGCGCGCGGTCGCCGACCGGTACGTCGCACTCGATCCGGAATCGGCCCGAGCCCTCTATTCCCGCGGCATCGTCGCGCTGCGCGCCGGCGACGCCCGCACGGCGCGCGACGACTTCGGGAAACTGCTGCGCTCGAATCCCGCGTATGCCGTCGCGCACTACGACCTTGCGCTTGCCGAAGAACGCCTCGGCAACGCCGCCGCAGCCGAACGCGAGCTGCGCAGCGCCCTCGTCTTAGCCCCGACCTACGCGCGCGCTCAGATTGCGTTGGGTGCGCTGCTCCTCAAGGAAGGCCGGCGTGCCGAAGCGCGCGACGCGTTCGTCCAGGCGTCGCACGACGCGACCGACCCGGCGCTGCAGAATCTGGCCACCGCGATGCGCGATTCCATCCGGATTTAACCTTTATTCATCCCGGCACGTTAGCGTCGAGCGGAAGAAAGAGGTGTACCCATGGTCAACAAGCACATCGCCTTCGCCGCCATCGTCGCCGCCGGCATTCTGGCGGCCTGCGCAACGCGCGGCGGCGGAGCCGGCGTCGTACCCGCTGCCGGCAATGTGACGCTGCCGGCATTCGAACCCGACATCGCCGTCCAGGCCGTTCTTCCTCCGAAAACGGTCGGCGAAGAACTTCCAAGCGCCGGTCTCGGAACGTTCAAGTCGCCGTTCTGGAAAGCCACGATCGGCGGATTTACGCAAACGCAATACTCGCAAACGCTCGGTTTTCCGCCCGGCACGAAAATCACGTTGCGCAATCTTTCGAAGACGACGCCGCACACGCTCAACGTCGTTGCCGAAATCAAAGGGCCGCCCGCGCATTTTCCCAGTAAGCCGACCCTTCTAACGAGTCCGAACGGCAAGGGCATCATGGGCACCGGTTATCGCAGCGGCGTGATACAACCCGGCAAATCCGTGACGATCACGCTCAAGGACGCCGGGACGTACCTGATCGGCTGCGCGTTCCACTACTCCGAGGGCATGAAGGACGTGCTCGTCGTGAAGAAGGGTGCCGTTCCAGGAAAAGAAGCGTCGCCGCCGCCCAAGGGAACCGCAACGCCCTCGAGCGGACCGAGTCCGACCGGTTATCCGACCGGCTACAGTTACTAAACGCGTACTCGGTTTAGACTTTCTTCACGATCGCTTGCTACCGTCGCTGAATCACGCACCCTCACTACTCGAGGAGAATCATCCTATGACAAAATCCGGTGGCGCCGCGTTGGCGGTCATCGCGTGCGCCCTGGCGGCGTGCGGCGGCGGCAACATGCCGTCGAACGCTACTCCCGCAACATCGTTCGTTCAATCGCTCGGCCCGCAAACCGAACTGCATTTCACGCTGCCGGCCAAAACGATCGGCGAAGAACTGCCGAGTGAAGGCGTTAAGACGAAGGTAGACCCTAAGTGGGGACTCGTCGGCGGCTTCACGCAATCGACGACGGCGCAAGTGCTCGCGTTTCCGCCCGATACGGTCGTGACGATCAAGAATCTCTCCACCCTTTACTCTCATACCCTCAACGTCGTAGCCAAGCGGAAGCATCCGCCGGCGAATTTCCCGAAGAATCCGACGCTCTCGACGCAACCGATGGGTAACGGGATCCTCGGTCTCGGTTACGCCAGCGGATCCATCGGCCCCGGAAAATCGGTGACGGTGAAGCTTTCGAATACGGGAACGTACCTGATCGGATGCGCCTTCCACTACCACGAAGGGATGCAAGACGTCATCCGCGTCGCCGCTAAGGCTACGCCGGGGCCGACGTTCGTCCGCTGATGCGACGTCTGCTTCTTGGAATGCTCGCGTTCGTTGCTGCGCTGCACGTCGCCCCGGCGACGGCAGCGCCCGCAGCGCCGCAGCTCGTCGACCAAACCGGCAAAGCGTTCACGCTGCGCTCGCTCGAAGGGAAGCCGCTCATCGTGACGTTCGTCTCGGCGCATTGCAGCGACGCGTGTCCCTTGGTCAACGCCGAGTTCTCACAAGCGGCGTCGGAGATCGCGCGCCAGTCGCTGTCCACCCGGCTGCTGACGATTACGCTCGATCCGCAGCACGATCCGCCCAGCGTCATGCGCGCATTGGCGCAACGTTTCTCTGCGAACCCTCGCTATTGGCTGGTAGCGAGCGGACGTACTCCGGACGTCGACGATATTCTCAGCGCGTTCGGTGTGGTCGCGAAGCCGGGAAAGAGCGGCTATCGCGAGGCACACACGACGTTCGTCTACATCTTCAACGCAAGCGGCACGCTGACGAAAACGCTGCTGGCGTCCAACAATCTCACGAGCGACATCCTCGCCGAAGCGCATGCGATGACCCCGCGAAGAGTGGGCCGATGACGCGCACGTTCCTCGCAGCGTTGTTCGCCGCATCGCTAACCGCCGGTTGTACGCCCAACGGAATCGGCGTCGGCGGGGGCGGCGGAGGCGGCACTCCTTCCGGCGTCAATCACGTGGTCGACGTGAACCTCACGCTGAACGCTCCGGTTCAAACGCCGTACGGCCAAAGCGGCGGCATGAAGCCGCCCGTCTTGGACGTCAAGGTCGACGATACGGTGACGTTCATGAACAGCGACGGATTCGCTCATACTTCCACATCGATTACGCCGGGGCAGAGTAAAAACGAGACGCAATTCCCGAACGCCTACCCGTTTAGCGGTAAGGCCTTGAACCAAACCGGAACGACGCTCTCGGGCGGCTGGACCAGCGGCGCGATGCAGGCGGGGGAGTCATCGCAAACCGTCAAGGTCGACAAGCCCGGCACCTATCTCTACGGCTGCTTCTACCACTACGGAGCACCCATGCGAGGAGCGATCGTTGCAAAATAATCGCGCGCGCCTCGCGATCGCCGCGCTCGTCGCGGCGACGTTGTTTTCAGCCCTCTGTTCCGCGCCCGCCCGGGCGATTCCGATCTTCGCGCAGCGCTATCGGCTGCACTGCGGTGCCTGCCACAGCGTCTTGCCGGAACTGAACGGATTCGGCAACTACTTCCGCATGCACGGCTACCGGCTTCCGATTGAAAAGCACGGAACGACGATGTTCGCGATTCGCTATCAGATGTCGTACGCGCAGGATCCCGCGGCCGGAACGCGGCGTTGGACGCCCGGCGGCATCTTGCTGGGCAATGCCGACGTCGGCAACATTTCGCTCTACATGCACTACAGCCTCGGTGCGGGCGGCGGTCCGAGCGCGCTCTATCTCGGATTTCTCACCGACTACAACGCACATACCAAATCCGAATACCGGCTCGGGTTGTTCGAACTGCCGCTGGCACAATCGCCGGGCGAGCGCTTGGACGATCTCCAGCAGTACGGCTACTACGGGGCGCACGTCGGATTGAACGACTTGCCGCTCTCGTCCCCGCGTTGGGGCGTTTGGGATCAGCGTACGATCGGCAATCTCGTCGCCAATCTGACGTTCGCCGTCGGCGACTTCCAAGGCGCGCCCTACGGCGGCAAGCCGGTGAACACCGGGTTGACAACCTACGTTTCGACGCCCGAAGTCGGCGTCTGGCTCAATCAAGGTGTCTTTTCAAAGGGCAACATCGAGTTAGACGGCGGCGGCGAGGCCCTCGAAGGCGTGCGCCACATCTTGCCGACCGGAAGCACGGCGTTCAACGACGCGTATTCGCGCTATGGATTGCTCGGGCACGCGACCCTCGGCCCGGTCGATCTTCAAGCCGAGCAATGGTGGGGCAACGACAGCAATGCCGACGGTTTCGGGACGAGGCAAGCGTCCAGCGGGGGCTACGTGCGCTTCAAGTTCTACCCCGTCCCGCACGCCTATCTCGGCGTGCGCTACGACGCACAGGCAAATCCAATCGTCACGCGCGATTTCGTCTACTACGGCGCGGTGATGATCGCACCGTTCAGGTTCCTGCTTCAGGAGGTCGCCCCGATCGGCGCTCCCGATCAGCATCCCACCCTCGGAGGCGCCGTAACAGTAGCTTTCCCCGGCCCGTGGAAGTATTAGGTGAAACATGCGGATCTTAGTCGTTGAAGATAACCTGCCCATCGCGCGCGCCGTGCGCTCGATGCTCGAAGCTCAGAAGTTCGCCGCCAGCATCGTGACCGACGGACGCACCGGGTTGGACCGGCTCGTCGGTGAGAACTACGATGCCGCGATCGTCGACGTCGGCCTTCCGGGCATCGACGGGTTTGCGGTGGCGCGCGGCGCTCGTGCCGAAGGGGTGCGCACGCCCATTCTGATGCTCACCGCGCGCGACGCGGTCGAAGATCGCGTCGCCGGACTCGACTGCGGCGCCGACGATTACCTAGTGAAGCCGTTCGTCGAGAACGAACTCATCGCTCGCCTACGCGCGTTGCTGCGCCGCGGCGACCGTCCCGTCGTTTCGTCGCTCGAGGTCGGAAAACTGCGCGTGGACGTCGGCGGGCGCAGTGCCTTCTACGACGGCAAAGCGCTCGATCTCGGCGCCACCGAATTCCGGCTGCTCGAACTGCTGGCGCGCAACGCCGGCATCGCGCTCTCGCGCGCGCAGATTCTCGAACGCGTCTGGGATTACGACTTCGACGGTTCCAGCAATATCGTCGACGTGTACGTGAGCCAGCTCCGCCGTAAGTTGCGCAAGCTCGGCGACGAAGGCTTCATCGAGACGGTGTGGGGCGTCGGGTACCGCTTGCGCAATTGATCGCGCGCACTTCCGCTCTCTACCTCCTCATTTTCGTTTGCGTCCTCGCGGTTCTCGACGCGGGGGCGTTCGCATTCGTGATGCGAGAATACGCGTCGCTGTTGCAGCCGGCGCTGGAGACGCCCGAAGGCCACGCCGCCATGGCGACCGCGATGCGGCGCGTGCTGGTAACGATTCTGTTGCTCGACGTGCCGCTCGTGATCGCATTCGGTGCAGCCTCCTACGCGCTCGCGCGTGCGACGCTCGCGCCGATTTTTGCGGCGCGCGAACGCGAGCGCGTCTTCGCTTCCGACGTGGCGCACGAACTGCGTTCGCCGCTGGCGGCAATCGCCAGCGTCGCGCAGGCGGCCGGCAGCGCCGAACCCGCCGAAATGCGCGCTGCATTTCAAGAGATTGCGGCGCAAGCGCTCGACGCGTCCGCGACCGTCGGCGACCTGCTGACGCTGGCCCGTCAGCCGCGCCAGGGCGTGCTGCAATGCGAACCCGTCGATCTGGCGGCCGTCGTAACGCGTAGCGCGCGCGACGCCGCTTCGGCGGCGCGAGAGCGGGGCGTTCGCGTCGAAAGCCTTGCCGGAAGCGCGATCGTCGACGGCGACGAGCGGCGGTTGCGCGAACTCGCGCGCAATCTGCTCGAGAACGCCGTGCGCCATGCGCGCTCGTCGGTGACCATTACATCGCAACGCAACGGGCGATGCTGCGAAATCGTCGTCGAGGACGACGGCGACGGCATTCCGCCGGCCGACCGGGAGCGCATCTTCGAACGCTTCTACCGCGGATCCGACGACGGCGCTGGAACCGGCCTCGGCTTGGCAATCGTCCGCTGGATCGCGCAGGCGCATGCCGGATCGGTCGCCGTTGCGGCGTCGAACGGCGGAGGTGCGCGCTTCGTCGCATCGATTCCCGAGCACCAGCCCGCGCCCTAGCAGGTTCGCCGCAACCTAGGAGCTTGCCGAGAGGGGCGCGCCGCGACGAGGTAAAGGAGCAGGCATGCCGTTCTCGTCCCTGCGCGACTTCATCGACGCGTTGCGCAAAGCCGGCGAACTCCACACCGTGCAAGCGCGCGTCGATCCGTATCTCGAGATCGCCGAGATCACGGATCGCGTGGTCAAAGCCGGCGGACCGGCGCTGCTGTTCGCCCGGCCCGGCGGGTCGAAGATTCCGGTGCTCACCAATCAGTTCGGTTCGCGGCGGCGCATCGCGATGGCGCTCGACGCCGCCGATCTCGACGAAGCCGCCGGGCGCATCCGCCGGCTCGTCGACATCGCGCCGCCAGGATCGTCGCTGGGCGAAAAAATCGGCGCCTTGATGCGGCTTGCGCCGCTGGCAAACGCGACGCCGAAGATCGTTCGCAGCGCTCCCGTTCACGACGTCGTGACGCGCAAACCGGATCTCACGCAACTGCCCGTTCTTACGACCTGGCCGCTCGATGCCGGCCCGTTCATCACGCTGCCGCTCGTTATCACGAAACATCCGCAGACCGGACGTTTCAACGCCGGCATGTATCGCATGCAGGTGTACAACGCGCGCGAAACCGGCATGCACTGGCAACGTCACAAACAAGGGCGCGCACACGCGGCCGCGTGGGGTGACCGGGTGCCGGTCGCGGTCGCAATCGGAACCGAGCCGGTGCTGACGTATGCCGCAACGGCGCCCCTGCCGCCGCTGCTCGACGAATTCGCTTTTGCCGGTTTGCTGCGCGGGCGGCCGGTCGAACTGACGCCGGCTCGCACCGTCGATCTGCTCGTTCCCGCGGAAGCGGAGTTCGTGCTCGAAGGTTACGTCGACAATCGCGACTTGCGCGTCGAGGGCCCCTTCGGAGATCACACCGGCGTGTACAGTCTCGCCGACCGCTACCCGACGTTTCACGTCACGTGCATCACGCACCGGCGCGATCCGGTATACGCGGCGACGGTGGTCGGCAAACCTCCAATGGAGGACGCGTGGCTGGGAAAGGCGACCGAACGGCTCTTTCTGCCGCTGCTTCAACTCGTATTGCCGGAAGTGGTCGACATGAATCTTCCGGTCGAGGGCGGCTTCCACAACCTCGCAATCGTCTCGATCCGCAAAGCGTATCCGGGCCACGCGAAAAAAGTCATGAGCGCGCTGTGGGGACTCGGTCACATGATGATGTTGACGCGCCTCCTGATCGTCGTCGATGCCGACGTCGACGTGCAGGACACGCGCAACGTCGCCTGGTTCGTGCTCAACAATCTCGCGCCGGATCGCGACGTCGTGACGATGCCGGGACCGGTCGACGATTTGGATCACGGATCGTACCAAGTCGCCTACGGCACCAAAATGGGCATCGATGCGACGCGCAAGAATGCCGCCGAAGGGTACGCGCGCGAGTGGCCGCCCGACATGGTGATGGATGCGAAGGTGCGCGCGCTCGTGAGCAAACGCTGGCGCGAGTACGGTCTCGAACGCGTTGCCGATGCGCTGCGCGCCGACGATTGGTCGGGGCAGGGACCGGCGGCGCTCGCGCGGCTCTTACGCCCCGGCGGCACGCCGTGATGAAAGCGGCGCTCTTCCTGCGGGAGATTCGCGTCGAGCACACGCTCTTCGCGCTGCCGTTCGCCTACGCCGGCGCGCTGATCGCCGCGCGCGGTCTCCCGCCGTGGCCGGCCCTCGGGTGGATCACGCTCGCGGTCTTGGGCGCGCGTACCGCAGCGATGGCCGCCAACCGGTACTTCGATCGCGACATCGACGCGCGCAATCCGCGCACCGCGCGGCGCGCGCTTGCCGCCGGCACGCTCTCGCCCGTTTCGATGATCGCCGCAATCGTTGCCGGACTCGCGGTGTTACTGTGGGCGGCCTGGATGCTCAATCCGCTCTGCGTGAAATTGCTGCCGATCGCCGGCGCCGGCGTCCTGCTCTACCCGCTCTGCAAACGCGTCACTTGGGTCACGCATTTCGTGCTGGGCGCGGTCGACGGACTCGCTCCGTTGGGCGCTTACATCGGCATCGCGGGTCGCGTGAGCTGGGCGGCACTGCTGCTGTTTGCGGCGGTGACCGTGTGGGTGGCCGGTTTCGACATCGTCTACGCGCTCATGGATCTGCGCGTCGATCGCGCGCAGGGCATCCGATCGCTTCCGGCGCGGTTCGGCGAACGCAGCGCCCGCACGCTGCCGATCGCACTCCACGTCGCGATGACCGCGCTGCTCGCGCTCGCGGGCGCCGCCTCGCACGCCGCGCCGCTCTACTATGCCGGCGTCGCCGCGGCCGGGCTGCTGGTGCTCTACGAAGACCGTGCGTTTCGCGTCGCCGAGAACGTCTTCGTGCTCAACGAGCGCATCTTCATCGCCAACATGGCCTTTTCGGTCGTGTTCCTAGCGACCACGCTTGCAAGCTACGCGCGCGCGCCGGGAGCGCCGGCGTGAAGCGCTCGACGTTCGTTGCCGCAGCCGGCGGCGCCGTCGCGAGCGCGCTCGCGGCGCCCGCGCGGGCGCAGTACAACAACCCGGCGTTTCTGCCGCAAGTCACGATCGGCGTCAACGTCACGCTTTCGGGACCGCTGGAGAAATACGGCACGGAGGTCGTGCGCGGCGTACAGGCGGCCGTCGACGAAACGAACCGGTTTACCGCGCCGATTTCGCGCGTCTGGGGCATGCGCGCGTACGACGATCGCGACGACGTCGCACTCGCGGCCACCAACGCCAGCGTCGCCGCGGCCGACTCCACCGTGATCGGCATCGTCGGGAACCTCACCGCGCCCATGACGCTCGCGGCGCTGTCGCGCTACGCCAACGTCAACTTCGCGCTCGTCGTTCCGACCGTTACCGCCGACGCGGTCACGAATCGCAACTATCACAACGTCTTTCGTCTGCCCGCAAAGGACAGCACCTCGGGACGTTTGTTCGCGTCAACCGTCTTACCGGAGAAACGCGGCGTCTCCGCGCTCGCCGTCTCGCTCGACGGCGACTACGGCTACGACGTCGCGCGCGGCTTCGTGCAGGAGGCGAAATCCGAGCGCCACGACGCCGACGTGCTGCTCTTTCCGGTCAAAGGCTTCGACCCGGCCCAGGCGGCGCGGACGGTGCTGCAACACAGCCCAGGCTATGTTTTTCTCTGCGGAACGACGGCCGGTCTCGGGCCGCTCGCCGACGCGCTGCGGCTCGCCGGCTACCGCGGCGACTTCGGCGCGAGCGACGGCTTCTACAACGGCGATACCCTGGCGAAGTATTCCAAATCGCTCGACGGCGCCTACGTCGCATCGTCACTGCCGCCGCTCGAGCGCGTCCCCAGCGCGGTAGGCCTGCTTACCGACTTCGAACGCGAAGTCGGTTCGATTACGGCCTTCTCGGCCTACGGGTACGCCGCCGCGCAAGTGCTGATCTACGCAGCCCGCCGCAGCGCCGCCTACACGCGCTTCTCGCTGCTCGCCTCGATGCAGCGCAGCCCTACGATTACGACGCTCGTCGGCCAGTACAACTTCAACGTGTTCGGCGACCCGCTGATTCCGAACATTTACGTTTACACCGTGAGCGGCAGCGGCTTTACGTTTGCGCGTCCCGCGGTCCGCAACGGCTTCATATACTAAATGTCGCTTGCGTCCTTCGACTGCGCATCGCTTCGCGATGCTGCGCTCAGGACTGCGCTCAGGATGACACAGAAGTGCTCCGGCACAGCGGAAGCGGTCAGCGCGCGTACTCGCTGTCGGGGACGATCCGCACGTGATGCGGCGGCGGTACCTTCGGCGCAGGCACTGCGTCGGAGTCTTCGAGTGCGAGCACGAAACGGAGGCGCCACGCGCCGAGCGACAGGGTAAAGGTCGTTCCGAGTAGTTCCATCATCAAGCCTCCACGCGACGCCATTGCAGCACGGCGAGCGCTAGATAAACCACGGCGAGTATCGCGAGAGCCGGCATTTCGTACTGCGGCATAACGGCGAGGGAGCCAGCCGGGCGTCCGTCGACGGTAAGCGGAGGGCCGAAGTGCAGGTAGTAAAACGGATTGATCAATGCGAGCGGCGTGGCGACCCAGTGGATCGCCTGCGCGACCAACGAACCGCCGAGGTGCACTTTCGCGAGCAGCACGATCACCGTCGAAACGGGCCACGCAAGCCCGAGAACGAGGCCGAAGGCGCGGCGCATCGACGCGGTCGCAGCGCAGAGAATCGCGTACCACGCCGCGACACCGAGCAAGCCCAGCACGATAGCCATTGCGTCGCTCGGAGCGAAGATGAATTGCGGTTTCTGAAAAATGCTGTGCGAGACGATGAGAAAGATCACCGCCATCACCCAAACCGCCAGGAGCCCAGCCAGGTCGACGCCGACGATCTTCAGCGCGAGTTGAACCCTACCGATCGGCTTCGTCAGCGCGATCTCGAGATGCCCGTCGTTTTCGCGCGCGAACGGCGCGCCGAGGACCGTCGCCACGATGAGGGAGATGAACGTCGCGAACGCCGCGTAGAGGAAGAACGTCTCCGGCCGGTCCGTATCGATCGTCGTGACGGTGTTGCGGCCGTCCGGCGACATATGCACGTTCAGGCTCCCCATCGTAACGGTCTTGGGGCCTTCGCTTTGGTCGTGCGGCGAGACGATGGTGATGTGTTTGCCGCGATAGCCGCTATCGTCGATGACGATGTGCACGTTTCCTTTGGCGTTGTCGACGGTCGTGCGGCGGGTTCCGTCGGGCAGCGTCGTCGTGACGACGTGAGAGCCGGGATCGGTTTCCATGCCGTGCACGAACGCGAGCGCGTCGCTGCGGCCGGCCGTCAGCATCACCAGCCGCAGCACGATTTCGATCAGCACGAGCACGCCCAGGACGATCGCCGTCCACTTGAACGCCGTGCGGACGCGCAGCCATTCCACGTAGGTCATGAGGTACTCCCTTGAGCGACGACGTCCGCCGTGGCGTCGGCCGGCGAGACGGCGTACAGAAAGATGTCTTCCAAGTTGAGGTCGAGCACTCGGACGGCGCTTGCGCCCGATTGCGTTAATCGTGCCGCGATGTCGTCGGCGCCGGAGAGGACGAGCAGCCGTAAGATCCGCTCGGTGCGGTCGACGCGCGCGACGCGGGGATCTCCGGCGATGCCGTCGATCGCGTAGTCGACGCCGGGGAAAATCCCCTCGACGATCTTCCGGTCGGCCTTGAGATCGTCCACGAGGCCTTGCAGCACCAAGCGGCCCCGATCGATTACGGCGATCCGCTCCGCGGCACGTTCGACCTGCCCGATCTGATGCGACGAGAAGACCACCGAGTTTCCGCGCGCTGCTTCGTTGATGATGAGGCTGAGCACGTGGCGCTGGTTGACGGGATCGAGTCCGCTCGTCGGTTCGTCGAGCACCAGAACCCGCGCGTTGCGCGCAAAGGCGAGGGCCGCCATGACGGCCGTGCGCATCCCCTTGGAGAGCGTGCGGGCGCGCTTGCGCGGATCGATATTGAACTGACGAAGCAGCTCGAACGCTCGCGCCGGCTCGAAGCCCGCAAACGCGCGCCGGTTCATCTCCACGTGCTCGGCAACGCTCATCCATTCGTAGAGAACGCTGCGTTCGGGAACGTAGGCGATATCCTGGAAATTCTCCGGTTCCAGCGGGTGACCGTCGTAGTGCACGTCGCCCGCCGAGGTCCGCGCCAAGCCCATCATGCACTTGAACACGGTCGTTTTGCCGGCGCCGTTGGGCCCGAGCAGTCCATAGACGCTTCCGGCCGGCACTTCGAGCGAAAGATCGGAGACGGCGGCGACCTTGCCGTAACTCTTACTGAGATGGGAAATCTGTATCGTACTCATGCTTCCTCCGGAAACCACCGGTCGATCGACGCGTCGACGAGTTTGCGAACCTCGGCGCGAACGAGCCCGACGGATTTCGCTTCGCGCAGCGCGACCGAGATGGCATCGCGCGCGACGTCGGCTGCCGCGCTTCGTGCGGAGTCGACGGCTCCGTCATTCCGAACGAACGACCCTCGTCCCGGCGCGGTCTCGATGACGCTGTCGCGTTCGAGGTCGCGATAGGCCCGCGCGACGGTGTTCGGGTTGATCGTCAGGTCGAGGGCGAGCTGCTTGACGGTCGGGAGCTGTTCCCCCGCCCGCAGAACCCCCAGTGCGACCGAGCGCTTGACTTGTTCGACGATCTGAAGATAGATCGGAACGCCGCTACGCGAGTCGACCGTCAGTACGGCCGGCATTTCCTTGCCTCGAGCCTCTTAGAACTTCGGGCCCCAACCTTGGAAGATGCGACCGGCAGCCGGTGCGGGCAGACGCACGGTCGTGCGGAGCTCGCGGGAGGTCTCGTTCTGGGCCGGATCGTTCACGAAATACGTCATGTTGTTCTGTCCCTTTCATCTCTAGTACCAACCTACTGTTGTACTAGTACACTAGTATAATAGGGAAGACGGACGCCCCTGTCAACCCCCCGGCCAGAATCGGTTTGAAATTGTCGCCGAGGCGGAGACGGCGCGGGCGGGCGCTAAGCCCGAGAGCCACATGGAGCAATCGCTCTTCCAAGGCCCGTTCTCGCTCCGGGACCCGGCGGAACGAGTGGCCTTCTGGCTGACCGCCATTTGCGCGCTGCCCGCCGCGCTGCTCATCGGTTACGTGCTGCACGAATCGATCGGCGCCTCGCAGGTCGCGCTCTTCATCGTCATCGCCATGGTGTACGTGACGCTGGCGCGAGGGCGTCTGCTCGGCTCGAGCGTGCGCGTGCACGACACGCAGTATCCGCGCGTCTTCGCGATCGTCAAACGTGCGTGCGCTGCGCTCGAGATTCCGATGCCGCTGGTTTTTGCGCGCGAGGACAACTACGTTCCGGTTGCCGCGCTGGGTTTCGGAGAACCGTACGCGCTCGTGCTCAGCAGCCACTGGATCGAGGTGTTCCGCGACGACGAGCTGGCGTTCATGATCGGCCGCGAACTCGGGCACATCGCTGCCGGGCACACGCGTTTTCTCTCGCTGCTCAGCGTCAACGGTAAGGAGAATCCGCTCATCTCGCTCATCTTCGGCGGATGGCTGCGGCGCTGCACGATGACGTGCGACAAAGTCGGGCTTCTCTGCTGCGGTTCGCTCGACGCGGCAATTCGCGCGATCGGCGTCGCCGAGTTTCACGAGTTCGGACGCAAGGTCGATTATCAGGCATTTGCCGAGCAGCACGCCGAGATTCAAGCCGACTCGGTTTCGCGCTGGGGAACCTGGCTCGGCAGCGAGCCCTACGCCACGACGCGGATCGCCGCGCTGCGCGAGTTCATCGCCACACCGGCCTACGTGGCCGGAACGCAATGGTTTGAACGCGAGCGCGGCGAGGAGCCGCCGGCACTGGCCGCACCCGGCTCCGGCACCGTCGACAGCCGCGACTGCGCCGGATGGTGGCGGCGTTTCGCCGCGGTTGCGATCGACGCGGTGGTCGTGCTCGCGATCATCAACTCGTTTGGCGGCCGAAGCAACAGCGACACGACCTCCCCGAGCCCCATCCTCATCCAAGAGTCGTCCCCTTCGCCGTCCGCGGCGCCGGCGACGAAGGCCTCGCCGCACTCCCGTTGGCGCAATCCGCTTGCCGGCGAGGCCGAGTCGCGGGCGGTAACGTCGAGCCGTCCGAGTAGCGCGGCGGCGGCGGCGGCAAACGCGGGAAGCGAGGACGTGGACATCGGGCCCTTCACGATCGACACGAGCGGCAATACACCGGTCTTCCAAATCGGTGGACTCAAAATCACGTCGAAGCTCGTCAATCCCAACAACTCCACCGGCAAGACGTTCTGGTTTGCGGTCTACATGGCGCTGCTGGTGAGTTTGGCAGGGCAAACGTTCGGCATGATGATCGCCGGCCTGCGCGTCGTGACCGTCGATTTTCGGCGGCCCGGCGTGTGGCGATCGGCCGCGCGCTATCTGCTGGCGATCGTGTTGTGGCCGCTCATCATCGCGCTGAGTTTCTTTTGGCGGCGCGTGCTGCTGCACGATCGCTGGACGAAGACGCGGCTGGTCAAGGTCGAGCGCGTCGTCGCCCGTATGACCGGAACGAACTAAGGAACGGCGTCGCGCAGCGCATTGCTGGCGCGCGTCAGGTAGTTGTGGAGCCCGATCGCAGCGACGATTTCGACGATCTCACCCGCATCGTAAAAGCGTTCGAGGTCTTCCCTCACCGGTGCAGGCAGGGCACGCGGCTCGCGCGTCAACGCGACCGCAGCAGAGAGCGCGGCCCGTTCGGCCGGCGTAAACTGCGGACTCTCCGCGAAGTCGCCCAGCGCCTCGAGTGCGGTGCCGGGTACGCCGAGTTCTAAGGCAATCTCGCCGTGAGCGCGCGCACACCGTTCGCACGCGTTCAGCCAGGCGACCATGAGCGCGACGAGTTCCTTCGTGCGACGCGAAACCGAGCCGTCGTCGACCGCCGCGACGTGGCGCGCCAGCGTTCGCGCGAGTTGCGGGCGAGCGCCCAACCTCTCCCACAAGTCGGCCACGCTGCGACGCCGGCCCTACGCGGGCTTTTGCAGTTCGGCGAGTTGCGGATCGTTGCGCAGCACGCTGAAGCGCGGGTCGCTTGCGATTTCCGCCCGCAGATACGGCTCGGCATGCTGGTGACGCAACAGCGAGAGGGCCAGGTGGCGCTGCCCGACGGCCGCCATCGCAATCGCGAGATCGCCGGGGTCGACGTAGCGTGCATGAGCGCGCGCGTACGCCAGTTTCGAGCGCGCTTCCGTCATCCGGTTCGACTTTGCCAAGACCTCCGCCAGCAGCGCGGATGCTTCGGGACGCGCCTGCGGATCCGCGTCGGACAGGCGCGTAAACGCCTCGATGGCACGGTTGTCGTCGCCGCGAGCCTCGTAGGCCAATCCAAGCGTTCCGTACACTTCGAAACGCTTCGGCGAAAGGTCGAGCGTTTCGCGCGCGTAGGCGATGGCGTCGTCGTACCGGCGTTCCAGACGCGCGACGTCGCCGAGCCACGCCGTGGTCGCCACGGAGAGAGGATCCAGATCGGCGGCCAAGTGCAGTTCTGCATATGCCTGCGAAAACTCGCCGTGTTCGAAGAGCGCGACGCCGTACCACTCGTGCGCCGGACCGCTCGACGGATCGAGGGCGATGGCGCGGCGCAGCTCCGCGAGCCCGCGTTCCATCTGTTTGTCCGACATCGAGTCATGCTCGGTCGCGAGCATGCCGAGCACCGCGTAGGCCTCGCCGTAATTCGGATCGATCGCAAGCGCCTTGTCCGCGTAGGCGCGAGCGCGCGCGAAATAGACGCGCGGCTGCGACGGTCCGTATTTGTAGTCGCCCATGATGGCGTTGGCGGCGGCCAGCGCGCCGTAACCACGTGCGTCGGCAGGATCGGTGTCGACGACGCGCGCGAAATATTGCAGGCTCTTCGCAGTGCCGTCGGGCGTACGCAAGTTCCAATAGTAGCGACCGATCTGGTAGAGCCGCGCGCCTTCGAACGAGAGCGGACGTGGTGTCGCCTCGCGCGCCGCAAGAATCTTCAAGCCGGCGCTCGCGACCAGGAGCAGCGCAAACGCCGCTGCTGCCGCAACCGCCCACGGGCGTCGCCGTGGCGCCGCTGCCGCCGCTTCCAACGGCTTTGCGAGCGCGCTCGCGTCGCGCCGTCGAACTTCGGCGGTGAAGCGATAGCCCCGGCGCGGAATGGTTTCGATCGCTTCGGCGTTCCACGTCGAGCGCAGCGTCTTGCGCAGCACGTAGACGTTTTGCGCGAGATTGGCTTCGTCGACGTAGCCTTCGGGCCAGATACGATCCAGGAGTGCCGTTTTCGTCAGCACGTCGCCCGGGTGCTCGATCAGCGCCAGCAAGGTCTCGACGACTTTCGGGCCGAGCGCGACCGGGGTTTCCCGCTCGAGCAATAAAAGGCGTTCGGCGTCGAGTTGGAAGGGTCCGAATTCGTACACGCTCACGTCGCGCTCCTCGAAGATTTCTTGCGGAATCTTTGATGGCTTTCTGAGGACGCTCCCACCGGCTCCGAGCGACGCTGTACGCGTGCGCAAAGCCATCGGGTACGCCCTGGCTCTTTGGGTCGGGATCGTGTTGCCCGCTATTCCCCTATACGCCGCAGTAACGCAGAAGTTTTCGTTTCCCGTAATTCGGGCCGCCCATCCGCTCCCGCTCGACCCGGCTCTGGCCGATCCGGGCTGGCAGGCGGGCCGCGTGCCGGACTCCGGCCCGTGGGTCGACGTCACCACGCGCTCCCCCGCGACCGATCGAACGGACGCTTACTTACTCTACGACGACCGCTTCTTATACGTGGCCTTCAAAGCCGTCCAGAATCCGCACACGATCGTCGCCACGCAGACGACCAACGACGTAGGATTCGGCCTCGACGATTTCGTCGGGGTAGGCATCGATACGAGCGGCGCCGGCTCGCAAGCCTACTATTTCGAGACGACGCCGCGCGGCGTCCGCTACGAGCAGGCCCTCGAGAACGTTCGCTACCGCCCCCGGTGGGATGCGGCGGCGACGATCGGGCCGGACGGCTGGAGTGCCGTGCTGATCATCCCGCTCGACGTGCTGAAGCTGCGCAGCGGCAAGAACCAAACCTGGCGGATCCAGTTCGTGCGGCAGCTCGCCGGCAAAGGCGAGCACTGCGTCTGGGCCTTCGACGGTCTCATGCAGGATGCGCCGTCGGGAAACTGGCCGACCTTCGCGGATACGCGCTGGTGGGCGGCGGGAACGGGCATTTCGATCGCCGGCGGCGGTGGCCACCGACCCAAGGGACGGGTCGACATCTTCGGGCTGGCGAGCATCGGACAGGACCGTAATCTTTTCCAGCAAGCCGACGGCCAATTTCTGCCGATGCAGGTGCGCAATTTCGGAATGGATTTGAGTTATCCGGTTACGCCGACGATGAGTTTCGTCGGAACGATCGCGCCCGATTTCTCGAACGTCGAGGTCGACCAGGAGACGATTGCGCCGCAAGAGTTCCGCCGCCAACTCGTCGAGTATCGGCCGTTCTTCGCGCAAGGCGCGAACTACATCAACGCAAACTCCGGACCGCGCTCGCCGGTGTCGGCGATCTCGACCGCGCCGAACTACATCTTCTATTCGCCGGACATCGGTCCGTTCGACCGCGGCGCCAAGATCGAAGGCACCTTCGGCAACCAGAGCCTCGGCGTGCTATCGTTCCGCGGCTTCGATCAAACGACGGGCGACACGTTCGACGATCAAGCCTACGGCTACGAGCACGCGCTGCAGGACGGAACGTTCCTCTATTGGAGCGACGGCGTCCTCGCCCACCACAGCATCGCCGGCAACGACACCACGATCGAAACCGGAATGGAAGGCCGCAACCTCAAGAGCGGGCTCGTGTGGTTCGCCGACTACGCGTTCGAAAACGGCAGTTGGATTCTGCCGGGTCACGCGAATCTCGGCGATGCATTCGTCGACGTTCACAAGCCGAACTACGAAGTCAATGCCGGATATCTCGACGTCTCGCCGTGGTACGATCCGATCGACGGCTTCACCACCAACTCCGACATCCGCGGACCGCAAGGATTTCTCAACTTCACGGGGTCGACTTCAGGAATCAAGAACTGGGGATTCTTCATCGGCGGCGACCGGTTTCTCGACGAGTCCGGCGCGGTGCATCAGGCCGACACGCAAATCTTTTTGAACGCAACCTTCAAAAACGGCTTTTCGATCGACGGCGCCGGAGCGGCGATTGGTCAACTGCGATCGTACGGCATTCCGCAGGGCCCAGATTGCAGCGGACCGATCGTCGCGGTCTCGTCGTTCAGCGGCTATCCGTGCTATCTCGACGGAACCACCCAGCAGTTCAATTTCAGCACCATTCCGATCGGCTACGGCGACGGAACGCCGCATCCGATCGACGTGTCGTACTCGTGGGGGCCGTTCGGCGGCAACGAAACGCACTTGTTCGACATTTCGGCCGCACGGCCGATCGGCCGGCGCATGACGTTCGGCATCGAGTACAGCGGCACGTACGAACGGCCGCTCGCGGGACCCGGCGGGCTCGATTCACAGTGGCTGCGCCGCGCGACGATCGGCTACAATCTCGGCCCCGAAAGCACCCTGACGTTCTCGTTGCGCAACATCAACGGTCTGGGCGGGTTCTCGACGCAACCCGGCACCAACATCGCCGTCGGTTTTCACGAGCGATTCCGCGGCGGCAACGAACTCTACGTTAACTACGGCTCACCGGCCGCAAACACCACGCTCAACCGGACCATCATCAAATACGTCTTTCACATCGGCGCCGACGAAGGCACGTAGGCGCCGTTCGCTACGCTAAGTAGGGCTCGTGCGGCAGCACGGGTGCGAGAATGCGGTTCATCTCGTCGAAGATTTTCGGGTCGATCTCGAGTTCGGCCGCGCCAAGGTTCTCATCGAGATGTTCGACTTTGGTGGCGCCGACGATCGTGCTGGTGACGTCGCGTTCGCGCAAACACCATGCGAGCGCGAGTTGCGCGAGCGAGCACCCGGCTTCGCGTGCGAGCGGAAGCAGACGCTGCACCGCATCCAGCACCGGCTGCGTAAAATAATCCTCCATCATCTCTTTCTGAGCGCCGGCGGCACGCGTTCCGGCCGGCGGATTGCCGGCGTCGACGTATTTGCCGGAAAGAATGCCCATCGCCAGCGGAGACCACACGACGTTGCCGAGCCCGTAGTGCCGGCACACCGGCAGCACGCGATCTTCGATGCGCCGCCACAACGCACTGTACTGTGGCTGATTCGAGATCGGCGCCGTCCAGCCGCGTGCCGCGCACAGGATTGCGGCCGATGCGATTTGGTCGGCGTTCCATTCCGAAACACCCCAGTAGAGAATCGTACCGGCTCGTACGAGATCGTTCATCGCCGAGCACGTTTCCTCGAGCGGCGTCGTCGTATCGTAGCGGTGGCATTGGTAGAGATCGATGTAATCGAGTTGCAGGCGCGCGAGCGAGCGTTCGACCTGGTCGCGAATGTGTTTGCGCGAAAGACCGCGGCGCGTCACGGCGTCCCCGGTCGGGAAATAGACCTTCGTCGCGACCACGAGCGCGTCGCGGTCGAGTTCCTTGAGAATCGGTCCGAGCACTTCCTCGGCACCGCCGTGCGCGTACACGTTCGCGGTATCGAAAAAGTTGACGCCGCGCTCCCAGGCACGCATCACGCAGGCGCGCGCCGCGGCGCGGTCAACCGTGCTTCCGAAGGTCAGCCACGAGCCCAGCCCGACGACCGAGAGACGCAGGCCGGAGTGCCCCAAGTTTCTATATCGCATCGCCGCTACTCCGGCACGAAAACGCGCAAGGCCTTCGGCAAGACCGTAAACGTCGCGGGCGTCTTGCCTGCAGGCTCGCCGTCGGCGGTGACGTGGTGCCGGCGATGCTGGCGGACGCTGAAACGCTTGGCCCGCAACGTGCGCAGCCCCGGCACCGACTGTCTTCGCCCGCGCAGAATCGTACGCGCCACGTCGAACGCCTGCCCGAACGTTTCGATTTCGACGGAAAAAAGATCGAGCCAGCCGTCGTCGATCGCGGCATCGGCAACGGCGAAGACGCCGCCGAACCGATGGCTGTTGGCGACGGTCAACTGCACCGTTTTGAACCGGACGACGGTGTCGTCGTACGAGACCTCGGCGAACATCGGGCGTGAAAACCACAGCGCGCGCAGCGCCGTCGTCACGATCCCGAGATACCCGAAACGTTGTTTGAGTTCGGCCGTCTGCATGCGCGCGGCACGGCTCGAAATGCCGATGCTGGCCTCGCTGAGATAGTACGTACCGTTGACGCAGCCCACGTCGACTGCGCGCGTGTGTCCGGCGGCAACGATGCGGCAGGCTGCGGCGACGTCGACCGGGATACCGAGCGTATGCGCGAGTTCGTTGAACGTTCCGCTGGGAATCATCCCGAGGGGCACGTTCCAACGCATCGCATAGGGAATCAATCGTAGGAGCGTGCCGTCGCCGCCGACCGCGACGACTGCGTCGCAAGGCGCAACGCCGCTTTCCCGGTGGCGCGCGGAGAACGGTACGATCTCGACGCCGGCCTCGGCCAGGTGGCGCGCGGCGACGGCACCGGTGCGGCGGCCGCTGCGCGATCGCCGGTTTACGTCGAGCAGGATGCGCACGATCTTTCCTTCGGCCCCTAAGCCTCGTCGCCGCCGCGAGAATGCGCGATGACGGCGCGCACCGCCGCCCATACTGCAATCGCCGCAAACACGAGCGTCCCGCCGAACATGGCGACGTAACCGAGATCGATGCCCATTTGCGTCAGTGGGTCGACGTAGCCCATGGCCGCTTCAGTCGCCGACAGAGTCGCGAAGACGCCGTGGAAGACGAACCACGTAACGACGCTCGCGGGCGTCGCGAGCGCGAAGATGATCGCGTATCGCTGGAAAGAGGTCAACGCAGGGCCGGACCCATGGACGTCCACTTGCACGGGGTCGCCGCCAACCCTGCGCGCGCACGCGGGGGTTGCGCGCACAAAACCGAATGCACGCGCAATGCACGGCGAACGATCCTCCAAAGCGCTCCCCGAATCACGCTACGAAGTACTCGCACTCTTCGCCGGCGCGATGATCGCGGCGTCGCTGTTCGTCGTCTCCACCGGCACGCTCGTGCCGTTCATCGAGACCGCGCTTTCGCTTCCGCCGTCGCAGCTCGGAATGGTTCTTTCGGTTCAGATGATCGGCTCGATGCTGGCGACCGCCGCCTCCGGTGCGCTGACCGATCGCTTCGGCGATAAGGCCGTCGTGTTCTGGAGCGGCTGGGTGATGGGAGCCGCACTTTTGGCAGCGGCCGCGGTGCGCGATGCGCGGTGGCTCTTCTGCTGGCTGGCGCTTTACGGTATCGGCTATGCATCGGTAACGCCCGCCGGCAGCCATGCCATCGTCTACTTTTTCAAAAAAGAAGATCGCGGCTTTGCGATGGGCGTGCGTCAGTGCGGCGTACCGATTGCCGGCGTGATCGGCTCCGCGATTCTGCCGATCGTCGCGATACGCTTCGATTATCAATGGGCGCTCGTGGTGGCGGGAATCGTCACGATTACCGCCTGCTCGATTGCGGCAATGCTCTATCGCGAGCCCGCCGACCTTCGCGGCGAACGCGTTTCCTTGCGCGCCATGTTCGCCGAAATGGTGAACGTTTCGCGCGACGTCCGTCTGGTGCTGATGACCTTGGCGTCGATGGTGCTCGTCAGCGTGCAAATGGTGCTGCTCGCGTTCCTGACGCTGACCGTCGTGCACGAAGCCCAACTCTCGATCGGCATCGCGGTCGGCATCTTTACCGTCTCGCAGATCTGCGCCGTTGCCGGCCGCGTGTCGTGGGGCGTCGTCAGCGACCGGGTGTTCGGCGGACGCCGCGCGCAGCCGCTGGCCGTCGTCTGCGTCATCACCGCGCTGCTGGCGTACGCAACGTCGGCGATCTCGCCGGCGGCGCCGCTGTGGGTCGTGGCCGCCGTTGCGGGTGCGCTCGGTTTTGCGGCGGAAGGCTGGTTCGGCGTTGCAGCGATCGCGTTTGCGGAGATCGGCGGCGAGCAACACGCCGGCAGCGCGCTCGGCGCCGCGCTGACGTGGGTTTTCTTCGCAGCCTTCGTCGCGCCGACGCTCTTCGGCGCCCTGGTCGATACGCACGGATATCCGTTTGCGTGGCGTTCGCTCGCGGTGCTTTCGATCGCCGGTATCGTGCCGGCCCTGTTGGCCGGCGCCGCCATTCGTCGCACGCGCGTCGCCGCCGAAGCCGCCTAGTGCGCGTCGCGCATGCAATCGTTCGATTGCCGTCGGCCGATCTCGGCGACGGGATCACGAGTGCCTCACTCGGCACGCCGGTCTACACCGTCGCCTGCCGGCAACACGCAGCGTACTGCGACGCGTTGCGCCAATCCGGCGCCGTGGTGACCGCTCTCGATCCCGACCTGCGCCATCCCGACGCGCACTTCGTGGAAGACGCCGCGGTCATCGTCGCAACGACGGCGGTGCTCGCGCGCCCCGGGGCGGCAACGCGACGCGACGAGCCGCAAACCATTCGACCGGCGCTCGCGCAGCATTTTCGCCAAATCGAGGAAATCGTGGCGCCTGGGACCCTCGACGGCGGCGACGTGTGCGACGCCGGAGAGCGGATCTTCATCGGCATCTCCCAGCGCACGAACCGCAACGGCGCCGAACAACTCGCCACCATCGCGCGGCGCGCCGGAAAAGCACCGGTCTTCGTCGACGTGCGCGACCTTGCCGATGCGCTGCATCTGAAGAGTGCGATGTCGTATCTGGGCGACGGACGTTTCGTGGCAACGGCCGCGGTCGCGGCACTGCTGCGAGAGCCGGAGCGCGTGGCCATCGTCGCTCCCGGCGAAGAGTATGCCGCGAACTGCGTCCGCGTGAACGACGTCGTTCTCGTGGCGGCCGGCTATCCGCATCTTCGTGCGGCGCTCGCGGGCGCGGGTCACGCGAGCGTTCCGCTCGACGTTTCGGAGTTCCGCAAAATGGACGGCGGCCTCAGCTGCCTCTCGCTGCGCTTCTAGTGTGGCAGGACGACCTTGAGGCAGAAGACGCTGCCGCCGGCTTTTTCGAATTCGGAGACGTCGACGATCTCCGGCGCCAAGCCCTCACACTCGAGAATGCGGCACAGTGCCGGCGTCTCGTGCGAAACGACGAAGCGTCCGTTGACGGCAACGCCGTTGCACGCGAACTGCAGCGCGTCGTCGCGGCTAATCTCGTGCAACCGCTTCCAGCTGCCGCGCAACGCGTCGAGCGACGCGGCAGACAGCGCACCCGGATACACAATGGCCGCATCTTCGCTCAGCGGTGCGAAGCACGTATCGAGGTGATAGAAGATCTCGTCGACGAGGTGCAGCGGCGCGACGGTGAGACCTTCCGGACGTACGGCGCGCGCGAACCGCGCCACGCCTTCTTCCGAGGAACGAAAGCCGTGCCCGGCCCAGACGAGGTCACGTTTGGGATGCTGCAGCAAATCGCCGTGGCCCTCGAGGAATTCGCCGCCGAGTCCGGCATCGAGAATCGCGAAACCGTTGCGTGCGAGCCATTCGACGTAGTAGGGAACCTCACGCTGCCGCGATGCGTACCGCATACGGCTCGGCACGGCGAACCTTGCGTGCAGTTTTCCCGCTCCGACGAATGCTTGGTTGGCGGCGAAGACCATGTCTTCGAGATCGCCGGCCGGCTCGACGGCGTACGGCGTTACGCCCAAGCGCGCGAACGTATCGCGAAGTGCCTCCCACTGACGCGCCGCTTCGTCGCGATCGACGACGGCGTCGACGCGCATGAACGGATTCTTGACGTCTCGCACGGTGAAAAAATCCGGCGGACACATGAGAACGCCCGTCACGTTGCGGCTTCGGCCTTCGTTGCGCTTCACGATGGCATCGGCATTCCGCATCGCCGATCGAACCGCCCCCGTTCGCGCCGTTCTCCTCGCCGGCGTCGCCGGCAACGTCGCGATCAGCCTCTACTTGTCGTTCGCGCTCGCGGTCTTCTTCAAACGCTCGCCGCTGCTGCTCTTCCAGTGGGACGCGGCGAACATCACCGGCGCGTGGGCGTACGCCCACGGCCTAGCGGCGGCGGCACTAGGACTGTTCTTCGATTTCATCGTCTCGTGGTGTTGGGCCGCCGTCTTTACGCTGCTGTATGCGAACGTGCCCGCGATCCGGCGATCGCCCGCGATCTCCGGACCGATCTTCGGTGCCGTCGTCATGGCCGTTATGCTATTCCTCGTCGTCCCGCTGGGACACGCAGCCCGCGCCTCGACCAATCCGATCTCGCTGCTCGACACGCTGGTCGCGCACACGCTGTTTTTTGGATTGCCGCTCGCGCTCGTGGTGCACAGGATTTTGAGCGCACCGCGCGCACAACCAGGGCATGCGTAAGGTCAATACCAACAAGATGACGCCCGAACGGTGGTCCTCGCCGAAGGGAACGATGGCGGGCGAGGGCCTCGAAATCTCCGTCGCACTCGGCCGCGATCCAACGTCGACCGATCTCAACCAGCGCCATCCGTTCGACGTCGAGCTCGCACGCGTTCCCGCCGGGAAAGTGCCGTATCCGTATCATTCCCACAGCGCGCAATGGGAGTTCTACCACGTCGTCGCGGGAACGGGTTCCGTGCGTCACGACGAAGGCGTCACCGCAATCGAGGCCGGCGACGCGTTTCTCTTTAAGCCGGGAGAAGCACACCAGATCGTCAACGACGGCGCGGACGATCTGGTCTTTTACTGCATCGCCGATAACCCGGTCGGCGAATCGTGCCACTATCCCGATAGTGAGAAATGGCTCGTGCGATCGCCGCAACGGCGAATCATGCGCTCCGAATCGCTCGATTACTTCGACGGCGAGGAGTGATGACCGGCGAGGGCGCGCGGCGCGCGTTCCGAACGGGCTCGTTCGCGTGCGTCGCGGCGGCGCTGGTCGCCGGTGCAGCGCCCGCGCAAACCGCCTTGGCACCGATCGTGCTCCCGAACGGCTGGACGATTGCGCGGCCGGCCGCATCGGCGGTGCAAACCGGAACGATGCCGCAAGGTATGGCGGCGTCGCCCGACGGCGCGTCGATCGCCGTCGTCGAGGGCGGATACAATCCGCCGGCGCTTACGCTGTATCGCCTGCCCGATCTCACGCGTATCGTCTCCATCTCGCTACCGGGTGCCTTCGGGCGACCGGTGTGGCTCGACGGCAATCGGGTGCTGGTTGCGGGTGCGAACGCAGACGCGGTGCTCGAGGTCGACGTCGCGACGCATCGCGTCGAGCGCATCGCGATGCCGGCCCACTCGTATCCGATTTTCGTTGCCGCCGCAGCGAACGGTTCGACGGTTGCCGTGGCAACCGACGGCGACGGCGCGGTAAGGGTCGGAACGCTCGCGAACGTCGCTGCGGCCCGCCCCATCGCAATCGGCGCGCAGCCGGGCGGCCTTGCGTTCGGCGCGGGCGATACGTCGGTCTTCGCAACCTCGCGCACGAGGAGCGAACTCGTAAGAATCGTCGTCGCGAGCGGCGCAGCCACGCACCGCAAAACCGGACTCCATCCCGGCGCGCTCGCCGTTGCCAACGGGAACGTCTACGTCGCGCAGAGCGATGCCGACAGCGTCGGCATTTACGACGCGTCCGATCTGCACGCGGTCGAAAGCGTCGGCATTGGAAGCGGCCCCGCGGGCGCCATCGGCTCCTCGCCGAACGACGTCAGCGCCGGTCCGGCCGGCATTTTCGTCAGCCTCGGCGCGGCAAACTCGGTTGCCGTCATTCGCGACGATCGCTTAGCCGGGCGCATGCCGGCCGGCTGGTATCCAACCGCCGCGCTCGCGATCGGCAGCACGCTCTACGTTCTCGACGGAAAGGGTGAAGGATCGCGCCCGAATCCGCTCTATCGCGGCGGCGATCGCGACTACATCGGAGCGATCGAATTCGGCTCGCTTCGATCGTATCCGTTGCCTGCGGACGGAGCCGCGATGCCGGGTGGAAATCCGCAGGGCACGACCGGTTGGCACGCTGCGGTGTCTCATCCGGTCGTGCGCGCGCGCGGCCCGATAACGCACGTCTTTTTTGTCCTCAGGGAAAATCGTTCGTACGACCAAGTGCTCGGCGACGTACCGGAAGGCAACGGCGATGCGTCGCTGGCGCGGTTCGGCCGCAACGTCACGCCGAACGCGCACGCGCTCGTTCGACGTTTCGGATTGTTCGACAACGCCTATACGAGCGGCGAAGTGAGCGTACCGGGCCACATGTGGTCGGACGCCGCGTTTGCCGACGATTACGTGGAACGCTTTTGGCCGCCGTTGTATGCCGGGCGCTACACCATCGACAACATCACCAGCGGCCGCAGTCCCAGCGTACCGGCCGGCGGTTATCTTTGGGATGCGGCGCGGCGCGCGCACGTGACGTTTCGCGACTATGGCGAACTCGTCGATCCCGACAAATCGCATCCCGGCCGCTGGATCGCCTCGGTTCCGAGCCTGAACGGCCGCATTGACACCTTCTACGGCGGATGGAATCTCGACATCAGCGATCTCGAACGAGCAAGGGAATGGCGGCGCGATCTCACCGCCCGCATCGCAAACGGCACGCTGCCGCAGTTCGAGTTCATTTGGCTGCCGGGCGATCACACCTACGGCGCCAGGGCGGGGAAACTCGCTCCGGCCTCGTACGTCGCGATCAATGACGAAGCGCTCGGACAGATGATCGACGCGCTCTCCCACTCACCGGCCTGGAAATCGTCGGCAATGTTCGTCATCGAGGACGATTCGCAGGACGGTCCCGACCACGTAAGCGATCAGCGCACGCCGATGCTGGTCGTTTCGCCGTACGCACGCGGCGGCGTTCGCCACGAGCACTACTCGACGCTGAGCATTTTGCGAACGATCGAGACCGTCCTCGGCATGCAGCCGCTATCGCTCTACGATGCGACGGCCGTGCCGATGGACGCAGCCTTCCGCGCTACGCCCGATCTCCGTCCGTATACGGCGCTCCCGCCGAAAATCGACGTGACGCGGCGCAACGGCAAGGTTGCCTATGGCGCCTCACTCAGCGCCCGCATCGATTTCTCGCGACCCGACGCCGCGCCGCCGGGCGCCATGGCGCGCATGCTCGAACGCGACTCCACATCACGACGCTGAACGCCCGGCACACGCAGCCACGCGCCCCTCGAAAAAACGGCGCTCCGCGCGATTGCGAGCGAGCGCGCTCGCCCGCGTGAAGTGCTCGCGCGCGACCTCCGAACGCCCGCGTCCGTGCTCCAGTTCGCCGAGCGCCGCGTGGTAGAAAGGATACCGCTCGAGCCGTTCGCGATCGCCGATTGCCGCAAGCGCTTCGAGGCCGCGCTGAGAGCCTTCCAGTTGAGCGACGGCGATGGCGCGATTGAGCGCGACGATCGGAGAAGGCGCGATCCGCATCAGCGTGTCGTAGAGCGAAACGATTTGCCGCCAATTGGTGGCCTCGAACGAAAGCGCCGACGCGTGCTCCGACGCGATCGCGGCTTCGACGTGATACCGGCTCACGGCAGTACCGGTTGCCGAACGTTCCAGCCATTCACGTCCAGACGCAATCATCGCGCGGTTCCACTGCGAGCGATCTTGTTCGTATAAGGGACTGAGCGCTCCGGACGCATCGAGGCGCGCCGGAAGGCGCGCACCGTTGAGATACATCGAGGCGCACAGCGCCCGGGTCGACGGCGTGTCGCCGAGCGGATGCTCTGCCAACAAGCGCGCGAGCCGAATTGCTTCGCGACAGAGATCGCTGCGAACGACGGACTCCGCGGATGCGCCGTGGTAGCCTTCGCTGAAGATCAAATAAAGCGCGCGCTGGACTGCGGGCAGGCGCTGCGCGAAATCGGCGGCGTCGGCGATATCGAAGAGCGCGCTCGACTCGGCGAGCGTCTTTTTCGCACGCGTGAGGCGCTTTTCGACGGCGGCGTGCGTGCTGACGAATGCTTGCGCGATCTCGCGCGCGCCGAAGCCCGCCACCAACTGCAGCACGAGCATCGTCTGCGCCGCTTCCGCGAGATGCGGATGGCAGCACGAGAACATCATCCGCAGCCGGTCGTCGAGAATGCCGGTTGCATCGAAGATTTCCTCGACGGTATTGGCAATCGTCCATTCGGTGTGGAGCAGACGGCCGAGATCGGGTGCGAACGTGCGCGCGGTTCGCTCGCGGCGAAGCACGTCGAGCGCGCGATTTTTTGCCGTTTTCATCAACCATGCGGACGGATTGTCGGGAACGCCGCGCAGTTTCCACACTTCTAAAGCGCGGCAGAAGGCGTCTTGCACGACGTCTTCTGCCAATGCCAGGTTGTGAAGACCAAACAGCCGGGTAAGCACGGCGACCATGCGCCCCGCCTCGTGGCGGAAGAGATGGTCGCTCGGATCCTTCGTCACATGTCCATCTTCATGATCGGCCGGATCTCCACGCTTCCGCCCACGTCGAGAATCGGACAGCCGCCGGCCAACTGCGCGGCGCGTTGCAGATTCTCGGCTTCGACGAGCGTGAAACCACCGACCAAATCCTTCGCCTCGGCGTAGGGTCCATCGGTGATGGCGCCTTTACCGTTGACCACCTTGCCCTCTTCCTCGAGCGGCTGACCGGGATCTTTCAGGTTGCCCGAACCGGTGAGATCCTTCATCCAGTTCAGCCACTTTTGCATGATTTGTTGCGACTCTTCGGGCGTACGGCCGCGCCGCCCGCCACGATAGATATAGAGAAATTCACTCATAGCTTCTCCTCTTGGTGTGGTGTGTGTCTGCCCGCTAGACGTTCGAGCCGGTCGCATCCGGACAATTTCGCGGGATCGGATGAAACTCGCACCGAGGGGCGCGCTGGGCAGCCGACGTAACGGCGCACGATGCTGCAACGGACGATTCGAGCCACGCTGTGCGCCTTCGCTTTCATGCTTACCTATCCGCCGACCGCGAAAGCAGCCGTTCCGCCTCCCTTGCCGGCGCCGGCGGCGGCGTTTGACGTCGGCTCGCTGCACGTCGACCGATACGGTAACGGCGCGCAAGCGCTCGTCTTCATTCCTGGCCTCACCTGCGGGCCGTGGGAGTGGAGCGGTCAAATACTTCACTTTGCGACCCGATACACCGTGTATGCGGTAACGCTTCCGGGTTTTGACGGGCGGCCGCCGATCGACGGACCGCTCTTCGCGACCACGACAGCCGATTTTTGGACGCTGCTCGACAAACAGCACATCGTCAAACCCGTCGTCATCGGACACAGTCTCGGTGGGTCGATGGGCTTCATGCTCGCGACGCAGCATCCCGACCGCTTGCGCGCCGTCATCTCGCTCGATGGATTACCCATCTATCCCGGCAATGTGATGATGTCTGCCGCGCAAGTGAAGGCAACGGCTGCCGGCGTCGCTGCCTCGATTGCAAAGCAAACTCCGGCTCAGTTCGAGCAAAGCGAACGCACCGGAACGCTCCCGTACCTCGTGACTTCGCAGTCCGACATCGACGCGATCGCGCCGCTGTCCGGAAAGAGCGACCCTGCGGCCAGCGGAAGGTGGTTTCAAGAAGATCTCCTGCTCGATCTGCGTCCCGATCTAGCAAAAGCCGTCGTACCGATTCTCTTGATCGCGCCGTATGACGCGAGCGTCGATTCGCGCTTCGGCGCGACGTCGAGCGCCGACAAACAAGCCTTCTACGGGCAGCTCGTCAAGGGTGCGCCAAACGTACGAATCGTTGCCATCGAGCATTCGCGCCACTTTGCGATGTACGACCAACCGCAAGCGACGACGGATGCGATCGACGCGTTTCTCTCGAGCCTCCCGCCCGCATAGCGTCCTTAGAGCACGATCATGTCACGTACGGCCGGTTAGGGTGACACCGTATACACCACTCCGCATCCGCCGGTGCAGCCTTTTACTTTTTTGGCACCGCTGAAGGTCGTGCCGTAGAGCGTGCCGCTCGCATCGGCGACGGGCGCAGCGCGCGGATCGTTGCCGTCGCTGCCCTTGAAGCTGTAGAGAATCGATTCGGCATACCCCGAGCCTGCAGGTGTGAGTTTGAAGATCGTGCCGCAGGCACACGCCGCGCTGCCACCGGCGACGGTCGTGCCGTACAGATCGCCGGCGGCGTCAACGTAGAGGCCGTTCTCATCGGAAGGTACCGCGCCGTCTTTCTGCCCGTTCGCGCCGAACGAGTAGAGCACGTGCTCCGAATAGCGCGACCCCGAGTGCGTGAGCTCGAATACCGTTCCGGCGTTGGCTCCTCCGCCACGCCCGGTTACGCCGAAGAGCGAGCCGTGCTTCACGACCAAACCCGACCGTGGGCTGGATCCGTCATTCGTTCCGCCTTGAAAGTTGTAGACGATGCTCTCGATGTAGGCCGGCCCGGAGCGCTTGAGCTTGAAAACCGTGCCGCATCCACCCGTGCATGCGGTTCCGTTACCGCCGGCGTACGTCGTACCGTAGATCGCGCCGTTGTAGGCGACGAGCTTGCCGCGCGGACCAGATCCATCGTTTTCACCTTGGAAGCTGTAGACGACGCTTTCGGTATAGCCGGAAGCCGAAGGAGACAGCTTGTACACCGTTCCGCAACCGGTGAAGCCGGAAGGTCCGGTGCAGTTGGAACTGCCGCCGCCATCGACGGTGGCTCCGTACAACGACCCGCCGTCGAGCAGCAAGGGCCCGACGGCACCGGCGCCATCGCTGCCGCCCTGGAACGCATAGAGAACACGTGCGCCGTAGCCCGAGCCATTTGGCGTCAGCTCGTAGACGGTGCCGCAACCGCCGGCACAGGCAGCCGATCCGCCGCCATACACCGTGTTGCCGAACAACACGCCATTTTTTCCGGCGATAACGCCGGCTTGTGGATTTGCCGCGTCAGTGCCGCCTTGGAACGTGTACAGGAGAGTCTTGCTTCCCGACGGCGTCAACCGGAATACCGTTCCGTAGTCGTTTTTTGCGGTACCATCCCACGTCGTACCGTAGAGATTGCCGTCGTCGGCGGCCAGTAAGCCGCCGTACGGGCTCCCGCCGTCGGTCATCCCTTGAAACGTATAGAGAACGCTCTCATGAGTGGGAGGGATCCTTACGGGCTCTCGAGCTCGCAACAGCGCCGCGCTCGAAGGGGGCGACGGCGATAGGACGTTGTTGCCCCCGCATCCGCCCAAAATAACGATGCCGAGAAAGGCGCCCATTGCAGCGTAGAGACGGTTCATGACGCGTTGCTCCTTTCGCAATCGCTCGCACGCGGCATCGAGGTTCGCCGCGTCTCATATTCGGGAGCGTTCCTGCGTTATAAAGCGCCGCCCCCGCCCTATCATGGCGCCGCCGGGCGTCCGCGGGAACGGACACTTGGACAAATGACTTGGACAACTCGTTCCGCACGCGCTACCACGGTAAGGAGAAAGGCCGCCGCAGACGGGGGCGCCGGCTACGGGCTTCTCGTCGAGCAGGCTTTCGCTGCCATCAGGGCGAGTACAACGGCTTGCGGAACTCGACGACGTCGCGGGCCTTCCCTCTGTGTTACGTTTCTTCCGTTGCGAATTCGGGAAACGCCGCTGCATGAAGCGTTGGCGATGGTGGCACGGTGTTTTGCTGTACGGAGGCGTCCAGATCGTGCAGATTGCGGCCCGCGCGATGACCGGACCGGAGGACGTTTCGTTTTACAAGCGGCAGCGTTTGCCGGTTTTCGCACCCCCGGCTGCAGCCTTTCCAATCGCGTGGTCGGTCAACAGCGTCTGCGCGATGGCGGGGTTGCTGCACGCGCTCAATACGCCCAAGTCGACTCCCGGCCGCGCAACCTACGTCGGCGCGCAGAGCGCGGCGTGGGTCCTATTTTCGGTTTTCAACGCGGCGTATTTCGGCTTGCGTTCGCCGATCAATGCCGCCGCCGTCACGGCGCTGTACACGCTCGCAACGGCGATCGCGCTGTCGAGCGCCGTCCGGCGCATGCGCGACCCGAAGGCCGCGTGGGCGCTGGCAACCACGGCCGCATGGCTGGCGCTGGCGAATCCGGTAGCGATCGCGCAAGCCGCGTGGAACCGTGACGAGTTCTGGCGGGCCGGACCGTTCGCAGATCCGCCGCCGCACCTGGTTCGGGAACCGTCCTAGCGCATCACGCTTACAAGTCGCCGCAGGCGCCGTAGTCCTTTACGGGTAGCGCCATTCCGTTGCGAGCCGCGAGCACTCGAGCAGGTGCCTGCAAGCCTCACGACGGACCCGGAGCGCCATGTATCGCGTGTCGATTCTCCTGATGATGGTGGTTCTGCCCCTCTGCTCGATTCTCGTGGAGAAGCGGATCGACGGCGTGGCGTGGATGCCGCTCGTTGCAAAGTGGTTCGTGTTTTGGGCGGTCGGCATACGGCTTTTTCTGGCCGGCGTGATGCAGCTGGCGCGTCCGCAATACACCGCACACAGCATTTTCCATTTTGAAAGCGACGACGCGCTTCCGATAGTCCGCGAACTCGGCATCGCAAACGCCGCCGGTGGGATCGTCGGTATCGCATCGCTGGGGAACCCTACGTTCGTGCTGCCGATCTCGATCTGGGCCGTCGTTTTCTACGGCGGCGCGTCGGCCGGACATATTTTCCGGCGAGAGCGGTCGTCGCCGGAAGCGCTTGCGATGGCGACCGATTTTCTCGCGTTCGTCGTACTGGCCGTGGTCGTCGTCTGGAGTTTCGTCTAGACGTCTATTCCGTATCGACCGGCAAGTTCGACGGCTTCCGGCGCTCGAAGTCGCCGCACGTGCGCTGCGTCGGGATCGATACGAAGGCCCGCGGCGGACTGGTGAAGTTGAACACGTCGCCGATCGATTTCGCGCGCACGTCCGTCGTACCCAGCGATCCGAGGCCGAACGTTTGCTCTGCAAACTTTAGGATGCTGCCGAACTCGAACGGCACGTGCGAGACTTTGCCCTGCGCGACGTACGGCGAGATGACGAGCGCCGGAACGCGGAAGCCGAGCTGCCCCGACGAATAGAATTTAGGCGGCACGTTGTCGAAAAAACCACCCCAATCGTCCCATACGACGATGATCGCCGTCGAATTCCAGTAGTGGCTTTTACCGATCGCGTTGACGACCGACGCGATCCAATCGGGACCGTCGTCTTGCTGGTTCTTGCTCTGGGGATGGTCGGAATCGACTTGATCGGGAATTACCCAGGAGAACGATGGCAGTTTTCCGCTCGCGATATCGCTGCACACGAGCGTTTCGGGCCATACCACCTTCGTGCCCCATTCCGAGCCGTAGCGCACCGCACGAATCGCCGCAAAAGCATTCCACTCTGTACCGGCGCCGCCCCTCGACTTATTGATGTCGTAGGTCGGCGTGTAGTACTTCCAGCCGACTTTCTTCGCGTCGAGAAGATCCCGCATCGTTCCATAACTCAGGCACGGAAACGGCAACTGATATTTGGAGGGATCGTTTTCGTAGAAGTCGTTCGTCGTAATCAACGGCACCCACGACCCGTACGGATTGCTCGGACTCGGCGTCGGGGCGTCGCATCCCCAGACCTTCGGCTCATTCGGATAGTCGATCAGACTGTCGGTATCGTTGATCGCCGTTGCCCCCGCAACGAGGTCCTGGTGTGCGGTAAAGCTGCCGCTTCCCTGAGTTTGGAACATATGGTCGAGCAGCACGTAGTTCTGTGCAATCGACCAATACGGCACGATTTTGGTGGGGTCGACGTACTGATACGCGTAGAGGCCGCCCGGGTTGTTGCCGTCGATCTTCGCCTTGTCGAATCCGTCCATCTTGCAGACGCCGCTGGACTGCAAGTCGCATTCGGCAAGAAACGTCTTCCAATCGTGGTTGATGTCGGCTGCCGCGAGAGGGCTCTTCTTAAGCGTGACCTTCACGCCTTTAGACGTGTACCCGTACGTCGCGCCGTCGGCTCCGGGATAGGTTGCGAAAAAATCGTCGAAGCTGCGGTTCTCCTGAACCATCACCACGATGTGCTTGATATACTTCCCGCTTAGGACGTTCGGAGACGCTTCCCGGCCTACTCCAAATCCACCGTTATCGAGCGAACACCCGGTTAGGAGCGCGATGCCGAACAACATGGCTAACCAACGTCCCATCATAGCTTTGGCCTTCGCCTTCGCGCGCGATGGTTCATGTTCTCAACGCGGCGCTCTCGACGCAACCATCAGTGATGGGAGGTAGGCGGTCGCTTGCATGCAAACAGCATGCCGATGCAATTATTAGCTTCGATCGTCTTGGCGGTAGCGTGCATGGCGCCCGCCGTCGCGGAGATTCCCGGCCCCGACGACTCCGTCGCCGTTTCGGGAATCGTTCAAGACCGCCTCAGCGCCACGGACATCGACGTAAACATGGTGGCCGAGCAGCCGTACATCATCGCGTACTGGAGCGCGGGGAAGAACTACGCCGCCGGACAGGCGTTGGCGAAGAAAAGCAAGAGCGGCTGGACGATCGTCAAGATGACATCCGGAACCTTTACCGGTTCGGCGCTTACGGCGTTGGGCGTACCGGACTCGACTGCGAAGGCACTCGTCGCCGACCTCAAACGCACGCAACATTCGTAAGGGCGGTGTCGCTTTACGCGATCGAGCGCGCTAGGTCACGTAACTGTTGTCGGGATGCCAATTGTCGCCGCGACCGGAGGGCAGTAGATCGAGGATCGACCACGTTGCGCACAACTGATCGATGCCACGCCAGCTATCGTCGTCGAATTCCGGGTGAGCCGTGTAACGGTGATACACACCGTCCTGTGCTTTCTCGAAAACCAGGACCGTTGAGACCGGCTTACCCGGCGCGTGTTGGGCTCCGGCATCGTTTGCAAGAGAATCGTCCGCGTCTGCAAGGACGCGAATACGATTCCAACCACGGCGCACGCCCCAATCTTTCAAACGCGCCGCCGGCGCGAGCGAGGCGAGAACGACATTCGCCTGCCGGCTAACGTGCGCGGCTACGCCGTTCCATCCGTCCGCCCACATCGAGCACATCGGACAGAAGTCATCGTCGTCCGGCCAATACATGACGTGGTACATCACCAGATACGGTTTGCCTTCCGCGAAGAGTTCCGACAATTTCACGCGCGCGGAGCCCTCGATGAACTCGTACTCCGGGACGCGGGGGCCACGCGGCAACTCGCGACGAGCAGCCGCGACGCGCTCGATGTGATCCCGTAGCGCCATTTCGCTCGAACAGAGCTGACGGCGCGCCGCTTCATATTCAGCCGTCGCGCCAGGCATGGTCCATGTATATTCCACCGCCGCATTCCCCCATGTGAAGCTGCCGTTCACGTCATTCCCATTTGGATGAAGCCTCTCTGCAGCAAATGCAAAAGCGCCCTACAGGCGCTTTCGCTTTTGGTGCCCAGAAAGGGACTCGAACCCCCACGATGTTGCCACCACTGATACCTGAAACCAGCGCGTCTACCAATTCCGCCATCTGGGCGCGGGACCGGACGGGATTCGTCCCGGCCGGTTGGCACCCTCCCCCCAACGCGGCGTCTCGTGCAAGCGTCGCAACCGGCCACCGGAAGCGATGGGTTGTGGAGGCACCATGACCCTCTCCCTCCTCAGCGTCGAAGCGCCGGCGCTCGATCCGTATTCGGAGGCGGTTACGGCGGCCGCCGAGCGCGTCAGCCCCGCCGTCGTGAGCATCGAAGTCCGCAACGGCCGCAGCGGCGGCAATGGCTCGGGATTCGTCTTTACGCCCGACGGCTTCGTGCTGACGAACAGCCACGTCGTACACGGCGCCGAACGCATCGGTGTCGCGCTCCTTGACGGACGTGAGCTGGGAGCGACGCTGATCGGCGACGATCCTCACACCGATCTGGCGATCTTGCGCGTGGATGCGCCGGAGTTGGCACATGTCGTTTTGGGCGATTCGGCGGCGCTACGCCCCGGCCAACTCGTCGTTGCGGTGGGAAATCCGTTCGGCCTTGCCTACACGGTCACGGCCGGCGTCGTCAGCGCCCTCGGGCGAACGTTGCGTTCGCAATCGGGACGGCTCATGGACAACATCATCCAAACCGACGCCGCGCTCAATCCGGGTAACTCCGGTGGTCCCCTGGTCACTGCCGGCGGCGAGGTCATCGGCGTCAATACCGCCGTCCTTCCGGGTCAAGGCCTCTGCTTTGCGATTGCAATCAACACGGCAAAACATATCGCCGGATTGCTGGTGCGCGATGGGAAGGTGCGCCGCGGCTATCTCGGCATCGCCGGTCAGGACGTCGTGCTTTCGACCGCTGCCGCACGCCGTTTCGGGCTGGACGACCGGCGCGCGGTGATGGTGGCCTCCGTCGAGCCGGGCAGTCCGGCGGATACGTCCCGGATCCTTGCCGGCGACGTGCTGGTCGCCTTCGAAGGGCAGCGCGTTCGCGGACTTGACGCGCTCCATAAGGTCCTAACCAGCATCGACCTCAGCCGGCCGTACAAACTCGAGCTGCTTCGCAAGAGCGAGCGCCTCGCGCCCATAATCTTGCCGGTTGAGTCACCTCATGATTCGTAAACTTCTTCCGATTCTCGGCGTAACGTTCATCGACATCATCGGCTTCAGCATGCTGATTCCAATGCTGCCGTACTTCGTGACGCACTTCGGCGCCTCGCCGTTCACCGTTGGCGTGCTCTTCGGAACGTTCTCGCTCTGCCAACTCGTGACCGCGCCGTTGTGGGGACACGTCTCGGATCGCTTCGGACGCAAGCGCGTGCTGATTATCTCGCAAATCGGCGCCACGATCGGTTGGGCGATGCTGGCCTTCGCGCCCGGCATCGCGCTGGTTTTCGTTGCCCGCATCATCGAGGGCATCTCGGGCGGCAACATCAGCATCACACAGGCCTACGTCGCCGACCTCGTCGAGGCGAAGGACCGTTCGCGCGCCTTCGGACTCATCGGCGCGATGTTCGGCGCCGGCATGATCTTCGGGCCTTTCGCCGGCGGCCTGCTTTTTTCGCATTTCGGTTTCGCGGCGCCGTTCTTAGCGGCCGCGGCCTTGCAGCTGCTGACGCTGCTCGTCACGATCGTGATGCTGCCCGAATCGCGTGCCCGCGATGACGACGAAGCGCGCGTCGGCCTGCGCGAGATCCTAGCCGTCATAAGGAAACCACGTTTGGGACGCATTCTCTGGCAAAAGCTCGCGATCTCCATGGGCCTGTACGGATGGTTCTCGGTCATCTCACTCTATTTGCAGCGGCAGCTTGGATTTTCGCTGACGCAGACCGACTATTTCTTTTCGATTTTTGCGGTCTTCAACGTGTTCTGCAACGTCTTTCTCGTAGGACGCATCTCGTCGCTGCTCGGCGACCGTACGATGAGCAACGCCAGCCAGGGCGATCGCCGCATGTCGAACGTCGGCCTCGCGTCGCTGCTCGGTGCGTTCGCGTACGTTCCGTTCGTCCACAATATCGCCGGCTTGGCCGTGACGATGATCCTCTTCTCGTTCGGAATGGCGCTGGTCAACACCGGCATCACGGCGCTCATCAGCAACGCTGCATCCGACCGCGAGCAAGGCGTCGTCCTTGGAACCTCGTCCTCGCTCGACTCGCTCTCAGGAATTCTCGCGCCGCCCGTCTCGACCGGGTTGCTGGGCGGGCTCGGCCCAGCTTTTGCAGGCGCCGAATCGCTCTCGTTCGTGTCGATCGCGCTCGTCATGGGCCTCTTCAGCGCCCGCGGCGAGTCGAATCAAAGCGCGACCGGCGGTGGCGGCGATGCATCGCCATTGGCCTGCGACGTCGAAACCGCGCGAGCCGAAAACCTTCGCTAGGCCTTACTTCGGGCTGACCGTAACGCCGACGGGCTCGCTGAGCGGGGAAGCGATCGTCTTGAGCGAGTTACCGCCGGCGGGATAGCTGAAATACTTCACCGTGCTGCCGCAGTCGTCGGCGGCGATGACGCGCCCCTTGTCGATCCAGTACTGGAGCACGTCGCACGAGTCGGTCAGCGCAACCGTTCCCACCAGCGTGGCCGTCGTGCCGCTCACCGATACGCGATCGATCTGCGACGCGCACTCGATACAGACTTGATCGCCGATTGCAAGGTACTGCCCGTCCCACTGAATCGCGCCCGGCAACGACACGCTGGTGCCCATGGTAATCGCTTGGGTGGTTTGGCCTCCGGCCGGCAGTTCCGCAAGCTCGAAGGTCACGTGCATATCGGTGCCGTCGATGAAGAGATTTCCCGCATTGTCGTAACCGATGAAATAGTAGCGAAAGACGTTTGGAGTCGTGTACGTCGTCCGCTTGCCGGTTGCATGTTTATACACGTCGACGGCGCCGGGTCCCTCGCCGAGCGGATTGTACGAAATCGCGAGATTCCCGGTGGCCGGGTCGATCGCACAACTATTCGGCGTCGCATTCGGCGTTTTAAACGTGTGGATTGGCTGGGTGCCGGTGCGGTCGTACTCGAGCACTTTGCTCGCGCCGGTGTCGTCGACGAAGACATGCCCGTCGCCGTCAACGCACAGGTAGTGAACGGCCTGAAATCCGGTGAGCTTCCTTCTGAGCCTGCCTCCCGGATAGGAGAAGACGTAGACGTCGCCTGCATTCAAATCCGCAACGTACAGGAGGTTGCCGGTGCGTGCGGCGGGCGCCATCGGCGCGGTCTGCACGGATTGCATCGCCGGCGAGGCGCCAAGGCCGTCGCCACACGCACTGACCAGTACCGCCGTGAGAAGAAAGCCGAGCACCCGAACGAGGCCACGAGAAGCCGTCATGAGCGTCCCTCCATCGCGAGTTGGTTCAAAGCAATCATAGGTCCCATGGCCGATGTGGGTCATGGGTAAATTGCCTATGGGTCGAGTCGCTGCTCCCGTTCCGGGCTACGTACGGGAACCATCCCGGTCTGCTCGCCCGGAGCAACTTGTCCAGACTACTTGTCCAAGTGTCCGTTCCGGATACCGTACAAATGCCTCATCATAGCGACATGAGCGGGGACGCCGGGCAGGTGCGTCTTGGGTCTTCCGCCCGAAGGGAGATCGCGTGAAACGGTTGCGGGTCGTTATCCTTGTGCTTGCGTTTGCTGGGTGTGCCGGCACCTCGCAATCGAATCTCACGCCGGGTAATGGGGGGAATACGTCCGCTCCGATCTACGCCGGTCCGGCCGAGACTACGCCGGCCAACAACGCCCCGCTGCACGATATTTACGTCGCCGATAACGGCGCCAAGCTCGTAAAGAAAATTCCGAAAGCCTGCCGCGACGCTCAGTGCGTTGTGACCGTCGGCAAGAGCTTCTCGTGCCCGACATTCGTGAGCGTCGACTCGTCGCTCGACGTCTATGTGAGCAACACCTGCGACTACAATACGGCCGTCTATAAGATGGCACCGGGATGTGACAGCGTTAGCTGTGCTTCGACCATGCCTGGCGATTACCTCAATCCATTCAACACGGCGTCCGATAAGCACGGTAACCTCTACGTCCCCGACTACAGCCACGGGTACGTTAAGAAAGTGCCGGCCGGCTGTCAAAAGAATTCGTGCGTAGTGAAACTAGGTGGCAACGCTTTCGTCGGTCCGGGATACCATCCGTGGGATTACGGACCGAGCGACGTTGCGCTTGACAAGCATGGAAACGTGTACGTTGCTTCCTACTACTACGTTTCAGAAATGCCGCCCAATTGCCGCTCGGCGTCATGCGTGACGCGTCTGGGCGGCGGCTGGAGCATTCCATGGAGCGTTTCACTGGACCGCGACGGTAATGTCTACGTTGACGATCGCGGAAATAAGGAAGTCAAGGAGATGCCGCCGCATTGCGCCTCGACATCGTGCGTGAACGTAATAATGGGTGGATTCAGTGACCCGGTCGCAGCTAAAGCAGATGGTACGGGTAACGTGTACGTTTCGGACGGCGGCAGTAGCGCGGTACGGGAGATTCCTAAGGGTTGCCGGTCGTCGTGGTGTCTGGTAACGATCGGTGGAGGATTCTCACAAGCGTTTGGACTCGCCGTGGGGCCGTAGTCAATCCTCGACTTGGAGGTGTTCTCGCGATAAAGAGGCTTAGCACTACTAGCCGTTTCCATTTTCGATTGACGCAAAAACGTCGCTGAGTGTCGAGGGCAGCTGCCAGCGCGAACGGATGCCGAGCTTTCCGAAGATCGCCTCGCAGTGGTGATGAACCGTGCGTTCGCTGAGACATAAGCGCTCCGCAATAGCGCGGTTCGGCATCCCGGCCGCCGCCAGCGCGGCGACCTCCCGTTCCCGGCCGGTCAACTGGGTGGCAAGACGCCGCGGCACCGGCGCGCCGCTCCACCGCAGCGCGGGCGCCTTTCCGGCCGCCGATGCCGCGAGCGCCCGCAAATGCGGCCGTCCTGCGCCGTCAAAGCCGCGCTGCGCCCGCAGCGCCAGCTCGCGCGAGCGTCCCGAGATCTGACGCCGCGACGCGACGAACGCTTCGAAAAGGTCGCGGTACGCCGGCAACAAGGCGCCGTCACCGTCGCACTGCCGCGACACGAGCGCGCTAACGCGCGGCAAACACGCTGCCGGGCCGAGGCGCGCGAGCCGAATACCCAGCAACAGGCTGTTATCGAGCGACTCAAGCGCGGCCGCGGCTCGAAGGAGCAGCGCGTCGTGCTCGTGACGCCGTCCCAGGTGCTCGAAGCGCGCGCAGAAGGCTTCGACGAGCGGGCCGCAGAGCCACTGTTCGCGGCGGGCAAATGCGAGGTCGAGCAGACTCGGATCCCAACTCTGACGCAGCAGCAGATCGTCACCGCGCAGCGTCGCGAGCGGAATGCCGACCGCCGCGGCGACGATGAGATCGCCGCTGTTGCCGCTACGCATCGCGTGGAACTCGCGCAGGGCGTCCGACGATCCGTCGAGATCGCCCGCGGCAAACCGCGCCTCCGCGAGACTGGTCAGCGCGACTGGTTTCGTGCTTGCAAGCGCGCGCAGTTTTTCGAGCGTGCCGCGCGCGGTCGTGCGTTCGATCGAACGCGAGAGCGCGAGCGACTCTTCGAGCAGCGCGACGGCAAGGACGATATTGCCGTCTTGTATCAGCGCCGTTCCGTAATTGATGAGAATTCGTGCGCAGAGAGCGGCGACGCCGTATCGTCGCGCGGCGGCTAACGCGGATTCGAAGGCGTCGAAACCCTCGGCAATTCGCCGCGCTTTGACCGCGGCAATGGCGCGCGCCTGAAAGTAGAGCGCGAGCATTTCGTCGTCGCCGCTCTCGACCGCCGGCGCGACGTTTGCCAGCGCGCTTTGCGCCGGCGCGGCATGGTTTCCGATCGCGAGATCAACGGCGACCCGAATGCGTGCCCGCAGCGACTCGCGATCCGGCTCCTGAACGCTCCTTCGAGTGCGTCCTTCGACTGCGCGCCACTTCGGCTCGCTACGCTCGCTCAGTATCGCTCCGCTCAGGATGACACGGGAATTAGGCGGCGGTTTTCTTGCGGCGCTTTGCGTGCGGCTTGTCTTGCGAAGCGCTGCGTCCGTTGGTAGAGGCCCGGCGCTTCTTGCTCTCTTCCAAGCTCGCAGCCAGAACGTCCATGAGATTGACCACCTTGGCGCGCGGCGGCGCCTTCTTGGCCTTCGGCAGCTCCTGGCCTTTGGCACGGGCGTCGATCATCGCGAGCACTTCGTCGTGATAGCGGTTGACGAACTTGTCGGGTTCGAAGTCGTCGACGCTCATCGTGTCGATGAGCATCTTCGCCATCTTCATTTCCGCCTCGGGAAGGTTCTCGGCGCCCGGCAACTCCAGCGTTCCCGGGCTGACGATTTCGCCCGCCCAATGCATCAGTTCGAGCACGAGTGCGTCCTCGAGCGGTTTTACGGCGGCGATGTATTCTTTGGTGCGAATGACGACGCGCGCGATCGCAACGCGGTTGCTCTTCGCGAGCGCTTCGCGCAGCAATGCGTAGGCATGGCGCCCCTGTTTGGTCGGTTCGAGATAATAGGGCTTGTCGAAGAACATCGGATTGATTTTATCGAGTTCGACGAACTCCAAAATGTCGACCGACTGCGTCGCCTCGGGATTGACCTTCTTGAAGTCCTCGTCGGTCAGGAGGACGTACTGTCCCTTTTCGTACTCGTATCCTTTGACGATCTCGTCCCACGGCACCGTCTTGCCGTCGACGCTGCAGACGCGTTCGTATTTGATGCGCCCTTCATCTTTCTTGTGCAGCAGATTGAACGACAGCTCGTCGGTTTTGACCGCCGTAAAGACCTTCACCGGTATCGTGACCAACCCAAAGTTGATGGCTCCGGACCAAATTGCATGCGCCATAGTCTGGCCATTCTACCCGATTCCCGGCACGATGTCCCGTTCGGGCCGTCCTTCGACTGCGCACCGCTGCGCGGTGCTCCGCTCAGGATGACACAGGGCGCTCGGATCAGGATGTTACAGGGCGCTCGGCTCAGGATGACACAGGCGCTCGGCCCAGGATGACACGGCGGGCTAACGCCACGTCGTTTGGGCGCGGGCGATGGCACCCTCGAGCCGCTGCTTCTTCCAAGCCGCACCCGCCCAGGGGTCGCCGCGGCTCTTGAGGCGCTTGGGGGCCGTGCGCATCGTGAACGCCGCAAACGCATCCTCCGGCATCGTCGCTCCGCGTTTGCGCGCAAACGCTTCGACTTCGTCCCATTCCAGCGGCGTGGAGACCGGCGCTCCGTCGCGCGCGCGCACCGAATACGCGACGACGTACGTTTTTCCGCGGCCGACCTGAACGTAATCGAGATAGACGGCTTTCGGATCGCGTTTGGAAACCGTTCGCTCCAGCGTCACCGCACTGCCCAGATTGTGCGCGACCTGGCGCGCCAGGAGTTCTGCAAAGAGCTTGGCGGTCTCGTACGTGTAGCCCTCAGCCAGCGGTACGAACACGTGCAATCCCATGCCACCCGACGTTTTCACCAGCGACTTTAAGCCGATGCCCTCGAGCGTGTCGCGGATTGCAAGCGTGACGGTCGCGAGCGTCTTGAGCGTGCATTTCTCTCCCGGATCCACGTCGAAGAAGACGAAATCCGGATCGTCGAGCGTCTGCACCCGGGATGTCCATGCGTGCAGCACGATCGCGGCAAGATTGGCGACGTAGGCGAGGGTCGGCTCGTCGTTACAGACGACGTACGTGACTTTCTTTCCGCCTTCCGCCGAGGACGCAGTGACGCGATCGACCCAATCCGGCACTCCCTTCGGGAGATGTTTTTCGAAGAACGAAAAACCGTCGATGCCATCGGGATACCGCTGCAGCGTCAACGGACGCTCATTGAGATACGGCAAGATGACGCCGGCCACGGCGCGGTAGTACTCGATGAGATCGCCCTTCGTGTAACCGTCGCGCGGCCACAGCACCTTATCGAGATTCGAAAACGACAGCCGCCGAGAACCGACCGTGACCGGAGTGCGCTCGGACACGTCAGCCCTTTCCGCGGTGCGCCGGCAGTTCGAGCGTCACGTCCGCGGCCGGTTTGTCAAACCGTTCGCCGAGATAGGCGGGGTGGCGCAACTGCAGGTCGCGCGTCAACTCGGTATAGCGCACTTGCACCACGAGCTCAGGCTTCACCCAATGCGTCGCTTCGCGCACGTCGACCGGCGTGCCGAACGGCGACGTTTTGCGCGCCATTCGCAGCAGACGCGCGTGCAGCGCGGCGAGTGTCTTGTGGTTGAAACCGGTTCCGACCGATCCGACGTAGCGAAGCTTCCCGCCGTCGTGCGCGCCCAGCAGCAGCGCGCCGAACCCTTTGCGGCTGCCGCGCGGATCGGTCCAGCCGCCCACCACGAATTCGCCTTCAAGTTGAGCCTTGATCTTCACCCAATCGCGCGAGCGGCGTTCCTGGTAGAACGAACTGCGCTTTTTGCCGACGATGCCCTCGAGCCCGCGCTTCTTGGCGGCATCGAAAAACGCCATGCCCTTCTCGACGACGTGTTTGGAGTACAGCACGAGGTTTTCGTCGGCAATCGTCCGTTCGAGCAGCGCCTTTCGTTCTTCCAGCGGCGTCTTGCGCAAGTCGCGGCCGTCGGCGTAGAGCAGATCGAACGCGACGTAGGTCAGCGAGGCTTTCGATTGCTGGTATTCCTGCAGTCGTTGAAACTCCGACCGTCCCTTGGCGTCCAGGCTGACGATCTCGCCGTCGACGACGACCGGCACGCTCGAAAACGCTTCCGCCAAACCCTCCATCACGGGAAAACGCGCGAGTAAATCGATGTCGTTGCGAGAGACGAGCGACAACCGCCCTTTGCCGTCGACCGTGCAAACGGCGCGGTACCCGTCCCACTTGATTTCGAACAGCCATTCGTCGTCGTCGAACGGCGCCTCGACCAGCGTTGCCAGCATGACGGATTTCAGCTTCGGCAGCGGATCGCGCTTGACGCGCTCCGGCAGCCGCGGCGCCGCCGCCGATCGCGCTTTTTGCTTGGAGTTCCAGATTTTCGAACGCGGATTGCGGGCGACGTCCTCGAGCGTCTTCCCGGTCTTCACCGATTCCGGATGCTCGGCGGGATCGTACTTTGCATCCTCGTACTCATCGTGATCCTTCAGCAGCAGCCACGGATCGCCCCGTTCGCCCTCGCGCGCCTTGATGCGTACGAGCGTGAACTCGCCCCGCAGTTTTTCACCGTGCAACACGAACTTGATTTTTCCGCCAGCAATCTCGGCCGCCGGATCGTCGCCCTCGACCAGCGTGTAGGTGCCCTCGTCCCACACGATGACGCTGCCCGCGCCGTACTGACCGGCCGGAATGTTGCCCTCGAAGTCGCGGTAGTCCATCGGATGGTCCTCGACGTGCATCGCAAGCCGCCGGTCGAGCGGTTTGAGCGTCGGGCCTTTGGGAACGGCCCACGAGGCCAGTACGCCTCCGGCTTCCAACCGGAAATCGTAGTGCAGACGCGTGGCACGATGCATCTGCACGACAAAACGCAATCGCTTGGCGGCCGAAACCTTCTTACCGCTCGGTTCCGGCGTAACGCCGAAGTCGCGTTTCTTGCGGTACGTCCGCAACTCACCCGGACGGCTGCCGGCATTCTTTTTCGAGGGCATTGGCTGCGCCGTTCGACGTTCGGCAGCGGCTTACCGCGCGCGCGGCGAAGGCCTCGACGTGTGGAGTCTCGCCGGTTTGATTGCCGCGCTCGCGACGGCGCTCTTCGCGTGGTCTCGCAGCCGCCGGCCCGGCGGCTATTACGACGCGGACGTCTACGCAATGACGGCGCGCACGCACCGCGGCGTTGCGCTCGCCGCCTTGGCATTTGCGGCGTGCTTCGCCGCAACCTTCGCGCTGCGAACCGAATCGGTAGCCATCGTGGGACTAGCCGTCTATGCCGTGATCGCCACATTCTACGGCGCATCGTTTCTGCGGGGAGCATCCGACGATGAGTGAGTTCCGTTTCTCGCCGCGTGCCAACCGCGCGAACGAAATCGAATGGTCGGCGTGGGGGCCGGAAGCGTTCGAACGCGCACGCGCGCAAGACAAGCCGATCCTGCTGGCGATTTCCGCGGTGTGGTGCCACTGGTGCCACGTCATGGACGAAACGACGTATTCGGATCCGAGCGTCATCGCAACCATCAACGAGCGCTACGTGCCGGTGCGCGTGGACAACGATCGCCGTCCCGACGTTAACGCACGCTATAACATGGGCGGCTGGCCGACGACCGCGTTCCTCGCTCCCGACGGCACGCTCTTGACCGGCGCAACATATCTTCCGCCCGAGACCCTTCGGCGCGCGCTCGACGACGTCGCCGCGTTCTACGCCGGAAATAAACCGGCGATTGCGGCGCGAGCCGCTGCGGCACCCCCGCCCGTCCCGCCCGTCCCGCGCGACGGCGCACCGGCCGAGCTGCGCGAAACGATGATCGTGCGGCTGATCGAGCAGTTGACCGAGTCATACGACGACGAGTACGGCGGTTTCGGCGACGCTCCGAAGTTTCCGCAGCCGGAACTGCTCGAATTCTTGCTTACCGAGTGGCGCGGCGGCGGCGAGGAACGCCTCTACGCCATGGTCGCGCAGACCGTGCTGGCGATGGCGCGCGGCGGCACCTACGATCACGTCGAGGGCGGCTTTTTTCGCTATTCCACCACGCGCGATTGGTCGGTGCCGCACTTCGAGAAGATGGCGGAAGATCACGCCGGCCTGATCCGCGTGCTCGCGCACCTGACGCTCTTCGCGCCGGCAACCGGCTTCCGCGAGATTCTCCTCTCCACGATGCGTTACGTGCGCGAAACGCTGCGCGATTCGCGAACGCAGCTGTTCGCTGGCAGCCAAGACGCCGACGAAGTGTACTTCGCGCTGCCGCTCGAGGAGCGCGCCGCGCGCGAGACTCCGTTCGTCGACCGGACGTCGTATACGAACTGGACGTGCGGATTGGCAGGTGCCTGGTTTTATGCGGGGCGCGCCCTCGACGACGACGCGACGATCGCGCAGGCCGCCGCGACGCTCGATGCCGTGCACGATCGCCTGACCGATGCGCAAGGCCTTGCCTATCACTACGTCGTGCCCGGCGAGGCGCCGCAAGTACGCGGGCTCCTCACCGACCAAGTCGCCTACCTGCGCGCATTGCTCGACGGACACGAAATCTCCGGCGAACCGCGTTTTCTCGAACGCGCGCGGGCGCTTGCCGGCCGCATCCTCGAACGCTTCGAAGCGGAGGACGGCGGTTTTTACGACCGCGTGCATTCCGAGGCGCTTGGACGGTTGGAGATGCGCGATCGCCCGATCGTCGATAACGCAACCGTGGCGGACGCGTTGCTCCGGCTCGGTGCGCTTACGCTCGAACCGCGCTACCGGGAACGAGCCGCGGCGGCGCTGGCGATCTACGCCCGCACCTACGCATCGGCAGGATCGTTCGCCGCAACCTTCGGGCGCGCGCTGCGCCGGCTGCTCTCGCCCGAGCTCTCGATTCGTGTCGTGGGGACGCCGCAAGCGACCGATGCCTTTCGCGAGGCGGCCTTGCGCTTACCGGCAGCGTTCGCCATTCGTACTCTGCCGCCCGACGGCGCGGGCGAGGCGCAGCTTCCGGCCGAGCCGCACCCCGCAGCCTACGTCTGCCTAGGGACGGCCTGCGGCGCTCCGGTTCTCGAAGCGGGCCGCCTGCGGGACGCCTACGACGCCCTCGCCGGCGCCCAACGGCATTGAAACACCGGCATCCCCAAGCCGTATGGAACGGTGGAGGAACACGATCTTGACCCCGTACGCTCAGATGCTCGCCGTTCAGATGCGCCCCGAAGCCCAGGCGACGTTCGCCTACGAGTACCAGCGCTATGCCAAGGACCCGACGGTCGCGTTCATTTTGACGCTCGTACTCGGCGTCGTCGGCGGCGAGTCGTACTACCTCGGAAACTACGCCCGCGGCATTCTCATGTCGCTCGCGCTCTTCTCGGGAATCGGACTATTCGTGACCGTGCCGATGTGGATCTGCCGCTGCTTCACGATCCAAAACGAAATCGACGGCTACAACGATTACGTCGCGTACTCGCTGGCGATTCGCTATTGGCCCCACGAGGCACGCAGCGACGAACAGCCGCCCGCGCCGCCGCAAGCCCCGCAAGCCGCGCGCGTGCGCCCCAACATCGGCGGCCTCCCGATGACCACCCGCTAGTTCGCGAGCGCGAGCCGTGCCTAGGAAAACCTCAAACCGAAACCGCGTGCAGCGCTACGCGCACAACCGCGATTCCCGCAGCCGCGCCCGATATGCCGAGGACTACGCTTCCCGCGCAGTACGCTAACGCGATGCCCGCCGATCCGTCTGATAGCAGCGTAAGCGCGTCAAAGCTAAACGTCGAAAACGTGGTGAATCCCCCCAGAATGCCCACCATGACGAAGGCACTGATCAACGGGGACAAACCCGCGCTCGATTGCACGTAAGCGGCGACCGCTCCGATGAAGAAGGAGCCGACGACGTTGATGAGTGCCGTATGCCAGGGAAACCCGGGCCCTACCCTGCCGATCATCCAAAGCGTTACGGCGTAGCGGAGCATCGATCCGATCGCTCCGCCCGCGCCCACGGCCAGAAACGCGATGACCGGCTTCATTTCGGCGTCCCCGGCTTATACGCGATGACGTCGATTTTTTCCAACGTGACGAGACCCTCGGCAACCATGAGGTCGAGTGTGGGGAGAAATGCAGCGACCTTCTCTTCCGAATCTACGAGTTCGATGACGATCGGCAAGTCGGATGACAGGTCAACGATTCGAGCCGCGTGGACGACCGAATGCGCACCGAAACCCAAGATGCCTTTGAATACCGTCGCACCGGCCAAGCCCGCCTTCCGCATCTCTTCTACGATCGCGATATAGAGAGGCTGACCTTTCCAGCGATCTGACTCTCCAAGAAATATCCGGACGAGCTTAGCGGTGCCCTCTATCCTCACGGTGATTCGACCTTTCTTATGCTACCTAGGGCGGCCCGACGCAGCGGTGAGCCTTCGGTCCCACGACATCCATCGCCGCTACGTTCGAACGAACGAGTTCCAGTACCAGCAGCCCCATAAGCCCGCGGCGATCGAATAGGCGATCAGCACGTAGCCCCAGGCGTGGAGGCGTTTACGCACGGCGAGCATCATCAGCGCGACCAGAAACGGCTCGAAATCGAGCGCGTGCCGCATGCCGAACTGCGCGAAGCCGTTGACGTAATAGAGAAAGTTCGGCACGGCCGTGAGGGTCGTCGCGGCCCAGAGCGCGACGACCCAGCGAGCAGGGCCGCGTGCGAAAAAAGCGAGCACGAGCGCCGGGGACGTCCACGTCAGCGCGACGCCGGTGAACTCCGGACGCAGATATGGAAACTCCGGAAGACGCGTCGGAGCCCGCACGAAGAACGACCAGAGCTGCTCGGGGAGATACGCGAGCCGGAACGGAGATCCGGTCGGGAATCCGGCTTCATCTTGGTGATACCACGTGGTATAGCCGATGTCGGTCCACGTGCCCCAACGCGCGCGATTGTAGAGCAGCCATAGCGCCGCCACCGGAAGTAGGACCGCGGCAAACCCGCTCAGCGCGCGCCGCCACGACGGCGCGAGGGCAAACGGTTTTTCGGGATCGGTGAAGCACAGATACGCGTACGCCGGCAGCGCCAGCACGAGCGTAAAGCGCGACTCGAAGGCGCACGCGGCGAAGAGCGCGACGAGCCACGCGCGCCGTTTTCCGGCGAGTTCGACCAGCGCGAGCAGCGTGAAGCAGACCGCCGACACGTGGGCGAGAAACCACACGTCGCCGAGCATCGCGCACCACAAGAGGTCCGTGCCGGCTAAAAGGAACGCACAGATCCACGCATTCGCATCGGCTTGGAGTCCGAATCGCTCGCCGAGTTCCCACGCCGCGCCGATCGCGACCGCGGCCAGTACGATCGCGAGCAGCGTTTGATTCGCCTGAATGCCGGCGAGTGCGACGTAGGGCAGCAGCAAGATCGCCGGCAGCGGCGCTTCAATGACGTAGTGCGCTCCGCCGTAGCCGAGCGCATCGATGTAGGCTCCGGGCCACTCGATCCACGCATGGCCGTGCAAGAACGCGTGCGCCAGCAGAACGTAGTTGTCGTACGGCGTCGCGCGGCCGCGCGAAACGATCGCCGTCATGACGAGCGCGACGAAGCCCGCGACGTACGCGGGCTTGACGCGATTCACGGCAGGGGGCCGGTTGGGCGAAGCGGTTTCGGCGGCACGAACGTCGAGGGCGGAAGCGCCTCCGGGAAGCGATAGTCGCCCCACGTGATCCGCTCGCGCGCCGGTTTGCCGTTGATGCTCGCGTCGATCGTCGCCAGCACCGGCATCCAATACCGTCCGAACGGGGCGTAGACGACTTCACCCTCCCCGGTCGCATCGCCGCTGGCGGTTCGAAAGCGCACGATACGGGGCAGAAAGCGCGCCCCGTCGATCGTCACGCGTTCGACCGCCGCGCCCGGCGGCTTGACGAACGGCGTCACTTCGTAGGCGTAGTCGTAGTGCGCGCCGTCTTTCGTCGCGCTGAGAAATAAAATTTGATTCGACACCGTTCGCGGTGCGAGTTTGCTCACCGCATACGGGTCCTCGTGCCTCGAGAAGCGCACGCGTTTGCGCGAGAGCGTGATGCCGTCGACCGAGAGCGTTTCGTCGCGCACGTCCCAACCGCTGCGAAAAATCGTGTGCCGCTGTTCGATGTTGCTCGGACCGAGTTGCGAAACGGTGTACGTGAAAACGACGTCTTTCGGAACCGGTACGGCTTCGATGGCCATCGCATAGCGCGACAGCACGTACTGTGAATCGAGCGGCTCGCCGGGCGCGTGCGCGACGATCCCCAAAAATGCACAGGCGCAAACGAGCGGCGCTACAGCTCGTGCCGCCAACCGTCGCCGTGCCGGAAAACTCACTCGAGCACTGCGGCGCGTATCGCCTGTAACGCGGCATCGGCGCCGGCGGCCCTCTTGCCGCCTCCTTGACCTTGGGCAGGTTGGCCGCCGCCCTTGCCGTCGATCAGCGGCGCGGCTAATTTTACGAGATTGCCGGCGTGAATGCCGCCGCGCACCTGGTCGTCGCTGGCGCTCACGAGAACGCTGACGTTCGGGCCGTCGACGCCGACGAGCGCGATGACCCCCTGCGCGAACCGGTTGCGCAGCGCGGCGGCGAGTTGACGCAATGCGTCGTTGCCGGCTTCGTGTACGATCGCGCCCACGAACGCGCGCTCGCCCTTGCGCTCGACGTTCTCGAGGTACGTTTGCGCGTCGGCGGCAGCCAGCCGCGCCTTGAGCTGCCCCAGCGCCGTCTGCAAGTCGCGTACCTCGCGCTGCAGCTTGCCGATGCGCTCGCCGAGTTCTTCGGGCGACGTCGCCAACGACGAAGAAAGGTTTCCGATCAGGTCGGTCTGACGCGCGACGTGGTCTTCGGCGGCTTGCGAAACGCACGATTCGATGCGGCGAATGCCGCTGCCGATCGACGATTCGGAGAGAATGAGGAACATGCCGAGTTCGCCGGTCGAATGCGAATGCGTTCCACCGCAAAACTCTACCGACGGCCCGGCGCTGACGACGCGAATCATCTCGCCGTACTTCTCGCCGGCCATCCAGATCGCTCCGCTGCGTTTGGCTTCCTCGAGCGGCAGCACGCGCGTCTCGAGATGCGAATCGGCGCGAATCATCTCGTTGACGCGATGCGCGACCGCACGTTTCTGATCGGGATTCAGCGCGCCGCCTCCCCAGCGAAAGTCGAATCGCATGCGGTCGATTCCCACCCACGAGCCGGCTTGATTGACGTCCTCGCCGAGCACGTCCTTGAGCGCCCGCTGCAGCAAATGTGCGGACGTATGGTGGCGGCGAATCTCGCGGCGCCACCAATCGTGCACGGTGGTGAGAACCTGCTGGCCGGTCGCAATCTCGCCGGAAATCACCGCTCCGGCGTGCGCGATCGCTTCGCCGAGATACTGGGTGTCGCGCACTTCGAACGTGCCGGAAGGCCCGGCAATCGTTCCGCGGTCGCCGATTTGGCCGCCGCGTTCGGCGTAAAACGACGACGAGTCGAGGACCAGCGTGCCTTCCTCGCCCTCGCGCAGCGACTCGACGTGCCGGTCGCCGCGCAACAGCGCGACGACGGCGCCCGAACCTTCGAGCCCCTCGTAGCCGGTGAACTCGCTGGCAATTGCCGGCGCATCGGCGACGCCCACGTCGGCCCGCTTGGCAGCCGCATCGCTGCGCGCTCGTTTGCGCTGCTCGTCCATCAACCGTTCGAAGCCGACCGTGTCGACGGCAACGCCGCGCTCGCCGGCGATCTCGCGCGTCAGTTCGATCGGAAACCCGTACGTGTCGTGAAGCGCGAACGCCGCGGCTCCGTCAACGACGGCATTTTCGTCTACGGCTTCGTCGAGCAAGCGTTCGAGCATCGCCGTGCCGCGTTCGAGCGTACGGTCAAAGGTACGTTCCTCGGTTTGCAAAACGCTCGCAATGCGCGCGGCATTTCGCCGCAGCTCCGGATATCCCGATTCCAGCGTCGCGACGACCGCCGGAACGAGATCGGTGAGAAACCCGTCGGGATAGCCGAGCAGACGTCCGTTGCGAATCGCACGGCGGATGAGAAACCGCAGCACGTAGCCCCGCTCGGTATTCGAGGGATAGACGCCGTCGTTGACGAGAAACGTCACGGCGCGCGCGTGGTCGGCGACGATGTCGCAGCGGACCCGCCGCTCCTGCGCAGAAAGCGAGGCCGCGACCTTCGGCTGCGCGGCCACGATGTTCGTGAAGAGGTCGGTATCGTACATCGACGCCTTCCCGTTGCAGATCGCGAGCATGCGCTCGAAACCGGCACCGGTATCGATGGCTTTGCGCGGCAGTTCCGAGAGCGTTCCGTCGGCGGCGCGGTTGTATTGCTGGAAGACGACGTTCCAGAACTCGACGAAGCGCGAACCCTTATTGGGACCGTCGTCGCCGGGACCGTCGGCGTGCTCCTCGCCGAGGTCGTAAAACAGTTCCGTGCACGGTCCGCACGGGCCGGTCGGTCCCATCGTCCAGAAGTTGTCGTCGTCGAAACGCGATACGCGCGCGGGATCGAGACCGATCTCCTCGGTCCAGATGCGGGCCGCTTCGTCGTCGCCGGTATGCACCGTAACGTACAGCCGCGCGGGATCGAGCCGCAGCACGTTCGTACAGAACTCCCACGCCATCGCGATGGCTTCCCGTTTGTAGTAGTCGCCGAAACTGAAGTTGCCGAGCATCTCGAGAAACGTGCCGTGACGCCCCGTGCGGCCGACGTTTTCGATGTCGCTCTTGGCGCCGGCGACCCGCAGGCAGCGCTGCACCGTTACCGCTCGCGGCGCCGGTGCCGGCTGCTCGCCGAGGAAGACGGGCACGAACTGCTCCATGCCGGCGATGGTAAAGAGCGTCGTCGACATCTCGTGCGGCACGAGGCTCGCCGGCGGCAACAGCTTGTGGCCGCGCGCGGTGAAGAAATCGACCCACGCCTTACGCAACTCCTGGCTTGTCATATTAGTGGCCTGTAACGACTGCGTCGAACAAACTCCCGCGTCCTGCGGACCGGAGACGGCTACTCCGCCAGGACCGAGCGAAGCTTCTCCAGCGCCTTTGCCTGGAGCCGCGAGACGTGCATCTGCGAGACGTTCAACCGGCGGGCGATTTCCGTCTGCGAAACCGACTCGTAGAAGCGCAGGTAGATGATGACGCGTTCGCGGCCGTTGAGTACCGTGAACCCGCGCTCGAGGTTGGCGCGGTCTTCGAGCAGGTCCAGCCCGGCGTCCGAAACGCCCACGGTATCCGAGAGGGTCTGGCCTTTGCGATCGCCTTCACCGGAGACTTCGCTGTCGAGCGAGAGCAAGTTGTAGGCCTGCCCGAGTTCCTGGGCTTCGAGGATTTCTTCTTCGCCCGCCGACAAGTGGAGCGCAAGCTCCGCGACGGTAGGGCTGCGTCCCAACTCCATGGCCAGCTTGTCGCCCGCGCGGTTGACGGCGAGATTGAGTTCCTGCAGCCGCCGCGGAACTTTGACCGCCCACCCCTTGTCGCGAAAATAACGCTTGATTTCTCCGACGATCGTCGGCGTCGCGTACGTCGTAAACTCCACGCCTCGTTCCAAGTCGAAGCGGTCGATCGCCTTGAGCAGACCGACCGTGCCGACTTGCACGAGATCGTCGAGCGGCTCGCCGCGGTTCGCGAACTTCGCCGCCAGAAAGCGCGCGAGATTCAAATGCGCGACGGCGAGTTCGTCGCGCAGCCTTTCGTACTCGGCATCGTCGTTGTTTTCGTTGCGCTCGCGGCGCTGACGCGCCACGATGAATTGCGCGAAGAGTTCGCGGGTTCGCTCGCGGCTCGGCCGCGACTCGCTTCGCTCGTGCACTCAGCCGGGTCGACCGGCGAGCCGCTTCACCATCCGCAGATCCGTGCCCGAGTCGGGATGAACGTCGTAACTCACCTCGTCCATCAACGTACGTATCAGAAAGACGCCGAGCCCGGCGGCACGTGCTTGCTCGAAATCGAGCGCGCGCAGCGATTGCGCGCCGGTCGCGTGCCCGGAATCGCGAACGCGCACCTGCAGCGCTCCCGGCATCGCCTCGCACGTCACCTCGATGAACTCGCCGTGGGCGGCGTGCTGAATGACCGCCGTGCACGCTTCGGCAACCGCCAGTTTTACGTCTTCGATGTCTTCGATCGGAAACTGCAGACGGTTCGCGACGGCGGCCGTCGCCAGGCGCACGAGCGCAACCCATTCGGCACGGCAGGGAACTCGAAGCTCGACGATCTCCGCCGCCGCGTCGCGTTCCACGGCGGCGATCACGCCAAAGCTTTCATCGCGGCATCTTCAGCTTCGAAGATCCCGAAAATTTTGACGAGTCCGGTGATGTCGAAAATTTTCTTGATCTGCGGATTGGTGCAGACCAAGTTTACCGAACCGCCGTGCTCGCGCACGCGTTTCAATCCGCCGATGAGTACGCCTAAACCGGTCGAATCGATATAGCGCACTTTTTCGAGATTGATGATGAGGTGATAGACGCCCCGATCGATCAGCTCGCCGATGGCGTCCTTCACTTTCGGCGACGTGTAGACGTCGATCTCTCCGCTGAGATCGACCACGTAACAATCCCCCGGCGCCTCGCGCACGTGCACCTTGATATCCAAGTCTACTACTCCTCGCTCTGGCGCGTGAGGTCTTCGCGCGCTTGCTCCGCGCTGCTCTTGCCTTCGTCCACCGCGGCGTCCACGTTGGCGCGTGCGCTGTCGACGATGGTCTTTCCGCGCTCGTAGAGATCGGCGGCGTTGGCTTGCCACTGGTTCGCGACGTCGCCAACCTTGCCGCGCAAATCGTCGCTTGCGTCCTTGGCGAAGTTGCCTGCCTCGCGCGCCTTGCCGACCAGCAGATCGCGCGTCTCTTCTTGCGTGAGGAGAACGGCTGCCGCCCCACCCACGATCGAACCGATGAGAAAACCGGCGAAAAATCCGCCGCCTTTACCGTTAGCCATAAAAATGCTCCCGCTAAGATTGGTCCGGTGAACTCTTTCCCGTAACCAAGCGCCGCAAACCACTGGTGATCCCGGTGACCGTCGTGCCGACGTTCACGATCGCCGGCGTCAGCGCGTTCTTTGCCAGCTCCGCCGTTTCCGAAACGCTGCCGGCCACGTCTTCGAGCGACTGCGCGACGCCGCTGAGACGCGCGACGGTTCGGTCCGCGGTGTCGGCGATGGCATCGACGTGCCCCAGCGTCTTGGCGACGGGCTCGCCGATGTTTTCGAGTTGATGGTCGACGCCGTCGAGCGTCACGTTTACGCGGGTCAGCGTCTTGGCCAGGGCGAGCATGCCGATCAACACGCCGACGCCGGCCAGCAGGATGCCGACGCCCGCCAGCACGTCGAGCACGAGGACGCCGATCTCGGTCGAAGTCACCAGTCTTCTCCTTCTCAGGGCGGTTGTGGGTAGCCCCTAGCGAGCGCAGGCCCTAGCGAGCGCAGCCCGTTCGGCGCTCTCTCCATAATCCCCGTTCCCTCCCATTCTACGCCGGGGCGGGAGACGTCCGGCGCAACGACTCGACGATCGGCGGCAGAATGGCCGTCACGCGGTCGATCTCGGCCTGCGTCGTCGGCGTTCCCAGCGAAAATCGAATCGTTGCATTCGACGTGTCCCCGCCGAGCGCGCGGATCACGTGGCTCGGCTCGAGCGTCCCCGACGTGCAGGCGCTTCCGGCGGAAACGGCCACGCCGGCCAGGTCGAGGCGGGCCAGCAGCGATTCGGAATCGACCCCCGAGAACGTCGCGCTGAGGATCGAGGGAAGCCGCTCGGCTCCGTCGCCATTGATGCGGACGCCGGGGATGGAACCCAAGATGCCGCTCTCGAGACGCTCCCGAAGGGCAGCGACGCGCGCGACGTTGCCGGCACGCCCGGCGACCGCACGTTCGAGAGCCGCCGCCATGCCGGCGATGCCCGCGAGATTCTCGGTGCCCGACCGGCGTCCGAACTCCTGACCGCCGCCGGGAATGGCTGCCGCGAACGGCGTGCCGGTCCGCACGAAGAGGATACCGGCACCTTTAGGCCCGTGGAACTTGTGCGCCGAGAGCGAGAGCAAATCGACGCCGAGGGATCCGGTATCGATGGGAAGCCAGGCCGCAGCCTGCACGGCATCGGTATGAAAGAGGACGCCGCGGGCGCGGGCGATTGCCGCAAGTTCGGCGATCGGCTGCACGGTGCCGGTTTCGTTGTTTGCGTACATCACCGACGCGATCGCCGTGTCGTCGCGCAGGGCCGCCGAAAATCGGTCGGGATCGACGCGTCCGTCGCGGTCGACCGGCAGAATCGTGACGTCGCAGCCGACTTCGCGCAGTGCGTCGAGCGCGCGCAACACCGCGTGATGTTCCACGCCCGACGCAACGACCCGGCCCTTCCAGCCGGCCGCACGAATGACGCCGGTTAACGCCAAATGATCGGCCTCGGTTCCGCTTCCCGTGAACGTGATCTCGCTTCGCCGGGCACCGAGCGATGCCGCGACGCTGTCGCGTGCGGCGTCGAGCAGCGCGCGCGCCCGGCGTCCCTCGGCGTGCAGCGAACTGGGATTGAACGCAGCGTCTTCGGCGGCGGCGCGCATTGCGCCGGCCACTTCGGCCGACACCGGCGCAGACGCCGCATAGTCGAGGTAAATGCGCGCCGGATTGCCGCTCACAGGGCGCTCCCAGAGTCGTGTTTTATCATGATGCTCGTGCGAAGCTCCAACGCACAACTCCGAGAAGTAGCAACGGGAAAAAGCGGTTCGAGTTCACTCGGGCCGCTTTTTTTTCGCGCGAATTTTAGAGTTTTTTAACCATTCGGCGATGCGCGCCTCGTCGCCGCGTTCGCCGGGCCGATAGTACCTCCGGCCGGCGAGATTCTCAGGAAGATTGGCCTGCACGACGTCGTAGTCGTCGTGCGCGTAATGATACTCCTTGCCGTAGCCGAGGGCTCGCATGAGGCCGGTGGGAGCGTTGCGCAAATGCAGGGGGACCGGGCCGTTACGCGTGTCGCGGACGTCTTCGAGCGCCGCCGCGTACGCCGTGCCGACGCTGTTGCTTTTCGGCGCGGTCGCCAGGTAGAGCGTGGCGTGCGCCAGCGCATAGAAGCCTTCCGGCATGCCGACGAAGTGCGCGGCTTGCTGCGCGGCGACGGCGATTTCCAAACCGCGCGAATCCGCCAAGCCGACGTCCTCCGATGCCAGCACGACCAGCCGCCGCGCGACGAAGAGCGGATCTTCGCCGCCTTCCAGCATGCGCGCCAGCCAGTAGAGCGCCGCATCGGCGTCGCTCGCCCGCACCGATTTGATGAACGCGCTGATCGTGTCGTAATGCGCCTCTCCGCCTTTGTCGTAGAGCGAGCCGCGCCGCTGCATCGCTTGCTCCACGATCTCGCGCGTGACGCACGCGAAGCCGTCGCGAACCGGCGCCGCGGCGGCCGCGAACTCCAGTGCGTTGAGCGCCGTGCGCGCATCGCCGTTGGCCAGCCCCACGAGCGCGTCCCGCGCGAGGTCGTCGAGGCGTACCTTCGACGCACCCAGACCACGCTCGGAATCCGCGAGCGCGCGATCGACGATAAGCGCGACGTCTTCGTCGGAGAGCTGCGTCAATACGAAGACGCGCGCCCGCGACAGCAATGCCGAGTTCACTTCGAACGACGGGTTTTCGGTCGTTGCCCCCACGAGCGTGATCGTGCCGTCCTCGACGTAGGGCAACACCGCATCTTGCTGGCCTTTATTGAAACGATGAATTTCGTCGATGAACAGGACGGTTCGAAGACCCGTGCGCCGGCGGACCTGCGCGGCCGCAACGATGCGGCGAAGATCCGCCACGCCGGCGCTCACCGCCGAGATGCGCTCGAAATGGGCGCCGGTCGTGCGCGCAACGAGTTCCGCAATCGTCGTTTTTCCCGTGCCGGGCGGCCCCCACAGAATCATCGACGGTACCGCGTCTTGCTCGATGGCGCGGCGCAACGGCCGCCCAGGGCCGAGAATCTCTTCCTGCCCGGCGAACTCCTCGAAGGTGCGAGGCCGCATTCGCGCCGCCAACGGCATCGCACCCGGCGACTCGAAGAGCGACCGCACGTTTAGCGCGGGTGGGGTTTTGGCGACGCGGGCGTCGTTGCCGCCGGCTCGGTGATCGGATTCTTGGGCACGTGCAGCGGCCGCGGCGTGGCCAACCCGCGATGCAGTTGTCCCGGGAACTGCATCGTGACGTTGCCTTCGGCGTGAGCCTTGTCGGTGATCGTATTGTAGACGACGTTCTCCGCGTTGATCTTGCGAAGGCCTTGCACGATGCGAACGTTTCCGCTGAGAAGCAAATCGTGCGTCGCGTCGTTGAGCGTCCCCGTATCGGCATCCACCACGGTATCGGCCTGCACGTAGTGGACGTTGCCGATCGCCTTATAAATTTTCGCGGCGCCGTCGATCGCCGCTTTGTCCGCGGTCAGCGTCGACGGTCCGTTCGACCCCGCGCCCTGACCGCCGATTCCGCCGTAGTCGCCTTGTGAGTCGTGCATGACCACGTGTCCCACGAGGTTGACGATTTGCGTCTTATAGTTGCCGTTCGCGCGGTCGGCGGTCACGTCGCCGCCCGTGCGCGTCATCACGACTTTGGCCGGCGTCGAGAAGTCGCCGGTCTTGAAATTGGCGTCGACCGAACTCGCATGAACCGTCCACACGCCTAAATCGAACGCGGCTCCGGCTCCCGGCGCGGCTGCGGGCGGTGCGGGTTTTCCGGGACGCGGTGCGGCCTGACGTGCCGGAGCATGCGGCGGCGGCGTGGCGGCCCACGCCGGCGACGACGCGAGTGCCGCGGCTGCGAACAGGGGCCAGAACGAGCGAATCATGACGGTTGCGTGCGTACCTTTATCGTAGGACGTTCGACCGGGCCCAAGAGTTCCGCTAGCCGCGCTGCGGAAATCGCGCCTTCGCGCAACAGCCGCGCGTGAGATCCGCTGAGATCGACGATCGAGGATTCGCGAGCGTACCGGGTCGGCCCGTGCTCGACCAGCAGGTCGGCGGGCGGCAGCATGGAGCGGTCCGCCTCGCCGCTATAGCGCGGCGTACCCGCTCGATTGACGGTCGTTCCGGCGAGCGGACCGCAGCGGTCGAGAATCGCGCGCGCGAGCGGATCGTCGGGGACCCGGAACGCGAGCGTCAGCAAACCGGCCGCCAGGTCGTCGCTGATGAACGGCGGCTTTGCGATCAGCAGAATGACGGGCCCCGGAAGGAGCCGCTTTGCAGCCAGCACGGCCAACGGATTGTCTCCGGCATACTCTAGAAACTCCTGAGGCGTCGCCACGTGCATCGTCAGCGGACGGTTGTCGGGCCGCCCTTTGGCCGCATAGATGCGGTCGATTGCTTCGAAGCAATAGGGGTCGCAGCCGATCGCGTAGCTCGTGTCGGTCGGGAAGATGACCGTGCCGCCGGAAAAAACGGCGTGCGCCGCCTCCTCGGCGACGTCGGCCGCGGGTACGACGCGCGCGTCGACGATCGTGCCGATGCTCAAACGCGAATGCGCGATCCCGTTCCGATGGCGACGCACGACAGCGGATCGTCGGCGACGATCGCCGGTACGCCCGTGACCTCAGAAAGCAGTTTGTCGAGACCGCGCAAGAGGGCGCCGCCGCCGGTGATGATGATGCCGCGGTCGATGATGTCGGCGGAGAGTTCCGGCGGCGTCTTTTCGAGGACCGCCTTCACCGCTTCGACGATGGCGCCGACCGGCTCCGAAAGCGCTTCGCGAATTTCCTCGCTGGTGATCTTTACGGTTTTGGGCAGGCCGTTGATCAGGTCGCGACCGCGAATTTCCATCGCGAGTTCCTGTTCGAGTTTGTACGCGGATCCGATCTTGATTTTGATCTCCTCCGCCGTCCGCTCGCCGATCATCAGATTGTATACGCGGCGAATGTACCGGACGATCGCTTCGTCCATCTTGTTGCCGGCAACGCGAATCGACTGCGAGACGACGATGCCGCCGAGCGATATGACCGCAACGTCGGTCGTGCCGCCGCCGATGTCGACGACCATGCTGCCCGACGGACCGTCGATCGGCAAGCCCGCTCCGATCGCCGCCGCCATCGGCTCCTCGACGATGTCGACGTCGCGAGCTCCGGCGAGCTTGGCGGCGTCCTTGACGGCGCGCTCTTCGACGCTCGTAATTTCAGCGGGCACGCAAATCGTCACGTGCGGTTTCGGTTTCACGATCGACGACCACCACGACCGGTCTTTCATCACTTTCTTGATGAAATAGGAAAGCATCGCTTCGGTCACTTCGAAATCGGCGATCACGCCGTCGCGGAGCGGCCGGATTGCCTGAATGTGTGCCGGCGTTCTGCCGAGCATCAAGCGCGCTTCCTCGCCGACCGCGAGCACGCGTCCGGTGTTCATGTCCTTGGCGACTACCGATGGCTCGCGCAAGACGATCCCGCGGCCCTTCACGTGCACGAGCACGTTGGCCGTGCCCAAATCTATGCCTATGTCCAAAATCGAGGTCCCCTATGCTGAAATTCTTGGGTATTCGCTGGTTTCGAAGAATCCGGTGGGTTCGACGAGCGGGGTGACGCCGCTGCTGCGCTGCACCTGTCCGCCGAGTTCCGAAAGCAGCTCTTCCAAGCGTTCGTAGCCGCGATCGATGTACTCCAAGCCCATGATCTCCGTTTCGCCCGCCGCTGCGAGCCCGGCAACGACCAAGCCGGCGCCGGCGCGGATGTCGGGAGCCTCGACCGGAGCGCCGGAAAGCTGATCGACACCCTTGATGATCGCCGTGTTGCCCTCCATCGCAACTTTGACGTCGGCGCCCATGCGCGCGAGTTCGTTCACGTAAGAGAAACGCGCGTTGAAGATCGATTCTTCGACGACGCTCGTGCCGGGACACGTCGTCAGAAAACCGACCATCTGCGGCTGCAAATCGGTCGGAAATCCCGGATGCGGTGCGGTGAGCACGTCGGTGCCGCCGGTGATGCCGTCGGCTTGCACCCGGATCCAGTCGTCGCCGGTCGTCGTCACCACGCCGCATTCGGCAAACTTGTCGAGCGCGCTGCGCAGGTGCTGCGGCCGGCAGCCGGTGACGGTGACGTCGCCGCGCGTAACGGCGCCCGCCAGCAGCAACGTGCCCGTCACGATGCGGTCGGGAATGATTTCGTATTCGGCGCCGTGCAATTCGTCGACGCCGTCGATGACCATCGTGTCGGTGCCCTGTCCCGAAATTCGCGCGCCCATCGCGACGAGAAAGTCGGCGAGGTCGACGACTTCGGGTTCCATCGCGACGTTTTTCAACGTCGTCACGCCCTGCGCGACAGACGCCGCGAGCATCGCGTTCTTCGTGGCTCCGACGCTGGGCAAACGAAACTCGATGGCGGCGCCTTGAAGCCGGCGACCCGATTCTGCGATCAGGTAACCGTGAGCGTTGCGAACCTCGCATCCGAGTGCGACGAACGCCTGCTCGTGCATGTCGGTCGCGCGCGTGCCGAGGACGCAGCCGCCGGGCAGCGGTACTTCGGCGCGGCCGAACCGTCCCAGCAGCGGGCCTACGACGTCGAAGGACGCGGCGAGTTTGCGGACGAGTGCGTACGGCGCCCGGTACGACGCAACGTTGGAAGAGTCGATCGTAATCGTATTGTCGCCTTCGTAGCGGATGCGCGCGCCCAACGCTTCCAGCAGCGACCACATCACCGATACGTCGGTAATGCGCGGCACTCGTGCGAGCGTGACGGTGCCCTTCGCCAGCAGCGTCGCAGCCATGATCGGCAGGGCGGCGTTCTTCGCCCCATGCGTCGCTACCGACCCTTCTAGCCGCGCGCCCCCTCGAACGCGCAGCGTGGTCTCCAATCGATCGAGCACGATGCTATCTTGCGAGGCCCCGCGACGGCGGTCCTTCGCATCCCTCGACTTCGCACCGAACTTGGTCGGTGCTTCGCTCGGGATGACGCGGTTATTGCTGGCCCGTCAGGCGCAGCTTTGCGTTCGCGAAATCGACCTCGGCCTGCGCGCGCGCGTAGGCGGGCGATTCGATGCTTTCGCTCTTTTGACGCTCGAGCGCGTCGGCGCATTCTTCGCGCGTTTTGGCGACGTCGACGTCTTCGAAACGCAGCGCCTCGTCCACGAGCACCGTCACGCGATCGGGAAGCGCCTGCATGAAGCCTTCGCCGGTGGCCAACTCCAGGCGCCGCGTCGCACCGCCGTCGACGACGTTGGCGCGCAGAACGCCCGGCTTCAGCGCCGCCAGAAACGGCGCGTGCTTGGGCAGAATGCCTTCTTCGCCTTCGGTCGTGATCGCGATGACCAACTCGGCGTCGCCGCTGAAGACCAGCTGCGCCGGCGTAATGAGCTTGAACGGAATGGAAGCCATACCGGTTACGCCGTGGCTCCCATCTTCTCGGCGGCTTCCTTCACTTCGTCGATCGTGCCGGCATAGAAGAACGCGGCCTCCGGCAAGTCGTCGACCTTACCTTCGAGGATTTCTTTGAACGACGCGACGGTCTCGGACAGTTTTACGTACTTGCCCGGGCGGCCCGTAAACTGTTCGGCGACGAAGAACGGCTGCGAGAAGAACCGCTGCATGCGGCGGGCTCTCGCGACGGTGACCTTGTCTTCCTCGGCGAGTTCTTCGACGCCGAGGATGGCGATGATGTCCTGCAGGTCTTTGTAACGCTGCAAAACTTCCTGAACGCCGCGGGCGACTCTGTAGTGCTCCTCGCCGATGATCTGCGGATCGAGAATGCGCGACGTCGAAGCGAGAGGATCGACGGCGGGATAGATGCCCAGCTCCGAAATCGGACGCGAGAGCGCCGTCGTCGCGTCGAGATGCGCGAACGTGACGGCAACGGCCGGATCGGTGTAGTCGTCGGCCGGAACGTAGACCGCTTGCACCGAGGTGATCGAACCGGTGCGGGTGGAGGTGATGCGCTCTTCGAGAACGCCCATGTCGGTGCCGAGCGTCGGCTGATAGCCGACGGCCGACGGCATCCGCCCCATGAGCGCGGAGACTTCGGAGCCGGCTTGCAGATAGCGGAAGATGTTGTCCATGAAGAGCAAGACGTCGGCGCCGAGTTCGTCGCGAAAATACTCCGCCATCGTCACGCCGGTTTGCGCGACGCGAAAACGAACGCCCGGCGGTTCGTCCATCTGCCCGAAGACGAGCGTCGTCTGCGCGAGCACGCCCGACTCTTTCATCTCCATCCAGAGATCGTTGCCTTCACGCGTGCGTTCGCCGACGCCGGTGAATACCGAGAATCCCTTGTGCACGTAGGCGATGTTGCGAATCAGTTCCTGAATGAGCACGGTCTTGCCGACGCCGGCGCCGCCGAAGAGACCTACCTTGCCGCCGCGCGTGTACGGCGCCATCAAATCGACGACCTTGATGCCGGTTTCGAAGATTCGCGGCGTCGGATCCTGATACTTGAACTCGGGCGCCGGCCGGTGAATCGGCCACATCGCTGCGGCTTTCACCGGTTCGTCGCTATCGATCGTCTTGCCGAGGACGTTGAAAATACGTCCGAGCGTTCCTTCGCCCACCGGAACCAGAATCGGTCCGCCGACCGCCGTCACGGGCGCACCGCGCACGAGGCCGTCGGTCGAACCCATTGCCAAGCAACGGACTTGATCGTTCCCGAGTTCGTCCTGCACCTCGAGGGTGAGTTCGCGCGGCTGCATGGCGGTGCCGCCGAGGTCTAGTGCGGCGTGCGTGCCGTTATTCGATGCGTGCGAATCGTCGTTTACGCGCACCAGCAGCGCGTCGTTGATGTTCGGCAGCGTCTCGGATGTGAACTCGACGTCCACGACGTTGCCCAGCACCTGCACGACTTTTCCGGTTGGATTGGCCATAATACTCGAATCCTTTTTTCGGTCTTGCAATCTTCGTTTACTCGACGCCGAGCGCTTCGGCGCCGGCGACGATTTCGAGGAGTTCTTTGGTGATCGCGGCTTGGCGCGCGTTGTTCATTTGAATCGTCAACTCGTCGATGAGCTTGGAAGCGTTGTCGGTGGCGTTGCTCATTGCGACGAGCTGCGCGGCAAAAAACGCCGCGTCGGTTTCGAGCATTGCCGAGTAAATCGTAAACTCGAGGTACTTCGGCAGCAAGCGGGAGAGCACGAACTCGGGCGATGGCGCAAACTCGACGCCCCCGCGTATCCGCTCGTCGCCCTTCGTCTCGTCCCCAGCCGAGGTGCCCGCATGGGCGCCGGAGTCGAAGGACGCAGCAATCGGAATGAGGTCGCGGCGTTCGGGCTTCTGCGACATCATGGTAATGAATCGTGACGAGACGAGTGCGACGCTCGAAACGTCGCCGCGATCGAAATCCTCGGTGATGCGCCGGGCGACCTCGCGCGACGTTTCGAGTTTCGAGCCGGCGCTCAACGGCCACGCGGGCGCATCGGCGATGCCCCAGCGCCGCACGGCATTGCGCGCCTTGAGGCCGACCGCATAATAGCGCACGTCGCCGCGCTCGCGCGCATAGATTTCCGCGGCGCGCACGACGTTGGAATTGAAGGCGCCGGCAAGACCCTTGTCGGCCGTCATCACGATCACGCCGGCCGGAGCGCCTTCCTTGCCCGGTTTCATGAAGGGATGGTCGACGTGCGTCACCGCCCGCATCAAATCGCGCAGCATCTCGGCCAGCGTATCCGAGTACGGGCGCGCTTGCTTTTGCGCCATCTCGGCACGCCGAATCTTCGCCGCGGCGACTTGCTTCATCGCTTTGGTTATCTGTTGCGTGTTCTTCAGCGACCGTATCCGGTCGCGTAAATCCTTAACCGACGGCACGAGATTTCAGCCTAGAAGCTCTTGTTAAACTCGGCTATGGCTGCGTCGAGCTGCTTCTTGACGTCGTCGGAGAGCTGATTGCTCTGGGCGATCGATTCCGGAATCTCCGGATGCTTCTCGTGCAGGAAGGAAACGAATCCGCGCGCCCAGTTCTGCAACCGCGGCGTGGCGATGTCGTTGACGTAACCGTTCGTCGCGGCGTAGATGATTGCGACCTGATCTTCCATCGGCTGCGGCTGGTATTGCGGCTGTTTGAGCAGTTCGGTCATCTTCTCGCCGCGCATGAGCTGATTCTGGGTGGCCTTATCGAGATCGCTGGAGAGCTTGGCGAAGGCCGCCAAATCGCGATACTGCGCGAGTTCGAGCTTGAGCTGGCCCGCGACCGATTTCATCGCCTTCGTTTGAGCGGCGCCGCCGACTCGCGACACCGAAAGACCGATGTCGACCGCAGGACGGATGCCTTGGAAGAAGAGTTGCGGCGTGAGATAGATCTGCCCGTCCGTGATCGAGATCACGTTGGTCGGAATGTAGGCCGAGAAATCGCCGGCCTGCGTTTCGATGACCGGCAGCGCCGTCATCGACCCGCCTCCAAGCTCGTCGGAGAGTTTGCAGGCACGTTCGAGCAGACGGGAGTGGAGGTAGAAGACGTCGCCGGGATAGGCCTCGCGACCCGGCGGACGCCGCAGCAGCAGCGACATCTCGCGATACGATTGCGCGTGTTTGGTGAGATCGTCGTAGATGATCAACACGTCTTTGCCCTGATACATCAACTCTTCGGCCATCGCGCAGCCGGCGAAGGGCGCCAGCCAGCGCAACGCCGCCGCCTCCGACGGGCTCACCGCGACGATCGTGGTGTAGGCCATCGCGCCCTTCTGTTCGAGAATCTGCGCGATTGCGGAGACGGTCGAGTTCTTTTGGCCGATCGCCACGTAGATGCAGAAGACGTTGCGGCCCTTTTGATTGATGATCGTATCGAGCGCGATTGCGGTTTTGCCGGTCGACCGGTCGCCGATGATCAGTTCGCGCTGGCCCTTTCCGATCGGAATCAGCGCGTCGATGGCGCGTATGCCGGTCTGCAGCGGCTGTTTGACCGATTGGCGCTGCACGACGCCGGGAGCGACGTTTTCGACGGTGCGATAGCGATTGGTCTCGACCGGACCCTTGCCGTCGATCGGCTGGCCCAGCGGATTGACGACGCGTCCCAGCATCGCCTCGCCGACCGGAACCGACGAGATGCGCCCGGTGCGGCGAACCTTGTCACCTTCCTTGATGTCCTTGTCGGGGCCCATGATGACGACGCCGACGTTGTCCTCTTCGAGGTTGAGTGCAACCCCTTGCAAGCCGTTGGAAAATTCGACGAGCTCCGACGAGCGTACGCCGCGCAGTCCGTAGACGCGCGCCAGATTGGCTCCGACCTGGATGACGGTGCCGATTTCGTCTTCCTGGAGGTCGGTTTTGAAACTCTGGATTTGCTGTTTGAGAATCCCGGCGATTTCGTCAGCGTTGATCATTCGTTTACGTCCTAGCGAAGAGATTGCGGGCGAGGTTTTCCAAACGGCCGGCGACCGTGCCGTCGATCCGGCGATCGCCCATCAGGACGCGTACGCCGCCGATCGTCCGCGGATCCACGACCCGCGTGACGTCGAATTTTTTGCCGAAGACTTGCTCGAGCCGCGCCACCAGCCCCCGGAGTTCCGCGTCGGGCATCGCGCGCGCCGAGGTAACGGTCAGCGCTTCCTCGCCGCGCGCGGTGCGCTGCAGCTTGCGATACTCTGCGACGAGCCCCGGAAGCAGCGTCTCGCGGCGCTTGCGAACGAGCAGCAGGAGCGTGTGGAGCGCGACCTCGTTCACGCGCGACCCGAACGTGGCGACCAAAACGCTTTCCTTGGCGCGCCGGTCGACGACGGGAGCCGCGAAGAAATCGCGCGCGGCCGGATTCGCATCGATCGCCGAAGCGATTGCGGCGAGATCGTCTCCGACGGCGCCGGCGTTACCGCCCTCGCTCGCGAGCGAGAAAGCCGCGAGCGCGTAGCGCCGTGCCAGCTTCTCGTTAACCACTCGGACGCTCCAGCGACGCCGCGAAGCGATCGATCAGCCGCGCGTCGAGCACGTCGTTAACGCGCGAGGCCGCCTCGACGCGAGCGCGCGCGAGCGCCTTTTCCAGCATTTCGTCGCGGAAACGGTCGCGAGCGGCCGCAAGCATTCCCGAGAAACTCGCTTGCGCGCCGCGAACGCTGCGGTCGCCGGCTTCGCGCGCTTCGGCTACGATGCCCTCGCACTCGCGCACCGCCTGCGATTCGACGCGCCCTTTGATCGCCTCGGCGTCGCGCCCGGCGCTTTCGATATCGTTACGCAGCAGATCGAGCATCGCTTTGGCTTCGTCGCGATGGCGCTCGGCTTCGGCAATCTGCTTGTTCTGGCGATCTTGCGCGGCTAAAATCGCCGGCATGATGAATTTGAGCCAGAGCCACACCAGCACGGCGATGAAGAGCACGGCCGAAACGACCTGACTCCAAATCGCGACGCTCACGTAGAAATCGTTCTGGTTCACGCGCCGGCTCCCAGACTGCGCTCGACCATGAGATCGGAGAGCTGCTTGACCAAGCGATCTTCGGCCACCCGAGCGCGGCCGAGCTCTTCGTCCGCGTTGCGTTGTGCTTCCTCGACGATCGCCTGCGTTTGCGCCGCGTATTTTGTAGCGACTGCGGCGGCTTCGTTCGACGCATCGGCGCGCGCTTTGGCGAGATGCTGCTCGGCTTCGCGGCGCGCTTGGGCGCGGATGCCTTCCGCCTGCTCCCGCAGCGTCTTGGCCTCAGCCTGGTACGCTGCGTAGCCCGAAACGACGCCGTTGATGTATTCCCGGCGTTTGCGAATCGCTTGCCCAACGGGCCGCAAGAACACGACGTTGAGCAACGCGAAGAAGACCGCGAAGTTCAGCAGCTGTATCCAAAACGTACCGTCGAGCTTGAGGAACATCGTGCGCCCTAGTGTCCCGCCAGGCTCGCAAACACGCCGTTCGGCAGACCCACGACGACGATCAGCATGTAGAATGCGAGTCCGAGCGCGATGATCGGAAACGCCTCCAGCACGCCGACGCCGAGGAAAAGAAACGTGAAGATGTTCGGACGAGCTTCGGGCTGACGCGCAATCGCCTCGACGGCCTTGCTCGCCACGATGCCGTCGCCGACGGCCGAACCGAACGCCACGCCGGCGACGATGATTCCGAACGCGAGCAGCGTGAATGCCGCAACCAACGCTTGAGAAGTCAAGATGCTAACCTTTCCTGAGTAACGCTAGTGTTCGTCTCCGATCGACAGGGCCAAGTAGACGATCGCCAACAGCGTAAAGACGAACGCCTGCACCGTGCCGACGAAGAAGTTGAAGAACTGAATGAAAAACGGCGCGATCGCCGCAGCGAGCGAAAGGTTCACCGGGCCGATCGTCACCTTGGCTACGATGACCGAAGCGACGATCACGAACAACAGCTCGCCGACGAAAATATTGAAGAACAGACGCGCGGCAAGCGTGAGAAATCGGACGACCTCGTCGATGACGTTGATGGGGAAGAGAACGGGGAAGGGCTGGAAGAGGTGTTTGATTCGAGCCATGCCGGTCATCTTGATTCCGACGATCCAGGTGAGCGACACGACGATCAGCGCCAAGGGGACCGTCGTGTTGAGATCGGCCGTCGGCGATCCGCCGAACGGCAGACCCAGCGCCTTGAACGGCAGCATGCCGAACTGGTTCAGCAAGAAAATGAAGATGAACAGCGCGATGAAAAACGGCACGAACGGCTCGCCGCGCGGCCCGAGCGTGCTCGTCGCCAAGTCGGCGATGTAGTTGACGACGCCCTCGACGACGACTTGCCGCTTCGTTTGATATGCCGATCGGTAGCTCGCGCCGATCCAACCGAAGAGCAGCAACGAAACGATCATCACGAGCCACGTCGTGACGACCGTATCCGTGTGCACCGCCCCGAGCACCGGGAGGTGCCACAGCGTGTGCTCTCCGATTTTTTCTTGCAACGGTTACTCCACCACAGATCTGCGCTCATTTTGTCCCGGAAACGCGGTACGCGCCAAGCGCAAACATCGCCAGCGGAAGGAAGAATCCGGCGAAATACCAGCCCATCGACCACCATGGGCCCAACGCGGCGAACGCCACCGGGACTATACCGAACAGGCCGATTCGAACGAAACTACTTAAGACGAACCCGCCGACGCCGCGTTTCTCCAGCAACCGTTCGCCGCTGCGCATCGTCCAGACCGAGTTGAGGACTCCGCAAATCCCACCAGTCCATAACGCGTACGCCGGATGCGGGAGCCATCGAACGGCCGCCAAGCCGGCGACCGCGACGATGACGAGGCTCCAAAACGACGACGATCGCTTGAGGACGAGAAGATTGGCACGATCCGCCTCCGCCTCGGCGCGGCTGTACCTACGCCGGACGGAGGGCGGGTCCTCCCCGCGATTCGAGGTCACAGGGATCGAAGAAGGAGCCGTGCGGCCGAGTAACCTCCGAGCCCGAGCCCCGCGGCCAAGCCGCCGAGCACCCACAAAGGCTGCCCCGTTATCCGTCCCAGCCAGACTCCGGCGACCACCCCGAGCAGCGTCGCCGTTGCGAACGTCGCGCCGGCGGCCATCACCGGCACGAGCGCGTTCACGGCGACGTTGCCGGTGTGCGAGCCGGCGGCGCGCCGCCGAAGGGCGCCGGGTAGTGACCGTCCCGCAAGCGCGCGAGAAGCCACGCGACGATGCGCCCCGCGGCTAGGCCGTCGCCGTAGGGGTTGACGGCCCGCGACATCCGCGCGTACGCGACCGGATCGTTCAGCAGCCGGGCGGCCGCGGCGACGATCCGCTCGGGGCGGTGCCCGACCAGCTCGAGGGTCCCTGCGTCGAGGCCCTCGGGACGCTCGGTCTCCTCGCGCATCACGAGCACCGGTTTGCCCAAGCACGGAGCTTCCTCTTGGAGTCCACCCGAATCGGTCAGAACGAAGGTGGACTCACGGACGGCGAAGACCATCTGCGCGTAGTCGATCGGATCGACCAGCACGACGCCCGGAATGCCGTCGAGCACCTGGTGGGCAATCGGAGCGACGCGTGGTGAGGGATGGACCGGCCAATAGAGTTGCGGACGGGCGGGCATCTCTGCAATCTCGCGCATCGCCTCGGCCATCGGCCGCATGAACTCGTGATTTTCGCGCCGGTGCGCCGTGACGACGACGATCGGCCGGCTCGGGTCGAGTTCGCTCCAGCGCGGCGGCGCGGGCAGGTCGGTGCGGACCGCCGTCTCCAAAAAGGCGTCGATCACCGTGTTGCCGGTGACGACGATGTCGGCGGCGTCGACGTTTTCGCGGAGCAGATGTTCGCGCGCGAGCGGGGTCGGCGAAAAGTGATAGGCGGCGATCGTTCCGGTCAGCCGGCGATTCATTTCTTCGGGGTAGGGCAGCCAGCGGTCGCTGGTGCGCAACCCCGCTTCCACGTGGCCGACCGGAATTTGACGGTAGAACGCCGCGAGCGCCGCCGACGTGCTGGTGGTGGTATCGCCGTGCACGAGCACCACCTCGGGGCGCGCGCGTTCGAGCACCGGTTCCATTCTGGTCAAGACCCGCGTCGTGATTTCGGTCAGCGTTTGATCGTCAGTCATCACGTCCAGGTCGAAGTCCGGCTCGATCTTGAAGATCGCCAGCAGATCGTCGAGCATGCGGCGATGCTGGCCGGTGACGCAGACGAGATCGTCGATCTTCGGCTCGGCCGCGAGCGCGTGGACGACCGGGGCCATTTTGATCGTATCCGGCCGGGTTCCGAATACGGTCATGACGCGGAGACGTGCCACTGCGCTGCGGGGTTCTCGCTCAGCTCGTATGCCGGAAGACGTGCGTGAATTCGCCCGATAGCGCGAGCGCTACCGCGCCGAGCACGAAGCAGACGGCGTAAATCAGCAACACGGCTTGGCGCACGTTCAAACCGAAACGAAAGATCAGTTGATGATGGAAGTGTCCGCGATCGGCTTCCGTGATGCGCTTGCCCGCAATCGCGCGGCGTACGATCGCGGCCGCCGTGTCGAGGACCGGCAGCGCGAGCACGACGAGCGGCACGACGACGCTGATCGCGATGGCCTGTTTGCTCGCGCCGATGATCGAGACGGTGGCGAAGACGTAACCGATGAAGAGCGAACCGGCGTCGCCCAAGATGATGCGCGCCGGATTGAAATTATAGGGAAGGAAGCCGAGCGCCGCGCCGGCGAGCGCGATGACGACCAGTGCGACGACCGGATTCGCGTGCAGTACGGATATCGCGAAAATGAAGACGCTCGAAATCACCGTGACGCCGGCCAGCAAACCGTCGAGGCCGTCGATGAAATTAATCGCATTCATCATTCCGACGTACCACAGCAGCGTGAGAGGAACGGAAGCCCACAGCGGAAGCTCGATCCAGTTCGTATTGGGGTTCTGATTGAACGGATTGGTCACGCCGGTAATGATGAAGCCGTAGAACAGCGATATGACCGCCACGAGAATTTGCGCGACGAATTTGTTGCGGGGGCGCATGCCCATGATGTCGTCCCACATGCCGACCCCGAGAATCAGCAATCCGCCGAAGAGCAAGCCGACGAGTTGGTGGATCGTGGCGAACTGATCGGAGAGCACCTCGATCTGCTTGACGTGCGTTTCGTGGAGCGCCGATGGCAGCAGCGCAAACGGCGAGGCGAGCGCGAAGCCGAGCACGGCGAACAGCGCGCAGGCAAACCCGAAGAAGACCGCAACGCCGCCGATTCGGGGCTTCGGCTCGGCGTGCATCCGGCGCTCCTCTTCGCCGCGGTCGGTCACGCCGAGATGCATCGCGAGCCGCTGGATCAACGGCGTCGCAGCCGACGTCACGAGCACCGCGATGCCGAAGGTGACCAAGTAGATCGCCGCCGCCGTCCATCCCGAACTGCTCATGCGCGCGAACCCTCGAGCGCGGCGTAGCGGACGAGCGCAACGCCGGCCTCCGCCAACAACTGCCCGGCAACTTCGTCGGGATAACTTCCGGCGTACACGATTTTCTCGGCGCCGGCGCTGATCAGCAGTTTCGAGCAGTGAACGCACGGCTGATGCGTGCAGTACGCCGTCGCGCCTTGCAGGCTGACGCCGTGCAGCGCGCCTTGCACGACCGCATTGGCTTCCGCGTGGGTGGCGCGGACGCAATGTCCGCCGACGAGCGTGCATCCCACGTCGGTACAGTGCGCGGTGCCGCGCGGCGCGCCGTTATAGCCGGTCGTCAGGATGCGGTGGTCTCGCACCAGCACGCATCCGACCGCGGCGCGCGGGCAGGTCGATCGCGTGCTCACGGTCTGCGCGATTTGCATGAAATACTCGTCCCAACCGGGCCGCACTGGGAACTCCCTCTCCTACGGAACGCCGAAGCCGCCGGTCAGCTCGCGAACGCGACCTGCCAGCGCGGGGATGCGTTCGCGCGACTCGACGTCGCCGAGCGACTCGACGATGATGCGCGCCACCTCGACGCAGTCGGCCACACCGAAACCGCGCGTGGTGATCGCCGGGGTCCCGATGCGGATGCCGCTCGCGACCATCGGTTTCTGTGCGTCGAAGGGAATGGCGTTTTTATTGACCGTGATGCCGATCTCGTCGAGATACGCCTCGACCGCTTTCCCGGTCAATCCTTTGACGGACACGTCGACGAGGAGCAAATGCGTGTCGGTTCCTCCGCCGACCAGGCGCAGACCGCCGCGCACGAACTCTTCGGCCATCGCGCGCGCGTTGTCGATGACGTTCTGCTGATAGATTTTGAAATCGGGCCGGAGCGCTTCGTTGAAGGCGACGGCCTTTGCGGCGATGGTGTGCATCAGCGGACCGCCCTGAATCCCTGGAAACACGCTTTTGTCGATCGCTTGCGCCCACGCTTGCCTGCAGAGAACGATGCCGCCGCGCGGACCCCGCAGCGTCTTATGCGTCGTCGACGTGGAAAAATCGGCGATGCCCACGGGCGACGGATGCAAGCCGGCCGCGACCAGACCGGCGACGTGCGCCATGTCGACCATCAGCGTCGCTCCGATCTCGTCGGCGATCTCGCGGAACGGCGCGTACTCCATGATGCGCGGATACGCGCTGGCGCCCGCAACGATCATCTTCGGACGGTGCTCGCGTGCCTGGCGCCGCACTTCGTCGAAATCGATCAGCTCGGTGTCGCGGCGCACGCCGTACGCGACGGCGTTGTAGAGTTTTCCGGAAAAGCTGACCTTCGTTCCGTGCGTAAGGTGCCCGCCGTGCGCCAGCGACATTCCGAGAACGGTGTCGCCGGGCTGCAGATGTGCCATGAAGACGGCCATGTTGGCCTGCGCGCCCGAATGGGGCTGCACGTTGGCGTGCTCCGCGCCGAAGAGCGTCTTGAGACGGTCGATCGCCAGCCGTTCGGCGACGTCGACGAACTCGCATCCACCGTAGTAACGCTTACCGGGGTACCCCTCGGCATACTTGTTGGTCATGACGCAACCCATCGCTTCGCGAACCGCGGCGCTTGCGTAGTTCTCCGACGCGATGAGTTCGAGGTTGTGAATTTGGCGCCGCTCCTCGCCGGCGATCGCCGCAAAGATCTCCGGGTCTTCGGTTTCGATGTGGCTGCGTGCGAGCACGTCCATGGCGCGACTCCTAGGGCTGGGCGGCAAGGTTCGGCGGCGTTTGCGCGTCGGTCACGGTTCCTCGCTCGATATCTTTGAGCGTCCGTGCGCGCTGCGCGTCTCCAAACTCAAAAAGCTGTTCGACGCGATACGCGTGGCGCCCGCCGTCGAACGGCGTTCCCAAGAAAAGGTCCAGCATGCGTTCGATCATCTCCCATCCGGTGAGACGCTCGGAAAACGCCATGACGTTGCAATCGTTATGGCGGCGGGCGAGTTCGGCCGAATAGGGCTCCGCAACCGGCGCGCAGCGGATGCCGGGCACCTTGTTGGCCGCCATCGCGATCCCGAGGCTCGAGCCGCATACGACGATGCCGCGCTCGGCTTGACCGCTGGCGACGGCTTCGCCGACGGCATACCCGTATTGCGGATAGTCGACCGGCGTCGCATCGTGCGTGCCGAAATCGAGCACGTCGTGCCCCTTGTCGCGCAGAATGCGCGCGATGCGGTCTTTGTATTCGAAACCGGCGTGATCGGCACCGACGGCGATATTCATACTGCTTTCGCAAACCTCGTAGAGCAAGGGGCGCGCAACCAACGGTCGAACCTCGGACGCCGATGAAGCTGGCCTGCGCGAGCGGCGCGCTCGACTCTTCGTTCGTCGGCGGGGATCTCACCCAACTCGAGTTTCTCGATCTCTGCGCGCACGAGCTGGCTTGCGACGGCGTCGTGTTGGACGTGCGCCACTTTCCGCGAACCGACTCCGACTACCTCGCCCAGGTGAAGAAGATGGCGGCCGACCGGGGGCTGACGATCGCCGCGCTTGCGGAGGCGGCGTTCTTCGGCTTGGAGGAAGCGCGGATGGCCCGGACGTTCGAGGTTGCGGCCGCGATCGGAGCGCCGCTGGTAGCCGGCGAACTCGTTGCGGAAACCGGCGCACCGTGGAGCGAACAGCTTGCGAAGCTGAATGCCGCCGCCTCGCTGGCCAAATCGTTCAACGTGACGCTTGCGTTGCGCAACGCAGCCGGTACGTTTGCCGCAAGCACGCACGATTGTAAACGCGTTACCAAGGAAACCGACTCCGCGTGGCTGCGTTTCGGCCCCCGGCCGGACGCCTTCGGACCTGCGGACGATCCCTCGCAGTTGGCGCCCAATACCGTCTTGCTGTGGAGCGGCGCATCCGTCGCCGGCGAGCGTTCGATCGCGGAAACGTTGCAGCGTTTTCCGAAGTTTCGCGGGCATCTTGCCGTCGATGCGTTCGGCGAGCATCTCGACGTCGCAGCGCTCCGCAGTACGTTGCGCGTTTGGCGCGCGGCACTGGCGTCACTCGACCGCACGTAGCGTCTGCCGCCGTTGGTGATCGAACCCGCGTCTCGCAGGTGGGTGCGGCCCGGGCGCCGTTCCGGCAGGCATCTGAGAGCCCAAGCCTTTACGTCGTATCCGGAGCTGATGCTCCCTATGTATCACTATCGGCTCGGCACCTCATGGCGGTGCGCGCATACGCGCAGTCGAGCCCCTCTACCGTACCACTCGGAGTCAAGCCCGCCGGTGCCGAGAGCCGGCCGGCGCCGCTCGCCGTAAGAAGTCGCAAAAACGCACGAAGCTGCGCGAACGTCGCTCGCGGCGACCGGGTAACTACGGACCGAATGCGATAGCGATTGGACCATCCACGCCCACCGTGATCAGCCGGCGTACGCCCGACCTGCCCGGCGCGTGAATCGAGATAATCTTACCGTTGCCGAAGGGGCCGTTATTGGCAACGTAGAGATTGCGCTCGGCGTCAAGCGCGATGGCGACCGGCAAGCGTACGTGCTTTGAAACTTTGCGAAACGGAGTTCCGCTGCCGGGCGCGTAGACGTCGACGCTTCCCTCGCCGGCACTGGCGACGAACAGCTCCCCGTGGGGGCCGAAAAGCAGCGCGTCGGGAAAGCGTAAGCCGTGCGAAATCGTTCGCAGCACCGAGGTGCTGCCGGGCGCGTACACCGTGACCGTGTTCGCCGAGTCGTTCGCGACGTAGAGATTTCCGTCTCCATCGAACGCTAGCCCCCACGGTTGCGCGATACCTTGCGTAATGGTTCGCAGCAGTGTGGTCGTCCCGGCTGCGTAGACCGTCACGGTTTCGATCTGGAACGCGTTCGCGACGTACAGATTTCCGGAACCGTCGAAGGCGAGCTTGAAGGGAGTCGTAAGTCCGTCTGAGATCGTCCGTAGCACCTGACTGCTGCCCGGAGCGTAGACTGTAACCGTCGGGTTGACGAACAAGTTCGCCACGTAGAGATTCCCCGACGCGTCGAACGCGATATCCGCCGGAAGGTTCACGCCTTCACTAATCGTCCTCGTGACGCGGTCGCTGCCGGGCGCGTACACCGTCACGTCGTTGGCAATGTAGTTCGCCACGTAGAGATTTCCCGAGGGGTCGAACGCAATGGCGTAGGGAGTGTGGATGCCTTTCGAAATCGTCCGCAGCAGCCTGTTGCTCGCCGCAGCGTAGACCGTCACCGTGTCGTTACCGGAATTGGCAACGTAGAGCTCCGGGCCGGAAACTGCCCGGGGCGCCGACGCCCTCGTCGCATGCGGTTGCGACGCGAAGGATTGCACCGGAGTGAGACTCGTTTGCGCGGCGCCGGAACAGCCTTCGCAAACGATGACGGCAAAGGCGACGATCGCCGCGCTGATTCGCGGGTTCATGCTTCCTCCGAATCCGGCCCGAGCCTGGTTGGTTCCCCAGCATACCACCGGGCAGCGGGAGCGGCAAGGGCGGTTGCGGCGATCGTCTAGCCTGCCCGGTGCGCGCGCGTGATTGGCGGGCATGACGTACGTTGCATCGCCGCATCGCGCGCGAGCGTGGGTGCACCATGGATCGCTTGCGGTTGCGCCGCGGGCAGATCGCGATTATCGCGCGGCTAAATCCTACTTATCGCAAGACGCCGGCGAACGCCGGCTTTTCGAGCGACTGGAACACGCGCGCAACCGGCATTTTCGCTTAACCGTCAATCGTCGCAACGACGATTCATTTGATCCGGCGACCGACACGATTGCATGGGATCCGCATTCGGCGCTGCGTACGACGCGTGGCGGGCGGCAGTCCCCGGCGCTCGGCTTGGGGCACGAAGTCGATCACGCCGTCGAATCGCCGGCTCGCGAAGCCGCACTTTCGCTGCGCGAAAGTCGAGCCTACGACACGGCCGAGGAGCGGCGCGTCGTGACGGGTTCGGAGCGGCATGCCGCGCGGACGCTCGGCGAAAGCGTTCGGTACGACCATGCCGGCAGATGTTATCGCGTCGCTTCGGCCGTTGCGCTGCTGCTGGTCGCGTAACGCACTGAGGGAACGCGGCCCGGCGGGTGGAAACCGCGGGGATGCCCCGCTTGTCGATCTCCGTCGAGCCGCTCGAACTGCCGCTCGTTCATCCTTTCAAAATTGCGCGCGGCGAAGAAACCGTCGCGCGCACCGCGTTGATTCGCGTGCGCTGGGGCGAACTCGAGGGCGTCGGAGAGGCGGCGCCCGTCGAGCGATACGGCGAATCGGTCGAAAGCGTTGCCGCGTACTTTCGCGAAAATCCGATCGCCGGCGACGATCCGTACCGGCTCGAGGCGCTGCTCCATGCCGGTATTCCGCCGGCGGCGCGTTCCGGACTCGACCTCGCGCTGCACGACCTCATCGGTAAGGATCTCGGCAAGCCGCTGTACGAACTCTTCGGACTCGATCCGGCGCTCACGCCGGTCACGTCGTTTACGATCGGCATCGCCGATCCGGAAACGACGCTGCGTAAAGTCGCCGAGGTCGGCGAACATCCGATCCTCAAGGTCAAACTCGGCAGCGGGACCATTCCCGAACAAATCGAGACGATTGCCGCGATTCGCGAACGCTATCGCGGCGCAATCCGCATCGACGCGAACGAAGGCTGGGACGTCGAAACCGCGGTGACGATTCTCAACGAACTCGAACGCTTCGACGTCGAGTTCTGCGAACAGCCGGTTCCGGCCGGCCGGCCGCACGAGCTGCGCGCGATCCGCGAACGCGTTGCGATACCGATCGTCACCGACGAAGACTCGCTCGACGCGCGCGACCTGCCGCCGCTCTACGGCTGCGTCGACGGCGTCAACGTAAAACTAGCGAAGACCGGCGGGTTGCGCGGCGCGCTGGCGATGATTCACACCGCGCGCGCGATGGGCATGAAAATCATGCTCGGCTGCATGGTCGAGAGCGCCGTCTGCGCGACGGCTGCGGCCCACATTTCGCCGCTCGTCGATTGGGCGGACATCGACGGACCGTTCCTCACCGCCCGCGATCCATTCGTAGGCGTCACCTACGATCGCGGGAAACTGATTCTTCCGAGCGCTCCGGGCCTCGGCGTTCGCGAAGCCGTCGCGGCGTGAGTCGCCGGCGTTACGCGATCTTGGCCATCGACCGCTTCGCCGTCGACGCCAAGACGGCGCACGGCGTCATCCGTTACGGCGAAGACGAGGTCGTGGCGATCGTCGATCCGGCCTGCGCGGGACGGCGCGCCGGCGACGTGCTCCCGCATCTTGCCAGCGACGCGCCGGTCGTCGCAACGGTCGAAGAATCGCTGGCCTACGCACCGACGTCGCTGCTGATCGGCACGGCGCCGCGCGGCGGCGCGCTTCCGGCGCAATGGCGCAAAGCCGTGCTCGACGCCATCGCCGCGCGCCTCGAAATCGTCAGCGGCTTGCACGACATGCTCGCGGAGGACCGCGAATTTCGCGCGGCCGCGATGCACGCCGGCACCTCGATTTGGGACGTGCGTAAACCCCCGGACGTTCCACTCTTCTCCGGCGCCGTGTACGGCGTCGCTGCGCCGGTCTTGCTCACCGTCGGAAACGATTGCGCCGTCGGGAAGATGAGCGTGTCGCTCGAAATCGTGCGCGCCGCCGCCGACGCGGGCGTCAACGCGCGCTTCGTGCCGACGGGCCAAACGGGCATTATGATTGCCGGATGGGGCATCTCGGTCGATCGCGTCGTCGCGGATTTCGCGCCCGGTGCCACCGAGCAACTGGTGCTCTACGCCGCACGCGAGGGTGCCGAACTCATCGTCGTCGAGGGACAAGGCGCCATCAATCATCCGGCGTACGCGCCCGTGACGTTAGCGCTTATGTTCGGAAGCGCGCCGGACGCGCTAATTCTCGTCTGCGATCCGCAGCGAACGCACATCGAGGAATACGACACGCCGGCGCTCGGCTATCGCGCGCTGATCGACCTTCACGAACGTTTGCTCGCGACAGTCAAGCCGGCCGCCGTCGTCGGCATCGCGCTCAATACCCGCGGTCTGAGCGACGAGCGAGCACGCGAAGAAATCGCGCGGGCGAGCGACGAGACGGGATTGCCGGCCGACGACGTCGTGCGTTTCGGCGCCGCGCGCCTCTACGAGAAAATACGGCCGCACGTCGTCAAACGCGCTCGATTGTGAGCGCTCGCCTGCAGCGCCTGGCGTCGTGTACGCTGCTCGCGGCGTTCGTCGCCTCGGGCTGCGCGCGCAGTGGAACGCGCGCAAACCATGCCGGCGAGCGCAATCCATGGACCGTTCCCGGCGTGCTGCGCATCGGCGCCGATGAAGAGCCCGACGGCTTGAACCTCATGTTCGCGCACAGCGCCGCAAGCGACGCGATCTCCGGTTTGCTGTTCTCGTTCATTCTCCGATACGACCGGCACGGCAACTACGTGCCCGACCTCGCCACCGCAGTGCCGACGCTGCGCAACGGCGGCATCAGCCGTGACGGCAAGACGATCGTCGTGCATCTGCGCAAGGGCGTCGTTTGGGCCGACGGAGCGCCCTTGACCGCAGCCGACTGGATCTTCACGTATCGCGCCGTTCTCAATCCGCGCAACAACGTCAAGACGCGCTACGGCTGGGACGCCATCGCGTCGGCAACCGCGCCCGATCCGCACACGATCGTTCTTCGCCTCAAGCGTCCCGACGTCACGGCGTTCGGCATTCTCGCCATGGGCGGCGCCGGATATCCTCCGCTGCCCGCGCATCTGCTGGCGTCGCAAAGCGACCTCAATCGATCCGATTTCAACGATCGTCCGCTCTCGAGCGGACCCTATATTTTGCGCGCGTGGAACCGCGGATCGGGCCTCGTCTTCGCTCCCAATCCGCGGTATTTTCGCGGGGCGCCGAAACTGAAGGAGATCGACTGGAAGATCGTTCCCGACGTCAATACGCTCTTCAATCAACTAAGAACGCACGAGATCGACGTCTATCCGAGCGTCAACGCAAACTCGGTTTCCCGGCTCGGAAGCATTCCGGGCATCGTCGTAAAACGGCAGCTGCTTGCAAACTGGCGCCATCTCGGCATCAACACGAGCCGGCCGATGTTGCACGACGTGCGCGTCCGCCGCGCAATCGCCGAAGCCGTCGACTGGAAACGCATCGACGACACGGTCTATCACGGGATCAACCGTTTGGCCGTCTCGGATATTTTCCCCGAATCGTGGGCCGCGCCGACGCTTGCGCCGTATCCTTACGATCCCGTCGACGCGCGGCGCCTGCTCGATGCCGCCGGATGGCGCATGCAGCGTGACGGCATCCTGCATAAGGGCGCAACCGCGCTGCACCTCACCATTTCCGCAACGATCGGCCACCAAGAGAACGAGCAATCGGAAGTGATCGTGCAGTCGATGCTCAAGCCGTTCGGTATCGACCTGCAGATTCGAAACTACCCCGCCAACCTGATGTTCGCACAGACCGGTCCGCTCTACACCGGACGGTACGATCTCGAGTGGTCGATCGAAACCAACGGACCGGATCCCGATAACGCCGGCAGTTGGAACGGCGCCTTCATTCCACCCAACGGCGCCAACACGTCCTGGCTCGACGATCCTATCGTCAATGCCACGAGCACCGCCGCCGAGCGAACCTTCGATCAGGCGCACCGCAAAGCACTGTACCAGATCGAGGAACGACGGCTGCGCGAACTCGTGCCGGCCGTGGTTTTCACCTGGGAAAACGGCTATGCCGCGATGAATTCCGACGTTCGTAACTACATACCGGCGGCGTTCATTGCCGACACGTGGAATGCGTGGCAATGGAACGTGTGAGCGGCGGCTTTGCCGAGGTTCGCGGCGTACGCGAAACGGCGCGGTTACTCTTCGAACCGGCGCGCGCCGGCGTGATCAGCTGGAACACGTTCGCGCCGGTCGGGCGCATCGAGTTTCGCCTGCTGCGCGCGCACGCGCCGGCCACACCGTGGATGGATTACGCACTGTGGCATCCGAACGGCTCGAAGTCGTTCAGCCCGGAGCACGACGGCACGCGGGTCGACGTGGACGTCATCCGGGCAGATCGCCCGTTCGACGGCATCGACGTTCGCGCCAACGGCGTCGATTTCAACACGCTGGCTTTCTCGTCGCCGGCACAAGCTCGCCGCTGCCTTCCCTACGCGCGCGACGCACTCATCCTCGACGTTCCGGCACGCTCGCAGTACGTCCACGAAAACGAACGCGGCTGGTGCAGCCCCGCGAGCCTTTCGATGCTCAACGCCTATCACGGCATCGACGTTTCGGTCGAGGAGACGGCCCGCGCCGTGTTCGATCGCGCGTACAACGGCACGGGAAACTGGACGTTCAACGTCGCCTACAGCGGCAGTTTGGGATTGCGGGCGGTGGTCGCGCATTTGCAAAACCTCGACCACGCGCAACGCCTAATCGAACGCAACCTTCCGGTCGCCATTTCTTATTCGTGGCGCGACGGCGAGTTGCCGGGCGCACCGCTCGGACATTCGGACGGCCATCTCGCCGTGCTGGCCGGGTTTACGTCGAGCGGCGATTGTGCCATGAACGATCCCGCGGCACCGAACGTTCGGGTCGTCTATCCGCGCGACGCGATCGACTTCGTGTGGCAGCGCAACGAGGGCGTCGCTTACGTGGTGGCGCCCAACGGCATCGATTACGCGAGCGTGCTTGCCGCACCGTAGAGAGCCGCCGGTAACGCCGCGAGCGTTCGCAGCGGTCGCCGATGCGCCGCTGCACCTCGCGCTCGTCGAGCCGGAGATACCGCCGAACGCGGGAAACGTCGCGCGGCTGTGCGCCGCGACCGGCTGTGCGCTGCATCTCGTCGAACCGTTCGGCTTCAGCATCGCCGACCGCGACCTCAAGCGCGCCGGCCTCGATTATTGGGATCGCGTCGCGCTGGTCGTGCACCCGTCGCTAGCCGCCTTCTTGGATGCCACCGCGGCGCGATCGCGCTGGTTCTTTTCCACGCGCGGGCGGCAACGGTATGCAGAGGCGGCGTACGCGAGCGGCGACGTGTTGATTTTCGGCAAGGAGACGCAAGGATTGCCGGCGGATTTGCTGGCGCGCTATCCGGAGCGCGTGCTGCGAATTCCGATGCGCGACGGCGCGGTGCGCAGCATCAACCTCTCGACCGCGGTCGGGGTCGCCGCCTACGCCGCACTCGCGGCAATCGGTTTTCCGAACTTGTCCTGACGCGGCCTGGGCATGAACAGCGATGCCGCGAGCGCCAGCAGTGCCAGCGCCGTTGCCGCTGCGAAAACTGCGACCAAGCCGCGGCTGTCGCCGATCGCGCCGAACAGCGGTGCGGCGAGCCCACCGATCGTCACGGAAAGACCGAGTGTGACGCCCGCGGCAATGCCGATGCGCTGCGGCAGATACTCTTGTCCGACGACCACGATCACGCCGGCCGAGAGCCCGAGCGCGACCCCGAAGACGACCGCAATCGCCACGATGACGCCGAAGAGCGGTGCGAACGCACCGGCCAGCGTCAGCGCCGCACCGCCTACGACGGTCAGCACGAGCGACAGCGAGATGATGCGCCGCCGATCGAAGCGGTCGGCAAGCCGTCCGCCCCAGAGCGTGCCGAACGCGCCGCCGAACAGCATCGCGGCCAGCGCCGCCGATCCGAGCGCCTTGTCAACGTGCGCGACGGCAATCGCGAAGAGCGGCATGAACGTCACCGCGGCAAAGAACACGCTCGAACGCAGCGCGACCATCACCGTCATGATGGAAAACCCGCGCCAGTCGTCGACGCCGGGACGCGCGCGATGCCGGTGATGCGCCTGCAGCCGTGCGCGCTCGAAGCGCGGCATCGCTTTGACCAACAAGGCGGCGAGCACGGCGCCGAGCACGACGAGAAAGGCGGTTCCGTGCAATCCGAATGCGATGAGCAGCGGCGTCACGATCACCGGTCCCATGGCGAAGCCGAGGTAGCCGCCGGTCGTGAACCAGCTCATCGACGTGGCGCGCTGCGCTCCGCCGAAGTAGTTTGCGTATCGCGAGGCTTCCGGATGAAACGCCGCAACGCCGATGCCCGAAACGAGCGCTCCGAGAAACATCAACGGCATCGATGGAGCGAACCCGACGGCCGACATCCCGGCCGTGGCGAGCAGCAGCCCGGAGGGAATCACCCAAACGAGCGATCGCCGGTCGGAGAGATGGCCGAAGAGCGGCTGAATGACCGACGACGAGAGGTTCATCGCGAGGACCAGCGTCGCCGCGGAGGTAAGCGTGAGGCCGCGGTGCGCGATCAGCCACGGAATGATTGCCGGCAGCACGCTTTGATTGGCATCGTTGGCGACGTGCGCGAGAGAAAGCAGCGCGATGCCGCGCCGGTCGGGTACGTGTGCCGCCATCGTGACGAGCGTGCGCCGCGTTCGGAAAAAACTCCTCACAAATGAGTAACGGGCGCTTGCTCGGATAACGCCGGGCTCCGTTGACAACTGGCCGATTAAGAGGTAAGTTTACGACAAATGGCACACCTCGTCGCCGAACCATCTGCCCAAACGTCGGATCGAGAGGTTTTCTCGGTGTTCCAGGGCGTCGCAGATGCGTGGGGACTCAGCGTGGGAGAACGTTGCGAGTTGCTATCCACCAACGAGCGAACATTCTATCGATGGCGCCTCGCACAAGCGCGCTTGTCCAACGATCAGCGCCTGCGTATCTCGTACGTCCTGAACATTTATCTCGACCTGCATGCCATTTCCGATACTGGAGAAACGGCCGACAGCTGGATTCGCAAAGCGAATCGAGCCTTTGAAGAGCAGCCTCCACTACACGTGATGACCGGGTCGACCGTAGATCTTCATCGCGTGTACGCCTACGTGCATCGCTTTGCAGTGTGAAACACAGCGGCGAACTTCATCGCGTTTGCGCGTCCTTCGTTTCGGCGCGTCGTCGACTGCTTCGCCTGGCTCGCGAACTCCATCTCGACGTCGCTGCGCTCGATGCCGTTGCGTCCATTGCGAATCGGGGACCGTCCGTATTGTCGCTTCGCAGTTCTAACGTATACGCCGGTCGCAAGGCCAGTTTTATCATGGCGCCTTTGCTGCGCCCAGTCGAAAGCCGATTCAGCGAAGGCCGGTTCGGCGTGCTGTACTCCGGCGATGCCTTGGAAACGGCGGCCGTAGAGCACGGCTACCATCTCGGACGATTCATATCCGATCAGCGTCAACCGGCGGCATTTTACCGTCGCGCTCACGTGGGCTTTCATGTGAGTTCCGATCTCGTCGACTTACGCGCGTCGGCAGATGCCCTTTTCGATCCCTCGGACTATGCTGCCGCTCAAGCCGAAGGACTCCGTATGCGAACTGCCGGGAGCCCGGGCTTGTTGTATCCCAGCGTCCGGCGTCCGGGCTCGCTCTGCGTCGGTCTGTTTTCGGCGGGTGGGGTCACGGCCGTTCGACGGCTGGTACCGGTCGGGTACGCTTGGGACGGTGCCGCCCTGATGCCTTATGTCACACTCGAATGACGATCCCCGATAGGCTCGATGGAACGGTTTCCACGTCCGGCGACGCCCCGAAAAGGTCGCTCGCGGCGCTGGAGAGCGCGGTCGTTGCCTGCACGCGCTGTCCGGAGTTGCGCGCGTACACTGCCGGCATCGCGCTCGAGAAAAAACGGGCTCACGCGGATTGCGCCTACTGGGGCAAGCCCGTCCCGGCGTTCGGCGGCGCCGGCGCGCGCGTCGCAATCGTCGGTCTGGCTCCGGGAGCACACGGCAGCAACCGCACCGGGCGCCCCTTCACTGGGGACGCCTCCGGAGATTTTCTCTATCCCGCACTGCATCGCGCCGGTTTTGCGACGAAAGCAACTGCGGTCGGCCGGGACGACGGGCTCGAACTCGTCGATTGTTTCATCACCGCGGCGCTGCGATGCGCGCCGCCGAAAAACAAACCGTCCCCGCAACAGTTGCGCAACTGCTTTCCGTATTTGCTGGAAGAGTTCGAAGCGCTCCGCGACTTGCGCGTCGCGATCGGTTTGGGATCGATTGGATTCGCGGCGATTCTCAAGGTTCTCCGCGAAGCGAACTGGGAGCTCGAACCGCTACGCCCGCATTTCGCGCACGGCAGTGAATCCACGGCGAAGCGCGGGTCGCGTACGCTGACCGTGATCGCCTCGTACCACCCGAGCCGTCAAAACACGAACACGGGCGTTCTCACGAAGCCGATGTTCGATGCGGTTTTTTCCCGCGCACGAGAGATTCTCGGTCCTTCGCCCTTCGACTGCGGCGCTTCGCGCCTGCGCTCAGGGTGACACAAATACGGCGCTTCGCGCCTGCGCTCAGGGTGACACAAATACGGCGCTTCGCGCCTGCGCTCAGGGTGACACAAATACGGCGCTTCGCGCCTGCGCTCAGGGTGACACAAATACGGCGCTTTGCGCCTGCGCTCAGGGTGACACAAATACGGCGCTTCGCGCCTGCGCTCAGGGTGACACAGCTGAGGGTTATTTGTCGTCGACGGGGTGATGCGAGAGCGGTTGGTGCAGAAAAAACGCCCGGTCGTACTTAGATTCAAATGGCGTAAATGGGCGCGGCTTCTGGCTGAAGTCGAAGCAATCGGCCTGGGGAGACGTGGCGCGCTTATCGCTGGCCGCCAACTGTCCCAGTCCGAATTGATCCTCGATGAAGCGCAAGATGCTCCCGTGCTCGTACGGAACGTGTGAGACGTAGGCTTTCTTGGCGTATGGCGAGATAATGATGAGCGGCAGGCGCATGCCGAGTCCGCGGTAGTCGACTTTATGCGGCGCGACGTGGTCGTACCAGCCGCCGTAATCGTCCCAGAGGATGAAGATCGCCGTCGATTTCCAGTATTTCGACTGGCCGATCGCGTTAACGACCTGCGTAACCCACGATGGACCGGTGTCGGAGTTGTTGCCGGCGTGGTCGGAGTTCTCCCACGTCGGAATTACCCAACTAATGTTCGGCAGATCGCCGTTTTGCAAGTCGGAAAAGATGTGCGTCTGCGGCGTGCGCATGTCTTTATTCCAGTCGGGGCCGTTGCGAATGTGCCGGATTGCATCGTACGCGTTCCAGAAACCGCCGTCGCCGCTGAAACCGGCGTCGTAGAACGCCCACGTAACGCCGGCTGCGTCGGCTTCGTCGCCGATCGTCTGGTCGTCCCAGCAGACCCGCTGGTAGGGGCCGCCGATTTGGCGCTTGTGGTTCACCGTCGCGATCGTGTCGCTCGGGCCGCCGTCGCATCCCCACGCTCCGCTAGGATAATCCACCGCCGAATTCCCGGCCTCTCCGGCGATAATGTATTGGTGCGAGATGAAACTGCTGGCATCGAAGTGCGATGCGAACATGCGATCGGCGACGACGTATTTCTCGCCCATCGCAAAATACGGTGCCGACTCGTCGTGGGGAACGTAGGCGTATTGCGGTTCCTTGTACGGACAGGGATCGCTGGAGTACCCGCATCCCACCCACTCGTTGTTGAAGCCATCCATCCGGCATAACGTTCCCGGATACTTCCCTTTACCGTGGCAAGCCGTGAAGAACGAACCCGAGCTGTGATCGAGATCCCAGTACGTGGCCAGAGAAATCGGATTGAGCGTAACTTTGTTGCCGTTGCTGTCGTAACCGTACGACTGCGTGTCGGCGCCCGGAAACCCTTGCATCAGGTTATCGAACGAGCGGTTTTCCTGCATGATGATAACGACGTGTTGAATCTTGCCGGCCGAATGGCCGCGAACGATGCCGGACGCGTTCTGCACGATTGCGTGCGCTAAAGGCACCGTTGGAGAAACCGAGCCGCCGCCTGCACACCCTGCCCCTACTGCGAGGGCGACAATCGTGCTGCCGGCGCGAAGGATTCGAAAGAGCGTCCGCATGCCTGCCTTCCTTAATGGCGCTTTCCTGCTCGCTCTCGGATTTCGTTGAACGCGCGTGGTTTTCCGCGCGACGGCGGGCGATGACACCGGGCGCTTCGCTCGACCTCCTACGGAGAAGAGAACGACGTGGGGTGCGGGGACGGGACGGTAAACGTAATCGGCCGGCCGCAACGGTCCGTCCAAGTGGTTAAGCCCCATTTGTTCGAGCGCGCGATCGTCTCGGTGTCGATGTGGATGGCGCCGAAGGTGCGGTAGACGTCGCGCAACACGTCACGGCGGATCGCATCGTTTGCGGCGTTGCGAACGTGCACCGACGCCAGCGACGAGTCGGCGTTGCTCGTCAGCAGCACGTCACCGCCGTCCAGCGTGATCTCGCGCGATTCGCACGGCGTCAACGGAGAAAGATCTTTGGAGAGTGCGGCGGCGTGACGTTGCCCGCCGCAACCGGCCGTAGCGACGGCGAGTGCGAGGGCGAGCCACGGATAAAACCGCACGACCGCGTTATCCGGGCGCCTTCGGAACGGTGCTGCGCAAGTGCAGGTCGGACAACAAACCGTCCGGCACGGGAGAAGGCGCGTCCATCATCAGGTCGCGCGCGACTTGGTTCTTCGGGAACGCGATGACGTCGCGGATGTTCTCTTCGCGGCACGCCAGCATCACGATGCGGTCGATCCCCAAAGCCATGCCGCCGTGCGGGGGCGCACCGTAGTCGAGCGCGCGTAGAAAGAATCCGAAACGATCCTCGATTTGTTCGGGCGTCAATCCGAGCATCTCGAAGATTTTGCGTTGCCAGTGCGCCTGATGGATACGGATCGAGCCCGATCCGAGTTCGTATCCGTCGAGCACCATGTCGTAATGCTGCGCGCGCATCTTGGCCGGGTCGCGCTCGATGAGCTCCCACTCGCCCGGCGCCGGCGCGGTGAACGGGTGATGCGCGGGTGCCGGCTTTCCGGTCGCTTCGTCGATCTCCAGATACGGAAAGCCGGTCACCCAACAGAACGCATAACGCGAGGGATCGCGCAATCCGCAGCGATCGCCGACGTCGTTGCGCATCTTTCCGGCAACCGCGTACGCCAGCTCCGGGCGCGCGTCGGCAAAGAGCAGGACGGCGTCGCCCGGCTCCGCGGACGCCGCCGCAAGCAAGGCGTCGAGTTCGGTCTGCTGCAAGAACTTTGCAACCGGCGACTTCACTCCGTCGGCGCCGAACGCGATCCAAACCATGCCTTTCGCGCCGTAGGTTTTGGCGCTCTCGGTCAACGCGTCGAAATCGCGGCGGGAGAGCGATGCGCCGCCCGGATAACGCAGCGCGACGACGGCCCCGCCCGCGTCGAGCGCGCTGCGAAACACTGCAAACTGCGTGGACGCAAATATCGGCGCGGCGTCGGAGAGTTCGAGACCGAAGCGCAGATCCGGCTTGTCGAGACCGTACTTCGCGATCGCCTCGGCGTGGGCGAGCCGCGGAAACGGCGGCAGATCGATGCCGAGCACCGACTGCCACACCACGCGCATGCACGATTCCATCGTTTCGAGCACGTCGTCTTGCGTGCAAAACGACATCTCCACGTCGAGTTGCGTGAACTCGGGCTGCCGGTCGGCGCGCTGATCTTCGTCGCGCATGCAGCGCGCGATCTGCATGTAGCGCCCGAAGCCGGAGACCATCAAAATCTGCTTGAGCATCTGCGGCGACTGGGGCAGAGCGTAAAACGTTCCGCCATGAACGCGGCTGGGCACCAAGTAGTCGCGAGCCCCTTCGGGGGTCGACTTGATGAGCATCGGCGTTTCGATTTCGACGAAGCCGCGCGCGTCGAAAAAATCGCGCATCGTCTTGACGATGCGGTGGCGCACGCGCAAGTTCTCCTGCATTCGAGTGCGCCGTAAGTCGAGATAGCGGTATTCGAGGCGCAAATTCTCGTCGACCGCATCGTCGGCATTCACTTGGAACGGCGGCACCTGCGAGCGGTTCAGGATCTCGAGCTCGTCGACCGCAACCTCGACGTCGCCCGTGCCCAGCCGCGGATTCTCCGTTCCGGCGGGGCGCCGCCGCACGTTGCCGGCGACCCGCACGACGTCTTCGTGACGAAGATGTTCCGCCTCGCGAAAACTCGCCCGTGCCGGGTCGAAAACGATTTGCGTGAGGCCGCTCGCATCGCGAAGATCGGCGAAGATGAGCCCGCCGTGGTCGCGCCGGCGGTTGATCCAGCCGTTCAGTTCGACGCGCCGGCCGTCGTCGGCGGCGCGCAGTGCGCCGCAGGAGGTTCTTGCACTATCCACGGCCGTCGTCGCGCATCGCAAGCGCTTCCTTGATGCCCGACACGTAATAATACTGCTGAACGAGGTTGCGCGCGAACCTCGAGCCGGCGGCGCGCGCGTCGAAAAACCCCAGCACGGACGGCATGCGCGTCAACGCCGCATGCAGGCCCAGCGAAACCGGCGTCATGCCGAGATTGAGCTTCACGGCAAAGTCGGGATGCTTACGGTAGAAACGCACCGTCGAACGCCCTGCAAGCTTCATCTTCTCCTTTTGATCGTCGTGGCCGACGTCTTGACAGTGATAGTTCACCGCCGCGGGTTCGTAGACGATTGCGATGCCGGCCTTCTGCAATCGGTAGCCGAGTTCGAGATCCTCGTGCCCGTAGCCCGTGAAACTCTCGTCGAATCCGCCCGCGCGCGCCAGATCCGCTCGCCGCACCGAGGCGTTGCCCGTGAGAAAATAGAGCCACGACAAGCGTTTGCGCGATTGCGGATGCAGGCTTCCGCGCTCCTGCGGCCGGTCGCGCTTGCGCTCGTAATCGGCGAGATCCTTCACCTGCACCTCCAATCCGACGACCGCGATGTCGCGGCGCTCGCGGTGCCGCCGGAGGTGCTGCGACAGCAAATCGGGCGACGCGAGGATGTCGGAATCGTTGAAGAGCACGATCTCGCCGCCGGCTGCCTCGATGCCGGCGTTGCGCGCGGCCGCGCGGCCGGAGTAGTCGCCCGGCAAATGCCGCACGTTGGGATGCTCGGCCGCCACGCGCGCGAGATACTCGGCCGTGCCGTCGGTCGAACGCGAGTCGCAAATCAGCAACTCGTACCGGTCGTGCGGCACGTCCTGCGCCAGCAGCGTCGGAATGACGTGCTGCAGCGTGTCGAGGCGGTTATAGGTCGGAATGACGATCGAGACGTCGAGCATAGGAATTTTAAAGAAGCGAGGCTACGCCGCTTACGATCTCGCCGCAAAACGCCGCCAGCGACGCCGCGTCTTCGTTTGCGGGTTTGCGAACGAGCACGTGCGGCACGCCGTACGGCGCCCATTCCTGCGAGTTCAGGCGGAAATAGCGGTGTTCGAAAGCGACGACGGTGGGCCTTCGGACGGCGCTTGCGACATGTGTCGCACCGGTGTCGACGGTCACGACGAGCCGCGCGCACTCGAAGACGGCCGCCCATTGGTAAAAGGGCAGCCCGCGCAGCAGCCGCACCGCGTCGCCGGCGGCTTCGAACGCCGGCGCCACGTCCTCGCATTCGCGCGCGCAGGTGATCACGACCGGCGCAAGGCTCGAGAGCCGGCGAACGATCGCAAGGGCAGCCGGCAGTGTGCTGCCGTTGCGAAACCAGCGCTGTCCGAGGTGGAGCACGATGGGATTCGCCGGAAGCGTCCGCGCGACGTCCCGGTCGGCATCGGTAACGTCGAGGCGCAGCCGGTCGACCCGCCGCGTTGCACCGGCCAGCGCGACGAGGTCGAGCAACTGCACGACTTCATGGCGGACGATCCGGTCGGCGTGGCGCTCGCAGAGTTCGGGATCCGCTTCCGAGATCATGAGCCGGTTGACGTACAGCGGCGCCGTCAAACGCGCCAGCCAGCGCCGCTGATACGTATAGCCGACGCGCAGGGCCGCGCGGGTCGCACCGACGAGCCCGAGATCGACGGCGCGAGGCGCGAGCGCGATTGCGGCGTCGTAACCGCGCAGGCTGCGGCCGAAGGCGCGGGGTTCGATTTCTCGTGGAAGGACGATCAGTTCGTCGACGTCGCCGTTGCGTTCCATGACGACGCCGTTGTACGGGCTCACGACCATGGCGACGTGCGCTTGCGGAAACGACGCGCGCACGGTGGCGATGGCCGGGGTCGACAGGATCAAATCGCCGATCCGATCGGTGCGCGACAGCAGAATGCGCTTCACTGCAGCGCCCGTTCGAGTTCCTCGAAGTACGTTTCCGCTGCCAACGCGCGCGCCGCGCGCAGCTCGCGATCGCTCAGCGGACGATCGGCCGAGAGGTCGCCGAGGCGCGCGCGCAAACGGCCGGCGAGCGCAAACCGGCGCGTCGCGCGGTGCCAACGGAGCTGCACGGGGTTAAGACCGGTCGCGAGGTAGGTTCGCCATACCGGATGCAGTCGCGCAAGCTGTGCCGCCGTGCGCGCCTGCGCGCCGGCCTGCCGGAGCATCGCGGCGACGCTGCCGCTGCGCGGGCGCGGCTTGAAATGGTAGGCGAGCGCCTTGGGATTGAACACGGCTTTGACGCCCGCGCGACGCAGGCGCAAGCCGAGTTCGACGTCCTCCCAGCCGTACTCCGAAAAAGACTCGTCGAATCCGCCGGCTGCGCGCAGGGTCGCCAACGGCGCCGAAACGTTCGTCGTCCAAAAATAGTTGCCGCTGTAGTTTCGAATGCTCCACACCGGCGGCGGCAGGACGTCGAAACTCTCGACTTCGATCGCGCCGCCGCGCACGATCGCGCCCGGATGCGCTGCGTGCGAACGCAGATGCTCTTCGACGAAGTTCGGCAGCACGAGTACGTCGTCATCGATGAACGCGATGCGCTCGCCCGACGCTCGCGCGATCCCGGCGTTACGCCCCTTCGCCAGGCCCGAGTTCGGCTGCCTCACGACCGTAAACCGGCATGCGGCGCGTTCTCTCGCGCGTTCGATGACAACCGGCGTGTCGTCGGACGAGCCGTCGTCAACCAGCACGACTTCGTACGCATCCGCCGGAACCGTCTGTTCGAAGCATGCGTCGAGCACGCGCTCGAGCAGCGCGGCGCGGTTGTAGGTGCAGAGTTGAATCGTCGCGCGCACGATTGCCTAAACGTCCTCGGCGGCGGCGAGGATTCGCGCGACGTCGAGATTCGCGACGCACGCGTAGTCGGCGCAGCGCTCTTTCGTGTCGCCCGGATGACAAGCGTACGACGGGCGCACCACGGCCGTGCGAGGACCGAGCGGCGCCCAGCGTTCGGGAAAATCGCTTTGAAACGGAAAAATTCCGACGGTGGGGCAGCCGACGGCTGCGGTAACGTGCATCGATCCGGTCGTGATGCCGGCGAACAAGCGCGCGCGGCGCGCCAGCGCGCCGAACGCGCCGATGCCGAGCGTTCCCGCCACCGACGTCACCGGCGTTCCGCTCCCGATTTCGGAAACGAGCCGCTCGGCGACGGGTACGTCTGCCGGGGCGCCGCTGACGACCAGCGGAAGACCGAAACGCCGGTAAAGCGCTTGCCCGAGCGCCGCCCATCCCTCGACCGGCCAGAAGCGTTGCGACGCAATCGCGTTGCAGGGGTTGAGGATGACGAAGTCCTCGCCGCCGCCGGAACCCAGCGAGGCGGCGGCCGCGGCGGCCTCCCGTTCGTCGGCCTCGGTCGGAACGAACCGGTAGCCGCCTTCGGCATCGCATCCGAGAGCGCGGGCGTAATCGAGCAAAATGTCCGACCAGTGCGAGGTCACGTCGCCGGTCTCGCTGCGCACCGTGACGCGATTGGTGAAGCGGTGCGAATAGAGCCGGCGCGCCTGTCCGACGCGCACCGGAATGCGCGCCAGTTGGGGGATGCGGGCCGTGCGCGGCGTCGCCCACGTCACCACGCACGCATCGTATGCCCGTGGGGCGAGTTCTTCCGCGAGCGCGCGTTCGTCGCCGCCGGCGTCGGTCAGCACCGCATCGATATCCGGCACGCGCTCGAGGGTTTCGCGATGGCCCGGAAGGGTGAGCGCGTCGACGCGCTGATACCGCTGCTTGAGCGCGCGTCCGACGATCGACGCGACCAGCGAATCGCCGATGCCGCCGCCGGCGCAGTAGAGCAACGCGCGGCTCACGGTGCGCTCCGCGCGTTCCCGTCGAGCGTCCGAACCAGTTCCCGCGAGTAGATCGCGTCGAGAAACTGCGCGCGCGCGATCGCTTTCAGCCACGACGGCGTTCGCACGTCGCCGGCGATGCCGGCAAGCGTTGCGGGCAGCCATTCCGGCAGCAGACGCGCGCGCAGCAGGTTGAGCGCGTGCGCTCCGGTGGCCATTCTCGCGCGGCGCGACGGATGTTTTTCGAGAAACCGGCGCGCCATGCGCGCTTTCTCGATCGCCTTTCGCGTCTGGGTCTCGAGCGTGTCGTAGCCGGGCGGTTTGACGTGCCAGATGGCGGCATCCCAGGCGAACTTCCAGCCGACGCCCGCCTCGCGCAGCCGCACTCCCAGTTCGCTATCCTCCCACCCGTAGAGATCGAACGATTCGTCGAATCCGCCGACGGACTCGAACGCCGCGCGGGGAACCGACGCGTTACACGTGCACAGCGACGCTCGCGAAAAGTTCGCCGCCGTCGCCTTCGGTTCGCTGTCGTACGAGGACACGTTGAGAATCGGTCCGTTGACGATGCGCGGCGTGCCGCCGGCGTGCGCGGCGACGTGCGCGGCGAGCCAGCCCGGCGGCGCCTTCACGTCGTCGTCGCAAAAGGCGATGAGTCCGGCGTTCGCCGCGGCAACGGCCCGGTTGCGCGCGCGGGCGCGATTGGGCTGCGCTTCGTAGACGTATTCGACGCCGAAGGAAGCACGCTCGGCGAAGCGCGCGACGACCTCGCGCGTGGCGTCCCTGGAGCCGTTGTCGGCAACGACCGTTTCGAACGGCGCCGCCAGCGTTTGCGACGCGAGCGAATCGAGCGCGCGCTCGAGGAACCCGGCGCGGTCCTTGGTCGCAATCACGACTGCGATGACCGCCGTCACGCACAGAGTTCCACGAGCGATCGCGCCATGCGGTCGGCGGCACCGGCGTGTCCGGCGTACAGCGCGGCGAGCCGCGCGCCGGTCGCCGCGATCCATTCGCGATCGTCGTAGCGCTCGAGTGCGACGCGGGCGATGCGGCCCGGCGTCACGGTTCCGTGCACTTCCCAAACGAGCATCGCGCCTGCATCGATGTTCGGCTGCGTGTGAAACCGGAAGCGCTGCGAAATTCCAACCGCGACGGCTCGCTTGAGCGGCACGCCGATCAACGGCACGCGGTCGAGATAGGTCAGCGGTCCGTTGAAGGCGATGATTTCGGGAGCGTTGAGCGGCGTGATCGTCAGGGCCGGTTTACCGAGGACGGCCAACTCGATCGTCTTCGTTCCGGGAATCGTCATCACGAACCGCGCGCGGCGCGCCGCCGCGAGCGCGTTGAACAGCACCGGAATCCGCGTGCCGCCGTCGAGCGATTCCAGAAACGGGCGATCGCCTTCGATCGCCAAACGCCCTCGTTGAGCGAAGACGCGCGGATCGCCGCCGCGTTCGATGGAAGCGCGCACCTGCGCGAGCGGCGTGAACGGGGAGATGCCGAACGCGATCGGCAACTCCGGGCGCTCGCGCACCATCCGCAGCGCGGCGGTGAAGTAAAACGGAATGAGATTTTCTACTTCGTACGCGCGCGAGCCGGGCATGACGAGAATTCCGTCTTCGGGCGTCCCGGCCTCGGGGGGCGCCTGCGCCTCGAGCAGCGCCCCGTCGACGGCGAGATTACCGACGCACTCGATGCGTTCCGGCGGCGTGCCCCACGCCTCGAGTTGTTCGGCGTTCGAGCGATCGACGGCGAACGCGCGGTCGAAGAGCGCACGATAACGCCGGCGGGAGAACTTATAGGTGGCGGCCTTCCCCTTCAGGCGCGCGTGCAGGCGCGCGGCGTGCAGCAAATCGCCGCCCGCGTACTGCACCGCGTCGACGCTGCGCGGGATGCCCGCGACGCTGCGCCCGAGCGCGAATCTCAGATACGTCTTGGGATCGTAAGCAAATGCTTGCGGAAAAAGCGCGCGCACGGTTTCCGCTTCCCGGCCGGTAGCGTAATCGTCGGGAACGAGAAAGACGTGCACCTCCGCGCCCGGGGCGTGCTCGTAGAGCGAACGCAACAGCGGCCGCAGCCATCCGGCGACTTCGCCGGGGCCGTTAGCCGTGACGGCGATACGCATCCAAGATGCGCGCGATCGTGTCGGTCGTGCTGAAGCCCGCGACGTGCGGTGCGAGCGCGATGCGCCCGCCGTGCTGCAGCACGACGGTGCGTTCGGGCAGATCGGCTTCGTCGTACTGATCGCTCTTGACGTGCACGTCGGGACGGATGCGGTCGAGCAGCACTTCCGGCGTGCGCTCCGAGAATTCGACGACGGCATCGACGCTGCGTAACGCGAGCAGCACCGTCGCCCGCTGCTCGAACGGGACGATTGGACGCGCTTCGCCTTTGAGTGCACGCACGGAATCGTCGCCGTTCAAGCCGACGATCAACGCGTCGCCCCGTTCCCGCGCCCACGCGAGATAGGTCACGTGTCCGGCATGCAGCACGTCGAAGCAGCCGTTGGTGAAAACGACGCGGCGGCCTTCGTCGCGCAATCGTTGCCGCCAGACGACGGCGTCGCCGACGCCGAGCAGCCTTCCAAAAAGTTCAGGCACGCGCGTGCTCGACCAGCGCGAGAATTTCGTCCGCGGACGCCGTGGCGGTGCCCAGTTTCTCGACGACCGCGCCCGCTGCGAAGTTCGCGAGCTCGACGGCCTGCTCGATGGCCGCACCCGCGGCGAGCGCGAGCGTGAGCACGGCAATGACGGTGTCGCCGGCGCCGCTGACGTCGAAGACCGTGCGCGCCACCGACGGGATATTGAGCGGTGCGGCGGTCCGTTGGAACAGCGTCATGCCGTGTTCGCCCACGGTGATGACGACGTACCGGCAATCGAGCAGACGGAGCAGCGCGCGGCCCATGGCCATCACCGAATCGTCGCCGCTCAGCGGTATTCCGGTGATCGCGGAGGCTTCCGAGGCATTGGGCGCGACGCACGTGACCCCGGCGAAGATCGCGACGTTCTGCGGTTTGGGATCGGCCAGCACGAACGGACAACGCGACGCGGCTTCGACGATGTCGCGGCTCAGCAATCCCTTCCCGTAGTCGCTGAAGATCACCGCATCGGCATGTCTCGCGCGCGTGCGGACGGCGTCGACGATTTTCTTACGGGACGCCGCGGCGGGCGCGCTCACGCGTTCCCAATCGGCTCGAACGACCTGCTGATTGTGCGCGACGACGCGCGTCTTTCGCGTCGTCGGACGCCCCTTGAGCGCGAGCAACCCCTGCGAATCGACCTTCTGCTTTCGCAGCAGCGAACGAACTTGGCCGGCGAAGTCGTCGTCGCCGACCGTACCGACGATGGAGACGTCGGCGCCGAGCGCACGAAGATTGCTGGCGACGTTTCCGGCGCCGCCCAGCGTAAACGAATGATTCGACACCGCAACGACCGGCACCGGAGCCTCCGGCGAAATGCGCGCAACGGTTCCCCACACCCATTCGTCGATCATCACGTCGCCGACGACGAGCACCTTTTTGCCGTGGAGTTGTTGGAGAAGCGCTCGCGCTTGCTTGCGTCCCAAGCGCGACACTACGTAATTCCGTCGTCGAAAATCAGACGCTGCTCCACGAGATCGCACACGATGTGCGCCATGACCTGATGCACTTCCTGAACGATTGCCGCGTAGCCGTCGGGACCGAGCAGCGACAAATCGGCAACCTCCGCGACGCGGCCTCCGCCGTTGCCGGTAAACGCCACCGCGGTCGCACCGCGGCGTTTTGCGGCTTCGAGCGCCAGCACGACGTTCGCGGACGTCCCGCTGGTCGTCATGCCGATGACGACGTCGCCCGGTTGCGCGAAGGCTTCGACCTGTCGCGAAAAGATGTGTTCGTAGCCGTAATCGTTGCCGATGCACGTGAGCGTCGAGGAGTTCACCGAAAGCGCTTCGCTGTGCAGGCCGGGACGCTCGCGCAGAAATCGTCCCGAGAGTTCGGCCGCCATGTGCTGCGCTTCGGCCGCACTGCCGCCGTTTCCACACCACAGCACCTTGTTGCCGGCACGCAGCGCGCCGACGACGGCATCCGCAATCGACTCGACTTGTGCGCGGTAGTGCGGCGCGTCGAGCAAACCGCGCCGGTCGGCGAGCAGTTCGTCAAAACCGCGCCGCCCCATGACGCCGGTCACGGCTCGATCCAAAAAAGATCCGCGCCTTGTGAGACCAGTTCGCCGTTCTCGGGCAGAATGCGCGCGACCGTCCCGGCGTAGTCGCTTTGGATTTCGTTGAAGAGCTTCATCGCCTCGAGGATGCACAGCACGTCGCCCGCACCGACGCGGTCGCCCACGGCAACGAACGGCTCCGCATCGGGCGAAGCCGCGCTGTAGAAGACGCCCGTCAGCGGCGCGGTGACGCGCTTGACCAGCGGCCCGGCCACCGGAACGGTCTCCCCGCCGTCCGCAGGCACCGGCGGCGCGGAGGCGGCGCCGCGAGCCGGGTCGTGCGCAATCCTGCGGTCGATTTCGAAGACCGCGTCACCGAGCTTGATTTTGACGCGATCGAGATCGTGCTCGCGCATCAGCGCCAGCAACTCGCGGAGGGTCCGTTGCTCGCTTTCGTGATCGTCGGTCATGCTACTCACTCGTCGCTTCTACGAAAGCGGCGACAACGTCTTTAGGAGAGCCCAGCGGAAGCCGCAGGTCGGTGCGCCGCTCGAGGTCTCGCAACACGAGAGCCGCGGCAGCGAGTTCTTCGGTTCCGAGTATCAGCGCGAAACGCGCCCGGTTGCGATCGGCGATCTTCAGGTGCGCCAGCAGTTTGCGCTCCTCGTAGTCGGCGTAGGTCGGCTCGTCGAGCATGCGGCGAAAGGCTGCGACGACCGGAACCAGGGCTCCCCTCGCCTGCGGCCCGAGCGCGATCGCCTGGACGCCGCGCCGCGGTCTTTCCTCGGCGACCCCGGACGCCTCCAACACGAGCAAGAAGCGCTCCAACCCGAGCGCAAATCCCACCGCCGGAACGTCGGGCCCCCCAAGCGAGCGCACCAGGCCGTCGTAACGGCCGCCTCCGCAAACGGCGCTCTGGGCGCCGAGTAAATTCGATGTGATTTCGAAGACGGTGCGGTTGTAGTAGTCGAGACCGCGCACGATGCGCGGATCGACGGAGAACGGAATCCCGGCGACTTCGAGATACGCCTTGACGGCTTCGAAGTGCTCGCGGCACGCCGCACAGAGCGTCGACTCGACCGGCGGCGCCGATTCGACCAGCGCCCGGTCGGCGGGATCTTTGCTGTCGAGCAGCCGGAGGGGATTGCGCTCGAGACGCCGCTGCGAATCTTCGCTCAGCGTCGCCAGATTGGGACGAAAATGTTCGAGCAGCGCTTGTCGATAGCGCGGCCGGCATTCGGCGTCGCCCAGCGTGTTGAGCCGCAGCGTTGCGTCGGCGATGCCGCAACCGCGCACGAGTTCCCAGGCGAGCGCGATGACCTCGACGTCGGCTTCGGGTCCCGCGTAGCCGAAACACTCGACGCCGAACTGATGCGATTGCCGGTAGCGTCCTTTCTGCGGGCGCTCGTACCGGAAGATCGGACCGATGTAGTACAAGCGCAGCGGACCCTGCGCGAAGAGATGGCGTTCGAGCGCGGCGCGCACGACCGGCGCCGTCCATTCGGGGCGCAGCGCGACCTCCCGGCCGCCGCGATCCACGAACTGATACATCTCCTTTTCGACGATGTCGGTCGTGTCGCCGACGCCGCGCACGAAGAGGCCGGCGGATTCGAAGATCGGCGTGCGGATTTCGCCGTATCCGAAGCGCTCCGCGAGCGCCCGAATGCGCGATTCCAGCGCGCTCCAGGCACGGGAGTCGGGAGGAAGAACGTCTTGCGTACCGCGCGGAGCGGCGAAGTTTGCAGGCATTATTCGTTAAATCGCAGCGCCATCCAGAAGGTCGGCGCGCGTTCGATATACGCCGGAATTCTTAACTTGGCGATCGCGAACTGTTCGGATGCCGTACGTCCGGCGGCATTGGCGACCATTGCCGCAACCGGATTCGACGCCTTGACGTCGTGCATCGTTCTGCCGACGAGAAACCCGTAGTACGCGCCGATCAAGAGATAGCACGCCGCGACGGCGGCGAGCGTCCACACCGCCGCCTCGAAGATTTTTCCGCCGGCGGCGCTCCGTTGCATGGCGCGGGAGTTCGCGGGCGCCGCCGGGGTTCCCGGAACGGTGCCGCGCGTTGACGCCGCCCGCCACGCGAGGGATTGCAGCGCATGCGCACTGCGTTTTTTGTCGCAGCGGCCGTTGCGGCGGCGGCAGCGGCACCGCCCGGCGTCCTCTTCGGAGTCCTTGCGACCGCTGCGAGCACGCTCTTTGAAGCGACGCCGTTCGTCTTCGCCGGTATGCTGCTCGGGCGCGTGACGAGGCGCAGCGGCACGGCGGCATTTTTCGGCTGCGGATGTGGAAGCGGACCCGCGGCGCGCTCGATACCGGCGGCCGCGATGACGTGGATCGTCTTCGGGCCGGCCGTGGCGAGCGCGCGTTTTCTGGCCGCAACCGCGGTCGCGCACCTTCAACGATCGTCCCGCGGAACGCACGCTGCGCCGCATTGCCGCGAGCATCTGCTCGGCGAACTTGCGGCGTTGGTGCCGGCGGCGCTCGTCGCCGGCGCCGTCTTACAGCTGCCGCTCTTCGCCCGCATCTCCGCGCTGTCGCCGGCGGCGCAGATCGCGGGCGGCGCGCTGCTCGGTTTCACCGCTTCACCGTGCGGAATCGGCGCGGCGGCGGTCGCTGCCGCCTTGCACCAGCGCGCACCGCTCGCCGCGTCGGCGTTTCTCTGCGTCGCCGGCATCGTCGACGTGCGCGCGCTCGTGCACCGCTCGCATCGCCGGCCGGAACGCGACGCGTTCGCCGCCGGCCTGCTGGCCCTCGCGCTCGCGCTCGTCGGATTGCGGCACGGCGGCGCGCTCGTCCATCCCGCGCTCGCGGCCGCGCTGCTCGTTTGCGCCGCAGCCTGTGCCGCGACCGTAGTGCTCTTCCGCCACGGTCGCGATCCGCGCGCGCTGCCGGCACCGGCGCTGATGCTCGCCGGGGCGCTCGTGGCCGTGCCGCCGCCCGCGTACCGCGCGACCGAAACGACGCTGGCCGGCGCATTTCCCGGCGAGCGCGTAACGTTCACCGGCACGCTCGTGCGCGGATCGCATGCCGCCGCGCTCGTGCGCTATGCGATGACCTGTTGCCGCGCAGATGCCGCGCCGGTCGTCGTCCGTCTGTCGCAGACGCCGGCGTTCGGGCCGGGAACCTGGCTGCGCGCGGACGGCAGCGTCGCCATCGCCGGCGGAGAGCTGCAACTCGTCGCGCGGCGCATCGATCGCATCGCGCCGCCCGCCGATCCTTTTACGTACCGCTAAGCGAACGGCGCCTTGGAGAACGCCTAAGCCGGCTCGAGCAACTCGACGGGAATGCCGTTGGGATCTTCGACGAAGGCGATCGAACGCGTGCCGCTCGGCGACTTGTACACGTCTTTCAGGACGCGGACGCCTTTGCGTTTGAGTCCGTCGACGTATTCGCCCAAATCCTCCTCCACTTCGATCGCCAAGTGCTCGTACCGGTTGCCCAGTTCGTACGGCGGATGATCCTCCAGATCGTAGACGAGTTCGACGTACGCGTTCCAATCGCGACCGACGAATGCCATGTCGCAGTTTCCGGGATAATGGTGCGGCCCGCCGAGCAGTTTAAAGCCGAGCTTGTCGGTGTAGAACGAAATCGACTCGTCCATGTCGTTGACGAAAATCGACGTGTGCAGAAATCTAGTCACGAATGTTTCCTCCCGATTTACGAGCCATTCGTCAGCGCACCGCGATGGCCCAAGGGTTCGCCATGCCCGTCTTCTTACCGGCGATGACGCGAACCGGCGCGACGTCGCCGGTGGCGCCCGCCGCGAAAACCGAGACGGAATTGCCCGTTCCCGACTGCAGCACGTAAACGCGGCCGCTGCCGTCAACGGCGATGCCCGCCGGAGCCGCATAGAGGCCCGTATTCTGCCCGACGATATCGCGAATCGGTTTGACGTTGCCGTGTGCGCCCGCCGCATACACGGTCACGCTGCGCGTGGGGCTGCCTTCGGCGTTGAGCACGTAGACGTTTCCGTGCGAATCCAGCGCGACGCCGACCGGCACGGCGAGATTCGTTCGCGAGCCTTGAATCGTTCGCAGCGGCTTGACGTTACCGCTGGCACCCGCGCCGTAGACCGTCACGCAGCAGTTGACGTGATAGCCGTCGGCAACGTAGACGTTGCCGCCGGCGTCGACCGCCGATCCGTACGCGTAAAACAGTTTCGTCGCGGGACCGCGGATGCTGCGCACGGGCGCGACGTTGCCGCCCGCTCCCGCCGCGTACACGTTGACCGTCCAGCAGCCTTGCGTCGGAGTCGAGCAGCCCGATGCGGCGCCGTAGGAATCGACGACGTAGAGATTGCCCGCGCGATCCAGCGAAAGCGCGCTCGGCGCCATCAGCTCGGTGGCCGGTCCCGAGATCGTGCGCAGCGGCGCCGCGTTTCCGTTCGCGCCGGGCGCGAAGACGGCGACGTTGCGCTGTTTCTCGAGCGGCGTGTAGTTCGAAACGTAGAGGTTGCGGTCGCCGTCGAGCGCGACCGCGCGCGGATAGACGAGATGCGTCTTCGATCCGGCGATCTGCGCGACGGGTGCGGCGTTTCCGCCGGCATCGCGGGAAAACGCCAGCACCTTGTCGTCGCTTGGATGGGGACCCTGGCCGGCGTTGTCGCTCACGTAAATGCACGTCTGTTTCGCACACAACGTCGCGGCGGCACGCTCCGCCGGAGCAACGGCGGGCACGCGGCTCGATGGAATGGCGCCGCCACACGCCGACCACAGGGTTGCAGCCGCTACCAGCCCGGCGACGCGGCGCAGCCGCTTCACGCTACGGCGCCACGCCGAAAACCGTGCCCGCGTCGTGGGCACCTCCGAACTTCGTCGTTCCGTAGAGCCGGCCGCCGAGCATGACGAGCGTACCGAGCGGGTTGGCCCCATCGGAGCCGCCCGCAAAATCGTGCAGCACGGTTTTGGCGTTGGAAGCGTCGATTTTAAAAATCGTGCCTTTGCCGTGACGGCCGCCGCTATAGGTGGTGCCGTAGAACGAGCCGGCGATCGCGACCAATCCACCGAACGGATTTGCGCCGTCGCCGTATCCGTTGAAACTATGAACAATCTGCTCTCCGCCCAGCGCGTTCACCAAATACACCGTGCCTTTGCCTTTGTCTCCGCCGTACGGCGTCGTTCCGTAAAACAGCCCGCCGGAAAAGACCAGGCCGCTTTCGGGCGTCGAACCGTCGGGACGCCGCAAAAAACGGTAGACGACGTGTTCGTCGCCGCCCGAAGGCGTCATCGCGAAAACGATGCCGCAGCCGGCACCCGCGCCGCAGACGCCGCCGCCTTCATTGGTCGTGCGCTTCGTCGTCGTGCCGTAGAACGTACCGTGCACGGCAATGAGGTTCGAAATCGGCAACGCACCGTCGGGACGCAGACCGAACCGGTGCACGACGGTTTCGTTTCCGGCCGTATCCACGCGAAACGCCGTACCGCAACCGCTCGGACTGCCGAAGCAGCCTCCGATGCCGCCGCCGTACGTGGTTCCGTAGAGCGCGCCGCGAAACGCGAGCAACGTTGCCTCGGGTTTCGCCCCGTCAGGCGCGCCGGCGAAGGCGTGCAGAACCCGTTCCGAACCGAAGGGATTGACGGAGAACACGGTGCCGTAACGGTTCGCACCGCCGTTGAACGTCGTGCCGTAGAACGTTTGGCCGATCTCGACGAGACCGCTCATCGGATTTGCGCCGTCCGAACCGCCCGAAAACCGGTGCAGCACGCGTTCGGTTCCCGACGTGCGCACGCGGTACACCGTTCCGCATCCACCGGTGCAGCTCGATGCGTTTCCGCCGGCATACGTCGTTCCGAGCAGCGCACCGTTGACTGCGAGAAGCCCGGCCTCGGGTTGGGCTCCGTCGGACCCTCCTTCAAAGGCATACATCGTTGAATAGCCGGGTGCGGCCGGGCGTGTGCTTGCAACGCTGCGCGAGGCCGGCATGCCAAATGCGGCGCCGGTCTGCGGAGCAGGCGCAGACGGCGGCAAACCGCCGGGAGCGCAACCGCTCGCAGCCAGCGCCGCAGCGGCGAACAAACGAAGCGTCAACTTCATAACGATTCTTACGGCAACTCTTTTCGCGTAAACGGCACGGCGTTCTTCTGTCGGATGGTGCGCGGGACGCTTCGATGCGAGCCGCGAAACCTGCCTGCCTGGGAACGTCGGCGATCGAAGGAATGGTTCACCGTTGACCGGAGTACGCGTGAGGGTGTTGTTTCGAGCGTTGCGGCTACTGCCGTGCGCTGCGGCATTGCTTTTGGGGGCCTGCGCACGAGGAACGGCGGTCTCAGCGCCGCCGCTGCCCGCAGCCGCCTCCTCACGCGCATTTCCCGCCTCGGGCACCTCGAAGATCTCGCACGTGGTCATCGTCTTCCAGGAGAATCGCAGCTTCGACAATCTTTTCCAAGGGTTTCCAGGCGCCGACGTTCAGTCGTACGGTTACACCTCGAACGGGAAAAAGATTGCGCTTGCGCCGGTCAGCCTCGCGGCGCCGTGGGACCTGCAGCACAACTCGGTGTCGTACTTTGCGGCGTGCGACGGTCAAGGCAGTCTTCCGGGAACCGACTGCAAGATGGACGGCTTCAATCGCGAGACCAAGACCTGCGGTTCGCGCGGCGAGCCGCCGTGTCCAAATCAGTTTCCGCAGTACGCGTACGTGCCGCGCAGCGAGACGAAGCCGTATTTTGCCATGGCGTCGCAATACGTCTTGGCCGACCGGATGTTCGCGAGCGACTTCGATGCCAGCAGCTACGTTTCACATCAATACATCATCGCCGGTCAAGCCGCGTCGACGGTGAACTATCCGGCCACGACGTGGGGCTGCGACGGCGGCCCGAAAGACACCGTTCCGACGGTTACGCAAACGCGCGGCTACGGTCCGCGTCTGCAGGCATGTTTCGACTATCAGACGCTCGGCGACGAGCTCGACGCGGCCGGGGTGTCGTGGGGCTACTATACGTCGAGTCTGGAAGACGGAAGCGGCAATCTTTGGAACGCGTACCAGGCGATCAAACACATCCGTTACGGACACGATTGGAACAGCGACGTCATCAGCCCGCAAACGCGCTTTTTCAACGACGTGAAGAACGGGAAGATGCGCTCGGTCAGCTGGATCATGCCGACGTGCCGGACGTCCGATCACGCCAGCTGCGATTCTACCAGCGGACCGCACTGGGTCGCGTCGATCGTCAACGCCGTCGGCAAATCGAAGTATTGGGACTCGACCGTCATCTTCGTGATGTGGGACGATTACGGCGGCTGGTACGATCACGTTGCGCCTCCGCTGGAAGATTATGACGGTCTCGGCATTCGCGTGCCGCTCATCGTCGTTTCGGCCTATGCAAAACAAGGCTACGTCTCTCACACGCAGTTCGAACACGGCAGCCTGCTGCGATTCATCGAAGACCGTTTCAACGTGGCGCCGCTCGGTGCGACCGACCTGCGCGCCAACTCTCCCGCCGACGACTGTTTCAACTTTTCGGCTCCGCCGCGCGCGTTCACGCCGATTCCGGCCCGCTTGGGGCCCGCCGACTTCGAACGGTTCCCTCCCGACCCTCGGCCGATCGATACGAACTAATCGCCGCCGCACTCATGATGCGCTCTTCGCCAGCTTTTCTCGCGCTGATTCGCTCTTCGCCAGCGTCTCTCGCGCTGATTTAGCTCAGTGTAAGAAGTAGCGGTGCGACGAAAACACCAGCGCCAAGTCGAGACGGTCGGCGGCGGCAATGACTTCGGCGTCGCGCACCGAGCCGGCCGGCGCGATGACGGCGGTGCAGCCGCCTTCGGCCGCCGCTTCGAGGCCGTCGGCAAACGGAAAGAAGCCGTCGCTCGCACACGCGGCCTCGGTTTCGCCGGCGCGCTGCGCGGCAATCTGGACGGCGCTCACGCGGTTGGTTTGGCCGGCGCAGATCCCGCGCGTCACGCGATCTTTGACGATGACGATACCGTTGGATTTCACGTGGCGGACGACGTCCCACGCGAACCCGAGATCGCTCCACTCCCGCGGCGTCGGCACCCGGCCGCTCACGACCCGCCACCGTTCGGCTGACGCGTCGGGATCGTTGTCTTCAGCCAAGACGCCCCCGAGCGCGCTGCGCACGCGCAGTTCGCGCGCCAGTTCGTCGGGCAGCGCAGGCGGAAAGCGCATGACGCGCACGTTCTTCTTTTTGCGCAACAGCGCCAGCGCGTCGTCGTCGAACGACGGCGCCGCAACGATTTCCAAAAAATATGCGGCGAGCGCTTCGGCGCCCTCGCGATCGACGCGCGCATCGACGGCGACGATTCCGCCGTACGCCGAAATCGCGTCGGCTGCGAGCGCGTCGCGCAGTGCCGCCGCGGCCGCGGGCCGCTCCGCCGCCCCGCACGGCACCGTGTGCTTGACGACGACCGCTCGAACGAGCGTCGCCGCATCGCCGAACTGCGATCCCAGCGACGCGCGCGAGAGCAGCCGCAACGTCGCGTCGAGATCGAGCAAATTGTTATAACTCAGCGATTTTCCGTGCAACTGTTCGGGGAGGCGCTCGCCGCGGTCGAGATAGAATGCGGCCCGCTCCTGCGGATTGGTGCCGTAGCGCAGGCGTTTGGCCAGCGGAAGCGTGAGCGCGAGCGCCCCCGGCAGATCGCTGGGCAGCACTTCGCCGGCGGTCGCAAGATAGTGCGAGATCGCGACGTCGTACTCGGCGGTGCGCTCGAACGCCGCGACCGCGAACCTCCGCCGCAAACCGGAGCCCACTTCGCCGTTTTCCAGCGCGCGCAGAAACTCGGCGTATTGCGACGGATGCGTCAGCACCGCGACGTGCTCGAAATTCTTGGCCGCCGCGCGCAGCAGCGCGACGCCGCCGATGTCGATCTGTTCGATCGCTTCGGCGGCGGTCGTTCCCGGCCGCGCCACGGTCGCTTCGAACGGGTAGAGGTTGACTGCGACCGTGTGAATTCGCGCGACGTTATACGTCCGCGCTTCCGTGCGGTGCGCCTCGTCGTCGCGGTCGTACAAGATGCCGCCGAAGATCTTCGGATGCAGCGTCTTGACGCGGCCGCCGAAAAGCTCCGGGAAGCCGGTCACGTCGCCGACGTCGCGCGCGGGCACGCCGTGCGCTTCGAGGTAAGCGCGCGTGCCGCCGGTCGCATAGATCGCCGTTCCGCGCTCGTGGAGCGCGCGTGCCAGAACCTCGGCGCCGGTCTTGTCGGAAAGCGAGAGGAGCGCGGCCGGACGGTCCGCGTCAGGCAAGGGCAAACTCCGGTTCGCGCGGCGAGAGTTCGGCCGACACGATCGAACTGATGCCCGGGTCGCTCATGGTAACGCCGTACAAGCGATCGGCGATCTCCATCGTCTTCTTGTTGTGCGTCACGATGATCATCTGCGAATCGGCCGCGAAGCTCTCGACCATCGCGCAGAACCGCTCGACGTTTGCATCGTCGAGCGCGGCGTCGACTTCGTCGAGGAGATAGAAGGGCGAGGGCTTCACGACGATCAGCGCAAAGATCAGCGCCGCGGCCGTCATCGCGCGTTCGCCGCCGGAGAGCGCCGCGAGCGCCATCTGCTTCTTGCCCGGCGGTTGGACGGCGATTTCGATTCCGGTCTCCGACAAATTTTCGGGATTGGTCTGCCACATGGTCGCGCGGCCGCCGGGAAAGAGGCGCGGGAACATGTCCGCAAACGCTTTCGCAACCTTCTCGAACATCTCGTTGAACTGCGCCTGCGTCTGAAGTTCGATTTCGCGAATCGACTCGAGCAGCGTTTCGCGCGCTTTGGACAGATCGTCGAGCTGCGTCCGCAGGAACGCCTCCCGTTGGGCGACTTCGTCGCGCTCGGTTTCCGCGTTGAGGTTCACGTTGGCGGAGAGACGGCCGAGGTCTTCGCGTAGACGCGCCAAATCGTCGATGACCGAATCGGGCTCGTCGCGGTAGCGCGATTCGACGTCGCGGCACTCGTCGTCGGTTGCCGGATTCTGCGCGAACTGCGACACGAGCATGCCTAACTCGGCTTCGATTTCGGCCATCCGCATGCGCTGGCGCTCGCCGCCGCCGGCGGCTTCGCGCTCTTCCACTTCGGCCATGCGGACGTCGGATTCCAGCTGCGTCTGGCGATCGACCAGCGACTCGCGCTCGCGACGCGCTCCGTCGAGCGCGGCGTCGAGATCGCTGACGCCGCGCCGCAACCCTTCGACATGCGCGTGCGACGCGCGCGTCTGGTGTGCGAGCGAACCGATTTGTGCCAGCATCTCTTCGCGCGCGACGCGCGCGCGCTCGCCGTCCTGATCGAGCATGCCGAGACGCGCGGCCGCCGCGTCGCGTTCGGCCGAAAGCGCTGCAGCGCGCTCGCGCAGTTCGGAAGCGTGCGCTCCGGCCGCCGCTTGCGCTTCTTCAGCGGCCGCGATGTGCTCGCGCGCTCGAGCCAGTTCGGCCTCGAGCCGCTCGCGTTCGGCATCGCTGCGAAGCTGCTCGGGTTCGGCGCCTTCGAAGCCGCGCTCGTCCGCGCGCGCTTTGCGCGCATTGCCGATCAACTCTTCGACCAGCGCGCGAACCCGCGACAACTCCGCCGTGAGGCGTTCTTCCTCGGCGGCCAGCGCCGCCGACTCCGCACGCGCCCGAGCGAGCCGCAGCTCCACCTGTGAAAAGGCGTGCCGGCGCCGGTCGCGCCCTTCGATCGAGGCTTCGGTGCGCACGTGCGCGGCGTGCAGCTCGCCCTCGCTCTCGTGCAGTTTGGCACGCAGCTCGACGAGCGCTTCGCGCAGCGACTGGGCTTGGACGCGCCGCGAAAGAATCGACCGTTCGCGCTGGAAGCGTCCGCCGGTGATCGCTCCGCCGCCCGTGATCTGTTCGCCCGTAAGCGTGACCACGGTGTCGCGCAGTCCGCGCTCGCGCACGAGCGCGATGCCGGTGGAGAGCTGATCGACGATCAGGACGTTGCCTACGAGAAAGTTCACGATGCCGCGGTACTGCGGCTGCGTTTCGACCAGCGTGTGCGCGTAGCCGATCACACCGGCGGTGCGCCGCAACTCCTCGGAAAGCGAACGTCCTTCGCGATTCGCGAGCGTATCGAGCGGCAGCAGCGTCGCGCGACCGCTCTCCTTACGATTGAGAAATTCGATCGCCCGTTCGGCGTCTTCCGACGTGCGCGTCACGACGTTGGAGAGCCGCGCTCCGAATGCGACGTCCATGGCGCGCGCGTAGCGCTCGTCGGTGTCGATCAAATTCGAAACGATGCCTTCGATGCCGCCCAGCTCGCGGCGCTGCCACGCGTCGACGATCGCGCGGGTGCCGGGAACGTGTCCCTCGAGCGAGTTTTCGAGTTCCTCGATCGTGTGCAGGCGCGATTGCGCGCCGGTCACTTCGGCCGTGCAATCGCGATGAACCGAAAGCGCCCGGGCCAGTTCTTCTTGCGACTGCGCGGCTTCTCGCTCGGCATCTTCGACGCGTCCGCGGGCGTCGAGCAGCGACTCCTCGAGCGCGGCGATTTCCTTGGCGCGTTCGCGATGGCGATGGGCGGCACCGCCGGCCGTGATTTCCGCCTGTTCGGCACGCTCGCGCGCCGCGCGCAGTTCTTCGTCGTAGCGCTCGGCCTGCACCCGCAAGTTCTCCGCCTGCACGCGCCGTTCGGCACGCCGCTCGGCGTGCCGGGCGGCCGCCGATTCCACCTCGCGCAGTTCGGTGAAAATCGCATCGAGGCGGGCACGCGCTTGCGCGAGCGCGGCCTGCGCGGCGAGTTCGCGGTCGCGCGCGCTCTCGAGTTGCCCGGCCAACGGTTGCAATCGTTCGCGGAGCCCCGCGACCGACGCCGTCAGTGCGTCGCGCTCGGATGCAACGCGCGCAACGTCTTCCGACGTCTGCGTGGACTGGCGCTCGAGCGCTTCCCGGCGCGCCAGCGTGGCCGCGTAGTCGGCTTCTTCGCGCGCGAGATCCCCACGCCGCCGCTGCCCTTCCGATCGCAGTTCTTCCAATTGCAGTTCCTGGCGATAGACGCGCGTGCGAACGTCCGACAGCATGGCGGCCAGCGACGCCGCCTTCGCCGCGGCCGCGCCGCGCTGTTCCTCGTTCTTCTCGAGTTCGACGCGCAACGCGTCGCGTTCGGCGCGGCGGGAGGCGCCGGCGCGCAGGTAGCCGAGAATCTCGAGATCGCGAACGCGCGCGCCGACCTTTCGATAGCGTTTGGCGCGGCGCACCTGCGTGTCGAGCTCGGGAATGCGATGCTCGAGTTCCGCGATAAGATCGCTGATTCGAATGGCGTTCTGCTCGGTTTGCTCGAGCCGGCGCATCGATTCCGCCTTGCGCGCGAGAAACTTGTTGATGCCGGCGGTTTCCTCGAACAGTGCGCGGCGGTCGGCCGGCTTGCTCGTGAGGATGGCGTCGACTTGGCCCTGGGAGACGATCGCGTAGGATCCTGGTCCCAACCCGGTTCCCATGAGCAGATCGACGATGTCGCGCAGCCGGACGGCGCTGCGATTGATGAAGTACTCGCTTTCACCGGCGCGATACGCGCGGCGCGTGATCTCCACCTCGGAAAACTCGATCGGAAGACGACCGTCCGCATTGTCGAACGTCACCGAGACTTCCGCGAGGCCGAGCGGCTTGCGCGTGTCGTTGCCCGCAAAGATGACGTCTTCCAGTTTGCCGCCGCGCAGGCTCTTGCTCGACGTTTCACCGAGCACCCAGCGGAACGCATCGACGAGGTTCGATTTCCCCGAACCATTGGGCCCGACGATTGCGGTTACGCCGCCGGCGAACTCGAGCGTCGTCGGATCGGCGAACGTCTTGAAGCCGAACGACTTGATTTTTTTGAGCTTCACGCCGGCAACTGCAACGCTTGAAGTGCGGCCGCCGCGGCGGCCTGCTGGGCGGATTTCTTCGAGGGTCCGCAGCCCGTTCCCAACGTCTTTCCCTTCACGGTCACTCGCGAGTTGAACGACGGCTGCTGCGGCGTGCCCCGGCTCGTCTCACGATAGACGGGCGTGGCGGCCAAGTGCGCTTGGGCGTAATGCTGCAGGCGCGATTTCGCGTCGAGCGGAGCGTCGCCGGAGTGGTCGAGCGCTTCGACGTGCTGCGTGAGCACGAACGCTCTGGCCTTCTCCATTCCGTAACGCAGATAGAGCGCCGCGACGAACGCTTCGAACGCGTCGGCGAGCACCGACGTGTTGTCGGCGCCCCCGCCGCTGCGCAAGCCGGCACCCAGTTCCACGACGTCGGCGAATCCCAAGCGGCGCGCGGTATCCGCCAGCCGGCCGTCGTTGACGATCGCCGCTTTGCGTTGCGTGAGCAGTCCCTCGGGTTCGTCGCCGAAATGCTCGAAGAGCCAACTTGCGGTAAGGAATCCGAGGACCGAGTCGCCGAGAAACTCCAAGCGCTCGTTCGAGGCGCCTCCCCGTTCGCGTGCGTGGCTTTCGTGCACGAACGCCGCTTCGACGCCGCCGACGTCGCGCGCTCCGCGCACGCCGGCCAGCCGGAGAAGGGCGCGCAAACGCTGCCGTCGCGCCTCACCCGCCACTGTTACCTTGCCTCGGAACCGGGGACTTTACCGAAAACGATGACGCTGTTGTGACCGCCGAATCCGAACGAGTTCGAAAGCGCGATGCGGACCGGCGCACTGCGCGTAACGTTTGGAACGTAGTCGAGCGTGCATTCCGGATCGGGAAACTCGTAGTTGATCGTGGGCGGCATCAGGTCTTCGTACACCGAGAGCGCGGTCGCCACGCCTTCGATGCCGCCCGCAGCGCCGAGTGCGTGCCCGTGCATCGACTTCGTCGAACTCACGCCCATTTTGGTGGCATGTTCGCCGAACGCTTTTTCGATTGCTTTCGACTCCGCCGGATCGCCGATCGGCGTCGAGGTTCCGTGGGCGTTGATATAGTCAACGTCCTCGGGACGGATGCCGGCTTTGACGAAGGCGCGGTTGAGCGCGAGCAGCACGCCGCTGCCGTCCGGGTCGACGGCCACCAAGTCGTATGCGTCGGCCGACTGTCCGTACCCGAGGATCTCGCAATACATCCGCGCGCCGCGTGCCCGCGCGCTCTCGTATTCCTCGAGTACGAGCACGCCCGCGCCCTCGCCGAGGACGAACCCATCGCGCTCGCGGTCGAACGGACGGCTCGCCCGCGTCGGCTCGTCGTTGCGCGTCGACATCGCGCGCATCGAGGCGAATCCGCCGATCGCCAGCGGAGAGACCGTCGCTTCGCTGCCGCCCGTGATCATCGCATCGGCGTCGCCGTACGCAATGTAATTGTACGCCGTCACGATGGCATCGTTGGCACTGGCACAGGCGCTCGCGGCCGAGAAGATCGGACCCTGGAAATGATACTGCATCGAGATGTGCGCCGCTTCCGCGTTGGCCATCAGCATCGGAATGAAGAACGGCGTGACCTTGGACCACGTGCCGTTCTCATTGGCCTTCTCGGAGTTAAGCCAGAAGGTGATGATCCCGCCGATCCCCGTGCCGAGCACCGCACCCGTGCGTTCGGTGAACGCCCGGTCGGTCGGCAGGTTGGCATCGGCAATCGCCTCCCGGGCCGCGACCACGGCAAACTGCGTGAACCGGTCCATGCGGCGCGCTTCTTTGCGCCCGAGCAGTTCTTCGGGCCGGAAATCCTTCACTTCGGCCGCGATGCGCGTCGCGAAGTCACTGGCGTCGAACGTGCTGATGAGGGCGACGCCGGAAACGCCGGCGATGAGATTCTGCCAGAACTCGGCGCGGTTGTTGCCGATCGGGGTCACGGCGCCCAGGCCCGTTACGACGACGCGCCTGCGAATGGGCGCGGAGGTGTTGGTAGCGCTCAAGCGTGACCAACTTACGGCGGACCGCGAACGGAACCTGCGACCCTAGCCGCTTGGAGTGGCGGGTGCTTGCTGAGGAGGGCTAGGCTGGCGCCCGGCCAATACGACATCTCCCTCTTCCAATTCACCGACCGGGGGCGGTTTCACGTTAGGAGAGCGGCTTTGTCGGTTCTGAGCGTTCGTCCATATGAGCGCAACGAAGAGCGTCAGTTCTCTGCGCGCGTCGTCGCCGTCATTCTCAATTGGAATGCTTGGCCGGACACGATCGCCTGTCTCGAAAGTCTGCTCGACTCAGGGCTGGTGCCCCGCCGGATCGTCATCTGCGACAACGGCTCGGCCGACGACTCGATCGCCCGCATCAAGGCCTGGGGACGCGGCCGCGACGATTTCGCATCGTTCGGCAGCCCGGAGGAAGCATTGCACGGCGACGAAACCAGCGCCTCGATCGTGTTGCTCGAGCTGCCGTACAACGGCGGCTATGCCTACGGCAACAATATCGGCATGCGCTACGCCGTCGAGCGGGCCGGAGCCGAGTTCGTCTGGATTCTCAATAACGACACGGTCGTCGAACGCGATGCGCTGGCGCGCATGCTCGAAGTTGCCGACGGCCATCCTCGGGTCGGCATCGTGGGCGCCCAGCTGCTTCGCCACGACGCGCCGGATTTGGTTCAGGCGATGGGCGGCGGATACATCATTCCGGTGCTATGCCACGACACGCAGCTCGGCGGAGGAACGAGAACGACGCCGGAGAGGCGCGCCCCGATTCCGCTCGACCATCTCGTCGGCGCGAGCCTGCTGGTGCGCGCCGAAGCCATTCGCGACGTCGGTTATATCGACGAGACGTATTTTCTCTATCGCGAAGAGACCGACTGGTGCATCCGCATGCGTCGCGCCGGATGGCAGCTCTACTGCTGCCCGAACGCCATCGTCTGGCACAAGCAGTCGCACTCGATCGGTTTCAAGAGCCCGCTTCACGATTATTATGCGGTGCGCAACATGTTGCGCCTCGTGTGGAAATTCTATCCGATCGCCGCACCGACCGCATTTCTGTACTTTGCCGTGCGTTGCATCGCCCCAAAACTCGTTCGGTTCGAATTCGCGCGGCTGCTCGCGGTACTGCACGCTTTTTCCGATTTCTTCTCGGGCATTGACGGACGATCGTCACACCATACCGACCAGATGCTCGTCAAGAGTTACGTTGCCGGCATCGGCGTGCGACCGACGTGGCGCCCATCGCTGCGCGCCGCCGCAATTGCGGGCGTGTTACTCGCGAGCGGCGCGGCGCTCTGGGGCGACGCGGGCAGGCTGCCCGCGGCGCGCGTGCCGATTGCGACGCGACCCGCCGCTCCCGCCCATCCGCGCGCGCGCACCGTTTCCGCCAAAACGGACAGGTTCGCGCGAACCGTCGGCATTCGCTTCAACCCCTAAGCACCGGTTCGGCGCCGCTTGCGCGAGCGGCGTGCCGGCAAGAGCGCGAGGCCCGCAATTGCTGCGCCGGTCAGCAGCGCGATTGCCGCGAGGAATCCGCGAAAGAGTTCGGCGCGGGCGACCAGTCCGGCGCATGCGGCGAACCGGCCGCCGGAATACCGTTGAGCGCACCAGGGAATCAACCACGCCTTCCCCCACGTTCCCCAAGCGATCGACCAATTCGACGGCCATCCGTTCGATGCGGCGTCCCAGGCGTGGCGCAGCGCCGGGTCGGTTTTCAGCCGCGCGTTGAGCGTTCGAAGGGACGCCGCATCCAGCGACGTCACGTGCCACTTGGCGTCGAAGCTGCGCGCCGGCTGCCACGCTTGCGTCCATTCGTCGAACGCAAACGCGCGTATGTCGAGAGGCCGGCCGCCCGGCCCGACGTCGAGTGCGTAAAACGCCGGGTTGTTGTGATAGACGGGTGAGAGCGAGCCGAACACGATCACGGGGACGTCTCCCACGAACCGGAAATCGAAACGGTGCGCGTGCCCGGCAGCGACGAACGCGACGCGGTGCGCCGGATCCGAGAATGCCGCGATAAGTTGGCCGTTCGCCCCCGGTTCGAGAAACGGCCACGGAAAATATCCGTGCGTCCACTCGGTCGAAAGCGCATCGTAGCCGGTCGGAACGTGCATCAGAACCACGTTTGCCGTGCCGGGCGGCGTAGCGTCAAGGGTTTGCCGAAGCCAAGTCACTTGCGCGTCCGAGGCAAGACTCGTGCCGTGGGGGCAGTTGCCGAGGTAGAGCGACGATAGCGGGACGTCGTCGAAAACGACGACGCGCGTTCCAGCCAGCGGCGCACGCACGACGTACGAGCCCGTCGCAGCGAACGAGGCGGCGAATCCCGGAGCTGCGCGTGCGCGATTCACGAGCGGTTCCCACATGCGCGCGACCGCCTGCGCAAAACGGGTGCCGAACGCCGAGTGATAATCACCGCAAGGCGCGTCGTTGTTGCCCAGGGCGAATGCAAAACGCGCTCGTGGATAGGCCTGCGTGAAGGCGCGGACGATGACGCGCATGGTTACGATGCCGGCTGCAGTGCCGTCGGATCCGTTCGCACCTCGCAGCCGCGCCGTCAAGTGATGCGCAAAGAAATCGCCCGGCAGCAGCACCAGCGCGGGATCGGGAACGCGCCGCCGCATCTCGGCCATCGCCGAGCGAAAGAGCGCGAGGTTCGTGTCACTGCCGAAAAGACTCGGACGCGATTGCCGGTCGAACGGCTCGAGGTGCACGTCGCTGACTACCAGCCACGTTTGCGTGCCGGGGGTCGCGGCGCCGGCCGGCACGCAGGCCATCCCCGTGAAAAAGAGTGCGAGCACGGCGGCACACGCGTGATGCCGCAGCAGCGGGATCGGGCCGGGCGCAAATACGTTCAGAGGTGCCTCCGGATTCGATTGGCAAAGACCCTTTCATGTCGAGCGACGAAGCCGCCTCGTTCGGCCGGTATCTTCTCGGCCGTGAGATCGACGTCGCGTCCTGCAATGCCTACGAAACCGCCGCGCGTGCTTTGGCATACGGCGACGACGACGGCGCTACGCGGTTCGCGCTGCGCGAGCCGTGGTCGCTGGCCGCGCTCGACGGTGCGCTCGCGATCGTGAAGCCGGACGCGCCGTTGCGCAAGAAACTGTTGCTGATGGCAGCCGTTCTGGAAACGCGTCCGGAGTATTGCGACGATTTTCTCCCGCGCGACCGCTCCGCGTTCGACGCGCTGGCGGTCGCGGGCTCGGTCGCGCGCGCCGGCGTCCTCGCCGCCTTCGGCATGCTGCTGCTTCCGTTCGTTCGGTGAGCGACTTCGATTGCATCGTCGTCGGTTCGGGAGCGTCGGGAACGATGGCCGCGCAGACGCTGGCCGAAAGCGGAGCCCGCGTCGCCATGCTCGATGCCGGTTTTCATGACGACCGTTACGCGAAGCTCATTCCGAATCGGTCGTTCGTCGACATTCGCCGCAGCGACCCGAACCAGTACCGCTATTTACTCGGCGAAGGGTTCGAAAGCGCGGCATTCCGTCGAGTCGGCGCCGGCGCCCAACTGACGCCGCCGCGGCGCTTCATCGTCGACCGGGTCGACGAGTTGCTGGCGTCTGCGTCCGGATCGTTTTCGCCGCTCGAGAGCCTTGCACTAGGCGGCCTCGCGGCCGGGTGGGGGCTGATGTGCGGAGTCTACTCCGCAGCCGAACTCGAGCGCGCGTCGCTTCCGCAACCGGCGATGGACGACGCCTACCAAGTCGTCGCCGACCGCATCGGGATTTGCGGTGCCGGCGACGACGCTCGGAGGTTTACGGTCGGCGACCTCACCGGCATTCAGCCGCCGCCGCCGCTCGATCCGACGGCCGCAGCTGCTCGCCGCGCGGTACGCGCGACGCCGCGAGTGCGGTCAACGCGCGCGGCTACGTGCTCGGCCGTCCCGCGCTGGCGCTGCTGACGCAACCGAAGGACGATCGACCCGCGACGAGTCTGCGCGACATGGAGTTCTACAGCGACGACGGCGGCGCGGCGTGGCGGCCGGCAGGGACGATCGCGCGTCTGGATACTCGCTCGAACTTTGCATACCACGGCGGCGTTCTGGTCGTAGGCTTCAGCGAAAGCGACGAAGGTATTCGCGTCGACGCCCTCGATCTTGCCGGCGGCGCGACGCGCACGTACGCCTGCCGGCGGCTCGTACTCGCTGCCGGCGTGTTCGGCACCGCCAGGATCGTTCTACGCTCGCAGGCTGCGGATTCGCGCCTGCCGTTGCTCTGCAACGATTATACCTACGTGCCGTCTCTCGTCCCCGGCAGAATTGGACGATCGATGCCGGAACGCACGCAGAGCCTTACGCAACTGGTCCTGTTTCACGAGCGCGCGAGCGCCGACGTTGCCGTCGGGACGATTTTTTCATATCGCTCGCTGATGCTTTTTCGGCTGTTGCGGGAAATGCCGCTGGGCGTGCGCGACGCGCGCGTTCTCATGCAGTACCTGCTTTCCGGATTCATTATTGCCGGCTTCGATCACCCCCAGGAGCGCACCGAAGGAAAGCACGTGTGGCGCGAGCCCGACGGCGCTTCTCCCACCGGCGATCGCCTCGCCTTCGCCTACGACCTCACCGAGGCGGAACGCCGCGATCACCGCGCGCGCGAACGCGGTTTTGCCGGCGTTTTGCGCGCGCTCGGCGCCTGGCCGCTGCGCCGCGTGCATCCGCCGTTGGGATCGAGCCTCCACTACGCCGGCACGCTTCCGTTTTGCACGGAGGAGCGGCCCCTTACGCTGGCGCCCGACGGACGTTTGCACGGGTCGCGCAACGTCTTCGTCGCCGACGCATCCGGTTTTACGTTCCTGCCGGCCAAACCGGTGACGCTTTCGCTGATGGCCAACGCGCATCGCGTCGCCGCGGGAATCGCACGCCGACCGTGACGGACGATTCACAGCGGCGCGGCGTGCTCGTGACCGGCGGCGGCGGCTTCATCGGCAGCGCGTTGCTGCGCGGCTTCGATGCGCGCGGCCGGCGCGCGATCGGCTGCGGCCCGCGACGCCCGGCCGCCAACCGATTCGAGTGGCGCGCGTACGATCTCGGGTGGCGACAGCTGCCGGACCAACTGTTCGAAGGCATCGGCGTGCTCGTGCACGCCGCGTACGCCAAACGCGACTACGACCGCAACGTCGCCGGAACGCTGTTGCTGTGCGATCGCGCCGCTCGATGCGGGGTTCGGCGCATCGTGTTTCTGTCGAGTCTGGCCGCGCACCCCGACGCACTCTCGTCGTACGGCAAGCAAAAATACGAACTCGAGAAGCGGCTCGGCGCGCTCGGCGTGCTGGTCGTGCGCCCGGGTTTGGTGCTTGGCGACGGGGGACTCTTTGGTGCGATGCGCGCGTATCTGCGCGGCCATCGCATCGTTCCGTTGATCGACGGCGGCCGCCAGCCGCTGCAGACCGTCTACGTGGAGGATCTCGTCGACGCGATTTGCGATGCCGCCGGGCGCGACACGACCGGAACCTATACCGTCGCGGAAGAGGATCCCGTCGCGTATCGCGAGTTCTACGCCGCCCTCGCCGATCGCATGCGCGTGCGCGCACGATTCGTCGCGATACCGTTTTGGGCCGCCGATCTCGCGGTGCGTGCGGCCGGCGCCATGCGCGTCGCATTGCCGGTCGATCGCGACAACCTGCTGGGTCTTCGCGCGATGCGCGCCGACCACGGGCCCCATCTCGATCCCCCGGGACGCCGCGTCGGAGATTATCGTGACAATCTCGCGCGCGCCTTTGCGGACGCGCAATCGTGAGCGCAGGGTTCTCTCGCCGGGCGGAAGAACGCGCGTAGCGGGTGTTGTTATGACGCTGAACCGCATTCTCGTGACGGGCGGACTGGGATTTATCGGATCCGCCTTCATCCGTTTGATATTAAAGGAACGGCCTGCCGCGCGGGTCGTGAACCTCGATGCGGTCACGTACGCCGGAAACATTGCGAATCTGCGAGAGATTGACGGCGATCCACGCTACCGATTCGTTCGCGGCAACATCTGCGACGCGGCCGCCGTCCGCGATGCGATCGGCGACGGCGTGGACGCGATCGTCAACTTTGCCGCCGAAACCCACGTCGACCGTTCGATTCTCGAACCCGAAGCGTTCCTGCGCACCGACATCCTGGGAACGCACGTGCTGCTCGAAGCGGTGCGCGAACGCGGAATTCGGCGCTACCTCCAGGTCTCGACCGACGAAGTGTACGGCGACGTCGCCGACGGTGAATCGCTCGAATCAGACGCGCTACGGCCGCGTAGTCCGTACAGCGCCAGCAAGGCCGGAGGCGACTTGCAGGTGCTCGCGTACCTTACGACTTTCGCGGCGCCGGTGCTCGTCACGCGCGGATCGAACACCTACGGCCCGTACCAATTCCCGGAGAAACTTATCCCGCTCTTCGTCACCAATCTCATCGACGACCAGCCCGTCCCCGTCTACGGCGACGGACTCCAGATTCGCGATTGGCTGCACGTCGAGGATCACGCGCGCGGCATCCTGCACGTTCTCGACTGCGGCGAGGTGGGCCAGGTCTACAATCTCGGCGGCGGCAACCCGCGAACCAACCTCGAGATCACGAGGCGCCTCGTCGAAGCCTGCGGCCGAACGATGCCGACGCACGTGCGACACGTCGAAGACCGCGCCGGCCACGACCGCCGCTATGCGATCGACACCCGCAAAGCGCGCGCGCTCGGATGGGAACCGCGCATGCCCTTCGAGCGCGGCCTGACCGAGACGGTCCGCTGGTATCAGGACAACGAATCGTGGTGGCGGCCGCTGCGCGACGCCGAGTTCGCCGCCTACTACGACCGCCAGTACGCGCGCCGCTGAGATAAGGACTGCAAACGTGAAAGGCGTCATTCTCGCTGGCGGGCTCGGTACGAGGCTGCGTCCGCTCACGAAAGTCACCAACAAGCATCTGCTGCCGATCTACGACAAGCCGATGATCTACTATCCCATCGAAACGCTCTGCGACGCCGGCATCTCGGACATTATGATCGTAACCGGCGGAAACTCCGCCGGCGATTTTCTTCGCCTGCTCGGCAATGGGAGAGACTTTGGCCTCAAGGACATCTTCTACACCTATCAAGACGGCGAAGGCGGCATCGCCGACGCCCTTTCGCTCTGCGAACACTTCGCCGACGGCGAGCGCATCGTCGTAATATTGGGAGACAACATCGTGCAGGACTCGATCCTGCCGTACGTGCGTGCCTTCGAGCAGCAGGAAGCCGGAGCGCGAATTCTTCTCAAAGAGGTGACGGATCCGGAACGTTTCGGGTGTCCGCAGCTCGACGGAGACAGGATAGTGCGCATCGAGGAGAAACCATCGCAGCCCAAGAGCCGCTATGCAGTCACCGGAATTTACATGTACGATTTTAAGGTATTCGATTTTTGCCGACGCCTGGTTCCTTCGGACCGAGGCGAGCTCGAGATTACCGACGTGAACAACGCATACATCGAGTGCGGCGAACTTCGCTATGACGTGCTTGCGGGCTGGTGGGCCGACGCCGGACAGTTCGAATCGCTCTATCGTGCGGGATCGCTGGTGGCGCAGCTACGGCGTGATCGAAGAGACACCGCGCAGAGAAGCCGAGGGGTCGTGAGCGTTTCGTCGAGTCTGGAGGCCGTAGTGCGCTATCGCTGGCTGCTCTACGAGCTAGTGAAGTGCGACGTCATCCTGCGCTACCGCGGATCGTTTTTCGGCTTTGCGTGGACGCTGCTCAATCCGATCATCTTCATGCTCGATCTATACGCTGGTCTTTTCGATCTATCTGAAGCCGGCGATACATGCGTTTCCCCTCTACTTGCTCAGCGGCATGATTCCGTGGATGTGGATGTCGAATGCAATCGCGCAATCGGTTGACGATCGATTATCGACGGACGAACCTACGTCGGCAAGACGCTGATGCCGACGGAAATTCTCGTCATGGTTCCGGTGCTCTCCAACGGCATCAACTTCCTCATTACGATCGTCTTGCTCTTCCCCGTCAGCTTCGCGCTTCGGCGTTCCGATCTGGTGGGCTTTGATTTTTCTGCCGCTGCTGGCGCTGATCGAACTGATTATGACGCTCGGGTTTGTCTTCGTCGTCGCGACCGTAAACGTCTTCTATCGCGACATGCAGCAGCTCGTCGGCGTACGCGCTGCTCGCCGTCTTCTTTCTTACACCCGATTTTTTACGCACGCTTCGTCGTTCCGCCGAGCCTGCAGTTTCTCGTGAAATGGAGTCCGGTCGCGGCGCTGATTTCCGGCTATCAGGACGTTCTTCTACTACGGCGTGCCGCCGAGTTGGCGCGATCTCGCCTTCGCCGGCGCCTTCAGCGTCATTCTGCTTCTTTTCTCGCGCTTGCGTACTTCAACCGCCACCGCGACTCGCTCGGCGAATACGTCTAGCTTCGCGTACGCCTTACGATGCTTCCCAGATGACACGGATTCGAAAACGATGTCGTCGAGGTGGAAGCCGAGATCGCGCTCGTCTTCACCGAGCCCGGAACGCTTCAGGTTGATCGTCGCACCGGAGGCGAGCGCGATATTCGCGCGCTGACCGCAACGCAGAACGACCGGACAGTCGATCGTGACTTCCCCCGCGGCGGGCATCGCCGCAACGCGGTTTCCGTCGACGGCAACGCTCAGTTCGGTATCCGGCGCGACGCCTTCGGGCACGGTCGCATGCACGGTGAATCGCGACACGTCGCGCTCGGGAACGATCGCGAACTGAAGCGTCGCGCCGGCCCATCCGTCGTTATATCCGCCGCCGGCGGCGCCGCCCTGAGCGACGCAGCCGACGAGGGGCAAGCGCGCGTACGCGCCGTCGTCCGGCGTGACCGGCGGAACGTCGAAATACATCGAGAGCGCGCGATCGGCGGCTTCGAGTTCCTCCGGCGTCACGACGCGCTCGGGAGGCCGCACCGACGCTTCGGGTGAGAGACCGCGCGCGTAATACGGGTGTTCGGCCGGCTCGCGCGCCATGACGGCCATGACGTGCGTGGGCGTGAGATATCCGGCGAGCAGCGCGCGCTCGTCGCACGCGTGCACGCAATCGACGAAGGAGCGATCCCACGCCGACGCGGCGTCGAAGTTCGGACCGAAGCCCCGGTCGACGAACGGATCGATCGCGTTCCCGTAGCCGACGAAGACGTGGAACGCAAATCGTTCGATGAGCAGCGGAAGAACGTCTTGCGCGCGGATTCCTTCGAAGCCGACCGCCGAGCAGTCCCAGTCGGCGAAGGCGTCTTCATAGCGGCGGAACTGGTGGTGAAAGCGGTGCGAGCGCGGCAGCTTGGACCAGAATCGCTCGACGAAGTGGCGAGCCTCCGGCCAGCGTTGATGACCGTTTCTTCCGATGATGTCGTTTGCGACGAAGAACGCGCCCGGAGCCAACGCGTCGCGCACGGCGTCGAACAATCCCTCGAGATTCGTTACGTGGTGGAGCGATTGATTCGCTACGACACCGTCGTAGCGGCGGCGCGGGCGCCACTTATTGAAATCGCCGCGTAAGAAATTGAGGTGCGACGACAATCCGGCGTCGCGCGCGTCTCCGGCCGCCCGTTTGATCAGGATGGGATTGAGTTCGAGACAATCGATGCGGAAATCGTCGAGGCCGCCGGCTTGCAGGAGCTGCGCGATTTCGACCTCGTTGTTGCCGTCGCCCGAACCGATGCTGAGGAACACGGGTTTTTTCGCCTCGGCTCGCAACGCGCTCTCGCGTAAGAACTTGGCGAGAAATGTGGGTGCGGACCGGCATCCGAGACGCTCGAGCATCGCACGCACGAACGTATTCGACCAATAGTGATAGATCGGCGGAAGGTCGTCGAACTCGGAAACGGTATCGAAACGTCTGCGTTCCTGAGCGAGACGTCCCGCATACGAGATTTCCGGCGACCGCGAATGCATCGCAACGCTCTTCGCTCGCTGCATCCTCGCCCCCCTCGCACAGGAAACTCTGCTTCCGCCCGGTAACTTTGCGCCACATGAGACATTTCGCCAGAGCCGGGGTGGCCCTCATGATGTCCGCGGGCCTGCTATTGTACGGAGGCACCGCAGCACGCGCCGATAACGAACTCGCCGCAGGCGCACCAACGTTCTACGTGCTCGCGCCCGGAAACGACTCCAGCGTCGCCGCACTCGCGCACATGGTCGCCAACACCCTGCAAGCGTTGTTCGACCGCACCAGCGGACCGGGGTCGGTGTGGGTGGTTCCGCGGCTCTCGTGGGGCCCGAACGATCTCGGCGATCAATGCTTGAACGATCCGAATCTTTCCAACGCGCGCGCGCCGCAGACGCTCGGCGGTTTGATCTTGGAAGGCACCAACACCGCCACGGCGACCGACCCCTTCTTTCTCTGGTCGCACGGCTGGGCGAAAGTCAGCGCGAGCGCGCAAATGGTGTCGTGTCAAGGCGCCGGTTTCAAAAAACCGACGATTACGTGGATTTCAGGTAACTTGACCGGCTACGGATCGCGCAACGGCGTGCGCGTCGAAACGGTGGCCGCGAGCGTTCTCGCGCTCAATCCGCACGACATCAACGCCGTCGATTTCGCGGCTTTCGCGCTTGCGAGCCCGAACGGCGCCTCTCCGATTCCTCCGGTCAACGATGCCACGACGACCCGCGACGCACTCGATCGCGTCATCAACCAGCTGATGAACGATCTCAACGTGGGTTGCGCGTCGGAAAACGCCAACGTGCGTCCGATGTGCGCGAAGCTCGGGCTGCCGATGACGTCGTCGAACGCGCCGGCGCCTGCGAACGCGGGAGCGACGGCTTCACCCGCGGCAAGCCCGCCGGCGAGCACGCCGCCAAGGTAGGGTTCGCGCGTGGACGGCGGGGACCGCCGGCGGCTTTTTTGCGTCATTCCCGCCTACCGCGCCGCCGCCACGATTGTCGACGTCGTCGCCCGCGCGCTCGCGTTCGCAAGCGATGTCGTCGTCGTCGACGACCGATGCCCGGAAGGCTCGGGCGCGGTAGCGCGGGCCGCATTCTCGAGCGCAGGCAACGTCCACATTCTGCAGCGCGAACGCAACGGCGGCGTGGGCGCGGCGATGAAGACCGGGATCGCCTTTTGCATGGAACGCGGGGCCGACGCGATCGTAAAACTCGATGCCGACGGCCAGATGGATCCGGCGTTCATTCCGGCCATCGACGCGGCGTTTGAAAGCGATCCCACGCTCGTCTGCGTGAAGGGCAATCGCTTTTTCGACTCTGCGGTGATGCTGCGGATGCCCAAGCGCCGGCTGTTCGGAAACGCGGTGCTCTCGATTCTCGCAAAGTTCGCCTCGGGCTATTGGAATCTCGTCGATCCGACCAACGGATACGTGGCGTTCAACGCGCGCCTGCTCGGCGTGGTTCCGTGGCGGTCGTTCGCCGACTCCTATTTCTTCGAGATTTCGGTGCTGTGCGAACTGGGACTGCGGCGGCTTCCGATTTTGGAACTCGAGATGCCCACGATTTACAACGGTGCGCCCAGTTCGCTCTCGATCGTGAAGGTGCTGTGGGAGTTCCCGCCGCGGTTACTGCGGCTGACGCTGCGCCGCATACTCCTGCAGTATTTCGTCTTCGACGTCAACCTTGCGTCGCTCTATCTCGCGTTCGGGATGCTGCTGCTGCTCGGCGGCGGCGCGTGGGGCGCCTACCAGTGGATCGTCAGTTCGATCACCCACGTCTCCCGTTCGACCGGTACGGTCATGCTCGCGGTGCTGCCGTTCCTCATGGGCTTCCAACTGGTGCTCAACGCGTTGATGGTCGACGTGCAGTTCGCGCAAAAGACCAATCGTCTCACCCGCATCTAGTCGCTTCTGACGTACAAATGGTACGACGTGCCGCGCGTCAGCGGTACTTCGCGGTAGCCCGCCTTTTCGAGCTGCGCTGCGAGCACGTGCTCGATGCCCGCATCGAGCAGCTGCTGATGGCTGTAAAACACCGCACGCGTCCCCAAGTCCGCCAGGAACTCCGCCGCTTCACCCGCATCGATCGCCTGCAGCAGCCGGAAATAGCCGGCCGGCCCCGTCCAGTTGCCGATGCTGGTCACGCCGTTGCGGCGGAAATAGTAGTCGAAGGCGTTGTCGGAAATAACGAAGACGTTCCCGGCATATCCGTGGCGGCGCATCCACGCCGCCGCGATCTGTTCGTCGGCGTAGCCGTCGTCGTTGGCCTCGAGAAACGCTTGCTCGCCGCGATAGTGCGCAAACGCATGGGCGTCGCTGAGGATGTCGTTTTGGATGAAGTCGCCGTCCGGCGATAAGCTGGTAAACGGCGGCAGCGCCGCGACGACGGCAACGGCAACGGCGAGCGGAGCCGCCGAGGGCACCCGTCGCGCCCACTCGACCAGCAGCATGCCCACGCATAGCGCGAGCAGCGGATAGAAGAGCAGCGCGTATCGAAGCAGCGACGTCGTGCCGAACCAATAGAGCGCAAACACCGTCAGCAAAAAGACCGCAACGGCGACGTCGGCCGGCGGCTTTCGCCGGAGCGCATAGGCCGCGATCAGCACGACGGCCGGCACGTACAAAAACAGCACCAGCGCCGACGCGCCGTATTCCCGAAAGTCGGGAGAACCCGGGCGCAGGTACGCCCGTACCGGCAGCGTGGCGAACGCGCGCGGCGACTTCGACGTCGCCATGTCGTTCCAAAGACCGTTCCACTCGATCGTTTTCCAGAGACCGTCGCGCCCGTAAAGCGCGATGTTGAGCGTCGGCGCAATCGGATCGCCGGCGAGCACGAGATTGCGCACGTACCAGGGTGCCGCGACGGCGCAAAGCACGGCGAGGAGGCCCGCCACGGCGACTCGGCGCGCGCCGATTGCGGCCGCCGACCACGCCAGCGCGATGGCGAAGATGGGCAGCAGCACGAGAAACGACGCTTTCATGCCGATCAGGAATCCGGCGATTGCCGCCGATACGAACAGCCAATCCGTTCGCGACTCGCGAATGCCGATCTGGAGCGCCACGACTGCGACGAGCGCCATCGCGCCGATCGGCACGTCGATGTAGCCCAAGACGGAATAATCGAGGAAGATCGGCGTGAAAACGAGTGCGGCCACGGCCAGAAGTCCGATCGCGACGGCCCATCCGCGCGCGCGACTCGAGCCGGCGCAATCTTCGACGGCTGCGTAGAGCGCCAGCGCTCCGAGCAAGCCGAACGACCACGTCAGGAACTGCACGAAGGCGCCCGCGTGCAAGACGATCCACGCGGTAAAAAAGAGCACGAAGTTGTTCGCGTAAAAAATGAACGCCATGTAGGGATCGACCACCAGCCGGCCCGCGTTGGCCCAGTCTTGCGCGTAGGCGAGATGGTAGTAGATCGCGTCGGAGTAGCCGGTGCCCTCGGGAATGACCGCGCGCGTCGCCACGACGAGCAATGCGGCGTATACGGCCGCCAGGGGCAGGCTCGCGCCGGCGGTCAGCGCCCGCAAACGTGCGCTCCAAAACGCCGCGCGCAGGGGCGAGACGCGCCGTAACGCGCACGCCGCGGCGAAGACGACGGCCAGCGCAATGCCGATGCCTGCCGGCGTGAGCCAGCCGATCGAGCCGATGAAAAACACCGTCAGGCCGGCGATTGCCGCACCCAATCCGCACGTGCAGATTGCGCGCATCGCCGCACGCGATGGACCGCCGGCTTGCGGCGAATCGCACCACGGGAAGGCTGCCGAGCCGATCAAAAAGAAGATCAGCAGCGTCACGTGTGCGATTGCGAGTCCCAGCACGAAATGCGTCAGCGCAAGCATTCACCGGCCCTTTGCGCGACCGCGCGCGCGAAGCCTTCCAGGCTGGTTGCAGCCGGCAATTGCCTGCGCGTTCGCGCTGGTTGCGTGCGGTCCGCGCGACGCGGCATACGACACGTCGAACTTTCGCATCCACGACACGATCGCTCCGCCCGACGTCGCCGTTCCCAGCAATCTCGGCGACGGCTCGACCGAGTTCGACGGTTTGTACGTCGAAGGCTCGAGCGCGTTTTCGTGCTGCTGGATCGCGCCGCACGCGACGCTGCTGGTGCGCAAACGCGCGCCGGCGCGCCGGCTCGTTGCGGGTTTACGCGTACCGGATCTGCCGCGTTTTGCCGGCGGGCAAGTGGTGACGCTGCGTTTCCACGGCGAGGGTCCGCCGTACCGCGTGCAGTTACGCCCCGGCGTGCAACGTCGCGTCGGATTTCCGGTTCCCGCCGGCGTTCGCAACGTCATCGGACTCGTTCCGATCGACGTCACGACCGCAATCGATTTCGTACCCAGCCGCGACACGCCGCCGTCGCATTCGCTGCTGGCGTTGCTGCATTGCGGGCGGCCGCACCGGTCGACGATACGCGCAGCCTCGGGGCCGTGTTGCTCTACCTCTACTTCGAATAGGCGCTTGATGAAACAGACGATTTCGCGAACCGCACTCGCACTCGCGCTCGCCGCCGCAACCGCGGCGTGCGCGCGCGACCGCGCGCAAAACGCATCGGACGCTTCGAACGCGGCCGGCGCGACCGTTCTATCCGCCGGGCATCGTCGCTCCGGCAGACTATGGCGACCGCGCTGCACGAAGGCATTTACGCGTCCGACGCACCGAAAACGTGCTGCTTTCTCGCCGGCAGCGCGCTGCTCACCCTCGACAATCCGGCCGGCGCGCAGTTGGCCGTCTTCACGTTCTACGTTCCGTCGGTCGCGCCGCTGCAAAAAGACGGCGAACGCGTGCACGTCAGCTTCAACGGACGTGCGGCCGGAGCCGCCGGCGCTGTTGTCGCCGGGCATGCAGGACGTCAGTTTCTCCATCCCGCCGGCGCTGCGCGAGCGTCGCCATTTGACGGCCGCGCTGAACATGTCGGTGAAATGGGTGCCGAAGAAGATCGGGCTCAACGAGGACCGCCGCGAGCTGAGCGTGATGCTGGTTCGGATCGGCTATATTTAGAAAAGCATTCCGGATCGCGGCCGAGCATGGGCCCGCTCGTCCTCGCCGAACGCAGCGGGCGATGGCTGCGGCGCGACGTCGCCGCACGTTACGCAGCGCTGCAGCGGTCGCTTTCGATTCGGCGCACGTTCCGGTTACCCGCGACGCCCGAGCCCGTTGCCTTTCCGGATTCGGAGCGCCCGGTCGTTTCGGTCGTCATCCCGGCGTTCAATCGATGGCGCTACACGAACGCGTGCCTGAAGGCGCTGGCTGCGGCCGCCGACCCGTCGATTGCGACCGAGATCGTCGTCGTCGACGACGCGTCGACCGATCGCACCGCCGAGCTTGTTGGCCGCGTGCGGCGGCGTGCGTACCGTGCGCTTGGAACGCAACGGCGGCTTCGGACCGGCGTGCAATGCCGGCGCTGCATCGGCGCGCGGCACGTACCTGCATTTTCTCAACAACGATGCGCTCGTCACCGATGGCTGGGAAGCGCCCGCTCGTTGAACGCTTCGCCCACGACGAGCGCGTGGCGGCCGCCGTATCGCAACTGCGCGATCCCGCAGGACGAATCTCCGAAGCGGGCGGCATCATGTGGAGCGACGGGCAAGGATGGAACTACGGCCGCGGCGGCTCTCCGCGCGACTGGCGCTATCGCAGTCCGCGCGACGTGGACTACGGATCGGCGGCCAGCCTCATGGTCGAGGCCGACGTCTTCCGGCGAGCCGGCGGATTCGATCCTGCGTTCCAGCCGGCCTATTACGAGGACGTCGACCTCTGCTTCCGCTTGCGCGCGGCCGGCGGACGCATCGTCTACGAGCCGCGCTCGATCGTCGCCCATGCCGAAGGCGCAAGCTACGGAAGCAACGTTCGCGCACCGCGCTCGCGCGGCGCAGGAGCGCAGCCGCGAGATCTTCGCGCAGCGCTGGGCGCGACGTGCTGCGCGAGCATCGCGCACCCGGATGCGCGCAACGTCGAGGCGGCGTCGCGACGCCTGACCAAAGCCACCATGCTCGATCGTCGACGAACACGTGCCGTTCAGCGATCGCGACGCGGGTTCGCGTCGGATCGCGTTTCTCGTCGAATTGCTGCGCGAACGCGGCTGGCACGTCGTATCTTCGGTGCGCTCGACGCGCGACGAATACGAGCCGTACGCGACCATGCTGCGTTCGGCCGGCGCCGACGTCGTCACGGGGTTCGGCGCGCAGACCGTGACGGCGATGAAGCGCGCAGAACGTCCGGCTCGATGCTGCGTGGCTGTCGCGTCCGCGAACCGGCGGCGCGCGTGATGGCCTGCGCTGAGGAAAGAGTTTCGGGCTGCCGATCGTCTTCGACACCGTCGATCTGCACTATCGCCGGCTCGAGCGCGAAGCAACCGTGCGCGGCCGCGACACGAAGTGGCAAGCGATGCGACGTACGCGAGATGGCACTCGCGCGAGAAGCCGACGCCACCGTGACCGGCGGCGGCTCGGAGTGCGCGCTGTTGCGCGCGAAGGAATCGCGCGCGCGTACGAATTGCCCGTGATCGAACCGCTCGCGCCCGCGCCCGTCGCCGGCTGGGAGTCTCGCAGCGGCATCGTCTTCCTCGGAAACTACGCGCACGCTCCGAACGTGGATGCGGCGCGCTGGCTCTGCGAGGCGATCATGCCGATCGTGCGTCGCCGCGCCTGCCCGAGGTCGATCTCACGCTCGCAGGCGCAGATCCGACGCGAGCCGTGCGTGCGCTCGCGCGGCCGCACGTTCGCGTCACCGGGTTCGTGGCCGATGCGGGCGCACTGCTGGCGCAGGCCCGCGTCTTTGCGGTGCCGCTGCGCTTCGGCGCGGGGACGAAAGGAAAAACCGTGTACGCGCTCGCGCACGGCATTCCGGTCGTATCGACGCACGGTCGGAGCGGAAGACGTTTTCACCGCCGGCGAGTACGACGATACGCCGGACGAGCCGGAGAACTTCGCGGCGCGCATCGTCGAGCTGCACGAGGATCGCGCACGCTGGGAACGGCTATCGGCGGCGGGACGCGCGATCGCGGCTCGCTTTACGCCCGACGCCGCGGGCCGCAAGCTCGATGCGGTGCTCGCGGCTCTTGGGTTCGACCGCTAAGCCGTCTGCAGCGCCGAGATCTGCTCGAGCAATCCCTGCAGTTGGACCGCGACGGCTTCCGGGCGTAAACGGCCGCAGCGTCGACTCGGCGGCATTCGAAATGCGCTGCCATCGTTCGGCGTCGCCGTACAGCGAAACGATTGCATCGGCAAAGGCCTGCGGATCGGCCTCGGCGATGACGGCGTTCTCGCCGTCGCGCAAGCCGAGCCCCTCCGCGCCGACCGGCGTCGTTACGACCGGCAACGCATACGAGAGCGCCTGCCCGATCTTGCCCTTCATGCCCGCGCCGAAGCGCAGCGGCGCGACGAACACGCGGCTTCGCATGAAGAACGGCGAAACGTCGCGCACGTATCCCGTCACGCGCACTTTCGCAGACTTCAACGCCAGAGCACGGTCTGCGACGGATTGCTGCCGACGAGCGTCAGCATCACGTCGGGAATCCGTTTCCACACGATCGGCATCACGTGTTCGCAAAGCCAAGTGACGGCGTCGACGTTGGGCGGATGATGGTAGTTCGCGATAAACAGTAAACCCGAGGTCTCCGCAAAACGGGGCCGCTCGCCGCGCGCCATCGGATGAATCGTCGGAATGACGTAGACGTTGCGCAGCCCGAGTTCCTCGAGCACGCGCCGCTCGTCGCCGGTGACGACCACCGTGACGTCGGCGCTGCGCGCGCACTCGAGCTCCACCTGCAGCGCCTCGCGCCACGCGCCGGCGTCCTCACCGAGCAGTTCGGCTTGCCGCCGCATGCGGACGTGGCTGAGGTCGACCGTGTCGTAGACGACGCGAACGCGGCCGTTGGCATCGAATCAACGGGGCGTACTTGCGATAGAGATCCGGACGCGAGATCCACGCGAGGTCGATCAGCGGCAAGACGTCGTCGAGCGCTTCTTGCTGGGTCCTGCCGCCGTCGACGTGGTGCAGCACTTCCACGCCCATTTGCTGCAGCTCGTTCGTATACGGCTGCAGCGGCGCGTAGTTGTCGGGAAGGAAGACGACGCGGTACCCCGCCGCGCGCAGCATCTCGACGATGTGCTGCATCCGTTGCGAGCCGGCTTCGTGGTCGTACATCGGCACGAACGAATCGACGATGAGGATCGTCTTGCCGGGCGCTCCCCGCCGCCAGGCCGGCACGACGTTTGCGTGATTGTTCTCCAGCCGCGATGCTGAGTTGCGTCGCCCACTTTTCCCGAAACTTCGGCCGGTTGATCTCCTGAAATCGCTTGACGCCCGCGCGCTCGTCGCCCGAGGTGACGCCTTCGTAGTGCACTACCTCGGCGCGCGGCTGATAGACGACGCGATAGCCCAACGAGCGCACGCCGAAGCAGAGATCGGCGTCCTCATAATAGGCCGGCCGGTAGGCTTCCGAGAAGCCGCCGAGCCGTTCGAACAGTTCGCGGCGAACGAGCAGCGCCGCTCCCGAGACGTAATCCGCGTCGCGCAGGAAGTTGTATCGCGGATCCTCGGGATTCTCGGCATGGCCGACGTTCCACCCGGTCGCATCGCGCCAGAGAATGTTTCCGGCTTCCTGCAGCCGGCCGTCCGGATAGAGCAGTTTGGCGCCGACCGCACCGATCTTGGGATCGCCTTCGGCGGTGATGACGAGATGTTCGAGCCAGCCGCCGCGCACGACCGTGTCGTTGTTCAGGAAGCACACGTATCGTCCGCGCGCGATCGCGGCGCCTCGATTGCAGGCGCGAACGAATCCTTCGTTCTTCCCGCTGCGCACGTAGTCGATGCCCGCCAGCGGCGTCACGACGTCGGCCGTTCCGTCGAACGAACCGTCGTCGACGACGACGAACTGCACGTCCAACGTTTCGAACCAGCAATCGGCCAGCGAGCGCAGGCAGCGCGTCGTGACGTCGCGATGGTTGTATACGGGGATGACTATAGTCACCATCGGCGGATCGGCCATCGCGCGTTCGGCGGCCCGTTGATTCCACGCTTCGATGAGCAGCGCTTCGGCCTCGCGCAGCATCGTGCCGCTCGAACGCGTCGCAATCGCACGCGGGCCGAACTGCGGCGACCACGCGGCGTACACGTCGTCGGGCGAAACGATTCCGAGCACGGCCTTCATCGAGAACCACAGCATTCGCAACGCGTGGAAGCGGCTCGCCATAATGCGCTCGTAATCCGAGCGAAGAGAATCGAGGCGATCCTGCTCTTCACTTAGGCGCGCCGCGAGCTCGCCGTAGATGCTGGGCTGGCTCATTCGGCATGTGCTTAAGCGGACGGCGGGGGGGCCTCCTACCATGGCGCAACGAATCATTTAGCCGATGACCGCTTTACTTACGACGAATGGCATGGTCGACGGGGCGACGCATATCATGGTCGAAGCGATCGGAATCTCGAAAAGCTTCCGCTTTGCAGCGTCCGGCAGACCCTCGACCCTCAAGGATCTGGTTCTTCAACGCGTGCGCTTCGACGGACACTACGGCATCGTCGACGCGCTGCAAGACGTCAGCTTCTCGCTGAAACGCGGGCCAGTCGCTGGGCGTGATCGGCGAGAACGGCTCCGGCAAAACGACGCTGCTGCGCATTCTCGCCGGCATCACGCAACCCGACGCCGGCGAAGTCCGGCTCGGCGGAACCGTCGCACCGCTGCTGGCGGTCGGCGCCGGTTTCAATCCGTATCTTTCGGGACGCGAAAACGCGCTGATCGAACTGCTGACGCTCGGCATGAGCCGCGCGCAGGCGACAGGCGCAGATCGACGACGTCATCGCGTTTTCGGAACTCGGCGAGTTCATCGACGCGCCGTTGCGCACGTACTCGGCGGGAATGACGATGCGGCTGGCATTTGCAGCCGCCATCCGCGTCGATCCCGACGTTCTGCTCATCGACGAGGTTCTTGCCGTCGGCGACGAGCGCTTCTCCACGAAATGCACGGCGTGGCTGGCCGATTTCAAGGCGCGCGGCAAAACGATCGTGCTCGTCACGCACGACACCGCATGCGGTAGCCGACGCAATGCGACGTCGCGCTCTGGCTCGACAAGGGCCGCGTCGCCGCCTTCGGCGAGCGCATGGACGTCATTCGCGCGTACGCGCGGGCCACCAGCGGCAAGCCGGTCGCGGATGCCGTTATCGGCAACGAGCCTCCTCGCTCGGAGTCGGCGCGCGCTATGGCCGACATCTATCGCGCGCGACATTGCCGGACTGCTTCCGCTGTTGCGCCTGCCTCTGATCGGCTACGTGCGGCAGACCGGCAAAATCAAAGGCGGGTACGAGGACGGCTGGACCGACGGCGCGCTCGAGTTCACGCTGTGAGCCGCTACGCGACGTTCGCAGCTGGACGGTGCAAGCAACCGTTCCGGCCGGCATGCCGGCGAAGAGCGAAGTTGCCGTCGAAGTCAACGGCGCGGTCGTCGCACGGCGCACCGGCTTCAGCCGGGAAGATCGCATTGCGCTGCAACAAGCGCATCGCGCGCGGACAAACGACGCACATCCGCATCACTTCGGCAACGGTCAATCACAACGATTTGGGCATTAGCGGCGACGTGCGCGATGTTGGGCCCCGCATCGACGAAATCGTCTTCGATCAATAGCCTTAATCGAACGCTCTTCGTCTTCGCGCATCAAGACGACGAGTATTTCGCTCTCCCGTGGATTTACGAAGAGCTGTCGGAAGGCGCCCAGCTCCTCTGCGTTTACCTCACCGACGGCAGCCGTACGGCGCCGGCTCAGGTTCGCGATGCCGAAAGCCGCGCGGTTCTTCGGGATGCCGGTGTACCCGATAGTTCAATCGTTTTCCTAGAAACGGAGATCGGTCGCATTCCCGATCAAAAACTTCCCGAGTACGCGCTAGCGGCCGTGAATGCACTTGAGCGCTGGATGGAACGCAACGGATTCAAGCCGTCCCGGATTTATGCACCTTCTTATGAGGGTGGCCATCCTGACCACGATGCCGCTCATATGATCGCCGCGGTAGTCTCGAGGAAGTGCGGTATCCTAAGTGAAGCATGGCATTTTAGCCTGTACAATGGTTTTGAATGCCGGCGACCCTTCTTCGCGACAATGCATCAACTGCCCACCGATGAGATTACGCGTTCCACAAATCTGTCGTTTTCGATGCGATGGAAGATGACGAATGCGTGTTGGCACTACGCTTCCCAAAGGCGAACCTGGATTGGCCTGTTTCCTGGCGCGCTCTATACCCGCGCGATAGCTGGCCCGGAGAGAGTGGTTCGCTTCAACCTGGATCGACTTCGCGAGCGACCCCATGAGGGCGAGTTGCTCTATGAAAGGATGTTCAATACGAGCTATGAGCAATTCCAAAACTGCACGGGCCCAGCGCTTGCGCTACTATTTCCCATCCACGGGTCATCGCTACGCCGGACGTAGCACGGACCCACGCTACTCCGTGTCTACGGGTTCCAGCGACGGCTTCTCATGCGCAAAGAAAGACCTTGAGAGAGGGGCTTGGATTGGCTCAAATGCCCGAGGTGACTGTGAAATTGAACATGTCCCCAATTGATGAAGCGCGGACATCGGTCGTGCCGAGAGAACGCAGCCCAAACGTCTTCTCAATAAACTTCAGAATACTGCCAAATTCGTATTGGGTGTGAGAGATAGTTCCCTTAGGAACATAAGGCGAAACGACAATAGCGGGCACCCTGAATCCTAGGCCGCCCGCGTTGTCGAAAAATGCCGGAGGTTCATGATCGTAAAATCCGCCCCAGTCGTCCCAGACGATAATAACCCCGGTAGACTTCCAATACTTCCCTAACAATTGCGTTAACCACCTGCGAACCCAGGAAGGACCATGGTCGGGAGCTTTATTATCAGACGGGTGGTCGGAATTCTTGCTATCCGGTATCACCCACGCAACGGCCGGCAGCTTGCTCGCCGCGATATCGCTGAGAATGTTTGTTTCCGGCATGGAGATATTGGTGTTCCATTCCGGACTTTCGCGTACGGCCTGGATAACCGCGAAAGCATTCCAAAGCGAGCCAACACCGCCGACGCCGTATTGGGGCGTATAGTACCGCCATGAAACGCCCTTTGAATCAAGGCTGTCCCGCATCGTTCCTGAAGGGTAGTTCAGGCAGGGGAACGGTCCAGCGCCCTTTAGATATTTGAGTCCAGTGTTTATGAGCGAAGTCACGGTTTTTTGTGGGGCGTCACAACCCCATGGAGATTGTGTGGGCAGATCAATGAGACTTTGCGTTGAGTTGATCGAGGTCCCACCGGCAATCAAGTCTTGGTGCGCCGTGAAGCTACTGCTCCCCTGAGTCTGAAACATATGGTCCGCCAGGCCGTATTGCTGGGCCAACGACCAATACGGCTTTATGTCACTAGGATCGACGTATTGGTAGTAATACGTTCCGGCTTTTTGATTACTACGATTAAATCTCTCAAGGTCGAAACCGTCCATCTTCCCGTTGTCATAATCTGATAAAAAAGTACGATAGTTATGCTCTACGTCCAAAGAGACTAAAGCGTGCTTCACCAGCGAAATGACTTGGCCGTTATGTCGAACGCCGCTGGTGGCGCCGTCGGCACCGGGGAACGTCGCAAACAAGTTATCAAACTCCGGTTTTCCTGAACAAGAATCACTATATGATGAATCGGACTCGCACTGAAGGGTTTGATCGTTATCTTTGATCCAACGAACGGCGCCAGCGAATGAGTCGTCATTGGAGCCGCCAGGATTACTACAGGCCGAAAGAACCAGGCTTGCGCTAAGCATGATTCGGGAGAGCAGGGGCGCATGTCATTCTCATCGCGTCGTCAACCTCCCGTAGCTCCTTCATTGCACTGTCCACCGCTCCTGCAATTTACAGTCGATCGAGTTCGCTCTCAAACCATATTCGGGGCATTGAACGTCACCACGCAGCACCCGGCACGCTTCGCAGGAACGCTGGTTACTATTGGAATCCGCAGCGCAGAAGGAAGGGGGCGCCCAGGGGAATTACAGTGATTACAGAACATTTCCGCGGCAAGAACCTAAGGAGGCATCCGATGCGTAGCGTGATACCGGCTTCCGCGCTTTTGTTGTGTGTAGTTTTTGTGTCCGCATGCTCGGCTGCCGGAGGGCCGCCGTTAGGGGAAACAATACAGCGCGATCGCGCAACCATTGGAAGCGGCAAGCCAATAGGACACTACATCAAGCACATCGTCATCATCATACAAGAAAACCGCAGCTTTGATAGCATTTTTGCCGGCTTTCCAGAAGCAGATGCTCCGACCTACGGATACAAACATGACGGTGCAAAGATAAATCTGGAACCGATAAAATACACTCCTCACGCGACGCTGAATCATACGTTTGGGGCGTCAGTGCGAGACTACGATAACGGCAAGATGGACGACTTCGATGAGCAAGACCCTAACGATCCATCATACCCATACTCCTATCTTGATCGAAAGACAGTTGCCCCTTACTGGGCAATGGCGCAGCAGTACACACTGGCGGACCATATGTTCCCGACCGAACACGGGGAAAGCTTTACGGCGCACCTCGACCTAATCGCCGGTACAACTAACATCAGCCCTACGGCGGCGATCGCCAACTTGCCAACAGGGCAACCGTGGGGTTGGACTCGCCTACCGGTACGACAACATGGACGGTAAATCCACAAAGAGTCGTCAAGAATAATGGACCGTTTCCGTGCTTCACGCAGTTCCAAACCATGGCCGATGTCCTCGACAAGGCGGGAGTATCGTGGAAATATTAGCCGCCTTATTAACAACGAACGGCGGCGGCCTTTCGTCGGAATTCGATGCGATCAGTAACGTCCGGTATGGAAAAGATTGGGGCAACGTCATATCTCCCGAGAACACCATTTTGAAAGACGCTGAAAAGGGGCAGCTGGCGTCAGTTTCATGGGTTGTTCCCCATGAACCGACTCAGATCATCCATCTTGGACACGGATACCGGTCCTTCGTGGGTCGCTGCGATTGTGAACACAATTGTAAAAGCCCACTTTGGAACTCGACTGCGATCGTGGTTTTGTGGGATGATTTTGGCGGCTGGTACGACGACGTGCCGCCGCCACAGCTTCAGACTTTGTCGGCCTAGGTATTCGCGTACCATGTATTGTCATATCACCATACGCGAAGCCCCACTACGTTTCACACACGCAGTATGAGTTCGGCAGTATCCTGCGTTTTATGGAGGGCATGTTTGGCCTAAAATCGCTGGGTTATACTGACGCAAGGGAGACGAGCATTTACGACGCCTTTGATTTCACTCAAAAACCGTTGTCGTTCACGAAGATCCCGTCGAAATATCCTGCTTCGTACTTCCTGAAGCATCGAGGCATCTCAGTCCCCCCAGACGATTACTAGATTTGGTAAGGTTTCAATTATTCAGCAACCGCGGGCAAAGGCATAGCAGCATACTTGAAACGGCAGACGACGAGCAAAGAGCACGATGATCTCTATAAAAGAGAAGACTAGCTTCCCAGATGAGGTACTTTTCGATAGTTATGACTACGCAAGATCGGCTTTACGAACTTATAGCGTCCGTCATGGAAGCGAACGCGTCGGAGGTCAATGAAGAATCGAGCGCCGACACTGTAGAAAAGTGGGATAGTATGCGGCAGGTAATGCTGGCTTCCGCTTTGGAGTCGCAGTATGGGTTTTCTCTTACCAACGACGACATGGCTAATCTCCAGTCAGTAAGAAGCATACGCAGTATCCTGGTCGCGCATGGAGTGACCGGTACGTGACGGCACGCTCCGCTCTATGGGACCCTGCAGTTGGGACGCCTCGCATTTTCTCCACCGCACTCGACCTGCAAAAAGCCGAAACAGTCCCGGAGGGATTGCCCGAGCAAAGGTTGGGCGTAGTTGGAAGCTTGACCATGGACTTTGCCGCAAAGGCGATCGCTTGCGCTGTCTACCGCGAAGGCGTCTTTCCCCGCATTTATACGGGTCTCTTCGGAGCGTACGTTCAAGAAAGTCTCCAGCAAACTTCGGAACTCCACCGATTCAAGCCCCATGCCGTTGTGATAGCTCCCGACTGGCGCGACGTCGTGACACCGATGCCAATGGACTCTACCGGAAAAACTGCAGAGCAGGCGATCGGCGCCAGGGTAGATTTTTTTTCGCAAATATGGAACGCATTTGCTGAACGCGGAGTAACGGTATATCAGCATACGCTTCTACCTCCGCCCTACGCTTATCGCGGTATCGCTGACCGGCTAACCCCGGCGCATCCCGGTAGGCAGGTGGAAGCCTTCACGCAAGCAGCTTTGAGGCGTGCGCCGCAAAGCGTGCACTGGATTGACATCGACGATATCGCCCGCTCAGTCGGACTTGCTAATTGGGCGCCGAATCGATTCTACATCAACGGGCGTCTGCCGTTTGACACGAAATTTCTTCCGCAATATATGCGCGCTTTCGGCGGGTCTTGGCGCGCTGCAAACTTTCGTTCAAAAAAAGCCCTTGTCGTAGATTTGGACAACACCCTGTGGGGTGGCGTAATTGGAGACGATGGTGTCGCAAATATCAAGCTCGGTCCCGACACGCCGGCAGGCGAAGCGTTCTCGCAATGGGGTAGTTACCTCTCGGATCTAGCCGAGCGTGGGGTCATTCTCGCCGTGTGCAGCAAGAACAGCCCAGAAATCGCAAGGAGCGGCTTTACGCATCCCCACTCAGTCCTTTCTCTCGATCGCTTCGCCGCGGTGGAGTGCTCCTGGGAAGACAAGGCGACGATGCTTCGCCGAATAGCTCGCACGCTGAACATCGGACTCGACGCGCTGGTATTTGCGGACGACAACCCTGCTGAATGTGAGCTCGTTCGCGCCGCGCTCCCCGAGGTTGGTGTGGTCCACCTCGGTGACGATCCAGCTGCCTTTATCCCGTTGCTGGAGGCGGAACACTGGTTCGATTTGCCGCGCTACACCTCTGAGGATTTCACCCGGAGCGGAAGCTACGCCGCGCGCCAGCAGGCTGAAGTGCTGCAGGCGACCGCTACCGACATGGAGTCGTATCTGGCGAGCCTTGCAATGACCGGCTCCTTCCGCCGCGCCACCGCAGCCGACCTCTCACGCATCGCGCAGCTCGAACTGAAGACTAATCAGTTTAACTTGACCACCCGCCGCTATGATGAGGAATCAGTCAATAGGTTCGCGCGGATGGCGAACACCGATTTGTTTGTGTTTAGTCTTCGCGATCGTTTTGCTTCTCACGGTATCGTTTCATCGATGATTACCATGCGCGAAAACGACGACCTTCGCATAGACTCATGGTTAATGAGTTGTCGCGTGTTTTCTCGCACAGCCGAATGTTTTATTTTTCGGCGCTTGATAGAAATGTCCAAGCGTTTAGGTGCGAAACGAATCATCGGTGAATTTAAAAAAACCGAACGCAATGGCGTCGTCGAGAACTTATTTGAGACACTGGGGTTTTCGCACGCGGGCGGAGAGTCGGGGATTTGGTACTTCGATCTTGAGAAGGAGCCGATGAAAGACTTTCCCGACACGTGGATAAAAGACGAGGAGCCCGTCGCCACGTTGGAGGCCTCCGTCCCCGTTCATAATGGCTAGCACGCCCGAGTCACCGTTCTCTACGCCTCTGCTAAGAGCACGGCAGCTGGCTCAAAGCGGCGACCATGCCGAAGCGGTCATCGCATGGCGCGAGGCGCGCGAAGCATCACCGGGAATCCTTGAGACGCATTTAGGACTTGCCGAGGCTCTCAGGCTCACCGGCGACATTGCCGCAGCTCGGGCGACGGTCGAAGACGCGGTGAGGCTGTTTCCCACCGAGCCTCGGCCATCCATTAGCCGCGCGTACCTGGACTTGCATCAGGCGCGTTGGACCGATGCGTTCGAGCGCTTTCACGAGCTGTCGAAGGCGTTTCCGCAGGAAGCCTCGGTATTCGTAGGTCTGTCCGAAGCGCTCGAGGGCTTGGGTCGCTTCGAAGAGGCTTATGATTTGGCGAGACTCTCCGAACGTGCATTCGACGAGCCCTGGACGAAAATTCGCGCCGGACTGCTCGCGGTTAAGCGGGGGAATACCGCCGAGGGCCTTGCAAGAATCTCCGCCGCGCTGGACGTTTTTGGCGATCAGCCGGAGGTACGCATAGCAGCCGGAGAGGCACTCGTGCGCGTTGGTCTGCGGGAGGACGGCGAACGAGTTCTCCTTGATGCAACCAGACGGTTTCCCCATAGCGTGGCGGCGCATGTCGCATATGCGAGGGATGCCACGACGAGAGGCGACTGGGACGAGGCGTTACGACGCTGGGATCTTGTGGTTCAAATAGACCCGAATAACGCAACCGCACTAGCCGCCACAGATGAAGCTCGGCAAAAAATTGCATATTTCCAGCTGCCGGTTGTAGTGGTGTACGGGGGTTGCCAGGCCGAACACATTGCAAAAATACTCAATCGAACACCCGGCGTCAACGAGAGTTTCAGATTTCTCGCAGTCTTGAATCATGCTCCTCTTGGCGAAAAGATTGCTGATTTTCCCGCCGACGTCGAACGCGCCACGCTGTATTGGGAACAATACGACGAGCGCGCGGAGGTGCCAATACGAGAAAGGCTGCGCGCCGCGTTGCCTGCTAGCTGCAAGCGGGTAACGTTCGCGCCGACAATATTTATGGGATTTTGGCCATTTGCCTGGGCCGACTCTCGAAACGTTCCCGAATCAGGATTTCCCTTTGGCCGTTATCCGTGGGGCGACAGAATTGGAGTCCAGATCGCAAAGCGGAACCTGCCGACTGATCAAATCCTCGATGAATACCTGAGGATATCGACTGTTGAAATGCCGAATGTTTGGAACCTTCTATCGCGTGACCTGGATTTGCAGGAGCGGCGGGATGCAGCGTCCGATGTAAAGATCGGTGATTTCGTCAAGCAAAATCTTCTGTCTAAATATCAATTTTGGACCTGGGGTCATCCGTCTGCTTTAGTCCTTGGCGAAATCACGCATCGCCTGATACAGCAAAGTGCGGATGAATTGGAGAGCGGTGCCCGATTCAGTTTTTCCGTCGAGAATTCCGAACAAGACCTCGCGGGTACCGGAAATGAACAACTACCCTTGCACCCAAAAGTGATTTCTGATCTGGGTTTACAATTTCGCGATGCTCAGTCGACCTATAACTGGATGGGGCAGTCGTGGACGTTTGAGGAATACATTGTGCGCTACATTACTTTCGATACGAATTGGTAAATGTTTGGTGGCGCGAGAGCCGGCCCGGCGAGTGACCTTAGCGTGGCTAGGCAAAAGTGACATTCCTAGGCAATTCACCACGTTCGCGGCTGTTGGCTTTTTAGGAACCGCGCTGGACTTCGCGAGCCTATGGCTGTTGATGCACCTCGGCATTTGGACGCCGGTGGCAGTGACCGTTTCCTACGCGACGGCAACAGCCGTGCAATTTGTCTTGAGTCGCTATTGGATCTTTCGAGCGACCAGCGGCCCGGCGGCGGGACAAGCTGCTCGGTATACACTCGTCGTATTGATCAACTGGATGCTTGCCCTGGCCTTCGTACAGGTAGGAACCCAGTTTGCCCATCTAGCCCCACTCGTTGCCAAGGCCGCGTCGATACCGCCGAGCGCCCTCGTTACTTTTCTGGGGCATCGCAATTACACGTTCCGGTAAGATTACGCCATAGGAAGCCCGCAGAATGGCCCCGAATTTGTGCATGCTCGGGAGGGGAACAGTCGTGACACCCTTGTGTCGTAGTATCTTGGCCTGCTTGCTCTGTGTAGGCACCATCGCGTTATCTGGATGTTCGATTGGGAACACTCGGAACGCCGGTCCAATACCGCTTGCCGCCGACGCTTTGCCGGCACCCATGGATAGCGGCGATTCGCTTGTTCATAAGCGTATAAAACACGTCATCATAATCGTACAAGAAAACCGCAGCTTTGATAACCTTTTCGCTGGGTTCAAAGGCGCCGACACCCAGATGTACGGTTACGAGAATAACGGTAAAAAAGTCAATTTAACCGCCGTCGGTTGGAACGCGCCGACCATCTACCACGGCGTCGAGTGGACCTTTACGGCCTTCGATAATGGAAAAATGGACGGTTTCAATCTGGTACCGTTCGATCTGCCGCCGAACAAGCCATCCGGTACCGCGTCGTACGTCCACCTCAAGGAAAGCTTGATCAAACCATATTGGGCTATGGCATCCAGCTATACTCTAGCCGATCATATGTTTCCAACGGCGTGGGGAGGCAGCTTTTCCGCACATCTCGATCTGATTGCCGGCACAACGCTCATCACGCCTCAGGAGGCTGTGACGGTGCCCACCAACACACCCTGGGGTTGCGATGCGCCGCCAAGTACGGTCACCCAGATCCTAACCCCACAGCACAATTGGTCGGGCCATCCACCCTCCGTCCCCTATGGACCCTATCCATGCTTCACCCAATTCACGACGATGGCAAACACGCTCGATCGAGCGAAAGTGTCGTGGAAGTATTACGCTCCTAGCATGCAGGAGGATTTTGCCGGGCGGGTTTGGTCCGAGTTTCGCGCCATCAAGGCGGTTTACGAAGGTCCGGATTGGTCCAACCACGTCATTTCGCCGGAAACCACGGTTCTTACCGATATCACGAGTGGAAAACTTGCCTCGCTGTCGTGGGTCATACCCAAATCGCATAACTCAGATCATGACGTCGGGGACACGGGAGGCCCCTCTTGGGTCGCCTCGGTTGTCAATACTTTAGGCCAAAGCAAATACTGGAACGATACCGCAATCTTCTTGCTCTGGGACGACTGGGGTGGCTGGTACGATAACGTGCCGCCGCCGCAGCCCGATTTCGTTGGGCTGGGCTTCCGCGTCCCCTGCATCATTATTTCACCCTACGCAAAAATGCACTATATTTCTCACACGCAATATGAATTCGGAAGCATTCTCAAGTTCGTCGAGGCCGCTTTTCGCCTTCCCTCGCTTAACCATACCGATAAGCGAGCCAACGGTATTGCTGACGTTTTCGATTTTAGCAGTCCGCCCCACAAGTTCACACCCTTCGATGCGCCGCTAAAGGCGGACTACTTCCTTCATCAAAAATCAGATCGGCGACCACCCGATGATGAATAAGGCTATCCCGGGGGTGTTCGCGGCACTTGCGTTGACCGGCGTTAGCTCGCCCGCGCAAACGCCAGCCGCTTCGGGCGATGCGCAAGCGAAGCTTCTAGCCCCCGGCTTCTATAGGCAAATCAACACCGCTACTGTGTTTCGGATCGCCGACGGCAGATCGTGCATTATAGTAGCGGAGGGTCAACTACGAGCCTTTGGCAAGCGCGATAAGAATGTGAAGGTCGTCAGCGGGAGCACTTCGTTAACCCTGGGTCAAAAGGCGGTCTCTCCTTGCCTGTGGCCGGATGGACTTTATCAGGTTAAGGGACAGAATTCCGTCGTCGAGATCCAGGGGAACACCGCGTGCTCCTTACCCTCGACCGACTTGCCCGTGAACATCGTCGCGCAAGACGACGCAGTCACCGCCCATCGCCGGTTCATTGGGCCATGCCCGCCCACGGCCTCTCCGCCGTAGGCCATTCTCGCGGAACAACGGGCTACTGCTCCCTAAGGATGCCTAAATAGTGAGCGCCAGAGAGCACCATATTGCCGATGGCTCGCCGACGGCTCAAACTACTCATCGTCCGGCGGTGTCACTGGCCCTTGCTCATTTAGAAAGTGCGATGCCGGATACTTAGCAGGGATCTTTTGAAAGGTCAGCGGCCGCTGTTTGAAGTCAAACGCATCGTATATGCTCTTGGCGCGGACGTCGAAGTCACCGACGGACTGCAGATTGAAGGCACTCTCGGCAAACTTTAGTACGCTTCCAAACTCGTATTGCGTGTGTGATACGTAATGCGGCCGCGCATACGGCGAAATGATAAGACAGGCGACCCTTTCGCCTAGCCCCATAAAGTCAAGTTGCGGGGGAGCGGCGTTGTCATACCAGCCACCCCAGTCATCCCAAAGGACGACGATAGCTGATGATTTCCACGACGGCCCTTGACCGACAGCATTGACGATCGCCGCAACCCATGATGGGCCGGTGTCGCTATTTTGACCCTGGTGGTCGGAGTCAACCCCCGGAGGCACAACCCAAGAAACCGCCGCCAAGCCACCGACTTTCGCAGCGTCAGTAAGAATTGTCGTTTGGGGGCTGATAACGTTTTTCTTCCAGTCGGGGCCATATCTTACTTGTCTGATGCCGTCATACGACGAATACAGGATGCCGCCGGCTGAGTGTATCGTAGGTGAGTAAAACTTCCACGGTACCTTAGCGGCGTCAAGCGCGCCAGCCAGTGTCGTATACTGCGAAAACAGGGGAAAGGGCCGTTGAGACTCTCTGTACGATCCGGGTACAGCATCCGAGTCTTCGTCCCTTTCGGCGCGTCGCACCCCCAAGGCGCGTTAGAGGGTGTGTCAACGAGCGCAACGTTCGGCTTGAGAAGGCTGGTCGCCGTAATCAAGTCGAGATGTGAGGTATAGCTTGGGCCAAATTCATCCTCAAACATATGGTCGGCGAGCACGTACGTCTTTGCCATTGTCCAATAGGGAGCGGCGTCCTTACGGTCTAAATACGCGTACGGATATGTCGGCTTCATGCTCGGTATGTGCCTGAAATTTAACGATGCCCTCGTCATAGCCGTCCATGTTGCCGTTATCCCAGTCGGTGAGCGCTACGACGAATGCGTGTGGCACGTCGGGACCGTTAAAGTTCTTGGAATGGAGCTGGATCTTTTTCCCGTTGGACAAGTAGCCGTACATCGGCGCGTCAGCCCCTGGAAATCCCGCAAAAAGATTAACAAGGCTTCGATTTTCCTGAATAATGATAATAAGGTGTTTAATGTAGTGGCCAATTGGCTTCGCGTCGGTATCCGCCGATGGTAGCGACGGGATCATGGAATAACTAAGTGGTGCCATTGAAGGTGGCACGCTTTTCCCGGCGCAACTGACCGCCGCAAATCCGAAGGAAAGCACTAACGCGATTCTTAGGCGCATGAATCCTCCTGGCAAGGAAAGTCCGGTAGCAACCCTTTCGTGAAGGCCGGGATTTTCGCCTCGTCCTTTATCTCGACTGATCGACCGCTTCCGGAGGCTCGGGGAATCATTTCAGCCGAGTTCAGGAGCGGGCGCGCGCGATGACTTAGTCATTGCTCCTTGGTCTGGGACATCAGACAAGCGCCACGGCGGCGCTATTTTACGTTGAGGAATGCCTTCCCAGAATGGTCGTCGTTCCTCGACGAGTTTCTCACGACAACTTAGGTCGATGCCTTTACTATCAGGGAGCAGGCAAGCTATCAAAAACCATATCCAAATCGCGCTCTATATCCCGCGCAAAGTAACGCCTTACGATATTACGTGACTCTGACGAGTAAAGACTGCGGTACAGAAGGCCGCCTATCTTCGCTTCTGTTTTCGTGTAGCAGGGGCGGCGCCTCGCGCCAGGCCGATACGGCTGCAAACGGCAGTAAAGTTCTCCCCTAGATTTTCAAATCGGCCCAATCAAATTACGATAATGTTGCCTTCGTCATCTGCGATCATTGACGTCTGGTCCATCGGTTCGAGCAACGGATATATCCTGACAAATCGATCGAAGTCCGGACACCGACGCATCGCTTCGGTTCTATCTGGCTCCATTTGCTGACGGTATTCTTCGCTGAGATGCCGTCTTTCAAAATGGTAAGCGGAAACGACGAGATCCCACGGATTGCGCACGAACGCGAAGGAAAAAAGACTACTCCAACGGCGTTCGCCAACCAGCTCCCGCACGATGACGGCCGGGAGGTGCCATTGCGGATAGGTACTAACAGAACCGATGGGGTAAAAGCTGCGCAGTTTAAGAAGGAGCCTGCGCCTTTCCGGGTGGGCACATAGCACGCTCCACAGACCTACGTCGTTGAGGTACAACCGCGGATCTGCGTCGCTCAAAATACGCGCCATCGATGTTCCGGCGGTCTTACGAACGTGAATGAAGGCGCACGAGAGCGCCGCTGACACTGGCATCAAGCCGCTCCTCGGAAATGCGGGGTTCTCTTGTAGCGCCTGGAACCTTCTCCCGTGGTGAACGACAACCCCGTGCCCTGGACGGCATTGCCGGCGGTGCAGCGCCGATTGAACGCTCGGGCGAGCGGCAACGCCGACGTAGGATGGCACACCCACTGCGTGTCTTTCCTCGATCAAAACCTGATCGGCGATGCCGTTGCGATCGCGATTGGAGCTGAGGCGGACTGGCTCAACGAGAGTTAAGGCGAATGAACGTCTTCCGGCGGTGTGACCTGGCCCGCACAGGCGATACCACATTGCCGACCTCAGAATACGACGCCGTTTGGACCGATCAGGCGCTCTGCAAAGCCGCCGACCTAGAACGCGACGTTGGTGAAGTCGCTCGATCTCTCAAGCCGGATGGATTCTTGTTCGCGTACGAGTACGCTGGCGGAGTTGAAGGGGCCGAGCAGCGCGCGCTACGGTCGGCCGCTAGGGCCGCGTTTTCATTGGTACCCGCACGATATCGGTTCTCACGTTCAGGGACCCCAATACCACAGTTACGGTTTGCGCCTTTCAGTACGACTAACGGCGCGTTGGCCAGTTCCTCCCGACTTATCCGCACGCTCCGTCGCAGGTTCGACGTCGTCGAATGTCGCCCGCTCGGAGGCACGTTATTGCGTTTAGTCTTGAGAGACATCGCGGGAAACTTTAGCCGCGGCGACGCCGCTGCCGATGCGGTACTAAAAATGCTGTTCGGCGTTGAGGATGCACTGATCGATACCGGTGAACTGGATAGCGATTTTCTGCTCGATCGCCGCAACGCTGAAAGCGACCTAACGACGGGCAGGGCACCTTCCACGGCGGCGATAAGAGTCTGCCATGGAAAGTGTCGCCGGCGAAATCGGTCTGCCCAAAGCACTAGCTTCGGCCGTCGAGGGCGATTTTTACATTTTTACATACGGCGATTTGCCTGAGGGCGAAACGCCGGCTTCACATTACGCGACCATCGGTTGGCAGAAGGGATACGATCCCAATCCATGGTTCTCGACGGAAGCTTATCTGGAGGACTATCCCGGCGTCAAAGAAGCCGGACTCGTCCCGCTGTTTCATTTCCTCGAAATGGGCGCCGATGAAGGCAAAGAGTGCAAGCCGTCTCGCCATGCCGCGGCATATTTTAATCGAAACCTCGGCTTCGCTAATGAAAAGCTACGACCGAAGATGCTTTCGCAGGGACCGAAGATCACGAGCAACTGGCTATCCGCAAGGAGTTCGATCCGCAGTATTACTTGACGGTCAACGAAGACGTCGCACAATCCGGCATTGATCCCCTGGCGCACTTCATGCGATTCGGATGGCGGGAGGGGCGCGATCCCAACGCGCACTTTTCCACCAAGTCATACCTCGAAGAAAATCCCGACGTGGAATCCGCCGGCATCAACCCGTTCTACCATTATCTTATCGCCGGTCGCGCCGAAGGTCGCCGTCCGAGACCCAAGCTCGGCTTTCGTTACGAAGTGCTGCTGAACCAAGACTCGCTTGAAAAGCGCATGGCGAGCGCTCAAAACATTCCGCCTTCGCAATATAAAAGTAAATCCGAATCTTACCGAGTCGCTGTCGATCACTCACTCGATCGGGCAGGCGGCACCTCTACGTGTCGATCAGCCACGACGACTTTACTAACAACGTCGGAGGAGTTCAACTCTGTCTGCAATTCGAATCCGCCGCATTTGCCGATCGTGACTTTGACCATATCCATCTCTTTCCCGGGCACACGCTATTAGTCACGAATGAAGATGACAATCCAGGCACGGGTGTTTTCGTAAACGACAAATTTGCCAGGATACTTTCGCGCGAACGAAATCGCAAAAGCATTGCGTGAAAGCCTCGACACGAAATCGGAATGGGGAAATCGCACGTTCGCGGTTCATAGTCTTCTCGGACACAACGTCCGCGCGTTGGCCGCAATATTGAAAACGCTGCGGATGAAGCGTGGCTATTTCTGGCTGCACGATTACGCCAGCGTTTCTGCCGGGCTCAATTATTGCGAGACGACGTCACCTTTTGCGGCGCACCGGCGCCGACAGCGCCGCGTGCGAAATCTGCCTTTATGGCGAACGGCGGCGCCTTCAGATTGACGACCATGCCTCCTTCTTTCGCGAGTTTGAGTTGACTGCTGTCGCGCCGTCGCAGACGGCACTCGAGACGTGGAAGCACTCGACCACCCTGGTGGCCCGCGGCGGCGAACGGATTCAGCCTCACTGCCGCCTGGTGCCCAGCAGGTATCCCTTGGAGACGAAGCCGAGGAGCGCCGGCCGCTTCGGTGGCTTATCTCGGGCAGCCTGCAGTTCATAAAGGCTGGCCGGTTTTCCGGGATCTCGCACTTGCGCTACGCGGGAGACCCGCGCTATGAATTTTATCATCTTGGCCTTCAAAAGCAGCCGCAAATACCGGTACGCTTTTCCGAAGTCCGCGTCAACTTGATGCATCGGGACGCAATGATCGAACGAATCGCAGAACTCGATATCGACGTCGCTATCATCTGGTCGCTTTGGCCGGAGACATTCTGCATTGCAGCCTACGAAGCGGTTGCGGCAGGCGCGATGGTCGTAACGCCTTCGTCTAGTGGGAACGTGGCCCGAATGGTCGCAGAAACCGGCAAAGGCATCGTTCTCGCAGACGAACGGGAGCTGATGCAGTTTTTTGAATCGAGCGAAGCCCGTCGCAGCTAGCGCGTTCGAAGCGCGGCGTCGAGCGCTTCAGCTTGGAGTTCGGCGAGCTGACGGCCGACGTTCGTGGAGTTCGAACCGATGAAGGTTCTGTGCTTCAGTAGTTTTTCGTTCGGATACCTGAATCGTGCTCGCGTTCTCTTTGAATCGCTTCGACGACATCAGCCGGATTGGGACTCGGTCGCGCTTGTCGCCGACAAGCCCCCTTCGTCGCTCGCTTTTTGACGTCGACAACGAGCCGTTCGGATCGGTCCACTACGCAGATCGCCTCGACATTCCACACTTTCGCGTCGTGGATATTCAAGCACGACATCATCGAGGCATGCACCGCGGTCAAAGGCCCGTTCTATGCGGGCTGCTTGCGAATCCGGGGCCGATGCGGTCGTCTATCTCGATCCCGATACGTGCTCTTTTCGATCGCTTGTCGCCGATCGAGGAATTGCTCGAAGACCTACGACGTCGTTCTAACCCCGCACACCGTCACGCCGACGTCCGATCCGCAAGCCGTTATCGACAACGAAATCTGCTCGTTGAAAACCGGCACCTTCAACCTTGGTTTCTGTGCGATCCGGACGACCGGCGAAGGCCGCCGATTCGCCGATTGGTGGGCCGATCGTCTCCTCACGTATTGCTACGACGACATTCCGAACGGTCTCTTCGTCGACCAGCGATGGTGCGATCTGGCGCCCGCGCTCTTCGATAACGTAAAGATTCTTCGCGATCCCGGATACAACGTCGCGAGCTGGAACCTCATCGACCGGACGCTCGATATCGGCCTCGACGGCAGGGCGACACGGTGAACGGATCGCCGCTGCGATTCTGGCACTTCACCAAGCTTGGCCGCATCGCCGACGTGATGACGAAGCGCTATGCCGGCGATAACTTTCCCGTCTACGAACTCTGGAACTGGTACCGTCGCCAAGTCGCTCGAGCGACGGAATCGTCGATTCCGGCAGATTATTGGGCGTACGGCGTCTACGACAACGGCGCGCCGATCGAGCCGTCGCATCGGTTGCGGTTTCGGTCCGATCCGAAACTCGAGAGAGGAGTTTCCCGATCCGTTCCGCACCGGCAGTGGATCCTTTTATGAATGGCTTTCCCAGGAGGGCGAAATGGACGTGCCAGAATGACACTCCGATCACGACGACGATCGGTACGTCGTACCGTTCGAAAGCGAGTTAGAGGCGCAGCGCCGGCAAACCGAACTCGATGAGCGCTTGCAGTCGGCGCTCAAAGAGGCCGACCGGCAGCGCGGACGCGTCATCGCGCTCGAAGACCAGTTGCGCGAGCAGGAGCGCTCGGGACACCAATATCTCCCACTGCCAAGCCAAGGTACGCCCGTCCCGATCGAAGACATCAATAGGTTTGCCGCAGAAGGCTGGCGCCTCATCACCGCATGCTGCGGCAACGACTCCATGTGGATCGTCATCATGGAGCGCCCGCGCTAACCGTCGTACCATTTGTGGAGCGTGAAGGCCGACGACGCCACTTCGAAATGATGCCGCACGAGCGTACGCTGCATCGCGACGTTGTTCGACTTGCGTGGTGACGATCAGCCGGCGCGCCCCGGCGTCGGCTGACCACCGCAACACCTTGATTCCCATCGCGTACGGCACGCCCGAACCTTGCGCTTCGGGCGCAATCGCCAGCAAGACCGCCTCCATCTCGGCGTCCGAATTTCGGCGCAACGTCACGAACCCGGCAATCGTGTCGCCGGCACTTGCCACGAAGATCTTTTCGGCGAGATTCGTATCGGCGCACGATCGGGCGGCCCAGTCGCGATAGGTTTCCGCAGCGTCTTCACGCCGGAGGCGAGGATCGGCGTGATAGTGTCCTTCGTAGCCGGAAAACGCACGAGCTGCGACGCGGGCAATCGCTTCGGCGTCACCCGGTTGCGCGGTGCGAATCCAATCGACGCCGCTGGTATCGTGCACCGGATGCTTTCGCAAGTCGCACCGATACCGAACCATGCAATCCATCAGTCGGGCTCCGGCATCCTCGAACGCATGCACTGTAGTCAGACTGTCGGTCGAGCAACGCACGATCAACAGTTGAACGCCGTTGGCGGCGCAAAAGCCGTCGCACCGCGCGACGTCGGCGGGATCGCTCGCGAACGCCCGCGCCGTGACGTAGCCGAAACGCTCCCGGTCGATTGCAGAAAGTTCGATGGTCACCGGCGATTTCGACGGGCGACGCGTGTGACGGCCCCGATGACCGCCGGCGACGTCGTCGTCGCTCATGCCGGGTTGTCCCGGAAGCGTGAGTACGCGCTGCGAAGCTGCCGCTGCGTTCGGAAAATCCTCGCGGCGCCATCCGTAGGCATCGCGGTAGAACGGATGCAGATGCACGGCGGCATAATGAATTCCCGCGCCGACGTTCTCCTCGCGCAGTAACTCGACGAAACGATCGCGCGTCACCCGGAGCCGATCGAGCCGCACTTTCACGACGTAGAGATGCAGCGCGTGACGCTCGCCGTCCGCATTAGGCCGAGGGATCGAGTTCGATCTCATCGACACCGCCGAGTTCGCGGTCGTACGCTGCGGCAATCTCCTCGCGGCGCGTCAGGAACGACTTCGATGCGCGCCGAGCTGCGCGATGCCGAGCGCCGCATTGAGATCGGTCGAGTTATATTTGAATCCCGGTAAGATCGCGAGGCTCGGATTGAGATGTCTTCGAACTGTAGCGCGCCCAAGCATCCGACGACAAGCCGTGCTGGCGCATGATGCTCGTCCGTTCGGCGATTGCGGAATCGCCGGTTACGATCATGCCGCCTTCGCCGGTCGTAATGTTCTTGTTCGCGTAGAACGAAAACACCACGACGTTTCCCGACGCGCCGACCATGCGTCCGCCGCGCATTCGGCCGCCGATGGCGTGTGCCGCATCCTCGAGGATCGGAATCGACGGTCCGACGGCGCGGCGCACGCCGTCGAGATCGAATGGACGTCCGGCAAAATGCACTCCGGTAACGGCCTTCGTGCGCGGCGTCACCGCTGCTGCGACGGCCTTCGGATCGATGTTGAGAGTGACGGGATCGATGTCGGCAAAGACCGGAACCGCACCGCAATGCTCGATGACGTTGACGGTCGCGACGAACGTCATCGGCGTCGTAATGACTTCGTCGCCCGGACCCACGCCCAGCGCCAACAGCGCGAGATGGAGTCCGGCGGTCGCCGAGTTCACGAACACGCCGTATTCGACGCCGACGTATGCTGCAATCCGCCGCTCGAACTCCGCGCACAAGCGCCCCTGTCCGATCCAGCCTGAGTCGAGAACGGCGAGCAAGGCCGTCGCGCTCAGCTGCTCCGAGCGCAGGCGCGCCGAACGGCAGAAACTCGCGAGGCGCCGGCGGCGCGGAGCGTTCAGGATCGATCGATTGCATGCGCAGGGCCGTTTCTAGATTCGACGGAAGGGCCTTTGAGTGACTCGTCGTGCAGACCTTCCCCACGCGCAACCCGCGACGTCTTTGGGTGAAGTCTGCCGTCCGCTGCTCCCCATGGCGGAGCGTTTGTTGCCGTATTTACAATCTATCGATCGCAGCCGGTGGTACTCGAACTGGGGCGAACTCGCGACAGACGCTCGAAAGGCGGCTCAGCGCGCACTTTGGTTTGATCGAATACGGCTGCGTCACGACCAGCAACGCCACCGATGCGCTTACCGCTCGCCCTCATTGCCATCGCGGGACGCGGCACCGCTGCGCGGCCGCTCTGCCTCCTGCCTTCGTACACGTTCGTCGCGACGGCATCTGCGGCGCTCAACGCGGGCTACGAGCCATACTTCGTCGACGTCGATGCCGCGACGTTCGCAATCGAATCCGGTTGCGCTCGAAGCGCATGCCGCACTCCCGCGTGCCGGCGCCATCGTCGCCGTTGCGCCGTACGGCCGCCCCCTCGACCCCGCCGCATGGCAACGGTTCTCCGAAACGAGCGGGGTTCCGGTCGCCATCGATGCGGCCGCCGGCTTCGATTCATTCTTCACGGGTTGCGCGACGGTCGCGCCGGGCATCCCCGTGATTCTCAGTTTTCACGCGACAAAAGCCTTCGGCGTCGGAGAAGGCGGCGCGATTCTCTGCAGCGATGCCGAGCTCTCCAAAGATTGCCGGCGCGCGCTGAACTTTGGGTTCTTCGGCAGCCGGGAAGCGCGAACGCCGGCACGAACGGCAAAATGAGCGAGTATCACGCGGCGGTCGGTTTGGCCGAACTCGACGAATGGGAGCAAAAACGAGTTCGCTTTCTCGCCGTAGCGCGAGCCTATGCTAACGCAGCGAAGCGATATAAAATCGCAAGTCGGATCGTCGTGGAGACAACGTGGGCGTCGGGGTATGCGCTGTACGTAGCGCCGACGGCCGGCGACGCTGCGCGTGCCGCGGCGCGGCTCCACGCCGGCGGATTCGGTTTTCGCCGATGGTACGGCGATGGCGTGCATCGCGAACCGGGCTATGCGGGTTTTCCGTCTGATCCGCTGCCCGTAACCGACGATCTTGCGCCGCGTGCTATCGGCCTTCCCTTCTGGGTCGATATCGACGACGCCATTATCGAAGGGGTCGTCTCGACGATCGCCGGACGGTAGCATCTTTAAAGACGAAGGCGACCGCTCGGAATCTTTAACCGAACGCTCGGTGGGCCTACGACGACGCAGTTTGACGGCAAATCTTCGGTGACGTAGGCTCGGCGCGCGATCACGCAAGCCTCACCGATCGTCACGTGGTCGAGTACGTCGGAAAAACTGACGAAGCATCGCTCTCCCAACGAAGCATGCGCCATGACGATTGCTCTCGTCAGAAAACAGTGATCGGCGACGCGCACGTGATGCCCAATGACGCCGCCCCAAAACATCACGTTGTCGCCGATTTCCGAAAACGGATTGATGTACGACGGTTCGAGGATCATGCAATTTTCGCCGACGGGGGTGCCGTAGTACGAAGCGTTTGGATGAATAAAGGTCGCAAAGCGGTAGCCGCGCGCACGCCCGTCGTTGAAACGCGCCTTCCGAACGGCGTTGAGCTTCGCATATCCAATGGGCGCGAAGAGCCGCACGGCTTCGGGCGGAAAGCGTTCTTCCAGATCCTCCCATGCCACCACCGGCAGACCTTCGTAAGAAGCTGCTTGGACCCGATCGGCATCCACCGTGAAACCGACGACGCGATGCTCGCCGAATCGCTCGAAATAGAACTTGGCTAGCTGAGCGGCGTCGCCGGCTCCGAAGACAACGACGTCCGCCACGTTAGGTTAGCGGTCGTGCGCCGGCGACCGGAACGCGCGAACGCGCAATCGAGCGAACCAATGTTTGATGCGCCAAAAGTGGCTCGATTGAACGGTGTCGATGAGCGTCAGTAAACGCTCTCGCTCGGCACTCGTTCCCGCAAGTAACTGTTCGGTTTGCGCTACCAGAACGTTATCCATCTCCGCAAGACTGCCTTGCAAAATCTCGTGGCGAACGGTCAGCGACGCGAGATCGGCTGCAGCGCCGTCGGCGCGGAGCCGTTCACGTTCAGCTGTGTCGCGGACCTTCTCCAGCACGTTCTTCTGATGTGCCAGGTCGTTTTCCAGAGAATTTGCGCGCGCACGAAGTTCGCTGGCAATCGCCTCCGATCGAGCCATCTCGGCCTCCCAGCGTGCCGTCAGCTCTGCGATCGCCGCGTCGGATTGCGCCGCCATATCAGCCACCGCCGCCTCGGATCTCGCTCTGATATCCGAGATCGCCGCCTGCGATCGAGCCGTCACGCTCGCCAGCCTCGCCTTCGGCGAGATCGGCGCGCGCAGCGAGCTTCGCAGAGACTTCCTTCGAGACTCCGGATGTCAGCCTCGAGTTTCGCCGTGTATTCCGCGGTCTCGCGCATGAAGCGATCGTTGTCGACGACGCGCAAATAGAGATCGTCGCGCTGGCGGATGGCGCCTTCAAACTCTTTCTCCAGCCGTTCCGCGCGCTTGCGGGACTCGTCCGCATACTCGCGCATCACGAGTTTATCGGCGAGCGCCGCCTTACGAATCGCCTCGAGCTGTGACTGCAGTTCGGCGACGTTTGCGGTATCGTCGCGCCGCCGTGCTTCGGAGGTCAGTCGTTCCGCGTCCAGCCAAGCGCGCATTTCGTCCACGGCCGCCGCCGCTTCGGTCAACAGCTCGTCGCAATCCGCCTCGGTCCGCGCGATCTCTCCAGCGACCGTCTCGCGTTCGCGCTGCAGTTCCGCTCTGCGTTCGGATGAGGGCGAGCGATACGCTCGCATTCTCGGCGTCGAGCGAATCGATGGACGATGTCAGCGCCGCAAGCTGTGATTGGAGTTCCGCGTAACGTCCGCGCTCTGTTTCTAACGCGTCGTAAAGCGCAAGACGCCGCTCGCTCTCACTGACCAGATCTGCGCGCAGCTCGGCTGCGTCTGATTCTGCTCGCGCCGTCGCGCTCGCCGAGATATCGCGTTCCTCTTCGAAGCGACGACTGCGCGCCGGTAAGTTCCAGCGAAAGCCGCTCCACCTCGGTGCTGACCGATTCGACGGTTGCGCGCAGTGCCGAAGACCGAGCTTGCAGGAGCGCACTGCTCCGCCGCTCCTTTTCGAGCTCCTCGCGGATTTCGCCGCGACGGTCGCTTTCGGCACGCAAGGAACGCAGGGTGGCATGTAATTCGGCGCTGCGCTCGCGCTGAATTTCCAGCTCGCCGGCGGCCCACGCTTGGCGATCGCTCTCCGCGCGTAAGCGCTCCTCTAACTCGGTTCTGCCCGACATCAACGCAGCGATTTCGGCCCTCAAGTCTTCGACCGCCGAATGCAACGCGTTGGATTGCTGCTCGCAGCACGTGTACCCTGCACGCGCTCTACCTTCAGATCGTCGCTCAGCTGCGCCGCACGGCCGCGCTCGGCGTCGAGTTCGGCCCGCATCGCGCCGGCGTCGCGCTCGAGCTGTGCGATCGCCTCGCGGGCCGCACCGTCGCCGCGCGCGTAGTCGGTCTGCGCGGCGAGAATCCGTTCCATCGCTGCATTTTGTTTTGCTAGTGCGTCTACTTCGAGCGCCCGATACGCGCCCTCGAGTTCGCGCACGCGTGCGTGCGCCGCTTCGAGCTGGCCAGCGACTTCGCGCGTCTCTTCGCGCAGGCTCTCCGTTGCGCCGCTGCTCGACTCGAGTTGGTTCCGCAAAGCCAGCAACTCGCTGTCCCGATGCGCGATCTGCTGCTTCGCCGCGGCGAGCTCCGTATTGGCCGTCAAGAACCGTTTGGCGATCGTTCGCAAGCGCTGATCGTTGCTCAGCGGGTACGCTTTGACGACGAACTGCAGCGTCTCGCTCTCGGGATCGCTTCGAATTTCGGCGATCGGCCCGTTCGTCGAAGTCGCGCGGATCGAGCGACGGAACGAGATCGGACTCAGCAAAGAGCGGAAGCGTTACGCGATCGATCGTGTCGATGCGAAAACCGGCGGCGAGAAAAAGTTCGTCGATCGTCTTGGCGGTGAAAAAGCGGAGATTGCGAATCGTCGAGAATTCCGATCTCTTGATAGTCGAACCGCCCGGAGAGCAGCGCGAGGCGAATCGCACCGTGGGAAACGTTCGGAATCGAGGCGACGACGTAGCCGCGCTCCGAAAGCAATCCGCGCGATTCGTCCAGCGTGCGCGTCGGCTCGTGCAAATGTTCGAGCACGTCGCCGAAAACGATGGCATCGAAGATCTTGCCGTCGAAGAGTTCCGGCAGCGTCGCTTGGTCGAGGTCGGCTACCACGACGCTGGTGCAGTACTTGCGCGCTTCTTCGGCCGCAACGGGATTCACGTCGATGCCCGCGACGTCGCACTCGCGTCTCACGAGCAGGCTTGCAAGGTATCCGCTCGCGCAACCGACGTCGAGTACTTTTTTGCGCTCGCCGACCATCTCGAGGATGTATGCGTAACTGCTACCTGGATCGGGAGCCACGATAACCGGCTCGACGTGCTTCGGATAGTTCTTTCGCGGCTTGAGCGAACGAGAGTGCATTCTTCCGGCTCCTACGGCGGTACGGGCAGTGATAGTTCGGGCGCGCGGCTCGGAGCCTTCGGGGAATAGACGACGCTTCGCAGCGAAAGACGCCCGCGTGATCGCGCTGCCGCAAACGGATCGCCCGCGCGTTTCGATTCTCGTCCTGACGCAGGACCAGCTCGAGCATCTCGGCGAGGTGCCTCGCGGCGCTCGCACGCACGATCGACGCCGAACGCATCCCGTACGAAGTCATTCTCGTTTTCAACGGAACCGAACCGCGCGCCGCGCAGACCTTCTTAAAGAGCGTCAGCGGCGTGCAAGCGCACGCCGCTCGCGCTGAATCTCGGCTTCGGCGGCGGGAACAACTACGCCGCGGCCCGAGCCCGCGGCGAGTTCCTCGTCTTCCTCAACGACGACGCCGAAGTCGAACCCGGGTGGCTGGACGCCTTGCTCGATACCGCCCGGGCCTACCCGAATGCCGGCGCGGTTGGCTCCCGCATCCTTTTCCTCGATGGATCCCTGCAAGAAGCCGGCGGGCATCATCTGGTCGGACGGCTCGACCCGCCCGCTCGGACGCGGCTCGCCCGCCGGATCGCTCGCCTTTAGCTACCTGCGCCCGGTCGACTACCTCTCGGCCAACGGTATGCTCGTTCGGCGCGCGGACTTCGAGCAACTCGGGCGGATTCGACCCTCGCTATTTTCCGGCGTACTACGAGGACACCGATCTCTGCCTCGGCTGCGCCACCGTCTGCAACGCGAGCTGCTCTACGAACCGCGCGCCGTCATTCGCCACGTCGAGGCCGCGAGCACGCCAAGACAACGCGTTTCGCTCGTTTCTCTTCCGCCGAAATCAAGCGCTCCTGTGCGAGAAGTGGGCCGGCGTGCTGCCGCATACGCGTCAGCCCGAACCCGAATCGCCGGTCGCGGTCGCCGGCGCGGTGTTCCGCCGGCGCGGCAATCCGACGCGCGTTCTCGGTCATCGACGACCGTTTGCCCGATCCCGGCATTGGCAGCGGAGGCCTCGGATCGGGCTTCGTGCGCGCGCAGGAGCTCTTTGCCGAACTCGGAGCGCGCCGGGCATGGCCGTCTCGATTTATCCCAGCGATCGAAGCCATCCGCCGAAGGAGAACTCGCTCGCGGCGCTCGGCGTCGACGTGGTCGAGGAAAGCCTCGCCGAGCATCTCGCGCGTCCGGAGAACCGCTACGACGCCGTCGTCGTCTCCCGCCCGCACAATGCCGACCTCTTCCTCGAGTTGCTGCGCGGCGCGCTGCCCGACGCCCAAATCATCTACGATGCCGAAGCGCTCTATCACAAGCGGCTTGTCCATTCAAGTGCAGCTCGAGGAGGACGACGAAAAGCGCAAGCTCCGGCAAGCCGAAGCGGCGCGATGGAGCGCGTCGAGGCCCACGTCGCCCGCTTTGCCGATGCGGTCGTCGCCATTTCTCACGAAGAGCGCGATTGGCTCGAAGCCGTCCCCGACCACGCGCCGGTCGAACTCATGGTGCCGCTGTTGAGCGCCATCGAGATGGGGCCGGCCGATCCCGCGGCGCGAGAAGACGCCGTCTTCGTCGCCGGTTGGCTGGGCGGCGACGACTCGCCGAACGTCGACGCGTTGCGCTGGTATTGCCGCGAGGTTTTGCCGCACGTGCGCGCGCTGCTCCCCGGCTTCCGCACGCTCGTCACCGGAAAGAATCCGCCGCTCTCGGTCGCGCAGCTCGCCGACGAAGACGTCGTGCTGCTTGGATTCGTCACGTCGATTCGAGATCTCTACAACGCCGCGCGCATCGCCATCGCTCCCGATCCGCATGGGCGCCGGCGTGAAAAACAAAACGATGGAAGCGCTTCAATACGGCGTACCCGTCGTAGCTACGGCGGTCGGAGCCGAAGGCATGGGTTTGAGCGACGGCCTGGAGATCGACGTCACCGACGATCCTGATGAATACGCGCGCCGCATCGTCGCGCTCGCTACCGATTCCACGCTCTGGACGGCACGCGAAGCCTTGGAGGCGCGAGTCCGCGAGTGGGAGTCGCAGCGCACCAGCTGGGCCGACGTCATCGCGCGCGTGCTTGCGCGCGAGATGGTCAGGAAGCTCGCGCTTTCGTAAGTACGAGTTCGGCGATCGCCTGACCGAACGTCTGCGCCCAGCGCTCCATGCTGCAATACGCGCCGTACTTTCTCGCGCGCTCGCAGCGCCCGGCTTCGGCACGCAAGTCCGCATCGGCCGAATAGGCGAGGGCAATCCTCACGTAGTCGTCGACGTTTCCTGCGCCGGCCAACTCGACGACGCCGCTGAGCATCACCTCGGCATACGCGCTCGTCGGACCGCAGCGGTTCGGATCAAGATCGGAATCGCTTGCCGCCTTCATCGCAACGATCGGTAACCCCGCGTACATCGCGTCGAGGAGGCTTTGACCGCCGGGCCACGGATACGTGTCGCAATAGACGTCGACGGTCTTGAGCAGGCGCGGACCGTCCTCTTGCCGCTTCCCGAGATAGCGAACGCGTTCGTCTGAGCCCGGGCCGCGAAAATGGCCGCTCAATCGACGCGACCACGCCGAAATCGTCGCGGCCCGCCAGCAACAGCCACGCGCGCGGTTCGGCTTGAAGAATTCGGGCCAACGCTTCCAAGTACTGCGGCTTGTCGCACTTGGTCATGCGCCCGAAAGTCGCAAGAAGAAGCGCGTCGTCCGGTACGCCGAGGACTGCACGTGGAAGCGGCTGCGCGCCGTCGATCTCCTCGGCCATGGCAAAAGGCGTTCCGAAGTAACGGCTGCGCCCCGGCCAATGCGTTTGCGTCTCTTGCGCGGGGCTCAGACCTTGCACGATGAGATCGTACTTCCCGCTCAACGGTTCGATCGTGAGACAACCGTAGGCTTGAACCGGGAGCCACGCCGATGCAGCCGATCAGTTTGCCGAGCAAGTCGTGCACCTGCACCGTGGAGAGCACGGCATTGGCGGGATGCGCGGTGAAATGTGCGAGCAACCACCGCACCTTTTCGTCAAACGTTTGACCCGCGACACGATATAGCGGAATGCCGAGTTGCATGAGTTCCCCGGCCATGCGGGACGTTGCGCTCGACACGGTTTCAGTGGAAACGACTTCGACCTCGAAACCGGCGTCGCGCAAGTGCAGCGCGGTCTTACAGGTGATGACGGTTGGGCCGTCCTCGTCTTGCACCGCCGAGCATAGGATGGCAAGATGCAGCGGCAGATCGGTAGAGATGCGTCCGGCCGGAGCGTCAAATCGTCGGGCCTCTAATTCGAGCGCGGCCTCAATTTCGGCATCGTACGCGTAGCGCATCACTCGGCGGACACGTTGGTCATCCGCATTGCTCGCGACCACGGCGCAGTTCGCCGCCATCTGCAACAAGCCCATGGCTTCGTCGAAGCGACCGCTTCGCGAAGCTTCAAGACCTCGCTGTTTGAGCGTTTCGACGTATGACTCGTCGACATCGGTCATTGGGCGGTTCGACTTCGATTTTCGACAAAGGACGCCTTCGGTGCTCGACGAGCTGTGCCGGCGCCACTCATTGCAGTCGCGCCGTACGGTCGTTCGATCGATAGTGCCGCCTGGCAAACGTTTTCGAAGGCATCCGGCACGGGGGCACCGCAGCCCTCTCAGGCGAAGGTGACGACACGCCTCCATGAACATCGAAGTACGAATTCCCATAAGCCCCCAGCCGCATTTTTTTCGGCAAGTGCAATACATCAACCGTGCCTTTCACGCGCGGGGCGGCCATTACGCCGACGCGCGATTTCTGGTCTCGGTGGGGGAAGACTGCGAGCCGTACGACCTCGCCGCTGACCAACCGTGGAGCCGCGGCCGCATTGACTGGCACTGGGTTGATAGGGACGACTTTCGCGCGTGGTCGTATCACGCGACTACGCTCGACCGTTATGGCCCCGCGCCGGAAGGCGACGTCGTCATCTTCCTCGACGCCGATACGATGCTGATCGATCGTGTCGACGACGTTCTCGATGCGCTTGCCGCCGAGCCCGCCGTCGCCGGCGTCATCGCTCACACTCCGCCGACGACCTACGATCGCCCGCACATCCATTGGCCCGACGTGTTCGCGGCTTTAGGCAGGCCGCTGCCCCTTGCGCGTTTCCAGCACTCCGGCTGGGGCGGCATGCTTTCGGATCCCGCCGCACCGCTTTTCGCCGGCATATTACAATTACGGCGTCATATTTTTTCCGCGTGCGATCTTTACCGAGATCGCCGCGCGCATCCGCAGCTGCCTTGAAATGACGGCGAGCGCGCCGATTCATCCAGGGTTTCCGCAGTCAGTTAGGGCTCACGCTGGCAATCTACGACACCAATGCAAGGCACGTCGCACTCGACCTGCGCTATAACTTTCCAAACGATGGGTGGGCCGACGAACTGCATGCGGGGGAGTTGGCTGACGTTCGCATCATTCACTATCTGCGCGAGCATGTGTTGGGCCCCCGCCGTGAAACGTGGGGCGACGACGACGCATTTGAGGCGTTCCTGGCAAGAACCGATCTCAGCGGGGCCAACGAGGTCCTAAGGCGGACGGTAGCGGCCCTTTGAGCGGGACCGGCGCCGGCCGGCGACCCGGACGGTTTTTGGCAGAAATTCGTTAGCTGTATCACGACCGCGGAAGGCTGATGCGCGATCTCTTCGCCGCTTGGTCGCGCGGTCTTTCGGGCGGAAAGGGCCGCTACGAGTCCCACGTTCACCTCGACTCGGCGACCCGCCGCTGGTGGATCGGCGGTTCCTAGAGGACCATCCTCCTTCAATGCCGGCCGGTGCGGACACGTGTCCTTGACGCTCCGAACGGCGGCTGCCTATAATCAAGGGCCATCTGCCGCCGGGTTCGGCCTGCGGCTGTTCTTTTTGTAAAGAGAGAAGTGTTTCGATGAAGCGGACCTACCAGCCGCATAACCGCCGCCGCAAGCGCGTCCATGGGTTCTTGGAGCGAATGAGCACCAAGAGCGGACGCAACGTGCTGGCGCGACGCCGCAAGAAGGGGCGCCACCGCCTAGCGGTGTGATGCGCTGCTACGCCAGCCTGCGCCGCCGAGCGGATTTCGCCCGCTTGCGGAGGCACGGCCGGCGTGCTGCGGGCAGAACCCTGACCCTGTACCTCACCGATGCCGTGCCGCGCGACGCCTCGTCGCTGGTCGGCATCACCGTGAACAAAGCGATCGGAAAAGCCGTTGTCCGTAACAAACTGCGCCGCCGTCTCGCGGCCATCGTCAACGATGCGCTCGCCGAGTCCGGGCGCGCTCTTCGTATGGTAATCGTCGCGCGGCCTTCCGCGGCGCAAGCCGATTTTTCCGCGCTGCGCGCCGACTTCTTGTCGGCGCTTCACCAGGCTTGAGCGTTGCGGCACCTTTTCGTCGCGCTCGTTCGACTCTACCAGCTTACGCTGTCGCCGCTGCTGCCGCCGGCCTGCCGCTTCTATCCGACGTGTTCGCAGTACGCGCTCGTCGCCGTGCGCGAGCACGGGGTGCTGCGCGGCGGGTGGCTGGCCGTCGCACGGCTGGCGCGCTGCCATCCGTGGAACCCCGGCGGCGTCGACTTCGTCGACGGGCGAGAAGCGTAAGATGATGCTCGCAACGCTCCACCTCTTGCTCGCTACGTCGTGGCTCGATCCGATCGTCAACGTGATGTCGCAGATCGTCATGGCGATCGACAAGCCGATTCAAAACTTGGGATGGAGCCTGGTCATCCTCGCGGCACTGATCCGCATCTTCTTCTGGCCGCTCAATACCGCGCAGTTCCGGTCGATGGTCAAGATGCAGCGCATCGCGCCGCAGATCAAGAAACTGCAGGCGCGCTACAAAGAGGACGCGCCGAAGCTCCAACAGGAAACGATGGCGCTCTACAAACGCGAAGGCGTCAATCCGTTGGCGGGATGCTGGCCGATGCTCGTCCAGTGGCCCTTCATCTTGAGCGTCTACTACGTGGTGATGAACCACAAGAATCTCTTCGAGAACCAGCACTGGCTGTGGATCGGCACGTCGATCTCGCAAGCGTATCCGAACGTTCTTGCAACCAGTCTCGCTCACAGCGACGTGGTGCTGTTGGTCCTGTATGCGGTGTCGATGTACCTGAGCGTGCGTTTTGGAAGCATGCCCGCCACCGATCCGCAGCAGGCCCAGATGCAACGCACCATGTCGTTCATCTCGCCGCTGATGCTCGGCTTCTTCGGCTGGAAGTACCACTGGCCGTCGGCGATGGTGCTGTATTGGTTCTCCTACAACGCGTTCACGATGGCGCAGACGTTCTACATGCTTCGCCGGTATCACGAACCGCTTTCGATTGCCGACACCACGCACGTCATCACCGACGTCCCGGATAACGACGCGCCGGCCAAGGCGCTGCCCGGCACTCCCGCCAGCAACGGCGCATCGGCCGCCAAAACGCAAAATTCGTCGAAACCTGCGGGTTCTCGACGATCCAAAAAGAAAAATAAGAAAGGGGCATAGCGTCCACGCACATGCTCTACGAAGACGATTTCGAGTACGAAGAACAGCCGTCCAACATTCGCGACCGCGCGATTCCCGGAACCTCGCCGAGCGGCGGCCGCGGGCGCGGCGGAGAACGGCGCGGCGGGCGCGGGCCCGTGCGGCACCGCCCGGTCCGGCAGACCGGTCCGAGCGCGCCCGAACAGGAACTGCCCGAGGCCGCCAAACCGGCGCGCAAACTGCTCGGCGAAATCCTCGCGCTGATGGGGCTGGAGCACGTCGACGTGCACTACATCCCTCGTCCGGAGGGCGAGTATCTCGAGGTGAGCGGTCCCGATTTGGGCATGCTGATCGGCCGCCACGGCAACACGCTCGAAGCGCTCAATCTCGTTTTCAACAACATGCTCAACGCGGGCGTCCGCAACAATCGCCGCTATTACACGATCGATGCCGAAGGATACCGCGCTCGGCGCGCCGAGCAGCTGCGCTCGCTCGCGCTGGCAACGCTCGACCGGTGCGTTCGCGAGCACGCGCCGCAACGGCTCGAGCCGATGCTTCCCTCGGAGCGGAAAATCGTGCATCTCGCGCTGGCCGAATCGGAGTCCGTGCGAACCGAATCCGAGGGAGAGGAACCCGAGCGCCGGGTCGTGGTCTTCCCGGCATAGGGACTCGCGTACGGCGTCCGTGACGTACGAACCGCAGGAGTTGCTGGCAGCGATTCGGCGTGTTCGCTGACGACACGATTGCGGCGCTCGCGACCCCGCCCGGAAAGGGAGCGATCGCGATTGTCCGCGTGAGCGGACCGGACGTCGGGAACGTGGTGCGACGGCTGGTGCGCACGCGCCGCCCGCTTCGCGCGCGCGTCGCGGCACTCGCCGAGTTTCTCGACGAGCGGGGCCGGCTGCTCGATCGTGGACTCGCGCTCTTCTTTCGGGCGCCGGAGAGCTACACCGGCGAAGATTTGCTCGAGATGCACGTGCACGGCTCGCCGATCGTCGCACGCGAAATTCTTCGCGCCCTGATCGCGTGCGGCTTACGCCAGGCGGCACCCGGAGAGTTTACGCGCCGCGCGTTTCTGAACGGAAAGATGGAACTGCACGCGGCCGAAGCGGTCGCTGCGGTCATCGATGCCGAGACGCGGGCCGCGGCGCGTGCCGCGGTGGCGAACCTCGGCGGAGGTTTGGCCGCCGAAGTGGGTGCGTTGCGGCAGCGGGCCGGCACCCTGCTCGAGGAACTCGCCGCGGCCATCGATTTTCCCGACGAGGTTGCCGATCCGCAGCGCACTCGACTCGAATCGGAAGTCTCGAGCATTGCCGCCGCCCTGGAGCGGCTGCGCGCCGACGGCGAGCGCGGGCGACTCGTTCGCGAGGGCGTGACGGCCGCGATCGTGGGGCCGCCGAACGCGGGAAAGTCGTCGCTTCTCAACGCGCTGCTCGGCGACGACCGGGCGATCGTTTCCGAAACCCCGGGCACGACGCGCGACACGATCGAAGAGACGGTCGCCATCGGCGGCGTGCCGGTCCGGCTCGTCGACACGGCCGGAATTCGCGCCCATGCGGATCGTTTGGAGCGCGCCGGAATCGAGCGCTCGCGCCGGGCTCTGGCCGCGGCGCGGCTCGCGATCGTCGTCGTCGACGGGTCGCAGCCGTTGGGTGCGGAGGCGCGCGCGCTGCTCGACGAGACGCGCGACCGGCCGCGCGTGGTCTTTTTCAACAAGGCGGATCTGGGGCTCGCCGTCGCGCAAACCGCCGCCACGCTCGGCGCGATCGCCGGCAGCGTACGCGATACGGCATCGCTCGAACGGCTTCGTGCCGCGATCGCCCGTGCCGGCTGGGGCGGCGAACTTCCCGATCTGGAACGCCCGCATCTGGCGGCCGTTCGCGAGTTCGCCGCGGTGGAAGAGGCGCTCGAGGCGCTGGCGACAGCGCTTTCCACGCTGAATTCCGGGGAGCCGGTCGATTTCGTCGCGGGCGAGCTGCATCGCGCGTACGCGGCGCTTGGAAAAGTAAGCGAGCGAGACGCCGCCGAAGAGATGCTGACCGGGATTTTTTCTCGTTTTTGTATCGGTAAGTAAGAGAAGCGAAAGGGTATCGGATGAAACGCACGATCCTCGCAATGGCCGCCGCCGCCGTCTTGCTCGCGCCCGTCGCGGCGAGCGCCAAGATCAAGTCGAACTTCGGCATCAACATTCAGAGCTGCGTCGTCAATAAAGGCGGCAACGGCCTGACCAACGGCATCAACGTCGTGTACTTCAATACGCGTCAGGCGCCGCTCTCGGAAGTCGACTTTTTGGTAAAGTACAACGGCCACAAGGCCGTCCTCACCGACACCGGTACGTTCACGCACGGTTCGGAGATCAATCACAATCTCACCAATGCGCTGGTGAGTTATCCCTGGTACGGGCCGATGCCGAGCCTGTGCGCCGTTCAGCGGCTGGTCACGCAGAACGGTAAGGTCATTGAATAGCCTTAGACGCAAGGAGTAGCGACATGGTTCACGTTCTGGCTCGCAATTGGTGGGCGCTGCTGATCCGCGGCATTGCCGCCGTGATTTTCGGAATTCTGGCCTTCCTGTGGCCCGGCATCACGCTCGTCGTCATCGGCGTGCTTTTCGGCGCCTACGCCTTCGTCGACGGCGTCTTCGCCATCGTGGCGGCCGTGCGCGCCGCGCAAACGCACGAGCGGTGGTGGCCCTTCGTCTTGGAGGGCATCGTCGGATTCATTATCGCCGCGATCACCTTCTACGACGTCGGCATCACGCTTTTCGCGCTCTACATCACGATCGCCGCATGGGCGTTCATCACCGGCATTCTCGAGATCGTCGCCGCGATTCAGCTGCGCAAGGCGATTGCGAACGAATGGCTGCTCATCGTCGCCGGCATCTGTTCGATTCTCTTCAGCATTCTGATGTTCTGGCATCCGGGCGTCGCAGCGCTCGCGATCATCTGGATCATCGCCGCCTACGCCGTCGTCTTTGGAATCATGATGATCGCGCTGTCGTTCCGGCTGCGCGCACATCTGACGCAGACACCGACCCCCTCGACAGCGTAAAAACCTTTCGGGGCACGTATTCGGCGCGGCATCGGCGAAGGGTGCCGCCGTGAACGAGGTTTCGCATCCGTGACGCGCGACGACGCAGCCGTCATCGTGGTCGGCGGCGGGCATGCCGGCGTCGAGGCAGCGCTTGCCGCCGCGCGAATCGGCGCACCGACGCTGCTCGTGACCGGCGATCCCGAAAAGATTTGCACGCTCCCGTGCAATCCGTCGATCGGCGGCAGCGCGAAGGGACAGCTGGTGCGTGAGATCGACGCGCTCGGCGGCGCGATGGGCCGTTTAGCCGACCGGTGCAGCCTGCACGCGCGCTTTCTCAACGAGAGCAAAGGGCCTGCGGTGCGGGCGCTCCGCCAGCAAATGGACAAGCCGGCCTACGCGCGCGAGGCACTCGGAGAACTCCGCGCGCAGCGCAATCTCACCATCGTGCGCGCGATGGTGGAGGATCTCATCATCGAAGCCGGTGCGATCCGCGGCGTCGTGGGTGCCGGCGGCGAGCGCTTCGGCGCGCGCCGGGTAGTGCTCGCAACCGGCACGTTTCTGGGCGGTAGATCGTTTCGCGGTAACGACGTCCGGCCCGAAGGCCGTTTCGGCGAAGCGCCGGCAAACGGGCTGGCCGAAGCCCTGCGGCGCGCCGGCTTCCCGACCAAGCGGCTGAAGACCGGAACCCCTCCGCGCATCGACAAGGCGACCATCGATCCCGCGGCGATGCTCGAGCAGCCGCCGAGCGTGCGGCCGTTGCTCTTCTCGTATCGCAGCGAGCCCCGATTCGCCGGCCCGCAACTGAACTGTTACGTCACGCAGACCAACGAACGCACGCACGCGCTCGTCCGTTCGAATCTTCATCGATCGCCGCTCTACGGACTCGATCTCATTGCCGGCATCGGGCCGCGGTATTGCCCGTCGATCGAAGACAAGGTCGTGAAGTTCGCGCACAATCCCACCCACCAAGTCTTCGTCGAACCCGAAGGATGGGACGAGCCGACGCTGTATGTCGGCGGGTTTTCGACGTCGCTTCCCGCCGACGTGCAGCTTGCCATGCTGCACACGCTGCCGGGACTCGAAGCGTGCACGATGCTGCGCGCCGGCTACGCCGTCGAGTACGACATGGTTCCTCCGACTGAACTGCGCGACACGCTCGAGACGCATCGCATCGCCGGTCTGTACCATTGCGGCCAGCTCAACGGAACGTCGGGCTACGAGGAGGCGGCGGCGCAGGGGCTCATCGCCGGCATCAACGCAGCGCTCGCCTCGCGTGGCGGGTCGCCGCTCCGGCTCGCGCGCAGCGATGGGTACGCCGGCGTGCTCGTCGACGATCTCGTCAGCAAAGGCGTCGACGAGCCGTACCGCATGCTGACGTCGCGCGCCGAGCATCGCGTGATACTTCGCCACGATAACGCCGACACACGGCTGACGCCGATCGGTCGCGCGGCGGGTCTCGTCGACGACGAAGCGTGGGACGCCTTCGAAGAGCGGCAAGGCCGGTTACGCGTAGGAATTGCACGCGCGCGCACGACGCGCATCGCTCGGCGGCGCATCGGCGACGACGCGTTCGACGCGGGCGCCACGATTGCCGACGCACTGCGCCGTCCCGCCTTGAGTTTCGAAGAGGTGCGCGACGCCTTCGATCCGCCGCTCGACGGCGACACCGGCGAACGCGTCGCGATCGAAATTAAGTGCGAAGGGTACGTTCGGCGCGAGATGACCGCGATCGAAAACGCCGCCAAACGCGACGACGTTGCAATTCCGGACGCGTTCGACTATGCGGCGATCGCCGCGCTTTCACGCGAGGCTCGTGAAAAACTGTCGCGGCAACGGCCGCGAACGCTCGGCTCGGCGGGCCGCATTCCGGGCGTCACGCCGTCCGACGTCGCAATCGTCGGATTGTTCGTGCACCGCGCGCGCCAAATCGCCGGCCGTTGAACGGCACCGTCGCCGAACTGCTCGCAGCCGCCGGCGTCGAGCCGCGCATCGTCGCGCCGCTTGCGACGTACGCGCAACTCGTCCTCGAGGCAAATCGATCGTTCAACCTCACCGGTGCAAAGACGCCCGACGCCCTCGTCCCGCATCTGCTCGACAGTCTCAGCGCGGCCCCGTACGCCGGTCAGACGCTCGTCGACGTAGGCTCCGGCGCGGGTCTGCCGGCGATTCCGCTCGCCATCGCCACGAGCGTACCCGTAACGCTGGTGGAGGCGAGCGCCAAGAAGGCGCGCTTTCTGGAATCGGCCCTTTCGGCGCTCGGGCTGCGCGGAGAAGTCGTGACGGCGCGCGCGGAATCCGCCGCGCGCGATAGCCGGCTGCGCGACGCGTTCGCCAGCGGCACGGTCCGCGCCGTCGGCTCGGCGCTCGGCGGTCGCCGAACTGCTGCTGCCGTTCGTCGCGCCCGGCGGCGTCGCGATACTGCAGCGCGGCTCGCTCGACGATGCTGAACGCGCGACGCTCGCCGATGCCGCACTCGTCCTGGGCGCGGAATTTGAGAGCGAGCATCCGGTAGGCGATCGCCGGTGCATCGTGCTCTTGCGCAAAAAAACGGCGACGCCCGCGCGCTTTCCACGCCGCACCGGCATTCCGCAAAAACGTCCGCTCTGCACGTAAACGCGCGCACGGGTTACTTCGTGGAACGATGAACGCACGAAGCAATCGTTTCGGATGAGGGATCGCGTTGGGGGCGGCGATCGGCATGGCCATCGGTGCGTCCGTGCGGCGGCTTTTTGCTGGTCGCGCGCCGTAGTGCCAATGAAATGGCACTTTGTGCACGGCATACCGGTGGCACGCGGCGTGCGTACGATGCTGCCATGATGAAACGCTTCACTCTCGTTGCGGCGCTGACGGCCGCGACCCTCGCCCCCGCAGCCGCCGCCGGATTGCCGGTCTACCCCGGTGCGCGCCCGATTTACTTGCCCAACAGCCACGTGGTAACCGTGACCGACACGATATGCGGTTCGAAGGCGACGATGGCGGCCTATTTCGTGAGCGCAAGCCCGCAAACGGTGGCCCAGTGGTACGCCGACCGAATGCCCGGCGCGATACGCGTAAGTCCCGAGGCTGGGGCGTTCGACCTTTTTCAGCCGGACGGACGGGCCTCGGCCATAGTCGCCGCCACGCCTAGCGGCCGCGTCGTTTTGCGAACCATTACGTACGATCCGCCCCTCTCCGCCGCGCATCTCAATCTCGTCCGGGCCGCGTCCCACGATGCCTCAGCCAGAGCGACGCTCAAAGCGCAGTGCGGTGACCGATCCTCGTAAGACGCTTTAAGGCCGGCTGACGGCGACTTCCGACGTCGTAGCGGCGGGCCGCGCCGACAGGCCGCCATGGTTTCACGGCGAACATCTCCGTGAAACAAATGGAGGACTACTTGGAATCGACGCTGTCGGATTTTGAAAAGGGCGTCATTCTGGGACTGCTGATCGGCGAAGGGCATTTCGGCGGCGACGGAAAGCAACCGCAGGTCACGCTGCGCATGCACGTGCGTCACGAGCGCCTGCTGCTATGGCTGAACGACAGGATCCGCTGGTCGCGGCTCTACGGGCCCTACCACCACGGGGGCCGGCACTACCTCCAACTGATGATCCGCGGCGAAGCCTTGCGCTCGATATTGGCTCCGCTGCTCGCGCAGCTGCCCTGGGAAGAAATCGACGATCACTCGCACGGCCGTTTCCAGGAGATGCTGGAACGGTATGGCGCCGCAAGCGAAGTTGTTTCACCGGGCAGTTCACCGTGAAACGTACGGCAATGGACGAACGCCTCGTCGAAGCCTTACCGAAAGGCTCGCTTTTCGTTGTCGGCGGCCGCGTTCGCGACGAAATCCGAGCCGAGCAGACCGGGCGGACTGCGGCCGCGGATTCCGACTACGTGGTGACCGGCGTACCGCTGGACGAACTCATTATGCGATTGGAGCGTCTCGGGCGAGTCGACCGCGTCGGGGCCTCGTTCGCAATCCTCAAACTCACCGCCGCCGGCGAGACCGTCGACCTTGCTTTGCCGCGACGAGAGCGGTCGACCGGATCGGGCCACCGCGACTTCGAGGTTCAGGGCGGCCCCGACGTTCCGCTCGAGGAGGATCTCGCGCGGCGCGATTTTCGCATGAATATGATCGCCCGGGGTCTCCCGGACGGCCGTCTGATCGATCCCTACGACGGCGTCGCCGACATCCGCGCCCGGCGCATCGACATCTTGACGCCGCGCAGTTTCGAAGAAGATCCGCTGCGCATGCTGCGGGCGGCCCAGTTCGCCGCGCGATTCGAATACGAACCGACCCAGCCAACTCGCGACGCCATGGCCGCCGCGGCGCCGCTCGTCACGACGGTCTCGCCCGAGCGGGTCCACGACGAGCTGACCAAACTCTTCACCTATGCCGGTCGTCCTTCGATCGGCCTCGAGCTCTTGCGCTCCACCGGTGTACTCGCTCGCCTGTGGCCCGAGCTGATCGAGGGGGTCGGCGTCGAGCAGAACGAGTGGCACGCCTACGACGTCTGGCACCATGCGATGGCAACGGTGGACGCCACTCCCCCCGGCGACCCGCTGCTTCGCCTGGCGGCCTTGCTTCACGACGTCGGCAAGCCGCGCACGAAGCAGGGCCCGCACTTCTACCGCCACGAGATCGTCGGGGGCGAGATGGCTCGCTCGATGCTCGAACGCTTCCGTTTCTCCAACGACACCGTCGAACGCGTCGAGCGACTGGTGCGCCAGCACATGTTCTCGACCGAGGAATCGATGAGCGACGCGGCCGTCCGCCGTTTCGTACGCCGGATCGGCGTCGAGAACATCGAACACCTGTTCGCATTGCGGGATGCCGACGTCTGCGGCTCCGGGCTTCCCGAGCGCGGCGACCACAACCGGCGTTTCGCCGCGCGCGTGCGCGACGAGATCGCACGCAAGCCCGCTTTTTCGGTGACCGACTTGGCCGTGAGCGGCGACGACGTCATCGCTTTCATGGTTGCGCGCGGCTTAGAGGCACGAGGCTTTCGCGGTGACCGGCGCGTCGGCGCGGCGCTGCAGTGGTTATTCGAGCAGGTCACCGACGCGCCCGAGCGTAACGAGCGCACCGCGCTGCTTCGCCTGCTCGATACCTATTGGCGCGACTCGGAACGCGGTGCGGTAACGAAGGGATAAGAGACTGGCGCGCATCATCGCCCTCGTGAATCAAAAAGGCGGCGTCGGAAAGAGCACGACCGCCGTGAATCTCGGTGCGGCCTTAGCCGTGCTGGGGAAACGAGTGCTCGTCGTCGATGCCGATCCGCAAGGCAACGCTACCACCGGGCTGGGTATCGCGAAAGCGCAACTCCAGCGCGACGTCTACGACGTGCTGCTGCAGGAAGCATCGATCGACGACGTCGCGATCGCCACCGAGGTTGAGGGTCTTTGGGTGGTGCCCTCGACGATCAATCTCGCCGGCGCTGAAATCGAACTCGTGTCGGCGATGTCGCGCGAAACGCGGCTGCGACAAGCCGTCGCTCCGGTTGCCGATCGCTACGATTTCGTGCTCATCGACTGTCCGCCGTCGCTCGGTCTGCTCACGGTCAATGCGTTGACGGCCGCGCACGAATGCTTGATTCCGGTGCAGGCAGAGTATTATGCGCTCGAGGGATTATCGCAGCTGACGGCCGTCGTCGCGCGCGTCCGCGAGGCACTCAATCCGTCACTGCGCGTCAGCGGCGTACTGGTGACCATGTACGACGGACGCACGCGTTTGGCAGCCGAAGTCTTCGAGGAACTCGTGAAATTTTTCCCGGAGCAAATTTTCAAGACGCACATCCCGCGCAACGTGCGCATCTCCGAGGCGCCGTCGTTCGGCAAGCCGGTTATTCTTTTCGACCCCAAAAGCCGCGGAGCGCAGGCCTACGTAGCGCTGGCGCGCGAGGTCCTCGAACCGCTGGGAGCGCGCGCATGAGCGCACCGCGGCGCGGCCTCGGTCGCGGTTTGGGGGCGCTGCTCGGCGATTCGGTGCCTACCGCCGGCGATCGCGAGCCGCCGCGCGAAATTCCGGTCGACCGCATTACGCCCAATCCGTATCAGCCGCGCAAGTCGTTCGAACGCGAGCCGCTCGACGAACTTCGGGCCTCGATCTCGGAGTACGGCGTGCTCGTGCCGATTATCGTCCGGCGGCGCGGCGAGGGATACGAACTCATCGCCGGCGAGCGGCGGTGGCGTGCCTGCGCCTCGCTGGGACTGACGAGCGTTCCGGCGATCCTGCGCGCGAGCGACGACCGCGACGCGCTCGAGGTCGCGCTGATCGAAAATCTGCAGCGCGAGAATCTCAATCCGCTCGAAGAGGCAGCCGGCCTGCAGCATCTCATCGACGAGTTCGGGCTGACCCAGGAAGACGTGGCACGCCGCGTCGGCAAGAGCCGGCCCGCCGTCACCAACGCGCTCCGGCTGCTCGCACTCCCGGAGGGCGTGAAGGCGATGCTGGCCGACGGGCGGCTTTCGCCCGGCCACGCCCGCGCGCTGCTCGCGGCGGCTCCGGCCGATCGCGAAGCACTCGCCGAGCGCGCCGTTCGCGGTGCCCTTACGGTGCGCGCCCTGGAACGCATCGCCGCGCAGGAAACCGCTTCCGAACCGGCGCCGCGCGCAACCATGCGCGCCCTCACCAACGACGAGCAGTCGTTCGAAAATCGGCTGCGGGAGCGTTTCGCAACCCACGTCGCGCTGGTGCGATACGGCCGCGGCGGGCGCATCGAGTTTCGCTTTTCGAACGAGGACGACCTGATGCGCCTTGGCGACCTGCTGCTCGCCGACGACGCACCGTCGTAACGGCGCGGCCATGGTTCCGGTGACGCGTCTGCTCACGATCGCAATGGCGGCCGTCCTATGCTTCGCACTGTTGCTCCCGCTTGCGATTGCGCGTCACAATACGGCGCTTGCCGTCGGGGTGGTCGTGCTGTTCGCGGCGTATGCGGCCGTCAACGTGCTCTTGTGGCGCAGGCTGAACCGGCGCGCCTAGTGTCCGATTCGCGCGCGCGGCGCGCCGCGCGGCTGCACGGCATCTACGTCATCCTCAACGACGACGGTCGCGACCTGCTCGAACGTGCATCGGCAGTGCTCGACGCAGGCGTACGCGTGCTGCAGTACCGCGCGAAGAACGGCATCGTCGAGGCAACGATTCGCGCGCTGTCGGAATGCGCGCGCCGGCGGGATGCGCTGCTGGTGGTCAACGACGATGCGCAAGCGGCGGTCCGCTTCAATTGCGACGGCGTTCATCTTGGGCCGGGCGATAGCGGCTTCGACGACGTCGCACGAGTGCGGCGGACGATCGGCGACCGGCTCGTCGGCGTTTCCTGCGGCACCCTCGACGAAATCCGGGCGTTCAACGCCGAGGACGTCGATTACGCCGGCGTGGGTTCCGTGTTCGCGACGCGTTCGAAGTGCGACGCCGGTGAGCCGATCGGCATCGAAGGCCTGCAGCGCATTGCCGCCGCGAGCCGCGTTCCGGTCGCGGCCATCGGGGGCATCGACGAAACCAACGTCGCCGGGATCGCTCGCAGCGGCGTCGCCATGGCCGCGGTGATTTCGGCGATTTCGGCGGCTGGGGATCCCGCGTCCGCCGCCCAACGGCTGGTCCGGGCCTGGCAGCCGGCACTGCGATGATCGTGCTCTCGATCGGGACGAGCCATCCGTGGAACGTCGCCGGCACCGGACGGGACGCGATCGTCGGGACGCGTTTGGGCGCTCGCGTTTTCACCGCCGTCGCGGCCGTCAGCGCGCAAGACGCTCGCGGGGTTCGGGCTCTGCATCCGATTCCGGTGGAAAACCTGCGCGAGCAGATGGCGACGTTGCCGTGGGAGGCCGCCGGCGCCGTTCGCGTCGGCGCGTTGGCGACCGGCGAAAACGTCCGTGCCGTGGCCTCGGCGCTTCGAGCGCGGCCCGCGCTCCAAGCGGTCGTCGATCCGGTCTCGACCGCTTCGCGCGGAGGGCGGCTCGTCGACGACGATGCGCGGCGCGAGGTCGCCGAGTCGCTGGCCACGCTTCCGAACGTCGTGCTCACGCCCAACGTGGTCGAAGCGGCCGCGTTGCTCGGCCTGCATCCAATCGCTCGTGAAACGATCGCGGGCGCGGCGGTCGCCCTCCAGCAGCGCGGCGCTGGCGCCGTGCTGGTCACCGGCGGAGATCTCGACGGCGATCCGGTCGACGCCCTGGCGACGGCAACCGGCGTCGATCTTTTCTGCGAGCCGCGCATCGCCGGCGAAATGCGCGGAACCGGCTGCACGCTGGCCATGGCGCTGGCGTGCGAACTGGCAAACGGCACGCCGCTCCCGCATGCGGTCCTCGCGGCACGAGCGTTCGTGCGCGCGGAAATCGCGCGTCATTAAGCCAACACCAGCGGCCCATGACGGTCACATCGACAACCGCTAAGAAGCCGCGCGTAATGTCGGGGATGCGCCCGACCGGCGATCTCCATATCGGACATCTCGTCGGCGTCCTGACGCAGTACGCGAATTTCTGCGATACGTCCGACGCGTTCTTCGAAATCGCCGACCTTCACGCGTACACGACGGCGTTTGAGAATCCGCAAGAAATTCGCGACGCTCGGAACCAGATGGTCGCCGTCTGGCTGGCGGCCGGCGTGGACGCGCAGCGGTCGACGATTTTTTTGCAGTCGGCGGTGCCGGAAATCGGTGAGCTGCACGTGCTGCTGTCGATGATCACGCCGGTATCGTGGCTCGAGCGCGTTCCGACCTATAAAGGACAGATCGACGCGTTGGGATCGTCGATTGCGACGTACGGCTTCTTGGGCTATCCGCTGCTGCAACTCTGCGACATCGCGATCGTGCGCGGCGAATACGTGCCCGTCGGCCGCGATCAGCAGGCGCATCTGGAGTTCGGACGCGAGGTCGTCCGCCGTTTCAACCATCTCTACGGCGACGGCCGCGAGATTCTCGTGGAACCGCAAGCGACGCTTTCGGAGTTTCCGGAAGTTCCCGGAACCGACGGGCGAAAAATGAGCAAGTCGTACGACAACGCGATTTACATCGCCGACGACGAAGCCGCCACCGAGAAAAAAGTGCGCGCGATGGTAACCGATCCGCAAAAAATTCGGCGAGGCGATCCCGGCCGTCCCGAGGTCTGCCCGGTGTTTGCACTGTGGCGCTTCGTCAACCCGTTGCGGCTCGACGGAATCGCCGCCGCCTGCCGGAGCGGCGCCTTGGGCTGCGTTGCCGACAAATCCGATTTCGCCGATGCCCTCAACGCCTATTTGCGGCCGATTCGCGAGCGTTACGCCCTCTACCGCGACGACCCGGCGCAAGTGGAACGCATCATCGAGGAAGGCACGGAGCGAACGCGCGCGATTGCGGCCGAGGTTCTCGCCGACGTGAAGCGCGCGATGAAACTGACGTAAGCGCGGGATCGCAGGGGCCTGCGGTCCGGGAAACGGCCGGACGTTTGCTGAAAGGCCGGGAGCCGGGATCTAGGAGGCACGACAGGCAGTGGACGTTCTCGGCGAACGGCTTGCCCCGGCCGCCGGTACGCCGGCGATCGCACCCAGGCCGTTGCGGGTCTGCCTTATCAACCCCCGTTTCGAACCATCTTTCTGGGGGTTCGATTTCACGTTGCCCGTGCTTCCCGGCAACAAACGCTATTGGAGCACGCCGGGCGCCTTCCCGACGCTGGCCGCATTGGTTCCGCCCGGCGTCGAGATCGAACTCGTCGACGAAAACGTTCGATCCATCGATTGGGACGATCTTCGCCGCTTCGACATCGTCGGCGTAACCGGAATGATCGTCCAGCGCGGCCGTATGATCGAGATCCTCGAGCGATTGCGCGCCCTTCCGGCACTCCTCATCGTCGGCGGGCCGTACGTCACCGTCGCGGAATCGGCACTGGCGCCGTTCTGCGACGTGCGCTTCATCGGCGAGGCCGACGAGAGCTGGCCCGCGTTTCTCACGTCGTTTGCCAACGGCGAAGCGCCGCTCCAGCGGTACGAACAGAGCGAAAAAACCGACATGAGCAAGGTTCCGACGGGGCGATACGATCTGCTGGAGATGTCGCGTTACGGCATGGCGACCGTGCAGTTTTCGCGCGGATGCCCCTACCAATGCGAGTTCTGCGACATCATTACGATTTTCGGGCGCAGGCCGAGGCTCAAAACCACCGAGCAGTTTCTCGCCGAGCTCGACGCCGTTCGGCGCACCGGCGCACGCCTGTGTTTTCTCGTCGACGATAACTTCATCGGCAACAAGGTTGCGGTGAAGAAGATGCTGCCGCACTTGATCGACTGGCAGAAACGCAACGGGTATCCCCTCCAGCTGTATACCGAAGCGAGCGTCAATCTGGCCGACGATTCGGACCTCATCGACATGATGGTGCAAGCGAACTTCCGCCAAGTATTCGTCGGCCTGGAATCGCCGCGTGCCGAATCTCTTACCGAAACGTTAAAGTTTCAGAACGTCCGCGGCGATTCGCTGCTGGAAAAAATCGGCCGGATTCGCGACGGCGGTCTCGTTCTGCAGGCCGGTTTCATCGTCGGTTTCGACAACGACGATGCGCGTATTTTCGACGAACAATACGCCTTCATCGAAGAAAGCGGCGTCGGACAGGCGATGGTCAGCATTCTGACGCCGATTCCGACGACGCCGCTCTACGACCGGCTGAAAGCCGAAGGCCGCTTGAACTACACCGATCCCGAGGTTGCGTTCGTTCCGAAACTCATGACGCAGGCCGAGCTGCGAATCGGCCACGCCGAGCTGATCCGCCGCCTGTACGAAGCGCCGGCGTTTTTCAAGCGCGTTTTTAAAGGCTACCGTTCGGCCGCGTTTCGCGCGCGGCGCGGTGCGCTCGATCGCGCCGCAGGCACGACGGGCTTCGGCGCGTCCGTCACCCGCAATACCGGCGCGTGGCTGGTGGCATTGCGGCTGGCGCGCGAGTTGATGAAGAAATCCGAGTTTTGGCGTTTGTTCCCGCAGTACGCACGGTTCTACGCCGGCGACAATCTTGCCATGCGCCGCGATCGCATGCCGTTTTACCAGTTCGTGTCGTTATGCGTCATGCATTGGCATTTCTATAACATCGCGCGCCGCCCGCGCAAAGGAAACGTCGGCATTACCGGCGAGGTTGAAGCCGCTCCCAGCAAAGTTAGTTAAGCGAGATGCGCCGCAGGCTATGAGACCTGGCGGAACCGGAGCTACACAACTGTAGCCTTGTAGCTACAAATATGTTATATTGATGCGGCATGAACGATCGCTTATTTGGCTCTACCCTCAGGACTGACGTCCTGCTGGGTGTTGCACGCCTCGGTGAGACGTATACGGCCGAACTCGCAGGGCTCCTTAGCCGCCGGCCGATCGAAATACAACGCGCCGTCGCGTCGCTCGAACGCGCCGGAGTCGTCGCCTCCCGAAAGCGCGGCAACGTGCGACTCATTACTCTGGATCGCCGATTTCCAGCCGCGAAAGAGCTCCTCGCTTTGCTGCTCCGGCTAAGCGAGTCGCCCCATTATGGGGACCGTTGGGCCGTCCGCCGGCGGCCTCGCGCGATCGGTAAGCCGCTGTGATTCGGCCGCGATCTTACGCTTGCGGAAGTCGCCGCTCTGATCGGCGCGGCCCTTGCGGATGCCGGGATTAGGATTTGTGTCGTCGGAGGCAGCGCGATAACGATCCACGAGCCTAGCGTCTACGTTTCGCACGACATCGATCTCGCTATCCTAAGCGGCATCAACAGACGGAAGATTGAGCTGGCCCTGCAAACGATCGGATACAAACGGGACGGCCGCATTTTTATTCACCCCGAATCCGAATGGACCGTAGATATCGTCGCCGACACTCCTTACATTGCAAGCAGACCCATAACGGCCTACGCGTCCATCGACACAAAGTTTGGAGCCCTGTGCACGTATTAGCATCGAAGATGCACTAGCCGATCGCATTGCCGCATTCTTGTTTTGGAGCGACTCGCAGTCGCTCTCCGTCGCGGAGCGGCTGATTGCTCGCCGCGCTCGCGACATCCATTGGTCGAGACTCGTTGCAGTGCTAAAAGCGCTGGACGCGGATGACCCTGCTTCCGCAGAACGTCTCTCGTTTGCGATGAGACGTCTGCGTAAACATTTCGATGAGAACGGCGGCGTTAGTTGAGCGAGATGCGCGGCGGAGGCGGTAACGGCTCGCCGGAATCCGGCGGCGGAGGGCGCCTTCCGCGAAACACGGCCGCCATCGGAAAACCGACGAGCAGCAAGAACGGGAAGAGAAAGAAACGGCCATTCGAAACCGCGTACGCGAGCGCGGCAACGAGGAGCATGAGACCCAGCGCCGCGACGACGCGCACCGCGGCGCTCGCCGTCCTTCGACTGCGCTCCTTCGGAGCTCCGCTCAGGATGACGCGGCGAATTTGGGTAGTACTTTCGCGATCTGCTCGAGCGCCCAGTCGATGTCGTCGATCGAAGCGGCGTACGAGAATCGCAAGTAGCCTTTGCCGGCTGCGCCGAACGACGAGCCGCCGCCGCACGCGACGCCGGCCTCTTCTAACAAAAACTTTGCGAGCGCGCGGTCGTCTTGCGTGATCGCCGTGACGTTGGGGAACGCGTAGAACGCCCCTTCGGGGAGCGTGCACGACATGCCGCGGACGTCGTTGAGCCCGGCAACGAGCCGGTCGCGGCGCTGGCGGAAGGTTTCGTTCATGCGGTGCACCGGTTCGTCGGGACCGGTCAACGCCGCGATGCCCGCCATCTGCACGAACGCCGTCACGCAGCTGAACGTGTTGTTGTTGAAGAGCGTCACGACCTTCGCCAACTCCGGCGCCATGATCGCGTATCCGAGCCGCCAGCCCGTCATCGCATAGGCTTTCGAAAAACCGTCGACCACGATCGTGCGATCGCGCATTCCGTCGAGCGAGGCGATCGAAACGTAGTCGCTGTCGAGATAGAAATTGCGGCTGTAAATCTCGTCGGCGATGACCAAGAAATCGTAGCGCTGCGCCATGTCGGCAATCCGCTCGAGATCGCCCTTCGTCAGGACGCCGCCGGTCGGATTGTGCGGCGAGTTGATGACGATCGCTTTGGTGCGATTCGACACGCGGCTCTCGAGTTCGTCGAGATCCATTCGCCAGTTGCGCGACTCGAGCAGCGGTATCGCGTGAACGTTTGCCTGCAGATAACTCGCGCACGACGCGTAGGCCGGATACGCGGGATCGAAATAAATGAAGTCGTCGCCGGGATTGAGCAGCGCCGAAAGCACGTTCCAAATGACCGGCTTCGCACCGGGCGCGACGACCACGTTTTCGGCGCCGTACGCCGGCGTAATTCGGCGAAAACGCGTTGCATAATCGGCAATCGTCGATCGCAGCTCGGGAATGCCGGCCGACGGCGTATAGTGCGTGTGGCAGTCGTAGAGCGCTTCTGCTGCGGCTTTCTTGATGTGATCGGGCGTATCGAAGTCGGGCTCGCCGATCTCCATGTGCACGACGCGGCGTCCTTGCGCTTCGAGTTGGCGCGCGCGAGCCAGCACTTCGAACGCGTTCTCGGATCCGAGGCGATCGACGGCGGCGGCGATGCGATCTTCGTGAACTGCGAGCATCGTGACTCCTTCAGGCATCAGCGCAACGAATTTGCGTCAAGGGGGCCATTGGCGGGCGGCGAAACGTCATCGCGTCATGCGTACCCTGTCGGAGGTTTTCGCGGCCGGCGCTCCGACGCTGCCGGAGGGCCTCCGGACGCTCGTCGTTTCGCCCGAACGCGAGCTGGAACCTGGAATGACGGTGCACGCGGCGTTCACGTTTCGCAACCAGGGGGGCGCTCCGGCGACCGGCGTACGCGTCCGCTTTACGTTGCCCGACGGTCTCGTGTATCTCGTCGGCAGCGGTAAGCTCGACGATGCACTACTCGACGACGGACTGGGGAACTCACCGATTCTGGCGAGCGGCGGCGCCGACATCGGCGACGTCGCGTCCGGCGAAGAACGCACCGTCGTCGTTGCCTATAGCGTCGCGGGCGCACTCGAGAACGGTACGACGATCGAAGTGCAGGCCGCCGTTGCATCGTTCGAACTGGCGCCGGTGGGATCGAATGTCGTCCGGCTGGCGGTGCGGAGCCGTCCGCAACTGCGAAATGCGTTGACGATCGTTTCGCTCGAGACGCGCGACGAACCGGTTCCGGGAACGACCGCCGAGGCGAGCGTACGCGTGCACAACGCGGGCGAATCGAGCGCGCACGACGTCGTCGTCGTGGCGCCGATTCCCGAGCACGCGAGTTACGTGGGCGGATCGGCGCGCGTAAACGGACGCGAACTCGAACGGGAGCTCGGCGCGGCATTCGATCGCGTCTACGCGCCGGTCGTGATGCGCACGCTTCCCGCAGGCGCAACCGCGACCCTGACCTATCGCATCCGCATCGACGCGCCGCTTGCCGACGGCACCGTCGTCGTCGCGCGCGCCTCGGTTGCGTCGCAAGAAACTGCCGCATTCGATTTGGCGCAGGCGTCACTGACCGTACGTTCGTCGCCCAACTTTCAAGGCGACGAGACGTCGCTGCGCGTCGAACCGTCAACGCAGGCGCGCCCCGGCAGCCGCCTCACATTCACGCTCAACGCGTGCAACGCCGGCACTGCGGCCGCCGAAAACGTGACGGCGACCTTCGAGCTGTCCGATGCGATCGTTCCGGTGCGCGGCGCGTCGACGATCGACGGCCGGCCGGTGCGCGAACGCCGCAAAGAGCCGCTGCATTTCGAACTCGGTTCGATCGACGCCGGTGCGACCGTCGTGTTGTGCGCGCAAGCGACGGTCGCCGCGCCGCTCGCCGACGCCATCGCGCTGCCGGTTGCCGCCGTGCTCTCGTGGGAACCGGCGCGAGAAAACGGATCCCGGCGGCTGGAATCTCGCGCGATCGTTCGTTCGGAACCGGCGTTGCCCGGGCATCGCAACGCATTACGGCGCGCGGGCGGCGCATCGGTGAGACCCGGCAGCGACATCGAAGCCGTCGTGACGGTCGCCAACGACGGCACGGCGGCCGCTTCGGATGCGGTGCTCCACCTCCGGACCGACCCCGCGCTCGACGAGGTGCGGATCTTCGAGCGCACGTCTCGCCTGCCGCTCGATGGCGACACGCTCGATCTTGGAACGCTCGACGCGTACGCGAGCCGCCGGCTGACGCTGCGCGCGCACGTGCGATCGCCCTATCCCGATCGCAGCGAGATCCGCGTCGGCGCAAGTTTGCACACGCGCGAACTCGGCGAAACGCCGCTCGGCGACGTCTTTTGGCTCGTCGACTCGCATCCGTCGTTCGACGCCGTGACGTCGCGTTTGGAGTTGGCGAGCGAGGGCGTTTTGCGGCCGAATCAAATCGCCGAGGTCGACGTCGCGCTCGTCAATTCCGGCACCGACGTCGCCCACGACGTGCGCCTGCGCTTGTACGTCTCTCCGGAGGCGCGTCTGGAGAGCGTTGAGGGCGCCGTACGAGAACGGTCGGCGCTCGTCTTTGGGGAAGTCCGCGCCGGCGCTCATGCGAGGGCCCGGTTAGGCTTGCGGCTGTTGCGCAGCATCGCGCGCGAACATCCCGTTACGGTCGACGGCGTCGTCACCGCATCCGCAATGATGCCGGTGCCGCTCGCGCGATTGACGATTGCAACCGCGGCGCAACCCGATTTCTCGGTCGGATCGCTGGCCTGCGACCCCGCCGGCGCCGTCGACGCGGGTGAAACGATTGAATGGACGCTCCATTTGCGCAACGGCGGCGACGGGCCGGCACGGCGCGTCTGCGCGTCGGTCGCGCGCCCGGCGTCGCTGATCTACGTTCCGAACTCGACGACGGTAAACGACGTCCCAATTCGCGACGCCGGCGCGGCAGCGCCGTTCGCGGTCGAGCCGGGCATCGCGCTCAACGACGTGGACCCGGGCGTCGAAGCGACGATTCGATGGCAGGACGTCGTGCACAACGGCCTTTCCGCGGGCGAAGCGATCGACGTCACCGCACGCGTTCGTTACGACGACGAGCGCGAAGACGACATCGTCGCCGACGAACTGAAAGTGCGCGCCGCGCCCGCGTTCGCGAATTCGATCGCGGGCCTGCCTTTCGGTCTCGACGGCATGCTCGGGCCGGCCTTCGGCCGCAGCCGCCGCGCGCTGACCGAAGAACGATTCCTCGAACTCCCGCCGGCCACGCCGGTTTCCGAGCGCAACGGCAGTGCGGAGATCGCGCTCGAGCCGGGAATGCCTGCCATTGCCTCGCGCGCGGCCGGCGATGCCCGTCGCGCCGGAACGATGCTCGCCTTCTCGCGCGAACGATTGACGCGCGTCGCGCGCTTTCTCGAGGAAGCGCGCTTCGAAGGATTCGTCACGCATCTCTTTGCGATCCGCGCCTTCTTGCCGGATGCGATCGGCGACGCTCACGCCGGCGCGCTCGCGGCGTTGCGCGACGCCTTGCGCGACGAACTCGACCGGCTCTTCATCAAGCTTCGGCTGCCCAACTACGCCATCGCCGCGCGGGACGTCGAAACGCCGTCGCTGCGCGCGGTGATCGAACGGCTGCTCCACGAAGCCGCGTCGGGGCTCGGAATGCCGGCAGAACCGCCCGATGCCGCCGTGACGCTCGCCGGCACGTTCGAACCGGGCGCACTCTCGCAGTTTGCCGATCGGCTCGAAGACGCCGAGTTGGCGAGCGCGACGTCGTGGGCGGCGCTGGCGCGCCTGCTGCCGGAGTCGCCGGCGGAGTTCGCGCGCTACCGTGCGACGCTCTGCGACCGGCTCGACGCCATGGCGGAGTTGGAGTCCGGCGAGTTCGTCGCCGCGCTCCAACGCGATCGTGACGCCGCACTCGACGCTGCGCTCGACGACGTGCTCGCGGCGCTGCACGCGGCCGCGCGGTGATCCTTGCCGCGGCGGTCGTCGCGGCCGTCTTCATTCTGGCGGCAATCGCGTTCGTGGCGGTGCGCGCAGCGCCGCGATCCGTCGCCGTGCGTGCACCCGGCGACGATACGTGGACCGGCGACGCGGGCAGCGATTTCGCAGGGCTTTGCGAGTCCGAGCGCTGCGACGTCGTCTTCGCCCTCGGCGCGTTGGAAGACGATGCCTCGCAGCCGTTGCTGGAACGCGCGCTCGGCGATTCGTCCGAAGCGGTCGCACTGGCCGCGGCGCACGCCCTTATGCGTCGCGGCGGCAGCGCGCGCGTGGAGCGTTACTTCGCCGCCAATCCCGGCGAACGCGCGTCACGCATCTCGGCGGCCCTCGACGTACTCAGCTCCGGTTGAATTAGGGGAGCTCTGATTTATTCAAATCTAGGAAACGAGGGCCGAAGTTTACTGTGGTAAATGAGGTCCGAGTTGACGACGAGTTGGATAAATTAGAGCTTCCCTACGGTTTTTTGTGGAAGTATTCGACGAGTATTTGGCGCGCGACCGGTGCGGCAACCTGCGCGCCGTAGCCGCCGCTGCGATCGACGAAGACCGCCAACGCGACCTTGGGACGATGGCTCGGCGCCCACGCGATGAACCACGTTGTGTTCGGGCCGTTGCCGCCCGCGGTTTCGGCGGTGCCCGTCTTTCCCGAATACGGTAAGCCCGCGATCGCCAAACCGTACGCGGTGCCGCCCGGATCGGTGACTTTCGCCATGCCGGCGCGCACCGCGGCCAGTGACTCCGGCGTGACCGGAACGCGACGAATGACTTCGGGCGAAAAGCGTTTGACGATGCGGCCGTTCGGCGAACGAATCTCGCGCACGATCTGCGGTTTGTAGAGCGTACCGCCGTTGATGACCGCGGACGCGATGTTGGCCATCTGCAGCGGCGTCGCTTGCATCGCGCCTTGCCCGATTCCGAGAAAGCACGATTCGCTGGGCTGCATCGGAACGCCGAACGTCCGCATTTCCCACGCGTTCGTCGGCCAATTGCCTTCGTTTTCTCCCGGAAGATCGATGCCGCTTTTTGCATCGAGCCCGAACGCCAACGCATATTTCCGCAGGCGCTCGTTGCCCAGCCACCAGGACAGCCGGAAGAAGTAGCCGTCGCTCGACGCCGCCAGCGCCGGCACGAAGGTCGTGTTGCCGAGGCCGCCGGCGGCGATGTCGCGCGCGTAGTAGCCGCCGCAGTTCCAGCCGCCGGTATCGTAGACGACTTGATTGACTTTGACGACGCCTTCGGTGAGCGCTGCGGAGCCCGTAACCATCTTGAACGTCGAGCCGGTCGGCGTCGCCGCGGCAATCGCGCGATCGAAGAGCGGTTCGCTCGCGTCGGTGAGATAACGCTGCACGCGTTTGAAGCGGTCGCTCGCGAAGTCGCGCGGATCGAAGTTGGGATAACTCGCCAGCGCGAGGATTCCGCCCGTCCAGGGATCCTCGGCAACGACGGCTCCCGACAGCCGGCGGCCGTGTCCCCACGACGCGATCTCGGAAGCCAGCGCGTTTTCGGCGATCTGCTGCAGCCGCCAATCGATGCTGGTCACCAGCGTGTCGCCCGGAACGGCGGGCTGCGACGAAATCGTCGACACGACGGCACCGGTCGCGTCGACGAGCTCGCGCTCGCCGCCCGGTACGCCGCGCAGATACGTGTCGTAGGCGGCTTCCAGGCCGTCTTTGCCGACGACGTCGTTCGGCGAATACCCTTGGTTCTTGCGCCGTTCGTACTCTTGTTCGGTGATGGCCCCGACGTAGCCGAACAGATGCGACCCGAGCGGCCCGTACGGATAGTCGCGCGTCGGCTGCACTTCTAAATCGATCCCCGGCAGTTCGCTGAGCAACTCGGAAAGACGCGCGACCGTCGCGACCGGCAAATCGCTTGCGAGCACGACCGGACCGTACGGTTCGCCGGCGACGACTTCGTCGAAATCGCGATAGTTCGCGCCGCGGTGATGGAGCAAACGAAAACGCAACACGCCCGGGTCGATGCCGAGCGTCGTTGCGAGCGTTGCAAGCTCGCCGTCGATATCTTCGATCTGCGAGGGAATCAATCCGACGACGAACGAGGGACGGCTGCGCACGAGGACGGTGCCGTGACGATCGTAGATGACGCCGCGCGGCGCCGCCACCGGAATCAGGCGCACTTGATTGGCTTGCGCCGCGGCGCGATATTTTTCGCCGTCCAGCAACTGCACCTCGACCAAGCGCACCACGAGCGCGATGCCCGCCGCGAGCATGCACGCGACGAGTGCCGCAACGCGCCACGCGGGCCGCTCCCACGGCGGCGGTTTCGGCGGCCGGTTCGTCGTCATGCCGAGCGTGGACCGATGCGCCGCACGACGAGCGTGGCCGCAACGATGAGCGCGGCATTGAGCGCCGCCGCCGCCAGCGCCTCGCGCGCGTGCATGGCGCCCAATCCCGGCGGATAGCCTTCGAACGACATGATGGCCCAGAAGATCAGCGCCCGCAGCAGCGTCGCGACGATCGTCACGGCGGCTGCGAGCGGAATCGAGTCGGCGAAAAAGCCGCGCGACAGAATGCCGGCGGTTACGGCGGCGGCGAGCGTCGAAATCGTCCACGCCGCGCCGGTCGTCGCGGAAAGGACGTCTTCACAGAGTCCGGCGGCAAGCCCGTATGCCGCCGCACGCAGCACGTCGACGCGCAGCGCGTACCAGACGACGACCGCCAGGACGGCGCTCGGCACGACACCGCGAATTGCAACCGCGTGCACGAGGGTCGCTTGCACGACGACCGCAACCGCCAGCCACGCCGCCGCCACGTACCACGGCGGACCGACGAACGGCGCGGCTTGCGGCTTACCGCGGAATGACGACAACGCGATCGAGAGCGCCGAGATTCGCCGCGGGCGTGACCACCGCCGTTTGGTAGAGCGTTGCGTCGCCGCGCTCGGTTGCGCTCACGATGCCGATCGGTACGCCCGAATGAAACGAACGTCCCTCGCCGGTGACGACGACGTCCCCGGCTACCAGCCGCGCATCCTGCGACACGTATTCCAACCGGACGCTGCCGAGATTGCCGCGCGCGATGCCCCACCACCGGCCGCGGCGCACGACCGCCGGAATACGGCTGGTGTAATCGGTGACGAGCACCACCGTGCTGGTCAGCGGACCGGCCGCTGCGATTCTTCCGACGACGCCGCTTGCCGAGACGACGCCGTCGTCGCGGCGCACGCCGGCACGGGTTCCGCGATCGATCGTCACCGTGCGCGATTCGTTTTCCGGCGCGAACCCGATGACGCGTGCTTCGATACCGTGGTAGAGCTCGACCGAAGCGCGAACGCCCGCCTCCGCCGCGTAGGCGGCAGCGAGTTCGTGCAGCCGCGCGTTTTCGGCCGACAACGCGGTGTTTTGCGCACGCAGCCGCGCGTTGTCGCGTTCCAGCTGCGGCAACGCGACGACCGCCGCGGCGCCGCCGCGCACGCCGGCCGCCGTCCCCGAGACCGCACTCTCTGCAAACGCGAAAAGCGACGTCGCGACGGCCGCAATCGGACTCTCGGTTTTGGTACGCTGCGCGTTGATTTGCACGAGCGCAATTAACGCCGCCACGATGATGAGGCTGATCAGCGCGAGAAGTCTACGTTCGTCCCGGTACGTGAAAATTGGCCGCTCCCTCGGTGCGCGCGGCCGCGGCCGCAGTTGAAGGAGCCACGGGATTCGCGGTCGGCAGCGAAAATCCCAACCGCCGCATGGTGCGAACGAAGCGAGCCAGCGGAAAACCCATCACCGTATAAAAGTCGCCGGCGATCGACTCGACGAGTGCGGCAGCGTGCCCTTGAATGCCGTAACCGCCGGCCTTGTCGAGCGGTTCCCCGCTTTCGACGTACTCGGCGATCTCGCGATCGTCGAGGGGATAGAAGCGCACCAGCACCGTCGAGAGTTCCTCGACCGGCGACGCGATGCCGGGCAGCGAGAGCGCGAAGGCGGTATGCACGCGATGTTCGCGACCCGAGAGGAGTCGCAGCATCCGGGCCGCATCGGCGGCGTCCGAAGGCTTGCCAAGCGCGGTGCCGCCGGCGTCGACCACCGTATCGGCGGCGATCACGGGCAGGTCCGCGCTTTCCGCCGGAGCGCGCAACGCGCTCGCCAACTTCTCACGCGCGTGGAGCGTCGCTAGCCGCTCGGGCGAGACGCCCGCGATCGACGGCTCCCCGTAACCGCTCCGCTTGACGATGACCTCGAGCCCGAGCGAGCGCAGTAAGTCCAGACGCCGCGGCGAGCCGCTCGCGAGAACTACGCGCGTGACGCGACGATCGTGCATCGGCGCTATTGGTACGTGCGCCCGCCGAGCTGCACGAAGCCGCCCTCGTGCCGCCCGCGCGGATCGCGATGCGTCCAGTGAATCACGCCGCCGCGCGGATAGTACTCGTACTCTCCCTTGACGACCACGCGGTCGCCGCGAGCAATCGGAAACTCGCCGGTGAGATCGGTATTGGCTTCCACGCGCACGACGACGTCGCAACCGGATTCGAGTCGCATCAGAAACCCTTCGTGCGGGCTGACGCGGCCTTGTGCAACGCCGAGCACGGTGGTAACGCGTCCATCGGCGACCACCTCCACGTGCGAACGTCCGTCGTGGTACGCGGAGCAGACCGCCGCGTCGCCGCCGGCGCCGCAGCCGCTCGCGCAGAGCGCGATGGCGAGCGGCGCGAGCAAGCCGCTACGCATCGCCGAAGCCGTAAAGCCTTTGCGCGACGATGTATTCCCAAACTTCGTCGGGCACCAAGTAACGAATGCTGCGGCCTTGCGACAGCAGCGCGCGAATTGCCGACGCCGATTCGGGAACCTCGGGAAGATTCAACGACGCGACGCGGTCGCGCAGACGGCCCGGAACGGCTTCCAGCACGCGGCCGAGCGCGTCGGCCCGAACGCCCGGGCGCGGCGCGATGACGAAACGTTCGAGCGATTCCAACACTTCGTCGAAGCGAACCCACGCCGTGTTGACGAGCGAATCGGCACCGATGATGAAGGTGAACGTGGCGCCCGGATAGCGCTGTGCGAGGCGCGGAATCAAATCGGCCGTATACCCGGTCGCATCCTCGCGCAAATCCGTATCGTCGAGCGCGAATCCGGGATTACCGGCGATGGCGCCGAGGATCATCGCGCAGCGATGTTCGACCGGCGCGTGGGCCCGGTCGCGATAATGCTGGGAGTTCGCCGGTACGAACAACACGCGATCGAGATCTTCGCTCAACCGCGCCGATTCGGCGACGAAGAGATGGGCGTTATGAATCGGATCGAACGTGCCGCCGAAAATGCCGAGTTTCATGAGTACGTGAATTCGTACGTCCCGATGCGGACGGTATCCCCTTCGGCGGCGCCCATGTCGCGCAATTTCTTTTCGACGCCCATTTTTGCGAGCGCGCGTTCGAAGCGCGCGAGCGACTCGTCGGAGTCGAAGTTCGTCATCGCGGCAAGCCGTTCGATGCGCTTGCCCGACAACTCGAAGGCACCGTCGCCGGCGCGCACGAGCACGAAGGCGTCGGACGGCTCCAATTCGATGGTCGCCGGCGGCGGCGCGACGACTTCGGGAGCCGGCGCCTGCTCGACGGTGCGGGCGACGGCAAAAATCAGTTCGCGCACGCCTTCGCGCGTCGCCGCGCTGATGCCGGAAATCCCGGGAAATCGTTCGCGCAGTTCGGCGAGCCGTTCGCGCGCGTCGGGCAGATCGATTTTGTTTACGACGAGAAGCGCCGGCTTCTCGAGCAGTTTCGGATTCCACGCTTCCAACTCGCGCTCGATCATCGTTTTGTCGTGGAGAATGTCGTCGAGAGGCTTGGCGCCGTCGAGGAGATGCACGAGCGCGCGCGTGCGCTCGACGTGCTTGAGGAACTGATCGCCGAGACCGGCACCGGCGTGCGCGCCTTCGATCAGGCCGGGAACGTCGACCATCACGAACGATTCTTCGTCGGAGACGCGCACTACGCCGAGTTGCGGTTCGAGCGTGGTAAACGGATAGTCGGCGATTTTCGGACGCGCCGCCGAAACCACCGACAGCAGCGTCGATTTGCCGGCGTTGGGTACGCCGACGACGCCGCAATCGGCCAGCAGCCGCAGTTCGAGCCGCAGCGTGCAACGCTCGCCCGGCTCGCCCCGTTCGGCAAACCGCGGCGCTTGCCGGACGCTGGTTGCGAAGTGCTGGTTGCCGAGGCCGCCGCGTCCGCCCTTGGCGACGAGCAGCCGTTCGCCGGGAACGTCGAGATCGGCGAAATAGGCTTCCGTTTTCCCTTCGAGCGTGCGGTAGACGAGCGTTCCCGCAGGCACCGCGATCGTCAAGTCGTCGCCGCTCTTGCCGGATTTGTTCGAGGTTCCGCCCGGCCGGCCGGATTCGGCCGCGAAGCTGCGTTTGTAGCGAAATTCGACGAGCGTCGAGAGTTCGGGGTCGGCTTGCAGGTAGACGCTGCCGCCGTGGCCGCCGTCACCCCCCGCAGGGCCGCCTTTGGGAATGTACTTTTCCCGCCGCCATGCAACGATGCCGTCCCCGCCCTTTCCGGCGGCGACGGCAATCGCGGCTTCATCGATGAACTGCACGCCGCCGTCCTGGTTCGGCGCGCGCGCCTGAAAAGATGCCGGTCGCTACGCGGCCGGGCGAATGTCGACGTATTTGCGGTTGCGGCGGTTCGAGAACTGCACCGTGCCGGCAACCAGCGCAAACAGCGTATGGTCGCGGCCGATGCCGACGTTATGACCCGCGTAGAACCGCGTGCCGCGCTGGCGCACGATGATGTTGCCGGCGATGACGTTCTCGCCGCCGAAGCGCTTGACGCCCAAACGCTGCGCGTTGGAGTCGCGACCGTTGCGCGTGGAACCGGCGCCCTTCTTCGAGGCGAAGAGCTGGAGATCGAAGACGAACATAGCCGGGCTACTATACCAGGAGGCGGGCGCCCGTGGCAAGGCGCGCGCTAGGGGGCCGACCGCAGGTCCTTGAGGATGTACCGGTCGACGCTCAGGTAGTCGGTCGGGAGGCGGAAAAAGTCGTCGGAGGCGCCGGGGGCAAGCCCTCTATTGCCGGATGACGAGATCCGTCGGCGCCAAGAGTAGCGTCTTATTGCCTTCGATGACGCGGCCGGGCTTGACGTCCCCTTTTGCGCCGGGAGGGAAGACGACGATGCTATCGGTGCCGGAGCCGTTCGAGCAGTGACGGCAGATGGTTGCGTACAGATTGTTGGATGCGTCGAGCGCCAAGCCGGTCGCCGCGCCGAGATGCGTGTTCGAACCGGAAATCTTGCGAACGGGTTTTGCTTCACCTTGGGCGTTAGGACCGTACACTCGAATATCTTTGGACAAGAGGTTGCCGGCGTAGACGAAGCCATGGCCGTCGACGGTAATCGAGCGCAGGCCCAACGTCCCGCTGCCGTTTCCTTCCGTAATCGTACGCAGCAACGCGTTGCCGGTTGCTTCCGAGGAAAAGATCGAGATAACGTCCTGGCTCGACGTTACGTAGAGTTGATCGTTCTTGTCGACGGCGACTTCGATCGTACAATTGTGATACACGCCCACGGTGCGAATCGGTCGCACGTTTCCCGTCGCGCCCGGTGCGAAGACTTTGACGTTACCGTAGCCGCAATCCGCGACGTAGAGATAGCCATTTGAATCGACGGCGACGCCGATCGGAAGCGAGAGCGTCGTGTTTTCGCCGGCGATCACGCGAACGGGCTTTGCATTCCCGTGCGCGTCCGCGGAGAACACCGCAACTTTCTTTCCGTTGAGCGATGCGTACGTGTGGAAGCTCGTATCGAGTGCGACGTTGTCGGCGTGTTCGATTCCGGTACGCTTGCCGGAAATCACCGATGCGGGTGCGGCATTGCCCTTGGCGTCGAGCGCGAACTTCAGGATGTCGGCGCCGCTGAAGTTGCCCACGATAATCGCCGGGGCGAGAGCGCGCGGAGCCGCGACGGCTTGCGAAAGCGTTGCCTGCGAAGGAGCCGCCGGAGTTGCGTTGCCGGCGCAGCCGGCGCCGGCGAGCAGGAGTGCGGCCCACAACGGCTGCCGGGCAAACGAGAACGAGTGCCAGAGCATGGCATATCCTCCGATCACCCGCCAGATGTGCTACCCCAATCGCCGCGAGCGCTCCTGGCGCCCTAACCACCCGGACGCTTGCCTAGGCTAAAAGGGTAAAGAAGGTGTCGATCCGGCCTGCGTGCGGCTCCGCCGCGGCGCCTGGAGGCGCAGGCCGCGAACCCGCTCTCCACACATGTGGACAACCCTGTGGAAACATCGCCCTCGGACGGCGTTGAGACGATCCGGGAAACGTCGGCGGCATATGGAAAATTCGCGTTCGGAGGGACGGCGTCCGGCCCGGTTCATAGCGCCGAAAAGAGCCGGAAACGCCGTAACCGGCGACCTGTGGATAAGTGCATAAAGTCGTGCATATTCCGCGCAGGAGCACCGCTTCATTAAGCCAAGAGTTTGCGCCCTCCCGGGCTGGGGGCAGCTCAATTTCTCGGACGATAGAGGATGTAGAAAATGGCGCTTGCGCTCGGCAATTCCGACGTCTCGAACGAGTTGTGGCAGTCGGCGCTGGGAACACTCGAAGCGAGTTTTTCCAAACCCGTATTCGAAATGTGGATCAAGCCGATGCGCTTCGTCGGCCTGCACGGAAACGAGTTGCATCTCGCCGTGCATAGCAAGTTTGCGCGCGAGTGGGTCGGCACGAAACTGCAAGCGCAGATTATCGACGTATTAAGAGCAGTCTTCGGTACCGATCTCGAGTTGCGGTTGTCGGTAGCGGAACCCGTCGAAACCACGGCCGCCGCGCTGCCGCTCTCGGCACGCGCGCCCGAAGAACTGCGCACCGCGAACCTCAACGTCCGCTATACGTTTGAAGAGTTTGTCGTCGGCAATTCCAACCGCTTCGCGCACGCAGCGTCGCAGGCGGTCGCGAGCGCGCCCGCGCGCGCCTACAATCCCCTGTTTCTCTATGGCGGCGTCGGATTGGGCAAAACGCACCTCATGCACGCAATCGGCCATCGCGTCATGCTCGACAACCCCAGCGCCAACGTCGTGTACCTCACGTGCGAAAAATTCACCAACGAGTTCATCATCGCACTGCAAAACAACCGGACGCCCGAGTTCCGCAATCGCTATCGCCAAGTCGACGTGCTTCTGATCGACGACATTCAGTTCTTGGCCGGCAAGGAAACCACGCAAGAAGAGTTCTTCCATACGTTTAACGCGCTGCACGAGTCAGGGCGGCAGCTGATCATTTCCTCGGATCGTCCGCCCAAGGAGATCCAAACCCTCGAGTCGCGCCTCCGGTCGCGCTTCGAATGGGGTCTGCTCACCGACATTCAGGCACCCGATCTCGAGACCCGGGAAGCCATCTTGCGCAAGAAGGCCGAAAGCGAGAAGATCCCCGTCCCCGACGAGGTGACCTCGTTCATCGCCAAGGTCATCCCGTCAAACATTCGCGAGCTCGAAGGCGCGCTGATTCGCGTGGTGGCCTACGCCTCGCTTACGCGCTCGCCGATCACCATCGATCTCGCCGCCGAAGTGCTCAAGAGCGCCGTTGCCAACGCGCCGCTCCAGCGGGTCACGATCGCGAAGATCAAAGAAACCGTCGCCGGCGCCCACGGGCTGACCGTCAAGGAGATGGACAACGGCCGGCGCGATCAGCGCCTGGCAGCGCCCCGGCAGATCGCGATGTACGTCGCGACCGTGCTCACCGAGTATTCGCTGCCGCAGATCGCGCGCGAGTTCGGCAAGAAAGACCACACGACGGTCATGTACGCGCGAGACAAGATCAAAGACCAGATGGAACGCGACGAGGCCTATCGGAACAAGATCCGTCAGCTCGTCGCCATGTGCCAGAATCCGTAGCCCGCGTCCGCCCGCGCTCGCCACAGCATGCGCACAGGGCGGCGGCGCCTGCAGGGATAACTCATTGCGCAGCTTTCATGACGTGCATATGTGTATCGAGCGCCGCGACGCGTCCACACGTTATTCCCGGCGCATCGCCCCGCCACGGCGTGCCGTTGGGCACTTGTCCTCAGAATACACCGCTCTACTGCTGTTACGGCTCTATGTATAATTATAAATGCTCCCGTACCGCACTTTCGAAACGGTAGAAAATGAAGTTTACGTGTAATACCAAAGACATCGCTTCCGCGGTGGGGGCCGCCAGTAAGGTCGTCAACGCGCATACGACCGTCCCGATCCTCTCCAACGTGCTGCTGCAGGCCGAGGAAGGGAAGATTGCGGTGCGCGCCACCGACCTCGAACTCACCCTCGAGCACGCCTTTCCGGCCGACATCAGCGAGTCGGGGTCGGTCACCGTTCCCGCCAAACTGTTCTCGAGCTACTTGGGGAATCTCCCGACCGGCACGCTCGAGCTGACCGGCACGCCGACGCGCGCCGGCGTCAAGTGCGAGCGCAGCAACTACGATTTTCACGCCTTACCGGCCGAGGAGTACCCACCGCTGCCCGCGGCAACGCGCGGGTCGCACTTCACGATTGCCGCGAAGAAGTTCCGCGACGCCATCGACGGCACGATCTTTGCCGCCTCGAGTGAGGAAGCACGCGGCGCGGTCCTCATGGGCACCCTGCTCGAGATCGAAGGCGATTCGTTGACGATGGTCGCGACCGACGGATACCGTTTGGCGAAATTCGTCACGACGCTCGACGACGGCATCACCGGCAGCGAAAAATACATCGTCCCGTCGCGTGCGCTGGCCGAAACGTCGCGCAATCTCGGCGCCGGCGAAACGATCGCCGTGAGCGCGCTCGGAGCGCAGAGCAATCAGTTGCAGATGACCGCCGGCGACGTGTCCATTACGGTTCGCCTGGTAGACGGGCAGTATCCCAACTACCAGCAAGTCATACCGGCGAAGTTCGACCGCACGATGACCGTCGCAACGGCGGCGCTGATCGGCAGCCTGCGGCGCGCCGAACTCGTCGCCGGCGACCGCGCGAGCATGGTGAAACTGGCGATATCGAACCAAACGCTCGTCGTCACCGCGAACTCCGACGTCTCCGGTACGGCCTACGAAGAACTCGAAATCGAGCAGACCGGCGAGGATCTCTCGATCGCGTTTAACGCGCGTTATTTGGTCGAGATTCTCAATCACGTCAAGAGCGACAAGACGGTCGTCGAATTTCTCGGACCGCTTTCACCGGCCGCGATACGACCGCTCGAACCGCTCGACTCCGGGCAGCAGCTGTACGTCCTCATGCCGTTGCGCCAATAAGGCCGTCCTCGTGAGCTCGTGCGGCTGACGCACGTGCGGCTCTTCGACTTTCGCAACTACGGCGAACTCGACGTCGAGCCCGCGCCGGGGTTGAATCTGTACGTCGGAGCCAACGCGCAAGGGAAGAGCAATCTTTTGGAAGCGATCGCGATGCTGGGCACGGGAAAGTCGTTTCGCACCAGCCGCGACGCCGACGCCGTGCGCTACGGCGCCGAAACCGCAACCGTCTCCGGTGAAGGCCGCGTGAGTGCCGGCAGCGTGAACCTCGCCTGCACGATCGCAAAAGGCCATCGCAGCACGCGCAAAACCTACACGCTCAACGGCCGTCCCGTCCGCTACTCGCGTTTCCTCGGCAAGCTGCGCGTCGTGACCTTCGTGCCGGCCGATCTGCAGCTGGCCGCCGGGGCTCCGAGTCAGCGGCGCGCGTTTCTCAACGTCGCGCTCGCGCAAGAAAACCCGGCATATTACCGCGAGTTGGCGCGCTATCGTAAAGCGCTGCAACAGAAGAATGCCCTGCTTCGTGCAGAGGATCCCGGCGATCCCGAGTTGCTGGCCGTGTACGATCGCGAACTGGTTGCCGCCGGAACGCACATCGTGCTCGCGCGCGCCGCGTTCGTCGAAACGCTCGCGCGCGCGGCGCGGGAAGCGCACGCACGCTTCACCAACGGGGCGGAGTCGCTGGCGGTCGAATACGAGCCGAACGTTCCTTTCGAGACGGCGACGCCGGACGCGGTCGAGACCGCCTTAGCGACGCGGCTGCAGCACGTCGCGGCTTCGGAACGCGCCCGGAAGTCTTCGGTGGCGGGACCGCACCGCGACGATCTCGCGCTCGCGCTCGACGGCCGTTCGCTGGCGGTCTACGGGTCGCAGGGACAACAACGCACGGCCGTGCTGGCGCTGAAAGTGGCCGAGTATGCGGTGTCGCGCGAGCGTGCCGCCGAAGCGCCGCTGCTGTTGCTTGACGACGTTCTCTCAGAACTGGACGAAGAGCGGGCGGCCGCGTTTCTCGCCGGCGTCGGCGACTACGAGCAGGCGTTCGTCACCGCGACGCACGTGCCGAAGGCGCTGCCGCCCAACGCGCACGTGCGCACCGTCAGCGGCGCACGCATTGCAGCAGCGGCATGCTGAGGCCGCTGAACGAGGCCCTAGGCCGGTGGTCGCCCGAGAAGGGTGCGCGCTGGACGTCCGACCCGCTGTCACTGCTGAGCGCCGGCTGGAGCGAGATCGTCGGCGACGACGTCGCGCGCAACACGCATCCCGCACGCATCCTCGACGATGCGCTGTGGGTGACGACGAGATCGAGCGCGTGGAGCCAGCAACTGACGTTTCTCGCGGATCGCATTTTGGCGGCGGTGCGCGCGAGATTACCGCAAACCCCGGTCGAGCGGCTGCGGTTTAGGGTAGGGAAGCTCCCGATGCGAGCCCGCATCGCGCCGCGAGGGCGGCAACAGGAGGCGCCGCCGGTCACGCCCGACGTCCGCGCCGAGGTTCGAGCGCCTGCGAACGCTCCCGAAGCGTTGCAGCGGTTTCGCACCAGCGTCGAGGCGTTGCGGCGGGCAAAACTGCAGGCCGGGTGGAAAGAATGTAGAGGCTGCGGAGCGCCGATCGCAGCGCGTGAGGGGCTCTGCGCAACGTGCCGCAACGAGGTCTCGCAGCGGCGGGAAGCTGCCACGGCGCGGTTGCTCTTCGAGGCGCCGTGGCTCGGCTACGACGGCGCCGCGGAACTGATCGACGGGCTGACGCCCGCGGATTACGAGGCGATTCGAAACCGGTTGCTCTCGCGATGGTGGGAGACGCTCGTCCGGGCGCGCGCGGCAAAACGGCTATCGCGCGACGGGCGCGAACGCACGATCGCAAGCTCGTACGTCGTGCTCAAGAGCAAGCTCTCGCCGGAAGCCATCGATCCGGCGACGGTGCGCAACGTGCTCGGCGACGAGCTGAACGACCTACTTTACGGAACGGAACGATAAACGAAAACGGATGTCCAGTAACTATACGGGGGAACAAATCGAGGTACTGCGCGGGCTCGACGCCGTGCGCAAACGTCCCGGTATGTACATCGGCAACACCGCCGAACGCGGGTTGCACCAGTTGGTCTACGAGGCCGTCGACAATGCCGTCGACGAGGCCTTGGCAGGTTATGCCAAGCACGTCAAGGTCACGCTTCACAAAGACGGCTCCTGTGAAGTCGATGACGACGGCCGCGGGATTCCGGTCGACATTCACGCCGAAGAAAAACTGCCCGCGGTCGAAGTCGTTATGACGATCCTGCATGCCGGCGGGAAGTTCGGCAAGGGCGGATACAAGGTGTCGGGCGGCTTGCACGGCGTTGGGATTTCGGTCGTCAACGGCCTTTCGGAATGGATGATCACGCGGGTCAAGCGCGACGGCTGGCTGTGGGAGATGAAGTTCGAGCGCGGCGCGACCGTGCAAAAACTCAAAAAAGTCGCGCGCACCGAGGGAACCGGCACCACGCAGTGGTTTCTTCCCGATCGGGCGGTGTTCGAAGTCACCGACTTCCATTGGGACATCCTGCAGAAGCGCTTGCGCGAATTGGCATTTCTCAACCGCGGCCTTTCGATCACGCTGCGCGACGAACGCGGCGACGAGCCGCGCGAGCGCAGCTATAAGTTCGAAGGCGGCATCGTGTCGTTCGTCGAGTGGCTCAACGAGAAAAAGGATCCGCTCCATCCGATCGTGTCGACGCACGCCGAACGCGACGGTGTGGACGTCGAGGTCGCGATGCAGTATACCGGCACGTACAGCGACCAAATTTTCGCCTACGCCAACAATATCAACACCATCGAAGGCGGCATGCATCTGCTGGGCTTCCGGACCGCCGTGACCAACGCGGTCAACGGCTACGCACGCAAGCGCGGAATGCTCAAGGAGTCGGAGCCGTCGCTTTCGTCCGACGACATCATGGAGGGTTTGACGGCGGTCGTTTCGGTGAAGCTGGAAAACCCGCAGTTCGAGGGACAAACCAAAACCAAGCTCGGCAATAATAAAGTGCGCGGCATCGTCAACGGCTTGGTCAACGAGCGTCTCGATTTCTTCTTCGAGGAAAACCCGAAGCAGGCGCGCGTGATCGTAGACAAGTGCATGCAGGCGCAGCGCGCCCGCGAGGCCGCCAAGAAAGCGCGCGATTTGTCGCGGCGGAAGAACGCGCTCGAGGGCTCCGGGCTGCCCGGCAAGCTCGTCGATTGCAAGAACACCAATCCGTCCGAAAGCGAGATCTTTCTCGTGGAAGGCGATTCCGCCGGCGGGACGGCCAAGGGCGGGCGCGACCCGAACACGCAAGCGATTCTGCCGCTGCGCGGCAAAATTCTCAACGTCGAGAAGGCGCGGCTCGACAAGGTGCTTGCCAACGAGGAAATCCGCACGATGATCACCGCGCTGGGCACCGGCTTCGGCGATGAATTCAATCTCGACAAGCTGCGCTATCACAAGATCATCATCATGACCGACGCCGATGTCGACGGATCGCATATCCGAACGCTGCTGCTGACGTTTTTCTACCGCCAAATGCGGCCGCTGGTCGATCAAGGCTACGTGTACATCGCGCAGCCGCCGCTCTACGGCATTCGCAAGGGCAAGCAACAGTGGTGGGCTTTCAACGACGCGGATTACAAGCGCATCATCGGCGACGCCGATCCGAAAGACTTCACGATTCAACAGTACAAAGGCTTAGGGGAAATGGACGCCGAGCAGCTGGCCGAGACGACGATGGAAGTCGGCAACCGCCGCCTGGAGCAAATCATGGTCGAAGACGCCGTCGAAGCCGAGCAGATTTTCACCGACCTCATGGGCGACAAAGTCGAGCCGCGCAAGCAGTACATTTTCGAGTACGCCAAAAGCGTCAAGAGCCTCGACCTCTAGCCAGCTTTTAAGGAAGCTCTGATGTATTTCAAATCTAGGAGGCGAGGGGCGAAGTGTGCTACGGCAAATGAGACCTGAGCCGACGACGAGTTGGGATACGGCAGTGCTTCCTTGGCGGCAGGGAGTCGCCGCTTGCCGAAGGGTAAAAGGATGCGAGGTTCCTGGGCGTGCGCAAACGTTGGTGGCTGACCGGCCTAACGGTCGCGATCGTCGTGTTCGGAACGGCGATCGCCTTCCGCCACGTCGCCGTCCGCTGGGCCCTCGAAACCGCGGCGTTCTTAGCGAGCGGTTATACCGTGGCGCTGGGCGAGCAGCATATCGGCGCCGGTCACGCAGCCTTTGTGGACGTGCGCGTTTCGCGCGCCGGCGTTCCGCTGCTCTCGGCGTCGCGCATCGACGTACGGTATTCGCTTCGCGATCTGTTCCCCGGTAGCGCGCATCGTTTCGGCTTGGCCGGCATCGAGGTGCGCGATGCCAAGCTGACGATCGAACGCTTTGCCGACGGCACGTACAATTTCATCGTTCCCGTCGCGGCGCGCCGTCTGCCGGAGGCGCCCGTGCCGCAGCCGGTCAGCGACGTGCCGATTCGCTTCACTCTCCGCATGCACGGTGCGTCGCTCGAGTTGCTCGAACCCAAGGCCTACGACCCCAGCGCCAAGCGCATTCGCATCGTGCGATTCAACGTCGACGCAGCGATCGACACGGCCCGGCGCTCCCACTACGATGCGGGCGGCTCGTTCCTCGTGGGAAGCCGGCCGATGCCCTTCACGCTCGTCGGCACGATGGACGCGATACGCGGCTACGCCATGCACCGCGCCCGCGCGGCACGCTTTCCGCTGCGCGCACTTGCGAATTACTTCGCCGATACGCCGGTCGTGCGCATCCTTAAGGGGCGCGCCCGCAACTTCGACGCACGTCTCTACTCGCTCGACGTGCAGCCGAACGTCACGCCGGAGTATCATGCCAACCTGCAGCTCGACATCGATGGGGGTGCGCTGGCGCTTGCGGCGCTCGACGCACCCGTCGAAGCGATTCACGGCCGCTTGCAGCTGGTCGACAATGCTTTTTTCTTGAAACACATCCATGCATCGCTGGCCGGCATTCCGCTGCACATGGCAGGCGGCATCTACGATTTGACGGGCGGCTTGACCGGCATCGCGCAACTGCGGCTGGGCATCTACGGCACGGGCGATCTGGCGTCGCTGCGAAGTGCATTTGCCTTCACCCGCCGCGAACCGATTTCGGGCATCATCGATCTCGGCATTCTCGTGGAAGGGCCGATCGACAATCCGATGATCGTGGCGCAAGGCGCGGCCAAGCGCGCCGTCTATCGCCGGTTGCCGTTCGATGCATTGCGCGCAGACGTCGTCTACCGCGACAACGTCGTCGCGCTGATGCCGCTGAGCGCGCGCTACGAAGGCACCGACGTCGGCATCCGCGGAACGCTCGGAATCGGACGGCGGCTGCACTCGCGTCTTGCCGTCCACATTGCCGGCACGGCCGACCGGCTTCCCTACCTCGACGAAATGCTCGGACGCGAGCCGATGCTCGTCGACGCGGCGGCCACCGGCGACGATACGTCGTTCCGCGTGCGCGGCGCGGCCGCGTCGGCGCTTGGCACCGGCCGCGTCGCCGCGCTCTTCGCACTCGATCCCGAGGGCACGGCCGCGATCGCGCCGTTTTGGATGCATACCGAGCGCGGCGATTTCGACGGCGGATACGCGCTCGATCGTCCGCACTCCACGAGCGCCTTCTGGGCGCTCGCGAGCAACCTGCACATGCGCGCGGTATCGACGCAGTTTCCGGGGATGGAGCTGCCCGCCGTTCCCCCGATCGGCGGGCGCATTACGAACGTTGCGGTGGCCGGCGGGGGATCCGGTAACGATATCGTGCTCGCCGGAAACGTTGCGGCGAACGGTGCGACGATTGCCGGCATGCATTTCGATCGCATCGATGCAGCGTTCGGCGGAACGCTCGCCAACGCGCGCATCGGCCGGTTGCAGGCATCGGGTCCGTGGGGCGCGTTTGCCGGCAGCGGCGCCTTCTCGACGCAAGCGTTCGTCGCGAACGGAGAGTACCGCGGCACGTTCGAGGGGTTGCAGCCGTTTCTGGGCAACGCCATTCCCGCCCACGGCGCCTTAGCCGGTCCAACGGCCGTTGCCGTACTGCCGTCGAGCATCGTCGTGCAAGCCTCGCACCTCACGATGCGCGATGCCACGCTGCGCGGCGTACCGATTTCGGATGCGAGCATCACGCTCGGCATCGAAGGGCATCGTCTGCGGGTCTACTCCGCGCACGCGCAGGCGGCCGGCGGCGACGTCGTAGCCGCCGGCATCTTCGGACTCTCGCCGGGCGCGTCGAGCGGCGCGCTCTCGCTGATCGCCAATCGTTTGAGCGCCGCCCAGCTCCGTGGAATCGGGCTGCCGCTGGAAACCGGGAATATTTGGGCGAGCGGTGATTTGGCGGCCGGCGCTCCGCTTCCGTCGTTCGGCGGCGGCGTGACGATTGCCGGCGGACGCGTGCAGCAGTTCGCGCTGTCGGGCAACGGCGACGTGCAGCTGACGGGACAGACGGCGTATTTGCATCGCGTGCTCGGCGCTCTGGGAACGACGTACGCGCGCGTCGGCGGCAGCCTCGGAGGGCTTGCGTCGAACGGTCCGCGCTACGCGCTCACCGCCGACGTTCCGGCGGCCGACATCGCCGGCGCGCTGCGCTCGTTCCATCTTCCCAACTACGCAACCGAAGGAACGTTCAACGCAAACCTCACCGTCGGCGGTGCGGCCGCCGCTCCCACCGTCGCCGGCCGCGTCGCGGTACCGGCGGGCTCGATCAACGGTCTGCGGTTCGTCGACGGCGCCGCAATGCTCGCCGCCGATATGCGCGGGGTCGGCGCGCGCGACGGACACGTACAAGTGGCGAGCACGCGCGTGGCGTTCAATGCCGCGACCAGTCCGGGCAACAGCACGATCGACGTCGACGCACCGCACGCGGACCTTTCCGACTTTAACGATTACTTCGATACGGGCGACACGCTCGACGGCAACGGATCGGTCAAAATCGCGGCCGGGGTGAGTGGCAGCCGCCTCTCGACCGGCGGCAACGTGGCGGTGCGGTCGTTCCGCTACCGCAATCTTCCGATCGGCGATACCTATGCGTCGTGGTCGAGCGCGCGCAACGTGGTCGACGGGACGCTCGCAATCGGCGGCGATCAGGGACGGCTGCGCGCCGGCGGTTCGGTCGCGTTTTCACCCGAAGCGAGTCTTTACGAAACGCTCGTCCGTTCGCGCTACGATTTGCACGGGACCGTCAGCAATGTCGACCTCTCACTGTGGGTCGCGGCGTTGGGATTTCCGACCGTGCCGATTACCGGCAAGGCGTCGGGAAACGCGACGCTGCGCGGACGCTATCCGCAGTTTGCGCTGCGCGGCGACGCGTCGGTCGGAAGCGGTACGCTCGGGCCGCTGACGCTGGATACCGCGGCGGCCAGCGTGCATTCGAGCGGGGGGCGCGTCGTCGTGGACCGCGCGGAATTAGTGACGCCCGGTCTTTCCGCCACGGCCGGCGGGTCGCTCGGCCTGCGACCGCGGGACCCGCTCGATCTGCAGATTCACGCCGCCACCGACGATCTTCCGCGCCTGGTGTATCAACTCGCTCGCGTGAAGATTCCGGTCTCGGGCTCTTTCGAATCGACCCTCCAGGTCGGCGGCACCTTCGCATCGCCGACGTTCGTGGCCGGCCTCGACGCTTCGAACGTGCGCGCGTACGACGTCGGCATCGAATCGCTCTTCGGACAGGTGCGCTTGCACGGACGCACGCTCGTGCTCTCCAACGCAGGCGCAACGTTCGCGCGCGGCGAGGCGTCGTTGGCGGGGTCGCTGCCGCTCGAGTTGTCGCCGTTTCGCATCGGTCCGCCGGATCAGCCCCTGAACGTCGACGTCGACATCGTGGGTTTGGATCCGGGCGTTTTAGACGCCGCACTCGGGAATAACACGAAGCTTGGCGGAACGATCGACGGTCACTTCGGATTGAGCGGAACGATTCGCGCGCCGATCGTCGTCGGACACGCGCAACTTTCGAAGGGATCGTACGCGAGCGATCTCGAGCGAACGCCGATTTCCGAAGCGGCCGCCCGTCTCGTCTTCAATCGTACCGGCGCAACGCTCGATCGAGTTTTCGCCAAGCTCGGCGCCGGCACGGTGACCGGGTCGGGGAATCTGACGTTCCCCAAAGGGACCGGCGCAAACTCCGGCTTCGCGTTCTCGGCGAAGGTGGCCGCCCGCGGCGCGCAGTTCAACCTCCCCGCCTACGGCAGCGGCTCGCTCGATGCCGGCTTCACGCTCACGAAGACACCCGCGTCGACGGCGTTACTTTCCGGCAAGATGACGCTCAACGACGCGACGCTGCCCTTCTCGGCCTTCGTGCAAGCCGCCGCGAACGCGCCCGGCACCACCGCATTGCCGTTTCCGCCGGTCGGCTTCGATCTGGATGCGACCGCCGGCAAGAACGTGCGCGTGCGCGGCAGCGGATACGGCGCGGGGCTCGATATTGGGGCTGCCGGCACGGTGCACTTGGGCGGCACGCTGGCGTCGCCGCGGCTGGGCGGCACGATTACGTCGACGGGCGGCACGCTCACCTATTTCGATCGCGCCTTCCGCGTGCGCGAGGGCAGCGTCGCGTTCGATCCGAGCGACGGCATCCAGCCGACCATTCACGCGGTGGCGACGACCAACGTCGTCAACCCCGATCCCGACCGTGCGCGCAATCCGTACGGATCGGCGGACATCACGATTACGGTTGACGGACAAATCCAAGGCCTGAAGATTGCCTTCACGTCGAATCCACCCGGATATACCAGGGAGCAGGTGCTCTCGCTGATCGCGCCGTTCGGCGGCTTCATCAACGGCATCGCGTTCAACTCGCAATCGCCCTATCAAGTGCAATCGCCGGGCGGAATCACGCCCTACGGGGCGCTGTCGCCGCTGCCGCCGGGTGCATACCAGACGCGCAACGGAACGATTACGGCGGGACAAGAGGCGTTCAACCTGCTCAACGCGCAGTTCGCGGCGGGCTTGCTCTCGCCGCTCGAGAACGCGATCGGGTCGGGCCTTGGGCTCTCGAGCGTCAACCTGACGCTCGGCTACTACGGCAACGTCGGCGTTAGCGCGACTCGCCTGCTCGGTAAATCGGTCAGCGCCGTCTATGCCACCACTTTCGGACTTCCGCAGATCCAGTCGTTCGGCGTCAAGTACAATCCCAGCGCCTTCACGTCCGCAACGCTGAGCTTCTACTACCAAACGGGCCCCATTAAACTCTTCGAGCAGCCCGTAACGGTGCTCGGCTCCTCGAACCAGTTGCTCTTGCTGCCGTTGCTGGGAACCAACGGCTTCAGCTTCAGCTTACAGCGATATTTGTAGTGTCTCAACTCGTGGCGCATCCAACTCCAATCACAGCCTCATCCGGGGGGCAAGGACCCAAGTCGGGCAGGGCGAACAGGGCGACCCGGGTCAGAACAGGCGCATGGAGCCGGCGGCCCGCCGCTGACGACGTCAGCGCCGCTCTATCAGAAGTCGAGGACGAACTTTTTTCGCATGACCGTTGACCTTCGGCGCGCCCTTCGCGCACTGGCGTGCGGGGCGGGCGCTCTGCTCGCTCTCGTCGTGGCGGCCGCTCCGGCAACCCAGCGCGCCGCTGCGGCGACTCCCCCGAAGATCGTGTCGGTCGACGTCACCGGAAATCTGCACGTCCCGACCTCGACGATCATGGCGGTCATTGCCGCGCGACCCGGTGCAACGTACGATCCCAAGATCGTGCAGGAAGACTTAGCGCGCATCAACGCGCTCGGTTACTTTGCCGATATCGCGCCTCCGCTCGTGCGTCAGCGTCCCAACGGCATCGCCATCACCTATCGCGTCGTGGAAAATCCGGTCCTCACCAAGATCGTCTTTAACGGCAACCAAAAGGTTCCCAGCGATACGCTGTTGGCACTGATGGATCTTTCCGTCGGTCAAGTCTTCAACACGAACACGTTTCGCCAGGACGTTCTGAAGATCAACAACTATTACGAGCGCATCGGATACGGCGGCCAAGTCCCCACGCACGTCAAGGATCTCAATCTCGATCCGAAGAGCGGCGTGCTGACGCTGGTCATTCAAGAAGGTCTCGTCGTCAAGCAGATCATCATCGGCGGCGATCCGCTGCTGCCGCCGCCGTTGATTCTTCCCGCGTTGACGCTGAAGCCGGGGGCCGTCTACTCCGACGCGGTGCGCGACGCCGACTTCAAAGCGCTGCAGAAACTCTACGAAGACAAGTATCGGCTGGAACTGGGGAACTTCGAGGGCGGCATCGACCCCTCGTCGATCGATCTCAAGGCGGGCACCGCGAACGTCAAATACAACATCTACGTCGCGCGCATTTCGATCGTCGAAATCACCGGCAACGCGCGCACGAAGGATCGGGTCATCCGGCGCGTGCTGCGCGAGGTGCCGGGAATGGTGCTCAACACCGACGCGGTCAAGCGCGACTACGAACGGCTCAACTCGCTCGGCTACTTCTCGAAGGTCGAGCCCGACGTCAAGCCCGGCCCCGATCCGAAGAAGCCGCAGGACGTGACGCTGGTGTGGCACGTGACCGAACAGCGCACGGCGCAAGCTTCGGTCGGTTTCGGATACTCCGGCGGACTGACCGGTCAAGGACTCTACGGCACGCTCGGCTTCTCCGACAGCAACCTGCACGGTACCGGCAACTCCGGATCGGTCCAGTTCGAGAAGGGCGCGCGCACCGGCGTCGCTCAGATCGCCGTTGCGGTTCCGTATCTCGGCAACTCGCCGCAATCGCAGAAGTACAGCGTCGGCGCGCAGCTGTTCGCGAACAACAACACGTATTACTATCCGGTCTACGGCGTCACGGCCTCGTCTCCCAGCATCCCCTCGATCGGCGGTACGCCAGCGCCCGTTCCGGTAACGCTCTATCCCGGAACCAACAGCGCGCAGATCGGCGGCATCGTCGCGACCAATACCTCGAGTTCGATCGGCGCGTCGGGCAACATCGGGCGCCGTCTCAGCGATTATACGATTCTCTCGTTCGCCTTGAGCGCGCAAACGATTCGCTACAACACCACGGTGCCGTCGCCGTATTATTTCCAGGGCAATCAGCCGAACATCTTCGTCGGCCCGACGCCGGGACCGGTCAACTCCACCGTCAACTCCTACGGTGGCTCGTTCGGCATTGCGGCGTCGTCGATTGCCAACGTCAACACCGGCGCTCCATACAAGCTCAATACGGCGACGCTGAACCTCTCGACCAACACTCTCGACGATCCGTTCAATCCGCGCCACGGCGCCAACGCCTATTTGTCGGGAACGTTCTCGATGCCGGCGCTTGGATCGAACTTCCAGTTCACGCAACCGTCGCTGGGCATTGCGAAGTTCTTTCCGGTGCTCAAATCGGCAACGCTCGGCGTCCATCTGTTGCTCGACGCATCGACGGGCGTCATTCCGCCGAACAATCTGTACACATTTTCCGACCAGCAGATGCGCGGTTACAACCAAGTCTTCTACGCAACCGACGCGGGCTTGGGACAGATCGAGCTGCGCCAGCCGCTGGCGCTCGACCGTCGCATTACGCTGGCCGTTTTCGTCGACGAACTCGACTACCGGATTCGCGGCGCGTATCCGCTGCTGAACCCGTACACGAACCGGATCGTCGGTTATCCGGCCAATTGGGCGCTCTACGGCGACTACGGCGCGGGCATCCGGTTCGACGTGCCGCAGTTGGGATTGCATACCGTGCGGATCGACTTCGCGCGCGGCGCATACGGAACGCACACGAGCTTCGGCATCGGCCAGAGTTTCTAGTGTACACGACACTAAGGGGCACAGTATGAACGTTCGATCGATTCCATCGCTTGCAACCCTCGCGCTCGCATTGGCGGCGGCGGTCGCGCCCGCCGCGATTGCCGCGGATCTCGCCGACGTCGGTTTCGTCGATCAAGCCGAACTCGGCAACATGCCGGTTTTCGCCAACGCCAATCGCACGCTGGCGGCGTACAAAGCGCAGCTCGACGCACAATTCAACTCGTCGGTGAAGCGCGCCGGCAGCGATGCCGATCGCCAGCGTATCTCGATGCAGTTCCAGCAGCAGTACACCGACAAACAGCGCGAGATCGTGGGGCCGCTCTTTCAGCGCGCGCAGCTCGCCATCGCGCAAGTCGCGGGAGCGCACAACCTGACGGTGGTCGTCGACAAGCGGATCGTGGTCTACGGCGGCCAAGACGTCACCAAAGACGTCGAGACGCTCTTCATGAGTTCGCAGGCGATCCAGCCGCCGGCCGCCAGCCCGCCGCCGTCGGAGATCGGTTTCGTCGACCAGAACGTGCTCGACAACGTTCCCAAGGTCAAGGCGGCCAACGACGAAATGAACCAGTTCGCAAACACTCAGCGGGCGCTTTTCGCGCCGAAGGTCGCGCAGGCGAAAAACAATACCGACAAGCAGCAACTCTACCAGCAGTTTAACAAGACGCTCACCGACAAACAGGATCAGCTCCTCAAGCCGCTGGTGGATCAGACGAAACGCGCGACCGCCGACGTCGCCGCAAGCAAAAAACTGCTGCTCGTCGTCGACCGCGCCGACGTGATCTATGGAGGAACGGACATCACGGCGGATGTCCAAAATGCGCTCGGCAAGTAAGAGCCGCCGCTATGCGGCGCTCGCACTGGCGTCCGCGACCCTTTTTCTCGGCGGCTGCGTAAACGTTCACTCAACGTCTATTCGCGGCACCGGCTACATCCGTCTCGACGAAATCGTCAAGCACCACCCGCTCTATCCCCAGCTCACGCAACTCGACGACGCCATCGCAGCAATCAATCTTGCGGCGGCCGCGCCGCACGTACCGCTCAGTGCGTCGCAGATCGCCCGGCAGACGGCCGATCTCAACCGCCAACTGCACGACGCGCAGAACCGGGCCAACGCGATTCTGGCGCAAAAGCAGCAGCAGTACGCCGGCCGCGAGCGCCAAGCCGTCGCCGCGGCCTTGAGCGCGGCCGGCATAAAAGGCGGCGCGTACGCGGCCGGGCAGATGAGCGCGACGTCGGCGCAGCAAGCGCGCCAGGCCGCCGCCGCGGCAAACCAAGACTTCATGGCCTACCAGCAGAGCGTCGTCGCCCAGAACAACGCCGCGACGTCGGCGATTGCGCGCCAACTGCAGCAGCAGGCGTCGCAAAAATATTCGGCCAAAGCGGCGCAGCTGCAGCAGAACGAGACGGATCTGTCCTTGAGACTGTCACAAGCCGACGCAGCGCAGCGTCTGGCGATTAAGACCCGGCTTTCAAACCTCGCGCTCGACGAAGCCACGCGCAAGCAGTTGCAGGGCCAGCTCGATTCGATTAACTCCAAGGAGAGTTCGCAGCTCGAAGCGGCGCGCCGCGCCGACGCCGCGACCTTGAGCGCCTATCGCGCGCAGCTCAGCGCCCAAACCGGCGCGGCCGTACGGACGCAGGCCGGCGCGATTGCGGGCCAGACGCAAGCCAAGCTGCTGGAGCGCCGCAACGAGGTAGGCGCCCAACTGCGCAGCTTGGGGCCGCCCGCGCTTCCGCCCAACTTGCCGCCGGGCGTTCGGGACAAGCTGGCCGCCATCCATCGCCAGTTCACCGCGCAATTTCAGGCCGATGCCCAGAAGACGGTTGCGGATTATCAGGCGACGAAGGCCGATTTGGACCGGCAGTTTGCGGCCCTTCACGGCGCCGACGTGGGAGCGACCGGAGCTGCGGCCAAAGAACTCGAAGCCTTACGGCAGCGGCGAGATGCCCTCTACAAGCAGATCGTCGACCAGGTAATGCGCGAAGCGGCGCGCATTGCGAAGGAGCGCGGATTCAGTATCGTGCTCGATCGCGTTGCGGCGGCCGCCGGCGGTTACGACCTCACCAACGATCTCGTCAAGGACGTCGAAAGCTTACACGAGTGAAACATCAGATATTCATCTTTACGCTGGCCGCGCTCGGCGCGTCCCTTTCGCTGACCGGCTGCGGACCGAGCAGCCCGATCGGACTGGTCGACGTGCAGCGCATCGTCGCCAATTGGCCGGAATACCAAAACTACCAGAACCAGCTGCTCGCCGACGAGCGGACCATCGCAGGCGGCCGCGGCAATCGCGCGCAAAAAATGCGCGCCACGCTGGCCATGCAGCAAAAGTACGCAAAAATCACCGAACAGCTCACGCAGCAGATTCGCGACGCGTCGTCCAAGATCGCCCAGCAGAGAAAGTTGCAGCTCGTGGTCACGCGCGAAGGCATCGGTTACGGCGGCGTCGACATCACCGGCGACGTCGAAAAATCGTTGAACATCACCGAAAAAGCGACGCCGACGCCGTCCGGCTAAGCGTTGCAATCATCGCGATGTTAGGAACCCTCAACGAGCTGGCCGGGCGAGTCGGCGGCAGCGTGGTCGGCGACGGCGCGCTTCCGATCGCGCGCATCGCGAGCGTGGATGACGCCGATTCGGAAACGCTGACGTTCGCTACCGACGAACGGTATCTCGCCACGGCGCTGCAGAGCCGGGCTGCGGCGGTGCTCGTGGATGCGTCGGTTTCTCTCCCGAAGTCGGAGAAGCCGCTGCTCGTCGTCGAAAACACGCGGCTCGCGCTCGCGCGGCTGCTCGAAGCGTTGCGGCCGCCGCGTCCGCAAGGACCGTTCGTGCACGCGACCGCGGTCGTCGAGGACGACGCGCACGTCGGCGAGGCCGTCTACATCGGTGCCGGAGCGTACGTCGGCCGGCGAACGGCCGTCGGTGCTGGCAGCGTCATCGGGCCGGGCGCGTACGTCGGCGACGACGTTTCGATCGGCGAATCGGCCTGGCTGCACGGGCACGCGTCCGTCATGGATCGCTGCCGCATCGGCAATCGCGTCGTGCTGCACGCCGGCAGCGTAGTGGGAAGCGAAGGCTTCGGCTGGGCGTTCGTCGAGGGTCGTCTCGAACGGATCCCGCAGGTCGGCAACGTCGTGCTCGACGACGACGTGGAGATCGGCGCCAACTCGTGCGTCGATCGCGCGCAAACCGGCAGCACGCATATCGGCACCGGCACGAAAATCGACAACCTCGTGCAAATCGGGCATAACTGCCGGATCGGCAAGCATTGTGCGCTGGCGTCGCTCACCGGATTGGCGGGATCGACCGTCGTCGGCGACTACGTAAAAATCGCCGGTCAAGTCGGCACGCGCGGACATATGACGATCGGTTCTCGTTCGACCGTCGCCGGTCAATCCGGCGTGTGGGGCGACGTCGCGGAAGGCGTGACGGTTTCGGGGAATCCGGCGCGCGAACACCGCGACGAGCTGCGGCGAGAGGTCATGATTCGCAAGCTGCCAAAGCTCGTTGCTCGTGTCGACGCACTGGAGCGCGCAATCGAACCCAAACGATCGTAGCGAGGTGAAGCAGGCGACGCTAGCGGCGCCGATGCGATTCGAGGGCGTCGGGCTTCACACGGGCGAACGCGCAACCGTCGACGTCGAGCCTGCCGAACCCGGCAGCGGCATCGTCTTTCTCTTGCGCTCGCCGCACGATCCCGGCACGACGGTGAGGGTACCCGCCGTCGCCGAGAATGTCGTGGACACGTCGCGCGCGACCGTCGTCGGACTCGACGGCGCCTCGGTTTCTACCACCGAACATTTACTCTCCGCCTTGTTCGCCAGCGGCGTCAGCAACGCGCGGATTGCGGTGGAGGGACCCGAGATTCCGATCTGCGACGGCAGCGCGCGGAACTTTGTCGAGGCGATCGAGCGCGCGGGCCTTACGATGCAGGATTGCCCGCGCACCGTCGTTGCCTTGAGCGAGCCGTACGTGCTGCGCGCCGGAGATCGTTTGGTGGCCGCACTTCCCGCGCCGGCATTTCGAGTGCGATTCGTCGCCGAGTTCGCGCCGCCGGTAGGAACGCAGTATTTCGACGCGGAGGTCGACGCGCAACTCTACGAGCGCGAGATCGCGAGCGCCCGCACCTTCGGCTACCTGCACGAGCTCGAAGGTTTGCGCGCGCGCGGGCTGGCGCGCGGAGCCAGCCTCGACAACGCGCTGGTGTTCACCCCCGAAGGGCCAATGCAGCCGCTGCGCTGGTCGAACGAAGTCGTGCGCCACAAGGTGCTCGACCTCATCGGCGACTTCGCGCTGCTGGGTGCGTGGCCGCAATTCGAAGTCGTCGCCGTAAAGAGCGGTCACGAAATGCACGCGCGGGCCACCCGTGCGCTGCGCGAGGCCGCAAGGGAGATTGCGTGGGAGCCTTAGACATCCGGCAAATTCTCGAAGTGCTGCCGCACCGGTATCCAATTCTGCTGATCGATCGCATCACCGAGTTGGAGCCGATGGTGCGCGCGCGCGGTTACAAGAACATCACGTTCAACGAGCCCGTCTTCAACGGCCATTTTCCGGGAAATCCGCTATTGCCGGGCGTGTACATGCTCGAAGCGATGGCGCAGCTCGGCGGTGCCGTCGTCCTAGAACCGGGCGAGTTCTCGCGCAAGACGCCGTATCTGACCGGCATCGATAAGGCGAAGTTCCGGCGGCCCGTCATACCGGGCGATCGCCTCGACATGGAGGTGGCGATGATCCGTCACCGGCGCAACATCGGCTGGGTCTCGACGGTGGCAACGGTCGAGGGACAACTCGCGTGCTCAGCCGTGCTCAGCTTCTCGATCGTCTCCGACCGGCGCATGTTCGGCGCCGATGCGTCGGTTCTGCACTCGTGATCCATCCGACCGCAATCGTTCACCCCGGCGCGGATATCGCCAGGCGAGCAGAAATCGGGCCGTACTGCATCATCGGCGAACACGTCACCGTCGGAGCCCGCACGGTGCTGCAGTCGCACGTCGTGGTCAACGGTTGGACGCGCATCGGCGAGGATTGTCACGTTTATCCGTTTGCGACGATCGGCGCCGCCTCGCAGGATCGCAAATACAGCGGCGAACGGGCCTTCACTCGCGTCGGAGACCGGACGGTGCTGCGCGAGTACGTGAGCATCCAGCGCGCAACGGGTCACGACGAGGTGACCGCGGTCGGCGACGACTGTCTGCTGCTCGCCTACGTGCACATCGCGCACAACTGCACGATCGCCGACGGGGTGACGATGAGCAATCTCGCGCAGTTGGCCGGACACGTCGACGTCGGAGCCTACGCAACCATCGGCGGGCAGGCCGGCGTCCACCAATTCACGCGTATCGGACGATACGCGATGATCGGCGGAGCGACCAAACTCACGAAAGACGTGCCGCCGTTTTTTCTCATCGAAGGGAATCCGGCACGCCCCTACGGTCTCAACAGCGTCGGCCTTCGCCGCGCCGCCTTCTCCCCCGAAGAGCGCAACGAAATCAAAAGGTGCTACAAAATTCTCTACGATCCGAAACTGACCGTTTCCAAAGCGCTCGACGCGATGAAAGCCGAAGTCACGACCGATCCCGGCCGCGAAATCGTCGCCTTCGTCGAGGCCGAATCCCAACGCGGCATATTGAAGTGACGGCGACGCCGGCCACGCGTCGAGCGTCCGCAGAGCGCTAGGGCGCGTAGCCGGCGGCGACCGTCACTTCACATGCGGTATTTCTTTTCGACCGGCGAGGCATCCGGAGAATCCAGCGCGTTGCTGCTCGCGCAAGCGATACGCGAGGTCGACCCGCAGGCGAGGTTCGAGGGCATCGGATCGAAAGCGATGCGGGACGCCGGTTTCACGCTGTGGCGCGACCATACGGGTTGGGCGAGCATGGGTCCGCTGGCGGCGATTCCGCGAATCCCGAAGCTGCTGGCGATTATGTGGCGCACGGCCTTTCATCTCGTTGCAACGAAGCCGGATCTCGTCGTGCTGGTGGATTTCGGCGTGTTCAATTTGCGCCTCGCAATGACGCTGCGACGGCTGCGTTATACGGGGCCGGTGCTCGACGTCTTCCCGCCCGGAACCTGGCTCGACAATCCGAAGAAGGCGCGCGCCGTCGCAGGCGTGGCGGTGCCGATGACCGCCTTCGCGCATCAGGCGTCGTTCTACGAAAGCCTCAATCTGCCGGTCGTGTATTTCGGACATCCGCTCGCCGGGCTCTACCGGCGGCGCGCCCCGCGTCAAGCGCCGCCCGCCGGCGGCGGCACGGTGGCGATGCTGCCGGGCAGCCGCAGCGGTGAGTTGCGCTACCATTTGCCGGCGCTGGCGCGTGCGTTTGCGCTGCTCAAACGGCGCCGCCCGCAGCTCCGCGGCGTGTTCGGTGCGGCCGGCGATCGTGCGGCGGCGCGCATCGAGCGCACGATTCGGCGGTGCGATCTCACCGGCGTCGACATCGCTCGCGGAACGATTGCGGCGATCGCGGAAGCCGACGCCGCGTGGGTCGCCTCCGGAACCGCCGTGCTCGAGACGCTGCTGTGCGGCGTCCCCGCGGTTGCGTTCTACATCATAACGCCGGTGCTGGTCAAGCACGGGCGCACGATGATCAAGCACCGTTTCATCACGCTGCCGAACCTCGTGCTGCAGCGCGAAGTCGTTCCGGAGCTGCTGCAAGAGGAAGCGACGCCGGAACGGCTCGCCGATGCCATGGACGCGGTGCTGCGCGATCCCGGACGGCAGTACGGGCAGTTCGACGAACTGCAGCGAGCGCTCGGACCACCCGACGCGTTGGAGCGTTGCGCGCGTTTTGCCGTAGCGCTGGCGCAGTCGAATGCAGCGGCCGCGGGGCCGCTCGCGTGATCCGCATCTATCACACGTCGGATCTTCACGACCACCGCGGGATCGTCGCGCCGTTGCGCGCTCTGCGCCAGACGCAGCCGGGCCTGCTCTTCGATTGCGGCGATTCGCTGCGCGGCAGCCAAACCGTCTATCACCGCAACGAGCCGATCGCCGGAGAAATCGATTCCGCCGGATACGACGCACAGGCCATCGGTAACCGTGAGTTTCACTATTTCTTTCCGTTGCTGGCGGCGCGGGCAGCGCGCATGCGCCATCCGCTGGTCTGCACGAATCTCGTCGACACGAAAGGACGAGCGCTGCCCTTCGCGCGTTCGCTTACGTTGGAACGCGAAGGCGTGCGCGTCCACGTGCTCGGGTTGCTGATCATGCAATATCCGGACGGCAGCAGCTGGGAGCGCGTCTTCGGTTGGCGGTTTCTCGATCCGTGGGAGGCGATCGAGCCGTACGCACGCGCGATACCCGGCGGCGACATGCTCGTCGTGCTCTCGCACCTCGGCTTGCGTCTCGACCGCACGCTCGCGCAACGCGTTCCGCGGATCGACCTGCTGCTCGGCGGCCACAGCCACGACACGCTTTTCGAGCCGGAGTATGCGGGCGACGTGCCGATCGTTCATGCCGGACCTTACGGACGCTACGTGTCGCGAAGCGAACTCGCGTACGACGCATCGCGCGCGCGCTTCGCGCTGCGCGGCTTCGGGCTCGTTCCGCTGCTGCCGGCGGCATGACCGCGGTTCTGTTCGTCAGCAACGGGCACGGCGAGGCGGCGATTGCCGAACGTATCGCAGTCGAACTCGCGGCGCTCCGCCCGGACCTGCGGCTCGATCACCTTGCGCTCGTCGGCGACGTTCCGTCCGAATCGCTACGCGACGTCGGGCCGCGCGCCGCGATGCCCAGCGGCGGGTTGATCGCGATGGGAAACGTGCGCAACATCGTTCGCGACGTGCGGGCGGGTTTGCTCGGGCTCACGCTCGCGCAGCGGCGCTTCTTGCACGCGGTGCGCGGAGAGTACGCCGGCGTGGTTGCCGTCGGCGACGCGTTTGCCCTGATGATGGCGCTGCAGACGCGGACCCCTGCAGTCTTCGTCGGCACGGCGAAGAGCGTCGACGTCGCACCGTACGGCGCGTTCGAAGAACGGCTCTTGCGGCGCGCGGTGGCACGTTTCGTGCGCGACGCGCCGACGGCGCAGCGCCTCGAGCGCCACGGCCTGCGCGTCGAACCGCCCGCGAACGTGATCGCCGATCTGTTCGCCACCCCCGACGACGCTCGGGCCGATGCTGCGGTCGAAGGTTTCACAGAGCCGATCGTGCTCTTTCCGGGAAGCCGCACCGGTGCTTACGCCAGCGCGGCATTCCTGTTGGACGTCGCGCGGCGCGTTGCGCGCGCGCGGCCCGGCGCCGGCGCGGTGCTCTCGGTCGCACGCGGACTCGACGCCGGCGAGTTCGAAGCGATCGCACGCCGCTGCGGCTGGGATGTGGCCGCAACGCCGGACAAAGCAATTCCCTTCACGCTCGCATCCGCCGGCCGCATCGGTGCGCGCGCGTGGCGCGGTACGATCGGTCCGCTGCTGCGTCGCGCAACGCTCGTGCTCGGACAGGCCGGCACCGCAAACGAAGCCGCCGCGGCTGCCGGCGTCCCCGTCGTCGCGTTCGAACCGCCGGGACGCGATTCGGGCTGGTATCGCAAGCGCCAATCGGGTTTGCTCGGCGACGCGATGACGGTGCTTCCGGCGGAGAGCGAAAGCGCGGCCGCCGGCGTGTCGGCCCTGCTCGACGATCCGGCGCGACGCGCGCGCATGGCGGCGGCCGGAAAAGCGCGCATCGGCGAGTCCGGCGCGGCCCGGCGCGTCGCCGAATGCATCGTTGCGGTTGCAGCGCCGGCGCCATGCTGAAACGTGCGCTACCGCTGGGATTTGCGGCCGTCTACGCGGCGCTGCCGCTGTATCCGGCATTCATCGTGCTGACGACCGTCACGTATCCGGGCGTTTCCGTGGTGCCCAAACCCCTCGCGTTCGCCGTGCTGGCGCTGGTTGGCGCGCTGGTCGTCTATTCGAGCGCGCTGCTCGTCCTTGCTCGCGTGCCGCATTCGCAGCCGTTGCTGTTGCCGATGCTGGCGGGATTCGGTGCGGCTACGCTCGCCGCGCTGGCTGGATTCGATCCGCTGCGCGGTCTTCTGTTCGTCGGGATCTTCGGAACGAGCATTTTGTGGCACTGCTCCCTGCTGCGTTTCTATCGCGAAGCCGGCGTTGCCGGCGCGATTTTCTGGGCGTACCTTTCGACCGGGACGCTCGCCGCTGGGGCGGCGATTGCGATGGTCGTGACGCGTACGCCGGCATCGCTCTACGCACTGCAACACGGACGCGCAACCGGCACGTTCGTGTTGCCCGGCGAGCTTGCGGCATATTTGATCGTCATGCTGCCGGTCGCCTACGCGGCCACGCGCGAGGGCGCCTCGAGGGCGCTGCGCGCGCTCGGATGGGTGGCGATGGGCGTCGGCGCGATTGCGCTGGTGCTGACGTTTTCGCGCGCCGGATGGATGGGCGCGGCGGCGGCGGCCGCGTTTTTTGTGGCGGTGGGCTCGCGCGAAAATAGGCACGGCCGCGTCGTCGCGCTGCTCGCGATTGCCGCGGGCGCGATCGCCGTGCTGCTGCTCTTCAACAGCCACCACGATCCCAGCGAAGACTACACGCGGCTCTCGATTTGGCAAGCTGCGTTGCAAATCATCGATCGTTTTCCGCTCACCGGCGTGGGGCCATTCGACTTCCCGCTGCTGTACGCGCTCGTCCACGTTCCCGATGCCGACGCGACCGCATTTCACGCGCACAGCATCTACCTGACGTTCTTCGCCGAAGGCGGCGTGCTGCTATTGGCTGCATTCGCTTGGCTCGCATGGAGGTTTGCCGCAGAACTGCGCGCTCGGATGTCGCGCGGGCCTGCGTCGCCGGTGCTTGCGTTGGCGGTGACGGCGGGACTCGCCGGTATTGCCGTGCAAGGGCTGATCGATACGATGAGCATCGCCATCTTCGGACTCTGGCTCCCGGCGATGGGCTTGGCGCTGGCGGCAGCCGGTCCGAAGGAGCCGCCGGGCGATCGGCAACGGTGAAAACCATCGAGCTTCGCCGAGCCGGCCCGTTCGCGGCCGTCCTCTTGCTCTGCGCGTGCAATCCTCAAGCTCCCGCCGGGCGCCCGGCGCCGTCGGCACGTGCGAGTCTGCCGCGCGGCGCCGCAAGCGCGCCCTCGCTGCACATCACCGGTCAGGGGAGCGCCCACCGGCCGGTGCGCATCATTCAGCAAGTCCAAAACCGCGTCGAGTATGAATTGATCGCAAAATCCTACGAGAGCAAGGGGCCGCAGGGCAAGGCGCGTGCGGTTTTCCAAGATGCTCGCGTCACCTTCTACGATCGCAACGGGAGAACGATGACCGCCGTAGCGCCGCAAGCCGTTCTGAACGAGGCTGCCGATACGATTACGCTCCTGAAACCCGTTCACGCGCAGACGAGCACCGGCATGCAGCTCGACTGCGACCAACTCGTCTACGATCGCAGCGGTCGAGCGCTGCGTGGCACCGGCAACGTCGTGATCGTCGATCCCAAGGGTTTTCGCGGCACGGGCTCGAGTTTTGAATCCGATATCGCACTCACGCACATGCGAATGCAATGAACGGTCAAGAATCTTCGATAAAGCTGCGCGGTCTGGTCAAACGCTACGGCGAGCGCACCGTCGTCAACGGCGTTTCGGCGGAAGTCGGCACCGGCGAGGTCGTCGGACTGCTCGGTCCAAACGGCGCCGGAAAGACGACCACGTTTTACATGGTCGTCGGCTTGGTGAAGCCGGACGGCGGCACCGTGGTGCTCGACATGGAGTCCAAGAAGATCGACCTCACGTCGGCGCCGATGTACGCGCGCGCCCGCAACGGCGTCGGGTATCTCTCGCAGGAGAACTCGATCTTTCGCAAGCTCTCCGTCGGCGACAACATCCGGCTCATCTGGGAGCAGAACGGCATACCGCACGACGAGCGCGAGCGGCGATTGCCCGCCTTGCTCGAGGAGTTCGGACTCCGGGCCTTCGTGGACGCCCGCGGCGACAGTCTTTCGGGCGGCGAACGCCGGCGCGTCGAGATCGCGCGCGCGCTGGCGATCGAACCGGCGTTTCTTTTGCTCGACGAGCCCTTTACCGGCATCGACCCGATCGCCGTCGCCGACATCCAAACGATGATCCGGCAACTGCGCGACCGCGGGTTAGGCATTCTCATCACCGACCATCAAGTTCGCGAGACGCTCGCTATCGTCGATCGCGCCTACATCATGAACAACGGACGCATTGAAGTTTCAGGCTCGGCTCAAGAAGTGCTCGATTCTCCGATTGCCAGGACGTTCTATCTCGGCGAAGGTTTTCGGCTATAACAAACTGCAGCGGCCGGCGTACCTGCACGTTTAAAAGGCGCTCCGCCCCAGGCTCCGCGCCCCCCACTCCGCGGGGCCCCCAGGCCATGGGGCGCTTGTGCACTTCGGCTGGTAAACGTTCCCCGAGGGCGCCCCAAACCAGCATTTCCTCGCTAGCCAACGCTTCCCGGGACTTCGTCTAGCATTGCGCTTCACCATCCTCGACCGTTACATGCTGACCGAGTTGGCGGGGCCGTTCGGTTTCGGGTTGGGCGCGTTTACGCTGATCTTCGCGGCGACGGAAATTCTCAACGTCGGAAAACTCGTCAGCAGCGAGCACGCACCGCTGTGGGCGGCGCTGCTCGTATTTGCGTGGTCGTTGCCGGCGTACGTCGTGCTCGTGATCCCGATGGCGTTGCTGCTCGGCACGCTGCTGGCGATCCAGCGGCTTTCGAGCGACAGCGAATTAACGGCGATGAAAGCGGCGGGCGTTACGTTCGGGCGCATCGTGATGCCGCTGTTGGCCGTCGGCATCGTGATGTCGTTCGTAACGCTTTTTTTGCAAGAAGCACTCGTTCCGTACGCCAACGACCAGCTCGTCGAGATCGAAAGCTCGGTCATCAATCACACCAGCGCGTACGGGCGCGACCTTACGGTGACGGCGCCGCTGCCGGGAGGCGGCCGCCAACTCACCGTCGCCACCGCCTACGAACCGAATTCAGAGGCGCTGCTGCACGTCACGCTGATTCAATACGACAGCCGCAACCGGCCGCGCCAAATCGTCTTCGCCGACCGAGCCGAGTTCACGGCCGACAAGTGGCTGCTGCAAGACTCCAGCCTCTACCGCTTCAATCCGGACGGATCGGTGCTGGCCGAGCCGCCGATTCCGCAACAGCAGGTCGAAATCGGCCAAAATCCAACCGACCTCGTCAAGCGCATCAAGAACGACGATCCCGACAGCATGAGCCGCGCTCAAATCGCCGGGATCGTCCGAACGGGACAACTGACGGAGAGCGAACTGCGAAAGTACGTCACCACCTACCAGGAAAAACTCGCGCGGCCGTTTGCGTGCTTCGTGTTCATTCTGATCGCGGTTCCCTTCGGGATGCGCACGATACGCAGCGGCGGCAGCAGCGCGAGCCTAGGGTTCGGATTGTCGCTGGCAATCGTCTTCGTCTACTATATCGTCATGACGGTGTGCTCGTTCTTCGGCGAAGCCTTTCTGGCAGTCGCGTGGCTCTGGGCGTGGATGCCGAACCTGCTGTTCACCGCAATCGGGCTCGCACGGCTGCGCCGGGCGGCGCTGGTCTAGTGACGGAGCGTAGCGGGGCGTGAACTTCGTCGAATTCATACGCGGTGTGGGCAACGTTCTGTTCGTGATGCTGATTTCGGGCGCAGTCGCCTACGTGGGCGACCGGGTCGGCCACCGGGTCGGGCGCCAGCGGCTCTCGCTCTTCGGCATCCGCCCGCGCTACACGTCGACCATCGTTGCGATCGCGACCGGCATGATCATCGCACTGGTCGTAACGCTGGTCGCGATCTTCGCTTCGGAACAGGTAAAAACGGCGTTCTTCAAACTCAACTCCCTCAACCAGCAGATCTCCGAACTCACGCACCGCGAGCGGGATCTCGAAAAGAAAGTCAACACGGGCAAACTCGTCGTCCAAGTCGACGCGCTCATGGTTCCGTTTTATCGAATCGTCGATCGAGACGCATCGCGAGCCCAGCGCCTGGGAACGATTCGGTCGTTTTATTACGACGCCGTAAAATTCGTGAATGCGAACTATCCGCTTCTCGGCCTTAAGCCGTACGCCATTCCGCCCGATGCCGACAAGCGGCTCGCGACGCTTTCCGACACATTGACGAACCTTGCGAGAACGACTCAAGCAAACGTGATGCTGACGGTTACGTCGGATCAAAATCTCTATCAGAACGACGAGATCCACTTCGAGGTCAACGGGACCGACGACAAGCGATACTTCCAAAAAGGTCAGGTCATCGCGCAACTCACGATTCCGGGCGCGAGCGGGGCCAGCGCCTATATCGCGCTCGGGCAGGTACAGAATTACGTCTCGATCTCGGCCAAGCGCCTGGGGCTGCCGCCGTTTCTCGCAGACAACGTGCAGGCGCTGCAACTGATCCCCGATGCCACTCAAATGCAGCAGCGGATAGACAAGGCCGGCACCTACGTGCTGACGGCATTTGCCGCGCAGGACTTCTATCCTCACATCGGCGGCGTCCCGATCGTCATCGTACTCACGCCGCAGCGAAAATGAGCGCCGGGACGGTGCTCGGGGTGGATCCGGGTCGCGACAAGGCCGGCTTCGCCCTGCTCGACGCGGCGGGCGGCGTCCTCGAATCGGGCGTCGTCCCCGTCGGGAGTCTGGTCGAACGCCTGGCGGCAGTCGTTGCCTCCGGCGGAGTCGCGGCGATCGCGCTCGGGCGCGGAACCATGGCCGCCGCGGTGCGCGAACGGCTGCTCGTCCTGGGCGTCCCGATCCACCTCGTCGACGAGTTCGAGACCTCGCGCCGAGCCCGCGAACTCTATTTCCGGGAGCACCCGCCGCGCGGGTGGCGCCGTCTGGTTCCGGCCGGTTTGCAGACGCCGCCCGTGCCGGTCGACGACTACGCCGCAATTTTGATAGCTCGGCGATTTATCGCCAGGGACCGCGCCTAGAGGCCTCCAAGATGGAGTGTCCGAGCGACGTAACGGCGGGAGCCTTTGCATCGTTTAAGGGAAGGGTGTCTCTCAAGGCTGTGGAGGAGAACGTGCGTAGGCTGGCCGGCATAATCGCCTCGGCGGCGCTCGCAGTAGCGCTTGTGCCTCGCATTGCCTCGGCTTCGCCGCCCGTTGCGGGCACCGCGTCGTTCGATCTCCCCGCGCAAGTCATGATGCGCATCTTCGGTGAGTCATCCGACGGCACCGCGTCGCTCGCCGCCGCGTACGGCGATCGCATCAGCGAATCTCCGTTGCGCGATCTCGCTTTGGGAAGCGTGCCGGCCTTGCTTCCGGCGACGTTCGAGCGCGGTCCGGGATCGGCGCCGACGTTCGCATCGTCGCGCAACGCGCGATTCGTCGCATCCGACGGCGCCGCATTCGATCCCGCGCAAGCCGTCGGTGCGCCGCTGTTGCACGCGAATCTTCGTTTCGCGGTCACGCCGCAAAGCGACGACGACGCATCGGCGCGCGACGACGCGGCGCGCGTTTCTGCGACCACGTTTGCCGCCGGTCAGTACCAACCGGTTGCGCCGGTCACGCTCGTATCGCCGCAATCCGGTGCGTTCTCGCTCGGCGGCCTCGTCCACGGTACCGCGCCTACGGTTGCGGCGAGTTCGGCGCTTGCGTTCGGCGAGAGCGGCACCATCGCGGGGTCCGCCGGTTCGGTGCAAGCGATACCGTCCTCGGTGCGCTTGGGGCCGCTGAAGTTTACGACGCGATTGGAAAGCGCGTGGATGGCGGCACCCTCGGTCGGTTTGAACGACAACGGCGCCGCGGCCGGCGCGAATCTCGACGTGCGCGCGGGAGCGCGCACGCTCACGTTCGGGCTTTCGAGCGATTACGAGCGATTGACGCGCAGCGACTCCAGCGGGCTTACGCCGGCGACGCTGGGAGACGCTTCGTCGTGGCAGCTGCCGGGCGCCGGCGTGCCGCTGGCCGTGCCGAACTACGCCAACATGAGCAAAGTTTCGCTCGGCGCCGGCGTTGCCGTTCCGGTCGTCAGCGGACTGACGCTCCATCTCGATTACGCGGCCGACCGGCTCTTCGGCGGATACGGCCTGCCCGGCGTGAGCAACCTGGATACGATCGACAATTCGTACGGCGGGAAGCTCACCTTCCAGATTCCGCACTCGTCGAGCACGCTGTCGGTCTCCGCACGTCAGCTGCGCTATCTCGACGGCCTCATTCCGGTCAACACGTCGACGGAGACCCGCGAAGACGTGAACTTCACCGTCAAATTCTAACCCGCTTCTTCGTCGCTGCGGCCGTCGTTTTGGTGTTGACGGCCTTCGGCGCGATTCAGTTGGCGTCCGACGCGTTTGCGGCCTCGGCGGCGGCGCGCGGCACGCTGCCGTCGCACGTTCCCGCCGCTTTCGGCGTCGCCGTCTATCGCGCGCTCGATCGGGTCGCCCCAGCCCCGTACGTCGAGGCGACGTTGGCCGCCTACGCGCTCTCTGCGCGGCGAAACGGCGAAGCGCTGCGTTACGCGCTGCGGCTGCCGCCGTCGGCTTCGCGCGACGAGCTGCTGGGGCGCCTTGCGATGGCGCAAGGCGATCGGGATCTCGCGCTCGAGTATTTCATCGCCGCTCCCGACGTCGATGCGGTGCAGTTCGCGGTGCGATCGTTGGAGCCGGCGAGCCCCGCGAGCGCGTATGCGCTGGAACGGACGCTCAACGTGCGGCTGTCGCTGACGGCGACGCATCCCGACGCGATCGCCGAAACGGCCTGGCGAATGGGCGACCTTGCGAATCGGCAAGCCTGGCGCGAAGTGTCCGGAAGCCCCGCGCAGATGGCGTGGCTGCGCCGCGGGATGCGCGACATGCAAATCGCCACCGACCTCGCGCCGCTCTCCGAGAAGTATGCGATCGTGGCCGCCAATCAAGCGGTGCTGCTCGGCGATCTCGACGGCGCTTCGTCGCTGTTCGCCCGCGCTGCCGCCGCCGATCCGGCGAGCGCCGACGCCATTGCCGGCCTGGGGGTCGTCGCGCACCGGCGCGGCGACGCGGACGCGGCCCGACGGTATCTCGAGCGCGCGCGCCGGATCGACGCGCGTGCGTTGATGGTGCGGGCGCTGGAGCGCGAACTGCGTTGAGGGTCGCGCTCGACGCGCAACTCGCCATCGGCACGGCAACCGGCATCGGCGAATACGTTGCCGGCCTGGCTCGGGCACTGCGCGACGATCCCGAGATCGAACTCGTAAAACTCTGCGAGCCGTCGCTCGATCCGTGGCGCTTCGACCGGCGAATTTGGTGGGATCAGGTGCTCTTGCCGCGACGCGCCGCCCGCGCGCGCGCAGCCCTGCTGCATTGCGCGTCCGGCACGGTGCCGTTTGCATCGCCGTTGCCGGTCGTCGCAACCGTACACGACGTGGCGTGGCTGCGCGTTCAGGCCCACGCGCCCGCGTACGCGCGCTACTATTTCGGACGCTTTTCCCTCGACCGCTACCGGACGGTCGCACGCATCGCGGTCGACTCGGAGTTCTCGCGAAGGGAACTGCTGCGCGTCCTCGCCGACTACGACCCGGCGCGCGTGCACGTGGTCTATCCGGGCGTTGCCGACGATTTCTGTACGCTGGAGCGGCGCGCCGGAGACGCGCGCACGATTCTCATCGTCGGAACCGTCGAGCGGCGCAAAAACCTCGATGCGCTCGTGCGGCTGCTTCCCGAGCTTCCCGGCGCGCGCATCGTTTCCGTCGGGCCGCCGACGTCGTATCGCAACGAGTGTGCGGCCGCCGCGCGCCGGATCGGCGTCGCGGACCGCGTCGAGTTTCGCGGTTACGTCGAGCGCCGGGAGCTGCTCGATCTCTACGCGAGCTGCGCGGTCGTCGCCGTGCCGTCGCACTATGAGGGATTCGGCTATGCCGCCGCTCAAGCGCTTTGCGCGGGTACGCCGTGCATCGTCTCCGATCGCGGCGCGTTGCCGGAAGTCGTCGGGAGCGACGCCCCGGTCGTCCCGGTGGAGGATGCATCGCAATGGGCGCAAGCGTTAAAGCGCGCCATGCGCGGCGACGACGACGCGCGCGCAACGTCGGTGCGCTCCGCCGCGATCGACCGGCTCTCGTGGCCGGCCAGCGCGCGCCGCATGCGCGACCTCTATGCCGGCGTCGCCGGAACCTAGTGTCGTGTCTTAGGAGACACGACACTAGTACACCGGCGAGCCGGGCGCTCCGGGGGCGACGCTGCCGTCGTCCGGTGCGAAGATCAAGCGCAGCGGATAGCTCGAGCCGGCCTCGGGCATCGTCACGATCGTGACGCGGACGAATCCGCGGGCCGGGATGACGTACTGCCGAATCTTGTAGCGTGAAAACGCGGTCACCTGATGCGACTGCACCAGGACGCCGTCGATGATGTAGGTTCCGGTCGCGCGTCCGCCGCGCGGGTTTTCGTAGATGGCGATCGCCTGCGGCGCCGAGCCCGGGTTGTGTACGGTGACCACGAACGATTGCAGCACGCCGTAATCTCCCGCCAACGCTTGGCCTTGGAGATCGTTGGGCAGCGGAATCTGACCGATGGGAACCTCGAGATAATCGTCGTTGACGTTCCACTGTGCTGCGTAGTAAAACTCCGGGATCGGATAGATGCCGCGCGCGTGCTTGTGCTCCGCTTCCAGCAACGCTCCGCCGGGTGCGACGGCGACGTCACCGTCGGCCGGCTGCGACGTCAGCGTCAGATGCACGCTGCCGTTTCCCGAGAGCGCGCGCAACTGCAACAGGTTGCATACGATCGTTCCCGGCGCGAGGCTCTGTTCGGCGATGTTCAGCGACGAGTTTCCGGGGATCGTGATGAGCCGTCCCTGATTCTGCACGACGTTGATCAAGAAGGCGCGCGTCGCCGTATGTCCGGCCTCCATTTCGTTGGCGGTTGGACCGCCGCGTCCGCTGATGAACTGCACGTTTGCCGGTTCGGGAGACGTGTTGTCGACGCGCAGAACGACGCGCCGCGGCGGCTGACCCGGCGGATTGTAATGAAAGTAGAGAAAGCGCGAGGGCTGTTCGCTGCGGAGATCCGCGGTGAAGAGCGTCCCGTTTTCCTCGAGCCGTTCGGGGTAGTCGCTCACCATGAGGGAACCCGGAGAGATGCGCGGTGCGGCGACATTGCGCACGTCGACGCGCGTCGTCGCATCCACTTCGATGTAGTCCGTTCCTTGAACGAGCACCGGAACGTTGACGACGGCGACGCGATCCTGCGCGAGCGTGCCCGAGAACGGGACGTCGTCGGCGGAAACGACGACCTGTGCGCCCGGACGCGCTTGGGTCGCGCGAACGACCGCGGCCGCGACCTCTTGGCGCACGAAATCGGCGGATGCCGGATCGCCGGTGATCGAGAGCGTCGTCTGTGAGGCGGTGCTTCCGGCATAGTATGCGACGCGTACCTGGACGTCACGCGTAAGGCCGCGCGCGTCGGAGACCGTGACGACGGTCGTTCCCGGCTTCTTTCCCGAGAGCGCGATTGCCGACGACGATTGATCGACCGCGGCGTCGACGATCGCGGGGTCGTGCGCGACGACGGTAATCGGCGCGATAGCCGATCCGACGACGACGCGGGCCGAACCACCGACGGGAACGGTCGCGCTTGCCGGCTCGACCGTAATCGGCGGCGGTGTCGGCGTGGCGGCTCCTGGAACGGAGGGACCGGCCGAGGCGGCAGGCGCCGTCGATGCACCGGGGGAGGGGATCGGCGAGGGGACCGAGGACGCGGCCGGCGAGGGCGCCGGGGACGCGGGCGTCTGCGCCGGGGCGGAAGCCGTCAGGCAGGCCGCCAGCAGCGTCAGCGCCGCGAAAGAGCGAGAGAGGGTCTCGCTAGGAAGCAATTTTGCCGGAACGGTGGACGGCCGATGCCAGGAGCGTCTTATAGCCGACGCTCGGAAAGAGCACCGTGACCAAATCCCGCTCCGCGCGTTCCACCGTTCCCATGCCGAATTTGGGGTGCTGCACCACGTCGGAGATTTTGAACCCTCCGGTGGCCGCCCCCTCGTGGACCCTGCGAACGGCCGCCCGCAGGCAGTTGTCGCACGCACCGCAGTTCGAACGGTCGAAGTCTTCGCCAAAATAATTGAGGATGAATCGCCGGCGGCACGAGGTCGTCTCCGCGTACTGCAACATCATCGCGAGTTTACTTTGGTCGTACGATTTTTTCGTCTCGTAGTTGGCGAGGCTTAATACGAGCTCGCGGTTCTTGCGAACCGCTTCGGTCAGACCGTACGCCGATTTCTTAACCGACTCGAGGTAGCCCGATTTCTTGAGCAGGGCGAGAATCACGCGCAGCTTGGTGAGCGGAAGCTGCAGGATCTTGCGGAGATCGGCCATCGAAACGCCGCCGGCTTGATCGCCGAAGACCTCGATCGTCCCAAAGACGCGCTGCACCTCTTCGATGTCGGGATACTTTCCCGTCAAGAAGTAACTCTGCACGCGCGTGTCGCTCATGCGATAGATCAGAATGCAGCGCGACGGGAGCCCGTCTCTTCCGGCGCGACCGGCTTCTTGCGTGTACGCTTCGAGCGAACCCGTGAGGTCGTAGTGCACGACGAAACGAATGTTCGATTTATCGATGCCGAGCCCGAACGCGTTGGTCGCGACGACCGCGCGAATCGCTTCGCTCATGAAGAGATTTTGGACCGACGTGCGATCTTCTTTATGCAGTTTCGAGTGATAGACGGCCGCGGGCACGTTGAGCTCGTGCGTCAGATGGTGCTGAACCTCGAGCGCGTTCTTGATCGTGGCCGTGTAAATGATGCCGGTGCCTTCTAGGGCGTTGGGACCGGTGAAGAGCGATGTGAGGATCTTCATCTTGTCGACGGCCTTGTGCGCCTTGCGGGCCTCGTAGACGAGATTCGGGCGGTCGAAGCCGCGGACGATCGGTTTCACGTGCTCGATGCCGAGTTGATGCAGAATGTCTTCACGTACCGAGGGCGTGGCGGTAGCGGTGAGGGCCAGAACCGTCGGCTTGCCTAACTTGTTGATCGCGCCGCCGAGCGCGAGATACGCCGGGCGAAAATCGTGCCCCCATTGACTGATGCAGTGCGCTTCGTCGACGACGAAAAGCGGAACTTCGATCGATTGGAGCAGGCGCAAAAAGCTTTCGTCTTCGAGCTTTTCGGGCGTCGTGTACGCGATCTTGATCTTGCCTGACGCAATCCGCTCGCGCGCACGCGCTTCTTGTTCTTCCGATAGCGTCGAGTTCAGTGCGATCGCACCGCGAATGCCGCGCTCGCGCAGAACGTCGAGCTGATCTTTCATCAACGCAATCAACGGGCTGACGACCACCGTGGTGCCTTCGAGCAACAGCGCCGACAGCTGATAGGTGAGGCTCTTGCCCGCGCCGGTGGCGAGAATAGCCAACGTATCCTGCTCTTGCAGGACGCGTGAAATGACCTCTTCTTGGCCCGGATAGAACGCTTCGAAACCGAAGTGTTTCCGCAAGGCCGCGCGCAGGTCTCCAAAAGCCAATGGACGGTTCCCTTCGTAACCGGAAATGCCGAAGCGCTATTGCGACGCTCCAGCCAACCTCTCTAAACCCATCCGGAACCGGACCGTTTCAACCTACCCGCCGGCAGGCTCGCCCAAACCCTCCTCGTAAGATTGGAGTGTGTCGCTCTACCGGACCTGGCGTCCTCTTTCGTTCGCGGATCTCGTCGGGCAAGACGCCGTCGTTCGGACGTTGACCGCCGCGATCGAAGGCGGCAAGCTGGCCCACGCGTACCTGTTTTCCGGACCGAGAGGTTCGGGGAAAACGTCGGCGGCCAAGATTCTGGCGCGTTGCATCAACTGCGTCAACGGGCCCACGGCGACGCCCGACAACACGTGCGAGAATTGTCGAGCGATGATCGCCGGAACGGCGCTGGACGTCTTGGAAATCGACGCGGCAAGCAACCGCGGCATCGACGAGATACGCGCGCTGCGCGACGCCGTCAAATTTGCGCCGGCGAGCATGCGGATGAAAGTCTACATCATCGATGAAGCGCACATGCTCACGAAAGAAGGCGCCAACGCTTTTTTGAAGACGCTCGAAGAGCCGCCCGCGCACGCGGTCTTCATACTGGCGACGACCGAACCCGAACGCCTGCCGCTGACGGTTCTTTCGCGCTGCCAGCGCTACGCGTTTCGGCGCATCGCGATACCGGTGATGATCGAGAGGCTCGGGCAGATTGCGCGCGCCGAGGGGATCGCCGCAGAGCCGGCGGCGCTCGCCGCAATCGCCTACCGGGCCGACGGCGGGCTCCGCGACGCACTGACCATGCTCGAGCAGGCGGCGGCGTTTTCCGGCGGCGAGCCGATCGCCGTACCGACGCTCGACCTCGCGTTCGGCGCGACCGGCCGCGACGTGGCAAACCGCCTGCTCGACGCGATCGTCGCGCGCGACCCGGCGGCGGCGCTGGCGACCATCGAAGAGGCTTCCGATGCCGGAACCGACATTCTCACGCTCATCCGCGCGCTCGTCGCCGCATTTCGCAATCTCCTCGTCGCGCGCGTCGATCCCGAACTGCTGGCGCGCGATCTCGCGCCGGAAGACGCGCAACGCGCGCGGGAGCGTGCCGGAAGCGTTCCGATGGCGGTGCTCGTTCGCACGCTGCGCGGGCTCACCGAATCGCTTTCACTCGCGCGCACCGGCGGCAATCCGCGCCTCGAGTTGGAAACGACGCTGTTACGCCTCATCCTGACGGCGGAGGATACGAGCCTCGACGGCATTGCAGCCCGCGTGGCCGCCCTCGAAGAGGGGCGCCACGCGCCCGTCGCGCCGGTTGCAAGCGCACCGTCGAAGGCGGCCGCTCGCGCCGTCGTCCCGACGCCCGCCCGCGACGTCGTCCCGGCGGCCGCCTCCGCGGCAGCGCCGCGAGTTTCGCTGAACAAAGTGCGCGCGGCCTGGACGAGCATCTGCAGTAAAGCCGCCAGCGAGTACCACCCGCTGAAGGCGGCACTTTCCGGCGCGACGATCGAGGAGCTCGACGGCAACGCGATCGTGCTTTCGGCGCGCAGCCCGGTCGATACGGCCGTCGTTCGCGAACGCGTCGCGTTGATCGAAGCCGCCGCCGCCGACGTGCTGGGAACTCCGCTGCGGATCGCCGTGCGTGCCGGCGGCTCCGCTTCGAAAGCGAAAGGCACGGCGCCGGGCGGCGTCGCATCCGTGACCGCCGACGGCGCCGCCGACGAGGCCGAAGCGCTCTTCAACTACGCCAGCGAACGGATACGCGAACGATGAATCAAGCTCAACTGATGGCGCAAGTCAAAAAGATGCAAGCCGAAATGACCAAAGCGCAGGAAGAACTCGCAACGACGCTAGTGACCGGCACCGCCGCGGGCGGCCTGGTGACCGTGGAAGCAACGTGCGATCAGCGCGTGAAGTCGGTGCGCATCGCCAAAGAGGCCGTCGATCCCGACGATCTCGAAACGCTCGAAGACTTGGTCGTCGTCGCGATGAACGACGCGCTCTCGAAATCGACCGAGACGTCGCAAAAGCGAATGGCCTCGCTGACCGGCGGCATGCGCATCCCGGGCTTTTCGTAACCCCCGGGATGCCGAGTTCCGGTTCCATTGCCGGCCCGGTCGCGGCGCTCATCAACGAGTTCAGCAAGCTTCCTACGATCGGCCCAAAGACCGCCGCACGGTTGGTCTTCTATTTGCTCAACCGTCCGCGTCACGAAGCGCAAGCGCTCGCCGAAGCCATCGTGGCCGTGAAAGATCGCGTGCGTTTCTGTTCGGTGTGCTTCTCGCTGACCGAAACCGATCCGTGCCCGATCTGCAGCGACGAGCGCCGCGACGCGCGCGCCGTTTGCGTCGTCGCCGAAGCGAAAGACGTCTACGCGGTCGAGCGCACGGGCGCGTTCAAGGGACGGTATCACGTGCTCGGAGGTTTGATATCGCCGATGGACGGCATCGGACCGGCTCAGCTGCGCGTCAAGGAATTGGTCGAGCGCATCGGACGCGAGGATCCGCGCGAAATCATTTTGGCGACCAATCCGAATGCCGAAGGCGAAGCGACCGCACTCTACTTGTCGCGCCTCATCGCGCCGTTGGGCGTCGTGGTGACGCGGCTCGCCTACGGTTTGCCGATCGGCGGAGACCTCGACTACGCCGATGAAATCACGCTGGCAAAAGCGTTCGAAGGGCGCACCGAACTGCATTCAGCGTGACGCCGGGCCGGGCGTGTACTTCACGACGACGGTGAAGCGGCTGGGCGCCGTCGCGGACGACAGCATCAGCGTGCGATCGACGCCGTCGCCGGTGAGATGCACTGCCACCATGCGATTGCCGCCGGTGGCCGCCGGATTCCACCCGAAATCCACCTTGACGTCGGCTGCAGAGGCCTGCGCGAAGAGCGGATCGTAGACGCCGCTCGAGCGTTTTCCGACATCGGTAATCGAGTGTGCCTGCGCGCGCAAGCCGGTGAGATGATCGTAAGGCTCGCCGGCGACTGCCGTCGTACCCGGAACGTAAGCATAGCGCGTTACGCCTCCGGAGGCGGCGTCGAAGGCGTACGCCCACCACGACGCAACGTGCGACCCGTCCTCGGTGACGAAGTCGAGTTCGTGTCCGTCGCCGTTCGGCCGGCCGTCGACGCCGGCGTCCGGAACGAAGACGGACCAGGCGGTCGCAGCGTCGGCGATGAGACGTTCTTCGAGCCGGTCGGCCGAGACGCGCGCCCGCAGGCGGCCGTCGAGGCGGCGCGCTCCGAGCACGGTTGCGTGCGTCATCGCGAGCAGCTGCAACGCGAGCAGTAACGCGATGGCCGCCGCGACGATCGTTTCGACGAGGCTAAATCCGCGCTGCGATTCCACGAGCGCGAGAGTGCCCCGAATCGGCAGTTACGGCGAGGAGAGAAGCGCGTCGCCGACGCGCACCGTTGCGGGATGCACGACCTCGCACAGAATTCCCATCCACGTATTGCGCTTCTGAGTGACGAGGCGCAGCACGTTGGGGTCCGACGCGCCTCCGCCCGGATCGTAGGTCGTGACGACGCAGCGTTCGATCGGCTTGAGGACGCTCAGGCGCACGTCGCCAAGCTGCAGGTGCATACCGGTGAGCGACCCTTCTCCGGCGTCGAACGCGGCATCGGCGCGCACGAGAAAATTCGGCCGGAAGCGCTCCGGTTCGACCGGCCGGCCGAGCAACGCCGCCAACTCCTCGAGCCATCGATCGACGATGAGCGAGATCGGAGCGGTGTCGAAAAACCGCCCGTCGTTGCGCCGCTCGAGTTCGATGCCGCGCGCGGCGCCGAAGGCGCGCGCTTCCTCGGCATCCGCGATGAGGTGCAGCCGGTCGTACTCTTTGCCGCGATACGGTTTCCCAGCGCGCGCGTGACCGCGAGTGACGAAAAGCGCGGCGGTGCGATCGCCCGCGATTCCGGAGCCGGTGACCTCGGCATCGGTCAGCGATTCGCCGCGCAGGCTTTTCACCGGGTAACGCCAGATGGCGGCGAGCGTTCCCACGACCACGCTGCTCCTTTACCCGGGGGTTTTTGGACGCCCCTGCCGGAAGTGCCGCGCGATGGACCTGCGCCCGCTCGGCTTCGGCGAGATTTTCGACCGGGCCATTACGCTATACGTCCGTAACTTTTGGCCGTTCCTCGCCATCGTGCTCGTGCTGATCGTGCCGTTGGCCGTGATTCAATACGTTCTCGATTCCAGTCAGCTGGCGCAGTTCGATCAGATGATTCGCGTCTTTACGCATCCGAACGCGCCGCAGCCGGCGCTGGCGAGCCTGTTTTCATCGCCCGGCGAGATTGCGGCGATTGCGGCCGTCGTGCTGTTGTATTACGCGCTCTGGCCGTTCGTCTTCGTTGCGGTCGCCTTCGGCGTCGCGCGGTTATACGGCGGCCGCCCGGTCGAATTCGGCGCCTGTTATCGCAGCGTGCTGCCGCACTGGGGCGCGATTTTACTCACGCAACTCGTCGCGGTGGCCGTCTTCATCGCGTGGTACGTCGCGTTTTTCATCGTGCTGGTTGCGGCCGGCGTCGTAACGGCGCTGTTGGCGCGGGCGTCGGTCGTGCTGGCGATCATCGCCTTCGTCGTGCTGCTGCTGGTGGCGCTGGCGTTTCTGCTAGCGCTCGCGCTAGTCTTCATCGCGCTGGCATTCGCCATGAATGCCGTCGCGATCGAAAACGCCGGTCCGATGGCAGCAATCGCGTCGGGGTTCGGCCGGGTTTTTGCCGGCAAAGAAATCGGGAGAGCTCTGGTCTTTGCGCTCGCAGCGTTCGCCGTGATCTTCGGCGGATCGATCGTCGTTTCGGCGGTGGCCTTGCTCGCGCTGTTCGCGCACGCCGTCGCCGTCGAGGTCATCGTCTCGGCGCTGTTGCGCGCCGCGATCGCTCCGTTTTCGATCGTCCTCGTCGCCGTCTACTATTTCGACGTCCGCATCCGGCGAGAGGGTTACGATCTCGAAGCGGAGATCGAACGTATCGCTGCGGCTCCCGTCGTCGCGTGATATCGCAACGCTGCCGCCGGGCCGCCGCCGCAGCAGCGGCGTGCGCGGCGGTGCTGCTGCCGGCGCGCGCGCCGGCCAACGACGACGCGACGCGCAGCGCGTTGGTCGCGCGATGGGCCGCCGCCAGCCACCGCTCGCCGCACGTGCTCCAGTCACCCGCCGGCGCGCAACCGCCGGCCGATCTCAAACGTTTGGCGGCCGCCGAACTCTCGACCCGCGGACGCTACCGGCTTGCACCCGAACGCCCGGCCGCGGCGCGCCCGTCGCCGTGGCTGGAGTTCTGGCAATGGGTGCGCGATCGCTGGAACGACCTCTGGCGCGCCGCGTTCGGACGCGTGCGCTTGGGTCCGGGTGGCGCCGTCGTCGCCGGCGACGCGTTGATGGCGCTGCTCGCACTCTTCCTGCTCGTCGTGGCCTTTCGTCTGCTCTCCGGTCTGTCGATCGAACGGCGCGCTGCGGCTCGCGCGCGGCGGCTCGAAACGCCGCCCGACGCATCCGAGCTCTATGCGGCGGCGTGCGCGTGCGCTCGCGACGGCGACTACGCGCGCGCGTCGGCCGCGCTGTTTGCTGCCGCAGTAGCGTCACTCTCCGCGCGCGGCGTCGTGCGCGACGACCGCAGCGCAACCGTCGGGGATCTGCGCCGGACGCTGCGCGCGGAAGACGGCACGCTCGTCGCTCCGTTCGATGACGTCGCCTCGGCGTTCGTCGCCGGCACGTATGCGGAGCGCGCGCTCGCGAGCGGGGAGTGGGAGCGCGCGCGGACCTCGTATCTGCGGCTTGCAGGCGAACCGTCCGCATGACGCAGCGCCGGGTCGAAGTTGCCGTGTTGGCGATCGGCGTCGCCGCGCTGATGCTGATCGCGTTCGAACGCGAACGCGTGCGAAGCGGCTTGGCGCCCTCGACGTACTCCACCTACGATACCGGGATGCGCGGCTATCGCGCACTTTACGGCGTGCTGCTGGATGCCGGCGTTCCGGTGCGGCGCTTTGCGCATCCGCTGGGATTGCTCGATTCCGGTATCGGTACGCTGGTCGTTTCGAGTTACGCCGGCGATCCCGCGGCTCGAGGATTGAACGCTCGCGACGCGTCGGCATTGAAGCGATTCGTCGCGGGCGGCGGACGTCTGGTGGCGCTCGATACCGATTTCGCCGGAGCAGACGACGTCGCCCCGGGCGTCGGCATCAGCACGCCGGCGAACGCCTATGGCGCGCTTGCGATTGCCCGCAATCGATACACGGCCGGCGTGGCGAGCGTCGGAATGCCGGTTGAAGCGGCGTTCCCGTTCGCGCTGCGTCGCGGCATACCGCTGCTGGCGAACGCGCGAGGCATCGTAGCGGTTTGGTATCGTTACGGCAAAGGCGACGTGATTGCCGTCACGGCGCCGGGGATCTTCAGCAACGCTACGCTGCGCGACGCCGACAACGCGGCGTTCGCGTACGACGCCGTCGCCGGACACGGCGCCGTCGCGTTCGACGAGTACGTGCACGGGTACGACGACGATCTCGGTTTCTGGCAGGTCATGCCGCAGCCCGTGCGCGCGGCATTTTGGATCGTCCTGGGCATCGTCGTGCTCGGATTGATCGGCGCCAACGTTCCGTTCGCGCCGCCGTTGCCTGCGGTGGCTGAAGCCGATGGCGATTCGTCGGCCTACGTTACCGCAATGGCGGCGTTGATGAGGCGCGCACGCGGCTCCGCGGCGCTCGTCGCGCGGTTTGCCGACGATTCCGCACGGCGGGCTCGCGGTCACGACGATCCCGAGACGCGCAGCGCGCTGGCCGAACTCGAGCGATTGCGCGAACTCCCGCGACCGTCGGAATCGTCGCTGCTCGCGGCGGCCTCGATTGCGTTCCGCTTGCGTAAGGAGTGGGGATGAACGGCGTCGGCGACTTGGCGGAGCGCATCGCCCAGGGCATGGAACGCGTCGTCGTCGACGCGCAAGGGACCGCATTCAACTTGACGGTCGCGCTCCTCGCGCGCGGGCACGTCTTAATCGAAGGCGTTCCCGGCACGGGGAAGACGCTGGCGGTGCGGGCCTTTGCCGCGCTGCTGGGTTTGGAGTTCCGGCGCATTCAGTTCACGCCGGATCTCATGCCGGCCGACGTCGTCGGAACGACCGTATTCAATCCGAAGACGGCCGAGTTCACGACGCGTCTCGGACCGATCGTTGCCAACGTCGTGCTGGCCGACGAGGTCAACCGCACGCCCCCCAAGACGCAAGCGGCCCTGCTCGAAGCGATGGAGGAGGGATTCGTGACGATCGACGGCGTCGCGCACGCGCTGCCGTCTCCATTCCTGCTTTGCGCGACGCAAAACCCCATCGAATACGAAGGAACCTATCCGTTGCCGGAGGCGCAACTCGACCGCTTCATGGTAAAGATTGCGCCGTCGTATCCCGCGCCCGCGCGCGAACTCGAACTCCTGCAACGCGTTGCCGGCGGCTTCGACGCGCGCGCGCTCGCATCGTCGGGAATCTCCCCGATTACGACCGTGAGCGAAGTGCTCCAGGCCCAGCGCGCCATTCGCGAGGTGCATCTGTCGAACGGCGTGTGCGAGTACGTCTACGCGATCGTCGCGGCGACGCGAAACCATCAGCGCTTGACGCTCGGAGCTTCGCCGCGAGCCGGCGTTGCACTGCTGCTCGCATCGCAGGCGGCTGCGGCAATCGGGGGACGCGCTTTTGTGACGCCCGACGACGTCAAGGACGTCGCGTCCGCGGTCTTGCCGCACCGGCTCATCGTTGCACCCGATGCGGAGATCGAAGGCATCTCCGCGGTCGAGGTATTGCGCGGCATCCTCGCGACGGTGCCGGTGCCGCGTGGCGCCGAAACGTAGTCGCGCGCGATTGCGGGCGTGGCTGCCGGGGTGGCCGACGCCGCGATTGTTCTATCTGCTCGGCGCGATTGCGCTGCTCTTCGCGTGTTCTCCCGGGCTGCCGGCGTTGATCGCCGTCGCGTATGCGGGCGTCGTCGCGCTCGTCGCCGCGGCCGCCGTCGACCTGGCGTGGGGTCCGCGTAATGCGGACGTTACCGTCGAGCGCATCGCGGCCGACCATCTCGCGTTACGCGTGACGCTCGACGTTGCGTATCGCGTGGTCAATCGTTGCGCACGCGCGATTCGTGTGGGCATCGTCGAGACGCCGGTTCGCACGCTGCAGTGGGGCGAGGACGACACGATCGTGAGCGTGCCGCCGCGTTCGAGCGTCGAGGTCGCGCGCAGCGTTACGCCGGTCGCGCGCGGTGCCGACGAATTCGGCACGCTGTTCGTCTGGTACGAAAACGCGCTCGGTCTGATTCGCCGGCGCATGGCGGTCGCGGCGGAGGAGCCATTCCGCGTCTTTCCCGATCTCTCGGCGGTCGAGCGTTACGGCACGCTGCACCTGCGCAACCGCACGATCGAAGCCGGACTGCGAAAGATGCGGCTGCGCGGCACGGGCACCGAGTTCGAATCGTTGCGCGAATACGCCGAGGGCGATGCGTTCCGTGCGATCGATTGGAAGGTGACGGCACGGCGCGGCAAACTCATGGTCGCGCATCACGAGGTCGAGCGCAGCCAGAACGTGATGCTCGTGCTCGATTGCGGACGCCTCATGACGCCGCGCATCGGCGGGAAACTTCGCAAGTTCGACTACGCGGTGACGGCGGCGCTATCGGTCGCAGCCATCGCCGGCTTGGCGAGCGACCGCGTCGGCGTGGTGGCGTTCGCCGGCGAGATTCTTGCAGCGGCCGCGCCGCGTTCGACGCGATCCTCGGCGGCCGCCGTTGCCGAGCTGCTCTACGATCTCGAGCCGCGCTTCGAAGAATCCGGCTACGCGCGCGCGTTTTTCTACCTGCGCTCGCATTTGCACAAACGCTCCCTCGTGCTTTTTCTCACCGACGTCATCGATCCGGTTTCGCAGAGCGCGCTGCTGGCCGAACTCGCGTCGGTCGCACGCCACCACTTGCTCGTCTGCGTCTTCATGAACGATGCCGCCGTGAACGCCGCACTCGCCGAAGAGCCTCGCGACGTGGGCGGAGCCTTTCGCGCCGGCGTCGCCGTCGGACTCGCCGAGGAGCGCCGCACCGCGGCGGCGCTGCTCGCCCGCATGGGCGTCGTCGTCATCGACGTGCCCGCGGAGAAACTGACGACCGCGCTGATCGACGAGTACCTGCGCGTTAAGCAGCGCGGTCTCTTATAACGCCATCCTTATTGATGCGACTTTCTTTGGCGGCCGCTGAAGCCGAAGTACAGAATCAGCACGAGGGCCGTCAGCGCGCCGAACCCTACGCGCGTTTGCGGCGGCCAGCGCTGCGGCGAGATAAAGCCTTCGATGGTTCCGGCGACGACGAGCATCGATGCGACGCCGGCGATCAGCGTCCCGGCGCGGCGCGCGTTGCGTACGATCGCCTCCTTGCGGCGTAAGCGGCCGGGGTACAGCACGCCGGCTGCGATCAACAGTCCGGCGGCGCCGGCGATTTGGATTGCCGTCAGCTCGATCGCGCCGTGCGGCGCAATCGTCGCCCAGAAATCGTAGCCGAAGCCGGCGTTAGTAAAAAGCGCTCCCATGCCGCCGAGCATCAATCCGTTGTAGGCGATGATGTAGAGCGTCAGCGCGCCGAGCGTAACCGAACCCGCAAAGGCGGCGATTGCGACGCGGATATTGTTCGTGATGATGGCGGCGGACATCGCCGGCGCAAAGTCGTGATCGATGGCGAAGTTCGAGTCGTGAAGACTCTTACGGATCTCGTCGGGCACGAGTTCGGCCGGAAGCAGCGAGTAGGCGGCCGCCGGATGGGTGCGGATGACGGCGTAGGCCACGACGGCGAATGCGATCGTGATCGCCGCGCAGATCGCGACGTACGCGAACGACCGGCGGAACTCGCGTGGAAACGTCTCACGATAGAAATCCGCGATGCGCGCGCTGCCGGTTTGCGCCGAGCCGCCATAAACGTAGGCGTGTGCTCGCGCCGTCAGACGATTCAGGTACTCGACGAGCGCCGGATCGAATTCGCGCCCGCGCGCATAGGACAGATCGCTCGTCACCGCGCGGTAAAGCCGGCCGAGTTCGTCGGCATCGCCCGCTCCGAGTCCACGCAGCCCCTTGCTGCCCGCCTTCGTTGCGAGCGCGTCGAGCCGTTCCCACGACGCCGACCGCTTTTCGAGAAACACCCCCTGTCGCACGCAACGTGCTTCGCTCCCGGCGCTGCGCAGTCCGCGCACCGTGCGTCGACGAACAGCGCGTATCGGACGAACTCACTGCAGGGAGTTGAGGCATGAAGGGATATAGCGAGAAGGCGGCATGACGATCAACCACCGACATCTCTCGGCGCTCGCCATTTTGGTGGGGTTATTCGGCACGTCGCAGGTCGCGCAGGCCGATCGACCGGCGACGGTGCCGCGCTTCGAACGCGCGGCGTGCCCAAAGATTCAGGCCGTAGAATGGCTTGCCGACGCAGACTGCGGCTATCTCGTGGTCCCGGAGGATCGCAGCAAACCGAATGGTCGCACCATTGCGCTGATGGTCGCAAGACATCGAGCGCAATCGCCGGAAAAGCGGCCCGATCCGATCCTGTACCTTGAAGGTGGCCCCGGCGATATTGCTCCGCTTGAAATCGACCAGATCATCAAGGCGAACTTTATTCGGGACCGGGACATCTGGGTTGTGAGTCAACGCGGCACCTGGTCCTCAAAGCCGGCGCTCATCTGCGCGGCAAGTAACAACTTTGCCAGAGAATTGCTGAGCCTTCGGTTTTATTCCGAGGCAACAAAGCGCGCCCACTTGCTTGCGACCAAGGCCTGCCGCGACGAGCTCGCTGCCACCGGCGCCAATCTCAGCGCCTATAATTCGACCGAGAGCGTGGCCGATTTGGCCGATCTCCGCAAAGTGCTCGGCATAGCCGAGTGGAACGTTTACGGAAACTCGTTCGGCACGTATACTGCGCAGACGCTGATGCGCGACCATCCGGAGGGGATCCGCAGCGTCGTTCTGGACTCCGTCCTGCCGGCGAGCTACAGCATCCCGGTAAACTGGTGGAACACGCGCTACGGCTTCGACAACCTCTTCAATGCCTGCGAAGCGCAACCAGCCTGCAACGCGTCCCATCCTCATCTTGGACGGACCTTTACCGGACTGGTCAATAAGCTCGAAGCCAAGCCGCTTACGCCGACAATCAGCGACCCCAATACCGGCAAGGACATCACCGTCGTGATTGATGGTGGAGCGCTCGTCGACTGGCTGCGCAACCAAACGTACGGCGTCCCCTCGCTTCAAGCCGCGCCCGATACAATTGGGGGGCTCGCTGCGGGCCGCACCGATTCCATCGAGGCAATCGCTAAGGATCGGGCAAGCCGAGCGCCACCGTACCATCCAGGCGCGCCTGCTCTCGGCGACGGTCTCGCGGTCGGTACCACCTGCCGCGAAGATCACCTCGGGACGCCGCAAGAGCTCGCCGCGGCCGGACGAGAAGCGTTTCCGGGTTATCCGGCCTCGGTGCAACGCGAAGGTATCGGCGGATGGGCGTACGTTCAAGAAGACTGTCGCGAAGTCTGGAAACTCCCGCTCGCTCCAAAATCGATGCACGAGCCCGTTGCCAGTAACATTCCGACGCTCCTCGTCTCCGGAACGTTCGACACGTTGACGTCGCTCGCGGGAGCGAAAGCAGCGGCGGCGCGGTTTTCCCACGCAACGTTCATCAGTATCCCGGGCGTCGGGCATACCGTTTCACCCTCGTCTCCCTGCGCGCAAAAAGTGATCGTTTCGTTCTATGACGATCCGAACGCTGCGCCCGATACATCGTGCGTTGGCGCACTGAAACCGGCTCGCTTCATCTCGAGATCGTTAAGATAACTCCACTGTTTGGTACGGCTCGATGCCGCGTGAGACGAAGGGAACGACATGTCAAAAGACGGTGGCGTCATCGGAGTGTCGGATCATGGTGGTTGGGCGATTTTCGTGACGGCCGCACCCGACGGAACGCTCGTCGATCGCCGTCGCGTGGAGCTCGTGGACGACACGTTGCCGGCAATTCCCCATCACCATGAAGCCCAGATGCTGCCGCCGCACGAAGGCGTCGCGTTAGTCGAGCGCGTTCGAGCTTCGGCTGAGAAGCACGCGATGACGGCGCTCAACGCGGTGGCGAAGGACGTAGGCGTCGTACTCGGCGTAGCCCTTCGCGAACGCCAATCTCTTCCGGCGACGATTGCAGAACGAATCAAAGATCCACGCGCGCGGAACGTCGCCGACTGGGTGATGTACCGCGACGCGCTGGCCCGCGCTGCGGAGGCACGCGATCTACCCGTGTATTGGTACGATCCGAAAAACGTCTGCAGCCAAGCCGGCCGCGCGCTGGGCCTCGAGAGTTTCGACGCGCGTTTCCTCGATCTGCGGAGAAGCCTCGGATCCCCGTGGAACCGGGATCACAAAGTCGCACTGGCTGCCGCCATCGTCGCGGCTAACGAACTCACGAAATGATGCTCTCCGAAGGAGAGTTTTCCAGAGAGGCCCGCGTTAGGTCGCGTGCAGGTGCGTGATGTATGACCAGAGGCCGAAGACCCGCAGCAGCCAGACGATAAGGAAGATGATGACGACGGCGTTGAGTAGCGACTTGACGCCGCTCGCCATCGGAATATACGTGTTGACGAGCCAAAGCAATACGCCAACGACGACGAGGACGATGCAGACTTCGATGATCGGCATTGGCGTTAAATCGTCGGCTCTCAGGTATGGTCGCGTGCTTCGCGCTTGGCTTTATCGATCTCCGCCTGCGTGCGGTTCTTCAACTCGTTCGCGCCCGACCCGATCTTTTCTCTGGTGGTGAGCTCGTCGCCCAATGTCTCGCGTTTCAGCCGTTCCGCCTCGGCAACCGTGCGGTGTTTGACTTCTTCTGCGGCGTCGTGCAAATCCGCGCCGGCTTTCTTCATGTGATCACTCATACGCCACGGTTACCCCGGCCCGCTCGTTGCGAAACCCGAAAGGCGCTCGGCCGAACTTTCAGGTTTGGATGCGAGAAAGGCGGGGCAGGATGGGCCAAAGTCGCGCGGGATCCCCGTGCGGCGAACCACTGAGGAGGGTAACGGCATGCAAGACGATCGGAACATCGTCGTCAGGGATGGATCGGGACCAAGTACGACCGCTATCGCTATTTTGGTCATCGCGGTGATCGTCGTCGTCGGCGCACTGCTCTATTGGCATCCTTGGAGCGCGACATCAACGACGAACACGACCACCGTGACGCAACCCGCGAACGGTGCGAACGCTGCGAACGGTTCGAGCACGCAAAACAGCTCGAGTACGACGACCACCAACGGAAACGGAAGCCAGCCGCAACCGCAAGCCACCTAAAATAGGAAGGGCGGATTTATTCCAAATCGAGAAAGCGAGGGTCGAAGTTTACTACGGTAAATGGGGCCCCCGGTGCGCGAAGTGCAGTGGGGATTAATGAGGCCCGAGCCGACGAAGAGTTGGGGTAAATCGGACCTTCCTAATAGAAGAACTGCTGCAGCTGATCGAAGTGGGGGCCGAACGTCCAACCCATCCGCTTGCTCGGATTGAGGACGGCTGCCGGCTCCCCGATTGAGAACGTAAAACCGGTAATCGTCTCGACCAAGTTGCCCTGCTCGTCGAAGACGACGATCGCGCTTCCCTGGTTCTGCTGGCAATAGTACTGCTCCGAAACCAGGAAGAGCTTATTGATGGGATCGACTGCGATTCCCGATCCGCTCAATGTTTGGTCGGTATTGCCGGTGCAGGGCAGCTGCACCGCGGTAATGCCTTCTTTTTTGTTCAGGTCGTAGAACTCGACTTGCGCGTTGAGCTCGGTCGTGGTGGCCGCGATGCCGGTGTTGGGATCGACCGCCAAGCCGTTGACGTAGCCGGCGTGGAACGGTCCGAGATTGTAGCCGATGAACTTCGTCTCCTGACCCGTTGAAAGATTGAAGATCGCGTTGATCGGCGGGCGCCCGCCTACGGCGCCGCCGTCGGGAGAGTAGGCGATGACGGCTTGGTTTGCGCTCGTGTATTGAGCTAACTGAGGACCGTAGGCCAGACCGAACGCGTTGGGGTCGAGATGAATCACCTTGCCGACCGTGTTGGCGGCGATGTTCGTAACGAAGAGATCGGGATTGTCCCGATTCTTCAGCTCGATGGCAAACAGGACGCTCGTCGGCGTGTTTTGATTGTCGCCGCCTTGCAGCACGTCGACGTCGGGAATCGGCGGCTTCCATTTCGCGTCGAACTTGCCTTTGGTCACCGGATTGATGACGTTGTAATACCGGTGCGCGTAGATCGAGCCTTTGGGCACGACGTAGCGCGTGATTAAGCCGACGTCGTTTCCGAAGATCCCGTCCATGCCGTAGGTCGTTCCCTGGGGCGTCTTCTGCGGAATCGATCGGGTAATCCGTCCGGTGCCTTGGTCGAACATCTCGACGTTGGCCGCCGTCGCGAGCACGCCGTCGCCGCCGTTTTGATCGATGTCAAAACCGAAAATTTGGCCGTGGTTGGCGGTGGTGAGGATCGCGCCGAGACCGGTCGACGCAGGCCCTGCGCGGTGCCGCAAGCCCGCGAGCGAAGGGCCACCCGGCAGCGACGAGCCGGCGCCGCCGTTGGGAGAACAGCCGCTTGCCGCCATGGCCGCGAGAAGAAACGCGGGAACGAAGCGACGCGAAGCGCGCGAAAGCCTTGATTGACGCATGTTGCCTCCGAAGACGGGTTCGCGTGAACGTACGGCACAAGCATGAAGGAAACCTGAATCGGCGAAGCGCCGGGCATGGACCGAAACGTGGACGTCCGTACGCCCGAGAGCATCGCGTTTCGTTACGAGCTGGCCGGTCTGGGCAGTCGCTTCCTCGCGCTCGTGCTCGACATGGCGTTGCAAGTCGGCGTCTTCGCCGCATTGGTCGCGGGACTCGGATTGGCTGCGTCGCGCATCGACACGACCAAGCACGCGGTGCCCCCCGAGCTGCAGCGATACGCCGATGCGATCGCCGTCGCCATCGTCGTCTTCGTCGTCTTCATGCTTTTTTTCGGTTACTTCATCGTCTTCGAGACGTTCTGGAACGGGCAAACGCCCGGAAAGCGCGCGCTCGGCATTCGCACGGTGCGTGACGGCGGATATCCGGTCGACTTCGGCGCCGCGCTCGTTCGCAACCTCATACGCGTCGGCGAACTCGGCCTCGGCTTTTACGCCGTTTCGGCGATCAGCATGCTCGTATCGCCGGAAAATAAACGTCTGGGCGACATTGCCGCCGGCACGATCGTCGTTCGCGATGCACGGCTCGCGATGCCGAAGCGACTCGTCGCCCAAGCCGAACCGGAGTACGGCGCCACCCGGTACCTCTCCGGTGAAGAGCGCGCGCTCGTGCGGCGCTTTCTCGATCGGCGCGACGCGCTCACGCCGCAGCGTCGTCAGCAATTAGCGGCGCAGTTGGCGAGCCGCATCCGCGAGCGCGTTCCGCCCGAACTTCAGCGTCTCGGCGACGAGCCGCTGCTCGAGCGTCTGTAGCGGAGACTTCGGCTAGCGAACTTTCGAAATGAGGTCGCGCGCGAACCGTAACGCATCGTCCTTCGTGCGCTCGAAGAGATGCGCGGCCTGGCCGCTGCTCATGTGGCGGCCGTGTTCGAGAAAGAACGTGATGCTCTCGCCGACGACGATCGTTCCCGCATAGGCAATCGCGCCTTTGATGGCGATGCCGGCGACGGGAATGAATCCGCTCAACTGGCGCGCGAGCGCGCGCCATCCGAACCCGCCGCCGACGACCGGCAGCAACTGCCAGAGCCGCTGCAGATCGGGATCCTTCCCGTAGACCGCCTCGATGTGCAGGAAGAGCATCATTTGAATGCCGGTGATCGCGACCATGTCGCCGGCCGACGCGAACGCGCCGAGCACCAAGCCGACCACCGGAATGTGGTCGACGACGGCGCTCGCGAGCGATACCTTCAGCGCGTTGCGCGCCGCGTCGCGCGAGAGTTTACCGGCGACGGTTTCGCGCAGCACGGGTAACCGGCGTCCGACCGCAATCTCCGTGCCGCGCGCGCACTCGACCAAGTGCGGGAAAACGCGTCCGCGCAACGCTTCGCGCGCGATTGCGGGAACGCAGTACTCGGCGACGGCGCCGCGTCCCGGCGGCGACGGCGGGCCGCTCGGCGGCGCATCGGCATCGACGGTGAGCGCCAAGACCGGAACGCCGCACGACGTCACCGCCGAAAGATCGGCGCCGCCGAGATCGCCGGGACGTCCCAAGAAAATTGCCGCCGTAGCGTCGCGCGGCGTTATGGCGAACGCCGCATTGGCCGCTACCGTTTCCAAACACGCGGCCGCGTCGAGCGGCACGCTGCCGTCGTCGTGGCCGGAGAGCAGCAACGCACGCATTTCGGCGATCAGCGCGGGATCGCCGCAGAGCAAAAAGCGAAACGGTTTGCGCGCGTGCGCCTGAACGGCGCGAACGTCGACGCCCTTCTTGACCAAGCGGACGATGTCACGCGCGCCTAACGCGGAGGCCATGGAATGACGATCCTTTCTACAGCCCCAACTCCTGGAGCGTGGCGGCTTCGGTGCCGTCGGCCCGGCGAAGTTCCTTCATCGGGTCGTCGGTGTAATCGAGATAGACTAAGCCGGTGAAGATTTCGAGCGGCCATGCGTGCATGCCGTGCGCGTTGGCCACGTCGACCATCGTCTGCTTCGAACTCCTGGCTTCCGCGATGATCGCCTCGGGCGTGCTCTTCACGTCGGCCGCCACGATCGTGGCGAGCGTAACGTCTCCCGGCGTCAAGCCGTCGCGCAGCATCGTACGATAGTCGACGCCCGGCATTCCGAAGCGCTGCTGCAGCGCGTACTGGAGTGTCGAATAGCGTTGCGGCGACGTGCCCAGGCCGAGTAGCGAGATGCGCACCGACAACTGGCGCGTGCGCGCCATGTTGTAGAGCTGCGACGCTTGCGAAGCGGCCGATGCGGCGGCGTTGAAGTCGGCGATCGATTTTTCCATCACCGGCTGCAGGGACGCAAACGCGCTTTCACTGATGTCGCCGTTGAAGCTCAATTGCACGTGATCGAGCTCTTTCAAGAACTCGTCGAGGTCGCCGACCGACTGATCGACCTGCGTCAGCGACGCTCGCGCGGCGTCGACCGAACGGAGCATGTCGCCGTCGGCGAGCGAGAGATCGTTGAGCATCAGCGGATACGAGGGCAGAATCGCCAGCGCGTCGGCTCCCAGCGGCGGCGTCGCAAAAGGTGCGAGCATCTCGGCGTAGATTTCGGAACCGTCCTTGAGCAGCCCGGTCTCCTTGCCTCGCTCGAGCGTGCCGACGCCGCCGATCGGTGCGCGCGCATCCTGCAGCGCGCTATCGATCGAGCGCGACATCGAGGTCAAATTCTTTACGACGGCTTCGACGCGCGAGCCGCGCCGGATGTTGATGCGGCTAAAATCGGGAATCTCGTACTGCAGCGAGTTGACGCGGCTGTTGATCGCCTTGAACTGGTCCTTGGCTTCCGCCGCCCGGGCCGCGATTTGCGTCGCGGCATCGATTTGCGAGGCTTGCGCCGCCTGCACTGCGCTCTGCAGTTTGGGAAGGTTTGGACGGGTCAGCGATACCCGCTGCACTTCCATTTGCCGCAGCGAGGCGATGCGCTGATCGGCTGCGGCGCGCGTCTGCGCGGATCCGAGCTGCGCGGCTTGGGCGAGCGTCTGCCGGCTCTTGCTCGTTAATCCGAGCGCGAGATCCGATTGGCCCATCTCCAGCAGCGCCTCGGCATTTTGCGGGTCGTTCTTTAAGACGTTCGTCAGACGGATCGATCCGAATTCGTAGCGCGCGCGTTCCTCGTCGCTGGAGGCTTGTACCAGCTGCTGCGTCGGCGTCACGTCTTTGGGATCCAGTTCCGGATAGCCCATCAGATGCGCGACGCGCTTCTTCGGGTCCGGATGGTCCTCGAGATACTTCGTGAGCAGATCGCTCTTCTCGTCCTGAAGCACGGCGAGGTGCGCCATCATCGTGACCATCGATTCCGGATCGTATCCGGCGCGCGACATCAACTGAAGACCGTAGCGATCGGCTTGCAGCTCGTCTTCACGGGAAATCTTCGCCATCAAACCCGCCTCGGCCAGTCCGCCGAAGTTGTAAATGAGCGGCGAAAAGAGCGATGCAATGCCGAACAGGATGTCGAGGATTTGCGCCTTCGATTGCGTCGTGATGACGTGACGGCGTTCGATGTGGCCGGTTTCGTGGCCGACCACGCTGGCGAGCTCGTCGTCGGACTGTACGAAGTCGACCAGTCCTTCATTGACGTAAACGAAGCCGCCCATCGTCGCGAACGAGTTGATGCTGTCGTCCTTGATGATCTTCACCGAGTACGGGACGTCTTTGCGGGCGACCTGATTCCAAAGATTCTCGGCGATGCCTTGGACGTAGGCGTTGAGGAGCGGATCCGTCTCGATGACGCTCCCGGCGACGATTTGCTGGTCCTCCTGCTGGCCGAGTTGAATCTCGGCGGCGGTCGACATGGCCTTGACCGGCGCCGGGACGGCGGCGATCGCCATTGAAATCAGGACGACGGCGGACGCGAGTCTGCGAATCATGGTCTTTCCCTCACGGTACTCCGAAGCGGCTGCCGAAGTTGCAGCGTGACCCTTGTGCACGACATGTGGATAACGGCAAGAACTTGCGAGTCGTTTGTGGATGAAGGCGGGTGCGGGGCGCACCCGCTGTGAACGGGGCGGAACATCGTACCGTCGGAGTATTCGTAACGGACTCGTGACTCTCTTACGCGGCAGGAAACAAGGCCTCGAAATTGCGCTTGCGGGTCGCGATTTCGGCGAGGCCCTCGACGAATTGCAAGCTCGCCTTGCGGAGCGGCCGGGCTTCTATCGGGGCGTCTCGGCGACGGCGAATTTCGGCGCCTCCGCTCCACTTGCCGCGGAGGTCGCGCGCTTGCACGATCTCCTTTCCGATGCAGGCATCGAGCTACGCGCGCTCGCCGGTTCGAGCGCGGTGCAAGCGGCCGCACAAGCGACCGGCCTCCGTTTTGAAGCCGCCGGCCCGGTGGGCGAGCTCGAGCGCCGCCGGGCGCTGCGAACGCCGCGCGACGCGGATCTCACCGAAGCTCAGCTGTCGGAGGCTGCCCGTTCGCTGGTCGCGGATTTTGCGGGAGCCCGTGCCGACATCGCGGACCGGCGCCGGCGCGGCGAGGCAAGCGTCCGCCGGCCGGAACCGCAGGCGCAGCCTCCGGCCGTCCCGGAGACGCCGGCTCTGCACCTGGTCGAGGCGCCGCCCCCGACGCTCTACCACTCCGGCACGCTTCGCGGCGGGCAGGCGCTGCATCACGCCGGGCACATCGTCGTCGTCGGCGACGTCAATCCCGGCGCGGAACTGATCGCCAGCGGCGACATTCTCGTTTTCGGGCGACTGGCCGGCGTCGCGCATGCCGGCGCGCACGGTGACGAATCGGCGCGCGTTTACGCGCTCGACCTCGATGCCACGCAGCTTCGCATCGCGACGTACATCGCGGCCGACGAGCGGCCGCCGGCGATCGCCCCGCGCCCGCACGCGGCCGTCGTACGCGACGGACGCATCGCGCTCGTTCCCTACGACAAACTCGACGACGTCGAACGAGGAGTTACAGGCCTGTGAAGGAGTCCATGCCAAACCCTACGGGCAGCGGCATTTTCGGCGTAGCTCGTCGTTACGGCGTCGGTCACCAAGCGTCCGTCTATGCTTCCTCCGCCGCGCCTCGATCTGCGCCGAGAATGCTCGCTGCGATCGGGACAGCGACTCCTTCACAGGCCTGCTTATCGTGAACGCGCGCCGAATCGTCATCACCTCCGGCAAAGGCGGCGTCGGAAAGACGACGACGACGGCCAATCTCGGCGCCGCGCTCGCCAAACGCGGCAAGCGCGTCATTCTCATCGATGCCGACATCGGACTACGGAATCTCGATCTCGTGTTGGGATTGGAGAAGCGCATCGTCTTCGATCTGGTCGAAGTCGCCGAGGGACGATGCCAGCTGCGTCAGGCATTGATCAAAGACAAACGCTTCGAGTCGCTCTCGATTCTGCCGGCCGCGCAGACCCGCGAGAAAGATGCGATCTCCGAGCAGCAGTTTTCGTCGATCGTCGAAAGCGCGGCCGAACAAAGCGATTACGTGCTGATCGACTGTCCCGCCGGCATCGAGACGGGCTTTCGCAACGCGGTCGCCGGTGCCGCCGAAGCGATCGTCGTGACGACGCCCGAGGTCAGCGCCATTCGCGACGCCGATCGCGTCGTCGGTAAACTAGCCGATCGCGGAAAACCGATCCGGCTGATCGTGAATCGCCTGCGTTCCGAAATGGTGCGCAGCGGCGACATGCTATCGGTCGACGACGTCTGCGAAATTTTGGCGGTCGAACTGCTCGGCATCGTTCCCGACAGCGAAGAGATCATCGACACGACCAATCGCGGCGAGCCCGTCGTGCTCGACCCGAACAGCCGCGTGCGCGCTATTTACGATAAGATCGTGCGCCGGCTCGAGGGCGAGATCGTGCCGTTCACGAGTTTTGCGGGCCAAGGATTCTTCGGGCGTCTGATCGACGCCATGAAAGCGGGGTAGCATGCACGTTCTCATTCCGCAAGAGCGCGACGATACGGCGGCGCAAGCTCACGCCGCGCGGCTGGGACGCGCGATCGTCGTCACGTCGGGCAAAGGCGGCGTCGGCAAGACGACGACGACTGCCAATCTCGGCACGGCACTCGCGCAGCGCGGCGCGTCGGTCGTGTTGGTCGATGCCGACGTCGGATTGCGCAATCTCGACATCGTGCTCGGGCTCGAAAGCCGCGTCAAGCATCACCTCCTCGACGTGCTCGAAGGGAGCGCGACGCTCGACGACGCGCTCGTAACCGGAAAACACTCGCCGACGCTGCGTCTGCTGGCCGCGGCGCAGGCGCGCGAAAAAGAAGACGTCGACACCGAGAAGATGCGCGCGCTCGTGCATCGTCTGCGCGAACGTTTCGACTACGTGCTGATCGATTCGCCCGCCGGCATCGAGCTGGGATTCAAGAATGCCGTCGCCGGCGCCGAGGAAGCAATCGTCGTCTGCACGCCCGAGGTCTCGGCCGTTCGCGACGTCGATCGCGTCGTCGGATTGCTCGGCAACGCGTTCAAGCCGCAACTCGTGATCAACCGCCTGCGTCCGCACCTCGTCAAGAAAGGGAAGATGCTTTCGGTTGAGGACGTCAACGCGATTCTGCGGTTGCCGCTGCTCGGCGTGATCGCCGACGAGCCGGAAATCATCGTCGCGACCAATCGCGGCGAACCGCTGGCGCTGCGCGCCGACGCGCCTACGGGCGCCGCCTATCGCGCGATCGCGGCGCGCGTCGCGGGCGAAGACGTTCCCGCGCCGATGCCCCCGGAGAATCGCAGCTTGCTCGAGCGCATCGGCTCGATCTTCGGAGGAAAGCGCGCGTGATCGATTTTCTCAAGCGCCTTTTCGGTCACTCCGGATCGAGCTCGACCGCGAAGGAGCGCCTGCGCCTCGTTTTGATGACCGATCATCTGGAGCTCGCGCCCGAGATGATCGATGCGTTGAAACGCGATCTCGTCGACGTCATCTCACGCTACGTCGAAGTCGACCGCGAGCGAATCGACGTCACGTTCGAGCAGCAAGACCGGACCTTGGCCATGCTCGCGAACATTCCGATCCTCGCGGTGAATCGCACCAACGGACATGCGGTCGCGGCCGAGGCGGCAGCCGGCGCGCCGGAACCCATCGCGGCGGTCACCGTTGCCGCGTCAAACGGTCACGCAACGCCGTCCGCGGAGACGGCGGCGGCGCCGACGCCGAAGCGCAAGCGCCGGCGGCGCAAAAAACCGAAAGCGGCCGCTGCCGCCGCACCGTAGGCGCTCGCGCGGCGCGCTCGAACGGTAGCGCGTGGCCACACTCACCCTCGGTACCGGAACCAAGCGGTTCCTACGGAATTACAATTGGCCGCTGGCCATCGCCGCCGTTGCTGCGACCGCGATCGGCGTCGTCTGCATCGGATCGGCGAGCCTGCACAACGCACAGTTCGCCGGTGAAGCCCACCGGCAGATTCTCTACATCTGCTTGGGCGTCGTGCTCATGGTCGCCGTCTCGCTCGTGGATTACCGCAACTGGCAGCGCTGGGCGCCCGGGCTCTACGTCGTCAACCTGCTGCTGCTGCTCTTTATTTTGCGCGGCGGGCACAGCGCGCTCGGCGCGCAGCGCTGGATCTCGCTGGGACCGCTCGGTACGTTTCAGCCGTCGGAGCCCGCCAAACTGGTGCTGGCCATATCGCTGGCCGCGGTGCTTTGCCGCGGCCGTTACGACAAGCTGCAGGATCTCTGGAAACCGCTGCTCACCGTCGCAATTCCCGCGCTGCTGATTCTCAAGCAGCCCGATCTCGGTACCGCGCTGGTACTGTTGGCCATCCTGACGGCGCAACTCTTTCTCGGATTGCCCAAACTCGGCGACTTCGCCGTGTATGCGTTGGGCGTGCTGCTCGTGGCCGCGGTCGCGATCGGCACGAACGCCGTCCTGAAACCCTTCCAAAAGGCGCGGCTCTTCGTCTTTCTCAATCCGAAACTCGACCCACTCGGTTCGGGCTACAGTCTCAATCAATCGAAGATCGCGGTAGGAAGCGGCGAGTTGTTCGGGCGCGGATTGTATCACGGCACGCAAACGCAGTTGAACTTCGTGCCGGAAAACTCGACCGACTTCATCTTCACCGTGCTCGCGGAGGAGTGGGGCTTTGCCGGCGCGATCGCGCTGCTCGCGATTTACGGCGTGCTGCTCTACGGCGCAGTGCGCAGCCTGCTTGCGGCGCGCGACCGTTTCGGCTTTCTGCTGGCGGGCGGCCTCGTAGGCATGTTCTTCTTCCACATCCTCGTGAACGTCGGAATGACGATCGGGATCATGCCGATCACGGGCATTCCGCTGCCCTTCGTTTCGTTTGGGGGCTCGGCGATACTCACCGGATTCGCTGCCGTCGGCATTCTGCTCAACGTGCACTCCCAGCGCGACCGGGACGTGCTCGGAAACGCGTAATGGGCGCCGTTACTCCTTGACGACATCGTAAGCATTGGGCGTGCAGAGCCGTCCGGCGTGCTTGTCGTCGGTGACGACGAGCGGCGACGAGCGCGGATTCTGCGCCGAGAAGGGAGGCGTGTAAATGGTGACGCCGGCCGGTAGGCGGGCGACCGCTTTGTCTGCTACTGCCCGATCGATGGCCCGTTCGTCGTCCGCGGCGATCGCGCCGGCGAGCGGGGCACAATTCAAGGCGATGACGACGTCGCGCTTGGTCACGAGGACCGTTGTCGAAGCTTCGACGAGGGTGTCGTCCAGCAACGTGCCCAGGTAGGGGGTCGCGATGCGCGAGGGGCCCGGGGCACGGGCACATCCGGCGGCCGCGGCAAGGACCAGTGCAACGAACGCGCACGTTGCGGGGGTTCTCATGTGGGAAGGTCCGGTTCCGGACCGGCGGGAAAGGACCCCGCCGGAACCGCCTTTTTCAAAAAATTTTTTCTAGGGCTGCCCGTCGCGACGCCATGCGTCGCCCGCAGCGAAGCGCGATCCCGGGGGTGGTCCCCGCTGGGTCGCGGCGCAGCGGCTGAAAAAGACCGGCGCGCCGGAGCCGCCCGAACGTCTTGAGGAAAATTTGTCAACCGAGATTTTGATCTCGAGCGACCCGTGGGAAAACCGGGTCGCCATTTTGGAGAACGGCGATCTCGCCGAACTCTACATCGAGCGCGAAGAGAAAGTCATCGGCTCGATCTACAAGGGAAAAGTTCAGAACGTGCTGCCCGGAATGGGGGCGGCCTTCGTCGATATCGGGCTGGGGCGCAATGCCTTCCTGTACGTCGACGACATCAACAAGCAACCGCTCAACATCGGCGACGTCGAGATCACGCAAGGCCATAGCGGCTTCACGATCGGCGAGAAGGTCAAGCGCGGCGACGACATTCTCGTCCAAATCGTCAAGGAGCCCCGCGGCCTCAAGGGCGCCCGCATCTCGACGAACATCTCCTTGCCGGGACGCTACTTGATTCTGATGCCGACCGGCAAGTATTCGGGTGTGTCGCGCAAGATCGAATCGGCGCAGGAACGCGACCGGCTCAAGGGCGTGATGAAGCGCATCCGTCCGGAAGGCATGGCGACCGTCGTGCGGACCGCGGCCGCGGGCGTGAGCGAAGCCGAACTCATCGCGGATCTCGGCGTGCTCATTCGCATGTGGCACGGAATTCTCGAAACCTACAAACGCGCCCCGGCGCCGTCGCTGCTGCACAAAGACATGAACCTCATCTACAAGGCGGCGCGCGACTTCATCACCGCCGACGTCGATCGCGTGCTGATCGACGACGAAGAAGAGTACCGTAAGGTTCGCGACTTCCTGCAGTTGCTCGGGCCGCAGTACCTCGATCGCGTCGAGCACTACAACGGAGGCGCGTCGCTGTTCGAAGATTTTCACATCGGCGACGAGCTGCAGAAGCTCATGAAACCGAAGATCAATCTGCCTTCGGGCGGGTCGATCGTCATCGAATCCACCGAAGCGCTGACCGTCATCGACGTCAACTCCGGGAAGTTCACCGGCGGCCGCAATCTCGAGGACACGATCCTCACCACCAACTTGGAAGCCGCGCGCGAACTGGCCCGTCAGGTGCGCCTCCGCGACATCGGGGGCATCATCGTCGTCGACTTTATCGACATGTCGTCGGAAGCGTCGCGCAGCAAAGTCATCAAGGCGCTCGAGGACGGTTTGCGCCGCGACCGCACGCGCGCGACCATCCAATCCTTTTCAAATCTCGGATTGCTCGAGTTCACGCGCAAGCGCGTCGGAAAAGATCTGGGCGCGCAACTGCGCGGGTCGTGTCCGACGTGTTCGGGCATGGGCAGCGTGATGTCCGCGCAGTCGGTCGCGATCGAAACGTTCCGCCACATCCGCAGCTCCGCAAACGGCGCGGGCCAGATCGTGGCCTACGTCGCGCCGACGGTGGCGACGCAGATGGATTTCTGGTACGAGGACGAGTGCGAGGAACTCGCCGCGCGGCTCGGCCATCCGATCCACGTGCGCGTCGATCCGATGCTGCATCCCGAAAAGTCGCGCATCGACGTCGTGCGGACCCACGAAGTGCCGGGCCAAGTGGTTCGCGTGGGCGACGAGCACGACGTCGAACTGCTTCCGGGACGTCTTCCGAATCCGACCTCGGCGGCGGCCGTGGTCGCCAACCGCGTGGTCGAGGTGGAGAACGGCGCCAACAGTGCCGGCAATACCGCGCGCATTCGCGTGCTCGACGTCGACGACGAACAGGATTACGTGCTGGCCGAACTCGTAACGGCCGGCGTTTCGGCGGCGAAGAAGCGCCGCCGCGGTCGTGGCAAAGCGGCGCCGACCGCGGCCGAACAGGCCAAGCAGCTGCGCGAACTCGCTGAAGAGGCGGCACATCACGCGTCGGCGCGGCCTCCCATCGGCATCACCACCGCAACCGAGGAAGAGGAGGCGCAGGACAAAGCGCTCTTGGCGGAGCGGCGCGGCGAGGAACAGGCCGACGCGATCATCATTTCACGCGGCGAGATCCGTCACGGCGAGGGCGAGGAAGGCGACGGCCACAAACGCCGCCGCCGCCGTCGCGGGCGCCGGGGGCGCGGCGGTCGCGCAAACGAGACGGCCTTTGCGCCCACCGACGCCAAAGCGGCGCCGGAGCGGGCGGAAAGCAGCGAGGCCGAGCCGCCTCACGCGCCTTCGTCCGCCGACGCACTCACGGGCGGCGATGGCAAGCGCCACCGGCGGCGCCGCCGCCGCCGCGGCCGCGGCGGCTCGCAAGCGGTCGATGGGGTCGAGCCGATGACGGGGTCGTTCCCGCAGCGCCCGATGCCCGACCGTCATATTTTCCGCGTGGGCTCCGACGGTGCCGCCGCTCCGACCGGCCAGACGGCTCCGCGCGAACCGTCGCGCGCTCTCGAGCGCAGACGCGCGGCAGCGCCGGCCGTCGAAGCGCCGCCGCCGAGCCTGACGGCCGTTCGAGAAGAGCCGGCAAAAACGAAACCCACACGGCGGCGCCGTATCGCCTCCGAGCCGGCGGCAGCGCCCGCAAAACTGCAGAGTACGACGATCGCCGCTTTACCCGCAGCCGAAGTAAAGCCGAAACGTACGCGCAAGAAAGCGGTTGCGAAAACCGGCGAAGCGCCGGCCAAAGCGAAGAAAACCGCGGCCAAAAAAACGCCGGCGACGCGAAAGAAAAAAGCGGCCTCTCCGGCCGCCAAGAAAAAACTCGGTTAATAACATCTATGTAGGAAGCCCTGATTTAGCTCAAATCTAGGAAACCAGGCTGAAGTTTACTACGGTAAACGAGGCACGAGTTGACAACGAGTTGAGCTAAATCAGGGCTTCCTTCCTCAGTTAGGCGCCGTTTTCGGCGCTAAGTTTCGCAAGTCTCTCGTTGAGATACTGAAGCGCGCGTTCGAGCTGGTCGTCTTTGGCAGGCGTTCCGTACTGCGGATGCTTGTTTTCGACGATGACGACGTCGGGCGTGATGCCGAGATGGTTGATGTCGCGGTTACGCGGCGTGAGATAGCGCGCCGTCGTGATCTTGACCGCCGAACCGTCGGGGAGCGGATAGATCGTCTGGACGACGCCTTTCCCGAAGGTCTTGGTTCCCATGATCGTGCCCACACCGCTGTCCTGGATCGCGCCCGACGTAATCTCGGATGCGGATGCGGTGTATCCGTTTACAAGCACGACCAGCGGCAACGGGTCGATCGCCGTATCGTCGGCCTCGAGCGTGGTAATGTTCGAGGCGCGCGACTCAACCGAGACGATCGGTCCGCTCGAAATGAACTTGGAGCTGACCGCGACCGCCGCTTCCAGATAACCGCCGCCGTTGTCGCGCAGGTCGAGCACGATCGCCTTTGCGCCTTGCTGCTGCAGCCGCGTGAGCGCCTGCGTGAGTTCCGCACCGGTGTCGCGGCCGAAGACGGTCAGCTCGACGTAGCCGATTTTGCCCGGGAGCATCTTTTCGTAGACGCTGAGCTGGTGGATCTTGGCGCGGACGATTGCAACCGGAGCGGAAAGCGCCGCGCCGTCGCGCTGCAGCGTGAGGCTGACCTGCGTGCCTTCCTTGCCGCGCAGCTTCTCGCTGGCTTGCTGTATCGAAAGGCCTTTGGTGGATTTCCCGTCGATTGCCGTGATGAGGTCGTCTTGCTCCACGCCGGCCTTGTCGGCGGGTCCGTCGGGCACGACGTTTTCGACCAAAATGTATTTCGTCTGATCGTCGATTTGAATGACGATGCCGGTTCCGCCGAAATCGCCGCCGTCGAGATCCTGGTTCAGTCCGGCGAACTCTTTGGGGGTGAGAAAGACGGTGTAACGGTCGCCGACGGAACGCATGATCGCATCGAGGGTAAGATAGGCGAGTTCGTGGGTGGTGAACTTCGCGCGCGACTCGCCGGCCGCCAGTTCGACCTCACGATCGATGCTGCGCAGGTTGGCTCCGCTCGCGTCGGCGGATTTCATCACCGGCAGCGACGCATTCGAAATGCCGGCCGTTCGCATCGCCGCCAACAGCTGCGTGCGAACCCGATTCAATACCGTCTGCGGTTCGACGTGTTTGTAGAAGTCGCTGGTGAGGTGCTGGTAGCTGACGGCGATTTCGCTGGCGTCCGATGCGGAAAGATGCGCCGGCGCAGCCGCGGGCGTGCTCGAAGCCGCCGGTAACGCGATCAGCGTGGTCGCGAAAAACGTGGCGATGAAGGATGCGAGAAAGCGTTTCATATCTTCCAATTAACGGTTAAGAGAGCGTAAGCGTGCCTTCGCCGCCGCCAGTTGCTTGTCGGCCGGCGTGTCGATGAGGGCGGGATCGACGTCTTGGTTGACGACGACGTCGGGTTCGATGCCGCGGTGCTGGATGTCGCGTCCGAGCGGTGTGACGTACCGCGCGGTCGTGATCTTCAACGCGCCCTGATCGGGCATCGGGTAGATGCTCTGGACGACGCCCTTTCCGAAGGTTTTCGTGCCCACGAGCGTCGCCAAGCGGTAATCCTGAAGTGCGCCGGCGGTAATTTCCGACGCGCTCGCGGTGTACTTGTTGACGAGAATCACGAGCGGCTGCAGACCGGGAATCGCCGTGCCGAGCGCCTCGCTCGTCGTGCGCTGGCCATCGCGCCGGATCGTCGAGACGATCGTTCCCTGCGGAACGAACAAACTGGAAATCTGCACCGCCGTCTCGAGGAAGCCGCCGCCGTTGTCGCGCAAGTCGAGAATGTAACCTTTGGCGCCCTTCGCGTGTCCGTCGAGCATCGCCGTCCGGACTTCGTCGCCGGACGTTTCGCCGAACTCGCTGAGTTGCACGTATTCGATACCGTTTTCCATCTTGGCGTGCACCGACGGAACGTGGATCACTTCGCGGACGATCGAGTACGCGTGTTCGCGACCGCCGCCTTTGAACGGGTGCGTCGTCATTTGGACGGTCGAGCCGGGCACGCCGCGAATCAACGCCTCGACGCGATCGAGCGCGAGCCCGCGCACGGGTTTGCCGCCAACGGTGTCGACGACTTCGCCGACCTTCATGCCCGCACGAGCCGCCGGCATTTGATCGAGCGGGCGCACGACGACTCGGCCGTCTTTGAGCTGATAGATGTAGACGCCGATTCCGCCGAAGTTGCCGCCGCTCAGCGACTCGTGCAATCCCTGATACTCGCGCGCCGACAGGTAGACGGTGTACGGATCTTTCAGCGAGTTCATGATGCCGTGCAGCGCCGCTTCCGAGAGATCGGTCCGGCCCGAGGTGCCGAGTTTGCCGGCGTAGTGCAGCTGCGCGTATGCAAGGTGGCTCACGGCGAGGTCGGCATCTTGGGCCGCATTCCCGCCGGCGTTCTCGGAAGGCAGCGTGACGTTCGCGACGTTCTTCGATTTCAAGTAGGCGCGCAGCGCGCTCTGCTCGCCGGCAACGATCGCGTCGGGATCGACCGGCTTATAATAGCTTTCCTCCAGCTTGCGAACCGCTAGACCGGCCAGCTGCGGACTTCCCGATCCGGCCGGCGAGAAAAGATCGCGAACGTCGCCGGTGGTCGCAACGTCGTAGTCTTGGTGCGCGACGGCGGCCGCGCGGTGTGCGATGAAAAATGCGCCGGCGCCGGCCACGGCGACGAGAATAAGCGCGGCCAGGAGCGCCCGGATTCGAAGCGTCATACGTCCTTTCCACTACCCGGCATACCCAGGTAGAGGTTTCTTCCAACGAAGGATACTCGCTAAGTCTTAATGGAGCCGGGGGGCGGGGTCTACGGGTTTTCCATCAATTCTTACTTCAAAATGGAGGTGCGGCCCGGTCGACGCGCCGGTCGACCCGACCGCGCCGATCGCTTGCCCCCGCTTCACACTTTGGCCGTTAGAGACGTAGATCGCCGAAAGATGCCCGTACCCCGTCGAGTAGCCTCCGCCGTGATCGATCAGCACGTAGTTGCCGTACCCCCCGTACCATTGCGCCATGATAACGGTTCCGCCGGCCGCCGCCGTTACGGCGGTTCCGGTGGGGGCCGCGATGTCGAGGCCTTGGTGAAACTCGGGCGATCCCCCGAATGGATTGGAGCGCCAGCCGAAGGGCGACGTGATCGTTCCGGTGACCGGCCACGAGAAGCTGCCGTGCCCGCCCGAGGTCTCCTCGCCGCCGGTGATGCCGGCAGCCCGGCGCTGTGCCGCGAGTTCTCGCTGCCGCTCTTGAATGAGGCCCTCGAGTTGCGATTCTTCCGCCGCCGAGAGATCCTCCATCTGCGCGACCTGCGTCGCGACGGCGTGACGCTGTGCGCCGGTGAGATTCACCAGGTTTTGACGTTCGGCCGCGAGCGTGCCGAGCTGATTGCGCGCTTCGACTTGCGCCTGCTGCTCTTGCTGCAGCTGCAGCCGCGTGGCTTCGAGCGCCGCTTCGACCGAAGCGACGCGACGTTCGGCCTCTTTGCGCGCGCGCACGGTCCGTTGATTGGCCGCGATCAAGCGGCGTAAATCTTCCCAACGCTCGACGAAATCGCTGAACGATTGCGCCGACATTAAAACGTTGATGTAGCCGAGGTCGCCGTTTTCGTAGATATCGACGAGCCGCCGGTGCAAGGCGTCGTCTTGGCGCTTCAGCGACGCACGCGCGGCGTCCAGTTGTACGGTATTCCAATCGATGCGGCGCTGGGTGGAGGTCGCTTGAGCGTTGAGGCTCCCGATGTGCGCGGTTACGCCCGCAATCGCGTCGTTCGTTTCGCCGAGCTGCGCTTGTAAATCGTTGTAGCGCGCCGTCACGGCGTGAAGCTGCGCGCGCTTGACGTGCAGCGCGGAGTGAATCTTCGCCGCCTTCGCCCGTTCGGCGTCGATGCGCTGCTGGATCGATTGCGAATTGCTCGCGGCCAACGCCGGCACCAGCGCGAGCAGCAGGCCGCATGCGGCGGCCGCGCGCGGCCGGCTACGTATGGAGATGCCGGCCAACGGAGATCCAGGACGCGACGACGCCGACCGCGCAGCCCACGACGAAGAGTTCGGCGACCAGCGGGCCCGTTCCGACGCTCACGACGTTGAGTTGTAGCCACGGCAGCGCTTCGAGCAGCCTCGGCCAAATCGTGGCGTGGGCGATCCACAGCAAGCCGACGGCGATGAGCGCGCCCATCACTCCGTCGAGAAGTCCCTCGCAAATGAACGGAATGCGGATGTACAAGTTCGTCGCACCGACGAGTTGCATGATCGCAATCTCGCGGCGGCGCGCGAAAACGGTCAGGCGAATCGTATTCGAAATGATGATGCCGGCGACGAGGAGGAAGACGGCGATCACGCCGATGCCGACGCGGCGCAGCACGTCGCCGAGCTTGAGCAGGCGTTGAACCACGGTTTGTCCGTAGACGACGTTATCGATGCCGTCGAGCCGCCGGACGCCGGCGGCAACGGCCGGCACTTCCTCGGGGACGCGCACTTTGATGCGAAACTTGTCGGGCAGTGGATTTTCGGTGAGGAGCGCCGTGTCGATGACGCCCTTCGTGCGCTCGCGCAGCTCCGCCAAACCTTGCTTCCTCGAAACGAACTCGGCGGACGCGATGCGCGGATCTTCGGTGAAGAACCGGCGGATCGAGCGTACCTGCGCCGGGCCGGCATCCTGCTTCAGATACGCGGAAATCTCGATTTGATCGAGCAGATGTGCGCCGACGCCTGCCAGCGCGGCTCGCACGTAGAGGAAGAGTCCCAGCAGGACGATCGTGATCGCGACCGTGCCGATCGCGGTTGCCTGCATGGCGGCGTTGCGCGTAAAGTTGCGCAGCACCTCACCCAGAAAGAACTTGACCCTGCCCCAGTCCAAGATAGTAGTATCCTCGTTCTTCGTCGGTAGTGATGCGACCGTCGTCCAGACGGATGACGCGCCGCCGCATGCGGTCGACGACGGCTTGATTGTGCGTCGCGACGACCACGGTGGTGCCTTTGAGATTGATGCGTTGGAGCAGTTCCATGATCTCCGACGTCGTCGACGGATCCAGATTTCCGGTCGGTTCGTCGCAGAGCAGAATCTTCGGATTGTTCACGAGCGCGCGCGCGATCGCGCTGCGCTGTTGTTCGCCGCCCGAGAGCTCGTTGGGATACATGCGGCTCTTATGCGAGAGACCGACGAGGTCGAGAACGCGCGGAACTTGCCGCTTGATGTCGCGCGTGTGCGCGCCGGTGACCTGCATCGCGAACGCCACGTTTTCCCAGACCGTTTTGTCGACGAGCAGCTTGAAATCTTGGAAGACGACGCCGAGGTGACGGCGCAGTGCGGGGACTCTCGCCCGCCGCAGGCGGTCGACGCGGATGCCGTCCACCGTGATCTCACCCGACGTCGGACGCGCTTCGCGATAGAGCAGGCGGAGCAAGCTGGATTTTCCGGTTCCCGAGTGACCGACGAGAAAAACGAACTCGCCTTTTGCGATTTCGAGGTTCACGTTGTCGAGGGCGTGTACGCCGTTCGGGTAGACCAGTGAAACGCTGCGCAGGGATATCATCGCCGCGAGAGGAGTTTTCCTCGGGATGGGGGCTATACCTCTGCCATGAACTTCGATTTGACCGACGAGCAGCGGGCCATTGCGAGCCTGGCCCGCGAGTTCGCCGAGCACGAGGTCAAGCCGCGCGCCGAGAAAATGGACCACGACGCGGCCTTCCCCTACGACCTGGTTGCGAAGATGGGCGAGTTGGGGTTCATGGGCCTGCCGTTTCCCGAGGAGTACGGTGGCGCGGGCGGCGACACCGTCAGTTATGCGCTCGCGGTCATGGAGATCGCGCGCGCCGATGCGTCGACCGCGATCACGATGGCCGCCCACGTCTCGCTCGGCGCGACGCCCTTCTACCTCTTCGGCACTCGGGAGCAGAAGGAGCGCTATCTCGTGCCGCTCGCACAGGGCAAGATGCTCTGGGGTTTCGGGCTGACCGAACCCAACGCGGGAAGCGACGCGGGCAACGTCTCGACCAAAGCCGTGCTCAAAGACGGCAACTGGATCGTCAACGGCACGAAGGCCTTCATTACCAACTCGGGGACCGACATCAGCGGCGGGACGACGATTACGGCCGTCACGGGAACGCGTCCGGACGGCAAGCCGGAGATCTCCAATCTCATCGTCCCGCAATCCACTCCCGGATTCACGCGCAGTAAGAAGTATAAGAAGATGGGTTGGCGTGCTTCGGATACGCGCGAGCTCTCTTTCGCCGACGCGCCCGTGCCTGAGGAGAACCTCCTCGGACCGCGCGGCGAAGGATACCGTCAGTTCCTGACGACGCTCGACGGCGGCCGCATTTCGGTCGCCGCCCTCTCCATCGGGTTGTCGCTCGGAGCGTACGACGAAGCGCTCAAATACTCCAAGGAGCGGCACGCCTTCGGGCGCCCGATCAGCAAATTCCAGGCGATCTCGTTCAAACTCGTCGACATGCTCACCGAAATCGAGCACGCGCGCCTCATGATGCTCCGGGCGGCCTGGGAGAAAGATCAAGGACGCGACTACGTGCAGTCGGCATGCTTCGCCAAGCTGTTTGCAGGCGAACTCTCCCACCGCGTGGTCAACGAGGCGCTCCAGGTGCACGGCGGGTACGGGTTCATGGACGAGTATCCGATTTCGCGCATGTACCGCGACCAAAAGATCAATGAGATCGGCGAAGGAACGAACGAAGTTCAGCGCGTCGTGCTCGCCCGCCTGATGGGGCTTTGAGCAGCGACCTCATTCTGACGGGCGCGTCGATCGGGGTTTCGCTGGTCGCGCTCGGATTTTCGACCTTTCTGCTCGCACGGCAGAACAAGCAGATCGAGCACGAACGTAACGCGTTGGCGATTCTCGAGGCCATCGGGCAGCTGACCGATCCGCAGATCGTTGCGGCATTCGCTCAACTCGAAGACATCGGCGACCGTTATCCCGACGACGAATCGGTGCGCGCGTATTTCGAAGGATCGAACGACGACAACGCGCTGCTTATCGTCGCCCAGTACGTCGAGACGGTCGCAACGCTGGCACGGCGTCGCGTGCTCGACGCGTCGCTGATCGTCGACGCAGTCGGCTTCATGCTGCGCGCGCGGTGGAACACCGTGCTGCCGTTCGTGCAGAAGCTCCGGCGGGTGCGCTCGAACGCGTATCTCTTCGAGAACTTCGAGTGGCTAGCGACGTACAGCGTGTGGTGGAAAAACGTTCCGCGGCCGCGCGGCGATGCGAACTACGACCCCAAGCAGTTCGGCGACGTGCGCTTCAAGGTGTGACGGCGGCGGAACGCGCGCGAAGCTCCGGACAAGCGAACGGTCCTGAATAGATCGTGACGCTGCGCCGATCGCGCCCCATCCGCACGACCAGATGCGAGTCGAGCGGCGACCGCCGGCCTTCGGAGACGACGAACGCCTCTCCGCGCGGTCCTTGGACGGTGAACGTGATGCGCTCGTGCATTTCGCCGTTATCGGACGACGACGATCCGGCGGTCAGGCCCTTCTGAGTGATCGGGGTCCCGAGCAATCCTGCCGCAAGCGGACTGCGGCGCACTGCCGCCAGTCCGCAGACGTGCGCGTCGCTGCGGTCCATCACGTGCAAAAGGCTCATGACCAGTGTCGTGCCGGCGGCGATGCAGCCCGCAACGACGATCAGCAACACGAATGTGACGATCCAGACGATTCGCATGTTGACGGTCGCAGGCCGGGTCGCGGGCTCCACCGGTTCATCCTAGCACGCATTCATGCGTTCGGCGCGGCGATGTGCTATGGTAGGTGGCGCTTGGAGGAACGTTTTCATGATTCGCCGTCTCGCTACCCCGCTCGTCCTGTCGCTCGCCGCTGCGGCGTTTGCGCTCCCAGCCATTGCTTCGCTGGCCGTCGGTGCGAAGGCGCCGGACTTCACGCTGCAGGCGACCCAGGGCGGGAAGGTCTTCACCTTCGTGCTGGCCGACGCACTGAAGAAAGGTCCCGTCGTGCTCTACTTCTATCCGGCCGCGTTTACGACCGGATGCACCATCGAGGCACACGAGTTTGCCGACGCGATCGACCAGTATAAAGCGCTCAACGCGACGGTCATCGGCGTTTCGCACGACCAGCTGGATACGCTGCAGCGATTCTCGGTGAGCGAGTGCCGCAGCAAGTTTCCCGTTGCCGCCGATACCGATCAAACGGTCGAAAAGTCGTACGATGCCGTGCTCGCCAAACATCCGCAATACGCGAACCGGACGTCGTACGTCATTGCGCCCGACGGCACCGTCGTCTACACCTACACGAGCCTCGATCCGTCGCTCCACGTGGAAAACACGCTCAACGCGCTCAAAGCTTGGTCCGCCGACCATAAATAAAAATTAAAGGGCTTCTTGCGCGAACTAAAATAAGGGGCTGCGCATAGTAATGGCATGAAAGTGCTGTTACTGGCCGCCCTGACCGCATTGACGGCAGCGGCGCCTCCCGCGATGCCGGCGGCCGTCGTCCACATCAAAAACTTCGCGTTCGTGCCGGCGACCATTACCGTGGCCGCCGGTTCGACGGTGCGGTTCGTCAACGACGACGGCGAAGCGCACACCGTCACCGCCGACGCCGAGACGTTCGATTCCGGCGGTCTCGACGCCGGCGATGCGTGGTCGTACCGGTTTGCGACGCCCGGCAGTTATCCGTACTTCTGCGCCGTGCATCCGTACATGCACGGCACCGTCGTGGTGACGAAATGAAACGGCGCAGTTTTCTCGAGCACGTCGGGTGGACGGGCGCCGGCGTCGCGTATGCGATGACGGCCGGCGGCGTTGCCCGGGCCGCTTCCGCACCGGGTGACCCGTACTTCGTGCAAATCAGCGACAGCCACATCGGTTTCAAGCTCGCCGCTAATCCGGACGTCGCGGGAACGCTGCAGCGCGCGGTCGACGCGATCAACGCCCTGCCGCGCACTCCGCAGTTCGTCGTCCACACCGGCGACGTGACGCATCTGGCGAAAGCCGAACAGTTCGCAACCGCCAAACAGATTCTCGGCGGACTGCGCGCGCCGCTGATCGTGCTTCCGGGCGAGCACGACGTCCTCGGCGGAACGCCGGCCGCATTTCTCTCCGCGTTTGCGCCCCCGACGGGCTCGCAGGGATGGTTCTCGTGGGAGGCGCTCGGCGTGCACTACGTCGCGCTCGTCAACGTTTTCGATTACGAGCGAATGGGCGTGCTCGGAAACGAGCAGCTGTCGTGGCTCGAACGCGATCTCGCGCATCTCCCCGCATCGCGCCCCGTGGTGGTCTTCGCGCACGTTCCGCTCTACGCGCTCTACCCCGCCTGGGGATGGACGACGGCCGACGGTGCGCGCGCGCTCGCACTGCTGGCCCGGTTCGATGCCGTGACGGTGCTCAACGGTCATATCCACCAAATCATCGAGCACAGGGAAGGCAACATTCGCTTCGCCTCCGCGGATGCGACCGCGTATCCGCAGCCCGCACCCGGAACCGCCGCGCAGCCGGGCCCCAAGACCCTTCCTCCCGATCAACTGCTCAACGCAATCGGATACCGGACGGTGGAACTCGACGCAGGAACGGCGGCGATTCGAGACGTGACCTTCGCATAGTGGAGGAGGACCCGGAGCTTCGGCGGGCGTTTGCGGCGCGCGAAGCGTGGGCGTATGAGGCAGCGTATCGCGTCTACCGGCGCACCCTGCACGCTGCCGCGTGCAGCGCGTTGCGCAGCGAAGCCGATGCGGCGGACTGCGTGCACGACGTGATGTTGCGGCTATGGCGCCGCGGCGATGCTTATCGCGAGGAACGCGGTTCGCTGCGCGCGTTCCTCGCCGTTTGCGTGCGTAACGAAGCGCTCGCGCGCACCCGCAACGAGGGCAACCGCGAGCGCATCGCGGGCGGAGCGGGCGACGCGCCGGCCGAGCGGGACGTCGGTGAAACGGTCGTGCAGCGCGAAACCGTGCGCGCGGCCCTCGTCGGACTTTCGGAGAAACAACGGCGCTCGATCGAACTCGCGTATTACGGCGGCCTGACGCACGAACAAATCGCACGCGAACTCGGCGAACCGGTCGGTACCGTCAAAAGCCGGCTCTCCGCGTCGCTGCGCCGGCTGCGCGAAGTTTTCAGTGGAGAGGGAGCGACGCATGCGTGAGATCGAGCACGTCAACGAAGATGCCGAACTATACGCGCTGGGCACGCTCGGCGCATTGGATGCGGTGCGCATCGAGCGTCACGTACGGACGTGCGACGAATGCGCGCGGCGCGTGGCGCAAGCCGAAGCGACGGTTCTGCGCTTGATCGACGACCGCACGAACGACGACCGCACGAACGACGATCGCGCCGGCGACGACCGCTCGCCGGCCGGGCGTGCGCTCCTCTTTCCTCGCTCGCCTCCCAGGCTCGTGCCGGCAGTCGCGGCCGCCGCAGCCGTCGCGGCCATCCTGACGTTCGGCCTCACGATGCTGTTCGCACCGATGCGCGAACGGCCGGGCAACGTCGTCCAACGCCCAGCGCTCGAAGCGATGCTCGCCGGACACTTCTTGCACGCGCCGTTCGTTCGTCGCGTCGCGGGTGCTCCGGCGGCAAAGGCCATTTACGCGCGTGAGGGCGGTTGGATCTACGTCATCGCCGCTTCCGGTACGGACGCGCTCGAGGTGGTTGCCGTTACGAACGGGCGGCGGATGCAGATCGCGTCGCTCGAGCCGAGCGAGGGCGTACGCTCGAGTTTCACGGCACTCGCGGGTCGCGCCGACTCGGTGGAACTCGTCGACCGCGGCGTCGCCGTCGCAATCGCGCATCTGGCGTATCCTCGGAGGTAGGAGGCAGCACCGCCGGTTCCAAAGGCAGGTGCATGAAGTCACGCACGATTTTCGGTGCGCTGGCGGTGTTGGCGATTGCCCTCAGCGCCGGGGTCGACGCCGCCACCCCGTCGCCCTCGCCCTCTCCGTCGCCGACGCCGAATCCCTACCGGTCGCTCGATTTTGCCGCGGCGGCGCTCGGCGCGGCGTCGGGGCCGATTGCGGTTCTCGGCGGGTTCGCCGCAGTGAAACGCGACGGGAAAGCCGCCATTGTCTGCGTCTCTTTTAAGAACACCGGCGCAACGACTGCCCGCCGCGTCGTCTTCGATTTCACGCTCGAAGGCGCGCGCGGACGCGAGTTGGCGACGTTGCATCTCGATCGTCGCGGAGAGTTTACGTCCGGCATCGATATCCATGGCTGGAGCGATCTCAAAGCGTGGCAAGACGGCGTCGGTCACCGCGGATACGGGGACAACTGCACGACGTTACAGCAAGGCGTCGCGGCCGCTCCGCTGCTCCACGCGGCCGGCGTCGTCTTTCACGTTACGCGCGTCGAGTTCACCGACGGCACCGACTGGCCGTAATTGGAGAATTGAGCAATGGCAGCGTGTCCGCCGCTCGTGTTTTCGGAAGTCTCACGGGCAACGTGGGAAGCGATGAAAGCCGACGCCGTTCGAGAGGGAATCGCGTTGAACTCCGACGCCGGAACGCTTTCGAAGGCCGGCTTTACGATCGACTGGAACTACGATGCCGGCGATCGCTCGTTAACCGTCACCTGCACGAAAGCGCCGTTTTTTTTGAAATGTGACGCGATCAACGCCAAGATACGGGAGTTGATCGGAAAACGGCTAGCCGATCCATCGTAGCGCAGGGAAGGTCTGATTTACCTCAGATCTAGGAAACGAGGGCCGAAGTTTACTATGGTAAGCGAGGCCCGAGTTGACAACGAGCTGGGGTAAATCAGGGCTTCCCTATAGGCCGCTGGCGTCGTCGTTGGCAAAGAGCTGCTGCGAACGCGGTATCCGCTTTTGGGACTGACCGGTGTCGATCGCGGTTACCTCACGCGGTACGACGTCGATCGGCGGGATCTCGAAGAGATCGTCGCCAGCCAATGAGGCTTCGTCTTTCAAGCGCCGGCCCTGCGGCAAGAGTTTCGTTTCGTACGACCCGACCGCGCCGTTGAAGGCATTGACGGATTTTTCGAGTGCTCGCCGCAGCTCGAGCAGGTGCTCCGAGAATTTCAGCGCGCGCTCGTAGAGCACTTTGCCGATGCTGGCGATGCGTTTGGCGTTCTCTTCCTGGCGCAGCGCTTGCCAACCCATTGCGAAGGTGCGCAGCAGGCTGATCAGCGAGAGCGGTCCCGCGATGAGCACGTTTTTGTCGAGCGCGTATTCGATGAAGCCCGGGTCCTCGGTACATGCGGCGTTCAAGAAGGCTTCGCCCGGCACGAACATCACGACGTAGTCGGCCGAGCCTTTCGCAGTCTGATATCCGCGGCGCGACAGCGTGTCGACGTGGTCGCGTAAGGCACGCGCGTGCTGCTTCACCAGCCGGTGCCGCGTCTCGTCGTCGGACGCTTCGAGTGCCGCCTGCATCGAATCGGTCGGTGCTTTGGCGTCGACGAATACGAATCGCTCGCCGGGAAGGTTGACCGTCATGTCGGGGCGGCCGCGCGCCTCTTCGAGCGCAATGGTCTGCTGTTCGGAGAAGTCGCAGTACGGCAGCATCCCGGCCTTCTCGACGACGTTGCGCAACTGCATTTCGCCCCATTTCCCGCGCGACGCCGGATTGCGCAGCGCGGTCACGAGCGTCGACGTCTGCGTCGTCAGGCTCGTCGTCGCGTTCTCGAGTTTTTCGGCTCGTCCGAGCAGATTGTCGATCTGCGCGCGCAGGCTGCCGCTTTCGTGCTGGCGCTTCGCCTCGAGTTCTTGCAGCAGTCGATCGAACTCGTGCAGCTTCTGCGCTACGGGCGCGACGAGCTCGCCGACGCGCTCGCTGGCGCGATGCGCGGTCGCATCGCGCAGTTCGTTCTTGGCGCGTTCGAGGAGCGCCTCGACCGCATGCTCCTGCGAACGCGCAGACTCGGCCAGCGTCGCACGCAGACCGCTGATCTCGGCGCGGGAAAAGAGCCATGCGGCGATTGCGCCGGCGACGGCGCCCACTCCAAAGGCGGCGAGGACGATCGGCGTGACGGTTACGAGCATGCCGGCTCGACCGAATATTTCTGCAGGAACGCGATGGTGCGTTTCCACGCATCGGCGGCGGCCGTCGCAACGTACGACGCGCGCTGGTCGTCGAAAAACGCGTGGCCGGCTTCATCGTAGATCCGGATGTCGTTGGGAACGGTGAGTGCCGCGGCGAACGCGCGCACTGCGGCCGCCGGAATGCTCGTATCGCGCGCGCCGTAGCTTCCGCAAACCGGGATCCGGATCGCATGCGGATCGACGCCGTCCGGCGAGCCGTAGAACGGGCAGACTGCCGCGAAGCGCTTCTCCGTCGCGGCGGCGGTCACGAGTGCAATGTGGCCGCCCATGCAGAATCCCATGATGGCGGTTTTGGTTGAAGGGAAGCGCGCCGCGAGCCAGCCGGCCGCCGCTCCCAAATCGTCGACGTACCGTCTGGGATCGAGTTGTTTTGCGTAGGGACGGAACGTTGCGGCGTCGGTGGCGCCGTCGCCGGCCGGCCCGTTGAAGCGCGCGTACAGATCCGGCGCGATTGCCGCGAAACCGGCGGCGGCAAAGCGGCGCACGACGTCGCGTATCGAGGTGTCGACGCCCCAGATATGCATGACCACGACGACCGACGGGGTTCGCGCATCGGCCTGTTTTGGCCATGCGGCATACGACGCGACGCTGGCGCCCTCGACCGTGAGGGTCGGACGGTCGGTCACGATGCTCGAATCGTTTTCGGGGACCAGCGGCGCGTGAGCCTGCCCCATCGCCGGGAGCGGTTGCGCGAGTCCGCGGGCGATGCTGCCGGCGCCGGCGGTGGCGGCCGCTGCAAGGCCGACGAACGTTCGCCGTCCGACGTCGAGCGAGGTTGCGCGCGTCGGGTCTACCTCGAAACCGTTCATGGAGGAGCCCTTTGACCTGCCGGGGGAGGGGTCCTAGAGCGCGGGCCGCGCGGGAAGCGGCCGCGGGATGGGAGAAGAAATGACTTTGGTTAACAAAGTGAGAAAATGCGGAGTATGAACCGGACCACCTTTTTGTCCGCGGCGGCGATCGCGTTGGCTGCCGGCGGCACCGCCGGCGCCCAGGGTGTCCCAGGCGGCACACAATTGGTCGAACGGCGGTCGGACTTCGACGAGGCGGCGTTCGACGCGGCCGTGGGCCGCGACGCGGACATTCGCCAACTTTACGAGTCGGTGGCGTTCCGTCCGACGATGTGGAACAACGTCAAGAATTCGTTCAACGGCCTGCAGTTCGGTTTCGGATACGGGTCCGGAAGAATCGCCGTCGCTTTCGCGGCACACGGACCTTCTGCGGCGTACGGCTACACCGACTACCTCTGGAAAAAATACCGGATCGGCGAATACTTCAATCTCACCGATGCCGGCGGTGCGCCGATGCAATCGAACACGTTCGTCGCGGCGCGCGCACCCTTCGACGAGAGTGCAAACCCGGACGACGACAAGGGCATGTACCAAGACACGTCGATCGAAATGCTGCAGCGTCGCGGTTTGATCTATCTCAACTGTCACACCGCCACCGAAGAGCAGGCGCGGGGCATCGTGAAAAAAGGCTTCGCTCCGCCTGGAATGTCGGCGGCCGACGTCGCCGGCGACATCCTGACGCATTTGATTACGGGCGCCGTCGTCGTGCCCTCGATGGTGGCGACCATCGCGGTGCTGCAGGCGAAATATCGCTATACCTACATTGCGCCGGAGATTTAAGGTGCGACGACGGTGGGGGGCGCGGCTCTTCGTCGCCGCATTTGCCGTTGCGGCCGCGGCATGTTCGGGCGGCGGACGCCCGCAAACGTTGTACGATCCGCGCGCGTTGCCGGCGGGGCCGCTCGGTGCGTCGATCGAGTACGGCCGGGCGATCGTCGTCGACACGCCCCATCTGATGAAAGGCTACGTGCGTGCAAAAATGACGTGCGCTGCATGCCACCTCGACGCCGGAACGAAACCCAAAGGCGGCAGCTTCATCGGCACGTACGGACGCTTCCCGCAATGGAACAAGCGCTCGCACCGCATCATCGCCCTCCAGGACCGGCTGGCCGAATGTTTTCTCTACAGCATGAACGGCCGTCCGCCCGCATACGATAGTGCGGCGATGATCGCGATGGTTTCGTATATCGCGTGGCTTTCGCGTGGGATTCCCGTCGGCACGCCGGTGAAGGCGTCGGATCGCTTCATCGATCCGCTGCCCGCACGCGCGCCCGACGTCGCACACGGTGCAGACCTCTACGCTCGCAAGTGCATCCAGTGCCATCAAGCCGACGGCGCCGGAATCGCAAACGCCTTTCCCCCACTGTGGGGCGACGGTTCGTTCAACGACGGCGCGGGCATGGCGCACATCGATCGCATGACCGGTTTCGTTCGCTACAACATGCCGAAAACGGCGCCGGGATCGCTCTCGCTCGGCGACGCCTACGACGTTGCCGCCTTCGTTCTCAGCCACCACCGGCCGCATTTTCAGCGCCGCGTCCTGATCACCGAGAAACCGCGCCGAGCCGGATATTTCTAGTCGAACGGTATAACTGCCGGGAGTGAAGCTGCTTCCCGGCATCCTCGCGTGCGCGGCCGTCGCAGCCTTCGCGATGCTGCTCGGAAGGTGGGCGCCGATCGTCGGGGCTCCGGTCTTTTCCATCGTTGCCGGCGTCGCGATCGCGTCACTGCGAGTCGTGCCTGCGGCGATCGAGCCCGGCGCGGCGTTCGTATCGAAGACGCTGCTCCAGTGTTCGATCGTTCTGCTCGGAGCCACGCTCAGCGTCGGGCAGATCGTCCGCGGCGGCGCGGCGGCGCTGCCGGTGATGCTCGGCACCTTCGTCATCGTGCTCGCGTTGGCGTACGCGTGCGGCCGCGCGCTCGGACTCGATCGCGACTTGCGGCGCTTGCTCGCGATCGGAACGGGGATCTGCGGCGGTTCGGCGATCGCGGCGTTGTCGAGCGTGATCGACGTCGATCCCTCCGACGTCGCCTACGCGCTCGGAACCGTCTTCTTCTTCAACGTCGTCGCGGTGCTGACGTTCCCGCCGCTCGGTCACGCACTCGCGCTGTCGCAATCGGCGTTCGGATTGTGGGCCGGCACCGCCATCAACGACACGTCGTCGGTCGTGGCGGCCGCGTTCGCGTACGGCTCCCAAGCCGGCAACGCCGGGGTGGTCGTCAAACTCACGCGCACGCTGCTGATCGTGCCGATGGTGCTGTATTACGCATGGAAACGGTTGGCGACGCGCTCGCGCGACGAGCCCGCGATTCCATGGCGAAGCATCGTTCCGTGGTTCGTGCTGTGGTTCGTCGCCGCGGCCGCCGCGCACTCGCTCGGTGCGATTCCGGCCTCTTGGGGGCATGGAATGCAATCCGTTGCATGGGCGGCGATCGTCGTGGCCTTGGCCGGCGTCGGCCTCAGCGCCGACGTGCGGCGCATGCGCGATGCGGGTCTGCGTCCGCTCGCGCTGGGCGCCATTCTCTGGGTCGCCATCGCCGCGAGCAGCCTCGCGATCGCGCATGTGACCGGCGTCGACGCCCGCTAGCAGACTTGTACGGCTGGTGCGGGATTTGGTCGTGGCCCGTCGCGAAGGCGCGGTAGAGCATCTTCGGGTTTTCGGGAGCATTGACGAGAGAAGTGGACGCGATGGTGAAGGTGACGCTGCCCGAGATGGGCGAGTCGGTCACCGAGGGCTCCATCGTCGAATGGCGCAAACGGATCGGCGATTTCGTGGCCGAGGGCGACGCATTGGTCGACGTGACCACCGACAAGGTGGACGTCGAGGTGCCCGCCACTGCAAGCGGCGTCATCACACAGATTCTGGCGGGTGAAGGCGACACGGTTTCGGTCGGCGCCGCCCTCGCCGAAATCGATACGAGCAAGAGCAACGGGCAGGCGGCCGCGCGTCCGGCGCCGGCGTCGTCGGGCAACGGTGCAGCCGCCGCACCCGTCCCGCCGCCGGTTGCAGCGCCGCCGGCGCCAGCGGGCAGCGCGCTTGCCGACCAACCGGCGCGCCGCATGGCACGGCGGCTCGACGTCGATCTCGCGCGCGTCCGGGGCTCGGGCCCGGACGGCCTGATTCTCCGGGGCGACGTCGTCGGCCAAGCCGAGACCGCAAAGCGCCGCCACGATGCAACGCCTTCGGGGGGGCCGATACCCGCCGGCGCGACGCTCACGCCGTTGAAGGGACCGGCTGCCGCGCTTGCGGGCTACATGGAGCAGAGCCTGACGATTCCGACCGCGACGAGTTTTCGCGCGCTGGCCGTCGACGTACTCGACGCGCGGCGCAAAGAACTCAACGGTGCGATTAAAGCCGCCGGGCGCCAAGAAAAGGTTTCGTTCACCCACGTCGTGGCGTTCGGTCTCGTGCGCGCGGCGCGCGAAATGCCGTTCATCACGCATTCGTTCCGGCGCGACGAAAAAGGCGCGCCGGCGCGGTTAGAGCCCGGCGTTCACCTCGGTCTCGCCGTCGACAGCGAGCGGAAAGACGGCTCGCGGTTCCTGGTCGTGCCGGTGATCAAGAACGCCGCCGCGCTCGACTTCGCGGCATTTCGCAACGCTTACGAAGATCTGGTTGCAAAGGCGCGCGACAACAAACTCGTGGCAGACGATCTGCAAGGTGCGTCGTTTACGCTCACCAATCCCGGCGGAATCGGAACCGTCGCTTCCCTGCCGCGCCTGATGTCGGGACAGGGCGCGATTATCGCCACCGGAGCGATCGGCTATCCGCCCGGATTCGCCGGCGCCAACGAGCAATCGCTGCAACTGTTGGGCGTTTCGAAGATCATGCAGGTGACGAGCACCTACGATCATCGCGTGATTCAGGGCGCGCAGTCGGGTGAATACCTGCGCCGCGTCGACGAACTGCTCCAAGGACGCGACGGATTCTACGAAGAGATTTTTGGGTCGCTCGGTTTGCAGGCGGCTCCCGTCCCGCAGATCACCACGACGTTTCCGGCCGCGCGAGCTCCCGGCGCCGCGGTTGCGGCGCCGCCCTCCGACGAGATGCTGCGCGCCGTCGCTGCGGGCATGGCGATCGTCTCGGCGTACCGCCGTCACGGTCATCTGGCGGCGCATCTCGATCCGCTCGGCACGCCGCCGGTCGGCGATTCGTCGCTCGAACCGCAGACCTACGGTTTGACGCCGGCGCTGATGAGTGCGATTCCGGCCGGCGTCCTGCGCGTCAAGGTTCCCGGAAGCACGCTCAACGAGGTGCTGCCGCACCTCAAGGAGACGTACAGTTCCACGATCGCCTACGAGATCGAACACATTTCGAACGCCGGTCAGCGCGTCTGGCTGCGCGACTACATCGAATCCGGCAAGAACAAAGTGAAGTTTTCGCCGGAAAGGCAAATCGAGTTTCTCTCGCGTTTGACGCGCGTCGAAGCGTTCGATCGCTACGTACGCAAGACGTTCCTCGGTCAGAAGACGTTCTCGGGTGAAGGCCTCGACGTGATGGTGCCGATGCTCGAGGAAATGCTCGACATGTTCGCCGACGACGGCGTGCGCAATGCCGTGCTCGGCATGGCTCACCGCGGGCGGCTCAACGTCATCGCGCACGTCGTAAACGCGCCGTACGAAGAAGCCATGATGGAGTTCGAGGCGGCGCAATATCGCGGCGAGTTAGGCGACGACGACGTGATGGGCGACGTCAAATATCACCACGGATCGACCGGCACGTTCGTCACTTCGAAGGGCAAATCGATCGCCGTGACGCTCGCCCACAATCCGAGTCATCTGGAAGCCGTGGATCCGGTCGTCGAGGGCAGCGCGCGGGCGCTGCAAACCGAACACGCTACCGGCGTTCCCGGATACGACCCGAAGGGCGCGGTGCCGATTCTGATTCACGGCGACGCCGCATTTCCCGGTCAAGGCATCGTCTCGGAAGTCTTCAACCTGCAGTCGCTGCCCGGCTATCAAACCGGCGGCACCATTCACCTCATCGCCAACAATCAAATCGGTTTTACGACCGATCCGGCCGACGCCCGTTCGACGCGCTACGCGTCCGACTTGGCAAAGGGCTTCGACGTGCCGATCGTGCACGTCAATGCCGACGACGTCGACGCGTGCATCGCCGCCGTGCACTTGGCGGTGGATTTCCGGCGCGCGTTCGCGCGCGACGTGCTGATCGATTTGATCGGATACCGCCGCTTCGGTCACAACGAACAAGACGAACCGGCCTACACGCAGCCGCAGCTGGCCGAAAAGATCAAGAGCCATCCGACGGTGCGCGAACTCTTCGCCAACAAACTCGTGAATCAAGGCGTGCTGACCGCGGATCAGTCGCGCGCGATGCTCGACGAAGCCGCCGAGCGGCTCGGCGAAGCGCGCAAGGCCGTCAAAGGCGTGCTCGCAACGCACACGACCGGGCGCAAGATGGCCGGCAGCAACACGTTCGACGGCACGCTGCTGCCGCCGGTCTCGCGCGCGCAGCTCGAAGCGTGGACCGCCGCGCTCGGACGCGTTCCGGAAGGCTTCGCGGTGAATCGGAAACTGGTCGCGCAGATCGATCGCCGCCGCGACACGATCGCCGAGCGCGGCACCGTCGACTGGGGGACCGCCGAAGCCCTCGCCTTCGCGTCGCTGCTCACCGGCGAGACGCCGGTCCGGCTCTCCGGCCAGGATACCGAGCGCGGAACCTTCAGCCACCGGCACGCCGTGTTTCACGACGTCGATCGCGGCGCGACGTGGATTCCGTTACAACATTTAGCGGAGCCGCAAGCATCGTTCGAGATTCGCAACAGCCCGCTCTCGGAGTACGCCTGCGTCGGATTCGAGTACGGCTACTCGACGCAGGTACCGGGAGCGCTCGTACTGTGGGAAGCGCAATACGGAGACTTCTTCAACGGCGCGCAGATCGTCGTCGATCAGTTCATCGCCGCGGGGCAGGCGAAGTGGGGTCAGAACTCGCGCCTGGTCTTGCTGCTGCCGCACGGCTACGAAGGCGGCGGTCCGGAGCACTCGAGCGCGCGACTCGAGCGCTTCCTGCAACTCGTCGCGGAAGGAAATCTGCGCGTCGCGTATCCGTCGAACGCGGGCAACTACTATCACTTGCTGCGCATGCAGGCGCGTTCGCCGATTGCGGTGCCGCTCGTCGTGATGACGCCGAAATCGCTGCTGCGGGTGCAGAGTGCGGCCGGCAGCCTCGACGACATGGCGCTCGGATCTTTCGCGCCGGTCATCGACGATCCGCGCGTTACCGATCGGGCGGGCATCGAACGCTTGATTCTCTGCAGCGGCAAGATTTATCACGACCTCGTCGCGCACGCGTCGTACGCATCCTTACGGCGCACCGCAATCGCGCGCATCGAACTGCTGGCGCCGCTGCCGGCGGCCGAGATCAATCGCGTCATCGCCGGCTATCCCAAACTCAAAAAAATCGTGTGGGTGCAGGAAGAACCGAAGAACATGGGTGCGCGCGCCTTCGTGCGGCGGCGTTTGCTCGAGAGTAAGCGCGACGGATTCGATATCGAATACATCGGACGCGGCTACCGCGCGAGCCCGAGCGAAGGCTACGCCGGCCAGCATGCGGTCGAACAAGAACGCATCGTTGCCACTGCGTTGGCAGAATAGGAACTCGATGTCGCGCGTCGCCTATGCAAGCGTTGCGCTTGCCGGGTGCCTCGTTCTCATGGGAAGCAGTTTCGAGTATCCCAAACCGCCGACCGATGCCGCCGTCGACTCGTATTATGGGACGACCGTCGCCGACCCGTACCGTCCGCTCGAGGCCATCGACGCGCCGGCGACACGCAGTTGGATCGAGGCCGAAGCGGCGCTCTCGCGTTCGTATCTCGACGCGATTCCGCAGCGTGCAGCGATTCGCGCGCGGCTGCAATCGCTGGTAAACTACGGGCGCTATACCGTGCCGTTCCACGTGCGCGACGCCTACTTTTACTTCTATAATTCGGGATTGCAAGACCAAGCGGTGCTCTATACGATGCGCGGCCCCAACGGCGCGCCGCGCGTGCTGGTCGATCCGAACGGGCTATCCCGCGACGGATCGGTGACGCTCGGCGGCGAGTTCCCGAGTTGGAACGCCCGCTATCTCGCCTACGCCACCCACGTTTCAGGTTCCGACTGGATGACGTGGCACGTGCGCGACGTTGCCGGCGGGAAGGACCTTTCCGATACGCTGCAGTGGAGTAAGTTTTCGACCGCGGCGTGGCTTCCCAACGACGGCGGTTTTCTCTACGAACGCTATCCCGTACCGGTCGCAAGCGAGACGCTGAAAGGCGCGCTGTACGGACACGCGGTGTACTACCACAAACTCGGGACGCCTCAATCGGCCGACTCGGTGTTCTACTATCGTCCCGAGCACAAGAACTGGCTCTACGGCGTGCAGGTGACCGACGACCAACGATACGCCGTCGTGAGCGTATCGGAGAACGACTCGATCAACAACCGCATCGGGTACGCCGACCTTCGCGATGTCATCCTGAGCCCTTCGACTCGCTCACGCTCGCTCAGGACAGGCTCCACGCCGGAGGCGCGCAGTCGAAGGACGGTTCGCCAACTGCTCTGGAAAAACGACGCGCGATGGGGATTGGTCGGTAATGCCGGCCCGGTGTTCTATCTGACGACGACGCTGGGGGCGACGAACTCCCGCGTGGTCGCGATCGACGTGCGCAAACCGGGCGTCGTGCGGACCGTCGTCCCGGAATCGCGGTTCGCGCTGCAATCCGCGTCGTTCGTCGGCGGACGCTTCATCGTATCGTATCTCACCGACGCACACTCGAGCGTCAGCGTGTTCGATGCGGGCGGACGGCATCTGCGCGACGTCGGCTTGCCGGGTCTGGGCACGGCGAGCGGGTTTGGGGGATTCGCCTCCGACCGCTCGACCTTCTATTCGTACGCGGGATGGACGACGCCGCCGGCCATCTATCGTTACGATGTGGCGACCGGGCGGAGCACCGTGTACCGCAAGCCGCGCATCTCGTTCGATTCCGCCCAATACCTCACGCGCGAGTTCTTCTATCGCAGCAAAGACGGCACGCGCGTTCCGATGATGGTGTCGTACCGGCGCGGAACGGCGCTCGACGGCAGCACGCCCACGATTCTCTACGGCTACGGCGGATTCGACATTCCGATGACGCCGGCGTTCTCGACGTCGATCGCGACGTGGCTTCAGATGGGCGGTATCTACGCGGTCGCCAACGTGCGGGGCGGTTCGGAGTACGGTGAGGCTTGGCATCGCGGCGGGATGCTGGGAAAAAAACAGAACGTTTTCGACGATTTCATTGCAGCCGCCGAGTACCTCATCGCTCAAAAATATACGTCCACGCCGAAACTGGCCGTGAAGGGCGAGTCGAACGGCGGGTTGCTGATTGGGGCGGTCGAGACGCAGCGGCCGGATCTCTTCGGCGCGGCCGTCCCCGGCGTGGGCGTGCTCGACATGCTGCGCTTCGATAAGTTCACGATCGGCAACTTTTGGATTCCCGAATACGGCTGCGCGACGTGCGGTGCGAACGATTTCGCGTGGCTGTACAAGTATTCTCCGTACGCGAACGTGCGTCCGAACACGGTTTATCCACCAACGCTGATCATGACGTCCGACCACGACGATCGCGTCTTTCCGGCGCACAGTTTCAAGTTCGCCGCCAAGATGCAAGCCGATCAAGCCGGCAGCGCGCCGATTCTCCTGCGCGTGCAACTGAAAGCCGGACATAGCGGAAGCACGACGCTCACGCAAAGCCTCGACGCGACCGCCGACGTCTACGCCTTCTTGGTGAAGAACCTCAACATGACGCTGCCGGCGTCCTTCTAGCGCGCGCGGCGGCGGAAGGACGCGACCTTCGCGCGATTGCCGCACCCCTGCATCGAACACCAGCGCCGCGGCTTGCCGCGCGAACGGTCGAGAAAGACGCGGCCGCAATCGGCGCCGGCGCAGACCCGCAGCCGTTCTCGATCGCGTGCGATCGTCTCGATCCCGTCGCGCGCGAGTTCGGCGAGCGCCGCACGGATCGGATCGAAGGCGAGGCGCGCCGCATGTCCGTCGGGCCCGAGCCGGAGGAACGGCAGGTCGTCCGATGCGTGGCTATTGACCGTGGCGACGTCGCGGTCGGCGATCGGCATGCCGCTCGCGACGGCCGCGAAGGCCCGGGCAAGCGCCTCGGCTAGCCGAAGGGCGTCGGCTCGCTCCTCCGGGCGCAGCGCCGGTTCGACCGAGAGCACGACGCCCATTGCACGGGCGATGGCAGCCGGCCCTTTCCGAGCGGCCGCGGCGAAATCCAGGCTGGCGCTGCCGAGTTGCACGCTGTAACCATTTTAAAACGTTACGCTCGCCGGGTCAACGCCGTCGGGCCACCCCCGGTAACCTATCAAAACGGTTACCAGATCCCGGGAGGCCGCGACTTCCACGGGTATGGTCGCTTATTGAGGGGATCGGTGAGCCGGCCGCGCGGCGCAGTTAGGCGCTGCGCGCCTGCCGAAGGGCGCGCTCATGCACCGAAGCGACCGCACCGCGCGCGGACCCGCCGTGCCCGACGACGGCGTCGTTCGTATCATGCGCGTGCGCCGCCGCGCGAGCACCGTTAGCATCGTCACCGGTTTGCAGCCGCGCGAGATCGATGCGATCGCCCAAACGTTGAAGCGGCATTGCGGCACCGGCGGCACGGCCAAACACGGCACCGTAGAAATTCAAGGCGACCATCGCGAGAAAATCGCGGCGTGGTTTTCCGCGCAGGGACGCCGCGTGAAGTTGGCCGGCGGATGAGCGCGCGCATACCCGGACCGTCGCAATGGACGACGATGCGCTGGCTCTTTCCGGTGCCGTTCCGGAAGTTCACGCCGTTCCTGCTCGAGATGAGCGCGACATACGGCAACGTCGTAGCTTTCTCGGTGCCGTGGCGCAGCTATCTCTTTATCAACGAGCCTGCGCTCATCAAGGACGTGTTCGTCACGCAGCAGCAGGCGTTCACGAAATCGCTCGGCGCGCGCTCGCTGCGTTTCCTGCTCGGCGACGGACTTCTCACGAGCGAAGAGCCGAAACACCGGCAGATGCGCCGCATCGTCCAGCCGGCTTTCCACCGCGAACGCATCGCGCGCTACGTCGAAATCATGGAGGGTGCGGCGGACGAATTCGTTGCGAGCCTGCGCGCGAACGCGGAGTTCGACGTCCATGCAGCGATGACGGCGTTGACGCTGCGCATCGCCACGACGACGCTGTTCGGCAGCGACGAAAGCGCCTCCACTGCCAACGTCAGCGAAGCGTTGGGACTCATGATGGAAGAGTTTCCGCACGTGCTCGTACCGCTCGGGCACTTGCGCCAGCGTCTGCCGCTGCCGTCGACGAAGCGCTTCCATCAGGCGCGCGCGCAGTTGGACGCGATTATTTACGCGCTCATCGCGCGCCGCCGCGCCGACGGCCGCGACACCGGCGATGCGCTCTCGATGCTGCTGGCCGCGAGGGACGCTGACACCGGCTATCGTCCTACCGACGAAGAGATCCGCGACGAGGTCATGACGCTCTTCATGGCGGGCCACGAAACGACCGCGAACCTTCTTACGTGGACGTTCTACTTACTCGCGCAGCATGCGGAAATCGACGGGCTTCTCGGTGCGGCGGCCGTTGCCGGCGACTCCGGCTACGTCGCGCGCGTCGTGCGCGAGAGCCTGAGGCTCTATCCCCCGGCGTGGCTGGTCGGCCGCGAATCGCAGCGCCGGGTGACGCTCGTCGACGGAACCATAATCCCACCGAAAACGACGGTGCTCTTCGCGCCCTTGCTGCTTCATCGGCGCGCGGAGTTTTTTGCAGAGCCGCAGCGCTTCGATCCGGATCGTTGGCTCAACTGGGAACCGGCGCCGTTTGCGTTCTTTCCGTTCGGCGGCGGCGCACGCCGCTGCATCGGCGACGAGTTCGCGCTTCGCGAGGCCGAGATCGTCGTGGCCGCGATCGCACGGCGGTATTCGTTCGTCAAGGATCCCGGCCTTGAAGTGGCGACCGCACCGATGGTGACGCTTCGCCCGGCCGGGCCGGTACCGATGCGCCCGGTCGAACGGAGCGTTTCGGTAGCCGCGGTTTAAACTACGTTTCGGGGCAGCTTGCGACGGCGTGCGGCTCGACCGCCGGATCCCAAAGCCGCTTCGTCCAGCACGTTCCCAAGAGCGAACAATAGCAGAGCTGCAGATCGAAACGACGCATGTCCGCTACGATGCGGTGCGTAAGAAACGGGCCATCGACGCGCAGCAGCTGCAGCGTTTGACCGGCCGGAATGACGTCTCCGCGAACGATGGAACTGACCGTCACGGAGGTCTTACCGTGCCTGTGCGCCTTGCGTTCGTCCTCGTCGGCCGCATTTCGTTCGGGTACGATCGCGTAAAAGATCGCCGGGCTGGTGGACGGATTGGCTCGCACCGCGATCGGTTTCCCGTCGCGCGTGACGACCGCGTTGCGGATGAGCGCGGGTCCGATGCCCGCATTATTCACGCTGAGTGAGAAGAACGTTTCCGACGACGACGTGATGAAGGTCAGATAGGGCCAGACGGTCGCGCTATACTGCTGGCGGATCACGTAGGTTTGATAGGCCGATGCGGCGGCCGCGACGCCGCTGATCAGCAGCGCGCACAGTGCGATCAGGAGGTCGAACCGGAAGCGCTTCTCGTCCATGCGGCGTACCTTCACATTGCGGGTGAAACCGTCCCGCTCGCCGGCCTGTAGAACGTGGCATGACGTACGCAGTGATTTTGGCGGCCTGGTCGATCTTCGGCAGCGGCCAGCACGTCGAGCAGCACTATACTTTCACGGTGTCGGCGGCGGCCCAACTGCGCGCCGACACGGCCAACGGCAAGATCTCGGTGACGACCGGCCGTCCCGGCTCTCCGGTCGAGGTGACGGTCGTCAAGCGCGCCGACACGATGGCCCAAGTCAACGCGTTGCGCGTCGATGCGGGGAACCGCAATAACGTCGTCACGCTGCACGCAGTGTATCCGAGCGGCTGCGGAAGCGGCTCGTGCGGCGGCGAAATCTCCTTCTCGGTCGTGGTTCCGCCGCGCACGTCGCTCGAGTTGAGTTCGAGCAACGGCAGCGTCACCGCCGACGGTCTCTCCGCCGACGCGCGCCTCGAGACGAGCAACGGATCGGTGAGCGCATCCTATGCGGCGTTTGCCCGCGTCGCGCGCGTTTCGCTTTCGACCAGCAACGGCAGCATCTCGCTCGCGCTTCCGGCTTCGGCGAAAATCGGACGGCTAAAGATGGATACCTCGGTCGGCCGGATCACCAGCGACTGGCCCGTCCGCGTCGATCGCGCGTCGTATGTCGGCGGCAGCGTCGATCGGACGCTCTCGCCCGGCGGTGCCGCAATCTCGCTCACGACGACCAACGGCTCCATCACCCTTAAAAAGGTGTAACGCCGCTCAAGCTCCCCGGCCTATGCTAAGACCAGCTGCTCGTCACCGACCCCCGCTTTGCGCACGGCTTCGTGAATCATCTGATCTTGAATCTCGCGAACGGCCCAGCGCGCCTGTGCGCCGGCCGAGAGTTTGTCGATCGGATCGAAGTAGACGAACGCCTGGCCCGGTTTGACGCTCGGTGCGGCGTAGACGGCGATGCCGTTGTCGCGGTCGTAGTATTCGTAGGAGTGAACGTCGCGCTTGCCGCCGCCGCCGGGCGCATCGCAAACGAAGGTCGGGGTATTGAAGCCGGCCGTGCTGCCGCGCACGAATTTCTCCGTGTCGGTCGCAGTCCAGATCGTCGTTCGCAGTTCTTCCACGCCCTTGACCATGTCGTGCATGTAGACGTAGTACGGATGCACGTTGAGATGCCCCAGGCGCTTGACGAGCAGCTGCATGCGATCTCGCGTGTCGTTGACGCCGCGAATCAGCACGGATTGGTTGCGGACGAAGATGCCGCGTTCGAAGAGAACCCGCATCGCTTTTTCGGTGATCCACGTGATCTCTTCGGGTGCGTTGAAGTGCGTGTGAAGCACGACTTCTTTGCCCATCGTGCGGCCGCGGTCCACGACCGCCGTGATCGCGTCGAGCCACTCCGCGTGGGTCAGGATCTTCATCGGCATAATTGCGGGGCCTTTGGTTGCAAAGCGCATGCGGCGAACGTGCGGGATGTCGAGCAGCCGGTTGCCGATGACTTCGAGATTTTTCGGCGACATTTGATACATGTCGCCGCCGGAGATGACGATGTCTTCCAGCTCCGGGCGCTCGGCGATATATTGAAACGCTTCTTCCCACTGTTTGGGCGTCTTGGCGAGCGACACTTTATCGACGTTTTCGGTGTCCGGGCCGATAGCGTAACTGCGCGTGCAGAAGCGGCAATAGACCGGACACGTGTTGAGCGGAAGGAAAAGCGCCTTGTCGACGTAGCGGTGGACGAGACCGGGAACCGGAGAATCGCCCTGCTCGTGCAGCGAATCCAGCGTGAGTCGCGGGTGATCGGGCAGCAGGGTGGAGGCAAGCGGAACGAACTGACGCCTGATCGGATCGTTGAGCGGATCGTTCCAGTCGATGAGGGCAATCGCGTACGGCGAAACGCGCACCGCCATCGGTGCCCGTTTAAAACCCGATTCGGCATCGGCGTAGAACTCCGGCGAGCAGACGTCCTTGATCGCCGCGAGCAGTTCGTCGGCCGTCTTGACGGCATTTTTCTGCTGCCAGAGATGATCGAGGAACGTCGTCTCGTTGACGTCTTTGTATGCCGGTATGTGCCGCCAGAACTCGCCCTGCTTGAGGTTCTTGTACTCGAACTGCTGCGGCGGGACCGGAGGCTTGACGTGGCTGATGACGGTGTCGTTCATGACGGGTTCCTCTTGTGAGCGTACTTAGCGTTGAAATAATCGTGCAGGTGCGGATGATCGCGCAGCGTTTGCAGCGCGGTCGCCGCGTGATCCTTGGCGTAGCCGTTGCCGATGATCATCGTAACGTCGCGCCCGATCCCTTCGGCACCCAGCGCAGCCGCCGTAAACGACGTCGACATCGAGAAAAAATAGACGATGCCCTCGTCCTTGGTGCACAGAATCGACGCCATCTCGGTCGCGGGAACGTTCACGCAGTTGATCGTCACGTCTGCCAAATCGGGCGCGACTTCGGCAACCTTCTCGCTCAACTCCAATGCGTCGCGTGCATCGGCGCGCACGAGGGTGTCGACCAAGTGATCGCTCAAGATCAGCTGCGCGGATTCCGATTCGGGATGCGGGACGACGCCGATGACGTGCCCCTGCGGGCCGACCTGGAGGCGGGCCGCCGCACACGAGAGCATGCCGCTCTTCCCGGCGGCGCCGATGACGACCACCGTTTGCCCGGGCTTGCAGAGCCGTTTCACTTGCGCGGGCGCTCCGGCGACGTCGAGCACGGCCAGCGCGACGTTCTCGTCGATGTCGGAGGGCAACTGTGCCCAGATGCCGCTCTCGAACAGAATCGCCTTCCCGCGGATCCAGACGCGGCCGGTCGCGACGTCGATGCGCGTAATTTCTTCGACGTGCAGCGGCGTGAGAGAAAGGGAAACCAGCGACGCGATGCGGTCGCCAACCTCGAGTTGGTATTTGTCGCGCAGAGCGCGGCCGATCTCGGCAACCGATCCGATGAACATCCCGCCGCTTCCGGTTACCGGATTGTGCTGCTTGCCGCGCTCGTTCACGATTCCGACGATGTGCGCGGCGATGCGCTCCGCGTCGCGTTCGCAGTGGTCGGCGATCTGTTTGAACGAAGCGGAATCGACGTTGAGCGTCTCGACGTCGCAGAGAATCTCGTTGTCGCGCGCGATCGGCGTGTTATCGAGCTTCCACGCCGCCTGCGGCATCGCGCCGGCCGGCTCGAGCACGCGATGCGTCCCGAGGCGGTGGGGGCGCCGTTCGGAAATCGCGCTCACGATTGCACCGTCACGCCGCCGCGGTCGTAGGGCGTCGTCAGCACGATGGTCGTGCGCGTGCGGGCCATTCCGGGCATCGCCTTGAGACGGGCGAGCAGGTCGTCGAGATGCTTGGTCGATGCGGTCACGACCTTACAAACGAAGGTCTCCTCGCCGGCGACCGAATGCACTTCGCAAACTTCGGGCATGACGCCGAGCGTTCGCGTGAACTCGTCGTAGTTGCAGTCCGGAGAGGTGTAGAGGCTGACGAAGGCGGTCAGCAGCAAGCCGAGCCGCTTCACGTCCAGCTGCGCGGAGTAGCGCTGGATGTAACCGCGCTGTTCGAGGCGTTTGACGCGGTCGTGCACGGCCGGCGCTTTCAAGCCGACCAGCGAGCCGAGTTCGGCAAAGGTCGAACGCGCGTTGCTCTGCAACGCGTCGAGAAGCTGAAGGTCGAGTTCGTCGAGTTCGTCGGTCGTCGTTATCATATTCGCCGCGGAGGGAAATTTGCCGAACAATCTTCGGCCGCAAAACTATAGCACCAACGATTTATTCGGCGCAAGTGGGTTCCTCGGGATTTTTATACTGGCGCTCGCTCTGCTGGCTGCGGACGGCTGCCAATCGGCCTCCCGGCCGCCCGCGCCGGCGGCGGCCGTCCGCTTCGCTCTGGCCGCCGATCCCCAGACGCTCGATCCGCTCTTCGCGCACCCCGATGCCGCTTCGGTCGAGCAGCAGGCCGCCCGGCTCGTCTTCGAACCCTTCGTCGATCTCGATGCGCGCGGCCGCCCCGAACCGGCGCTGCTTTCGGTGCTGCCCACCCGCGCCAACGGCGGCATTTCTGCCGACGGCCGCACCATCGTCTACCGGTTGCGGCGAGCGCAATGGAGCGACGGCGTGCCGGTCACGTCCCAAGACGTGCTCTTCACGCTGCGCGCGATTCTCGATCCGCGCAATCCGGTGCGCACGCGGGAGGGGTACGATCGCATCGACCGCGCCGAAGCGCCCGACGCGCGTACCGTCGTGGTGCATCTCGCGCGCGCCTGGGCGCCGGCGGCTCTGACGTATTTCTCCTATGGATTGTCATCAGACGTCGTCGTTCCGGCACACGTGCTGCGAGGGCAGCAGCCGCTCGCGCAGGCGCCCTTCAATGCGGCGCCGTCCGTCGGCGACGGACCGTACCGTTTCGAGTCGTGGCACCGCGGCGACGTCCTGCGCTATTCGGCCAATCCGCTGTACTGGCGCGGCCGGCCTGCGGTTGAGGCGCTTTCCGTGCGCGTCGTGCCGGATCCATCGACGAACCTGCTGCTCGTGCAATCCGGCCAGCTGGATTGGAATCTCGTCGCGCCCGCGCAACTGCCGATTCTGCGCGGAAACCGGAACGTCGCGTTTGTAAAGGTTCCGACCGCGGTCGTCGCCGGGTTGGCGTTCAACACGCGGCATGCGCCTCTCGACGACGTGCGCGTGCGCCGCGCGATTGCGTTTTCGATCGATCGTGAAGCGATCTCGCGCAAAATCACCTTCGGAACCTATCCGGTGACCGACATGCTGCAGCCGCAGTTCTCCTGGGCATTCGATCCTTCGGTCCGCGAGCCCGGATACGATCCGGATAGAGCCGACGCACTCTTCGACGCAGCCGGCTGGAGGCGCGGCGAAGACGGCGTACGGCGTAAAGACGGACGCGCGCTGGAACTGCTCTACGTGCAGTTTCCCGAATCGGCGACCGGCGTTCGCGTCGCGACCGCCGTGCAGGAATCGCTACGGCTGCGCGGCGTGGCCGTGAGCGTCAAAGCGGTTGCCAACGCCCAGCTGTTTCTGCCGCTGACCGGAGTGCTCGCCCGCGGGACGTTCGACCTTGCGTACGTTCCTTGGACGATGGGCGCCGATCCCGACGACTCCTCGGTGCTGGCGTGCGGTGCGCCGTCGAACTACATGCGGTGGTGCGACGCGCGCGTCGACGCGCTCGAGCGGTTGGCCTTGAGTTCGACCGAGCAAGCGGAACGCAAACGGCTGTACGCGCGCGTCGGGCGGATCGTCGCGCAAGACGTTCCGATTCTCTATCTTTTCAATGCCGATTACGTGTACGCGCATCTCAAGCGCCTCCACGGTTTCGCTCCCAACGCATTCCTCCCGACGTGGAACGCGTACGCGTGGTCGCTGCGGAGCGTGCCGTGAAAGGCCGCGGCCCCCTCGTTTGGCGAAAAGCGCGCTCAGCGCCCAGGAACCAGGAGTCTGAGATTTGATCGAGGTCTTCCTCAAACGTCCGCTCTTTGCCGGCGTCTTGAGTTTCGTCGTATTGCTGGCAGGCTTGATTTGCATTCCGATCCTGCCGATTTCGCAATACCCGCAGATCTCACCGCCGACCGTGACCGTCACGGCGAACTTCCCGGGCGCCGATGCCGAAGCCGTCGTGCGTTCCGTGACGACGCCGCTCGAGATCAACATCAACGGCGCCGACGGCCTGCAGTACATGCAGTCGTACTCGAGCTCCAACGGGATCGTGACGATCACGTGCACGTTTGCCCTCGGCACCGATCCGACGACCGACCAAACCAACGTGCAGCACGGTGTGGATCTGACGCTGTCGCAGCTGCCGCAGGCGGTGCAGCAGCAGGGCGTTTCGGTCCAAAAGAGTTCCGGCAATATCACGATTGCCGTCGCCATGGTTTCGAAGAGTGCGTCGGTGAGCGACGTCGCCGTGAGCAACTATGCCGACATCAACGTCATCGAAGACCTCAAACGTATCCCGGGTGTCGGACAGGTCGAAGTGCTGGGCGATCGCACCTACGGCATGCGCATCTGGGTCGATCCGCACAAGCTTCAGGCCAACGGCATTTCGATCGACAACGTCATCAACGCGATCAAACAGAACAATCAGGACGTCGCTCCCGGTGCGATCGGGCAAGCGCCAACGACCGGGTCCCAACCGTTCCAGATACCCATCAAGGTCAACGGGCGCCTGCAGTCCCCCGAAGAGTTCAAACAGATCGTCATCGCGTCGCAACCGAACGGCGGCTATTTGCGTATCGGCGACGTCGCTCAAGTCGAGCTGGGCGCGCAGAACTACGTCACCTCGGGACGCTATAACGGGCAGACCGCGGTCGTGCTCGCCATCGAGGGCGAAGCGACTGCCAATTCGCTGCAAATCTCCAAGAACGTGCGCGCCACGATGGAGCGCCTCAAGCCGTTTTTCCCGCCCGGAATGGATTATGCGATCGCGTTCGACACGTCGGACTTCGTGAAGGCTTCGATCAAGGAAGTCTTCGTAACGCTGTTGATCGCCATTCTGCTCGTCGTACTTGTCATCTTTCTGTTCTTGCAGAACTGGCACAGCACGCTCATCCCGTCGATTACGATTCCGGTGTCGCTGATCGGTACGTTTGCGGCGATGAAACTGATGGGCTTTACCATCAACACGTTGACGCTCTTCGGTTTGACGCTGGCGACCGGTCTCGTGGTGGACGACGCAATCGTCGTGCTCGAGAACATCGTCCGGCATATCGTCGACGATAAAGTCAGCGGATTCGAAGCTACCAAACGAGCCATGAACGAAATCACCGGCGCCGTTGTGGCAACCTCCCTCGTGCTGATGTCGGTATTTATTCCCGTGGCGTTTCTGCCGGGCACGACCGGCTTGCTTTACCAGCAGTTTGCGCTCACGATGGCGGCGTCGATCGGCATCTCGCTGTTCACGGCGCTGACGTTGGCGCCGGTGCTGACCTACGAACTCGTACATTCGGAGGAGCCGAGCAAAAACGCGTTCTTGAAATGGTTCAACAACCGCTTGCTGGCGCTCAAGGGCTGGTATACGAAGGTCGTACCGCGCCTGATCGCGCGGCGCAAGGTCATGGTCGCCATTTTCCTGGGCGGCGTGGTTCTGCTCGGCGTGTTGTTTAAAATCACGCCCCAAGGGTTCTTGCCGACCGAAGATCAGAGCTTGCTGTACGTGCTGGTGACGTTACCGACGAGCGCATCGCTCGATCAAACCACGGCCGTCACGAAGCAGATGGAAGCGATGATGCTCAAGATGCCGCAAGTCGAAGCGGTGACCTCTGGCGTGGGCTTCGGCTTCGCCAACAGCAGCGCGAATCAGGCGACGCTGTTCGTGCAGCTGTGGCCGCTGGCCAAACGCAAAGGACTGGAAAACAGCTCCTTCAACTTACAGTACGCACTCTATCAGGCATTCCAAAAAATCCCGAACGTGAAGGCGCTTCCGGCGAATCCGCCGGCGATTCCGGGCCTGGGTTCTACCGGCGGTTTCGCGATCGAGATTCAAGACATCAACGGCCTCGGATTGCCCACGCTCAACCGGGTCGGCAACACGATATTGGCCAAGGCACAACAAGATAAACAGCTTTCGCAGGTCTACATTCCGACGCTTCTGACCGGACCCTACATCCAGGCGAAGTTCAATCGTGCTAAGGCGCTGGCGCTGGGCGTGACGCCGACGAGTTTCTTCGACACGCTCAACGGCACGACGGGCGCGGACTTCATCAACTTCTTCGACTATGGAACCCGGTCGTACGACGTGCTCGTTCAGGCCCGGGCGAAGAGCCGCACGACCCCGCAGGACTTGTCCCGTATCTACGTCGCGAACGGAAACGGCGATCTCATGCCGGTCTCGCAACTGCTCGACATCACCACGACGACTGCAAACGTGACGATCATGCGCTTCAACGAGTACAACGCATACGAGATCGACGGGTCGCCGGGGACCAATTCGAGCTCCGGGCAGGCGCTCGACGTGATGGCTAAACTGGCGACGGAAAACATGCCGAAGGGCATGAAGTACGATTGGAGCGGCATCGCGCGGCAGCAAGTGCAGAGCGGCCCGCAGACCATCCTCGTGTTTGCGATGGGATTGCTCTTCGTCTTCCTCGTCCTCGTCGCTCAGTACGAGAGCCTCACGACGCCGTTCGTCATCATGATGGCCGTCCCGCTGGCATTGGTCGGCGCCGTCGGAGGCATCTTCGTTCGGCGGTGGATCGAGATCCTGAGTACGATCATCCACTCAAAGCTCGCCGGCCATCTCGTGATCGTGCCGCAAACGTCGAGCGACATCTACGCGCAAATCGGCTACGTCATGCTCATCGGTCTTGCAGCGAAGAACGCGATCCTGATCGTCGAGTTCGCGAACCAGCTGCGCGAACGAGGGCACGACACGATCGAGGCCGTCACGCTCGCCGCCGCAGAGCGCTTGCGGCCGATCCTCATGACATCGATTGCGTTCGTTCTGGGAATCCTGCCGCTGGCGTTCGCGCACGGCGATGGCGCGCAGTCGCGAATTTCTTTGGGTACCGCGGTGCTCGGCGGCATGATCGTTTCGACGGTAATGAACCTCGCGATTGTTCCCGTGCTCTACGTCATCGTCGTCAACTGGAGCGAGCGCAAAAAGAGAAAGACGGCGCCGCCCGCGCCGCCGCTTCCCGACGCGCCGCATTTGCCGGAGCCGCCGCCGGCCGTCGTTTAAGTCGCACGGAGCACGCCATGCTCGTCACGCTCGGTCACGGAACCGCGACGTCGGACCAACTCGCGCAGCTGATTCGCGGCGCGTCGATCGCGTCGCTGATCGACGTTCGAACCGTGCCGAAGAGCCGCCGCCATCCGCAGTTCGGGCGCGAAGAGATGGAGCGTTGGATTCCGCAGTCGGCGGCGGCAGCGTATCGCTGGGAGCCTCGGTTGGGCGGCTTCCGCAAGGCACGGCCGGAGAGCCCCAACGTTGCACTGCGCCATCCGTCGTTTCGGGGCTACGCAGACTACATGGAAACCGGCGAGTTCGCGAATGCGTTAGCGCAACTGCTTGCCGATGCGAAAGACGCGCAAACCGCCGTGATGTGCTCGGAATCGCTGTGGTGGCGGTGCCACCGGCGGCTCGTTGCCGACGCGGCGCAACTGCTGCACGGCGTCGAGGTGCGCCACCTGATGCACGACGGCTCGCTCCGCCCGCATCAACCGACCGCCGGCGTCCGCGTGACGCCCGAAGGAACCCTGCGCTACGACGTCCTCTTCGAAGAAGACTCGGTCACAACGCTTTGACGGCGGCGGTCAGCGCGTCGACCGACGCCTTCGCGTCGCCAAAGAGCATCGAGCAGTTCGGCATCTCGTACAGCGGATTTTCGATGCCGGCAAAGCCCGAACGCATGGAGCGTTTGAGCACGACGACGTTGGCGGCTTTGTCGACGTCGAGAATCGGCATGCCGTAGATCGGCGAACTCTGGACGTTTCGCGCGGCCGGATTCGTCACGTCGTTCGCGCCGATCACCAGAGCGACGTCGGTCGTGGGAAACTCCGGATTGACGTCCTCCATATCGAGCAGTTGATTGTAGGGGACGTTCGCCTCGGCGAGCAGCACGTTCATGTGGCCCGGCATTCGGCCTGCGACCGGATGGATGGCGTAGAGCACCTTGACGCCGCGCTTCTCCAACTGATCCGCGAGCGCTTTGACGCTGTGCTGTGCTTGCGCGACGGCCATGCCGTAGCCGGGCACGAAGACGACCTTCCCCGCGTAGGCAAGCATGATCGCGACGTCGTCGGCGCTCGCGCTGCGAATCTGTTGCGGTCCGCCGCCGCCGGTCGCGACCTCCATTCCGCCCTTGGCGCCGAACGCGCCGAACAGCACGTTGGTGAGCGGGCGGTTCATCGCGCGTCCCATCATTACGGTCAGCAGCGTGCCGCTCGCGCCGACCAGCGCCCCGCAGATGATCAGCAGCGTGCTGGAGAGTTCGAAACCGGTGATCGCGACCGCCAAACCCGTAAACGAGTTGAGCAGCGAGATGACGACCGGCATGTCCGCGCCGCCGATCGGCAAGACGAAGAGGACGCCGAGCAGCAACGCCGCCAGCAGCAGCGCCGCAAATCCCCACATCGGCACCGCGCCCAGCGTTGCGACGAACCACGCTCCCAGCGCGACGATGCCGAGCGCGACGAGCGCGTTGACGAACTGCTGGCCCGGATAGGTCACCGGGCGGCCGGTCATCACCTCTTGCAGTTTGAGAAATGCGACGATCGAGCCGGCGAAGCTGACCGCGCCGATGATGGCGGAGAGCACCAGCGAAATCGCGATGACGTCGTCGATCGACACGGTTCCGTGGCGCGAAACGTAAAACTCGACGGTCGAAATCAACGCCGCCGCGCCGCCGCCGGCCCCGTTGTAGAGCGCCACCATCTGCGGCATCGCGGTCATCTTGACCTTGACCGCGGCCACGATGCCGACCACCGCGCCCACGATCGTGCCGATGGCAATCGCCCACCATCCGACGCCGAGCGTTTGCACCAAGACGCTGACCAGCGCGATGAACATGCCGAGCATCGCCAAACGGTTACCGCGCCGCGCCGTCGCCGGCGAATTCAAATCGTGGAGACCGTAGATGAAGAGCCCGATGGCGACCAAATCGAAGAGGGCGATGGCCAAGGCGCCTGAGGTCATTTGCCGCTTTCTTTACGCCGGAACATCTGCAGCATGCGCTCGGTCACCGCGAATCCGCCGAAGACGTTGATCGCCCCGAGCATCACCGCCACGATCGCCAGCACCGTAAACGCCGGCGTGTTGATGTCGGCTCCAAAGAGCTGGGCGACGACGACGATGGCGCCGGCGAGCACGATGCCGTGAATCGCGTTGGTGGCCGACATCAGCGGCGTGTGCAGCGTCGTCGGAACCTTCGAAATGACTTCGAACCCGACGAAAACCGCCAGCACGAGAATGGTCAAAAGGCTGACGTAGTGCGAGGCATCGTTCACGAGGCGTTTCCTCCCTTTAAGGCGCGTCCGCCGGCGGCGACGCACGCACCCTTGGCAACGTCGTCGTCCATGTCGATGGTGATCTCTCCGTCTTTCAGCCACGGCGAGAGCAGGGCGAAGACGTTGCGCGAGTAGAGCTGGCTCGCATGATACGGCATCGTCGACGGCAAGTTCGTCGTGCCGACGATCGTGACGCCGTTCGGCGACGTCACGATTTCGTTGGCGACGGTGAGTTCGCAGTTTCCGCCGGCCTCGGCGGCGAGATCCACGATCGCGCTGCCGGGCTTCATCGCGGCGACCGCCGCGGCGCTGACCAGTATCGGCGCTTTGCGCCCCGGAACGAGCGCCGTCGTGATGACGACGTCGTTGATGCCGATCTGTTCGACCATCCACGCGCGCTGGCGTTCCTGTTGCTCCGCCGTGAGTTCTTTGGCGTAACCGCCGGCGCCCTCGGCATCGGCACCGAGATCGAACTCCAGGAACGTCGCGCCGAGCGATTGCACTTGTTCTTTGACGGCCGCCCGCACGTCGTAGCCGCTCACGACGGCGCCTAAACGCCGGGCCGTCGCAATCGCTTGCAGGCCGGCGACGCCGGCGCCGAGCACGAGCACCTTCGCCGGCGGAATCGTTCCGGCGGCGGTGGTGAGCATCGGAAAGAACTTGGGCAGCGTGGCGGCGGCCAGCAGGACGGCTTTATAGCCCGCGATGTTGCTCTGCGACGAGAGCGCGTCCATCGCTTGCGCGCGCGTGATGCGGGGAATCATCTCCATCGCCAGCGCGCTGACGCCGGCGTTCGCCAACGCCTCGACGTAGGACGGATCGCCGAGCGGATTGAGAAAGCCGACGACGATGGTGCCGGGTTCGAGCGCCGCGAGCACCTCCGGACTCGGGCGGCCGACGCAGACCACTGCGCCGGCGCCGCCGACCAGATCGCGCACGCCGTCGACCACGACCGCGCCCGCTTTCTCGTAGAGTTCGTCGGGAAATGCCGCTGCGTCGCCCGCACCGCGCGCGACGCGCACCGCGACCCCGGATTTGACCAGTCTTGCGACGGTTTCTGGCACGAGCGCAACCCGGCGCTCGCGAGCGCCCGGCTCACGTGGGACGGCGACGATCATAGGGAAGCCTTGATACGGCTCGGGGTTGGGGACTCCCTACACGACGGAAAACGTTGGTTACGCGATCGAAACGGCGTTACGCAGCACGCCGATTCGCTCGATCTCGACTTCCATCAGGTCGCCGTCGGTCAAAAACTCCGGCGGCGTTCGTGCGAATCCGACGCCCGCGGGCGTTCCGGTCGCGATGACGTCGCCCGGCAAGAGCGTCATGCCTTTGCTCAACTCGGCAACGATTGCGGCAACCGGGAAAAGCATGTCGGCGGTGTTGCCGTGCTGCTTTTCGATGCCGTTGAGACGAAAAACGATCGCCAGTTGCTGCGGATCGTCGATTTCGTCGCGCGAAACGATCCACGGTCCGAGCGGGCAGCTTTCGTCGAGGCTCTTGCCTTTGAACCACTGGCCGCGCTCGCGCTGGATGTTGCGAGCGGTAACGTCATTGAGCGCGGTATAGCCGAACACGACGTGCGGAGCGTCCGCGATGGAAACGTCCTTGCACCTCGCGCCGATGACGACCGCCAGCTCGGCTTCGTAGTCGTACTCGGCCGAAAGATTCGCCGGCAGATGCAGCGTCGCGCCGGGCGCGGAGATCGCCGTCGGCGCTTTGGTAAAGAACGTCGGGGCGGACGGAAGCTTCAGCTCGCGTCCGAACGCGCGCGCTCCTTCCTTCGCATGGTCGAGATAGTTTCGGCCGACGCAGAAGACGTTGCGCGCCGGCTGCAGCGGCGCTTCGAGGCGCACGGCGCTTAGCGGCACCGGATCCTCGGCCGAGTGCCATGCGATCCGCTCGTGCGGGGCGAGCGCGACGTACTCGCGCAACGTTGCCGTCGAGATCGGTCGCACGCCGTCGCCTTCGAGGACTCCGGGCGACGTCGTGCCGCGGTACGAGTACGTTACGAATCGCATCGCGGGGCCGCCGGACTACTGCGGCACTACGGGTGCGGAATCGTCGGCTGCGGGCTGGGGGCGGGCGACTTTCCGCCCGTAATGGTGTTGAGCGCCGGGAGCTTCTGCTGCTGCTGTTTTTGTTTCGCCGCCTCTTGCGCTTCTTTCTTCGCCGTGTCGATCATGACGTTGGCCGCGCCCGGCTGGGTTGCCCAATTCCCGCCGGTCGAAAGCAGCGTGACGCGACGCGAAATCGCGTGGTTTTTCGGATTGTAGTCGTAGGTCACTTTGAAGAGACCGACCACGGCGGTGCCGTCGGCCTTGCGGATCCACATCTGCAGCGCATTGCCGTACGTTTGCGAATTGAAACTCGGGTACTTCGTGCCTTTTCCCGATTTAATGCGCACCACCTGACCGAACTTGTTGACCTCGACCACGTACTCGGCATGAAGCGCTACCGGCGGAGGATGCGGCGGCGGAATTTTAATCATATGCGGCGATGCGCTCGGCTTCGGCGTCGTGCCGGCGAGCGCCGGCGCGCACGCAAACGCCAGCACGGCCAGGCCGACGGCACTCAGGCACGATTTCTTCATATCCGTCGAGCGCTTACGCGCGCTCGGGGCGGCGACCTTCACGGGTTCGCCTCGAAACTAGTGTCGTGTCTCCTAAGTTCGATGCGTAACGTCGCGAGCGCCGGAGCGCGCCGGCTAGGCGCGAGGAGGGAGCAGAGCCGTAGCTCTTTGACGGACGAGCAACGACGCCGGCGCGCATCCGCCGCCGCGACCCGAAGGGCTGCCCGTCCGGCGGTCTGGGACGACGTCGCTCTTCGCTCGCAAAGCGCTGCTTTTGTCGCTCATCGCTCCTCGTCCGAGTTCCACCGGACGGGTAGCGTTATGCGTCGAACTTAGGAGACACGACACTAGGCGGTCGCAGGGCGTTGAACGAACCAGCCGTCGTGACCCTGCGCGCCGTATGGCTCCTCGCGCTCGCGTTAGCGTTGAGCGCGCTGCCGGTTCGTGCCGAGCGCTCGATCGGCGATCCGCACCGGCTCGACGCTTACTTTGCATTGTTCGCCGGCGATTCCAACGTGCCGTGGAAGCCGACGGCGGTTCGCTTGGATACGTACTCGAGCGCACCAGTGCTGTTTTCCGTGTATCAAGTCGATCCGACCGACGTGTTGACGGCCGGCTCCAACGCGCGACCGCGCGCAATTTCGACGCGCGGACGCCGTCCGGTCGTTTCGTTCACGTTTACGCCTCCCGGCGGCTATCAGTTCCAATCGAACGAGATCGACGTGCAGCTGGGTTCGCGCGAGGGCTTTTTCGTGGTCGAGGCTCGCCGCGGCGACGTCGGCGAACAAGTATGGATCAATCGCACGCGCGTCGGACTCGTTTCGAAGGAGACGCCGGGAGCGCTGCTCGTCTACGGCACCGATTTGGGAACCGGCCGCGCGCTGCCGCGAATGCGCGTGCAGTTCGTCGTGAACGACAAGTTCGAAACGACGACGACGGATGGAAATGGAATGGTGCAATGGCGGCGTTCGCCGCGCCCGGTCTTCGCGCTCGCGCAATGGGGCAGCAGCTATGCGTTCCTGAGCCTGCTGCCGCAAGCGCCGCTGCCGAACACGATCGTCGGAGTGCGCGTCGATTCGGCCGTCGCGCACGCGGGCGATTCGGTACGGATCGTCGGTTTTGCACGCAGCCGCGCCGGCAACGCGTTGCGTCCGAGCCGCGGAAGCGCCAACGTATCGCTGCGTTTGGGAGCGAGGCTCGTCGGCGAACGCCGCGTACCGCTCGATGCTGCCGGTGCGTTCGAGACGTCGTTCGCCATACCGGCCACGGCCGCCGCCGGAGACTACGCCGTCCTCGCGCAAGCCGGCGACGGCGTGGGGGGTGCGACCGTGCACGTGGACGCCAATGCTGCCGGCCTTTCGCTCGATGCCGCAGCGCCGTGCGGCGGGTCGTGCGATCCCAATCAAGACGTGCCGTTGATCGTCCGTTCATCGCGCGGCGACGCGATCGTGCACGTCACCGTCGTTCGCTCGCCCCACGTCTACGTCGGATACGTCTCCGACGACGTGCCGTGGGCGACGACCGTTTGGCTCGACGAGTCCGTGCGCACCGGCGCCGACGGCGTCGTCACGGTGGCGATTCCGCGTCCAAACGATCAACTCGCGTCGACCTACGGCGTGCACGTGGATTCCGGCGGCGCGACGGCCGACACGCGCATCGTCGTACCGACGGCGCGCGCTGCCGTGCGTTTGCAGCTCGATCGCGACGAGCAGAGTCCCGACACGCCGGTCGGATACGACGTCTATGCCAATGACGTTGCCGATGGGAAGCCGCTGGCCGGTGCGAACGTCACCGTGCGCATGACGCACGGCGCAACCGTCGCGCAGCAACAACTCACGCTCGATGCCGCCGGACACGCGCGCGGCAGCTTCAACGCACCGCAGCCGGGAACGAATATCCTCTTTGCAAGCGTCGACGAACAAGGCACCGCCACGGATGCGGCCGCCGTACTCGTCGATGCGCACGCGGTCGGCTCGACGCCGGGCGGCGGCAGCGGCGACGTGCACGTCTCGCTCGGAAAAACGCTCTATCACAGCGGCGACGACGTCGTGCTCGACGCGCATGCGCCGCAATCGTCCGGCGATGCGCTGCTCACGCTCGAGAGCGCGCAAGGAGTGCAAGCCGACGTGGCCGGCACCAGCGGGGGGCGCGCGCAAGCGCACTATCGCGCGAGCGATGCGACCGGCGAACTGCGGGCCGGCGCGGCATTCGTGCGCGACGGCGCCATCGAGTGGGCCACGGTGCCGCTGTTGCTCGAAGCGCCCGGGAGGCCGCAACTCGTTTCACTCGCACTCGGCGGCGACGGAAGCTTCGCACCGGGCGAATCGGCGAAAGTGTCGTTCGGCGGCGCGGCTCCGGCACGCGGAACGCTGGTCGTGCGCGTGAGCCGCGGCGAGCCGTCCGGAAGCGCGCAGTTCGATTCCGCGCCGGCGCTGTTGGCGATCGGCTTGACGTCGACGCAGAGCAGCGCGCCGGCCGCAGTGACGTGGCATCCTTGGGTCGATTCGACGGGCGATCACGCGCACGTGCTCGGATTCGTTCGCCGGACCCAGCCGCCGGAACGGTTATCGCTCTCGCAGGCCGAATCGCAAGCGGTGTCGTGGAGCGTCGAGCGTGCCGGCGGCGATGCCTTCGCCGTGCAGATGCCGGCGCAGAGCGGACGCTACACGCTCTCGGTGCTCGAGATTTCCGACGACGGCAGCGTTCGCGCCGGAACGTCGAGCGTCGTCGTACGATAGGCCGCACTGCATGAGCCTCATGCTTCTCGACACCTACGGCTTGGTCTATCGCGCGTTCTTCGCGTTGCCGGGACTGACCACGAGCCGCGGCGTGCCGATCAACGCTGCCTACGGCTTCACGATGATGCTCAACAAACTCATCACCGACGAGAAGCCGGCGCACGTCGTCGCCGCCTTTGACAAAGGAATGCCGGCCGAACGCGTGGCGTTGTACAAGGAGTACAAGGCGCAGCGTACCGCGATGCCCGACGATTTGCGCAGCCAGTTCGGTTTGGTGCGCCGGATTCTGGCCGCGCATCGCATTCCAATCGTCGAGATCGAGGGCCAGGAGGCCGACGACGTTATCGCGACGCTGGCGCTCCAAGCCGAAGAGGCCGGCGAACAAACGATCGTCGTCACCGGCGATCTCGACCTGCTGCAAATCGTCGGCGATCGGACGACCGTTTTGATGACGCGGCGCGGGATCACCGATCTCGGGCGTTACGATCCCGCCGCCGTGCGCGACCGCTTCGGATTAGAGCCGGCCCAACTCCCCGACTACCGCGGGCTGAAAGGCGATCCGTCGGATAACTTGCCCGGCATCCCGGGCGTCGGCGAAAAGACGGCGACCAAATTGCTGCAAGCGGCCGGTTCGCTCGACGCGCTCGTCGCCGATCCCACGCTCGCCGGAAACCCGAAGCTGCAGAAACTCGTCGAGACCTACGGCGAACAGGCGTGCTTGTGCCGCGCGGTCTCCATCGTGCGCCGCGACCTGCCGCTGCACGTCGACTGGGAATCGAGCCGTTACGAACGGCCCCCGGATGCCGAGCTTTATCCGCTTTATAGCGAACTCGAATTCAAATCGCTCGTCGCAAAGCTGCAGGCGCCGTCCGAGCTGCCGCTGCTGGCCGGCGGCGCGACGCTCGCGGGCGACTACCGCAGTTACGTCGCTTCGGTGGATCCGTTCGAATTCGTACGGCTCGCCGAGGAGCTGCGCGGCCTGGCGAAGGCGCCATACGTGGCGTTCGCCGTGCTCGGCGATGCCGTCGGCGCGAGCGGCGCCGCAGGTACGGGCATTGGATTCGCTGCCGGCGCGCTCGCGCAGCCCGCCGTCCGCGACGCCGTCCAGTCGATATTCCACCGAACGCCTGCCGGCGCGTACGACGTAAAACGAGCCGTGCGCGTGCTGCGAGAGGGCGGCGTAGGCAATGCGCGATTCGCCGACGATGCAATGATCGGCGCGCACCTCCTCGATCCGTCACGAGGATATGCCGATCTCGAGGATGCGGCGGCCGCGCATTTGCACTCGGGCGTTCCGGGCGAGGCCGCGGCGCACGCCGATGCCGCGTTGCAGATGATCGAGAAACTTCGCCCGCTCCTGGAGCAACGCGGCCAGTTGCAGCTTTACGAGAGCGTCGAGGTCCCGCTCGCGCCGGTTCTCGCCGGGATGGAGAGCGCCGGCATCGCCGTCGATCCCGAGGAATTGCGCGCGGTCGGGCGCGACGTCGACGATGCGGCGGTGCGTCTCGCGCGGCGCATCTTCGACTTCGCCGGCGAAGAGTTCAACATCGGATCGCCGCAGCAACTCGGAAAGGTGCTCTTCGAGAAGCTCGAGATTCCGAGCGGCAAGAAGACGAAAACCGGCTGGGCCACCGGTGCCGAAGTGCTCCAGGTGCTCGCGCGCGAGTACCCGATTTGCGCCTTGGTTCTGGATTGGCGCGAAGTGACGAAGCTCAAGAATACGTACGTCGACGTGATCCCGCAGTTGGTGGACCCGCGCGACGGACGGCTGCACACCGTCTTCAATCAGACGGCGACGGCGACCGGGCGGCTGTCGTCGACCAATCCGAACTTGCAGAACGTTCCGGTGCGCGGGGATCTCGGGCGCCGCATTCGCCGGGCCTTCGTCGCGCGCGACGGATACGTGCTGCTGGCCGCCGACTACAGCCAAATCGAACTTCGCCTCATGGCGCACCTTTCGGGCGACGAAGCGATGCGCGCCGCGTTCGAAGAAGGGCAAGACATTCACGATTTCACGGCACGCCAAATTTTCAACGTTGCCGGCGGCCAGCGCGTCGACGCCGAGCAGCGGCGCATCGCCAAGAGCGTCAATTTCGGTCTCTTCTACGGCATGTCGGATTTTGGATTGGCGCAGCGTCTCGAGATCGGACGCGCCGAGGCGAAGGAAATCACCGCCGCGTACTTCGCGCGGTTTCCATCGGTGCGCGCGTTCATCGACCAAACCCTCGAAGACGGGCGCCGCAACGGCTACGTCGCGACGATTCTCGGACGGCGCCGCTACATGCCGGGGCTGACGTCGGGAAACTACATGTTGCGCGCCGCCGCCGAACGGGAAGCGACCAATGCGCCGCTGCAAGGCAGCGCCGCGGATCTCGTGAAGCTTGCGATGGTGAACGTCGACCGCGCTTTGCGTGAATCGGGGTTGGACGCGACCCTGCTGCTTCAAATTCACGACGAGTTAATTTTGGAAGTCGCCGCCGCGCAGCGAGACGACGTCGGCAAGCTCGTTCGAAACCACATGGAATCGGCGATGGAGCTTTCGGTTCCGCTCGAAGTCACCCTCAAGTCGGGTCGCAACTGGTACGATGTCGAACCAATTCCGCGTTAGCGCCGCGGCCGCAATCGCCTTCGCGACGACGGCCGCCGCGCCGGCTGCACCCGGGTTGCCGGTCGTCACCGTGCATGCGCCCTCGGCAGACCTTCGGTTAGAAGTAGCGAGGACGCCGGCGCAGCAAGAGCGCGGACTCATGTATCGCACCTCGCTCCCGGCGCACACCGGCATGCTCTTCGTCTTCACTTCAGACGGCCCGGTCGGGTTTTGGATGAAGAATACGCTCGTGCCGCTCGATATGGTCTTCGTCGCCGGGAACGGACGCGTGCGCATCGTCTTCCGCAACGTTGCGCCGGCGCCGCCGTCCATGGCCGACGATGCGATTCCGCGGAAAGACGGCACGGCCAAATACGTCATCGAACTGCCCTCGGGTGAAGCGTCGCGCGACGGCATTGCGCCCGGCGTAACGTTGTCGATTCCAAAAACGTAACGATGCCGGAGCTTCCCGAGGTCGAGACGATCGTCCGAGGTCTCGCCGCCGCAATCGTCGGCAAGCGCATCGAGCGTGCCGAAGTGCGCCTGCCGAAAATCGCCGTTGCGCCGGCCGGCGCGCATTTCGAGCGCGCGCTCGCGGGCGACCGCGTGGCGGGGGTCCGCCGCCGCGGCAAGTACGCGATCGTGGACTTGCATTCCGGACGGTGCCTCGTGACCAGCCTGCGGATGACGGGGCGGCTCGTCGTGCAGCGCGCCCGCGAACGCGACTTCGCCGGGACTCACGTCGTGCTATGGTTCCGCGGCGGCCGCCGGCTGAGCTTTGCCGACGTGCGCACGTTCGGCCGGATGCGCTTGGTCGAAGCGGCCGAGCCCTGGGACCGCGACTTGGGCGTCGAGCCGCTCTCGCCAGGCTTTACAGTCCACGCCTTTCTGGGTATGCTGGCGGGGCGGACGACGCCGATCAAGGCTTTGCTCCTCGATCAGCGGCGCATTGCGGGCATTGGAAACATCTATGCGTGCGAGGCGCTGTGGGAGGCCCGGATTCGTCCGAGCCGTCCCGCTCGAGCGTTGACGAAACCGGCGATCGGCCGGCTGCACCACGCCATCGTAGACGTTTTGCAACGCGCGATCGACTCGCGCGGCACGAGCGTCGACGACTACGTGGACGCAGGCGGACGCCGGGGCGGGTTCCAGAACGCGCTTGCGGTGTACGGACGACTCGGCCTGGCCTGCTTGCGATGCGGACATCCGATCGTACGCACGGTGCTCGGTCAGCGCGGAACCTGGTGGTGCCGCCGTTGTCAGCGGTAACGTTCGCAATAAAAAAATACGAAATGTAAGGTAGGAAACGCAACATCTCTACGACTGAAATCGCTCCCGCAGCCCACGAGGAAGACCAACTCGCATTCGAGCAGCGGCTCTACGAAGAATCGTTGAAAGTCCTCGACGAAGGTCAAGTCCTCACCGGCACGATCGTTCAAAAGGACAAAGACGAACTGCTGGTCGACGTGGGCGGAAAATCCGAAGGCGTCCTTCCCTTCCGCGAGTTGTCACTTGCCGTCGATCCAAAGCTCCTCAAGGTCGGCGACACGCTGGAAGTCATGATCCACCGCATCGACGACATGGACGGCACGCTCTTTCTCTCCGAGCGTCGCGCCCGCGCGCTCAAGACGTGGGAAAAAGTCATCGAAGCGCACGAGCGCGACGAAGTCATCGAAGCCACCGTCACGCAAGTCGTTAAAGGCGGCGTACTGGTCGATCTCGGCATGCGCGGTTTCGTACCGGCGTCGCAGATCCGGCGCCAGCCGGTGGGCAATCTCGACGAACTCGTCGGCCAGCGCCTGCGCCTCAAAGTCATCGATCTCGATCACAAACGGCATCGCGTCGTGCTCTCGCAGCGGCTCGTGCTCGAAGAAGAATTGCAGGCGAAGAAACAGGAACTGCTCGATACGCTCGAGGTCGGCCAGATTCGCGAAGGCATCGTCGTGCGGCTTGCCGATTTCGGCGCGTTCGTCGATCTCGGCGGCATCGACGGCTTGATTCACAACAGCGAGTTGTCGTACGCGCGCATCAAGCATCCGTCGGAGGTCGTGAAGATCGGCGACGTCGTGCACGTCGAGATCATGAAGTTCGATCCCGAAGCGAAGAAGGTCAGTCTCTCGCTGAAGCACGCGCTTCCCGATCCGTGGGACGAACACGCGGACAAACTGTACGAAACAAACAAACTCTCCGCGCAGGTCGTCAAAGTCACGCCGAACTACCTGCTGGTCGAAGTCATCCCCGGAATTCTGGCGATGGTGCCCAAAGGCGAGTTCGACGCCGGGGCGCAGTACAGTCCGGGTCAGGACATCGAGGTCACGCTGCTGACGATCAATCACACGACGCGACGGATTACCGCGTCGATTCAGCACGTCGCCGACGTGCCGCCCGAGGAGATCGACCAGCTCGTGGTCCCGGAGATCGACGTGATTCCCGCGGACGGCGGGGAGACGCCGGCCGAGGAGCCTCAAGCCGCGGCGTCGTCCGGCGAATCCGCGGAGTCGCCGGAGCCGCCTCCGCAATAGACGCCGGCCCATGCGGGTCGGCTTGACCGGCGGCATCGGTTCCGGCAAGAGCGAGGTTGCAGCGCTCCTCGAGGAGTTTGGGGCCTTCGTCATCGACACCGATGCGCTAGCCCGCGAAGCCGTGGCGCCGAACGGCGACGGCTTCCTGGCGATCGCCCGCGAGTGGCCCGACGTGATCCGGCGCGGCGCGCTCGACCGCGCGGCTCTCGGCGACGTCGTCTTTGCCGACCCGGTGGCGCGCGCGCGTCTCAACGCCATCCTGCATCCGATCGTCCGCAGGATGGCCGCCGCGCGCGAGCGCAAGGCTCGCCCGGGTCAACTGATCGTTCACGTCGTGCCGTTGCTGTTCGAAACGGGGTACGATGGATTGGTCGACCGCACGATCGTGGTCGTCGCCCCGGCCGAAGCGCGCTTGGCACGCATCCTCGCCCGCGATCGGCTCGACGAAGGCCGGGCACGTGCGCGGATGGAGGCGCAGATCGCTCCCGAAGAGGCGCGGGCGCGGGCCGACGACGTGATCGAAAACGACGCGGGGCTGGGCATGCTGCGCGAACGCGTTCGCGTCCTCTACGACCGCCTCGCCGCAGCCTAGGACCGCTCGGCCGCCCGTTCCTGAGAGTTTTATAAGTTTACCAAGCGCTCGGAAGGGATAGAATGCGGTTGTTCACCCTTTTCTTTCCACAGCGAGGTTGAGGAAAATGGCTACTCAAGAAGCCGGACAATCCGGAGGCATGAGCGTACGCGAGGCCGGTCGCCGCGGCGGCGAGCGCGTCAAAGCGAAGTACGGCTCGGAATTTTATGAAGAAATTGGCCGTAAGGGCGGCGAGGCGACGAAAACCAAATATGGCCCGTCGTTTTACGAAGTAATCGGACAAAAAGGCGGGCAGCGTCCCAAACGCAAGGCCGCCTCGTAACTCATTCACCACAAGAACCACGACGCGTAAGGACCGATGGCTGATAAACCCAAAGAAGGCGCCCGGGGGCGCGAGATGTCGGTGCGTGAAGCAGGCAAGAAGGGCGGCGATACGGTGCGCGATCGCTACGGCTCGACCTTTTACGAAGACATAGGCCGTAAAGGCGGCAAAGCGACGCGCGACCGTCACGGAGTCGAGTTCTACGAATCGATCGGTCAAAAAGGCGGCAAAGCCGTCAAAGAAAAATACGGCTCCGATTTCTACGAAGAGATCGGACACAAGGGCGGCCAAAAGGTCAAGAAACTCATCGCGGAGGCCAAGAAGAAGCTGCGCGAGTAGGCCGGCGCCTACTTCACCATGTTGACTTGGCCGCTCAGCTTGCCGAGGTGGATCGTGTTTGCCGCAAAATCGACGGTGATGCCGTCGATGCGAAGCGTCTGGTCGCCGGTGTGAACGTAAGCCGGGTGACTCATCCGCAAGAGCTTTGCATTGTTGGTCCAGGTCACCAAGTCCGTGTCGAACGCCCGGCGTTGCGGATCGTCGATGCGTTCGACGTGCACCTTGCCAATCGCGGTGAAGTCCAGCGAGTCGACGTCGACTTGAATATGCTGCGCCGATATCCTCAAGTACGGCTTCCCTTTGCGGAACACGATGCCGTTGCGCACGCCGTCGACGCTGCCGGACATGCCGTCGGGCGATAACTGCGCCCGGTCGTAGTCGAAGCTCCAGGATTTGGTGGTGATGCGATTGGCCTGCACGTGGCCGCCGTGCAGGTTCATTTTCACCGACGACGGCGGAACGGGCGGCGTTCCGTTGCCGGCTAAGATGACTTCAACGACGACGTAGACTCCAAAAAGAATCGCCGCGACGGTCGCGACGCTTTTCCAGCGGATGCGCTTACGCATTGGTCTTCCGGCGCGCGACGAGCAGCAGCACGACGTACAGATCCACGATCAGGAGCGCGACCCCGGCCGGGCCGATGACGGCAAAGAGCGTCGGCACGCGCGGCCCTACCTTTCCGGCGACGATGACGCGTCGTTCCATGCGGCTGCGTTTTTGCCAGGTCCCGTCGGGCGCGATGACGCCGCTGATTCCGGTGGCGGCCGCGCGGACGACGTAGGCGCCGCTTTCGATCGCGCGCATTTGCGCGATCTGCGCGTGCATGTACGGCCCCGACGTGGTGCCGAACCACGCATCGTCCGTGCTGATGACGAGCAGCTGTGCGCCGTTGCGCACCTGCGCGAAAGCCAAATCGGAAAACGCCGACTCCCAGCAAATCAGCGGCGCCACGCTCAAGTGCGCTGCGGTCGGATAGACGTTGTCGTCTTTACCGGTCGAAAAGCGACCGCTCAACGCGCCGACGTAGGGCAGCCACGAAAGGAACGGCCGGCCGGGAAACGATTCGGCGAACGGCACGAGCTGCCGCTTGTCGTAGGTTTGCAGCAGGCCGTCGGGCTGAAAGAAATAGAGCGAGTTGTACGCGCGCCGTCCCTGCAGGCGAAGGCTGCCGGCGACGATCGTCGCGCGCGTCTGACGGGCGAGATTCGTAAAGCGGTCCATCAGCGCGTCATCGAGATTGAGCGTCGTCGTAACGACGGTTTCGGGCCAGACGACGATCTTCGGTTTGCGTGCGGCGGCGGCGCGCGTCATCAGCGTGTAACGGGAGATTGCCAAGTCCAACGCATTCCATTTGAGCGATTGCGCGATATTGCCTTGAATTGCGGCGACTTCCACCGTCGGCGCCGGCAGGTGCCGTGCCGGCCACGCCAGCCATGCGATTGCGGTGATGCCGGCGATGGCGAAGCAAGCCGTGACGAAAGGACGCCACGTGCGTCTGTGCAGCGCGTCGGCGAGATAGGCGCCGAAAATGCAAATCGTCAACGTGATGCCGTAGGATCCGAGGTACGCGCCGAGCGCCCGCAGCGGCGTGCCCGCCTGCGTGTATCCGAGTTGGTCGAAGGGCGCCCCGAGGATGCCCACCGAGCGAAGCCATTCGCAAAATGCAAATGCGGCTGCTGCGGCGAGCGGCGCCGCACCCGGCCGCAGGTAGCGATAGGCAACGACGGCCAGCACGGCGGCCAGGGCGAAGAACGGTGCCTCGACGAGCGCCGGTCCGAACATGAGGAAGGGTCCGAAAGCGCCGATGTATCCGCCGACCGTGTGCCCGATCCAGTCGTACCCGATTGCGAAGAAGACGATTCCCGCAAGCCAACCGAGCAGTGCCGCACGCTTCCACGACGCCCCTTGCCACACCCAAAACTGAGCGGCGGCTGCGAAGGGAACCAGCCAAGTTGCGCCGAGTTTAGGGAATGACGCAGCGAGCGCGACCGCCGAGCAAACGGCGACGACGGCATCGCGCACGCGCGACGAGGACGACATGCTTCGCAAACTGACCTTCGGCTTCGTACTAGTAACGGCGTTCATCGTTGCGGCGTGCGGCCGGCAAGTCACGCCGAATCCCCCCGGCTTGGGAGCGGGAGGCGCGCTTCCCGGCTACATGATCGTGAAGTTTGACGTCGCCGGCACCTTCAACTTCGCCAACTATCAATACTGGACGATCTTCAATACGAGCGGCAACGGCGTGACGCCGCTGACCAACGCGCAGCAGACTAATTGGAACGCCTACTCGGCGGGAGTGGTCGCCGCCGGCCAGGGCGGCGCCACGTATTCCCACGTGATCCAGTTCCTCAAGAATTCGAATCCGGCCATCCCCCCGGCGTTTTTTAGCTTCCCGACGACACCGCAGCAGTATCAGTACACCCCGAACAACAACGGAACGAACACCGAGTTTCAGATTACCTTCCAGCGCTCGCTCTTCATTCCGCGCTACGCGTCGCCGTCTCCCAGCCCGGCGCCGATCTCCAACATTTGGCTTTTCAACGCGTTCACGACGCAAGCGACCGTTCAAAATCAGTTGATCTTTCTCGATTCGATGGGATCGGGCGGCCCGACGGATACGACCTTCGTCTCTCCGCAACTCAACGTCAACACCTGCTTCGATCAAGTCTTCTACAAGCAGCAAGACGTCAACCCGCCGAGCGATCCGGCCGCACAAATCGTCAGCATCGAAATCGCAAACAATCCGAGTCCCGGGCCTCACTCCAGCCCGTGCCCTTAGACGGCGCTCCGCCAGCTCGGGAGGCTCGCTCGACGTGGTCCCGCGGATCTTCGTTAGCGAGATAACGATCGTTTGGGGCGCCCTCGGGGAACGCTTCATAGCCAATCCGTTTAAGCGCCCCATGGTGTGGGGGCCCCACGGAGTGGGGGGCGCGGAGCCGGAGGCGAAGCGCCTTTTCAACTAGAAATTAAACGTCGTCGGAACGATCGAGCCGGGTTGGCCGATGTTGAACGTCGCCGTTTGGTTCGGGAACGCCAGGAGACTCAAGCCGACGTTGATCGATTGCGAGGCTTCACTGTAGAGCACTTGGATTTGATAACAGTTGCCGATCGTGCGCGTGTAGTAGATGACCTTGTTGGAAAACAGCTCGGGGCCTTTCCACTCCAAATCGGTGACGAACTGAAGCGACGCGTCGCGCCCGAAGGGCGTCGATAGCTGCAGATTGGTCGTTTCGAAGCCGAAGCCCGGACCCGGAACGAACGACCCGCTCAAGAGCACGACCGAACGCGGCGACGGACGCGCCATCACCTGATAGCTGACCGGTTGCGCGATGCCGTCGAAGTTCGTCGAAAGACCGAGCGAAACGGTGTAGACGTCGTCGTTGAAAAAGCGGATGAGATCCTGCGCGTTGTGCGTGTTTTCGGTCGGCTGTTGATCGAGATACTGAAACGGCACGAGCGCCGGCCCGTTGTAGTTCGCCTCATTGTACGTGAGCGAATTGACGAAGTGCGATACCGATCGGCGTGGTTAGGCTGAAATCTTGCTCGATGGCGGCTTTGAGATCGCCGGTGCCGTAGGCGTACTGGTCGACGTTGATCGTGCCTTCGAAATCGCTGCCCCAGATCTTTGCAAGGGCCGGTCCGATCACCAGCCCGGCGTCGCCGCGCCACGTCGCCAGACTTTGGCTCCCCGGGAAGTCGGCCGGCGGTTCGCTGTATTCGCCGACGGTCAACTGCGCCGACAGCGGAATGAAGAAATGCGGGAAAAACTCGTTCGGCCGTGCTTGAAACTCGGGAATCTTGTTGATGCCGTACCCTTGTTGAGAATAGGTCTTGTCGAACTCGAGTTGGTAATCGGCTCCCGCCGTCACGTAATGCATGAGGTAATCGAACTCGGTGCTCGCGTTGAACGACGACTCGCCGATGAAATTCGACGCGCTGTTCGACATGTTGAGGCTTACGGATTGGTCGAGGTTTTGATTGAACTGGCGAGTATCGGTGACCGAATAACTATTGCTGCTCGACTGCGTCCCCACCGAGCTGTGCGTGTACGAATAGTTCTGCGAATTGTTCTGCCCTTGGTGCACGATTGCGCCGCTGAGCGCCTCGTTCGGTGGGATGTTCGTCAGCGCACCGAAGTTCGACTGATAGGTGTACTGAAAGTTTCCGCGCAGATGCTGCGAGAAATTCTCTTGCTCTTGGATCGCGGCATTGTAGGTGCGTCCGCCTTCGGAGGTATTGTTCTGGCCGTACAGATTGATGCTGACGGTGCGCCGGCCTTTTCTGCTCGCGTAAAATCCGACGTAGCCGATGCCCAGGCCGAGCTTCGTGAAATAGTTTACGATGTAGTACCCGTAGTAGTATTGGTCTTTGCCGAACGGTACGTGAATCTTGATCCAAGCGCCCTCGTACGAGTCGTAGCCGACCTCGGGGAAAAACTGCGGGCGCGCGCGCTGATCGTCGACCGTGCGCAGTGGAATCACCAGTTTCGGCAGATAGAAGATCGCGGCGGCTCCCAACCACAAAACGGCTTTATTGATGACGATTTTGTCGCCGGGGATCACGTCGAGCGATTTGCCGGTGATGTGGTACCCGGCGCGCGGATTTTCGCAGGTCGTGACGCTCGGGTTCAGCCCGTGCGCCGAACCGTCGGGGTCGGTGTGCAGGTCGTTGGCTTTAAAGTGAACGAAGCCGCGCTCGACGCCCTGCGCCGTTTCGCCGTTGCCCTTGAGCAGTTTGGCCGTTTCGCCGATCGTATCGAAGTCGATCTCGTCGGCGGTGAGGATCGAGTCGTGCGTGTGATTGATGAGAAACGGATGGCCGGTGATCGTCACCGTGCGGTTGCCGTCGAAGTGCGCTCTGTCGCCGACGATCTCTTCGTCGCGATAGTAGATATGCACGTTGCCGACGGCGTCGCCCGGCTCGCCTCTCTTGGTGCCGCCCGTCACGGTATCGGCAATGACCGCAACGTAGCCGGGTGACAGCGTCGGGGCGCCGGTCGGCTCGGCAGTCGGCTCCGGCGTCGAGATGCCGGCCGGCGTAATCGGCGGCGGCGTTTCGCCGCCGCGGATGAGGAAGATCGGTTCGCCGGAGGTTTCGGGGCTCGGCGTAGGCGTCGGAACCGGCGGTGCCGAGGCGCCCGGCGACGAGCCCGGAGGCGGTCGCGGCGTTTGGTAGATTTGGTACGTCCCGTTGCCCACGCCCGGTGGCGGACCGGGCAGACCCGGCGTTGGAAACGCCGTCGGCGACGCGCTCGGCGTGGACCCTCCCGGCGGCGCCGACGGCGCCGCTGAGGGCTGCGTCGTAGCCTGCGCGACCGCGTCGTCGAGGATTTTCGCGTTGGCGCGCTGCGCGCAGGTTTGCTTGCTAAAAAGTACCAGAGCCATCGCCGCGGCGCGGTCGTCGTCGGTCGGTGCGGCCGAGTCGGCGAGCGCCGGAAGCGCGCTGCAGAAAAACGCCACGAGACACGCGAGCGCGGCCAAGCCGCGAGGCGTCACGTTACGGAAAGGCACCGCGATCCGTCAGCGCTCTTCCATCCACAGCAGCGCCGCGCCGGCCGTTCCCATGATGATGTTGGGCAGCCAGGCAGCGAGAAATGGATTGATTGCTCCGTTACGTCCGAAAGCCGCGGCGGCCGAGATCATGAGGTAGTACACGAAGAATAAAATGATCGCCAGCGCGATGCCCAGCGTGCGTCCGCGCTTTCCGAACCGCAGCGCGAGCGGAACCGCGAGCAGGATGCTGATGATGCAGGCAAACGGCCATGCCAGCTTGTTCGCGAGATTGATCTGCAGGTTGCCCAGCGCCGTTCCGCCGATGCCCTGCTCCTGCAAGGCGTTGACTTGCGTGCGCAGCGACTTGCTGCTCATCGTCCAGGGATCGTTGTTGACGTTACTGACGAACTGCGAAGCCGTCTCGCCCATCGGCAGGCCGATCGTGATCTGGTCGACGTGTTGCTGGCTGCTCATGTAGCCGTCGTTGTTGAAGCGGGTGTCGACGACGTCGTGCAGCAACAGCGACATTCCCTTCACCGTCGCGCGTTTGGCCTGCAGGGTTTCGTTCCACGTGCCGTACTTCGCCGGTTTGAATATCTGCACGCCGATCATCGTCTTGTTGTCGGGCGCGACCTGCGTTACGTAAAAGACGTTTCCCGTATCCTGGTCTTTACGAAAGAACTGCGGCTCGACCGGCAGCGATTCGGTGTGATAGATGATTTGGTAGAAAGTCCGCGTCGACAGGTCGACCGACGGCGGCGCGATCCACTCGTTGGTCGAATAGCAAATCGCAAACATCGCGACGCCGAACGCCAGCGGCGCCACCGCGATCCGCCAGACGGGGATGCCGGCCGTACGCATGGCGGTGATTTCGTTGTCGCCCATTACGCGCCCGATCGACAGCAACGCCGCGAACAGACACCCGAACGGGAACGCCATCGGGATCGCTTGAGGAATGCGGAAGATGACGAACCGCAAGACGAGAAAGAACGGCGCGTGCTGATTGATGATGTAGTCGGCGGCGAGAAAGAAGATGTTCAACGCCCAGAAGAGCAAGAATGCGCCGAACGCAAACATGAACGGACCCACCATCTCGCGCAGCAGGTAGCCGTCGAGAATCGGCAGGCGAAAGGCTGCCGCGCTGATACGAGGGAGCGGTTGTGGGCGCGTGAGCGTCGCCATCGCGAAAGCGACTAGTAGCTTCGGTACGCCGTCAGGACGCGCGTCACGTACGCGCGCGTTTCCGGATAAGGCGGGACCCCATGGTAGCGGTCGACGGCGCCCGGGCCGGCGTTATATGCGGCCACCGCGAGCCGAACGTCGTTGTGGTAGCGGACGAGCAGCGAATGAAGGTAGGTCGTTCCGCACTCCACGTTTTGCATCGGATCGAACGGGTTGGCGATGCCGCAGCTGCTGGAGGTTCCCGGCATGAGCTGCATCAGCCCCTGGGCGCCGGCCGAACTGATCGCCGACGGATCGCCGGCCGACTCGGCCATCAAGACCGCGTGGACGAGGGCTTCGGGAACGCCGTTGTTGTGCGCCGCATCCGAGACAAGCAAATGAATCTCGCCCGGCTGCAGGGCGTGCGGCGCATAGGGAAGATAACCGGCGCCGCTACAGCCGTAGAGCAGTCCCAGAATCCCGAACAGTGCAAATAATCGCCGCATCGTCCTCGTTAAAACCTGTGACCGCGCTTTCTTCCCGTCTTCCCGGCGGGCCTTGCAAGCGGGCGGGCCGGGCTAAAGCAAGCAAGCTTGCTCTACCGCAATTTCCGGATGGTCCGTCGTACCGGCGGCGGTTAAAGTGATACCCATGTTAGAGCACGCACCCTGTTCGGTTCCTGAGCGAGTCCGCGAAATCTGCCGCTACATCGAGGATCATTGCGACGATGCCTTGACGCTCGGCTTTCTCGCCTCCAAGGCCGCCATGAGCCGCTTTCACTTCGCCCGCAGTTTCAAAGACGTCGTCGGCGTCACGCCCAAGCGGTATCTGGCCGAAAAGCGCCTCGCGCGCCTGAAGGGCGGCCTTCGCGCCGCAGCGTCGGTCGACGCGGCGGTGTACGACGCCGGCTACGGTTCCGCCAGCCGCGTCTACGAGCGAGCTCCGGGGCGGCTCGGCATGACGCCCGCGCAATATCGCGGGGCGGGCGCGGGCGTGGCGATCACGTATGCCGCCATCGAGACGCCGGTCGGGCTGATGATGATCGGCGCAACCGACCGGGGCGTCTGCTTCGTGCAGTTTGGCGATACCGAAGCGGCCCTTGCCGATGAATTGCGGCGCGAATACAACGCCGCTCGCATCGAGCGGATGCGCGAGCCCGCCGATCCTGCGCTCTCGGGCTGGGCGAACGCAATTGCCGAGCATTTGCAGGGCCATCGTCCGCACGTCGATCTGCCACTCGACATTCAAGCCTCGGCTTTCCAAATGCGCGTATGGAACTGCATTGCGTCGATACCGTACGCATCGGTTGCGTCGTACGGCGAAATCGCCGCGGCGATCGGGTCGCCCGGCGCCGCCCGTGCGGTCGCGTGTGCCTGCGCGGCCAACGTCGCAGCGATCGTGATTCCCTGTCATCGCGTCATTCGCGGTGACGGAGATCTCGGCGGCTATCGGTGGGGCTTGGCGCGCAAGCGCGTCTTGATCGACCGCGAGCGCGCGTGTAAAGCGCGCGAAATAGGAAGCACCGCGCGCAGCTCCGTTCCATAGCCGGGGCGCGATCGCACCGTTACGCCCGTGGCGAGCGTCTTGAGCAAAAACAGGCCGCGTCCGTTTTCGCTGAGCACGTTTTCCGGCAGGCGCCCGACGAGAAACTCCAGCCCGGGTCCGGTGTCGCGGACGATCAGTTCCGGGCGTTCCTTCGACCACTCGGCGCGCACTTCGACCAGACCCGGCGCGTGCTGCACCGTGTTGGCGAAAAGTTCGCCCACGATCAGCTCCGCCTCAAAGAGATCTTCGCCGGCCGGCGCCAGCGCCCGTAAGAAGGCCATGACTTCGCGGCGCGACGCTTGCGCCGTGTGCGCGCTGCTCGAATGAAAACGCCATACTTTTTCGAGCGGGCCGGAATCGTCGGCGATCTGGGGTCGCGTCGCGGAAAATTGCAGGACGAGCAGCGCTGCGTCGTCGGACGGCCGCCGGCCCTCGAAAATCTTTTCGGCCAGCATTTTCGCGGGGCGCGCGACCGCAGCGTCACCGACGAGCGACGACAGCGCGCGAGCAAGTTTTTTTTCGATTGCGACGGCATCCCGCGAGAACTCCGTGATGCCGTCGGTGTAGAGCGCGACGACGCTGTCGCGCTCGATCGGCACGACGTGCGTCTGCGGATCGACGTTCAAGCCGACGCCGAGCGGCGGGTCGCCGAAGGGGAGCACCTTCGCCGGCTTTCCCTTGATGCGCGCGATCATCGGCGGCGGATGGCCGGCGATCGCGTAGCGCAGCGTCGCGTGCGCGGCATCGATCGAGCCGACGATCGCCGTCACCATCGTTCCTGGATCCTGATAGCTCAGAATCCGGTCGGCTTCTTTCAAAATCGTGCCCGGGTCGTCGCCGCGCCACGCCATCGTATAGATCGCCTGGCGGAGCCGCCCAACGGTGATGGACGATTCGAGTCCGTGTCCCGCGACGTCGCCGATCGAAAGAATCAGCCGTCCGTCCGGAAGTTCGAACGCGTCGTACCAATCGCCGCCGACGAGCGCATCGCGTTCGGCCGAGATGTACATTGCGTCGAGACGCAGGTCGGCGTACTGCGGCAGCATCTTGGGAAGAAAAATTTCGTGCATCGTCTCGGCGATGCGCTTGCTGCGCTCGACGCTGAATTTCTGCACGTCGATATCCACGATGCTTCCGTACCAGCGCCGGATGGTGCCGCTTTCGTCGCGAAACGGCTGCGCGCGCGCCAAGAACCAGTGAAACGTTCCGTCGTTACCGCGCAGGCGCACTTCCATCTCGAAGGGCTCGCCGGTCGCGATCGAATGCGGCCATTCCCGCATGACCTCGAGCAGATCGTCGGGGTGATGCACCGCCTGCCAGCCCCAGCCGGCCGCCTGTTCGGGCGTTTGGCCCGTATATTCATGCCATCGCCGGCTGTACCAGTCGACCCAGCCGTCGGGCCCGGCACTAAAAAGGATGACCGGCAGAGACTCCGACAACGCGCGCAGATGCGCGTCGGCCTCGGTCCACGGCGCCCTCGGTCGGCCCAACTCTGAAACGGCGATCTCCCCTTCCCCAGACGCGCTTACTGTACCCCGAGAGAACGTGGTGCTATCCTTTTGCGCGCGGTGGAAACAAATCCGGACTCCCGCCCGTAACCATCGCATGAAGTTTGTGAAGACGTTCGCAGAGTTTGCCATAGCACTCGCCCTCGCGGCGGGATGCCCCCTGGCGGCAATGGCCGCGATGCCGGCAGATCCGGTCGCCCGGTTGCTGGCGGAATCGCGGGCCGCGCTCGGCGGCGCGGCGATGGAACGCGTCAAGACGCTGGAGTTGGAAGGCACCGTGAGCTTCGGCGGCATGAGCGGCAAGGGAAGCTCGTGGCTCGAGATCGGCGGAACGCGGTTTTCGGAGTCGTACGACACGCCGCCGCTGAGCGGCGGGGACGGCTTTGACGGAACCGACGCATGGAATAGCGACGATTCGGGCCTCGTCTGGGTCGACGGCGGACAAGCGGGGCGCGCTCAAGCCATCAGCCAGGCGTTCTTAAACGACAACGCGCTCTGGGGTCCAAACCGCGGCGGAGCGACGGTGCATTTTGCGGGCGTCAAGCAAGACGGCGGCCGCAGTTACGACGTGCTGGAGATCACCGCGCCTCAATCGCTCGTCCCGTTCGAGTTGTGGTTCGATCGCACGACGCACTTACCGGCGCGCTTCGTGCAAACCATCGGTCCGACGACAACGGTTTCGACGTTTTCGAACTATAAGCCGGTGGACGGTCTGATGATTCCGCGTACGAATCACACGCAATCGAGCGACGGAAACTCCGGCGACTCCACCGTCACGCAAGCCATCGCGAATCCGGCGGACGCAGCCGGGCACCTTGCCAAGCCCGCGTCGAACGTGCACGACTTTTCAATCGCCGGCGGCGCGGCGAGCACGAGCATTCCCATCGAACTCGTCGACAATCACGTCTATCTTTCGCTGATGCTGAACGGCAAAGGCCCCTATCGCTTCATCTACGACACCGGCGGCGCGAATATTGTCGATCCGGCGGTCGCACGAGAAATCGGCGCTGCCGGTCATGGATCGATTCAAGGCGGCGGCGTGGGATCGACGACGGAGTCGGTGAGTTTTGCCAAGGTCGCATCCATGCAAATCGGCGACGCGACGGTCCGCGATCAACTCTTCGGCGTCGCGCCGACGCGCTTGGGCTTCGGAATTTCGAGCGGCCGTCCGGTCGACGGGCTGATCGGTTTCGAAGTGCTCTCGCGTTTCATCACGACCTTCGACTACGCAGGGAATTCGGTGACGCTGGCAATGCCCGGCAACGCTCCGGCCGCGCCGAGCGGGTCGAAGACGTCGCCGTTCGTGCTCGACGGACGTCAGCCGCAGTTCGCGTGCGCCATCGACGGCGTCGACACGCAATGCACGCTTGACACCGGCGCGCGCGACTCGATCACGCTCTTTGGTCCGTTCCTCACCGCGCATCCGCAGGTCGTGCCGGCTACGTTGACGGGAGTGGGCGTCACCGGCTACGGATTCGGTGGTCCCGCTTACGGTAAACTGGGCCGCATCCAATCGGTCGCTTTTGGTGGATTTACGCTTCCCAACGTCGTCGGCGACTTCACGGCGCAAACCAAAGGCGCGTTCGCCGAGCCGTTCGTCGCCGCCAACGTCGGCGGCAATCTCTTCCGGCGGTTCACGTTGACGCTCGACTACGCCAAGCAAACGATGACGCTGACGCCGAACGCGGCGTTCGGCGAGCGCGATACGTACGAGCGCGCGGGACTGTTTCTGCTCAATCGCGGCGGCAAGTATCTCGTGCTCGACGCGCGGCCGGGCACGCCGGCGGCCGACGCGGGCCTCGTCAAGGGCGACACGATCGTCAGCGTCGACGGCAAGCCGGCTGCGGATATGACGCTCCAGCAAGTGCGCGAACTGTTTTACGGCGTACCGGGCACGGCGATTCGAATGACGGTTACCGGCAAGGACGGCACGTCGCGCGACGTCATCGTGACGTTGCGAGACTACGTATAAGAGGCGGCGTGGCCGCCGCAAACGATAGAAGCCGGCGCACCCCCGCGCCGGCTTCTATCGTTTCCCGCGCGTCGCAGCAGCCTTCCGTGATGCCTTTTTCGCAACGCCGGTTCGCTTGCGGGTTTTCGCGCCCTTTTGCGCCGCTTTTTTCGCGACGCCCGTCCGCTTGCGCGTCTGCGCGCCCTTGCGCGCCGCCGCCTTGCGGTGGCGTTGCGGGTGCACGCCGAGATCCTTCGCCGACGATTCGCCGAGATCGATGCCGTAGTGCTTCGCGGCTTTCTTGATGTTTGCAAACGCGAGTTCGCGCGCGCTCTCCGACACGCCGGTCACCTGATCGAAGCGTGCCACCGCATTGCGCACGTGCTTCGCGTCGGTCAGCGGTTCTTTGCGTTCCTTCGGAAAGGCGTAGACGCTGTCGGGCAGATCGCTCTGGCGGGTGAGACGCCCGTGCTTTTCGTGGGGTTTCCAAGTCGCTCTCATGCATGCGTCATACCCGCATCGCGGCCGGATACCATGAGCGGCGCGACAGGTCGAGTTGCCCCGCCACATGCGAACTCTTGTTCGTATGTGCGTCGAAGTGCCGGCCCCGCATCGATTTTGCGGCGCGACGACGGCCTTGCTTTGAGTTTCCTGGGGGCGTATAGTGGTGTGAAGTAGTGTCTAGTGGTGCCGCTCGGAGGATTGTGTGCACACCGGATTGCCGCGTTTTGCCGGCTCGGAGCAGCACGCCCTTGACGAAAAGGGACGGCTCATCGTGCCCGCGCGCTTCCGCGAACGGCTCGGGTCGCAGTTCGTGCTGACGATCGCGCATCCCGATCCGTGCCTCGCGCTGTATCCAAGCGCAACCTGGGTGGAGATTTGCGGACGGCTCGAGTCGGTGCCGCAGAAGGACGCGTCGTACCGGCGTTTCGTGCGGTATCTCTTCGCAAACAGCGAGGAGGTTGGATGCGACAACCAAGGCCGGGTGGTCGTGCCCGCGCGCCTGCGGGACTACGCCGGAATCGAACGCCAGGTGGTTTCGGTGGGTCTTCTCACGCGGGTCGAGATCTGGGCGAAAGAACGCTACGCCTTTCAGCAGCCGCCCGAGGGCGAGGTGGCCGGCTTCATGGCCGACCTGGGACTTTAGAGGCGCCATGTGGAGCGTCGCGCATGAGTCACGTCCCGGTCCTGCTCCGGCCGGCTTTGGAGTTACTGGCGATCCGGCCGGATGGGATCTACGTCGATGCAACCTTTGGCGCGGGCGGCCACGCGAGGGCGATCGTCGAGCGCCTGGAATCGGGGCGGCTCATTGCGCTGGATGCCGACCCATCCGCGAGCGCGCGAGCGGCGGCGATCGACGATGCGCGCTTGACGTTCGTGCGCGAGAACTTTCGAAACTTGGCAGCCGTTCTGGACGACTGCGGAATCGCGTCGGTCGACGGCGTCCTCTTCGACTTGGGGGTCTCCTCGATGCAGTTTGACGACGCGCACCGCGGATTCTCGCTCGGAAAGACGGCCCCGCTCGATATGCGCATGGATCCGCACGAGGGACGCAGCGCGTACGACGTCCTCTCGAACTCGAGTGAAAGCGAACTCGCCGACATTTTTCACTTCTACGGCGAAGAGCGGTTTGCGCGAAAAATCGCGCACGCAATCGTCGAGCGGCGCAGCGCCGGCGAGTTGCCGACCACGACGACCGAGTTGGCGTCGCTGGTTTCGGGAGTCGTTCACCGCCGGGGCCATCGCGAGCGCTTGCATCCGGCGACGCGCGTCTTTCAAGCGTTGCGGATCGCCGTCAACGACGAACTCGACGCGCTGCGCGACGGGTTGAGTGCCGCCGCCGGCCGCCTGCGCGAAGCCGGTCGCGTCGTTGCCATTAGTTTCCATTCGCTCGAAGACCGGGTCGTCAAGCGCTCGTTCAAGGACGACGAGCGTCTCGACGTGTTGACCAAAAAACCGTTGCTGCCCGATGCTGACGAGGTCGCGGAAAACCCGCGTTCCCGCAGTGCCAAGCTGCGCGCCGCGCGGCGGAAGGCGAGTTGATCGTGATTGCGCCGCGACCCTCCGAACGCTCCGTCCGCGTGCGAAATCCGCGCGCCGCACGCGCCGCAACGCGCCGGCGCATCGTGCACAAATCGCGCGCCCGTTACTCCAGCATCGGACGGGTGACTGCCGCCGTCACGGGCCTGCTCGTGCTGTTCATGGGCTACGTGCTGCTGACGTCGACGCTCACCGGCCTCTCGTACGCGGTGGCACGCGCCGCACATCAACGCGAATCCCTGCTCGAGGAGACGATGCGCCTCGACGATCGAATTGCCGCGCTGCGCTCCGACGATCGCCTCTCCGCGATCGCAGCGCGTTTGAAGATGACCGAGCCCGAACAGTTTGCCGTGCTGCACGTGCCGCGGCCTTCGGCAGCCGCCGGACAACCGCGCGTCGCGGTGCTCTCGTCGCTGGCCGGACTGTTCGTTCCGGCGGCGACCCGGCAGCGTTAGCGCCGGGTCGGATTCGGTGCATCAGCGAGCCTTCGCACGCATCTCGCCGATTCGCGCCAAGTCGGTCTTTTACGCGCTTCTGCTTACCGCAGGGTACCTCGCGTGGCGGCTCTACGACGTTCAGGTGGTCCACGGCGCCAGCTACGCGCGCCAGGCCCTCGCGCAGCGTTCCAATGCGGTTGAGGTCTTCGCCCGGCGCGGCAGCATTCTCGACCGCAACGGCAACGTGCTGGTGCGTTCGCTGCCGTCCGAGAGCGTCTACGCGGTGCCGCGCGATCTCGCCGATCCGGATGCGACCGCCGCGAAATTGCAGCGCATATTCGGCAAGCTGGATCCGTCTACGGTTGCGCAGCTTCACGACAAGCGTTCCTGGTTTGCATGGATCGCGCGCAAGGCGCCGCACGACGAGGTCGAGCGCGTGCGTGCGCTCGCTATCGGCGGCATCGCCTTAAAGGAAGAAGAAACGGGGCAGCGCGTCGATCCGTCGGGCAGATTGGCCGCGACGGTGCTCGGCTTCGTCGGCACCGACGAAAACGGCCTCGACGGCATCGAGTATTCGCAAGACGCGCTGCTGCGCGGGCGCTCGGGCAGCGTGATGCTCGAGACCGACGAGTTCGGACGTCCGATTCCGTTCGGACGCGAACGCGTCGTAACGGCGGCCGACCCCGGCTCGACCATCGAGTTGACGCTCGACTCCTACCTGCAGTTCGTCGCCGAGCGCGCGCTCGCTACGCAAGTTTCGACTTTCCATGCGCTCGACGGCACCGCCATCGTCATGGATCCCTACAGCGGAGAAGTGCTCGCCCTCGCCAACGCGCCTACCTTCGATCCGAACCGGTTCTGGAAGTACGACGACGCCCACCGGCGGGACCGCGCGGTGATGGACGCGTACGAACCGGGCTCGACCTACAAACTCCTGACGGCTGCCGCCGCGCTCGAGTCGCACAAAGTCTCGCTGACGACGCGCTTCCCGGCGCACGATCGTTTGGAAGTCGGCGGGCAAATCATTCACAACGCGGAAGACGGTTTCATGGCCGGTACCGGCGCAAGCGAGACGCTGGGGCAAATCATCGAATTCTCGCATAACGTCGGAGCCGCCGAAGTCGGCATGTCGATCGGAGCAAAAACCTTTTACGCAATGGAGCGGCGCGCCGGGTTCGGCGACCCGACCGGCATCGAGCTGCCCGGAGAGAATCCCGGCATCGTTCCGCCTCCGCGCGATTGGAGCGCGCCGTCGCTGGCGACGATGTCGTTCGGGCAAGGCGTTTCGGTCACGCCGATTGCAATGGCGCGTTACTACTGCGCCATTGCCAACGGCGGCCTTCTGATGCAGCCGCACATCGTACGAGCGGTCTACGACCAGCAAGGCAAGCTCGTGCGCAGCGTTGCGCCGCACGTCGTTCGTCGCGTCTTCTCGCGCCGCACGGCAAGCGAGTTGCGCGGTTTTCTGCGGATGGTCGTGTTACACGGAACCGGCGATCCGACCGCGCAAATTTCCGGATACTCGACCGCCGGTAAAACCGGAACCGCGGAAATGGTCGTCGACGGTGAATATCGCTCGGGATACTACGCCGCATCCTTTATCGGCATGGTCCCCTACGAGCATCCGCGCTATCTCGTCTACGTGAAAGTCGAGCGCCCCATCGGATCCTACTACGGAAGCGTGGTCGCAGCCCCGGCGTTTGCAGAGATTTCGCGTGCGGCGATGCTGCACGCCGGAATCCTGCCGGCGGCTGGACCGCATGGCTGAAACCGTCGATCTGCGTGCGCTGATCGCGCGCCTTCCGCCCCAAACCGTCGTGACCGGCGACCCGAAGCGTGCGATTCGTGCGATTGAAAGCGACTCGCGCGGAATCGCACCGGGCGCGCTCTTCGTCGCGTTGCACGGCGAGCGCTCCGACGGGCACGCGTTCGTCGCGCAAGCGATCGCGGCGGGTGCGGTTGCAGTGGTCGTCGACTCGGCGGTGCAGGTGCCTTCCGAGACGGTGGCGATTGCCGTGAACGACACGCGCCGCGCGCTCTCAACGCTCGCCGCGGCATTTTACCGGGATCCGTCGCATGCCTTGGACGTCGTGGGCGTTACCGGAACCAACGGCAAGACGACGACCGTGCACATGCTTCGCGGAATTCTCGAAGAAGCCGGAATACCGGCCGGAACGATCGGCACGGTCGGCGCTTCGTTCGGCACGCACGATCGAACGCTGGCCCATACGACGCCGTTGCCTCCCGAACTGCACGCGCTGCTCGCTGGAATGCGCGACGACGGCGCGCGTGCGGTCGCGATGGAGGTCAGCTCTCACGCACTCGCGCTCGGCCGCGTCGACGACGTGCGCTTTCGCGTCGGCGTGCTCACCAACGTGACCCGCGACCATCTCGACTTTCATCAAACGCGCGAGGCGTATGCTCAAGCCAAGCGGCGCCTCTTCGACTTATCGATGGAAGCGGTGCTCAATGCCGGCGACCCGTTCGGCGCGCAGTGGGCACGCGAACTCGCGGCGGCCGGCGTGCGCGTCACCACGTACGGCGAACGCGAGGGCGCCACGCTCGTCGCGACCGCCGTCGAAGCCTCGCCGGAGGCGGTCGCCTTTTCGCTCGACGGCACGCGCTTCGTCGTGCGCTTTCCCGGCCGCTTCAACGTCGCCAACGCGTTGGCCGCCATCGGTGCGGCGCGCGCGCTCGGCGCTCGCGACGCCGACAGCGCGCGCGGCCTGCTGCAGCTCGAACGTGTTCCCGGGCGCATGCAACGGTTGTGCCAGGACGGCGTCGACGTCGTCGTCGACTACGCGCATACGCCCGATGCGCTGCATCAGGCGCTCTCGGCATTGCGCGAGACGACCGGCGGTTCGCTATCGGTCGTATTCGGTTGCGGCGGAAATCGCGACCGCGGGAAGCGGCGCGAGATGGGAGCGACGGCCGCACGCTTGGCCGATCGGCTCTACGTGACGAACGACAACCCTCGCACCGAAGATCCCCACGTGATTGCCGATGAGATCGTAGCGGGCATCGGCACGCATCCGCACGTCGTCGAACTCGATCGCGCGCGCGCCATCGAACGCGCCGTTCTCGAAGCAGAGCCGGGCGACGTCGTGCTGATCGCAGGGAAGGGCCACGAGACGCATCAAATCGTCGGCAACGACGTGTTCGAATTCGACGACGCCGAAACGGCGCGGCGCGCGCTGCGCATGCGCGGAGTGCTGCGATGAACCTGCCGCTCGACGACGCGGTCGCGGCTACGTCGGCGACGCTGCTCGATCCGGAGTTCGCCCCGGCGTATGTACGCGTCTCGACGGACTCGCGCAGCACCGATGCGGGCGACACGTTCCTGGCGCTACACGGCGAGCGTTTCGACGGGCACGACTTCGTCGCCGAAGCCGTTGCGCGCGGTGCTCGAATGATCGTCGTCGATCGCGCCGGTGCGCGCTGCGACGGCGTCGCCACGATGGTCGTCGAGGATACGCTGCGCGCCTACATGGCGCTGGCCGCACTGGCCCGCGAGCGTTTCGAGGGACGCATTCTGGCGATCACGGGGAGCGCCGGTAAGACGACCTGTAAATTCTTCGCGGCGCAGTTGCTGACGGCGCATTACGGCGAGCGAATCGCCGTTGCGCCGGCCAACGAGAACAACGAAATCGGCGTGAGCAAACTGCTTTTGGGTGCCTCCAACGAAGCGCACGACGCCATCGTCGTCGAAATGGGCGCGCGCCGTTATGGTGACGTCGCCGAACTCGTGGCGATTGCCCGCCCGCACGTCGGCATCCTCACCAACGTCGGCGAGGCGCACCTCGAGATCGCCGGGTCGCGCGAGCGCATCGCGGAGATGAAATGGGCGCTCTTCGGCGCCGGCGCGCAGGCGGTGCTCAACGCGCGCGACGCCGTCTCGCTCGCTCGGGCCGAGACGTTGCCGGCCTCACCGCACTGGTTTTTTGCCGACGACGATCCCGGCGCGGACGCCGGCGGATTCGGGCGCGTCACCGCGTTGCTCGCGCGCTCGCACCTCATCGACGTCGCCGGCGGACGCCGTATATTCGACCGGCACGTTCGCATCGCGATTCCCGGAGCGCACAACGCCGCCAATCTCGCGGCGGCACTGGCCGGAGCGGTGGAACTGGGCGCCGATCTTGCAGCGATGAGCGATCTCATTCCCGCGCTGGGTTTGCCGCCGGGCCGCTACGAGTCGATCGAGATGCCGGGCGGATGGCGCATGATTTACGACGCGTACAACGCGAGCCCGGGCGGCATGGTTGCTGCCTTGGACGCGCTGGCGAACGAAGAGGCGTCGCGTACGATCGCCGTGCTTGCCAGCATGGCGGAACTCGGTAGCGAGGCGGTGTCGCTGCACGAGCGCGTCGGCGCCCATGCCGCCGGCCGCGCCGGCGTGCTGCTCGTCGGCGGAGAGTATGCCGAGGTGCTGGCGCGCGCCGCTCAACGCGAAGGCTGCAGCGACGTGGTGCGCATCTCGTCGAATCGCGAGGCCGCGCGCTGGCTGCGCGACAACGCCCGCAGCGGCGACGTCGTCCTGCTCAAGGGCGCACGAAAGTACCGGCTGGAGGAAGTGCTCACGGAGTTGCGCTCGTGAGCGTCGCAACGCGACCGCTCGCCGTCGCGCGCGACGGCGTCCCCGAAGGCATCGTCGCCATCCCCGTGCGGACAGCGCTCGTACACCCCGGCGACGATTTGGGGCGCATCGTCGCGGAGGCAGTGACGGGCATCGCGAGACCTGGCGACGTGATCGCCGTTTCCGAGACGGCGCTGGCGATCGCACAGGCCGAGTTCGTCGCCGCCGAGCACGTGCGCCCGTCGGCGCTCGCGTACGCGCTCTGCCGCCGGGCGGACGCCATGGCGACGGTGAGCCAGCCGGAATCGATGCAGCTCGTTATCGACAAAGCCGGACACGCCAGAGTGCTCTACGCGACGCTCGCACACGTCTTCGGCCGCGCGTTCGGCCGCCGTGGCGCGTTTTACGAAGTGATGGGCGGAGCGCTGGCCGCGATCGACGGGTATACCGGAACGATGCCGCCCTACGAACGCGCCATCGTCTTTGCGCCGCGAGAGCCGGCCGCGTTCGCGCAGTCCGCATTCGAGCGGACCGGCTGCGGCTGTGCGGTGGTCGACGTCAACGATCTCGAAAAGGCAAAAGTCCTCGGCGCGTCGGCCGGCGTGGACGCCGCGCTGGTCGAACGAGCGTTGCTCGACAATCCGCACGGCAACGGCGACGAACAGACGCCCCTGGTGGTGCTGAAATGGCGCGGTCGCGGACTCAATCCGCTGTTCGGAAGCGCCGCATCGTGAACGCGCGCGTCATTTTTGCGCAAACGCCGTTTTGGATCGTGTTCGGTGCGGTCATCGCACTCATTGCCGGAGCGCTGCTCCTGCCGCTCCTGCGCCGGCTTGGGGTATTCCAGCACGCCTACGAAGACGCGCCCGAGACCCATCAGAGGAAGACCGGAACGCCGACGATGGGCGGCCTCGTCTTCGTCGCGGCGATCGCCGCAATGATGCTGACGGCGCGCCTGCCGCTCGTGCAGACGCTCGGAGTGCTGGTACTCCTCTGCGCCGCCGTGGGAGCGATCGACGACGTCATGGGAATTCGGTCGGGACGCAACCGCGGCTTGCGCGCCCGCACGAAGTTTCTCGCCACCGCATTGGTCGCCGTGATCTTCCTGCGCGCGACCGACGCGTCGTTGAGTTTCTTTCCGCGCGACGTGCTCTTTCACGCCGGCTCGTACTCGCTCGCCGCGCCGCACTGGCTTTGGCTGTTGCTCGGCATCGCAGCCGTTACCGGAACGATTCACGCCGTAAACCTTACCGACGGGCTCGATGGCCTGGCGGCCGGAACGATCCTGCCGCCGCTGGCTGTCTTCGTGCCGATCGCGGCCCAGGCACTCGTGCCGGCGGCGGCGATTGCCGCGTCGACGGGCGCCGGCGCGTGCGCCGGCTTCCTCTTCTATAACCGGCATCCGGCCAAACTCTTCATGGGCGATACCGGGTCGCTCGCACTGGGCGCGCTGCTCTCGGGCATCGCCATCCTCAGCGGCGAAATGCTGCTGCTCTTGCTCGCCGGCGGCGTCTTCGTCGCCGAAACGCTGTCCGTCATCGTGCAGGTCGCGTATTTCAAACTCACCAACGGCAAGCGCATCTTTAAAATGAGTCCGCTGCACCATCACTTCGAGTTGAGCGGCTGGCCCGAGACGAAAGTCACGGCGCGTTTTTGGCTCGGTTCGCTCGCGTGTTCGCTCGTCGCGCTGGCGGTGGTGCGATGAGCGAGATGTTCGCGTTCGGTCCGCAGGATCGCGTTCTCGTCATCGGACTGGGCCGCAGCGGACTTGCCTGCGTCGACGTATTGCGCGGGCGCGGTGTCGACGTCTGCGCAACCGATGAGAAGCCAACGGCGGAGCTGACTCGTGCGATTGCATCGGTCGAGGCAACCGGCGCGCGTTTCGTCGCGCCGTCCGGCGTTGCGGCGATTGCAAGCGGCCTCTCGTCGGCGGTGTTGTCGCCGGGCGTTCCCCCGACGTCGCCGGTGGTGCGAGCGATCAACGCGGCCAACGTCCCGGTGATCGGCGAAATCGAGCTCGCCTACCGCTTATGCCGGGCACCCGTCGTTGCCGTGACCGGCACGAAAGGCAAGTCGACGACGACCGCGCTCATCGCTCACTTGCTTCGCGAATGCGGCTTCAGCGTACGCGTCGGCGGCAATATCGGCAATCCGCTGATCAAGGAAGTCCTCGGCGCCGGCGAGCGCGATTGGGTGGTCGCCGAGGTGTCGTCGTTCCAACTCGAAACGATTCGATCGTTCAAGCCGCGCATTGCGGTGCTCCTCAACCTCGCACCGGACCATCTCGACCGCTACTACTCGATGGACGAATATGCGGAAGCGAAGTATCGCATCTTCGCCAATCAGAGCCTCACCGATTGGTTCGTCGGCAATCTCGACGACCCGCGCATCGCGCAGCTGCACTGGGGATGCGGTCAAGCTCGCGCGCAAGCGCGCCAACTCTGGTTCACGCTGGGCGCGCAGGACGAACGCGCGGCGATGTTCTTGCGCGACGGAACCCTCACGTACGCGCCGGTGGCGGGCGATCCGCGCCCCGTCGCCATCGTTGCGCGCGAGGAGATCGCGCTGCCGGGCGATCATAACGTACGCAATGCGATGGCCGCGTTGCTGGCGTCGCTGGCAGCGGGCTGCGAACCGGCCGCTTTGCGTCGCGCAATCGCCACTTTTCGGCCGATGCCGCACCGGCTCCAACCGGTCGCGGAAATCGACGGCGTCCTGTTCGTCGACGACTCCAAATCGACCAATCCGCACGCGAGCGTCGCGGCGCTGCACAGCTACGATCGTCCGATCGTCCTGATCGCGGGCGGTCGCGCAAAGGGAACCGGCTTTAGCGAACTCGGCGCCGCGATCCGCCGCCGCGCGAAAGCGGTCGTGGCGATCGGCGAAGCCGCCGGCGACCTTCTGAGCGCGTGCCGCGGCGTGACCGGCGTGCGAGCGGCATCGATGGACGACGCGGTGCGGCGCGCGCGCGATCTCAGCGTCGCGGGCGACGTCGTGCTGCTTTCCCCGGCGTGCGCATCGTTCGACATGTTCGCGTCGGCCGAGGACCGCGGGGAGCGTTTTGCGGCGGCGGTCGCGGCGTTGCCGGAGCCGGCCGGTGCGTAACGCTTCGGCGCGCGCCGCGAAGGGCGGCCGCACGGCTCTGCGGCGCGATGCCGCCGACCGCGTGCCGGTGCGTTCCTTTGTTGCGGCTGCGCCCGATGCGGTGCTCTTCGCCGTCGTCGCGACGCTGGTCGGCATCGGTTTGATCATGGTCTTCTCGGCGTCGAGCGCGACCGCGTACGCCGAGCACGGCGACATCGCGTACTATCTCAAGCGCCAATTGATATGGCTGCTCGTCGGTTCGATCGCCGCGTTTGCGGTGTATCGCATGGATCTTGCGCGTCTCAAGCGCGCCGCACCGTATCTGCTCGTGGCAGCGTTCGCCGGGCTGCTGCTCGTCTTCGTGCCGCACGTCGGCGTCGGCGTCAACGGTGGACGCCGGTGGATCGGTTTCTCATCGCTGAGTCTCGAGCCGTCGGAGTTCGCCAAACTCGCGCTCGTCGTCTATCTCGCGGCAATTCTTTCCAATCGCGGAGAGCGCATCACGTCGTTGACGCGCGGACTCTTTCCGTTGTGCGTTCCGGTGCTGCTGATGGCGGTGCTCATCCTCAAGGAACCCGACATGGGAACGGCGTCGCTGCTGGTGTTCGTCGCCTTCACCATGTTCTTCGCGGCCGGCGCTCGCGTCTTTCATCTCGTCGCGATTCTGGCGGTCACGGCGCCGCTTGCCATCGTCAGCGTCATTGCGAGTCCGTACCGAAGGGCGCGCGTCTTCGCGTTCCTGAATCCGTGGAAGGATCCGCAGAACACCGGCTTCCACATCGTGCAATCGCTGCTCGCGCTCGGCAGCGGCGGCTTCTTCGGGATGGGCCTGGGCGCGTCGCGCGCGAAGTTCTTCTATCTGCCCGAACAGTACACCGATTTCATCTTTTCGGTTCTCGGCGAAGAGCTCGGACTGGTCGGGGCGTTCGCGGTCGTGGCGCTCTTCGTGGCGTTTGCCTATCGCGCCGTGCGAATCGCGCTGGCGGCGCCCGACCGGTTCGGCTACTTCCTCGCAATCGGTTGCGGCGCCATGATTGCGATCCAAGCCTTCATCAACATCGGCGTGGTGACGTCGTCGTGGCCGGTGACCGGCGTGCCGCTGCCGTTCGTCTCCTTCGGCGGAAGTTCGCTCATCGTCAATCTCGTCGCGGTGGCCCTGATCGCCAACGTCGGGCGCCACCGCCGTCTCAGTGGACGCTAGGGACACGAGTGAAACTGGCGGCGGCGGTCGCCGCATCCTCTTTGCGGGCGGAGGCACGGGCGGCCATCTCTATCCGGCGATTGCGGTTGCCGATGCGTTGCGCGCACGCGGAGACCACGCTGCGTTCGTCGGCAGCGCCGACCGGCTCGAGGCACGCATCGTGCCGAGCGCCGGCTACGCCCTGCACACAATTGCCTCTCATGCGCTGACGCGACGGCTCTCGTTCGATCTCGTCGCAACGGTGTGGGCGAACGCCGCGGGAACGCTGCAAAGCCTCGCGCTGCTGTTGCGCGATCGTCCGGATGCCGTCGTCGCTACCGGGGGATACGTCTGCTTTCCGGCCGTGCTCGCGGCGCGCGCCCTGCGCTGGGCGCGAGTGCATCGCGCCGCCATCGCGCTGCTCGAGCCGAATGCGAAACCGGGACTCACGAACCGGATGCTCGCGCCGCTCGTCGATGAAGTCTGGGGCGCGTTCGGCGACGCGGACTCGCGTTTCGCCGGCAAGTACGTACGCACCGGCGTTCCGGTTCGCGCGAGTCTGCGCTCGTCGCCGTCGCGCGACGCCGCGATCGCATCGCTCGGGCTCGATCCCGCACGAAAAACGCTGCTCGCGATGGGCGGCAGCCAAGGCGCGCGCAGCGTCAACGACGCCGCGATCGCGATCGCGCGCTCGTTGCTTCCCGGCTGGCAACTGCTGCTCGTTACCGGTGAAAGCGATTTCGAACGCGTTCGCTCCGCGATGCCGGCCGGCCGTGCGGCGGTCGTGGAATATCTGACGGACCCGGCGGGGGCCTATGCCGCAGCCGATCTCGTGCTTGCCAGAGCCGGCGCTTCGACGCTCGCCGAACTGACGGCCGTCGGAAAGCCGGCCATCCTCGTACCGTATCCATTTGCAGCCGACGATCATCAAACGACCAACGCCCGGCGCTTCGCGGAAAGCGGTGCGGCCGTCGTCGTCGCCGACGGCGAGCTTCCGGAGGGCGCGTTGCAAGCGTTCGCGCGCGCGTCGGAGGAGCCGGAGCTCGGCGCGCTGTGCGCCGCGGCGGCCCGCCTGCAGACCGGAGACCCGCTTGCGACCATTCTCGCCCGGGTCGATTGGCTTACGGCGAGAAAAGACGAGCGGTGACCAGGCAACCCGTCCACTTCGTCGGCATCGGCGGCATCGGTATGAGCGCCATCGCGCGCATTCTGCTGGCGCGCGGCGAAGCGGTGACCGGATCCGACGTGAAGGCAACGCCGCTGGTCGAAGAACTGCGCCGCGAAGGTGCGTTGGTGACGATCGGCCATCGCGGCGAAAACGTGCGCGGCGCGCGCGCGGTCGTCGTGAGTTCGGCGATCGATCGCGGTAACGCCGAGTGCGTCGCCGCGCGCCGGAACGGAACGACGGTGCTCCACCGCGGCGAGATGCTCGCGCAACTCATTGCGGGGAGGCGAGGCATTGCGATCTGCGGCACGCACGGAAAAACGACGACGACCGCGATGACGCACGCCGTGTTGCGCGCCGGCGGCATCGACGCAAGCTTGGTGTTGGGCGGCATCGACCGCACGCTCGATGCAAACGCCTACGACGGAACCTCGCCGTGGTTCGTGACCGAAGCCGACGAGTCCGACGGCTCGTTCGCATTGCTCGAGCCTTCGATCGCGGTCGTTACGAACATCGAAAACGACCATCTCGCCAGCGACGACGACCTGCCGCACCTCGTGCGCGCGTTCGAGGAGTTCCTCGAGCGCTTGCCGCCCGGAGGCTCGGCCATCGTGGGAATCGACAACGCCCGCAGCGCTTCGCTGAGCGAACACGCGTTGCGCGCGCGAACCGTCACGTTCGGCATCGCGCCGTCGGACGTGCGAGCGGCGAACGTTCGCTACGAAGGCGGAAACGCGAGTTTCGACGCGGTTTCGCGCGACGCGACGCTGGGGACCGTTCGTTTGCGCGTCCCGGGCGAAATCAACGTGCTCAACGCGCTTGGAGCCGTCGCGGTCGGGCTCGAGCTGGCCCTTCCGTTCGATGCCATCGCCGCTGCGTTGCACGGCTTTCGCGGCGTGCGGCGCCGCTTCGACGTGCTGGCGGCGGGCGAGCGCATGACGGTCGTGGACGATTACGCCCACCATCCGACGGCGGTGCGCGCGACGATTGCAGCGGCGCGCGACTTTCATTCCGGTCCGTTGATCGTCGCCTTTCAGCCGCACCGCTACACGCGCACCGCTTTTCTCGCGCGCGATTTCGCCGACGCGCTGCGGGGCGCCGACCGCGTCTATCTCACGCCGGTGTACGCCGCTTCCGAACCGGCGATTCCCGGCGTCAGCGAACGCTCGATCGGCGAGCCACTGGAAGCCGCCGGTTCGGCGGTGCGCTACGTGACGCAGGCCGACGATTTGGAAGAGCGGATTTTTGAGGAAACGCCGCCCGGCGCGCTCGTCTTATTCTTGGGCGCCGGGAACGTGACCGACGTCGCCGCGCGGCTCGCGCAGCGCCTCGCGCGCTCCGACGCGGTGCGGGCGTGAGTCTCACCACCGCACAAGCGACGCGTTCCCTGCTGACCGATCGCGATCGCGCGGCGCTGGTCGAGATTTTCGCGCACCGGGCGGCCTTCGACGAGCCGCTCGCCCCGCACACCTCCTGGAAAATCGGCGGCCCGGCGGACGCTTTCGTCGTCGCGCACCGCGAGGGAGAACTCGAGGCGCTGATGCGCTGGTGCTTCAAGCGGCGGATACCCTGGATGGCGATCGGCAGCGGCAGCAACATGCTAATCGGCGACGGCGGGCTGCGCGGCGTGGCAATTCGTCTCGGCGGCGATTTTGCCGGAATTGCGGTCGGAGTCGAAAACGGCACGGTCGTGGTCGAAGCGGGTGCGTCGGCGAACATGGCGGCCGTGACGGCAAAAGCCGCGAGCGCCGGCGCCTCGGGCATCGGTTCGCTCTCGGGAATTCCGGGAACGGTCGGCGGCTCGCTGCGTATGAATGCGGGCACCGACCGGGAGATCGGCGATTTCGTTCGCGACGTGTGGGTGCACTCGCCCGCGAAGCCCGCGGCACACCCCGTGACACTGCGGTATTTCTACCGCCATTCTTCGCTCGCGCGCGACGCGATCGTCTCGCGCGTGACGCTGGCGTTCGCGCGGCACGACCCGAGCGCCGTCCGCGAGGAGATGCAGGCGCGCCTCGTCCGTCGCAAGGACACGCAGCCGATCGCGTTGCCCAACGCGGGCTCGTGCTTTCGCAATCCCGAGGGCGACAAGGCGGCGCGGCTGATCGAAGCCGCCGGCGCCAAGGGGTGGCGCGAAGGCGGCGCGGAAGTCTCGACACTGCACGCGAACTTCATCAACAACGTCGGCGGCGCGAGCGCCAAAGACGTCGCAACGCTGCTCGCGCGCGTGCGCTCCGCCGTGTACGACCGGTTTGGGGTCGCGTTGCAACTCGAGGTGCACTTGGTCGGGGTCTTCGTCGACGCATGAAACGAACGTCAAAGATCGTCGTCGTAATGGGCGGCAGCAGTGCCGAACGCGAGATCTCGCTGCGCAGCGGTGAAGGCGTGATGCAGGCGTTGCGCGCGCTCGGTCACGATGCCGCTTCGCTCGATTACGACGACCGGTTCTTGGAAGCGGTGCGCGAGCTGCGTCCCGACGCCGTCTTCAACGCATTGCACGGCCCGGGCGGCGAAGACGGCCACATCCAAGCGCTGCTCGAGTATGCCGGCGTTCCGTACACCGGCAGCGCGGTCGAAGCGTCGTCGCTCGCGATGGACAAGCACCTGACGAAGAAACTGTTGGCGGCCGAGGGATTGCCGACCGCGGCTTGGGACTTGTTCGATTTGAGCGGCGGCACGCTGCCGCTGCTTCCCGGATCGCTCGACCTTCCGCTGGTGGTCAAGCCGCGCTTCGAAGGTTCGTCGGCCGGCGTCACGATCGTGCGCACGCACGAACAGTGGACGGCGGCAATGCTGGCCGCATCCAAGTCGTTCGGGCAGATTCTCGCCGAAGAGTACGTCGAAGGACGGGAGTTCACGTGTGCCGTGCTGGGCGAAGAAGCCCTTCCGGTCGTGGAGATCGTCGCCAACCGCGACGGCTTCTACTCCTTCGATGCCAAGTACGAACCCGGCGGCAGCACGCACGTCGCTCCCGCGCAGATCGACGCCGATCTCGCCGCGCGGCTACAAATGCTTGCGCTCTCGACGCACCGTCTGCTCGGGTTGCGCGACTACTCGCGCACCGACTTCATCGTCAGCGGCGACCGCCGGCCCTACGTCCTCGAAATCAACTCTCTCCCCGGACTGACCCCGACGAGCCTCTTGCCCGATGCGTGCGCGGCTGCCGGAATTCCCTACGACGCGCTCGTGGACCGTTTGATTGGATACGCGCTGGCGCGAGGAGACGTACGCGACGCCGTCGCCTAGCGCGCGATCGCCGCTGCAACGGACGCTCGGAACTCTTCGGACGTCAGACGCTCGGTGAAGGCCGCGATCTCGGCGTCCATCTGCTCGCGAACGTCTTGAGCGATCGGCTCACGCATCAAACGTTTGGTCTCGCGTACTGCAACCGGTGGAAGAGACGCGAGTTTGGCCGCCATTTCGGCAGCCGTGTCGTCGACGCGATCGTCCGCGACGACGCTGGTGATCAGGCCGGCCGCAAGCGCCTCACCCGCGCTGAAAAACTCGCCGGCTAGCAGCATCCACGCGGCACGCATGCGCCCGACGGTCAGCGGTAACAGCAGCGACGAGCCGGCTTCGGGAACGAGGCCCAGTTGCGTAAACGGCATACGAAAGCGCGCCGACGTTCCGGCGACGACGGCGTCGGCGTGAAGCAGCATCGTCGTGCCGATGCCGACGGCGTTTCCGCGCACGGCCGCGATCAGCGGTTTCGAGAAATCTGCGAGGCGCGTGAGAAACTCGACGATCGCGTCGAGAGTTTTGCGATCGCCCGATGCCGACGCGCCGGCGAACTCGCGGAGGTCGTTGCCTGCAGTGAAATCGTTTCCGCCTCGAACGATCGCGACGCGAATGGCGTCGTTACGATCGAATGCCTCGAGTGCTTCCGCCATGACGGCGTACATGCCGCACGTGAGCGCATTCTTTTTTGCGGGACGATCGATGCGAATCTCGCCCACGCCCGAATCCGCCGAAACGATAATTTCCGCGGTCATGGGCGCGATTCGGGAAACATGTCGGCATCGTCGGTCGAGAGAAAATCGAGCAACGGCATGCCGGGCGGAAGCGACGGCGCGATCGGATATTTCGCAACGAACGCGGGATCCTCGAGCCGGTCGGCAATCGTCCGGCGCTCCATCGCCGCGTTGATCTCGCCGTAACGCGCCGGGTCGCTGCGCTCGCGGACCCATGCCGCGACCGCTTCGTCGGAGTCCGCGCGCGCAACGGCGTCGCGCATCTCGTCCTCGGCGATGCCGAGCCGTTCCAAGAGCCGCGCGCTGAAGCCGGGAATTTGGTACGTACCGAGGCTGCCGCCCGGTAGGGTCGCTCGCAACTTGTCGACCGTCCGCGCCAGCATGACGAGATCGAGACCGGCAAGCGGAAGGCGGGGGCCGCGTGGCGGGCGGCGGGTGAGATCCAGGCTGTCCATGGCGCTTCCCTTCGCTTCGGCGGCCCGCCACGTCTTTACGCCAGCCGCCTTTGTGGCACGCCCAGGCCTCGAGAGGGGTTAATAATGGAGACTGAAAAACTCAGGCTCCCCGCGCATCAGCGGAACTTCTCAGTGGAGGGATTCTTTGTCAACCGTAGTCGACCGTGGCCTCGAAGGCGTCGTCGTAGGAACCACTCAGCTCAGCAACGTCGAAGGCGCCATCGGCCGCCTGACCTATCGCGGTTACGATATCGACGATCTCGCGCCGAGCGCGACATTCGAAGAGATCGTCCACCTATTGCTGTACGGCCATCTGCCGAACCGCGCCGAACTCGAAGCCCTCAAACGCGAGTTAGGCTCGCGCCGTTCGCTGCCCGAACCGCTGATCAGCGCGATGCAGAACGTTCCGAAGACGGCATGGCCGATGGACGTCCTTCGCACAATCGTCAGCGGCCTTGCGCTCTTCTCGCCGGTCGACGCGCGCGGCGAACACGTTTCCGACGTGCACGTCGCCGTGGAACTCATCGCGAAGATGCCGACGATCGTGGCCGCGTGGGATCGCATCCGCCGCGGACTCGATCCGATCGAGCCGCGCACCGACCTCTCGCAGGCGGCGAACTTCCTCTATATGCGTTCCGGAAAAGTTTCCAACGGCATCGAGGCCGACGCGCTGGATACGTACTTCGTACTGCTCGCCGACCATTCGTACAACGCGTCGACGTTCTCGGGTCGCGTCACCGCATCGACGCGCGCCGACCTTTACGCTTCGATCACGGCGGCGATTGCGACCCTGCAAGGCGATCTCCACGGCGGCGCCGCGACGGCCGCATTCCGCGCGCTCAAGGAAGCCGGTTCTCCCGAGAACGCGGAACAATACGTGCGCGACGCGCTCGCGCGCAACGAGCGCATCATGGGCATGGGCCACCGTGAATACAAGGTTCGCGACCCGCGCGCCCGTCATCTCGAGGCGATGGCAAAGAAGCTCTCGGAACAGCAGGGCAACAGCCCCTGGTACGAAATCGCGCATCGGCTCGAAGAGGCCAGCCGCAAAGTCCTACAAGAGAAAAAACCGGACAATACCATCTACGCCAACGTCGATTTCTATACGGCGCCGGTGCTGGCGGATTTGGGCATCCCGGGCGACGAGTTCACTTGTCTCTTCGCGTGCGGCCGCATTGCGGGCTGGACGGCGCACGTGCTCGAGCAACTCGCCGACAATCGTTTGATTCGGCCGCAAGCAACGTACGACGGACCGCCGGCCGGTCCGTACTTACCGCTCGAAAAGCGCGAATCGAACGGGGCGAGGAATTGAGAGAGCCGTCGCGGTGCTGGTGATCCCGGCGATCGACCTGCGCGGCGGCAAATGCGTGCGCATGCGTCAGGGCGATCCCTCGACCACCGCGGCGTATGGCGACGACCCGGTCGAGCGCGCCGCGGAGTTCGTTGCCGAAGGCGCACGGCGATTGCACGTGATCGATCTCGACGGAGCGTTCGGATCGGGTGAGAATCTCGCGGCCGTGCAGGCGATATGCGCGGCCGTCGACGTTCCCGTGCAGATGGGCGGCGGCTTGCGCAATCTCAAGCATGCCGAAACGGCGTTTGCCGCGGGCGTTTCGGAAATCATTCTCGGAACGCTGCTGGTCGAAGACGAGCGGCTGGCGCGCCATATCGCCGGGCGTTTTCCCGGCAAGGTCATCGCGGGGATCGACGCGCGCGGCTCCCAAGTCGCAACGCACGGCTGGCAAGAACGGACGCCGGTCGATCGCGACGCGCTCGTGCGCCGCGTTGCGCAGTGGGGAATCGGTCGCGTCATTTTCACCGAGATCCGGCGCGACGGCATGGGCGAAGGCTACGACATCGACGCGCTCAACGCGGTCGCCGGTGCGGCCGAGGTCGCGGTAACGGCCAGCGGCGGCGCGCGCAATATCGAGGACTTACAGGAACTCAAGCAATCCGTTCCGGCCAACGTCGATTCGTGCATCGTCGGCAGCGCGCTCTACACCGGAACCATCGAACTAAAGGACGCTATCGCCGCCATCGCCTAGCCATTACTCTTCGTAGACGCGCGGAATTTCCGACGGTAGGCGCGCGACGATTTCGTAGTTGATCGTTTCGGCCCATTCCGCCCAGTCGTCGGCGCCGACGTGGGCGTCGCCGTCGCGGCCGATCAGCGTCACCTTCGAGCCTGGATGCGCTCCGGGCGCAGCGGTGAGATCGACCTCCGTGAGATTCATCGCGACGCGGCCGACGATCGGACAGAGCGCACCGTCCACGAGAAACGCGCCGCGGTTGGAGAGCGCGCGCGGCACGCCGTCGCCGTAGCCTACCGGCACGACGCCGACGTGCACGTCGCGCGGCGCGTGGTAGCTTGCGCCGTAGCCGATGGCTGAGCCCGCCGGTACCGATCGGACGACGACGATTTCGGACTCGTACGATAACGCGGGTTCGAGCGCGATACCGCTGGAATCGGCAGCCTCACGCGTGGCTTTCGACGGCCACAGTCCGTACAGCGCGATGCCGAAGCGCGAGAGGTCGAGCCGCGTCTGCGGCCAGAGAATGGCGGCGGCAGAGGCTGCGATGTGGCGCAGCGGGACGATGCGCTGGCGTTCGAAGAGCGGCTCCGCCGCGGCCAGCGCGCGCTCAAACGTTTCGAGCTGATGCATCGTGTACGGCGAGTCGAGTTCTTCGGCCGACGACAGGTGTGAAAAGACGCCGGCGATTTCGATCTCCGACACGTGCAGGTAATCCTCGATCGCGTCGGCCAACTCGTGCGGCTCGAATCCGAGCCGGTTCAATCCGGTATTGACTTTCACGTGCACGGCTGCGCGCGTCTGGCGCTTGCGCGCGGCGTTGGCGAGCCGGCGCGCGAACTCGCCGGTGTCCCACAGCGCGACGTCGAGCGTTGCGGCCATGACGTCGTCGAGAGCCTCCGGCGGGATGGGGCCGAGCACCAGGATCGGTTTGGTGATACCGCCGGCGCGCAACGCCAGCGCTTCTTCGAAAGCGTACACGCAAATGCGCCGCGCGAGCGGCTCGGCAGCCCGCGCCGTTTCGAGCAAGCCATGTCCGTACGCATTGCTTTTGACGACGAATGCGGCGTGCTTCGGGCCGACCATCTCGCGCAGGACACGGGCGTTGTTGCGGAGCGCGCGCAGCGAAACGCGCAGGCGTCCGATCACGTGCGCCGGGGCTGCAACGCTCGCACGACGAGCGCCACCGGAACGCCGAAGAAGAGTGCGTGCGCGATCAGGTCGTTCACGAACGCATTGGGATTCGGCGGATAGATGAAGTTGCCGTCGGCGAGCAGGATCACTTGCATGATCGTGTAGACGATCAGGCCGTACACGACTCCGGCAACGAACCATCGCCGCGTGCTTGCCGGGTGATTGACCGCGATATAGACGTAGCCCGCCGCCCAGCCGATGCTGACGAGAAGATGCAGCACCGCTCCGATTGCGGCCGATCCGGGGTCGGTGAGCGCTGATCTCCCGAGCACCGTCGAGGCTATCCACCGCCAGAGACCGGCGATGGTCTCGCCGTGCGGCAGCAGTTTCGTGACGAGGAGGTAGCAGTCGATGAGGACGGCGCCGGCCAGACCCGCGAGCAGCACCTGTGCCGCAATGCGGGCCCAAGACGCACGCGCGCCCGGGGTCCTGGTTTCCGATTTTTCCAAGCGGACTTTACGCATCGAAAGGTAGAGTATCGGCATGATGCCCGAGCGCTCCTTACGGGAGCCGAACGAGCTGGTCATTTGGACCGCCACGAGCCTGCTGGCCGTCGTCGTCGGGCTTGGAACGGCCTTCTTTCTGTGGCTCTCCCTGCACAGCACGTACCGCCCGATGGTGGCTCAGGGCGCGGTATTGAGCCTGAGTCTGGGCCTGGTTCTCATCGGCCTTGGGAGTCAGCGCCTCCTCATGCGCATCTTCTTCGTGCTGCTCGCCGTCGCGTTGGCCGTCGCCTATGCGCTGGGCGGCCCGGAGTTCGCTCGCCTGGCCCCTTAGGGCCACTTGCACTCTCTCGTCCAGTTTGCTAAGATGGCACGGCTAGCGCTCTCGCGCTGAGAGTGCTAATCCCTTGTAGAGACAGCTTTTGGAGGTTGGTAATCCGTGAATCTCAAGCCTTTGCACGATAACGTGGTTATCGAGCACGTCGAGCAAGACGACAAGACGACGGGCGGTATTTTCCTGCCCGATACCGCCAAGGAAAAGCCCCAAGAGGGCATCGTGCGGGCGGCCGGCGACGGCCGCGTGCTGGAAAGCGGCACGAAACTCGGCATGAGCGTCAAGGTCGGCGATCGCGTTCTCTATCGCAAATATTCGGGCAGCGAAGTCAAGCTCGACGGCACCGAATATCTCATCATTCCTGAAAAAGATATTCTCGCCGTCGTCGACAAAGTGCCGGCCGGCGTCTAAGGAGTTTTAAAAGTTTAACATGGCTGCAAAGCAACTCGTTTTTGACGAAAACGCGCGCCGGGCTCTGGAGCGCGGCGCCAACATCCTCGCCGACGCGGTGAAGGTGACGCTCGGACCGAAAGGCCGCAACGTCGTCCTCGATAAGAAATTCGGTTCGCCGACGATCACCAACGACGGCGTGACGATCGCCAAAGAAATCGAACTCCCCGACGTGTTCGAGAACATGGGCGCTCAGCTCGTGAAGGAAGTCGCGTCGAAGACCAACGACGTCGCCGGCGACGGCACCACGACGGCCACCGTTCTGGCCCAAGCAATCATTCGCGAAGGCCTGCGCAACGTGACGGCCGGCAGCAATCCGCTGCAAATCAAGCACGGCATCGAGAAAGCCGTCGAAATAGCCGTCAAAGAGATGGAATCGTTCAAGAAGAACGTCGACACGAAAGAGAAGATCGCGCAAGTCGCGTCGATTTCCGCCAACGACACGGAAATCGGAGAGCTGGTCGCGCTGGCAATGGAGAAGGTCGGCAAAGACGGCGTCATCACGGTCGAAGAGTCCAGAACGCTCAAGACCGAAGTCGAGACCAAAGACGGCATGCAGTTCGACAAGGGCTACATCTCGCCGTACATGGTGACCGACTCCGAGCGCATGGAAGCCGTGCTCGACGATCCGTACATCCTCGTGACCGAGCGTAAGATCTCGGCCATTGCCGACATCCTTCCGCTGCTCGAGAAAGTCGTTCAAATGCAGCGCCCCCTGCTCATCATCGCCGAAGACATCGAGGGCGAAGCGCTCGCCACGCTGGTGGTGAACAAGCTGCGCGGCACGTTCACGTCGGTCGGCGTGAAGGCCCCCGGCTTCGGCGACCGCCGCAAGGAAATGCTCAAAGACATCGCGACGCTCACCGGTGCGCAAGTGATCTCCGAAGAGCTCGGACTCAAGCTCGACAAGGTTACGCAGGAGCAGCTCGGAAAAGCCAAGCGCGTCACGGTGACCAAGGAAGAGACGACCATCGTTGACGGTGGCGGCAAGCAGGACGCGATCAAGGGCCGCATCGAGATGATCAAAAAGCAAATCGAGGAGACCGACTCGGACTTCGATCGTGAGAAACTGCAGGAGCGGCTCGCAAAGCTCTCCGGCGGTGTCGCCGTCATTCAAGTCGGCGCGGCAACCGAGACCGAACTCAAAGAGAAGAAACATCGCATCGAGGATGCCCTCAGCGCGACCCGCGCGGCCGTGCAGGAAGGCATGATCCCGGGCGGCGGCAGCTCGCTGGTACACGCCGTCAAAGCGATCAACAAGTACGAGCCGCCGAAGACCAACGGTCACGCCACGACGTGGGCCGACGAGAAGATCGGCATTCAAATCGTGCGCAAGGCGCTCGAGGAACCGCTTCGGCAGATCGCCGAAAACGCGGGCTTCGAGGGCTCCGTTCAGGTGAACAACGTGCGCTCGAAGAACGCGCCGTTCGGCTTCGACGCAATGACCGGCGAGATCGTCGACATGTTCGAAGCCGGGATTATCGATCCGCTCAAGGTTACGCGCGCCGCGCTTCAAAACGCCGCGTCGATCGGTGCGCTCATCCTCACCACGGAAACGCTCGTGGCCGACAAACCCGAGCCGAAGAAAGAGTCCGCCGGTATGCCGGGGGGCGGTGGCGGCATGGGCGGCTACGACATGATGTAAGAAAGCCACGCTTTTCCGCATCTCGTCGTCGGCTCGGGGTTCGTTTGCCGTATAGCAAACTTCACCCGTCGCCTCCTAGACCTGCGAAAAAGCGAAGCTTTCTAACGCTTGTGTCACCCTGAGCGAAGGCACGCGAAGCATCGCACGTGTCACCCTGAGCGAAGCCGCCACACACCGTGTCACCCTGAGCGATAGCGAGCGCAGTCGAAGGGCGAAGGGCGGTAGAGTACCGGGCCCGGCAGTCATGCCGGGCCTCTTCTTTTTCCTCGTTGGCTAGCCCTGAAAGAGCGTGAAGCCATCTTCTTTGAAATCGGCATCGACCGCAAAAGCTTCGACGATGCGATGCCGCCGCATCAGGTGCATGCCATGTATCCCCGATACCATCCGGCAGTCAACGCGCGATTGCGGATCGCCGGAAACCCCACACGCTCTCCCGAGGGGATCCCGACGATCCGGGCACTGGGGCAGGCCCGATCCCCATAAACCGGGAGTTGCCCCCGCCGCCTCGGAAGTTAGTGCGGGCCATGCCCAAACGCGCGGTCAACGACTTCACCATTCGGGTGGCGACGGTCAACGGCTCGGGGAGCCAATCCTCGAATCTCGTCATCACCAACGCTATTTTGCGGCTCGGCATTCCGGTCGCGCCGAAGAACGTCTTCCCCTCGAACATCGAGGGGCTGCCGACGTGGTTCGACATTCGCGTCACCGCGAAGGGCTATCAGTGCCGCACGCGCGACGTCGACGTGTTGGTGGCGCTCAACGCGACGACGTGGCAAGCCGACGTCGCCGGCGTCAAGCCCGGCGGTGCGGTCGTTCACGAAGAAGCCTTCCCGGTAACCGGCGCGACCTTGCGCGACGACGTGACGTATTACGCCGTCCCGTTCGCGCAACTCGCCAAAGAGCGTTTCGCGGACAAGGGCGATCTCCGTAAATATCTGATGAACATGATTTACGTGGGAGCGCTCGCACAGCTCCTCGACATTCCCGCCGAAAGCCTCGAGGAAGGGCTCAAGGCGCAGTTCCGCACCAAGCCGGCCGCGGTCGAGTTGAACATGAGCGCCATCGCCGTCGGCCTCGAGTACGCGCGCGATCACTTCGAGAAGCGCGATCCGTACCACTTGGAACGTACCAACGGCAAGACCGACGGGTTGCTCTTCATGGAGGGCAATCGCGCGGCCGCGCTCGGTTGCGTCATGGGCGGATGCACGGTCGCGGCGTGGTATCCGATTACGCCGTCGTCGTCGCTTTGCGAATACTTCATCGATTACTGCGAACGTTTTCGCATCGACAAGGAGACCGGCGAACACAAATACGCGATCGTGCAAGCCGAAGACGAGTTGGCTGCGGCGGGCATGGTCTTCGGCGCAGGCTGGGCCGGCGCGCGTGCGATGACGTCGACCTCGGGCCCGGGCATTTCGCTGATGGCGGAGTACGCAGGGTTCGGGTATTTCGCCGAGGTGCCGGGGGTGATTTTCGACGTTCAGCGCGCCGGACCGTCGACCGGATTGCCGACCCGCACCATGCAAGGTGACGTCGCATTCGCTTACAATCTGTCGCACGGCGACACGAAGCACGTCGTGCTTCTCCCGGCAACCGTCCGCGAAGCTTACGAGTTCGCGATGGAAGCCTTCGACTTGGCCGATCGTTTTCAAACGCCGGTCTTCGTGTTGAGCGATCTCGATCTCGGAATGAACTCGTGGCTGACGCCGCCGTTGCCGTATCCGGAGAAGTCGTTCGAGCGCGGCAAAGTGCTGACCGCCGAAGATCTCAACCGCGTGCCGTCGTGGGGCCGCTATCGCGACGTCGACAAAGACGGGATTCCCTATCGCACGCTGCCCGGCACGAAGCACCACAACGCCGCCTTTTTCACGCGCGGTACCGGCCATGACGAGGAAGCGCGGTACTCCGAACTGCCGGAGGTGTGGAAGCGCAACCTCGATCGGCTCGTGCGCAAGCACGAAACCGCGCGCACGGCGGTGCCCGCACCGGTTGTGAAGGGGAAGGGCCACCGCATCGCCATCGTGGCGTACGGCACGACCCATCATGCGGTCGTCGAAGCGCTCGACCGCCTGCGCGAAGAAGGGCTCGACATCGACTACATGCGCGTACGCGCGCTGCCGCTCTCGCCGGAGATCGCGCCGTTCATTCAGCGTCACGACCGCGTGTACGTCGTCGAACAGAACCGCGACGGCCAGCTCTACGGAATCCTGCGCACCGAACTTCCGACGCATCTGGTGCAGCGTCTCGAATCGATCTGTCACTACAACGGCGTCCCCATCGACGCTCACGCCATCATCGATCCTCTGCTCGAGGCCGAGCGCGCGCCGGCCGTCGTGGCTGAATAAGGAACGTTCCGCAATGACCGTCAACTTGATCGGGCTCACGCGAGAAGTCTACAAAGGTCTGCCGACGACGCTCTGTGCCGGCTGCGGCCACAACTCGATCACCAACCATCTCATTAAGGCGCTCTACGAGTACGGCGTCGACCCGCAAAAGCTCGCGAAGATGAGCGGCATCGGCTGTTCTTCGAAGACGCCGGCGTATTTCGTCGAACAGGCGCATGGCTTCAACAGCCTTCACGGACGAATGCCGTCGGCCGCCACCGGCGCGAAGGTCGCCAATCGCGAGCTCGTGGTGCTCGGCATCAGCGGCGACGGCGACACGGCCAGCATCGGCCTCGGTCAGTACTGCCACATGATTCGCCGCAACGTCGATCTGACGTACCTGATCGAAAACAATGGCTGCTACGGATTGACGAAAGGGCAGTTTTCCGCGACCGCCGACGTCGGATCGACCCAGAAGGGCGGCAAGGTCAACGAATACGCGACGATCGACGTCTGCGGTTTAGCGATCGAACTCGGCGCGACGTTCGTAGCGCGATCGTTCTCCGGCGACGGCAAGCAACTCGTTCCGCTGCTGATGGCTGCGTTCTCGCACCGCGGCACGTCGATCATCGACATCGTCAGCCCGTGCGTCACCTTCAACGACCACATCGGTTCGACCAAGAGCTATGCGTACGTGAAAGATCACGACGTCGTCCTGCACACCGCCGACTACATCGCCGGAGGCCGCGAAGTGACGGTCGACTACGAACCGGGCACGGTGCACGACGTAGAACTCGAGGACGGATCCCACATCGTATTACGCAAAGTCGACGTCGACTACGATCCGTCCGATGCCATGCAGGCCTTGCGGACGATTCACGACGCCAACGGCCGCGGCGAGTTCGTCACGGGGCTGCTGTACGTCGACACCAAAGCGCACGATCTCTGCGAACGCGAGCGCCTTCCGAACGTTCCGCTCACCTCCCTGGAAGAGGAAGATTTGCGGATCGACCGCGACGACTGGGATCGAATGATGCACTCGTAGCCCGATTCGAAGGAGAGAACGATGCTCGCACGTTACGCTCGGATAGGTTTTCTCACGCTCGCGTTCGGTGCGTCGGCCGTCGCGGGAGCTCTCGCGCTCGTCGGACACGGGCCGGTGTGGAGCGCGACCTACGTCGCCGCCTACAATCCCCTGTGGAACGGCGGCGTCCCGTACGCCGGCGACATGAAGCTCACGTTCAATCACGGGATCATCAGCGGCACGTACAGCTCGATCTCGACGCGCCCCGACCCGCTCTACGGACGGATCATCAACGTCACCGGCACCGTGCAGCACGGCAACATCAACCTCGACATCGGAGGCATAAGCGGATTCACAGTGCGCGGCACGCTGTCGAGCAACGGAGAGATCTCCGGAACGGCGACGCAAAAAGGCCACATGTACCGCTTTCTCGCTAAAGTAAAATCGTCGCCTTGACGGTCGCACCGACTTCGGCCGGCACGCGGAATTGGGTCGCGTTCACCCTGCTGAGCGCGACCTTTTTCATGCTGCTCGTCGACTTCTCGATCGTCTCGATCGCGCTGCCCTCGATGGAAACCGAACTGCACATGAGCGCCGGCCAGGGGCAGTGGATCGTGAGTACATATGCGATTTTTCTCGCCGGTTTTCTCATGCTCACCGGGCGGTGCGCCGATCTCTACGGCCGTTATCGCTTCTTCATCGCGGGTCTGGTGCTCTTTACGGCCGCATCGTTTCTCGGCGGCCTGGCACGCGACGGTACTTTTCTGATAACGATGCGCGCGCTGCAAGGGCTGGGAGCGGCGCTCGTCAATCCGGCGGCGCTGGCAATCGCGCTCTCGATGTTTCCCGCCGGTCCGCAACGTTCTCGGGCGGTGGCGCTATGGGGGACGATTGGGAGCGCGGGCATTGCTGCCGGCATGCTCTTCGGCGGCGTGCTCGTGCAGTATCTCGGCTGGCGCTCCGTGCTCTACGTCAACGTACCCTTTGCTGCGGTCATCCTCGCGGTCGCGCCGTTCGTTCTCACGCACGACCGCGGCGCGGCGGTGCGACAGAAACTGGACGTCGCGGGCGCGGTGCTGCTAACGGCGGCGCTCGTGACGTTCGTCTACACGATCGAATCGATTCCGGACCACGGTTTTTCATCACCGGCGACGCTCGCCGGCTTGGGGATCACCGTCGCCGTGCTTGCGCTGCTCGCGTTGGTCGAGCGCCGCGCCGCCGTTCCCATTCTCTCGCCCGCGCTGCTGCGCTATCCCGATCTGCTGGCCGGCGCGAGCGTCGTCATGCTGCAGCCGATGTCGGAGGCCGGCGTGATGGTCTTTGCGTCGGTCTACGTCCAGCGCGTCTCGGGCTACTCGCCCTTACTCGCCGGTCTCGCGTTCCTGCCGTCGTCGTTGATCGTCTCGTTCATCGCGGCGCCCCTGACGCTGCGCATCGCGCGCGCCATCGGCGTCCGTACGATGGGGATCGTCACGAGCGTGGTGATGATCGCCGGTGAAGCGATTCTGCTCTTCATGGAGCCGTCGTCCTCGTATTGGGCCGCAATCTTTCCGGCTACGTGCATCGCCGGATTCGGCGGCGTGCTCGCGTATCAAAGCGGCATGATCGCCGGGCTCGCGCACGTCGACGACGCCGACGAGGGAAGCGCGTCTGCGGCGTTGAGTTTTGCACTCCAACTCGGCATCGGGTTCGGCGTCGCGCTCGGAGCGGCGGCGCAGCAACTGCGAACGAGCGCGCTGCTGCAGTCGGGAGCGTCGCCCGAAACAGCACTGGCCGGAGGTTTGCATGCGGCCTTTTGGGTTTGCGTCGCGCTCGGCGTCGCGACGCTCGTCGCCGTCTTCGGCGTACGTCACGCGGCACGAGCAGAGGTTCCCATGCGGCACTACGTACCGTTCGGGAGACTCCATCACCGCGCGGCTACCCGCTAGGCGCCGCCGCTTTCCTTCAGGCGCTTCTCGAGCAGTGACGTGAGCGTTTGCTCGACGCGCCGCAGCGCCGCGTTCTCGCCGCGCGCCTCGTCGAGGCTCTTTCGCAGCGCCTGCGCGCGCAGGTGGTCGTACGCAAGCGCGCCGCCGCGAGCGAGCTCGCGCAGGCTGCGGCGTTCGTCGGGGTCGAGATCCTCGCCGCCGCTATGCGCTCCGTAGAGCACGATCGCTTCCAGCAAGTTGCCGACCCCGACCGGAATGGCGTAAATTGGCTGGCGGTTCCCCGCCGGCACGTCGGTGCGCGGCCAACGCAAGTCGTTCAGGTGTACCGCTCGCAGCTCCGCGCGCAAGCGCACGACGAGGTGATCGTCTAGATCGAATTGCAACGCGTCCGCGGAACTCCAGCCTTCCGAGCGCACGCGCGCGTAATGGAGTTCGTCGTCGGTCAGCACGAAAACGGCGGCGGAGGCGAGGTCGAGCGCATCGGCAGGCTCCTCGACGAGCATGCCGGCGACGGTCTCAGTCGAGACGGCGTGCGGCAGCGTGAGCGCCATTCGTTTCAGACGTCCCTCGGCGAGGTGGCGGCGCCGAAAGAGCACGCGATCGACGACCTTGTCGAGACGGTTGTGCAGTGCGTTGAGCGATAAACCGAGGGCGAGCGCGGCGACGATCTCGAGCACGACCGCCAATCCGTTGCGTTCGAGGAGTTTGCCCGCGAAGAACTCGATCAGCGTGAAGATGCTCACCGCGAAGATCGTGAGAATGCTGTAGACGACCGTGCGCCCGACGATGAAGCTTACGTCGATGACGCGATGCTTGACGACCGCGTAGGCGACCGAGCAGGCCAAGAGTATCGCCGCGACCGGAAACGCGAAATACGCGAAGAGGATGACGCGGGCATTACTCGTCGCGACCGACACGTACTGGGCCACTGCATCGGTCACGATTGTGAGAAGGAACGCCACCAGTGCGGGCATCAGCCGGCTGCGCATGCTGCGGCTGCTGATGACGAAGGTGGTGACGAGCGCGACCAGGCCGGCAATGCTCGGCACGGTCGGTGCGATGTAATCCTGCGTGAGCAACATCCAAACCGGCGGCGGCGCGCTGCCGAAAAAGATGGTAAAGGTCACGTAGAGATAGATCGACGCCGCGGCAACGCCGAACGGTATCGCGAGGCGGTCGATCGCCCGGTTGAGGCCACGCGGGTCGTCGCTGGGAAAACGGCTGGCAAAAATCATGATGCCCGAGAACTGCACTGCAGCCAGCAGCGACCCAAAGACCTCGGCTGCCAGCGCCGGTGCGGCCGCCGCTTGGTGTTCGAACTCGATGAGAACGTCGGGCAGCAACACGGGCAGCGCGATCAGCGCAAAGCCCCACGTCATACGGCTGGGCCGCAGCATCACCAGCACCAAACTCACGATCCCCAGCGCCAGCCCGGCAATGGCGTAGGCGAGGTTCGTGAGCGCATACGTCGACGGCAGCGCGGCCGAGCGCATCGTGACCGAGCGCGGTTGTCCGTCATGCACGACGGTCATGCGAATCGGCGTATTCGGCGCCACGAGTTGACCTTGAAGCGAGTTGAGACGCCCGAGCACCGAGAGCGACGCAAACGGAATCTGGTCGCCGACCTGGATTCCGGCTCTGGCAGCCGGGAGGCCCGGCTCGACCGTAGCGACGGTCGTGCCGTCGAGCCCGACCGTATAGCCGTACTCTCCAACCGGCCGGCTGAAGGTCGACATCGTCGTCACGAAAGCGGCAATTTCATAGGCCGCGATCAGCGCGACCACGGCGATTCGCAGGAACCGCACGCTACGGCGCCTCCGATGCGGCCGGCGCCCGGCGGCGATGCCACGCCGTAAAGAGGGCGTAGGCCGGCAGACCGCTGAGCAGAATCCCCAGACCGATCGACGTCGCAACCGGCGATTTCACCAACACGTCACCGACGATCGTCCATGCGGCCACCAGAAAAAGCCCCGTCGTCCAGGGATGGCCGGGCATGCGGTAGGCGGGCTGTGATGCATGCGGATCCTGGCGGTCGCGGTTCCGAAAAATGATGAGCGCGATCGCGGCCAACCCGAAGAAGACGTAGTCGACGCTCGTGACGTAGTTGAGAATTTGGTCGTAACGTCCGGAAAGCGTGATAATTCCGGCAACGCAGCCTTGGAGCAGAATGGCCAGCACCGGAACGTGCGTGCGCGGATCGATCCAGGCGAGTTGCTTGAAGAACGTTTTGTCGGCGGCCATTTGGAAGTAGACGCGCGGCGACGTCAGAATTTGATTGCCGAGAAATCCGAGCGTGGAAATCGCTACGATTGCCGCCATCACGCGCTCGCCGGGCTGGCCGAACGCGAGGTGCGCAACCGCCGATGCGGGCGTCGTCGTCGCAGCCAAACCGTTCGCTCCGAGCACGCGCAGGCACACGGCGTTGACCGCGAGGTAGAGTACGACGACGCTGAGGACGCCGATGAGCAGGCCGCGGGCCAGCGTCCGCGCGGGATCCTTCAGTTCGGCCGTCATGAACGACGCCGTCTGCCAACCGCTATAAGCGAAGAGCACCGGCACCATCGCCAATCCCATCGCCGCGAACGTCGCGCTGCCGGCGAGCGCATGCGCGGGCGCGGCGGCTGCGGCATGCGGTGCGAACAACCCCACGGCCACGAAGCCGCCGATCGCCGCAATCTTCACGAGCATGAAGGCGTTCTGTGCCGACGCTCCGGCGCGAACTCCGAGCGCGTTGACGAGCGTGAACGCCGCAATCGCGACGACGCCGAGCCCTTTCGTCGAAATGTGGAGTCCGGTCAACGGTTCGAAGTAATTCGAGAACGTGACTGCAGCGGCGGCCATTCCGCCGCTTTGAGAAACGAGCAGCAGCGTCCAACCGTACATGAACGCCAGCGACGGATGAAATGCGTCGCGCATGTACGCATAGAGTCCGCCGTCGTTCGGCCGCCGCGACGACAGTTCGGCGAAGATGCCGCCGCCGAGCAACGCGATCGCGCCGCCCGCAATCCAAACGCCCATGATCAGCGGCGCAGACGGCACGAAGGCGGCGACCACCGACGGGTTCATGAAAATACCCGAGCCCACGATCCCACCCATCACGATCAGGGCGGCATCGCGAACTCCGAGTCGGCGTAACAGCGTGGACAATCCTTCGATTTCCTTACGGCAGCAATGTGACGGCGGGTGCCGCGAAAAGCGCGGCCGCAACGCGGAGTTGCAGCGGCGCGCTGCGAATAACCCCAGACATGCTTGAAGCCATCGTTCTTTCAGCCCTCACGATTGCGCAGGTGCAGCCGGTCCAAACCGCGATGCCCATGGCTCCGGTTGTTCCGCCGATGCAGCAACCCCTGGATACCGGTGCGTGTCTCGATTCGCCGCGTCCGGTGCCGCACGTGCTCCAGCCTCCGGTCATCCGGAACATGCAGGTCGTTCGCATCGACAAGGTCGAGTCGACTGGGTCGCTGACGCCTGGTGAGACGATCGGTTATCTGTACACGCTTGCCGACGGCTCGTCGTGGCTCGGCCAGCGGACCCAACCGTACATGTCGGGGGCGTCCGCCGAGCAAATCAACCAGGTGCTCTCGTTCACCCACCTTCCGGGCCAGAACGTGTCGAAGTTTCCGCCGCAGATGAATCACGGCGTGGCGACCAAGTACCAGCAGTTCTTCCAGGTACAGATCGCGCCGACGATGCTAAGCACGCTGAGAATCCAGATCGTTCCGTGCGTCGCCTGGCCGCCTGGCCGGCCGCTCCCCGACCCAAGCATGTAGGGGTACCCTTAGCGGAGCCGGAGGCGAAGTCGAAGGGCCCTAGCACCCGGCGCATCCGAGTGCTAAAATCTGGGGTCTAGGCAGAGAATGGAGTTCGTTTTGCGAGGCCGGCTCGGAGCGTTCGAGCCCAACGCCGACGTCTTCGTCGACGACGACGGCCGCCAGGTGGTGGCCGTGGTCGACGTCGCCGGCGCCGATCCGGAGTCGCTGCGCGTCGGTTTCGACGAGCAGTACCTGTACGTTCGGGGCCGGCGGCGCGAGGCGGTGCGTTTACGCCACGGCTCGTTCGTGCAAAAGGAAATTGCGTCGGGCGATTTTGCCCGTCGCATCGCGCTCCCGGTTGCCGTGGAATACGAGGGCGCCGTCGCCGACTACGTCGACGGCCTGCTCATCGTCGCGCTGCCGATCGCGGCCACCGCCTATCGCCGTCCCGCCCGCACCGAACTTCACATACTCGTAAAGAGGACCCACGTCTAACGACCATGCCCGCACAGAAGAATACGCCCACAATCGTTCCCGCCAACGTCATCGGTATTTTGCCGCTGCAAGAAGCCGTGCTGTTTCCGCACACCGTCATTCCGCTTGCGGTGGTCAAGAAGCCCGGCATTCAACTCGTTGAAGAAGCCTTGCGCGAAGGCAAGCCCATCGGCCTGACCGTGCTCAAAGATCGCGAGATCGAGAACCCCGGACCCGACGACGTCCAGCGGGTCGGAACGATCGGCGTCATTCAGAAGATGCTCAAGGTGCCCGACGGGACGCTACGCTGCATCGTCGCCGGTCAGCAAGTCTTCAAGGTCGAACAGTTTACCCAAGTGTCGCCGTACATGGTGGCCGCCTACACGGAACTTCCCGACGTGACGGTCGAAGACGAGCAGCTCGTCGCGATGCAGCGAAACCTCGCGGGCTTGTTCCAGAAGCTGCTCTCCTATCTTCCGCAAGCGCCGCGCGAGATGGAGATGGAGGTGCAGAACATCACCGATCCCGCGGTGCTGACCTACTTCGTCGCGTCGACGATGCGCCTCGAAACGTCCGACCGGCAAGCGCTGCTCGAGGAACGCGATACCGCCAAGCGCATGCGCAAGCTCACGATGCTGCTCACCAAGGAACTCGAAGTCGTCGAGCTGGGACACAAAATTCAAAGCGACATCCAGCGCGAAATGGAGAAGAATCAGCGCGAGTTCTACCTGCGCCAGCAGCTGCGCGCGATTCAAGAAGAACTCGGCGAAGTCGATCCTCAACTTGCCGAGCTCAACGAAGTGCGCGAGAAGATCGAAGCGGCCGGCATGCCCGAAGACGTGAAGAAAGCGGCCGACCGCGAACTCGACCGCCTTTCGAAAGTGCCGCAGGCCAGCCCGGAATACAGCGTCATCCGCACGTATCTGGACTGGCTCGTCACGCTGCCGTGGAATAGCGAGACGGCCGATCATATCGACATTAAGGCGGCGCGGACGATTCTCGACGAAGACCATTACGATCTCGACAAAATCAAAGATCGCATCATCGAGTATTTGGCCGTCGGCAAACTCAAGAAGAAGTTGACCGGCCCGATTCTCTGTTTCGTCGGACCGCCGGGCGTCGGCAAAACGTCGCTGGGTCAATCCATCGCTCGCGCAATGGGACGCAAGTTCGCGCGGCTCTCGGTCGGCGGCGTGCGAGACGAGGCCGAGATTCGCGGCCATCGGCGCACGTACATCGGCGCGATGCCGGGGACGATCGTGCGCGCCATCCGCGACGCCGGCAAGAAGAATCCCGTGCTGATGATCGACGAAATCGACAAAGTCGGCGCCGATTTCCGCGGCGACCCGCAGTCGGCGCTGCTCGAAGTACTCGATCCCGAACAAAACAGCAACTTCCGCGACCACTATCTCGATCTGCCCTTCGACCTGTCGCAAGTGCTCTTCATTTGCACCGCCAACAGCCTCGACACCATCTCGCCGCCGCTGCGCGATCGTATGGAGATCATCGCGTTGCCCGGCTACACGGAGATGGAAAAACTGCAGATCGCCAAGCGCTATCTGCTCAAGAAGCAGCGCAAGGCGAACGGTCTGAAGGAAACCCAGGCGCAGATCGGCGATCCCGCGCTGCGCGCGATCGTCAACGACTACACGCGGGAAGCCGGCGTGCGCAATCTCGAGCGCGAGATCGGCACGGTGTTTCGCAAAATTGCCCGCAAAATCGCCGAGAATCCGCGGTATAAGGCACGCATCAAACCGGACAACCTCGCGGAGTATCTCAGCAAACCGCGCTTCTTCAACGAGGTGCGCAAACGGGTCGCGTCGGTGGGCGTTGCGACCGGGCTCGCCTACACGCCGGTCGGCGGAGACATTCTCTTCATCGAAACGCAGGCGATGCCGGGTACGGGGAAACTCGTCCTCACCGGACAGCTCGGCGAAGTGATGAAGGAGAGCGCCCAGGCGGCGGTGTCGTTCTTACGCTCTCGCTCGAGCGAGTTCGGTTTGCCCGACGACTACTTCGCCAAACACGACTTACACATTCACGTCCCGGCCGGTGCGACGCCCAAGGACGGGCCGTCGGCCGGCATCGCGCTCGCCACGTCGATCGCATCGATCCTCACCGGCCTCAAGGTCGATCCGAACCTCGCCATGACCGGCGAGATTACGCTCACCGGCCAAGTGCTGCCGATCGGCGGCCTGAAAGAAAAAGTGCTGGGAGCGAAGCGCGCCGGAATAGGCAAGATTCTCTTGCCAAAACGCAACGAAGTCGACCTCGAGGATATTCCGAAAGAAGTTCGCGACACGATGACGTTCGTTCCGGTCGAGGAGCTCTCCGAAGTTCTCCATCACGCGCTCGGCAAGCGCGTCATCTCGCCGGTCCCGATGGGCAACGAGCGCTCCGAGAGCAACAACGTCGTCCCCATGCGCCGCAACGGCGTCGCTAAACAGCGCCGTACCGTTAATGGTAAACGCCGGGTTGCGGTCAGGAAGCGCTAGCCGAACGCAAGGCGGCACTACTCGGTATCAACCGGCTCGTAGTCCGAAGGCTGGTGCAAGAAGTACTCGCGCGAGCGGGCCGAGGGAATCGGCTGGAACGGAATCGGCTTCTGGTTGAGGTTGAAGAGGCCGCCGATCGACACGGCACGCTTGTCGGTGGTTCCCAGCGAGCCTAGATTGAAGCGTCCTTCGATAAACTTGAGAATGCTGCCGAACTCGTACTGTGTGTGCGCGATGCTGCCCGCTTTGACGTAGGGCGAGACGATCAGCACCGGGACTCGGAAGCCGAGGCCGCCGGCATCGTCGAAGAACGCGGGCGGAACGTGATCGTAGAAGCCGCCCCAATCGTCCCAGAGTATGATGATGGCGGTGGAATCCCAGTATTTGCTCTGTCCGACGGTATTGACGACCGATGCAACCCACGACGGTCCGTCGTCGACGCCGTGCGCCGACCAGGGATGGTCGGAATCGTGCGAATTGGGAATCACCCACGACAGCATCGGCAACTTTCCGCTCGTGACGTCGGTGAGCACATTTGTCTCAGGAATCGAAATGTTCGTCTTCCACTCGGGGCCGTTGTAAACGGCGTCGATCGCAGCGAACGCGCTCCACATGACGCCGATCGTATTTTTCTGGTACGGCGGCGTGTAGTATTTCCACGTGACGTGATGTTTGTCGAGCAGATCGCGCAGCGTGCCGGTCGGATACGTCAGGCACGGGGACGGTCCTTGATTCATTAAGAATTGGCCCTGGATGGTAATGAGCGACGTTACGACGCTGGGCGGTGCATTGCAGCCCCAGGGTGGGCCGGAAGGATCGTCGATGAGACTCTCGGTCGAGTTGATGGCGGTACCGCCGGCGATGAGGTCCTGATGCGCGACGAAACTGCCGCTGCCTTGGGTTTGAAAGAAATTGTCGGCGAGCACGTACTGCTCGGCAAGCGTCCAATACGGCGTTATTTGGGCCGGATCGACGTAGCGGTAGGGATATTTGTTGGCTTTGACATGCTGGCCGTCGATGTGCGACAGGTCAAAACCGTCCATCTTGCATTTGCCGCCTTGCAAATCGCAGTCGGTCAGGTAGGTGTCGTAGTTGTGATTGATATCTTCCGAAACGAGTGGCGCCTTCGTCAGGGGAATCACTTGCCCGGTGTGCATCGTGCCCTGCGTCGTGCCGTTGGCTTTGGGAAACGTCGCGAAGAGATTGTCGAAGCTGCGGTTCTCTTGGACGACGATCACGATGTGGTTAATGGTGCCACTCGCTTTTGGATGCGATTCACGCGAAGGAGATAGGACGGGGGAGGCCGGCGCGAGTGCTCCGGAACCAGCCGAGCATGCGCTCAGAGTCACGGCCATTGCGGCAACGGCAAGGGCAGCGGCGCTCGAGAATGTCATTGGCGACCCTCCGTTTCAAGCCTCGAGTACGTGCCTTCGCGACCGGCGCGGCAACTCTAGCAGCCGGCCTCTAATGCACCGTAATCGGCCGGCTTCGATTGGGGCGGATGCGTCCGGCGTGCAATCGAAGGGGGCCCCATGAAGAGGTCGCTGCTGTTTCTCCCCGGTCCGGTGACGGTCGCGCAACCCGTGCTCGAAGCGATGGGACGCCCCCTGTTCAACCATCGCGATGCGCCCTTCGGCGAGCTGCTCGACCGCGTCGTGCGAGCGATGCGGCCCGCATTCGGTACGGCCGGCGACGTACTCGTATTGGGCTCCTCCGGAACCGGCGGCCTGGATGCTGCCGTAGCAAACTGCTTCTCTCCCGGCGACCGGCTGCTCTCGTGTTCTCTCGGCGCGTTCGGCGAACGCTTCGCCGCGATCGCTCGCACGTACGGCTGCGAAGTCGAGTCGCTCGACGCCGAACCGGGAGCGGCGCTCGACCCTGAAGCGCTTGCGGCGCGGCTCGACGCCGACCGGGATCGGAAAATCTCCGGCATTTTGCTCACCCACAACGAAACGTCGACGGGCGTTCAGAACGACATGGCGGCGTTGGCGCCGATCGTGCGACGACACGGTGCGCTCACGCTGGTGGATTCAATCAGCGGCTTGGGTGCCACCGAATTTCGTATGGACGAATGGGGCTACGACGTGGTCGTCACCGCATCGCAAAAGGCGTTCGCGGCTCCGCCCGGCGTGGCGATGATTGCCGCGAGCGAGCGAGCATGGAGTGCAATGGATCGCGCGCGGGTTCCGCGCTACTACTTCGATCTTCGGCGCGCGCGCGATTCGATGCGGAACGGAGAAATGCCGTGGACGCCGCCGATCCCGATTCTCGCCGCGCTCGACGTCGCACTCGCGCGCTATCACGGCGACGGCATGGAGGCTGCGTGGCAACGTCTCGAGCGCTACGCGGGCGCCGTGCGAGCGGCTTTGGAGTCGCTTGGGTTTACGATCCTCTCGCGCGCCGGCGCGCACTCGGTGACCGTCGTCGCGGCGTATCCTCCCGAAGGCGTGGCGCCCGCCGCGCTGCTGAAGCACCTGCACGAGCGCTACGGCATCGTGCTCGCCGGCGGCCAAGGCGCGCTCTCCGGGAAAATCGTTCGCTTCGGAACGATGGGCGACGTGCGCGAAGGCGATCTCCTTGGTGCGGTCGGTGCGATCGAACTCGCGCTCGACGAATTGGGCGCGCGCATCGTTCCCGGCAGCGGCGTCGCGGCGGCTAGCGAACGTCTTTCGTCCTTCGACGCCGCGCGAACTGCGTTCGCGCTTCGCTCAGGATGACACAGATTGGCGCGCCTTCGCTCAGGATGACACAGATTGGCGCGCCTTCGCTCAGGATGACACAGATTGGCGCGCCTTCGCTCAGGATGACACAGATTGGCGCGCCTTCGCTCAGGATGACACAGATTGGCGGCGCCGTCGCTCAGGGTGACGCAGATTAGCGGCGCCTTCGCTCAGGATGACGCGGCGGGCCACATGCCGATCGAGGAGCCGACCCACGTGTGCGCTTTATTGTGATCGACGCCCATCATCGCTCCACGCGAAAGGCGGCACAGATTCTGAGCGAGCGTAAACTCCGGCTCGTCGTCGGGGCGCAGATACATGAGTCGCACTTCGACCTTCACGCGGCCGCCGTCGGCGGCTGCCAGAGCCGGAGCGTACTCGATCTTCTCCTGTAAGCACCACGCACCGCGTTGCTCGGGCGGAATCGCTGCGACGTCGGCCGCGGTGGGCGCGACGTTGACGCCCGCACCCGCGAACGAGAAGAGCGGCTTGAGCACGTAGCGTTCGCCGAGATCGACGGGGAGCGTTTTGACATCCGAGAGAAAGCGCGCGCGCGGCACCGATGGATGATCGAGCAGCGGAAGCGCATACTTCGACCAAATCCAGAACCAGTTCGGATGCGGCGTCCATTCGACGTCGAGTTCGTCGCGAAAATCGAACGGGAGCCGCACATCCTTGCGCTCGAGTTCGTCGGCGATCACGCGATTATAAATACGTTCGACGCGAATCTCGCGATTGCGCGCGTCGCGCCGGTAGAGGCGGCGGCCGCGTTTGACCAGCTGCGTCGGGCAGACCGCTTCGATCCCGAAAAGACGGTGCGACGCCGCAAAGTCGGGATACGTTTTCTGCGCCTGCGGATCCAGATCCATGAGGATGACGTGCTCGGGGCCGCAGTTACCGAGAATCGTGCGCCGCGCGAGCGCGAGGAACGCGTCGCGCGTCAAGCCCGAAAACCAGGACGTCCACGGCAGATCGAGGCCGCGAATCGATTGCATGGCGGCGGCCCACGCGTCGTGCTGCATCGTTTCGTAAGCGATGAGCGTCGGAAAGCCTTGCAGTTCGATCAGTTTGGGCTGCAGTTGCGCGGCGCCGTCGAGCGTTACGGCGAAGTCGATCGCGCAGAACGTGGGAAGCGGCGTTTCGTTTGGCGCGTTCCAGCGTGGAGGCACGGCGGCGCGCAGCCGGGTGATGCGCGCGGGATCGCAGAGTTGCGCGAGGATCGCCCCCCCGGCCGCCTCGGCGCGTTCGCGCAGATCCGGCGGCAGGAAGACGGGCGTCTCTGCGATTTGCATGTCGATCGCCGTGCCGCAGCGGCGCGCGAAGTCGGCGAGGTATCGCCGGTACAGCTCGTCGGAATATCCGGCGTTAAAGTGCGGTCGAAATCGTGGATCCACGGCGTGATCCCGTCGCCGCGTCGATCGCTTCGCGAAGGCCGTCGCGCAGCAAAAAGCCGAACGAGTATCCCGCCGCCAACAGGCGCAGCTCCTCGCGGTCGCTGCGCTCTCGTAGCGCGCCGATCAGCGCCGCACGGCTCTCGTACCATTCGCGTGAGACTTCGCCCGAATCGAGTTTGTGTTTCAGCAGCGCGCCGAGTTCGGCCGCATCCGCAATTTCCGGATGGTGGTTCACGGCGAACATGCGCGGCGTGCCGTCCACTTTACGCGCGAACTCGCACATCGTCAGCGCGGCGCCGTCTTCCGCGGATTCGAAAGCGATCGGCGTGACGTCCGGCGGAAACGCGTCGCGTTCCGGCATCAAATCGTAGTGGCGCGAGTCGACGATCGGTAGGCGCCGCCCGTCGGGAAGGCGGCTCGCCAACCGCGCGAACCACGGATGCGCGAGCGCTTGCGGCGTCAAAACGTTTTCGACGATACCGATGCTCGGGCCGCCCTTTTCGGAGGTCCGGCGCACGGGCCGCGCAACGCCCGACCACCGGCAAAGCAATCCGAACGAATGGCAGACGCCGTAGAACATGGCGCTATCGTCGCGCTTCACCGCGTCGAAAAACTCGAAGAGCGGTGCCTCCCACGCGTCCGATTCGAGAATCTCCCCCGCATCGACGTCGTCGCGCAGGTTGAGCCGCGGGTCGAGATGCCCGGGACCGCCCGTTCCCACGTACAGCGCGACGCCCTGCGGCACGTCCGGCACGAGCCTGCGGCGTCGCACGTCGTAAGAAATCAAGCGCACCGTGAGACCGGCGCGTGCCAGACGCGCTTCGTCGTCTTTCGCCAGCCTGCGTACCAGCCAAACGATCGAATCGTGACCGGCGTTATGCCACGCATGATTCATGTCGAGCACGTGCACGTCCACAAACGCGTCGCTTGGCTTGGGCACTGCCGCGCGCGATTCGGGCCGAACCAATGCGAAACGAGCGCTCACGAGGCGAGCCCGTGTTCGGTCTCGGCGATGATGTAGTCCACCACCGCCGGCAGGCTTCCGGTCTCTTCGAAGACTTTGAGTTGCCGATCCGCGCCGGTTCGCCTCCGCACGATCTCGTGCACGTAGTCGACCTCAGTGCGGGAGCCGAGTTCGTCGACGACGTCGTCGATGAACTCGAGCAGTTCGTTGAGCAGCGATTCGGTCGGAAGCTCGATGCGTTTACCCAAATCGATGAGCTTGCCGTCGATGCCCCAACGCGCGGCACGCTGCTTATTTTCGGCGATGAGCGACCGGCGGTAGAGGCGCCACCCTTGATTGCGGCTATACAGGCGCCACAATTTGTAGGTGACGGCCTGGAAGAGCGCTGCCAGGCAGATCGTTTCGTCGATGCGCATCGGCACGTCGCAGATCCGGTACTCGAGCGTCGGAAAGTAGGGATGCGGCCGGACGTCCCACCAAATCTTCTTGCCGTCGTCGATGCAACCCGTGACGACGAGCGTGCGCACGAACTCGTCGAGTTCCGCACCCGAACCGAAGTAGTCGGGAATGCCGGTGCGCGGAAAGCGTTCGAACACCTTGGCGCGGTAACTCTTCCACCCTGTATTCGTGCCGCACCAGAACGGCGAGTTGACCGAGAGCGCGAAAATATGAGGAAGAAAGTAACGCGTCGCGTTCATGAGGTGAATGCGGGTATCGGGATCTTCGACGGCGACGTGCACGTGCAAACCGAAGATGAGGTTGGCGCGGGCGACCATCTGGAAATCGTAGATCAAGCGCGCGTAGCGTTCGTTATCCGTGATCGGTACGCTCGACCAGTGCGTAAATGGATGGGTTCCGGCGGCCCCCAGGCGAAGCCCGTTCTTGCGCACGATGTTCACGATCTCGCTGCGCAGACGTGTCACCTCGACGCGCGCCTCTTGGATGTTCTTGCAGATGTCGGTACCGACCTCGATCATTGGCTGATGCATCTCGCGCTTGATCTGATCGTGCAGCCGCAGCTCGCCCTGAGCGAATATTTCTTCTTGCAAGTGCGAACGCAGTTCGCGCGTTTCCGGATCGATGACTTGGAACTCCTCCTCGATTCCCAGCGTGAACGAGGGCGTGACGCCGCTTTGCATCATCGTGCGGCCGGCACCGTTTCGCGCGCGAGCAGCGACGGCCACGCGCCCGTCGTCTCGAGCCGGCGCGGGCGGCGCGCCCGTTCGATCAGCACGCGCGCCATCGTATCGACCACCCACGCAAAGTTTTCTTCGCCGACGGAGTTGCGATCGGCGTCGGGTGCCGGATTCATGAAATCGATGGCATACGGCACGCCGTCGCGTACCGCAAACTCGACCGTATTCATGTCGTAGCCGAGCGCCTCGCAGAGCGCGATGCCGTCGCGGCGCATGCGCGTTTCGAGCGCCGGCTCGATCGGCGGCGCATTGAGAACGTAGCGCTCGTGATGCGGCGCGCCCGGATCGTACGCCATGATCAGCACGTGCTCGCGGCCCAAGACGTAGAGCCGGTAGTATTCGGTGAAGGCGATCGCTTCTTGCGCCATCATGCAGAGATCGCGCGAGCCGTCGTACGCCTCAAAGAACGCCTCGGGCGAATCGCATTTGTGCACGTCGCGCCAGCCGCCGCCGTCGGCGGGTTTCATAAAAATGGGAAAGCCGAGATAGGCAAAAACCTCGTCCCACTCGACAAAGCGCATGTTCCGAAACGATTTCGCTTGCGTTCCGGGCGGATGCTGTTTCGGAGGAAGCAAGATCGTTTTCGGTACCGCGACGCCCGCGGCATCGGCGACGACGTTGTTGAAGAATTTATCGTCGGCGCAACACCAGAACGGATTGTTGATGACGGCCGTGCCCGCGGCGGCCGCGCACTTGAGGAAGACGCGATAGAACTTGACGTCGTGGCTGATGCGGTCGAGGATGGCGGCGTAGTCGAATCGCTGGCGGTCGCCGAGGTAGGAGATGCTGACGGGGCAGCCTTCATACTCGCCCTCGGAGAGCGTCGTGATCGCGTGCATGAGCGCCCACGGAAACGTGTCTTCCATGCCGAACAGGATGCCGATTTTTTTAGACGCGTCTGCCATCGCGGCTCCCTCCGTTTCGCCTGGCGCCGGGCGTCTTTGATTCAAGAGCGGCACCCGGGCACCTCGCATTCGGCCGCCTCGCGCGGCAAGAGGCCCCGCGCAGCGACGCGGCGTACCGCGGCCGGATGCTTTGCCAACACGAATCGTGGGTCAGCACGGCGTTGCAGCGGCCGATGGACTTGCTGCACTTCGGCGATCGCGGGTTCGGCGTCATCGCCTTTCCGACGTCGATGGGTTCCTACCATCAATACGCCGACATGCACACCGTCGACTGGCTCGCCGATAAGGTCGAACGGGGATTCATTCAGCTCTTTTGCGTCGATTCGGTCGATGCCGAGAGCTGGTATAACGAGAAGGCGCCGCCGGCGGCGCGCGCGGCGCGTCACGCGCAATACGATCGCTACCTGCACGACGAGCTCGTACCGTACATCCAACGCGCCACGGGGCGCGGCGACCTCGGTGTGTTCGGCTGCAGTTTCGGCGCCTACCACGCCGCCAATTTCGCGGCCCGCTATCCCGGTCTGGTAACGAAGGCCGTCTGCTTCTCCGGGATTTACGACGTCCATCGTTTCCTCGACGGCTATTGGGACGATACGTGTTATTTCAACTGTCCGACCGCGTACATTCCGAACATGGATGCGGAGTGGATCGCGCGCCTGCGCGACGTGCAGTGGACGATTGCGACGGGCGAGTTCGACTCGCTCGTCAACGACAACCGCGACTTTTCGGCGCTGCTCTCGAGCCGCGGCGTGCCGAACCATTGCGAGATTTGGCCCGGCGTCTTCGGACACGACTGGCCCTGGTGGAACGAAAACGTCCGCCGCTTTTACTAGTGGCGTTGAATCAGCGGATCGAAGATCGGGCGCAAGAATGACGGCACGATCGTTTCGACCGCACGCGCCGCCGGATCGTCGAACGACGTAAAATACGGCACGAGACGCGCGTCCTTCAGACTGTCGCGAACGGCCGGCGTTAACGGAAAGAGCAGCGCGACGAAGAGCAGGATCCAAATGAGGATCGCGCCCTTGGCAAAGCCGACGACCGCGCCGGCCAGCGCGTTGCCCGTACCCAGAATCGGCAGCCGCGCGATGCGCTGGAGAATGCCGGCCAGCGCGAGCACCACGGCATAGGCGAAAACCGCGGTGAGCAGCATCCCCGCAACGTGCGCTTGTCCGGGATTGAGTTTGCTATAGATTTGAATCTGCGCGTCGGCCGCGCCGTTGTAGTACCACGGCGCGATCAACGCCGCAGCGAGCGCCGCGACGCCCCCGAGTTCGCCGACGAACCCACGCCGAAAGCCTTTGAAGGTCGCGGCCACGAGCACGAGGACGATGACGGCATCGGGCCACGCAAAGCCGCCGATCACGTGCGAATTGCCGCGCCCAACTCGCCGGCTACTGCGTCGAGTGCGCGCTCGATCGCCTCGTCGGCCTGTTCGTCGGTGATCGTTGCGTCGAAGCGCTGGAGCGCTACGCGCACGGCGATGCTTTTTCGGCCTTCGCCCACTTGCGGGCCGCGATATTCGTCGAAGACGCGGACGCCGGTGCATTCGCCGCCGAGCGCGCGCGCGATCGCGCGCTCCACGTCGAGCGCGGTGACGTTGAGCCCGACCGAAAGCGCGACGTCGCGAGTGGTTCCCGGAAACTTCGAGGGTGCGCGATACTGCGGCGTCGCCTTGGGTGGCAGCGCGTCGAGCGTTGCGAAGCAGAGATACACCGGAAGGCGCACCTCGAAGGCCTGCGCGAGACGCGGATCCAGCCGTCCCAGAACGGCGACGGCGTGCCCTTCGATGGAAAGCGACGCGCTCGTGCCGGGATGCAGCCCCGGCGCTTGCGCGCGAGCAATGTCGCCGCGACGCCCGCACACGCGCTCGAAGAGCGTTTCGCAGTCTCCCTTCAAACGCAGGAAGTTGGTGTCGCGCCAGGGTGGTTCGTCGAGCGGCTCGGCGGCAAACCCGAACCCCAACATCGCGCGCTCGGCGGCCGTGCCGTCATCGCGCCGAAAGACGTGGCCGATTTCGAAAACGCGCACCGGCGCGTTCACCTTTGCAAAGTACGGAATCAGCCCGTCGGCGAGCGACGCGCGCAAATAGCGTTGCTCCTCGGAAAGCGGGTTGAGCACTTCGAGATACGCGTCGTCGAACGGGATGCCGCTTCGCTGCGCGCGTTCGAGCGTGTCGCGGCCGTGCAGCGATAGCGTAATCACCTCGCGATACCCGAGGCTCGCCAGCGTGCGTGCGACGTCGCCTTCGCGATCGTACTGCGCGCTCGAAATATCGTGCGGTTCGACCGGCGGAACGACGGCTTCGATGCGGTCGTAGCCCTCCATGCGCGCGACCTCTTCGATCAAGTCGGCGGCGCCGGCGAGATCCCGGCGCCACGGCGGCGGCACGACGGAGAAGGCATCGGCGCCCTCGGCCGTCACGCCGCATCCAAGCGCACGCAAATGTTCGGCGATGTGCTGCTCTGGAATCGCGATGCCGAGAAGGCGTTCGACTTCACCGGCGTGCAGGGCGATCGGCTCGGCTGCGCCGAGCTCGGCACCGAAGACATGCGGCCGGTACGCCGTCGCACCGAGTTCGCAGAGCAGTTGCGCGGCACGGGCCGCGCCGGCATCGGTCAGCGCCGGCGCGAGCGTCTTCTCGTGGCGCGACGACGCTTCACTGCGCAGCGCGAGGGCATAGCTCGTACGCCGGATGCGCGCACCGTTGAAGTTTGCGGCTTCGAGAAGAATCGCGCGAGTCGCGTCGTTGACCTCGCTGTCGCGTCCGCCCATGACGCCTGCGAGGCCGAGTGCGGCGCGTGCATCCGCGACGACCAGCATCTGCGCCGAGAGCGTGCGTTCGACGCCGTCGAGCGTAACCAGGCGTTCGCCGTCGCGTCCGTCGCGCACGATGAAACGTGCGTCTTTCACGGCGGAAGCGTCGTAAAAGTGCAGCGGCTGGCCGATCTCCAGCATCACGTAGTTCGAAACGTCGACCAGATTGTTGATCGGACGCTGTCCGGCCAGCGCCAGCCGCACGCGCATCCATGCCGGCGCCATCCCGATTGAAGCGTCGAAGCGCTGCGCGACGAAGCGGGTGCAATCGGGCGATTCGATCGTCACGCTCGGCGCATCGCCTGGCGCTTCGATTGCGGTGCCGGGATTTTCCAGCGACGGCACGCGCAACGCCGTTCCATACGACGCGGCAAGTTCGCGCGCCAGCCCGAGTATCGACATCGCGTCGACGCGATTGCTCGTGACTTCGACGTCGAGCACGGCGGCATCGAGTCCGAGCAGTGCAACGGCGTCGGTGCCTGGCGACGCGCCCGGCTCGAGTTGCAGAATTCCGTCTTCGAACCACTCCGGCGGAAGCGCCAGCTCGCCGGCGGAGATCATCATGCCCTCCGACGCGATGCCGCGCATCTTGCGCGGCTCGATCGTCAACTCCGGCAGCCGCGCGCCGATCGTCGCAACCGCAATCGTTTGGCCGGCCGCAACGTTGGTCGCCGCCGTCGCGATCGTGAGCGGACGGTCGCCGCCGGCTTCGACGCGCGCGACCAGTAGCCGGTCGGCGTTGGGATGCTTCTCGACTTCGAGAATCGTGCCGACGACGACGCCGGTAATGCGCGGGCGGCGCACGATCTCCTCGACGGGAAAGCCGAGCATCGCCAGACGCCCCGCGATCTCTTCGGCATCGCCCGGCAGGTCGACGAACTCACGCAACCATCCGATGGGAACGAGCATTGGGTCGCCTCGCCTCTACTGCAGCTGTTCGAGAAAGCCGGGATCGCTTTCGACGAAGCGGCGAATATCGTCGACGCCGTAGCGCGAAAGACCCAACCGTTCCGCGCCGAATCCAAACGCCCACCCCGAATAGACGTCCGGATCGTACTCCACCTCGCGCAGCACGTTCGGATGCACCATTCCGGCTCCGCCGAGTTCGATCCAACCGGATCCGCCGCACATGCCGCATCGCCCACCCGAACCCTTGCATTTCGGGCACGTCGTGTCCACCTCGGCGCTCGGTTCGGTGAACGGAAAGTAGGACGGCCGGAAACGCACGTTCTGGGAAGCACCGAAGATCTCGCGGCACATTCCAGTCAGCATTCCTTTGAGGTGTCCGAAGTGGATGCCGCGCGCGACCAGCAAACCTTCGATCTGATGGAATTGAAACAAGTGCCGCGCATCGAGCGCGTCGCGGCGATAACACTTTCCCGGAGCGACGATCGCAACGGGGGGCCGATGCTGTTGCATGGTGCGAATCTGCATCGGCGAGGTATGCGGACGTAACAGCAGCGAGTCGGTAAGCCAAAAGGAATCGAAACCTTCGCGCGCCGGATGATCGGCGGGAATGTTGAGAGCGTCGAAGTTGTAGTAGTCGGGTTCGATCTCCGGGCCCGTGACCACCGCAAAGCCGTGCCGGCGAAAGTATTCGCAGGCGTCGTCGACGATGCGCCGCACCGGATGTAACGATCCCAGTTCCGGTTGGATAGCGGGAAACGTCACGTCGATCGAGCGCTCGAGGTCTCGTTGCACCGCTTCGGATTCGAAGCGTTCGCGCGCGGCGGCGAAACTGGTCTCCATGGTGGCGACGGTTTCGTTGACCAGCTTTCCGGCGCCGGGCCGCTCGGCCGGTGAAAGCGTACCAATGCTCCGGCGCAGACGCGTGACTTCGCCGCTGCGTCCAAGAAACGCGACGCGCGCCGCTTCGAGTGCCGCTTCGCCGGACGACGCTGCGAGTGCGTCGTCGAAGCGCCGTTCCAAGGATTGGAGTTCGGAGGCGAGATCGCCATGAGAAAAACGCCCGGTGGTCATACTATCCCGGGCGTTTTCACAAATGACTCGGACTTCTTGCGTCCGCAGCGGCGCTTTCAGCTTGGATGAGATGCCGGATGCAGATTCCGGTACGCCAGATACGCGTCGATCGAACCGGTTTGGGCGAAGAGCTTCCAGAAGAAAGTGGCGGTCATGTCGCGCTCGGTCTCCTTCTCAGCCGTCGGCTCCTGGGCGGCGTTCTCGAGGAATGCCGAGAGTATAGCATGCGACTTTTAGGGCCGGTAGTCTTGACTTTTTGGCCCCAAGACACTCTCTTGACAAGGCCCTCCGCAGCGCACTCAGGGCTGGCTGCAAGCCGCTTGGTAGAGTGCGATCGATCCGGCGACGGCCGCATTGAGGCTCTCGACCGAACCCTCCATTGGAATCTCCACCAAGCGGTCGCACGCGGCCGCCCAGTCGCCGAGGCCGTGGCGCTCGTTGCCCACGACGAGAGCGCAGCGCGCGGGCCAGGCGACGCTCTCCAGCGGCGACCCGCCCGAAACCAGCCCCAGCGCCCTCACGTCGAGCGCGGGCGCTGCTCGCCCCATTTCGGCCGCATCGCCGACGGCCACAGGCAGACGAAAGAGTGAGCCCATTGCGGCGCGGACGACCTTGGGATGATACGGGTCGACGCCGGCGCGTCCGAAGACGACGCCGGCCGCGCCGAAGGCCTCAGCCGAGCGGACCAGCGTGCCGGCGTTCCCCGGATCGTTGAGGTCCGCCAGCACGAGCACCAGGCCTGCGAGTCGCAGCACGGTGGGAACGTCCTGCCGGCGCACCGGTGCGACGGCAAGTATGCCGCTGGGCGTTTCGACGTCGGAGAGCGCCGAAGCGGTGCGCTCGTCAATGGTGAACGTCGGCGTCCCGCGTTCGTCGAGTTCGCGGACGGACCGCGATGCGGCGTAGGCAGCCGGGGTGACGTACAACGCTTCGATCGGAAGTCCGGCCCGCAGCGCTTCGTCGAGCAGCGTCGCGCCTTCGATGGCGAAACGGCCCTGTTCGCGCCGTCCCTTGACCGTTTTGAGGGCGCGTACGTCCGTAAGCCGGGCCGCGCGCCGCCCAAGCGCTACGGGCAACGGCGGGCTACCGTCGCTGCGCGCGCGTCGCCCAGGCGCGCGTTCCGATCATGATGAGCCCGGCGAAGAGCGCCGCGATCGCGATCGCGATCTTGTCGTTGAAATGATGCGGCACGAGCAACCCGACCAGCAGGTAGACGAGCACGACGAAAACGGCGATGAAGAACGCCAGCCAGCCGATCTCGACGAGCACGGACGAACGGGGTGCCGGCACGCACAGATGATACGAGGCGGGCGCGAACGGTCCCGCCAACGACGCCGCGATGAGCGAACTGCCCGAAACCATCTCCTCGACTCGCGTCTTCGCAGGGCGGGTCTTCAACGTGCGCGTCGACCAGCTACGATACGATGACGGCTCACAACACCGCATCGACGTCGTCGAGCACGGACCTTCCTTCACGATCGCAGCCGCTCCGTCACCCGGCGAAGTGGTTTTGGTGCGCCAGTACCGGCATCCGGCGCGCGCGGCGCTCTGGGAACTTCCGGCCGGCCGGTCGGAAGCGGGCGAGGAGCCGTCTGCCGGCGCGCTGCGCGAACTCCGCGAGGAGACCGGATACCGTGCCGGACGAATTCGCCACGTATTCGCGCTGTATTCGACGCCGGGATTCTGCGACGAACTGATGCATTTTTTCTATGCCGACCGCCTTGAAGCCGGCGAACAAGCGCTCGACGAAGACGAGCGCATCGAGGTGCGCCGGTTCGCCCACGAGGATGCATGGCGCTTGGTTGCCGAGGGCGGCATCACCGATTGCAAGACGGTGTTGGGGCTGTTGTGGATGCGCTCGCAGAAAGGTGAATTTGAAGGCGGATTCCTGCCCTAAGGCATCGTAGTCTCCGGAACGGCTCGCGCACCGATCATACGGACGCGGGGGTTTTCGGTCTTGGAGGCAGCCGTGGAAATACCGAGCGATATCGACGCCGTCCTCAAACGCTTACTCGACGCGCGCGATAACGAAGCGTCGTCGCTGGCTCCCGAAGACGAAGCATACTTGAACTCGCTCATCGATTCCGTGCGTTCGGGCCGTCGCGCGGTGCTGATCGTCGAAGATGCCGACGAACGCCTGCGCTACATGTTCAGCAATACCACGCGCGCCGAAGCCGTCACGATGCTGGGCAAGGTGGTGGAGGCGACGGGCCGCCGCCTCGCCGACGGCGAGGAATAAAGCTCCTATTTATCCCGACTCGTTGTCAACTCGGGCCTCATTTGCCGCAGCAAACTTCGGGCCGGCCTTCTTAGATTTGGACTCAATCGGGGCTTTATTTACTGTGAAGGCTTATTTCTGTATGGCGCGTTTGGCGATGTTCATCAGCGAGCCGAATGCTGCGTTATCCGAAATTGCGAGTTCGGCTAACGCTTTGCGATTCAGACTGACGCCCGATTTTTTCAGTCCGTTCATGAAGACCGAGTAGGAAAGCCCTTCGCGGCGCACGGCCGCGTTGATGCGGCTGATCCACAGCGAACGGAAGTCGCGCTTGCGGACGCGACGGTCCCGAAATGCATAGGCCAGCGATTTGAGAAGCGCCTCGTTGGCGACCCGGTAGTTGCGTCCACGAGCCGCGCGGAAGCCCTTGACGAGCTTCATGACTTTGCGGCGGTGCTTGATCCCGTGGACCCCGCGCTTGATGCGTGCCATCGTTCAGTGTTCTCCTCGCTAGACCAAGTACGGAATCGTGGGCGCCAGGCGCTTGAGGTCGCCTTTGAAAACCGGCTGGTCCTTGCGGAATTTGCGCTTGCGCTTGCGGGTCTTCTTGCTCAGGATGTGGCCACAGCCGCTGAATTGGTGGCGATGCTGCACCTTGCCCGTCGCGCTCACTTTGACGCGTTTGGCGGTTCCTCTATGCGTTCGAATTTTGGGCACTGGTGGGTTCCTCCAATTTTGGTGCAGTTTGGCTGAATTTCGGCGGACCGGTCGGCGTGGCACGGGGCGCCAAGATCATGAACATGTTTCTTCCTTCGAGTCTCGGCTCGCGCTCGATCGTGGCTAGTGGGATCATGTCTTCGGCCATTCGATCGAGCAGACGCCGTCCGAACGATGCGTACGTGATTTCTCGTCCGCGAAACATGATCGTTACCTTGATCTTGCTGCCGTCGAGCAGCAACCGCTCGGCCATGCGCGCTTTCGTCTCGTAGTCGTGCGTCTCGATTTTCGGACGCAACTTGACTTCTTTCAATTCGAAGTGGCGCTGTTTCTTACGAGCATCCTTGTCTTTTTTGGATTGCTCGTATTTGAGCCGGCCGTAGTCTGCGATCTTGCATACCGGCGGCTGTGCCGTCGGCGAAACTTCGATGAGGTCGAGGCCGGCCGTGCGGGCGCGCGCGAGCGCGTCTTCGGTCGGCAAGATTCCCAGTTGTTCGCCGTTTTCGTCGATCACCCGAACCGATCGAATGCGGATCTGATCGTTGACGCGGAGCGGTCGTGCTATGACGTCTCTCCCAAAAATGTCTCCCCAAAAAACTAGGTCGCAGAAAAAAAAATGGCGCCGCCGGAGCAGCCCCACCGTGCGGAAACCGGCCGACGGCTCCTCGAGTGAAGACCGGATCGCCCGCAGGCATCCGGTGAGCGTTCGCAAGCTTCGCAGCCTGGGGTCGCTTCTTCGGCCCGCCGAGCATATCACGGGCGGCAGGGGGAATGTCAAGGCGCTTCTTAATGACGGCGGCATGCTGGTTCGAGGATGGCGTCACGGGCTCGCCGGCGCCGCGAGCCTGACTTTTTCCGCCGCTTGCATCGGCATCGCCCGCGCCGGAACGCCGATCCTTCTTCAGATCGACGCATCCAAAGCTCCCTCCCAAAACGTCGTGTTCACCCGTGAAACGATCCCGGTTTCGCCTGGAAAGCTCGTCCTCTACTATCCGCAATGGATTCCCGGAGAGCACATGCCGGCCGGTCCGATCGCGAATTTCGTCGGATTGACGATCTCCGCCGACGGTGCGCAGCTGGCATGGCACCGCGAGCCGCGCGACCTCTACGCGTTCGACGTCGACGTTCCGGCCGGCGTGCCTTCGATCGAGGTCGCCGCGGCATACATCGGCGCGACGTTCGGCCGCTATTCGACGGCCCGGCTCGCGACGCCGAACATGCTCGTCATGACGTGGCACCAAAACTTGCTCTACCCGTCGACCGGCACGATTTCGAACAGCGTTTTCAAGCCGTCGATTCTGCTGCCCGCGGAGGACTGGCAGTTCGCAACGGCGTTGACGGGAGCGCGGCGCAATGGGAATCTCGTGACGTTCGACGACGTCACGCTCGAGCATTTGGTCGATTCCCCGCTCGATGCCGGCGTGAACTACAAGCGGTGGCTGCTGTGGAACGACGGGGGAGCCTCTGCGTATCTCAATGCCTTTGCAGACACGCCCGAGGAACTCGACGTGGCGCCCGGCACCGTTGGAGCGTACTCAAAACTCGTGGCCGAGATGCTGGCGATGTACGGAGCGCGCCATTGGCGCAACTACAACTTCCTGCTCACGCTCTCCGATGCGATGCCCGGCGAGGGCATCGAGCATCACGAATCGAGCGACGACGGCGAGGGCGGCGACTATCTGACCAATCCGGAATCGCTCGACCGCGGCGCCGATCTCTTATCGCACGAGTTCAATCATTCGTGGAACGGGAAGTACCGCATGCCCGCCGGACTCTACCAATCGAACTTGCAGCTGCCCTACGACGACTCGCTGCTGTGGGTTTACGAGGGGATGACGCAGTTCTACGGCAACGTGATGTCGTGGCGCGACGGAATTCGCAAACCCTACACGTATCCCGATCACATCGCCGCCGTCTACGCGTCGTACGACAATCAGCCCGGGCGCCGTTGGCGCACGCTCGGCGACACGGCCGTGTCGGGACCGTTTATCTATTTGGCGCCGCGCGGATACGGCGCGGAGCGGCGCGGAGCGGATTTTTACGCGGAATCGGAGCTCATGTGGCTCAAAGCCGACTCGATCGTTCGCGCGCAGACCGGCGATCGCGAGTCGCTCGACACGTTTGCGCGAGCCTTCTTCGGGGGCAGCGATACCGGTCCGTCGGTCGTCACTTACGATCGGCCGGACGTCGTTGCCGCACTCAACGCGATCGTCCCCTACGACTGGAACGGATTCTTCCGCACGTGGATCGACGAGATCGCGATTCATCCGCCCGACGGGTTCACTGCAGACGGATGGCGGCTGGTCTACACCAACCGCCCCTCGCACTGGGTGCACAAAGACAACTTTTGGTATTCGCTTGGTTTCTCCGCGAATGGCGGTACGGTCGGCGACGTGCGCGCAGGTTCGCCGGCGTGGAATGCGGGCTTGGGCATCGATACGAAGCTGGTCGCCGTCAACGGCCGCAGTTATTCAAGCGATTTGTTGTACGACGCGCTCGAGGCGGCCTCTCGCTCGCATCAGCCGATTGCGCTGCTCGTGCAGCACGGCGACGTCTACCGCACGATCTCGATTGCCTACGACGGCGGCCCGCGCTATCCGCATCTCGTGCGAATCGAGAGCGCGCCGGATCGCCTGTCGGAGGTGATCGCTCCGCTTTCGAAGTAAGCGCGGCCCCGAGGTTACGCTACGCTCTTGATAGATTCGCGGAAACGTTCGAGGAAGTAATCGATTGCGGCGTCGTCGATCACGAGCGGCGGCGCAATTCGCAGCACCATCTCGTGCGTATCTTTCGCAGCGACCCCGCGCTCGAGCAGCGCTTCGGAGACTCTGCGTGCCGGAACGGTGAGTTGGATGCCGATCAGCAACCCACGCCCGCGAATCTCCGTGACGAGCGGCGAGCCGATCGAGCGTAGACCCTGCATGATCTTCGCGCCGGCGTAGCGCGCGCGCGATGCGAGTTTCTCGTCGACGAGCACGTCGAGCGCGGCTTCGGCAACGGCGCATCCGAGCGGGTTGCCGCCGAAGGTGCTGCCGTGTTCGCCCGGACGAAACAGCCGCATCAGCGAGGCATCGGCGAGCGTTGCGGAGACGGGATAGTAGCCGCCGCCCAGCGCTTTGCCGACGAGCAGCACGTCGGGTTTGATGCCGTCGTAATCGCACGCGAACAAGTCGCCCGTGCGGCCGAATCCGGTTTGAATCTCGTCGGCAATGAAGAGCGCGCGATGTTCGCGGCAGAGCGCCCACGCGCGCTTGAGGTATCCGTCGGGCGGGACGTTGACGCCGCCTTCGCCTTGAATCGGCTCGATCAGAATAGCGCAGGTTTCGGCCGTCATCGCTCGCTCCAGCGCGTCGGCGTCGCCGAACGGAACGCACACGAACCCCGGAACGAACGGTCCGAAATCCTTGCGGTACTCCGGCGTCGAACTTGCGCTGATCGCAGACATCGTGCGTCCGTGGAAGTTGTCGGAGAAAACGACGATCTCAGCCGCGTTTTCCCGAATGCCTTTGACTTCATATCCCCAGCGGCGGGCGAGTTTAATGCCGGTTTCGACCGCCTCGACGCCGGTGTTCGTCGGAAGGGCCATTTCGAATCCGCACACGCGCGTCAGTTTCTCGAGAAAACCGGGCATCCGGTCGTTGCGCATCGCGCGCGACGTGAGCGTAACTTTCTTCGATTGTTCCAGCAGCGCAGCCGCGATGCGCGGATGGCAATGCCCTTGGTTGACCGCGGAGTAGGCGCTGATGCAGTCGAGATACTGCTTTCCGTCGACGTCCCATAACCACACGCCTTCGGCGCGATCCACGATGAGGTCGAGCGGGTGATAGTTATGAGCGCCGTAGCGTTCTTCGGCGGCGACGAGATCGCGGGCGCGTTCCGAGAGTATCGGCATCGAATTCCAAAAAGCGCCGCGTGTGTTTACCGCTCGAAGAGCGGGACCGCGGGGGCGCAGCCGGCCCGCGTTCGAGGAACACTTCAAAGGCTGACTTAAGGACGCATCCCTTGGGAACCTCTTGGACGAGTCTCGACCGGCTCTTGGCCCGCGACCATGCCCGCGTCGGCGAAAAAGGCCGCACCATCGCGCACGTGCACGAAGGTCGCCGGCCGCGGGCGGTCGTGTTGCTGCACGGCATGAGCTCGAGTCCGGCACAGTTCGATCGGTATGCGCGCGACCTTTACGCGCGCGGACACAACGTCCTCGTTCCGCGCTTGCCGCATCACGGTCACGCCGATCGTCTTTCGACCGCCCTGGCGCGTCTGCGCCCCGACGAACTCTACGTCGCCGCCGCCGATTACATCGCCATCGCGCGCGAGCTCGGCGACCGGGTGACGATTGCGGGCTTTTCGCTGGGCGGTTTGCTGGCCGCGTGGAGCGCGCAGCATTTCGAGTTCGACCGTTGCGTGGCGATCGCGCCGTTTCTCGGCGTGGCATGGATTCCGGCGCGTCTGATGACGGCGCTTGCCGAATTGCTGCTGCATATTCCCAACCGCTTTCACTGGTGGGATCCAATCGTACGCGAGCGCCAGATGCCCGAGCACGGCTATCCGCGCTACTCGACGCACGCGCTCGCACACGCGTATCGCGTTGCGCGCACCGTGCTGGACGAAGCGGCGGCGGCCGCGCCGTTGGCGCAGCACGTCGTGCTCGTCGTCAACGCGCGCGAGTCCGGCGTGAACAACCGCGCGATCCGGCGGCTGTCCGCGCGCTGGCAGGCGCACCGGCCGGGCTGCGTCGAGGTGCGCGCGCTTGGAGGCCTGCCGTTATCGCACGACATCATCGAACCGCTGCGCCGCGGAGGCCTGGCGGATCGCGCCTATCCGGAGATTCTGTCGGCGATCGATCCCGTGACCGGCGAGGCTAACGCCACGCGCACGTCGTGAGATGGTCGTTCACCATGCCGACCGCTTGCATGAACGCGTAACAGATCGTCGGCCCGACGAACCGAAAGCCGCGTTCGCGCAAGGCCGTGCTCATCGCTTCCGATTGCGGAGTCGCCGCAGGCAACTCGTCTCGGCTCCGGCGCGTTTCGAGGCGCGGCTTGCCGCCGGTGAACTGCCAGATGAATGTATCGAACGAGCCGAATTCGCGCTGCACTGCGACGAATGCCTTTGCATTCGAAACGACCGATTCGATCTTCGCGCGATTGCGCACGACGCCGGGATCGGCGAGAATACGCTCCACCGAGGCGGACCGCATTTTTGCAATTCTCGCAGCATCGAAGTCGTGGAAGACGCGACGGTAGTGCTCGCGTTTGCGCAAGATCGTTTCCCAACTCAATCCTGCCTGCGCGCCCTCGAGCGTCAACATCTCGAAGAGCTGCCGGTCGTCGTGAACGGGGCGGCCCCACTCGCGGTCGTGATACGGAATCGAAAGTTCGCTCGTCGCCCACGAGCAGCGTTGGTTGGGCGTGCTTGGTCGTGGCATGGTCGAAAGGTCGATTCGCGCGGGCACGCCAACGCACCCGTGTGCTCGCGTTTCCGGATGCAGATCCCGCGCAGACGTACGACGAGGGAATTGCCCGCGCGCGCGCCATCATGGCGCTCGACGGCGAGGAGATTCTTCCCGCCGCAAAGACCGTGCTGCTGGAACACGGACGGCGCGTGCCGCTTGCCGTCGTGCTGCTGCACGGATTTACGAATAACCCCGCGCAATACGCGGAACTCGCTCCGCTGATTTTCGCGCGCGGCGCGAACGTCTTCGTTCCGCGCATGCCCGAACACGGCGATCGCGACCGGATGACGGCGTCGATCGCCGGCCTGAAGGCGACGGCCTTGTTGCAGAGCGTAGCCGGCGCGCTCGACGCCGCTGCGGGGTTCGGCGAGCGCGTCGCCGTTCTCGGTATCTCGATGGGTGGCGTTCTCGCGGCCCACGCGGCCCAGTTCCGCGCCGTCGATCTCGCGGTGCCGGTCGCTCCAAGCTTCGCGCTGCTGGAGCTGCCGTATCCGGCAAGCAAACTGGCGGCTCGCGTGCTCGCGACGCTGCCGAATCTTTTTCTGTGGTGGGATCCACGCGATCGCGCGCATCATCGCCCGCTCACGGCGTACCCGCGGTATTCGACGCGAGCGCTCGCGCAGACGCTCGCGGTCGCCGACGATGTCCACGCGGCGGCGCGCCGGCAAGCACCACGCGCGGGACGCATCGCGACGGTCGTCAACCGCAGCGATCCGGCGGTGAACAATGAGGTCACCGAAGCGATCGCGCGCGAGTGGCAAGGCTGGAATCCCGCCGGCGTCGACTACGTCGAGTTGCGCGGGCTCCCGCTCAACCACGACATCGTCGATCCGCAGAATCCGCTCGCGCGCACCGCCCTCGTTTATCCGCGCCTGCTGCAGGCGCTCGGACTGCCGGAATAAAACACAGTGCGGCCGTGCCGTCGGGTTTTCATCGCCGTCGCTTTCCTGCGGTCGCCGCTTTAGCGGCGCTCGCGCTGGCGGCGTGCGCGTACGGCCCGCGTGCCGCGACCGGAAGCGGCGTCGACCCAGCCGTTGCCGCGAACGCCCGGCCGGTAGACAAGATTGCGCACGTCGTCATCGTCGTGCAGGAGAACCGGAGCTTCGACAATCTCTTTCAAGGTTATCCGGGCGCCAATACGGTTGCGACCGGGAAGAGCTCGACCGGAAAAGCCATTGCGCTGCGGCCGGTGAGTCTGAAGACGAAGTACGACATCGATCATTCGGCAGCGGCGATGTTCGCGGCGTGCGACGGAGCCGGCAAAATGCCGGGAACCCAGTGCCGCATGGATGGATTCGACCGCGAGCAGCAGCTCGGCGGCCCGCACGACGGCGAGTACGTCTACGTTCCACACCGCGAAAGCAAGCCGTATTTCGACATGGCCAACGAATGGGTGCTTGCCGACGACATGCACCAGTCGCATCTCGACGAAAGCTTCGTCTCGCATCAGTACATCATCGCTGGGCAGGCGCAATCGAGCGTCGACATACCGTTCTTGCCCGAGTGGGGATGCGGAAACAAGCACAATTTCGTCGAGACCCTGAAGAAGGATCGCGCGTTCGGCAATCCTCAACATCCCTGCTTCGACTACCAAACGCTCGGCGACGAGCTCGATGCGGCCGGCCGCAGCTGGCGATTCTACAGCAGCCGCATCGACGATCCGGCCGACGGCGTCTGGTCGGGGTATCAGGCAGTTCGGCATATTCGCTACGGTCCGGATTGGAAGAACGTCGTCACCCCGCAGAAGCGTTTCCTCAAAGACGTCGCCGCCGGAACGCTTGCGAACGTCACGTGGATCACGCCGACGTGCGAAGCGTCGGATCATCCGAACTGCGGCGGCGGTTACGGTCCGTCGTGGGTGACTGCTGTGGTGAACGCCGTCGGCGAGTCGCCGTTCTGGAATTCGACCGCAATTTTCGTCATGTGGGACGATTGGGGCGGGCTCTACGATCACGTGGCGCCGCCGCACGTCGACGACGACGGCCTCGGATTCCGCGTACCGTTGCTGGTGATTTCTCCTTATGCAAAGCACGGCTACGTTTCGCACGTTCGCTACGAGCACGGCAGCATCTTGAAGTTTGCCGAAGACGTTTTCGGCTTAGCGCGCTTGGCGGCAAGCGACGCGCGCGCCAACTCGCCCGCGCCGGATTGCTTCGACTTCGCGAAGCCGCCGCGCGCGTTCGTGCCGATTGAAGCACCGCAAAAGGCGACGTTCTTCCTCAACCGCCGCGACGACTTGCGGCTGCCCGACGACCGCTAGTTTCCCTAAATATACGCTTTGAGGGAAGGCCAGATCGTGCGGAGATCGGTCTGCGGCTGCGTGCAAACCATGATCGGAATGTCGCGCTCGTAAGAGATGACCCACGGCGGATTGGAGCGCGCGGCGAGCCGCACGCTGCGGTAAAGATGCCGCGACGCCCCGCAATCGCCGTTGACGTCGATGACGACGTCGCCGGTGTAGCCGCGCGGCCCCCAGAGCCAATAGTTGTTGTGGCCCGAAAGTGCCGGCGGGAGGCCGTAGGCCTGGCCGAAGAAATCGATCGCCGCCGCTTCGCCGTAGTTACTCGCGACGATTGCCGCACGCGCGCGTTGGCCGGGCGGCAGCGCGGCGTAAATCTGCGCCACCGTGGCGGTGAGTTCCGGCCATCCGTGCATGTCGGCCCAATCGGTGGGAAGATCGGCGCTTTGATGACGTTCGGTTGCCATCGTCGACTTGTTCACGTGCAGCGCGCGTCCGACGAAGCCGCTATAGGCCATCATCGAATCTTCCGAGAGCACGGGCAGAGAAAACGGTAAGAAAAAGAGCCCGGCCGCCGCCATGACGGCCGCCAGCGCAGCCTGCAGCGACGGCCTGTGACCGATCCACGCCGCGATCTGTACGGCGCCGGCCGCGATGACGATCGGGTACACGTCGCCGGGATAATAGTGTTTGCCATGCATGAGAATCATCAGCGCGATGAGCACCACGTACGTCCATCCGAGAAAGCGCGCGGGCGCCGGCCGTACCAGCAGCGCGACGAGCCCGACGATCCAAACCGGTGAAAGGAACAGATTCGTCAGCAGAAGCTGCTGGACCAGATAGAGCACCGGTCCCGCGACGACGTTCTTTCCGTTCTGTCCGTTGCGGAGCAGTTCAAGCATCGGAAAACCGTAGTGCGCCTGCCACAGGAAGTTCGGCAGCGCGATTAGCGCGGCAGCCGCGACGCCTGCGAAGAACCAGCGCGATGCAAGAATTCGCCGCTGCGGCGAAAGCAGCAATCCGGCGACGAGCGCGACGCCGAAGAATCCCGCGCTGTATTTACTTTCGAGACTCACGCCCAGCGCCGCACCCGCGGCCAGCCACCAGCGGGGGTCGGCTCCCTTGGCGATGCGCAGCACGTAGAGGGCCGTCAGCGGCCACAGCCACAGCCCCACCATGTCGGGCCCGACCTTCATGCCGAACGACATCAGCACGTTGGCGAAAAACACCGCGAGCGCGGCGACGATCTGCGCGAACGCGCCTCCGCCCATCTCGGTGACGAGCAGGCACGTGACGTATACGCCCGCGGCCGCGAAAATCGCAGGCACTGCCCGTAAGAGGAAGAGCGAGTGCCCGAAGAGTTGCGATCCGGCCGCTAAGAGCGGTACGACCGGCGGCTGATCGACGTAGCCCCACGCCGGGTGGAATCCGCAGATGATGAAGTATAGTTCGTCGCGGAAGAATCCGTAGTGAGGATTGCCGGCGAGATGCGCGACGAGCGTCAACGCCGCTGCGATCGACGGAATGCGGACGCTGCGAGGTTCGTTCACCGCAAGCGCCGTTTCACGCAGGGTCGAAGGCGCCCTCCACAATCATGCGTTCGGAACGGTCGCGCGCCTCGCGAAAACGCGCGCGTGCTTCCGGCGGTGCGCCGGCGGGCAACTCGCGCAGAATGCGGTCGAGTTCTTCGTCGAATGCGGCCGCGAGCAAGGCCGGCGTGTACGCGCCGGGAAAACGCACGCGCTGCGCGATCATCAGACGATAGATACGGTCGGTGGCGAGGTCTTCCATGTACCCGTCGAGCAGGCTCGCACCCTTGCCTTCCAGGACGCCGTTGCGATACCGAATCACGGTGCGGATCGCGGCGTGCGTGCCGTCGAGCGTGGCGGTGCCGACCCCGGCGGGCGCCGGTCGCAGGTCGGGATGGCGGTTGGAGAGTTGCGGACGCCGCTCGATTTGGTTGGGCGCCGGAAACGCAGCGACGGCGATGGCGTTTTGGTCCGGATGGCCGGTCCACGCGCCGTCCATCAAACACGCGGCTTCGTTCTTCTTGTCGCGGTCGAGAACGGCCAGCGCGCGTGCGTTGAGTTCGGGATCTTCGCGGCTTGGGTAGAGCGCCGTCATTCCGCCGATTGCGAGCGCTCCGTGCGAATGCGCGACCTCCGGAAGAATCGTTCGCAGCCTCTGGAAGAACGGCACGTCGAGCGGAATTGTATTGCGATCGGGAAGCACCCAATCCGGATCGGTAAAATTGTAGTGAATGAGGCTAGCCATGTAATCCCAGCGCCCCAAGTTCAGGCCAAGGATGTACTCGCGCAAGTTGAAGAGGAACTCTTCCATCTCATAGGCGAGCGGGTGCGATTCCACCAGCGCCATCGCGCGAATCGAGCCGGGCGGCCGTCGCTTGGCAATCAGCAGCGCGTCGAACACGTCCTTCCACCAGAGCGCTTCCTCGGCCGATTCGGATTTTGGTATGTAGATGCAGAGCGGATGTTTTAAGCGCTCGAAATCGACGGTGAATGCGAGCAATGCGAGATCGAAGAGCGATGCGCTGGTCGTTTCGCTGGGGAAGATGCCGGCTTGCGAGAGATGGAGACCGCGCACGCGATTCCACACGACGGTTGCGCTCGGTGCAATCCGTACCGTCGCATCGCGCTTGGCGTCGCGATACGAGAGCTCGCCGTAGAGCGCGGCAACGATGTTGGCGTGGCCGAGCATCAGATGCTCCCACGTGTTGGCCATCGAGTCTTCCAGATCGAGCATCACGCCCGGTGCGCCGGAATTGAGCATTTTCACGACGAGTTCCGCATCGTCGGCGGGTCCGGTCATTTGATTGCGCTGGTCGCGGCACCAGTCGGGGAGGTCGATCCGCCACGGCGACGTCGTGGCTCGCGAAGGCGGCAAGTAATGCGGCCGCTCGCCGGCATTCGCGCGCGCCAGCCGGCGCGTGCGCGCGCCGGAGAGCCGGCGTTGCTCGGACGTGAAACGCGCGTGCAAGGGACGGTAGAAATCGCCGAATCCGCTCGGCAAATCGCGGTCGAGCGAAAAATCAGCCGGGGCGGAGTTCACGCGCTGCGAACGCTCTTGCCGTTTTCGTAGAACTGTTCGGCTTCGGTCGATCCCGCAAGCGCGGTGGTCGAGCTGCGCCCCTCGCCGATGACGGTCGCGACTTCGTCGAAATATCCGGTTCCGACCTCGCGCTGATGGCGTGTCGCGGTGTAGCCGTCGGCGCCGGCCGCGAACTCCGTCTCTTGGAAGTCGGCGTATGCGCTCATGCCGCGGCGTTTGAAGTCGTGTGACAGCGTGAAGAAACCGTAGTTGAGCGCGTGAAAGCCGGCCAGCGTCACGAACTGGAACTTGTAGCCCATGTCGTTGAGCCGTTCGCGGAACGTTGCGATCGACCGTTCGTCGAGTTTTTTCTTCCAGTTGAACGACGGCGAACAGTTGTACGCAAGCATCTTGCCCGGAAACTTGGCGCGGATCGCTCCGGCGAAGCGTTCGGCTTCCTCCAGACTCGGCTCGGACGTTTCCATCCACACGAGGTCGGCGTACGGCGCGTAGGCGAGCCCGCGAGCGATGCACGCGTCCATGCCCGGACGCGTGACGAAAAATCCTTCCGCCGTGCGCTCTCCGTTCAGAAACTCACGATCGATGGGATCGACGTCGCTGGTGATCAGCTTGGCGGCGCTTGCATCCGTGCGCGCGATGACGATCGCCGGCACGTCGAGCACGTCGGCCGCGAGACGCGCCGCGACGAGGTGACGCACCGCCTGCTGCGTTGGAATCAGCACTTTGCCGCCGAGATGTCCGCATTTTTTTTCGGAGCTCAGCTGGTCTTCGAAGTGCACGCCGGCCGCGCCGGCTGCGATCATGGCTTTCATCAATTCGAAGACGTTGAGCGGTCCGCCGAAGCCGGCTTCGGCGTCCGCGACGATCGGCAGGAACCAGTGCGCTCCACCGTTCCCGTCGAGCGACTCGATTTGGTCGAGCCGGGCGAGCGCGTTGTTGATGCGCGCGACGACCGAAGGCACGCTGTTGGCCGGATAGAGACTTTGATCCGGATACATCTCGCCGGCGACGTTGGCGTCCGCGGCCACCTGCCAGCCGCTGCAGTAGATCGCATCGAGGCCGGCGCGCGCCGCCTGCACGGCTTGATTGCCGGTGAGCGTGCCGAGTGCCGCCGTTGCGGCGCTTGCGTGGAGGGAATCCCAAAGCCGTCGGGCTCCCATCCGCGCCAGGGTATGTTCCGCGACGACGCTGCCTTGTAAACGGACGACGTCGGCGGCGGAGTAGTGCCGGCGTGTCGCGTTCCAACGTGGCTCCTTCCACGTGCGGTCGATGGCTTCGGCGCGTTGGGTGGCGTTCACGGTTAATGCTCCTTCCCCGGTGTAGCGTTCGGAAATTGGATGGCTCCGGTACGATCTTTGGCTTAGCGCATTGGATGGGTCGAATCTGATCGTTGGATGGCTGGTTTGCACTGCCGTAAAACGATTCCTATCGCTCGACTTTGAAAAGCTCGTGGTAGGCGTCCAGCCGTGCTTCCGGCGTCGCACCCGGCAGCGACCCTTCGACGTGCGGATCGGTGAGAACGAACACGGGCCGTCCGCTCGCCCAGGCTCGGTAGTTTCCCATGCCGGCGCGGTCCCAACCGGAGACGACGATTCGCCCCGGAAGCGATTGGTCGACGTACGCGCCGTACGCCAGCGACGTCGCATCGAGCCAGCCGTCGACGATCACCACGCCACCGGGCGGAACGAACGGCCGGACGGCATCGATGACCCAGCGCCCGCCTTCGCGCGGTGCACGCGTGAGGAAGCTGCGGTGCGATACGAGCGAAATGAGCGCGCCCGCGCAGAGAAATGCGGCGAGGAGTGCGCGCAGCCGGGTGTTTGCCGGCGCGCCGTTGGACGGCGCGAGCGCGCCGAGCAGCGGGACCGCGAGCCACAATGCGAGCATGCGGTAACGTCCGACGTCGGCTTCGTTTGGATACGTCACCGAGAACAGCAGGGCGGCAGTGCACGCGATGCAGAGAAACAGGGTGGTTCGCCAATCGCGTTTCCACGCCGCAACGGCGCCGGAGAGCACGAGAACCAATGCGAAGGCGCCGAACTGTTCGCCGATTGCCGAGAAGAACGCCCACAGCGCATCCTGTGCGTGCAACGGATTGAGCGATGCCAGCAAAAAGTGCGGAGCGTCGGATTCCGTTCCGGTCAACGCGCGCACGAACCCGGCCGGAGTGCTCGGGTCGTTGTAGTTCCAAAAAATTCCGCCGCCCGCGCCGGGCAGCACGTGCGTCGGGTCGAGGCCGTGTGCGACGACGTATGCAGAGCGTAACGGAAGATACAGGTACAGCAGCAATCCGGCGGCCGTCAGCGCGAGCGCTCCGGCCACGAGCTTCGCCGTCGGACGCGATCGCGCAACGATCGCGCCGGCGGCGAGACCCGGCGCCAGCCAAATCGCGTTGGGATGCGCCGCGATGCCGAGACCGAAGCCTGCGAACGCCGCCAAAAACCAGCGGTCGCCGTGTCCGCGCATCCATCGCACGAACGCGTACAACGCGAACGCTTCGCAGGCGACCGCCAAATCCTGCGCTTCGGCCCGCGCGCCGTGCGACCAGACGTTCTGCGTGAACGAAAACCAGAGCGACGCTGCGAGCGCGACCGGAGGCCACGCACCTAACTCGACCGCGCACGCGTACGCCAACGCCGCGGCGGCGGCGAGCGCGACGCCGCTAAAAACGTTCAGCCTGAAGGCGATCGTGCCGAGCGGAATCGCGTGCGACCACACCCATCCGAGCAGCACGTAGAATGGAAACCCGGTCGGGTGCGTGATGCCGAGGATGTAGGGCACGCCTTGCAACTCGGCCGTGTCCCACGATGCCGGCTCGTGCGACGCGCTGGCGACGTACACGATCGCCGGCACGAGAAACGCGGCCAAATCGCACGCGAGCCGCCGGCGCGGGGACATTTAGGCTTCGGGCAAGGGCAGCGACGGACGCGCCGTCATGTCGGGCCGAACGTCGGCGAAATCGGCAAGCGCGCGTTCCATCAACTCGAGTGCCGTATCCAACTGCGGATCTTTTCCGTCGCGATAATCGTGCGGCGCGACGTCGACGTCGACGTCGGGATCGGTGCCGTAGTTTTCCACCCGCCAGCCCGCGTCGGCGAACCAAAAGGAGAACTCCGGTTGCGTCGTGAGCGTGCCGTCGACGAGATAATGGTAGGGTTCGATGCCGATGACGCCGCCCCACGTGCGTTTGCCGACGAGCGGACCGAGCCGGTAGAGTTTGAAACAATGGCTGAAGATGTCGCCGTCCGAACCGGCAAACTGATTGGTCAGCGCGACGAGCGGTCCGGCCACCGATTCCGGCGGATAGGGGACCGGCGCTCCGTAGCGCGGCACGTCGTAGCCGACGCGCTTGCGCGCCAACTTCTCCAGAAGCAGCGACGAGACGTGTCCGCCGCGATTGTAGCGAACGTCCACGAGCAATCCTTTGCGATCGAACTCGCTCAAGAATCCGCGATGGAATTCGGAGAACCCCCACGGTCCCATGTCGGGTACGTGCAGATATCCGATGCGGCCGCCGGTACGTTCGTGGACGAGACGCCGGTTGGCTTCGACCCACGCGCGGTAGCGCAAGGCGTGCTCGCTTTCGAGCGCTTTGACGAGTACCGTCCGTTCTTCGTCGCGGCGTGCCCGCAGCGTAACGGAAACGTCGCGTCCCGCGGTGTTGACCAGCAGTCGTTCGGGCGTCGTTTCTCGCGAAAGCCGCTTGCCGCCGATGGCGACGACGACGTCGCCTTCGCGTACGGTCAGGCCGGGTTCGGCCAGCGGCGAATCGGTCTCGCGGTTCCACGAGTCGCCGCGATAGATGCGCTCGATGCGGTAGCCTTTGCGCGCTTCGTCCCAAACCAGGTCGGCGCCGAGAAACCCGCGCTGGTATTGCGGCGGCACGCGGTAGTCGCCGCCGTATTCGTAAGCGTGCGACGTTCCGAGTTCGCCTTGCATCTCCCAAATCAGATCGGAAAGTTCGCCACGCGTCCGTACGCGCGGCAGGACCGCATCGTAGCGCGCGTACACGCGCTTCCAATCGATGTCGCTCATGTCTTCAACCCAGAACTGCTCGGCCTGCAGACGCCACGCTTCGCGGTACATCTGCGCCCATTCGTCGCGCGGAACGACCTCGACGCTCGCGCGATCGAGATCGATCCATCCGCTCTTGCGGCCGGGTTCGGATGCCGGCTTCGGCTCGTCGCCCTCCTCGGGAAGGTCGTTCAGCGCGTCGATCGCGCGTAACCGGTCTTGCGAGCGGTAGACCAGCGTGCGTGCGTCGGCGCTGAGTCGAATCTCCTCGCACTCTTGCGCGATGGTCGCCTGGCGCTGCTGTTCGAAATCGTACGCGAAGAGCGTTCCGGGCTCGTTCTCTTCACGGTCCTCGCGCCGCGTCGGTTTGATGCCCTGAAGCGGAAAACGCGTGAACAGCACCCGATCGGCAAGCGCGACGATTTGGCCGTACTCGCCTTCGTCGACCGGAAATCCGAGCACGCGGCCCGTGATCCCGTCGAAATCGATATCGACGTCGACCGCCTTGTCGCGCTTCTTTTTCTCCTCACGCTCTTGCTCGTGCGCGCGGTGCACGGGTTTGGGCGGCGGCACGAACGGCGAAGGAACGTCGTCCCGCAGCGTAACGGCAAATGGTCTGCCGGCCTGCGGAAAACTCAACTCGAACTGCAGCGCGTCGTAGACCGGATTGAAATCTCGGGTGGAGATGAAATACAGGTACTTCCCGGCCGGGTCCCACACCGGGGAGCGATCGACGCGCAGCGGCGTGGTAACGTCGTGGATTTTGCCGGAACGTATTTTCACGATGCGCACGATGGAGGTTTGCTGCGCCGCCCACCAGACGTAGGCGAGATAACGCCCGTCGGGCGAGAAGGCGAGATCCTCGATCCGCCTCGTAGGACTCGAGTCGAGCTTGCGCACGGAGCCGTCGTCGAGATCCACAGCGCAGAGTTCCTGGCGATGATTGGCAAACGCCAGCATGTCGCCCGAAGGCGAGCAGACGAGTGCCGTAACGCGTCCGATGTCGCCGCTGGTCACCATCTCCGGCTCCCGCGAGGAATCCGCGCGAAAGACCGCAATGCGTTCGTAGCCGCCGGCATCGGTGACGCAGGCGAATCGCTTGCCGTCGGCGAGCCACTCGGTCAATCGAACGCGCGACGCGCTGCCGGCACCGTGATGGTTGACGGCGCCCTCGAAGAGCGGCATCGTGAACGCTTGGCCGCGCGAAACGAATGCGATGCGCGTACCGTCGGGGTGCGGCGCAAAATGCTCCAACGACGAGGAGCCGTCCTCGAAACGGCGCACCGTTTGCGGCGCGGCCGAGTGCGTCTCGATCGGAATGCGCCGCGTCTCGCCGGTCGCCGCATCGAAGCATGCGATCTCTCCGCCGGCCGAATAGACGATGCGCGTGCCGTCGCTCGAAGGAAAGCGCGCGTAGTATTCGCGCTCCTGCGTGTGACGGCGCACGTCGTTACCTTCGAGGTCGCACGAATACAGATTGCCGATACCTTCGTGATCGGAGAGAAAATAAATGCGGTCGCCGGCCGGCATCGGCCACGTCGGATTCCCGTCGGGAAGCGGCAGTTTGCGGAACGTTCCGCTCGCTTGCGCCGCGATCCATACCTCGCCCGAGGTACCGCCGCGATAGCGTTTCCAGCGAGCCGCGTCGACGGCGTTGCGTCCGAGCGCAATTCCGCCGTCGGGGGCGAGTCCTAACGAGCGCGCGTGCCCCAGGCCGAGTTCCCGTACGACGCCTTCCACGGTGGTCGCGAACGGCCGTGCCTGCTCGTCCCACGTCGTCGGATTCGCGACGAAGTAGATCTCGCTTCCATCCGGCGACCACGCGCAAACGGCTGCCAACGAGGCTCCGAGAAACGTCAGGCGCTTGGGAACGCCGCCGTCCGCCGGCATCACGTAGACTTCGGGGTTCCCCTCGTCGGTCGAAACGAATGCAACGGAGCGGCCGTCGGGTGAAAGCCGCGGATACGAACACATGCCGAAGCTCACCGTGAGGCGATGTGCAACTCCGCCGTCCGCGCCGGCGCTCCAAAGATCGTCTTCGCAGACGAAAACGATCCGGTCGCCCGCGATCGTAGGATAGCGATAATAGCCCTGATCCATACCGGGTTGCTCGTTGGCGATGCGCCCGGCGCATCCCGCTCCACGCTCGCGCGGAACGCTTAACGTTCGAGCAGGCGCCCGAGGGCGCCAACGATCTTGCGCGCGTTATCCAACTGCGTGTACGCCGGCACCAGCGTCGGCGTCGGGGTGCGCCGCTGGAAGGGCAGGACCGCCCCGTCGGGCATGAACTGCGTCGATGCAAATCCGCCGAGGCTCCGAAAGAACAGGTCCGCGCCGAGCGCGTTGGCCCAGCCGAACTCGGCGCGCGTATAACGCCAATAGCCGTCGTCGTAAAAACTCTCGTGAATCATGCCCGATTCGCCGTCGGTTTCCGCCAACGTGGTAATCGCTTCGGCAACCTCGCCGGAACTCGTCGCCGTCAGCGCGCGCCCGATGATGCCCAGCGGCCACACGTAGTTGGGCGGCGTATGTGGACTGCCCAAGCCCGCCGCGTAACGTCCCTTGAAGAAATACGGATTGTCGGAGCTCAATGCAAAGGCGCGCGTATTGAGATACGTGGGATCGAACGCGGAGCACCAATCGATGTACGGAAGCGTCGTAAGATTGGGGAGGTTGGCATCGTCCATGAGATTGTAGCGGCCGTATCCGTCGGTTTCGTAGGCGTACATCCACGCGTGCCGCTTCGCGTTGAAGAAGCGGCCGAAACGCTGAATCCCGCTCTGCACCCGGTCGCTCAGCGTGCCCGCGGCGTTGGAAAGCTCTCCGTCGCCGTAGCCTTGCAGCGCGAGCATCTGGATCTCGCGCAGTGCCACGACGGCAAGCGCGTTTTGCGGAATGTTGAAGCGAAAGAGCACCGCATCGTCAGACGGCCGGAACGCGCCCCAAATCAATCCCGTGTTGGCGGCGTACGCGTCGTTGGTCGAGACGCGATACGGATAGACGTACCGGCTGCACTGGCGGTGGCGTTCCTCGCACGCGTAGGTCGCCACGATCGTCCGCATCGCGACGTGGAGTTCGGGCGAGAAGATCGTTTCGTCGTGCGTGAGCCGCCAGTACACCCAGGTGAGTACGACCGGCCATGCCAGCGAGTCGACTTCCCATTTGCGCTCCCACACGTGGTAGTCGGCTTGAAAGGCGTTTGCGTACGGGTCGGTCGCGATGTTGCGCGCGTTGCGCGCGATCACCCCCGCAAAGCGTCCGCGCAGAATGGGGAACGCCGTTTGAAAGCGCACGTAGGGAATCGTCTGCGCCGACGAATCGCGCAGCCACATCGCCGGAATGTCTCCCGTCTGCACGTACGTCGTAGCGTCGTCTTCGGGAAAGAAGTCGGTGAAGAGCGTGTGGAAAAGCCGATCCGGCTGGACGTCGTGCACGCGCTTGCCGGTGAGCGGAACCACCAGCGCCTGGGCGCGCGCGAGCGCGGGCGTCAAGAGCGCCAGCAACCCGGCAAGGACGGCGCACGCCGCGAGCCGCTTCATGGGACGGGCGAGATCGAGAGCGACACGATCGTGTTGCCGGCACGATACCCCACCTCCGCCCACGATTGCCCGGTCGAGAAGGTGGCGCGATACTTGTCGTAGGTCGTCGCGCCGGAGGTCGAACGCTCGACGAACTCGAGAGCCTCGAGCGTTCCATACGATGCGAAGCCGGGCGTTTGCAGCAGCGCTTTTAGCCCTTCCGTTACGCGGCGATTCTCGTTCTGCGGCGGCGCACCGAGGGTTGCCGCGAGATTCCGGTCGAGCGGCGGGTCCAAGATTGCGACGACGCTCTTGACGAGCGGCGTGAGATCCACTGCGTCGGCGTTCGTGAGGATCGCGATTTCGAGGCCATCGCGCAGAACGACTGCGTCGAGAGCCGAGTAGCCGGGAACGTTTCCGGAATGCTCGGCAACGGCGTATCCGAACCAATCGGCGATGAAGAAGCCGTACCCGTAGTTCGCCGGGATCCCGCTGCGAAGTTTCGCCGACGTCGTCATTGCAGCGAACGAAGCCGCCGAGACGATACCTCCGGAGCGCAGCGCTTCCAGCCAAGCCAGGAGGTCGGGTGCGTTTGCCGTTAGCCCGACCGAACTGCACGGCACGTCGTCGCCGAATTGGAGAGCGGTCCACGAACCGTTCCATCCGTAGCCGCGCGCGACGTTGCCGGCGTAAGGCGAAAACCGGCACCCCGTCGACTCCAGCCGAAGCGGTAGGGTGATGCCTTCTCGCAACAGATTTGAAAAAGGGCGGCCCGAAACGGCTTCCAGCATCGATCCGAGCTGCGCATAGTTGGCGTTGTCGTAATGCCATGCCCCGGAATCGCCGCTCGTTTGCGTCAGGAGATGCTCGACCGAACCCATGTGCATTCGCCCCTGTTCTACGGCGCGTAAGACCAGTGCGGCGGTAAACTGTTTAGCGATGGAGCCGGCGCGATACACGGTGAAACCATCGGCCGGGAGGTCGCGATCGACGTCGCGCAATCCGTACCCGCGCAGATACGGCTGCATGCCGCGGCGTGCAATTCCAAGCGAGAGTCCCGCGATATGTTGCTCGCGCATGACGCTTGCGACCACCGCGCCGATCCGTGCACGTTGCGCGGCGGGCAACGCGAGCGCCGCCGCGAGAACGAGTGCCGTCAACCGTTTACGACGTCAGCGACGCGCACGGTGGTAGAGCAGATATCCTAGGGTCGAGTTGATTTCGGCGGTGTCGAACAACTGCGTCCGCAGCGGCGTAATCTGCGGAACGTCGCTGTACTGTTCGAACGGGACGGCCGTGCCCATCGGCGCGAACGGCGTTACCGGGTATCCTGCGACCGTGCGGAAGAGCAGGTCGGCCCAGAAGGCATTGGCCCAGCCGAACTCCGGTCGCGTGAAGCGCGACGGATCGTTGGGATCGACCGATTCGTGCATCAGACCGTTGAGCGTATCGCTCTGGTCGAGCATGTCGATGCTGTGGGTGATGTCGTGACGGTTCCGCGTCGAGATCGCCGCGCCCACGATGCCGAGCGGCCACACCCAGCCGGCGGGCGTGTGAGGGCTGCCGAGTCCCGTCGCGTACTTTCCCGAATAGTAGTACGGATTCGAATTGCTCAGCGTGAAGCCGCGCGTGTCGAGATAGACCGGATCGTTCGACGCGCACCAGCCGATGTAGGGCAGCGCGGTGAGGTTCGGAATGTTCGCGTCGTCCATGAGGTTATCGTTGCCGAATCCGTCGGTTTCGTAAACGTACATCCACCCGTGCGTGACGTCCCACGTGCGTCCGTAGCGCTCGATGCCGGCCTGCACCTGATCCGCCAGGGTCGTTGCGTCGCTCGCCAGCTTGGCGTCTCCGTAGACCTCGCGCGCAAACCGGGCGAGCAAACGCATTGCCACGACGGCGAACGCGTTCTGCGGAACGTTGAACCGGTACGTGACGGGATCGTCCGACGGCCGGAACGCGCTCCAAATCATGCCGGTGCCGGGATTGTACCGCTCGTGGGTCGGGACGGGCTGAGGCCACGAATAGTGACTGCACGTAGCGTGGCGCTGTTCGCATTGCAGCGTGGATACGATCGTCTCGAGCGCGCGATGGAGGACCGGCGTGAAAATCGTTCGATCGTGCGTGTTGGCATAGTACATGAAGACGAGCGCGACCGGCCACGCCAGCGAATCGATTTCCCACTTTCCTTCCCACACGTGATAATCGGCGCTGAACGCTTCGGCGTGCGGATCGACGAGGATGTTCTTGGCATCTCGCTGGGCGACGCCGAAGAACTCGTCGCGCAAGGCCGGATACGCCGAGACGAAGCGAATGTAGGGGATCGTCTGCGCCGCCGAGTCGCGCAGCCACATCGCGGGAATGTCGCCGGTCTGCACGTACGTCGTGCCGTCGCTCTCCGGAAAGAAATCGGTAAAGAACTGTTGGAAGAGCACCGCCGTTCGAATCGGGCGAATGTTCGACGCGACCGGAATGTTTAGCGTTTGCGCGCGCGCCGGAGCCGCCGCGGCCAAAACGTATCCCACGCCGAGCGTCAGCGCGGCGAGGCGCCGGAAGGTCATGAAACCAAGCCTTCGCTTCGCAACGTCCTTTGCTCCTTGAGCGGCAGGGCCGCGCGTGCGCGGACCGCAATGAGTCGCTCACCTTGGCTGCGGTATACGGCTTCGACGAACTCCTGCGAGATTTTTACGAACGCAAGCCGCGCGCGCTCGCGCGCGCCATTTCGTGGGCCGAGGCGGGGCGCGGCGCGGAGTTGATCCGCGCGCTCTACGCGAGAACCGGACGCGCGACGACGATCGGTCTCACCGGCCCGCCCGGCGTCGGAAAATCGACGCTCTCGTCGGCGCTCGTGCGCGCGGCGCGCGAACTCGGCAAGAGCGTCGGCGTCGTTTCGGTCGATCCGACGTCGCCGTTCTCGCACGGCGCGCTGCTCGGGGACCGGATTCGGCTGACCGAACACTTCACCGACGACGACGTGTTCATTCGATCGATGGCGAGCCGCGGCCATCTCGGCGGCGTCGCAGGTGCCACGGCCGACGCGGTATCGCTGATGGACGCATTCGGGCTCGACGTCGTGCTGATCGAGACGGTGGGCGTGGGTCAGAGCGAAATCGAGATCGCGGAGCTCGCGCAAACGACGCTCGTCGCGCTGCAGCCCGGGTCGGGCGATTCGATTCAGGTGCTCAAGGCCGGCATTATGGAGATCGCCGACGTCTTCGTGGTCAACAAAGCCGATCACCCGATGGCGAACCAGCTGCGCCGCGAGATTCGCTCGATGATGGAGATGCTGAGTTTTCCCGGCTGGGTTCCGGAACTCGTGATGACGCAGGCGCTCACCGGCGACGGGATCGGCGATTTATGGGCGGCAATCGAGCGTCACGTCGCGTATTTGAACGAGACCGGCGAGGTGCACGAGAAACGCCGCGAGGCGTTTCTGCATCAGGTTCGCCAACTCGCACTGGGCCGATTGGAGCGGCGGCTCGACCGTGCGCTGCGGCGGGCGGCTCCCGAAGGCATCGACCCCTACGCCGCCGCCGACCGACTCCTCACGACTTTTGGCGCAGAGGACCACGACGATGATGACTACCGTTCGGCTCCGCGCCCGCGGGCAACCGTCAAAGGGCTCGGCTAGCACCCCGCTTGGGGAGATCGAGGGCCTCCCGTCGAACCGTTGCGGCTCGATAACGGACCGTCTAGGAATATAAAGAGGAACCGGCTTGGCCAAAATGATCGAGCGCCCCAGTGGACTGGGCGCGCCGGCGACCCCGGAGTTCGAGGAACAGAAGCAACGCTGGCACGAGCTGTCGGCGCGCGGGAAGCGGCGCAAGGGCGCCGGTTCCGGTGCGGTCGACCGCACGATGTCCGACGTTCCGCTGGAGACCGTCTACGGACCAGGCGACGTCGCGCATCTCGACCTGGCGCGCGATTTGGCGTGGCCCGGCGAGTATCCGTACACGCGCGGCATTCATCCCAACGGCTACCGCGACCGTCTCTGGACGATGCGGCAGTTCGCCGGCTTCGGAACCGCCAAGCAGACCAACGAGCGCTATCATTTCCTGCTCGGGCAAGGGCAGCACGGGCTCTCCGTTGCCTTCGACATGCCGACGTTGATGGGATACGACTCGGATGCGCCGCAAGCGCTCGGCGAGGTCGGAAAGTGCGGCGCCGCGATCGACTCGCTGGCCGACATGGAAGTGCTCTTCGACGGTATCGACATGGGCGAGATCACGACGTCGATGACGATCAACGGGCCGGCCGCGATTGCGGTGGCGCAGTACGTTGCGGCGGCCGAAAAAAAGGGCATCCCCCGCGCGAAACTCGGCGGCACCATTCAAGCCGATATTCTCAAAGAGTACATCGCCCAGAAAGAGTGGATCTTTCCCCCGCGTCCGCACATGCGCATCATCGTCGACATGATCGCGTTCTGCACGCAAGAGATGCCGAAGTGGAACACGATCTCGATCTCCGGCTATCACATTCGCGAGGCCGGATCGACGGCGGCTCAGGAACTCGCGTTCACGCTGGCCGACGGATTCGCTTACGTGGAAGCCTGCATGGCTGCCGGGATGGACGTCGATTCGTTCGCTCCGCGCCTTTCCTACTTTTTCAACTCGCACGTCGACTTCTTCGAAGAGATCGCGAAGTTCCGCGCCGCACGCCGCATCTACGCGCGCCACATGCGCGAACGCTACGGCGCGAAGAATCCGAAGTCGTGGCAGCTTCGCTTCCACACGCAAACCGCCGGCTGCAGCGCGACGGCGCAACAGCCAGAGAATAACATCGTGCGGGTGGCCTACGAGGCGATGGCGGCGGTGCTCGGCGGTACGCAGTCGCTGCACACGAACTCGATGGACGAAGTGCTGGCCTTGCCGACCGAGAAGTCGGTCGAGATTGCGCTTCGCACGCAGCAAGTGCTCGCGTACGAAACGAACGTCACCAACGTCGTCGATCCGCTCGGCGGATCGTACTACGTCGAAGCCCTGACCGACGAGATGGAACGCCAAGCCGAGGCCTATTTCGCGCAGATCGCCGAATACGGCGGCGTCGTCGAGGCGATCGAGGCGGGATTCTTCCAAAAGGAAATCGCCGAAGCGTCGTACCGGTATCAGCGCTCGATCGAGAGCAAGGAGCGCATCATCGTCGGCGTCAACGCGTTCGTGCGCGACGACGAACGGATGGAGATCGACTTGCTCAAGATTACCCAGGAGATGGAGCGCGAGCAAGCGCGTTCGGTCCAGGCCGTGCGCGCGAACCGCGACGCGGCTGCGGTCGCGGCCACGCTGGAACGGCTGCAGCGGGCGTGCCGCGATCCCAAGGACAACGTGATGCCGCATCTCATCGATTGCGTCAACGCCTACTGCACCGAGGGAGAGATCGTCGAAGCGATGGTCGAGGTGTACGGCCGCTATACCGAACGCTCGGTGTTTTAGTGTCGGGACACTAGCGTGAGATTCACGACCGATCTCGAGCGCCGGCGCTTTCGGCGCACGCTCTCCGAGGTAAAGGGAAAGCTCGAAGAGGCGCTGAGGCTCAGCCTGTCGCGCAACGAAAGGAACCATGAACAAGCGACCGCTGCGGATCGTCATCGCTAAGGCCGGCCTCGACGGGCACGACCGCGGCGCCAAGGTGATCGCGCGAGCGCTGCGCGACGCCGGAATGGAGGTCATCTACACCGGCCTCTTTCAAACGCCCGAACAGATCGTGCGGACCGCAATTCAGGAAGATGCCGACGGAATCGGTCTTTCGATCCTTTCCGGCGCGCACATGACGCTTTTCCCGCTGGTCGTCGAACAGCTCGCCGCGCAAGACGGCGATATCGTCTTTTTCGGCGGCGGCACCATTCCGCCGGAAGATGCGGAGGCACTCAAGAAAGCCGGAGTTCGCGCGATCTTTACGCCCGGCGCGCCGCTTTCCGACATCGTTTCGTTCGTCGAACGTGAATGCGGCCGGCGCCGCGAACTCGCGTAGCGCCGTCGCCGACCGGCGACCCGCACGTCGGCACGGCCTACGTGGCGCTGGTGAATTATTGCTTTGCCAAACAACACGGCGGCGAGTTCATCTTGCGTATCGAGGACACCGACCGTGCGCGCAGCACGCCCGAAAGTGAAGCCGCGATCCTCGAGGCGTTGCACTGGTGCGGCCTCGCATGGGACGAAGGTCCCGACGTCGGTGGGCCGCACGGACCGTATCGGCAGAGCGAACGCTCGGCGATCTATCGCCGCTACGTCGACGAACTGCTGGCGGCGGGACACGCGTTCAAATGTTTCTGCACGCCCGAGCGCCTCGAAGCGATGCGCGTAGCTCAGCGTGCCGCGGGGCGGCCGCCGCGTTACGACGGCTTTTGCCTGACGCTGACGCCAGCCGAAATCGAGCGCCGGGAAGCCGGCGGCGAGGCGTGCGTCGTTCGGCTCAAAGTTCCCGACGAGGGCGTGTGCGTGGTCGAAGATCTGCGGCGCGGTGCGATCGAGTTCGAATGGAGCGCCGTCGACATGCAGGTGCTGCTCAAATCCGACGGACTGCCGACCTATCATCTCGCCAACGTCGTCGACGACCATTTGATGGAGATCACGCACGTCTTTCGCGGCGAAGAATGGGTGTCGAGCGCGCCCAAGCACTTGCTGCTGTACGACTACTTCGGATGGACGCCGCCGCAGCTGATGCACCTGCCGCTGCTGCGCAATCCCGACAAGAGCAAACTGAGCAAACGCAAGAATCCGACCGGGATCCTCTTCTACCGCGCGATGGGGTATCTGCCCGACGCGCTGATGAACTTCCTCGGTTTGCTCGCGAACGCCGCGCACGAAGACGAGTCCGACGAAATCATGGACCTGGCACAATTGGTGCGGCGATTCGACGTAGCGCACGTGCCGATCGGCGGACCGGTCTTCGACGTTGCGAAACTCGACTGGCTCAACGGACGCTATCTGCGCGAACGCCTCGATCCCGCCGGGTTCGTGCGAGCCGCGCAGACGTGGGCGAACGTCACGCCCGAGCGCGCCCTGCGCATCGCCGAACTGGCGCAGCCGCGAGTCGAGCGCCTGAGCGATCTCGGCCGGCTGCTGGCATTTCTGTTTTCGGGACGGTTGTCGATCTCTGCCGGCGATTTGCGCGCGGGTTCGAAACTCGACGACACGGAACTGCGACGAGCGCTTGCAATGGCGCTGTGGGAGCTCGATACGCTGACGGTATGGAACGTCGCCGGTATCGAAAACACGATCGCGCGCGTCGCCGGGGCGCTCGGAAAGAAAGTGCGTGAGGTCGCGCGTCCCTTCTACGTGGCGATCACCGGCAGTCCGACGTCGATTCCGCTCTACGACTCGATGGAGCTGCTTGGCCGCGACGTCGTTCGGGAGCGCCTGCGCGGCGCGCTCGATCTCGTCGGAGCGCCCAGCAAACGCGAGCAAGAGCAATGGCAGGCGGCGACGTGATGCGAGCGATTTTGCTGGCCGCCGGAAAGGGCACGCGCATGAAGAGCGCGCGCTCGAAGGTGCTGCTCGAACTCTGCGGCCGCCCCATGCTGTGGTTCGTCATCGAAGCGTTGCGCCGCGCGGGCATTACCGACATCCTGGCCGTCACGAATCCCGAACTGCAGGAGCGCATCGCCGAGTTCGGCGTCGAAGGCGTGGTGCAGCCGGAGCAGCGCGGCACCGGCGATGCGGTGCGCGTGGCGCTCGAATCGCTGACGCCGCGCGACGGCCGCATCCTCGTCGCCTACGGCGACATGCCGCTCGTTTCCGAAGAGGCGTTCACCGCGGTCGCATCGGCACTCGAACGTACCGGCGGCGAGTCCGCCATGGCCCTCGTGACCGTCAAGCTCGGTCTGCCCTCGAGTTTCGGGCGCATCGTGCGCGGCGAAGCCGGCGTAGCGCGCATCGTCGAAGCTCGCGACGCGACGTCCGCAGAACTGCAGATCGACGAAATGAACGCGGGCATCTACGCATTCCGCGAGCCCGACCTGCGCGACGCGGTCGCCAATCTGCGCAGCGATAACGCGCAAGGCGAATACTATCTGACCGACGCCGTCGGCTATTTCGTGACGCGCGGGAAGCGCGTCCACCCGGTCGCGTCGGCGCGCCCGCTGGATGCAATCGGCATTAACGACCGCTCGGAACTCGCGCAAGCGCGCCGCGAGATGAACGCCCGCCTGTGCGACCGCTACATGCGCGACGGCGTAACGATCGTGGATCCGGCGACGACGTATCTCGAGCCCGAGCTGCGCATCGGCGCCGATACGGTCGTCTATCCGAATACGGCGATCTCGCGCTTGAGCGACATCGGCGAAGCGTGTACGATCGGGCCCAACACGCGCATCTCCAACGCCGTCCTCGGCTCCGGCGTAACGGTCCGCGAAAGCGTCATTATCGACGCAACCATCGGTGCGGGCACGACGATCGGCCCGTACGCTCACGTGCGCGGCGACTCCACGCTCGGCGAGAACGTTCGGGTGGGCAACTTCGTCGAAATCAAGAAGTCGCGGCTCGACGCCGGCGTGAAAGCCTCGCACCTGAGTTATCTCGGCGATGCGACGATCGGCAGCGAAACGAACGTCGGGGCCGGAACGATCACGTGCAACTACGACGGCGAAAAAAAGAACGAGACGATCGTCGGCAGCGACGTCTTCATCGGCTCGAACTCTTCGCTGGTGGCTCCGGTGTCGATCGGCGACGGCGCGCTGACCGGAGCCGGCTCGGTCGTGACGCGCGACGTCGCGCCGGGCGAACGCGTCGCCGGCAACCCGGCCCGTCCTTTACCGAAAAAGTAGCGTCCGCACGAAGGCGGGCACTATCCGCGCGTGTGGCGATTGCGAGAACTCCGGCGCGCGCACGCGGAGACCCGCCGAATGCACCGGCTCCTCGATGCGGCCGGTGCGTTTTCCGACGCGTCGCTCCGGTCGAGCGCCGCGGTCGTCGAACGGCTTGAAAGCACGCTTCGCGGGTTGGACGCGCGCATCGACGTGCTGCTCGTTTTCCATCCGTGCGGTGAGGATCTCGCGTGCGTCTATGCCGCCGGCGCGAGAGCCGCATATCTGCGCGGGTTTCGTCTGCGGCGCGACGACGCGCGCCGTCTTCCGGCGCTCGCCGCGCAAACCGGCTGCCGCGCCGCGCTCGCCGCCGGCGGAGAAGCGCTTGCGCCGACCGACCGCTTTGCGATTGCGGTTCCGCTTGCCGCCGGCGGAGCGCTCTCGAGCGTGGTGTATGCCGCCTCGCCGCAGGCGCTGGAAGCGAACGCCTGCGAAGCAATCGTGTCCGTCATCGAACGAGCCGCCGCGCCCTACGCCGTCGCGCTGGAGCGCGAGACCGATCGCGACGGTGCGGCGCGCGATCCGCTGACGGGCTTACTCTCGCCGCGCGCCTTTCGGGGCCGCCTCGCCGAAGAAACGTCGCGCGCCGGAAGCGGCGGCCAAACGCTTTGTGTGTGGTATGCGGATACCGACGGCTTCAAGGAGGTCAACGATCGCTTCGGACACCGCGCCGGCGACGGCGTGCTGCAGCGCGTTGCGTGGCTCCTCGAAGGCCATCTCGTCGCCGGGCTCGATGTGGCGGCGCGCCACGGCGGCGACGAATTCTGCGCGCTGCTTCGGGCGACGGAAAAACGGCGCGCCATCGAGCGGGCGCAGGCGTTCTGCGACGCCGTGCGCGGAGGCGACTTCGGCGTGCCGGTGCGCGTGACCGCGAGCGTCGGCGTCGCCGCGTTCCCGCACGATGCGGCGACCGCAAACGCCTTGATCGACGTCGCAGACGAAGCGATGTATTGCAGCAAGCGCAATGGGCGCGATCGGGTGTCGTTCGCCGCGTCGCCCGGCGTTTATGCGACGCTTCGGGCCGGAGGCCGCCCGTAGGCCATCGCGAACCCATTTGCGATGCCGTTCGAGTTTTGGCGGATCGTCCGAGCCGCGCTGCTCGCGGTGACGCTGTTCTCCGCGGCGTTCGCATTCGGATCGGCCGCATCGCAAGCGCCGAACGAACTCGACCGGCGCGTCGACGAGATCTCCCAGCAAGCGTTGACGACGCAGCCGGCCATCGCGCTGGTCGATCCCGACCGTCAAGCCGCGGCGCGGCGGCGCGCGCAACTGACGTTGCCCGGCTGGCTGTTGGCAGCCCTCTTCGAAGCGGCGGCGCTGGCGTATTTTTGGAGCTCCGGCGCAGCCGCTGCAATGCGCGACCGATTGCGCCGGCGCACTGCCGGCGAGACGACGGTGCGTTTCGTCTTCGGCGCGGCGCTCGCGCTGATCGCGCGCGTGGCGGCAGTGGTTCCCGCGTTCTACCTCTACCGCGTCGAACGCGCGATGGGACTCTCCCCCGAGTTGACGCGCGTCTGGGCGGCGTATTGGATCTTTCACACGATCCTGGCCATGATCGTTGCCGGCATCATCGTTGCGGTCGTGTTATGGCTCGTCGATCGCACGCACCAGTGGTACGCCTACACCGTCGTGATCGTATTGGGGGCGAGCCTGGCGTGGTCGTATGCGAGCCCGCTTTTCGAGGTTCCGGGCGCGCGGGGCGTGCAACCGGCCGGCGACGCGATCCGCCAGGGCATCGAGACGGCGCTCGCGCGCGGCCGCGTGCCTCCCGTACCCGTGCTCGTCCGGCGAAGCCGGACCTCGTCGCTGCCGGATGCGGTCGTGGTCGGCCTGGGCCCGTTCCGGCGCGTGGTCTTGACGGGTTCGCTCGTGGCGGGCAGCACGATTCCGGAGATCGTCTACGTCGTTGCCTACGAAATCGGCCACTCGCTCCATGCCGATCCACTGTTCTTCGCGCTCATCGAAGGCGGCATCATCATCGTGTTTTCGGCGCTTGCCGTCGTGCTGGCCGATCGCATCGGTTTCCGGCGCGACGACGACCCGCTCTCGCGCTTGGCGCTGGTCGGCGCGCTGCTGGCGATCGTCTACATCGCCGCCGTGCCGGTGCGCAACGCGGCGCTGCGGTCCTACGACTTGGCTGCCGACGGCTACGCGCTCTCGCTGACGGCGGATAGGGCCGCTGCGGTGCGCGCGATCGTGCGCGCCGCCGATCGCCGGACACAGGAAGTCTGTCCAGAGTTTTTGCCGCACCTGTTCCTCGACGCGCATCCCAGTCCGGCAGTGCGTGCCGAAGCGATCAACGGCGTGCCTAGCGGCTGCCCGTAGTTTCCCAGGTATTCGCAAAACGCATCGCCGCGTCGAGGCCGTCGTCGAGCCAGAGTTCGACGGTATCGGCGGCGGCGGAGACGATCGCGGGCACGTCGCGCCGCTCGTCTTGGTCGAACGTTCCGAGCACGTGATCGATGGAGTCGTGCTGCGGCCGTCCCACGCCGACGCGCAAGCGCGGGAATCCGTCGCCGATCGTGGCGATCACCGAACGCAGCCCGTTATGTCCGCCGTGGCCGCCGAACGGGCGCATGCGAAGCTTGCCGAACGGCAAGTCCATCTCGTCGACGACGACGAGCACGTCTTCGGGCGGCGTGCGATACCACGACGAAATGAGCCGCACCGGCGTGCCGCTCAAGTTCATGAACGAGAGCGGCTTCACGAACGCCACGCGCGCAACGGAATCGTAGGCTTGCTCGGCACTGTCTTTCTTTTTCCAGGACGTCACGCCGTGACGCCGCGCGACCTCGTCGATCACCATGAAGCCGGCGTTGTGCCGCGTCTGCGCGTACTCGCGTCCGGGATTCCCCAAGCCGACGACGAGCCGCGCCCCTCGCTCGGCCAGAAACTACTGCTCCTTTTCGGGCGAAGGCGTCTCGCCGATGACTTGGGGTTCGGACGCTTCTGCCGGGCCCGCGGCCGCCTCTTCGAGTTCGCGTTCGGTGCGCGACGGCTCGATCGAAACGACGATCGCGTCGGCCGGCGTCACCATTTTGAATCCGTCGGGCAGCGCCACGTCTCCCGCGGTCACGTGGTCGTGCAGATCGAGTTCCGATACGTCGATTTCGATGTTCTCGGGAATACTGCCGGCGGGTCCTTCGATTTCCAGTTGATGCGTCACGACGTCCATCACGCCGCCGGAGTCGCGAATGCCGCGCGCCACGCCGGCCGTCACGACCGGAAGCGTTGCGGTGATCGATTCACGCGCCGAAACCCGTTGCAGGTCGGCGTGCAGGACGCTTCGCGAAACGGGATGGTATTGCACGGCGCGCACGAGCGCGGTTTCGCCGCGTTTTGCGCCGCCGCTCAGCGTGATGATCGCGTTGCGGCCGCCGTGGTGGAGGAGCTCTGCGAAATCGTGCGCGTCGACGGCGCCGTGTTCGGGTGCGGCCCCGTGGCCGTAGAGCACCACGGGAATCTTTCCGGCGCGGCGCAGTGCGTGGGAACCGGTCGTTCCGGTCTTGGCGCGAGATTCTATCGAGAGCTTCAGCTCTTTAGCGGGCATGGTCTACCTTTCGAAAATGGTTGAGGTTTAGCCCACGACCGCTTCCGGCACGAGAACCGGGCGATCGAGTTTGGGCGTGTCGTCGCCGGCAAAGAGTTCCGACACCGAACGGTTGGTGGTGATGCGGCTGATCGCATCCGCGAACGTTTGGGCGATCGAGAGCTGCACGAACTTCGGATGGCGCTCGACGTTCTCCAGCGGCACCGTGTTCGTCACGATCACTTTTTCGATGCCGGAACGTTCGAGCACGCCGACGGCGTCGCCGGCGAAGATGCCGTGCGAAGCGACGGTATACACCTGCGTCGCGCCGCGCGCCTTGATCGCCTCGGCCGCGCGCGCGAGCGTGCCGCCGGTGGAGATCATGTCGTCGACGATGACGGCAACTTTTCCGGTTACGTCGCCGACGATGTCGGTGACTTCGGAGATGTCGGGCTCGGGACGCCGCTTGAAAACGATTGCGAGCGAACAGTTGAGCCGCTTGGCGAAGATCTCGGCGCGGTGCACGCCGCCTGCATCGGGCGAGACGACGACGATCTTTTCGTCGCAGAGCCCTTCCTTTTTCAAGTAGTTGCAGAGCACCGGCATCGCCATCAGGTTGTCGACCGGGATATCGAAGAACCCCTGAATCTGCGCGGCGTGCAAGTCCATCGTCACGATACGCTTCGAGCCGGTCACCTTCAGCAGATTGGCGACCACCTTGGCCGAGATGGGCTCGCGGCCTTTGGTCTTCTTGTCTTGCTTGGCGTAACCGTAGTACGGGATAACGGCGGTGATGCGCGCCGCCGACGCGCGGCGCAGCGCGTCGATCATGAGCAGCAGCTCCATGAGCGCGTCGTTGACACTCTTGCCCTCGGGCGTTCTGCAGATGGACTGCACGACGAAGACCTCGGAGCCGCGCACGTTCTCGCCGATCTCGACGCGCGTCTCCTCGTTTTTGAATTCGGCGACCAGCGCCTTACCGACGTGCAGTTTGAGACGCTTGGCTATCTCGTCGGCAAGGTGCGGGTTGGAGTTTCCGCTGAAAATGAGCGGAGGCAGGCTCAACGTCGTGTTTCTCCCCGTGGGCGGAGGGCTGGTGTTCACGCGAGAAGCCCGCGCTTCCTCGGTATGGCCGGGAGGGGGACGGGCCGTCGCGGCAACCTCGGCGACCGGACGGGTTGTTTGGGACGAATATGGCGCAGAAATTCGAGTTGGTTTCGCCGTTCGCCCTCGCCGGCGATCAGCCGAAGGCGACCGAGGCGTTGGCCCGAGGCGTCCGCGGGGGCGATCGCTACCAGACCCTGCTCGGCGTCACCGGCAGCGGCAAGACCATGGCGATGGCGCGCACCGTCGAACTCGTGCAGAAACCGACGCTGGTGCTCTGTCACAACAAGACGCTTGCCGCTCAGCTGTGCGCCGAGTTTCGCGAATTCTTCCCCAAGAGCGCCGTCGAGTATTTCGTCTCGTACTTCGATTACTACCAGCCCGAGGCATACGTGGCGTCGACCGACACGTACATCGAGAAGGACAGTTCGGTCAACGACGAGATCGAACGCCTCCGGCACTCCGCCACGCAGTCGCTGCTCACCCGGCCGGATACGCTGATCGTCGCCTCGGTCTCGTGCATCTTCGGCTTGGGCTCGCCCTCGGATTACGTCGAGATGTCGGCCCGGGTGCACGTCGGCGATACGATGGATCGCGACGTGCTGCTGCGCCGGCTCGTGGACATGCAGTACCGCCGCAACGACGTCAATCTGGTGCGCGGCACGTTTCGCGTGCGCGGCGACGTGTTGGAGTACGTGGGCGTCGACGAGGAACTCGTTCATCGCATCGAATTCTTCGGCGACGACGTCGAATCGATCAGCGTCGTAAACATTCTCACGGGCGAGTATGTCGAAAGCAAGAGCGAACTTTTGATCTTTCCGGCCAAACACTTCATCACGCCGGAGGAGAAACTGCACCGAGCGATCGCGTCGATCGAGATCGAACTCGAGGAGCGCTTGCACTACTTCCGCGAGCGCGGAAAGCTGTTGGAAGCGCAACGCCTCGAAATGCGCACGCGCTACGATCTCGACATGCTGCGCGAAGTCGGCTACTGCAACGGCATCGAAAACTACGCGCGGCACCTGACCGGCCGCGAACCCGGATCCACGCCGTGGTGTCTGATCGATTTCTTTCCCAAGGAGTGGCTGCTCTTCGTCGACGAGTCGCACGTGACGTTGCCGCAGGTGCGCGGGATGTACGCGGGCGACCGCTCGCGCAAGGAAGTGCTGGTCGAACACGGTTTCCGGCTGCCCAGCGCGCTCGACAATCGCCCGCTGACGTACGACGAGTTCGACGAGCACGTTCCCCAGGCGGTCTACGTTTCCGCGACCCCCGCCGCGTACGAACTGAACCGGAGTTCTCAAGTCGTCGAGATGATCATCCGGCCGACCGGGCTGGTGGATCCCGAAGTCGAGGTCCGGCCGACGCGCAACCAAATCGACGACTTGATGGAGGAGATACGGCAGCGCGTCGACCGGGGAGAACGCGTTCTCGTGACGACCCTCACGAAGAAAATGGCCGAAGACCTGACCGATTTCTTACTCGAGATGGGATTGCGGGCGCGCTATCTGCACAGCGAAGTGGATACGCTCGAGCGCGTGGCAATTCTCCGCGATTTGCGCATCGGCGCGTTCGACGTTTTGGTCGGTATCAATCTCTTACGCGAAGGCTTGGATCTGCCCGAAGTCTCGCTCGTCGGCATCCTCGATGCCGACAAGGAAGGATACCTGCGCAGCGGGACCTCGCTCATTCAAACGATCGGCCGGGCGGCGCGGCACGTCGAAGGGAAGGTGCTGATGTACGCCGACGGCGTCACCGAATCGATGGCGCGCGCCATCGGCGAAACCCGGCGCCGCCGCGAGCGGCAGATCGCCTACAATCTCGAGCACGGCATCGAGCCGACGTCGATCCGTAAGGAAGTGCACGACATCTTGAGCCTCGTCGGCGCGACCGCGGAGAACGCCGAGAAATTCAAATACGACAAGCTCCCGCGCGAAGTCGCGCTGAAGACGGCCGCCGACCTCGAGCGCAAAATGCGCGAACTCGCGGCAAACCTCGAGTTCGAAAAGGCGGCCGCGCTGCGCGACGAGCTGATCGAACTGCGAAAACAAATCGGCGGGAACGAAGGAATTCTTTTTGGCGGCAAAGCTCCGAAGATCTTCGGCCGCGCCCTTGCCGACCTCGTCGGAACGTAAGCGCCCGACGGGCTGCTGCGGCGAGGATATGGCTGCGGCATGACGCATACGTCGTACGGGATGTCGGAAGCAGTCGGCGAAATTCTCGTCATCGCCCTGGTCGTCACCGTGACGGTCGTGTTGCACGCGATATGGCAGCGCCGCTTTCGCAGCGAGATGTTGCGAAAGCACAACGACGTCGCGGGCTTTCTTTTCTCGGCGGTGGGCGTGATTTATGCCGTCGTGCTCGGATTCATCGTCGTGGTCGTGTGGGAGAAGTACGACGCCACCGTCTCCACGGTCGACACGGAGATTGCCGCCGTCTCCGATCTCTACCGCGTTGCCGGCGGCCTGGCCGAACCGGCACGCTCTTTGGTTCGCCGTCAACTGACGTCGTATGCGAACGGCGTCGTGCAGACCGAGTGGCCGCAGATGTCGCTGCGCATCGACGTGCCGAAAGACTTGAACGTGCTCGAAGACCTCGCGCACGAAATCAACACGTACAAGCCGCACGATGCGGGCGATGCCGGCGTGCAGCGGGCGGCGATGACGCAGGTGGAGCGCCTTTTCGATGCGCGACGGCTCCGCCTGATTCAGGACGCTCCGTCGGTGCCGGCGGTGCTCTGGTTCGCGCTGGTGTCCGGAGCGCTCGCGATGCTGTCGTTCGCCTTTCTCTTCGGCGTCGAAAACCGCGGCGCCCAGCTCGTGATGACGGCGATTCTGGCGGGGCTAATCGCGATTCTGTTCATCGTCATCTCCGAGTTCGATTCGCCGTTCGACGGATCGGTGCGTATCTCCGACGAGGGGTGGATCGTGCTGCTGCAACATCTCCCGCACATCCCGTAGCCCGCTCGCCGTTCATGCGCCGGCTCGATATCGTGCTCTTCGACCTCGACGACACGCTTCACGACGATACCCTCGCGTACCAGAGTGCCGCCGAGGAAGTCGCGCACGAGATTGCCGCGGAGCACGGCATCGACGCACTCGAGCTGAAAGCCGCCTACGTAGCGGCGGCCGAAGGTTTTTGGAAGCGGCTCACGACCGAAACGCTGCGCGTCGAACTCGCGCGCGTCCGCGAGCGGTTGTGGAGCAGCGCGCTCGAGAGCGTCGGAATCGCCGACGCCGGCGTCGCTCGACGCTCCGCCGGTCGCTACAACGACTATCGAAAGCGGCGTTACCTGCCGTTCCCCGGCGCGATCGAGCTGCTGCGCTCGCTGCGCGGACGCGGAAAGCGGCTGGGCATGGTGACCAACGGATTCTCGGAGACGCACCGTGAAAAAATCTCGCTGCTGCGTCTCGGCGAATACTTCGACGCGATTTTCATCGCCGACGAAGTCGGCATGCTCAAGCCCGACCCGTTGCTGTTCGCGCACGCCTGCACGACGATGGGCGCGTCGCCCGCGCACGGTGCGATGGTCGGCGACCGCTACGAGCGCGACGTACGCGGCGCGCGCGAGGCCGGCCTCTTCACGGTCTGGTTGAACGTACGAGGTGAATCCTTGCCGCCGGGCGCACCCCCGCCCGACGTCGTCTGCGCGACCCTCGGGGAAGCCGGGCGGGCGCTGCTCGCGCTTCCGTAAAAGGGCGCCGTTTGCGCGTAACCTTCGTCCCTTCGGAGGTTTCTGAGAAGCGTATGGCTTCGGGTCTGGATTCCATCGTCATTAAGGGCGCGCGAGAGCACAATCTCAAGAACGTCGACCTCGTGCTGCCGCGCAATCGTCTCATCGTCGTGACCGGACTCTCCGGGTCCGGAAAATCGTCGCTGGCGTTCGACACGATCTACGCGGAAGGGCAACGGCGCTACGTCGAGTCGCTCTCCTCGTACGCGCGGCAATTCTTAGGACAGATGGAGAAGCCCGACGTCGACTACATCGAGGGCCTGTCGCCGGCAATTTCCATCGATCAAAAGTCGACCTCGCGCAATCCGCGATCGACCGTCGGGACCGTGACGGAGATCTACGATTATCTTCGCCTGCTTTACGCGCGCGTCGGAACGCCGCACTGCTATCGCTGCGGCCGCGAGATCAGTACCCAATCGAGCGAGCAGATCGTGGACTCGATTATGGAACTGCCGGAAGGAACGCGTCTGCAACTGCTCGCGCCGCTCGTGCGCGGCCGCAAGGGCGAGTACTCGAAGCTCTTCGAAGAGGCGGCAAAGGAGGGCTTCGCGCGCGTTCGCGTCGACGGCGACGTCAAGGAACTCCGCGACAAAATCGTTCTCGACAAGAAGCGCAAACATACGATCGAGATCGTCGTCGACCGGCTCGTCATGAAGCCCGACGTGCGCGGGCGCCTGACGGACTCGGTCGAGACGACGCTGCGGCTCTCGACCGGCATCGTGACGGTGCTCGCCGGCGAGCGCGAACTGACCTTCAGCGAAGCGTTCGCGTGCGTGTATTGCGGGCTGTCGTTCGAGGAACTGGCGCCGCGGCTGTTTTCGTTCAACTCGCCGTACGGCGCGTGTCCGGAATGCGGCGGTTTGGGAGAAAAAATCGAGATCGATCCGTGGAAGGTGCTTCCCGATCGCAGCAAGTCGATCGCCGACGGCGCCATCGTTCCGTGGAGCCGGAACCTGGGGTCCGGCAGATATCCGTCGATGAATCCGTACTACCTGCAACAGTTGGAACGGGTGCTGCGCAAGCATCGCCTGAAGATGACGACGCCGATCGACGCGATGCCGGACGACGCCGTGGACACGATTCTCTACGGAACGCAGAACGAGCAAACGTTCGCGTACACCTCGCGTGCCGGCAAGACGTGGGAGTACCGCGCGTCGTTCGAGGGCGTCGTGAACAACTTGCAGCGGCGGTATGGCGAAACGTCGAGCGATTACGTCAAGGAAGAGATCGAAAAGTACATGTCGGCGTCGACGTGCAAGGCCTGCAAAGGCGCGCGTCTGAAACCGGAAGCCCTGGCGGTGACCGTCGGCGGCGAAAACATCGACGCGCTCACGCGTCTTCCGGTCGAACGTCTCGAGGGGTTTTTCGCCGATCTGACGCTCACGGCGCGCCAGGAACAGATCGCGCATCAAATCGTCAAAGAGATTCGCGCCCGGCTCGGCTTTCTCACGAACGTGGGATTGACGTACCTCACGCTCGCCCGTTCGGCGACGACGCTCTCGGGCGGGGAATCGCAGCGCATCCGGCTGGCGACCCAGATCGGCAGCGCGCTGGTCGGCGTGCTCTACATCCTCGACGAGCCGTCGATCGGGCTGCACCAGCGCGACAACGGAAGACTGCTGGCGACGCTCAAGACGCTGCGCGATCTCGGCAACACGCTGATCGTCATCGAGCACGACGAGGATACCATGCGCACCGCCGACGTCATCGTCGACATCGGGCCGGGAGCGGGGGCCGAAGGCGGTGAGATTCTCTCCGCCGGAACGTTGGACGACATCATCGCCAACGCGCAGTCCGAAACCGGCGCGTACTTGTCGGGGCGCAAGTACATTCCGGTGCCGCGCCGGCGCCGCGTGCCGCGCGGTTGGCTGGAAGTGCGCAACGCGCGCGCCAACAACGTCGACGGTATCGACGTGCGCTTTCCGGTCGGCGCGCTCTGTGCGGTCACGGGCGTCAGCGGAAGCGGCAAATCGACGCTCGTCAACGAGATTCTCGTTCGCGCGCTCAACCAGCATCTGCACGGGCAGCCGCCGGGCGGCACGTACGGCACCGTCAAAGGCGCGGGCCAACTCGACAAACTCGTGGTCATCGATCAAGCGCCGATCGGGAGAACGCCGCGCAGCAATCCCGCAACCTACACCGGCACGTTCGATCACATCCGCGAACTCTTCTCCAAGGTGCCCGAAGCGCGCATGCGCGGCTATGCGCCGGGACGATTTTCCTTCAACGTCAAGGGCGGACGCTGCGAAGCCTGCCAGGGCGACGGCATCATCAAAATCGAGATGCACTTTCTGCCCGACGTCTACGTGCCGTGCGAAGTCTGCAAGGGCAAACGTTACAACGCGCAGACGCTGGAGGTAAAGTTCAAAGGAAAGACGATCTCCGAGGTGCTCGACATGCGCGTCGACGAGGCGAACGCGTTCTTCGAGAACATTCCACGCATTCACAACAAACTTCGGACGATCTGCGACGTCGGGCTCGGATACATCAAGATGGGACAGCCGGCGACGACGCTCTCGGGCGGCGAGGCGCAGCGCGTCAAACTCGCAACCGAACTCTCGCGGCGCTCGACCGGCCGCACCTTCTACGTGCTCGACGAACCAACGACGGGATTGCATTTCGCCGACATCCACCGGCTGCTCGACGTGCTGCAGCGGCTGGTGAACCTCGGCAACAGCGTGCTCGTCATCGAACACAACCTCGACGTGATCAAGAGCGCCGACTACCTCATCGATCTCGGGCCCGAAGGCGGCGATCGCGGCGGCACCGTCGTGGCGACCGGAACGCCGGAAGAGGTTTCTCGCGACGCCCGCTCGTTCACGGGCGCCTATCTCGCGCCGGTGCTGCTCGATCAGCGTGCCGTCGGGCATCACGTTCCCGACGCGGCCGAACTCGACCGGTTGGAATCGGAGAATCTCGCGGTGCTCGGCGAACTCCGCGAGGGAGAGCGCATCGCCGTCGAAGCGTAGAACCCCCGGCAGCATGGCCGGCAGCCGGAAAAACGCGTCGCCCGCGGCCCGAGCGGCCGCGCTGCGCGCGCGCATCGAAGACGCGAACCGGCGCTACTATCTGCTCGACGAACCGGCCATTAGCGATGCGGAGTTCGATGCGCTGCTGCGCGAACTCGTCGAGCTCGAAACGGCGCATCCCGGCGTGCGAACCCCCGGCTCGCCGACCCAGCGCGTGGGCGCGCCTCCGTCGGAGCGTTTCTCGCCCTATCGCCACGCGCGCCCCATGCTCAGCCTGGCAAACGCCGTCTCCGAAGAGGAGCTGCGCGCGTTCGATCAGCGCGCGCGCAAACTCGCCGGCCGCGACCCGGAGTACGTCTGCGAATTGAAAATCGACGGCCTGGCGGTAGCGCTCGATTACCGCGACGGTCTCTTCGAACGCGGCGGAACGCGCGGCGACGGCAGCGTCGGTGAAGAGGTGACGCCGAATCTGCGCACCGTTCGGTCGATTCCGCTGCGTCTCGACGGCACGCGTCCGCCGGCATTTCTCGAAGTGCGCGGGGAAGTTTATCTGCGTAAGAGCGATTTCGAGAAACTCAACGCCGCGCGCGAGCGAGACGGCTTGCCGGTGTTCGCCAATCCGCGCAATGCCGCTTCCGGCGGCGTCCGTCAGCTCGACCCCGCGTTGACCGCGGCGCGACGGCTCTCGTTCTTCGCCTACCAGGTCGCCGCGCAGGAAGGCGGGACGGCCGCGCGGACGCAGTGGGAAGGGTTGCGCGCGCTCGAGCGTCTCGGCTTCCACGTCAACCCAAATATCGCGCGCGCCGGTTCGATCGATGCGGTCGTGGAGTTCTGCCGCGCATGGGAGAGGCGGCGCGACGAACTCGACTACGAAATCGATGGGGTCGTCGTGAAGGTCGACGATTTCGCGCTGCAAGAAAAGCTCGGCGCGGTCGCGCGCGATCCGCGCTGGGCGATCGCGTTCAAGTTCAAAGCGCGCGAAGCGCGCTCGAAGTTGCTCGACGTCGCGGTAACGGTCGGCCGAACGGGCACGCTCAATCCCAACGCGGTCCTCGAACCGGTACAGATCGGCGGCGTGACCGTGCGCAACGCGACGCTGCACAACGCCGCCTACATCGAGAGCAACGACATCCGCATCGGCGACACGGTCATCGTCGTGCGCGCCGGCGACGTGATCCCGCGCGTCGTCGGGCCGGTCACGGCCGAACGAACCGGCAAGGAGCGCATTTTTCGGATGCCCGGCCGTTGCCCGGTCTGCGGCAGCGACGTCGACCATCCGCCCGGTGAAGCGATGTCGCGGTGTACGAACGCCTCGTGTCCGGCACAAACGACCGAGCGCTTACGGCACTTCGCCTCGCGCGGAGCGATGGACATCGAGGGTTTGGGCGACGTTTTGGCCGAGCAGCTGACGCAGCGCGGATTGGTGCGCGACATCGCCGACGTATACGCGCTCGAGGCCGATGCGCTGCGCGAGGTCGAGCGGATGGGCGAAAAGAGCGTGGCCAAGCTGCTAAGTGCGATCGAAGCGTCGAAGGCTCGAGGGCTCGCGCGCTTGCTCAACGCGCTCGGCATCAGGTTCGTCGGCGAACAAACCGCTCAAATCTTGGCCGGGGATTTCGGATCGCTCGACGCGATCGCCGGTGCGAGCGAACGGGAGCTGCAGCGCAGCGAGGGCATCGGGCCGGAGGTAGCCGGCAGCGTGCATCTGTTTTTCAAGCAGCCCGCCAATCGCGATACGATCGAACGGCTTCGCGCGGCGGGCGTCGACATGACGGCACCCAAACGCCCACGCGCCGCGGCTGGTCCGCTCGCCGGGAAGACGTTCGTGCTCACCGGGACGCTGGCGAACCTCACGCGCGAACGAGCCGGCGAACTCATCGCAAACGCCGGCGGCAAAGTGACGGGATCGGTCAGCAAGAAGACCGACTACATCGTCGCCGGAGACGATCCGGGCGGCAAATACGTCAAAGCGCAGCAACTCGGCATCGAAATTCTCGACGAAGCCGGCCTACGCAACCTTCTAAAGTAAGGAAGATCTCGCTTCCTAACACTGTTGTGTAGACTGTTTGCCTGCAAATATTTCGATCACGTTATACGACGAGGGGTTCATGCGTTGACCCTCTAAGCGCGTGCCGACGCCTGCAATGCTGCCACCATACTTCGCCTTTTTCGCGATCGCGTAGCACGGCGAATACCGCAGCCACAAACTTCCACCGCCGGTCCAATATGCCGCCGTATACGCTTTCTTCGGCTTGAGTAGCGTGCTCTGAATGCCGAAGCCGGAGCCGATCGTCGTCCCGAAGGTAATGGCATTTGCCGGATGCACTTGCAGGTAGAAAATCGGAGCACCGAGCGAGCCTTCCGGCGGGAAGAGCGGCGGATCGTAGGCGGTCGTGCTGCTCGTGAGCGTGAGCTTGGTCGCGGAAGCACCCTTGGGATATTCGAGGAATCCGCCCCAGCCGCCGAACGAGGCGACGCAGATCGCGCCGCCTTTGCTCGTGATGGGCTCGGCTGCGGTCTTCGCGTACGTCTTGGTCGCCTTCTGACCTTTGCACGCGGGCGGATTCGCGTCGGGCTGTGCGAGGGCGAACGCGGATCCGTTCGCCGGAGCGATGGCGGTCGACGGGACGGCGCCGCTTGCGCATCCCGCTAACGCTGCAGTGAAAGCAAGCGCGGCAACGCGTAAACGAGCCGACGATAGAGTAAGCCGGTCCATGGTTCCCCCAAAAAGACGGCGAGTACGTGCGGGCCGCCTTCCTTTCGGCATTCGGAAACCCTTTAGATTTCCTTTAGAACGAGCGCCGCACATCGTCAGAACAAGCGTCGCAAATCGTCGCTTGCTTCGCCGTCGGGGAGCGCATCCGCGAGCGCGTCGATAACGTCGCCGGCGACGACGCCGACGCGGCGATAGTCGCCCGCGCATTTGCCTGCGAGCCCGTGCCAATAGGCGCCCGCGCAGGCGGCGTCGACGACCGGCAGCCCTTGCGATGCCAGCGTTGCGATCGTACCCGTGAGCACGTCGCCGGTTCCGGCCGTCGCCAACACGTTGGTTCCGGTGGCGTTGACGTGCACCGTCGTGCCGTCGTAGATCAACGTGTCGCGGCCCTTCAGCAACGTCACGATGCCCGTTCGATCGACGAACTCTCGAATTCGATTGACGCGTTCGCCCTCGCGTATCGTGCCTTTTCCCGAGAGCCGTGCGAACTCGCCGGCGTGCGGCGTAACGACTGCAGGTTTGCCGCGGAGAATCTCGAGGTTTTTTGCGAGGTGAAAGAGCGCGCTCGCATCGACCACCGCCGGCAGCGCATTGCGGGTGAGAAACCCGGTCACGATGGCGCCCGTGCGCTCGTCGAGTCCAAGACCCGGACCGATCGCGACCGAGCCGTTCCGCTTCGCGATGTCGAGCAAATCGTCGACGACGTCGCCGGCCGGCGCATCGTCGGACAGCTCGACGACGACTTGTTCGACGAGATGCGCGCGCAACACGCCGGCAACGCTGCGGGGAGCGGCGACCGTCACGTAGCCGGCGCCCGCGCGCGCTGCGGCGCGCGCGCAAAGCACGGCGGCGCCCGGAAATTGCGCCGAACCGGCGATGACGAGCGGCGCGCCCGACGCGCGTTTATCGGACTCGGACTTTCGCTGAGGCAGCAAACGCACGAACGCACCGTCGTCGAGCGCTGCGAACGTTCGCGGCTGTGCCGCCAGAATGGCGTCGTCGATGCCGATCGGGGCATACCACAACTCTCCGACGCAGTCGCGCGCCGGACCGAGAAAGAGTCCCGGTTTGGCGGCCCCGATCGTCACGGTGACGCTCGCGCGCACGGCGTCGCCGCTCACGGCACCGGTCAGCGCGTCGATGCCGCTCGGAATGTCGATCGCGACGACCGGGCGTTCGCGCGCGTCGAGCGCGCGTGCGAGCGAACCATACGGCTCTGCGAGCGGCAGCCGCGCGCCCGTCCCGAACAGCGCGTCCACGGCAATGGCGCCCTCGAGCGCGGCGCGCGCCGCCTCCTCGCCGCCGGGCAGCGGACGAACCTGCACGCCGGCGGTCCGCGCCCGTTGCTCCGCGGCGGCGCGGGCCGGGGAACGCTTGACGCCGTCGTCGGCGTGGACGACGCATTCGAAATCCGAAGCGAGTTCCGCCAGTGCGGCAAATGCGTCGCCGCCGTTGTTGCCCGGTCCGGCAAACGCGACGATGCGCCGCGCGCCGGCTTCGAGTTCGCGCAGCGTGCGGGCGACCTGCCGTCCGGCGTCGCGCATGAGCGCGTCCTCGCCCCGCACTGCAATTGCAGCCGCGTCGGCGGCGCGCATCTGCGCGGGGGTGAGGACGTAGATCACGCTTCGAGAATCACGACGGCCGCCGCGGTGCCGGCCGTGTGCGTGATCGAGAGATGAATCGAGCGCACGCGGCGCGCGGCGAGCAGGCGACCTGCCTCGCCGAGCAGTTCGATCGTCGGCTTGCCGCTGCGCTCGTGGCCGACGCCGACTTGGCGCCAGGGAATGGCGTGGCCGAAGGCTTTTCGCGTCGCTTCCTTAGCGGCAAAAAAGCCGGCGAGCCGTTCGGCCCAGTTGCGCTTGCGCATCGCGTAGGCCATCTCGGCTTCGGTATAGATTTTTCGCGAAAACCATTGCAACGCGCGCGGTGCGAAACGGTACCGATCGACCTCCGCAAGGTCGAATCCGACTCCGACGATCATTGCGATAACGAGTTCTTAACGTGCCGCAGTTTGTCCCGCGCGGGAGAACTCGCAAGTTTTCCAGACGACGGCGCCGAAGCACGGCCGGCGAGATGAACGGCCCGATTCGCATCGTTCCCGTCAATGCCATCGATTCGGAATTCGTCGACCGTCTGGCGCTTTGCGTCGAAGAGCGGTTCTTGACGAGCGTGCGCGTCGAACGCTCGCTCGCCGTCACCCGCAGCGCGCTCAATCCGGCGCGCAAGCAGCTGTTTTTGTCGACGCTGACGTCAAAATTGTTGCGGGCGCTTCCCGAGCACGAGGGAATCCGGCTGGCGATTACCGATTTCGATCTCTACAAGACGTCGCATCGCTTCATTTTCGGGGATGGGGACGAAGGCAATGCGGTCGCGGTCGTCTCCCTGCACCGCTTGCGTTCGCAGTTTTACGGCGAGGAAGCCGATGCGAATCAACTCTTCCAGCGTACGTTAAAAGAGGCGGTGCATCAGTTAGGGCACGCGCTGGGGCTCAAACACTGCTTCAACGCACGGTGCGCGATGTACTATTCGAATTCGGTTTTCGAGACGGACAATAAAATGCCGCACTACTGCGAGGTGTGCGAGCGCCGCCTAGGGCGCGCCCGCAAAGAAAGCTAGGTTCCTTGGCGCAGGGAGCGCAGCGGTGTCATCCCAAGCGGGCGCGACACTAGCGTAGCGCGCGTGCGTGCGCGAGGTCGATCGTTTCGATGCTGCCGTCGTTTCGCTCGACGACGAGACCGCCGCCGTCGGCGATTCGCAGCGCGGTCGCCTCGAACGGCGTCGTTTCTCCGTCCTTGAGGATGCGATAGCGCGCGCCGGGAAGGCCGGCATCGGCTTCCCACCGATCGGCCGTGGTGCGGGGATCTGCAAGGAGGTCGAGCGTCGCTTCGTACGCGCGGAGTATTTCCAACAGCAGCCGCGCGCGGTCGACGCGCGTCACGTCGTCGCAATACGCCGGCGCCGGGTCGATGGCGGCGTCGGCCTCGGGACGGCGAAGCACGTTGATGCCGACGCCGCAGGCCGCCCACGCGCGCTTCCCGACGACGCGCGAGACGCACAAGATCCCCGCGATTTTTCCACGGTCGGCGACGAGCAGATCGTTCGGCCAGTGCATCGTCGTTGCGACGCCTTGGCTTGCGAGTCCGGCGCGTACCGCGCGAGCCGTCCAAAACGGCACCGCCCACAGCGCCGAAGCGGCGATAACGCGCGGCAGCACCGTCGTCACCAGGAGCGAGCCGCCGGGAAGTGCCGACCACGACCGGCCCTTACGACCGCTGCCCAGGGTCTGATGTTCGGCGACGATGCTGAGGCCGAGATAGCGGTCGTCGCCGAGCAGTTTCGCCGCGTCCGCGTTGGTACTCTCGGTTTCTACGACGTATCGAATAGCCGAAAACGGCGAGCTGCCGAGTTCGTCGGCAAGACGTCCGTACGGATGCGCCCGGCTCTGCATTGAAGGCGCTGAAAGGTTTGCCGCCCGCCGCAGGCTTACCCCTGCGCCGAGCCGTATTTCGCGGACGTATGACAATCGAACGCACGCTTATTTTATGCAAACCCGACGCCGTGTCGCGCGGACTCGTCGGCGACATCGTTTCGCGCGTCGAACGCCGCGGCTACATCATTGTGGCGATGAAGATGATGCAACTCGACGGCGACCGCGCCCGCGCGCACTACGAGGAGCACAACGGCAAGCCGTTCTTCGGCGACTTGGTTTCGTTCATCACGAGCGGCCCGCTGGTGGCGCTCGCCGTCGAAGGCGAAAACGTCATTGACGGTTGCCGTCAGCTCATCGGGGCCACGAATCCGTTGTCGGCAGCACCGGGATCGATTCGGGGCGACCTCGCGCAAACGATCGGCCGCAATCTCGTGCACGGCAGCGACGGCAAAGCCAGCGCCGAGCGCGAGTTGAAGATTTTCTTCCACGCCAACGAGTTCGTTTCGCGCCGGCACGATCTCGAACGCTGGATCAAGGATTGACCGCGCCGCTCGAATCGCTGCGCGGCGGCGGCCGTCCCCTCATCGAAGCCGTGCACGCCCGTGAAGTGCTCGATTCGCGTGGCAATCCCACCGTTGCCGTGAGCGTCGCCACGAGCTTCGGCGCCGTCGAGGAAGCGATGGTGCCGTCGGGCGCGTCGACCGGCGCGCACGAAGCCGTCGAGCTGCGCGACGGCGATCCGAAGCGCTACGGCGGGAAGGGCGTGCTCAACGCGGTGCGTGCCGTCAACGACGTGCTCGGTCCGGCACTCGAAGGGCTCGATGCGACGGCGCAGCGCGCGGTGGACTCGACGCTGCTCGAGCTCGACGGAACGCCGAACAAAGGAAATCTCGGCGCCAATGCGATTCTCGGCGTTTCGCTCGCCGTGGCGCGCGCGGCAGCCTCGAGTCTTTCCTTACCGCTGTTTCGATATCTCGGCGGACCGTCGGCGGCGACGCTGCCGGTGCCGATGATGAACGTCGTCAACGGCGGCAAGCATGCCGAGGGCGCGCTGCAGTTCCAAGAGTGCATGATCGTGCCGCTCGGTGCGGCGAGCGAAAGCGATGCCGTTCGCTGCGGCGCAGAAGTTTTTCACGCGCTCGGGCGACTGCTTCACGATCGGCATCTTCCGACGCTCGTCGGCGACGAAGGCGGGTTTGCGCCTCCGCTGGAGACGCCGCAGCAGGCGCTCGACTTGATCGTGGCCGCCATCGATCTCGCGGGCTACAAGGCCGGCGCCGACGTTGCGATCGCACTCGATCCTGCCTCGAGCGAGTTCCATCAGGACGGCAAGTACTACGCGCTGACCAAGGACCGTGGCCTTAGCGCGAGCGAGATGGTCGCGCTGTATACGGAGTTGTGCGAACGCTATCCGATCGTGTCGATCGAAGACGGTTTAGCCGAGGACGACTGGGAGGGATGGCGGAAGCTGACCGAAGCGCTCGGCAACCGCGTGCAGCTCGTCGGCGACGATATCTTCGTAACGAACGTAACGTTTCTCGAGCGTGGAATTGCCGACGGCGTTGCCAACTCGATACTCGTCAAAGTCAATCAAATCGGAACGCTGACCGAGACGCTCGACGCCATCGACATGGCGCATAAAGCCGGTTACACGACCGTGATTTCGCATCGCTCCGGGGAAACCGAGGACACCACGATCGCCGACATTGCCGTTGCGGCGAATGCCGGGCAGATCAAGACCGGCTCCCTTTCGCGCAGCGACCGGGTAGCGAAATACAATCGGCTGATGGCGATCGAGGACGAACTCGGTTCCGCAGCCCGCTATCCCGGCGCCTCGGCGTTCATCGGAGCCGCGACCCGCAAAGCGTGATCGAGCTGCGCACGCCGCGGCTGCATTTGATTGCGGCTACGAGCGAAATGGCGCTCGCGGAAGTCTCGGACCGTACAGCGCTCGCTAGACTTCTCGACGCGCGCTTGCCGGCGGATTGGCCGCCGCCGCTCAACGACGACGAGTCGGCGCGCTTCTTTCTCAAGCACCTTACGGCCCACCCGAGCGCGATCGGCTGGATGAGTTGGTACTTCGTGAGCGTCGACGAAGACGGCGAACGCATCACGATCGGAAACGGCGGTTTCAAAGGCGAGCCGTCGGAGGGCGTCGTGGAAGTTGGCTATTCAATCGTGCCGCGCTATCAGCGCCGCGGTTTCGCGACGGAAGCCGTGCGCGCGCTCGTCGCATGGGCGTTCTCGGACCAGCGCGTGGAACGCGTCGTCGCACAGACATTCCCGGAACTGCATGCGTCGCAGGCGCTGCTTCGCAAACTCGGTTTCACCGAGACCGCGCGGTCGGACTCGGAAACGCTGCGGTTTGAATTGTCGCCGGCTCCGGCTTTTGGCTACCCTCGCGGTTGCGCGACGTAGCGAAACTGCCCGGACATCCACGCGCACACGCTTCGGTCGTTCATCACGAACGATTCACAACCGTCAACGTCGGCATTGAATTCCGCGTTGAGCGCCTTGGTCGCAGGCCAGTTCACCGTGGGCTCCTGTCGCGCCGCAGCGCGGGCCTTCGCGTTCGAAAACTGCGGCGACTTCACTAACGCGTTCAACGCAGCGACAAGCCTTTTAGCATCGTCCATATCGAGGAGCCTTTCTATTCATCGCGCATTGGCGTTGATGGTTTGAACCTACTACGGACCGAACGCAACTTGGCGCGGGTGACTGACGCCATCCGTGATGGTCCGCAGCAGAGCCGTTCCTTTCGCGGGATACACCGTTACCGAGTTTCCATAGAAATTCGCGACGTAGATGTCGTCGGCGCCGCCAAATGCCACGCTCCACGGTACGTAGACACCATCGGAGATCGATCGCAATAGCGTGCTGCCGCCCGGCGGATAGACCGTGACGGTCGAACTATTGGAATTGGCGACGAACACGTTGCCGCTGCCGCCAAACGCAATCGAAAGCGGCTCCGAGACGCCTTGCGTAATCGTTAGGCCGGGAGACGCACTACCGGGAGGATAGACGGAGACGCTCGCGTCGCCCCAATTGCCGGCATACAAATTCCCATCTTTGTCGAAGGCGAGGGTTCTCGGCTTGTCGATGCCTTCGGAGATTTTATACAACTCGGTGCCGCCGGGTGCGTAGACCGTGACGGATCCTCTTGCATGCCAACGACCTGGAGTATTGGCGACGTAGAGGTTACCGGCAGCGTCCACTGCCAGTGCCGTGGGGTCTCGAACGTCCCCGGCGATCGTTTCGACGAGCGTTTTGGTGCCGGGCGCGTACTCGGTCACTGTGTTGGTTCTCGAGTTTGCGACATATACGTCGTCGCTTGCGTCGATCGCGATGGCGACCGGGCGCTTGAGCCCGTCGGAAATTATGCGAGATGGTATGACTTCCCCCGGCGAATAGACCGTTACGGTGCTCGTTCCTAAGTTGACGACATAGAGATTATTTTCCGAGTCGAACGCCATTGCCGTGGGCTTCCACACGTGTTTGGAGATCGTGCGCAGCAAGGTCGTTCCGTTCGCCGGATACACGGTGACGGTGCTGTTGGAGTTCACGACGTACAAGTTTCGGCGACCTTCGCTCGGGCGCGCCGCACCGTTGCGTAGAGTGCCGCGCGAGGCCGTCGCGGAGCCAAAGGCTTTTCCCAAAGAAAAGTTCGGAGTGGTGCCGGTACACGACGCCAGCGTGAGAGCCGTAAAACAAATGCCGAGCACCCTAGGGATGTGACGCATAAGCCAAACCTCCAAATGAGCCATACTTCAATCGGCCGTTTGCTTTTCCCGTCTCCGGAAGCGTTGCATGCGCCTAGTGCGGCATGTCGTGATCGTGGAGACCGAAGTAATGCCCGAGTTCGTGGATGACCGTCTCGCGGACTTCGTTGACGGCTTCGCGCCGCGTGCGCGCGACGCGATTAATCGGGCCTCGGAAGATGGCGATCTCGTCGGGCAGAAGCGGCATGTCGTGCGTGCGTTCCGTGAGCGCGACGCCGCGATAGATTCCGAGTAGCTCCGAATCTTCGTCGGGATCGTCGTCGAGGCTGTCGAGATCCTCGTCAGTCGGCTCTTCTTCGACCGCGATCGCGACGTTGTGCACCATCTGCGCGAATCGCTTGGGAAGCGAGTCGAGCGCCTCTTCGACGACCCGCTCGAATTCTTCGCGCGTGAGAAGGCCGTTCGTCATATTTTGCGCCGGGGACGCTTTCTCGCCGATACCGAGCGGATATAAAATCGGCCGGCACGAGTCGGATCGAACGGCACTCGCGCGTTGTCGAGCGCGAGGCTTAGCAGCATCGCGACCTCGGGGCGATCGAAATCCTCGATTGCCTGAACTCGAACGTTGCGCACGATTTTTCCCGAGCCGCGCAGAATGCCGTGCGGATCCGGGAGCGCGGCACCTTGGAGGAAACATAGGGCGACGCCCTTAGCGCTCATCACGATCGAAAACACGGCATCGGAGGGACGCTCGGTCGGTGAAAAGCCGGTCACGAAGAAATTATAGTTGTCGTAAACCATGACGTCGGCGGAGGGCAGGCGCTTCCGCAGGCGTGCGACTGCGGCGCGCCCCAGGGCCGCGACGCTCGGCTCGAACTCGGCCAGGAACGCCTCGAAGCGGCGCTCGTCGGTGGTCACGCTGGCGCCTTCGCCCGGATCTCGGGCGCTCCTCGCCGCCTCCGCCGGGCCGATGCCTGCCGACCGCCGGCGTTGACATCCCACTCGCAAGCCGCTAGGGTTTTGAGGTCACTCGCGGCGCCATCGTCTATCGGTTAGGACATCGCCCTTTCAAGGCGGAAAGACGGGTTCGATTCCCGTTGGCGCTACCAAGGTGCCTCCTTGCTCTGCGCACGTTTCGCGACAGTAAGCGCCTCAAACGTTACGTGCCTGTGGACGCGCAAACGTTGCTAAGACTATTTCGATGAGCCACGGACCGACAGCGAAAAAGGCGATGCCCGATCGGCCAGGATAGTTGTCGTCGGGAGACGCAGATAACTTCGTCGCGATGTGGGAGATTGGGTGCGTCTTCGGAACCGCTGCGATCGGATTCGGCTGCGCGGTTGCTTTTGCTGAGTCTGCGTGGACTGTCCTGTTCTCTTGCAGCGACGCGTGACGTTCGGGCGACATACCGGTCGCGCCTTCGAGCACTCGCGATGCGAGCGAAGCCCTACATCGAAAGTGATCAGATGAAGCGCGAGTACAACGCGCTCCCGCGCGATCCGCGGGACGATGACGACCGTTTCTCACCGTTAGGCAGGTCGGAGGACCGGAGCGGTCAGGCGCATGTTGCATCGGGCAAATCGGTGGCGAGCCGCATCGAATGAGTACGGTCGTTTGCGCACTGCTTTCTGGCGGAATGTTCTTCCTATCCGCCGGGCTCGGGACGGTTTGGCCGCTAGCGTGGATCGCCGCCGTGCCGCTTCTGTGGCTGGCGTATAGCGGAAGGCCAGGCTGGCAGGTGTTCCTCGCAAGCTTCGCCGCTTATGCCGCCGGCATGCTCAATTTGCTCGAAGCCTACGCCATCATGCTCCCGGGACTTGCGTACGTCTTCGGAACCGCTGCGATCGGATTCGGCTGCGCGGTTGCTTTTGCTCAGTTTGCGTGGAAACGATTGCCGCCGGCGGTTGGAGCTTTTGCATTCCCAACGCTATGGACGGCTTTGGAGTTTCTGTTTTCAAAAATATCGCCGCACGGGACGTACGGGTCGCTGGCCTATAGCCAAGTCCGGGTGCCGCTACTTATACAAGACGCGTCTATCTTTGGCATCTGGAGCGTGACGTTTCTGCTCTGCGCAGTCGCCAGCGGCATTGCTCTGCTCGTGCGCGATTGGCGGCGGGGGCTGTCCGCTGCGGTTGCCATTGCGCTGATCTTTGCGGCAAATGCCGTCTTTGGGTACGTAAGGCTCGCCGCGCCGGTCGAGCAAGCCGTGCGTGTCGGCGCTGTCGCAGACGACAGCGTTCGCTTTGGATGGAAACGCAATACGGCTCTCGCGGTCGCACGGCGCTACGCCGCCGAGGCGCGGGGCGCCGCTGCTCGAGGCGCGACGACCGTGGTGCTTCCGGAGAAGATCGCGTTATATCAACCGCAGTGGCGTGATGTGGCTGCAGTGTACGCCGGCGTTGCTCGCCAAACCGGGGCTCGCATCGTCGTGAGCTTCGAGGAACATGCAGCACAGCAGCAAAACGTCGCGCTCACGTTCGAACCGGGTGGAACGGTCGCCCGATACGCCAAGCGCCATCTCGTGCCCGGATTCGAGTTGCTTGTTCCCGGGGATCGCCCGGGCTTGCTCGGCAATGGTCTCGCGGTCGTGATTTGCAAGGACATGGATTACCCCGAAACCATCCGCGATGATGCGAAGCACGGGATCGTGCTAATGCTCGTGCCGGCCTTCGATTTCGTTATGGATGCGTCAACGCACGCGAACATGGCGATCATGCGCGGCGTAGAGGACGGCTTCGCCGAAGTGCGGTCGGCGCGAAGCGGTCTGTTAACGATCAGCGACGCGCAAGGCCGTGTTGTTGCGAGTGCACCGTCCAGTCCAAGCGGTCCCGTGACAATCGTCGCCGACGTTTCTCCGGGCTTGGGCCATACTCCCTACTTACAAATTGGCGACATCTTCGCTTGGATCTGTCTGGTTGCTTCGCTAGGGCTCGGCGCCTTCCTTACGCTAGGGTTAGGGCACGCGATGAAGTGAGTGGGGCCACGTAGGGGCGTTACTGACGTCCCAGCAGAGCCGCGCTCATGCAATAAACCCGCGCGGGCCGAGACCCAGCGGTTCGCCCGCTTAACGACTCATGAGCAGGATCTGTTTTTGTATAATGGGCCGCAAATAAGCACCTGTTCCTCTAACGACTGACGTGCAGCCCAGAGCGAGTTGCTCCGCGCCAAGACCGACGCGGTTGACGCTGCACTCATTGCGCGTTTCTGTAAGAGTCAGAGCCCTGAGGCGTGGATTCCGGCGCCGGAAATTCGTGTCCTACAGGCTCTTTCGCGACATTACGAACATCTCAAGACGACCCGGGCGCAGCAATCGGTTTACGCGCAATCGTCAGACGCGGCCGTCGTAACGATCTCGATCCGCGAGGTCATTGCCACGCTTGACGAGCAGATCGCTCGAGCCGAGCGGGAGACTCGCCAGCATTTCGATGATCATCCCGATCTGCGCCGCAGACGCGATCTCTTAACGTCGATTCCGGGAATCGGCAAAACAACCGCCGCCTCCATTCTTTCGGAGATTCCACATATCGATCGATTCGAGTCGGCTAAGGCAATCGCAGCATTTCGCGCCAGCGCCACAGAAGGGCGCAGCGCCGGCTGCGATTCCAGCCACGGTGTGAACGACTCGTTGCCCGGAGCGAGACTCGAATGGGGCGTGCCGGAACACCCGGCAAAAATAATGGCGGTAAGGCGGCAACCGCTGCGGCTGTTCCTGAGCGCATACTTCCTCCGTTAAGCATAACGGTACCGGGACCATTAAGGGTCCAGCATAGGGAAGCACGATTGGACAATTACGGCTCTGGCCGGTGCCTGCTGCAGGCATCGTTAAAAGGCTCCATCGGCAAGCCCTGCATCGGTTGCTTCGAGGACTGCTAAGAAAGCTCGCCGATGCCGTCGTCGGCGTCATTTCCAAACATTCCGAAATACGGGTATTTCGGCTGTCTAAGAAATCGCTTCAGAAAGGCTCGTCGTCAGAACCCTTGTCAGGGCTGACGACAGAACCAACGGGTGGTCCAACCGTGCCGGAAAGCACCACCTCCGGTTGCCCTCCCGCCGGATAGGGGAAGATGCCGACGCTGTCGTTTACGGCATCCGGCCCAACGAGGCGCGACCCCTTGATGAAGCCTTGCACGATGTCGCAGAAGTCCGACGGCGACGCGCATTGCGTTACCGTTGCGCCGGTGATTTGGCCGGTATTGGAGACTTGGTAGATCGTCGGGGCGGAGAACGTGTCCTGGTCGCCGACGTTCATCGACTTGGTCTTTGCCGACCATTGAACCATGCCGGGGAAGCCAATGGTGGTGCCGTGCACGCCGACGTTGGTGAATTCGCCGCCTCTAAACGAATCGTATTGGAAGAATCCCGACGAGTCTGAGCCGTCAAGCCACAGCCTGCCGGTACCACCCTCGTAGCCGACAAAATACACACGCGACATGTTACTTGGGACGTAAGTATGCTGCAACACGCCGCCATGGTAGATGGAGATGCTGCCCGGGCCGCCGCTGCCGTCTAACTCATTCGCGACTGCCAGGTTACCGGTCGTTCGATCGTAAGCGCAAGCAGCCGGGTACTGACCCGGATCAGCGAGTGTCGCGATATATGCACCGCTATGCGAGTATTCGTCGATCGTGGAGATTCGAATGTTGGCAATATACACGTTACCGCTCTTGTCAGCGCAGGCACCTATTGGTGCGGCCCACCCCTCAGGCGGAGCCGGCAGTGAGCCGAGTAGCACACCAGCCGGAAACGTGAAGGCGTCAACTTCGCCGTAGTTTTCGCCATAGCGGGACACAACGAATAACGTCTTGGTCAGCGCACAACAGTTCGGCTTGATGACTTTGACGTTGGGAACGCGGTGGAACTGCGGTTTCACGCCGGGCGGCGTTACCGGCGTGAGCGAAAGGTCCACATTCTGATTGCGGCTGATTTCCTGCTGTACGGCGCTAGATAAGCGATTGCCGGTGGGGGCAAGCGACGACCCGCCGTTGCTCGTACAGGCGGCGAGAAGAACGCCAACAGCCGATACGCTGGCGGCGTACTTGGCCGAGTTGGGAAACCTCATAGCGAACCTCTCTTTCTTTCAAGTAAAAGAACCGAGATTCTGGGGAGATTATAGCATCCAGGCGACGGTCGGAAAAGGCTGAGCAGCGCGGCCCCGTCTCCCGGCGGCGTGGCTGCGGGGCACCGTTATCGTGCGCGAACTTCAGACCGCGACGGTATTCATCGCTTACTTGATACTTCGGCTCCCGAATCGTCCCTATAGACTAGTCACCGGAACCCTTGTCAGGGCTGACGACAGAACCAATGGTTTGTCCAACCGTGCCGGAAAGCACCACCTCCGGCTGCCCTCCCGCCGGATACGGGAAGATGCTGACGCTGTCGTTTATGGAATCCGGTGCAACAAGACGAGACCCCTTGATGAAGCCTTGCGCGATGTCGCAGAAGTCCGACGGCGACGCGCATTGCGTTACCGTTGCGCCGGTGATTTGGCCGGTATTGGAGACTTGGTAGATCGTCGGGGCGGAGAACGTGTCCTGGTCGCCGACGTTCATCGACTTGGTCTTTGCCGACCATTGAACCATGCCGGGGAAGCCAATGGTGGTGCCGTGCACGCCGACGTTGGTGAATTCGCCGCCTCTAAACGAATCGTATTGGAAGAATCCCGACGAGTCTGAGCCGTCAAGCCACAGCCTGCCGGTACCACCCTCGTAGCCGACAAAATACACACGCGACATGTTACTTGGGACGTAAGTATGCTGCAACACGCCGCCATGGTAGATGGAGATGCTGCCCGGGCCGCCGCTGCCGTCTAACTCATTCGCGACTGCGAGGTTACCGGTCGTTCGATCGTAAGCGCAAGTGGCCGGGTACTGACCCGGATCAGCGAGGGTCGCGATATATGCGCCGCTATGCGAGTACTCGTCGATCGTGGAGATTCGAATGTTGGCAATATACACGTTACCGCTCTTGTCAGCGCAGGCACCTATTGGTGCGGCCCACCCCTCAGGCGGAGCCGGCAGTGAGCCGAGTAGCACACCAGCCGGGAACGTGAAGGCGTCAACTTCGCCGTAGTTTGCGCCATAGCCGTCCACAACGAACAGCGTCTTGGTAAGCGCACAACAGTTCGGCTTGATGAGTTTGACGTTGGGAACGCGGTGGAACTGCGGTTTCACGCCGGGCGGCGTTACCGGCGTGAGCGAAAGGTCCACATTCTGATTGCGGCTGATTTCCTGGTGAACGGCGCTGGATAAGCGATTGCCGGTGGGGGCAAGCGACGACCCGCCGTTGCTCGTACAGGCGGCGAGAAGAACGCCAACAGCCGATACGCTGGCGGCGTACTTGGCCGAGTTGGGAAACCTCATAGCGAACCTCTCTTTCTTTCAAGTAAAAGGACCGAGATTCTGGGGAGATTATAGCATCCAGGCGACTGTTGGAAAAGGCTGAGCAGCGCGGTGTAAAAACGGGAGTCAGATATACGCCCTCGCATACGCTCGCGTTAGCGGCCTTTCCCCTTGAAGGGGCGCGACGAACGCCACCCAATGCCGTCAGAACTCTTACTACACGTTCAGTAGCACGGAACCGATGCGGCGAGAAGTACGGCGTAGATCATAAAGAGTATGAAGATCGCAAAACCGGCCATAAAGCCAAAGCTTAACGGTGCGTGAAGGCCCATGAAACCGCCCTTGGGCTTGTCGCGTGGAAGATCCCGAACAGGAGCATCGCGAACAGTTCGACTTTATTCCCCGGCTCTACGTGCCAGCTTTTCTTGCCTCTAGCCACTAGTAGCACTCCTATTTTTATGTCGCTCTTCTGTCGCTTGCAGCCATGCTTTTGCATGTTCCCATTCGGGGTTCTGTGCTTTTAATTCACGCACCCGTGCGTCGAATATTAACGCCGACTCGAATGCTTTTTACGCTTAGCAGGAGCCCCTTTGGCATCCTTGATTGCCGCAATGCCAACTATCAACGCCATGATGGCAACGATACCTAAGAACAAACCAATGAGCGGACCTGCGCTCACGAAAGCAACGAGGAGAAATGGCCAACAGAAGACGACTACAAACAGAGTGGCCAGGACGATCAGGGTTCCTTTGACTATATTCATGCGTCGTTCGCCCTTCAACTAAGTCGGCAATCCCACAATGGAACGACGTGCCGAGTGATATTCAAGAACTGGGATAGCGGGAATCCACTCCCACATCTCATTGGCTGAAGGCGCCTTCAGTTCGTATCGACCGGTTCGTTTGACGGCGCTTGGCGTTCGAAGTACGACTTCGAGTATTTGGCAGGAATGGGCGCGAACGAGCGCGGTTTTTGCGTGAAATCGAAAACGCCGTCCATGCTTGCCGCGCGCTCGTCGCTAGTTCCTAAGCGGCTTAGGCCATAAACATCCTCGACGAACTTCACGATGCTGCCGAACTCATATTGCGTGTGCGCGACGTAGCCGGTTCTTGCGTAGGGCGAGACGACGAGCATGGGCACGCGAAATCCGAGGCCGGCGTAGTCAAGGTGCGGCGGTCGTACGTGATCGTACCATCCGCCCCAATCGTCCCATGTAATGACGACGGCCGTAGAATCCCAATACTGGCTTTGACCAACGGCATTAACGACTTGGGCCACCCACGACGGGCCGGTATCCGATTTCGCAAAACTCGGGTGATCGGAGTTTTGCCCGTCGGGGATCACCCACGAAACGGATGCGAGCTTGCCCTTTGAAATATCGTTAAAAATATTGTTCTCTGGAGATGAAATATTCGATGTCCATTCCGATCCGTCCCGTACGGCGCGAATTGCATCGAACGCATCCCAGTACGTGCCTGCGAGGCCACCGCTAAAGAGCGACGGCGTGTAGTATTTCCACGAAACGGACTTTGCATCGAGCGTATCCCGCAGCGTGTCGTAGTCGAAGCATGGAAACGGCCCGTTGAGCTTGTAATGGCCCTGCGCACTCAAGAGCGGCGTCGTGGTGCCGGCTTGGGCGTCACAGCCCCATGGGCCGTGAGACGGGAAATCGATGAGGGTATCGTTGGCGTCGAGGACGCTATCGCCCCGAATCAGATCCTGGTGGGCGGAAAAGCTGCCGCTGCTCTCCGACGGAAACATATGGTCGGCAAGGACGTACTGCTGCGCCATCGTCCAATACGGTGTGATCTGCGCGGGATTCACGTAGGCATACGCACAGGTGGGACAGGGAACCGAGTTTACGTAAACCAAGTTCCAACCATCCATTTTCCCTTGATCGTAGTCGACTTTGAACGCAGCGTGGCTATTCTCCAATTCAAGCCGGCTATACAGCTTTTCAGACCTGAGTTGGATCCATTGGCCGGTGCTATTTTTACCGCGCGTCTGGCCATCGGCATGCGGATACGTCGCGAATAAATTGTCGAAGCTGCGATTCTCTTGGACCACGATAACAATGTGCTTGATGTAATCGCCATCCGACGTGTGCGGGCGTAGCGTGCGCGCGTCTACCAGGCCCGAAGAACGCGGTAAGGAGTCGCTGCTGCCGCTGCAGGCGCAGAGTGCGGCGCACAAGCAGCAGAGAAACCAAAGCTTATAACGTGACACCGAGAATCGCGCCCTACGGTGCAGTTACGACGTCGAAGTCACCGATTGAGATCGATCCTAGATCCGTCTGGTCGTCGGCGTTCCAAGCGGGAGCACCATTGACGTCGTTGACGAAAGGAATCAGATTGTTCGTCCCTGTGGCGAAAAGATACGCGCCGTACTGCCGTAATGCCGTGGCTACGATCTTTGCTTCGGGATGAAAGTGCGAAACATCGAAGGAAGCCTTGAGACGGATGTGCGCGCCGGCGGGCATCGCCTTAGGGGCCTCGCGATGCGGTCCCCTGTAGCCGCGGGTATCCGTGCAGCCGGTGACGGCAGCAGGGCTGACACAGGTGTACTTCGAGACGGATCCCGCAATCGCGTCCCATCCGAGAGCGTGGCTGATTACACCGGCGGCTAACTCCTCAGGTCGAACGGCGAGGAGGCCGATCGGAATGCACGATGACGTCGAGCACCCGCCGGTTGCCAGTCGCGTGAACGGCTGAGTCAAATCCACAAAAGTGCCGCTGTAGGCCGACAGCTGGTGAGTGGCGGGCTTTGCCGTCGTGCTGTATGTTTCGTAATATTGGCAGACATCTTTCTGCAACACCATCGCGTGCGCGTTCGACGTCGGCTCGATGTAATAGGGAGGGCTGAACACCCACGGCTCCGGGCTCTTCGGCGTGTGATACGACTTTTTCGGATGGACGACGACCAGCTGGGTGGAGTTGTTCGCCATATTGACGTACTCGTTCGTAATATTCTTCTGGTCGCCAACGATCACACCGGCACTGAACCGTCCGTTTCCGTGGCCGTCGATCGTGGCTTTGATGTTCGCCGCACTGTCCGTCGCAAGGCCCGATGACGAAATGTCGGTTTGCCACACGTCTCCCGATGGATACGGGCAGCCGAGAAACGGACCCGACGAAGTGGGACGAAGGTCGAGCGCGTGCTGCGCGGTGGCCGCCTCCGGCACGGTCGGTGCCGCCGCTCCTCCCGGCATGACCGACGTTGACGGATTGGTGCTGCATGCGCCCAGCGCAGACGCAAGGAATAAAACTCTCAGATGCTTCATAGAACGGGCTCCCTCAACGTAGCTTTTTCCGATTATATCGCTCGTCGCGGGTCAGCCGGTTGAGGCCATCAGGCCCCATTTCCCATACCAATGGCCTAGTTTATTGATGATTTGAGCGCTACCCCAAAGCATTTCCGGCGAACGGCTTGCGGTCGCTTGGTCAAGTGAGCGCGGGTCTCCCGGCCCGCTGGGCGTGGTTACGGGATAGCCAGCCGGAAGACGTTCCCGTCGTTGTTCGTGCCGTCGAACTGAGTTGTGCCAAACAGCGCGCCGTTCGCGTCGAGCAAGCTCGACGGGAACGCCTGATAGGCACCGCTGAAGCTGTGCAGTACTTGCTCCTTGCCTTGCAAATTCACACTGTAAATGGCTCCGTCGCCGGCCGTGCCGCCGTAGCCCGCGGTTCCGTAGAACGTGCCGTTCACATAGATTAAACTCGTGCTGGGCTGCGCCGCGTCATACTGCAGGTTGTTAGTTGAAAAGCTGTACAGTACGTGCTCTGCGCCCGCGGTGCTCAAGCTAAAGACCGCACCGTGGCCGATCTTGCCGCCGAACTCCGTCGTGCCGTAGAGCGTACCCTTCACGGTTATCAAGCCTGCGTAGGGATTTGCCGCGTCCGGTTCGCCTTTAAAGCTGTAACGTACTCGCTCCGAGCCCCCAAGAGTCTCACTAAAGACGGCGCCGTAGCCGTACTTGCCGCCAAGGGTCGTCGTGCCATAGAGCGTACTTTTAACCAACGTCAAGCCGGAATAATACGGATAAGCGCCGTCTGTGTCCTTACCGAAACTGTGCAGAACGTGTTCGGCGCCGGTCTTGGGATTGATCGCAAAAATCGTTCCGCAGCCGCCATACGTGGCGCAAGTGCCGCCTGCGTATGTCGTGCCGTAAAGCATATTATTCACATAAATAAGGCCTGCTCTTGGATAGCGCCCATCCTGACCGCCTCCGAAGGCGTGCAAGACTTTTTCCGTGCCCGCCGCGCTTATGCGAAAAACGACTCCAGCGTCGTTCGGGCCGCCGGAGTATGTTGTGCCATAAAGGGCGCCATTTTTTTCGATCAAGCTCGCTTCTGAGGCCGCGCCGTCGGTGCTGCCGCCGCCGAAGCTGTGCAGAACGCGTTCCTGCCCCTTCGAGCTCGTCTCGAAGACGGTTCCCATTGCGGCGGCGCCGCCTAGTGAGGTCGTGCCTAGGAAGTTCCCATCGACATAAATGAGGCTCCCAAACGGCGTATTTCCGTCCTTGGCTCCGCCGAAGTTGTGCACCACGCTAAAGCCCCCAGCGTCGCTTTTCTGCGAGAACCCGGCACTTGCCACGTTAGGCAATGCCGGCCCGGTCGCGCGCGAGCATCCCGGCAAGCCAACGCAGAAGACCAAAGCGGAGCCGACTACAAACGGTAAACGGCGCAAGATAACTCTCTTTCAACGGCTGGAAAGCCCAACAGGCCGGCCAATAATGGCCCGCCTTTAGCAATCCTTATCCATGCTGCGCCTTCTTGTTGGTTTTGTCAAACGCTAGAAAAGCGTTGCTCTACCGGCATGCAAGCAAATGCGCCCGAAACGCTTCCCACTGGATGACGCGCTCCCGACTGAGCTTTTTCAGTTCAGCGAGTTCTTGGCTCAGTGCCTTAGATCCGGCCGCGTCGGTATAGATCTCGGGTGACTCGAAGGGAAGCTCGATCTCGCTGGCGCGCGCATCGAGGCCGTTCGATCCTCCGCTCGACTCGCTTGATCTGACCCGTTAGCTGCGAGCGTACGCGCAACGTCGTTTTACCCGCTCGATGTCTTTCACACTCGTGTTTGAAGGTCAGGGCCGGGTTTTCGCACCGATCATCGTGGCCAAAAGCGTGGGCGTCTATGCATCGGTGATCTTCAGTGCGATAGTCATTGGTGGCGCGACGCTCGGGATTCTCGGCACGGTGCTAGCAGTTCCCGTCGCTGGAATTGCACTAGATCGAATCGCGGCGGTGAACGAGCGAAGTCTCGAGCCAGGCGGTACGCGTGCCGCATAGAACACGCGATGTCGCTCAATACCAAACGCCATCGAAGCAGGAACGCGCCCCTTCGCGTTTGCGGCCCTTCATACTTCAACTAAAAGCCCGGTTTTGGCTATGCTAAAGTGGGTACAGGCCGCTCATGGAAGGTTCAAAATACAATTGCCGCGGTGACGGCTGCAAGTGCCAGGTGAGCACCGAAGACGAATATTGCGACAAGAAATGCTTCGCCTCAAATGATTACGGCCATTGCAGCTGTGGTCACTCCAGCTGCGCGCATACCACTGACGACGCTAAGCGGGCCGCCCGAGAAGCGACAGTCGGAGATGAAAAGGTGTCGTAGTGCAAACGCATGCCGATCGCGAATCCAGCGCACATGCGCGAATCCGCGCGGAGGAGCGGTTGCGTGCTCGCCCTGGATGCCGACGAACCTTCCATTAAGCGCGGCATCGTATAGAGTCTCTGCCAGCCGTCATAACTGTCGCAACGCTTGCTCGCCGCTGGTTGTTTCGAGCGTGTGGTGCCTAAACGGAATTTCGATGGAGTCAGTGGAGTTCGGTGTAAATGGGTAAGGCTTGCGGGCTAGGCGCTACACCCGCGCCGTGAACGGAACTCAATGAAACGCTCTACGACTATCCGGACGGCTGTGATCACGGCCGCCGCCCTCGCTGCCGGCGCAGCGCTCAATATCGCCCTCCGCTCGCCGCACTGAACGACGCCACCCCCCGAGCAGGCGCTTCTTGGACGTCGGGACGCGCGCTTGCACTACACCGACGAAGGCGATGGGCCTCCGGTCGTGCTCCTGCACGGCAATGGCGTAACGGCTCAGGATTGGAAATCCAGCGGCCTGATCCACGCGCTGGTCGGGACGCATCGCGTCATCGCCTTCGATCGCCCCGGTTTCGGCTACAGCACTCGTCCGCGAGGCCAGGTCTGGACGGCCGCGGCGAAGGCAGCCTTACTGTACGAGGCACTGCAAAGGCTCAACATTGCCGCAATGGCGATCGTCGGGCATTCTTGGGGAACGCTCGTGGCACTGGCGCTCGCCCTAGAATATCCGATTCATTACAAACGCTTGCTCCTGATTTCTGGATATTATTTTCCGACGTTTCGAGTTGATGTGGCGCTCTTCGGGACTCCGGCTTTGCCAATTATCGGTGACGTTCTGCGCTACACGGTCTTGCCGCCACCCGGAGCTGCGTTGACGCCCATAGTTTCGGCGCAACTGTTCGCGCCCGCAGACGTCGACCCGGCCATCAAGGCAGAGCTAGCAACGGCGATCCGACGGTGGCAGATTCGGGCCAATGCCGAAGATACGGCGCTGATGGTTCCTTCGGCTGCGGCGCCGAACCAGTCTTCCGAAATCGCAGGGCTGCTATGAGTAAAATGTGGCTACCTCGCTAGGGCGTGCTTCTCGGGCAGCCGTTAAAAGAATCTCGATCCGGGTCCGCCGTGGCTCGCCGATTTTTCTTTTTCCGGTCGCGCTAGCGGAGCGAATGATGACATCCTAGGAGAACGCGACGAGGCGCGTAAGAATGGTCGATGAAGTTAAACGCTTCTTTTGCGCTGGCATCCGTTGTCGGACTCATTGCGAGCGGAGGCTGCGCAGCCGGTGCACCTAAAGCAGTTCCATCAACACCAAATGCCATGGCGCTTTCAACGGACCAATCTTCGACGAGCATTTCCAATGCGTACACGTTTCTGGAAGCGATGATAGACAAATACGCAAAGGGCTCGACGCCGCGGCTCGTGCAGAGCTTCGACGGCGGCCCGCTAAAAAATTTCAAGGACGCCGTGACCTATGACGATGCGCTGTTCGTCGATGCGATGCTGGCAGGCGGTTCTTCCGATGATACCGCGAGAGCGGAAGTCGTTGGCAAAGCATTCCTGTACGTTCAGGCCCACGACAAGGTTGGCGATGGGCGCCTCCGTGCGGCCTACGCGCCTAACCCCTTGAGAGGCCCGAACGATGTGATCGTGAGCGACAATACGAGCGACGTTGGAAACATGGCCTGGGTCGGACAGGCGCTCGTCCAAGCCTACGCAGCAACTTCGGATCAGCATTACCTCAATGGGGCGCTTGCGATTGCGCACTGGCTGCAAAAAAACACGTACGATACACGCGGCGCCGGCGGATACACCGGCGGCTACACGGCACGCGGCAAGAAGATCGAATGGAAGTCGACGGAGCATAACCTCGACGTGTACGTGTTTTTCGCCATGCTGGCCGCGGAGTCAGGCCAGAGCGAGTGGGCAACCAACGCGGCCTGGGCCAAACAGTTCGTAGGCTCGATGTGGGACGTGCGTGGTAGCCGCTTCTACGCCGGTACCGGCGACGACGGTGTAACGCCGGACAAGACGTTCAAACCTGAAGACGTAAACTCGTGGAGTTATCTTGCCTTTGCGAACCCGGCGTGGGCCGCTGCGCCGAGCTGGGACGTAGCGAATCTATCGGTCAGTGAGGGCGGCTTCAGCGGCGTGAGTTTCTGCAGCCGCGATCGCTCCGGCGTATGGTTCGAAGGCACGGCGCACCTCGCCGATGCGCTCGAGCTAAGGAACGCATCCGGCGACCGGAGCCAAGCGAAGCAATACCTTAACGATATCCAGTACGCGCAATCGAATGGACCGAATGGAGACGGCCTCGGCATCATCGCCGCCTCAAGAACCATCAGTGACTGCGACGGCGACAAATATTTTTCATCGCTCCACGTCGGCGCAACGGCCTGGTATATTATGTCGGAAGGCGGTGTGAATCCGTTTCAGTTATTGCCGCGTGCGCTTACCGAACGCGGGGAGAGCCGATCGTCGCTCGCCCGGCCGATTCTGGAAAGCCTCACAGGCAAATCGATCGACGCGATTGCGAGCGTGCTTCAACGAGCGCCTCTAATTCTCGCTCGTTACGAGGCCATCAATTTCTTCGAGTTGACTTAGCAACGCTTCCCACTGGATGACACGCTCCCGGCCGTCCATTTTTAGTCCAGTGAGTTCTTCGCTCAATGCTTTGGATCTGGCCGCGTCGGTATAGACCTCAGGCGACTCGAAGAGAAGCTCGATCTCGTTGACGCGCGAATCGAGGCCTTCGATTTCTCGCTCGATTCGCTCGATCTGCCCCCTTAGCTGCGAGCGCACGCGCAACGGCGTTTGACGCGACGTCTTGGCATGCACGGCCGGCTCTTCGGCCGAGCGGTCAATCGCCGCTTTGTCTCGCTCGCGCTGAGCCGCCTCGTACACGTCGTAACCGCCGTCGACGAGTCCCCACGAGCCCCTTTCAATCCACAATACCCGATCGCACAGGCGCGACAGAAGATACCGATCGTGCGAGACGGCGACGATCGTTCCCTCGTAGTCGCACAGGACGCTTTCGAGTGCTTCGCGGCTGCCGATATCGAGATCGTTGGTTGGCTCGTCGAGCAGCAAGATGTCGGCCGCACGCGCCATCAGTCGTGCCAGCATGATACGGCGCCGCTCGCCGCCAGAAAAATCGCGCACGGCTTTGTCGGCGGCATCGCCGCTAATACGCATGCGGCCGAGCAGTCCGCGCGCCTCCTGCGGGGTCAGCACGGCGTCTTCCAGCACGGCTGCGAGTGGCGGCGATCGTTCTGCGCCGCTTATCGCGTTCGACAACGAAGGTTGCGTACTCGCGCCGCTCCGCCTCGAGCCGCACGACTTTTGCTGCGACGTACGCGGTGTATGCGGGCCGTTCCGGTGCGTAGGCTCGGAAGCGCCCTTGCTCGATCTCCCAGATGCGCGTAGCTATCCGATCGAGAAAATAGCGGTCGTGCGAAACGACGATATAACCGCGGGAATCGTTGGACACGAACGATTCGAGCCAGCGGATCGTCGCGACGTCGAGATGGTTCGTCGGTTCGTCGAGAATCAGGTAGTCGGGCTCGTCGATCAGCACGTGCGTTAACGCTACTTTCGCCCGCTGGCCGCCTGAAAACGAGCGTAGCGGACGATCGTATTCCGTTGGCGCGAAGCCGAATGCGGAGAGCATGGTGCGCAGCGCCTTGTTGCGCACGCCCCAGTCTTCGTGCGTCGCTCTAGCCAGCGCAGCGTCAACGAGGTCCTGCAGCGTCGACTCAGTCTCGTCGGCGACGCCCTGAGCGAGATACCCGAGCTTCAAGCCTTTCGCCCGTATGACGCTACCGCCGAATGGCTGGTCGACGCCGGCGAGAAGACGCAAGAGCGACGACTTCCCCGCGCCGTTGGGGCCTACGAGACCGATGCGTTCGCCGAGGTTGAAAACCCCGCTAATGCTCGAGAATACTTCGCGAGCCCCATAGTGACATTCGAGATCGGAAAACCGCAACAATTCCACGGCGAGCCGTACATTTGCGCCCAGCCCGCAGGCCTTCGCGCATGAAGCTCAACCCGACCGTGGCCTTAGAGATTTTGCAGGAAGCGCATTGGCTTGTCCTCGAGCGGGCACCCGGGGATGGCCCCGGCCGGCTAGGATTACCGCGCATTATCTTGCATCCACATTTAGCGACCCTGGAGGAAGGGCGTTAGGTGCGCCTATTTGCCCCGGGGGTGTTCGCTGTAACGGTTAGACGGAGCCAGCCATACGACGGACGGAAGCATGCCGCTTGCGATGTCGCGGAAGAACAGCGTCGTGTCCTTGACGTTGTTGAGTTCCCTGACGTCGGTGAAACTGGGCAGCGGATTCCATATATTGGGCGTACGTGCAGACTGCGGGGCCGCCCACTCGGAACCTTCGGCCATGGCATCGGGCATTGTGCGATGGAACTGAGACAATCACTTGAAGTCGTTGCTTTGTAAGCCTGAAGCCGGAGCGAACCGTCTTCCGTCGTGAACCGTCAGCCGTCCCGAACCATACGATCTGATCTCGATCCCTGCTGCGGTGCCGTCGGTTGCAGGAAGGTCAACGCGCCGGCGTCGCAGGGCGTTGACGAGACACCCGACGCCCATCGTTATCAAGTGGGATTGCTCGGGTTGCGTTACTTGCGCCGACGGACCGCGCGTTCTAGGCGTTTATTGTAGCGAGATCCCAGCCGGAGAAGTCAACGTCGTTTTGGAACCGCTCAGGATGCGGACCGGCGCTACGTTGCCTTTTGCGCTCGGTGCGTAGACGGTCACACTGTTAGCGTCACGGTTCGTAACGTAGATGTAGTGGTGGGCATCGAGGGCGACCTGCGTCGGATAGGTCAACCCAGTGTTCGCGCCACTGATGGTTCGGATCGGTGCGACATTTCCGGTCGCGCCCGCGGCATAAACGGTGACGCTGTTGCCGTAGGAGTTGGCGACGTAGATCTTCCGAGCGGTATCGACGGCGACGCCTCCCGGACCGTTCAGCAACGTGTTCGAGCCGCTGATGGCCTGAACCGGCGCCACATTGCCCTTCGCGCCCGCCGCGAAAACGGCCACTGAGTTGGCCTCCAGGTTCGCGACGTACAACTTGGGAGCGGCGTCCAAAGCGATCCCCACGGGACCGGATAACGTCGTGTTCCCGCCGCTAATGGTGCGGATCGGCTTCACGTCACCGTGGGCACCGTTTTTGTAGACCGTTAGGCTGTTGTTGCTCCAATCCGCAACATAGGATACACCGCCGGCGTCCACGGCGACTGAATCTGGACCGTTTAAGAGGGTATGCGGACCCGCGATCGTGGACGTCGGCGCGACGTTGCCAGTCTTACCGGCGGCATAAACCGTCACGGTATTTCCGCCATAATTCGCGACGTGGATCGCCCGGCCGGAATCCACGAAGATCCCAACGGGGCTAAGCAGCAGCGTATTCGAGCCGCTGATGGTCTCGCGCGGTGCGACGTTACCGGCCGCGCCCTCTGCGTACACCGTAACCGCGTTGGTATTGCGGTCGGTGACATACATGCACGAGGCGGTCAGACAGCTCCCTGCAGGCTCCCCCGCCTGATTTTCCAGGGTCAACTGCGGTGCGACGCGCGGCGAGAGCCAGTTCGATGGACCAGCACCGCACGCGACCAGGGCAAGCGCCGTCGAAACGATGGCGACGGCAATGGTCGCACGGCAAATGCGACGAATCATCGAGGACCTCCACGTTGGCGGTGACAACGAGTAGCCCGGGCAATGCCCGGGCCTTCGTCGCCGCTGAACGATTCCCCCTAGGTGCAAGTCATGGGACGCCGCGCGGTGCTCGCACTTCTCATTATCAAGCAGATGACGGACAGCTCGGAAGGAAAATACTGAAAAAAATTCCGTTGTGCCCAAGCGCGTGCGGTTCTACTTCTTGGGGTCGCGTGGGTACCTTCTACTTCTTGGGGTCGCGTGGGGGCCGACCGGCATCTCACAGTAAGCGTGCGCGGGCATTGCGTGGCCGAGAAGGCGCGCGATCGCCGGCAGATACGCAAAGCATCGTCACGCGATTCGCAAACCCTCACTCGGTCCAGGATTGGGTGCACGTTCCCGCGGTTGCCAAACGGTTGCCGACAATGGCAACCACGAGTGCCCACGCATGACCCATCGCCAAGGAAAAAACGCAGCAGGTCGACGCGCGTGATACCGAGCGCTGCGAGGAATGCAAACGCGTGTTGCGCCATTTCCGGAACCGATTGCGGTACGACCCGGTCGACCGGCCGATGCGCGCGCTCTCGAATAGAACCACATCGCGCTCGGACGCCAGCGCGTCGACGACGGCGGGATCCCAGTTATCCAGCGTGCCCATAAAGTGTTGGAGACAGAGCAGCGGCGGACCGGTACCCGCGCCGAAACGCCGGTAGGCATACGTTTCGAGGGGTGTCTTCACAAGACGTGTCGGGGCCGTGGTGCTCCTTTCGATAAGCATGAAAAAAGGCTAGGCCAGACTCAGGGGGGTGTCTAGTCAGAGCAACTATGCACGGCGTCGCTAAGCCGGACTGCATGCTATAGCGTGTGGACTGAGGCTGTGAAGCGGCAGGCGCCGCGGCTAGGATAGGGCCAGAGACGCTACCGTTGAGGTTGATCATGGTCGCAGCATCACTCGAACCCCGGGAAGATCTTCGGACCCTGCTTCGGCGGCTGCGAGGCAGACTCGACCCATGCGCCGCGACGCTGGGAGAGCACCAGCGCTTAGGCACGCGACGTGGAAAGGCCGTTTCTCAGGAGGAGTTGGCCGAGGCCGTTGGCGTCACTCGCGGCTGGTATGCCATGCTCGAGCGCGGTGAGTCCGTTCAACCATCGCTTTCGATGTTGAGTCGCCTTGCGCGGGCCCTAAATGCTACGAAGGACGAGCACTGCGCGCTCTTTCAGCTGGCGATCCCCGAGCTAAGGGCACTGTTCTGAGTCAGTATCATGTTGAAACAACGCGCGCTTCGGTACGGGAGTGTTTTGAGAGACGTTAGAGCGAATGGTCGTCTCTGCAAGCTCGCGGCCCACAAATGATACTCGACATTATCGTCAAGCCTGGATCGAAGCGGCCGGGACTCTCGGAAGAAAACGGGGCGCTCATCCTGCGCGTCCGCGAACGTGCGATCGACGGTGCGGCAAATGGCGCGTGCATTCGTGCGCTCGCGGTCGCCTACGGCGTTCCGCGGAGCGCCGTCGAGCTCGTCGGCGGAGCCCGAAGCCGCCGAAAACGCTTCGCGATCCGCCTTCGGGCCAAAACGAAGGGATAGCGATAAAGTGAAGCGCAGCCCTCGGCGCGCGCTATATAGGTAAACGCGGCGCGGAAGGGCTAGCCGAACCAGTTCCATCGCCGCGGGCATTTCTCGCCGGTCTACGCACCAGTGGATCTGTGCTCGGGGTGCGGGAGCGATTCGTGCATAGGAGGAGACGTAAACGTCGTTGCCCCTCGTCGGAGATGTAGGGAAGGTTGTTCGTCTTGGCGTTGGAGTCATCCAAGAACCACTGCGGTGAGGATGCCCCGCGGCACGCGCACGGGCGATAGGGCTATATCTTATGGCCCAAACGCGAGCGCATCCGGCCTGTTCAGTCCCTGAGTAATGGTTCGCAGCAGCTTTGTACCGGCCAGGGCGTAAACCGCCACGGTGTTATTCAAGTAATTTGCAATGGCGAGATCGCTGTGGCCTCCATAAGCCAATGCGACTGGATCGTCAATGCCCTGGGAAATCGTATGCAGCACCTGCCCGCTGCCCGGCGCGTAGACGGTCACGGTGTTACCTACGGAGTTGGCGACGAACAAGTTTCCGGAGCCGCCGAACACCAGCGCAACCGGGAAGGCAACGCCTGCGGTGATCGTCCGCAAGACCGACGTACTGCCTGGGGCATAGACGGTCACGGTACCACTGCCGTTTCCGAGGAAAGCGTTTGCGACGTAGAGATTGCCCGCTTTGTCGAAAACCAGCGCGCGCGGTCTAACGACGCCTTCTTCGATCGTATAGAGCGCCGACGTGCTGCCCGGCGCGAAGACCTCCACGTTGCCCGGAGGTTTGTCGCCGAGAACGTGATTCGCAACGTAGAGATTGTCGGAGTCGTCTAACGCAAGCGCCGTGGGAGCCTCTTTTTTGCCCTGAGGAATGGTGTACGAGACCGACGTGCTGCCGGGGGCATAGACGGTTACGTAGCCGCGGCCGAAGTTCGATGGATGGTTTGCGACGTAGAGGTTGCCGGCAGCGTCAAATGCGAGCGCATCCGGATGATCCAAGCCTTGGGAAATCGTGTAGAGAAGTGTATTCGTTCCGGCAGCGTAGACTGTTATCGTGTTGCTCGCTTGACGGTTTGCGACGTACAGATTACCCGCTTGATCGATTGCGAGCGCGACCGGATCGTTTACACCAGAGATCGTCCTCAACAGAGATCCGGTGTGTGTAAGGTAAACAGTAACGGTGCCGCGTTTCGAGCCGCCGCAGCGCTGGGCGCAGTTTGCAACATAGATGTTCGGTCCGCGCCCATCTGGGTGCAGCGCACGGTAAGCCGCCGCGGCTGGATTCGCAATGGAGTGCGGCGCGACGGTCGTGGGCGATGGCGACGAGTTACCGCCGGCACTGCAAGCGGCGAGCGATGCGGCGCTAAGACACACCCCAATGAGGTTGCGTAAGTGTTGCAAAGCAGCGCTCCTTCCGGCTCGCGCCGATACAGGGCGTTTCGCGCCAAGCCGAGCACTCCCCCGCTTCGTATTCAACGAAATCGTGTCGGCGTACGCCGGCATGAACGACTGTGCGAAGGCGCGCAGACGTACGCTCGTTACGGAAAACTCGGTGCTCCGGCGTAGTCGAAACGCTCTCGGTGCTCGCCAAGGTAAGGTTCCTGGCGGTTAACTCCGAACGCTTCATCGCGTGCCCAGCTTTCGAAGCGTTCGTGCATTGGCGATGACCGGCATGCTGGCGATCGGCGTTTGCAGTTCAGGCTCCGCCGCTATCGCTGCCACACCGCTCGTCTCGTGCGCTCCCGTATCCGAGGGACAGGACGCGACGATCGCAGCGATGTCGTCCATTCTTTCCAGCATCAAAGAGCGGGACAATCTCAGCGCCGTCATCTTCGGCGCGGAACGGAACGGCAGGCCGATCTTGCGAACCGCCCTTGGTACGTCGACGACCGGCGTCAAGGCAACGACAAGCATGCATTTCCGCATCGGCTTTGTGGGGTGGCAATACCTGACGGACGTGCTGCTCCTGATGGCCGATCGGAAGCAGATCGCATTGACCGATCCGGTTTCGAAGTGGTTCCCTGCATATCCGCACGCCGACCTTGCGACGGTTGGCATGCTGGCGGCCTCGAGCGCCGGCTTCGGCGACTATGTCACGCCGCCATCATTTGGAAAGGACATTTACGGCAATACGCTCCGCATTTGGACGGCGGACGACCTCATCGCGCGAAGCCTTCCTCCGTACCAAAAACCGGCGTTCATTGACCCGGGCAAGAACTGGGCCTATTCGCATACCGACTTCGTGATGCTCGGAGCGATTTTGGAACGAGTTGGCGGAAAACCATACGCGTCGCTGCTCCAAGAACTGATCCTCGGCCCCCTTTCCCTGCATGATACGCGGCTTCAGTTCGACGCCAGTCCACAGCTACCAGTCCTGCACACGTTGGACGACGAAACGTTCAAGGACACGACGTTCTGGAATCCGTCGTGGGTATCGTGGGCCGCAATGACGTCGAACGTGTGTGACCTCGGGATCTGGAACCGGGCATTCGGCACGGGGTCGCTCTTGTCGCCGGCGTCCAAATCGCAGGCGACGGCACCCGTAAACGTCGGTCTCGGCCCGAACACGGCGAACACCTACTTTGGTCTCGGCACGCTCGTTAATACGCCCTGGATCGTGACAAAGGCGGCCTACTGGGGGATGTATACCTCGACTGCCTACGACGCGACGACGGGAATATCGCTGGAAGTTACGGTTTCGTTGGACCAAGGAGCAGCGCCGAAGAATCCGAGCGGCGAAATCCTTTCGGCGATGTCGAAATTGCTGACGCCCGATCACCCGATCCAGAACTAACACGCCGCATTGCTGCGGGAAATCAAGATTAGCGGAAAGATCGACGCAGCAAGCAGTCGAATTCAGGAGGTGGGTGGTGTTGCGCCTGATTTGTTTAGTTCTAACCCTTGCCATGGTTGGCTGTGCTCAACGTGTAACGCCATTTGCGCCAACCGGCTCGCAATCGACGGCGCCGAATGCCAGAGCGATCACGGCAAGACCAGCCGACAGCGTGACGGCCTACGTGAAAATAAAGAACTCGACGCTTCGCTTTGCGAAATTTACTGTGTACTGGTCGTATGCCGCAAATCCCGTTTGGCACGTTGAAGCGTCACGATGCCTTCGGTCCGGCGATGAGTGGGACACAGAGGTCATCTATCACCATATCAAAGCAGGACCTCAGATACGGTTCGAGGCAGCCGTCGAAGTGGCCGATGCCAGAACGTGCTTCTTTCCCGCCGAAGTCAGAACCGTGACTTTCCGCGGAATGCTTTTCGAGCCCAACGCACACTTTCACGTTCGTCTCAAACAATTGTTCACGCCTACGTCCGATTATTTCACACTGTGTGCGCATGGAGGCGGAAACAAAGAAGAATGCAGATGACCTGCTGTAACGAAGTAAGAGCCGTTACGCGGCGGGAAGTTTGAAGAACGTGCCGCCGGGCGTGTTCGAATCCGGAGCCGTCGGGCGAGATTGAAAGGATTGTGCCCTTGCCGTAAGCGCCTCCACCTCCACTCGTGCCAGCGTCAAAGGCTCTAGATACTGCCTGACTCCGACTTCGACCAGCTGTGGTTGATGGCCGTCGACACCGGCGACGGCCTTACTCAAGCAGAAAGCGATGCGATCATTGAGTTCCGCAAGAGGGGCGGAGGCGTTTTGACCGCGCGCGACCACCAGGATCTCGGGCTTTGTCTCTGTTATCTTGGGTCGCTCGGCCAGTTCAATCATTTTCACACGTACAATCCCGAGCCGGGTCGCACCGAGAACGACGACCAGGATAATCCAAACATTTCCTATCCCAACTACCACTCCGGTGCGAACGGTAACTATCAGAGAATCTCGGCGGTCGCGCCGGTACATCCTATCCTTAAGAGCGCGAAAGCAGACGCGGGAGTGATCGAGTATTTTCCCGCCCATCCGCACGAGGAGGCAGTCGGCGTGCCCGAAGGTACCGCGTTTGCCCGGGTCGTTGCGACCGGTACGAGCACGGTGAGCGGCCGGCAGTTCAATCTCGCCGTTGCGGTCGAAGGTGAACCGTTCGAGGGCGGAGTCTTGGGGCGCGCGGTCGCGATTTCGACGTTCCACCACCTGGCCGATGTCAACTGGGACACGGATCGAGGCGCGCCCAGTTTTGTCACCGACAAACCCGGTGACGAGATAAAACGCGATCCGGCTCGGCTCGAGATCTTTAAAGACTACGTCCGCAATATTGCCCGCTGGCTGGGGCCCTTCTTAACATGAGGGTTATGAAGAACGAGTCCAAAGCTCATAACAAAGCGCCTGCTCCGTGGATAAGGGCTCGCCGTCATGACTATTCGTGAATTGCGAGGGGTCTGCGGATGCGTGATTCGGATCTGGCTGACGCGATCGAAGTAGAATTGGTTTGCATCATCGAGCCGTTCGAGAATCCGTGGGCAGTGCCGGTCGAATTTGGGCGCGTCAGTCTGCGCCTACCGATGCATAAAAGAGCCAGCCAATCGCCGCTAACGAAAGCACGGTAATGAGGACGATAATGAGACCGATCAACAGTCGTCGCCGGATCGACATCGTACGGGACGCCTAAACCCCCAACATCGAGGCATCCGCCGCGCTACGATAGGCGTCGAGAACGTCACGCCGCGTCACGATCCCAGTGAAGTTTCCGCTTGTGGGATCGATGACGGGGAGCAGCGGCGCCCGCGGGTCGGCCATCGAGATCGCGGCCTTCTCCAAGGTGTCCGAGGATGAAAGAATCACTGACGGCGCGCGGCTCAGCTCGTCGATCTTACGTTCACCGTCCGAGCCTTGGGCGAGGCTCACGGCAATTTCAGAGACCGCGACCAGCCCGACGAAATGCATTCCGTCAACCAGCGGGATGGCGAGCTCGTCGCTATCCCGAAGCCGTGCCGCAACTTCGCGCACCGTTTCGCCGCATCTCGCTATTACCGGCGCCCGCCGCTCGACGGCGCTCACTCGAACGCGGGAGAAGAAGCCGGGATTGCGCGCGCGCATCCAGTCGATACCTTGTCGAACGAGCTTCATCTCGTAAATCGTGTGCCCGAGTAGCCTGCGGCCAAGCAGCGTCGCGATTACGGTGCAAACCATCAACGGCAGAATGATCGTGTAGTCGCTCGACATTTCGAAGACGATCATTATTGACGTGATCGGCGCTTCTGCCGCGGCCGCGAAGACCGCCGACATCGCGACGAGGCCGTAGGCGGCCGCGCTGGCAGTCCAACTCGGGAACGCGGCATGGGCCACAGTCCCGAACGCGTCGCCGAGCATCGCGCCGGTGAACAAGGTAGGTGCAAAGATACCGCCGCTGCCGCCGGCGCCGAGCGTCAGCGACGTCGCGATCGGCTTTAGGGCGGCAAGCGCCAATGCGTGCAGCGCGGGAACGTGTTGCGACAGGACGGCGTCGACGCTCTGATAGCCGACTCCGAAGACTTGCGGATACGGGATGCCGATGATGCCGACGAGACCGAAGCCGAGCGCCGCCTTGATCCATCCCCGGATGCGCCACGCGTCGAAGCGGTCCTCAACATAATACAGCACCTTCACGAAACCGGCGGCCCAGAAGGCTGCAACAATGCCAAGGAGAGCATAGAGTGCGAGCTCGGCCGGCGAAACGAGGTAGAAGGCCGATGCGGTGAAGGACGGATGGTTGCCGAAGAAGGAGCGTCCGATGACGGCGGCGACCACGCTGGCCACGACAATCGAGGCAAATGAACGCGGCTCGAACCGTCCGAGGATGACTTCGGAGGCGAAGAATACGCCGCCGATCGGCGCATTGAACGTTGCGGAGATGCCGCTCGCTGCGCCGCACGCTACGAGCGTTCGAACGATTGGAGAAGGAGCGCGGCAAATTTGGCCGAGGACCGACCCGATCGCCGAACCGATCTGAACGATCGGGCCCTCGCGGCCGCAGCTTCCGCCAAAACCGATACAGGTGGCGGAAGCCAAACTCTTTACCGCGATGACGCGGGGTCGGATTATCCCCGCGCGCAGCGCGACCGCTGCCATCACCTCCGGGACTCCGTGACCTTTAGCCTCCTTCGCAAATCGCTCGACGATGAAGCTCGTGATGATACCGCCGATGACCAAAACCGGCACGACGTTCGCACGGCCGAGGAATGAGAGGGCCGGCGCCAGGAGCCCCATCGCAAGGCGCGATTCGCCGAAAATTAGGTAGCGAAATGCGACCGCTCCGAGACCGCCGCCAAGCCCCACGATGATCGCTGCGAGCAGCAAGAACGTGCTGTGGGACAAGGAGAGACGTCCAAACTCGAAACGATAGCCGCGCGAGGTTTCAACATACCGAGCAACCGGTAACCGTAGCTTAGTCATACCTGCGTTCAGGGGCACACGGAGTTCTTTCCGCAAAGCTCACGATGTTGCTTTTCGCCGCCATCGAACTAAGCCGGCTGGCGCTCGGCGCTACGAGCGAGAAGAGGCCGCAGGGGCTGACTATCGCCTATACCTTAACCGCGTGGACGCCTTGCAGCGGTTTACGAAAGACCTCTGGATTGCCGATGGTCCAGCGGTACGCTTTTGGGGATTTCATTTCCAACACGGGTGATCGTGGTCAAGCTGAGTGGCGGCTCGCGCATCTCGTGTCGCCGACACCGATGCACGACTGGCGTCTGAAGCAATGGGCGGAGTTCTTTCGCCAAGATCGTCATCGCACACGCGATCTTACGATCGATGATGCGCGATCGCTCGTAGAGCGATCGTTTCGGTGGCTATGCCGTTAGTGGGCGGCTTCCGTCCTCGAGAGAATCATTTCCATCTTGCGCGTAGTCTCTTCTCGACGCAAGCGCTGGATCCGACGCGCGAAGTGCTGACGCATTAGTAAGCGCGGAACCGAGTGAGTGGCAGCCACTTTGTGTGGGAAACCAGCGCAGCGGGTATGATTAACGACAGTGAGCTCGCGCGTGTTTGGGGAAAAGGTCTGGATCATCGCCGAGGGTTACATCCCAGCGTGGAGCAACGGGCCCGAACCCGAATTCACAAGCCATGAAACGGCCTGCATGCTTAACGCGTCGGACGACGACGCGCATGTCGAGATCACGGTATTCTTTAAGGACAGAGAGCCGGTCGGTCCCTACCGAGTAACGGTGCCCGCACGCCGGACGCTCCATCAGCGATTCAACGACCTCGCCGATCCAGCGCCCATTCCGCGAGGTACGGATTACGCCAGCGTCATTGTTTCCGACGTGCCGATTGTTGTGCAGCACACGCGGCTTGACTCGCGCCAAGATAAGAACGCGCTCATCACGACGGTCGCATATCCCGCGCATTAGTATCAGTAAGGAGGAGTACTTCGTGCCCACGGTTGGTGATTTCTTGATCGAGCGTCTTGCTACATGGGGCGTGCGACGTATTTACGGGTATCCGGGCGATGGCATCAACGGAATCATCGCTGCGATCGATCGCTTTCAAAAGAAGCGTGACGACGGAGGCATTGATTTTATCCAAGTCCGTCACGAAGAACAGGCGGCATTCATGGCGACCGCGCATGCAAAGTTCACGGGCGAGTTGGGTGTGTGCCTGGCGACGTCGGGGCCGGGCGCTATCCATTTGCTTAACGGCCTCTACGATGCCAAGGGCGATCACGTGCCGGTACTGGCGATCGCCGGGCAGGCGGCAATGTCCGCGATGGGCAGTGAGTACCAGCAGGAAGTCGATCTCCAGAATCTCTTCAAGGATGTCGCGAGCGAGTACCTTGCGACGATTACGGCGCCCGCTGCCGCACGCCATTGCATCGATCGCGCCGTCCGGGCGGCACTGGCGGCTAAAACCGTGACGGCGCTTATCTTTCCAAAGGACATCCAAGAAGACGATGCGGTGATTCATCCTCCCCACAAGATGAACTTCACGATGTCGTCGACCGGAATGGCGCCCGCGCGGATACTTCCGTACGAGCGGGACTTGCAGCGCGCGGCCCAGGTGCTCAATGCGGGCGAAAAGGTGGCGATCCTCGCGGGCGCAGGCGCGTTCGGCGCGGAGAGCGAGCTGATCGCCGTGGCGGACGCCCTGCAGGCGGGATGTGCGAAGGCACTGCTGGGAAAGGCGGTGTTGCCCGACGATCTTCCTTGGGTGACGGGAACGCTCGGCCTGCTCGGCACGCGCGCTTCGAGCGACATGATGCAAGGCTGCGATACGCTCCTGATGGTCGGAACGAACTACCCGTACTCGCAGTTTTTGCCGAAAGAGGGCTCCGCTCGCGGCGTTCAGATCGACGTCGCCGGCGAGCGCCTCGGCATCCGCTTTGCCACTGAGGTGAATCTACAGGGCGACGCACGCAACACGCTTGCGGCATTGCTGCCGTATCTCGAGCGCAAATCGGACACGTCTTGGCGCGAGAAGATCCTTAAGGATCGCAAACAGTACGACGACGTGCTGGACAGCCGGGCGCAAATCGAGGGGCATCCGATCAACCCGGCGCTCGTTTTCGACGCGCTCGACGCGCGTATTCCGGAGAGCGCCATCGTAACGGCCGATGCCGGCACGTCAACAAATTGGGCCGCTCGTCGCCTGCACGTACGCAAGGGCATGAAGTTCTCGCTTTCAGGCGGACTTGCGACGATGGGATCGGCCGTACCATACGCCATCGCGGCGAAGTTCGCGTTTCCGGAGCGCGTCGCGATCGCACTGACCGGCGACGGTGCGATGCAGATGAACGGTATCAACGATCTGATCACCGTCAAGCGGTACTGGCAGCGTTGGAGCGATCCGCGCTTGATTTTCTGTGTCGCCCATAACGACGATCTCAATCAGGTCACGTGGGAGATGCGCATCCAGACGGGCGTCCCGAAGTATCCCGGGTCCCAAGATCTCCCGGGTTTCCCCTATGCGCAGTACGCGCAGCTTTTGGGTTTCCAAGGGATTCGCGTCGATAATCCGCGCGACATCGGGGCCGCCTGGGATGCCGCGCTTGCCGCAGAGCGGCCAACGGTTCTCGAGTTCGTCACCGATGCGGAGATCGCGATGCTGCCCCCGCACGTGACGCCGGAGCTCGCGAAGTCGTTCGCCAGCACGGCGATTAAAGGCGATCCGGAGGAGGGGCCAATGATCGTTCAGTCGGTCAAAGGCATCCTCGCCGGCATGTTCCCGACGCATCGCGGCGGGGGACACGAGTGATTGCACCGGCAACTCTGGGGTCCCGAAAGAGCGGAGCGCAAGTTAAGCTTGCCGCGTATCGCATTCCGACCGAACGTCGGCCGGAGTCGGACGGAACCGCCGTCTGGGACGCCACGACGATGGTGCTCGTCGAGATCGAATTCGGCGGGCACACGGGAACGGGCTGGACGTACGGCTCGCGCGCCGCAGCGACGCTGATTGAAGAAAAGCTGCGTTCCGTCGTGGAGCGTGAGGATCCGCTCGCCGTGCGCGAGATTTGGGCCAAGCTCAATGCGGCGGTTCGCAACGATGGGCGATCCGGGATTGCGTCATACGCGATCAGCGCGATCGATGTCGCGCTTTGGGATCTGCACGCGCGCCTGTTCGACGTGCCGCTTTGCGACCTGTTCGGCCGAGCGCGCGATGACGTGATGGTCTACGGTAGCGGCGGCTTCACGTCGTACGATCTCGCGACGTTGCGCGATCAGCTCGGTGGCTGGGCGTCCGAAGGTATGCGCGCGGTGAAGATGAAGGTCGGGCGCGATCCTGCAGCCGATCCCAGGCGTGTCCAAGCCGCGCGCACCGCAATCGGACCCGATACCGAGCTTTTCGTCGACGGCAACGGCGGATATAGTGTCGAGCAGGCGATCGGGATCGCGCGGCACTTCGCCGATAGCGGCGTGACGTGGTTCGAGCAGCCGGTCGACCATCGCGATCTGCGAGGCACGGCCCGCGTGCGCGAGCACGCGCCGCCCGGCATGGCGATCAGCTCGGGCGAGTATCTCACGGACACGGCGGGCGCACCATCGGTCGCTGATGTCGTCGACGTCTTGCAGGCCGATGCGACGCGGTGCGGAGGTTACACGGGTTTCTTGGCGATCGACGGATTTTGCGAGACCGTTCGCAAACCGCTCTCCACGCACTGCTCTCCGATGCTGCACCTGCATGTCGCCGCCGCAGCCCTACGTGTGCGGCACATGGAGTATTTCTACGATCACGCGCGCATCGAAAAAATGCTCTTCGACGGATTCATCGCGCCGGTGGGCGGCCGGCTGAGGCCCGATCGCACGCGAGCCGGCCATGGATTGACGTTCAAGCGCGCAGACGCGCTGAAGTACGAGGTGTAACGCGTCGTGATCGATCTCATCGGGGGCATTGAGGGACGCACAGTGAAGCGCGTCGAGCGCGAGCAGCCGCCACCCGGCGTGCGGCCCGACCAACTTGGGGAATGGCGGGGCGATGCCGAGTCGCTATGCGCGCAGCTGCGCGAATGCATCGAAGGCGAGGTTCGCTTCGATGACGGCTCGCGCGCGTTGTACGCCACGGACGCCTCGAACTACCGGCAGATACCGATTGGGGTCGTCGTGCCGAAGACGGAGCAAGACGTCATTGCGACACTTGAGATCGCGCGGCGGCACGGCGCGCCGATCCTAGCGCGCGGCGGCGGCACGTCTCTCGCGGGTGAGTGCTGCAACGTTGCCGTGGTGATGGATTTCTCCAAGTATCTCAATCGGATTCTCGAGATCAATGCGGCCGAGCGATGGGCGCGCGTGCAGCCGGGAGTGGTGCTCGACGACCTGCGCAAGGCGGCCGGCAAATACGGCCTCACGTACGGGCCCGATCCCGCGACGCATACCCACAACACCCTCGGCGGCATGATCGGTAACAACTCGTGCGGCATGCACGCGCAAATGGCGGGCAAAACCGAGGAAAACGTTTTCGAGCTCGACATTCTTACCTACGACGGCGTGCGCATGAGCGTCGGGCCGACGTCCGCCGAGCAGCTCGAAACGTTCTGCGCGCGCGACGACCGGATTGGCGAGATCTATTGCGGATTACGCGCCATCCGTGACCGGTACGCAAGCGAGATCCACGAGCGTTTTCCGGACATCCCGCGGCGAGTCTCGGGATATCCGCTCGAAGAGCTGCTGCCTTCGCACGGATTCAACGTCGCCCGTTCCCTCGTAGGCACGGAGTGCACCTGCGTCATCGTGCTCTCGGCCAAGGTCAAATTGATTGAGAATCCCAACAAACGCTGTATCCTGGCGCTCGCGTTCGAGGATGTCTATCAGGCCGGCGATGCCGTTCCGCGGGTAAACGGGCACAAGCCGATCGCGCTCGAAGGTTTGGATGACCAGTTGCTCGATTACATGCAGCTCAAAAACTTCCACACCAACGACGAATGGCTGCTCCCCACAGCGAACAACCGCGCCAAGGGCTGGCTGATGTGCGAGTTTGGGCGCGTCGACGATCTCGATGGCGCGATCGCCATGGCAAAGAAATGCCAAGAGGATTTGCTTGCCAACGGCGCGATCGATTCACGGCTGATCGTCAACGAAGAAGAGCAAAAAGAACTCTGGGAGGTTCGCGAGTCCGGGCTCGGTGCGACTGCGAAGGTGCCGAACGAACCCGCGTTCCATCCGGGTTGGGAGGATTCGGCGGTACCGCCGGATCGCGTTGGCGGGTATTTACGCGAGCTGCGTGCGCTGTACGATAAGTACGGCTACAAGGCCGCGCTTTACGGACACTTCGGACAGGGCTGCATCCATTGCCGCGTCTCGTTCGAACTCGACACGGCGCAAGGCATAGCTCATTGGCGTTCGTTCATGAATGAGGCGGCACGGATGATCCGCCGCTACGGCGGGTCGCTCTCGGGCGAGCATGGCGACGGCCAAGCCCGCGGCGAATTTCTACCGATCATGTATGGCGAAACGATCGTTGAGGCGTTTCGTGAATTCAAGCGACTTTGGGATCCGCAGGGAAAGATGAATCCCGGTAAGGTCGTCGACGCCTATGCAATCGATACCAACCTGCGCGAGGGTCCGTACTACCGCCCAGATCAGCCGCAGACGCATTTTAGTTTCCAGCCGAACGATCACGGATCGTTTGCGTATGCCGCCAATCGCTGCGTCGGGGTCGGGAAGTGCCGTAGACCCGAGAACGGCACGATGTGCCCTTCGTACCGGGTCACGCGCGAAGAGAAGCATGCGACCCGTGGACGCGCGCGGTTGCTCTTCGAGATGCTCGAAGGCGCGCCGCTGAAGGGCGGCTGGAAGTCCGACGCGGTGTTCGAGGCGCTCGATCTCTGCCTGGCATGCAAAGGCTGTAAGGGTGAGTGCCCCGTGAGCGTCGACATGGCGACGTACAAAGCGGAGTTTCTCTCACACTACTACGCGGGACGGCGACGGCCGATATGGGCTTACGCCTTTGGCTTGATCCCTTGGTGGGCGCATCTCGGCTCGCGTGTCGCTCGCCTGGCGAACGCGATTACGCAGACGCCCCCGTTTGACGCACTGGCCAAGCTGGCGGTTCGCATGGCGCCGCAGCGGCGCATCCCGCCGTTCTCTACACGCTCATTCCGCGACTGGTATCGCAAACATCGCGGCGGCGGTCGCCCGAACGCCGGGAAAAAGCGTGTAATGCTCTGGGCCGACACGTTCAATAACTACTTCCACGCCGAGACCGCGCAGCACGCCCTCGAGGTATTGGAGGCTGCCGGTTACGAGGTCGTCGTGCCCGAGCGCACCCTATGCTGTGGCCGGCCGCTCTACGACTACGGCATGCTCGGGCTGGCCAAGACGATGCTGCGCGAGATCATGGATACGCTTCGGCCGGAGATCGAGGCCGGGACGACGATCGTCGGGCTCGAGCCGTCATGCGTCAGCGTGTTTAAGGATGAGCTGCTCAACCTCTATCCCAACGACCGAGACGCGCACCGTTTGAGCGAGCAGGTGATGATGTTCGGCGATTTCCTCGCGCAGGATGGCGCGTGGCAGCCGCCGCGCCTCGACAAGCGCGCTACGGTCCACGCTCACTGTCATCACAAGTCGGTGTTGGGCACGGCAGGCGACGCGAAGGTGCTCGAACGGATGGGCGTCGACGCAAACTGGCTCGACGACGGCTGTTGCGGGATGGCGGGCGCGTTCGGCTTCGAGGCAGGCGAGCACTACGACGTCTCGATGCGAGCGGGCGAACTCGCGTATCTGCCGCACGTGCGCGAAACAGCGCGGGATCAACTCATCGTCAGCGATGGGTTCTCTTGCCGCGAACAGGTTATGCAGATTACGGATCGTCAGGTGCTGCATCTTGCCGACGTGTTGTGGCTCGCGTTGCAGCCCAAACCGGTTGTCGGCGAACGTCCCGAATTGCTCGCGATGCCCGATAGGCACGCGGTCCGTTTGCGTGCTCGGCGAGATTTCGCGGTTGGCGCCGCGCTCGCGGTGGGACTGGCAGTAGTCGCAGGCTATTTCCTGTGGAGGAAACAGTCGTGAGTCGGACCGCCGTCGTCACCGGTGCGTCGGCCGGCAAGGGGCTACGCTAAAAGATGGTCCAGCGCGTCGCGGCTCTCAGTAAGCACCGTGCGGAGGTCGCCGTCATACAGCGAGTGCGGCACGTTCTCGGAAAAAATTTCGAGCACCCATGGTCCGTCGTAACCAGCGTCGCGAACCCCCGAAATGAATTGAGCGAAATCGAGCGATCCCTTGCCGATTGGCAACCGGTCGAGAAACGAGCGCGGACGCCGGTAATCCGAGACCTGTGCAAGAAAGACGCGGCGGCCGCAACGTGCCAGACGAGGGCGCAGGTTCGCTTGTCCGGCGAGGTTCCAAATGTCCGCGCAGATGCCGAGCGCCGGTTCGCCGACCGATTCTACGAGTTCGAGCGCGTCCTCGAGATTCCAGATGAACGAGTCCTCGTTCATCGCGATGGGGTGCAGCGGCTCGAGTGCGAGACGCACGCCCAGTTCGCGCGCGCGTGCCGCGAGCACCTTGTATCCCTCGACCGTCTTTTCGAAGGCGCGCTCGACGTCGCCATCCGCCGCCACGCCGGTGTTTAGGACGAATGCCGCCTCCGGAAGCTGGGGAGCACATGACTCCAAAACTTCGGTGAACGTCTCAAGACGCCGATTGAATTCCGCGGGCTCGCGCTGGAGATGAGTCGGAAAGAGCGAGTGCACGTTGGCTTGGAACGACGAAACTTTCAGGCCGTGCTTGCGAGGAAGCTCCAGTTGCTGCCGGCGGCGCAGCGGCTCGTGCGACAGTTTCTTCTCCCAAATTTCAATGGCGCCGGCACCGAGAGCGGCATACCGTTCAACATCTTGTTCGAAGCTCCATGGCATCGTGGTAACTTCGCTTACTCCAAACATCCAACGCATCACGGAAAGGATTCTACCCATGGCGACTGACGTCAAGACAGCCGTTCACAACGACGACCTCCGAATCGATCTTCGCGGCCGGACCGCAATCGTTACCGGCGCATCGACGGGAATCGGCAGCGCCATCGCCACTCGGTTCGCGCAATCAGGCGCCAGCGTGTTCGTCGACTACCCGAGCGAAGCGGAGCGCGGCCACGCCGAGGAGGTCCGCGCGGCGATCGCCGGCGACGGCGGCCGCTGCGAGCTGGTTCGTGCGGACGTCGGCCAAGAAGCCGGTGCAGACACGCTGGTCCGCGCGGCGGTCGAGCGTGCCGGCGGGGTCGACATCTTGGTTAATAATGCCGGCATCGAGGAGAGCCACCCAGTCGTCGAGATGCCGCTCGACGTCTGGAACCGGATCATCGCGGTTAACCTAACCGGCAGCTTTCTCTGCGCGCGCGCCGCTGCGCGGGCAATGATCCAGCGCGAGCGCGGCGGCCGCATCATCAACATCTCGTCGGTGCACGAGGATTTGGCGATGCCGAAGAACTCTGCGTACTGCGCGAGTAAGGGCGGCATTCGCATGTTCATGCGTACGCTCGCGCTCGAACTCGCGCCGCACGGCATCACTGTCAACGACATTGCCCCCGGCGCAGTAGCCACGCGAATCAACCGCGACGTGCGCCAGAGTCCTCGAGAACGAAACAAACTGCTCGAAGAGATTCCGCTGGGTCGCGTCGGCGACGCAGACGAGATCGCCGCGCTAGCATGTTACTTAGCGTCGAGCGCCGCCGGCTACGTGACCGGCTCGACGTACGTGATCGATGGCGGTCTCATGCGATACACGAAAGGGCTGTGAGCCGGCGCACCTTTCCGCAACCGCAGCTCGACGGATCGTACGAGTTCTCGCGAAACAACTAATTCAGGGCTGAAAAGGAAGCCCGGCCGGTCAGGTGCAGGCTTCCCTCACAACTGCTTCCCGTAGAACCGATCTCAGTCTCCCGGCCTTACATAGGAGGTGGGGTCATCATTCTTGCTCCCATCGCCGTAGCTTGCGACTTGCACACCATGTTGATGTTATTTTTCTTCATCACTCCCCAGCGCAGCGCCGAGGGGATCGAGCGAACGTCGCCGCTTCCAGATGCCACTCCCATACATACCCGCAAGAAGAACGTAGACGGCCGCCATGCTTCCCAGCCATAGGCGGAGCGGCAGGGCCGGTTCGACGGCGGTGGTCAAGAAATGAATGGTAACCTGTCGAAAATAGATGCCCAATACCAGGGCGCCGAGCAGCACGAAATTCATCAAAATCGTGGCTGGGTTCAAGGAAACGTATGATACGAAGAGTTTGTGATGATACCACCACAGCATCGAGATCAGCACAAACGAGAAGGCGAACGCGTTGGCTGAGATCCACATCGATGCGAGTTCCGCTACGCCGTTAGGAATCGCGAGACTCAGGCCGACTTCGGCCAGACAGAAACCTATCACGATATCGGAAAAGGCTTCGAGACGGTCTAGCGTCCGCTGGTCAACGCCGGTCACTTCGTTCCCTCTAGAAGACTCGTTCTTCAATGCTTCTCTCGGCGTAAGAGTTCATTTCAGCGTTCGAGGGATTGACCGTCGTTAGTGCCGGCGAGGCGAGTCCGGCGCGATAGAGCGTCGGCGTGATAGGCGAGGACATCATCGGGCGGCTCGATGCCTTCTTCACGGGCTATCGCAAGGGCAAGGTCTCGCGCCTCGCGCTCGTTGAGGACGATCCCTCGCGCCGCATAAGCCTTAGCGGTAGCTAGAATGCGCTTCCAAACGCGGTCCATGCGTTAGTCTTAACGTCGAATAAGAAGCACTGAGGAACGAATGAGAAGAACTAGTCTACACCGCCGAGATGCAACGAGCTGGATTGCTCCGACCGTCGGTGGATTCACCAGTGAACTCGAAAACGGGAACACGCATCGTTAGTTAAGCAAACTTAATGTTTATTGAAGGCGACCCAAACGGAGCCGAAACGAGTGGCAGGCGTTGCTTCGTCTGAGCGGTATAATCGCTACATCTTGAACGATCTGCACGCCAAGCACCATTCAGGCAACTGATGGACCTAAGCGGCACGCTAACGCAGCCAGCGTTCGCGCCTCGGCTTCGGACTTTACTTGCGCGAGCAGGGCCACACGAACCAGCTCGATGCCGGGTGAGAGAAACGCCCAGTAGCGGCGGAAGCGCGCGCGGCTCGCTGGATCAGTCGTAACGACGCGCGTTTCAGTACGCGCAAGGCACGTGGCCTCGTCGCGCGGTTGCACCTGCAGCGTGAACGCGATTTTGGCGAAGCCAGGCGTGTCAAATTTTTCGAACTCGTCCTTTGCGAGGCCGTAAAAAGTCGGAGCCGGGCGCCACGGCTGGGTTACAGCCCCGAACACGATCTCTTCGCCGGGTTTGAGGTCGAGCACCACCCAACCGAGCCGGCCGAGTTCGACCAGCAATCCCTCGTGCTTCGTTGCGCCGTTCGCCCCGTCGCTCTTGGAGCGCATCAGAAACGCTCGAGCGCGAAAAAGCGCGGCGACCAGCGGCGAGCGCTCGAGCTCGGTGTTCGATATCACCTCGAAGGTTTCGGCTGCGGGTGCCCGCACGACGGTTGCGCGTTCGAGACGAACATCGTACACCGGCATGATCGCATCGAGCGAGGACACGCTGCGGCGCGACGCGCCGAAGCGCAGCCATGAAGCGCCCGCGTACGCTAGGTAACCGGCAACCGCGCTCGCGCCGACGGCGGCGATCGTGCCGGCCACGGGATGCGACGCGCGCTCGTTCAAGGGCCTGCCGTCGCGGCAGGCTAACGACGCCATCGCGTGCAGACGGCGGCGGACGCTACGTTCGCAGAGATTGCCGGCGCCGCCTACGAGCGTTTCGCGTACCGGGCGCACGCCGCACATCTCGAGATTGAGTTTGACGTTCTTCAGCGCGTGCGCGCCAAAGCGCGTGCGATAGAAAACCGCGGGCATCCCCATCGTGACGAGCAGCCGCGCCGACTTGCCGCCGAGTAGGCCACGCGGAGAACCGTTCCCGTCCCCGTATGACATTGCGAATCCAGGGCGAAAGGTCTGCTCCACGAACGCCTTGAGCATGGCGGGCATGTCGCCGATCCACAGCGGAAAGAAGAACGCCAAACGATCCGCCCATGCGATGTCGCCCTGGGCGGCGTGAATTGCGGGTGGCGGCTCGCCTTCGGTAAAATCGCGCGCCTCGCGCAACCAAGGGAACTCCAAGCGGGCCACGTCGATCCAACGAACCTGATGTCCAGCCGCCTGCGCGCCCTCCGCGTAAGCACGCGCTAGGGCGCGGCATAAGCGCGCTTCGTCGGGATCGGGATGCCCGACAACGATTGTAAACTTCGCCATACCGAAACCCTAGCGCGCAGTTGAGAAGACGCGGCGAAGAACGGCGCGCTAAGCACCTGGCGCTTCGCCCCCCACCATGAATTGGGGGTACGTTCAATCAACGTCCTCCGGCCGGTACGAGAGAAGGCCCACGTCACGTCAGGCTGCGCCTTCCGCAGTCCTACCAGTCGTGAGGATTTGCCCAGGCTCTCACAACCTAGGTGTCCTGAAGGGTATTGGGGTTACTGCACGCGCACCCGCGTTCCGCGCGCCCACCGCGTGAAGCGCGCCCATCGTTGTTATCCCAGCCCCGTCCAGCGATTCGAATAGGGGCCGGATGCAATAATCGTTGCTTCGTTGCGTGCGGCGTTGCCACGTAACCTGAGGCATCCTTGGCGAAGGCACCCGCGCACGAAAGAGCGGAGTACCCTCCCAGGGAGTTCTACGAAGAACCTTCTAGCCGCCTTTTATATTCGGCAATCAAGCCTGCAATATTGCTCCTTTGAAATCCAAAAAGCAGGCCGCGATCGTACGGAACCCCCTCGTTAAGATCATATTTCGGATCAAGTTGACTATAAAGATCCACCCTTTCAATGCGTCTCTCCAGTGTGTTCCAGCCATCGTGCATTAAGGATATGCCGTCAGCTTCAACCACCGCCCCCACATTGTATGATTGCGTGGGAATGCGAGGATTGTGCAATCGCTTTGCGGCAAAAACGTCACGTTGGAATCGCCAGAAGCCGCCGCCTCGCGGCGAGGTGGCTTTACCCATGAGTGGAACCATGTATGGATATTCAACGTCGCTCCACGTAGAGACGCGTGGGAATGTTACCGCCGCCACTGATGGGGGCAGTTCTGCGAGTAACCTACGCACACCATGGACGCCAAGCAGTTCCTCATCATCGTCGATTCGAATAATCCAATCTGGCTTGGATAACTCCGCAAGCTTATAACATATGTTGAGTAGCGTTCCTTCATCGAAATACCACGGGTGACTAGAAAGTTCCGATGGGATCGTCACCTCGTTCTTGACCAAAGCATGTGAGCGGAGAATGTGCCTTGTATTATCCGTGCTCCGATCATTAATAGCATATACCCCGTCGCAGTACTCTGACATCTTGTCCAACTGGTAACTCAATCGATCGCCAGAATTCCTAGTAATCATTATTCCGAGCAGGTGCATTAGCGTTCCACTACGCGTACGCACGATCGTAAATGCGTGCTCTCGTCGCACCTCGCCACCCGTTTGCTTGGGTAAACATTCATTTCACACCGCACCACCTAAGATGTTTGCGATCCCGCGTCCTCACGTCGGGCGCCCCCAGATCGACTCGCAGTACAAATATATCAGCAAAACTGCTTGTGGCATAGTCGCGAGCGGTCCGCCGTTCCGCCGTCACGTGGAATCGCGCTCGTTCGATCCGCGTGCGACTTGAGCGCAGCGATGACGACGAATACCGCCCCGCTTGAGACCAGCAACGATCAGTTGCGCTTTAAGCTCGCGGGAGAGTTCTAAGATAGCTTCTGAGCTCGTTGGCGAACGTCAACGCGGTATTTTAGCGCGTGCATCGCGGTACGAGAACCGTCGATGGCGACGAGACACCGATGCGCCGTTGGCGCAGCGCTAGCAGTGGTTGCATCCAGAGAACGGAAATGCAGCCGGTCGACGCAGCGATTGCCACTATGCCAAGGGGAATTGGCCCCAGATGTAACGCCTCGGCGAGCGGTGTCCATAGGATCGCAAGGGCCAGCGATGCGAGTGTGCCGAGCACGACGGGTAGAATGGCGGGGTTCCCAGTGATGGGCACGCGCCAAATCGGTTTCCATCCCGCACGCTCGACGAAGACGAGCATTATCTGGCCGGCGATCATCGCGACGATGCCGGCGCTGCGCGCGGTATCGCCGGAAAGGCCGGCGTGCAAAGTGACCAGATAGGTCGCCATCACCGCCAGGGCCAGCGTCGCGCCGTTCGATAGCGCGCGCACCCAGTCGCCCCTACCCAGCAACGAGGATGACGGCACCCTCGGCGGATCGGTCATCAGACCCGCGTCGGGCGGGTCGTTTTCGAAAACGAGGGCTGACGTCGGGTGAACGATCAACTCAAGCCAGATCAGATGCACGGGGAGCAGCATAATCGGCGCTCCGGCAAGGGGCAACACGAAGGCGCTTACCAACAACGGCGCGTGGAACGAGTTCAAGTACGAGAACGCGTGCCGCAGGTTGTGAAAGATACGTCGGCCGTCGGCAACGGCGCGAACGATCGTCGTTACATCGTCGTCTAGGAGCACCAAGTCGGCGGCTGCGCGCGCCACTTCGGTGCCACCTCGGCCCATCGCGACGCCGATATCGGCTTCGCGCAATGCGAGTGCGTCGTTGGTTCCATCTCCCGTCATGGCAACGACGTCCCCGTTAGCGTGCAGCGCGCGAACGATCCGAAGCTTCTGTTCGGGCCGAACGCGCGCGAAGACGTCGATCGTTCCGATCCGTGCGTTAAGCTCGTCGTCGCTCCACGCCCTCAAATCATCCTCGCCCGACGCGACCGCGCCGGCTGCCAGTCCGCAGGCGATCGCGACGGCCCGGGCCGTCGTGGCGTGGTCTCCCGTGATCATCATGGCACGGATGCCCGCGCGCCGGCAGTCCGCTATGGCTTCGATCGCCGCGGGCCGAACGCGGTCCGCGAGTGCGATCAAACCGACGAGATTGAGTGGCGCGCTTTCGGCCGCTTGCGCGTCTATGGATCCTGCATCCGCTTCGGCGACCGCGAGGACGCGGGCGCCTTTAGAGCCCTCTTCGTCGACGAACTTATCAAACGCGCGGCGGTCCACAGCGCCACAACGTGCGATCAGCACTTCGTAGGCACCTTTTACTGCGAAGACGCGACGCGCTCCAATGCGCCAAATCGCGGCGGCGTATCGGCGGCCGGGATCGAAGGGCAACTCGAACTCGCGCGCTATACCGCTTCGCTGCGGGCACGCTTCGAGGATGGCTATATCCAATGGATCGCCTGACGATACGTCGCTTGCCATTGCGGCAATCTGTAGAACGTGCTCGCTACCGTTCGCTTGCGCCGCGAGGATCTGGTCGACGGCCAGCTCGCCGAACGTGAGCGTACCAGTCTTGTCTAGACAGATGACTGTCGTGGAGCCAAGCGTTTCCACGCTCGAGAGATGGCGTACTAGCGCGTTATCCTTGGCTAGGCGCCACGCACCCAGCGCGAGGTAGAGCGTATAGACCATGGGCAGTTCTTCGGGGATCGCCGCCATCGCGAGACTGACACCGGCAATCATCGCCGTCGCCCACGGATCGCCGTGCCACCGATCGATCCCAATAACGAATCCGCACGCAATGACGACGCCTATACCGACTTGAAAGACGACGCGGTGAATCGAGCGTTCGATCGGCGTTCGCCGAACGCCGATCTCGCCCATCGTTCGTCCTATGCTGCCGTATTCGGTCTGCAAGCCAGTACGCCGCACGAGCGCAACGGCCCGGCCCGAACGCACGACGGTCCCGGCGAGGATTTTTGATTGGGATCCGGCTTCGACCCGTTTCTCGACGGGGAGGGATTCGCCGGTCAGCGCCGACTCGTCGACGAGCAGACGACTCGTTTCGAGCACTTCTGCGTCGGCGGCGATGACGTCCCCTTCGCGAAGGAGCAGCACGTCGTTGGGCACGACGTTTCGCGCGGGAACGTCCACGTCGCGGCCGTCGCGGCGCACACGCGCTCGTGGCGGAGAGAGGGCGCTCAGACGCTCGAGCGCGCGATCCGATCGAAACTCCAAGACGGCGGTGACCGCGAAAATCGGAATAAGCGCGACGGCGACGACTACTGCATCGAAGCGATCGCCCAAGACGGTGTAGGTCACGCCCGCGACGCCCAGCAAGATGACCATCGGGTCGGCTATCAGACGAACGAACCACGCCCACAGGCTCCCGGCCTTACGCGGCGGCACGAGGTCGTTAGGCCCGAATTGGCGCAACGCCTTTTCAGCCTCGGCGCTGCTAAGGCCGGCGTGCCGCGTAAGAGTTTCGATCACGCCCGCATGCTAGCATAACCTTGTGAAGGATTAGGCCAGAGCATATTCTCGGGTCTTTCACGACGGCTTCTCGAGCGGGTTCTAGAGTCGGCTTATGTTCAGACGCCTTCTAGTCGCCCTCGACGGCTCTGCCTGCTCGCACGATGGCCTCGGCGTTGCCCTCGACTTGGCGGCCGCGCACTCGGGCGAGCTCGCCATTTGCTCCGTTGCAGAGCCGCTTGGAGACGAAGTCGCCCGCGAGGCCGTCGAAGACGCGCGACGGCTGGCAGACGCACGTGGTATTTCGTGCACAGCGAAGGTCATCGAAGGCACATCGCCGGCGGTGGCATTACTCGCTTACGCGAAACAAATCGACGCCGATTGCATCGTGGCAGGCACTCACGGCCGTAGCGGCTTTGCAAAGGCGCTCTATGGGAGCGTCGCGCGTGAGCTGCTGGAGAGCGCCGAATGTGCCGTGCTGACCGTCCGCCGAGCCCGGCAAGCACCGCGATAGCATCGCAGTCCGACATGGCCCATTACATGGGAGTCTCCGGACTTCTTCGTTCGTCGGGCAATCTGAGCTGCTTTGGGATTTACTCTACAAAGTAGACTTGGCCGGTCTGAGCGCCTTCGACGCTCTTGGCGAAGGCGAGCGCAACGCGCTTGCCCGGAACGCCTTCGCTACCGGGAAAGTAGGGGCCGTACGCTTCCATCGACTCGCGCAGTACCGTTGGGCTGACGACGTTGATCCTCGTTCCAACGGGGAATTCGAGCGCGGCCGAACGCACGAACGATTCGAGCGCCCCGTTTACGAGCGAGGCGCTCGCACCATACCGAATGGGGTCCTTGCTGAGCGTGCCCGCAACGAGTGTCACCGAACCTCCGGCGTTCAAGTGTTTCGCCGCCTCCAACGCGAGATGGACCTGCCCCATGAGCTTGTTGCGGATTCCGACCTGGAGCTCTTCGGGAGTCATCTCGAGCAACGGACCGAAGTGCACGCTGCCGGCGGCGCTCACGACCGCGTCGACCTTACCGACGCTAGCGAACAGGGCGCGAATGCTTTGGAGATCGGCGATGTCTACCTTGTGGTCGCCATGCGACCTTCCCGCGGTGACGATTTCGTGCCGTTGCTTGAGTTCGTCGACGACTGCTCTGCCCATCGTGCCGTCCGCGCCGATAATGAGAATTTTCATATTTAGGTCAACCGGGACCGCCGGACTGCGGTTGCAAAGGATCGTCTAATTCTCTCTCGCTGAAGCCATGATTTCTTCGAGCTGATGTAGCAACGCTTCCCACTGGATGACACGCTCCCGGCTGTCCATTTTTAGTCCAGTGAGTTCTTCGCTCAATGCTTTGGATCTGGCCGCGTCGGTATAGACCTCAGGCGACTCGAAGAGAAGCTCGATCTCGTTGACGCGCGAATCGAGGCCTTCGATTTCTCGCTCGATTCGCTCGATCTGCCCCCTTAGCTGCGAGCGCACGCGCAACGGCGTTTGACGCGACGTCTTGGCATGCACGGCCGGCTCTTCGGCCGAGCGGTCAATCGCCGCTTTGTCTCGCTCGCGCTGAGCCGCCTCGTACACGTCGTAACCGCCGTCGACGAGTCCCCACGAGCCCCTTTCAATCCACAATACCCGATCGCACAGGCGCGACAGAAGATACCGATCGTGCGAGACGGCGACGATCGTTCCCTCGTAGTCGCACAGGACGCTTTCGAGTGCTTCGCGGCTGCCGATATCGAGATCGTTGGTCGGCTCGTCGAGCAGCAAGATGTCGGCCGCACGCGCCATCAGTCGTGCCAGCATGATACGGCGCCGCTCGCCGCCAGAAAAATCGCGCACGGCTTTGTCGGCGGCATCGCCGCTAATACGCATGCGGCCGAGCAGCCCGCGCGCCTCCTGCGGGGTCAGCACGGCGTCTTCCAGCACGGCTGCGAGCGCGCTCTCCTGGACGTCGAGCTGATCGTGTGAATTCTGTGCAAAGTACGCGGCGTGCGCCGCGGGATTGAAAAGAACCGATCCGGAGTCCGGTTGCGTTGCGCCGGTGAGTATCTTCAGAAGCGTCGACTTTCCGGAGCCGTTTGGACCGACGATGCCGAGGCGCTCTCCGCGCTCGACGTCGATCGCAAGTCCGCTGAAGAGCGGTTGATCGTACGCTTTGCTCAAGCCCCGGACTTCGAAGGCGAACCCGCTGCCGGCGCGCCGCGACGGGCTAAGCCGGACGGAGATCTGGCGTTCGGGAGCCGCCGGGGACGGCGTTCGAGTTGTTGTTTCGATGCGCGCCAGCTGCTTCTCGCGACTGCGCACTTGGCTGTAATCCGAGGACGTGTGCGTCGCACGCAGGCCGGCGATTGTCCTGCGCCGCTTGTCGCGTTCGACAACGAAGGTTTCGTACTCGCGCCGCTCCGCCTCGAGCCGCACGACTTTTGCTGCGACGTACGCGGTGTATGCGGGCCGTTCCGGTGCGTAGGCTCGGAAGCGCCCTTGCTCGATCTCCCAGATGCGCGTAGCTATCCGATCGAGAAAATAGCGGTCGTGCGAAACGACGATATAACCGCGGGAATCGTTGGACACGAACGATTCGAGCCAGCGGATCGTCGCGACGTCGAGATGGTTCGTCGGTTCGTCGAGAATCAGGTAGTCGGGCTCGTCGATCAGCACGTGCGTTAACGCTACTTTCGCCCGCTGGCCGCCTGAAAACGAGCGTAGCGGACGATCGTATTCCGTTGGCGCGAAGCCGAATGCGGAGAGCATGGTGCGCAGCGCCTTGTTGCGCACGCCCCAGTCTTCGTGCGTCGCTCTAGCCAGCGCAGCGTCAACGAGGTCCTGCAGCGTCGACTCAGTCTCGTCGGCGACGCCCTGAGCGAGATACCCGAGCTTCAAGCCTTTCGCCCGTATGACGCTACCGCCGAATGGCTGGTCGACGCCGGCGAGAAGACGCAAGAGCGACGACTTCCCCGCGCCGTTGGGGCCTACGAGACCGATGCGTTCGCCGAGGTTGAAAACCCCGCTAATGCTCGAGAATACTTCGCGAGCCCCATAGTGACATTCGAGATCGGAAAACCGCAACAATTCCACGGCGAGCCGTACATTCGTGCGCGCCCAGCCCGCAGGCCTTCGCGCCCAAAGCTCAAACGCGACGCACTAAACCTCCAACATTGAGGTATCTGCGGCGCTGCGGTAGGCGTCGAGAACGTCGCGCCGCGTCACGGTTCCCGTGAAGTTTCCGCTTTTGGGATCGATGACGGGGAGCGGCGGCCTCCTTGGGTCAGCCATCGAGCTAAAGAGAGCCGTCCAAATGCGAAACGATAGCCACGCGAAGTTTCGACGTAGCGAGCAACCGGCAGCCGTACCAGGCCAGCCACAGCTTAAGGATCATATTCATCGCATTCCGCAACGCGCGTTGCGTTGATTTTGTGGTCAGCAAGCTGGCTGGCTTCCGTACGAACACGGGGCCGGAACCCACCGCTATCGAGACGAAAGCGTACCAGCACTGTGAAGCGCGATAATTTTCTGCGAGCGTGCGGCAGCACGCTGTCGATCGCTGCGCTCCCGCCGTTTTCGCAATACGCCCTTGCAACCGACGCCATCGAATATGCGCTCGCATCGGCGCCGCTAAGGTTTTCGCCGGTTGCAGGCGTCGATTTCCCGGGACTGGCCTACAACGGCACGATCCCCGGACCGCTGCTCCGCGTCGTTCACGGGCAACGCGTGCGCGTTCGGTATACGAGCCGCGCAGACGTTCCGACGACGATTCACTGGCACGGTATGATCTTGCCAAACAATATGGACGGGGTCGCGGGGGTCACTCAAACGGCCATCGCCCCAGGCGGCGACTTCGTCTACGAGTTTGTACCAGGCCCGCCGGGCACTCGATGGTACCACGATCACGCGCTTCATCTCGCCGCGATGCGTGGTCTCTTCGGCATGTTCATCGTCGGCGACCCGACCGACGAACCGAGCGACCGGGAGTTCGCATTGGTCTTTCATGACGTGCCGGATTGGAACTCGGTCGAAGCCGCGCTCCGAGGCACGAGCACGGCACCGCTGTCGGCTCCGGTGGGAGCGAGCGAGATGATGCGAATGAAAAACATGGCGCATGCAGACAGTCACGCAAAGATGGGCGACGAAGTTGCGTACGTTGCACACTGCATCGATGGTGCGAGTTATCCCAACACCAAGAAGCTGCTGGTATCGGTCGGCGATCGCGTGCGGCTTCGCATACTCAACGCAAGCTTTACACAAACTCGATACGTTCGCTTGGCAAGCCACGCGCTCAGCGTGACGCACAGCGATGGTAACCGACTTCCGGTGCCGATCGAAGTCGACGTGCTGCAAATCGGCGTCGCAGAACGCTACGACGTGCAATTTGAGGTGCGCAAGCCCGGTGCATTTCTTTTACAGAGTCTGACGGGCGATCCGCTCGCAAGTCAACAAGCCGCGCTCTTTTACACCGAAGGGATGGAAAACGCCCCGCCGCTTCGCTCTCCCCAGGTGCTTGATGGTCTGCGGATATTTAGCTACGAGGCCGCTGGTGGCGCGTCCGCCGAACCACCACTCGTCCGCGGTCGGGTCTACGACATGACGCTCGGTGGAGGCGGCTGGGCAAACGCGCGGTGGACCATTAACGGAGCGACGTGGCCGCACACGCCAAAGCTTCGCGTGCGGCGCGGTGAGCTCGTGACGGTTCGCTTTCTGAACAAAACCGACATGGATCACCCTATGCATCTGCACGGGCACCGCTTCATGTTGGTTGAAACCGGCGGGAAACATCTAGCGCGCCCGTTGGCTAAAGATGTTTCACTCGTGCCTTCGAACGGTGGAACGGCGACGTGGCAGTTTCGCGCCGACTCGCCAGCCGGGCGCTGGCTGCTGCATTGCCACAACGAGATTCATATGCTCGACGGCATGATGACCGAACTCATCTACCAATAGGCGTTGACGCGTGGACGCACTGCGGGAATTCGCGAAAGATATCTGGATTGCCGACGGCCCAGCGGTACGGTTTTGGGGAATTCCCTTTCCAACACGGATGATCGTGGTCAGGCTCGGTGACGGCTCACTCTGGGTAAACTCGCCCGTCTCCGCAACTCGCGACCAAGTCAAGTCGCTCGAGTATATCGGTTCCGTTGCGCACCTCGTATCGCCCACGCCGCTGCACGATTGGCGCCTGAAGCAATGGGCGGAGTTCTTTCCGCATGCACGGGTTTGGGAAGCCTCTGCACTGGACGACGCGCCGCCGGCGGCTTGGAGTGCCGACATCGACCAGCTGCTTTTTCGAGGCAGTATCGTGCTTTCCGAGGCGGAGTTTCTGCATAAGCCTTCCCGCACGCTGATAATGGGGGATTTCATCCAAAACTACGGCTTCGAGCGCGAGCGCCCATTGCTCAACGCGTTAAAGCGCCTCGGCGGCGTATTAGACGGCGGCGCGCCCTCTGATCTGCGCTTTTCATTCATCGGTAAGCGCCGCCGGCGCTTGGGTGCGGAATCGTTGCGCAAGCTTCTGTCGTGGGACTTCGACAAAATTATCGTTGCGCACGGCGACCTTACGACCGATAGTGCGCGATCGCTCGTAGAGCGATCCTTTCAATGGCTATAGGCGATTGTCGGCGCCATGAAATTGAGAACAAGGCGAAACAAATCTGAACTGCAGTACCGCTTTCGATTCCCACCTCGGGGCGGCCGTTACCCGGCGGGGGCTCGTAAAGCCGTACTTCGCCCTCACGTTAACGCTCGAGCCGTCTCGCTCATCGTAACGACGACTTTCCCCTTCGCGTGTCCGCGCTCGAGGTAGGCGAAGGCTTCGGCGATGTCCTCAAACCGAAATGCTCTGTCGATAATGACCTTCAATTGGCCCTGTTCGACCAGCGTGGCGAGCTCGGCCAGTTCGCTACCGCTAGGATGCATAAAAAGATATCGGTAAGTGACGCCGGCGCGTCGCGCCCGCGACCTTATCCCCCAGCTCGCGATCCAAAACAGTACGGAGAGAATTTTACGGTCGCCGAGGTCCTCGATTGCGGTCTTCGGCTCCGGAAGGGCAGCAATCGAAACGATCTTCATTCCGCGCTTCACGATCTCGAACATACGATCGAGGGTACTGCCGCCGATCAGGTCAAACCCCGCGTCGAACCTGCGCTCCATGTTTGATATGTCCTGGGCCGTATAGTCGATCGCTTCATCGGCACCGAGAGAGAGAACCAACTCCGCACCCTGCTTCGAAGCGGTCGTCGTTACGCGCGCGCCGAGCCATCTGGCGATCTGAATTGCAAACGTGCCGACTCCTCCTGCACCCCCCGAAACGAACACGTTCTGTCCTGCTTTGACCGCAAGTTCGTCTCGTAACGCCTGCAACGCAGTCAGTCCAGCCAGCGGTATGGCCGCGGCCGCTGCAAAATCTAGCCCCGCGGGTACGTGAGCCGCGAGGTTCTCGTCGACGCATGCCTGCTGCGCGAATGCGCCGCCGCGATCTGTTGCGACCCTGGCAAACGCGCGGTCGCCCACGCGGAACCGTTTGACCTCACTGCCTGCTGCGATGACTTCGCCAGAAAGTTCGTTGCCGAGGACGAATGGAAGCTTCGGTCGCTGTATGACGCGAAGCTGCCCTTGCCGGAACTTGTAATCCACCGGGTTAAGGCCCGCTGCGCGGACGTCGATCAGAATATCGCTCGGCCTCAGCGTGGGAGCCGCCACATCCCTCAGTCGCGCGGCTTCCGGGCCGCCGTAGCGTTCGAGCACGTACGCGCGCACGCTATGCTACCGTACGAGTCACGTCACTCGTCGACACTGGTAAAGTGCATGAGCCGGTAGCCTTGGCTTTCGATGGCCACGGTCACGCTCGCGATTTCGTCGCGAGCGAGCCCCGTGTCCGTCTCCCAGTCGTCGCGCTCTGAATTGTAGATGCGCACGCGATATTTCGCATCGGCCGTCAAAAGCGACGAGAGATCGACGGGCACGTTGACGAACGTCGCACTCACGTTGCCCACGAGCAGGATGGTTTCGTGCTTGCGCTGCAACGCTACGACGCGGGCGCTTCGGGAAAAGATCGGAATGTTGTCGGATGCGTCGGCTTTATAGACCGAATGCGGGTGGTCGGTATCGATCTCACACGTCGTGTAGATGCGGAAGCCGTTTCGCGCTCGGACGGCGAAGTAGCTTATTTCTTCGCCGCGGTACGGTACGCGGCGCAGCGCCAGCCATTTCCAATCCGTCGGGACCAGCGGTTGAATCTGGGGTAGGTCGCCGGTAAGGGTCAAGCCGCAAACGCCTTCAATCGCGGCCCATAGAAATCGCGGCGGTTCCCATGGCGATAAACGCATGCCTCGATTGGCGAGCGTCTCGCCGTCGAACCACTCGCTGAACTGGCCGGGAACGGTGTTGTAACGACGCGGATTTCGGGCGTAGTGCTCGAACGACGAACGCAGCGCCTTCACCATAAACTCCGGATGGAACGGTGCGGCCGCAAATGCATACCACCACGTCAGACCCGGCCAGACACCGCCGATGAGTCCCGAAAACGCCGCTGGATCGTAGCGCGGATCTAAATTCGAAGCGGTCCTTAGGCCGGCCGACGTCCAGAAATCGGGCGAATTCAGTCGGCTGATAATCCGGAACGACGTATCCTCGTCGCAGGCGTTGAAGATTACCGGAAACACCTCGTCTCCGGTCAGATCGGTGTGGGCTTTGCCGTCCACCCCGACGTTGAGATAGAACATGCCGCTGTCCGGATTGACGAGGTGTTTCGCCATGGCTGCGCGAATGCGGTGCGAATAACTCTTGAAAAAAAGTGCGTCCGTCTCGTTCCCGGGAATGCGCTCCGCAAGGTACGCGAGGTAACGAAGTGCAGCGACGCATTCCGCGTTGATCTCCGTAACCGCCCCGTTGATGCTGTAGTTCGGAATAATGTTGCGCCAACTGGCAATTGCCCAGACGTTGCCGCGGGGATCGTTCGAACTGCAATAGACTAAATCGCGCGCATCCATCTGTGAGACGATGTGCCGCCCCGCTTTAGCCAGCGACGGGTAGATTTGGCGTAGCCAGTCCAGATCGCCGGTGGCACGATAATAATGGTCGGCAGCCATTACGTACAGCGGCGTGTCGTCGTTGATGTTCAAACCGTCGTCTTCGGGCTGGTCGGTCAGGGCATTAACGTACTCGGGAAGCTTTCCGCTCTGATACTGCAACGTCGACCATTTGTCCAAAAGCGATCGCGAGAACCGCGGCATAAAATAGTCGTTACCGACGACGAACCAAGCACAGTCGCGGCAAACGACGTTCGATGAAACGCCTGGGTCGTTGGCAAAAAGCCATCCGGTCGGATACTTGGCCATGACGCGTCGCATGTTGACCTTGCTCCACAGGGCACCGTCATTGATCGTCGTATCCGGCGTGATCACTTCGCTGCGATGGATGACGTCCTCGAGGTTTGCGATCGTTAATTCGAGAGCATCCAAGCCGGATGGTGTGCCTCTATATGCCGCCGTCGCCTCGTCCGCGCCGCCCTCATAGACTCCAATCTTGAACGCAAATCGTTTCCGCTCTCCGGCATCGAGCTTGAACTCCACCTGGAGCGAACCGAGGATGTCACCGCTGGTTACGCAGGAGTTGGACAGCGCGTGCATCTGCGTAAGGTCGTACACGTGGCCGAAGTCGAAGCTCGTTTCGTACGCAACCGGCTTCTCCGTGCAGGCGAGAATGCGGGTGGGCTTCCGCGATTCGGTAGCCGTGGCGACGAGTCCCTGAAGCGACGGATCGTACTCCGCCACCACGTCTTCGGCCGTTTCACCCCGCAACCGAGCGAACCCGATGACGCGAAGGCTATGTTCGCGAGCGCTGCCGTTCTCAACCTCGATGAGATAGTACAGAATTGGGGGATCGCCCTGCGCTTCGTCGCTTGCAAGGAGCGATAGAAATACCGTTTCCCGCACGTTGAGCGCGGCCGCCAACGCGAAGCGGCGCCGCTGATACGCCGGATGAATGTCGAACGTGACCGCATCTTCCGTCGCGTCGAGCGGTGTGAACGGTGTCTTGCCGGCGTCGTGCTCGCGTCCCAGCCGGAAGTCCCAGAGTGGACGCCCAACCAAGCCGTAGCGCACCGAGAAGGAGCCGACCAGCGTTTTACCCGCAGCGACGGAGAATATCCGTTCGATGTCGCCGTTGTTCTTTGTGTTGACCCAGAGCGACGAATTTCCCAGGCTGGAACCCATGCCGAGCCGGCTAGCCGGAATGCGGTAACTCGGAAGCCGCTGCATCTTCATCTAGCCGATTCTACCCCATGCGCGAACGAGCCGTCAGGTTTTCAGGAACTCGAGCGCTCTATGGTGGTTTCGTGATCCGCAAGCGCGAGTGCCGTCGCGGTTTCAGGCGTGAGTGAGGCGCCCTCTACGCTGAGTCGCACGAGTTCGTCGGGCCCTAGTCCCTCGCGCAGGAGTCCGGCGATTCGATCGTGCGTCGTCGCTTCGGTGAATTCCCGGGTGAATCCGTATCGCCGTAACGCAGCGTCGGCGTACCCTTCGAGCACGGCTGCCGGCGTAAGCTTGCCATCCAGTGCGTAGACGAGCGACAGGTGCTCCATCGCAACGGCGACGCCGGCGCGATCCGGGGTCCGAGCCCAAATCCCGATTGCCTCACGCGCTGCGCTCAACGCACCGCGAAGATCGTCAATCGCAGCGAGATAGCCCGCGAGGTTGTGCAGCAGAACGTCGAGCGCCGATTTGTCGCCATCGGAGCGCACGATTGGAACCCTCTCGGCAACGATTGCCGCCGCCCGCTGCGAGTGACCGCGCGCGTGTTCGACTTCGGCCAGGTTGATCGCCGCGGCCAGCTCTCCGTTTGCGTTTCCGAGCGAACGATGCTCTTGGCGGAGCTGCTCGAACGTGCGCGCCGCGGTTTCGAGATCGCCGCGAAACTGGCTGAGGGATGCACGCGCCTCGAGCAACGTAAGACGGTGGACAACCGAACCCTCCCCCAGCGTTTCGGCTTGCGCTAAAGCCTGCTCCGCCTCGTCGAGCCGGCCGAGAACCACCGCCGCCGTCGCGTACGAGCTGAGCGTAATGGCGAGTAACGAAGCGTCGCCGCTCGTTCGCGCATACTCCACCGCTTGCGTTGCCCGTTCAAACGCGTCCAGCTTATGTCCGGAATAGAAGAGCAAACCCGCCAACGCACTCGACAACGCAGCGCGGAGCCGCAGTTCATCTCCGGGAAGCGCCGCCAGAAATGCCTCGCACCTCGTTACGCCTTCCGCTTCTAATCCGATGCTTCCCCAAATCTTCGCAATTCTAGCGAGAAGCTCGCCGCCCTCGGTAAGCTTTAATCGCACCAAAGCACCGTCGAGCGCCGAACGCACGTCGTCCGCCTCGCTTCTCAGCGCCGAAACGATATCGGCAGTTTGCGCACTGTGCTCGCGTCGCTGCCACAGCTCCGCGAAACGGTCGCGTAAATAAGCCAGATGGCAATCCGCGATCGGATCGCGCTCCCCCGAATCGTCGAGTTTCTCCACGGCATAAGCCCGCGTCGATTCGAGCAACCCGTAGCGCAATGCGTCTCCCTGGGGCTGGGCGAGCACCAGCGACTTATCCACGAGCGACGCCAGCACGTCGAACACGTCGAGTTCGTCGAGGTCGTTTCCGCTCCCGACCGCAACCGCTCCCTCGAGCGTGAAACCGTTGACGAAGACTCCCAGACGCCGGAAAAGCGCGCGCTCGCGCTCGTCGAGCAAGTCGTGGCTCCAGTCGATGAGCGCGCGCATGGTCTGCTGGCGTGGAAGGGCGTCGCGGCTCCCGCCGGTGAGCACGCGAAAGCGCTCGTCGAGGCGATCGCGCAACTGGCGCGGACTGAGCATCTTCGCCCGCGCGGCCGCAAGCTCGAGCGCCAATGGAATGCCGTCGAGCCGCCGGCAGACGTCGGCCACGATCGGCGCGTTGTCGTCGGTGAGCGAGAACGTCGCGTTGGCCGCGCGGGCCCGTTCGACGAAGAGCGCGACCGACTCGTAACGTATCAGGTCGCTCGCGCTGAGATGCGCTGCATCCTTGGCCGGAAGGGCCAGCGACGGTACCTGGTAAGTCGCTTCTCCGGCAATGCCCAGTCCCTGCCGGCTTGATGCCAGTACCTTTACCTTCGGAGCGCCGCGAAGGATTGCAGAGATTAGCCGTGCGGCAGGCTCGACCAGATGCTCGCAGTTGTCGAAGACGAGCAACATATGCTTGGTCGCGAGCGAGCGAACGACATTCTCCACCGGATCGCCTTCGGACGGCAGCGAGAGCCCGAGTGATAGCGCAACGGTCGCTGGAATGTACTCTTCCTTCGTCACCGGCGCGAGCTCGACGAACCAAACGCCGTCGCCGGAGCCGTCGAGCAGATTGCCCGCGACCTGCAAGGAGAGGCGCGTCTTGCCGACGCCGCCCGAGCCGACGAGCGTGACGAGTCGATGCTGCTCGATGAGCGCAATGATTTCGCTCGTTTCCATTTCGCGACCGACGAATGTGCTGAGCTGCAGCGGTAAGTTGTTGGAGAGCACTTGCAGCGAGCGCAGCGGCGGAAAGGCTGCTCCGAGATTGGGAGCGAGCAGCTGGTACACGTGCTCGGGGCGCGCGAGGTCGCGCAGCCGGTGCTCGCCGAGATCGCGAAGCGTTACCTGCGTCGGAAGCGTGCCTTGCACGAGGTCGGCGGTAACACGCGAGAGGAGCACCTGACCGCCGTGGCCGGTCGCCAGTAGTCGCGCGACGCGATTGAGCGCCGGACCGGCGTAATCCCCATGGTCTTCTTCTAGAGTGCCGGTGTGAATAGCCATGCGCACGGTAATGGATCCAACGTCCTTCGATCCGGATAGCGCCTGCTGCCCGGCCACCGCTGCGGTCACGGCATCAACCGCATCCGTAAAGACCGCGCAAAACGAATCTCCGACCGTCTTAAAGACATGCCCGTGGTGTGCGTCAATGGTCGAGCGCAGGATCTCGTTGTGTGCGCCGAGTGCGTCGCGCATGCGGGCCGAATCCTCTTCCCACAGGCGCGTGCTGCCTTCGATGTCGCTGAACAGTAGCGTCACCGTGCCGTGCGGTAAGGTTGATCCCCGAGTCCGGGTGCCGGCTAAGCCGGCAACGACAAGCTGGACGCTGGGACTCTCGATACCAGTGGGCTTAATCATCGTCGCGTGATCGCCAGGTACCACGAACCGCGTATGATCCGGAAACGGCTCGATCGACGATGCCGGCAGGACGAACGCGTCGCGTTCGCCGGCAACGACCCGCAGCGCGAATCCCGTGCCGTTACCGTAGACGTCGGGCCACGCGGCTCGCAGATTCGTAATGAATGTGCTGCCGGGGGCCATATCTCGCGCTTGACGATTGGCGCCGCGAAACGGATTGGCTTTCCCAACCCCCATACTAGGCGTGCCGAACATAAAGAGGTGAGAAACCCTCGCGCGTGTCTGCGGGTCGAGTAACGCTTGTTGCGCCACTAAGCCGCCCATACTATGGGCTACTAAGGCGATATGGCGATACTCGCTCAACGGCCGCACCGCGAGCATCGTTCGAAGGTAGTACCCGAGCATCTCAAGGTTAGCGTCGGCTCTCCAAACTTGACCCACCTCGAATCGCAACGAAGAGGAGTAGCCGATTCCGAACAAGTCCCAGGCCTTCAGATCTTCAACCGTCATCAATATATCGGGAAAAGATCCCCACGTTTTCGCGGCGTGACCTAAAAAGCCGTGAAGAAACACGATCGCGCGATCGGCACCGGCGACGCGAAATTCAACCTGAACCGGACGATCGGCTTCAGCCATCGATAAATCCTTAGCGCTTACTCAATGTGAACGGAAGAAAACGACCGCCTGAAAAAAGCCCGAGCCTCACGAGCGCTTCGCGCCGGCCTTCGTCGCGCCCTAGCGCGACGGCGTATCCGCGATTGTTGCGTATCCAGCGCGCAGGCGTACGCTTGGTGGGCCGAACCGCGTACGTATCGCATCCTCGTCGCTTTGCGCGGTCAAGGGCTGAAGCCGGTTATGATGTCGGGTTAGCCACGCCGCCGCATTGTAAGAGCATTTCCGTCGCGCATCAATGCGTTACGACCGCGTGGCGATTTTGCAGGACTTCATTCCCCTGCGGATGGGCGAGCACCAGCGACCTGGGCGGAGTGCCGCCCCCATTTTGCGCTGAGGCGTCACAGTTTGTCGCGGGGCTGCGATACGATTATTCAAGCGGAGCTCTAGGAGGCCATCATGCGAAATACCGCCTGCACGACCCTCATCGCCTTACTTGCCTCTAGCGGCCCCGCATACGGCCAGGTGCCGGCGAACAATCCGTATCCGACGATGGCGCCCGTCTCGCAATACCTCATGCCCCGCGCCGCTGAAATGGAGATGGCGCGTAGCGCAGCACCGGCATCGATTTCCGCCAACGCCGGCGTGCTCGTGCTCACCAAAAGCGGCTACGTGGCCGCCGTGAAGGGGAGCAGCGGCTGGGTCTGTTTGGTCGAGCGTATGTGGTTGGCGGGTCTAGACGATCCCGAATTTTGGAACCCGAAGGGGCGCGGACCGGCCTGCCTCAATCCTCTGGCCGTAAAAAGCGTGTTGCCGTTTTACCTCGCCAGGACGAAATGGGCCCTGGCCGGCGACACGCGCGAGGAGATCGCAAAGAAATCGCAGGCCGGCTACGCCGATCGTGAGTTCGCCGACCCGACTCCGGGGTCGTTCGCGTTGATGCTCTCGAAGGAGGGCTATCTCAACGACGGAGTTGCGGGTCCGTGGCGCCCGCACGTGATGCCGTTCATCGCCTTAGACCAACTGAACACGTGGGGCGCGGGCTTCAAGGGATCGCCCATCCTCTCACCTGCGACGTCGACATTTCGCCGGTACGAACCGGTGACGATCGTCATCCTCGCTCCTTTTTGGTCGGACGGTTCGCGCGCACCAAAGTAACGTAGCTTTCGCTCGGGCGCCGCGGATCGCCGGCTCAATATTTTAGGCTGAGATTGTACTTGCAGGTGTCGATATCTTTATCGACGTGAACGGTCCCGTCGTGATAGACGACGCGAACGTCCATCTCGCACACCGTGTCTATGTGAAAAGTTATGTGGTGGTTAGGGGCGAGCACTTCGTCGGGACCCAGTTGATCGTGTCCCCACTTATTCGAGCTGATCGATGAAAGATACAGATGATCGACCTGATGGCCGCCGACGTTGTCGACCTTGAACTTGTGCACGTCGGCCAAAGCGGAGAGCGGCGTCAGTGACAATACGAGCGCCGCAAGCGGCAGCGCAACCAGTATTTTCCGAAACATACGTAGCAACGCAGTCCTTTCTTAACGAGAGGAAGGGCCCGGCGAGATTCCGTTCTTGGATACGGGCGGCGGTCCTGCGATGGTGCGCGCCGCAAACCGTCATGGTGCGCCCCAATAACCGATGCAGAGGCCAGGCGGCTCGAAAGGCCTGCGGGAGGCCGTCGGGGGAGCGCCTAAAAAGGCCGCAGGTTACAAGCGGGAGATCGTTATGCAGAATCGCAGGCTTCTCGTTTTGGCTTCGCTGACGCTGGTCTTGTGCGGTTGTTCGCAGTTCGCTAGTCTGACCGGCGTAACGCCCGGGGCGGCGCAACCAACGCCGGCGTCGCGTTCCGCCGGAAAGATTCAGCACGTCGTCATCATCATTCAAGAAAATCGAAGTTTTGATAACGTCTTTGCGGGCTTTCCTGGTGCGGACGCTCCCTTATCGGGTTTACGTCACAACGGTAAGCGCGTGTCGCTACACCACGCAACGCTTCAACAATATCCCAACGTCGATATAAAGCACGACTATAAACATTCGCAGATCGAGTACGATGCCGGTAAGATGGACGGCTTCGACGAGGATATCTGGATGAACGGGCAGCCGGCGAAAACGTATCCTTACGCGTTTCTCAACCATAAGCAGGTGGCGCCGTACTGGGCGATGGCCAGCCAGTACACGCTGGCGGACCGCATGTTCCCTACCGTCTGGGGCCCTAGCTTTACCGCTCACCTCGATCTCATCGCCGGAACCACGATTGTAAGCCGTTCTCCGGATCGCATCGCGAGCGAAATCGATTACCCGTACGATCAGGACAACCCAAACTGGACGTGCGCGGCGCAACCACCACCGCCTTCGTACATTCTCGTCAAGACGAAGGGAACGATCGAGGAAACGGGAGACGGGCCGCCGCCATGCTTTACGCAGTTTCACACCATGGCAGACACTCTCGATGCGGCCCACGTCTCGTGGCGATACTACGCACCCGCGCTGTCGACCGGAAGCGGTCAGTTGTGGTCTTCTTTCGCGGCTATCAAAAACGTCTACAACGGGCCCGATTGGGCCAACGTCATCGCGCCGGAAACGACGGTGCTCAAGGATATCAAGAACGGAAAGTTACCGTCCGTCGCGTGGGTCGTGCCCAACGTGAACAACTCCGATCACGGCGGCAGCGGATCGGATACCGGCCCATCGTGGGTGGCCGCAATCGTCAATACCCTCGGAGAAAGCGCATACTGGAATTCGACGGCGGTCGTCGTTTTATGGGACGATTGGGGCGGATGGTACGACGATGCGCAGCCGCCGCAGCTGGATTTCATGGGCCTAGGTTTTCGCGTCGGGTGCATCGTCATCTCGCCCTATGCCAAAGCGGGGACGGTGTCTCATACGCAATACGAGTACGGGTCGATCCTGAAGTTCGTGGAACAGACGTTCGGCCTGGCTTCACTCGGTTACACCGATGCGAGGGCCAACAGTCTCATCGATAGCTTCGATTTCGCGCAACCGCCGATAGTCTTTAAAGAAATTCCGGCAAAGTATCCGCCCTCATACTTCCTCCGGCAGCGTCCGCCGGGCAAGGTCCCCGACGACGACGGCTAAGCGGCGCTCGTATCCGTGAAAGCGGCGTAGTCATGTGGGCACCCGTAATGTTCGTGGCGCCTGCGACGGCCGCGGAGCACGGCTTGCTGCTTTTTGAGAAAGCCTGTCCTATTTACGCCGGCGCGCACCTGCGTTAACGGTTAGCGTTCGCCGCTTTCCACGTCACGGGCTCACGGAATCTTTGTGATATAGCCGTTCGTGAGACCGGCGCCCACGTAGACTCCGACGACCGTGCGCTCGTAGACTGAATTTGCGCTGACGGGGCCGATGACGGTAGCGGTCCCCGCGGTCCAGTTGCGAATCGGTAAGAAGAATCCATATTCGAGGCTCTGGTTCTTGAGGTCGAAGTAGTCGCCAATGACGTTGTAGTTTCCGGGACCGCCCGCTCCGGTGATCCCCTCGAAGTGCGTAAGGATCGACTTCGGCCAATTGTAGACGAGCATTTTGGTCCCGGCGAGGTTGCGCACGTATGCGTGCGTACCTTTCTTGTCGGTGTAGCCGCCGGCGATGGCGACGGTACTGCCGCTCGTCCAAATGCCGTAAGCCGTCGAACTGATCGAGCCGGGAAACTCGAGCGTCGAAAACGTCAAGGTTGCGGAATCGTAGATGAATGCGTGTCCGGAAACCGGATACGCATTCCATAGGGTCGCGAGCGAGCCGGACTTCACCGCATCGTAGTTGCCCACGGCTTTGTAGGTCGTATTACCGTAGTTGCTGTGAACGATCGTGAAGTTGCACGACTTGGGTGCGCAGAGGGCTGCCGGCGCATTGAGGGTGAGGTAGGTTTGGGTCGTCGAGTCGTAGATGAAGCCGTTGGCATTCGTCTGACCCTTCTTCTCATAGCTGCCGACGAGGCGATAGCCCGACTGCGTAATCGCCGGGCCGTACACGCTGGTTTTCGACGAGCCTGGATACTTGATCGCCGTCCAAACGCCGGTTTTTCGATCGTAGACGACGCCCAGATTCGACCCGTTGCGGTTGTCGATGAAGCCCGTGATGAGGTTGCCGCGGATGCCCGTGAGAAGCGTTCCGACCGCATTTGGAAATTGACTGAGCGGAACGTCGAGCGTTTGCAGCACCGGTGCGTCCGGCCCAAAGGAAAGGCTCGTCTGCGACAACAGTGAAGGCTGCGCGCCGAAGTCTCCCGGACGGCCTCCGTTGGTGCAACCGGCTAAAAGCGCAAGAGCGGTCATTGCTATCGAGGCACGCACGCATGCCGATGTGCTCGAGTTGGTCATTGTAGGTGCCTCGTATTGAAACGAAAGGTTGATTTTCGGCGCCTGAACGCCGGGTCCACGACAGGTCTTTCGCGAGAAGCTCCAACCACCCCTAAGGAGCCCCACGGAATAGTGCGACCGGAACGCGGAGCAGGCCCCGCCGCCATGACCCCGTATCTCACGCAGCTCCAGCATGCGCATACTCATCATCGGCGGCACGCGGTTCTTGGGCCGGGCGATCGCCGAGCGCGCCCTCGCGCGAGCGCACGACGTCACGCTCTTTCACCGGGCAAAAACGATGCCGGGCGGCCTTTCCGGCACGGTCAGCATCGCGGGCGACCGCGCGCACGATCTCGAGAAGATTACAGAGTCCTACGATGCGATCGTCGATGCGTGCGCGTACCTGCCGCGCGACGTCGCGGCGTCGTGCGGCCGTCTCTTGGCATCGAGCCCGAACGCAACGTATACGCTTATCTCGAGCACGAGCGTCTATCGCGACGGCTTCCCCGCGGGCGCGGACGAGTCGGCACCGCTGCTCGACGACGGCGACCCGAACGCTGCTGAAATGACGCTGGAAGCGTATGGAGCGCTCAAGGCCAAGTGCGAATCGGCTGCGATCGAACGCTTCGGCACCAACGCGTTTATCGTGCGACCGGGGTTGATCGTCGGGCCGTACGACGGCAGCGATCGATTTACGTATTGGGTGCGGCGAGTCGGTGCTGGTGGGCGAGTACTCGCGCCCGCGCCGCCGGATCGCGCCGTCCAGTTCATTGACGTGCGCGATCTCGGCGACTGGATCGTGGCCTCGCTAGAGGCCCGTCGTACGGGAACGTTCAACGCGACGGGACCCGACTATCGCCTTGCGTTCGGTGCGCTGCTCGGCGCCTGCCGCGCAACCTTACAAAGCGATGCCGAGTTTCTCTGGGCGCCGCAGACGTTTCTGCACGCGCACGGAGTCGAGCCATGGACGGAGATGCCGCTGTGGATTCCAGACGATGAAGCGGGCGGCTGGGACTCGATTTCATCGAAACGCGCAATCGAGGGCGGCTTGCATTTTCGTCCGCTGCACGACACGATTCTCGACACCTGGCGCTGGGACCGCAGCCGCGAGCAGAGCGCTCCGCTCAAAGCCGGTATCACCGCCGAGCGTGAAACCGATCTCATCAAAGAGCTGGAGCAGTAATCCCGGGAAGTCAAAACTGCGGCCACCGCCGAAGGCGGGCATCCTATGACTGATTTGTTAGAGATCCCTCTTGAAACCATTGACGGACGCCGGACGATGCTGCGTGAGTACGCGGGGAACGTGCTGCTTCTTGTCAACACGGCATCGGAGTGCGGGCTCACGCCGCAATACGGCGGCCTGGAAGCACTGAGCAAGGAGTATCGCGGCAAGGGACTTGTCGTGATGGGCTTCCCCTCCAACGATTTCGGCGCGCAGGAACCGGGTAACGACGCCGAGATCGCGGCTTTCTGTACCGAGAGATACTCCGTAGATTTTCCAATGTTTTCGAAGATCGCCGTTGCCGGCGAACGTAAGCATCCGCTCTACGCCGAACTGATCGCGCGCGTTCCAAAGGCGCAAGCGAGCGAGGGGTTTCGTAAGGAGCTCAGCGGCTACGGCATGACGCCCAATCCCGAGCCGGAGGTGCTCTGGAATTTTGAAAAATTCCTCATTGCGCGCGACGGGTCGGTCGCTGCCCGGTTTTCGCCCGACGTCGCCCCCGGGGACCCTCGGCTGCGCGAAGCGATCGAAACGGAGCTCGGGCGCTAAAAATACGTTCTTGCGGGTAAAAGTGACCGCATGGAAGCGAAAACCGTTGCAGTCAGCGTAGAGCACAGGCCGGTCTACGGGTCAAATGAAATCGACGAACTGATCTGCTCGTGCGGATGGCGCGGGCCCGCATTCTCCATCTCTGCGCACTGTGAGGAAGTCGCGCGCAAGGCAACGGAGGTGCTCGCCGAATTCGTCGCGTTTATGGAGAGTGAATGCTCGGGCGATGATTGGAACGTCCTCGATTCACTGGAAGATCGCGCCGGGTTTCTGACGCCGATGCAGTTTCTCGTTGCCATCCGCAATCAGGCTCTGAACTCGCCGGCGAGTTCGAAAGGCTGAGGGCTCCTTCAGAAAAGGCGCGTTACGAGACGAAGTTGTACGAATCGGTGACGCCCATCGGGACGACGAGCGGAGCGCCGTTCAGCGTCGTTACCGGAGTGCAAGCCGGATAGTGATAGATTTGAACGCTTGCGCTTGCCGGGTCGGCAACGTACAGCCGCGAGAGCCGTTTGGTAAGCGCGACGTGAACCGGATCGACGAAGCCGCTTCCACATCTGCGCTTGATGTGCTGGTACGGCGGAGCGATGACGTCGACTTCGCTCGCGCGCTGGTCCGCAACGATGAGATTCTTATCCGGATCGAGGATGACGCCGCCGGCAAAATCGATGGTCGCTCCGAGAACCTTCCCGTGACAGCCGGCGAGCCCGTGCGGGAACTCGATGATGAGACCTGAACCGAACCGGTTGAACGAAACGAATACGTTGCCGGTCGTCGAGTCGACGGCGATTCCCTCCGGGTTGCCGAGGAGCGCGCACGAGACCGACTCGCGATCGATGCCCTGAGGAAACTCGGCGATGCTGCCGACTGCATAATCAACGGTGAAGACGTTGCCGCGCGTATCCGTCGTTACGGAAACCGGATCGACCAGCCCCGCTCTGTAGAAGAACTTCGTCTCTCGACTGCAGTGCTGCACCGAGCACGCGTGCTCCTGAATGTAGCCGTTGCCTGCCGCATTCACGAAGTTCGCGACGTAGAGGTTATGGGCGGTGTCGGTCCACGCTCCGTCCGGCGTCCGCGCGAATAGCGAGCCGGTCGGGGTGTAATGCACGTTGTTCAGCGCTTTGACGGCGCGCGCTCCAAGGTCCGAAACGTAGAGATTGCCGCAATGCCAGGCGGAGCCACAGGTCGCGCCTGGACCGCGCGCCGGAGAATTCGCGATTGCCGTGGTTTGAATGCGACTGAGGTATCGTGGATCGATGCCGGACGCATTGAGACCCTGCATCAACGTCGAGGAGGCGGTGCCTGCGTGCTGCGCGGCCCCGTTAGGAAGCGCAGGATTGTTTCCGTTCGATGCGCCCGCGCATCCGGCCAGCCATGCTGCAACCGCGCCTACACTCAGCGCGTAGCCTAACGTTCGAATTGCCATCACCCTCGCTCCTCGGCTGCAGAATCGCCGCAGCGTGCGCCTCTGTTCGGCGTCACGGCACCGCGTCCCTTAGGAAGAGCGTTTAGTCTACGCGCGCCGGCGGCGGACGATTCCCGCCGTTTCGGGCTTGGGCATGGTCTGAATCTGCGGTGCGGCCGGTCGCGGAAGCTCGGCGATCCGGCGTTCGATCTCGGCGAGCGGTTGGGCCGTCTGAGGGAGTTGTGGAATGCTCGTATCGGCGGCTTCGCCGAATCCGAAGGCGGCGGTCAAATCGCCGCACGCTCCACGCCGCCACGCCGTCAAATTGGGAACCTCGACGCCGAAACGCGCTTCGATCAGGCGTAATGTCGACGTGTGATCGAACGTTTGGCCGCAGACGAAACCGCCGCGCGAAAACGGCGACACGATCAAACACGGCACGCGAAAGCCGAGTCCGATCGGCGCGCCGTCGACGTATTCGCCGGGTGTTCCCGGCGGCGGCGTCGGCGGCAACACGTGGTCGAAGAGCCCGTCGTTTTCGTCGTAGACGATGACGAATGCGGTGCGCGACCAAACCTTGCGATTCGACCAGAACGCCTCGAGGATTCGGCGAACGTAGTTTTCGCCGGCGGCCGGCAGCATGTCGGGGTGTTCGGAGAGCCCGTAAGGCGGAACGATCCAAGTGACGTGCGGAAGATTTCCGCTACGAATGTCCTCGAGCATCGTCTCGACCGGACGAACTTTGACGGCATGCTCGTAGAGCGGTGACGTCGTTGGAAGATCTTGAAAGGCAGCGAAGTTGAGAATCACATCGAGACCGACGGGAAACTCGGCGGAGGCTTCGGGACGATATATCCGCCACGAGATGCCGGCGCTTTGAAGGCGCTGCGCGTAGGTTTCCCACGCATAGCGCCTGCCGTTGTTATCGGTTGCGGGACCGCCATACTTCCCGGCCGGATCGATCGATCCGGTCATCCAGTAGTAGCGGTTTGGGTTGGTCGGGCCGAGCACCGACGAATGGTATCCATCGCAGACCGTAAACGCGTCGGCGAGTGCGTGGTAGAACGGAATGTCCTCGCGTTTGTAATAGCCCATCGTGAGCGGCGCGCTGTGTCCGTTGCTTCGGTAATGCGCTTCGACGAAACGGTCGAGTCGCCCATCGTTCCACGCCGCATGCTGAACGTTCCACGCATGACTGAGGTCGTGCAGCCGCTGCGCGCTAGTCGTGTGCGTGTCGAGATGAAACGGCAGCAAATATCCTTCGGACGAGCGCGGATCCGGTTGATAGAACGCGGTCCTGCCGCCGGGCAGCAGCGGAGCGTGCGCGTCGCCGAATCCGCGAACGCCGGCCAGCGTGCCGAAGTAATGGTCGAATGACCGGTTCTCCTGCATGAGAATAACGATGTGCTCGATATCGGAGAGCTTCGCCGCCGGCGGCTGGGCCGCAACCGGCCGTATCCATTCGACATAGGGAAGAACCGCCGCGGCTGCGGCGGTCGACAAAAACTGCGCGCGGGTCGGTTTACTCATGAAGAAGCATCCTGGTGCGAGAGCGAGCGGGCCGTTCCGGCGGCTTCGCCGACGATAACGTCGGTGGCGATGCCGGAGAAGATTCCCGTCGCGACGACGCCGTGAATTCGCCGCAGCGTTTCGTCGAGAGCGCGCGGATCGTCGATACTCCCGAAGTGACAATCGAAAATCCAGTTGGCGTTATCGGTGACGTACGGAACGCCTTCGGTGCCGCGCCGTACGATCCTAAGGTGAGGAAAGGCGTTCGCGATTTCGCGCTGCACGTAGGGCGCCGCGTAGGGCACGATTTCAATAGGCAGGGGAAATGCGCCAAGCCTGCCGACGAGCTTGCGTTCCGTTACGATGACGACGAATCGCTGCGCCGACAACGCGACTGCCTTCTCGCGAAACAGCGCGCCGCCGCCACCTTTCGTGAGCGACCAGTCGGCAGCGACTTCGTCGGCGCCATCGATCGCAACGGTCATCGGCCGCTCGAGGAGCCCGAGCACGGGAATGTTCCATTTGCGGCACAGCGCTTGCGTTGCGGTGGACGTCGCGACTGCGGATATATGCTCGCCGTTGGCGAAGCGCCGGCCGACGCGTTCGATCGCCCAGTACGCCGTCGTTCCCGTACCTAAGCCGATGCACGCGCCGTCTGTAACGTAGCGGTCGACCGCGGCATAGCCTGCGGCGCGTTTCGCCGAATCGTCATCGTTCATACCTAACTCTCGAGTTCCTTGCCGCTCGCGAGCGCCTTGGTGATCGCGACTGCTTTTTTGCTTCGGCAGTGGCCAATGCGCTCTTGAGGACTGCGATGTATTTGGTCCACTCCGTCCACCACGCATCGACTTCCTGCTCGACGCCGGCCGTCAAATGCAGCGCTCGCCGCGAGCGATGTGAGAGCGCGTCGGCGGCGCGATTTTACCCCGGCGTTACTCCCGACAATAGTCGCCCGTTTGAGGCCGGCTGAGGCGCGCATTCGCGCGTTAAGGTAACGAAACTTTTCCGCCCTTGGATAGGTCTAATAGGTGGATGAAAATTCGCAAAAAAGGAAGGGAGGTTTAGGATGGATTTTCACAACGGAATCCCGATCACGGTCGTCGGCGGCTTGCAGACAATGCTGACCCCGCTGGACTCGTCGCGGCGTCGCCGCGTCGAGGACGCCGCTTGCCGCAAGGCGAATTAGCGCGGATGGGTTCGTTCGTAGCGTTTGAGTTCACGCGCGAAAATACGATCGATCGTTCCATCAGCTCTCATCTGCGCGATGCCGGCGGAGAACGCACTCGCCAGCGCGGCACCGCAGCGTGACTGCTTACCGAAAGCTAAGTAGAGGCCTTCGGTAACGAAGTTCTTGCTTGCAAACGCAATGCCCGGCGGGGCGGACGTCACCGCGGCGTAGTAGCCGCTGAGCCCGTAGTCGGCTTTGCTCGCGAGCACTTGTGAGAAGACGTCGGCGAGGGTCGCCACCCGATACGTCGTGAGTTTTGTAGCCAGGAATGCATCGAACGCCGAGCCGTACGACTCACCTGCACCCAGAACGCCGCGCTTGCCGATGAGGCTATCCCAGTCCTTATACGTAAAACTCTCGCCGGTGCGAATGACGACGGCCGACGGATCCGGCGCGAGCGGCGGCGATAGATAGTGGAAGTACGCCTCGCGCTCTTTCGTCTTGTAGATCCCGACGATCGCATCCGCACGATCTTCGCGCACCGCGAGCTGCGCGTCTTCCCAAGTATCCTGTGCAAGGACGTGCATCCTTACTCCATTTGCGCTCGCCAGGCGCGCGACGACGTCGATGCCGCCGCCGGTTAGCGTGCCGCCGCTCTTCCAAGCCACCGGCGGATACGACGGATGCCCCGTGAGAACGAAGCTCGTGCAGACGGCCGGCGCGGACGTCGGCATCGGCACGGTCGTCGCCGTAGACGAACAGCCGGTAGCCGAACAAGCGAGCGCGGCGGCGAAAACGAGCGCGATCGATTCTTTCATTATCGTTTGGAGTTCCTGCGCCCCGGCGCATTATCCGCCTTCTGCAATTTCGTCGCTCGTGCGAGAAGGTTCGCGGCATCGAGCCGCTTGCAAACGGTCGAAAACTGCGATGTAGGCCCGCGCCATGCCAACTCATCGACGTTCGAAAAAAGCGCCGCGTCGGTTCGAAGCGTGGCCAACTCTTTGAACTTCAATGCGAGCGGGCGGCGATCGCCGAGAACCTCGGGTGGAAATCGTTCGATCGGGCCGTGGCGTGCGAGGAGAAGCGCCGCGCCTTTGGGGCCGATTCCGGCGATGCCGGGATAACCATCCGCGGAATCTCCAACGAGCGCCAGGTAATCGGGGATGAGTTCCGGATCTACACCGAACTTTGCCCGCACGCCGGCGGCGTCGCGCACGAGCTTGCTCCGCCGGTCCACTTGCACGACACGGTCCTCACGCACGCATTGGGCGAGATCTTTATCCGGCGTCCAAATGCAGATTTTCTCCGCGCGTGAATCTCTCGACGCAATGGCTGCGGCGGAGGCGAGCGCATCGTCGGCCTCGAGTTCGACCATCGCCCACACTACAACGCCCATTGCCTCTAACGCATCTTCGAGCGGCTCGAACTGCGCGCGTAACGCCGGCTCGATGCCGGCTCCGGTTTTGTAACCGCTCCAGAGTGCGTTGCGGAACGACTCGATGACGTGATCGGTCGCCACTCCGACGTGCGTTGCGCCTTCGTCGATCATCTGGAGCATCGTGTTGCATACGCCCACGGCGGCTCCGAATCGCCGATCCTCACCGTTGTTGAAGCGGCGCAAACCGTAGAAGTGACGAAAGAGTTCGTACGTTCCGTCGACGAGGTGAACGATCACCGCGCGATTCCGGCAGTTGACGAAAACACTCATGTTCGTTTCCCCGCGGCGTCGTCATTGTCATCGCTCCCAGGGGTGCCAATACGCGGACGCGAAACGGTCGGACCCGTAGCTAGGTTTTGCGTCCGATCGTCGGGCGTAGGACCGCGTGTGTTGTCGAAGGGAGAGGGCGACGTAGATGGAGCGCGAGGAATCGTCCGGCAAGACGAGAGGCAAGTTTCTTACGCGAAGCGCGCAGGTCTTGGCGGGCCTCGGGGTGATGCGGATTCCCGAATACGCAGCCGCGCAGAGTTCGCAAAGCGCACCGAGCTCGAGCGGACCCGCCGGCAAGCCGCCCTACAACATCGTTTTCATCATCGTCGACCAAAGAGTCGAAAAGCTGCTCGCAGGTTCCGACTACGCGCTGCCTGCCATGAACGCGATGGCCGAACGAGGAGTCACGTTTCAAAAACATTACATCTCGACCGCCCAGTGTTCGCCGTCCAGAGCGTCGTTTCTCACGGGGCAGCCGCCTCAAGTCACCGGCGTCATCGACCAAATGCAGTTCTCGTTCGTGCACAGCTTGGATCCGAAGATGCCGAACATGGGATCGGTACTGAAAGAGATGGGCTATAAGACTGCCTACTTCGGAAAGTTCGAAATGGATCAAGACATCCTCGATCCGAAGCCCACGGTCAACTATAGCGACGCAGCCCAAGCCTACGGCTTCGATAAATTCGGCTCCGGCGGTGACATCGGCAGCACGCCCGACAGCGGTTACGACAACGACCTCTTCATCGCAGGCGAGAGTGCGCGGTATTTGCGCGAAGCCGGTCCGGAAGCGCGAAAGAGCGGTCAGCCATTCTTTATGGTGGCGAGCTTCGTCAATCCGCACGACATCATGTACGGTGACGGTAACGTTCCCGGGCAGCCCCCCGTCCAGATTCCGGTCATCCCCTCTGCCGTGCCGCCCCCACCGGCGAATACGATCTACGATAGAAAATGGACGTTCACGCTGCCGGGAAGCCTCGACGAATCGCTCGCCGCGCCCGGCATGCCGAATGCGCTGTCGGAGTACAAAAAGGGCTGGGACGGCTGGTCTGGGACGATTCCGACCGATCGCAAAGACATGTGGACGATCTTTTACAACTACTACCTGAACGCCATTCAAGACGTCGACCGCGGCATCCAGCAGATCGTGGACGTTATGAACGAGATGAATTTGTGGCGGGACACGGTTGTGATCTTTACGGCGGACCACGGTGAGATGGGAGGAGCCCACGGCGGCCTCAAAGGCAAAGGCCCGTTCGTCTACGAGGAAAACGTCCACGTGCCGCTCATCGTCGCGCACCCCACTGCAAAGGCGGGCACAAAGTGCTCTGCGCTTACCAGTCACCTCGACCTTCTCCCCACGTTCGCCGGCCTCACCGGACTGCCGGATTCGAAGCGGCCGGCCGCCGTGGCGGCGCTGCCCGGCCACGACTTTTCGTCGCTGCTCGCCAATCCCGAGCGCGCGAGTCTCACGCAGATACGTCCGGCGATTCTTTTTAACTACGTTGGGCCGGCAACGGTCGACGGCGATTTCCTCAACAAGACGATGGACACGCAGTTCCGGGGCGAAGCTTCTCCGCCGTTATCGCAAGCGAATTTGACCAAGCGCGGTTTGCTCGCACTGGCTTTTGACGGGCGCTACAAATTCGGTCGCTACTATGCGCCGACTGCCTGTAACACGCCGACGACGCTGGACGAGATTTTGAAGAACAACGACGTTCAGCTCTTCGATCTGCAAAACGACCCGGGCGAAGTGCAGAATCTTGCGCTAGACCCGGGAAAGAACCAAGAAACCATTCTCCGCATGAACGCGCTTCTCAATGAGCTCATGGCGAAAGAAGTCGGCGCCGACGCTTGTCAGCTCCTGTCTAAAGCAATGGGCCCAATCTAAAGAAGCCCTGATTTACCTCAACTCGTTGTCAACTTGGGCCTCGCTTACCATAGTAAACTTCGGCCCTCGTTTCCTAGATTTGAGATAAATCAGAGCTTCACCAACACTTCGGTATTCGGCTATTGGGAGGCGGCTTGTACGGATCGAGAGGCGAGTAAATCTCGTCGTACGGGCGCCTCCCATCGACCGTTACATCGTAGGTCGGTTCGCTGCCGCACCATGCGGCGAGACCGAAGCGCTCGCCCTGGCACCCGCATCGGGCAGGATGATGCCGCCGCGACGGCCCGAAAGGATCGCTCGTGCTTCAACTCATCAACGCCGGACTGGCTTCTCTGCTTTTGAGCGTCGTCGTCCCCGTAACGACGACGCCGCAGCCCGACAACTCGGGTCGTCTCGCCGATCGGCAGTTCCTGGTGACCACGCCGCTCGGCAGCGGGTATGCGCGCTACTTCGGAACGTCGTCCCTCGATGGAGATGCGACGGTCACGCGCGCGATCGTCGTCGTCCACGGCGTACTGCGCGATGCAGACTACTACTACGATACGGGCGTGATCGCGGCCGATGCCGCGCATGCGTTGAGCGGCACGCTGGTCGTCGCTCCGCAGTTCGTCGAACGGGACGATCTAGCGGGCCATTCCGTTTCACCGCGTACGCTCTACTGGCGGGGAACGTGGCCCGGCGGTTCGGATGCGGTGGCGCCCGCGCCGATCAGCACGTACGACGTTTTCGATGCGATCGTTGCTCGTCTGTCGGATATCAAGCGCTTTCCGAAGCTGCGCGAGATCGTGATCGCCGGACACTCCGCGGGTGGGCAGATCGTTCAGCGTTACGCGGCGGTCGGGAAATCTGCGGGCCTCGACTCCGGCGCGCGACTACCGGTGCATCTGGTGGTTTCGAATCCGTCGTCGTATTTTTACTTCACCGATTGGCGCCCGATTCCGCAATCGAACTGTCCGGACTTCGACCAATGGCGCTATGGGTTGAAGGGCGCGCCGCGTTACGTCACCGGGACGTCTGCGCAGCTCGAATCGCGATACGTCACCCGGCACGTCACCTATCTCATGGGAACCGCCGACACGAATCCGAACGAAGACGATTTGGACCGGTCGTGCGGCGGCGAAGCGCAGGGTCCCAACCGTTTCACGCGGGCGAAATTCTACATCGCCTACATCGGACGGCGCCACCCGCACGGAACTGCCCAAGACTACGCGTTCGTCGAAGACGTTCCGCACGACAACCGCCGCATGTTCGCATCCGCTTGCGGCCTCGCCGTGATGTTCGGCGGCAGGACGTCGGCGTGCGCAGAGGCGGGACGCGTGGAATCGCCGAGTCCGAACGATGGAAACGGCGCTGCCGGTCTTCCCGTCTATCCGGGTGCCGTAGCGTCGGAGCGGCCCGCAGGCGTCGGTTTCAAGGCGCCGCCGGCGCAAGCGAAAACGTACGTGACGGCCGATGACTTCGCCTCGGTGCGATCGTGGTATCGCGCCCATCTTCCGGGGGCGCAAGAAGTCGTGCAGCCCGGCATGGAAAAATCCGAGGACGCATTTCTCGTCGGTCAGGGAAGTGGCGGGATGGTCGTCCTCGTGCAACGCTATCAGGGGAAGACCTGGATCGTCATCGGTCCACCGGTGTAGCGAATCCGCGACCGCGACAGGCGCCGGATCGCTCCCACCAAAATGAGGCCAAGAGAGTGAAAACGACACCGCTCACGCCTGCCATCGGCTCCGTCGTCGAAGGCGTGGATTTGCGCGCGCCGCTCTCAGAAACGGATATCGCCGAGTTCGAAGGGGCGCTTGGCGACCGCCTCGTGCTGTTCTTCGAAAACCAGTCGCTCACACCGGTGCAGCAGCGCGACTTAGCCGCGCGTTTCGGTCCACTCTACCTCCATCCGTTCTATCCGGGTCACGAGAGCGCTCCGGAGATTATGGTGTTGGAGCACGATGCGGCGCGGCGTGCCAACAGCGACCGGTGGCACACCGACGTAACGTATCTCGCGAAGCCGCCCAAAACGGCGGTTCTCTACGCCGAAGAAATACCGGAAATCGGCGGGGACACGTTATGGGCCAACATGTATCTTGCATACGAAGCGCTTACCGGCCCGATGAAGGAGTTCGTCGGCGGCCTGCGCGCGATCCATTCCTTCGCCAAAAACTTCACGCCGGATCGCTTTTCGGCGCTGGGCATGGACGACCGTCGAGAGGCCATCTACGCGGCGCATCCGCCGGTGTCGCACCCCGTCGCGCGCACCAATCCCGCGACCGGACGAAAAGCGCTCTTCGTCAATCAAGACTTCACCTCGCATATCGAGAATCTCTCCGCGCGCGAAAGCGAGGCGTTGTTGCGCTTCCTCTTCGAGCATATGAGCGCGCCGGAGTTTCAAGTGCGGTGGCGATGGAGCGCGGGAACCGTCGCCATGTGGGACAATCGCTGGACGCAGCATTGCGCGCTCGCCGATTACTTTCCGGCGCGCCGGCTGGTTCGCCGCGCGACGGTACTCGGCGAAGCGCCGGTCTAAATCCGTGCGATCGCCCGCACTGCCGCGCCACCTCGGGCTTTACGACCTGTAACGCGATCGCACTACGCGATCGACGGCAAAAACGGGCCGCGCATCCGCGCGGCCCGTTTCTCGTGCAGTCGAAGCCTTGCGCCCCGCGTTACGCGGTGCCGGCTTGGCGCTCGTGCAGCGTGACGAGGTTACCTTCGGTGTCCTCGATCATCGCCATCCGGCAGTTCGGTGTCTCGATCTCGCGTACGATCGGAATGCCGCGTGCCTTCAAGGTTGCCACCGCGCCGGCAAAATCCCCGACGGCAAACAGGATGCCGTTGCTCGGCTGGAACGGCATCACTTTCCCTCCGCCGCCCCACAGACCGAAAACCGTTCCATCCGGCAGTTCGTATTCGGCGCCGCGGCTCTCCGGGTATACGCGCGACGGTTCGAGGCCGAGCACGTCGCGATAAAAACCGATGGCACGCTGCGCGTCGTTGACCATGTAGCCGCTCAGATCGATGCCGGCGATGCGCAATGGCCGCATATAGCCGTCGAGCTGCGCCAGAATCGTGGTCCAACCCGATTCGTGACCGTCGCGCTGCTCCGCATCGCGGAAGCGTTCGTGCGTGAGCACGAGTTCGCTCTCTTCGCCGCGGTCGCGAAACTCGACCGTCAGCAGAGACTCGTGCTCGAGTTTCGGATCGTCTTCTTCCCACGCCCACGTGCAGACGATCTTCGCAGGACGATCGAATTCGCGATAAACGCCTTTGACGATCCACACTTCGCCGTCGGGCTGTTTCATGCCGATGCGATAGGCGCCGCCGACGCGCAAATCGAGCGAGGCGTCGTCGATGACGATATCCTTCGGGCCGTAGAATTGTTTGATGGCGTCGGGTGTGGTCCACGCGTCGAAAAGGCGTTCGCGGCTGACGGGATAGGTGCGACGCAACGTGAGGGTGGTCGATTCGGCCGCAGGTGTGGAACTCATGAATGCTTCCTCCGGGCTTTCGGTGGCGAGGTGAGAAAGGTGTCGAGGCGATCCAGCGTTGCGTTCCAGAACCGGCGCTGTCGCTCGAACCACGCCGACGCGGTTTCCATCGCCTTGGTATCGATGGTGCAGTGGTGTACGCGGCCGACGACCTCGCGCTTAAGCAAGCCGGCTTCTTCGAGCACTCTGACGTGCTTGGAGATGCCGGGCTGCGAGATCGTAAAGCCCTGGGCAATCTCCCCCACACTCATCGAGCGGTGCGCCAGGCGCTCGACCATCCGGCGCCTCGTCGGGTCGGCGAGCGCCGCAAAGACCGCATCTACTTTCGAGTGATTAACCATACAGTTATATAACTATACAGCTAACTATGAGCGCCGTCAAGGGCGGTGATGTGGCCGCCCTGGAGGCCGTTATACGACTTCGACGCTGCCAGATGCGTTCAGCGCGCCGATGATCGACGCTGCAGCGACGCCGGCTTCGTGAAGCGCCGCCACGAGCGGCGCGGCGTCTTCCTTGCCGATCGCGATCAGGAGGCCGCCGGAGGTCTGCGCATCGCAGAACACGGTCGCGAGCCCCTCCGCGAGGCGGGCGTCGAAGCGCACGCCGTTTTGCCGTGCGGCCGCAAGATTTTTTCGCGTGCCGCCCGGCGCGAGATCCTTCGCCGCCAAGGACAACGCTTCCGGAAGCAGCGGCACCGACGCAGCGTCGATGTGCGCGCCCAGACGATTGGTCAACATCTCGTGCAAATGGCCTAACAGTCCGAAGCCCGTGACGTCGGTCATTGCATGCACGTCGAATCCCACCGCAACTTCGCTCGCGGCGCGATTAAGCGTCACCATCGAGTCTACGGCGGGCGCGAGAGCCGCTTCATCGATCGCGTCGCCGCGCCGAGCGGTCGTCAGAATGCCGGTGCCGAGCGGCTTCGTCAGAATCAGCACGTCCCCGGCGCGTCCGGTGTCGTTGCGTAGAATCCGATCCGGTCGAACGATTCCCGTCACGGCCAAACCGTACTTCGGTTCGTCGTCCGCAATCGTGTGGCCGCCGATGACGGCAATGCCGGCCTGCGCGGCAACGTCGACGCCGCCGCGCAAGATCGTGGCGACGAAATCCGCATCGAGGTCTTCCGGAAACGCGCCGATCGCGAGCGCGCACAGCGGCCGCGCGCCCATTGCGTAAACGTCGGAAAGCGCATTGGCGGCGGCAATCCGGCCGTAATCGTACGGATCGTCGACGATCGGCGGAAAAAAATCGACAGTTTGCACGAGCGCGCGTTCGTCGTCGAGACGATAGACGCCGGCGTCGTCACCGCTCGAATGTCCGACGAGAACGTTGGCATCCGCAATAGGAGGCAATTGACGCAAAATATCCGCAAGGACGCTCGCCTGTACCTTGGCGGCGCATCCCGCGCAGGTACTGCGATGGGTGAGGCGCACGCGGTCGACGCGCGCCGGCTCGGTCGCCTTCATGTCGAGGACGATTTCTAGCGGCAGGCAACGATTCCACCCGGCGAAGCAGGTATTCTACCCCACGCTTGCGTTCCTGGAGAAAAATGAATCGGCGGTCTCGACCTCTAAGAGGCCGCAGGCAGCTTCTTTGGAGGATTCGGATCGTGATCAAGAGGTCTCCACTTTACGGCGGCGTTGCACTCTTCGTGGCAATGCTGCTGGTCGCGTGTCATGCAGCCGGTACGGGTTTTACGCCGTCGGTTGCGCCGGGTGATGCTTCGACCGATCAAATGTCGCCGGCGACGGGAACGCCGTCGTGCACCGCGCCGAAGCGAAAAATTCCTGGAAAATATTTGAGTTACTACGCACTCGGACAGGTCAAGGGCACGACCTTTACGGCGACCAAGCAAACGAACGAGGCCATCTGGGTGCTCACGAGCTATACCAAAGCCACGCCGACGCCCAAGCCGACGGCAACGCCCAAACCGACGCCGACGCCCAAACCGACGCCGACGCCGAAACCGACGCCGACGCCCAAGCCGCAGCAAGTCTACTACTACTGGGGAACGTTCGCGACGGCGAACAAGCAGAACGGCTGCGCGATTCTGTTCACGACAACGGATGGAAAGCCACTGCGCGATCTCAAGTTCAGCGGAGAGACGTTCGGTACTCCAAACCTCGCATCGTTCAACTACAACAGCAAGACCGTGGCAGAGGGTCCGATCGCATCGCTCGTGATCTCAAAGCTATCGAGCAAGGGCGGATCCGGAAAGATGACGCTGAAGCAGCAAGGCGGCGCCACCTACACGACCGGAACGATCACGCTGGTCGGAAGGCAAACGTTCAGCGAAGCCAGGGTCGACGAGATTCGAAAAGCCTTGCCCATGCTCACGCCGTGAACGGGCCTCGCTAGCCGACTCGAAAACCAAACCGACCGATTCGTCATCGAATCGGCCGGTTTGGTTTATGAGGCCGCTAGTAGTCGCGCCACAAACTTGCCGCGATAGCGCCTTGATCCTGAAAGACGCCGATGAGATCGTTGATGCTCGACATCGGAAGGTTGTTGACGACCAACTGGAAGGTGAGGTGGCGTCCGCGCTTCGTGGTGATGTATCCGCCGAGCGCCTGCCCCTTCAGTTCCATGCCGCCGGTCGCGGAGGCACCCACGTAGGTCCCGGTCTTTGCACGGACGTTTCCCACGGCGCCGGCTAAGCTTGCATCCGACTGGAAATCCTTGACGAACCCCAGCGAGCCGTCGACGCCGAGAATCGGCAGTGCGTCGACGAACGCCCGGCGCGCGGGACTCTTCGCCAGTTCTTCCAGCATCCGCGTCACGGCGGTGTTGGTTGCCGTCGTCTCGCCGCCGCCGCTGCCGTCGATGAAGTGGTATTGGTCGGCGGCGATTCCCCAATGCGCGCGTAGATCGTTACGCTCGTACGCCAGTGCGGCGCTCATCGAAGGTGCGTGATTTTTGACGCCCAACAGCACGAGACTCGTGTCGGCTCCGATGTTGTAACTGATCTTGAGGATGAATTTTGCGTCTTGGCCGTAGCGCATGCCGGTCAGCGCGGCCACCCGATCGGAGGGGCGGTACGAGTCTTTCGGCGGAAGCAGCGCGACCGGATTTGCTTGGACGTCGGGCGCTGCAACGGTGACGCCGGCGTTGCGCAGCGCTTCGATGAAAACCGTGCGCGCGTAGTTCGAAGGCTGCACGACACGGATCGTCTGCACGAGCTCCGGCTGCCCGGTGAGCGGGGGCTTGAAGTCGCTGGGCAAACTTCCCGAAATCGTGGCCCTGCAGCCGCGCTTGCCGATGCACTGCGGCAGGTCCGGTTCGATCTTTAGCGTGTCTTTGCTGCCGGCGGCACCGACGCGCAGTTGGTCGACGACGTCGAGCGCGGCAGAAACCGGCCGCGTCGAAACGTTGACGAGCGCGCCGGCGCTGCTGCCGGGCACCATCGAAAGATCGACGACGTCGTCGTTGACGAAAATCGGCCGGACGTAGAATTGATCGCGAAAGAAGAACGGCGCGAACAGCCGGTCGTCGATAACGACGTTTCCCGAAATTCGCTTGATTCCGACCGACCTCACGGCTCGGGCGAGCTTCGCGTACCCGGCGAGCGGATTGGGTTTGGTAAGGACGGCGTTGCCGAGGCTGTCGGCTTCGTTATGATCCCAATCGGTGACCGCAATCGTTCCGTCGGGATTCGTGCGGCCGCCCATCGTCAGATCGCCCGAAGCGACCACGATGAGATTGCCGTGCAACGTACCGTTTGCGTCGATGGTGCCGCTGCGGTAGACGGGCGTGTCGTAGGTGTGGTTCGGCCCGACGGCGTTGAGCAGTTGCCCGACGCTGAAGACCTTGCGCACCGAGCCGATGTAGAAGTGCCGTCGCGAGTTGAAATCGACGAGCACGTTCTTGCCGTCGAGAACGCGCAGCCCCCACACGCCTTTGGCGTACGCCGGCTTTTGAACGATGGCTTGAATATCCGACGGCAACGCCGTTCGGCTTGGTGCGGGTGCGGCGGCGCCGGCGGCAGATGCGGCCGATCCGGAGAGGGCGGCCGCCAACGTCAATGCCGCAGTGCCGCGCAACCATTCGTGCGAGGGCATTCCCATTCGAAGCCTCCGTTTTGCGAGCTAGCGTTTGCCCGGGGGTGCGCCGCACGGCCCGCAGCGACCTTCGAAGGTCACGCGCTCGCCGTCGATCTCGAAACCGTGCTGCAGCGCGAGCGCCTTCATCGTGCGCGCCGGAATTGCGTATTCGACGTCTTCGATTTCGCCGCACTCGCTGCACCGGAAATGAGCGTGCCGTGGGCCGGCCGGCTCGAACGTTGCCGCGTCGGCGCCTGGAACGTGCAGTTCCGAAACCAGCCCGAGATCGCGTAACCGCTCGAGGCCGCGGTACACGGTTGAGAATCCGATGCCCGGCCGGCGCCTGCGGGCTTTCGCGTAGATCTGCGACGGCGTCAGATGGCGGCCATGCCCGCTCGCCTCGACGATATCGTAGATGAGCCGGTAGTTTTTTGGCAGTTTCGGCTGCAGGATTGACGCCATCGTAGCCCTATTGACTCCAAGCGCCTGCGGCGCTACTCTTAGCAATACTGAGAATGATATTCACTTTCAGGAAGGTAGTCAAGCCTTCCCTTCTTCCTTTCACGCAATCGGAGAGATACGAGTAAATGGAAAACACGCTTGAAGAACTCTCGGACGCCGATCGAGGCTGTCCCGTAAAGCGCGTACCGATGCGGCCGCGAGTCAACGTCGATTGGTTCCCGGAGTTGCTCGACTTGTCGGTGCTGCACCGGCCGTCGGCGCTCTCCGATCCCATGGAACGCGATTTCGACTACGCGCGCGAGTTCAATGAGTCTCGACCTCAAAGCGGTAAAAGACGATATTTTTGCGCTGATGACCACTTCGCAGGAATGGTGGCCGGCCGACTACGGGCATTACGGGCCGCTCTTCATTCGCATGGCGTGGCACAGTGCCGGAACGTATCGCATCGGCGACGGCCGCGGCGGCGCCGGCTCGGGCCAACAGCGCTTCGAGCCGCTCAACAGTTGGCCCGACAACGCCAACCTCGACAAAGCGCGCCATTTGCTTTGGCCGATTAAACAGAAGTACGGACGCAAGCTGTCGTGGGCCGATCTCATGGTGCTCGCCGGGAACTGCGCGCTGGAGTCGATGGGCTTCAAGACGTTCGGATTTGCCGGCGGCCGCGTCGACGCATGGGAACCCGACGACATCACCGACTGGGGTCCGGAAGACGAATGGCTCGGCGATAAGCGTTACGCTGGCGAGCGGGAACTTCACGCGCCGCTTGCCGCCGTCCAAATGGGCTTGATTTACGTCAATCCCGAAGGCCCGAACGGCAATCCCGATCCGATTGCCGCGGCTGCGGACATTCGAGAGACCTTCGCGCGCATGGCGATGAACGACGAGGAAACCGTCGCGCTTATCGCCGGCGGACACACCTTCGGCAAGACGCACGGAGCTGCCGATCCCAAGCAATACGTCGGTTTCGGGCCGGCCGGTGCGGGCATCGAAGAACAGAATCTCGGCTGGCGGAATACGTTCGAAAGCGGGAACGGCGTCGCGACGATCACCAGCGGCCTCGAGGGTGCCTGGACGCAGATGCCGACGCGCTGGAGCAACCTGTATTTCGACAACCTCTTTAAGTACGAATGGGAACTCACCAAGAGTCCGGCGGGCGCGTATCAATGGAAGCCGAAAGACGGAGCCGCCGCGGATAGCGTTCCGGACGCGCACGACCCCTCGAGGCGGCACGCGCCGACGATGCTCACGACGGATCTCTCGTTGAAGGTGGATCCGGTCTACGGCCCGATCTCCAAGCGCTTCTACGAAAACCCGCAAGAGTTCGCCGACGCATTTGCCAAGGCGTGGTACAAACTCACGCATCGCGACATGGGACCGATCTCGCGCTACCTCGGCCCGGAAGTTCCGGCGGAGCCGCAAATCTGGCAAGATCCGTTGCCGGCAGTGGAGCACGCGTTGATCGACGATCGCGACGCAGCGGTGCTCAAGCAGCGAATTCTCGATTCCGGTCTGACCGTGTCGCAGCTCGTGACGACGGCGTGGGCCTCTGCGTCGACGTTCCGAGGCACGGATAAACGCGGTGGTGCGAACGGAGCGCGCGTTCGGCTCGCACCGCAAAAGAATTGGGCCGTCAACGATCCCGCGGAGTTGTCACGCGTGCTGGAGACGCTCGAAAAAGTGTGCGGTGATTTCAACGCGTCGCTTTCCGGCGGCAAGCACGTCTCGCTGGCCGACGTCATCGTGCTCGGCGGCAATGCGGCCATCGAAAAAGCGGCGAAGGATGCGGGTCAAGACGTGCAGGTCGGTTTCGCGCCCGGCCGCACCGACGCAACCCAGGAAAACACCGATACGCATTCGTTCGCGGTGCTCGAACCGGTTGCCGACGGATTCCGTAACTATCTCGGCAACAATCACGACCATTCGCCACAGCAACGGCTCGTCGACCGCGCGCACCTCCTGACGCTCACCGCGCCGCAAATGACGGCGCTGATCGGCGGCTTGCGAGTCCTGGGCGCGAACGCGGGCGGGACGAAACTCGGCGTCTTTACTGCACGCCCCGGCACGTTGACGAACGACTTTTTCGTAAACCTGCTCGACATATCGACGAAGTGGCAGCCCGCGGGCGCGGAGTACACCTACGAAGGCCGAGACCGCCGCACCGGCGAGCAGCGATGGAGCGCCACGAACTACGATCTCGTCTTCGGATCGAACTCGCAGCTGCGCGCGATTGCCGAAGTGTACGCCATCGAAGGCGACCACTTCGTTCGCGATTTCGTCGCGGCGTGGGAGAAGGTGATGAACCTCGACCGCTACGATCTCGCCGTGGGGAGGTAGGATCGAGCCGGCGCCGCAAAGCGTCGAAAGATGAGCAGCTCCGAAGCTCCCCTCATCGCTCCGCGGGAGGACATCTTCCCGACGCTTTCCGAGGCGCAAATCGCGCGGCTGGATAGCCATGGCACGCGACGCCGCGTCACCGCCGGTGAGATACTCATCGAGCAAGGGGACACGGCGTTGCCGTTTTTCGTCATCCTCTCCGGCGAACTCGAAGCGGTGCGCCCGACGAATCTCGAGAAACGAATCGTCGCATTAAAGGGGCGCGGCCAGTTCAACGGCGAGATCAACACGCTCTCGGGCCGGCGTGCGATATTCCGCATCCAAGCCGCAACGGACGGAGAGCTCATCCAGCTCGACCGGCAGACAATGATGGCGCTCGTACAAACCGATGCGGAAATCGGCGAGCTGGTCATGCGCGCGTTCATCCTTCGGCGGGTTGCCTTCGTCACCGCCGGCATCGGCGACGTCGTGCTGGTGGGATCGGCCCACTCCGCGGACACGTTGCGTCTCAAAGAATTTCTCATGCGTAACGGTCACCCGTACGCGTATATGGATCTCGAGCACGATGCGGAAGTCGAGCAGCTCATGCGCGGGTTCGGCGTCACCGCGCAGGAGATACCGGTCGTCATTTGCCGGGGGAAAAACGTCTTGCGAAACCCGTCAAACCGCGAGGTGGCCGAGTGTTTGGGTTTCAACGAAGCGATCGATCGGGCGCACGTTCGCGACGTCGTCGTCATCGGCGCGGGTCCGTCGGGATTGGCGGCCGCGGTCTACGGCGCGTCCGAGGGACTCGACGTGCTCGTGATCGAGGACAATGCCCCGGGCGGGCAAGCCGGGTCGACGTCGCGCATCGAAAACTATCTTGGCTTTCCCGCCGGCGTTTCGGGACAGGAACTGGCGGCACGCGCCTACACCCAGGCCGAGCGATTCGGCGCCGAGGTGTTGATCGACCGCGCGTCGCGCTTGCACTGCGAACGCCGTCCGTATCGCGTGCAGCTGGAGAGCGGCGGCGAGATCCGGGCACGATCGATCGTGATCGCCAGCGGCGTGCAGTATCGCAAACCCGCGTTGGAAGGCCTCGATCAGTTTGAAGGCAGAGGCGTCTACTACGGCGCCACGTTCGTCGAATCGCAGCTCTGCGCCGGCGACGAGGTCGTCATTGTCGGAGGCGGCAATTCAGCCGGTCAGGCTGCGGTCTATCTGGCTACGACCGCCAAACGCGTCCATCTGCTCGTGCGGTCGGACGGCCTCGCGCAAAGCATGTCGCGCTATCTCAGCCGCCGTATCGAGCTGACGCCGAACATCGAACTGCTCACGCGTACCGAAATCGTTGCGCTGCTGGGCAGCAATCGGCTCGAGCGCGTTCGCTGGCGCAACAATCAAACCGGTGCAACCGAGGAACGCGACATCCCCCACGTATTTCTCATGACCGGCGCCGCGCCGAACAGCGCTTGGCTCGACGGCTGCCTGAGCTTGGATGAAAAGGGCTTTGTCAAGACCGGTCCCGAGCTGAACGGCGACGAGTTGTCCGCGGCTGGTTGGACGCTCGCGCGGCTGCCGTTTCTGCTCGAAACGAGTTTACCGGCGGTGTTTGCCGTGGGGGACGTTCGAGAAGGCAGCGTGAAGCGCGTCGCTTCGGCGGTGGGCGAAGGCTCCATCGCAATCTCCTTCGTGCACCAAGTGCTGGCGCACTAGAGCAAAAGCAGTTCCGGCGATGCGAGCGCTCCTTCGAGTTCGAGCAACGCGCGTTTCAACGGCAAGCCGCCTCCGTAGCCGGTCAGACGGCCGTCCGATCCGATCACGCGATGGCATGGGATCACGATGGGTATGGGATTCGCACCGTTTGCGCGCCCTACGGCGCGCGCCCCGTTACTCAGGCCAAATTCCGTCGCGATCGCGCCGTACGACGTCGTGGCGCCGTACGGTATTTCGAGCAGCCTCATCCACACGCGGCGTTCGAACGCCGACCCGGAAGGCTGCAACGGCAGATCGAAACTCGAACGCGTGCCCGTAAAATATTCTTCGAGTTGGCGCTTGACCACACGCATCGCGTGCGCTGCCGCCTGGGACGACTGCTGAGACGAGAGCGCGAATGGACCGCGATTTGGAAGTAGAATCTCGATCAGCGAGCCCTCGCCGTTTACGGCGAGTTCGATGGTGCCGACGGGCGCTTCAAAGAGCGAACGAAACTCGGGCACGACGTTACGACGATGCGCTAAGGCTTCGTCGTCCAGACCATGCTTGAAATCAGCCATTTTCCGCCGGTAGCGTGGAAGGTGTACGTCATCGTTCCGGCTTCGGCGAACGGCTTGCCGGCCGCGATAGCCGTCACGGTCATCGCTTGGACGAGATACGCATCCGTTGCAGACTGCTTGAACTCGCCGAGACGGACGTTGACCGCTTTGAGATGCTGCAGCTTCGCCTTTCGCGTGACGGCCGCGACGACGCGCCACCACGCAACACCCGCACCCGTCCCGCGCCACGAAAACGGCGGATTCTCGTCGACGACGACCGCATCGCTGGTGAAGAGGCTGGAAAGCCCCGCGGCGTCGCCGGTGTTCGCGGCGTGGATCACCGCGTTCGTAAGCTGCAAAATCGGCGCGGGAGGCGGCGTACTTTGAGCGGCCGCGACGACCGCGGGCACGAGTGCGAGCACAAACGCAAGGGTGGCGATTCGACTGGCCACGAGACCTCCTTCGTGAGGCGTTGATCGCTGAGGCGGCTATTTCAGGGGTGGGTTCGCGAGAGTCCTTTGGCGTCGAAAACGGAACGGCATCGAAGATCGGCGTAGCATCGTGCACGGAGGTCTTTATGCCGAAATTCCTGGTTCAAGCACGATACACGCCCGAAGGCGCGAAGGGCGTGCTCAAAGACGGCGGGTCCGGACGAAAGAAAGCCGTCGAAGCACTGCTCGCGTCGCTCGGAGGAACGCTCGAAGCGTTCTACTTCATGTTCGGCACGGAGGACGCCATTCTGATCATCGACGTTCCGAGTGCCGATACCGCGCTGGCGATTGCGATGACGGTCCGGGCGTCGGGCGCAATTGCGAGCGGGATGACGCCGCTGATGACGGTCGAGGACGTCGATCGCGCGATTGCGCAGCACGTATCGTTTCATCCGCCCGGCTCGTAGCACGGGGATGCCCGCGGTGCGGTGGCGTATCGTGTAACCGTTGCGCGTCTACCGGGCCTGTAGCTCAGCGGTAGAGCGGCCGGCTCATAACTGGTTGCGCGTAGGTTCGAATCCTACCAGGCCCACCACGAATCGGCCCGCTGATGCGGTCGAATGCGGACAGACCCGCAGTTGAGGCCGTTCAACTCGTGCGTCGAGTTGGCGGCTGCTGCCTTTAGCATCGCTCGTCTGACGTGCGCGTAGAGCTCGAACTTCGGCGGTTCTTTCGCATCGCGCATCGCGACGAAGTTCGGATTCGACTTCGACGCGAACGCGAAGCCACGGGTCGCTGAAGCGGCTCAGTCGGCAGAGGCTTTTGACTGGAAAGATCGCGGAACCGCGGATCGCGGTGCGCGGCGACCGCTTTTCCGATCACCTTCAGCGCATGACCGGTCTATGACCGTCGACGTACCACTTCGACGAGATTCCATCCCCGCCGACGAGCTTCCTCACGGCGAGCGCGCACTCGACATCTACGAGCGGCCCTTGGCACGCATGCACACCGATTCGACGCAGGCAGCTGCGGTTCGAGTAGTTCGTTCGTTTCGCGGTCGTTAAGGAGCCGGTCCCAAGGCGACGCCGTCCGGATCGGTCAAACCGTTTGCGCTGCCGAGGGAGGTGACGAAATTGCCTTTCGGATAGGTCAGTACGGTGAGCGTCGAGCCGCCGTAATCGGCGACGTATAGCGTTTTTTGGTCGGCCGACAGCGCTAGCTCGCTGACGAAACTGAGACCGACGTAATGCAGGTTCACCGGTGTGTTGTCGCTGCCGCCGTAGGGATACTTCGTCTTGACGATTCCCCACGTTCCCGTCGCGGGGCGCGCGCCGCCGCCCTTGGGCACCGGGTTGGCGCCCACGAGAATGTTGCGGTTCTTATCCAGAACGCAGCCTCCGGCGGGTCCGACATACCCGGTAACGTAGAGTTGCGTGTTCGACAGTTTGTCGAATACTTCGTCGACCACCCAGTTGTAACTCAAGCTTCCGTGAATGGCCCCATACATCGTGAGAAAGACGGTGCTCGACGGACCCACGGCCAAACCGGTCGGGTAACAAAACGCATAATAACCGGAGTTGCAGGTGCTCCAGCTTTTGATCGGCTTGTTTTTCCCCTGCGGAAATTCCACCAGCTTGTTGCCGTTGCCGTAGTCGAACACGAAGACGTGCCCGCCGCTGTCGGCACCGACGTATAGTGGACATACGAGCCCGTTCGTGTAGGTGAACCTCGGTGACGTGCCGCCGGGCGCGTATTCGACGACATTGCCGCCCGAGCAGTTGTTCTCGTTGGCGACGTACAGATCGCCTTTTGCATCGACGAAGTCGCCGACGGGATCGCTCAGACCGTTCGTGATGGTCTCGACGACGTCGTAGCTGGGGTCGAGAACCTGGAGCTTTCCAACCCTCGGGTCGGTAACGTACAGGTACGTGTACGGCGCATGCGCGGCGGCGGCCGCACGCGATAACGGCGCAGAGACCGACTGCGTATTCGTTGAAGACGGGACCGCCGGCGAACCCTGCGGGGCACCCGCACAGCCCGTCGCCAGCGCAGCCCAGACGCTCAAACAACCGATCGCAAACTTGAATCGCATCGACAGGCCCCTCCGGTCACGGCCTTCCAGCCGCTAGCTCGCTTTTCGCTCGGCTGCTCCACGCAGCGGAAAGAACGTCCCAATAGGGCCGAACACCCCAGGGAGCGCTTACCTACTTGACTGGCTACCGTCGAGCCGTTCGGCGGCGAAAGGTGCGGAGCAGCTCTGTGCTTACGTCGACCTTTTTGCGAATGCCGTGCACCAGCCGTTGGGACTGATCGCTCCGGTAATGACTTTGCAGGTGCCATCGCTCGTCGGGGTCTTTCCCGGAGTAAAAAGCGCACACCCCGAGCACTTTTGATCACCCTTCGGCGTCGATTGGTACTTGAGATCGACTCGGCTATCCGCGCGAGCTGCAACCGAAGTTCCGGCGGCAATCGCGCCCGCAAGCGCGGGAAGAAAGAGCAGTCGAACCAGTGTCTCTTTGCGCGTCACTTTCGTGGAAAAATCTCTCATCGGTGAAGCCTCCAATTCGTGATGGAATCGTTCATCGCGGCAACGATGCTGCCCTTCGCCTCACCATGCGCCAAGCGTTTTAGCGGGATGCAGCAACGTAGCGCAAATCGCAATCCATTCCTATCTACCCGGCTGGAAAGATCGCGTCGAGAAATTTGATCCGGCATCGGCGGCATTGGACTGCGCTCGTTGCACTCATCAAAAGTCGTCGTCGGGAATCGAATCGGACGGCGCCTGATTGAGGAAGTCCCCCCGACCGAACGGCGCGTGGATATGCTGGAACTTACGTGGTGGTTGATTGAAGTTAAAGCAATCCGCGAGGTCGTCCGAACGAGCATCGGTGGTCTTGAGCGAGCCTAACCCGAACGTCTTTTCGATGAACTTGAGGATGCTGCCGAACTCGTGCTGCCTGTGAGACACGTAGCTGTGTTTGGCATACGGCGAGATCACAAGCAACGGTACGCGCAAGCCAAGTTCGTATGAGTTGTACATCGGCGGCTTTACGTGGTCGTACCAGCCACCCCAGTCGTCCCACGTCACGAAGATCGCCGTGTCGTTCCAATACTTGCTCTCACCGACCGAGTTGACAATCCCTGCGACCCACGAGGGAGCGGTTCCGTCGGTCACCTTCGCGTGGTCCGAGTCGGGGCCTGCGGGCATTATCCACGTGACGGGCTTGAGATCGCCGTTAACGATGTCGGTCAGAACGCGGCTTGACGGCGCCTCGATTTCGGTCCTGTACGCGGGAGCATTGTGAATGTGGCGGATGGCATCGAGGGCATTCCAAAGCCCAGGCCCGTAAGCGTGTTCGAAGAAGCGCCACTCTATGTGTTTGGCGTCAAGCAAATCAGTTAGCGAATCTCGCTCGAAGCACGGATATACCTTCTGGTTAACGACCCCCGCCGGATCGATCAAGGCGACTAGCGAGCCGGTTGGCGAGTCACAGCCGCCGGTGCTGGTATTTTGCGGCGTGTAAGGGTTGTTGGCCGCCCGAAGCGAGGAACGGTTCGCAATCGTCGACGTCCCACTTACGATGTACTGATGTGCCGGGAAGCTCGGTCCTTGATTCGTCTCGAACATCTTGTCACCCAAAACCCATTCGTTGGCCATATCCCAGTATGGTTCCGATTCCGGTCGCGGCACCATGCCGTAGGCACGCCGGTTCGGAGGCGGGCAGGCACCCGGCCGTCCGCAAGCCGACGTTCTTACGAGATCGAAGCCGTTCATCTTGCCGTTGGCGTATTCGGTCATAAATGCAGAATGCTTATGGCTGATATCGTACGGCGCGGTCTCGCTGACCGGGAGCAAGGCAATGCGCCTACCGTTGTGGTCCAGTCCCCACGACTGGGTATCGGCGCCCGGGTAGCCGTTGAACACGTTGTCGAGCGTACGATTCTCTTGAAAGATAATGATGATGTGCTTGATCTTTCCCGACCACGGTGCGATATCTGGGGGCAATCCGGTCATCGTCGCGAAGCTTGAGTGACCAGCTGAATGCGCCTGGTTGCTTGGCAATAACGAACCGTTCGTTCCGTAACAACTGCTTAGAGCTAGGATGAGCGAAGATCCAGCCACGACTGCGGCGGGTGAACGGCGCATTTTTCGGCTTTCTAAAAACCGTAAGTTATACGTTTCTTCCACCCTGCCAGCGTTATGTGAATTTCCGAGGAAGCTATTTCGGCAAATCGTTAGCCAGTAGAACCTGGTGTTATCAGGTCTAGCCGCTCAAGCCGGCTTGCCTAACTCGTTCATGAGGACAACCAAAAATTGTTACTTGCTGCACCTTACATCGCTGTGAGCAACGTTGTTCCCCAAATCTTCACATGGGAGAGAGACGTTTCTAGTGTAGATAAACCTGTTTCGAATCACAGCAAGGAGACCTTCGTTTGAAAAGCGCAACACGAGCGACCACCGCTGCGGTTGCCCTAGCGTTGTCTGCGTGTGCGGGTGGACAGAACGGGACTCAGCCTATTCCAGTCGCTCCAGCTGTCGGTGCGGATTATCTACGTAGCGACAGCCAACTGCCGACGCCGATTCAACATATCGTCATCATCTTTCAAGAGAATCGGACTCCCGACGATATCTTCCAGGGTGTTCCAGGTGCCGACATCGCCAACACCGCGGTTGACTGGCATGGCGACACCGTGCACCTTCATTCGGCCTCGTTGGGCGCGCCCTACGACTTAGGGCACTCACATGGTAACTTTGTCAGAGACTACAACAATGGAAGGATGGACGGCTTCGACAGAGATTTCCCGTCTCAAAATCATTTACTTCCGTTCGTCTATGCGCCGCGATCGGAGGTTCAGCCCTATTACGATATGGCAACCCAGTACGTATTTGCAGACCACATGTTTCAGAGCAATCAAGGGCCGAGCTTCCCAGCGCATCTGTACATCGTCAGTGGAACGGCAACCGAACGATCGATTTCATCATACAGAGTTTCAAGCAACGGTCATAACAGCCGTACGTTGGGGCGCGCTACTCCGGGCTGCGATGCCCCGGCGTCCGCCGTTGTGCGCACGATAAACGTGGGTGACGGATCTCCCGGGCCTAGTCCATTTCCATGTTTTGATCGCCCAGTTCTCCCCGATTTCCTTGACGCAAAAGGGGTTTCGTGGCGGTATTACCAGCACTTTTCCGGAGTGGGGCTTTGGCACGCTTTTGACGCCATTCGGCATATCCGGTATGGACCCGATTATGCCAACGTCGTCAATCCGCCGGAAACGATTCTGACGGACATCGCCAAAGGGCACTTGGCGGGCGTGTCGTGGGTGATGCCCGACGGTGCGCATTCGGATCATCCGAGCGCCCGTGGCAACAAAGGCGGTCCATCCTGGGTTGCGGCCGTCGTCAATGCCGTCGGCAAAAGCAAATATTGGCAGACCACAGCCATCTTCGTGACGTGGGACGATTGGGGCGGATTCTACGATCACGTTCCGCCGCCGATTATTAATCACTACGAGTTGGGATTCCGAGTTCCGCTGGTGGTCATTTCCCCGTATGCCAAACGTGGCTACGTTTCGAAAGGTACGCATGAGTTCGGCAGCATCTTAGCATTTTCCGAAGAGGCTTTCGGGATACCAAAAGGTGCCTTGAACTCGACGGATCGACGCGCGGACGATCTCACGGATGCCTTTGATTTCACCCAAAAGCCGCGAGCTTTCGTGCCGATCAAGGCGCCCCGATTCCATCCCGCGGACGGCCCAGATACCGAGGACCCGTAACTGATTCGCCCAACTGCCCCGCAGCCGGCGGGAGGGCAAGCAATTATTTCACCGAGTCGATTTTCGCCCCAACGGCCTTCGGCATTGCGTGCCCATTGCTTGTCAAGCCTCGTCCAGATTCGAATCCTGCCACGCTTACCACAAACTCGTTGCAGGCCGGCACATACGCACAAGTGGTACGGACGGCCACTCGAGAAAAACCAGTGAAGCGCGCCTCATCACTTCTTCCAAGCCCTGCCGTACCGTGTGGGCATGAACTTGCGCCTCCTCCGCCTGCGTGCGGTAAACGTCTGCTCTCTCGTACTCGTCGCCGCCCTGGCATCGCTCACACCATCGCCTGCCATCGCTCATCAGCTCAACGGTCAGGGTCAGGCCGCCTCGCCCCAATCCGCGTACTCGAATCATCAAGCGTCGAAGCACTCCCGGAGCAGCCGCGGCCGGCGGAGCCAGGTTGCGAAAGCGGCGCCTCCACAGACCTCGCTCGATTGGCAAACCGTCGCGGCCGGCGCACCGTCGTTTCCGAACTCCAAGCAGTAAGCCGCCTCGATCGCGCTTTGGCTCAGCTGCCGATGGCGCATCACGGCGGCCATGCAAAGACTGCGCTCATCGGTTCTTCTCATCACCATCGTAATCTAGGAGTGCCGCTCGTCAGCCGAGGAGGCTTCCTCTAGGAGAAAATGATGGTAGAGACTCAGGTGATGCCGACGATGCCCCAGAGTACGACCAAAACGATGAAGGCCTTCGCCATGCTGGAATTGGGCAAGACCGGTTTCGTTCGGAAGCCGGTACCGGCGCCGGGGCCCAACGATGCGATCGTCCGCACGACGCACGCGCTCATTTGCACGTCCGATTCGCACACGGTCAATGGCGCGATCGGCCCGCGCGAATGCCTCACGCTAGGCCACGAGGCGGTCGGCATCGTGCACGAGGTCGGCTCCGAAGTTCGGCGGTTCAAGCGCGGCGACCGCGTCGTCGTCGGTGCGATCACGCCCGACTGGGGATCGGAAGAGGCGCAGAACGGGTTCCCATCGCAGTCGTCGGGCGCGCTCGGAGGCTGGAAGTACGCCAACATCAAGGACGGCGTCTTTGCCGAGTACTTCCACGTGAACGAAGCCGACGCGAACATGGCGTTGATTCCTCCACGCGTCGCGCCGGAGCAAGCAGTGTACTGTTCGGATATGATGTCGACCGGATTCATGGCGGCCGAGCACGGCGCAATTCCTATTGGTGGAACCGTCGCGATTTTTGCGCAAGGCCCCGTCGGTCTTATGGCGACCGCAGGCGCCAAGCTGCGGGGCGCGGGTCTCATCATCGCCGTGGAAACCGATCCTCGCCGAGCGCAGCTCGCGCTCGAGTACGGAGCGGGCCTTGTCGTCGATTTCCGGAAAGAAGATGTCGTCGAACGGATTCTGCATGAGACCGGCGGCATTGGAGTGGACACCGCGATCGAGGCGCTCGGCTCGGAGCAGAGCTTCGAACAGTGCGTCGCCGTTACGAAACCCGGCGGTACGATTTCGAACGTCGGCTATCACGGCTCGGGCGAGTTCGTCTCGATTCCGCGCGTCTCGTGGGGCGTCGGCATGGCCGACAAGACGATCCGCACGGGGCTCTGCCCCGGTGGAAGCTTGCGAATGAAACGCTTACTGCGTATCCTCGAGCGCGGCCTCGTCGATCCCACGAAAATGACCACTCATACGTTTCCGTTCGACGAGATGCCGCGTGCGTTCGAAGTCATGGACAAGAAGCTCGACGGCGTCCTGAAGCCGCTGATTACGTTCTGAGGAACGAAGGATGGATACGTACTTCACGTATGAACGTGTCCTGCGGTCTGGAGGACCGGGACACGCGACGCCGGCGCGTCGAAGGAGGCGGTATGTCGGACGTTCGTCTCCAGCGTAATCTCCCGATCCCTCCGGTACCGACGTTTCAAGCGTTGAGCGAGATCCTGCGCGCAATCGCGGCCCAAGAAGGCAGCTGGCGCGGGTTCGCCCTGCACCTTGCGCTCGGCGACCTTCGGGTGGCTGATTTCGGATACGTGTCGGTGCCGATCGACCTAACCGTCGTGCAGACGCACGCCGATGCGCACTCGATCGACTTGCGCTTTCGGGCCACGAATCATCCCGGTTCGTTCCCGACGTTCACGGGCGCGATGGGGGTCGACGCGATGGGTCCGAGCGGCGCCATTCTCTGGCTCGGCGGCGGATACGACGTGCCGCTTAATCTATTCGGTAAACTGTTCGACGCGTCGCTGGCCTCGGGCGCGGCGGGCAAGACGCTCGAAAATTTCGTCGCGGATATTGCCGCCGCGTGCACCGCGCTCGTCGAAAAGCGCGAAGCGGAATACGCTCGCTACCGCATGTTCGAGCGCTAGCACTGCGGGGTTCGGCCACGATGGCCATGTGGATGACCTTGGCGCTGGCCGCGCGTACCTCAACAGGACCGTCCGGCCGCACGGCGTAGGCTGACGCTCATGCCGAGCATTACGCCGTTCCTGTGGTTCACCGGTCAAGCCGAAGAGGCGGTCAACTATTACGTTTCGATATTCAAGAATTCGCGCATTACCGATACGTCGCGATACGGCGACGCGGGGCCGGGACCGGCCGGCTCGGTCATGACGATCGAGTTTGAGCTCGACGGCCAGGACTTCATGGCGATCAACGCGCCGTCGGAATCGTCGGAGCCGGCCGCCGGCGATTTTTCACAAGGGAAAATCGCGCTGTTCGTGAGTTGCGAAACGCAAGCGGAGCTCGACGCGCTGTGGGACAAGCTCTCCGAGGGCGGCACCCAACTGCCGTGCGGGTGGGTCGCCGATCGCTTCGGCTTCTCGTGGAATTTGGTTCCGCGGGGACTGCGCGACGTGCTCGGCGGCGACGACGAAGAGCGATCGCAGCGCGCGATGCGTGCGATGCTGCAGATGGGCAAACTCGACATCGACGAACTGCGCCGCGTGTATAATGCGTAAACGCCCGAACGCTACGCGCTCGGCACGACGACTTTCTTCCCGTTGACCCAGGTTTCGGAGACGCGAATGTCGCCGAGCTTTGCCGGATCGGTCGAGAGCGGGTTGCTTTCGAGCAGCACGAGGTCGGCATACTTGCCGGCAGTCAGCGAGCCGGTTTTATCGCCGAGACCGCACTGCGCCGCAGCCGCCGTCGTCATGCCTGCAAGGGCCGCTTCCAAGGGCACGCCTTCGGCCGCGCCGACGACCGATCCGTCGGTCCCACAGATGCGCGTTACGGCGGTGCCGATCTCGCGCAGCGGTGCGATGGGCGAGCACGGACAGTCGCTATGAATCGTAAAAGGAATGCCGGCTGCGAGAAAGGAGTGCGCCGGATTGAACCGTTCCGCGCGTGGCGCCCCGAAGATCTGGTCCCGATACGCCGCGCCGTAGTAGTACAGGTTGTTCATGAGGTGGCTCGGCTGAACGCCCATGCGCTTCATGCGGGCAATTTGATCCGCGTTGGCGAGCGTGCAATGTTCGATGCGGTTGATGCCTTCGGCGGGTGAGCTCGGGCCGTAGGCAGCCTCGATCGCATCGAGCGCGCGTTCCAGCGACGCATCGCCGTTGCAGTGAATCGAGACCGGCCATCCGCTCGCTTTTACTTGCGCGACCAGGGCATTCAATTCCGCGGCCGTGTAATTGGCAAGCCCGGTCGAGGTGCTGTTGAGGTATGGCTCCATTTGAAACGCCGTGAGCTGCTGCGGCGATCCGTCTGAGACGATCTTTACCGCGTAGAACGACAGCAAAGTGCCGGGGATCTCCAACGCCCGTGCGCCGGGCTTCCCATACGGTGCGACGAACGAATTCGCTGCGTTCAAAAACTCGACCGCGGGACTGGCGCTGTAGCGCACCGGCGAGTCGGTCATAACCACTTTGTACCCTTCGAGTGCATCGGGCGTCGGCGCGTAGGCGCCGGCCTCGTGCACCATCGTGATGCCCAGCGCGGCGCTCTGGTAGAGAAACTTCGTCACCGCACTCGACACCAGTTCCATCGTTAATTTCGGCATTCCCGCCATGAATTTTACGAGCGCCGGCGGCTCGAAGATCATGCCGTTGAGATTGCCGGCGGAGTCTTTTCCGAAGTGACCGCCGCCGGGCAAATCGCCGGTCGACGCGGTCACGCCGGCGATTTTGAACGCCGCGGTGTTGCCCGTTGCCGAATGCATGCTGACGTAGTAGACGAAGATCGGGTGTTCGGTCGAGACGGCATCGAGCTCGGCGAGCGTCAGGTCACCGCCCTGGAGAACGTTATCGTAGTAGGCGGCGTAAATCCACTGGCCCGCCGGAAGTTGCGAAGCTTTTGCTTTGAGCGCGCCGATCACGCCGGCCTTGTCTTTATACGCATCGTATCCCACGTTCAACATCTGGGTGAGCATGATGCCGCCGGGAATCGGGTGCTGATGGGGATCGATTAATCCGGGCATGAGCGTTCTGCCGTCGAGATTTACGCGCCGCGCGCCCACTCCGGCCGCGCCCGTGACCGCGTCTAGGTCACCGACGGCGACGATCGTCGTCCCGGAGATCGCCACCGCGGCGGCCGAGCGGACCCGAGCGTCCATCGTGACGATCGGCCCACCGTAAAAGATCGTCGCGGCCTCTGCCGCACGCGCCCGATTCGGAAGGCCGGCCGCGGCGACGCCAGCCGCGGCGGCCGAAGCGGCGAGAAAGCCCGCGCGCGTCATATCGGTTCGATAAAAATTCCGAAGCCCAAAGGCATCACCCGTGCAGACTCCACACATACACCGTTCCTCCGTCGTCTTTGGGCAGCGATTCGCGCAAGGGCAGTCCGTCACCGCTCGAATCTAGCGGCACGGCTGAATCGAGAAAATTTCTTGCTCGCCGTGTCGAATTTCGCCTCGCCGGTTCGACGTACGGGTAGGACGCAGTTTGAATGAGAGGAGACCACATGCGTTTTATGGTGATCGTCAAGGCTACGCCGCAAAGCGAGGCGGGCGTTCTTCCCACGCACGACGAGCTGGCGGAAATGGGCAAGTTCAACGAGGAGTTGGCCAAAGCCGGCGTGATGCTCGCGGGCGAAGGGCTGCAGCCGAGCAGTAAAGGCGCGCGCATAAAGTTCGAGGGCGGCAAGACGACGGTGACCGACGGACCGTTTGCCGAGACGAAAGAACTGATCGCCGGGTACTGGCTGATTCAAACGCGGTCGAAGGCCGAGGCGCTCGAATGGATGTCGCGCGCGCCGTTCGATGGCGGTTTCGAGATCGAGCTGCGACAGGTTTTCGAGATGGAGGACTTTTCGCCGGGGCCGGAACTTCGCGAACGGGAGCAACGCATTCGGACCGAACTTGAATCTCGATAACGAGCGGCTGTCAGCGATCTGGCGCATCGAATCGCCGAAGCTCGTCGCATCGCTGATGCGCACCGTGCGCGACCTCGGCACGGCGGAAGAACTCGCACAAGACGCGTTCGTCGGTGCACTCGCACAATGGCCGGCAGAAGGGATCCCGCGAAATCCCGGTGCTTGGCTGCACGCCGTCGCCAAACGCCGGGCCATCGATCGGTTACGCCGGGAGAGCGGTCCGGTGCGCGTGCAGGCGATGCCGGCAAGCGAGATGGAGACCGCTGCCCACGAATCCGGTTACGACGCGGTCGACCGCGAGATCGACGACGATCTGCTGCGGCTCGCCTTCATCGCTTGCCACCCCGTGCTCTCGCCCGAGGCACGGGCCGCGCTCACGTTGCGCTTGCTCGGCGGACTCACGACGACCGAGATCGCGCGCGCGTTTCTCACCTCCGAAGCAACGGTCGCGCAGCGCATCGTGCGCGCCAAACGAACGCTCGCTCACGCCCGCGTTCCCTTCGAACTTCCCGGCGATGCGGAGCGGCGCGATCGGTTGTCGCCGGTACTCGAGATCGTCTATCTCATCTTTAACGAAGGCTACGCGGCGACGTCGGGCCGCGACGTGCTGCGTCCGGAGTTGTGCGACGAAGCCATGCGCGTGGGTCGCGTGCTTGCCGGGCTGATGCCGTTCGAGGCGGAGACCCACGGTTTGGTCGCGTTGATGGAACTGCAGGCGTCGCGCGCCAATGCGCGAGTCGACGAACGCGGCAATCCGGTTTTGCTGGCGAATCAGGATCGCACGCGCTGGGATCGCGTGCTCGTTGCGCACGGTCTGCGCGCACTCGAGCGCGTGCAGGCGATCGCCGGAGACGGGCCCTACGCGCTTCAGGCGGCGATCGCCGCCTGTCACGCGCGCGCGGCGACGTTCGAGCAGACCGATTGGCTGCAGATCGCGTCGCTCTACGACGCGCTCGCCGAAGTGAAGCCGACGGCCGTCGTCGATCTCAATCGCGCCGTCGCTGCCGGCATGGCGTTCGGTCCTCAGGCGGGGCTCGACCGGGCCGACGCGTTACGCGGCGAGGCGGTGCTGAGGGAGTATCACCTGCTGCCTGCCGTGCGTGCGGAGTTTCTAGAACGCCTCGGCCGGTTCGCCGAAGCGTGCGCGGAGTTCGAGCGTGCTGCAGCATTGACCGGCAACGAGCGCGAGCGAGCGCTGCTGTACGCGCGCGCGGCTCGCTGCCGGATTTCCTAGGAAGCTCTGATTTACCTCAACTCGTTGTCAACTCGGGCCTCGTTTACTACAGTAACGTCAGCCCTCGTTTCCTAGATTTGAGCTAAATCAGAGCTTCCAAGGCTACGAGTTCTTCGTGCAGGTCTCGGTGACGCGAACGACCCGGCCCGAAGTCTCGGTGAACGACGTCGTCATCGTCTTTTTCGTATCGCTGACCTTCGTAAAGACTTCCGGCGCATAGGAAGCGATGTCGGGCGCCTTTCTCTGAATGACGTAGGTGTACGTCTTTTTGGAGTTGGCGGCATGCGGTGCGGTCGCGACGGCAAAATTGCCGCGGTCGTCGGTGACGATGCGAACCCATACCTTCGCATAGGGATCGTACGTGTATTTGGTGTCAAAGCGGAAATCTTGCGGAATCCACGACGCTTTGTGAACCGTCGACTCGCGCAGCAACCAGTAACCGGACGGATCCATCGAATAGACTTCGGTCGTCGTGAACGGGCCGGGGCGCCGCGAACTCAGATCGCTGCACGTCCAGGTGCCGACGAGGAATCGCATCGAGGAAAAATCCGGTTTGGGCGACGTGGGAATCGGCGTACCTTCGACTGCCGGGGCGGCCGGCGCCGGCGCCGCGGTTGCGAGCGTCAACGCCAGCGCTGCGAGCGCGCCGTAAAAACGAAAAATCCGGGGCATCATGCAAAGCCCTCCTTTGAACGGAGCCTTCGCAGATCGCGTACGCCTTCCTGGCCGCACCTCGTCGCCGCCGTCATACGGTTACGGCGACGCGAGCGCTTTCAGCTTGGCTTCACCGGTCTCCGCCAGCGCTTTGAGATCCGAATAGGTCGCGTATTCGGCGGCGGTCGGACGCGCGTACGCGCCCTCGAGCGAGTTCATCAAGAACGCGAGTTGTTCGCGGATCTTCGTCGGATGCAGGACGTCGGCTTCGCTCGAGTGGATGTCGAGCTGCACGAGGCCGGCGATTTCGGCATCGATCTGCGCGCGTTGCGCTGCCGGCTTTCGCACGGCGGTCGTCATCGCAGCGGAAATCGTCCGGTCGAGACTATCGATCGTTGCGAGAATTTGCGTTTCAAGTGCCAACCGCGCCTCGAGGTCGCCGGGAGCCGGATGCAGCCGCGGATCGAGTTGCACCGTTACGGGGACGTTGAGTTTTTGCGCGCCGTACTGCAGCACCGCGTCGTACTTGCCGGGAAGGACGGTCGGTCCGTCTGCGGTGTCGAGGAAGTCGTCGGTATACTGCGCTCGAAATCCCGGGAAATCGTAGCCCGGCGTGTAGCGTAAATCCCACCGAAAGGCGTTCATGCCCGGCTGCACCGCGGTAAGGTCGGAGAGCTGACGCGCGCGCAGCTGTGCCGCGTCCATATTCGCTTCTTGCTCGGGTGTCAGCTCCGTCTCTTTCTTCGGCTTGAGGTGCAGCGCGAAGGCGCGCACGACGGCTCCCGACGCATCGTGGAACGTCAGCGTTGCGGGCGTACGGCCGTTGTAGTCCGGCGGCAAATTGAAGAAGACCGACGCGCCGTACTCGGGGTTTTCGCCCGTATTCTCGCTTTCGAACAAACCCGTTCCATAGGAGTTGGTGAGCCAAGCCGTCTCAGGCGTGAAGAGCTGCACGTTCGAAACGGAATAGGACGATTGACGCGCAAGCTGTTCGAGAAGCGCGAGGTCGTCGAGGATCCAGAATGCGCGTCCGTGCGTGGCGGCAACGACCTCGCCTTCGCGTGCGTCCACGGCGAGGTCGCGCACTTGCACGCCGGGCAGGTTGAGCGTTAACGGCTGCCACAGGGCACCGCCGTCGAGGCTTACGTACGCCGTGCTGCGCGTACCGGCGAAGAGTAACCGCGGTTCGCGCGGGTCTTGACGAACGGCGAACACGTACTGGTCGGCCGGAAGCCCGTTTGCGAGCGGCGCCCAATGCGCGCCGTAATCGGTCGTTGCGTAGACGTACGGATGGTAGTCGTCCCACATGTATCGGGATGCGCTGAGATACGCAGTCCCTTTGTCTGTGTGGGAAGGCTCGATCGAACTGATTTGGGCCCATTGCGGCAATTGGGGCGGCGTTACGGCGGTCCAATGCGCGCCGTGATCCTTCGTGACGTGCACGAGACCGTCGGCCGAACCCGCCCACAGCACGCCCGCGTCGAGCGGCGATACCGCAAGCGACGAAATGTCGGGATACGTTTCCGCACCGGTTTGATCGTTGTCGATCGGTCCGCCCGTCGGTCCCTCGGTGCTGGGATCGTTACGCGTGAGGTCCGGACTGAGAACGCTCCAGGTGCGTCCGTGATCGAGACTCGAGAAAACGACTTGCGCGGCCACGAGCAGTTCGTGCGGATCGGCGGGAGAGAAGAAGATCGGATGCGTCCATCCGAAGCGGTACCTGGTCGCACTCGATGACGCGCCCGACATGTAGCGCGGCCACGGGCTCACGTTCTTCGCGTTGCCGGTGACGCGGTCGAGGCGCACGAACGAACTGAAGTAACCGCTGCCGTACGTCACCGCCGGATCGCCTGGTTCGGGCGCGACGAACGTGCTCTCCCCGAGCGCGACTTCGTGCCACTCGCCGCGGCGGATGCCGCCGATCGATGCGCTCGCACCTTCGTAAGCGCCTTCGTCCTGCGCGGCCCCAAAAACGTGAAACGGAAACTGATCGTCGAGAGCGACGTGGTAGTATTGCCCCGTCGGCTGGTTGCTTTCGGAGCTCCAGTGGTTGCCGTCGTCGACCGTCACGGTGCCGCCGCCGTCGTTCCCGACCAGGACGATGTTCGCGTTGCGCGGATTGATCCAAACGATGTGGTTGTCGCCGTGCGGCGTATCGAGTTCGGCGAACGTTTTGCCCCCGTCTTTGGTGCGGTATACGCCGTCGACTTGCGGCGCGTAGGCGATCTGCGGGTTGTTCGGATCCACATAGATCGCCATGTAGTAGAAAGCGCGCTGGCGCAGTTTCATCTCGGCATTGACGCGCTTCCACGTCGCGCCGGCGTCGTTCGAACGGAAGACGCCTCCGTCGTGCGCCTGTACGATCGCGTAGACGATGCGCGGATCGCTCGCAGCGACGGAAACGCCGATCTTCCCCAACTCGCCGCGTGCGAAGCCCGGATTCGCCGAAATCTTCTTCCAGTGAACGCCGCCGTCGCTCGTCTTATAGAGCGCGCTTCCCGGGCCGCCGCTGCTGAGCTTCCACGGGACGCGCTGCGCCTGCCACGTGGCGGCGTAGACGACGCGCGGATCGCGGGGATTCATCGAGAGCGAAACGCCGCCGGTATTCTCGTCGACGAAGAGAATTTTACGCCACGACTTTCCGCCGTCGGTCGTCTTGAAGACGCCGCGATTCGCGTTCGGCTTGAAGACGTGTCCCATGGACGCGACGTACACGACGTCGGGATTGCGTGGATCGATAGCCATATCGGCCGTCATGCGCGTGTCGCGGAGGCCGGCGTACGACCACGTCTTGCCGGCATCGTTGCTCTTGTAGACGCCGTCGCCGCTGTCGAAGTCGCTGCGTATATCGGATTCGCCGGTTCCGGCGTAGATGACGTTGGGGTTCGAAGGCGACACCGCCAGCGCGCCGATCGGATTGGCAACGCCTGGAAGCTTGCCGTCGGTCAGGTTCGCCCAGTGCTGGCCGTAGTCGGTGCTTTTCCAAACGCCGCCTTGAACGCCGCCGAAGTAGAAGAGGTTCGGCCGGCTCGGCACGCCCGCGACCGCGACGGCGCGACCGCCGATGAACGGCCCGATGCTGCGCCAGCGCAGTTTCCCCAGCAATTGCTGTGCGGGCGGGGGGGCGGCCGCCGGCGCGGCAAGCGGGATCGATAAGAACGACGTTGCGGCGAGAACGGCGAAGAAGCGCTTCATATGACGTACATGAATGCTCGCAGGTCGGCCGCCCTCCTGCTTCGGCGCGCCGGAGGCTAAGGGTTCGCCGTGTGCCGCAATATCAAGACCTTGCACAACTTCGCGCCGCCGGCGTCCGACGACGAGATTCGCGCGTCGGCGCTGCAGTTCGTGCGCAAGCTTTCGGGCTTTTCGAAGCCCTCGCACGCCAACGAAGCCGCGTTCGAGTGCGCCGTCGATCGCGTCGCAGAGGCGGCTCGCGATCTGCTCGCCCAACTGGTAACGCACGCGCCGCCGCGCGATCGCGACGTCGAAGCCGCGAAAGCGAAGCAGCGCGCGCGAGAACGATTCGCTACTGCACCGTAACCGCGACGGCCGTCGACGCGAGGCCGTTCGCGACCACCTGCAGTTTGCTCGGACCGGTTTCCATCGTCGCGGGCACGTCGAAGTGCGTCGAAACGATCAGCGAGCCGGTCGCCACGCCCATCGACGAGTGGTCGTGCGTCCGGGCATAGAAGACGTGGCCCGTCGCCTTGTTCGTAATGCGCACGAGCGGATAGTTCGTGCAATTTTGGAACTCGTCGCCGAACGACATCGCCTGCGACAACCCGTTGAATTGTTTTCCTGAAATCGTGTAGCTGTGACCGCGAGTCAGCGACTTGGGCGTGCTCGTGATCTTCGGCAGCCACGACGCTTGCGGCGATCCCGAGGGCGTGTAAAGACCGACGGTGGAGTAGCCGAGAATCATCACCTGACCCGTCGGCAGCAGAAGCGGCGAACCGAAAGCGCTTCCCTTTTGGGTGAACGACGTTCCGTCGAACTCGTAGAGCTCGCCGCTGACGCCGAAGACGAGAACGTTCCCGCTGGGGAGCAGCGCCGCGAACGAGTCTCCAGCGTTGTCGCGGTTCGGAAAGTCCGGACCCTGCGTCCAGCTTCCGCCGCTGCCCGAAGGATGGAAGACCGCGGTGTGTCCCGCTCCGGAGCCATAGGGACCGGAGCCCGATCCGGTTGCGAAAACGGTGCCGTCGGGACGCAACATGGCCGGACCGATCTCGCCGGGCGGCAAGTAGCAATCCTTCGGCTTTGGGCCGTAGGTGAGACATTGTTTATACGGTGACGGCGAGTGCAGATCGACGATCGTCGAACCTGCGCTCTTCCAATGACCCGCGGAGGGATCGTAGCGCTCGGAGTTCGGGGCGTTCTTGACGTCCTCGGTGAGAATCGTTCCGTCCGGGAGCAGCGTCCAGCCCTCCTCGGAGTTGAAGTCGGATTTCCCGGTATTGGTGAGTTTGGTCCACGTCAATGTCGCGGGATTCAATGCGGCGTCTTGATGCGTGAGCTTCTGCCCGACGACGAAGCGGCCGTCGGCAAGAACGCTCGACGGCGAATCGCCGATGAATCCCCAGCCCTTCGGGTGGCCTAGCGGAGTCCACGTATTCGCGACCGGATCGTAGACGGCGCCGAGGTTGGTGAGTTGAAGATCGTATTGTCCGGGCGTGTTGTATTCGCCGCCGCTGATCGCCAGACGTCCGTCGGCAAGCACCGCCGATGCAAAGGCGCTCGGCGCGTATCCCGTTTGAAGCGATGCAACCTGCGTCCAGGTGCCGTTGGAGTAACCGCCGTTGGCATCCGGCGTGTACTTGTACCACGTGTTGCCGGAGTAACTCTGCCCGAGCACGGTGCCGTCGGTCATCAGGAACGCCATCTGCATGCCCACGGGAGGCTGGCTCGCGAGTTTTGCGAGACCGTAGCGTACGGCGGCGTGGCCGCGCAGGTTCCCTGCGCTTTGAGTCGGCACCGACGGCAGTAGCGATCGACTTCCCGAGCATCCCGTGAAAGCGATCGAGAGTGCCGCGGCGCACGCGACGAATTCAAACCTGTTTCGAGTACGAAACACGCGACGTGACCTCCGAAAATGAGCGTGAGGTAAAAAAGTGCGGCCGGTTCGAACCGGCTCGATTGGCTGCCGGGCCGTTCGCCCTGCAGGCTGGGAACCCTCCACAAAGGTACCATCGTCAAACTACGCACGGCCGAGGTGTTTATGAACGTGAAATCCATTGCGTTGACGTGCGCCGCGCTCGCCGGCGCGATTGGAGAACTTCGCGAAGTGAATTCGCTCGCCGGTCTTCCCACCGCGAATCGAACGGGAGTCTTCGCCTTTCCGGGGGCGGCGAGGCGGGCGGCTGGGTGCTTGCCGAGCCGGGAGGCCGATGGAATCCGACCGACGCGATCGTCGACGCGTCGCTGCCGGGACTACTGAGCCTCGTTCCGCGTTATTTCAGGAACAGCGTCGCGCGTTCGACTTCCTGTTCGCCCGACGTGTTGCGCGCAATGATGAAGAGTTCGTAGGACCGGAGCCGCGATAGCGCGGGAACCTCGAGCACGAGCGTGTGGAAACGAAAGAATCCCGGCGCCACGTGCTCGCTGTTGATTGAGAACGCTGCCGTTCGAACCTCTACCGACGCGACGTTCGTGCTCGCGACGATCGTACCGTCGAACCACATGCCGGGCCGCAGCGTGAGCGTCGACATCCAAATGCGCACGATATGAGGCGGCGCGCCCGGTAACCGCACCGGCGCCTTCGGGCGTGCCGGTTCGCGTGCGGCGACGATGAGATTCGCCGGCGGTGCGAGCGGCTTCGATTCGCACGCAACGAGCGATGCCAACAACGCGGCGCATAACAGCGGAAGGGGTTTGCGGACGAGGCGGAAAGCGGGCCGCATGCGGGGACAGAGCATCGAACTCGAGCGAACCCCCCTTTCTCGTCAAGAGCGGCTCGGTGCGCCGAGCCTGCTCGATTGGCTCATCACGCTGGCCGTGACCTGGACCATGACCGGTTTGTTCATCGACGCGCACGAACACCTCTTGGCGACGGTCGACACGTTTCTCAATCCATGGCACGGGGTCATGTATAGCGGGGCGGCTTTCTCGGCGGCCGTCCTCGCCGTCACGGCCGCACGCAATCGCCGTCCGGGGCAATCGTGGTGGGACGCGGTCCCGAGCAGTTACCGGCTCAGCGTCGTCGGCGTTGCCGGCCTGCTGCTCGGAGGCGCGCTCGACTCGATATGGCACGCGGTCTTCGGATTCGAGCACCAACTCGATTTGCTTTTGAGCCCGCCGCACTTGATTCTTCTCGCGGGACTGTTTTTCTTGGCCGTCGGACCCGTGCGCAGTGCGTTGGCGCGGCCGCCGGCGACGCGGCTGATCGATCAGCTTCCAATGCTGGTCTCGATCGGCCTCGCATTCCACGTCATTCAATTCGTAATGCAGATCGGCTTCTATCCCGAGGCGCTGTGGCGCGACCGTCCGCTTTCACAGAGCGAGTTTCACGACGAGCAATTCGTGCTTGCGGTGTTCGTCTTCTACAAACAAGCGCTCGAAATGATGATCGTCGTGTGGCAGAGCCTGCTCCTTGCGGCAGCGACGCTCTACCTCGCAGCGCGGACGCCGCTGCGGTTCGGCGCGCTGGCGGTGGTCTGCGTTGCCGAAAAGCTGTGGGTCGGCGGCGAACTGTCGAACGACGTCAAACTAACGCTGCTGTTCGTGCTCGCCAGCGTGGCAGCCGGATTGCTGGGGGACGCCGTCGTCGCGCGGTTCAAGCCATCGCTGCAGCGTGAAGGCGCCTTTCGCCTGTTGGGGTTCGTCGTGCCGGCGGGATATCTGGGAGCGTACTTCGTTTTTGCGGTGCCGCTGTTCGGCGGAACCTGGTGGGACGATAGTTTTCTCTTCGGTTCGATCGCATTGGCGGGCATTTCCGGCATCTGCGTCGCTCAACTGCTCATTGGCGGATTTCAGGCGCGCTCCACTCCGTGAGGCTCCGTCCGGTCGCCTACGTGCTTGCGTTGGGCACCATCGCCGTGCATCTGGCGTTCAATCACCGGTTCGGCTATTACCGCGACGAGCTGTATTTCATCGACTGCGCGCGCCACTTGGCGTGGGGATACGTCGACCAGCCGCCGCTAGCGCCGTTGATTGCGTGGCTCACGGCCCCGTTGGGCTACGCGTTGTGGGCGTTGCGGCTGCTCCCCGCCCTGCTCGCCGGCGTGACGGTATTCCTCGCCTGTTGCGTCGCGCGCGAACTTCGTGGAAACGGATTCGCGCAAGCCTTGACGGGTTTGACCGTCGCCATCGCGCCAGCATTTTTGGGCTTGGGATACGCGCTGTCGACCGAAGTGCTTTCGCCGGCTGCGTGGACGGCGTTGATCTATCTGACGATGCGTCTGGTGAAAACGCGCGACGAACGGATTTATCTCGCGATGGCGGCCGTCGTCGTCGCCGGCATGTATGCGAAGTATTCGATCGCGGCCTGCGCGCTGGCTTTAGGCATCGCGCTGGCGCTGACCGGGAACGCAAAGTTGCTCGCATCGCGCTATCTCGCCGCCGGGATCGCGCTCGTCGTCGCGGCACTGCTGCCGAATGCGATCTGGCAAATATCTCACGGACTGCCGATGCTCGGCGTGCTGCACGGCGACCAACTCAACCGGCACGCGCTCGCCAACGGCGTTGCCGACGAGTCGGCGAATCTCGCGCTCAACGCCGGCTACTTCGTTGCGACGCAAATTGCGTACCAGAACCCATTCTACGCCGTCGTATGGATTGCAGGTCTCTTCGTTCTCGCACGCGCTACCCCCCAAGCCGAGTTTCGGTTCATTCCCGTCGCCTACGCACTGCTGGTGGTCGTCATCGTGGTCTCGATCGGCCGCGGATATTACATGGAAGGCTTCTATCCGACGCTGTTTGCCGCCGGGTCCGCCGGCATCGAGCGTTTTTCGGCGCAGCGTTCCTCGTGGTGGCGGCCCGGAATTCTGGTCGCCGCGGCGCTCGCCGGCGCCGTTTTCGCCCCGCTCGCTCTCCCGGTTTTGCGGCTGCCTGCTTATATGCGCTACGAAATCGCCATCGGTTTGAGCCGGCCGATGCCCCCCGACGGCACGCATCATCTGATCAACCCGTTATACGCCGACCAACTCGGCTGGAACGCCATGACGAGGACGGTGGCCGGCGCGTACTGGGCGCTGCCGCGCCCGGTGCGAGCGCAGACGGCAATCTTTGCCGACCGCTACGCGTACGCCGCGGCGATCGATTTCTACGGACCTTCGCTTGGATTGCCGCCCGTCATCAGTCCGAACAACTCGTACTATCTCTGGGGAACGCGCGGCTATAGCGGCCGCTCGGTTCTGGCCGTCGGAGCGACCGACTATCCGCTGCTGTTGCGGTCCTTCGGAAGCGTCGTTCAAGTGGCCGTCTATCGCAACGCCTATCGATGGATCCTCGAGGGTCCCTTGCCGATTTACCTCTGCACGCGGCCGCGCGCACCGCTGGCTGCGATGTGGCCGTCGTTCAAGTATTACGGTTTGTAATACAGGATTGACGCGCGCTCGCGATTCATCAACAACTCGTGCCCTTATCGCGATCGCGTGCTTGCTTGGGTTTCCTCGCGGCGGCCGCGTGCATGCTGTTGAGCGCGTGCGGCGGCGGTGGCGGCGGCTCCTCGACGTCTTCCGGCCCTTTGCCCCCGCTCCCGCCGGCAACGCAGGGCAAGTACTTTACCCACGTCGTCATCTTGGTGCAAGAGAATCGCACGTTCGACAACCTCTTCGCGACGTATCCGGGCGCCGACGGAACGCGGACCGGTAAACTCCACGACGGCAGCACCATCGTGCTGCAAGAGCACAATCTTTTCGACGTCGGCGCTCCGAGCAACAATCATGCGGCGTGGCTTCTCGGATACAACCACGGGAAAATGAACGGCTTCGACCTGATCAATTTCGGAAAGTATTCGCCGAAGGGTCTCTATCAATACGTCAATCCCGCCCAGATCAAGCCGTACTGGACGCTGGCATCGCAATACGTGCTCGCCGATCATATGTTTCAGACTCAGGGCAGCGGCAGCTTCACCGCGCATCAGGATTTAATCGCCGGCGGCACCAAGGTCGATTCGACGAAAGCCATCGTCGATTTCCCCACGTTCCCGCCGTGGGGCTGCGACGCGCCGCGCGGAACGCTGACGACGCTCATCACGCGCAACAACGAAGTCTTGCCCAACGACGGACCGTTTCCGTGCCTCCACTACCGCACGCTCCGCGACACGCTCGACGCGAAGGGCATCACGTGGCGTTACTACGCTCCGCAACTCGGTCAAAGTTTCGGCGGCTCTCTCTGGAACGCATTCGATGCGATCGATGCCGTGCGCCACGGACCCGAATGGAATACCAACGTCACGTGGCCGGAAACCAACGTGTTCAAAGACATTTCGGCCGGAGCGCTGCCTTCGGTATCCTGGGTGATTCCCGACTTTCTCAACTCGGATCATTCCGGCGCGACCGGCGACACCGGTCCCTCGTGGGTATCGCAAGTGATTAATGCGATCGGAAAGAGCCCGGCCTGGCAATCGACGGTGATCGTCGTCGTGTGGGACGACTGGGGAGGTTGGTACGATCACGTGCCGCCGCCGACTCCGATCGAATACGGCGGGCTGGGCTTCCGCGTTCCGATGCTCGTCGTTTCACCGTTTGCCAAGCACGGCTACGTGATGCATTCCACCTACGAATTCGGCAGCATCATCAAATTGGTCGAGGAGAACTGGAACCTGCCGTCGCTGGGTACCACCGACGTGCGCGCCGCCAGCTTCATCAACGACGCGTTCAATTTCAACCAGTCGCCGCGCAGTTTCACGCCGCTCGAGGCTCGCTACTCCCGTTCGTACTTCGAGCACGAGCGTCCGTCGAACCATCCCGTCGACGACGAATGATGCGCCGGCCGGCCGCCTCGCTGCGCCGGCGTCTTAGAACGTGAACGCGTACGCGTCGTTGGCGGCGTTGCAGTCGGTTCCGCTGCCGGGCGACGGTTGCCGTTGGTCGAGCGCAAAGCGAAGGTGCGTCGTGCCGTTGCCGGCATCGCTCGCGCGCATCGTTTCGTAGGTAAACGTGTACGCTTGACCCGGCTGCAGCGGCGGCACGCCTTTCGCGTCGAGCTTTTCACCGGGGACTTGATAGATGTCCACGAATTGCAGGACGTTCTTGGCTTGCGCCTGGCTGCCGTCGTTGGTCACGGTGACGGCGAGCGTGTAATGACTCGTGCCGCCGGATTGGGCCACGCTCTTGACGGCGACCGACGTGATCGCCGGGTCGGCCCCGGCGCACGCCGCCGACGCGGGGGCGATACCGGCGAGAGCGAATCCGAGCAAAGCGAGGAGGCTGATACGAAACATCCGCAGGTCCTTCCGCTCGAGCACGCGAGCGTTTCCATTTACCCATTCTCGCGGCGCCGCAATCGGTGACTCACGCCGACCCGCTGCCGAGCGGTAGCGTCGCATTTCTCTTTACCGACATCGAGGGCAGCACGCAGCGCTGGGATCACGATCGCGCCGCGATGCAGGACGCGTTGCGACGCCACGATGCGATCGTCCGAGCCGCGATCGAGTCGCACCGCGGCTCCGTTTTCAAAACCATCGGCGACGCGTTCTGCGCCGCCTTTCCGAGCGTCGAGCGAGCGGTTGCAGCGGCCGCTTCGGCTCAACGTGAGCTCGGCGCACAAGATTGGGACGCGGTCGACGGACTGCGCGTGCGCATGGCCATTCACAGCGGCGATGCCGACGAGCGCGACGGTGATTATTTCGGCCCGGCCGTCAATCGCGTCGCGCGTTTGCTTTCCGCCGGTCACGGCGGGCAGGTGCTCGTTTCTGGAGTCGCGGCCGACGAGGCCGAGCCGCATCTTGCGCCCGATACGGGGCTGCGATCGCTCGGAATGCTGCCGTTGCGCGGATTCCGTCAGGCCGAGCGCGTCTATCAACTGACCGCGCCCGGCATGCGCTCGGCATTCAAGCCGCTGCGCGCGCTGGAAACGCCGCCGAACAATCTTCCACGTCAACAAACGAGTTTCGTCGGCCGTCAGCCCGACGTGTCCAACGTCGAAGCCTTGTTGCGAGCGAATTCGCTCGTCACGATCGTCGGCACGGGCGGCGTCGGCAAGACGCGTTTAGCGGTAGAGGCGGCTTCGGACATGCTCGAAGACACGCGCGACGGCGCGTGGTTCGTCGACTTAGCGCCCCTTTCCGATACCGCATTGATAGCCAGCGCGACGTTGTCGGCGCTCGGCGCCGACCAAACTTCGGATGCTTCGGCCGTCGACGTTTTGCTGGGGTACCTTAAGGGGCGCGAGCTGCTGCTCGTGCTCGACAACTGCGAGCATCTCGTTGCGGATGTGAGTCGCATCGCGAGCGCGATTCTTGCGAGCTGTCCGCATGTGACGATTCTCGCCACCAGCCGCGAGCCGCTCAATGTTGCGGGCGAACGCGTGCTTCGGTTGTCGTCACTTGGAAGCGGCGACGCCGTCGCGCTGTTTGCGGAGCGCGCACAGGCCGTCAATCCGAACTTTCGAGTCGACGACGCGAACCGTGCTGCCGTTGAAGATCTCTGCAACCGGCTCGACGGCATCGCCCTAGCGATCGAGCTGGCGGCAGCGCGCATGCGCGCCGTCTCGCTCGAGGAGCTCTCGCGCCGGTTGCAGCTCCGCGTGCTGACGGGCGGGCCGCGCGATCGCCAGGCTCGGCAGCAGACGATGCGCGCGCTGATCGATTGGAGTTACGAATTACTCACGGACGAGGAGCGGAGCTTGTTTCGCGACGTGTCGGTGTTTGCCGGCGGCTTCACGCTCGACGCCGCGACTGCCGTTCATGCGGCCGACGGGGAGGATTCGTTCGACACGCTTGACGGGCTGACGGCGCTGGTCGATAAGTCGTTAGTCGTCACCGAGTCTCGCGATTCAGGCGATCGCTACCGCCTGCTGGAGCCCATTCGCGAATATACGCGCGAGCGGCTCGATCGAGGCGGCACGACGCAAGACGTTCTCAGCCGGCACGCGCGTGCGTTCGCGGCCATCGCCGACCGCGCGTACGTCGAATTCGATACGGCGCCCGCGCCGGATTGGCTGTCACGAAATAGGCTCGAGCTCGATAACCTGCGCGCCGCGCTCGACTGGACGCTCGGACACGAAGGCGATGTCGTCACCGGCGGCACTATGGCTGGAAGTGCCGGCCCGATTTTTCTGCGCCTATCGCTGCTGCGAGAAGGCGCAGCCTGGTGCGAACGTGCGTTGCAGTTCGGGGATCAGATCACGCCTGACATTCGGGCGCGCATTCACTATGCGCTCTCGATGCTCTATCACAATCAAGGTGCCGATCAGGCGGCGCTGGCGAGCGCGCGAAAGGCCGTCGAACTCTACGGTGAATCGGGCAACGAGCGCGGTTTGACGCGCGCGCTTTCACAGGTAGCCTATGAGCTCGCCGCTTGCGAAAGGTATGACGATGCCTTGCCGGTAGCAGATGATGCCTTAGAGAGAGCACGGCTGCTTAACGATCGGCGCCTTCTAGCCGCCACACTGCAACGTTGTGCGTGTATCTATCGGGCAGAAGATATCGCGCCGGCGCGCGATCGGTTTTCAGAAAGTGTATCGCTCTTTCGTGCCCTGGGTCGCGACGACGAAACGGCTCGGGCGCTTGCATGGTGGGCCGATCGCGAGGTCCTTGCCGGAGAACTCGAGGGGGGCGCCGCAATCGCGTACGACGCGTTGGCGAGCGCCTCTGACGATCTGAAACCTTCATTGATGCACACGATTGCAAGCTATCGTATCCATCTGGAAAATCGCAAAGAGGCAGCCACCGCCGTTCGGGAGGCCTTGACTTCTGCGGTGCGAGCGAGTCACGCACTTTACTCGGCGCTAGCAATCTTCTATGTAGCGGCGATTCGGTGCAACGAGGAGCCGACAGCCTCTGCTCGGCTTTACGGCTACGCCGACGAACGTTTTAGACTTTGGGAATGGCAACTTGGCGAAACCGATCGTATCGTCGAGGAAGACCTCGTGCGAGCGCTTAGCTCGGCCTTAGGGCCGGATGAACTCGGATCTGCCAAGGCAGTCGGTTCCACTTGGGGAGACGAGGAAGCCGCGGCCCACGCCTCCCGCGTGCTCTAAGCTAGCAGGGCAGAGGACCGTGGTCTGGATTTGCGATAGCGCTGCGGCTTTCAGCCGAAACGATTTCGAGCAAGCCGGCGCGCTTGAAGATGCACTCGTGCTGGAGCGAGAACGAGCCGGTTACTCCGGCGCATCCGTTGGCGTTCCCGTACGTCCCCGACAGGATGTTTGTTTTTTTGTGGTACGTCGCCGTAACGTTCAGCGAGCACACGCCGCTGGCAAGTTCTGCGACCGCAGCGCCGCTGACCGATAAGCCGTCTTGCGTTTGCGCCGCAACGGAGTACGAAACGTTGTTCGATCCATACGCTACGTTTATGACGCCGCCCACGACTTGTCCATCCTGAGCTAGCGAGGCGCTTGCGCTGCCGGCCCCGAGCGCGCTGTCCTGGAAGGAACCGCTGTAGTCGCCCGAGTCGTTCACGATAGTCTGAGTGGCGGCAGGAACTTGCGGTGCCTCGCCTGCGCCGGGTGCGCCACTCTGCGAGTTCGTGGCGCAAGCGGTCAGTGCGATCGCAATCGAAGCCGAAAAAAGAAACCGAAAAGCATGCAACAGCGTGCGTGTCATGAGAACACCTCCGCCGATGCGGTTCGACGGAGCGCAGCCGTTTCCCGGCAACCGCGCGACGCGCTAGGCCGGACTGGTCTCCGGTGCAGGCTTTGCGCGATCGGCAATTGCGGCAACGTCGTAGTGGAAGCGGCGTGCAACCGGGTCGGTCACGTCGACGATGTCCGCCAACTCGCTCGCGTCGAACTTCGGTTTGTAATAGTCGGGCAGCGACAGCTTCTCGGTGTACGCAGCGCGGGTCGCCGCGAACGGCTCGGGCGCGAGTCCGGTGTGCGCGATGATGCGATCGATCGTTTCGGCCGAGTCGCCGCAGAGGTCTTCGTAGCGCACGACGCAGACAGCCTTTGCCAAGTCCGGATCGGATGCAATCTGGTTGAGCACGAAGTCGTACATGTACGCCCAAAAGCGCGCGCGGGCGCGCACCGTGCGGCCTTGATCGCGCAGGTCGTGAATCTCTTTGATGACCGCGTTGTCGCCGACGTTCGGCAGGATCTGCCGTTGACCGAACTCGTGGTGCCCCGTCAATTCGATAATCTCGATCTGGCGCGGATCTTCACGATCGATTTCGTCCCAAATGCGGTCCTGCTTGAGCAGCGACGCAACGTGATCCACCGGATTCCGCACGTACAACAGAAATCGCGCGTCCGGAAACATTTTCAAAAGATACTGCATGCGAATGACGCACATGATCGCTTTGCTGAAGTAGCGAGACCGTCCGCGCGACAACAGCAGCTTGCGCAAATGCTCGGAATAGAATCGCTCGAACGCCGGGTTCGAGGTGTCGCGGTCGAGCACGCTGCGCTGCGACTCGTCGTGGATGTAGGGGAAGAAGTGCTCCCACAGAATTTCCTCGCCCATCTCGGCGCTGTCGCGCGTCACTTGAATGCGGTCGCGATGGATGCGCGGAACCGGCTTGCGCATCGCGTCGACCGGGACGCGCGGAAAGATCCAGTTCCAAGCGTACGGGGCGTAGGGCATCAAAAAGTCGGCGTACTTGTGCGTCGTGACGTCGGGATGCTCGCTGAGCATCTGCAGCGAGATCGTTGTTCCGGCGCGCGGCAGCCCGCAGATGTAGACCGGACGATCGACTCGCACGTTCGCCAGCCGACCGGCCAGCAAGCGCGATTCGAGATTGCCGAGTCCGACAAAAAGCGGAGCGCCGGCGTGAACGCCGCGCACCGCCCAATAAAAGCCTGCAGGTACGCTGAAGCGCTGTTTTTCCGTGGTTGGCGCGGGAGCAGTCATGGGTCGTCAGGTTTTGTGCGGACGGCGGAAATCCATGCCGGTCAGCGGACGCCCGGCGGGAATCGCGGCTTTCTTACACCTTCTCGAAGATGGCGCCGATGACGGTCAACCCCGGGCCGAACGCCATCGTGAGAATCTTGCATCCGACCGGGATGTCGTCGGATGCGGTGATCTGCTCCCAGATGTGCGGCGCGGTCGCCGACGCCATATTGCCGTTATCGAACAAAATTTGACGGCTGAGCGCGATTTGCGATTCGTCGATTCCGAGCCGGTTGCGGATTTGCGTCAGAATGGCCGGGCCGCCGGGATGAATCGCGAAGATCATGCGCGACTTCTCGCGCTCGAAATCGAGACCGGCCTGTGCCGACACCGAAACGACGAAGTCGGCGATCGAGTCACGGATCAAAAATGGTACGCGCTTCGACAGCGACATGTCGAACTGCAGCGGACCGGGCCGCAACGTCATTTCCGGCAGCGAATCCGGCAGAATCCGCTCCTCGAACGCCAACACGCGCAAACCTCGTCCGTTGCGCTTGGCGAACTCGGCCTGGGGATAGGCCGAATACTTGATGAAGCCGTCGGCGAAAAGCGTCGACGTCACGAATGCGTCCGGTTGCTCGCCGAGCAGATCGAAGTGCAGCGAAAGAAATTCGGTGTGCACGAGGTCTACGCGTTTGCTCGGCGTCGGCAGCGACGAATACGACGAACCGACCAGCCCCAGCGCCGTGCGCACCGCCGGAAAGGCGCCGTAGCAGCCCATGTGATACGAATGCGTCACCGACGTGGTCAACCAGCCGCGTCGCGACAAGTACATCTGCACCGGGCTCGGCGAGACGTATCCCGAGCATGTCACGTGAACGATGCCGTCCGGCGGCGTCGCCGAATCGTCGTATACGCGCTCGAGCACTTTGCACGCCGTCTGTTCGAACAGCGTCATGCGCGCGTCGAGCGGCTCTCCGGTCGCGACGCGCAAATTTCCGTACGCGCCCGCTTGCCCGGCGGCGCCGGAATCGTGTACGACGAACTCGGAATGCAGTACGCCGACTTGGCGTTGCGAGATGTGCGTCGCCGACGCACCGTAGCGCGCCATGCGCTCCGAGATCGTGCGATGCAGTTCTTCGCGCTCGGTTTTACCCGTCACGCCGCGTTTGGCGCTTTGAGCGATCGTCATGAAGTGCACCTGGATGCGCTTGAGTTCGTCTTGCGGTAAGAGCGGCGACAAGACGACGCGCTGAAAATCGGCGAGAACGACCGGTACCGAACGGGTTTCGATGTTTTGTGGGATGGTGCCGGCGTCGCGTGTGAGGGTGCGGGGTTGCGCCGAGCCGAGAAGCGTGCTCGCGGGGGTCATGACATCGCTACCTTTGCTTTCCGTGCCCGGCGAGCCTGCTTTGGCGCATTTCGCCGCGCGCGCCTCGCAGAGCGTAACCGTAGTCATCGCCACGAGGTGATTGCGGTTATCTTCACCTCACGGTAGCTGGCAGCGCGTTCGTGCTCCCTACGCATCGTCGGGCGGATCGCCTTGCGGACACGTATGATAGCCGTGCGCGGGTATCGCCGTAAACGCACGCGCCGGTTTCGTGAAATCGAACATGTCTCCGATGCTCGTCGCCCGCACGTCGGTCGAGCCGAGCCGCTGGAGTCCCCAGTTGTCCTCGACGAAGCGCAGGATGCTGCCGAACTCGTACTGCGTGTGCGAGATGTATCCGACGCTTTTCGAGTAGGGCGAAATGACGATCATCGGTACGCGAAAACCGAGACCGCCCTGATCGTCGATGAACGCCGGCGGGACGTGATCGTAGTAGCCGCCCCAATCGTCCCATAGCACGATAATCGCCGTGCTCGACCACGCCGGGCTGTGGCCGATGGTATTGACGATGGCGGCAACCCACGACGGCCCCGTGTCGGTGCCGGCCGCATGGTCGGAGTTTTGTCCGCACGGAATGACCCACGAAACCGCGGGAAGCCGATTGTGTTTCACGTCGTCGAAAACGTCGGTCTCGGGCGAAATGACGTTCGCCCAGTCGGCTCCGTAGCGAACTTTTTTGATCGCGTCAAACGCGTTCCAGAGAAAACCGCTGCTGCCCGGTACGAGCAGCGGCGGCACGTAATACTTCCACGACAGCCCTTTGGGATCGAGCACGTCGGCCATCGTCTTGTAGCTCAAACACGGGAACGGCCCTTTGTTGAAAAAGAACTCGCCGGAGGTCGTGATGTAGGTCGTGACCGTCTTCGACGGAGCATCGCATCCCCACGGTCCTCCCGAAGGAAAGTCGATTAAGCTCTTGGTCGGCGCGAATGCCGTGCCGCCCGCGATCAGCTCTTGATGCGCGGTGAAACTGCCGCTGCCTTGCGTCTGAAACATGTGGTCGGCGAGCGAGTAATCTTTGGCCATCGTCCAATACGGCGCAATGTCGGCCGGATTGACGTAGCGCAGGGGATAGCGGCCCGCGGGCCCGTCGTTTCCGCTCGATCCGAAGCCGATGAGGTCGAAGCCGTCCATTTTGCCGTTGTCGTATTCCGTAAGGTAGCCGGAACGCATGTGATTCAGCTCTTTGCCCCGCAACGTTCCTTTAATGAGTTTAAAGTGTTTTCCGGTGTGCAGAAGGCCCACCGTGGTGCCGTCCGCGCCCGGAAACGTGGCGAACAAGTTGTCGAAGCTGCGATTCTCCTGAATCACGATGACGACGTGCTTGATCTTTTGCTTTCCCGGCGGCGGCGAATTCGGCGTTGCAGTCGACATCTGCGGCAGGCTCGGCACCGAGCCGCTTGCGCCGCTTCCACTTCCGCAGCCGCTCATCGCCGCGGCGGCGACGAAGCATATTGCGCGCGAGGCACGTGTCATGCGTACGAGCCTATCGCGCGTTTCGCTCGATTCCCTCTTGCAGACGCGATTGTTGACCGTGGTCGCTTCGCGTTATTCGGTGTCTACCGGTTCGTCGGATTGCGCCTGCCGCATGAAGAACGATTCGCCGAACGCTGCCGGAATCGGAGAAAAGCGGCGCGGGGTCTGCGTGAAGTCGAACGCGTCGCCGATGCTGGCGGCGCGCCGGTCGTTCCCGTTGATGCGTCCGAGCGCCCAGTTGTCTTCGATGAATTTCAAGATGCTCGCGAACTCGTACTGCGTGTGCGTCACGTATCCGCTGCGCGCGTACGGCGACACGATGAGACAGGGCACCCGAAAACCCAATCCCTGGTAGTCGATCTGCGGCGGCGCGACGTGATCGTACAGCCCGCCCCAGTCGTCCCACAGAATGACGATCGCGCTGCTCTGCCAATATTTGCTCGAGCCGACCGCGTTGACGATCGATGCAACCCACGACGGCCCGGTCGTGCCGCTGCCGCCCGGATGGTCGGAATTCGAGGCAATCGGAACCACCCACGATACAGCCGGTAATTTGTTTGCTTTGATATCCCGGAAGATGTTCGTATTCGGCCACGAGACGTTGTTATGCCACTCCGCGCTGTAACGGACGGCGCGAATCGCGTCGAACGCATTCCAGATCTGTCCGTACGTTCCGTGACGAAACGGCGGCACGTAATATTTCCACGATAACTTTGCACCGTCGAGGAGATCGCGCAGCGTGGGATAGCTCAGGCACGGAAACGGTCCGCCGCGGTGCAGATATCCACGGTTTCGCGTCAAGAGAGACGTGGTCGTCGCGGCGGGCGCGTCGCAGCCCCACGGAATGGCCGACGGAAAGTCGACCAAGCTTTCGTCGTCGTTAATCGCGGTGCTGCCGGCGATGAGATCCTGATGAGCGGTGAAGCTTCCGCTGCCTTGCGTTTGAAACATATGATCGGCCAGGACGTAACGGCGTGCGAGCGTCCAATACGGCGCGATGTCGCCCGGATCCACGTAGCGGAAAATGTAGTTGCCGGTCGTACCGCCCGCCGAAAAATGAACGCTGTCGAACCCGTCCATCTTTCCGTGGTCGTACTCGTTGGAAAAGGTGGCGTAGGAGTGGCCGACGTCGCGCGTGACGAGGGGACTCTTCACCATTGCGACGTGGCCGCCGGTATGCGTGAGGCCGTAGGACGTGCCGTCGGCGCCGGGATAGGTCGAAAAGAAATTATCGAAGCTGCGGTTTTCTTGAATGACGATGATGACGTGCTCGATCTTCCGATGCTGCGTCGGTGTCGGCGTCGGGACGGCGACCGGCGGCGCGGCGGGGGCGCTCGATCCCGAGCCGCCGCCTCCGGAGCATCCTGCGACGGCCAGCGCGGCGACGAACGTGAGGCGACGAACCAGCATTGAGACGCGATTCCTCCGGCAGGAGCGCCGGGCCGCGCTCCGCCATCTAGTAACGAGACATGGCGAATTCTCGGTACCTGCTGTTTGACGTATTCACCGACCGCGCCTTCGCGGGTAATCCCTTGGCGATTTTTCCGGACGCCGTTTTCGACGACGAGACGATGCATCGAATTGCACGCGAACTGAATCTTTCGGAAACGGTGTTCGTGACGCGCGCGCAAGGCGGCCCCGCGGCGGCGCTGCGCATCTTTACGCCGCAGCGCGAGATGCAGTTCGCCGGACATCCGACTATCGGTACGGCAATTGCGTTGACCGATCGTCTCGAATGGATTCGCCCCGATCAAGCGTCGTTTTCGCTTCGGCTCGGCATCGGCGACGTTCCGATTCGCGTCGAGCGAGGAAGCTCGACGACCGCCTGGTTGACGACGCCTGCGGTGACGTTCGGACGCGAGATCGCTCGTGAGGATGCGGCGTCCATCCTCGGTTTAGGGATTGCCGACGTGCGGGGCGATCTCGTGCCGCTGATGGCGGGCGCGGGCAATCCTTTCCTGTACGTGGGACTGTCGGGTAAAGCGGCCGTCGACCGCGCCGAACTGGACGTTACGGCGGTGCGCGAGCAAGTCGGATGGAGCGACGTCAACGGCGTCTATTGCTTCGCGCAGACCGACGACGGCACGTATAGCCGCATGTTCGCGCCGATGTCGGGCATCGTTGAAGATCCGGCGACGGGAAGCGCCACGGGACCGCTTTACGCGTATCTTTCGAGGTGCGGTGCGCTCCCGCACAAAGAACGCTTCGTCACCGATCAGGGCGTCGCGATGGGACGGCCTTCGGTGCTTCACGTGCGGATTCGATGGAATGGTGACGAACCCGAGTCGATCGAAGTCGGCGGAACCGCCGTTTTCATCGGCGAGGGAACCTTGCGCGTTCCGTAAGCTTGCCGAGCGAACGCCGTGCCGATCGTTTCACCCTCTCCGCAGAATCTCGAGCGCGCGGCGGAACTGTTGCGCGGCGGCGGCGTCGTGGCGATTCCCACCGAAACCGTCTACGGACTCGCAGCGAACGCGTTCGACGCTCGCGCCGTCGCGCGCATCTACGAAATCAAGAAGCGTCCGTCGTTCGATCCGCTGATCGTTCACGTGCTCGACGAGGCGATGCTCGGCCGAGTTGCCGCCGGGATTCCCGACGCGGCGCGCGCGCTGATCGCGCGCTTTTGGCCCGGACCGCTGACGCTCGTGCTGTCGAAAGCGCCGGCGATTCCCGCACTCGTGACGTCCGGTCTGCCGACCGTCGCAGTGCGTATGCCGGCGCATCCGGTCGCGCGCTCGCTGCTCGAACTGGCGGGGGTTCCGCTGGCGGCGCCCTCGGCGAACCGTTTCGGCAGCCTCTCGCCGACGCATGCCGCGCACGTTGCCGCCCAGCTGGGCGACGAGCCCGACCTCATCCTCGACGGCGGCCCTTGCGAACACGGCGTTGAGTCGACGATCGTGGCGTTCGACACGGGCGTGCGCGTGTTGCGTCCGGGCGCGGTGCCGTTGGAAGCGCTGGCAGCGCTGCTGCCCGAGGTGACGCTCGGTCGATCGGACGCGGAAAAGCCGGTCGCGCCGGGGCAACTCGAGCACCACTACGCGCCGCGCACCCCGCTGCGTCTGGTCGAGGCGGGGGGAACCCGCGGCGAGGGCCGGGCAGGGGCCGGCTTCTTGGGCTTCACGCAACCGGCGGCGGGGTACGCGCAAAATCGCGTACTCTCGGAAACCGGCGATTTGCGCGAGGCGGCGGCGCGCCTGTTCGAGACGCTGCACGAGCTCGACGGCCTGGGGCTCGAGCGCATCGATGCCGAGGCGGTGCCCGAGGCCGGATTGGGAGCCGCCATCATGGATCGGCTGCGGCGAGCGAGCGCGCGCTAAGCGTTTCGAAACCCCGCCGGTAACGGACGAGGTGTCGGACGCGTTTCGACGGTAAAGAGGAGACACGATGCCGAGTCAGTCCATTGGGACGCGCGCGTGCGGCGCGCTCATAGTCCTCGCCGTTTTCTGCATGGGTGCGGCGGCGCCGCCGCTGCCGACGCAAGTTGCCGGCGACGTGCACGAGAGTTACCGCTTGCTGATGTCGAGTGCGTACCGCCCGGTCGGCCAGCAGACGCTGCTTGCAGCCGCAAGCGACGCGCTGTCGGAGCAGGCGCGTAAGCAGGGATCGACGATTGCGCCACCGGCGCTCAAAGTGCAAAACGATACCGAGGCGACGCTCTCCGCGCTCGACGAAGCGATCTCGTCGTCGGCGTCGGCCAGCCACGGGAACGCGACGACGTTTGCATACGCGGCGATCGCCGCGATGACGCGTTCCCTCGGCGACCGGTACACGCAGTTCTTCACGCCCGACGAGTTCAAACAGTTTAACGAAGCGCTCGATCCCGAACGCATCAGCGGCATCGGCGTCATGCTCGAGCCGGACGCCGCGTCGGGCTATCTGCGGCTCACGTACGTCGTTCCGGAAACGCCGGCCGATCGAGCCGGTTTGCGCGGCGGCGACGTGCTGACGGCGATCGATTCGACCACGACCAAAGGCTTGAGCGTCGTCGACGCGAGTAAACTGCTTCGCGGCCGTGCCGGAACCACGGTGGCGGTGTCGGTCATGCGCACCGGATCGCCGGGGGCGGCGTACACGATCACGCGCGAAGAGGTGCAACCGCCGACGGTTGTCTTCAAAATGCTGCCGGGCGACGTCGGGTACGTCTACGTGATGGCTTTCGGAAAGGCCACCCCGAGCGAGTTCGACACCGCGATCGCGCGCCTAAAGGATCAGAACGCCAAAGCCGTCGTGCTCGATTTGCGCAACGACGGCGGCGGTTACGTCGATTCGGCGCTGCTCATCAGTCGCCGCTTCGTCGTCAACAAAGCGCTGCTGACCGTCGAAGAGCGCGGCGATCACGCGACGACGATCGACGCGGGCAACGAGGAGTCGGTGACGATTCCGGTGAGCGTGCTCGTTAACCAATACACGGCGTCGGCGTCGGAAATTACGGCCGGCGCGTTGCAAGACGACGGCGTCGGCCCGCTGGTCGGCGTCAAGACGTTCGGCAAGGGCGTGATGCAAACGCTCACGCCGCTTCCCGACGGCGCCGCAATTAAAATCACGACGGCGCATTACCTCACGCCGCGCCGCCGCGACATCAACTTGCGCGGCATCGAACCCGACCTTCTCGTCGACGAAAACAAGGATGCGCGTTACGGGGACGTCGATCGCGACGCGCAACTCCGCGCCGCCGTCGCGCTCCTGCAGAAGAAAATCGCGGATAAACCGTACACCTCGGCATTACCGTAACCATGTCATCCTGAGCGGAGCATCGCGAAGCGATGCACAAAAAGTGTCATCCTGAGCGGAGCATCGCGAAGCGATGCACAAAAAGTGTCATCCTGAGCGGAGCATCGCGAAGCGATGCACAAAAAGTGTCATCCTGAGCGGAGCATCGCGAAGCGATGCACAAAAAGTGTCATCCTGAGCGGAGCATCGCGAAGCGATGCACAAAAAGTGTCATCCTGAGCGGAGCATCGCGAAGCGATGCGTAGTCGAAGGACGAATGGCAACATAGTGGGCGATTAGCTCAGCTGGGAGAGCGCCTCCCTTACAAGGAGGATGTCGGCGGTTCGAGCCCGTCATCGCCCACCATCTTCAAGGCCGTACCGTGTAAAGGGCCTTTTTTGCTTTTGTAAACCCGCTCGCCGTATCTCGGTCGAACGAACGTTGCGTTTTAGGACGAGGACTCAAGGAAACGAAGAAGGTCGGCATTGATGGTGTCAGCTTCGGTCGTGGGCATACCGTGAGGGAAGCCTTTATAGGTCTTCAGCGTTCCGTTCTTCAGAAGCTTAGCGGTCAACGGGCCCTGAATCTGCGTAGGGGACGATCTGATCGTCGTCGCCGTGCATGACCAGCACCGGTACGGTAATCTGCTTGAGGTCTTCGGTGAAATCCGTCTGCGAGAAGGCAACGATACCGTCGTAGTGCGCCTTGGCGCCGCCCATCATGCCTTGGCGCCACCAATTTTGAATGATACTCTCCGACGGTTTTGCATTCGGCCGGTTGTAGCCGTAGAAAGGCCCGGAGGCGATGTCCCAATAGAACTGCGCGCGATTGGCTGCGAGCTGCGCTTGGAAGTTGTCGAACACCCCCTTGGGGAGGCCCCCGGGATTGGCCGGCGTCTTTACCACGAGGGGCGGCACCGTGCTGATAGGTGCTGCCTTCGCCACGCGGCTCTCGCCATGCCGTGCCAGGTAACGTACGACCTCGCCTCCTCCCGTCGAATGGCCGATGTGAACGGCACGTTGCAGATCGAGATGCGCCGTCACCGCCGCGAGGTCATCGGCGTAATGAATCCATGTCGTGCCCATCAGATGTTTGCGAAGACCGGCCATGGCCGCGGCGGTCCACCGCAATGACACGATAGCCGTGATTGAGGAAAAACATCAGCTGAGCGTCCCAGTCATCCGCAGAAAGCGGCCAGCCGTGACTAAAGACGATCGGGGAGATCCCCAGTCTTCGTAGTAGATCTGCGTACCGTCGCCAGCGGTGACGAAACTCATCGACTCACCTCCAACATAGTGCAGTGGCCTTCACGCTGCCACCGCGTAGGGGTGCTCTGCCTCTTGATTCAAGGGCAGGCAAGCGCTAGCATAGGAGTATCTTAGCCTTTCTCGGAGGTGTCGCACTATGAGGCAAATCGCCGCGGACGTCGCCGGATCCGTTACCGAAGCCCACAAACTTTGGGGTTGGTATCTAGCTCTTGGGATCGCCCTGATTCTTCTTGGGATCTACGCCCTTTGGGCTGAGACCTTCGCAACGCTTGCATCCGTCGTCGCGCTGGGAGCCGTCCTCGTTATTGCCGGCATCGCTCAGCTCGTCGGCGCTTTTATGGCGCGTGGCGCCGGCCACGTCATCCTGTTGCTGCTTGGGGGAATCCTTGAGATCATCGTCGGCCTGATGCTGCTTCAGCATCCAGTCGCCGGCGCCCTGACGATCACGCTTTTGCTCGCGGCCGTCTTCGTTTTTGGCGGCGTTTTTCGCTTTATCTCCGCGTTATGGCTGCAGTTTCCGCAGTACGGCTGGGTAGCCGCCAGCGGAGCCGTCAGCTTTATTTTGGGCGTCCTCCTCTGGATGCAGTGGCCCATCTCCGCGTTTTGGTTCATCGGATTTGCCGTCGGACTGAACTTCATATTCGCCGGAATAGCCTGGTCGTCACTGGGATTGAAACTGAAAGCCGCATAGTCGTGATCTCCGCGCGTCCGCGCGAACTGATCGTGGCGCTCTTGATTGGCATCGCGCCCGTCGCCGGTCAAGCGGGTCAGACCGCATCGCTGGATCTTCTTCGCCGCGCTGCGGATCCGAATCCGACGCTTACGTCATATACCGCCTCGGCACGGTTGTCAGCCATGCTGCACGCGCTGGTTCCCATTCGGAAGAACCTTAACGGCACCGTTTACTACCTCCGGCCGAGGCGTAAAATCGAATTCCAAAACGTCTCCGGGCCGCTGGCGAGGTTCAAAGATCTGGCATCGTCAACGCCGACCTTCGACGAAGCGATGGCCGAGTACACGATCACGCCCTTGACCGACGACGGAACTGTGTCGACGTATTCGCTGATTCCAAAGAACGCCGCCAGTCGCGTAAAGAGCGTCGTTGTTAGCGTTAACGACCAATCGGCGCTCGTGGCGAACGCACGTTGGGCGTATACCAACGGCGGGAATTTGGTATTCAGCCAAGCCTACTCGAACGTAGGCAACTTTCGTCTTCCCGCTAAAGTGACGATCGCTGCGCGATTCCCCGGTTACAGCGTCGACGGGACGCTTACGTTTAGCAACTACAAACCGAATGCGGCCGTCGCGCCGTCGGTGTTTGCGACTCCGCAATAAAAGCGGCGGCGTTCGGGGAGTCGCCGTGCCATTCGCAGCGCGTCTAGCACCGATGGTATCCAGCGTAATGGGGTGCTCGGCGACGGTACGGGCTATCTCGGATGGTTTGAGTCTCGCTTTCGACAGCTAAGCGGCGACGTTTCCGGCGAAAATCGCCGGTGTAGGCCCGCCGGATTCTTAAGGAAAAAATGTCGTCGGAGTTGAGCCGTCACGCCCTCAGACCGTAGGCGTTTTGGAAGGTAAGCGTACGCTAGGCTGCATGTTGGGACGGATCCGACCGGGGTCGGTATGAGGGCCTAAATGCTTCCATATAGAAGCATATTTGCTACCATACGGAAGCAAATATGCTATTATATGCGCTATGACTTCGGACCGATCGCTGGAACTCTTCGGCAGCGAGCTGCGCTCGAAACTGCTCATCTACCTCGCACTGCTCGAAGAAACGTACGTGCCCGAACTGGCCGCCGTCCTGGCTCTTTCCCGAGTGACCGTCCGCCGTGCACTCGAAGACCTCGAGCGCGAAGGCTACGTCAGCAGCGCCCTGGCCGGACGGGAACGCTGGATTCGCCTCAACCCCCGCAACGCCGTTGCAAAAACGCTCAAGCAGCTGCTCCTGGAACTCGCCCGAGGCAGACCCGAGCTGACCGTTCCGCTCCAACGTCTTCGGCGCCGCCCTCGCAGACGCGGGAAAGAGATCGAGGCGGCCGATGCGACTTGAAGATCTTTGCTTCGAAATCTGTAGCGCGCTGGACGCCGCCGGAACGCGCGCCGTCCTGACCGGCGGGAGCGCCGCTACCTTCTATGCTCCGGAAGCCTATCAATCGTTCGATGCGGATTTCGTCATCGTATTCGGTAATTCGAGCGCTGCGGTCAAAGCGCTGGTGCAACTCGGATTTGTCGAGAAAAACGGCATATATTCTCGCGAGTCCACCGAGTATACCGTCGAGTTTCCTCCCGGTCCGCTTGCCGTCGGTTCCGAATATATCACCGATTATTCAACCTATCGCCGCAATAAAGCCGAAGTACTTTACGTTTTGCATGCGTCGGATTCGGTGCGCGATAGGCTGCTATGGTACTACCATTACAACGATTTTTCGGCCTTGGCGGCGGCGGTCGGCGTGGCACGCGCGCATGCGATCGACCTCACGGCAATCCGGGACTGGAGCGACCGCGAGGGAGCTTCGCAGAAGTTCGAAAACTTTAATCGGCAGATTGCGTTTGCCGGCGCTCGCGGATCGCAAACCAAAGCACTAACGTATTAACGACGCGATTACGACCGGCCTCAAACAAAATAGCGACCCGCCGGTGCTTCCCCTGAAGGCGCCTTCTCACGGCGGCGCCAAGTGCACGCTTCTTGCCGTACGTAATTGCCGAGCGCGAGGGCGACGCCCTCATCCTCACCATGGACCGGCCGGGCCGGCGCAACGCCTTATCACTCGAGATGATGAACGAGCTCGAGTCGGCGCTCGAATCGGCCGGCCGGGAGTCAGCCCGGGCCGTCGTCCTGCGTGGGAACGGTCCGGCATTCTCGGCCGGGCACGATCTGCGCGAGCTCGTCGACCGCGACGTCGAGGCATATCGGGAAATCTTCGATGCCTGCGTCGCCCTCATGGAGCGGCTCGCGGCGATACCGCAGCCGGTGATTGCCGAGGTAGACGGGGTGGCCACCGCCGCCGGCTGCCAACTCGTCGCCGCGTGTGATTTGGCGGTCGCCTCGACCCGCGCAACCTTTGCGACGCCGGGAGTGCGCATCGGGCTCTTCTGCAGCACGCCGATGGTTGCGCTGACGCGGGCGATCGGGCGCAAGCGCGCGATGGAGATGCTCCTCACCGGCGAGCCGATCGATGCCGAAACGGCGCTCGCGTGGGGCCTGGTCAACCGCGTTGCCGCTCCCGAGCGCCTTCATGCCGAGGCGCTTGCATTGGCGCAGAAGATAGCCGAGGCAAGCCGCACCGTTGTCGGAATTGGTAAAGCGGCATTTTATGCACAGGTCGATCTCGACACGGCGGCGGCGTACGCATACGCGAAAGAAGTGATGACGATGAACGCGCTTGCGAGCGACGCGCGAGAGGGTATCGGCGCCTTTTTAGAAAAGCGAGCTCCGGCTTGGCGGCATTGACAAAAGTACCATTTTTTGATTAGTTTAGTGGACTATCTGAGCCACGTTCGGACGTGCGCCGCTCGCGTGGGCTAAGAGCGGGCGCGAATCGTCAATCAAGCGTCGCCCACACCCGGTATGCGCGAACCCGACAAAAAGGGCATTGCGCATACGCGACGGCAAGGGGACTCGCCAAACGGCGGGTCCTCTTGCTATTCCGGCGTCCTGGGGTCCAGTAGACTCCTAAGGGCTTCGGCGGTATCGGTCGAAGAGGCGGTGCCGTGACCTTCTTTCTGCCGCGCACCCGCTATGCCGCGATCGTCTTGCTCGTGGCTCTTGCGGCGTCGCTGGCGGTCGCGGCGTATCGCGCGCGCACCGAGTCGCACGCGCGGCGCGTCGAACTGGCGATGGATTTCCAAGACTTCGATGCGCTGGCGCGTTCGTACAACTACAACCCCGCCGCGTTCCTTATCGCGCTGCGGCGTGCCGGCTTGACGTCGCTCGCGCTCACCGAGGAACTGGGCGCGAACGTCGGCGACGACGGCAAGGCCTACGCCACGACCGGAGCGGCGCTGATCGCGCAAGCACAGATTTCGCCGATCCGCGATCCGCTTTTGGCGCGTCTCGTCGCGCAGCGGCGCATCGAGCCGGGCGCCGTCTATCTGCTGGTCAGCGACGAGTCTAACTACCGTCGATACTACGGCGAGCTGCGGCTGCATTTCATGCCCAAGGGCGTGAAGGTTTTGCGCGCGACGCGTCCGTGGCTGCTCGAGGTGCGCACGCAAATCGACTACTTCAACAACACCGCCCTCGGGATTCCGTCCAGCCAAATACTGCTGGCGCGCAAGCTCGGCTTGCTGATGATTCCGCGTTTTCAAAACGACGAACGGTTTGCGCAACCGCAGATCGAAGCGACGATCGCCGACGTGTTTCGCTACGACCCAAAGGTTTCAACGGTAATGTTTTTCGGGTTGCGCAATCAGGTGCTCGGATATCCCGATCATCTCGAGGACATGGCGGCGGTCTTCAAGCGTTACGTCTTCAACTTCGGAGCGATCGAGACGTACGACGACAGCCAAATTCAAAAAGGCAGCGAGACGCTGGCAAAACTCGTCCCGGGCCGCACCGTGCGAGTGCAGGCGATCGCACGAACCGAGCTCGACAAGATCAAACTCGACCAAGTGGTCGCGCGCTACGTGTTGGGCGTGCGCGAACGCAACGTGCGCGTCGTCTACCTGCGTCCGTGGGAACATCAAGACGGCGATCTTTCGATCGAGAAGACCAACGTCGCGATGGTCGCTCAAATCGCCGGCCAGCTCAAAGCGGCGGGTTTTCGTCTCGGCCGGGCGACCCCGATTCCGCTGTATCACGGCAACAACGCGGTGCTCGTCGGTATCGCAACGCTGGCCGTCCCGTCGATCTTCGTGCTGTTGCTGTCCTTTTTCGGCTGGTATCGCCGCTGGTGGGCCGTCACGGCGTACGGCTTGACGGTGCTGCTCTACGCCGCGGGCGTGCTCTCGCATCACGACCTCTTCGCGCGATCGGTGATTGCGTTATGCGGCGCGATTCTTTTTGCAACCGCCGCCTTCGTCGCATTGATGCCGGCCTTTACCGAAGAGCCCGCGGAGCGCACCGGCACCCAGCTGCTGCGATGCATCGGCTGGACGCTCGTCGCGACTGCGGTTGCGCTGCTCGGCGCGCTCGTGGTGGTTGGAATCATGAGTTCGCCGCTAACGATGGAGGAGATCGAACGTTTCCGCGGCGTGAAACTGGTCTACACGATTCCTCCACTGATCGCGCTCTGCATCTATATCTTCGACCGCCGCTTCGGGTCGGGCGTCGAGCGCCCGCGCGACGTCTTTCTCTCCCCCGTGCTCGCGTATCAGTTGCTCGCCGGAGTGATCGTCGTGGCGGCAGGCGCCCTCCTCGTGGCGCGCAGCGGGAACGACAGCGACGTGTCGCCGTCCCAGTTCGAACTCGTGCTTCGCCACGCCCTGACCAGCGTGCTCAGCGTGCGTCCTCGCTTCAAGGAATTCCTCATCGGCGTTCCGTGCATGATGCTCGTCCCGGCGCTCATCCTTTCGCACCGGCGTATCGTCGGGTGGCTGCTCGCCTTGGGCGCCGGCGTCGGACTCGGCGACGTCATCGACACGTTTTCGCACCTCCATACGCCGCTGGCGATTTCGCTGTTGCGCGTTTTTAACGGCGCGGTCGTGGGCGTCGTCATCGGCGCGCTGCTGGTGTGGATCTATCGCGTCCGGATCGCCGCGCGTGTCCTTGCGGTTCGGTAGGGCGCTCCACACCGATGCGCGTGCTGCTGTCGGGATACTACGGCTTCGGCAACCTCGGCGACGAGGCGCTGCTGGAAGTGATTGCCGGCCGCATCCGCGCGCGCTTTCCCGCCACGGTGCTGGAAGTGCTGTCGGCGTCGCCGGGCCTTACCGCTCGCCGCTACGGCGTCGACGCCGTGCAGCGGTGGGATGGGCGCGCGGTGCGCGCTGCGATTGCACGCGCCGACGTCGTGCTTTCCGGCGGAGGGGGGCTGCTGCAAAACGCCACGAGTTTTCGCAGCCTGCTCTACTACGCAGGAATCATTCGCGAGGCGGTGCGCGCAGGATGCCAGACGATGATCTTCGCGCAGTCGATCGGCCCGCTCGACTTCTTCGGACGCGTGCTGGTGCGGCGCTTTTGCAGTGGAATCGCGCGGGCGACGGTGCGCGACGAACGTTCGCGCGCGCTGCTGTCGTCGCTCGTGCCGAACGTTCCGGTCGAACGAACGGCCGATCCCGTCTTTCTCTACGACGCGCCGGATGAAGCGCTCGATCTCTCGGCCGAAGGGCTAGGGCCGGAAAGCGGTCCGTACGCAGTCGTGAGCGTGCGCAAGGTTCCGGGGCTGCGCGAAGCCGCACCGATCGTCGCGCGCTGCGTCGACCGGCTCACCAGCCGGCACGGCATTCGCGTCGCCTTTTTGCCGCTCGGCGGCGTCGGCGACGCCGAGGCGTCAACGGAAATCATTCGGTCGTGCTCGACCGCGCCGGTGCTGCTGCCGGAGTGCGCGCTCCCCAAGGCGGCGGCGATCGTGCGCGGCGCGCGGGCCGTGGTCGGGATGCGTCTGCACGCGCTCGTCCTGGCGGCCGGCGCGGCGGTGCCGTTTCTCGCGCTTGCGTACGATCCGAAAGTGTCGGCGCTGTGCGCGGACCTCGAGTATCCGCTCGAACCGTTGTGGAGCGCCGGTGCCGCGCGCCGCGGCGCCGGCGGCGAGGATGAAAGCGTCGACGCGCTCGTCGCGCGCCGCGACGAACTTTCGCGGCACCTCGCCGGCCGCATCGATGCCGTGCGCGCCTCGGCCGAACGCAACTTCGACGTTCTGAGCGAACTGTTATGACGGACCGCGATTACCGCAGCACGCTCAACCTGCCGAAGACCGCTTTTCCGATGAAGGCCGAGCTTCCCAAGCGCGAACCCGAACGCGTCGCATGGTGGCGCGAGCACCGGACCTACGAACGCCGTCTCGAGCGCAATGCCGCCGCCGATCCCTGGATCCTCCACGACGGACCGCCGTACGCGAACAACGATCTCCACATGGGCGGCTTCTTCAACATGGTGCTCAAGGACGTGTTCGTGAAGATCGCGTTGCTTTCGGGCAAGTTCGCCAAATTCGTGCCCGGCTGGGACATGCACGGCCTTCCGATCGAACTCGAAACGCTCAAGCATTTGGGGATTCGCGACTTTCACGCGATCGATCCGCTCGAACTGCGCGAACGCTGTCGCGAACGCGCGCTCTTTTGGCTCGACCGGCAGCGCGAGACGCGCGTGCGCATGGGCAACTTCGGCTTATGGGAACGTCCTTACCGCACGATCGATCCGTCGTTCGAAGCGACGATCGTTTCGGCGCTCGCCGATTTGGCCGAGAAGCAGCAGATCTACAAGGGGCTGCGCTCTACGCTCTGGTGCGTCCACGACGAAACGGCGCTCGCCGAAGCCGAAATCGAGTACGAGCAGCGCGTCTCGCCGTCGGTATACGTACGCTTCCCGGCCGATGCGGCGCAGGCGCGGGAAATCGCCGCAAAGTTTGCCCGCGACGGCGCACTCGATGCCGGCGAAAAGCCGCTTTCGATGCTCATCTGGACCACGACGCCCTGGACGCTGCCCGCCAACGCCGCCATCGCGCTGCGGCCCGACGCCACGTATGCGCTCTACGATGTGGGCGACGAGCGCGTCGTGCTTGCGGAGTCGCTGGGAGAGCGCGCGCTCGGCACGCGCTTTGCGGAGGCGTCGATGCTGGGCCGTGCAACCGGCAGAGATCTCGACGGCCTCACCGTCCGCCATCCGTTGATGGAGCGGGACTCGCAAATCGTGCTCGCCGATTACGTCGACCTCGAAACGGGAACCGGTGCGGTGCACACCGCTCCCGGCCACGGCGCCGACGATTTCGAAACCGGCGTCAAATACAACCTGCCGATTCTCAATCCGGTGGACGCTGCGGGCCGCTTTACGGCGGAAGCGGGTCGCTACGCGGGCCTTTTCATCTTCGACGCCAACGCGACGATCGTCGAAGACTTGCGCGCCGCGGGCGCCTTGTGGAGTGCGAGCGAATACGCGCATTCCTATCCGCATTGCTGGCGCTGCCACAACCCGGTCATCTTCCGCGCGACCGCGCAGTGGTTCATCGCGATGGATCAGAACTTACTGCGCCAGCGCGCGATCGATGCGATCGACGACGTTGCGTACGTGCCTCCGTGGGGAGCTCAGCGCCAGCGGCAGATGATCGAAATGCATCCCGAGTGGTGCATCTCGCGGCAGCGAACGTGGGGCACGCCGATTCCGGCGCTGCGCTGTCTGCAGTGTAACGAATCGTTTCTCGACGCCGGCGTTGCCCGCCGCGCCGCCAAGCGCTTCTTGGAAGCCGGGGCGAATGCATGGTGGACCGATCCGGTGGAGGCGTTTCTTCCGCCCCACCTTCGCTGCCCGAACTGCGGCGCAACGCATTTCGAAAAAGAACGAGACATCGTCGACATTTGGTTCGAGTCCGGCGTGACGCATCTGGCGGTACTCGGGCGCGACGATCTGCCGTGGCCCAGCGACTGCGTGCTCGAAGGCGGCGACCAATACCGCGGCTGGTTCCGCAGTTCGCTGATCACCGGGGTCGCCTTGCGCGGCCGCGCGCCGTACCGCCGCGTCGTCAAGAACGGATGGGTGAACGACGAACAGGGCCGTGCGATGTCGAAATCGCTCGGAACCGGCATCGGCGCGCGCGAGGCGATGGAGAAATGGGGCGCCGACGTCCTGCGGCTGTGGATCGCTTCGGTCGAATTTTTCGACGACGTGCGCTTCGGGCCGAACGTCGTCGAGCAAATCGGCCGCGTCTATCGGAACCTGCGCAACCGCATTCGATTCATGCTGTCGAATTTGGACGATCTTCCCGCCGGGCAGATCGTGTCGCCGGAGGAGATGCAGCCGTTGGATCGGCTGGCGTGCCGCATCGCCGACTCTTTTGCAGCCGAGATTCGGGCGGCGTACGATCGCTTCGATCTTCACGACGCGTATTTGCGCATCATCGACTTCGAAAGCGCGATGTCGAGCCTGTATTTCGATGCGATGAAGGACCCGCTCTACTCCCGCGGCGCGGGCGATCCGCGGCGCCGCAGCGCCCAATCGGCGCTGCGTTACGTCCTCATGAGGTTCCTCACGGCGCTCGCGCCGGTGCTTTCGTTTACCAGCGAGGAGGCGTGGCAGGCGCTGCCGGCGGCGCTCCGCGGCGATGCCGAGAGCGTGTTCGATTCGTCGCTCGAGGGTCCGAACTCCAAGCCCGGCGCTTTCGATGACGATGTCGATCGTTGGGAAACGCTGCGCGAGCTGCGCGCGCGCGTTGCTGCAAGCGAATCGCCGCGCGACTTCGAGGCGCAGGTTCGCCTCGTGGTCTCACCGTCACTGTATCGTCGTCTGACGCCGTTCGGCGACAATCTGCGCGAAGCGCTCGTCGTATCGCAGCTCACGCTCGAAGAAGACCCCGCCGCTGAGGGCGTCGCGGAATTTGCGTTGTCGCAGGCGAGCGGAGAGAAGTGCGAGCGTTGCTGGAAGTTCCGCGAACTCGGCATCGATCCGGCGCATCCGGGCATTTGCGCCGACTGCGCCGCCGTCGTCAATTCATAGCTTCGGCGCGCCACTGCGGCCAGGTGCCGCCGGCAACGGCATCGCGCGCCTCTCGCAACAAGTCGTTGAGCACGAAGACGTTGTGATATGAGAGCAGGCGCGGGCCGAGCATCTCCTTGCTGCGAAAGAGATGAGCGACGTAGGCGCGGCTGAACGTGCGGCAGACCGCGCACGCGCATTGCGGGTCGATTGGTGAGAAATCGTCGACGTACTCGGCGTTGAAGACGTTGAAGTGGCCGCCGCGCGTCATGGCTCGGCCGTTGCGGCCGCAGCGCGTCGGATAGACGCAATCGAACATGTCGATGCCGCAGTCGATCGCTTCGAGCAAATCCGGTACCGTGCCGACGCCCATGAGATAGCGCGGCTTTTCGGACGGCAGCAGTTGCGCGCAGGCCCGAGCCGTCGCATACATTTCCGCACGCGATTCGCCGACGGATAAACCGCCGATCGCATAGCCCGGAAAGTCGAGTTCGACGATTTCGCGCGCGCTGCGCTCGCGCAGCTCCATGTCGAGCCCGCCTTGCACGATGCCGAAAAGGGACGTCGCGGGCGAGCGTGCGGCGGATCTCGCGTGGCGCGCCCACGCCGTCGTGAGCCGGACGGCCTCTTCGAGTTCGGCGCGCGGGGAAGGCAGCTTCACGCACACGTCGAGGACCATCGCGACGTCGACGCCGATCGCTTCGCCGAACGCGACGACGCCGGCGGGCGTGAAGCGATGCTCGCTGCCGTCGACGTGGGAGCGAAACGTCACGCCCTCCTCGTCGAGCGTACGCCGCCCTTCGAGGCTGAAAATTTGAAAGCCGCCCGAGTCGATCAGGATCGGGCCGTCCCACGACATGAAGCGATGGAGCCCGCCGGCGCCCTCGAGAACGTTGCGTCCGGGCCGCAGCCACAGGTGGTAGGCGTTTGCCAACACGATCTGCGTCTGCGCGTCGCGGAGTTCGGCCGGCGTCAACCCCTTGACCGTCGCAATCGTTCCGACCGGCATGAAACACGGCGTCTCGACCGTGCCGTGCGCGAGTGCGAGCGATCCCAGGCGCGCGCCGCCGGAGGTCGTGCGTAACGAAAATCGCTCGGCCACGGCGCGCGTCAGCCGCCCGATTGGAGCAGCGCGCGCGCGGCGGCGTAACCGGGCGGCGGCGGTGCTTCGAACTGCAGCGGGTCGCCCGTTCGCGGATGCGCGAACGAAAGACGCCATGCGTGCAACGCTTGTCCGGGCAGATCGATGCGGTCGTCTTCCCTTCCATAAAGGCGATCGTTGACGAGTGCGTGCTTCATTGCGGCAAGATGCACGCGAATCTGATGCGTGCGTCCCGTTTCCAAGCGAAACGTCAGCTCGGCGTGGCGCGGGAAGGCGGCGCGAACCTCGTAGTGCGTGATCGCGGGCTTTCCTTCCGCGACGATTGCAAACTTCAGGCGGTTGTTGGGATCGCGCCCGATCGGTCCTTCGATCGTGCCGCGAACGTGTTCGGGAATGCCGATGACGAGCCCGAGATATTCGCGATTGATTTTGCGCGCCTTCATCGACTTTCCCAATGCGGAGAGCGACGCCTCATTCTTCGCCACGACGAGCAATCCCGACGTGTCGCGATCGAGGCGATGCACCAACCCCGGCCGCAACGCGTCTCCGGGCAGCGCGCCCTGAAGGTGTCCCAGCAGCGCGTTCACCAGCGTTCCGCTGCGCGCGGCGTGCGCGGGATGCGTAATCATGCCGGCGGGTTTGTCGATTACGATGACGTCGGAGTCTTCGTACACGATCGGAACGTCGATCGCCTCGGGGAGCGCGACCGGCGGCGCGTGAGCTGCGACTTCGAATTCGAGAACGTCGCCCTCGGCGAGCGCGCGCGCCGCCTTGGCCGCCGTTCCATTCACGCGCACGTCGCCGCGTGCGAGGGCTTGGGCGACCAGCCCGCGCGATCGTCCGCTTAGCCGTGCAACGACGGCGTCGATGCGCCGTCCCGCCTCCTCAGCGGTGACGACGTGTAACAAGGCTGCTGATCAGGAGCAAGCCCACACCCACCGTGATGCACGAGTCGGCAATGTTGAAAATGTTCGGCCAGATACGGTAGAAGTCGATGAAATCGATGACGTAACCGTAGTGCAGCCGGTCGACGATGTTGCCGATCGCACCGCCGACGATCATACCGAACGCGACGCGCACCGTCATCGAACGAACCGCCGCCTCGCGGAAACTAAACCAAAAGAGGACCAGGACGACGATCGCCATGCCGATCAGGAGCACGGCGCTGCTGCCGAACAGCCCAAAGGCACCGTGGACGTTGCGTTCGTACGTCCACTTCAAGAAGTGCGGTATGACGAAGCGGCTCTCGCCCGGCAGAAACGACGACGAGACGAGATGCTTGGTGAACTGATCGAACCACAGCACGCCGATCGCGACGGCTGCGATGACGAAGGCGTTGATCAGGTTAGAGTTTCGGTTGCGGAACAAACTGATAGAACCATCCTGCGACGTTGAGAAATGCATCGTTGACGAGTACGAAACCGACGACGATCAGAAACGCGCCCGCGGCGAACTCGATTGCCGGAAGGAACCGCTTGATGCGGGCCAGCGCCGGCAGCACGGCGCCGATCGCCCCGGCGGTGAGAAGAAACGGCACGGCGAGTCCCAGCGAGTACGCGGCGAGCAGCAAGGCCGCTTCGCCGTTGCGCTGCTGCGACGCAATCGCGAGAATTCCCGCTAGAATCGGGCCGATGCAGGGCGACCATCCGGCGGCGAACGCCATGCCTACGACCAGCGACGTCCAGACCGTGCGGCGGTCGAGCTCCCGCACCCGCGCGCGTTTGTCCATCATGAGGAACGGTATGCGTATCATGCCCATCATGTGCAGGCCGAGAACGACGACGATGACGCCACCGATCTGTGCGATCAGCGCGCGATGCGTGACCAGCAGGCCGCCGATCGCACTCGCCGTCAAGCCGAGCGTCACGAACACGATGCTGAATCCGAGGACGAACGCGACGGCATGCCCGAGCGTCTGCGCCCGCGCCGCCGCGGCGGCCTCGACCTTGAGTTCTTCGAGACTCTCGCCGGTCAGCAGCGAAAGGTAGGCGGGAACCAGCGGGAGGACGCACGGCGATACGAAGGAAACGAGCCCCGCCAGGAAGGCGATGCCGACCGTAATGTGCGTCGTCGAGGCCATGCGCCCAAAATGGTTATCCTGCCCTCTGAATAAGGCCTGTACGAATGCAACACTGGTTCACCTATCCGACAAATATCGACCCGGTCGCGATTCACCTCGGGCCGCTGAAGATTCACTGGTACGGCATCGCGTACTTGGTCGGATTCGTCTGCGTCTATCTCTGGATGGCGCGACCCGCCGGACGGCGGCGTCTCGGCTTGACCAAAGAGCAAATTCAAGATTTTCTCTTTTACGCGCTGATCGGCGTGCTCGTCGGTGGCCGCACGTTCTTCGTGATCAACGACATCATCAGCAAGCACGATCTTTCGCTCTATCTGAGCAATCCGATAAACTTCATCGCGGTGTGGAACGGCGGAATGGCGTTTCACGGCGGTCTCGTCGGCGTCATCGTCGCGATCGCGCTCTTTTTGCGCAAGCATCCCGGACTTCGCTTTCGCGTGCTGGGCGACGAAGTCGTGATGATGCTGCCGGTCGGGATCACGCTGGTTCGGCTGGTGAACTTCATCAACGACGAACTGTGGGGACACGTTTGCGAGCCCGACCATCCGTGGTGCATGGTGCCCAAAGACGTGATGACGTGGGGAACCTCGTACCGGCACCCGGCACAGTTATACGAAGCCGTGCTCGACCTTCTCACGTTACCGGTGCTGCTGATTCTCTATCGCCTCAAACCGAAGGACGGGGTCGTCGGCTGGGCGTGGTTTACGATTTACGGCATCACCCGCAGCGTCGCCGAACTATGGCGCCACGCCGACTTCATGTGGATGGGCATCACGGGCGGTCAACTCTACGCCTTACCAATGATCGTCATCGGAGCGATCGGAGTCGTCTATTGTGCCACGCGTCCGGGGGCGCGTACGGAGGTTGCGCCGGCGGCGGAAGTCCCCGCCGTCTCGTGAGCGACGCGGTAGGCGAGCGCTACCGCGGCTTGCTGCGGGCAATCGACGAGGAACTCGCGGCCTGCGGCCGGCGGCCCGGCGAAGTGACGCTCGTGGGGGTCGCAAAGCGGCAGCCTTTGGAAACGGTCGGCGAAGCCATCTTCGCCGGGCTGAGCGACATCGGCGAAAACTACGTGCAGGAAGCGCGCCGCGCGTTTCCGGCGTTGCCTCCGGTTCGTAAACATTTCATCGGGCATCTGCAAACGAACAAGGCGAAAGCGGTCGCGCAGCTCTTCGACGTGGTGCAGAGCGTCGATCGGCTCGAGGCGGCGCGGGCACTCGACGCTGCCGCTCGCGCGGTCGGAAAACGCCTGCCGGTTCTACTCCAGATCAACGTCTCGCCGCTGGAGCGCTTCGGTTGCACGCCCCGCGACGCGCCGGGCTTGGCCGAGACCGTGCGCTCCCTGCCGGGATTGGCGCTGGAAGGTCTGATGGCGCTCGGCCCCCCGGTTGCCGACCGCGACGAAATCTCACGAGCTTTTACCCTCGCCGCCAAGACGTTCGCCTGCGTGGGTGGAACTACGCTCTCGATCGGAATGTCGGGCGACTGGCGCGAGGCGGTGCGCGCCGGCTCGACGATGGTGCGGATCGGCACGGCGCTATTCGGCCGGAGGGAGAGCCCATGAGCGTTTTCAGCAAGATCGGATCGTTCTTTTCGATACGCGACGACGAAGACGATACGTACGAGGAGGAGTACGCCGGCAATCCGCGCGTCGTCCCGCTTTCGCACGCCGGCCGCCGGGGCGGCACGGAAGTGAGCGTCTACTCGCCACGCAACTATCAAGACGTCGTCGAGATTGCCGACTCGCTGCGCAATCGCCAGGTCGTCATCGTCAACCTTCAGAACGCCGACCGTATGCTGCTGCAGCGCGTCGTCGATTTCACCTCCGGCGTGGCCTATACCATCGACGGACGAATTCAGAAATTGGCCGAAGCCATTTACCTCGTCGTGCCGGCCGGCGTCGTCGTCAACGCGGCCGGATTGCGCGAGTCGATGATGGCCGACGGCAGCCTCGACTTCATGTCGAACAGAACGTGAGATACTGCCAGAACGTGAGATACTAGAGTGGAAAAAATTACCGCGATCGACATTCAGCACAAAAGCTTCAAAAAAGCGCTGCAGGGATACGACCGCACCGAAGTCGACGGATTTCTCGACGAGATCATTGAGACGCTCGAGGACGAAGCGCAGCATCGCGCCGCGCTCGAGGCCGAAATCGCGGATCTCAAAGAACGGATTAGTCACTTCAAAGCGATGGAAGAATCGCTGCAAAACACGCTCGTGCTCGCCCAGCGCACGGCCGACGAAACCAAAGCGTCCGCGCACAAAGAGGCGGATTTGATTCGCGAAAAGGCGCGTCTCGAGGCCGAACGCGAGATCGCCAATTACAACGATGCCATCGCGGAAGTTCGCCGCGAGCACCAGCGCACCGTCGAAGCCAACGAAAAGGCGCGCAGCGAACTGCGCAGCCTGCTCATGACGCACCTCGCGCTGGTGGAGAAAGTCGCGCCGCCGGTGCTTTCGCAAGACGCCGTTACACCCGAGACGCCGGGCGCCGCGGCGAAAACGGCGCAGGGCGCGGGCAGACCCAACGGCGAGCGCCTCGACGTGACGGCCAAGCCGGCGCCGAAGAAGAGCGATCCGCCGAGCGACGACACGACCCGCATCACGGTGTACTAGGATTCCGTAAGCCGGATTGAACGAAACCGTTGCAGTCCTTCCCGGTGACGGCATCGGACCGGAAGTCACGCGTGCCGCAGTCGCGGTGTTGCGGCACGTTCGTCCCGACGTCCGGTGCGTCGAAGGCGTTGCCGGCGCCGCGGCACTGGAGGCCGGCGAGCCCGCGTTGCCGCCGGCGACGCGAACGCTCTGCGACGGCAGCGCGGCGATCCTTTTCGGCAGCGTCGGCCTTCCGAAATACGACGGCAAACCGCTGCCGGAACGCCCGGAGCACGCGCTGTTCCTGCTGCGCCGCGACTACGAACTCTTCGCCAACCTGCGTCCCGTGCGCGTCTTTGCGGGTCTCGAGGATGCCTCGACCCTCAAACCCGAGCTCGTGCGCGGGCTGGATATGATGGTCGTGCGCGAACTGACCGGCGGCATCTATTACGGTACGCCGAAGGAGCAGCGTTGCGTCGACGGCGTCGAGGAGGCAGTCGATACGATGATCTATCGCGCTCCTGAGATCGAGCGGATCGCTCGCGTCGCATTCGAGTCGGCTCGCGTTCGGCGCAAGCGGCTGACGTCGGTCGACAAGCAAAACATTCTGGAGACGTCCCGGCTGTGGCGGCGAGTCGTGGATCGCGTGGCGAACGAGTATCCGGACGTTGCGTGCAGCCACCTCCTCGTCGACAACGCGGCGATGCAACTGGTGCGCAAGCCGGGCGACTTCGACGTCATCGTGACCGAGAATATGTTCGGCGACATCCTTTCCGACGAAGCCGCGATTCTCACCGGATCGATCGGCACGCTTCCGAGCGCGAGCCTGGGCACGCGCGGGACGCCCGGCCGCCGCTTCGGACTCTACGAGCCGGTTGGAGGCAGCGCTCCGGACATCGCCGGGCGCGGCATCGCCAATCCGGCCGCGGCGATTTTGTCCGCCGCGATGCTGCTGCGCTACAGTTTGGACGACGAAACGAACGCCGCGCGCATCGAACGCGCCGTCGAACGCACCTATGCTGCCGGCGCGCGCACCGCCGATCTTGCCGGTGCGTCGCCGGCGCTCTCGACGCAGGCGTTCGCGGACGCCGTCGCGTCGCGGTTGTAGGCGCTCGCGATGCGCACGATCGTCAGCGCTCCGGCCCGCGTCTCGGCTCTGGGGATGTATACGCCCGAACGGGTCGTCGCCAACGCGGATTTCGAACGGCAACTCGACACCAGCGACGAATGGATCGTCAAACGAACGGGCATTCGCCGCCGCCGCCGCGTCGCCGACGACCAGCACACGAGCCACTTGGCGATCGCCGCAGTCGACGATCTTCTCGCACACCATCGCGACGTCTCGATCGCGGACGTCGACTACTTGATCGTCGGATCGTCGACCCCGGACTACGCCTATCCCAGCGTTTCGGCGATGCTGCAAGCCCATTACGGGCTTGCGCGAACCGTCGGCGCGCTCGACATCAGCACCGCCTGCGCCGGTTTCGCGTACGGACTCAATCTCGCCGCCGGATTGATCGGCACGGGACAAATCCGTCGCGCGCTGGTGATCGTCGCCGACGCGCTGACGCGATCGGTCGACTACACCGATCGCTCGACCGCCGTCCTTTTCGGCGACGGAGCCGGCGCCGCGCTCGTCGAGTACAGCGAGCAGCCGGCGATCTTCGGCATGGATGCGGGCGCCGACGGCAACGGTGGAAAGTTTCTCTACCGAACCGGATTGCGTACCGAAATCAACGGCATCGTGGACGCGTCGCGTCTTTTGCGCCAAGAGGGCTCGGCCGTCTACCGCTGGGTGATGGAAAACGTGCCGCCCGCCGTCTTCCGCATTCTCGAACGCGCCGGCCTCACGCTCGACGACATCGACTGGTTCGTGCCGCATAGTGCCAACATGCGCATGATCGAAGCGCTCGACAAACGCCTGCCGTTTCCGATGGAGCGCACGCTGCTGAGCGTCGAAGAGTACGGCAACACCTCGGCGGTTTCGATTCCGCTCGCGCTCGTGCCGGCAGTGCGCGACGGACGCGTTCGTCCGGGGCAGCGTCTGCTGCTGGTGGGTTTCGGCGGCGGACTCGTGACCGCTGGAAACGTCCTGCTGTGGACGTAAAACCGGCGTCGGAACGCACGCGCGTTCGCCGTCTCCCAAAACGCGGCGCGTACGACGCACGCACGATCGCCGGCATTCTCGACGCCGGTTTCGTCTGCAGCGTCGGCATCGTTCGAGACGGCGCGCCGATGGTAATTCCGATGCTGTATTGGCGGGAAGACGACCGCGTCTACCTCCACGGCTCGCAGGACAGCCGGCTGCTGTCGGCGTTGTGTGACTCGGAAGCGTGCGTGACGGTGACGCATCTCGACGGCGTCGTGCTGGCGCGCTCCGCGTTCCACCACAGTCTCAACTACCGGTCGGTCGCAATCGTGGGACGGCCGGAGCTCGTTAGCGATGCAGCGGAAAAAGAGCGCGCGCTGCATGCGTTCGTCGAGCGGCTGGCGCCGAATCGCTGGAACGCACTGCGGCCGGTGACGCAAAAAGAGCTGGCATTGACGAAGATCGTTCGAATGCCGCTGAACGAGGCGTCGGCCAAGGTTCGCACCGGGCCGCCGGTCGACGACCCGGGCGATCTCAGTTGGCCGTGCTGGGCCGGCGTCGTACCGGTAACGCTCGTCGCAGGGGAGCCGTTGCCGGAACCGGGCGCCGAAGGATTCGAGGTTCCGTCGCTTTCGCTCGACTAGCGGCCCGTTACGGGCCACTAGCGGCGCCGCCATGCAGCGCCGACCACGCGCGCTGCACCGCTGCGTAAAGCGCGGGATTGTCCTTCAATCCATAACGCGGATCTTCGCCCGGCTGCGCCGCATATTCGTAGATCGTGATCGCGGGCGTCAGGCGCCCGAGCTCGACGATCGTTGCGTACAGATCGCGCGCGTCCGATTGCCCGATTTCGGTCACGTAGACGCTCGGGAGGGAGACGTCCGGCCGCGCGGCGGCGCGCGCGATTGCATTGGTCGCTCCGGCGAGATCGCCGATCGCGACGCCGTAGGGATGGAAGCCGTATCCGTCGACCGGAGCGTCCGCATCGCGCAGCAAACGGGCGAGCGCGTACGTCCACGGCAGATCTTTACCGGAAACGCCGCTCGTGATGACGGGAATGCCGAACGATGCGACGATCGGCGCGACCTTGCCGTAGTATTCCGCATACGCCTCGACGTCGGGAAAGCGACTGATCCGAAGGTCGGCTTCGTTGGCGATTTCGGCATAACGGATGCATCCTGGATACCGCTGGGTGTATCGCGCGAAGAACTCGCGCACGTTCCGCACCAGATCGTCCTCGCCGAGATCGTCGTCCTTGAGGCTCGGAACGATCGCCATCAGGTGGAGGCCGGACGCGCAAACGACGTCCATGCCGTCGTCTTCGCGGCGCCAACGAATCTCGTGGCGCAGCCGGCTCGGAATCCAGCCCGTGCGGACGTAACTCGCGTGGAGACGATCGCGAATGTCCTGCATATTCTCCGGCGAGATGTAACGAGGGCGTAGCACGGTCCACCAGTTTCCGCCGCCCAGCGTCGGTATCTCGACGCCGAGTTGCGCGGCCGGAGGCGCCGGCGGTGCGGTGGCGGCTTCGCGCGGTTGCGAGCGCGCCGAGTGCGTCGCAAGCGTCAACGCCATCACGGCGGCGGCGGTCGCGACGGCCGCGTCGTTAAACGGCCGTCGTCTTCTCCGCAATCGTGCGTCCGGTGAAATCGATGAAGCGGATGTGGAGCGTGGCGTGCTCGTTCGGATGCGCCGCCGTCCAGGCGCGCCGCCATCCCTCGACGACCGCGCGGCGCATTGCGGTGTCGGTGTCGTCGTCCGTGCCGATGTAGGCCTGTAAATCGAGGCTGGCGAGGAGCGTCGTCTCTCCACGCACGTCGAAGCCCATCAGTACGCCCGAATAGGTTTTCTTGAGCGGATCGATCGCCGTAAGCTCGGTGGAGACGGTCCGTTCGTGCGCGGAAGGCGACGAGCAAGCGGCCGCCGACGCCAAGACGCACGCGAGCAGGGCGAGGCGGCGCCGCACGGACGCTATCATGCGGACACGTTTCGTTCAACGCGCGCGGCTACCATGCGCTCCATGGATGGAATTGCATGGGCCGGCAGCGCGATGGTGGCCGCTCGCACTCGCCTGGAGATCGCGACCGCGAACTTGGCCAACGTTTCGACCGACGGGTTCGCACGCATCGTCGCGCACGGAAGGTTGACGGCGCAAGGCGTGAGCGTCGCGCGCCGCATCGACCCGGCGGGGCGCGGGCCGTTGCACCGCACCGGGCGCGATCTCGACCTGGCGATCGTCGGTCCCGGCTCGTTTGAAGTCGAGGCTACCGGCGGCGCCCGAACCGGAACGCGCGCCGGCTCCTTCACCCGCGAGCGCGACGGCACGCTGACCGATTCTTCCGGGCGAAAACTCATGGCGGGAGTCCGAGCGATTCGCGTTCCCGAAGACGTGCGCTTCGACGAGCGCGGTCGCGCGCTGGATGCCGCAGGAGGCGTGATCGGGCGCATTCCGCTTCCTGCCGGGTCGACGCTTCGCAGCGGTTTTCTCGAATCGGCGAGCGTCGACGCCATTCGCGAAATGATCGACGTGATGTCGGCGGAGCGCTCGTTCGAAAGCGCGCAGAAAGTCGTTTCGTCGATCGACAAGACGCGCGAGAAATCCGCCACCGACGTCGCGCGCGTGAAGTAGACGAATGGACCGCGCGTTATTCGCCGCCGCCAGCGGCATGGCGGCTCAACAGCAGAACCTGGATACGATCGCCGAGAATCTCGCCAACGCCGACGTCGCCGGCTTCAAGGGCTCGGCGCAGCGATTTGCCGAGTTGGCCGCGGCGGGAGAATCCGGGCTCGGGACGATCGCGCTCGGCGCGCGCCTCCTGATGACCCAGGGAAAACTTGCAAAGAGCGGCGGCGCGTTCGACGTCGCCATCGATGGGCCGGGATTCTTCAGCGTCGTCGACGGCGCCGGTCGCCGCACGTACACGCGCGACGGGGAGTTCGAGCGGGCCGCAGACGGGACGTTGCGCAATGCAGACGGCCTACGCCTCGACGGCCTTCGCGTTCCCGCCGACGCGCTTGCGCTGCAAGTCGGGGACGACGGCACCGTGCGCGCCACGTCTGCGGCGGGAACGCGCGCGATTGGACGCATCCGCATCGCGCTGTTTCCCGCTTCGGACCGTCTGCGAAACACAGGCGGTGCGTCGTTTACCGCGACGCCTGAGGCCGGACGCGTGCGTTTGGTGATTCCGGGGTCGGAGAACGGTCCGAAGATCCGGTTTGGAATGCTCGAGCGCTCGAACGTCTCCATCGTCGAAGCGATGATGCAGATTCTCTCGGCGCAGCGCGCGTATGAAGCGAATGCGAAAGGCGTCCAGGCCGCGGACGAGATGCTTCGCATTGCCAACAACCTGCAACGTGGATAACGCCGCACGAGCCGGATCGGCGCTCGAAGCGGTGCTGCTGGAACCGGTGCTGCAGCCGCTGATCGCGGCGCTCGGCGAGTTCGGAGGGTACGGCCTCAATCTACTTGCGCGCGAGATCGCCGCGAAAGACGGGAGCGCGTTCGCGCGGCTCGTCGGTACGGCTCTGGAGCAGGCTCGGTGAATCAAGCCGAAGCAACCCGCGAGCGGACGATTCGCACGCTGCTGCCCTACGTCAAACGCATCGCTCGGCGCATTAAGCGACTCGTGCCCGGATTCGACCTCGACGATTTGGTGGGTGATGGAAGCATCGGGTTGATTCGCGCCGTCGATTCGTTCGATCCAGCGCGCGGTCCCACGCTGCAGCAGTACGCGCGGCGTCTCGTCGTCGGTGCGATGCTCAACGGCATACGGCGCATGGATCCCGTTTCGGAGCGCGCGCGGCGGATCGTGCGGGACGCAGAAAACGAGCGCTACGGCTTGGCGGTGGAACGGGGCGAGGTTCCGGCCGCTGCGGAAATCGACCGGCGGCGCCCGGGATATCTGCGCGCGATGGCCGCGGCGCATTGCGGACAGCCGCTGTCGCTCGACGCACCGCTCCCGCAGGGCGAAACGCTGGCCGGCGACTGGAGCGACGATCCGGCCCGCATCCTCGCAGCGCGCAACCGCAGCGACGCGCTGTACGCGCTCGTCGACCGGCTTCCGCGACGGCAGCGCGACGTCGTGCTCGCACACTACTATCGCGGACTCTCGCTGCGCGCGATCGGAAAACAGATGGCGATCTCTCCGCAGCGCGCGTCGCAACTCCATCTCGCGGCGCTCGCCAAACTGCGTGCCGGGGCGTATGCTGCGGCGGATTGAACCCGAAGAGCCCGCTGCAACGCTCGGCGCGACGGGCGGGGCGCGCGCTTCCGAGCCCATCGTACCCGCGGTCGCCGAAGCCGATCTCGAAACCACCGGGCTACCGCACGACCATCCGCGCTGGGTGCGCGACGCGGTGGCCCTCTCGCAGCGCGCGCGCCGTTTGCTGGAGCGCCTCGCGCCCGCCGTCGTCGCGGTCCTCACCGTGTGGGACCATCGCCTGCGCGGCATCATCGTATCCGGCCGGCGGGTGCACGTGGATGCAAGCGGCAGCTATCGTGTCGACGCATGAACGTCTGCGAATCCTTAGCGGACGTGGGCGGCTAGCGCAACCGCGACCGTGGCCGCTCCCAGGAAGACGAACGACACCATAACCTTGGCGACTGCGACTTCGTCGAGACATTCCGCGATGCGCTCGCGCATTTGAACACTCTCCCTTCGAGTGTTCCGATTACATCACGTCAACCTGGTACGGTTCTGGTAGTATCCATAGGAGCGCCTGAGATTTGGACGCCCGGCGTAAAGAGATTCTTGCCCGTCATGGCGGGCGGGACGGGAAGATCCATCAGGCGCAGTACCGTGGGCGCGACGTCGCCCAGTTGACCTTCTTCGAGCGTGCCTTTGAGACCGCGAGCGACGAAGATCAGCGGAACGCGATTGGTCGTGTGTGCCGTCAGCGGATTTCCGCCGGCATCGATCTTCTCTTCGGCATTGCCGTGATCGGCGGTGATGACGAGTAGACCTCCGGCGCGGAGCGTTGCTTCGACGAGCCGATGCAGGCAGCCGTCGAGAATCTCGAGCGCACGGATCGTCGGCTCCCATTTTCCCGTGTGCCCGACCATGTCGGCGTTGGCGTAATTCATCACGACGACGTCGTATTCGCCGCCGTCGATCGCTGCGACGGCGGCATCGGTGATTTCCGCCGCGCGCATGGCCGGCGCGAGATCGTAGGTCGCCACCGACCGGTCCGAGGGAATCAGCCGCCGGTCTTCGCCGTCGAACCGCTCCTCTCGACCGCCGTTGAAGAAGTAGGTGACGTGCGCGTACTTCTCCGTTTCGGCGAGCCGAAGTTGACGCAGTCCGGCGCGGGCCACGATCTCACCGAACGTGTCGTATTGCGGTCGCGGTCCGAAGAGCACCGGATTGGGATAGTCTTCTTCGTACTTCGTCATCGTGGCGAAGAGCACGTCGCGATACGCAACCGGTTCGAATCCGTCGAACGGCGTGCCGCGATAGGCCTCGATGCCGGCATCGAAGGCGGTCGTGAGCTGGCGCGCGCGGTCCGGTCGAAAGTTGAAGAAGATGCAGGCGTCCCCGTCTTTGACCGGTCGCGGATCGCCGACGATCGCCGGCACGGCGAACTCATCGTCTTCGCCGCGCGCGTAGGCGGCTTCGACGGCGTCGCGCGCCGAGGCTGCGCGATGTTCGGCCCGCCCCGACGTCAGCGCGGCGTACGCTCGCTGCGTGCGCTCCCAGCGCTTGTCGCGATCCATCGCGTAGTAGCGTCCGCAAATGCTCGCAATCGCACCGACGCGGTCTTCTTTGGTGAGATGCTTTTCCAGGCGGTCGACGTACTGAAGCGCCGAGCGCGGCGGCGTGTCGCGCCCGTCGAGAAAGCAATGCACGGCCAGCGGAACGCGCGCCGCAACCGCCGCATCGATCAGCGCGAAAAGATGGTCGAGCGAACTGTGCACGCGGCCGTCGGAGAGCAACCCCATGAGTTGCAGCGTGCCCCCGGTGCGCGCAACGTGCGCGATGCATCGCTGCAGGACCCGATTGCGCGCAAAATCGCCGTTCGCGATCGCCTCGTCGATGAGCACTTGTCCCTGCGCGACGACGCGTCCGCTGCCGAGATTGGTGTGCCCGACCTCGCTGTTGCCCATGATGCCTTTCGGAAGGCCGACGGCTTGCCCGGACGCCGCCAGCGTCGTCCACGGATAGCGATTGAATAAGGCACGCCAGTGCGGAAGCGCTGCGGCGGCGACGGTGTTTCCATGGGTTGCGTCGCTGCAGCCCCATCCGTCGAGCACGGCGATGATGACCGGCCGGAATCTCATCGTGCGGCGTTGGCTGCGAGGGTCGCGAAGCCGGCCGGGTCGAGCGACGCTCCGCCGACCAATCCCCCGTTGACGTTCGCTTTGCGAACGTATGCGGCGACGTTGCCGGCATTCATGCTGCCGCCGTAGAGCAGCGGCGTTTGCGCCAGCCCGTCGAGCGATCCACGAATGAGCGCCATCACGCGGTCGGCTTCGTCGGCATCGCAGTTGCGGCCGGTGCCTATCGCCCAGATCGGTTCGTAAGCCATGACGACGCGTGCGAGGTCTGCGGCCGGCACGCCGGCAAAGGCCGCGCGCGTCTGCGAGACGACCCGCACGTCGGTCTGGCCGGCCTCCCGCTCGGCGCTGGTTTCGCCGACGGCAACGATCGGCGTCAGCCCTTGCGCGAGCGCGGTGTGCACTTTGCGGTTCACGCTGCGATCGGTTTCGTCGCAATACATGCGCCGCTCAGAGTGTCCGAGGATCACGTGCGAGACGCCGAATTCCAGCAGCATCGGCGCACTTACTTCGCCGGTGAAGGCGCCCTCGAGCTCCCAATGCATCGTCTGCGCGCCGAGCCGCACGCGCGTTCCACGAACGTGGCGCGACGCTTCCGAAAGGGCCGTGAACGGCGGCGCGACGACGATCTCGATTTCCGGTGGAACCGACGCAACGGCGGGTAAGAACGCGTCGAAGAAGGCAGCCGTCTGCGCGGCCGTCTTGTGCATTTTCCAGTTCGCGGCGACGATCGTGCGCGTCAAGGCGTCTCCAGCGCCGCGACGCCGGGCAACGTTTTGCCTTCCAAAAATTCCAGCGTCGCACCGCCGCCGGTCGAAACGTGCGTCATCTTGCCGGCAAAGCCCAGCATGTGTGCCGCGGCCGCCGCATCGCCGCCTCCGACGACGCTGATCGCGCCGTTTGCCGTAGCGCGCGCGATCGCATCGCCGACCGCCTGCGTGCCGCTGCGATAGTGCGGGTTCTCATAGACTCCCATCGGGCCGTTGAATACGATCGTTTTTGCCTGCTCGATCGCCGCGGCGTAGGCGCCGGCGGTCGCCGGCCCGATGTCGAGGATCATCGCATCGCCGACGTCGCCGATATCGACGATGCGCGCTTCCGGCGCATCCAGCGACGGCGCCACGACGGCGTCCTTGGGAAGGAGCAGTTCTACGTGCTGAAGCTTCGCGCGTTCGAGCACGTAGATCGCCGGTTCGAGATCGGGGTCGCGCAGCGATTTTCCGACGTTCACGCCGAGCGCGGAGAGAAGCGTATTCGCCATGCCGCCGCCGATGCAGAACGCGTCGACGAGCTGCATGAGGCGGTTGAAGACGCCGATTTTGTCTTTGATCTTCGCTCCGCCGATCGCGCAGACGAACGGCTTGGCGGGATTTTCGATGAGACTCGACAGCGCATGCAGCTCGGCTTCCATCAGGAGACCGGCAGCACTCGGCAAGAGGTGCGCGATGCCCTCGGTCGAGGCATGCGCGCGGTGAGCGGTGCCGAACGCGTCGTTGACGTAGAGATCGCCGAGGTCGGCCAAACGTTTTGCGAATGCTGGATCGTTGCGTTCCTCCTCGGGATGAAACCGCACGTTTTCGAGAAGGACGGCCTCGCCGTCGTCGAGCGCGTCGACGGCTCGCCGCGCGACGTCACCGACGCAATCGCCGGCGAATGCGACCGGTACGTCGAGCCTCTGGGAGAGCGCGCCGGCCAGCGGACGCAGCGACAGCGCGGCGTCGGGCTTACCGCCGGGCCGTCCGAGATGCGAGAGTACGACGACGCGCGCCCCGCGATCGAGCAGCAGTTTCAGCGTGGGTATTGCGGCATCGACGCGCGTGTAGTCGGCAACCTCCGTGCCGTTCATCGGGACGTTGAGGTCCTCGCGAACCAGCACGCGCTTGCCGCGCACGCCAAGATCTTCGACCTTCCGAACGCTCACGACCGCCTACGGCGCGGCGACTGGAAGCTTCTCGAGGACGACGGCGGTCAAATCGGCCAACCGGCACGAATAGCCCCACTCGTTGTCGTACCAGGCGCCGATTTGAATGAGGTCGCCGAGCGCGTTGGTCAACTTCCCGTCGATAATCGAACTGTGCGGATCGCGTTTAAAATCGCTCGAAACCAGTTCCTCTTCGGTATACCCCACGTATTCGCGGAGCTCGTTTTCGGCGGCGTGGCGCAGGATGGCGTTGAGTTCTTGGCGCGTGGTCGGCTTCTTGGTTTGCGCGACGAGATAAATCATTGAAACGGTCGGCGTCGGAACGCGCAAGGAGAATCCATCGAACGTTCCTTCGACCTCCGGAATCGTCAAGTAGAGGGCTTTGGCGGCACCGGTCGAGGTCGGAATGATGTTGGTGGCGGCGTTGCGGGCGCGGCGTAAGTCTTTGTGTGGGGCGTCGAGGATGTTCTGATCGTTCGTATAGGAGTGGATCGTCGTCATGAATCCCTTGACCCAGCCGAGATGGTCGACGATCGGCTTGACGGCCGTGGCGAGGCAGTTCGTCGTGCACGACGCATTCGAGATGACGTCGTGCTTGGCGGGATCGTAAGCGCCGTCGTTCACGCCGAGCACGACCGTGATGTCTTCACCTTTGGCCGGCGCCGAAATCAACACTTTCTTGGCGCCGCCGCCGTCGATGTGCGCGCGCGCTTTGGCGGCGTCGGTAAAAAGGCCGGTCGACTCGATCACGACGTCGGCGCCGAGGCGCTTCCACGGCAACTTTGCCGGGTCGCGCTCGGCCATTACCTTGATGCGCCGGCCGTCGATGAGGAGTTCGTCGCCATCGGCCGAGACGTCGCCCGAATACGTTCCGTAGTTACTGTCGTACTTGAACAGATGCGCGCACTCGGCGGCGCTGGTGAGATCGTTCACGGCGACGATTTCGACGCCGGGATGGCGTTCGATCAACGCCTTAGCGAAGTTTCTTCCTATGCGGCCGAAACCGTTGATACCGATGCGCATGCGCGACTCCGTAAGCAAACCTGAGGGTTTCGGTGTTACCCGGCGCGCGTGGTTGGCCCCTGCCCCCTGTGCAGTCGCTCGGCCAAGCGCGCGAGTGCCGCCAGCCGGCTGCTGACGGTCGGCTTCGTGATGTGCGGGTTGCAGCGGCGACCGAGTTCGGCGAGCGATTCGTCGGGGTACGAGATTCGCAGCTCCGCTATTTCTCGCAGCGCCGGAGAGAGCCGCCGCAAGCCGTAGGCGTTCTCGAGGTACTCGATGACGCGGCGTTGCGCGGCTGCCGCTACGGCGGTGCGTTCCAGGTTTGCAGCCTCGGTGTTGACGAGGCGGTGAATGCGGTTTTTCGTTTCCCGCAGCGCGCGCACGTCTTCCAGGTGCAAGACCGCGGCGAACGCGCCGACGAGCGTGAGCAGTTCGACGATGGCATCGAAGTTCTTATAATAGACTACGCGGCGCCCCTTGCGCAGCGTGACCTTCGGAGCGACGCCGGCGCTATTGAGCGTCCACTCCAAACGCGCCGCCTCGCCGGCCTCGGGAACGACGAACTCGAGATGGTAGCCGTGGATGCCGGCGGCCAACGATCCGCACGCCAAGAACGCCGCGCGAATCTCCATCAGCCGGTCGCAGCGATGCGCCGGCTTCGGCACGAGTGCTCGTAGACGTTCGGGGACCGCAATGGCGAACGTCGGCAAACGGCCGAGGCGGGTTGTGGGACGCGTTTCGATTGGATGCGCTTTGCGATCGCTGTCCAGCAGCGACCAAAACAGACGCGCGACGGCGTTGCGATGCGTGACGAATTCGGTACCTTCTCTGCGCGCACCGTAGAGCACGAGGCCGCGCAGCAGCGCGTCGCGGCAGTGCGCGTCGGCGGGCACGTCGCGCGCGAGCGCGTCCTTGGTATCGGCGGAAATCATATCCAGTCGGCCGGCTCGTCTTTGCGCGTCGAGACGATCTCGTACAGTTCGGCGGCGTGCGCGCGCGGCGTCATGCGCAAGGGAACCTCGCGCACGCGAACGGTAAGGAATCGCGTCGCGTAGTGGATCTCGAGAACGTCTCCGGCCTTCACCTGGTATCCCGGCTTCAGCGGCTTGCCGTCTTTGGTGATTCGCCCATGCTCGCTCGCCTCGTGCGCTTCGCTGCGCCGTTTCGACAGACGGGAGACCTTCAGAAAGCGATCGAGCCGCATGCCGCCCTCTTCGGCGTTAGGCCAAGCGTCACTTGAGACGGCAAGCGACCTATCTTGACGAGTTACGATATATCGAATAGTATATCGCCCATGAACGCATTTTGGTACGCGCCCGGCTGGGGCGGAGGGTTCGGAGGGCGGCATCGCCGCCACGGACGCCGTTTCAAGCGGGGTATTTTAAAATTCGTGCTGCTCAAGCTGCTCGCCGAAGAGTCGCGCCACGGATACGACCTCATTCGAGAGTTTCGCCGTAAAGGGTGGCCGGGCGGACCCGGCTCCGTTTACCCGCTGCTCGCAGCGCTCGAGGAAGAGGGCCTCATCACCGGCAGGGACGAGGGCGATCGGCGCACGTATGAGGCCACCGACAAGGGACGCGAGCATCTGCGCGGACACGCGGTCGACCTCGGAAGCTTCTTCGAGAAGGAAGACGACGAGGAAGAAGCGCTCGAGAGCGAAACCGGCGGTGGCTTGCGCGAGTCCGCCGGCCGGCTGATGCAAGCCGTAACCCAAGTGGGCCCGAGTTCGAAAAACGAAACGATCGAACGCGTGCGCGACTTGCTCGACCGCACGCGCCGAGAAATCTACACGCTTCTCGCACAGGAGTAGTTCATGGCCTCGGCCGCCCGGCGTCCAGGGGTAAACGTTTTCGACGAGAGCCGCCCGATGTGGCGGCTCCTGCTCGTTTTTCTCATTCCGCTCATGCTCAGCAACGTCGTGCAGTCGGCGTCGCAAACGATGGCGAGCATTTGGATCGGACGTCTGATCTCGACGCAGGCGCTGGGGGCCGTCTCGGCCGTCTTTCCCGTCATCTTTTTACTCTTCTCGTTCGTCTTCGGCGTTTCGAGCGGCGGCACGGTCCTCGTAGGGCAGGCCTTCGGCGCGCGCGACCATCATTTGGTGAAGAAGATTGCCGGCACGGTGCTCGGCGCCAGCCTTTATCTTGGAATTTTCGTCGCAATTCTCGGAACCATCGGGTCGCCGGTGCTGCTGTCGTGGCTAGGCACTCCGCACGACATCATCGCGCAGTCCGACGCCTACGCGAAGGTCATCTTCCTGACGATGCCGGTGTTCTTCGTGTACTTCGTCTACGTGACGATCTTGCGCGGAACCGGCGATTCGACGACGCCCTTCTACTCGCTGATCGTCTCCTCCGTGCTGGCGATCGCGATAACGCCGCTCTTCATCATCGGCTGGCTCGGATTGCCCAAGCTGGGCGTCGTGAGCGCGGCCGTCGCCGGCTTTGTTGCGAACGCGGCGGCGCTCGCGTGGCTGCTCGTGCACCTGGCGCGCCACGACCATCCGTTGAAACTCGACCGCGAAACGCTCTCCGACATGCGAATCGATTGGAGCATTCTCTACCGCGTCGTCAAGATCGGCGTTCCGACCGGGATCCAAGTGATGATGGTTTCCCTGGCGGAAATCGCGGTGATCTCGTTCGTCAACCACTTCGGATCGCGCGCGACCGCTGCGTACGGCGCGGTCAATCAGGTCGTCAGTTACGTGCAGTTTCCGGCTATTTCGATCGGTATCGCCGCCTCGATCTTCGGCGCACAATGCATCGGTGCGCGCCGCGAGGATAAACTCGGGTCGGTGATCCGTTCGGCGGTCGGGCTCAACTATGCCGTCGGCGCGATCATCATCGGCCTGTGCTACATCTTTGCGTGGACCATCCTAGGCGCGTTCATCACCGATACGAATACGCTCGGCATCGCCCACGGGCTGCTGATGATTACGCTGTGGAGTTACGCGATCTTCGGAAATATGGCGGTGCTCAGCGGCGTCATGCGCGGCAGCGGCACCGTGCTGTGGCCGACCATCATCGGCATCTTCGCCATTTGGGGCGTCGAAGTTCCGGCAGCCTACTTCCTCATGCATCGCTTCGGCCTCGACGGCGTATGGATGGGCTACCCCATCGCCTTTTGCACGGGCCTCGTACTGCAGTTCTCCTATTACGAATTCGTCTGGAAGCGCAAAACCCACGAACGCTTGGTGTAGTCCCGATACACGCCCACAAGCGAAGTGTCGCGCGTAGCGCGCACGCGGATTAGCGGCGTTTTTTGGATTTTGGCGTGACGCACGTGCCGCTGGCGCGGCAAACGACGACGGGCGGATCGAGAACGTCGCCGGCGCTGTCGTTGATCTCTGGACGCGCCGCAATGACCTTGCGCGCTTCGAACTCCATGCGGCGCGAGGTGTTGCCGACGTTGACGATCCGGCCTTCGGCTTCGACGTAGTCGCCGGCGTAGACCGGCGAGACGAACTCGACCGAATCGTAGGCGACGAAGAGGCCCTCGTCTCCGTCGAGCCGGATCAGCAGTTCGGTCGCGACGTCGCCGAAGAGTCCGAGCATGCGCGCGCCGTCCACCAAATTTCCGCCGTAATGCGCATCGTGCGCGCTCATGCGCAACCGTATCGTCGCTACGCCGGCGTCTTCGCCAGTTGCCATAGTTCCTCGAGTTCGTCGAGCGAAAGGTCGGAAAGAGTCTTCCCGCCGGCGGCGGCACGTTCTTCCATGAAGCTGAAGCGCCGATAGAACTTTTCGTTGGCTTGCCGAACGGCCGTCTCCGCGTCGATGCCGAGTGCGCGCGAAAGGTTCACCAGCGTAAAGAAGATGTCGCCTAGCTCTTCGCGTACGCGGGCGTCGTCCTGTTTTTCACGGCGGGCATCGGCGAGTTCGCGCACCTCCTCGCCGAGCTTATCGAGAATTCCGGAGACGGCCGGCCAGTCGAACCCGACCCGTGACGCCTTCTCTTGCATTCGTTGACCGCGCTGCAGCGCGCCGAGGTGCTTGGGAATGCCGTCGAGCCGGCTCTTGCGCGCGCGGCCGGTCTTTTCCATCGCTTTCAGGCGTTCCCAGTTGCGCCACTGTGCGTCGACGTCTTCGATGACCGCATCGCCGAAGACGTGCGGATGGCGGCGCACCATTTTGTTGGAAAGCGCGTTGACCACGTCGGCGACGCCGAACTTTCCGGTCTCGGTGGCGATTTGCGAATGGAAGACGATCTGGAGCAGCAGATCGCCGAGTTCCTCGCACAACGCATCCAAATCGCCGCTCTCGACGGCTTCGACCACCTCGAACGTCTCCTCGATGAGGTACGGAACGAGCGTGCGGTGCGTCTGCTCGCGGTCCCACGGACAACCCATGCGCAGCCGCGCCATGATCTCGACGAGATCGTCGAACGAATACTGCGTCGATTGCGGCGGAAGCGGCACGAGCGGCAGGGCCATCGCCGCCGACAGCGTCGCGCGCGGCATGCCCGGCACGATCTCCGTCGCAATGCCGGCGCGCTCGAGCGCGCGCAGCAATTGCGCGAGGCCGGGAAAGTCCGAAAGCGGATTCCCGAGGATTGCCAGCCCGAGCGCGCGCGCGCGGGCGCTGACGCGATCGGTGAATCGCCGGAGTTCGTCGGCAACGCCGGCCACGAAGAGCGCCGGGTCGTCGATGAGGCCGCCGACGATTTCGACGCCGTTGCGAGCCAAGTAGCCGCGCAAGTCAGGCGGAGCGAGCGGCGCGGCGGCCGCGCCGATCTCGCGCAATGCGTCGACCGCGCCGATCGTAAGCAGACTTGGATCGCCGGGTCCGAGGCCCGCGATGCGCACCAGCATGGGCTCGCGACTTCGCGCGCGCAGTGAAAAGGCCCCGGCGTGGTGCCGGGGCCTTTTCGAGAACGGCGCGAGCCGGTTTACTTCGTCGGTGCGGCCGATGGAGCCATCGACGCGGCCGGCGGTACCGTCGGCGGCGGCGACGGGAAGAGATCGGCGAAGCGCGGATCGAGCACTTGGATCTGCGCCGTTTGCTGCAAGCCTTGCAGGAACGGCTGGATCAGCGGCGCTTCTTGCTGCTGGCGCAACATGTCGGTGATGCGCGGCGTCGCGCTCGCGAGCGTCGCTTTCACGGCCGGCTGCACGGCTTCGACCTGGATCACGTGATAGCCGAACGGCGACTTCACCGGTTGGCTGATCTGACCGGGTTTCAACGAGAACGCGACTTGATCGAACGCCGGCACCATTTGGCCGCGCCGGAAGAATCCGAGTTCGCCGCCTTTGTCCTTGCTGCCGGGATCCGTCGAATACTGTTTCGCGACGTCGTTGAAGTTTTGTCCCGATTTCAACAGGCCTTCGACTTTTTGCGCGGTCGCCAAATCCTTCACGAGGATGTGGCGGGCCTTGATCTGCTCGGGTTTGTCGAACGCGGCGTGGTTCTTATCGAAGTACGATTTGACTTCGGCCGGCGTGACGTTGACGCGATTTGCCAGCGCCTTGTCGAGAATGATCTGCTCTCGCAGCGCCTCGCGAACGTCGTCTTCGGTGAGTCCACGCGCCTTGAGCATCTCATCCCAAGATCCGTTCGGAAAGTTCGCTTTGAGATCGTTCTCGCGCTGCGTGATCTCGTCGTCGGTGATGTTGATGTTGTTCTTCTTGGCGTACTGAAGGATCAACGTCTCCTGCACCATCTGCTGCAGCGTACTGCGCGCGCCTGGGCTGGATGCGAGTTTATCTTCGAACGCGGATTTGCTGATCGGTTCACCGTTGACCGTTGCGACGGCGCCCCCCGCGCATGCCGCGAGCGCGGCACCGAGAAGCAGGGCGCCAAGGCCCGCGATGACCCGTTGGGCTTTCGACATTGTCGGCTCCAAGGAAAAAGAGCAGTGTGCTAGAGGCGGGGCGTGCGCCCCGCAGTCCGTTCCGCTGGTTCGTGCGCAACCCCGCGCCTCCTCTCGGCAAACACTCAGGAGCGCCGAAGCAAGCGGTCACATGGCCTCGAGGAGGCTTCGGAGCAGGGGCATCCAGACGCTTTCTGCGGCGGCGCGGTCGCGTACGGGCGGCAAATCCACGAGTACGCGGCCCTCCGCGAACCGGAAGCGGTTCTTCGTCAGCGACTGAAAAACGGGAATTGCGGCGGGATCGAGGCCGAATCCCGATCCGACCCCGAGCGTCAAGCGGGTGTCGTCGACGACCACCCTCGTTACGTGCTTGGCCAGCGCGATCGTCCGGAGTTTGGTCAGCTCGATCAATCGCTCCAGCGGCAGCGGGAACGGACCGAAGCGATCGCGCACGCCGGCGGCGATCTCCGCGACTTCGGCCTCCGTACGGGCCTTGGCGAGCTGCTGGTACACGGCGATCTTTTGCGAGACTTGCGGAATGTAGTCGTTCGGAACGAACGCGCTGATCTTCACGTCGATGACGGCCTCGCGTCGATCCTCCAGTGCGGCACTCATGCCGCGACGCTCGGCGATCGCTTCGGCGAGCATTTCGCAGTACGTGTCGAAACCGACCGACGCGATGAATCCCGATTGCGCCGCACCGAGCAAGTTGCCGGCGCCGCGAATCTCGAGGTCGCGCATCGCGATCTGCAATCCGGAACCGAGGTGCGTGAACTCCCGAATCGCCTCCAGGCGCGCCTTGGCCTCTTCGGTCAGTGCCTTGTGGCCTTGATAGAGCAGATAACAATACGCCTGATGATTCGAGCGTCCGACCCGTCCGCGCAGTTGATAAAGTTGCGCGAGCCCGAACTTGTCGGCGTCGTTGACGAGCATCGTGTTGACGTTGGGAATGTCGATGCCGTTCTCGATGATCGTCGTGGCCACGAGCACGTCGAGTTCGCCGCCGATGAAGGCTTGCATCACCGGCTCGATCTCGGCCTCGCTCATCTTTCCGTGGCCGACGCCGATGCGCGCGCGCGGCACGAGTTTGGCCAACGCGTTGCGGACGGCGTAGATCGATTCGATCCGGTTGTGCAGATAGTACACTTGGCCGCCGCGGTCGAGTTCGGCAGCGATGGCATGCTGCACGACGGCATCGCCCGCGGGCACGACCAGCGTTTTGATCGCCATGCGGTTCTTCGGCGGAGTTTGAATGAGCGAGAGATCGCGCACGCCGAGCAGCGACATATGCAGCGTTCGGGGAATCGGCGTGGCCGAAAGGGTCAGCGCGTCGACGCTCGCGCGATACTCCTTGAGGCGCTCCTTGTGCATTACGCCGAAGCGCTGCTCCTCGTCGATGACGATGAGGCCGAGATCCGCGAAGGCGACGTCTTTTTGCAGCAGCCGATGCGTGCCGACCACGATGTCGACCTTGCCTTCGGCGAGTTCGCGTACGATGCGTTTCTGCTCGGCTTTGCTCTGAAAGCGCGATAGCTCTTCGACGCGCAGCGGAAACCCGGCGAAGCGCGCGCTGAACGTGCGGTAGTGCTGGTCGGCCAGCAGCGTCGTCGGAACGAGGACCGCAACCTGCTTCTTATCGGCGACCGCCTTGAACGCCGCGCGCATGGCGACTTCCGTTTTTCCGTAGCCGACGTCGCCGCACACCAGCCGGTCCATCGGCCGCGGCGATTCCATATTCTCCTTGGTTTCATCGATGGCTTTCTGCTGATCGCGCGTGGTCTCGTACGGAAACGCTTCTTCCATCTCCACTTGCCACGGCGTATCCGCAGCGAAGGCGTGCCCGCGCGCGAGTTCGCGCTCGGCGTAGAGCTGCACGAGGCCGTCGGCGATTTTCCCGAGCGATTCGGCGACGCGCGCCTTGGTGCGCGCCCAATCGGCGCCACCCATTTTGGAAAGACGCGGGCTCTGCCCTTCGGCCGCCGAGTACTTCGCGATCTGATGCATCTGCGTAACGGGCACGAGCATCCGGTCGCTGCCGGCATACTTGAGATCGAGATAATCCTGCGTTGCGCCGAGAACCGTTTCGGCGCGCAGACCGAGATATTGGCCGATCCCGTGGACGGCGTGAACGACGTGATCGCCGACGCGCAAATCGGCCAGCGTGACCGGGACGCCTTCCTTGACGGCGCGCATGCGCACCCGCTTGGGCGGGGCGCCGTAAATTTCGCGGTCGCCGAGCACGCGAAGGTGCAAACTGGGAACGCTGAACCCCGAGTCGATGCTGCCGGCGCCCACGACGGCCGAGCCGCTGCCCAGGCGTTCGCCGATCGGAACGCCGGCGGCTTGCAGGATGTCGGTCGTACGTCCGACCGCGGTGCTGACGATCGCGATTGCTTCGCCCGCGGCGACCGCATCGCGCACGCTGCGCGAGAAGAGTTCGATCTGGCGGTTGAAGTGTTCGGCGGGACTGCATTCGAGGACGAACGCACCGAGCGTGTGCGGCGCCCAACTCGATGCGGCTCGGTTCTCGATCGCCCCCGGGATGACCAGCGTGGCGTGGCGTCCGATGGCGTCGCCGAGTTCGCCCAGCGCCGGGTGTGCGGCGACGACGTCTGCGAGCAACGCTTCGCCGACGTGGCTCTCGTCGGCCGACAGTTCGCCCGACTCGACCGCTGCCAGCAAGACGTGCTGCTCGCGCGTGCGCTCTTCGTCGAGTGCCGCCGCGATCGACGAGATCATCGCCGGCTCGTCGAGCACGACGATCGCATCTTCGGGCAGGTAATCGAAGATCGTCGCTCGTCGCTCGAACGCCAGCGGAAGCCACGTTTCGGGCACGTCGGCGTTTGCACTCAAAAACGCTCCGAGCTCGCGGCGCGCGGCTTGCGGTCCGTCGAACCGCTCGAGAATGCGCCGGCGGTACCGTTCGTCGCGCGGTATCTGCGACCACGGCACGATTTCGACCGATTGGAGACTTCCGGTGCTGCGCTGGGTGTCGACGGCGAAACTGCGGATGCTGTCGACCTCGTCGCCGAAGAACTCGATGCGGACCGGCGCGCCGGCGTTGGCGGGGAAGACGTCGATGATGCCGCCGCGCACGGCGTATTCGCCCGCAGCGCTCACGACGTCGCTGCGATCGTAGCCCATGGCGTAGAGCCGTTCTTGAATTCGCTCGAAACCCGGCGACGCGCCCGAGTGGACGGAAAACCGGAGTTCGTCGAACAGTTCGCGCGGCATGAGATATTGCCGCACCGCCGCGACCGGAGCGAGGACGATGCGCGAGGCTCCGGCCGCCAAGTCGGCGAGCAGCGTCATGCGGGCGCTGCGTTCGGACGGGCTTTCGATCGCGCCGAGCGCTTCATCGCGCGAGCGCAGCAGGGCGGGCGTCTGCGGATCGCCTTCGCCGAGATAGAAAAGCAGGTCGGCGAAGATGCGCTCGGCCGCATCCGGCGTCGGAACGAGAACGAGCAGCGTGCCGCCCAGCGCGCGCCGTACGGCGGCGAGCAGTGCCGACCGCGCCGCGGTGGCCGTTTCGTGCAGCGCGTACGCGCCGGGCTTTTTCCCGGGCAGTGCGCGCAAATCGCGCAAGCGGCCGAGGAGGTCCGACATCGAACGGCTCGAGGTGGCCAGATGCCGCACGAGTGCATCGTGCAGGGAGCCGTGCGCGCGGTTCGGCGGCGCTGTGAGATCGGCGGCGGTCATGGTGAGCGGTTGATTATACCAAACGCGGCTCGACGCGGAAGCAGCAGCAGAAACGGCAGTGTCGCAATCAACCCGAGCCACGCAATCGGCGCAGGGGTTGCCGGGTAGACGGCGTCGGGAACGTAGCGCAGCAGCGCGGCAAGCGTCAATGCCAGCAACGCCGCGGCCGCGCGCGTGCCCGGTGCAATCGCGGCAACCGCGGCGAGCCACAGCCCGTACCACGGGTAGGGATTTGGCACCAGCACCCAGCCGGCAAGCGCCGCATATAGCCAACCCCTGTGATCGCCGCGGCGCAAACGCGTGAGCGCGACCCACGCGAGTGCCGCCGCCGCGCAGCCGGCGACCGTCCACGCGAGCCTCTCTGCGATTGCGTCCGAGCCGGCAATCGCGCGCGCGATCGGTTCGACGAATGCTTGAAGGGAGGCTTGCGGCGCATAGTGGGCGTGCGGCGCCAGCTGCGTCGCGACGCCGCGGAATATGGGAAGCGAAAACGCCAGCGCCAACACGGCGCCGCCGATCGCGCCGAGCCATCCGCCCGAAAACGCCGGCGGCAGCGATCCGGCAATCGCCGGCAGTTTAACGAGGCCCGCGCACGACGACAGCAGCGCGCCGAGCTGTGCGTATCCGCGACGCGCAACCGCGACGCCGGCCAGCACGACGGCAAGTGCCAGGGCGTCGTTGTGCCCCTCGGCAGCGCACCAGATCGCGACCGGATTGAGCGCGATCGTCGCGGCTGCGGTGAGGCGCTCGCGCCGGCTGCCCGGATATGCGGCGTACGCCAGCAGCGCACAGGCCGTCAGCGCTGCCGAGGACGCGGCGCGCAATCCGCCCAGCGTCGCTGCCGTGCCCAGCGATGCCGTTACCGAAACGATCGCGGAAGCGAGCGCGACGAAGAGCGGCCCGTAGACGCAGACCGGCGGCGGGTTTCCCCACTGCACGACGGCGGCGTCGAAGATCGGATTGCCGCCCGGCAGCACGCGATGCGCGTACGGGTCGGCGCCAAGGCGTAGTAACTCGCCGTATGCGGCGTAGGCATAGACGTCGCTCGAAAAGACGGCGGGCGCCGCCCACGCGCATGCGATTGCAAACGCGCACAGCGCCGCAATGCGCAGCGGTGTCGTCAGGCCGGCGGACGATGCGCCGCGTGCGACGATGCGCGCGTACGCGATGCCTCCGGCAGCGAGTGCGAGTGCGAGCACGCAAAACGCCGACGCACCGGGATCGCCCCAACTGGTGACGACCGGAAGCGGCTGCGCGAGCGCCACGGCAACCTGGGGCGTCACGCGCGCGAGCAGCAGGCGCTGCACGATCGCCGCGACCAGCAGCGCGGCCGGAATCGCGAGCGCGATGCGAAGCGCTTTCAGCCTGCGCCCCGCGCAGCGGTGCCGCGCGCGCCGTTTGCCGCGGCCGCCGCGATGCCGGCAAGCACGAACCACGCCGCGCCGACTTTTGGATAGAAGACCAGATAATCGGCGATCTGGTGGACCGTCAACGCGATTGCGGCCGCGAGCGCCGCGAGCACCCACGGCGAACCGTCGCGGACGCGCCGCGCAAACGACCCAACGATCGCCGCAACCAGCGCGACGGTCGCGAGGAACAGCGCGATCCCGCCTTCCGCGAGCGATTGCAGAAACCAGCTGTTCGCGTGCGTGCGCACGCCGCTGACACCGTATGCGGGCAGTTCCAGCTCGTAGTTTCCCGCACCCACGCCGAGCAGCGGATGCGCGCGCCACATGCGCCACGCCGCGCCCCAGAGTTCGCGGCGGTCGCCGACGCCGCCAGCGTAGGCGCTCTCTTCGAGCGAAACGCGCAGCACGTCGGCGGTGCGCGCGTAATACGCCCACCACCCGACGACCGCGAGCCCGGCGACCAGGCCAAGATACGCCGGACGCAGTGCACGCAGCGCGGGCCTGCCGCCCGCGACGATCAGCACCACGCCGACGATGGCCAGGCCGAATATTCCCGCGCGCGAGAACGTCAGCACGTCGGCGCACGTCGCCAGTGCGAGCGCGGCGTCGGTCAGCGCCGACCGGCGAACCAGCGTCCATGCGCCGAGCGCTGCGATCGCAACTTGAAAGTATCCCGCGAGCTGATTGGGCCCTTCCAGTGCTCCGGCAATGCGCGGAACGATCGCGTTGCCGACGTAGAGACCGGAAGGCGCGCCCGTAAACTCCTGCGCGAGCGCGCTGAGTGCGACCGCAATTGCCGCAATGGCGAACGCTCCCGTGAGGGCCGCGTCGTCGGAATCGATTCGAAAGCAGAGATACGCCGTCGCGAGCATCACGCCGTATTCCGCAAACTTCAGCGTTTCGCGCACGGCCGCGCCCGGATGCGCGGCGACGAACGCGGTCACCGCCGTGAGCGCCACGTACGCGCCGATCGCACACAACAGCAGCGGCATCGGCCGGGCGCGCAGCCGGGCAAACGCTCCGGGGTGTGAGGCGAGACCGGCGAGCAGCCCGAGCAGCGCCGCCTTCGGCAGCGTCACCGTCGTTCCGGCGAGGTCGCGCGATAGCGCGAACGGCGTGACGAGCACCAGCGCGCAGAGTCCGTATGCCGGCCGGCGAATCGTCACGATCGCGACGGCCGCGAAGAGCGCCAGGAAAACGGTCGCCGACCATGGATCGAGCGCGACTGGAATCGCGAAACGATCGACGACGGGATGATACGTCAAGACGTGTTCGGCGAGCCTACGAACGCTCGACGTCGTCGATCAAGTAGAGCGGGCGTCCTTTGACTTCGTCGTAGATGCGGCCGAGATATTCGCCGAGGATGCCGAGGCTGATGAGCTGCACGCCGCCCAGGAAGACGACGGCCACGATCGTCGAGGCCCACCCAGGCGTGTACGCGGGCGGGTGAACGCCGAAGAGTTTGTCGACGATCACGACCAGCGCGTAGACGAAAGCAACCGCGCTGACCGCGAAGCCGAAATAGGATGCGAAGCGCAGCGGGATGTCGGAGAACGACGTGATGCCGTCGACGGCAAACCGGATCATCTTCGGGAGAGGGTATTTCGTCGCACCACTCAGCCGGACGTCGCGGTCGTACTCGACGCCGGTCTGCTTGTAACCGACCCAACTGACCATGCCGCGCAAGAAGCGATGCCGTTCCGGCAGGCGCTGCAAGGCGGCAACCACGCGCCGGCTCATCAAGCGAAAGTCGCCGGTGTCGACCGGAATCGAAACTTTCGTGAGCCGCTTGATCGCCCGGTAGAAGAAGCCCGCGGTCGCGAGTTTGAAGGCGCTTTCGCCTTTGCGCGTACGCCGGACCGCGTACACGACGTCGAACCCTTCCCGCCACCGCTCGACGAACGCGGCGATGAGTTCGGGCGGATCCTGCAGGTCGCCGTCCATGAGAACCACCGCATCGCCCCGCGCCAGTTCGATGCCGGCGGTCGCCGCCAACTGATGGCCGAAGTTGCGCGACAGGTTCACCAGTACGAGGTTCGGACGCTCGCGCATTTCGGCCCGGATCGCATCGGCGGTCGCATCGGAGCTGCCGTCGTTGACGAGCACGATCTCGTAAGCGGGCCGCCCGGGCAGCGACTCGAGGGCCGCCGCCAATCGCTCGAGCAGCGGCGACACGTTCCCTTGCTCGTCGTGCATCGGCACGACGATGCTGAGCGTTGGGTTGTGAGCAATCATTTTGGCTCGGCGTTTCGACGCCGCTGCGCGCGAATCCGACAGCCAAGCGGAGGAGCCGCCTCGAACGAGAAACTCCGGCGCCTAGTGCGCTCGCCGGGAATCCTGATTTTCGTTACGTCCCTTGCAATCTTGACGGCATGCAGCCGGCCGCAACCGGCGGCGACGCCGGCTCCCTCCACGGCGTCTCCGCGTCCGGCGCGCTCGCCGATTCCCTCGCCGTCCCCCGCGCCTACGCCGAGTCCGGCGATCCGCGTGACTGCGAAGCCGGTTCCGGTACGCAGCACCGCGGTCGTTCCGGCGCCTACCGTCCCTCGACTCGCGCCGAACGCCGCGCCCCGAATTCTCTCAGTTGCCATCGACAAGACGACGGTGACGTCAGGCGACCACGTGTCGGGGACGGTGCTGACCAGCTCCAACGTCGCAAGCGTCGAGGTGAGAATCGGCGGCTACGGCGTGACGCTCGACAAAGTCGGCGTCGGACGTTTCGCCATGGCGTACACGATCGGCAATCTGCCGTTCTTCGTGCACGGCACGTTCCAAATGCAGGTCATCGCGCGCAACTCGCGCGGCGACAAAGCCCAGACGAGCCTGCCGATCGAAGTGCGTTAACCGCTCGTGTCCCCTGAAATGGGACGCTACGCGGGCGGATGGGGCGGATGCGGTGTCGGAATGCCCGGTGACGGGAAGCCCGACGGCAGATTCGGGAACGGATTTGGATTGTAGGGCGTCGGCAGCCCATTGGGTTGCTGGCCGCTCGCATTGCTGCGCGAGTCGAGCCACGCATAGACCGTGTCGCGGATCGTGCGCACGTCGGCGTCGGTGACGACGATCTCGCGCGGCGTACGCTGCAAGCCGTTTTCGGCGATCTCCTGAGATTGGAACGAGCCTCGATCGTAGAGATACCGGAAGGTCGTTCCAGAGTTCAGCCGCCGCGTGATTTGGTAGTGCAGCGTGTCGATCCGGTCCATCGGAATCGCTTGCGCGTTCCAGGCGCTCGCGTCGGTCGTAATGTAGACGCTCGCCGCAAACGGCGTCGTCGGCGGCACCTGCACCGTAAACGTGACGAGCACGGGACGGCCGGAGAAGTGCTGCGTGGGCAGGAGCGTGTGTCCGGGCGCCGGCGTCGCCGGAACGAGATCGGGGTTGGGAATCGGGCTCGATAACGCGACCGCAAAGCGCGCCACGTCGTCGAAGCTGCCTTCTTTCGGAAGCGGCGCCCGCGAGAGGTCGAGTTCGGTAACCGTGCCGTTGGGGTCGAAGTGCGCGCGTGCCCAAATACGGGGGGCCGGAGCGATCGTGGCCGGTCCGGTACCGGCGGCGTCGCGGATGAGGACGCCCGGCGCGACGCGGAAGCCGTCGCCGGTGGTGAAGAACACGAAACCGTCTTGGTAGGCGAGCAGTTGGCCGGTGACCGCGATCGACGGCCCGGCGGCGATCAGCGCGACGGCGAGCAGCGCGCACGTCACCGCGAAGATGCGGCGCAATCGCGTCACTGCGGCAGCACCTGAATGATGAAGTTCGGGCTCCACTGGATGTTGCCGTAGTTGAAGTAGTACGTCCGCTGCACGTCGAGCAGCATGTGAGGCAACACCTTAAAGCGCACGTCGGCCGTGAGGTCGTAAGGCGGCTGTCCGAGGTAGTTGTTGTAGAGCGGCTGTCCGATCACGTTGGTCAGCGGCAGCGGAAATACGTTTTGAAGCGGCGCCGGAAAGTCGGTGTGCTGGCGCGCCACTAGCGACAGGTTGAACTCTGGATTTGGCGCGTAGTTCGTGCCAAGGCTCAACGTGCGCAGCGTCGAGGCTCCGCGAAACGCGGTCAAGCCCGGCGGACAAAACGGATTATTTGTGCCGTTGGAATTCACGGGGTTGCACGGTTGATAACCGCCCTGAAGATAGCGGTCGACCGTATTTTGGATCTGGTAGCTGAGGTAGGCGTTGACGGGCCTCGAGAACTGGCGGCTCAAACTGAAGGTCGTGTTCGTGTTGTCGATATGATGCGGCAGCGAGTTCCACTGGCGCTGCTTGTTCAGCACGGCGTTAAAGTAGTACGTCTCGTACGGATTGTCCCGGTTGCCGATCTTCACCGACGGCATGAAGAGGTTAAAGCCGGCGACTTCGTTCCAGATCGTCGTGTACAGCGTCGGGCAGGGGACGGGGGCGGTGCCTCTTTTGTAGACGCAATTGCCGCCGAACGACTGCAGCCCGCTCTGGGAAGCGGGAATCGGCGTTGCGTATTGATTGGCGCCGACCGAGTCGTGGTTGAAGCCGTAGCCGCCGTATATTTGTTCGTAGAGCGGCAGCTTTCCGATGCGGTTTTGGAAGCTCGTCGCCGTAAGCTGCACTTGCGACGGGTGCGAGAGGTTGCCGGCGGGATTGTTATGGTTGAACGAACCCGGCCCGAGAAGATTGTAGTTCGTGAAGTTGGAGTTGAGCTGCAGGTACGAGTGCGGGAAGGCCTGCGTCATGTTGACGTACGTCGTTTGGGTCACCGAGAGCGGCGGCGCCTGGAAGAGGATGCCCTGATTGACGTTGTACTGCGTAAACGTCTGAATTTGAAAGCGCCGGCCGAGTCTCTCGTAGAGCGTCAAGTTGAAGAAACGGTCGGACTTGGTGAGCGGGTTGGCCGAAAAGATTGCGTACTCGTGATCGCCGACGAAGTGCTGTTCGAAGGCGAGATACGTGTGATTGAAGGTGTCGTAGCGCAAGTGAATGGCCGAGAGCGAGTTGTTGTTCCCCGCGAAGTTCCACGTTGCGTCGAAGTTCGCGCCGGTGAGCGAGTTCTGCGCGAAGTATTGATTCGGAGAAAAGTTGACGACGTAGGAACCCAGCGGCAGCCCGACGCCGCCCACGTAGGCCCATGCGCCGGCGAACCGGGCGTAACTGCGCGTGCCGATCACCGCTTCCGATGCGGTGACGCTCGGATTTTTCGGCAACTCCGGGAAGTTGAACGTGTCTCCCGGCATGATGCGCCCCTTCACCGGATGCGCGAGGTCGCCGTTGAGGAACGTCCAGCGGTCCGGCTCGGTGGTCACCGGCACGAAATAGATCCGGTTGAAATCGAGGAAATCCGAGAGGGCGGCGCCCTCGACGCGCTGACCCCGCGTTTGCAGCGTCACGTGGCCGGCCACCAAAAAGCGATTGAGTTTGAGGTCCATCGAGAAGGCGTCTCCGGTGACCGAAAAGCCGTCGCTGGTCTCAACGCGCACGTGACCGTCGGCTTCCACCCGAAACGTGTCGTAGTAGAAAGCGAGGTGATCGGCCTTCAGGCGAACGATCGTATTCGCCCGCGCGCAGGCGCAAGCGATGGCGAACGCGAGCGGCACGAGGACCGCGCAGAGCGAGAGGCGTCGCACGATATACCCCGGGGAGTCCGATGAAGTCAGCCAACCCGGTTTGGGCCGGGGGCAAAGGTATCCTATCGGCAAAATCTCAGCGAGCGCGAGGCCGCCGGGGGGCGAATTGGGCGTGAGACGGCAGCAACCGGTCGGGACGTCGTCGAGCTGCGCGGCGAATTGCGAAGGTGACCGAGGTCATCGTGTTCGTCGTCGCACAGACCGGGGGCTTTGACGCGAACGCCGAAACGACGCAGCGGTGCAATCGAGCGGCCTCAGAGTTTGCTCGATGAGCGCGCCGGGGTGCCGAGCGGCGCTGGAGCATGGTTCAAGCACACCGCGGATACGATGAAACGAACGAACCAAGGATATAACGAAGAGCACAGTTTGTCTTTGACGGCCGTCGCGCGCAGCACTGCCGCCGAGTGGAACGCATAGCGTGCAGGCAGCGATCGCTCCGGCCGCCCGCCGCGACGTTCCCGCTTCGTGGCATTCGATCAAACGCGCCACCGACGTCGCTCTGGGACTCGTCCTGCTCGTGCTGGCCGCCCCGATCGTCTTAGCCGCTGCCGCCGGCATCGTCTTCACGACCGGCGGCGCTCCGTTCTTTGCTCAGGAACGCGTCGGCCAGCACGGCCGGCGCTTCAGAATGTTCAAGCTGCGGACCATGGTCAACGGCGCTCACCAGATGCGCGAAGACCTCATGCATCTCAACGAGGTCGACGGGCCGGTCTTTAAGATCCGCAACGACCCGCGCACGCATCCGCTCGGTCGTTTCCTGCGGCGAGCCAGCATCGACGAACTTCCCAATCTGCTCAACGTCATCTGCGGCGACATGTCGCTGGTGGGTCCGCGGCCTGCGCTCCCGAGCGAGGTGGAGCATTACGACGGCTTTGCGTTGCGCCGGCTGACGGTTCCGCAGGGCCTCACCTGCTTGTGGCAGGTCAACGGCCGCAGCGAGGTCTCGTTCGAAGAATGGATGGCGCTCGACAACCGGTACGTCGATTCGTGGACGCCGCTCGGCGATCTCGCGCTCATCGCGCTCACGGTGCCGGCCGTCTTGCGAAAGGACGGCGCGCATTAAGCATCTTCGCGTCGTCCCTCAATCCAAACGCTCGCCGGCCCATCGCTTTTCGCTCGGGGCCTCGACGCTCTTCATCATGGGCGCGACGCTCGCCTCGACGCTGCTCGGTTTCATGCGCGAGGTCGTCAGCGCCAAATACTACGGCACCCGCTGGGAGATGGACACGTTCTTGGCGGCCGCCACCGTCCCGACGATCCTTTTCGGCGTTTTCAACGGCGCGCTGGTAAGCGCGCTCGTCCCGACGTTCTCCGAATATCTCGCGCACCATAAAGAAGATGAAGCGTGGCGGCTGGCGAGCACCGTGTTGAATCTGCTCGCCATCGTTCTCACCGCCTGTGCGGTTCTCGGGTACTTTACCGCCCGCTGGTACGTTCCGGTCATCGCTCACGGATTTCCCGCGCCGCAGATGAGCGTCGCGATTCGCATGACGCGCTGGCTCATGCCGAGCATCGTCGCCGTCAGCCTGAGCGGCGTGCTCTCGGCGATGCTCAACGCTTATCACCGCTTCCGCTCCACCGCAATGGTCGGAGTCGCGGTCAACGTCATTACGATTGCAGCGGTGCTCGCATTCAATCACCGTCTCGGCATCTACGCGCTCGTGATCGGCACGGCGCTCGGGCTGACCGCACAGCTGCTCGTCCAGTTGCCGTCGTTCCTCGCGATTGGGAAGTATCGCTTCATCATCGACTTGCACCATCCCGGCCTGGGGAAAATCTGGGCGCTGCTGGGACCGATTATCGTCGGTTCCGCGGCCGGACAGATCGCGCTCTTCTTCGATCGCTTTTTCGCTTCGACGCTCTCGCCCGGGTACATCGCCGGCATGAACTACGCGGTCAAACTCGTCAACTTCCCGCAGCAGATTTTTGCCGCCGCCATCGCGACGGTGATCTTTCCGCTGCTGGCGGCGCAGTTTGCGCGCGACAACCGGCGCGGCGTCGCGCGCAGTCTCGTGACCGGTCTTCGGCTAGTGATTTTCATCACGATTCCGTCGCTCTGCGCTTTGATCGTGCTGGCTCGTCCGATGGTGCAGACGCTGTTCGAACGCGGAACGTTCCAGGCCGGCGCGACCGACCTGACCGCATCCCTGCTCCCGTACGCCGCCGTCGGACTGCTGGCTCTGGCCGCCAACGTCGTGCTGACGCGATGCTGCTTCGCTTGTAAAGAGACGCTTTGGCCGGTGACGATCTCGGTTGCCACCGTCGTCCTCAACGTGCTCCTCTCGCTCGTGTGGCTGCCGACGCTCGGCGCGCGCGGGCTGCTGCTGGCGAATTCGCTGAGCCAAACGATGCAGGCGGTGCTGCTGCTGATGCTGACGGCACGGCTGGTTCCAGGCATCGATTGGCGCGCTCTGCTGGTTTCGACCGCAAAGATCGCGGTGAGTTCGCTGGCGATGTTCCTCGCGTTGAAGTGGATTGCGGCGCTCGGCGTCATGCCGGACGCCTCGCTCGCGTCGCGCGCGTGGTTCCTGTTCGGCCAGCTCGCAATCGGCGGCGCGGTCTTCCTCGCGGTCGCGCGCGTGCTCAACGTCGAGGAACTCGAACTGGCGCGGCGCACGATTCTCGCAAAGTTCGAGCGCAATCTCGTCAGTCCGCCTGAAAACCGCGAGGCACCGATCGCATGAGCGCCACCGCAACGCTCGAGCGGCCGCCGCGTTTTTCCGTGATCGTTCCGGCGCATAACGAGCAGGATCGCATCGGAAAAACGCTCGAGGAATATGCCGGCGTTTTCGCCGATTCCGAAATCATCGTCGTGCTCAACGGCTGCACCGACGCGACCCGCAGTGTGGTCGACGCACTGCGCGAGCGGCACGCGAACGTTTTGGCGGTCGACATTCCGCATCCCGTGGGCAAGGGCGGGGCGGTACGCGCCGGTTTCGTGATGGCGCGCGCGGACGTCGTCGGATACGTCGATGCCGACGGCTCGACGCCGTCTCGCGAAATGCGCCGGCTCTGCGAGGCGGTCGGTGAAGGCGACGGCGTGGTCGCGTCGCGCTGGCTGCCGGGATCGCACGTGGCGATTCGCCAGCCGTGGGCGAGGCGTTTTGCGAGCCGCAACTTCAATCTGATCGTACGCGTGCTCTTCGGCCTGAACTACTGCGATACGCAATGCGGCGCGAAGGTCTTTCGTCGCCGCGCCCTCGAGCGCGTGATGCGCGACGTCGAGACGGCCAACCTCGCCTTTGACGTCGATCTCCTCTATGCGATGAAGCGCCTGCGAATGCGCGTGCGGGAAGAGCCGACGTACTGGATCGACGTGCAGGGTTCGCGCGTGCATCTGGCTTCGGCATCGCTGCATATGTTTGCGGCAATCGTCCGGCTGCGGCTGCGGCATTCGTTCCTCGACTTCGTGGTGCCGACGTACGATCGCATGTTCCCCACCAACCCGATCCGGCTGCGCCATCATTTGCGCATTCTGGTCGTCAACTGGCGCGATCCCAACCACCCGCAAGCCGGCGGCGCCGAAACCTATCTCTTCGAACAGGCCAAGCGCTGGGTCCGTTGGGGACATCAGGTTGAATGGCTGAGCGGCGGATTCGCGGGCGGCGCACCGCACGACCGTATCGACGACGTGCCGATTCGCCGCGTCGGCAACGCGATGACCGTATATGCCGCGGTCCCGTTTGTCTATTTGCGCGAGTTCCGCGACCGTTTTGACGTGGTCCTGGACTCGTCGAACGGAATTCCGTTCTTCACGCCGCTCTTCTCGATGAAGCCGAAAGTGTGCGTCGTCTATCACGTGCACCGGGAAGTCTTCAAGAACCATCTGCCCGGCTGGCTCGCCTGCGCGCTGGCGTGGTGCGAAGAGAAGCTCGTTCCGCTGGTCTACCGCAACGTGCATTTCGTGACGATCTCCGACGACACGCGCGAAGAAATGCGTCGCGTGGGCATCGGCGACGCGGGCACGGGCCTGGTGCGCTGCGGGGTCGATGGATCGCTGGTTCCCGGTGAAAAGGCGGCGCTTCCAACGGTACTCTATCTCGGCCGCCTCAAAGCCTACAAACGAGTCGACCGTCTCATCGAAGCGTTCGCGGCCGTGCGTAAGCGGATTCCTACGGCGGTGTTGCAGATTGCCGGCGCAGGCGATGCGCTCGAGGGACTGCGCGAGCAAGTCGCGCGCTTGGATCTCGAGGGATCGGTGACGTTCGAAGGATTCGTGGACGACCGGCACAAGCGCGAACTCCTTGCGCGCGCGTGGGTGACGGTGAGCCTCTCGGAAATGGAAGGCTGGGGCATCACGGCGATCGAGGGGAATGCGTGCGGAACGCCCGCCATCGCCTACGACGTTCCCGGCTTGCGCGAGGCGATCGTTCACGACCGCAGCGGGCTGATCGTTCCCGAAGGCGGAGACGTCGCGGGCGCGATCGTCGCGGTGCTCACCGACGACGTGCTTCGACGGCGGCTGGAGCGCGGCGCGCTGGCTCGTGCGGCACGATTCTCCTGGGACGAGACGGCACGCCAAATGCTCAACGAGATGATGCGGGCCATCGTCGGACTCGATTTTCGTGTCGTCGATCTCGACGGCCGGTGGACGCTCTTCGGCGCGCCTGCAGCCAACGATGCGTCGAGTCTGGTCGACACGCGCTCGCTTCGGGGCTAGCGAAACGACACGCTGCCGCTGATGAAGAACTCGTTGCATCGATTGCCGGCGGCGATCGCGCTGGCGCTCTCGATTGCGGTTGCCGGTTGCGGCCGGACGGTTCGCGACAGCGCGCCTTTCGACACGAAGGCGTTCGTCGGCGACTTGGCTGCGTTTCAATCCCGGCCGTCGCAAGGGACGTGGGAACCGTTGCGCGTTGCACTCGTCAGGACGCCGCCGAACGCTGCCGTCGAATCGAGCGTCGTCCAGGTCCTTTCGGAAGCCGGCGTTTCGGAGCGACTGCTGGACGCCGCAGCCGTCGATTTGGCAACGGTCGATTGGGCCGGTTCGATCAAGTGGGTGCGTCAATACAACGTGGCGGCGCGCACCGATCCGTCGCCGCGCGGGCGCGCCGCCGTGCGTGCGACCGCGCGTTTGGGATGGCTGCTGCTGGCGTTGCGTCCGAACTATGCGAAGGATCCCGTCGACCTCACGCACGCCGACGTGCGCGATGCGGCGCCTTTCGTCGGACAAGCGATGAACCTCACGAACGTCGATTTCTCCGGTGCCGTTTTGCGCGGCGGCACGTGGCGGGGTACCAACGTCGGCGGTACGCAGTTGGCGTCGGCGTCGATCGACGGCTCGCTGCGGTGCGCCAACTGCACGTTCGGCAACGTGCGCTATCCGGGTGTCGTGACGCTGGCCGGCGGCCAGTGGGCCCCGCTCTGAAAGAGCGCTGGTATATAGCGGCACTGGCGGCGGTTCTCCTCGTCGAAGCCGCGCTGCTGCCCTGGACCGCTCATATCTACGACGTCACCGCCTTTCTCTCGCACGCCGAGCGCGTCTATTTTGCCCACGTGCCGCCGGCGGCGTTGTGGCCGTTCGGGTCGATTTCGCTGGCCGCTTTGCTGTCGTCGCAGCTGCCGGTGCTGTTCGTGCCGTCGCTGTGGAGCGCGCTTCCGCTGCGCATTGCGCTGCTGAAGTCGCCGGCGTGGCTCGCCGACGTCGCGACTGCGGCGATCGTCCGCGCGAGCGCGACGAGCCGCGCGGACGCCGATGCGTGGGCGCTGCGATATCTCCTCGACCCCGCGGTCGTTTTCGTGACCGTGTTTCACGGGCAGAACGACGCGCTGCCGAACGTCTTCTCGGTGGGCGGCATTGCGGCGATGCTCGCCGGCCGGTACGAACTTGCGGGATTGTCACTCGGGCTTGGAGCCGGAGCGAAGTTCTATCCGGCGGCGTTCGTGCCGCTGCTGCTGGTGGCGGCATTTCGCAACGCGTCGCTCGCGCGCGCCGTGCGTGCGGCGGCCGCGTTTGCCGGCGCCGCAACCCTCACGCTGCTGCCGGTGCTGTGGGGACGCGCTGCGTCGGTCTTCGCGGCATACCGCAACAACAGTTTCGGCGCGGCGGCCGGCGGAGTGTCGACGGCGTCGCTGTGGACGCTCGTTCCGCACCATCTCACCTTCCGCGCGCTGCCGGTGATCGAACAAATCGTCGCGGTTGCAATACCGGTGATGCTCGCCGCGGCGGAACTGCGGCACGTTCCCGGACGCCGCGACGTCGCGCGCGCGGCGATGCTTTCGGCGCTCGCGATGGTGCTGCTGAATCCGGGCGCGCATCCTCCGTTCTACTTGTGGATCGCCGGTCCGCTGGTGCTCTATGCCGCCGTTGCAGGCGACGGCATCGTCAGCCTCGCCGGTCTCGCGCTTTCCTGTGCCGGCACGCTGATGCAGTTTTGCCAAGAAGGAAGCGACGAATACTTTCTGTTGAACTTCGGCGTCGTGCCGCGCGCGCACATTTTGCAATGCGTCGCGCCGTCGCCCGCGCTCGCCGCTGCAGCGCTTTGCTGCGCGCTGCTCATCGTCGTTGCGGCGTACCGGCGGGAGGCGTTCGGCGGATGGTTCGCGCAAGCGTGCGGGCGCACGGCGCGGGTTGCCGCCGTCGTAACGTTCGTCGTCTTCGCCGGAACGATCGCCGTCGAAACGGCTTCGGCTGCGGCGCTGCGCGGGCCGAACGGCGTGTACGCGGCCGAAGAACGCGACGTCAACACCTTTGCGGTCGCTCCGGCGGTCGTGCGTTCCGGCGACCAATGTGCGTTGACGTACTCGGCCGAAGACGTCGTCTTCTTTGCGGCCAACGCGTACGCGGCACGTTTTGCGACCGCATCGCTCGGGTATACGCTGTATTCGCCCGAGACCGTCACCGTCCGCGGCCGTACGTTGCCGGCCGGCACGCTGCCCTCGAAATTCGAAAACGTGGATTTGCGCGCCATCGATCAGCAGACGGCGCGCGTCACGCGCGAGTTCGACGTTTCCGCGTTGTTGCGTCCGTACCGGCCGGTCGAGAGGATCGGCGAACGTCCGTGCTCCCTGCTCGCGCACAATCCGCTGCTCATCTATCGTTTCGACGTGGCGGCGGCGCGAGCCGCAGCGGCCAAACTACCGTTGCTCGAGCGCATCGGCGTCGCGTCGTTCGGCCGTTAACTGCGGTAATTGTCGAATGAAAACTTCATTGGTTGCCAAGGAACCCTTTGCCGCTGCGTCGATAAAATGCGGTATAATGCCTGACGCTCTCCCGAGGACGGCCGGCGTCGCGCTGATTCCATGCTACAACGAAGGCCGTAATCCGGTCGAGCTCTGCGCAGCGATACGGGCGGTGCCGAATCTTCAGGCCGTTTTCATCGACGACGGAAGCACGGACGATAGCGCCTCCGCGCTCGATTCGCTGACGCAATTCGCCCCGCAAATACGCGTGCGGCGCAACGCCGAGCGCGTTGGAAAGGTATCGTCGCTGCTCGCTGCGATGCGCGAACTCGACAGCGCCGTCGAACGCGTGCTGCTGATCGATTGCGACGTGGTCCTGCCGCCGGCGACGCTCGCGAACGTGCTGCGCGAACTGGAGCGAACCGATCTGGTGCTTGCAAACGCCGTTGCTTTGCCGCATCCTCGCACGTTTTGGGAACGCGGCGCGATCTTCAGCGCGCGCCGGCACGAGCGATTGCGCGCGCAGGCGATCGCACGCTATCCGGCGCTCTGCAGTAACGGCCGTCTAATCGGAATGTCGCGCCGTCTCGTCGAAGCGATTCTGCGCAGTAACGTGCCGCGCCATACCGAGGACGCGCACTTCATGCTGGTGTGCATCGCCAACGGATTCTCGCACGCCTACCTCTCCGGCGCGGTGCTGGAGTACCGCACGCCGGACACGCTCGACGACTATCTGCGGCAGTCGAATCGGTTCAGCGAAGGACGCGCCCTGTTGCGCGAGCGCTGGCCGCCCGAAATGCTGGAGCGCTGGTACGACCCGCGGCCGCTCGACTTGGCCCGCACGTTCGCCGCGCAAGCGCTGTGCGATCCGATCGGAGCGGCGGCATTTCTGACGATGCTTGCGGCCAAAGCGGTGCAGTCGCCGAAGTCGCGTACGCAGCAAGGTGCGTGGGCGGTCGCGGGCAGTACCAAATCCTTGAGAGAACTCCGATGAAGATCGGCATCGTGACGTCGTTCCCAGACGGCAACGCCGCCAAGAGTTCGATTGCGTACTACTCGCAGACGATTCTCGATCCGCTGCGCGGGGGACCGGACGAATTCGTGATCTTTGCCGATGCCGAACCGAATTGCCCGCTCGGAACGACGCAGCCCTACGCGCCGAACGTAACGGTGCGGCGCTGCTGGAAGTTCGGCTACCTGTCGGCGTTGCAAATACTGGCGGCGGTGCTGCGCGAACCGGTCGACGTGCTCCACCTCGAGTACGACGTCTATCTGTACGGCGGCGTCGTCGCGGCGCTGCTGCTGCCGTTCGTTCTGAAACTCTTGCGCCTGCGCGGCACGCAGATCGTCACGACGCTTCACGGCGTCGTATCCCAACGCGTGGTAACGCGCGAAATGCTGCGCGAGAACGGGTTCGTTTTACCCTATTCCCGCATCGGCCGCGCCGGCTTCTCGACGATCTACCGGCTGTTCGATTGGGCGGCGGACCGCATCATCGTGCTGGAATTCGAGCTGGCCGGCATCCTCGAGTCGGATTACGGCGTTCCGGCGAGCAAGGTCTACGTGTGTCCGCATCCGCTCATGCACGAGCACGCGCGACCCGGCTCCGAGCAGGCACGCCGCCGCTGCGGGATCGGCGACGGCAAGGTGGCGCTGTTTTTCGGATACGCCTCCTATTACAAAGGATTGGAGCTGCTGATGGACGCGTTCGCAAAAGCGCGCCGCAGGCTGCCCGATTTGGCGCTCCACATCGTCGCCGGGCGCCATCCGCGTCTGCGCGGAAATCCGCGCTACGAAGCGTTCTACGCAGCGTTGCGGGTGCGGGCGCGTGAAAACGGCGTCCATATGTACGATTTCGTACCCGAGCCGCAGCTCGCCGACTTCCTCGCGGCCGCCGACGTCGTCGTTCTGCCTTACACCGCAGCGTATGGTGCGAGCGGCGCGCTCAACGCAGTGCTGGCCGCGCGCAAACCGGTCCTCGTCTCGACGCTGGTGCGCTTCGAAGGGGCGCTCGAGTGCCAGACGTTCGCGCCCGATTCGGACGACTGCGCGCGCGCCATCGTCGATTTTTTCAACGTCCATCGGCGCGAGGTCGAAGATCGCGTCGAGGACGTCGCGCGCATGCGCGATCGTACCGTCATCGCGCGGATGATCCAGGACGTGCGCACCGGCCGCGCGACCCGCGTCGACCGCACCGGCGATGCCATTCCGGCGGTCGCCGTCGGCCGGGGCCGATGACCGTTCGCCGTCCCGGCACCCGCGCCTACCAGTGGTTGACGCTCGCAGTGCGCTTCGTCTACGACCACCCCGCTCTGCTGGCGCTGCTGCCGTTTGCGATATTCTTTCCGTTGCTCGACTCGCGCGGCTTATACGAGTACGGCGACGCCAATTTTCCGCTCAATCCATTTTGGGTCGATTACCTGTTGCCGTGGAGCGGTGCCGCTTCGGCGGGTGCGGACAACACGTTCATCGGCGTGCCGAGACTGGTCTACCACCTCGGCATCAACCTCTTGATTGCCGTCTTCCACAACCTGCAGGTCGCGCAGTGGATCTGGTATTCCTCGATGACCGTGCTGGGGTTGCTGGGTGCGTACGCCCTGGCAAGACGGCTCGGTGCCGGCGTCTATTCCGTTCCCCTCGCGATTTTCTACGCGTTGAACCTCTGGTCGTACGACCGCATCGCCCAGGGCCTCATCTACCTCTCGTATCAGGCACTCCCGCTGGTCGTGTTTCTGTTCTTGAAGTATCTGCGCCGCCCAACTATCGCGACGGCGCTGTATTTCGCGTGCTCGCTGCTGCTGGTCATTCCCGCGCTGCAGGTCAGTTACTTGGCGGCCGTCATCTGCCTCGTCATCGCGGTGCGGGAGGTGCTCCTGCGCGGCGCTCGCGCGATCGAACCCTTGCTGGGCTTGGCCGTTGCCGTCGTCGCCGCGAACGCATTCTACATCTTTTCGATGGTCGCGGATCTGCGGTTCAACGCCGGCGGAAACATCGCATTGGTCAACCAGCGGTTCACGATCGGCACGTTTCTTCATTACGCGACCAATATCGGCATCTTCAACACGCTGCGGCTGCAGAGCTTTTACTATACGTCTATCGCGCGCCAGCCGTTCCTCGTCGCGCTGGGATGCGCGATCCTGCCGCTGCTGCTGTTGGGGCTGGTGCTCTTGGCGCGCCGTCCGGCGTTGCGGTCGCCGTTCTACCTGGGTTTGTTCTTCGCACTCTTCGGGCTGTGGCTGGTCGACGGCATCGTCGTCGCGCCGGCAGCGTATACGTGGTTCCATTTCGCCGTCCCCGGAATGCGCTCGTTCGTCGAGCCGGATTACTTCTCGCCGCTCTACATTTTTGGCGCGTTCGTCATGCTGGCCGCCGCGTTGCGAGTCGCGGTTCGCGCGTATGGCGGCGTCTGCCGGATTGCGGTGTGGCTTTTAGCCTTGAGCGGCATCGTGCCGTTCCTGCCGGTCGCGGGCGGCGCGTCGGGGATGCCGCAGACGGGTCAGCCGCGCCAGTACCGCACGTTCTCGCAGTCGCACGTGCAAGGCAATACGCTCTGGCTGCCGCCCGACCGCGGCGTCCAGTATCGCTGGTCGCCCTACACCATCAACGGGTTCACGTCGCTCAACTCACCGTCGGACGCGCTTGGACCGGCGATGGCCGAATCGGTCGCGCCCGGCACGGTGCGGGTGCAGGCGCGCTTGTCGGACGCGTTTCTGAGCGTGCAGCCGAAAACGGCGCGCGCGCTCGCGCCGGTCATGGGCGTCGGCACGATCGCGATTGCCGCCGATTCGTACGGTCCGAGCTTGCAGTGGCCCGATCCCGAGGTGACGTCGTCGCTGGAAACGCTTGCGCTCTTGCAACGTTCGGGATTCATTGCGGCGCGCAGCGATAACGTCGACGTGAACGTTCATCTCGTCACCGCGACGACCCGCCCGCCGCAACCGGAGATCGGCGTCTACGACGAACCGGTGGACGTCGGCAGTTATGAAAACTTCATGTGGCGCGCGGTCGTCACGCCTCCGAACGCCGCGTACACGCCGGTCGCGGCCGATCTCGCGCCGGGCACGTCCTTCGGCGACGTGCGGTTGCCGCAGGCTCCGGCGCCCGCGATTTCACAGCGCACGATTCCGGTATCCGAGTTCCGCGGCTGCGTGCATCCGCGCCGACACCTCCAGACGGCCGGCGCATCGCTCTTCGTGCAAACCTACCTCGAGCCGCGCTGCTTCTCGCTGCCTCTGCCGAAACTCGCTCGCGTCGCGGCTTTGCAAGCGGTTCTCGACGCGCAGCCGTTGGGCGCCGCCCAGATTCAACTCAACTTTTTGCGCGGCCGGCGCGACGCGATTTGGGTCGATCCGCAACTGCCGGCGCAAGAGGTGCCGGTCGGAACCCGCTCCGCGCATCTGACCGTGCACGTTCCGCCGTACGCCATGGCGACGCTGCGCGGCGCGACCGTGCGGTGGGCTTCGCGCAACGCCGCGCCGCCGATCGCGGCGCCTCGAACGTGCTCGGCGTCACGCGTGACGTGGAGCGAGCAGAATCCGCTGGCCTACACCGTGGAGGCGACGATGAGCGGCCGCTGCACGGTCGTCTTCCGGCAATCGTTCGCGCCGATTTGGCGCTTGCAGCGCATTGCCGGAACGGCTGCGATCCTCGGTCACGTGCAGATCGACGGTTTCGCCAACGGTTGGGTCGTCAACGGTTCGGGGCCGGTCACGTTTCGCATCGTGAACCTCGCGCTCATCGCCTATGCCGGAGGAATGGTGCTGACGATTGCGTGCCTGCTGCTGGCGCTGGGCTTCGCCGTGCGCTCGGCATTGGCGCGCACGTCGCCGCGCGCCAGGCGCGTCCAGTCGCCGGCGTGATCCTGCGCGAACGCCGCGCGGCGCTGCTGACATACGGCGCGCTGGCGCTGGCCTGCGCCGTTTCGGTGTGGCCGATCGTGGCGTCGCACAGCGTTCCGGCATTCCAGCAAGATTGGGCGTGGCCGCTCGCGCGGCCGCTGGCGTTCGAATGGTTCAAGTCGTTCGTCGGACTTTGGGATGGGCGCTCGACGGCACACGCCAATCTGTTGCCGTGGCAAACGTACGCGGTTGCCGTGCAGTTTTTGCTCGTCGCACTCTGCGGCGTCGTCAACGGGCTGGCGCTGTGGATCGCGCTGCTCGAGTTTCTTGCCGCGGCCGGCTGCGTGGCCATGCTCGCCGGCTTCGGAGTCACGTCATGGCCGGCCCGATTCACCGCAGCGTTCTTCTATGCGCTCAGTCCGGTCGTCTTCACGCGCATCGCCGCCGGACATCTCGCGTATCTGCTCGGTTACGCGCTGCTTCCGCTGATCGTCGCCCTCGCGCGGCGCGTCGTCGAACGCCCCGACGCAATGCGCGCGGTACTGCTCGGCGTTGCGCTGGGCCTCGCGGCATCGCAGATTCAGTTTCTGGTGATTGCGTGGTTTGCGATCGCGCCGTTGCCGTTCGTCGTGGCAAGGGCTCCGGGATGGGGACGCCGGCTGTGCGCGGCCGCCGGCATCTCGATCGCGGTGCAGCTCCAGGCGCTGCTGCCGCTGGCATTCGGGTCGGCTGCGGCGATTTACGCCTCGCAGCCCGCGCTGCTGAGTTTCGAGTATAACAATAGCGCGCCGGCCGCACTCGCTCCGGTGATGCTCGGCTACTTCACGCACTATTACGAGACGTATGCGCCCGCGGGAGCAGTGCTCGCGCTATACGGCCTGCTCGTGGTCGCCGTTGCCCTTGCACTGTTTTGCGGACGCCGATGCGGCGGTGCGGCGATCGCCCTCATCGCTGCGGGCAGCGTCCTCACCGCCGGACTGTACGGGCCGCTGAGCCCCGTGCTTGCGTGGGCATTCGAACGCATTTCCTATGCCGCCGCCTTCCGCGATTTGCATTACTTCGCTGCGATTACCGCCGTCGGCTTCGCGCTGGCGCTCGGAGGCGGCTTGCAGCGGCTGCCACCGGCGTTCGCCGCCGGTGTTCTGGCTCTGGTAGCGGTGAGCGCGTCGCCGGCGTTGAGCGGATCGGAACTGCGCGCGCTGATCGTTCCTCCCGTCTACGTTGCCGACGCGCTCGCCGACATGCGCATCGCCGCTTCCAACGGACCCGGCCGCGTGCTCTGGCTGCCGGCGGAAGAACCGCTGGGCTTGACCGGTGCAGCCAACGACGGACGGGATTTTACGGCCTACGGGCCGGCGTCGAATCCGTCGGTCAGCGACGACTACCAAAATCCGCAGCTTGCCTATGCGCTCGCGACGCTGCGTACTGGTGCTCCGGATTGGAACGCGTTTGCCCAGTTGAACGTCCGGTACTTCGTTTTCCGACGATACGTGCAATCGCGCGCTTGGGGAAGCTTCGGCGTCAGCGTACCGATGGCGTTCGCCGGACTCGGCACCGATCGGCTCGAGCGCCTCGCGACGCGGGCGCGCACGCTGCGGCTGCTGCACAGGACCGGTCTCTCCAGCATATACGAGTTGCCGATCAACGACGGATTCACGTACGCGGCCAGCGCCCGGGAACGTCCGTTGCGGTATTCCGAACTGCATCCGCTCGAGATCGCCGTCGCGCCGGCGCGGCCGAGCCTGCACGTCAATGCATCGCGTGAGAGCCCCGATCCGCGGCGCGGCTGGGTTGCGGGGAGACTCGGCTGGCGGTATGCGGCGTGGCTTCCCGACAGCATCTATCCGTTCGTCTGGACGACTTCGCGCGTGCCGCTGAGCCTGCGCGCGCCCGCGTGCGTGCTCGCGGGCGCGCTGCCCCGCGGTGCGCTCCTGCGCCGGGACGACGCTGCGGTTTCCGTACGGGGCGCGTGGAAACGGTACGCGCTCTCCGGAACCGCTCCCATAGCCGAGTTCGTCCCGCACGCCGGCGACGTCTCCGCTGTTGCCGAAAGCGCGTGCGAAACCGGCGCGAGATCGCAACGGCATCCCGCGTTCGTTTTCGCCGCGGGATACGACGCCGGATGGCGCGCGCTCGACGGGGCGCATTGGGTCGCGCCGCGGCTCGCGAACGGCTGGATGATGGCCTGGGACGCATCCGCCGCGTCACAGCGCCTCGTCTATCTGCCTGCGCTGCTCCAGCTGGCGGGGGTTTTCGCAATGCTCGCCGTTCTCGGCGCCGGCATCGCGCTCGCCCGCCGAAGCGACGTATCGCGCGCCCTTACTCGGCCGGCGAAACCGTAATCCAGCCGCCGCCGTTTTCGACCGACGCGCAGGCTGCTTCGATGCAGCGCACGACGTCGTAGCCGACGCGCTCGCCGACGCGCGTCGGCGCGCCCTCGCGAATGCCGGCGTGCACGTCGTCGACCAATTTGGCGAGCGGTTCGCGACCGTCCAAAATCGGAATCCGCACGTCGCCGAGCCGATAGCTCACCATCTGCTGCGAAAGCGTCTCGTGCGTCGGGTTCCGTACGACGCCTTTGTCGTAGATGCGCAACTTTTCTGACGGATCGACGTCGTCCCACACCGTCATGCGGCTGCTGGCGGAGAGCATCATGCGGCGCACCTTGACCGGCGACAGCCAGCTCAAGTGCACGTGCGCCAGCCGTCCGCTGCCGTAGCGCATGAGCAGGAATGCAACGTCCCACACCGGCGGATGGATGTACGCCGTCGCCGAGCACGCAACCGCCTCCGGCAACTCGCCGAAGACGTGATTGAGGATCGAGATGTCGTGCGGCGCCAGGTCCCAGATTACATTGGTTTGCTGAAACAGCCCGAGATTGACGCGCGACGACTCCGCGTAGTAAATCTCGCCCAAGTCGCCGTCGACGAAGGCTTGACGCATCGCCTCGACGGCGCCCGCGTAGAGAAACGTATGATCGGTGAACAGCCGTACGCCGCGCCGCGCCGCCGCTTCCAGCAGCTCCCTCGCCTGCGAGGCCTCTTCGGCGAGCGGTTTTTCTACGAGCACGTGCTTTCCGGCGTCGATCGCTTGCATCGTCATCGCGTAGTGCAGTCGCGGCGGCGTCGCAATCGCGACCAAGTCCACGTCCGGATCTTTCAGGGCATCCTCGAAATCGGCGGTCGCCCGGCAATTGGGAAACAGCCGCTGCACGTGGCCTCGCCGGCGCTCGTCGAGATCGACGATCCAGGTAACGCTCCAGTTCGTGGAGGTGGCGAAGTTGCGGACGAGGTTCGGGCCCCAGTATCCGAGGCCCGCAATTGCTACGCTGAGTTCGCTCACGCGTGCTGCATCGGACGCACGGCCGCGCGCAGCGAGTCGACGACGTACTCGACTTGCTTCGCGGTCATCTCCGGAAACATCGGCAAGGACAAGACGCGATGCGCGGCGGCCTCCGTCTTCGGAAAGCGTCCCTTCTGCGCGGCCAGTTCGCCGTACGCCGGCTGCAAGTGGATGGGAATCGGATAGTGGATTCCGCTCTCGACGCCGCGCTCGGCCAGCCGGGCGCGCACGCCGTCGCGGTCGGAAACCTCGGTCACGTACAGGTGATAGACGTGCCCTTCGTCGGCGATGCGTTTCGGTACCGGAAATCCGGCTGCGGCCAGCGCCTCGTCGTACAGGCGCGCGTTCGCGAGCCGCGCTTCGTTCCACGCGTCGAGATGCCCGAGTTTGACGTTGAGCACCGCAGCCTGAATCGAGTCGAGGCGATTGTTGTCGCCTTTGATCGCGTGCTCGTACTTTTTCATTTGACCGAAGTCGCGCAACAGGCGAATGCGCTCGTCGACCGCGGCGTCGTTCGTCACGACCGCGCCGCCGTCACCGTAGCAGCCTAAGTTCTTGCCCGGATAGAAACTGAAGCACCCGGCGTCACCGATGCTTCCGGCGCGTCGTCCGTTCCACCGCGCTCCGTGCGATTGACACGCGTCTTCGACGACGCGCAATCCGTGCCGGCGAGCGGCGTCGAGAATCGGCTGCATCGGGACGACTTGCCCGTAGAGATGCACCGGCATCAGCGCTTTGGTGCGCGGCGTGATCGCAGCTTCGATGGCGCCTGCGTCGATGAGATAATCGTCGCCCATGTCGACGAGGACCGGCGCTGCGCCGGTCGCCGATATGGCAAGCGCGGACGCGATATAGGTATTGGCGGGGACGATCACTTCGTCGCCTGCGCCGATACCGAGCGCCTCGAGGGCGATCTTCAGCGCGGCGGTACCGGACTCGACGCCGATGCAGTGGCGCGTGCCGTTAAACCGCGCGAACTCACGCTCGAAACGATCGACCTGCGGTCCCATGATGAAGCGCGCGCTCTCCAACACGTCGTCGATTGCCGGAAGAATCTCCGGCTTGATCGAGGCGTATTGCGCTTTGAGGTCTACGAAAGGAACGTTCATGCTCGCCCCTTCGGGAACTGCGGGGCGCAACCATGCGCGCCGGAGGCTGCTACTAACGTCGCGTGCGACGTTCCGCTACAGGCTCCGGGCCGCGCAGCGCGAACTCCCCGCGCGCTAATCTTCAGTCATCCCACGGAGGAGAGTGTGGCGTCCCCTAAGTCGGTTCTGATCACCGGTGGTGCGGGCTTCATCGGCTCGCATCTCGTCGACGATCTTCTCGCGCGCGGCCACCGGGTGACGGTGTTCGACAATTTTTCCAGCGGTCTGCGCGAAAATCTTCGCGCGGACGACGTCGAGATCGTAACCGGCGACGTGCTCGACCGCGACGCGCTCCTCGCTGCGGCGCGCGGTAAGGACGTCATTTCGCATCAGGCGGCGCAACTCGAGATCACCAAGTGCTTGGAAGATCCGATCGGCGATCTTCGCACGAACCTCATCGGCACGCTCAACGTCTTGGAAGCCGCGCGGCTCGCCGGAGTCGAGCGAACGATCAACGCGTCGTCGGCGTGCATCTACGGTCAAGCCGTCGCTCCGCCGAGCCTCGAAGAAGGACCGCACGATCCCAACTGGTCGTACGGCGTCAGCAAACTGGCGGCCGAAAAGTACGCGCAAGTCTTTTCGAACGACTATGGATTTCCGGTGTTCTCGTTACGCTACGGCATCGTTTACGGTCCGCGCGAGTGGTACGGACGAGTGCTGACGATCTTTCTAAAGCGTGCGCTGGAGGGACGCCCGCCGGTGGTATTCGGCGCCGGCGACCAACTGCGCGACTTCGTATACGTCGACGACGTCGTGGCGGTGCACCGCGCGTGCATGGAGACGGCCTTGACGGGAGCCTATTCGTTCAACGCCGGAACCGGAATCGCGACGTCGATTGCGGAATTGGCCGATCTCGTGTGCGACGTCACCGGAATCGACGCGAAACCTCTGCGTGAAGACGTCGCGCCCGGCGAACGTTCGGAGCTCGTCGACGGACGCATGCGTCTGCCGGCCGAACTCGGCGTGATGCATCTCTCGCCTGCCAAGACCGAACGGCTCCTCGGCGTGCGTCTCCAGACCACGCTGCGCGACGGGATGGCGCGCGAATGGAGCTGGCTGCGCGAACATCCCCAGCGCTGGAACGTCATGCACTACTGATTCGAGCCGATGCGAATTCTCATTTCGGCCGGCGGGACGGTCACGGCTCAATCCCTCATCAAAGCCCTGCGCGAAGACGGTCGCGCATCGTTCGTCGCCGTCGTGGACGTCGACGAACTCAATGCGACGAAATTCTTCGTAGACGAGTTCGTGCGCGTGCCGCTCGCCGCCGATCCGGGTTTCGTCGACGCATGCCTCGCCGCCGTAAGGCGTCTGCGCATCGATTTGTTCGTGCCGATCATCGTCGAGCGCGAATTTCTTCCGCTCGACGGCGCGCGCGACGCCCTTTCCGAGCTGGGATGCACGCTCGCCGCGCCGCCCCCCGACGTCGTGCTGACCGCCGGCGATAAGCTCGCGTTCGCCGCGTTCCTCGACCGCCTCGGCATCGAAACGCCCAAGACCCTCGCGTACGAGAGCGATCTGACGGACGTCCGGTTTCCGGCGTACCTGAAACCGCGCCTGGGATCGGGCTCGGTCGGCACGCAGCGCATTGCGAACCTCGACGTCTTGCACGAGGCGGCGCGCGGCCGCACCGGCCTGATCGTTCAAGAGGCGGTCGACGGGAAGGAGTTTACCGTCGATTGCTTCGCCGCCGAGCCGGGGCGCGTCGTCGCGGCCGTACCGCGCGAGCGCATCGCGATCAAAGCCGGCGTTTCCGTGAAAGGCCGCACCTACCATCATCCGCGCATCGAATCGATCGCGAGCGACGTCGTAGCGAAGTCGGGAATCGCCGGACCGGCAAACGTTCAAGGCATGCTGCGCGACGACGGCTCGTTTTCGATCATCGAAATGAATCCGCGCTTCTCGGGAACGCTGGCCCTGACGACCGCTGCGGGCATCAACTTCGCGACGCTGCTGCTCGACCGTTACGAGGGCAAACCGCTCCCCGACTTGCGCGGAAAGCATCGCGCCGGCGTGACGATGATGCGTTACTGGAGCGAAGCCTTCGAGTATCCCGGCGGGGAGCGCCGCCTGGGAACGACGATGTCTCCCGCGCATTCGGAATAGCGGGGTTCCTTTCGAAGACGCTCGTCGCGGCCATCCAGGCCGCTCCTACTTCACCGCTTTTTCGCAACGTTCAAAGGAAGTTGCGGCCCTCCAGGCCGCATTGCGAAAAAGTCGGAGACTTCTCAAAGAACCCCGCTAACCCGAATGCGTTGCCCGCATCGTCAAAAGCTAAAGAAATAATGGGTGTGTCGATGCCGACGGTGGCTAAAAATGAATGATGTGGAATTCGCCGGGTTCGAGCGGCGTCACGTCCTGCGATTCGAGCGGAAGATCGCGTAGTATGCGCTCGAGCACGCCGAGCGTGCCGCGATGCGCGACGACGAGCACGTGGCGAACGTCGAGTTGCGGCAGTTCGGCGGCAAACGGTCGCAGATGCACCGCTTTGTCGGCGAAGCTCTCGCCGGCGGGCGGACGGAAGCGTACCGGATCGTGCCGGCGGCGGGCGAGTCCGACAGAATCGTTGGTCTCGAGCCATTCGAGCGTACGCCCTTCCCACGTACCGAAGTCGACTTCGCGCAGGCGTTCGTCGCAGCGGTAGGCGAGTCGCGGTGCGACGATTTCGAGTGTTTCGACGCAGCGCCTCATCGGGCTGCTCAACGCGAGGTCGAACGAAAGGCCGCGGAGAGCGGCGTGCGCGCGCTCGCTTTGTTCGCGGCCGAGGCGATTGAGCGACGGATCGTTCCGCGAGAGTATCGCGCCCGCGGCATTGCCGTCGGTAGCGCCGTGCCTGCAGAGGACAATCGTCATCAATTTCGCCTTATTGTAAGCGTAGAAGGGAAGGCCTCCGCGGCTGGCCAACCTGCGGGCGGATGTTCGCGGCGGTTACTTCCCGTCTTTCGCGCTGGAACGTCGCCGTCGGCATTTATGCAATCGTAGCGTTCGCCGCAGTGGCGCCGGTTTTGCTTGCGCCGGGGACGATCGGACACCACTGGGATTGGATGATACCCGGCGATCCGTCCGAACTCCGACGCTTCGCTCTGACCGACGGATCGGCGTGGCAAGATTACGATTTCGGATCGTACGTCACGTATCGTTACGCGACGGTGCTGACGAGTCTGCTCTTCGGCCTGCCGGGATATCTCGGATTGAGCGGTGGATTCGTGACCAAAGGCCTGGTCGTCGCGAGCGTCTTTCTCTCCGCGATCGGGATGCGTTACTTGCTGCTCACGCTGACGCGCGACGATCCGCATCCGCGCGACGGCGCGTTCGCCACCCTCGGCGGGTTACTGTATGCCCTCGCGCCCTACGCCTACAACCAAATCGTTGCCGGCGATCAGAGTGCGTTCATCTCCGACGCGCTCAGTCCGATCGCCATCGCCCTCGCTTTGCGTTGCATCGCCGAGGGCGAACGCCGCTGGCTCGCCCAAGCGTTAGGCGCGGCGTTGCTGATGGGCGTCATCGTTGCATCGGTCCAGGTCTTCGTCTTTACGTTGGGCGTCATGTGGGCGATGTGCTTGGCGACGTCGTGGTCGAAGGTGACGGCGGTACGCTTAGGCGTGCTGACCGCGGTCTCAATCGCACTGTGTGCGTTTTGGTTGTTGCCCGCGCTGCTGGCGGGCGGCGCCGTGCACACCGTCGTTCAGACGTCGCCGATCGATACGGCGATCGCCACCTTCGGTCAGTTCTCGAACCCGCTGCTGACCGTAACGATGCTCGCCTTCCCCGGCGAATTCTATTTGCATGCGCTCGATCGCGGAGCGCCGCTATTTTTCGCAGCGTGTGCCGTGCTGCTGGCGACCGTCGCCACGGCTTACGCGCGCCGCCGGACACCGCTCCTGATCGTTCTCGGCGTGTTGTTTCTCTTGACCGCAATCGTGCCGCTCGGCGGAAACCGGTTCGTGGGTCCGGCGATCATCGCGATTTTCCGCGCGCTGTTGCCGTACAGCCTGTTTCTGCGGACGCCCCAACATCTGATGTTCGTCATGGCGCTCGTGCTGCCGGCGCTCGTCTATCTCGCCGCGCGCAACGTGCCGGGGCGCTTTTCGAGCGCCGCCGTCGTTGCGGGCGTGTTCGTCCTCGCCGCGTACGGGCAGGGATTTTTCGTCCACGGGAATTTCTTTGGACTCATCGGTCCGTTCGGTGAATCGCAAGGCGAGCGTGCCGAGGTCGCACAGGCTGCCGTAAACGGCGACGAGTACCGGACGCTCTTCGTCCCCAACTCGCCGAGCTTCTATTTTCATCCAGGCATCTTCGACTACTATTTCGAGGGCTCCGACGATCCACAGGTGCGCTTCCTTCCCGGCATGACGCTGGGCGCCGGACAGAAGTGGACGCCCTACGACCGGACGCAGGAGTTGGTCAAGGCGCTCGACGAGCTCGTCCCCGACGGTGCGGACCGGACGACGCAATCGATGTTATTGAAGATGGCGGGCGTCGGGCGCGTCGTCGTGCACCATATCGGCACGCCGACCGCCGGCATCCGCCTCAAGACCAACGGCAACAGGAAGTATCTCGAGTCGGCATTGCGGGCGACGCGCCTGGAGACGCTCGTCGGATCTTACGACGATCGTTCGACGTGGCGCTTCGACGTGCCGGTCGCGCGCGCGTACGCACCCGACTGCGTCTTCGGCGTTCCGCCGCGGGCCGATCCGTACGACGTGCTCGCGCTCGCTCCGGCGGCTGCATCGTGCGCTCGCCCAGCCACCGTCGCGACCGGCATTGCGAACGCGCGATCCGAACAGATCGTCACGTCCGAAACCTTCCGCACCGATCCCGCGCCGGGCCTCGCTCTGGACATCCAGCCGTCGAACGTCAACGTCGAGCCGCTCGACGGCGGCCGCGGATTTTACGCAAGCGTTCCGCCGCACGCCCAGGACGTCGAAATGTTCGGCCTTCCGCCTCGGCCCGCCCGTGCCACGGGCATCGCGTTGCGGATGTATTCGACCGCACCGCGGCGCGTCTACGTGCAGTTGTATGCTCCCGACGAACTCAATTATCTGCAGGCGACCATCGATTTCAGCGGCCCGGTGCAAGACGTTGCACTGAACTTCGCAGATTTCGGGGGTGTCGGACGGCCCGATCTCGGAACGTTCCGGTACGTGCGCTTCGCGTCGGTCAACAAACAGAACCGCGACGTCCGGATGTACGTCGGCGCCGTCAGATGGCTGTACGCGCCCGCGCAAACCGCCGTACCGAAGTATCTCACCGTGTCGGGAAATCGTTGGGACGGATTTTACTTCGGAGGCAACCGCGATCGCGTGATCTTCAAGCCGACCCCTTCGCGCGCGCCGGTGTTCGCGACGGTGAATCTCGCCCGCAGCGGCGCATACGACGTCGTCGCGCGCCTGCAGGACGTCCGGCGTCATCTCTCGCTGCGCGCGTCGGTGGACGGCGCAATGGGCCGCTGTTCGCCGGTGGGCGGTCGAGTCGACGAGACCGTTCGCCTCGTTCGCTTGGCTCGCGTGTCCTTGCGCCGCGGTGCCCACACCATCGGGCTGCAGTATTGTAACGCTCCCGTGCAAGGAAAGATCGGAACCGGCGTGCAGTCGCTGATCGTTGCCGCGGCCGCGCTTGCGGCGCCGGCGTTTCGTGCCGGCGGTGCGGCCGGCGTCGCCGGCCAGGGGCCGGGGATGCTGCGTCTGAACGCCACCGGCAACTATCTCGTCTTTACCGACTCCTTCGACGACCGCTGGACGGCAACGCAGAACGGCGTCGCGTTGCCGCACGCAATCGCCAACGGGTATGCGAACGTGTGGCGTATCGCCGACCCCGCCGCCGGAGACGTCGTGCTCGAGTTCTGGCCGCAACGCTCCTTCGAATTCGGAATCGCCGTCTCGTTGGGTTTGGCGGTGGCGTGCCTGGCGGTGATCGCGGCGACGCTCTACGAACCGCGCGGCCTACGCGCTTCGGTCACGGAGCGAGCCGGGATCGCATGAGCGCGCCAACGGTGAGCGTCGTCGTCGTATCCTACAACCGGCGCGACCAGGTCAAAAGCCTGCTCGAATCGATCTATCGCGGCGATTTGTTGCCGGACGAAGTCATCGTCGTCGACAACGCCTCGCGCGACGGAACCGTCGAGATGCTGGCACGCGACTTTTCCGGCGTGCGCACGATTGCCAACGCCGAAAACTACATGGGGTCGCACGCCGTCAATCAGGGCATTGCGGCCGCGACCAGCGAGTACGTCTACGCGACCGCCGACGACAACGTGATCGACGGGCATTGCCTGCGAGCGCTGCGCGACGCAATGCAAAATCTTCCGGACGCCGCGCTGGTGGCTCCGGTGATGTATTTCTACGACGAGCCGGAGCGGGTGTGGTTTGCCGGATGCGACGTCAGCATGGTCACCGGATTGACGCGGTTTTTCACCGAGGTGCCGCAGGTCGCGTCGGTCGAAACCGCCTGCGCGCCCAACTGTTACATGGTTCGGCGCAGCGTGTTACGCTCGATCGGCGGTCAGGACGTCGCAGTTTTTCCGTTTCACCACGAAGAGGCCGATTGGTCGTTCCGGGCGGCGGCGATCGGTTTCAAGAGCTACGTTGCGCGCGACGCGCGCGAGTGGCACAAGACGCCGGCTCCGAAGCGGCGTCCGCTGATCGGCTCCGGCGACTTCTCGATCGACGATCCGGCGCGCGCGTATTTTCACGCGCGCTCGCGCGCTCTGCTGGCGCGCCGCCACGCGAGCCCCGGGCAGCGCGCGGCGTTCTTTGCGGTGTTCTTCCCGCTGACGGTCGCAGCGTACGTTGCGATCTGCGCCGTCGAAAGCAGCGCGCATCTGCGAACGTCGTGGGCATTCCTTCGCGGCGCGTTCGCCGGCGCGACGATGCGCCTGCCGGACCCGCCCCCTCCGCTCGTGACCGGCTGAGCCCTAGCCGTCGCTTTTCGACGGCGTCTCGGGCTGCTCGCGCGGAAGGTAGCGGTATCCGGCTTCGTGCAGGCGCGCTAGGCGCGTGAAGACCTGCGGCTTCGCCTCGAAGAAAACGTTTACCGCCGACCAGAAACCACCGTACCGGCGCTCTTGGTTGAGATAGTCTTCGATGTCGACGTGATCCATCAACCGGCGGCCGATGGCGTTAATGAGCAGGCCGCGAAAGCCGGTCGGCGACAGGGCGGCGCCGTACCGGTCGCGCGAGTAGGTGCGCGCGCGTTCGAGCGGGTTGCGAAACCATTTAATTGCCGACACGTAGGTCAGCAGCATTTCGTTCCAGACCGCGGTTTGGTTCAGCCGCACGGCCCCGAGTTCGTGGGCGAGCACGAACGATACGACGTCCATCGTCTTGCGGTCGTCGACGTCGAACAAAACCTGATGGAGCACGATGTAGTTCTCGCGCCACGACGAGAATGCTTGGGAGAACGGTTCGATCGTTCCGGTCGTGACGAACAGTTCGGGAATCTCCGTCATGCCGAGGCGCTCGCAGTGGCCGCGGAACACCGCGTAGACTTCGGGAAACTGGCGCTCCGAAAGGCGAACCGAATTGCCTCGGATCGACGCTTCGCGGCGATTGCGGTTCAGCACGAGCAGCGGGATGCCGATCAGCGCGGAGATGGCGAGCACCCGCAGGAACGAGATGTCCTTGCCGATGACCGGATGCGCCTTCACCCAAGCGGGCTGGTAGAAGATGAACGCGATGGCTATCGCCATCAGCAAGAAGTTCCCGACGACCGACGCGATGAAGACCGGCCGCTCGAGCGGGTCGCGCAAGGCGGACTCGTCGAGGGGAGCCGGTTCTCGCACCGCGTCGTCCATGGCCGCCTACAAGAACGGTAAGGCGGCGAGACGCGCGATTCCGTAGATCAGCGCTATGACGCCGACGAGCACGACGACGGCGTGGCGCGGATACGCCATCTTCGTGCTCATTCCGGCCAGGAACGAGACGCTGGCGAAGACGACGGTCAGCAGCGTGAAATCGTCGGCGTGCCGATTCGCAACTTGCGCCGATGCGAAATTCTCTTGCGCCTGTTTGTCGTATCGCGCGGTCGGATGGCCGCTCTCGGCGGCGTATTGCGGCATGTCGAACGGCGACGCGGGCGCGTGCGGATCGTGCAGGGGGTGCGTTGCCAGCCACGCGCGCGTGGCGTCTCGCATCGGACGGCGGAATCGCTGAAAGAAGAACGCCGACCGCCGAGCGTCGCCTTCGTCGACGGCGTCGACGTACTGAAGAAACATGTTGACGTCGATTGCGGTGAACGCGATCGCACGATTCGCGATTACCGACGAGCTCACGCGAGCCGCGTTCGCGAGATCGTACAAGCGCATCTGTTCTCCACCCCAACGGCTCGATTGATATCCGCAGACCGCCGAAAGGACCGCGGCCGCCGAGATCAGCGTCACCGAGGCAACGTCGACGATGCGGTCGAGCACGCTGCGATCAATCATGTGGCGTCCTCGTTCTCGTTCCGCGTTTGGGCTCGCCTGCCTTTGGGCGGGTCGAGAGCGTAAAGCGGGACAGGGGCGGCCGTCTTTAGTGAGAGAACGGCGAGCGAATGCGCCACAGTCGCAGCATGACGCTAAACAAGAATGCCGTGCTGATCCCAAAGAGCAGCATTCCGTCGCCGGCCTCGATCGCGCCCATCATACGCCAATCCGTGCGTAGCGGCAGGTCGGACGAGCCGCGCGTCGTCATCGATCCGATCGAGTACAACAATGCATCCGAGAACGTCGCGAGCGCGCCGGCCCGCACGTATGCTGCGGCCCAAGCGAGGCATTCCAGGCCGTGAAGCGCCGCGAGGATCAGCGCGACCGCAACGATGATCGCGATGACGCCGGGGCTCGTCGCCAAGAACCTGAAGCGGCGGTCGACGTCGTCGGACCAGAACGTGCGCAGTCCGCGGATGACCGCGGCGAGCCCGGTCACGTGAACGACAATCGTAACGAACACCAGCGCGGCGGCCCACAGCCACATGTTTAACACTTCTTTATAATTTCAGCATAATTTCAGGTTCGCTTTTTGGCGCAATCGGACGCAGGCAACGAAGGGCTGCCCGCGAAGATTGCGAGCCCAACTTTCGAGCCGCAACGATACGGCGACCTCTTACGGGAGCACGACAATGGCTAGCAAAAAGCCCAATATTCTCATCCTTTGGGGTGACGATATCGGCATTTGGAACATCAGCAAGTTCAGCAACGGCATGATGGGGTATCGCACCCCCAACATCGACCGCGTCGCCAACGAAGGCGGCCTCTTCACCGACTATTACTCGCAGCAGAGCTGCACGGCGGGCCGCGCGTGCTTCATCACGGGGCAAAACCCGATCCGCACCGGCCTCACGAAGGTCGGCATGCCCGGAGCCACCGTGGGACTGCAGCCGGAAGATCCGACGATCGCCGAGCTGCTCAAGCCGCAAGGCTACGTCACGGGCCAGTTCGGCAAAAACCACCTCGGCGACCGCAACGAGTTTCTGCCGACGGTGCACGGCTTCGATGAGTTCTTCGGCAACCTCTATCACCTCAACGCCGAGGAAGAACCCGAACTGCCCGATTATCCGAAGAACCCGAAGTTCAAGGAAATGTTCGGCCCGCGTGGAGTGCTCCATTGCAAAGCGACCGACAAAGACGATCCGACGGTCGATCCGCGCTTTGGCCGTGTCGGAAAACAGACGATCGTGGACACCGGCCCGCTGACCAAGAAGCGGATGGAAACCATCGACGAAGAGATTACCAGCGCCGCGCTCGCGTGGATGGAGGAGAAGGCTAAAGGAGATCAGCCGTTCTTCCTGTGGTACAACTCTACGGCCATGCATTTCCGCACGCACGTTGCCGAGAAAAATATCGGCAAGAGCGGTCAGGATCCGTACAGCGACCGCATGGTCGTGCACGACGAACAGATCGGCATGATGCTCGACAAGCTCGACGAGTTGGGCATCGCCGATAATACGATCGTCATGTACTCCACCGATAACGGCCCGGAGAACGATACGTGGCCCGACGGTGCCAATACGCCGTTCCGCGGGCAAAAAGACTCCAACTGGGAAGGCGGCTGGCGCGTGCCGTCCTTCATCCGTTGGCCCGGGACGATCAAGCCGGGCTCGGTGTACAACGGCATCGTCTCGCACATCGACATGTTTCCCACGTTGCTGGCAGCCGCCGGTAATCCGGACGTGACCAAGCAACTGTTGGACGGTTGTACGGTGGGCGGAAAGAAATTCAACGTCCATCTGGACGGCTATAATATGATACCCTACTTCAGCGGAACGGAGAAAGAAAGCCCGCGCAACGCAATCGTCTATTTCAGCGACGATGGCGACGTCATCGCGGTCCGCGTCGGCGACTGGAAGTTCAACCTGTCGGTTCAGCGGGCCAATACGATGGAACAGTGGGCCGAGCCGTTCGTGAAGCTCCGCGTGCCGCATATCATGAGCTTGCGGCGCGATCCCTTCGAACGAGCCGACTTCAACTCGAATACCTACTGGGACTGGGTGGTCGATCACGCACCGCAACTGTACCTGATGCAAGCCGTGATCGCGGGGCAGATTGCGGACTTCGAGAAGTTCCCGCCGCGCCAGAAACCCGCATCGTTTAACCTCGATTCGGTGATGGAGCAGGTGAAAACGCCGCACGGTTAGCACGCCGTTGCACGACGACGACGCGATGGCGGCGCAAGCCGCCATCGCCGCTCGCGTGGGCGAGTTTTACGAGCGCCATCCGTATCCGCCGCCGGTCGACGACGTTGCGGCGTATCGCCGAAGCTGGGACGAGCCGCGACGGCGGGCCGAATCGGCGCTGGTTTGGCCGTTGCTCCCGTATCGCGACGATCGCAGCATTCTCGTCGCCGGATGCGGCACGATGCAGGCCGTGCATCACGCCTTGCGTTGGCCGCGCGCCCGCGTCGTCGGCGTCGACGTCAGCGCCAAGAGCATCGAACTTGCGAACGCGCTGAAGAAAAAGCATCGCCTCGACAACCTCGAACTGCGCCGCCTCGCCGTCGAAAGCGCGGACGAACTTGGCGAGCGCTTCGATTACGCCGTCTGTACCGGCGTGCTTCATCATCTGGCGGATCCGGTCGCGGGGTTGCGCGCGATTTCCGGAGCGTTGCGGTCCGGCGGCGCCCTCAACGTCATGGTGTACGCGCCGTACGGGCGTGCGGGCGTCTATATGTTGCAGGAGTACTGCCGTCGTCTCGGGATTGGCTGGTCGGACGCGGACGTACGCGATCTTGCCGCGACCCTCAAAGCGCTTCCGGCAAATCATCCGCTCGTACCATTGCTGCGCGCCTCGCCGGATTTTTTACATCCGGACGCGCTGGCCGATGCATTGCTGCATCCGCGCGATCGCGCCTACGACGTTGCGCGCTTCTTCGAGTTGCTGGATCGCGGCGGATTCGCGTTCGCGCGATGGGTTCGCCAAGCACCGTACCTGCCAATGTGCGGCGCGCCGGCCTCGACCCCGCACGCCGCCGCGCTCGCGCGGCTTCCGGGCGAAGCGCAATACGCGGAGATGGAGCTATTTCGCGGGACGATGGCGCGCCACACCGCGATCGCCTACCTGAGGGACGACGCGCCGGCATCGAGCGCGGTGCGTTTCGACGGCGAGCAATGGCTTGGGTACGTTCCGATGCGCGTGCCGGGAACGCTCGCCGTACGCGAACGGCTGCTCGCCGGCGCCGCGGCGGTGCTCGTCAACCGGAATCACGTGGATACCGATCTGTACCTTCCCCTGACCGCACGGCAAGAACGCCTGCTCGCAGCCGTGGACGGCGAACGAACCATCGCACAGATTTGCGGCACTGCCGAAGACCCCACGTTTGCGCGCGATTTCTTCGAGCGATTGTGGCAATGGGATCAAGTCGTTTTCGACGCGTCGCGATCCGGGAAGGGGGCCTTGCTCGACCGCGAGAAGCAGCCGACCTCTGCGCAAGTTGACGATCGTGACTGATCGCTCGAGCGCGTCCGGGAGTACCCTGTGATCTACGAACGAATCCTCGCGGCAATCATGCTGGCGTCCCTGACGTTCGGCGCCGGGTTACAGGTCAATCGCACGCACCTCGTCGAGATTTTCAAAAACGCCGGTCTGCTCGTCCGTGTCCTGATCGCAAACTTTCTCATCGTTCCGGCGGTCGGATACGGTCTCGCGCTACTCTTCCGGTTGCCTCCCGAGGTCGAGACGGGCTTTCTGTTGATGGTCATCGCGCCCGGCGTGCCTTTCGTGCTGGCATCGGTGCGCAAACGCGGCGGCCGTCTCGCGCTGGCCGTCGAGATGGCACTCGTTCTTCCGCTGCTGTCGATTCTTACGATACCGATCACCGCGGCGCTCGTACTCCCGCCGGGAGCCTCGGCGCACATCCCGCTCGCCCAGTTTCTGGTGACGCTCGTGCTGTTCCAGTTCGTGCCGTTGCTGGCCGGAATGCTCGTCGGCGAACGGTTGCCGGCGACGGCACAACGGCTTGCGAAACCGTTACAGATCGTGTTTTTCGCGGCCGTGATCGGGTTGATCGCAGTGATGGCGCCGAAACTCGTGCACGACGTGACGTTAGTGTACGGATCGAACGGCATGTGGGCGATGCTCTGCATCGTGCTCGTTTCGCTCGGGGCGGGGTGGCTGCTCGGAGGGCCGGCGCGAGAGGACCGGCGGGTGCTGTCGCTCGGCACGGCACTGCGGAACGTCGGTCTCGGTGCGCTCGTCGCAACGTCGAACTTCCAAAGCGCGCAAGTCGCCGCAACCGTGATCGTCTACTTCCTCATTCAGTTCGTTCTCGTGACGATTCTCGGCGCGTACTTCACGAAAACGGCGAAGGCGGCGATCGCATGACGCCGCTGATCGTCTCCAAGTTCGGCATCTGGACGCTGACGACGGTCGACGTCATCTCACTCATCGCCGCGACGACCAACGCATTCAACGGGGCGCTGCTGGCGCGCAGGCCCGATCACTACAAACACTTCACCGTGATCGGAATCATCATTTTGGCGTATGCGGGCGGCATCGGCGGCGGCATCGTGCGCGACGTGCTGGTCAACAAGGTCCCGTCGCCCTTGGAAAACCCCTGGTACCTCATCCTGTGCCTCGTTGCGGCCGCGCTCGCCTTGCTGATCGACTATGCAAGCGAGCAGCGCTTCAAAGACGGCTTGTTTCAGTTCATGACGGCATTCTCACTTCCGTGGTACGCGATCGTCGGCGCGCAAGCCGCGCTTGCGGCGCATCTCGGGTATATTGCGGCCGTCATCATCGGCGTGATCGCCACGACGGCCGGGCGCTGGATCATCGACGTCGCGTGCAACGTCGTTCCGAAGCAGCTGGTGCGCGGGGAATTCTTCGTGCTCGCCGCGATCCTCACCGGCATAGCGTACGTGGCGTGCAGTCAACAGTTCGGCATGTCGGTGATCGCCTCGACGGCCATTGCATTCGTCGTCGGGTTCGGCTTCCGGCTGACGTCGCAAGCGTTGGGCTGGGAAGAGTGGGAACCGTGGGAACCTGCGCCGCTGACCGAAGGCGAGAAGGAGCGCAAGCGTCTGGGCGAAGGTCTGCGCGGCGAGTTCGGTAGCGACGAATGACCGCATCACCCTTGCCGTCTCACGGTAGCAGCATGCGCGACGGGATGGTTTGGATCCAACCTGCGACCTTCGCAATGGGATCGGATCGGTTCTATCCCGAGGAAGCGCCCGTGCGAAACGTGCGTGTCGACGACGGTTTTTGGATCGACGCGCACGCGGTGACGAATGCCGACTTTGCGAAGTTCGTGCGCAAAACCGGCTACGTGACCGTCGCCGAACGCGCTCCCAGCGCGGCCGACTTCCCCGGTGCGCCTCCCGAAAATCTCGTGCCCGGTTCGATGGTCTTTCACATGACCGCCGGGCCGGTCGATCTGCGGGACTACACGCAGTGGTGGTCGTGGATCCCGGGCGCGTGCTGGAAACACCCGGAGGGCCCCGGCAGTTCGAACGCTTCGCGACCGGATCATCCGGTCGTGCACGTTGCCTGGGAAGACGTGGACGCCTACGCGCGATGGGCCGGCAAACGTCTGCCCACCGAACGCGAATGGGAATTTGCGGCACGGGGTGGGCTCGAGGGCGAGGATTTCGTGTGGGGCGACGAGATGGAACCGCACGGAAAGCCGGCCGCGAATACGTGGCAAGGTGAGTTCCCGTGGAAGAGTACCGCGCGCCGCGGTCCCGGAACCGTACCGGTCGGATCGTTCGCTGCAAATGGATACGGACTCTTCGACATGGCCGGCAACGTTTGGGAGTGGACGTCGGATTGGTACGCGAGCGATCGCAGCGGCGCATCCCCCTGCTGTGGAGGCGACGCGCGCGAGCGGAGTTACGATCCGTGCCAGCCCGAGATTCGAATTCCGCGCAGAGTGCTCAAGGGCGGATCGTTTTTGTGTTCGCCCGGATACTGCTTGCGCTTCCGGCCTGCGGCCCGATCGCCGCAAATGATCGACACCGGCATGTCGCATCTTGGATTCCGCTGCGTCCGAGACGAAGGCTGACGACTCGCGCCGCACGCCGCGGCGGCGCGGTTTCGTTCGGGGATTCGGCCCGGGACTCGTAGCGGGCGCTTCTGCCAACGATCCGACGACGGTCGGATCGATTGCCGTCGTCGCCGCCGCAACGGGCTACGGACTGGCATGGCTCGTCGTGCTGCTGCTGCCGATGCTTGCGGTGATTCAATCGGTTGCAGCGTCGGTGGCGTCCGCATCGCAAATGAGCCTGCAGCAGGCGATCGTACGGACGTACGGGCGCGTTCCGGCAAGCATCGCCGCGGTGGCGATCGTCGGCATCGGCGTCGTTACGCTCGGGGCCGACGTGCAAGCCGGAGCGCAAGCGTTGACGTTGCTCACGCACGTCCCCTTCGAGTATTTCGTCGTTCCGCTGGCCGGCGTCGCGTTCTGGCTGCTCGCGACGAAATCGTACGTGCGCATCGAGCGGACGCTCGCAACGCTTACGCTGATCTTCCTCTGTTACGTTGCCAGCGCGATCCTGGCGCGACCCAACTGGCTCGACGTGCTGCGCCACGTTGCCGTTCCGCATTGGAGCGGATCGCCGGCATTCGTTACGGGCGCGCTCGCGTTGCTCGGCACGACGCTCACCGGATACGTCTACTATTGGGAGTCGATCGAAGTCGCACAACGCCGTCCCGAACCCGCGCAGTTCGGTGCGTTCAATGCCGACGCGGTGTTGGGCATGCTCGTTGCCGGCTCGAGTTTTCTGTTCGTTCTCGTCGCGACGGCTGCGGCGTGGGGAAACGGCGGCGCCCCGATCCGTACTGCGGTCGATGCGGCGGCTGCGCTCAAACCGTTGGCCGGATCGGGCGCCGGGATGCTGTTCGGCCTCGGGCTGCTCGCATCCGCGGCGATCGCGCTGCCGGTCATCGCGGCGACGAACGGATACGTCGTCGCGGAAACCTTCGGATGGAACTGCGGCCTTGCGAACCGGCCGCGCGAAGCCCGCGAATTCTACGGCGCCATCTTCGTCTCGCTGGCCGTGGCTGCGGCGATTGCGATGATTCCCGTTCCGACGATGTGGCTGCTCTACTGGGCGTCGGTGGCTGCCGGACTGGCGACGCCCGTCACGCTCGTCTTCACGATGCTCGTAGCGCGCAACCGCGCGTTGATGTGCGGTCGACCGATCGGCCGCGCCGTCGCCTGCGCGGGCTGGGCCGTTACCGGAATCGTGACGGTTTCGTCGGTCGGGTTCGTCGCCTCTGCGGGCCTGGCGCTGGCGCGCTAACGCCCGTTAGCGCGCGGGTTCTCTAGTACGAGCGGACGTTGCGCAGGCCGGCGGCACGAAACGCCGCCGCAATCTTGTCGGAATCGGCGCCGGCATCGGGATAGGCGACGACCGAGCGGCCGGCCTCGATGGCTTCGTTGAAGTTTTCGGCCTCGTCGTCGGGCACCGACAATCCACTGAGGTAGTTATTCGTCTCGCCGCGCGACTCGAACGAGGCAAGCGACGGCCCTATGTCGCGACCCATCGGGACGCCGGTGCCGCCCGCATCCCCCATGATGCCCATGCCCTTGGTCATGTCGTCGGCGAGGCTGTTCGACTCCATGTTTTCGACGACGTCGATAAAGTCGAGTTCGGACGATTCGTCCTCGGGAGTTGAGGCGGAAGCGCTGCGAAGGACCTTCACCTTGCTCAGGTCGATCTGCTGCGAACTCAGCGCGCTCTCGATCGCCGCGGAGTCGTTTCCGGGGAAGATGCCTACGACCAACCCTTGTGACACGCGAAGTCCTCCTTACAGCAGCACTGACACTAACGCTTGGACGTGCCGATGGCGTGACCGAGACGTTCGATACCCACGCGTATCATCTCTTCCGTGGCATTCGAAAAGTTCAAGCGCATGCCGTCGTGCACGTCGCGGTGCGGATAGAAACTCACCCCCGGCACGAAAACGACTTTTTGCTCGGCGCAAACCGCGAGCAACTCGGTGGTATCGCTCCCGGGGAGCGTCACCCAGAGAAACATTCCGCCCTGCGGCGGCACGAAATGCAGTCCGGTCGAGGCGAACGCAGAGAGTGCTTCGGCCATGACGTCCCGGCGTTGACGGTACGTGCGCGCGATCGTGGCAACGTGTCTGGCGAACTCCGCCTCGTCGCTGACGTATTCGTGGAACACGTATTGCGCGAAGGTGCCGCTGTGCAGATCCGAACCCTGTTTGGCGAGCACGATCTTTTCGCGGATTTCTTCGTTCGGAACCACCAGCCACGCAACGCGCATTCCGGGCGACATGATCTTGCTGCCGGTGCCCGAGTAGAGAATCGGCGCGGCGCTGCGATACGAAGCGAGCGGCGGAAGATCGTCGCCTTCGAAGCGCAGTTCGCCGTACGGATCGTCTTCGATAATCGGCAAATCGTAACGCTCGCAGATGCGAACGATACGCTCGCGGCGCTCGAGCGCCAGCGTGCGTCCGGTGGGATTTTGAAAGTTCGGGACGAGGTACACGAACTTCGGAAATGGTTCGGCGCGATCGAGCACGCGCTCCAGCGATTCCGGAATCGCGCCGTCGCCGTCGGTCTCGACCGTGAGATACCGCGCCTGATACGCGTCGAACGCTTGAATCGCCCCGAGATACGACGGATGTTCGAGGACGACGTGATCGCCCGGATCGAGGAAAATCTTTCCGACGAGGTCGAGCCCCTGCTGCGAGCCGTTGACCATGGTGACGTCGTCGGCTTCGAAGACGCGATTGGTGCGGCGCGTGAGCCGCTCCGCTACCCAGCGGCGCATTTCCGGAATGCCTTCGGTGACGCTGTATTGCAGTGCCGCCGCGCCGCGCCGGTCCATGACGCGCGCCGACGCCTCGGCGATGCCCTGCGTGGGGAAGAGTTCGGGTGCCGGAAGGCCGCCGCCGAACGAAATCACGTCGGGCTGCTGCGTCACCTTCAGCATCTCGCGAATCGTCGATGCGCGAAGATGCGCGGTCCGCGCCGCGAACTTGGCCGCCCGGGAGACCGTCGTCACGGGAGGCTAGTTAGCCAGTGGGCATCGGGGGTCCGCTCAGCGGGGGCCGCGGCACGGCACTGGGGCCGACGAGCGGCTCGCCGGTGAACGCCAGGATCGCCGCACCCATGCCGATGAGGAAGACGAAGACCGTCACGAGGATACCGATGACGGGCACGAGTTCGGCCGCGGTGACGAGTACCAAACCGGCGATCAGTGCAACGAGCGGCGCCGGCGTGCTCGACGGCTTGATCAGTTCGCACAGCCGCCGTCCGACGAGAAGCCCCAGCGCCGCTTTCCCGAGAAAGATCGCGCCGACGATCGCGACGCCTTCGAGCACGATGAACGGAATCAGCACGATCGTGCAGAGCAGCAGTAGCGCCAGCGGCAGCACCGCGACCCAGCCGAAAAGCCCAACCGCGGCGCAAAGCCCCGGATGGCGTTCGAGGCGGTCGAGCGCGATGCGCGTGCGCATTGGAAAAATCAGGAAGAAGAGCACGACGACGAGATCCGATGCGATGTGCCAGAGCATGCGGTAGTCGGCGAACGGCGGCCGGCGATCGGGCGGCGAGGACCACGGCACGACCGCGCTCACGACGTCGCCGCCGACGGTGTTGACTTGTCCGGTGATGACCGCGCCGGGGCGCTCGTAGAGGTCGCCCCCGATGACGACGACGTTGCCGTCGACCATGCCGGCAATCGTCGCATCGCCGGCGATGACGGTGAGATCGCCCTTGACCATTTGCCCGGGCTCGACGACCACCGAACCGACGTACGTGCCGCCGTGGTAGACGCTCGACGCGGCCCGCGCCGGCGCTGCGAAGGCCGCGAACACCGCGAAAAAGACGGCTGCAGCTTTGAGGATCATGCGGCCTCCACCGGAGCGGCGAGATAAGCTCGCAGCCGCGGCCGGACGCGGCGATAGAACACGAACACCGCGGCGAAGAGCAGCACGTCGACAACGAGCACGCTCACGACTGCGGGCAGCGCAAGCGGCGCGATCGGCCAGATCGCGTGCGATCCTTGCGCGACCGCCCGCGCGGCACTTTCCAGAGCTGCGCTGACGGCGCCGAGCGGCAGGTGCGGCCGCAGGAATGCGAGCGCCGCGCCGGTCACGATCCAGGCCGCAACGAGATAGAACGCCGCAAGCGGAAGCAGCGGTTTGCGCAGCGGTGCGGGAGCGGGCAGCAAGCGCACCGCCGTCATCACGTGTTCGGTGAAGTCGGCGCGCAGCTCGGGCGAGCGCGCCGTCATGAGCAGCCCGTCGACGACGCGCAGCCGGCGGTGCGCGCCATCGCACGCCGTACACGTGCGCAAGTGTGCCGCCAACGCGCCGGTCTGCGCCGCGTCGAGCGTTCCGTCGACGTACGCATCGAGCAGCGGCTCACACGAGGAGCAGCGCACGCGGCCCTCCTTTGCCCGGTACGGCGCGCTCTTCGAACTCGCGCAGTTTCTTCGCCAGCGCGATCTTACCGCGGTGGATGAGCGTCTTCACGTTGCCCAGCGAAAGCCCGAGCGTACTGGCGATCGTGTGATACTCCATGTTGTCGAAATACCGCAACGCGAGCACCGTGCGCGTGCGTTCGGGGAGCTCCGCCAGCGCCGCGCGCAGTTGGCGTTCGGCCTCCTCACGCAACACCCCGCCGGCCGGGTCGGCCTCGCGCGACGGATCGGGAAGCGAGTTCTCGAGCGTTTGATCCTCGGAAAGCGGTTGCGCGACCGGACGGCGCAGCGACCGGCCCAAGTGCGTGCGAACGACGTTGCGCGCGATTTGATAGATCCACGTCGAGAACTTTCCGAGTTGCGGATTGAACGTTCCCAGATGCGCGTACGCGCGCAGGAACGTCTCTTGCGAGAGGTCGGCCACGTCGGCAGCGTCGCGTAGGCTCGCGCCGACGAAGTTTGCAATTCCGCGCTTGTAGCGCTCGACCAGCACCGCGAAAAGCTCCCTTTCTCCCTCGCGAACTCGTGAGACTAACTCTTCATCCGTCACCGGCAGGTGTCTCTAGCGGAGGTCTACCCGCACGCAGCCGCGTTTGTTACGCTTCAGCGGTCTGCGAGCAGACCCAGGGAGCGGGCGCTCGGGTTTGCTGCGTCCTTGGCCGACACGATCGCCTGCGACGCGTCGACCGGCCACGCAACGCCGAGATCCGGATCGTCGAAGCGTACGCCGAACTCTGCAGCCGGGTCGTACAAGGCGCTCTGCTTGTAAAGGAAGATGACGCCGTCGGTCAGGGCGACGAAACCGTGCAGGCAGCCGGCCGGAACGTAGAGTTGACGGTGTTCGCCGGCGCGCAGCGCCTCGCCGTGCCAGCGTCCGCGCGTCGGGCTTTCGGGCCGCACGTCGACCATCACGTCGTACGCCTCGCCGGCGAGCACGCCGACCAGCTTGCTCATGCTGCGCGCGCCGTGAAGGCCGCGCAGCACGTTGCGGTGCGAGAACGAGACGTTGTCCTGCACGAACCGGTCGAGCACCCCGGCATCGCGGTAGCGCGCCGAAGAGTACGTCTCTGTGAAGGAGCCGCGTTCGTCGGAATACGCCGTCAGCGTAAGTGCCAGCGCGCCCGCGATCGGGAGCCGCTCGACGTGCATGGCCAGCCCGTTCAAAAGGGATTCGGGAGACCCTTCCTCGTAGGCCGGACGAAGGGATTCGCTCACTCGGGAGACGGGGCAACAGGCGATGGCGTCAGTTTCGGGCTTGATCGATCGCGGCATCGCCCGGCTTCAAGGCAGCATCATGGTGCGGCAGGGAGCGCTGGTTTTTGCCGCCACGATGGTGCTCAATTTCGGCGGATTCGCGTTCCACGCGGTCGCCAGCCGGCGCATTGGCGTTGCCGACTACGGCATTCTCTACGCCCTCATTTCAACGAGCACGATCCTGGCCGTGCCGGCAAATCTTGCGGCGCCCGTCATCGCGCGATTTGCCGCCGAGTTCCGCGTGTTGCACGACGACCGGCACGTGCGGCGCCTGGTCGTGGACGTCGCGCGCGCTTTCGGAATTCTCGGTGGGATCTACGTGGCGGTTTCTCTGCTGACCATGCGGGTGGCGGGGGCGTTCCTCCATGCGCCGCCGTGGATCGTGCCGCTCGTCGCCGTGCTCGGCGGGACGCTGCTGCTAAGTCTGGTCCTGCGGGCAGTCGCGCAAGGGACGCAAGACTTCGCCGGATTCGCGCGATCCTGCGTCGCCGACGGCCTTGCCAAAGTCGCCGGCGTCGTGCTCTTCACGGCCGTCGGTTTGACCTTGCTGGGAGGCATGCTCGGCTTTTTGTGCGGCGCGGTCGGCGGCGCGACCGCGATCGCGTTCACCCTGGCGGCTCGCTTCCGCGCGGTCGAGGGCTGCACCATTCACTACGACTGGCGGCGCATCGCGATCAGCGGCATCGGCGCCGCCGCGATTACGCTGGCCGGCGCCTTGATCGGATCGGCGGACGTGATCCTCGTCAAGCATTTCTTCGATCCCGATCAGGCCGGCATCTATTCGGCAGCATCGCTGGCCGGAAAGATCTTGCTGTATTTCGTCGGGTTCGTTCCGACGGTTCTGCTGCCGCAAGCCACTGAGCGTCACGTCCGCGGCGAGCGCACGCGCGACGCGTTGGCGATGTGCGTCGGCTTACTGCTGGGCATCTCGGTGGTTGGGCTGATTGCGGTTCGGCTCTTCGGCATCGTGCTGCTGCACGCGCTCGTCGGTCACGCCTTCGATGCGGCCGCGCCGCTGCTGCTGCCGTATAGCGCGGCGATGACGTTCCTTGCGCTCAGCAGCGTGCTTGGTGCCTACGGCATCGCAACGCACCGCATCGCATTCGCGGCTCCGCTGCTCGTCGGCGTTGCGGGAACGCTGCTCGCGATTGCCGCGATGCACGCATCGTTGGAACAGGTCGTGCGTATCGTCGCCATCGGAAACGCGCTGACCGCGATCGCGGTCGCATGCGCGTTGGGTTGGCAGTCGCTGCACGTACGCCGCGCAACGGCGGCGACCCGGCCGTGAGGCGGGCGCTTATCGTCGGCGGCTCGGGGCAGCTCGGAACCGAGATTCGGCGCCACTGGACCGATTGGTCGTTGAGCGCGCCGCCGCACGCGGACCTCGACCTGGAAGATACCGGCGCGCTTGCGGCTGCGCTCGAACGCTACGAGCCTGACGCCGTCGTGAACTGCTCGGCTTTTCACAACGTCGACCAGTGCGAGCTGGAGCCGGAGCGCGCGTTCGCCGTGAACGCGCTCGCGGTCGGACGAGCCGCGCGGCTGTGCGGCGGCCGCGGAGTTCGCTTCGTCACCGTGAGCAGCGACTACGTCTTCGACGGCACGTCGGCGCGGCCGTACCGGGAGGACGACCCAGTGCACCCGATTTCCGCTTACGGCGTCTCGAAGCTCGCCGGCGAACTGCTGGCCGAAGCGCTTGGGACGGACGCGCTGGTAGTGCGGACGTGCGGCGTCTACGGCGTCCGGCCGTCGGCGAGCAAAGGCTATACGTTCGTCGACCGCGTGATCGCGCAGGGGCGGTCGGGGGAACCGCTGCGGATCGTCGATGACGTCTTCGCCTCGCCGACCTTCGCCGGCCATCTGGCGGCGGCGCTGCGGGCGCTGGTGGAGGCGGGCGCAACCGGTCTCTATCATGCGGCCAACGCCGGACCGGTCAGCTGGTACGACTTCGCGTGCGAGGCGCTCGCGCAGGCCGGCGTGAGGGTGAGCGTCGAGCGCATCTCCGCCGACCAGTGGAAGATGCCGGCCCGGCGTCCGGCCTTCTCCGCATTGGAGAGCCGCAAACTCGCCGGACTGGGCTTCGCCATGCCCTCGTGGCAAGAAGGCATCGCGGCCTACCTCGCGCTCTCCGCGCGCGGCAAGGCGCCTTCAGCCCCGTAAGCCAAAGACTCCCCCGTGGAGATCCGCATCGACCGCGCCGCCGTCGACCGCTGCCGCACGCTGGCGGCCGCTATCGTCGCGCCCGTCGAGGAGTTCATCGACGGCCATTCGACCGTCTCGGTCGAGCGGGCGGTGCTGCGTTTGCTCGGCGTCGACGGGGTCGGCCCCGACGACGTTCCCGTCCCCAATCTGATCGTCGACTCGCTGACCGCCGCCCAGCGCAGCCGCGGCGTTGCACTGGCCTTCGGCCGGGCGATCGCCGAAACGGGCCTCACGCCGGCGACCCTCGGCGAGGCGATTGCGGGCGGAAGCCGTGCGCTCTCCGATTTCGACGACGTTCCCGACGCGGCCGCCGCCGGCGCGCTGCGGCCGCACGTCGATGCCGCGCTCTCGCAACTGCGTTCGCGCCGCGCCGAGCGCAGCGCGTTGCTCGAACGCCTTCCACAGGAGCCCGCGCCGCTGCTGTACGTGATCGTTGCCAGCGGCAACATCTACGAAGACCGCACCGCGGCGGTGGCCGCCGCCGAAGCGGGCGCCCAAGTCATCGCGGTCATCCGCTCGACCGGCCAATCGCTGCTCGACTTCGTTCCGTATGGGCCGACGACCGAAGGCTTCGGCGGCACCTATGCGACGCAGGCGAACTTCCGCATCATGCGCGCGGCGCTCGACGACGTCTCGGAAAAACTCGGGCGCTACGTGATGCTGACCAACTACGCCAGCGGACTCTGCATGCCCGAGATCGCTGCGATGGCGGCGATCGAACGGCTCGACATGCTGCTCAACGACTCGATGTACGGCATTCTCTTCCGCGACATCAATATGAAGCGCACGTTCGTCGACCAGCACTTCAGCCGCGCGCTGAACGCGTATTCGGGCATCATCATCAACACCGGCGAAGACAACTATCTCACGACCGCCGACGCCGTCGAGCAAGCGCCCGCAGTGCTGGCTTCGCAATTCATCAACGAGGAGTTCGCCCATCGCGCGGGATTGCCCGACGCGCAGATCGGCCTGGGCGATGCATACGAAATCGATCCGGATCTCCAGGACGGCTTCCTCTACCAAGTCGCGCAGGCGCAGCTCGAACGGCAGATCTTCCCGGACGCACCGCTCAAGTACATGCCGCCGACCAAACACATGACCGGCGACGTCTTCAAAGGGCACCTCATCGACGCGCTCTTCAACTTGACGTCGGTGATGACGGGACAAACGATTCACCTCTGCGGCATGCTTACCGAGGCGATTCACACGCCGTATCTTGCCGACCGCGCGCTGTCGCTGGAGAACGCGCGCTACATCATGAACACCGCGCGCCATTTCGGCGACGAAATCAGCGTGCGTCCCGGCGGCCGCATCGAGCGGCGCGCCGACGAGGTGCTGGCCGGCTGCGAAACGCTGCTCGAGCGCGTCGCCGATCTCGGATTGATGGCGGCCATCGACGCCGCGACGTTTGCCGACGTGAAGCGTTCGCCGGACGGCGGCCGCGGCTTCGACGGCGTCTTCGAACGCGCCGCCGGCTACGTCAATCCGTTTGCGCGCGCGCTGCGCGGCGAACCGGTGACGGCGTGAGCGGTCCGGTCAAACCGTACGGCGACACCGTCAACGACGGGAAGGTGCAGCTGTCGTTCACGCTTCCCGTCGAATGGAGCGAGGCGGCCGACGAAGCAGCGCGCCAACTCGCCGTAAAGATGGGGCTGCGCGACGTGCAGGTCGTCGACGGGCGGCGCATTGCCGACGGGTTTTCGTTCTTCGTCGTCTATGCGAGCACGCCGCACGGAATCGACGCCGAATCGATCCAAGCGCCGTCGGCTCGCGCGCACGCGATGAGCATGGAAGAAATCGACGCGTACGTAAACGAGCGCATCGGGCGGAAGGTGCGCGTCGCCGGCGCGTGCATCGGCACCGACGCGCACACCGTCGGCATCGACGCGATCTTGAACATGAAAGGGTATAAGGGCGATTACGGATTGGAACGCTATCACGCATTCGAGACCTTCAATCTCGGGAGTCAAGTCGCCGTCGAAGATCTGGTGACGTTTGCAAAGCAGCACGACGTCGACGTCGTTTTGGCTTCGCAAGTCGTGACCCAGAAGGGCAGCGATCTCAAGAACTTCACGCAGCTGGCCGAGCTGCTCGAAGCCGAGAGCCTGCGCGACCGGATCGTGCTGATTTGCGGCGGCCCCCGCGTCACGAACCTGATGGCCGGCGAACTCGGCTACGACGCCGGCTTTGGCCGCGGCACGCTGCCGAGCGAGGTCGCGTCGTTCGTTGCCGTGACGCTCGCCGCGCGGCTCGCGCGGCGGCCCGCTTCGACGGGAGCGCAGGCGACGTGAAAAAGACCGCGTTGATAACCGGCATCACGGGGCAGGACGGCTCCTATCTCGCCGAATTGCTGTTGGAGAAGGGCTATCGCGTCGTCGGCATGACGCGCCGCACGAGCACCGAAGTGCACGAACGCATCGAGCACATCGTCGGCGACGTGGAAATCGTCTCGGGCGATCTGCTCGACCAGACCTCGATGACGGCAATCGTCAACGACGTGCTGCCCGACGAAGTCTACAATCTCGCGGCGCAGTCGTTCGTTCCGGCGTCGTGGAGCCAGCCGGTCTTGACCGGCGAGTTCACCGCGCTGGGCGTGACCCGCGCGCTCGAGGCGATCCGCCACTGCACTCGTCCCGTCCGCTTCTATCAGGCGTCGAGTTCGGAGATGTTCGGCAAAGTCGTCGAAGTGCCGCAGACCGAAACGACGCCCTTCTATCCGCGCAGCCCCTACGGCGTGGCCAAAGTCTACGGGCATTGGATTACGGTGAACTATCGCGAGTCGTACGGCATGTACGCCTGCAGCGGAATGCTCTTCAACCACGAGAGCGCGCGCCGCGGCAAAGAGTTCGTCACGCGTAAGATCACCGACGGCGTCGCGCGCATCAAACTCGGGCTCGCCGATAAGCTGGCGCTCGGAAATCTCGACGCGCAACGCGACTGGGGCTATGCGGGCGATTACGTGCGCGCCATGTGGCTGATGCTGCAAGCCGACGAACCCGACGATTACGTCATCGCGACCGGCCGCACGCACAGCGTCCGCGATTTCGTGCGAATCGCGTTCGAAGCGGCCGGCCTGGGTTCGTACGAACCCTACGTCGTCATCGATCCGCGCTTCGTTCGGCCCGCCGAAGTGGACGTGCTGATCGGCGACGCGAGCAAAGCGCGCCGCAAACTCGGCTGGGTTCCCGAGGTGACCTTCGAACAGCTGGTGGAGATGATGGTAAAGGCCGACCTCGACCGCCTCGCCGAACGCGCGCCGGCTTAAGCGCGAGGACCGATCGCGTGCGCGCGCTGGTCACGGGAGCGAGCGGCTTCGTCGGGCGCTATTTGGCGGGCGCGCTGCGCCGTGAAGGTTACGAGACGGTGGAGTGCGGCGGCCCGCACGAAACCGAAATCGGGGGCTTCGTTCCACTCGACTTGCGAGACGTTGCTTCGATTCGCGCGGCGCTCGACATCGCTCGTCCCGACGTCGTCTTCCACTTAGCGGCGCAGACGTTCGTGCCGGATTCGTTTTCGTCGCCGGCCGCGACGTATGAAACGAACGCGATCGGTACCGCGCGGCTGACGCAGGCGGTGCGCGAGTACGCGGCCGCCGGTGCCCCGATGCCGCGCATTCTGTTTACGAGTTCGGCGGAAGTCTACGGCGCGCGCGACGCGGCGGATTTTCCGCTGCGCGAAACGCTCGAGCCGCATCCGGCAACGCCGTACGCCGCGAGTAAGTGTGCCGCCGAAGCGATTCTCGCGGCGGAGGCGCGTGCGTTCGGGATGGACGTGGTGGTCGCGCGTGCGTTCAATCATATCGGGCCGGGACAGAGCGAACGTTTCGTCGTGCCGTCGCTGGCGGCGCAGCTCGCCGCAATCGCCGCCGGCGGCGCGCCGCTGCTCATGGTCGGCAATCTCAACGCGGCGCGCGATTTTCTCGACGTGCGCGACGTCGTCGATGCGTATCTCGCCCTCGCTCGCGACGGCGTTGCCGGCGAAACGTACAACGTGTGCAGCGGAACGCCGGTCAAAGTGCGCGACCTTCTGCGCGATTTGATTCACATCGCCGGCGTGCCCGTCGAGGTGCGGGAGGACCCGCAGCGCTTCCGTCCGCTCGACGTGCCCGTGTTCTTCGGCAGCGCGGAAAAGTTGCGCTCGCGCTGCGGCTGGACGCCCGCGATCCCGCTGGAACGTTCGCTGCGCGACGTGTACGCGCACGCGTGGGGAATCCGCGCTCCCGCGCGTAACGCTTGAAACGCATGAACGATTCGGTGCGGGCCTTCGTTTTCAAAAATCGCGGCGCGCTGCTGGCGGTGCCGGCGGTCGCGTTGGCGGCGTTCGGAAAGCCGAGCGCGCTGAGCGTCACGCTCGGACTTCCGCTGGCGATTGCAGGGGAACTCGTGCGTTGCTGGGCGGTCGGGTACTCCGGCGTCACCACGCGCGGCGACGAAGTGACGGCGCCGGAACTGGTCACCGCCGGCCCGTACGCCCACGTGCGCAATCCGCTCTACGCGGGCAACTTCGTCACGGCGGCCGGCTTCGCGATCGCGTTCACGGGTCGTAACTCGCCGTTAGCGCGTCTGGTGCTGGTCGCAGGTTCGCTCGCCGCAATGGCCGGCGTCTATGCGACGATCGTCCCGCACGAAGAAGATTTTCTTCGATCCCGGTTCGGCGAAGCGTTCGACGCGTATTGCGCCGAGGTTCCTCCGGTGATTCCGCGACTCGAACCGGCCGGCGGCGGGAAAGGCACGTGGCGGCCTTCCGTCATCGCGCAAGCCGAAAGCCGCACTTTCGCGACGTTCGGCGCAATGCTCGCGGCGCTGGCGTTGAAGGCATTGAAAGCGTAGCGGCGATGAAGCCCCGCGCCGGCCTCGTTTTCGCGCTATGCGTGACGGCGCTGGTCGCAGCGCTCGAGTTCTGGGGCGGCATACGTTCGCGCAGCCTCGCGCTCACGAGCGACGCGGTCCACGTCTGCATGGATCTCTTCGCGCTGACGATCGCGTTGATCGCCGCCTACGGCGCAGCGCGCCCCGCCGACCCGCGCCGGACCTACGGCTACGGACGCATCGAAGTCCTGGCCGCGCTCGTGAACGGAACGCTGCTGCTCGTCGCCACGCTGGTCATCGCCTACGAGGCGGTTCGGCGCTTCGGTGCGCCGGTCGAGCCGCAAGCGCTCACGATGACGGTGGTCGCAGCAATCGGTCTCGCGCTCAACGCATGCGTCGGCGTCGTCCTGCATCGTGAGGGTCGCAGCGATCTCAACGTCCGCGCCGTGCTCTTTCACGTGTTGGGCGACGTGCTCGGCGCCGCCGCCGTCATCGCGGGCGGCATCGTCATCGCCGTCACCCATGCGGCCTGGATCGATCCGGCGCTCTCGCTCTTCGTCGCGGCGATCATCGTGACGGGCGTTTTTCGCTTGATGCGCGACGCGACCAACGTGCTGCTCGAGAGCGTCCCCGGCGACGTCGACGCGTCGGATCTCGTCGCGCAACTCGAGCGCATCGGCGGCGTCGCCGGCGTGCACGACCTGCACGTGTGGTCGATCGCCAGCGGTTCGCACGCGCTCTCCGCGCACGTCCTCCTCGACGATCGCCGTTTGAGCGAAGCGACCGCCGTCTTGCGTAACATCAATCGTTGCCTCGAATCCGGCTTCGGCATCACGCACGCCACGATCCAGTTCGAATGCGACAATTGCCCCATCGTAGTGAAGCATTGAAAAAGGGCTGCCCGTGGGGGGGCGCGCACGAGCCGTCCCGGGCAGCTCCTTTTCAATGCGGAACGGAGCCTAGGTGAGGCCGGGAGAGCGCGCGAAGGGTCGCGGGCTATGATGACATCGAGCTCCAAAGCCGTCGTTCTCTCGACGGCTCGTACGCCGTTCGGCAAACTCGGGGGTGGTTTGGCCCCGCTCACTGCGAGCACGCTCGGAGCGGTTGCGCTGGCCGGCGCGATCGAACGCGCGAAAATCGACCCGAGCGAAATCGAGCACGCCGTGTTCGGCGAGGTTCTGCAGGCAGGCGTCGGTCAGAATCCGGCGCGCCAGGTCGTCTTCAAAGCCGGACTCGCCAAGACCGTGACGGCCGAGACGGTGAACAAGGTTTGCGCGTCGGGACTCGTTGCGGTCGTGCACGCGATGCGCGCGATCAATGCCGGTGCGAACGCGGTGATTGCGGCCGGCGGAATGGAGTCGATGTCGAACGCGCCCTATCTGCTGCGCGACGCGCGCTGGGGCTACCGCTTCGGCGACGGAACGCTGATCGACGCGATGGTTTACGACGGATTGTGGGATCAGTATTTCCCGATGACGATGGCGTCGCAAGGCAGTAAGGTCGCCAACGAGTTGGGGTTGACGCGCGAAGAGCAAGACCGCTTCGCGTTCTCGAGCCATCAGCGCACGGCGGCGACGCACGCTGCCGGTCATTTCGCCGACGAGATCGTGCCGGTCAAAGTGGCGTCGAAAGCCAAGGGTAAAGTCGTCGTCGACGCGCTGCCGCGGCGCGGACAAGCGCGCGTGCCGGCGGCCGCCGGCGGTGCGCGCAGCCGCGTATGGGAGCACGAGCCCTCGCAACAGTTTACGCTCGACTACGACGCGTACGGGCCGTTCGTGACCGGGAACGAACCGTCGGTTGTGGTCGATCGCGACGAAGCCGTTCGCGGCGACGCGAGTTTGGAATCGATGGGGAAACTGCGGCCGCTCGAGCGCGACGGCACGATCACGGCGGGCAACGCGCCCGGCGTGAACGACGGCGCGGCGGCGCTGATTCTCGCCGACGCCGATTATGCAGCGCAACACGGATACGAGGCGCTGGCCACGATTGAGGAGCACGTCACGGTCGCGTGGGATTCGCCCTATATTTGCTTGACGCCGGCGATGGCGGCGCAAAAACTGCTCGATCGCACCGGCCTCTCGCGCAGCGACATCGCCGTGTGGGAGATCAACGAAGCCTTCTCCGCCGTCGCGATTTCGTCGGCGCGAAATCTCGGCCTGGACGAAGGCGAGATCAATCAGTTCGGCGGCGCGGTTGCAATGGGCCATCCGATCGGCGCGTCCGGAGCGCGTTTGGTCGGCACCGTGATCAACCAGCTGCGCAAACGCGGCGGCGGGTACGGCATCGCCTCGATTTGTTCCGGCGGCGGTCAGGGCGACGCGCTGCTGGTGCGGGTCGGATAAACGCACGGCCCTTAGAGACGCGTCTGAATTGAAAATTGCCGTCGTCGGTGCGGGGCAGATGGGCTCGGGCATCGCACAAGTCGCGGCGGCCGCCGGACATGGCGTGCTGCTCAACGATTGCACGCCCGAACTCGTCGAACGCGGCATCGCAGGGATTGCAAAGAACCTCGCGCGCAGCGTCGAGAAGGGACGGCTGACCGAAACCGGCCGCGCGGAAATCCTCGGGCGCATCGCTTCGGCGCCCGCGATCTCGTCGTTCGACGTCGACCTCGCGATCGAAGCGGCGACCGAGCATCTCGACACGAAGCTGGCGATCTTCCGCGCGCTCGACGATGCGTGCGTGCCGCGCGCGGTCCTGGCCAGCAATACGTCGTCGATTTCGATTACGGTGCTGGGTGCCGCCACGCGCCGGCCCGAGCGCGTCATCGGCATGCACTTCATGAACCCCGTGCCGGTCATGCAACTGGTCGAGATCATTCGCGGCATCGCGACGTCCCAGGAGACCTACGAGTTTACGCGCGCGCTGGCCGAGCAAATGGGCAAGACGCCGGTCGAAGTGCGCGACTTCCCGGGCTTCGTTTCGAATCGCGTGCTGATGCCGATGATCAACGAGGCGATCTACGCCGTATACGAGGGCGTTGCGACCCCGCAAGCCGTCGACACGGTGATGAAACTCGGCATGAACCATCCGATGGGGCCGCTGACGCTGGCCGATTTCATTGGTTTGGATACCTGCTTGGCGATCATGGACGTCTTGTATACGGGTTTCGCCGATTCGAAGTACCGCGCGTGTCCGCTGCTGCGTCAGTACGTTGCCGCGGGCTGGCTCGGGAAAAAGAGCGGCCGCGGTTTCTACACCTACGCATGATCACGCCCACCCGCGAACAGTTCTGTTTGAGCGACGAACAGCGCGAGATCGCAGCGTTGACGGCCGAAGTCGCACAGCGCGAAATCGCGCCCAACATCGCTCGTTGGGATCGCGAGCACGCCTTCCCGCGCGAACTCTACGCGAAACTGACCGCCGCCGGCATCATGGGTATTCTCGTTCCGGAAGAATACGGCGGAAGCGGCGCCGACTACGTGTCGTACGCGCTCGCGATCGAGGAGTTGGCGCGCGTCGACGCGGGCGCCGCGGTGACGGTTTCGGTGCACTCGATGATCTGTTCGGCGATTCTCAAGCTCGGCACCCAAGCGCAGAAGCGCGCGTGGCTTCCGCGCCTTGCCGCCGAAGACGTGCTGGCGGGTTTCGCGCTTACCGAACCGGACGCCGGATCGGATGCGGCCGCGATTCGCGCGAGCGCGGCGCGCGACGGCAACGGCTACCGTTTGAACGGACGCAAGCAGTGGTGCACGAACGGCAGTTATTGCGGCGTGCTCATGGGGATGTTCCGCACCGGCGGTCCCGGAGCGCGCGGCGTCAGCGCGTTTCTGATCGACTCCGCGTTGCCGGGCGTCGCCGTCGAACGCGTGACCGAGAAACTCGGCATTCACACCAGCAATACGTGCGACGTTGCATTTGACGACGTCGCGGTCGTTTCCGACGCGCTTCTGGGTGGCGAGGGCGAAGGCTTCGGCAGCGCGATGACCGCACTGACGTCGGGCCGAATCGGCATCGCGGCGCAGGCGGCCGGCATTCTCGCCGCGTGTCTCGACGAATCGGTTGCATTCGCGCAACAGCGCCACGCCTTCGGCCGTGCGATCCGAGAGTTCGAGGGCGTTTCGTTCAAGATCGCGCAGATGGCGACCGATTTGGATGCGGCGCGTCTGCTGATCTACCGCGCTGCGGCGCTCGCCGATGCGGGACGGCCGTTTACGATCGAAGCGAGCAAAGCAAAACTCTTTGCTTCGACCGCGGCGCGCAAGCATGCGGCGGAGGCGTTGCAGATACACGGCGGATATGGATACACGACCGAGTTTCCGGTCGAACGCCACTACCGCGATGCGAAGATTACCGAAATCTACGAAGGCACTTCCGAAATTCAGCAGCTCATCATCGGGCGCGCGCTGATGGGAAAATAACGCGCCCACACCCGCATAAGGAGCACATCCCGTACCGTGAACCTGATGGAGTACCAAGGAAAGGAACTATTCCGCCGTGCCGGCGTCCCGGTGCCGGAGAGCCGTCACGCCGTCACGCCACGCGAGGTCGGGGACTTCCTCGAACGCGTCGCAGGCGAGTGGGTCGTCAAAGCCCAAGTGCTGATGGGCGGGCGCGGTAAAGCCGGAAAAATCAAGTTTGCGCAGGGTGCCGATCGGGGGCGCGCCGTCGCCGAAGATATTCTTGCAACGCCGATGCCGCCGAACCGGCAGAATCCCGCCGGCGAACCGATCAACTCGCTGCTCGTCGAAGAAAAGCTGCCGATTGCCAAAGAGGCCTATTGCGCGATTGCGATCGACCGCGCGACCAAAAAACCCGTCATCATGGTAAGCCGCTTCGGCGGCATGGACATCGAAGAAGTCTCCGAGCATCATCCCGAGTCGATTGCGAAATTTTTCGTCGACACGGCGATCGGATATTCGCCCTTCGTCGGACGGGAACTCGCGTTCGATGCGGAGCTCGATGCGGGGTATCGCAGACAGTTTCCGGCGATTCTGGCAGCGCTCTACGACGTGTTCTTCCGCTATGGGGCGAAACTCGTGGAAGTCAATCCGCTGGCGCTGACCGCGGACGGCCGCGTCGTGGCATCCGATGCGAAGGTCGAACTCGACGACGATGCGCTCTTCCGGCATCCCGAGTTCGCCGAGTGGCAGAAGACGCTGCCGCTTGACGAAGACGAAAAGCTCGCCGCGGAATCGGGGCTGGGGATTCGGAACTTCCGCCGTTTCGACGGGAACGTCGGCACGATGGCCAACGGCGCCGGCCTCGCAATGGCGACGATGGACGCCGTGAACTTTGCCGGCGGCAAGGTCGCGAACTTTCTCGACGTCGGCGGCGGCGCTAATGCCGAGCGCGTGCGAAACTGCTACGAACTCGTCGTGAATCACACGCCGGCGACGGCGTTCTTCATCAACATCTTCGGAGGAATAACGCGCGGCGACGAAGTGGCGCGCGGTATCGTGGAGGCGCTCGCGACGACGAAGTCGCGCAAGATCCCGCTCGTCATTCGCCTGACGGGAACCAACGAAGAAGAGGGACGCCGCATTCTGGCCGACGCCGGAATGACGCCGGTAGAAACCATGGACGAAGGCGCGGCCCGTGCCGTCGAGATCTCCGGTCCCGTTGGGGAGATGGCCGCCCAATGAGTATCTTCTTAGACAAGAACAGCAAGGTGATCGTGCAGGGCATCACCGGCGCGGAAGGTTCGTACCACACCGATCGCATGGTGCGCTACGGCACGAACGTCGTCGGTGGCGTGACGCCGGGCAAAGGCGGCCAAAAGACGCCCCACGGGCTGCCGGTCTTCGATACGGTCCGGGCGGCGGTCGCCGCAACCGGCGCAACCCACACTTGCATCTTCGTGCCGCCGCCCTTTGCGGCCGACGCGCTCTACGAGGCCTACGATGCGGGTATCGCCCTGGCCGTCTGCATTACCGAAGGCGTGCCGGTGCACGACGTGTTGAGGGTCGTCGGATCGACTCCCGGCATGCGCATCATTGGCCCCAACTGTCCCGGGCTGATCTCGCCGGGAAAGGCGTCGGTCGGCATCATGCCGGGCCACGTTTTTGCCGAAGGCGACGTCGGCTTGATCTCGCGCTCCGGGACGTTGACCTACGAAGTCGTGGACGGCCTCACGCGTGCCGGCTTCGGACAGTCGACCTGCGTCGGCATCGGCGGCGACCCGATCATCGGCACGACCTTCGTCGACTGCCTTCGGGAGTTCCAGAACGACCCGCAGACCAAGGCGATCGTGATCTGCGGCGAAATCGGCGGCTCCGACGAGGAGGACGCGGCGGCGTACGTGCGCGAGCATCTGCCGCAGACGCCGGTGGTCGCGTTCGTCGGCGGCCGCAATGCCCCGCCCGGCAAGTCGCTCGGACACGCCGGTGCGATTATCTCGGGCGGGTTCGGTACGGCCCAGAGCAAGATCGATGCCTTCCGAGCCGCCGGCGTTCCGGTCGCGGAACGGCCGTCGCAGATACCCGCGTTGTTGGCACAACGGTTGGCTTCCCCGGCCTAAACGCGCCACTTTTCTTCTTAAAAGATTCTAAAGGAACGGACGCGGAGGCCAGGAAAGTGCCTCGATTGCGTCACCTGGGATTCCGCTGAGGCCAAAAATTGGCCCCGGCTCGTCCTCGAGTGGCGTCTAGCCAACACTGCTGATCGAGGGCAAAACATGAGCAGATCGCGCACCCTCCGTCAGGTCGTCGTGGCTCTCGCCCTTCTGGTCGCTTTCCTTTGCCAGGCAACATGGGTACTGGCGGGAACGACCGGAAGTCTGAGCGGCCAGGTAACGGACGAAAACGGAGCTCCGATCGCCGGCGCGGCCGTGAAAGCGGCCTCGGCATCGCAAACCATAACGGCGACCACTGACTCCAGTGGTCATTTCACCTTCCTCTCCTTGTCGCCGGATACGTATACGGTTTCGGTGACCAAACAGAACTACAACCCCGTCGCCTACCCCGGCATCACGGTCTTCGCCGACCAGTCTCAGACGGTCACGATCAAGATGCAAAAGGGACTCAAGACGATCGCGAACGTGAGCGCCCGGGCGGCCGGAAACCTCGTAAAATCCGGTACGACCGCGGACGTTTACTCGGTAAACGCCGCGACCCAAGCCACCGTCCAAGGCATTGGCGGCGGCGGTAATCTGGACAGCGCCTATTCGGCGATTTATTCGCAGCCGGGCGTCGTCTCCCAAATCGGCAACTACGGCTTCGGCCAGGTCTACTACATTCGCGGATCGTCGTACAGCCAAGTCGGCTATGAGTACGACGGCGTCCCCGTGAACCGAGCGTTCGACAACTACAACGCCAACTCGCTGTCGAGCCTCGGATCGCAAGAGACCGAAATCTACACCGGCGGATCGCCGGCCGGCGGTACGTCGGCCACCCTCGCCGGCTACATCAACCAAGTGATCAAGACCGGCACCTTCCCGGGCTACGCGCAAGCCACGCTCGGCATTGGGACGCCTGCGTTCTATCACAAGGCCGCCGTCGAAGCCGGCGGCGCGACCCCCGACCGGCTGTTCTCCTGGTACGTCGGTATTCAGGGCAGCAACCAAATGTACAACACGCTGGACGACACCAACGGCGCCAACCAGCCGATCGACGGAAGCGGCCCGAACGGCATTTTCTCGTCGGTTTTCAACGCGTACGCGAGCACGCTGTCGTACTATCCGAACGGCACGTTCTCGACGTGCGGTCCGAATGGCGCGCCGGCCGGATCGCTCGGATACGACCCGACGTTCGGGCTTCTCGGATCCGAGAAAACGCAGAAGTTTCCGACCCAGCCGTCGTGTAATCTCTACACGCCGTGGTCTGGTTCGGGCTTCTTGGGATTGCCCGTCAACACGGCGGACCGCGAGAACGTCGCCAACTTCCACTTCGGCATCCCGCATCACAACGACGCGGGCAAAGACGACGTGCAGCTCCTGTACTACAACTTCGCTTACCATCAGTTCTTCGGCGACAGCGTCGCCGATCAGGGGGGCCAGTCGTACATCAACCAAGGCTTCCCCGGGTGGCAGAACATCGCCGCCGACTTCGGCATCACCACTTATCCGGGATCGAACGGTCCGTACAAAGACCTGTGCGGATACCAAGCGATCTTCTTCGTCGGCTGCGCGACGACCGGAACCTCGAACCTTCCGTACATCGACTCGCACGTCTTTGGTCCGGGTACGACGTTCGGGCAGTCGGCGTCGACGGCAAACGTCATCAACTACTCGGCGCCAAGCCAGCCGGCCCATCCGTTCAACGGCGGCGTCCCGGTCAACGGGCGCGACACGACGTGGAACGACGGGTCGGTCATCAAGCTGCAGTACCAGAAGAACTTCGGTTCGACCGCGTACGTGCGGCTGATGGGCTACTCGTTCTACTCCAACTGGTTGATGAGCGCCCCAAACGCGGGTAACGAAGCGATCACCGCGTACGGATACAACGACGCCGGTTTCGGCTATCCGAGCCCGGACTACGAGCTCAGCACCCACACCCGCGGCCTCCAGTTGATGGCGGCCGATCAAATCAACGCGCAGAACCTGCTGCAGTTGACCGGCAACTACACGACGGCGTCCGTCGTGCGCTGGAACAACCAGTGGTACGGCGCACCGTCGCATCCGACGAATCTCGTGGACTCGAAGGGAAACTGTTACGCCTACGCGTCGGGACTTCCGTCCAACTGTCTGCTCTCGTCGACGGGCGGCACGTACTCGTCGCCGGTCGGACCCGCCCCGCCGGCGGGATCTCCGGCAGCCAAAGCCGGCGCGCAGTACGTCGTCACCGTTCCCGACGGATACGGCACGATCAACAACGTGACGCCGCAGTTCGCGTCGGTTGCGCTACAAGACGAATGGCGTCCGACGGATCGCTGGGACATCAACGCCGGCGTCCGCTTCGAAAGCTACGTCTACCAGCTTCCGCAAACGGCGAACCCGGAGTCGAACTTCTGGTTCGCGCAAGCGCAAAACGGCTATTGCTACGATCCGAAAACCGGCCAACCGATCCTCATCCCCGTCTCGCCCGGCTCTTCGCCGGGTAGCGCGGGACCGCAGGTCATTCCCAATACGCCTGGCAGCGGAGAGTTGCCGGGTCTCTGCTACTCGTCGCCGGGACATCCGTTCATCTCGCCGTCGGGCCAGCAGGCACGCCATCCCAACGGCCAAAACGGCAGCGGCCTCTATAGCAACGTGAGCCCGACTGGGTTCTCGCATCCGCTGTGGTCGCCGCGCGTCGGCGGTACCTACACGTTCGACCCGGACGACGTGCTGCGGTTCAACTACGGCCGTTACACGCAACCGACCGAAACTGCATTCGAGCAGTACCAGAACGTATCGGGTTTAGGCATGGCGAAGTTCGACTTCCAGCACTTCTGGGGGCTCGGCTTCACCAATCCCGGCCACGACAACCCGGTGCAAACGTCGAACAACTACGACCTCTCGTACGAAAAGCACCTCAAAGGCACCGATTGGACGTTCAAAGTCTCTCCGTTCTTCCGCTGGACGACCAATCAGCTCGTGACCGTTTCTCTCGGCGGCAACTTCGCATCCGGCATCAACGCTGCAACGCAGCAGACCGCCGGCGTCGAACTGGCCGTGCAGAAGGGCGATCCGACGCGTAACGGTCTATCGGGGCAGCTGTCGTACACGTTCACCAGTGCAAAGATCAAGTACAGCACGCTAGCCAACGGATCGAATGCCATCGACGTCATTAACACCTACATCTCGGTGTTCAACGCTCTGACCAAGAAGGGCGGCGGCTCACCGTGGTACTGCATCAACTCGGCGGGGCCGAACTTCACCAACGGTCCCGCACCAACGCCCGCAGCGTGCGGCCCCGGCAAGAACGCGATCGCGAATCCGTACTACCACTACGCGGAACAGTCATTGCTCGATCGCAACGGCTGGTACGATGCGTACGCCAACAATCCGCCGCAGAGTGCGCCGGACACGGTGACGCAGACGGCGATCAATCCCAACGTCTTCACCGGGTTCCTCAACTACAAACACGACAAGTTCACGGCGTCGATCAACATGATCCTCAACGAAGGCAACACCTACGGCTCGCCGCTGGCGGCGGTAGGGCTGGATCCGCGCGACTGCTTCGGCAACCAAGGCCATACGGTTCCCGGCTTGAAGGGGTCGCCGACCGGCGGTTTCGCAAACTACCAGTACTGCACCGCGTCGACGTTCGCGCCTTCGGGTTACTTGGCAATCCCGAATCCGCAAACCGGCACGTTCGACGGTCTTGCGAACTATCGCGAACCGTGGCAGCTCAACATGGGCATGCAGTTCGGCTACGACGTGACGCCCCGGGTGCACGTGGTCGCCACGCTCGCGAACATCCTCAACGAGTGCTTCGGCGGAACGCCGATGCCGTGGACGGCCGCATACAAGCCGAACAACATTGTGTGCGCGTACGCTCCCAACGGCTACTACTACCTGGGCAATCAACCCGGGGCGGGTTTCTTCTACGGAAACAATCCGCACGCTCCGCAAAACGGAACGGCCGGCTATCCAGCGGTCTTCAACCAATCGTATCAGCCGCTGTATAACTCGATTCCGTTCCAGGTCTACTTCCAGGCCCAGATCAAGATCTGAGCCGAATCCGAGTCTCACCGATGCCCCCGCTCGCAAGAGCGGGGGCTTTTTTCTGCGTGATCGCGGGAGCGGGGGCTTTGTGTTCCGCAGCGAAGCGCGAGCGGCGATGCAGTACGGATACAAGTGCGAAGACTGCGAGGTTGCGGTCTTTCCGGTGACGACCCGCTCCGAACTGCAGTGGCTGCGAAATCGCATCCACGTCGTACGCGAGGTCGCCAAGCATTCCGCCGGCGGCCTCGATTCGTGGATGATGGAAGGGTTCGAATTTCTCGACGAACATAGCGGACACAGTATCGTTCTCGTCTCGCGCCGTCAGCCGTAGGGCTGACGAAAAAAAACCGCCAGTGGCGGCCTCGCGCTTCGCGCTTCGACTTCGCGCCTGCGGGCGCTGCGCTCAGCGTGACACTGCGGGCGCTGCGCTCAGCGTGACACTGCGGGCGCTGCGCTCAGCGTGACACTGCGGGCGCTGCGCTCAGCGTGACACTGCGGGCGCTGCGCTCATCCTTCGACAGCGCTCCCGTTCGACTCGCTGCGCTCGCTCAGGATCGCTCCGCTCAGGATGACATGGAGCGGAGCTCTAGGAGGACGCGAGCGGGATACGCAGGTGTTCGCCGGGTTGAAGGCTCGCGCCGCGGAGGTGGTTGACGGCGCTGATGCGATCGATGGCATCTTGAATGTCGCCGTTGCCGGCATGGGCGGAGGCGATCGACCAAAGCGTGTCGCCTGGATGGACGGTGACGGTCGTGTAGCGCTCCGCCGTTGCCGCATAGAGCCGCATGCCCGAAAGGGTCGGCAACGCCACCATGAGGCTCAGTGCGGCGAGTACGATTACCGGCATCAGGGTCAACCGTTTACGCCTGGTCATCGTCGTTTTTCTCCTCTCGCATCCCCATATTTTGTGGCAAACGCCTGTTCGTCCACTAGATTTTACCATACCGTCGCCTTCGTCTGTCAAGGCATTTCTCGAACGTATGTTTGCCTCATGGGCGGCTTTTGTGGTAGAGTTATACCCGGCCTAAGTGCCATACGCCAGGCACTCTCGCTGAGAGCGTCCGGATTTTTTTGAGGAGATCCTCATGGGCGTCAACGCCATCGAAAAGCCGGCAACCGAGCGGCAACGCCGCATCCTTCAGGCCATCGCCGATTTCAAAGCCGAACGCGGATACCCGCCGTCGGTCCGCGAGATCGGCGAAAAGGTCGGGCTTTCGTCCTCCTCGACGATCCACGCCCACCTGAAGGCGCTCGAGCGGAGAGGGCTCATCTCGCGCGACCCCACCAAGCCGCGAGCGTTGCGCGCTACGCCGGATGCCTCCGAAATGGCGCCCCCGGAGACGGTGGTGATGCCGGTTCTCGGCAAGGTCGCCGCCGGAGTTCCAATCACCGCGGCCGAGAACATCGAAGGCGAGTTCGTGCTGCCGGCCGGTTTCGTGCCGCGCGGCTCGCATGCGTTCATGCTGCGCGTCCAGGGCGATTCGATGGTGGATGCGGCAATACTCGACGGCGATTTGATCGTGGTGCGTCCCCAGCGCACAGCCGACAACGGCGAAGTCGTCGTCGCCATGATCGAGGGCGAGGCGACCGTCAAGCGTTTCTATCGCGAGCGGAACCGCATCCGGCTTCAGCCGGAGAATCGTGAGATGGCGCCAATCTACGCGAACGATGTCGAGATCATCGGCCGCGTCGAAGCCGTCGTCCGCCGGCTCTGACGGCTCGAGCAGCTCGGAGACTTCCCCGCTCTTCCTCTGGTTCGAACGTCACGCCGTACCGGTGATGCGCCATCTCGGCGACGTGCCGTTTTTCGTGGCCGTCCGAGAGGCACTTCCGTGGAGTTTCATCGGGTTGCTGGCGGCATTCGCAGCGATCTTCGCCTCGCAACTCTCGACGCACGAGGCGCTCGGTCTGCGAGTCGCAGCGGCGCTGCTTCCGGCGTTCGGCGCGATGGCTGCGGTCTTGGCGATTCTGCTGCCCATCCGGCTCGCGCGCGCGACCGGTTACGCGATGTTTCCCATGCTGCTCGGCGGCGTCGGATGCTTCGCGCTCGCGCTTCCGCGACCGTTTGGGCCCGACCCCATTGCGTATCTCCACGCGCTCGGCGCTTCCGGCCTTTTTCTCGCGATGCTGGCGTGCGCCGTTACGGCCGCGTTGGCGGCCGCCTTCCGCCGTACCGGCGCGGGCGCACCCTGGCTCGCAGCTGCGGCCGCGCTTGCCGTCTTTGCGGCGCTCGCGTTTGCAAACGTTTCGATCGCGGCCGGCATCGCTGCGGCGATGCGCCCGATATCGCGACTCGGCGACACGTACGGTGCGCTGATCGTGATCGTCTTAGCGCAAACGCTGCTGTGGACGGCCGGCGTGCACGGGCCGGCCATGCTCGCCACCGTCGTGACGCCGGTCTATCTCACGATGCAGATGCAAAACACGCACGCGTACGCGGTGCACGCGCCGCTTCCGTACATCGTGGTCGTATCGCTGTTTCTGTTCGTCTTCCCGGGCGGCGCCGGTGCGACGCTTCCGCTGGCGGCGCTGCTGAGCGTTTCGCGCGTTCCGCGGCTGCGCCGCGTCGGCCGCGTGACGCTCCTGCCGGCGCTGTTCAATATCAACGATCCGCTGATCTTCGGAGCGCCGATCGTCTTCAACCCGTATCTCGTCATTCCGTTCGTCGCGGTTCCGCTGGTCTTGGCGACGATTACGTACGGCGCGGTCGCGGCGGGTTTCGTCTCGCGCCCGGCCTTTTACGTGCCGTCGTCGGTCCCAACGTTCGTCTCGACGTATTTGGCGACGCAGGACGTGCGCGCGATCGTCCTGGCCGCGGTGAACGTGGGCCTGGCAGCGCTGATGTACTATCCGTTCGTCCGCGCCTACGAGCGTCACGCAGCCGCAACGTGATCGAGACGCTGTGCGCGCGCTTCGGTATCGACGCGCGGCTGCGCGACGCTGCCCTGCGCGCAGCGCAAAACACCGCGGCGATCGCCTACGCGCCGCAACGAGAGGTTGCCGCCAACGTGCTCGAGGCGTTCGCAGGCGAAGGTCTCGTCGAGAGCGACCTCCACGGCTCGACCGGATACGGCTACGACGATCCGGCGCGCGCCCGTTACGAATCGCTCCTCGCGCGCATCTTCGGAGCCGAGCGCGCGCTGGCGCGTCTCTCGATCGTAAGCGGGACGCATGCGATCGTGACGGCCCTCGCGGCATGCGCGCCTGCGGGCACCACGCTGCTGTCGATTACCGGACGGCCGTACGACACGCTGCGCAGCGCCATCTGCGACGCACCTCACGCGCTGGTCGCGCAAGGCGTGGCATATCGCGAGATCGCGTTGCTGCCGGACGGACGCATCGATCTGCCCTCGGTCGTGCACGCGATCGAAACGGAAAAGCCGTCTGCGATCTTCGTACAGCGTTCGCGCGGGTACGCGCCGCGCACGTCGCTTCACATCGACGAGTGCGCGCGCGCGTTCCAAACGATGAAAGCGCGAGCGCCGGACGCGCCGATTCTCGTCGACAATTGTTACGGCGAGCTGGTCGAGGCGCGAGAGCCGACGCACGTCGGCGCCGATCTCGCGATGGGTTCGCTGATCAAGAATCTCGGCGGCTCCATCGCACCGGCGGGCGGCTACGTCGCCGGACGGGCCGATCTCGTCGAGCGCGTCGCGGCCCGACTCTACGCGCCCGGCATCGGCGGCGCGCTGGGCCCCACCCTCGGCTTCGGCCGCGCTCTCGTTCAGGGTCTTTTCCTGGCTCCATCGATCGTCGAGCACTGTTTGCGCGGCCTCGATTTCGCCGCAGCATTGTTCGCCGAACTGGGCTATCGCGTCGAGCCCGAACCGGGCACGGTTCGCACCGACATCGTTCAGGCGATTGCCCTCGGTTCCAGCGAACGCCTCATGCGGTTTGCCGCCGGACTGCAGGAATCGCTGCCGGTCAACGCGCGCTTTCGTCCCGAGCCGGGAGCGGTGCCGGGCTACGCCGAGCCGGTCGTCATGTCGAGCGGCGCCTTCGTGGCGGGCGCGACGATCGAACTCTCGTGCGACGCGCCGCTGCGGCCGCCGTACGAGGTCTACCTGCAAGGCGGCGTGACGTACGCGCACGCATGCCTGGGCGCGCTTTTGGCGGCTCGAGCCGTCGGCTTTGCCTCGCCATGACCTCCGGGCCCGGCTAACGAAAGCGTGAACTCGATGTATCTGCTCGAGGTGCTCAGCGGCCCCCTCGACGGCAAGACCTGGGGGTTCGAGCGCGAGATCACGATCGGGCGAGACGATGCGGTGGCGGGTGCGTGCATCGCTCTGGACCGCTACGTTTCGCGCCGCCACGCACTGCTGCGGGTAGACGGCGGCGCGCTCAAACTCACCGATCTCGACAGCCGCAACGGCACGAAGATCGACGGGCGCGTGGTCTGCGGCGACGTCGCGCTGGCGGTCGGCGCTCCATTCGTCGTCGGACGTACCGTGCTGCGGGTCACGCGCGCGTAGGTTATCGCCGCATGCAGATCGTCACTTCGGTCGCGCACGCCCGCGCGCTCTTCGACGCGCTGCCGCGACCGCTCGGCTTCGTTCCCACCATGGGTGCGCTGCACGACGGTCACGTGCAGTTGTTGCGATACGCGCGCGAACGCAGCGCGTCGGTCGCCGTTTCGATCTTCGTCAATCCGCTGCAGTTCGGTCCGAGCGAAGACTACGCGCGGTATCCCCGCGATCTCGAAGGCGACCGCGCGACGCTCGCGGCGACCGGCGTCGACGCGCTCTTCGCGCCCGGCGACGCCGAGATGTATCCGCCGGGCTTCTCGACGTCCGTCGACGTCGGGCCGGTTGCGGTGACCTACGAAGGCGTGGTGCGGCCGCATCACTTCAGCGGCGTCGCGACGGTCGTCGCAAAACTGCTGCACGTCGTCCGGCCCGACGTCCTCTACCTCGGACAGAAGGACGCGCAGCAAACCTGCGTCTTACAGAAGATGATTTCGGATCTCGCATTCGGCGTCGGCGTCGAGATCGTCCCGACGATACGCGAGTCCGACGGTCTGGCGATGTCGAGCCGGAACGCGTATCTCGACGCGCGGCAGCGCGCCGACGCGCCGACGCTCTACCGTGCGTTGACCGCCATGCGCGACGCCCTCGAGCGGGGGCGTTCGCGTGAGGACGCAAACGCCGTGGCGCGCGCGACGCTCACGCCGCGTGCCGTTCCCGACTACTTCGACGTCGTATCGGCGACGACGTTCGAGCCGCTCGAACGGCTCGAAGCGCCGGCGTTCGTCATCGGAGCGGCGCGTTTCGGAACGACGCGCCTGATCGACAACCTCTACGTCGCACCGGACGGAAAGGTTCCGGCGTGATCGCGGGCGCGCGCATCTTTCTCGGCGTCACCGGAGGCATCGCTGCGTATAAGGCGGCGGCGCTCACGAGCACGCTCGTGCAGCGCGGCGCGGCCGTCGACGTCGTGCTCACGGAAGAAGCCGAACGCTTCGTCGGCGCATTGACGTTTTCGTCGCTGACGTCGCGTCCGGCGTATTCGTCGCTGTGGGACGCACCCGAACGCATTCCGCACATCCGGCTCGTGCGCGAAGCGCGGGTCGCGGTCGTCGCGCCCGCTACCGCGAACGTCATCGCCAAACTGGCGAACGGCATCGCCGACGATCTGCTCACGACGGCCTTGCTGGCGGCGCGCATTCCGGTGATTCTCGCACCGGCGATGAACGATGCGATGTACGAACACCCGGCGACGCGTGCGAATCTCGCTGCGTTGCGCGCGCGCGGGTACGACGTCGTCGAACCCGAACGCGGATACTTGGCCGAGGGTGAGAGCGGCGTCGGCCGGTTGGCCGCCGAGGAACGCATTCTCGAGGCCATCGAAGCGGTGCTCGCGCGGCGCGCGTCGCTGAACGGATTGCGCGTCGCAATCACTGCGGGTCCCACGCGCGAAGCGTTCGATCCGGTGCGCTTCGTCAGCAATGCGTCGACCGGCGCGATGGGAATGGCGCTGGCGCGCGAGGCGGCGCTGCGCGGCGCCGACGTGACGCTGCTGCTCGGCCCAACCTTGCTGGAACCTCCGGCCGGCGTGAACGTCGTGCGCGTCACGACCGCGCAAGAACTCTACGACGCCGCAATGGAACGCGCTGCCGGTGCCGACCTTATCGTTGCCGCCGCCGCCGTCTCCGATTGGCGGCCGGAACGGCGCGCGGAATCGAAGACGAAGAAGACTCCGGAGGATTTGGTCGTGCGCATGGTGCGCAATCCCGACGTGCTTGCCGCGCTCGGCGAACGCAAGGGCAAGAGTTTCCTCGTCGGCTTTGCGGCCGAAACCGACGACCACGAACGCAACGCGCGCGAAAAGCTCGCGCGCAAACATCTCGACGCGATTGCCGTCAACGACGTGCGCGGCGAACGCGGGTTCGGCACGGGAGAGAACGCGTTGACGCTGCTCTGGGGCGCGCAAGGGCGTCGCGAACTTGGCCGCGCAGGCAAGGACGCGCTCGCGGCAAGACTGCTCGACGCGATCGAGTCGCTGCGAAACGGAGCCTCGTAACGGCGTGCTGCTGGCAATCGACGTCGGCAATACCGAGACGAAACTCGGCTGCTTCACGCAGACGGGCGACTTGACGCACACCTGGCGCGTTACGACCGACGTCAAACGCACGCCTGACGAATACGGCGTGTTCTTTGTGCAGCTCTTTGCCGCGAGGGGGGTTGACCCAAGCGCGGTCGCCGCCGTCGCGATCGCCAGCGTCGTGCCGAAACTCGATCCGGTGCTCGACGCGGTGTGCCGGCTTTTCTTTGGAGTGGCGCCGTTGTTTTTGCGCGCTCACGAGCAGCGGCTGCTTCCGGTCCTCACCGAATATCCGGCGGAGTCCGGTGCCGACCTGATCGCCGCCGCCATCGGCGGACGCGCGCGCTTCGGTGCGCCGCTGATCGTCGTGAGTTACGGCACGGCAACCGCGTTCGTCGCCATTTCGCCGGCGGGAGAGTATCTCGGCGTCGCAATCGCACCCGGCATTACCATTTCGATCGACGCGCTCGTCGGACGCACCGCCAAACTTCCGCAGGTCGCGCTCGACGCGCCGGAACGCACGATCGGACGCACGACCGATGCCGCCCTGCGCTCCGGCATCGTCTACGGCTTCGCGGGCCAGACCGAAGCGATCGTCGAGCGCATGCGGCGCGAACTCGCCGCGCCGGCGCGCGTCGTCGCGACCGGCGGCCTCGCAGAACTGTTCGCCCGCCACACGGCGGTCGTCGACGCCGTCGATCCGCATCTCAGTTTAGTCGGCCTGCGGCTGTTTTACGAATCGGTCCGAGCGTGACGGCGCCGCCGATCGGCGCGCGCACGTACGTGCTCCTCGCGGTGTTGACGCTCGTCGCCGGATACGGCGATGCGGTCGCGTTCTTCGGTTTCGGCGTCTTCACCGCGAACATGACGGGCAACACCGTCCTGCTCGGCGGCGCGATCGCCGGCCGGATATTCGGAGCGCTTCCCGGCGACATCGGCGTTACGCTGCCGCTCATTTCCCTCGTCGCGTTCGCCGGCGGCGCCATCACCGCCGCATTGCTGCTGCGCGGCCGCGCAAACTTCCGGTGGCACGCGCTGTGGCTGCTCGCGGCCGTCGCGGCGCTGCTCGCGGTGACGGCCTTGCTGCAGCGGGGGCACGCTGCGCGCGCGCTGTCGGTGGCGTTGCTCTCGATCGTGATGGGTTTGCAGAGCCTGCTTGCGGTGCGCTCCGGCGTCGGAGGCGTGTCGACGACGTACGTGACGGGAACGATCGTTCACGCGATCGCTACGCTGCTGGGGCGCCGGGACCCGGACGCCGTCGCGCGCAGCGAGGGCCGGGCCAACGCCGGCGTCTGGATGCTGTATTTCGCGGGAGCGTTCGCCGGAACGGCCGGATTGCGGCTGTTGGGCGCGGGCGCGCTGTGGGTGCCGGCCGGCATGGTGGCGCTGCTGACGGCCGTGGTATAGTATCCGCTTATGGCCGTTCCCGCGCTGAAAATCGGTCCGATCGAAGTCTGGCCGCCGCTCGTCCTCGCGCCGATGTCCGGCGTGACGAACCGGACGATGCGAGCGCTCTACAAACCCTTCGGACTGGGACTGACCGTCACCGAGTTCGTGTCGTCGAACGCGCTCCGCTTCGGCAGCCGCCGCACGATGGAGATGATCGATCAGCACGGCCTAGAGAAACCGGTATCAACGCAACTCTGGGGCGACGATCCCGACGTGATGGCCGAAGCCGCCAAAGTGGTGCGCGAATGCGGCGCCGACATCGTCGACATCAACTTCGGCTGTCCCGCGCCGAAGGTGACCAAGACGAACGGCGGCTCGGCGTGCTTGCGCGATCCCGACCGCTGCGAAGCCATCATGCGCGCGGTCGTCGCCGCGGTCGACTGTCCCGTGACGATGAAGATGCGCCTGGGCTGGAGCGCCGACAATCTGGTCTATGCCGACGTTGCCCGCCGCGCGCAGTCGGCGGGGGTGCAGGCCGTGACGCTGCACGCGCGCACCGCCAGACAATTCTATAAAGGTGAAGCCGATTGGGAGCATATTGCTGCGCTCAAGCGCAGCGTCGACATTCCGGTCATCGGAAACGGCGATCTCGACGATGCCCACATCGCGCTCGAGCGCATGCGCGCCAGCGGCGTCGACGGCATCATGCTCGGGCGGGCGACGCTCGGCAATCCCTGGCTCATCGCGCAGATTCGCGATCTCATGGAAGGCCGCCCGGCGCGACCGCTGCCGTGCGCGCCCGACCGGTTGCGTTTCGCGATCGTTCACTACCGCGCGATGCTGCGCGAGCTCGGCGAGGCGAGGGGCGTGCCGCAGATGCGCAAGCACGTCGCGCTCTATCTGAAAGGCATGCCCGGCGCGGCCGCGCTGCGCGAGCGCTTGATGCACCTCGACCGCGCGGACGACGCAATCGCGTTGATCGAGTCGGCGATCGCATCGTTCGAAGCCGAGCCCGCGGCCGCGTGACGCCCGCCGAACTGGCCGCCGAGGCGTACGAAAACTACAAACGATACGTCAACCCGCCGCTTGCGCGGGTGATGAAACTCTCGGGCTCGCCGGTCGAGGTACGTGCCCGCGGCTGTACGATCTGGGATCAAAACGGGAAACCGTACCTCGATTTCGCGGGCGGATACGGCGTCTTCACGCTGGGCCACTCGCATCCGCGCGTGCTCGACGCGGTGCGCGCGCAGATGGAGCTGATGTCGCTCTCGGGCAAGACGATGTTCAACGTGATGCTCGGACGCGCGGCGCGGCGCTTGGCCGAAATCGCGCCCGGCGATCTCGAAATCTCCTTTTGGTGCAACAGCGGGACCGAAGCGATCGAGGGCGCCATCAAACTCGCGCGCGCCGCGACCGGACGCACGAAAATCGTCAGCACCATCGACGCGTTTCACGGCAAGACCATGGGCGCGCTCTCGGTCAGCGGCCGCGAAACGTTCCAGACGCCGTTCCGCCCGCTGCTCGAAGGCTTCGCGCACGTTCCCTATGCCGACGCCGGCGTTCTGGACGACGCGCTGCAGGATGCCGCTGCGTTCATCGTCGAGCCGGTGCAAGGCGAAGGCGGCGTCAACGTTCCGCCGCTCGGATATCTCGCCGCGGTTCGAGCGGCGTGCGATCGCAGCGGCGCGCTTTTCGTCGCCGATGAAGTGCAGACCGGGCTCGGCCGGTGCGGATATCGCTTTGCGTGCGATCGCGACGGCGTCGTTCCCGACGTGATGACGCTCGCGAAAGGGCTTTCCGGCGGGGTCGTGCCGGTCGGTGCGTTCATCGCAAGGCCGCAGGCGTGGACGCGCGCTTTCGGCAAGGCGCCGCTGCTCCACACCTCGACGTTCGGCGGCAACGAACTTGCGTGCGCCGCGGCACTTGCCGCGATGAACGTTCTCGAGGAAGACGGGTTGGTGGAGAACGCACGCGTGCGCGGCGAGCAGCTGCTCGCCGGAGCCAAGGCGATCGCGGCGGAGTTTCCGTCGGTCGTGCGCGACGCGCGCGGCCTGGGTCTGGTGGTGGGCGTCGAACTCGCGAACGAAGGGTACGGCGGCTGGATTATTCCGGAGATGCTCAAGTCGGGCGTGACGGCGGCGTGGACGCTCAACGCGCAGCGCGTCATTCGGCTCGAGCCGCCGCTGATCGTCACCGAAGCCGAAGTCGAGCGAGCGCTCGAAGCGTTGCGGGCAGGGGCGGCTACTGCACGCGAGAAGCTCGGCGTATTGTAAGGAACACATACCTTTGCCTTACGTCGAGAACGCGACGACGGTCGCTGCACCCGCTAGGGTCGTGTACGAACTCGCCAAAGATCAGGAACGGTTTCCGGAGTTCATGCCCGACGTCGAAATCGTCGTCGTGCTCGAGCGCCACGCCGGCCGCGTCATTTCGCGCTGGAAGACGCTGGTCGAGGAGGCGCCGATCGAATGGATCGAGGAGGATCGCTTCGATGACGAAGGCTTGCGCATCGATTACAAACTGCTCGAGGGCGATCTCGACAAGTTCGAAGGCGCGTGGACGTTCGTCGAACGCGACGGCGCGACGCACGTCACCCTCGGCGTGGACTTCGATTTCGGCGTGCCGACCCTCGCCGAACTCATCGGCCCGACGCTGGAAAAAAAAGTCCGTGAGAACAGTGAGATGATGCTCGCCGCCTTAAAGAAAGAAGCGGAAGAAATCGCCGTCAAACATGAATAAGTTCTGCTTCGTCATTCATCCGCTGTCGCTCGAAGACGTGGCGCGTTACGAGCCCGGTGCGAAGGGCAAGGGCGACGCGATCATGCGGAAGATCATGGAGTGGATGCCGCCGTGGACCGCGGTTCACGTGACCGGCGTGCGCGCACCCGACGGGCGTGAGGCCGAAGGTTGGTTCGTCTCGGCGTCACTGCTTCCCGAGCAGATGGTTACGCTTCCGCGGGAGGAGGTATACGACCGGATTCTCACCGCGATACGCCTCGGCGCGGAACTCGGCGCGCAGGTTGCGGGCTTGGGAGCGTTCACCGCGGTCGTCGGCGACGGCGGCATAACGGTCAACGAACGGTCGCCGATTCCCGTGACGACCGGCAACTCGCTGACGATCGGCGCCGGCGTCGAGAGTTTCTTTCGCGGAGCGCGCGAGATGGGCACCGATCCGGCGCAGGCGACGGCCGTCGTCGTCGGCGCGACGGGCTCGATCGGAAGCGCGTGTGCGCGTCTCATCGCCCCGCACGTAAAACATCTCATCCTGGTGGCGCGCAACGAAACGCGCTTGCGCAAGTTTCACGCCGCGACCGCCGGCGAACTTGCGTGCGAAACGTCGTTCACGACGAATATTTCCGACGCGGTTCGACGGGCGCAACTGGTGCTGACCGCAACCTCGTCGACGCAAGACGTCATCGAGCCGGAGGATTTGCAAACCGGCGCCGTCGTGTGCGAACTCTCGCTCCCGCACGACGTCAGCCGGCGCGTCGCCGCCGAGCGGCCGGACGTGCTCGTCACGGAGGGCGGCAATATGTTGGTGCCGGGAAGTCCGCGCTTCGAACGTGTGCGCGAGCGCGGGACCGAGTTCGACTTGAATCTTCCGCCGCGAACGGCACTGGCGTGCATGAGCGAGACGATGGTGCTCGCGCTCGAAGGGCGCTTCGAACCCTACACGCTCGGCCGTGGAATCGACCTCGCTAAGATTGTGGAGATGCAGGCGATGGCGGAGCGCTGCGGATTCCGGTTGGCCGACATGCGAGCCTTCGATGCGGCGATTACGTCCGAACGAATCGCCTCGATTCGCGCGGCGGCCGCTACGCGCCGGCGAGCGGGAGCGGTCGCGTGAAAACGATCGTCTCGGTATCGCTGGGTTCGTCGACGCGCGATCACCGCGCGCAGGCGCAACTGTTGGGCGAAACCTTCGACATCTCGCGAAGAGGCACCGACGGCAAGTTGGACGAGGCGATCGCGATGGTGCGCGAACTCGATGGCACGGTGGATGCCATCGGCTTGGGCGGAATCGACGTCTATCTCTACGCCGGCCGTCATCGCTACGCGCTGCGCGACGGCTTGCGCTTGCTCGAGGCGGCGAAAACGACGCCCGTCGTCGACGGCAGCGGCTTGAAGAATACGCTCGAGCGCGCGGCGGTGCGGTTTCTGCAAGACGAGCTCCGTTTCGACTTGCGCGGCAAGCGCGTGCTCATGGTCAGCGCGCTCGATCGCTTCGGCATGGCGCAAGCGCTCGTCGACGCCGGCGCGGACGTGCTCTTCGGAGACTTCATCTTTGCGCTCGACAAAGACATGCCGGTGCGCGATCTCAAGACCTTCGAAGAAATGGCGGAGAAGTATTTGCCCGACGCCTGCAAGCTGCCCTTTCAATTCTTCTACCCCACCGGTAAGAAACAAGAGAAGGCGCCAGACCCGAAGTATCCGCAGTATTACGAGGAAGCCGACGTCATCGCCGGCGACTTCCATTTCATGCGTCAGTTCATGCCCGATCGTCTCGACGGAAAGCTCGTCCTGACGAACACGGTCACGCCGGCGAATCTCGACGAGCTGAAGGTGCGCGGCGTTCGCACGCTGGTCACGACCACGCCGGAGTTCGGCGGGCGCTCGTTCGGTACCAACGTCGTCGAGGCCGCGCTGCTGGCGCTTCTCGGCAAGAAGTGGGCCGAAGTGACGCCGGCCGACTACGAGCGCGTGCTGCACGAGTTGCAACTGCGGCCGCGCGTCGTCCGTTTCGGGTAAGGGAACCCATGAAGAAGTCGCTCGGGGCGTTGGAAGGGGAAGGATTTTACCTCCCGAACACACCGCGCCAGCGCCCGCGGGCGCGTTATCGATTCCAAGGGATTCGGACGGCTTTCGCGTGCGAATCCCGTCGTGAGGGGCTGTATTTGAACGACAAAGAAACCGTCCTGACCGCCGAGGGCTTGGCCAAGCTCGAGCACGAGCTCGACGAACTCAAGACGGTGCACCGGCGCGACGTGAACGATCGCATCCGCCAGGCAAAAGAGTACGGCGACCTGAGCGAAAACGCAGAATACGAGGACGCGAAGCAAGAACAGGCGTTCATCGAAGGGCGGATCCTCAAGCTCGAGGCGATGATCCGTAATGCGCGCATCATCGACGAGTCGGAGTACGCCTCGGACGAAGTGCATCTGGGCGCAATCGTTAAGGTCAAAGACCTCAAGACGAACGATAATTACGAGTTTTCGATCGTCGGCTCGGCCGAAGCCGATCCATCCAACCGGCGCATTTCGAACGAGTCGCCGCTGGGGAGCGCCCTGATCGGACACAAGAAGGGCGCGACCGTCGACGTCTCGACCCCGCGCGGCTTGGCGAAATACAAGATCGAATCGATCAAGCGCAGTACGCCGAAGAAGGCGACGAAAAAAGCGAGTTGACGCTCGGCGATCACGGCGACCTCGGAAAAACCGAAGCTGCGCTCGTAGCGGCCAGGCGCGAACACCTGGCCGCTTTGCGTTCCCAGGGCAACGATCCATTTGCCCGCACGCGTTACGACGTGGATGCAACCGCCGCAGAACTGACGGCGCGGTACGGATTCCTCGAACCCGGACAGAATGCGGAGGCCGAAGGCTGGAGCCTCGCCGGACGCGTGCTCTCCAAGCGCACCATGGGGAAGACCGTCTTTGCGGATCTTGCCGACCGCACCGGCCGCATGCAACTTTACGTCCGTAAAGACGAAGTCGGCGACGACGCCTTCCGGCAGTGGGAGCACCTCGATCGCGGCGACCTCGTCGGCGTGCGCGGCTACGCGTTTCGCTCGAAAATGGGCGAGATCACGCTCCACGTTACGGCGTTCGCCGTCTTGGGGAAAGCGCTGATGCCGTTGCCCGACAAATGGCACGGGTTGGTCGACGTCGAGAAACGGTATCGCCAGCGGTACGTCGACATGATCGTCACGCCCGGGGTGCGCGAGACGATCATGGCACGCAGCCGGCTCGTTGCCGAGATGCGCAGATTCATCGACGATCGAGGATTTTACGAGATCGAAACGCCGACGCTGCTCCACGTCGCCGGCGGCGCCGCGGCGCGGCCCTTCACGACGCACTGCAACGCCCTCGACCGGATCATGCAGCTGCGCATCGCGACCGAACTCAACCTCAAGCGGCTGATCGTCGCCGGCCTCGAGCGCGTCTACGAAATCGGCCGAATCTTTCGCAACGAAGGAATCGACACGACCCACAATCCGGAGTTCACGATGCTCGAACTCTACGCGGCATACTGGGACGTTGGCGACATGATGGAATTCAATGAAGCGCTGATCGCGCACCTCGTCTCCGTCGCCACCGGCGCCGCGAGCGAGCTCACCTACGGAGAGCGCACGCTATCGTTCGCCCGTCCGTTCGCACGCGTCTCGTATCTCGACGGCATCGCGCGCTACAGCGACGGCAAGTACGCGCGCGATCGTTTGCTCGATCCGGCCGGCGCCGCCGCGATTCTCCAAGAGCTCGGACTGCCCGCATCGCCGACGCACGGCCACGCGCTCGACAAGATCTTCGAACGCGTGCTCGAGCCGCATCTGGTGCAGCCGACGTTCGTCACCGACTATCCGGTCGTCATCTCGCCGCTCGCCAAGCGCAAACCCGGCGATCCCGATCTCGTCGAACGCTACGAACTCTTCTGCGCGAACATGGAAATTTCCAATGCCTTTACCGAACTCAACGATCCCGACGATCAGCGCGCGCGGTTTGCGGCGCAGATTGCCGAGCGTGCCGAAGGCGACGATGAGATTCCCGAGCCGGATTGGGATTTCGTGCGCGCGCTCGAATACGGCATGCCGCCGACCGCGGGCATCGGCATCGGCGTAGATCGCCTCATCATGCTGCTCACCGGACAGCATTCCGTGCGCGACGTGCTGGCATTTCCGCTGCAGCGACAGCACGGCTGATGCGCCGGCGTTCCGCGATCGCGTGGCTGCTGGCGTCGTTCGCGGCGGCGGCAGTTCCGGCACTCGCCAAAGACACGGCAATCGCGCCGTATTACCTTCCGCCGGGAACGGTCGATCTCACGCAGTTGCTGGCGCCGCCGCCGAATCTCGACTCAGCGCTGGAGAGATACGACGAGAAGAAGATCGGCGAGGCGCTCGCGCAGCGAACGAATGCCGATCTCGTTCAGGTCGCGACCGACAAACACCGTTCGATCTTCGTCTTTTCGAGCGTGCTCGGCAAGCAGTTCGGCCCTGCGAGCCTGCCGCTGACCGCCGCGCTCTTTCGACACGCGGGCGCCGACACCGAAACGCTCGTCGAACAGGCGAAAGCGCACTTCGCGCGGCCGCGTCCGCCAGGCGCGCCGCAAACGCACGGATCGTATCCCAGCGGTCACGCAGCCTTTGCCGCGTGCAGCGCGGTATTACTCTCGCAGATGGTACCGGAGAAGCGCGACGCGCTCTTCGCCCGCGCGAGCATCTTTGCCGAAAGCCGCATCGTCGCGGGCGTGCACTATCCCAGCGACGTCGAAGCGGGTTGGATTTCCGGAACCGTCATTGCCGCGGCGCTGTTGCGGCAGCCGCGTTTCCAATCGGATTTCGCCGCAGCGACGGCCGAGGTGCGCGCAGCGCTCGGACTGTGACCACGGTGCGCCTTACCGTCGAGTACGACGGCAGCGCGTTCAGCGGTTTTCAGTGGCAGCCGCGCCTTCGGACCGTGGCGGACGTCTTAGAATCGACGCTGACGCGACTCTTTGAAGAACCGGTAAAGGTCGCCGCCGCCGGGCGAACCGATGCCGGCGTGCACGCGTGCGGGCAAGTCGTTTCGTTCACGACGGCGCGCGCGTTTCCGTTCGATCGCCTGGATCTGGCGCTCAACGCAATGCTGCCCGGCGACGTCGCCGTGCGCGATGCGGCCGTCGTCGCCGGCGCATTCTCGGCGCGTTTCAGCGCGACCGAAAGAACCTACGTCTACGCGCTGCTCGCGGATCGCCGGCCGTCGCCGCTGCTGGCGCGGCGCGCCTATCGCGTGTGGCGGGCGCTCGACGTGGCGGCGATGCGCGACGCCGCCGCGCCGCTGCGCGGCGAGCACGATTTCCGCTCGTTCTGTGCGTCGTTGCCGGACGGCGGCGTGACGGTCCGCAACGTGCGGCTTCTGGAAATCGAACGCCGAGGGGATCTAGTGCGCGTCGTAATCGCGGCCGACGGCTTCCTCCATCGCATGGTGCGTACGATCGTCGGAACGCTGGTTGAATGCGGATCGGGACGACGGCTGCCCGGCGAGATGCAATCGGTGCTCGCCGCCCGCGATCGCCGGCTCGCAGGGCACACGGCACCGCCGCACGGCCTCTATCTCGCGGGCGTCCGCTACGGCGACGAGTACGATTCGTTCGCCGAACCGCCGGTCTTCCGCTGGGGCGGGGTTCGCTAGGTGATTTCGCCGAGCAGGCGTTCCAGCTGGCGCGCTTGTCCGACGCTGAGCCGGCGCAGCAGGCGCGCCGCACCTTCGCTCGCGGTCCGTAACGCGTCCGCAGTGAGGGCTCGCCCGGCGGCGGTCAAGGCAACGCGGCTCGATCGCGCATCGCCGGGAACGGGCTCGCGCTTCACAATGCCGCGCTTGGCGAGCGGGAGCACGGCACGGGTGACGCCGGACGCCGTGATCCCGAGCTCGGCCGCGAGGTCGGTCGGCCGCAATCGCGCGAGCGGGCGGGCGGCGAGCACTTCGAGCAGCCGCAGTTCGGCCAGGCCGACGCCGTGGTGGCTGCCCAGCTCGGCGTCGAGCGCTCGCGTAATCGATGCGTAGGTTTTTGCCAGCCGGAGAACGGCGGCGAGAGGTGCTTCGTCCATGGGGAGCTACTATATTTGATATATCAAGTATCTGTCAATGATTTTCGGCGCCCAAAGCGCTTGACGGCGCGGTCGCGCGCCAAGTAAGATGCGTTGGTTTTCAGCACCCTCCGACAGGACGACGCGCACGATGCGAACCTACCAACAGAAAACGGCGGAAACCAAGCACGATTGGTACATCGTCGATGCAGCCGGACAGCGTCTCGGGACGCTTGCCGTACGCATCGCCCGCGCCCTCTCCGGCAAACACAAGCCGACGTGGACGCCCCACGTCGACGACGGCGATTTCGTCGTCGTCGTCAACGCGGAAAAAGTGCAGCTCGGCGGTAAGAAGCTCGATCAGAAACTCTACTATCGTCACAGCGGGTATCCGGGCGGACTGCGCGTCCAGACGGCGCGCGAAATTCACGCCAAACATCCCGAGCGCTTGATCGAAATGGCGGTTCGCGGAATGCTCGCGACCAACCGCACGCGCAACGATCAGCTTCGCCGTCTCAACGTCTACGCCGGCGAGAGCCATCCGCACGGCGCCCAGAATCCCCAGCCGCTCTTCGAGCGTTCGTAGGAGGTCCCGTTTTGAGCGACGTCATTCAAACCACCGGCCGTCGTAAGCGGGCCGTTGCGCGCGTTTCGCTGACGCTGGGCCAAGGGCTTATCCGCATCAACGACAAGCCCGTCGAAGCGTACTTTCCCCGTCCGCAACTTTTGCAGATCGTGCGCCAGCCGCTCGAAGCGACGCAAAGCCTCTCGCGTTTCGACGTAACGGTGAAAGCCGAAGGCGGCGGCGTGACCGGGCAAGCCGGCGCCGTCCGGCACGGCATCGCGCGGGCGCTGGTAGCGATGGACGAAGGCTTCAAGTCGATCATGCGGCAACACGGGTTCCTCACCCGCGATCCACGCGAAAAAGAATCGAAGAAGTACGGCCGTAAGCGCGCGCGCAAACGGTTCCAGTACAGCAAGCGCTGAGCGCGACGTTTTGGTTCGCCGCCCGCCTGGTGGCCGTCGTCCTCGGGGCGGCGGCACTGGCGTGGCGGCCGAACGCGGCGTGGATCGAACGCGCGTATTCCAACGGCTTCTATCCGGCTTGGGAACACGCCGCCTTTCTTCTGACAAATCCGTTGCCGTGGTCGCTCGGCGACGTCGCCGGCCTGCTGGGCGTCGTCGCGATCGTCTGGCGAGTCGTCGTCTACGTTCGCTCGAGGCGGCGGCGCACGCTGCACTCGTTCGGGATGCTGCTCTTCGACGTCGCCGCCATTGCGGGTTTGTACGCGATCTGGTTCGAGGCATCGTGGGGATGGAATTACGCGCGCGCGCCGATCGAAACGCGGGTCGCGTTCGATGCGGCACGCGTGACGCCCGGCCGCCGCCGCGCGACTGCGGACGCGCGCGATGGCCGAGATGAACGCGCTCGCAGCGCCGGCCCACGCGCGCGCCGCGACGCCGCTCGATCTCGGCGCCCTCCGCGACGGCTGGCTTCCCGCCGTGCAGCGTGCCGGCGACGTCTGGTCGCCCCAAGCCGGACCGGCTAAACCGACGATCGCCAATCCGTTCATGGAGGCGACCGGCACCAGCGGATTCATCAATCCGTTGACGCTGAACACGCAACTGGCGGGCGACGTCCTGTGGTTCGAGCGCCCGTTCGATCAGGCGCACGAATGGAGTCACGTCGCGGCCTACGCCCGCGAGGACGAAGCCAACTACTTGGCGGTGATCGCCTGTCTGCGCTCGCCGGATCCGGTGATGCGCTACTCGGGCTGGCTCGAACTCTTCCTCTATCTGCCGCAGAAGAGCCACTACGCTCACCGCGAGTTCGTGCCGCTCGTGTGGCAGGACTTTGGGGCGATCCGCCGCCGCGACGCGCACCACGTCAACGTCCTGCTCGCGCATTGGACGTGGCGCACGTATAACGTGTACCTAAAGAGCAATCGCATTGCGTCCGGCATCGCCAACTACAACGAGGTCACGCGTCTCATTTTAGGCGTTCCGCTGGATGCTGCGGGACTGCCCGTGCGCGCAACGACATACTTCGGCCATCCTTAGGACTGCCCCGGGATACGCCTCCGCACGAAAATCGTCGTATGTTCGACGTCGGGGATGCTCTGCGCGGCGCGTTCGACGAGGCCGCCGCGCGTTTGCAGCACGCGCAACGCGCGGTTGCGGCCGCCAACGCCGGCGGGAATGCGGGGCGAAGCGCCGACGCCGCGATGGCGCAAACCGCACAAGCGGCGATCTTCACCGAAGCGCTGCTGGGAATCGAACGGTCGCGCTTTGCGGAACTGAAGGCGGTCACGAAGTGACGCTTCCACTGCTCGACGCGGCCGCTGCCGCGATGGACGCGCAGCGCGCCGCACTCGACGTTGCGGCCCGCAACGTCGCAGCCGCCGAAGCGGCCGGTCCCGACGCGCGCTACGCGCGCCAGATCCCGCAATTCCGTGTCGTCGACGGCGCGGACGGCGAGCCGCGCGTCGAGTTTTCGGGCGCTCGCACCGAAGCCGGCACCAACGTCGACATTCTCACCGAGATGATTGCGGTGATGAACGCGTCGCGCGCGTACGAATCCGACGCCGCGCTCTTCGATGCGGGCAAGACCATCGCGCAACAAACGATGGAACTGGGACGCATATGACGGTCGAGCCGCTGATTCCCGATGCGCCGGTCGCGCCGGCGCTTCGACACGGAGCGAGTGCCGAAGAATTCGTGCGGGCGCTCGACGCGCTCGGCGCGATGCTGCAGGGTGCGGAGAACGCCGAAGATGCGTTCGCTGCCGGTCGCGGCACCTTGCAGGATGCCGTCTACGAGCGCGCGCGCGCCGACGTCGCACTTTCGGCCGCAACCGCGGCGGCGCAGCGTTGCGCGCAAGCGATTTCGTCGATCCTCAACATGCAAGTGTGACGCAGGCCGCACAACTCGCCGCTCGCTGGAACGCGCTTTCGCAGCCGGCGCGTGCCGCAGCCGGTGCCGTTGCGGCGCTCCTCGCCGTCGTCGCCGTGGTGTGGGCCGTCGCGTCGCATCCCGCTCGCACGCCGCTCTTCGCAACGCCGCTGCATCCTGAACAGCTGGGCGAGGTTGAGGAACGCCTTGCCGGTTGGAACGTCGCCTTTACGCCGCTGTCTGACAACGTCGTCGTCGCCGCCGGCCGCCGCAACGATCTGCTGTTGCGGCTCTCGCTCGCCGGCGTGCCGCACGCTCACGTGCAAACGACCGCCGAAGCGTTCGCGGGCGTCGGCGTGCTGACCCCGCAGGCCGTGATCGACGCGCAGACGCGCACCGGTCTGGCGGGCGACATCGAAGCGGGCTTGCGAGGAATCGACGGCATCGACGACGCGCGCGTCATCGTCGCGCCCGCGAAGACGGCCGAGTTCGCCGACGAGTCGTCGCGCGACGCCAGTGCCAGCGTTCGCGTGCGCCTTCGAACGGGATCGCGTCTCGCTCGCGATGCCGTTGCGGGTATTCGCGCCTTCGTCGCAGCCGGCGTTCCGGGCTTGACGCCGGAACGCGTGACCATCCTCGACGATCGGGGCGTCGCGCTCGGCGACGACGACGGCGGCGCGGACGCCGGCGATCTCCAGGGATCGTTGCAAACCGCGCTCGACGCGGCCTTCGGCGAAGGCGCGACGGTCGTGCGCGTGCGCGCCGAATATAACCGCGGTCGAAAGTCGGAACGCGACGTGCGGCGCGCACCGCTCGAAGGCGCCGGCATCGCGCGCGCGGCACGCATCGAGAGCCTCGACGACGGCGGCAAGCGTTACCGTCGCCGCGACGAGACGGAAGATCGCGGAAGCGAAACGCGCGAACTCGTCACCGAGTCGGGAGCGACGGTCCGTCGCCTCTCCACGGCCGTTTTCCTCGACGTCGCGCGCGGGCTCGATGCGGGCAAAGTGCGCGACCTTGCCGGTGCGACGGTCGGCTACGACGCCGGGCGCGGCGATTCGCTCGTCGTGCAGGCCGTCGATTTCCGTCACGACCGCGTCGCGCGAAAGGATGCGTGGTGGCTGCTGTACGGCGCCGTCGTTCCATTGCTTCCGGTTCTCGCCGTCACCGGTGCGGCGCTGTTTGCGGCTCGAGCGGCGTTGCCGGGATTAACGTCGCTGCTGCGCGCCGTCGTCGAACGCTCCGCCATCGATCGCACGGCCAAGGCGGTCGCGGGCTTCGCGCCCGCGCGCGTGCGCAGCGTGCTCGCGCAGGAGCCGCCGCACGCCGCCGCCGCGATCATCAGCGCGCTTCCGGCCGCGACGGCGGCGGCGGTACTCGATCTGTATCCGCAGCACGAACGCGAAGCGATCGTCCAGCGCATGGCGCGCCCGCACTCGCCGATCATCGGCGATGCGACGGAGTTGCTGCGCCGCCATGGCTGACGGCGGCGGCTTCGTCTCGTTCGACGCATTCCTGCGGCAAACGCAACCGGCGGAGCAACCATCCGCGATCTCCTGCGCCGGAGAACGCGGCGACGAACCGCCGGCGGCGCGCGTAGAGCCGTGCCCCTGCGCGGGCGCTCTCTCCGAGGTACGCCGTTTTCACGCGGCGCTCGCCGACGCGCTCGACCTCGCACTGGAAGGATTGCTTCGGGACCTCGCGTGCGACGTGCTGGCGCGCGAACTTTCGCTCGCGCCGGCCGATGTTGCGGCGATTGCTGCGCGCGCCTTGGCGCGGTATGCAAACGACTCACCGCTGCGAATCCGGGTGCATCCCGAAGAACTCTTTCGTCTGGACGGCTTCGAGGTTCCGGTCGTCGCCGATTCGGAGTTACGGCGCGGCGACGTCGCGATCGACGTGCGATGCGGTACGATCGACGCCGGCTTGGGCGCGCGTTTGCAGTGCGCGCTCGAACGCGCGCCGTGATCGCGCAGGGCCTCGTGCTCGGCGCGCGCAGCGAATTGGTGAGCGCCAGTATCCCGGGCGCGCGTATCGGGCAGTTCGTCGAAGTCTCGACTGCCGCCGAAGCGATTCCGGGCCGAATCTGCGCCGTCGACGGCGCTCGTGCGGTCGTTGCGGTTTTTGGCGCGGGCGCGGGAATCGCACGCGGCGCGCGCGTACGCACCCAGCCGTTTGCCGGTACGTGTCGGCTTGGAACCTGCGCGCTCGGACGCGCACTCGACGCACGCGGCAGGCCGCTCGACGGCGGTCCGATCCCGCAGGGGCTGCGTGTCGCCCTGGCCCAGACGCCGCCGGCGCCAAACGAGCGCGTTGCGGTCACCGTGCCGTTTTGGACCGGCGTGCGTGCAATCGACGCACTGCTCGCCCTCGGGCGCGGTGCGCGCGTCGGCATTTTCGGCGCGCCGGGCGCCGGAAAAACCGTGCTGCTGGAGGCGATCGTTCGCGGCTCGCGCTGCGATGCGGTCGTCGTCGGTTTGATCGGCGAACGCGGCCGCGAGGCGCGCCGATGGATCGACGCGCGCATCCCCCACGCGACCATCGTCTGCGCAACCAGCGACCGTCCGGCGGCCGAACGCGTACGCGCCGCGGCGCTGGCGTGCGCGCAGGCCGCGTCGTTGCGCGAACGCGGCCTGCACGTGCTGCTCGTTCTTGACAGCCTCGCCCGTATTGCCGCGGCATCGCGCGAAGTTGCGGTGGCGGCCGGCGAAAGCGTGGGGCGCGGCGGCTATCCGCCGAGCGTCTTTGCAGACCTCGCGCGTCTCGTGGAAATCGCAGGCGAAACGACGGCCGGCTCGATGACGATGATTGCCAGTGTCCTCAGCGACGGCGACGAGCGCGACCCGGTCAGCGATGCAGCGCGCTCTTTGCTCGACGGGCACATCGTGCTGTCGGCGCAGCTCGCTGCCGCGGGACGCTTTCCCGCGATCGACGCCACCGCGAGCTCCAGCCGGACGATGGAACACGTTGCAAGCGCCGGACACCGCCGCGCTGCCGCCGCCGTTCGCCGCGCGCTCGCTTTGCTCGATCGAATAGACGACGCGCGGCGCATCGGCATCGAGCCGGCCGATTCATACGCGCAGAGCGTTTTAGCCTGCGAAGATGCCCTCGAGAGGCTGTTGCGCCAGGACGGCGTCTCGAGCGATCCGGCTACGACGCTTGCAGCGCTCGCCGGCGTCGCGGCGTCGCTGGAGTAGCCGCTTCCCGCCGAGGTTCCTTGCCCGCATGCGAAGCCCGGCCGAGCGAGAAGTACGCGCCGATGGTGCTCGCGCTTCGCTCGCTCTCGCTCGCGCTCGGATGCCTGATGGCGGCAACCGCGTTCGCGGGTGCGGCATCCGAGTCGCCGCCCGCACTGCAGGTCGTTTTGGCCGAACACCTGCGCGCGCTCGCCGCACTGCACGCGCGCCGGCCGCAAACCCTCTACGTGCGGGGAAGCGTCTCGGGGCTCGGGCTCGACGGCTCGTTCGAGAATTGGCGCGAAGGCGATCGCGAGCGCTACGACGAGACGCTGGGCATCCGGGCGCTACGCACGCTGCGGATCGGCGGCGTCGAATGGGTCCGTAACGCCAACGGCGACGTGCGGGAATTGCGCGGCGTCGTGGCTCGCCGCCAAGTTACCGAGGATGCGATCGATTCGGGCGACTTTGCACGTCATCCCGAATACGACACGTTGCTGGGGCGGGCCAAACTGCGTGATGGTCGCGACGTGTGGCAGATTCGCGTCCAGCCGCCCGGCGGCGAACCCTACGGGGTCGCCATCGACGCGACGACGTTCATGATCGATGAAAAAGCGTACGTCGACGGCGACGGCGTCACGACGTTCGACTTTTCGGATTATCGCGTGACGCGCGGTGCGCTCTACCCAACGCTCACGGTCGAGTCGAACGGAGAAGCGGCGTACGACGTGAAGTCGCGCGTGACGTCGGTCGCCGTCAACGAGCCGATCGCCGATGCGGTATTCGCACCGCTCGAGCCGGCCGTCGTCGACTCATCGGCTCCGGTCGTCGTCCCGCTGATGACCGATACCGGCCATTACTTCGTCCGCGGCTCCGTTGCAGGCAAGCCGCTGCTGCTCTTGATCGACAGCGGGTCGCAAGGGCTCTTCCTCGATGCGGCGGCCGCGCAGCGCTTGGGCCTCTCGCCCGAAGGCACGCTGGAAGTGCGCGGCAGCAAACGCATCGCCGGACGCGGCGTCGCCGCGCTCGATCGCATCGACATTGGTGCGGCGAGTTTGCCCGCGCACGTCGTTTCGGTCGTGGATTTGAACGGCATTACCTATAAGAATGCGACCATCGACGGCGTGTTGGGGTATCCGTTTTTTGCGGCCGCCGAAATCCGGATCGATCCGGATGCCATGACCATGACGATTGCCCGTCCCGGCACGCTCGCGGCGCTGGGTACGCCGCTGCCGATCGACACCGATCGCGAACTTCCGGAAGTCTCGGCGCGCATCAACGGGACGACCGACGGCCGGTTTCTCGTCGACACCGGAAACAACAACGACCTGCTCGTCTTCCGCGCCTTCGTGCGCCAGCATCCCGGCGTCGTCTTCTACGGCGCGACGCAAGGTTTCGCGCAGAATCGCGGCGTCGGTGGAAGCACCGCTGCCGTTCCGGCCACCGTGTACCGTCTGCAGCTCGGACCGTTCAACCTGTACAATCGCTATGCCGACGTCATGCTCTCGAATACCGGTGCGTTCGCGGACGGCAACGAAGCCGGCAACATCGGCTTGGCAACGCTCAAGAACTTCATCTTTACGTTCGACTATGCCGGCCGCACGTTATACCTGCAAAAGGCGCGCGGGTTCGACGACGGCCGCTACCGGCCGCAGTACGAACGGCTCAACCCCGCACCACCCCCGTAACGCTCCGGCAACACCACAGCGACGCCCGTGCTACGGCGCCGCCCGATGATGGCGCCATGATGACGCAGCAACTTCAAAACGGAATGGTTTCGGCGCCGGTCGCGCAAATCGATCGGCGCGCGCTGTCGCAAGCATGGTATTCGGCGCTGCACCTGGCACGCGCGCAATCCGTGCAGGCGCAGCCGTCGCGCGTGCAAGCGACGGCTGCAACGGGTACGGGCCGTTCGCTCTTTCCAACGCCGGAACGTGCGCGCTTGCAGCGTCGTCGTCGCGGTGCGTGGCTGCCTTTGCACGGCGCCGCCAAACGCTTCGATGCGGCGCTCTCCGTCGAAGAGCGCAACGCGTCGACGAAGTCGCTCGCGCGCCGCATCGCTCGAGCCGTTTCTACCCCGCGAACCTTTCCGGTGCGCTCGACGTTATCGCTCGGCCGCGGCGAGGGACGCGTGCACGTGATCCTGCAGAGCGGCAACGGCCGTCTACGGTTGACCGCGATCTGCCATCCCGCGGATCGTGACGTCGTCGCGCGGGCCGTCGCGCGAGCGCGGCTGGCGTTGGCGATGCGCGGCTGGGAACTCGAAGCGAAGACCGGAACGTTCGCATGCTCTTGAGTCCCGCGATGACTGCCGCACTCGATCGCATCGCCGAGCGCGCGGCCGACGTTCGGCGCGCCTTTACGCCGGGCGCGCTTCCGCGGCACGACGACGTGGCTGCGTCGTCGGATCGCTCGGAGTTCACGCTGGATCCGTTGTCGGTCGCAGCGCCCGAGGGCGCCTACTTCATCACGCGCGACGCGCGCGGCCGTACGTCGTACGCGCGAGACGGAAGCTTCAGCATCGCGCAGGGCCGCCTCGTCGACGCTCGCGGATTCCCCGTGATGGGACGGACGTCGCCGGATGCGCCGCTGCAGGAGCTGCGCGTCGACGCGGTCGACGCGCAACTGGGAAGAACGCGCAACCTGCGGATCGAGCCGGACGGCAGCCTGGTCTACGCGCGCGATGCGATCGATCCGCGCACCGGCAAACGCGCCGCGAACGACGTCGTCGCGGGACGCATCACCCTCGCCCGCTTTCCTGCGGCGTCACGGCTCGATACGCCGGACGGCCGTTCGTTTTCTGCGCCGGAAGGCGTGTCGCCGTACATCGGGCTTGCCGGCGACGGTACGTTCGACACGCTCGCGCCGATGCGCCGGACGCACAGCCGGGTCGACCTGGACGTCAGCCTGCTGCGTCTGAAGGACGCGTATACGGCGTTCGAAGCGCTGGCCGCCGCCGAATCCGCCAAAGGCCGCTTCGTCAAAGCGGCGATGGACGTCGTGAAGTGAAGGTGCTCGCGTTCGACGCGCCGTCCGGCGAACGCGTGCGCGAAGCGCGATTGGTCGAGCGTTCGTCGCTTCCGTTGAGCGCCGCATGCATGGTCGCAAGCGCCGTGCGCGAGGCGCTCTCTTCGATCGTGAATGCGCCCGTCGCGGCACGGCTGCTCGAACCGGTCATCCCATCGCCGCCGGCCTGGGCGGCGATCGCGTGCGGCGCCGCACTCTATCGCACTCGCGGCAGCATCGCCGACGCGGCCATCGTATTCCGTCCGCCGGATGCTGCCGCGATCGCTGCCGCCGTCTTTGGTGAGCGCGCCGGCGAACGGATGCCGCCGCAGCGCCCGCTCTCTCCGATCGAACGCGAGGTTCTCGACCGCACGGCGAGCGCGATCGCCGGAACGCTCAATGCCGTGTGCGGCTCCCGCGAGCGCGAGTCGCTCGAACGGGTGGCAACCATCAGCGGTTACGTTTCGTACTTCGAGATCGTCGTCGAACAGGCGGTCGACGCGCGCATCGGCATCGCGCTCTCCTCGGAACCGGCTCCGGAGCCGCACGGTGCGCTGGACGTTGCCGATCTTGCCGCCGTGGCGCTTTCACCGGCGGTCCGCATCGATTTGGAATCGGCCGACGCCGCAGCGCTCGCGAACTTGACGGAAGGCGCGCTGCTGCACCTGCCTCGAGACTTTCGCGGCCGCTTGACGCTCGCCGGACGAACGCTGGCGCGCGGCGTCTGCGGAATGCGCGCCGGCCGCATGGCCTTCGCCGTCGAGAGCGCGCCGTGAGTTCAGGGCCGGGCGGGAGCGAACGCAGCGCGCTCGACGTATTGATGCGCGTCCCATTGCAGTTGAGCGCCGAACTCGGCCGCACGCGTATGACGCTCGCGGAAATCCTGAATCTCGGAAAAGGATCCGTCGTGGAACTCGACCGTCCGGCCGGCGCGCCGATCGACGTATTCGTCGAAGGCACGCCGATTGCACGCGGCGAGATCGTCGCCGCGGGCGAAAACTTCGGCATTCGCGTGACCGAACTCGCCGCAGGCGCGCGCGAGGCTTCGCGCGAGTGAGCGAGGCGTTTGCCGTCGCGTCGCGAGCGCACGCGGCCGCGCCGCTCGACGTGCTGGCCGGTTTGACGCTGCTGGCCCTGTTGCCGTTTGCGCTCGTCACCTGCACGTCGTTCGTGCGCATCGTCGTCGTACTCTCGCTCGTTCGCTCGGCGATCGGCGCTTCCGCGCTTCCGCCGAACGCGGTGCTCTCCGCGCTCGCACTCGTGCTCACGGCGGTCGTGATGTCGCCGACGCTGCAGCAAATCCGCCGCGACGCGTTCGACCCTTACGCTCGCGGAGCGTTGACGCAATCGCAAGCGCTCGAGCGTGCCGCCGTCCCGCTCGAAACCTTCATGCTGCGCCAGGCGCGCGCGGCGGACGTGCGGCTCTTCGACCGGATCGCGCACCGGCCGCAAGAAGCGGCGCAGCGCGCTCCGTTCGACGTTCTCGTTCCCGCGTTCGTCGTCGGCGAGCTGCGCAGCGGGTTCGCAATCGGCTTCGCCCTCTATCTACCGTTCGTGGCGATCGATCTCGCGGTCGCGGCGATTCTGATGGGCCTCGGCATGGTGATGCTCAGCCCGCCGGTCGTCTCGCTTCCGGTCAAGCTGCTGCTGTTCGTCATGGTCGACGGCTGGGCGCTGGTCTGCGGAGGCGTGACGGCGAGCTTTCGTTAAGAGTCCGCTGGAAAAGCCCATGTACCGATCGTTTGAGCGACAAAGGCGGCGAATGCTAGAAGACGGCGAGGGAGCATACACGAAGTGGTCTGTGACTGAGGCGGCGACGACGCAGGCGCCGCCTTTGTCGCCAAACCCTTCGGGCAACGGCATTTTCGGTGCAACTCGTCGTTGCAGCCTCGGTCACAGACTTCACGAGTATGCTTCCTCAGCTGCGCCTAGAGTTGCGCCGAAAATGTCCGTTGCGATCGGTGCAGCGGCTTTTTCAGCGGACTCTTAGAGCATGCTGCATGCGAATCAGCGACGCGCTCGCGAGCGTTCGGCCGTTTTTCTCCTTCGAGTTCTTTCCACCCAAGGACGACGACGGGTCGCGCCGCCTCTTCGAAACGATTGCGGCCCTGCAGCCGCTGCGGCCGGCATTCGTTTCGATCACCTACGGCGCCGGCGGATCGACGCGCGCGCGCACGGTCGCACTGGCGAAACAGATTCAATCGGAGACCGGCATGACGGTCGTCGCGCACGTGACGTGCGTGGGGTCGACCCGCGCCGAACTTCGCACGCTCTTCGACGATCTAGCGCGCGCCGGCATCGCCAACGTGCTCGCGCTGCGCGGCGATGCGCCGGCGTCTTCGGCAGCGTTCGAGGCGCCGCCCGGCGGTTTCGCGCACGCTAACGAACTCATCGCGATGCTGCGGCGCAACTACGACTTCTGCATCGGCGCGGCATGCTATCCGGAGAAACATCCCGAGGCCGCCAGCGAAGCCGGCGATCTCGAGCACCTTCGAGAGAAAGTGGATGCCGGTGCCGATTTCCTGGTATCGCAGCTCTTTTTCGATAACGCGATCTATTTCGATTTCGATCGCCGCGCGCGTGCGGCCGGCATTTCGGTGCCGATGCTTCCGGGACTGATGCCGATCACGAATTTCGATCAAATTCGCCGCTTCGTCGCGCTCTGCGGCGCGTCGATTCCGCCGAAACTGCACGTCGAGATGAGGCTGCGCCGGGGCGATGCCGAAGCCGTCGAGGCGCTGGGCGTCGCGTACGCTTCGATGCAAGCCGTCGAGTTGCTCCAGGCGGGCGTACCGGGCGTGCACTTTTACACGCTCAACCGGTCGCCCGCGACGCGGGCAATCGTTTCGGCGCTCCTGGCAGCCAGTGCATGGCGGCTGCCGGGATACTCTTCGGCAACGCACCGGTAACCGCGCGCGCGTAGCTTCGAAGACGTGGACGTCTTCCAAGCTCTACTCCGCGATGCGCTGGTAACGACGGCCGCCATCTCGCTGCCGGTGCTCGCCGTCGCCGCGCTGGTCGGAACCGCGGTGGCCGTCCTGCAGGCAGCCACGCAAGTGCAAGAACAAACGCTGACGCTCTTGCCGAAGATCGTCGCAATCGGCGCCGTTACCGCGACGTTCGGCGCGGCCGCGATGCATCTGCTTGTCGGACTCTTCGAACGCGCGACGGCCGCCATTCCGGTGCTCACCGGCGGGTGAGCGCGACCGCGCTGCTCGTCTTCGCCCGTTGCGCCGGATTTGCGTTTCGCGCGCCCGGCTTTTCGCATCCGAGCGTGCCGCCGGGCGTGCGCGCGGCGCTCGCGCTCTTTTTGGCAATCGCCATCGCACCGGCGGTGCGCGCGTCGCGCATGCCGCTGGGGGCAGAAGTGGTGCCGGTCTTTGCAATCGAGTTTTTGGTCGGTGCGGCGGTCGGCATGGCGGCGTCGCTCGTCTACGACGGCGCGTACGCCGGCGGGCGAGCCATCGACGATTACGTCGGCGTGAAAGCGATCGCTCCGAACCTGCAGATCGTCGCGCCGAGCGGGTTCGGCCGCGTGTGGTCGCTCGCGTATACCGGCGGATTCTTTCTGAGCGGCGCCTATCGCTTGACGATCGCCGCGTTCGCGCGAAGTTTCGCATCGATTCCGCCCGGGGCCGGCATCGACGCGCACGCGTGGGCGGCGTACGCGATCGGCTGGGCCGTGACGATCGTCGGCGTGGGCATCGCGGTCGCGGCACCGGCGATCGGTCTCGCCTTCGTCGTCCAGGTCGCCATCGGTGCGCTCTCCCGCGCGGTACCGCGTTTCGGAAGTTTTACGCTGGTTTTCCCATTGGCGTTTGCCGCGGCGGTCATCGCGGCGGTGATGACGGCACCGGCGTTGACGTTGACGGCGGTGGCGCCCATAGCGGCGATTCCTCACGGACACGCGCGATGAGCGGCGAGGCGGAGAAAGCGTTCGAGGCGACGCCTCAGCGCATCGAGCGAGCCAAGCGTGAAGGCGACGTCGCGCGATCCGGAGAGCTCGGTGCGAATCTCGCGTTTGCGGCCGCTGCACTTGCGGCCGGCGGCCTCGCGCCGTTCTTTGCGGGGATTGCGGGGCGGGCGATCGTCGCCTCGACGCACGGCGATACGGCCTGGAGGTTTGCCGCGGTAGCGACGGGCTGTGCGATCGCTCCGATGGCGTGCGCGGCAATGGCGGCCGTCGCCTGTACGGTGGTCCAAGCCGGCGGATTGCGCTTGCGCGCACCGAGCTTCAAACTGGAACGGCTCGATCCGGTCGCAGGCTGCAAGCGCATCGTCTCGCGTGAGACGTTTGCGCACGCCGGCCGCGCGGCCGTGGCGTTCGCGGTTGCAACCGCCGCCATGGTGCCGGCATTCGTTGAAGCCGCGTCGCGGCTGACGGCAGCGACGAGCGCCGCTGCGTCCGCCGCCGTGGCGTGGCGCGCGACCGGACGCGTTGCATTGGCCGCCGTCGCGACCGGCATGGTGTTTGCGTTTGCCGAGTACGCCACGGCACGCAATGCGTGGCTTCGCAAATTGCGCATGAGTTTCGACGAACGGCGCCGCGAGGCCAAGGAACAGGAAGGCGACCCGCTCGCGCGCGGCCGCCGGCGCGCGCTACACCGTTCGCTCTCGCGCGGAGCGATCGCGAGGGTCAAGGAAGCGTCGTTCGTCGTCGTTAATCCGACGCACGTTGCGGTCGCGCTCGAGTACGAACCGCCGAAGGTGTGCGTGCCCGTCGTCACCGTCCGCGCCGCCGGTGAGACGGCGTTGCGCGTGCGTTCGTTGGCCGAAAGGCTCGGCGTGGCAATCGTCGAGAACGCGCCGTTGGCGCGCGCACTCTACCGTGACGGTGCGACCGGCGAACCCATCGCGCGCGCGCACTACGTCGCCGTCGCCGAAATCGTTGCGGCGTTGCGCCGCAGTCGCAAAGCCGCGCGGTGACGCGCCTTCCCGTCTACGCGTTTGCGGCGCTGCTGCTGGGCGTCGTTGCGATTCTCATCGTTCCGTTGCCGCCGTCGCTGCTCGACGTGCTCCTCGGCATCAACATCTTTGGATCCGCGCTCGTGCTGCTGCTCGCGGTCACGGTCGACGATCCGCTAGAGTTTTCCGCCTTCGCACCGGCGCTGCTGGTGGCGACGCTCTTCCGGCTCTCGCTCGACGTCTCGGCGACGCGGCTGATTCTGACCGCCGGAGCCACGCCCGGGGCCGTGGGAAGCATCATTCCGGCGTTCGGCGCCTTCGTCGTGCACGGCAATCTCGTGGTCGGGGTCATCGTCTTCGCAATCCTGGTGACGATTCAGTTCGTCGTCATCGCGAGCGGGTCTCAGCGCGTGGCTGAAGTAGCCGCGCGGTTCACCCTCGATGCCATGCCGGGAAAGCAAATGGCGATCGATGCCGACGTGCACGCCGGCGCACTCGATGCCGCAAGCGCGAAAGCCAAGCGCGATGCCGTGCAGCGCGAGGCCGATTTCTACGGTGCGATGGACGGCGCCGGAAAATTCGTGAAAGGCGATGCGGTCGCCGCGCTCGTCATCGTGGCGCTGAATCTTGCGGGCGGCCTCGTGGTCGGCGTGGCATATCACGGCCTCGCGCCGCTGGACGCACTCAATACCTTCGCGCTGCTCTCGATCGGCAACGCTCTCGTTACGACGCTGCCGGCGTTCCTCATCTCGACGGCGATGGGCATGATGGTGACGCGCGTGGCCTCCGACGGCGCGCTCGGCGCCGACCTCGCCGCGCAGCTCTTTGGGCGACCCGACGTCTTGCGCAGCGCCGGAGGTTTGCTGCTCGCGCTGGCGCTCGTGCCGGCGCTCCCGCGCCCGGTGTTTCTCGTGCTGGGCGCCGGCGCGTTTTTCGTCGCGCATGCGGCGCAACGGCGCCGGCAACGCGAGCGGTCGATCGAAGCGTTCGATCGGGAGCGCGCGCGCCGCAACGTCATGCGGCGGCCGGAACTCGCCCTCGGGCTCGTCGGCGTCGACGCGATCGCCATCGAAATGGGTGGCGACGTTGCGAGGCTACTCGTTGCGCCTTTATCCGACGCGCTGCTCGATCGTATCGGCGAAGTGCGCCGCGCACTTGCGGCCGATATCGGCGTCGTGTTGCCCGGCGTGCGTCTGCGCGACGAGCTCACGCGCGAACCCGACGCCTACGCTATTGCGGTGCGCGGGCGAACCGTCGCCGAAGGCCGCCTCGATTTGGAACGGGTGCTGGCCGTTGCCGATGAAGCGGTGTTGCAGGCAGTCGCCGGCGCCGTCGAACGCGAGCCGGTGTACGGATTGCCGGCGACGTGGATTGCGCCGGCAATGCGCGAGCGCGCCGTCAACGCCGGCGCGCTCGTCTTCGATCCCATCTCGGTGCTCGGTTCGCACCTGGCCGAGATCGCTCGCACCTACGCTGCCGAACTCGTCGGCCGCCAAGAACTGCAGACGCTGCTCGAGCATCTTCGGTCGAGCGTTCCCGCGCTGGTGAGGGAGATCGGCAGCGATGCGCTGCCGTTCGGATGCGTGCATCGTGCGTTCGGTCTTTTGCTGCGCGAAGGCATTTGGCCGCGCGACCCGGTGCGTTTGTTGGAAGCGATGCTCGACGCGGCAACCCGCGATCCGCGCGAACTCGCCGAATCGGCACGTCGGGCAATCGTTCCGAATCTGTTGCGGACGCGCGACCTTGCAGCGCTCGAACCGGCCATCTTCGACGCCGAGTTCGAGCGACGGCTGGTCGCGAATTGGAGCGGTCAGGCCGCGGCTTCGATTGCGCCCGCTGCAATCGCCGCGCTGCGCGAGAGCATCGCGCAATACGCCGCGCGCACGGCGCGCGAGCGTAGCGCGATCGTTTGCACTGCGGCGCTGCGTCCGATGCTGGCGGATTTCGTGCTGGGATCGGGGCTGCGCGTACCGGTCTACGCGTATGCCGAACTTCCGGCCGAACTCGAAATGCGTCCGTCCGAGGTATTCGGCGAGGCGGCGCTGGCGGCGGCGACGCGATGACCGGCGCCCGGTTGCGGCCCCCCAAGGAGGGAAAGACTCGAACGTCCCCGCAGTTAGCCGCTTTGGAGGAATTGCGCGATGCGCCGCTCGCTCACCCTGCTCGTCCTTGCCGCAACGCTCTCGGGGTGCAGCACCCTCTATAGTTCGCTGCCCAGCCGTTCGGCATTGGGAGCGGCAAGCGGCATGACCGTCGAGCAGTACGCCATCGGCCGCCTTCCCGGACGGGTATCGCGGGCGGCTTGTCCCAAGCCGGCGCACGCTCCCGCACGCCAAGCCAAGCCGGCCGGGAAGCACTGCGCGAGGTAGGCCTGCTCCTGCCTGATGCCGCCGGCGTTTGACCGCCCCGGCAGGGCTGGTAACGGCTGAACGTTAAGGTCCTCCGGCCCGGCGAGAACCCGTACGGGCCTTTTGTTTGCACCGCTCTCTTCGGACGCCTATGAACTGGAATACGCTCAAGACGCCATTCAAGGCGCTGGTCATCCTCGCCGTCATCGCCCTTTCGATCTGGGCGGTCGTGCCGGTGCAGCAGAAAATTCGCTTGGGGCTCGATCTCCAAGGCGGATCCCGTCTGTTGCTGCAGCTCTATCCGACCCCCGAGGTCCCGGTCATCACCACACAGGTACAGGCCCAGACGCGCGAGGTCATCGACCGGCGCATCAACGGGCTCGGCGTGGCGGAGCCGTCGATCAGCAACGTCGGCACCGACCGCATCTTGGTCGAACTTCCGAACGTCAAGAATCCGGACGAAGCGGAGCGCGTGCTCAAAGAAGTCGCCGTGCTCGACTACAAGATCGTTCCGCCGCAAGTCGAGCAGCGGGCGCAAGCCGCACTCGCCGTGCTCGCCAGCCCCAACGCACCCGCTAAAGACAAAGCGCAGGCCGAAGCCTACGTTGCGCAAGGCGCGTACGCGGCGAGCGGAAACGTCGTCTATTCGGGCAAGGATCTCAAAGCGGCGCAGGCCGGTTTCGATCAAAGCGGTCAGCCCAACGTGCTGTTTCAGACGAAGGACCCAGCTAAGTTCGGTAAGCTGACGACGGCGAACCTCGGCAAGTTCTTGGGTATCTTTCTCGACCATCGTTACATTGAAGCGCCCGTGATTCAGGGCGCAATCTTCGACAGCGGCGAGATCCACGGCGCTTTCACCCAAGAGCAGACGGTGACGCTTGCCAACGAGTTGAACGCCGGTGCGCTTCCGGTGACGACGAAGATCATCGAGAAGGAAACGATCGGACCGACGCTCGGCAAGATCGATCTCGTGCAGTCGCTGCAGGCATCGATCCTGGGGCTCGCGCTCGTCCTCGTCTTTATGGTCCTCGTCTATCGTCTGCCGGGATTTCTCGCCGACCTCGCGCTGGCGGTCTACGTGCTCGTAATGATGGCCATTCTCGCCGTCTCGCACGCGACGCTCACGCTGCCCGGCATCGCCGGTTTCGTGCTCTCCATCGGCATGGCCGTCGACGCCAACGTGCTGATCTTCGAGCGCATCAAAGAAGAACTGTGGAACGGTAAGTCGATGCGCGCGGCCGTGCGCGTCGGCTTCCAGCGCGCGTTTTCGGCCGTCTTCGACAGCCACTTCACGACGATCGTCGGCGCGGGCGTACTCTACATGCTCGGCACCGGAACGGTGAAGGGTTTCGCCTTCACGCTCTTCTGGGGTACGGTCGTCTCGCTGATTACCGCCGTCTTCATCACGCGCTTCTTCGTCGATGCGCTGGTGGATAAGGACGTCGCGACCGCGCCGGAACTCTACGGCGTGAAGCGTGCCGACGTCGGCATTTTCGCCAAAGCGGGGGGCGCGGCGTAATGCTCTTTCGCAGACTGAACTGGAATATCGTCGGGTGGTTCCGCATCGTTTCGGCGATTTCGTACGTCGTCATCGCGCTGGGTCTGGGCTCGATGATCTATCACGGGTTCCAAGGCGGCCAAGGCTTCCAGCCCTCCCACATGCTGCGGCTCGGGTTGTCGTTTACCGGCGGCACCGATATCGCGGTGAAGTTCACGCGCCCGACCACGAGCGATCAGGTGCGCAAGGCGCTCTCCGGGCTCGGCCTCACCGAGGAATCGATTACGACGGCCGGCACGGACGGCACCGGATTCGTCATTCAAACGCAAACCGCATTCGCAAACGATTCGGCGCCGATGTGGAACGCGCTCAATAGCATCGCACCGGTGGACCGCGCGGCGTCCTCCATCACCGCCGTCGGACCGTCGCTCGGCCGCGAGTATCTCATCAAAGCGCTCTGGGCGCTCGTCATCGCGCTCGGCATCCAGTTTCTCTATATCGCGTTCCGCTTCGGCTGGAACTACATTTTCGGTCTCGTCACCGTCATCGCGCTGGTGCGCGACGCCGCCATGATGATCGGCATCTACGCGTTGGCCGACAAGCGCGCCGACGACGCCTTCCTGGCTGCGGTGCTGACCGTCATCGGTTACTCGGTCATGGATACCATCGTCATCCTCGACCGAATTCGCGAGAACACCAAGGTCATGGCGGGGGCGCCGTACGACGTCATCGTCAACGAATCGATCAAACAAACGATGACGCGCTCGTTCAACACGCTCGCGACGGTCGTCATCACCCTCGTGGCGCTGCTCGCGCTCGGCGGCGCGAGTTTGAAGAACTTTGCATTTGCGCTGCTCGTCGGTATCGTCTCGGGCGGTTATCACTCGATCTTTTTCTCGGCGCCGCTCGTGCTCAATTTCCGCAAACGCCAACTCGAGGCGGCGGCCAAACGGCGCCGAGCGGGGATCGCGGCCTCGGATCGCGCGGCGAGCTCGCGGTCGCGATCGGAATCGACGGCTTTGCAAAGCCGGGGCGGATCGGCACGCGAAGATATCGTCGCCGCGCGTCGCGAGCGGCGCCAGAAGGCGAAATCGGCGCGTACGATCGTTCCGGCGACGCCGGCGCGCTACCGCAAGAGGCGCGAGGCGGAAGCCGGCGCGGTCGCGGTGGAAGAGCTCGCACCGGGCGAGCCCGAGTCGATCGATCCGCTCGACGCGCAAAACGCCGGACTGCACGACGAGGCGATCCAACAGGGGCATGAAGAGATCAACCTCAACCTCGACGAGTTCGAAGCACCTCCGGCCGAACGCGCCGGCGGCGAGGAAGAAGCCAAGCCGTAACGCGTTGCCGCCGCCGACGCCGTCGGAGGCGGCGTTCGAGGCGGCCTTCGCGGCGTTCACCGGATCGGCGCCGCCGGCCGCCGTGTCGTCGCCGCCTTCGGGCGAGCGAGACGCGTTCGTCGAGGCGGCCTTCGCAAAAAGCCAACGGTACCTGCGCGATCCGTACGCGCGCATTGCCGAGGCGCAGGCGTTTCACACCAAGATCAAGGGCGTGACCTTCGAAGGACGCCAAGACACCATCGAGGGATTGAGGAGCGGGAGCGACGTGGAGCTCGTCCGCGAGCCGGATAATTCATACGATCCAAACGCCATCGCCGTTCGATACGGCGCGCTCATGCTGGGATACATCGGAGCCGGCATGGCCGCGCATCTCGCGCCCGCCATGGACGGCGGCGTCGTGTATCGCGCGCGCGTCGCGTCGCTCACCGGCGGCGGCGAAAAGCATCGCGGCGTCAACATCTTCGTCGAACGTGATGCCGCCGCGAATCTGGCCGAGCGCGACCGCGGCCGCGCGCCGCTGCGTGAATCGTGGGACGGCGACACCGAGCGCGTCGTGCGCGCGCTGCTCGGATCGGCGCAGCCGCATGCGGCGCAGCGCGACGTGCTGGAACGCGTCGACGCCGGCCGCAATACCTTAGCCGTGTTGGGGACGGGTCGCGGAAAGTCGTTCTGCTTTCAACTTCCGGCGGCGCTCCGAGCGTTCGGCGCGGGCGCCAAAACGCTCGTCGTCTATCCGTTGCGAGCCCTGGCGAACGATCAGTACGAGGCGCTCGCGCGCACGCTCGATCCGCTCGGCTTGCGTATCTACCGTGCCAACGGGTCGATCGACAACGCCGAGCGCAGCGATCTGTTCGAAGCGCTGCGCGAGGGGGCGTGGGACGTCGTCCTAGCGACGCCGGAGTTTCTCGAGTTCCATCGCGACGCGTTTGCCGGCAACAGCCGGCCCTCGTTTCTGGTGGTCGACGAAGCGCATCACGTGCACGAGTCGCGCCATCGGCCGGCCTACGCCCGGCTCGGCGCCGCCATCGCGGCGCTCGGACATCCGCAGGTGCTGGCGCTCACCGCGACCGCCGGCGACGAAGCGTTTCGTAAGATCGTCGAAGCGCTCGGCATCACGGCATGGGTGATCGATCCAACCATTCGAGAGAATCTGCACGTCGCCGACGCCCGCAACCGGCGCGACAAGGTCGGCTACCTGCGCGATCTGTTCGCTGCCGGTGAGAAGGGCATCGTCTACTGCAACTCGCGCAAGGATGCGGCCGAGGTCGCGGCCGCATTGCGCAAGGACGTGGGAAACGACGCGATGTTCTACCATGCCGGAATGCCGACCGCCGACCGGCACGAGGTCGAGCGATTCTTCCGCGAAGGCGCGCTGCGCGTCGTCGTCGCAACCTCGGCGTTCGGCGAAGGCATCGATCTTCCCGACGTGCGCCACGTGGTGCTCTACCATTTGAACTTCGATTTCGCCGAGTTCAACCAGCAGGCGGGACGGGCCGGGCGCGACGGAGCGCCGGCGCAGATTCACTTACTGTACGGCGAGAGCGATCGCGCGCTCAATGAGTACCTCATCGACCTCGACGCGCCGACCCTGCATACGCTGCGCGAAATCTATCGCGCGATGCGCTCGCTCGCGCGAGGCGGCGTGTTGCGCGGCGGCAACGCCGACATCGCGGGCAAGCTGGACCTCGATAAAGTTCGCGACCGCACCATTTCCGCCGCGCTGCGCATTTTCGGCGACGCCGGGCTCGTCGACACCGGCGAAGACGACGAAGGGCGCTTCGTGCGCTTCTTGCCCGTGCAAGCGAAGATCGACATGCGCGACAACGAACGTTTTGCCGAAGGCGAGGCAATTCGCGAGAGTTTCGATGGTTTCTGCCGTTTGGCGCTCGAAGCGCCGGCGGAGTCGCTCGAGCGCATCATCAACCGGCCGATCTATCCGAGCACCGTCCCCCATCTGCGCTGATTTCGCTTTCGGACCTCTCTTTAGAAAAGGAGTATCTGCATGTCGTCGTTATTCGTACGTGCCGGCGGCGCTTTTATCGCCGCTGCCTTCCTGACGGGCTGCGCCGCCTCGCAGTCGATGCTGCCCCGGAGCGGCGGAGCGCCCGAAAATCCGGCGCCGCTTTCGATTCGCGTGTCGCACGACGACGCCGCGATGGCCGCTCGAGCCCGCGTGCTCTCGTACCACGTGATGCCGCTGCGCCGCACGGGATCGGATCTCGTCGGCGACCGCAAGATCGTCTATCCGGCCGACCTGCACTTCAAGGGTGGTCCGTTGATGACGAAGGCAGCCTCGTTCAACGTGTACGTCAACTGCAAGAGCGGAGGCGAGAGCTGCTGGGGCGATCCCGAAGGCTTTCAAAAAAATCTCACCGGCAGCCGCTTTGCCGCCATGCTCGCGCAGTACGCCAAATCGCCGCCCACCGCGTACACCCTCGGCGGAACGTTTTCGGTGAAATATTCGACGTACACGAAACTCTTCTACCAAAACGATCTGCTCACGGTGCTGCATGCGGCGCTGGCGAAGAACGCGTATAAGGCGGGCTATGCCAACCTTTATCATATCTTCTTACCGAAGGGCAGCGACACGTGCTTCGATCGGTCTCGCGCCTGCTACTCTCCCGACCATCCGAAGCGATTCAACTTCTGCGCCTATCACGAGAGCGTTTCGTTTCCGGACGTTTCCGGCCCGGTGATCGTTTCGATCGAGCCGTACCAAATGGTGAGCTTTTGTGCGTCGCGCGCATCCCGGGGTACGAGTGCGCTTACGAACTCCACGGCCTCGACGCTCGGCCACGAAACCTTTGAAACGATTACCGATCCGGGTCCGAAACTTGCGTGGTACAACTTCACGTACAACTCGGAAGTAGCCGATCTGTGCGAGACGTATCAATGGAAGATCGGTCTCGGCGGCACGCAGTACAGCATTCAGCCGATGTATTCGAACGCCTACCACGCCTGCGCCGACGGGCCGTAGGAGCGTAGCGCCGGCGCGGTTACGCGACGGCGCGCACGAATGCGTCTTGATGGACGCTGCGGTAGAACGCGTTGTCGGTTTCGCTGATGCCGCGCTTTGCCCACGGATCGATCTGCCGGCGGGTCAGGGGAACGTGTACGGTCGGTCCGGCGGAATCGCTGTAATCAGATCCGCCAAAAGCGCGGAAGTCGTCGCTCTCGCGATGGGCGAGCACGAGCGCACCGACCGCATCGCGCGCGGCCGCTGCGTCACGGCGGAGCGTGGCGTCGAGCCGCCCGTCGCTCGCAATCGTGTCGTACACGGCCATAGCGGGGCGGTCGGCATGCCACGGCATGTCGCTGCCGGCACCCGGAAAGCGCGCCATGCCGTCGATTGCCCGCACGTCGGAGCGCAGTGACGCGCGAACCGACGCGCGGCTTGCTTCGGCTACCGCGACGTCGTTGAAGCGCCGGATCGCCGATTCGGCGCCGTCGATTTTGCGACCATCGAGATCGAGAACGTCGAATGCGGCCGCGGGGCCAAACGTTCCCAGCCCGCCGGCATCGTAGCGAGCGTTCATCACCTCCGAGACGATCGCTTCGGACATCGCCTGCGGATCGGTTTCGTGCGATGCGATCGCGTGCGCCACGCCGCTCGGAACGCCCGGCGCGAGCATCGTCTCGGGCGATGCGGCCAGCCATTTCACGCCGGCGTGCGAAAGCGCGTCGGCAAATCCCATCGTATCCATCAGGCACTGGTTGGCGACGACCCCGTCGACGCCGCGGCCGGCATCCTCGGGATGTTCGCGCGCGTGCAGCGCGATGCCGTCGGCGACCGCCAGCGCGATGGCCGGCATCGGCATGCAGCGGCCGTCGCTGGTTTGCAGTCCTCCGCCGTCACCGCCGCCGTGGTCCACCAGATCGATCCAGGTCTGCTTGGCCCCGTTTATCTCTGCATTGTCGAGCGTATGCGCGACAAACCGCACGAGCGTGTCTGCGTCGCTCATTTTTTGCGGATCTTCCCGGCGCACGCGTCCGATGCCGCCGTCTGCAATGGTGAACTGGTCGGTGTGCAACTCGCCGCCGTGGAGCGACGTGGTGTCTTCCACGGTAAACTCGATGCGCGCGTCACGGCGGCTCGTCTGCAGCGCTTGCGAAAGCGTCGCTTCCTGGACCACGTCGAGGTTGTTGTCTCCGTCGCGATAGATGCCGAACTCGAGCGTTCGGCGCGCGGGTGCAGCGGTGGCGGTTTGCAGCATGGTGCCTCCTGAGGGGTAATGTCAGGAGGCTACTGTGACGATGATGGGGGTACGACTAGGGTCTCGAGTCGCGATGCTCGGCGAGCCGCCGCCGCAAGAGAAAATCGGTCCGGCTATCTCTTGCCACCCGTTTCCGGCTTGAGCGTTTGACGAAGCGGTAGCTCCGATCCGATTACGAACAACCCTGCGGTGACGGTGGTCGACGTTTCAGGGGTACCAGCCTCAGCGTTTGCCAAAACGGCGACTAGCGTCCTGCCGCCATGATTGCGTCGTTTTCAGAGAGCACTGCCCCGGCGTCGAGCCTCTCGCGAAGACGTTCGTGGCCGAGCCGCTCTTTGAGTTGCTCGTACACCCGGCGGTAGACGATCTCTTCGCAACTGCCTTGCTGACGCGGCGGGTGCAAGCGGCCAAACCGGGCGTCGCAGAATCCAAACAGCTCGGCCGAGGCCGTTGCATCGCCGGACGCGCCCTCGACCCCGGCGAGCGCGTTGAGCCCCAACGTAACGCTGTAGGCATCTTTTGCGTCGGTAGCGAGCCTCAGCGCTTCCACGGCTTGCCGTCGAGCGGTTTCCCAATCGCCCGTCATGATTGCATAGTGAGCCACGTTCGTCTTTGTGAAAATCACCATCTGGGCGTATTCGGTGAGCGCGGCGAGTTCGGCGGCTTCGTTACCCAGCGCAACGGCCTCGTCGTAGCGTTCCGCCGTAAACTGCGCTTCGGCCAGCTGCATCAGAAACGTCGTCACCAATCGTGGGTTGTCACCACTCGCTCTCGCGAGCGCCAGAGCTTCGGTCAGGACGGCGAGCCGGCCACGTACGTCGCCGGGAGCCATCGTGACGCCTTGAGATCGAAGAGCGAGCGTAAGGAGTCGCGGGGCGCCCAAGCGACGCGCGAGTTCAACCGCCTCGTCGGCAAGCTCCTTGGCGAACATGCGATCCGAAGGAAAGTAGAGCGCGACGGTCATTGAGGCGTGGAAGAGCGATTCGACGAGCAGTTGCGGGTGATAATCTTCCCGGTAGTATCGGACGGCGTTCTCCGCCGCGGCGCGCATCTCGGCTGCAGTGAGGCGTTCGAGCTGAACCAGGCCGAGGTTGAGCCGCGCCTCGACGGCGCGATCCGCTCCGGACTGGAGGCGCGTCCGAGCCAGCTCCGCCCAACGCCGTCCCTCGTCGCCGGCAAAGAACCAAAATCGCATCATCGCGGCGGCGATTGCTGCGCCGGCCGTGACGTCGTTTCGTTCCTCGAGGGTCCACTGCAGCGCGGCGCGGAGATTTTCGCGTTCGATGACGGGATCGACAAAATCCGAATTGTTCGACCAGTACGTGCCGTCCGCGTGTTCGATAAGCCGGCGAAAGTAATTGGCGTGTTTATGCGCAGTGGATTCTCGTTCGCCGAATGTCCACGAGCTTTTCCGCCGCAAATTCGCGCAGCGGCTCGAGCAACCGATAGCGGGTGTCGCCGGCGCGATTCTCGACGGCGACGAGCGATCGATCCACCAGCTGTGAAATGAGGTCGAATCCCTCGAACTCATCGGCATCGCCGGGACAGGCGATGGCGATCGCGGCATCGAGGCTAAATCCGCCGGCGAAAACGGAGAGCCTGGCGAATATCCGGCGTTCCCGGTCGGCGAGCAGATCGTAGCTCCAATCGATGAGCGAACGCATCGTTTGCTGGCGCGGTAGTGCCGTTCTCGGGCCACCGGCCAACGCTAAGAGCCGTTTGTCGAGCATCTCCGCTAGGCGGGGAAGCGGAACGGTGCCGATGCGCGCTGCGGCGAGTTCGATCGCCAGCGCGATGCCATCGAGTCGCCGGCAGATCGCCGCGACCGTTTTCACGTTTTCGGCGTTGAGCTTAAAGTGCGGGTCGGCGCTGGTCGCGCGATCGACAAAGAGCGCGACGGCACCGTACGCCATGGCGCTTTCGGGCGTGAGGTTCGCCAGGGCGTCGATGCTCGGCAGCGACGGCATGCGGTAGAGGTGCTCTCCCGGAACGTGCAAGGCTTCGCGGCTGGTACAGAGCACGTGAACGCTTGGGCAGTGTCGCGCGATCTCTGCGACGATGACCGCGACGTCGCCGACGAGGTGCTCGCAATTGTCGATGACGAGCAACAGCGCTCTCGTCTTGAGGTACGACAGGAGCTTCTCTCGCACCGAATCCTTTGCCCAGTCTTGTATGCCCAGGGCGGCAGCCATCGTTTTAGAGATGAGCGAGAAATCGCCGATGTCTGCCAGTTCGACAAGCCAAACGCCGTCTGGATATCGATCGAGCATTTCGGCAGCCGCATGTAAGGCGAGGCGACTCTTGCCGACGCCGCCGGCGCCGACCAAGGTAACCAGATGGTGCCGGTCGATCAGGGTCTCGACTTCGGCAAGTTCGGTCGTGCGTCCGATAAATGACGTCGTCTCTTGCGGCAGATTGTTCGCCTTTGCTTCGAGCGAGCGCAGCCGCGGAAAATCCCGAAGCAATCCCGCCGCATTGCATTGATAGATCGCTTCGGGCTCTGCGAGATCCGGAAGACGGTGAAGGCCCAGATCTTCCAGCGAGATTTCGTCGCGAAGGCGTTCGCGAGCGAGTTCGGCCGTTATACCGGACACCAAAACCTGCCATCCGTGCGCGATCGACAGGATTCGAGCGGCGCGGTTAACGGTGCCACCGAGAAAATCCCCGTGACGTTCTTCCGCGCTGCCGGTATTCAGCGCCATTCGCACGGGTAAGCCGTCAGTGGAGGCAAAGTCTGCCGCCGTAAGCGTCCGTTGAGCATTGACGGCAGCGGCGACAGCTTGGTGAGGCTGAGCGAACACGGCGAAGGCCGCGTCGCCGACCGTCTTGAAGACGTGGCCGCCTTGGCCGGTGACGGCCGCGCGAACGATGCGTTCGTAGGTGCGGCTCGCGTTGCTCATCTCGTCGGGATGGCGCTCCCAGCGCGCGGCGCTACCTTCGACGTCGGTGAAAAGAAATGTCGGCGGTTCGAACGGCGAGAGGTCGAAGGCAACGACGGCGTCGCGGTTGAGGAGCGCGGCCACGACGAGCTCGACGGCAAGACTCTCCTGGTCTTTGGGTTTCACCATCGAGACGTGATTGCCGGGAACCACGAACCGCATGCCTTCAGGAAATGGACCCAAAGAAGACTGCGGCGGCACGAACGCGTCGCGCTCGGCTGCGATCGCCCGAATCTTCAACCGCGAACCGCCGCGTTGATTCTCCGCCCACGCCGCCCGCAAGTTCGTGATGAACGGACTCCCCTCGGCCATGTCGCGCGCTTGCGCGTGCAGCCGCCGCGCAAAGGTCGCTCGACGCGTGCCGCCGCTTGGGGTGCCGAAGAGAATTAGGTTAGAAATCCGTGCTCGCGTCTCGTCGTCGAGCAACGCTTGTTGCGCAACCAGACCGCCCATACTGTGCGCGACGATCGCAATCGTTCGGTATCGCGCGAACGGTCGATGGGCCAAGGCCGTGCGGAGGTAGTAGCCGAGCGTTTCGAGACTCGCGTCGCCGGTCAAAATGCCGGCAACGTCGAGTCGTAGACTCGATGCGTAACCAATGCCGAAAACGTCCCAGGTATCGAGTTCGGGATGTCCCATGAGAAAGGCCGGGAACTCGCCCCACGTCGTGTCGGCGCGTCCTAGGAATCCATGGAGAAAGAGCGCGGCGAAATCCGCACCGCGACTGCGGAAATCGACTCGAACGGGACGGTCTTCCGCAAGGGTCGCCGCGTATCTACCGGTGCGAGGGTTCGACGCCGATACCGGCACCGATCTCTAGTCCACAGCCTACGCAGCCCGTCAAGCCGGAATCACGACTTTGCTACCGTTGACCCACGTTTCGGAGACTTTGATGTCGCCCAGCTTGGCGGGATCGGTCTTGAGCGGATCGCTCTCGAGGATCGCGAGATCTGCGTATTTCCCCGGAGCGAGCGAACCAAGTTTGTCGCCGAAACCGCAATGCGCGGCGGCTACGGTCGTCATACCCTTGAGGGCAGCCATGAGAGGAACTTTTTGATCGTCGCCGATCACCGAGCCGTCGACTTCGCAAATCCGCGTGACGGCCGTTCCGATCTCGCGCAACGGCGCAACCGGCGAGCACGGGCAGTCGCTGTGAATTGAGAACGGAATTTCGGCGGCTAACATATCGGCGGCGGCATTGTAGCGGCTCGCACGCGCGGGTCCCAAAATCTGGTCGCGATAGGCTGCGCCCCAATAGAAGATGTTGTTCATGAGATGGCTCGGTTGCAGGTCGAGCGTCTTCATCCGCTTGATCTGATCGGGCTCCGCAACGCCGCAGTGTTCGATGCGATTGATCCCCGTGGGATGCGGCCCGGGCCCGTACGCCGCTTCAACCGCATCGAGAGCAAGCTCGAGCGAGGCGTCGCCCATGCAGTGGATCGAGACCGGCCATCCCGCTTGTCGGACTTTGAGCACGAGGGCGTTGAGTTGTTCGGCGGTGTAGTCGGGATCGCCGTACGACGTCGTATTGAGATACGGCTCCTTCATAAAGGCCGTCAACTGAGACGGCGAACCGTCCGTCACGATCTTGATGGCATAGAAGGAGAGCAGTGTGCCGGGGATTTCGAGGGCCTTCGCACCCGGTCGCCCATAGGGCGCAACGAACTGCATGGCAACGTCCATAAACTCGATCGCCGGGCTGGCGTTGTACCGGACCGGTGATTCCGTCGTCGCGGCTTTGTATCCGGCCAGCGCTCCGGGGTTGGGCGCGTAGGCTCCCGCTTCGTGCACCATCGTAATACCGAGCGTCGCACTTTGATACAAGAATTTCTTCAGCGACGACGACACGAGTTCGAGCGTCATCTTGGGCAATCCAATCACGAACTTCGAAAGTGCGGGGGGCTCGAAGATCATGCCGTTGAGCTGGCCGTTCGCATCTTTGCCAAATCGTCCGCCGCCGGGAAGCGGACCGGTCGCCGCGGTCACGCCGGCAAGTTTGAAGCCCAGCGCGTTGCTCGTCGCCGTGTGCATGCTGATGTAGTAGACGAAGATCGGATGCGTCGTCGAGACGGCGTCGAGATCGGCCATCGTAAAGAAGCCGCCTTGCAGCACGTTGTCGTAGTTGGCACCGTAGATCCACTGACCGTCCGGCGTTTGGGCGGCCTTCGCCTTCAGCGCCGCGAGGACGTCGGCTTTAGTTTTGTACGCATCGTAGCCGACGTACATCATCTGCGTGAGCATGATGCCGCCGGGAACCGGGTGCTGGTGCGGGTCGATGATACCCGGCATCAGCGTACGTCCGTCGAGGTTCACCCGTCGCGCTCCCGCTCCGGCCGCCTGCGTCACTTCTTCTTCGCTGCCGACGGCGAGAATCGTCGAGCCCGAGATCGCAACGGCTTGCGCGTTCGCAACGTCCTCGACCATCGTGAGGATCGTGCCGTTGTAGAAGACGGTCGCAGGCTCCGCCGTTGCCGCCAGAACGCGCCTCGCTGTTCCGGACGCGGCGATGCCGGCGACGGCCGCCGATCCCGCCAAGAAATTGCCCCTCGACACCTGCGTTCGCATGAAGCTCTCGATGCCGAAGATGTCGCCTATGCACCCCTTACACATCACACCCCCCAAGAGAAGAAGCGCCGCTATGCGTGTAGCGAGAGCGAGTCACCGGCCGCTCGGTTCAACGCCGGCGAGCGTTCCTCCCGCCGGGTTTAATGCCCGTAAAAGAAACGAACGACGTTGTAGAAGACCGGAGCGGCGAAAAGTAGCGAAGCGAGCCGATCGAGGATCCGCGCGGCCTTGAACCGGCGTTCCGAACCCCTTTGCGCGGCGATCGCGTTTGATGGCGGACATCACCAGGCTGCCGGCAACTCCCACGACCGCGATGGTAAACGACATTGCGGCCGCGACCGGGACGCTAAACGGCGTCAGCCACCACAAGGCCGTGCCGATCGCGGTGGCTGCTCGATGGCGCCGATGTTCCAGACCTCGTTGTTGCAGCACCTTGCCAAGCTGATCGACGACCACGAGAAGGAGCAGGAGTTTGCCGTCGGGGCCATAGCCCGGAATTTGCAGCATCAGCAGCGCGGGCGCGAAGCTCAGGCAGTAGGCGCAGCTCATTAGCCCCCTGAACAGGAACGCATAGACCGGGATGACGATCACGAACGCCGGCCAGCGCAGCCCGACCAGCACGTACTCGAGCGGCGTGACCAGGAAGAACGTCCAAAAGAGTACGCGATGATCGGCTCGGCGCGTCGGAATAAGCGTGACGTACTCGCGAAGCGCCTGAAACGACAGAATACCGAAGAGCACCAGCGATCCGTCCGAGCCGACGAGGAGCGCTACACCGAAAATCGCGCACAGGACCCACCACGCGCGGATGCTGCGATTGAAATCGTCCGACTTTGCGGCCCAACCGGCGACGGTCGCGACCGCGAGCAGTCCGATGACACCGCCGGCGGCCCAGAGCAGCGGCGGATCCGAAAACGCGCCTGCATCACGATGGTTTGAGCCCGCAGAGCACGTCGCGGGCGCGCGTCAGGAATCCGGCTTTCGATTCGGTCGTATCGAAGCGAATCGCCGGCCCGACGTTGATGATCGCGGCCATTCCAGCACGTTGCTCGATATGGGGACGGGCTACGACTGTATGGACATGCTCTCGCACCTGAGCGCGAAACCGGGAGCGCTCGCGACGACGGATCGCCGCTTACTGCGCGACGTGATGGAGCGCTTCGGTTTCGCTCCCTACGAAAACGAATGGTGGCACTACACGCTGCGCAACGAATCGTTTCCCGGCACGTACTCCGATTTTCCGATCAAATCACGTTCGTCGCGTTGAGGCGGACTAAACCGTCGATCCGCCGATGATCTGCGATACGATCCTCGTTCCGCCCGCGAAATTTCTGGGCGCTCAGGGGTACGCCAAGCTTCGGATGCGCCCGCGAGAGTCTACCGGGGAAACAGTATTCCACTGTCATATCACGGCCCATGAAGACACGGGAATGACGCGATACCTCTCGATCGAGTAGAAAGGAAGATGAAATGAACCGCAAAGAGATGGCTTGCGCCGCCGCGGGTGCAATCTTAGGTGCCGCCGGATGTTCGCCCGCGATGAAAACGCTCGCCCTGCCGGAGGCCGGTGCCGCGGAAACCGCGTCGATTGCCGCCGGCACGCCGGTCGCGAATACGCCGCATCTGGAAGAAGCGGTGATTACGCTAATTTCCGGCACGACGAGAGACGCCTCGAGCGCGCTCTTTCACCTCTTGCCGAAGTCCGATTGGAGCGCCGCCAGCAGCGATCCCCGGCTTCAGGCTTCGGTCGATCGAGGACACGTGGTGGTCCTGCAGGCACCCGAAGACGAGAAGGTTTGGTTCGTTGCGATCGTGACGATATCGCACCCGAGCGGAACCGAGTTTCTTGTGCGCTGCCACGTCGAAGAACGCTGCAGCTAGAGTAATTCGGCAACGGAGAACTCGACCCGCGTTTAGGTGGGCGGCGTCGGGAACGACGCGACGATTGCGTCGCATTTGGCCGCAAAGATGAAATCGCTTTCGGTGAGGCCGCCGATTTTGTGGGTCCACACTTCGACGCCGAGGCGACCCCAGGCCACGTGCAAATCGGGATGATGGCGCTGGCGCTCGGCCATCTCGCCGATCGCGACGGCGGCGGTCATTGCCTGGGCAGAAATTCGTGTAGCGGTACGTTCGCTCGAGGGATAGCACGACGCCGTCACCTTGCGGCCGCTCGCGCACGCGCCAGCCCGGTTCGAGCCGTTCCAGCAGCGGCGCGATCGCTTCGCGCGTTAGCGGCGGCACGCCGCCGCGGCACGGCACGCACTCCCGTTGGGCCAGATCGTTCACGAGCGCAGCTTCGGTGGTTGCCGGAGCGCGCCCCGCTTCGCTATTATCGGGTGATGCCGCGCCGCCAAGCCGCCGTCGTCATCGCGATTTTTCGCGCGTTTCCGCACGGCGTCGTCTTCGTCGAGCGGGGCTCGCACCTGCGCGACCATCCCGGACAAATCGGGCTTCCGGGCGGCCGCGCGCACCCCGAAGACAGCGGGTTGGAAGCGACCGCGTTGCGCGAACTGCACGAAGAGGTCGGCATCGAAAGCGGCCGCGCGACGATCGTCGAGCGCCTGCCGACGTTGCATCAGCGCGTGAGGAACAATTTCGACGTGACGCCGTTTGTCGCGGTGGTCGAGCCGGGCGATCTCACGATCGACGGCGACGAAACCGCGGGCGTCTTTCTCGTACCGCTCGCGACGATCGTCGAAGGCGGCCTGCAGCGCGGAAGCGTCGACTACGGCGGGTTGCGGCTGCCGAGCCTCGTGTTGGACTTCGAAGGGCGCCGCATCTGGGGCTTGACCGCGCGAATCCTTCACTCGTTCGTTGCGCGGTGGAACCGCGATCTGCGCGAGCGCATCGTGCCGCAGCTGAAATCGAACGACGCCTAAGGGCAACTCTTGAGCAGCGTGAGCCCGTCGCCGGTCGAGTGCGCGATCACGTACTGCACGAGCGGCGGCTCGCTCGCGCGTTTGCCCGGCGGCGGGCTCTGAAACCGCGTCGGAAAGTTGGGGTCGTCGAGATTTTCTTGCGCCCACGGATTGGATGCCGAGTTTGGATAGAACCACGCGTAATCGAGCAGCAGCGACTCCGTGCGGCGATCGGAGAAGTGCACGGTCATCGCCACGTCGACCCAATAGCCGCCGTTTTTCGGATCGTAGCGCGAGCCGTTCGGATCCGAAAATTCGACGTAGCCGCACGGTTGCGCCGCTCCGGCGCCCGGGCCGTTGGCCGCGGCGCTGCCTCCGCTTCCGGAGCCCGCCGCGTTTCCCGCGCCGGATCCTTGGGCGCCCGCCGGTACGTCCCAGATCGGCTTTGCATGCGAAAACTGGGGCGGCTTTGGCCGTGCCGCGCCGCTGTGGGCCGCGACGTTTCGAGCGGAAGGCGCCGGAGGTGCCGGCGTTGCTCGCGGTTCGATCGCTGCGGCCGTGCGAGCGCGCGTCACCGGCACCCGGCGCGGAGTCGGAGCCGGTTTTGGCGGCGGTGTCATGCGCGTGACGCTGACCTGTCTGACGGCTACTTCTTGCGGTGCGCGGTGCGGCGCGGATGCGGGAATCAGCGCGGCCAGGATTTCGTGCAATGCGAGCGCCACGGCGAATGCGACGAGCAGCCGGCGGGAGTCACGATTGTCGAAGAAGGCGCCAAGCCGCCGGAGGGGCGGTTCGGCGCGCGATGAACGCCGAATACCGTCCTCTTCGCGAAAAGGCCGCCCGAATCGTTGCGCGAACACCGAGGCTCCGTGGAAATCGAAAGCCTCATTCGATCGATCCCCGATTTTCCGCTGGCCGGCATTCTGTTTCGCGACATTACGCCGCTGCTGAAAGACAAAGAGGGTTTTCGTCGAGCCATCGATCTTTTCGTCGAGCACTTTAGCGGCCGCTCGATCGATTACGTCGTGGGCATCGAAGCGCGCGGGTACATCCTCGGCGCGCCGGTGGCCTACGTGCTCGGCGCCGGCTTCATTCCGATTCGCAAGCCGGGCAAACTGCCGTACACGACGATTACCGAAGAGTATGCGCTGGAGTACGGCACCAACGCGTTGGAAGTGCATTCCGATGCGCTCTCCGAGGGCGACCGCGTGCTGATCGTCGACGACGTTCTTGCGACCGGAGGCACGGCGGCGGCGACGCTGCGATTGCTCGTGCGTCTGGGCGCACGGGTCGAGGGCATCGCCGTGCTCATCGAACTCACCGCGCTCGAAGGACGCAAAAAAATTCCGGGCGTCGACGTCGTTTCGTTCGTGCGCGCGTGAAGCGTCGAATCGTGCAGCCGCAACCAATTCGTCACGCGTTCGCTCTGCTGGCGATCGTCATCGCGTTGACGGGGCCGGCGAGCGCGCGTCCGACGCCGACGCCCGCACCGACGGCGGCCCCCGTCGCCGACCCTGCAATCACCAAAATCGCTCGTCAGCAGTTCGTCGCATGGCAAGCGGGCAGCATCAACAAACGCCTGTATGCAGCCGAAGTTTTGCCGAAACTCACCGACGACAAGATCAACGACGTCGCCCATGCGCTGTCGGCGCTGGGACCGCTCACCGATATGAGCTTCGTCGGGCCGTTTAGCGCGGCCGACATTCCGTCCGGCTCGCAGGGTTACATCTACCAGATGCACTGCCAGGAAGGCAACATCTATATGTGGATGATCCTCGACTCGGACGGCAAGATCGCCACGATCTTTTTCAAGGACAAACTCGACGTCGAGACGCTCGAGCGGCCGGCATCCGAGCCGCCCCCGCCGGCGGCGCCTCGAGCCCCCTGAAACGCCCGGGCTGGCGCCCTTTGGGCGGCGCGCTATAATGGGCGGATAGTGTCATGACCATCCGAGAACTCATCGAGCGCGTGCACCGCTACGACCCGTCCGCCGACGGGGCGTGGCTGACGCGCGTCTACGAGGTCGCCGACGCCGCTCATGAGGGCCAACGCCGTGCGTCGGGCGAGTCGTACATCGAGCATCCGCTGGCGGTGGCCGGCGTGCTGGCCGAACTCGAGATGGACCGCGAAACGATCGCCGCGGCGCTGCTGCACGACGTCGTCGAAGACACGTCGGTCACCAGCGAGCAGGTGGCGGCCGAATTCGGCGACGAGATCGCGCAACTCGTCGAAGGCGTCACCAAACTCACGCGCATTCCGTATCAGTCCAAGGAAGACGCGCAGGTCGAAAACCTTCGCAAGATGTTCATGGCGATGGCCAAGGACATCCGCGTCATCATCATCAAGCTCGCCGACCGTCTGCACAACATGCGTACGCTCTCGAGTTTGCCGCCTGCCAAGCAGCAAGCTATCGCCCGGGAGACGCTCGACATCTACGCGCCGATCGCCCACCGTCTCGGCATCTGGAAGATCAAGTGGGAGATCGAGGACGACTGCTTGCGCTACCTCGACCCCGAGCCGTACCGCGAGATCGTCGAGCTGGTTGCCAAGACGCGGCGCGAGCGCGAGGCCGACGTGCAAGAAGCGATCGCGCGGCTCCGCGACGACTTCAAGGCGATGAACATCGAAGCCGAGATCCACGGCCGGCCCAAACACTTCTATTCGATCTACACCAAGATCAAATCGGGACGCGATTTTTCCACGATTTACGATCTGACCGCCATTCGCATCATCGTCGATACGGTGAAGGATTGCTACGGTGCGCTCGGAGCGGTGCACGCGCTGTGGACGCCGCTGCCCGGCCGTTTCAAAGACTACATTGCGATGCCGAAGCCGAATATGTACCAATCGTTGCATACGACGGTCGTCGGCCCCACCGGAGAACCGCTCGAAATTCAAATTCGCACGTGGGACATGCATCGTACGAGCGAATACGGCATCGCGGCGCACTGGCGCTACAAAGAGGGCGGCAAAGCCGATCAGTTCGAAAACAAGCTCTCCTGGCTGCGCGCGCTGCTCGAATGGCAGAAGGACATGCGCGACTCGCGCGTGTTCATGGAAAACCTCAAACTCGATCTCTTCGACTCTCAGGTATTCGTGTTTTCGCCGCGCGGCGACGTCTTTTCGATGCCCGCCGGCGGGACGCCGCTCGACTTCGCCTACTCGGTGCACACCGACGTCGGCAATCACTGCGTCGGAGGGAAGGTCAACGGGCGCATCGTGCCCCTCGACTCGCAACTCAACAACGGCGACATTTGCGAGATTCTCGTCAATAAAACGAGTGGCCGTCCCTCGCTCGACTGGCTCTCGATCGTCAAAACGTCGAGCGCAAAGCACAAGATCAAGCAGTGGTTCCGCAAAGAACGCCGCGAGGAGAACGTGCTGGCCGGTCAGGAGGCGCTCGAGCACGAACTCGTTCGCAGCGGCGTGCGCGTCGACACGGCTCGCGGCGAACTCATCGAGCGCATCGCGTCGCGGCTGAACTATTCCACGCCGGCGGATCTCTACGCCGCGATTGGCTTCGGCGACGTTTCGGCGACGGCGGTCGCCAATCGCGTGCGCGACGAAGTTCGCAGCGGCAACGTCGTCGATCTCACCAAAATCGGCCGCAAGACGCCGGTCCGGCGCGGCGGCCGCAAATCGAGCGGCGTCCGCATCGCGGGCGTCGACGACGTGCTCGTGCGCCTGTCGAAGTGCTGCTGCCCCGTTCCGGGCGACCCGATCATGGGATACGTCACCATCGGCCGGGGCGTCAACGTCCACCGCGCCGACTGTCCGAACGTCGCACGGCTCAACGGAACGGTGCCCGAACGCATTCTCCAAGTGCAATGGAATACCGATGCGGATCTCACGCACGCCGTGGACGTGGAAGTCGAAGCCGACGATCGCCCGCAGTTACTGCAAGACATCATGGCCGTGTTCGCCGAGTTGAAGACGCAGGTAAGTTCGGTGACGGCGCGAGTGCGGCGCGACGGCGTGGCCGCCACCAGCCTCACCGTCCAAATTCGCGACCTCGAACATCTACACCGCATCATCACGCGACTCGAATCGCTCAAGAACGTCCGCCACGTCTATCGCGTCACCAAGCGCGAGCGCGTCGCTCCCTAGCACGATTGACGACCGCGCAGATCGCGCTTCCGTGTGCGGCGGCGTTCTTCGCGGGCGCGATGAACAGCGTCGCCGGCGGCGGCAGTTTCCTCTCGTTTCCGGCGCTGCTCTTCGCCGGCGTACCGGCGATTTCGGCCAACGCCACCAACAACGCAGCGATGTGGGTCGGCACGATCGGCAGCGCGCGCGGCTATAGGGAAGAGGTTGCGGCGCATCGCGGACTGCTGTTGCCGTTGATCGCCGTGAGCCTGTTGGGCGCACTGCTCGGGGCCGTCGCCCTCCTGGTCACGCCGCCGTTGCTCTTCGAGCGCATGATCCCGTGGCTGCTGCTCTTCGCGACCGCCGTCTTCGCCGTCAGCCCGTGGCTGCGGCGTCCGGCGGGAACGCCGAGGCACGCGCCCTGGCAGCTCGTCGTGCAGTTCTTCGTGTCGGTTTACGGCGGATACTTCGGCGCAGGCATGGGCATTTTGATGCTCGCGGTATTGGCGTTTTCCGGTCTGCCGAATCTCAACGCACAAAACGCCGTTAAAAACGTGCTGGCCGTCTCGATCAACGGCATCGCACTGGTGCCGTTCGTGATCGCTCGCGTCGTCGACTGGCGGTTTGCCGTGCCGATGGCCGCGATCGCACTCGCCGGCGGTTACTTCGGCGCGCGCTTCTTCCGGCGCGTTCCGCAGCCGATCGCGCGCGGAATCGTCATTGCGGTCGGCACCGCGATGACGTTGGCATTCTTCATTCGCTTGCGCTGATTATTCGATTGCGCTGATCGGTTCTTCGAGGAACTCCTCGGCGCCGCGCCCCGACGGCCGCTCGAGGCCGCGATGGAATCCGCCCATGCGCGGTTCGACGTGCCGCGCGGCCCACAGATAGAGCGTCGGCACGACGATGAGCGAGAGGGTGGTCGACACCGCGAGCCCGCCGATGACGACGGTCCCCAGCGGCGACTGCGTCTGGCTGCCGGCTTCGATTCCGAGCGCGATCGGCATCATGCCGCCGATCGTCGCGCAGGTCGTCATGAGAATCGGACGCAACCGCATCGGTGCCGCGTGCAGCACCGCGTCGCGCGCGCTCATGCCACGTTCGCGCAGCTGATTGCTGAACTCGACGACCAAAATGGCGTTCTTCACGACGATGCCGACCAGCATCAAGACCCCGATGAAAGCCGTTAGGCCAAACGCCATCGGCGCGTACGGTTGCCGGAAGATCGCATCGCCTGCTTGCCAGATTAAGTTGCGGAAGAAGATGCCGAAAACGACGCCGGCCGACGCCAGCGGGACGGCCACCATGATGACCAGCGGATGAATCACCGATTCGAACTGCGACGCCAGCAGCATGTAAATGAGCACGATGGCCAGCGCGACGATGAGTCCGAGACTCGAAAAGGTTTGCCCCTGCTGCAGCACTTGCGGTCCGAAGTCCCAGTAATAACCCGGCGGAAGCGTGATCGAGTTCATCACCTTGGTCGCCTGCGTGACGGCGTCGCCGAGCGGAATGTTCAAGCCGGCGTTGATGTCGATCTCGCGTTGCTTGTTCTGCCGCGTGATTTCTGAGGGCCCGGCGCCGAAGGTGATCTTTGCCAGCTCCGCAAGCGGCATCGTCTGCAACGTAAAACTGCCGTTCGGGCCCGACGCCGTGTTGAGCGAGAGGGCACCGTTCGTGCCTGCGGCGATCGGTGCCGTCGCGGAGTTGTTGACGACCAATCCCGTTGCGACGGTCGAGACCGGAATCATCAAGCTTTGAATCGCCTGCAGGCTGCGGCGCTGGTCCGGCGGCAACTGCACCTCGATCGGATATTGCGTTCCGTTGATTTGCATGAACGATGCGGTTTGCCCGGCGGTCGCGATGTCGACGACTTGCGAAATCGTTTGGGTGCTCACGCCCAGCTGCGCGGCGGTGGCGCGGTCGACGCTCACGTCGATTTCGGGCTGCGCGGTCGTGATGCCCGGCTGAGGCGGCTGCAAGCCGGGGATCGATGATTGGAGTTTTGGGATGGCCGTAAACTCGGCGATATTGTAGAGTTTGTTGATGTCCGGCCCGAAGATTTGAATCTGCAGCGCGTCCTGTCCGCGCGAAATGATGTTTTGCACGATGTCGACGGTGCGGCCGAACACTTGCAGCCCGGGTATGGGGTTTCCGAAGCGCGCGCGAAGCTGCTGGATTTGTTGCGGGGTGAACGACGTCGTCCCGTGGCCGCGGCTGCTCGCCGAACGCGATCCGGTCAGCGCAGCCGTCCATTGGGTGACGAAGTGCTGTGCTTGGTTGCCGACGACGCCGGGTTTGAGCGTCACCGAAAGGCTCGCGACGTTGGTGACCTGCGTGCCGCCGACCGGGCCGCTCGAGCCGACGAGCGATCCGACGTCCGACACGCGGGAGTCCTTGTGCATGCGGTTCTCGACGTCGATCGCGACCTGATTCATGCCGGAAAGAGCGGTGCCGGTGGGCATTTGCAGGTTGAAGCGAGCGAAGCTGGAGTTCGACGACGGAAAGAGCTCGGTTTTTACCGCCCCCAGCGCCGCGGCGACGAGGGTCGCGACCATGACCGCGCCGGCGATGCCGAACACGATGCCTGGGCGATCGACCGCACGGCCCAATAACCGCGCGTACCATTGCGCGAAGCGCTCGTAGTGGTGGTCGAAGGCGCGTGAAAAGCGCGCGTACGCGCCGCGTCCTTTGCCGTTGGCCGACGCGCCGTTCGTGGCTGCCGGCTTCTTCCGCAGAATCACCGACGAGAGCATCGGCACTTGCGTGACCGCCACGAGCAGCGAGAGTCCGACCGCGACCATGACCATCACGGCGAACGGCGTGAAGATGAGGCCCTGCAATCCCGGAATCAGCACGAGCGGAACGAACACGGTGATGACCGTGATCGACGATGCCAGGACCGCGGAGAAAATCTCGGCGGTCGCCGTTTCGGCGGCCTCCATGGGGGTCTGCCCGCGGGCCATGTGGCGGTAGATGTTTTCGATGACGACGATCGCGTCGTCAACGATCAAGCCTACGGCGAGTGCCAACCCTCCGAGCGTCATGATGTTGAGCGAATAGCCGCAGACGTATGCGGCGAAGAGCGTGCCGAGCACCGAAACGGGAAGCGACACCGCGACGATCAGGGTCGAACGCCACGAGTGCAGGAACAGCAGGATGACGACGACGGCGAGAATGGCGCCGTAAATGGCGGTGTGCTCGAGCGCCGCGATCGCTTCGCGAATGTAGCCTTCCTGACCGAAGACGACGGCGAAGCGCATGCCGGGATAGCGCTGTTGCAGCTCTTTGATTTTGGCATTGACTCCAACGGCGGTCGCCACGATGTTGGCGTCTGGTTGGGCGTTGATCGTCACGCCGACCGCCGGCGTGCCGTTCAGCCGCTGGAACGTGCGCTGTTCGAGGATCGAGTCGCTGACTTTGGCGACTTGATCGAGGCGAATCGGCGCGCCGTTCTTGGTGGTGACGATGAGCTGTCCGGTCTCCTGGGCCGATTGCAGCAGCGCGCTGGCGCGAACTAAGTACTCGCTCTTGCCGACCTGCACGATACCAGCCGGCAGGTTGATGTTCTCTTCGGCGACGCGCTGCATGATCTGCTGCAGCGAAATGCCGTTCACCGCCAGGGCGTCGGCGTTGGGCTCGATCATGATCGCACGCTGCTGATCGTTGCCGACGGTTACCGCCGCGACGCCGTTGATGGACGAGAACTGGTCGCTCAACACGTTCGTGAACAGGTCGCCGAGATCGCGCAACGTCATGTTCGGATCGGTGACGAACATGCGTACGACCGGCAGCGAGTTGGAATCGAACTTCGTAATGACCGGCTGCTGGAGATTCGGATCGTTGGGCAGCGTGCCCCAGATGCGCGAGACTTGCTCCTGTACGTCGACCGCGGCCGTATCGATGTTCGTACCGAAGTAGAACTGCGCGGTGACGCGGCTATTGCCCTCGGAACTGCTAGAGTTGATCTGCTGGATGCCGTTCACGCGGCTGACGGCGTTCTCGATGGGACGCGTGATCAGCGTTTCCATCTGCTGCGGACCGACGTTCGGATACGTTACGGAAACCGTGACGACCGGTTGGGTAAAGTTGGGGAGCAGCGAAATCGGAAGTCGCGGGACCGCAAAAACACCCAGGACGACGATCGCGAGTGCGATCATCGACACGGCTACGCGTCGGTGGACGGCGAACTTAGCGATCGGCACTCTAGGTTGCTATTCCCTTTGGTCTCCTTACTGAAGCCTAAGCAAGCCGGCTCCGGGTTTCCTGAGCAACGGGTGGGGATTGGGTTCGAGGTGCCGCCCGAGGGTCATTGCTGGCGCCCCGAAACGTGTGATAGGATTCGGGGGTTCCAGGGGGTCCTGAGCGACCCGCGGCTCACCCGCTGCCCGCCGCGCTAGGCGGGCCGTCCGCCAAGCGGACGTCCGTAGATGGGAAATCATGACCGATTACGAGGTAACCTATATTCTGCGTCCTTCCCTCGAGGAAAACGAGGTCGAGGAGCGCGCCGCCGCGGTCGCCGAGATCGTGAAAAACCAGCGCGGCGAAGTCGTCAACGTCGAGAAGCTCGGAAAGAAGCGGCTCGCCTACGAGATCGCCGACGTGCGCGAGGGCTACTACGTCGTCATGCACTTCAAGAGCGACGGCGCCGGATCGAAAGAACTCGAGCGTCTGCTGAAGCTGCACGAAGACGTTCTGCGCGCCCTCGTCGTGAAGCTCGATGAGAAGATGATCGCGCACATGGCCGCCGTTGCGGCAGCGACGCCTCCAGTCCCAACGGTCTAGCCCGCAGCCACAACCGAAAGAGCGAAAGAGAGAGAGCGATGGCAGGTTCGTACAACCGAGTGATTCTGGTCGGCAATTTGACACGCGACCCGGAGATCCGCTACTTGCAGTCGGGGAAAGGCGTCACGAAGTTCACGCTGGCCGTGAACAATCCGCGCAACAAAGAGGAGACGACGTTCGTCGACATCGTCGCGTGGGATCGTCTCGGCGAAACGTGCAACACGTACCTCAAGAAGGGCATGAACGCGCTCGTCGAGGGACGTCTCGTCATTCGTTCCTATGACGACAAAGACGGCAACAAACGCAAAGCCACCGAAGTCGTCATCGACAACATGCAGATGCTCGGCTCGCGCCGCGACTCCGCCGGAGGCGGCGGCGATGAAAGCTCCGAGTACGGCGGCGGTCACAACGGCGGACGCGCCGGAGCGGCTGCACCGGCCGCATCGCCGGGCGGCGACGGCTTCGGCGACGAACTCGACGACGAGATCCCCTTCTGAGGTGCAATGTCGAAGGTTAAGTTAACTTAGGGGAATACTTCAAGGAAAATAGCCTGCGGCATCGGTCAAAAACCGAAAGACGCTAGGGTGTCGCCCTGCCGTTTCGGTTATAGTTCGCGTCGTTAAGATGCGATCAAGGGCGGTTACTCGTCGATTCGTTGATCAGCACGACTTGCCTCGCTTCGCAGCACAAAAAAGGCGCTCGATGCATTCCACCTTTCTAACGGCATCGGCCGCAGAGTGTGCTTGCTGAGTTGAAGTGCTGCAGCCTAAGGTGGTGTGATGGAGAAGATTGTTCCGCACCCTCCAGAATGGCAACGTTTGCCGCCACCCCCGTAGCTGGTCGTGCCGTAAATAATCCCGTTTGACAACACGAGACCCGCCTGCGGCGTCGAACCGTCCTTTTGACCGCCCGAAAATTCATGCAAAATAGTGTATGCGGAACCGTCGAGCTTTAACGAAAAGACCGCGCCTAACGTTACGCCGTACAACGTGCCGTTTCTGTGCGCGAGATTGCCCACGGGAAATTCAGGGTCACTTCCACCCCCGAACTTGTGCAAGACTATCTCCTGTCCGGTAGACGGGTTGAGCGAAAACACGGTTCCGCAACCGGTAACATCGAAATCTACGCAACTGGGTGCGCCTCCGGACGAGGTAACTCCGTAGAGGAGGCCATTCACGGATATCAGTCCGCCCAAGGGAACTGCTCCGTCGTTCTCGCCCCCTTGAAATCTGTATAGAACCGTTTCATGCGCCCCCGACGGTCCCAGTGCGATCGAAAAGATCGTCCCGCAGCCTTTGTTGCCGGCACAATGGTTCCCTGGATCGTAACCACCCGATTCGGTCGTGCCGTAGAGCACATTACCGATAGCAAGAAGGTCGCCTTCCGGAACTCTGCCGTCCGGATTTCCTGAGAAATGATAAACGACGCGTTCATGGCCGCTGCTATCGATTGAGAACACCGAGCCTCGTTTGTGATAACCCCCGCTCGTCGTTCCATAGAGCGTTCGTCCGACGACCGCCATGCTACCGACTGGAGTGCGGCCATCGTGGGCGCTCTGAAAATGGTACAGCACCGTTTCCCCACCAGTCTGCAGATCGACGCTGTAAACGACGCCATATCCCGGTCTAACGGTAGTGCCGTAGATGGTGTTCCCGAGGGATGTGACGCCGGAGTACGGCGTCCATCCGTCGGAGCCACTTGCGAAGGAATGAAGGACCGTTTCCTTAACCGGCGGCTTGAGCGACAGAGAAAAAACCGTTCCGCACCCGGGGGGTTCGCATTTTGATCCGCCGTCTAGGGTCGTCCCATACAGTGACCCGCGCAGCGCGAACAGCGAACCATACGGGTAAGCGCCGACGTTATGATTGGGGAAAGCATAGATCAACTTGTACGTCGCTTGGTGGCGTAGTGCCTGAGACTGAGAGACAGCGGGAAGGGTCCGCGGACTTAGGTTTGGGCCGGGACCGGCACAGCCGACCAACAGCGAGCCACAAACTGCGATGCTAATGACGCTTGAGCGCATTCAAACTCCAGGTCGAATGTTTGTTTGATGGTTGCCGCGTTCCCGAGGCAGACCAAGAACCTTCGAAATAGTACTAACGTTGCCGTTGTTCGGCCCGCTCGATACAAGGCGCCTGCTCGTTCTTCGGCCGTTGCGCAATCTATGAGCCGCTCGTTCACGATAACAGCGCTCTACAGCGTCGACGCAGCTCGGGGGTCTGGAGCAGTGCAACTCAATAGCTGCCAAAAATGCGCCGTTATCATCTCCGGGGGATGATGACACCGCCTACGACGTCAAGGGCGCAGGGCCTCCACTCGCCGGCAGAGCTTCCCTCGGGCAATGAGACAGAGGTTTACCGCTCTGGCGGAGGGCCAGCGGTGCATTAGGTTAACGGCAATCATTGCACATAACCGTTTTGACGTTTTAGCGGGCGTTGCGCAGTCTTCCAGCGCACGAATGCGACCCTCGGCGTGTACAAGAGCTTTCCGTCGCCGTGGGCACCTAAGCTAACTATTCTGCACGCGACCAGTCGATCTGTTCGACCGTGCCGACCACAACAGTCCACGCCGCCGCCCCAACAACAGAAACAGACGCTGCGATGCTGAAAGCCCAAATGAAGCTTCCAGTGCGATCGACGAGGATGCCCGTTAGTGCCGGCGCGATGATCCCGGAGAGGTTCCCAAACATGTTTTGCAAGCCCATCCATCGGCCCGCTGCAGGCGCTCCCGAGAGCGTTTGTCCGACTGCATAGATATTCGGGCTCACCATACCGCCCGACGCGCACGCGAGCATGAGGAATGCGACGGAGAGCGCGGCGTTGGACGCAACGCATCCCATCATGAATATCGCCGCCAGGATGAGGCCGGCAGCGAGGAACGACTTGCGCACGCGCGTCGGCGTCGCCCCTAAGGCGATCAAACGATCCGTCACCAAGCCGGACACCATCGTCGAGGCAGCGGCCAGCAGATAGGCGATCCCGCCGATCGTCGCCATCTCCTTGATCGACCAATGGCGTTCGTGCACGAGATAGTACGGAATCCACGTCAGGAGAAAATACCAGCCGTAGTTTCCGCAGAGATGACCCAGGCTCGCGCCCCACAACGAGCGTTCGCGCAACATCCTCGCGATGCTCGGAATATCCGCGGCCGCAACCTGCGGGCGCGACGTGAGGTGCGGTTGGACGAAAAGGAGCCACGGAAGGATCCACAGCAATGTGAGCAAGCCGAAGCCGATGAAGAACGCGCGCCACCCGTAGTCAGCGATGAGCATGCCCCCGAAGAAGATACCGAAGGCCGGTCCGAGCATCATCGCACCGGTAATGCACGCGTTAGTGAAGCCACGCTGCGTTTCGTCGAAGTAGTTTGCGATGATCTTCGAGTAGACCGGAAACGCAACGGATTCTCCGAGACCGAGCAGCAATCGCAGCGCCAGCAATCCGGCAAACCCCTGCGCGAAGCCCGTCAGAAACGTCGCGACCGACCATAGAGCGAAGCCCGCGACCAGTACGCGCCCCGCATCGAATCGATCGACCAGCCAGCCGACGGCGATCTGCATCGGCGCGTACGTAAGGAAAAAGGCGGTTAACAAGAACCCAAGCTGCGACGCCGAGAGATGCAACTCGCCTTTGATCAGCGGCGCGGCGGTCGAGAGATTGCCACGGTCGATATAGTTGATGAGAACGGAGAGACTCATCAGCGCCAGAGCGATTGTGAGCCACACGGGTATAGATGAAGCGCGGCGCACGGAAAGTGCGTCGAGCTTCGCTATGCTGGCAGGTTCTGCCATCGGCACCTCGTTCGAGCGGAGCGACTACCTCCCTGGCGCAGAGGCGCTGCAGGTTCGTTTCTTGCACTGAGATCGAGTTAGCGTGAAGCAGACGCCGAAATGCCGAGTTAGGATGACGAGCTCAAGGGTGAGGCAACGCGGTTCTGACGTTCTAGCGTTTAGGCCCTTCTAGCCTTCTAGGGGATGTAAATGTGTTACGTTAGGACAGGGCAACGGAGAATGCGATAAACAGTATTCCAGCAGCACATTACCGGCAACGGATCTAGCCGTTTGGGGCGCCGTTCGCCGTTCTCGCGTTCTTCCCAACCTGTTCTCTTCGGCACGCTATCCTGACGAAGCCCGCCGCCCAATGCGGCTTCGGAAAGGAACGTCCGCCGTATGATCGCTCGGATATCTTGCGCCACGATGGCGCGCACCCTCCTGTTGCTCGGGATGCTCAGCCTGATCGCGCAACCGGCGCTAGCGTGCACGCGCGTACTCTACGTCGGTGCCGACGGCACCGTCATCACCGGGCGATCGATGGACTGGGCGGAGGACATGCATTCGGACCTCTGGGCTCTTCCTCGCGGGGCGCAGCGAAGCGGCGCCGCCGGATCGAACTCCATACACTGGACGTCGAAGTACGGCAGCGTGATCGTCTCGGGATACAACGTCGGGTCGGCCGACGGCATGAACGAGAAAGGCCTCGTCGCCAATCTGCTCTACCTTGCGGAATCCGAATACGGCAGCCCGGCTTCGTCGAAGCCGACCCTCTCGATTGCGCTCTGGGCCCAGTACGCATTGGATAACTTCGCTACGGTCGACGAAGCCGTCGCGGCGCTGAAGCAGGAACCGTTTACGGTGATTGCCCCGACGCTGCCCAACGGAGACAAGGCGCAACTCCATCTCGCGCTCTCCGACCGGTCCGGCGACTCGGCGATCTTCGAGTATCTCGATGGCGGTAAGCTCTTCATTCACCACGGCAAGCAGTACAAGGTGATGACGAACTCGCCACGTTACGATCAACAGCTCGCGCTCAACGATTACTGGGAACAGATCGGCGGCCTCACCTTCCTTCCCGGCACGAATCGGGCGGCCGATCGTTTCGTTCGCGCGTCGTTTCTCGTCGGCGCAATCCCGACCGCCATTGCTCCGGCGATCATTACGGCGGTCCCGAGCCAGACCTATACGAATCAAGCCGTCGCGGGCGTCCTGAGCGTGATGCGCTCGGTCAGCGTACCCCTCGGCATCTCGACCCCCGGACAACCGAATATCGCCTCGACGCTCTGGCGGACCGTCGCCGACCAAAAGGATCTGGTCTACTTCTTCGATTCGGCCACTAGCCCGAACGTCTTTTGGGTTTCTCTTGCGTCGCTGGATCTTCGCGAAGGCGCGCCGACGCGCAAACTCGCCGTCGCCGGAGGAAAGATCTATTCCGGCGAGACCTCGTCTCAGTTTCAGCCGGCGCCGCTCTTCAAATTCCTCGAGGCCACCCCGTAGCGGGTTCGATCCACGCATGCATCCCGCTCAGCTCGCGATCGTTATGAGACCCGTTCGCTGCGCATCCAGGCCGTTCCAGAATCTCGCGACCGCGTCGAGCATCGCACGTCCCGAGGCGATGAATCGATCCGGCGAAAAGCCCGCGCTCTTGAACGCTGCGCAAAGCTCGTCGTCGGTGTGGGCTGCATGTTGATCCTCCAGGGCGTCGTGCCAGGTCCAGAACCCGAGTGGGAGGTCCGGAAACGAGGGGGATTTGAGGAGCCGTAAGCCGGCGATCAGGTCCTTCCAAAACCCCGCTGCAGCCCAGTGTTCAATCGCGTGCGACGCTCCCGCAGCCGTCGATGGATCGCTCGAGCCGTACCAGTCTATCAGCGCGTCGCAGAAGGCCAGCGTGGCCGGCGTTCCGAGCGAACGCTTTCCGATGTCATTCCACTGGAGGCCCAAGGCTTGCGCGAAGTGGGCGAGCCATTCGAAGTGGCCTGCCGAGAAGCGAAACGTTCCGCCTTCTACGCTGCCCGAAGGCGCAAAAACCACCCCCAGCTCGTTGAGGAGAATCTCCTTGCCCGCGCGGTAACTCTGGATGTCGGGCGCGTTGATGCACTTGCGAAGCTGCGCCTCGATAAAAAGATGGCTGAAAACGGAGAACTGCACGGTGAAGGCGCGCAATTCGTCGAGCGTCGCCTCCCCGCGCGAGAACCATGCGGTGTAGCGATTGGCGCGGACGATGGGATGGGTTTCGATGCAACCCGTGACGGATCGTCGGAACTCGGCGGGGCTTGGAACAGAATCGGTTGCGGCGGACATGCGATCTCCTTAGAAAAAAATAAAAAAGCCGCCTCGCATCGGCGAGGCGGCTTTGCTGGTCCCTATAATCTTTCGTTAACGCAATAGCACGCCGAGCCGATGAGAACCGGTCGGATAATAATACGATTGCGCGGACACGAAGCTCAACATAATGTGAGCGCCACTATAGCATACGGCCACCGGCGATGCAACAGGCGTTGGACGGCCGCCGCAGGCCTATTGACGGCCCAATCCCGACCTTGATATAGTGGTAATAATATATGACTACAAATCAAAAGCGGCCGAAAAAATCGGAAAAGCCGGTGTCGCTAATGATGCTACGATCTCGCGAAGTCGGGGCTGCCGAATTCAAGGCGCGCTGTCTCGAAATCATGGACGAGGTCGAGCGGTTGGGCTCCGAAATCGTTATTACAAAGCACAGGCGTCCGGTCGCGCGTCTGGTGCCGGTCGATGCGGATGCCCAAGCGTTCTGCGGTTCCCTGAGTGGAGCCATCATCAAGACCGGCGACCTGATCTCGCCTACCGGCGTCGAGTGGGAGGCAGATGAATCCAATTTTACTTGATACGCACGCTGCGATTTGGGCCGTCGAAGGCCAACTCTCGAAGTCTGCGGCCGCAGCCATAGACGCGGCTGCTTCCCGAAACGAGTTGCTGATTTCGCCCATAAGCGCGTGGGAGATCGGGATGCTCGTTCAAAAGGGCAGGCTCGCGCTGACTATGCCCGTCACGGATTACGTGCGCGCATTGTTCGGCCGCCGGGGCGTTGTGACGGCCGCTTTAACGCCCGCAACGGCCGCCGGCGCAACGAATCTTCCCGGAAGTCTGCACGCCGATCCGGCGGATCGAATTCTAGTCTCGACGGCAGCGTCTCTTGGGGCCAAGCTCATGACGCGCGACCGCCGGCTGCACGAATATGCGCGCGCGACCCGGCATATCCGTTGCCTCGCTTGCTGATGACGTAGCACCCGTCTTGCAATCGGCTTTGCTTTGTGGTACAAAGACTAGAGGCTTTGTAGTGCAAAGTAAAGGATCGAACATGGATCTGCAGCGCGCGCTCTCGGATTTGGCCGAGGTCCGGGATCGGCTCGCCCACGTGCAACGCTTTGAAGGATACTCGGGGCCGGCGGCGTTCACCAGCGGAGTCGCCGCTCTCGTTGCCGGCTACGTACAGTTCACCGTCGCTCCGCTTCCGAGCACGCCGGCCGGCTTCCGAGCGTACGTGATCATCTGGATGACGTGTCTCGCGGTCGCGCTCGTCTTGAACTACGGAGCGGTCGCCGTGTGGATACTCAAGCACCGCGAGCCGGGCGCCCTGAGCCAGTTTCGTACGGCCGCACGCTCGATCGCACCGAGCGTGGCGCTGGGAGGTGCGCTCACGGTTGCGCTCCTCGACCACCAGGCCTACGTGTTACTCCCCGGCACGTGGTTTGCGGTCTACGCGCTCGGCTTGTTCGCGTCGCGCGGCGCGATCCCGCCGCCAACGCTTGCCGTCACGTTAGCCTTCTCGTCACTGGCGCTGGTTTTTCTCGTAACGCGATTCTCGGCGTACTCGCTCGCGTGGTGGGTAATGCCACTCGGCTTCGGCATCGGACAAATCGCCATCGGCACGCTCATTTGGAGGCAGCGAGCGGCATGAGCGAGCGCGAGGCGCCTTTCGCGTACCCGGGCCTGGAACGCATCTTTCACGAACGCGGCCGGCTCGCGATCTGCACGTGTTTGATCGCGCACCCCGACGGCATGACGTTTACCGAACTGCAAGCCGCCTGCGATCTCACCGATGGTAACCTGAATCGCCACGTTCACGCGCTTGCCGACCTCGGTATCGTGACCGATGAGAAGCAGCGTGGTTCGGGACGGCCGGTAACGCTCTATCGCATCACCAAACGGGGGCGCAAGCGTTTTCTCGCCTACGTCGACGAACTGGAATCCGTCGTCCGCGACGTGCACGAGCGTGCCGATGCGCCGTCCGCCCGCAAGCTGGCGACGACGTGACGCCCCGCCACGTCGCGATCGTCATGGACGGCAACCGCCGCTGGGCAGCGCAGCGCGGCTTGCCGATCGCCTACGGTTACAAGCGCGGCATTCGCGCGCTGCGGAAAACGCTGCGAGCGGCGCGCCGCGCCCAGATACGCGTCGTCACCGCCTTCGCCTTTTCGGAAGAGAACTGGAACCGGCCGCAAGCCGAAGTGAGTCTGCTCATGGACCTGTGCGCGCGCGCCGCGGCCGGCGAACTGCGCGCGCTCGCGCGTGAAGGCGTTCGCGTCCGGCTGTGCGGCCGTAACGACCGTCTTCCGCCGCGCACGCGCATGGCGTTAAACGCGCTCGTGAACGAAAGCTCGCGCAACGACGGGGTGACGCTCAACCTGGCGATCGACTACGGCGGACGCAGCGAGATCGGCGACGCCGTGCGCGCGCTAGCGCGGGAAGTGAGCAGCGGTTTGCGCGATGCCGAGTCCATCGACGAACATGCCGTCGGCAGCCGGCTCTACACCGCGGGCCTGCCCGATCCCGATTTGGTGATCCGCACCGGCGGCGAACTTCGGCTATCGAACTTCTTGCTTTTTCAATCGGCCTATGCCGAGTTTTGGGCCACGCCGACCTACTGGCCCGACTTCAACGAAACGCTCCTGCAAACCGCACTCGCCAGCTACGCTCTCCGCCAAAGGCGCTACGGAACGTAAAAAGCGCTGACTTATCGCAACTCGTCGTCAGCTCGGAACTCGTTTACCATAGTAAACTTCGTTCGTCGCTTCCTAGATTTGCAAAAAATCAGCGCTTTTTAACACTTGCGGGTGAAGCTGTAGCCCCCGCCGCGTAGATGCTTGCCATCGGAGGAAAGCGTCATCGAATGCGTGCCGTAGTACGTGAGCGATGCGGTGCTGCCGTACAGATTCCAGTTGCCCGACACGCCGTCGCTATCGGTGAGACCGCCGTTGACGTCCATCTGTAACGTCAAGCCGGGCTTGTCGTCGGAGGTCCACGTGCCGACGAGATTCGCCGTCGTGCAGCCGGTCGGCATCGGCGAAGGCGTGGGCAGCGGCTTTACCGGCTTGCCCGAAAAGTTGTGCGCGATGTCGAGGCAGAGGGCGTCGGCATCGTACGGGTTTCCGGGAATCTGCACCACGCACGTAAAGGTTACGGCGTAACCCTTCGCGGCTGCCAGGCAGCGCACGACGGCGCCGGCCGTGACCGGTCCGGTGACGCCGATCGGTCCGGTCGCCGACCATTCGCCCCCGCCGGCGGTCTTCTCAACGGGATTTTGAAGGTAGGCGCCGAGTGCGGTCTTGGCCTTGTCGCTGCAGTCGGCGACGGTGCCGGTCGGAATCACGTACCGGATGCCGGTCGACATTTGCACGGCGGCGGGCGCGGGCGATCCCAACGCGAGCGCCGCGACGGCGGCGAGCGCACACACGACGGTGAAGCGAACGCGTTTCATCGACGTCCTCATCGTCCGCTCTGACCCGTCACGAGGGCGGCCTTCTGAGACGGAAACGCCGCAGCGAGTTTCGTACACAGCGTCGTGGCGGTGTCGGGATTGGGCGGCACTTCGACGGCGCACGTGAAGCTCACGTTGTAGCCGTTGTCGAGCGGATAGCAATGAATGGCGGCGGTGGCCGACGAGCGTCCCGAACCGTCAGGCGGCCCGTACGCGAGCCACACGCCCGCGCCGTTATCGCCGGCGTTCTGAAGGACGCTGTCGAGCGCCGTCTTGGCCTTCGCGTTACAGTCGCTCACGGGTTCGTTGGCGACCGTAATGCTGTCGCCGACCGCGATCAGAATCTCCGCCGGAGCGCGGGCCGTAAGCAGCGCGACGCACGTCAGCATCGCGGCGGAAACGGTGAAAAAACGGCGGGACATTGCGTTCACGTCGGGTCCTCCAGGGCTGAGGCGTTTTGACGGTTTTCCGGCGGGTTCCTACGGATGAAAAGAGCGAAGAAACGGCGTCGCGCGCGACCGACGGGAGGTCGGGCCAACCGCGAACCCGTACCGCGCCGCAATGCTTTCCGCCGTCGCCAGCGCGGCGATCACCGCGTTCGCCGCTCTCTTTCCGATCGTGAACCCGATCGGCGGACTTGGGGTATTCTTTGCCCTCACCAGCGGCGACAGCGAAGCCGAGCGCAACTCCACGGCGTTGCGGATCGCACTCTTCGTGATCGCGATCCTCGTCGCGTTCGCCCTTGCCGGCTCGTTCGTTCTTGAGTTCTTTGGGATTTCGCTCGCCGCACTGCGCATCGCCGGCGGACTGATCGTCGCGCATACCGCGTGGACGATGGTAACGGCATCCAGCCGTTTGACGGCTGCCGAAAACGCCGAGGCCAGCGAAAAGCAAGACATTGCATTCAGCCCGATGGCAATGCCGCTGCTCGCCGGTCCCGGGGCGATCGGAGTGGTCATGGCGCTGGCGGCGCGCCCGGACCCGGCGACCTGGATGATCGGCATCGTGGGCGCGATCGTCGCGATGGGCGTGCTCGTCTACGTGCTGCTGCGAGTCGGCGCGCCGCTGGCCAAACGCATGGGCCCGGGCGCCTTGGGCGCCATCGATCGCATCCTGGGCTTCCTCATCCTTGCCATCGCCATCGAACTCATCATCACGGGAATTCACGGCGTCTATCCGTCCTTCGGCATCTAAGGAAGGCGCAATTTAGCCAAAGCCACAGATTCGGCGTCACCGTTGGACAAAGGCGCTTGCCCGCGCGCTTCCAAATCGCGTGAGTAACCCGCACCGGCTAGGAGGATGCAACGAACGAGGATGACGACGAGAATGCAGCCCCACAATCCGACCGATCTTCGCGATTTTCTCACCCTGACATACTCCGAACTCGAGGACCTCAACCTTGGAGTGAAGCGCCAGCGCAAGGAGCGCGCGGCGGCGCATCAGCTGGCCGAGGAGCGCCTCGGTTATCTCTCCGGCGAAAAGCGCATCAAAGCGGTGACCGTGCTCTTCAGCGATCTCGAAGGGCGCCTGCACATGCTCGACTACGACAAGAAATTCTTGCTCGGCTCGCACGACAATCTCACGTTCGACGGGTCGTCGATACGCGGCTTTACGCCGCAGCGTGAAAGCGATCTCCGCTTGGCGCTCGATTGGAGCGCCTTTTACTGGGGTCCCGCCGACATCTTCGGTCCGGGCAAGGTGCTCGTTTTCGCCGACGTGCTCGATCGCGACGGTGCGCCGTTTTCCGGCGACATCCGGGGCGCGCTCAAAAAACTCTCGAACGACTGCTACGTGGCCGATGGGCTCACGCTCAACGCCGCCAACGAAATCGAGGGGTTTCTCTTTCAAGGACTTGATGCCGAACGGCACTACCACGAAAACGGCAGATTCGAGTACGTCAACACCGGAGGCTACTACCACTCGCTGCCAGGCGATCCGTTGCGCACGTTCATCGATTCGGTCGCCGAAGTGCAGCGCGCGATGGGTTTTCAAAACGAAAAGGATCATCCCGAGGTCGCGCCCTCGCAGTTCGAGATCAACTACGGCTACGGCGAAGTCGTGGCGGCCGCCGATCAGATTCAACTCTACAAACTGATCTGCCGCCAAGTCGCGACGCGCCTCGGCATGACGGCAAGCTTCTTGCCCAAGCCGGTGGTCGGAGTCAACGGCAGCGGGATGCACACCAACGTCTCGGTGAGCAAAGACGGCAAGAATCTCTTTTGGGATCCGCAAGGCACCGAGCGGCTCTCACCCTTTGCATGGCAGTTCGTCGACCGGATTCTCACGCACGCCCCGGATACGTGCCTGATGCTGAACTCGAGCGTGAACTCGTACCGCCGGCTCGACCCGCACTTCGAAGCGCCGAATCAAATCAAGGCTTCGGCCGTCGATCGCGGCGCGATGGTTCGCGTGCCCATCGGCAACGAACGCAGTTCGCGTGTGGAACTCCGTTCGGTAGCGCCCGACGCCAATCCGTACATGGTGATGCTCGCCGTTTTTAAAACCGGTTTGCACGGAAGCATCAGCAACGACGCCAACCTGCGCCAAGCCGAGCACTACCTGCCCGACAACATCTACGATGCGCTCGCCGATTTCCGCAACTCGAAATGGACGACGGAAATGCTCGGCGACGACGTCAAAGCGCGCTACGCCGACCTCAAACAGGCCAGCGCCGATCGCTGCCCGCGCCTACTCGGAACCTTCGTAAAGGCGCAAGAAGTGCAATACCATCACGAAGTCTACAATCAGTATCTCTGGAACCTTTTCTAGCAAACAAGGCTCGATGTGGGATACATCGGGCCTTCTTTAATGTCCGAGGTGCCAGCCATGGTCGGGGCACGCGTACGGCCGTAAGCGGACGCTGCTCTTCGGGATGGCGCGTTCGGCGAGCTTCTTGGTAGCGAAGGCGGTCTTCGGCGACCCGTTCTTGCTATAGCAGGAACGCGGACCGCCGTTCTTGCGCGACGAGGCGGGTAAAGCACGAGAGCCCGCTTGACGCGGGCTCTCGGCGTGTTCGCTCAATCGCGCGGGCCGCGTTTAGCGGTAACCGGAACGCGAGGAGAAACAGTCGCGGCAATAGACGGGCTTGTCGCCGCGCGGCTGAAACGGGACCTCGGCGACGCCGCCGCACTGGCTGCACGTCGCTTTGAACATCTCGCGATGTCCGCCGCCGCCGCCGCTTCCGCCTTGCGAGCGTCCGGCCTTGCGGGCGGCGCGGCAGTCGGTGCAACGGTTCGGCTTGTTCGTGAAGCCCTTCATCGCAAAGAATTCTTGTTCGCCCGCGGTGAACGGGAACTGACGCCCGCAGTCCACGCAGGTGAGCATTTCATTGGTGTACATCGAAACTAACGAGTCTCCTGAAAGAGTGTGATTGATGTTCTCCGGATCCGACTCGCTAGTGACGCGGAACGTGACTTTGCGGACTTCGAAACCTGGGTAACCCCAACACTATACACCATTCCCGCGCCAATGGTGCCAAGGAGGCCCAAGAATCTGCGCTCGGCAGGCTGGTTCCGGCGGTCAGCCTTGTTCGGGCACGGCGTCGTGTGAGATACTACCCACGCTTCGCCCGCTATCTTAGAAGGAGACCGTTTGGCCCGTCCAGGTCGTAGAAAAAGCCGCCCCCGCCCCCAGACCAACAGTGCGCCCAGCGCGCCCGACACGTCCAAGGAGGCCCCCCTCGAGCTCTTCGGGACGATCAAGCAAGTCTTCCCCAGCACGACCTTCGCGGTCGAGTTGGAGAACGGCCACACCGTCCTCGCACACATTGCCGGCCGCCTGCGGAGGCATCGCATCAAGCTGTTGCTGGGCGACCGCGTCGAGCTCGAGATGTCGCCGTACGACCTGACCAAGGCCCGGATCGTCTACCGCTACCGGGCCGGCGAAGCCCGCAGACCGCACTAGCCGCGCAAGGAAATCGTTTCGGCCGTTACGAACGTACGTTCGGTGGGCTTTGGGCTGGCCTGCCTCGACGGCGCGTGGTAGGATGGGCGCTGTTGCCGTGACCGGCCGGCAACCTGTCATCCCGAGCGACGGCGCATGGCGCCGAAGACGAAGGACGGTATTTTCGCCGGTGGTGCCGCGAAATGGTCGCGTCACCTGGCTAGGGTCGAGTTCCAACTCTCGCCTCCATGGCGGAGCGGAATCCTCGACCGCCGACCACCTAGTCGAAAGGACAACCAATGGCAACCAAGACCAAGCGCGCGGTCAAAGACCGGCGTCCAAAACGCAAGCCGTGTACGTTCTGCGCGGACAAGATCGCCGACGTCAGCTATCGCGAAGTCAACCGTTTGAAGAAGTACGTGTCGGAGCGCGGCAAGATCGTGCCGCGGCGCATTTCGGGCAACTGCGCGAAGCACCAGCGCCTGTTGACGGTCGCGATCAAACGCGCACGCGTGATCGCGTTTCTCCCCTACGTTTCGGAATAACGGCGCGTGAAGCTCATTCTTCTCGCCGACGTAACGTCGCTCGGGAAGGGCGGCGACGTCGTCGAGGTCGCCGAGGGCTATGCCCGTAATTTCCTTCTCCCGCGCAAACTCGCGACCGAAGCCGACAAGGGTGCGCTGGCGCGGCTGGGTTCTCAGCGCAAGGCGCAGCAGAAGCGCGACGCGCAGCTGCTCGACGACGCGCGCGCGCTGGCGGCGAGATTGGAAGCGGCGAAACTCGCGGTCAAAGCCAAAGCGGGCGGCAACGGCAAGCTCTTCGGCGCCGTCACCAACGCCGACGTGGCGTCGGCCATTGCGCGGTCGCTCGAAGTCACGATCGACAAGCATAAAATCGAGCTCAAGACCGCCATCAAGGCGTTGGGATCCTATCCGGTCGAGATCAAACTCCACAAGAACGTCGTCGCCAAAACAACCGTCGACGTCGTGGCCGCGTAACTGAAGACGGCCGTGGCCGCGAACGCGCGCCAGTCGCCGGTTTCGCGTCTCCGCCGCAAGTTCGGCGTCGAGGACGAACTCAACCGCTACGTGAGCGCGCTCTACGAGATGCTCACTGCGTTGCACGGATCCGACAAGATCGTTCTGCGCGCCGGTAAGGTCAACGCACTGCGCATGATGCGCTCGCATCACCTCTCCGATCGTCTCTGCGCGCTCGCGCGCCTGGTCTTCGAGGATCCGACGCTCGAACGCGCGACGACGCGCGCCCAGCAGCGCAAGGTCATCGCGGAGATCGAGGAAGCGATGGCCGACGCCATGGCGCAGCGCCACGCCGAGGATGCGATCGAGAAGCGCGTCACCGAGAAGATGGCGGAGCGCCACGACGAGTATCTCAAGGATCTCAAGCTCGAAGCGCTGCGCGAGAGCGGCGGACCCGAAACTCCGTCGACGAAGGCGAAACTCGACGAACTCGACGCGCTCTCGCAACGGACGCTGGCCGCGTCGGCGCTGCAGCAGCTGCGTCCGCAGTCGCTGCGCGACATCGTCGGCCAAGAGGCCGCCATCAAAGCGCTGCTCGCGAAGATCTCCTCACCGTATCCGCAGCACGTCATTCTCTACGGACCGCCTGGAGTCGGCAAGACGACCGTCGCGCGATTGGCGCTCGAGGTTGCCAAAGGCCGACCGTATACGCCGTTTGCCAAGAGCGCACCGTTCGTCGAGGCCAGTGGAAGCACGTTGCGCTGGGATCCGCGCGAAACGATCAATCCGCTGCTCGGCAGCGTGCACGACCCGATCTACCAGGGGAGCCGGCGCGAATTTGCCGAGGCGGGGGTCCCCGAGCCGAAGCTCGGCCTCGTCACGAAAGCGCACGGCGGGGTACTTTTCATCGACGAGATCGGTGAAATGGATGCGTCGTTGCAATCGCGGCTCCTCAAAGTACTCGAAGATAAGCGCGTAACGTTCGAATCGTCGTACTACGACGAAAGCGCTCCGAACGTACCCGAGTACGTCAAGCGTCTTTTTCGCGAAGGCGCGCCCGCCGATTTCATCCTCATCGGCGCGACGACGCGCGAACCCGAGGACATCGATCCCGCGATCCGCTCGCGCTGCGCCGAAATTTTCTTTTCGCCTTTGACGCAGCAGCAGGTCGTGAGGATCGTCCAGGATGCGATCGAGCGGTTGGGGTCGCGCGCCTCGCAAATCGTCGCGCGCACGATTGCCACCTACACGATCGAAGGGCGTAAGGCCGTGCAGATCCTCGCCGATGCGTACGGCCAGGCACTCTACCGGATCGCTCCGCGTAAGCGCAGCGGCGGCACCAAGCATCCCGCAATTCGAGAGAGCGACGTCCAGGCGGTCGTGCAAACCAGCCGGCTCGTGAAGCATACGCAGGTAAAGGCGCGCGCGCGCCGGGAAATCGGAAAGACGTTCGGGCTGGGCGTGCTGCACTATCTCGGCAGCATCATCGAGATCGAGGCGGTCGCATTTCGGGCGTCGCAGCCGGGCAAGGGAAGGATACGCTTCAACGACACGGCCGGCACGATGGCCAAAGACTCGGTGTTCAACGCGACCAGCGTGCTGCGCGCGCTCGCCGGCATCGATACGTCCGACTTCGACCTGCACATCAACATCGTCGGCGGCGGCAATATCGACGGTCCGTCCGCCGGCTTGGCGATTTTCCTCGCGCTTTACTCCGCCATCACCAAGACGCCGCTGCCGCAAGACGTGGCGATCACCGGCGAACTCTCGATTCAGGGAAAGATTCGCGGCGTCGGCGGCGTGATCGAGAAGATCTACGCCGCGCGCCAGGCGGGCATGCGGCGCGTGCTGTTGCCCAAGGAAAACGCGCACGAGGTAGACCGGTCGCTCGTCGGAATCGAGGTCGCGGCGGTCGCGAGCGTCGATCGCGTTCTGCAAGAATTGCATATGCACAGGCGCTCCACAAGGCGTTCACATCCCGTGCGCCGCAAAACCGCTCGACGTCAATGAGCGCGCAACCGTTACCATCGCCGATCGACCGCATTCCGCCGCACAATCTCGAGGCGGAAATGGCCGTGCTCGGTTCGATTCTCGTCGACAAAGAAATGATGGGCGAAGTCGGTCAGCTGGTGAAGCCGGCCGATTTTTACGCGCACGTTCACGAAACGATTTTTTCGGTCCTCGCATTCCTCTTCGAGCACGACGAACCGATCGATAAGATCACCGTCAGCGAAGAACTGCGCAATCGCGACGCACTCGACCGAGTCGGCGGCATCTCGTATCTCAGCGCGCTGATGGACACGGTACAGTCGGCAGCGTCGGCGCGCTACTACGCAACCATCGTCAAAGAAAAAGCGGCGCTTCGCTCGCTCATCGGCGCCGGCACGCAAGTGACCCAGCTCGGGTACGAAGGAGAGGAAGACGTCGCCGGCGCGCTCGATCGCGCGCAGCAACTCGTCTACCAGATTGGTGAAGAGCGCGGGCCGAAGGAATTTAAGCCGGTCAAGAGCCTGCTCAAAGATGCCTTCGACAGCATCGATCGGCTCTATCATTTGCGCGGAGGCCGCACGGGGCTGACGTCGGGCTTCACCGACATCGATGCGATGACGACCGGTTTCCAGCCGGGAAACTTCATCATCATCGCGGCCCGCCCCGGCATGGGTAAATCGTCGTTCGCGCTCAACATGGCGGTGGCGGCCGCACGCGAAGCCGGCGAACCGATCGCGTTCTTCTCGCTGGAAATGTCGAACAACGAACTGATCCAGCGGCTCATCTGTTCCGAGGCGCGCATCTCGATGAACGATATGCGCCGCGGTCTGATCAAAGAGCACCATTGGGAGAGCATTTCGCGAGCGATGGAGACCCTCGATCATCTGCCCATCTATCTCGACGACGTGGGTGCGCTCAGCGTCAGCGACGTCCGCAACCGTTGCCGGCTGCTGAAGAAGACCGCCGGCTCCGCACTCGGCGCGATCTTCATCGACTACTTACAGTTGATGCGTCCGGGCATTCTGGCGCGCAACGCCAACCGCAACGAAGAGCTCTCGGAGATCTGCCGCACGCTCAAGGTGACGGCTAAGGAGCTTGGCGTTCCGATCGTCGCGCTCGCTCAGCTCAACCGCGCAGTCGAAACGCGCCAGGAAAAACGTCCGATGCTTGCCGACCTTCGCGATTCCGGCTCGATCGAGCAAGAGGCCGACGTGGTCGCCTTTCTCTACCGTAACGGCTACTACAATCCCGAAGCGCCCGACGCCGACGTCACCGAGTTTATCATCGCCAAGCACCGCAACGGACCGACCGGTTCGGCGAAACTGCGCTTCCAGGCGGAATTCACGACCTTCGTCCCCTATGGGGACGAATCGCACTTCCCCATAGCATAAGAAGTGCTGATTTACGCTTCATCGCTTTCGTTGCGGAGTTCGGCGAAAAACTCGACGGCGGTGTCGCGCAAGGCGTCGAGCAGGCGCCCGAAGTGCGGCCGGATCTCCTCGGCGTCGCTCACGCAAAGTTCGACGGTGAAGAGCGCGTCGCGTTCCTCTTCCCAGATGGCCGACTTGACGAACTTCTTTCGCACGTTCAGCGAGTTCGCGGCCAGGCCGGCGCGCCGCAGCTCGATTTCCGGCGGGAGGGCCCATCCCGACCCGAGCATGACGAAGTTCGGGTCGTCGCGATAGCCGACGACGAAGTACCGGTCGCCCTCACTCTTAAACGTGATTCGAAGCGCGTCGTCATCGTCGTCGCGCGAGAAGATCAATCCCTCGTCTTCGATCGCCGTTTCGATCGGAGCGAGGTGGTCCCCGTCGCTCACCACGTCAACCTATCGGCTGCCCTTCATGAACTGCCGGATGAACTTGTCGGCGGCCGCTTTGCTTTCGCTGCGGTCCAGCATGCGTTCGACGGCGGCGCTGCCGGATTGACGAAGCCGCCCGACGATGTCCCAAAAGCCTTCGAGCAGCGCATCCACCCCCGTCGAGCGCGATTCGAGCGTGACGATAAAGATCGTGTCGTCGTGCGCGAGCGTGAAGCGCAACGCGGGATCGTCGCCTTCGAGTTCCTGCAGTGCGTCGCGGACCTGGCCCGGGTCGCGCACCGTGTCGGGAACCTCGTACGCCGTTGACAAACTGAAGCGTTGCGGTTCCAGTTCGGAAACCGCCAGCGAGAAGGTTTGGCCGCGCGTACGAAAGACCAGTTCGCAAAGCTCGTCGGCGTTGCCGACGCTCGCCGTTTCGACGCGGTGCCCCTGTTCTTGGATGAACTGCGCGATTCGGTCGCGGACGGTCATTCGTTACGGGCCACTAAATGCGGCTCTCCTGGTCTTCGGCGGCACCGATGCTTTGCGCTAAGTAAGCTCGCGACAATTTCACGTACTCGCCGGAGGATATCTCGATCCAGGTCGCGGCTTCGCCTTCGAGGTTTTTCTTGACCTTTGCCGGCGCACCCGCAGCGAGCACGCGCGGCGGAATCTCGACGCGCTCTCCCACGACGCTGCCGGCGGCAATCAACGCGCCCTCACCGATCGTACAGCCGTTGAGCAACGTCGCGTTGCTGCCGATGAGCGCGTGCGGTTTGATGTCGCAATCCTCCATGACGGCCGCATGTCCGATCGTGACATCGTCGCCGATGAGCGTGGCGCCGTGCTCGCTAACGTGAACGACGGCGTTATCCTGAATCGACGTTCGTTCGCCGACTCGGATCGGGCCGTTGTCGGCGCGCAGCACCGCGCCGAACCAGACGCTCGATTCTGCGCCGATCTCCACGTCGCCGATCAGCACGGCGGTCGGAGCGACGAAGGCCGACGGGTCGATGCGGGGGCGCTTGCCGCGAAACGGAATCAACATACGCCATGTTTCGGAGCGCCGCGCGTCGAACCTCGCTCGGCATGCATCGGCATCGTACGCCCCTGCGCGGCGTGAAGGCGATTGCGCATCCCAAGCCTGGGGATCCGCAGTATGCGGCGATCAACTACGAGTACGCGCAGCGCGAAGGGCACATTCACGAAGTCGTCGAGATCGGCGGACGGTCGCTCGCCAAGGTCGGATTTCCCGACCGTAAGATCGTCTATTATTTTCTCGACGACCTCGAACTCGACGAAAGCGCGAAACGGGGAACGTTCCACGACGCCGACGTGGAACGCGGCGGCGAGCGCTAAGGCGTTACCAGCGGATTCTTTTCGGCAAACGCGCCTTTCGGATTCGGTTTCACCCAGACGATGAGGTCCCAGATCGCGGGAAAGTGGAAGATCGTCACGACGCGGGACGTATCCGGAACGCGCTTCATCGCGACGAGCGTTTGCGCGTTCGGATCGTCGACGTTGCCGCCCGCAGCCGCAAACTTCTTGTCCCACGCCCATTGATCGTAGGTCAAGGCGCCGGTTGCCGGATTCTTGGTGACCCAATGGATGTGGCCGTCGAACTCGACCCAGCGCCCGGGATTGACGCCCCACAGGGCCGGCCGCTTCGAACTCGCGCTCAGGAGCACCGAATAGTCGGCCCCGAGCAGCTGGCCGTTCTTGTCGTACCAGAGTTGACTCGGATGCTCGACGTCGGCCGACGACCACTGGCGGTTTGCGTAACTGATCGCTCCGGTGTCGTCCTCGCTCGTATACCGGACGTAGCCCGCCTTCTCGGCGTCGGCGGCGGTCGGATAGTGCTGCATGAGGTACGGCTGAATGGAAGCCACGAACGACTTCTCGGCCGGACTGATCGGTCCGAAATACGTGGCATTCTGGTCGGCCGCGGCCAGCGACGGCAAAACCAGGGCTGCGACGGCGGCAAGGGCGGCGGTAAACTTCATCATGCGCCCATCATATCGACCGGGCGCTCGAGGCGCCATCACCGCAGCATCAAAAACGGCGTGCCTCGCACGATCGCGGAAGGTCCCGGGCGCGAGTCAGGTGGAACCAGGCCCGGCGGCCACGGCGCCGCCCGCGTTTCGTTGCCGACGTAGCTCAGCGGTAGAGCAATTGTTTCGTAAACAATAGGTCGCCGGTTCAATCCCGGCCGTCGGCTCCATGAAAAACTCTTGTCGCACAAGGGTTTTATCTTTTTTTACGATCATCCGGTTTTCGATTGTACGGACCGGTGCGCGTCCGCGAAGCGCTGGCAGTTACGGCCAGCCTCCTAAGCTGTGCTGCAGCCCGTAGCCGAACGAACGAAGGCCGAAAGCCATGACGCCGAGCACCATGAGACCGCCGCCGGCCGCAAGCAATACCACGCGCGCCGCGATTCGGTGAAAACGGAAAACGGCGAAAAAGAACGCCACGTGCGCCGCGAACCCGAAAACGGCGAGCGTTACAAGGAGCAAGAGCGTGTGCGAGAGCGTTCCGTCGTATGGATAGAACGTCAGGTCGACAATCAGCGACGCAACGACGACCGCGACGGCCGCGCCGGTCACGGCGACCGCGCGCCGGCTCCCGCGCACCGTTCGCGTCGCAACGCTCAGGAGCCATTGGGCCGGCAGGCTGAGCATCAGCCACAGCAGCCATATTTTGGCGACGTAACCGGCGACGTCGCGAAGAACGTCAGGATCCAAGCGTAGCGCTCCCCGCACCGAGCGCTTCGATCGCGCCGAGCTGCGCGCGCGACGTGATGTGCAGCTTTTGATAGACGCAGCCGAGATGTTTCTCGACCGTTTTGTGAGAGATCGAAAGACGGCGCGCGATTTCCAGATTGGACTTTCCCCTGGCTGCAAGCTCTGCGATTTCGCGTTCGCGCCTGGATAAGCGTTCGGACGCACCGGCGCGATCCGGCGAAAGCCGAGGCGCGGCGCCTGCAATTCGCTCGAGTCTTCGCACGTCGTGCGCGGCGCCGCAGCGGCGAAAAACCTCGATGGCGGCCGCCGTGTCCCCGGCAATTTCGAGCGCCTGCGCTTCGAACAGCGGAAACCGCAAACGCCGAAAGCCTTCGGCCGCCGCTCGTGCGAGCGGATGCGCGCCCGGCGCGTCGCCGTTGCGCAGCGCGACGATCGCGTCGAAAAGCGCGAGCGCCGGCCCTTCCATCATTTCGACCGGCGATTCGCTCGCGCGTTGGAGGTAGCCGCGCGCACGCGTCCGGTCCTCTAGCGCGCCGTAACGCGCGACCGCGAGCAGCGTGACGACGTTGCCGCGCAGCAACTCGCAATCCGGAAGCGCCCGATGCAAGAACTCGGCTGCGTCTGCCGGGCGACCGCGGCGAACCATGATCTCGGCGAAGCCGCCGCCGCATTCGACTTCGGGCGCGCGTGCGACCGCCGTTTCGAAGCCGTCGAACCAGGCTTCGATCAGCGAGCGATCGTCGAGTGCCGCACCGGCCACCGTCCCCCACGCGGTCGCAAACGTGATGTTGACGCGATTCTCGCTCGCCGGCGACACGTGCGCGAGTTCCGAGCGAGCCGCAACGAGGTCGCCGCGGAGCAAACAGCACAACGCAGCGAAGGCGTGCACCATCTCTTCACAGTGGACGTTTTGCGCCTGCCGCGCCAGGCGCAGGGCGCGCCCGAGATCGTCCTGCGCTTCCTCGTGCAGCCCGAAGAAGGCGCGGCACATCGCACCGTTGGTATACGCGCCGGCGAGATTCTGCAAGGTTCCCGTGGTTTCGGCCGCAGCGACCCATTGCGCGTGCTCGCGGCGAAAGGCGTCGACGTCGCCCTTGGTCATCGCAACGAACGCAGCGACGTTGTGAAAGCGAAGCGCGATGTCGAGCGCTTCCTCGAGCGCGCGAGCGTCCACCCGCGCCAGATGTTCGGCCGCTCGCGTCGGAAACCAGAACGTCGCTGCCAGCCACGCGAGGCCTAAGTGGACGCGGCTGCGCGCGAGGTATTCGCTTTCGTCGAGCCGCCCGAGCATGGCTTCGAGCGGCGCCGTCGGATCACGTAAGCCGATGCCGTAGCCCGTGATCGCCGCGGCGGCGCGGCACGACGCTTCGCGTTCGTAGATGCCGGCAGAACGGAAGATGTCGGCGGCGCCATCGTAGGTTGCTTGCGCCTCGCGCGTCCATCCCAGCGCGAGACGGCGGTCGCCGATTTTCTTGACGATCGCTCCACGCTCCGCCGCGCGGCTCTCACACTCGAGGGCGCGCTCGTAAAAGGCGATGGCGTCCTCGTGGGCGTGCACCGCAACGGCGCCGTCGCCGGCGCGAACGTTGTAGCTCGCCGCTTTGGACGCATCGCGCGCCGCCCACCAATGATAAGCCAACGCCTCGATCGGCTGGGGCGACCGTTCGCGCTCGAGCGTCGCGGCAATTGTGCGATGCCGCGGCCGCACCTCGGCCGCGAGAAATTCGCCGTAAATCGCTTCGCGCGTCAAACCGTGGCGAAAGCGGAACGCATCGGGGCCGGCTTCTTCGACGAGTTGAAAGTCGCGCGCACGGCGCAGCGCCGGGAGCACGCGATCCGGGGTCGTTTCGAGCGTCGTCGCGAGTAAGTCGAGACCGAAGGTCCGGCCGATGACTGCGGCTTGACCGACGACGCGGCGCTCGTATTCGTCGAGCGGCCCTAGGCGTTCCATCAGCGTGACGCGGATGCTGTGCGGCAAACTCCCCGCTTCGCGTTCGACGGCCCGCCGAGCGTACCGCTCCACGGCACTTTTGAGCAGTTCTTCGGTAAAGAATGGATTGCCGTCTCCCGCAACCGCGATTGCGCGCCGGGTGCGTTCGGGCAAGTCGATACCTTCGAGCGCATCGTCGATGAACGCGTGCAGATCCGACCCTTGAAGCGGACCGAGTTCCACGCGCGCCGTGCGCGCCGCCCGCGCGATGCGTTCGACCCCCGGCGCTGCCGGATGGGTCGCATGCAGTTCCTCGGTGCGCACCGACGCCACGACGAGCGCGCGCATGCGCTGCAGCTTCGGTGCGAGGTAGGCGAGCAGATCCAAGGTCGCGGCGTCGGCCCAATGGAGATCTTCGACGGCAAGGAGCAGCGCCGATCGCGACGCCGCGCGGGCGAGCGCGCCGACGATTGCGTCAAACTGCTCGCGTTTGCTCTCCACCGCGCCGAGCACGAAGGAGCCGGCTCCAACGCCAGTGAGTATTTCCAGAATCGGGCCGTACGGACGGCTCGCGAACTCCAGAGACGCGCCGCGACCGACTTTCCAGCGCGAATACGCGAGCGAAGAACAGAACTCGGCAAGCAGCCGCGACTTGCCGATGCCCGCGTCACCGGCGATCAAAACGAGGCCGCCGTGAGAGCGCCCGGCTTCGAGCCGGCGTTCGTGCAGATATGTCAGTTCGCGCCGCCGGCCGACGAACGAGCGGCACAGCACCGGTCGCACGATCACAGAATCGGCCGGTTCGCCGCACGGCGGCGCAGCGCCTAGTAGGACGCTAGCATAGCGAGCGCTCTGCGACTGCCAACTTTTGCGTCAAGCGCGCGTAGCTCGAGGTATCGACGTCGAGCAGGCTGCGAGCGCGACGATAATAGCGCGCCGCATCACCCGGCGCGTGCATCGCCGTCGCTTCGTCGCCCGCGCGTTCGTTATAGCGCAGCGCGCGCGCGGTATCGCGCGACGCCCACGAATGGTAGGCCAACTCTTCCAGCGCCACGTCACCGCGGCGCGCCCGCTCTTCCAGCGCGTGCATGACGCGGCGGTGCAGCGGCCGCAAGCGCGCGTCGAGCGCCTCTGCGTAGACGATGTCGCGCGTCAGCGCGTGGCGAAAGGCGTAGCGTTCGCCGCCGGCCGCCACCACGAGCTGCAAACTGGCCGCGCGCTCCAGAGCCGCGCGGACGCGTTCCCGTGGATGCGCCGTCGCTGCCGCCAGAACGTCGACGTCGAAGGAGCGGCCCACGATCGCGGCGCGCGTAACAACGCTGCGCTCGGCGCGCGTGAGGCGGCGCAGACGGCGCAAAACGGCGGTGCGAAGCTCCTCGCGGACGGGCACCCGCTCACGATAACGCGCCTCAACGTTTGCCGGTATGGGGGGCGCTGCGCCGCAATGGTAGGGTGCCCCCCATACTCTCGGACTCAGCGGCGGCGATACGATGCCGGGAGTCCGCAACCGCGGACGTCTCGATCCGTTGAGGAGTCCATCATGTTCCATTTCACCCAGCGCGCAGCGTTACGGAATCGTTTCGCATCGCTCGGCGCGGCGGCGTTCCTGGCCGGCTGCGCGGGGCAAAGCGGTAACGTCGTTCCACCGCAGGCCGCCGTGCCTGCCGGCCACGCGAGCGTTGCGTTCCACCTTCCCGGCGATGCGCCGTTCGCGCAAACCGGGCCGCCGGCGTGCAAGGGCCAGAAAAAGACGCAGAAATACGCCACGCTTTCGGGGCAAGGCATCTCGACCAAGGGCGGATCGGTCTGCGTCCCTGCGTTCGGGACCTGGGGCGGAGCGCTGCAATTCCCCGGCGCCAGCGTGCCCGCGCAAGTCACGCTGACCAGCAGCACGACGGCATACGAACCCGGCCTCTTCCCGCCGGCCGGCTCGAAAACGCCGGTATTCTACTTGCAGCTCAAGTTCAGCACATCGCTCACCTTCGGCAGCAACCTCCCTGCCGGCAACGCCATCGCGAGTCCAAAGGTCGTTCCGAAGAAGCCCTACACCGTCGCGGCGTCGCTTGCATTCGGGAGCCTATGGCAAAATTTGGGATCCTGCTACTCGATCTCCAAGAAAAGCACGTACGGCGGCGGCGTGGGCCGCGCCGGCGCGGTGTTTCTCGGCAAGCATCCGACGTCGTCATCGGTCGTGATCGAGATCTACGCCGGAAAACTCGTCCCCAACAAATGCTGACTCGGTCCGGCTAAACGCTGCGAACGCGTCGACGCGATCTACTTCTTGACGGCGGCGACCTGGGCGGCGCTCACGGGCGACGCGCCGTTACCCCACGACGTGCGAATGTAGGTGATGACGCCGGCGATCTGGTCGTCGGAGAGCTGCGTGCCCCACGGCGGCATCATGCCGTTGTACGCGTCGGGCCCGACCATGATCTTTCCGCTGAGACCGTATTTCACGATGTGAATGACTTTCTGCGGATCGCCGGTCACGGCCGAATTGCCTGCGAGCGGAGGAAAGGAGCCGGCTAAACCCTTTCCGCCGGGCTGATGGCAGCTCGCGCAGTTGGCGGTGTAGGTCGTCGCGCCGGGCGACGCGCCGCTCGAGGAGACCGGCGCCGCCGACGTCGCGGGCGTCGATTCGGGCGCGCTCGACGCTTCGTTCGCGGAGTCGTTCGATTTCGCACACGCGCCGAGCGCGACGCTTCCCGCCAACGCAACTACCGCAATCGCCAATCCCCGCATCGCTGCCTCCTTATTGGTGGGGCAGCATTAGACCGGAAGCCGGCTATTCCTCGCAACGGAACGCTAGGCCGGAACGAATCGCAATGCCAAGCCGTCGATGCAATAGCGCAGATGCGTCGGCGGCGGACCGTCGTCGAAGATGTGTCCGAGATGTCCGCCGCATTGGCGGCAATGGACTTCGGTGCGTTCGTCGATGAGTGAGTAGTCGGCTTGCTTGCGAATCGCGTTCGGCAAGACGTCCCAGAACGACGGCCATCCGTCGCCGCTGTCGTATTTCGTCTTCGAAGTGAACAGCGCCAGGTTGCAGCCCGCGCAACGATAGGTCCCTCGCCGCGTTTCGCCGATAAGGGCGCTGGAGTTCGCCGGCTCGGTCCCGCCTTGGCGCAGGATTGCATAGCGGTCCGGCCCGAGCAACGCCAGCCACTGCTGGTCGGTGTGCGTCACGGCGTACTTCTCAGGCGTAGCAAGCGCTCGTGCCGCCGAGCCGGCGACCAGCAGCGTGGCGACGTTTGCGACGAACGCGCCGCGCTTCACGACTGCCGTCCCGCAGGAATGTGGCACGCGCCGCCGCCGTTCTTTTCGAAGTAGCGTTGATGGTACTCTTCGGCGCGCCAGAACGCCGGCGCTTCGAGAATTTGCGTGACGATTGGCCGGCGAAGTTTCGTTTGCTCGGCATCTCTCGATGCGAGTGCCGCGTGCATCTGCTCCGGCGAGTGCGTGAAGATCGCCGAACGATACTGATCGCCGACGTCGGGACCCTGGCGGTTGAGTTGGGTGGGATCGTGCAGATTCCAAAATGCATCGAGCAGCTGCCCGTAACTCACCCGCGACGGATCGAAGGTCACTTCGACGGCCTCGGCATGCCCGGTACCGTGTCCGCAGACCTCGCGATACGTTGGACGTTCGGTTCGGCCGCCGATATAACCGGAGACGGCATCCGTAACGCCGGGGATCCGGCGAAACGCGTCTTCGACGCCCCAGAAACAGCCGGCGGCGAAGGTAGCGGTCTGAAGGGTGGAATCGCTCATATATCTGACAACGCTCGACAGCCGCGGCTGGATGCGTTCCTTAGAACTGCGCCGCGAACCGGTCGACGGTCGCTTGGTCGACGCCCGCCGCCATCAAGCGAATCGCCATTTCGTCGGGACGGGCGGGCGGCGTGACGAGCATGAACGGCGCATCGCCTTGCGGAGCCCGCACGCGGCAGCGTTCCGCGGCGGCGGGAACGAGCGCCGTTTGATAGGGCGTCAGCGCGATCGCCGTTCCGCCCGACGTCACTTCGAGGGCGCTCTCGAGCGACATGATGATGAGGGGGCGACCGTTCGTCGCGAGCGATGCGGGCTCGTTCGTTGCGGTGACGCGCTCGACCACGAAGCGCGCATCGGCTATCAGGGCAACCCGATCGAGGCCTTCGAAGCGGTACGGCACCTGCTCGAGCGCGCCCGTCGTGCCGGCGCGATAGTCGAGCACGTCGGCGGCCTTTGCGACGTGCAGTTCGCGCGGTTTGCCGTCGCTGCCGACGCGATTCCAATCGAACATCCGGTAGGTGAGGTCCGATGCTTGCTGCGTTTCGAACAGGACGACGCCGGCGCCGATCGCGTGCACCATCCCGGCCGGAATGTAGACGGTGTCGCCCGCCTTGACCGGAATTCGGCGCAGAATTTCGCCGAGCGTGCCGTCGGCGACGCGCCGTTCGTACTCCTCGCGCGAGGTGTCGCGTTTCCAGCCGAGCACGAGTTCCGCTCCAGGCTGCGCAGAGAACACGTACCAGCATTCGGTTTTGCCGTTGGGTTGGTGCTCGACGCGTTGTGCGTACGCGTCGTCGGGATGGACTTGCACCGAAAGCCAATCGTGCGCGGTGATGATCTTCGTGAGGATCGGAAAGATTCGATGCGCGTCGAGATTGCCGAGCAGCTGCGGTCCTAAGGACGCTCGCAAATCTGCAACGCTCTCGCCCTGGAGCGAGCCGTCGAGTACGCGGTTGGTGTCCCAGCATTCCCACGACTCGCCCAGTTTCGCGTTGGGGTCGCCGTGTTTTCCGTATTCCGAAACCAGCTCTCCGCCGCCCCAAATTGCGGGCGTCAGCTTCGGATCGAGAACGTAGGGGTAGAGCGGCGCGGTCATCACATTCTCTCCGGCCCTTCGATTACGCCTTACAGGGAAGCGAATCCCGGTCCCGGCGCGAAGGGCAACGGCTCTATGGCGAATCACGTGCAATGAGCGGCGAAGCGTGGCCGGAGCTGCCGCTGGCGCAGTGGCGCGATACCTGCGACACGCTGCACATGTGCGTGCAGATGGCGGGGAAAGTGCGCCTGGCGCTCGCTCCGGCCGAGCCGCAGTGGGCGCACGTCGCGCTCTACGTCACGCCGCACGGACTGACGACGGGACCGGTGCCCTACCGCGAGCGCACCTTCCAAATCGACTTCGACTTCGTCGAGCACTTCGTCGCAATCGTCACCAGCGATGGCCGTTCCCGCAGGCTCGCACTGCAGCCGCGCAGCGTCGCGGCCGTTTATCGCTGGTTCGTGCAGGCGTTGGCGGAACTCGACGTCGACGTGCACATTTGGACGATGCCGGTTGAAGTCGCCGATCCCATTCCATTCGACGAAGACGAACGGCACGCCGCATACGATCCCGATGCTGCGAACCGCTTTCAGCGCGTGCTGCTGCAGGCCGACATCGCGATGAAACGGCACCGCGCACCGTTCAGACGGCGGCATTCGCTCGTGCAGCTTTTCTTCGGAAGCTTCGACCTCGCGTACGCGCGCTTTTCGGGCCGTCCCGCAACCCCGCCGAGCAGCGACGTCATCATGGCGCGTGCAATGGATGCCGAGGAAATCTGCGCGGGTTTCTGGCCCGGTGACGCGCGTTTTCCCGAACCGGCATTTTGGTGTTACGCGTATCCCAAGCCGGCGGGCGCCGAGCGCGCGGCGATTGCGCCCGCCGCCGCGTTTTGGAGCGAGGCGATGGGCGAGTTCGTGTTGCGCTATGACGACGTTCGCCGCAGCGACGCTCCGGAAACGGCATTGAGCGAGTTCTTTGCCAGCACGTTCGCCGGTCTCTCCGCGCTCGCGCGGTGGGGCGAGGTTCCGTAGGCGTTCGCATGCACGAAATCGTCGTGGGCATCGGCTCGAATCTCGGCGATCGCCAAGGGAATATCTTGGCGGCGCTGCAGCGGTTGCGCGCGCGCACGGAGGTCGCCGCCGTCTCCGCTTTTTACGAGTCCGCAGCTGCCGGCGGCGCCGAAGGGCCGCCGTATTTGAACGTCGCGGCGTCGCTGCGCACCGGACTCGAGCCCGCGGAGTTCGATCGCTTTGCGCGCGACGTCGAACTTGCCGTCGGGCGCGCCGCCGGTACGCGCAAACTCGCTCCCCGGCCGATCGACGTCGACGTCCTCGCGGTCGACGGCCGCATCGTGCGCGACGATCTCGAAGCGCGGCCGTTCAACGCCGTTCCGCTCGCCGAAATCGCGCCGCATCTCGTCAAGGCGTCGGCGAATGGAAGCGTTCGCCGGCGCGAACGCAGCCTGCACTTCTCGGCCGACCGGCAGGAAGAAGAGCCCGACGTACGGCTGTCGCTCAATCGCGTCGGCGTCGACGGAATTCGCCGTGCGGTGCGGATCGAAATCGACGGGCGCGATCGCCTCTACAATGCGGTCTTTTCGATGGTCGCCGATCTCGCGGCCGATAAAGCCGGCCTGCACATGTCGCGCTTTACGGAAATCTTGGAAGCCGCGATTCTGGACGTGCTCGATCGCGATTCGCTGCCGTCTCGCGTCGAGGGCATCGCCGAAACGGTCGCACGGGAAGTCGTGCGCGAACAGCGCGCGGTGCGGGCCGAAGTCACCCTGCGCGCCGAGTTCGGACTCGAGCGTTGGACGCCGGTCAGCGGCCGGCGCGGCGAGGAAACCTATACGCTCGTTGCGGTCGCTGCGGCTAGTGCCCGCAGCGCGCGTAGCGTCGCCGGCGTCGAAGCGGAAGGGATGACGGCGTGTCCGTGCGCGCAGTCGATGATGCGCGAACACTCTCTTCGCGAGTTACGCGAAGCCGGCTTTTCGCAAGCCGACGCGCAGCGCGCGCTCGATGCGCTGCCGGTGGCGACGCACAATCAGCGCGGGCGCGGCTCGATTCTCGTCGGCACGGGCGCGACGGCATCCGAAGCGATGCGCGCCGAAGATCTCGTCGAAATCGTCGAAAACGCGATGTCGAGCGAAACCTACGACTTATTGAAGCGGCCCGACGAGTTCTTTATCGTGAACAAGGCGCATCACAATCCGAAGTTCGTGGAGGACGTCGTTCGGGGCATGCTGGCGGGCGCGCTCGATATGTACGCCGATTTCAGCGACGACACGTTCGTCGCCGCCCGTCAGGTCAACTACGAATCGATCCACAAACACGACGCAATCGCCGAGGCCTTCGGCACGTTCGGCGAGTTTCGGCAGGAGCTGCGCAGCGGCGCGCCCGTGACGCCGAAGACCGGACTCTCCGCCTGGCTGCGCGCGGGCGATACGGGAGAAGGCAGTGGCTAAGGTCGGACGCGTCGAGCTTCGCATTTCGCAGATCGAAGGCTTCTTGGTGAAGATTCAGCATCTCGACGGACGCGACGTGCGATCCGATCGCGAGGGCATGCCGACCTGGCCCTACGAGCGCGCCGCCAAGGATGCGTGGACGGTCGCCGTTTGGAAGCGCGAACGGTTCAACGCCGTCTATCCCGGCTTCGACGTCGACGTGCTCGACGGCGACTGCCTTCCCGTTCCGGGTCAAACGCGCCTAGAAAGCGTACGCGATTCCTACGACGGCTGAAACCTACCGGGGCGCCGCGGCGTCGAGCGCTTCGATGCGGCGCCGAAGCGACGGATGCGAACTGAAAAATACCTCGTACCATGCCGGCGGATCGGCGTCTGCAAGATTGCGGTCGCGCAATCGCCGGAATGCGGCCGCGCCCGCGGCCGGATCGCGCGTCGCCTCGAGCGCGAACCGGTCGGCGGCCCATTCCCGCGAGCGCGAAAACGCAAAAAGCAGCGGCCGTAACGCCTGGCCGGCGAAGAGCATCGTGGCGTAAAGCCGCGCGATCAGCAGGGGGCGGTCGCGCAGTTCGTCCGCTTCGCCGGCGGGCGTGAAGGCGTGAGCGATCGCGAACAGTACGGTCACGAGCAGTTCGCCCACGGCGATCGAACGCCACGTGTCACGCTTCACGTAGTGTCCGAGCTCGTGTGCGACCACGAACTCGATCTCGCGCGGTTCGAATCCGTCGATCAGCGTGTCGCCGAGAACGATGCGGTGCGTGCGCCCGATTCCGGTGACGAAGGCGTTGGCTTTGCGCGTTTGACGGCTCATGTCCATGCGCAGAATGTCGGCGCCGCCGACGCCGAAACGCGACGCGAGCCTGCGAAGCTGCTGCTCGAGCTCTCCCGTCAGCGGCTCGAACGCGTTGAAGAGCGGAAGCACGTAAATCGGAACGACCACGTTTCCGAGCACGAAAAGCGGAACGGCGCCGGCGCTCGCAAGCAGCGGCCAGGTCGCGGGCGCGCGGCGCACGGCGATGCCGAAAAGCGTCGCAACCACCGCCGAAAGCGCGATCGAGAGCACGGCGCTCTTGGCATAGTCGGCGAGCCAGTCTTCGCGCGACTGCTCGCTCAAACCGTAGCGCCGCTCGAGCGTGTAGTCTTGGACGAATGCGGCCGGAAGTTCCGCGATCGCCGTCGCGAATGCGAGCGCGCCGAAGTAGAGCGCGGGACGGAGCAGCGGAGGAGCGGGCCGCACGGCGCGGTCGAGCGCTTCGCCGGCAGCACCGTACGCGACGGCGCCGATGACGGACGCACCTCGCACGGTCTCCAGGAGTTCGAGCGTGCGTCGAAACCGCGCATACCCCAACGGGTCCGGCGTGCACGGGGGCGAGGGTTCGCGCCACTCGCGGACCGCCTGGACGGCGCGCACGGTGAGGTAGGCGGCGCTCGCGCCGGCTACGATTCCGAGAAGAAGCCTGCGGGCGCTCACCGTATCATCACGCGGTGAGGCTGTTCCATAACGCGCGCGTCTACTCTTTCGTCGCCGGCGGCGGGCAACTCCGGCGATACGACTCGTTGCTCGTCGACGGACGCACGATTGCGGCGCTCGGCGAAGACGCCGCCGGCATCGGCGCCGAACGCATCGATCTCGACGGAGCGACCGTGCTCCCGGCGTTTGCGGACTGTCACGTGCACCTCACCGATACCGGCTATTTTCTTGGTCCGCGCAACTTGGGCGGCGTGCGCGGCTACGACGAGTTCGCGGCGGCGGTGGCGCGCATACCGCAAGACGCCGGTTTGGTTCTCGCCGGGCAGTACGACGACAGTGCGTGGCACGATCGCGCGGAAGCCGATGCGCTCGCGCTGGAGCGTTTTCACGGCGGAGCGCGCGCGCTGCTGACGCGCATCGACGGCCACTCGTGTTTGACGAATGCCGCTACGCTCGCATGGCTCGACCTGCCGCCCGAAACGCCCGGCATCGAACGCGACGCTGCGGGCGCGCCGACCGGACGTCTCTTTCACGAAGCCAACTGGCGCGCGCAGGCGGCGTTTCTCGCCCATATTCCCGAAGGCACGCGGCGCGAGGCCGAGCGGCGGGCGGTCGATCTCGCGCTCTCACGCGGTGCGCTGCATCTGCACGCGCAGCTCGTCGGCTTTCCGCCCGATCGGTATGCAGAGGAAATCGCCGCGCTGCGCGCGCTTCCCGCGAAGATTTACCCGAAAATCTGCGAACCCGACGCGGAGCTCGCGCGCGGGCTGGGGCTCCCCTACGTCGGCGGCGACGTTTTTCTCGACGGTTCGATCGGAAGCCGCACCGCCGCACTCTCCGAGCGCTATGCGGACGCCGCTACGTGCGGCACGCTGCGTTTTTCGGACGACGAACTGCTCGCGTACTACGCGCAGGCCGAGGCGCTCGGCATCGCGGCCGGCGTGCACGCGATCGGCGACGCGGCGATCGAGCAAAGCCTGCGCGTGTGGGAGCGCGTGCTTGCGGGCAAACCGTCGCCGCGCGGATGCCGCCACTTCATCGAGCACTTCGAGCTCGCAACGCAAGAGCACATCGACGCCTGCGCGCGCATGGGCATTTATCTTTCGATGCAGCCGCAGTTCGACGCGCTCTGGGCCGGGTGCGGCGGAATGTACGAAATGCGGCTGGGCGAGCGGCGCAAGCGCTCGATGAACGCTTTTGCGCGCATCGAAGCGGCCGGCGCGACGCTTTGCGGCGGCGACGACAGCCCGGTGTGCGAACTCAATCCGTTGGCGGGCATGCAGGCGTCGGTCGAGCATCACGAACCGTCCGAGGCGCTGGCGCGGCAACGCGCGTTGGCGATGTATACGACGAGCGCCGCGCGTTTCGGGTACGCAGAATCGGAAACGGGAAACCTCGAGCCCGGGCTCGGTGCCGACATGGTCGTGCTCGATCGCGATCCCTTTGAAAACGGCGCGCAATTCACGCAATGCCGCGTGCTGGAAACGTGGTCGAACGGTGCGTGCGTGTGGCCCGAGCAGAGCCGGCGAGCCAGTGCCTTTTGAGCTCTTCAGAGCGAGCGGTAGATGCGCTTAGCATCTAAGTGCGAATCGCCTACCCGATAAAGGTTTGACGGTGCTACAGTAGGGCGACCCCCCTTGACACACTCTCGAATGAGGAGGCTCTCCCCTTGAACGGACATTACGTTCGCGCGCTTGCCGTTGCCGCATGCGCCGCGATTTTTGCCGCATGTTCCGGCGGCGCCACGAACTCCACGCTGCCCACCGGCACGACCGGCGGAACGGCCGGAGCGATGGCTCTCGGAAGCGGCACCATGAACGCGCAACAAGTCTGCTCCGCCGTGAACTTGCGCCCGGGATACGCGCGCTGCTTCGCGTGGATCCGCACCGACGTCATCCCGAATCGCATGCATCCCGATGCGGGTTCGTACGGTCCGAGCGACCTGCAGACGGCCTACAACCTGCCGTCGTCGACGAACGGTTCCGGCCAAATCGTCGGAATCGTCGACGCGTTCGGTTACCCGAACGCCGAATCCGATCTCGGCGCCTATCGCTCGCATTACGGATTGTCCGCCTGCACGACGGCAAACGGATGCTTCAAGAAAGTGAACCAAACCGGCGGCACGACCTATCCTCCGACGAACAGCAACTGGGATGGGGAGCAAGCCCTCGACGTCGACATGGTGTCGGCGATCTGCCCGAACTGCCACATCGTGCTCGTGGAAGCGACCGATAACAGCTTCAAGAATCTGGCGATCGCGGAGAAGCAAGCCTTCACGCAAGGTGCCGGACAAGTCAGCAACTCGTACGGCGGCGGTGAATTCTCGAAAGCGAACGCCAGCTACAAGCACAAGGGCGTCACGATCGTCGCGAGCTCCGGCGACTCGGGCTACGGCGCGCAACAGCCCTGTTCGTGGGCGAGCGTCGTCTGCGTCGGCGGAACGACCCTCTCGAAGGCCAGCCCGAGAACCGAAGCCGGCTGGATCGGCGCGGGCAGCGGCTGCAGCGCGTTAGTTCCGAAGCCCGCGTATCAAAACGATTCGGGTTGCACGATGCGCTCTGAATCCGACGTGTCGGCAGTCGCGAATCCGGCCTTCCCGGTAGCGGTCTACCTCAACGGCGGCTTCACGGCATTCGGCGGCACGAGCGTCGCGTCGCCGATCATCGGCGCGGTCTTCGCACTCGCCGGTAACCATGCCAAGAACGTTAATGCCAAGAATATCTGGAAGACCGGCATCAACGCGGCTAAGCTCAACGACGTCACGACGGGCGGCCTCAACGGAAGCTGCCCGCCGGCATATCCCTACATCTGCAAGCCGGGCACCGGCTACGACGGCGTGACGGGTTGGGGTTCGCCCAACGGCGTCGGCGCCTTCTAACCAAACCAACGCGCTCGAAGCGCTAAAAAGGGGGTGCAGCATCTGCTGCGCCCCCTTTTCTTTTTCGCGCTGCCGGTTAGATGAGGGAGATCGTTTCTTTCGGCTTCGGGTGCGCGTCGAACGCGGCGAGGAGCCGGCTTGCGAGCTCGTCGCACACCGGATCGTCGATCTCTTCGATGCGTCCTTCGTCGGCGAGCCGTGCCTTTTCCGGATCGAGCGGGATGCGGGCAAGCACCGGCGCTTGCGCCAACTCGGCAACGCGATCGGCGTAGGACGGCCCGAAAATGTCGTATTTCGTCTTCGTATCCGGAGCGATGAAATACGACATGTTCTCGACGACGCCGAGCACCGGTTTCTTTAACTGCCGTACGAGATTCGCCGCTTTGCGTACGATCATCGTCGCGAGCGCTTGCGGCATCGTGACCAACACGACGCCGTCGATCGAGAGCGACTGCAGCACCGTGAGCGGAGCATCCGACGTGCCGGGCGGCAGATCGACGAGCAACACGTCGAGATCGCTCCACAGCACTTGCTCGAAGAACTGGCGGATAACGCCGCTGACGATCGGTCCGCGCCACACCATCGCGGTGTCTTCGTTGTCGGTCAACAGGTTTGCGCTGACGACTTCGATCGCGCTGCGCGTAACCGCCGGCGACATGAGCGGCATCGGTTGGCCCTGCGGCGTCTTGGCGTGCGGATCGGCCTCGATCGTCAGCGGCGTGTGCAAGCCGAAGAGTTTGGGAATCGACGGACCGGTGATGTCGGCATCGAGAATTCCCACGCGCAATGCGCGGCGCCGCAATCCCAGCGCGAGCAACGCCGTGACGAGCGATTTCCCAACGCCGCCTTTTCCGGACATCACCGGAACGACGTGCGCGATCGATGCGCGGCCGGCGAATGCACCCGGCGCTCGCCGCACGGGGCGCCGGTCGTCGTTGGAAATCAACGGCACGAAGCCGGAGAGCCGCGCTTGGGTCAATGCGGCGACGATCGGCTCGATGCGGAGCCCGTGGGCGCTCGCCCCTTGTTCGAGGGTCTCCGAACGGCCGACGCCGCACCCGCTGCAGCCCAAACCGAACGCTGCCATCACGTCGGCGGCGATCGGAAGGTGAGCGACGAGATCGCGAATGTTCGTCTGCGGCGTAATTTCGAACTCGACGTGCGGCATGCGGCGCTCTTCGACGGTGGCGATGGCTCTCCCCGAATGCGTCGAACGTTCGTCTTCGTGCAGACGCTTCACGTGCGGGGCCGCATACCCGGCGGCGGCGTCGCGATCGTCGGCAGCCGGACGCCGCCTCCGGGAGCGCTCGACTTCGCGTTCGAACTCGCCCGAGCGATCGAGCGTCCCGTCGTCGCGGGCCTTGCGGCCGGCATCGATACTGCAGCCCACCGCGGCGCGCTGGCGGCCGGCATGCCGACCGTCGCCTTCGTGGGCTACGGATTCGGGGCGACGTATCCGCCGGAGAACGCGCAACTCGAGCGGGATATCGTGAGCGGCGGAGGCGCGGTTGCAACGCTGCGCGCGCCGGGAGAACCGGTCGACGATGCGGCCTTGGTGGCGCGCGATCGTCTGCAAATCGAATACTCGGTCGCGGTCGTGCTCGTAGCGAGCGAAGTCAATGGAGGCGCGATGCACGCGATGCGTTTCGCATGCGAACTCGGGAGGCCGCGCTTCGCGGTGACTCCGCCCGGCGGGTCGCAGGTGGAGAATGCGTGGTCCGGAAACGTTCGAGCGCTTGCCGACGGCGCCGTGCCGTTGGCATTCGACCTCAGCGAGGCTTTGCTCACGCTCCGTGCGCGAATCGACCGTTTCTCCGGCCTGCGATAGCGCGGCGCGCGCGCGCGCTGCCCTGGCCGGCGGCTGCGACTCGCCGGTGCGTTCGGGATGGGGCGCCGGCGCGGAGATGTTCGTTCAAGCATCGGCGCGCGGCTCGTACGCGTACGACGAATCGGGACGCCGGTACGTCGACTACGTGATGGCGTACGGGCCGCTGCTCTTCGGCCACACGCATCCCGCGCTCGTGACCGGACTCGACGAGATCGCGCGCGCCGGTTTCGTCTGGGGAAGCACGCATCCCGAAGAGATGCGTCTCGCCGAGCGCATCCGGTCGCATCTGCCCTCGATGGAGCGCATGCGCTTCGTGACGACCGGCACCGAAGCGATGATGAGCGCCGTTCGCGTAGCGCGCGCCTATACCAAACGCGATCTCGTGTTGAAATTCAGTGGAAACTACCACGGGCATTTCGATCTCGCGCTGCTGGATGCCGGAGCCTCGGCACAAACGCGCGCACCGTCGGCGGGCGGCATTCCGGACGGCGTGGTCCGCGACGTCGCAGTAGCGCGATATAACGATCTCGAGCACGTCGACGAGATGCTGCGCGCGCGAGAGCATCGCCTCGCGGCCATCGTCGTCGAGCCGATCGTCGGAAATATGGGTTACGTCGCCCCGCTTTCCGGTTTTCTCGAAGGAGTGCGCGAACGCGCCACACGCCACGGCGCTCTGCTAATCTTCGACGAAATCATTACCTGGTTGCGTTTCGGCCTGCGCGGCGCGCAGGGACGGTTGGGCGTCACGCCCGATCTCACCGCGCTGGGAAAGATCATGGGCGGCGGTGCGCCGATTGCGGCCTTCGGAGGAAGCGCGAGCGTCATGGCGGTGCTCGCTCCGCAGGGCGAGACGTTCACCGGCGGAACGCACGGAGGGAATCCGTTCTGCGTCGGGATGGCGCACCGCGTGCTCGATCTGCTCGAATCGCATCCCGAGTACTACGCGCAGCTGCGAACGGCGGCCGGCAATCTGGCCGGCGGGATTCGCCGCATTTTTGCCGCGCGCGGTTTAGACTATGCCGTCGTCCAGGACGAATCGGTCGTCGATTTCAAGTTCCGCCCGGGAGCGCCCGGACGGAACTTCGACGACGCGCGAGCCGCCGACCGGAAGGCCTACGGCGCCTACTATCGCGCCATGCTGGATCGTGGTATCTTGCTGCCGCCGTCGCAGAACGAAGTGATGTTTCTTTCCACGGCGCATACGCACGCCGACGTAGACCTGACCGTCGAAGCGATCGACGCTGCGCTGGCGGAACTCTAGGCAGCGTTGCGCTTACGCGCGCGTCGCCTCGAGGATCGCGCGACGCTCGCTCCATGCAGCGCCCTGAGCGGCCGCGACCCGTAGGCGGTTGACGGTATGGCGTCGCTCTCCGTGCCGGCGGGGCGCCGATTCGAGTCGTACGCTCGCGCTTCGACGACGAGCGCGAGCGTGTCGCGCTGTTGAAGGTTCTTCAGCGAATCAACGCTCCGGACTTACGATTTTGCACTATAAGCGATGCAGTAGCCGCTCGGCGATATCGAACCGTCGACGATCTTGCACGAGCCGTTGCCCGACGCACTGCTTCCGGGAGTGAAAAAATTGCAGCCGGAGCATTGTTTTCCGTCGCTGGGCGTCGTTTGATAGTGCATCGATGCCTGCGAAGTTTTCGATGCGTCGGCTCGCGCGGCCGCGACCGATACCAGACCGGCCAGTGCCGGCAGCACGACGGCGCCGGCCAGAAACGCCCGGCGCGTGGTGGAGCAACTCATAGCCGAGACCTCCTCTCGTGGTTGCGTCGACCGTATCGCGGCGCTCTGAAGAAACTCTGAAGGGCGCACGCTCGCTCGGGTGTCCAAAGCGGGCTCGGCGGAGCAAAGCGGGTGAGCGCCGAACGGCATCACCAATGAATAACGTTTGGCGAACGCTCATCGTGCTGACGGCGGCGTTGCCGTTTCTCTCCGTGCGCGGCGCGGCTGCGAGCGCGCTACCTCCCAGCGGCGTTGCGAACGCCATCTCGACGGCGGTCGGCAAAGAACTGGCCGCGTACGGAGGCTCTACGCCGATTCCCGGGGCCGTCGTCGGCGTCTGGGTTCCCGGAAAGGGGGAGTTTGTCAAAGCGTTTGGCTATGCGAATCTCGCACCGCGAGTCGCAATGGCGACGGCCGATCACTTCCGTATCGGCAGTAATACGAAAACGTTCGTCGCGACCGTGCTTCTGCAGCTCGTCGACGAAAAAAAACTCGCGCTCGACGATACGATCGCGCACTTCGGTCTCGGCGTAACCGTTCCGAACGCCGATACGATTACGGTACGCGAGCTCGCGGAGATGCGCAGCGGCATCATCGACATGTATGCGGTGCCCGGAGTTCAAAAAGAGAAGGAATCGGTTTGGGCAAGCCGGAGCCCGAAACAGTGGGTGAATTTCGCCGGCACGCAGCCGCCGCTGTTTGCGCCTGGAACGAAATATAACTACAGCAACACCAACTGGTTCATCCTCGGTCTCATCATCGAAAAGGTCACGCACGACACCGTTGCGCACCAGATCGAAAGCCGAATTCTTACGCCGATGCGATTGGCGCAGACGTCGTTTCCGATGACCGATCGCAACATGCCGGCGCCGTACGCGCACGGCTACGAGCTCGACGACAAGAAGCAGTGGACCGACCAATCAACGGCGCTCGCACCGTCGGTTTCGTGGGCCGCCGGCGTCATGATTTCCGACATGAGCGACATGAAGACGTGGGTGAAAGCCTACGTGACCGGCACGACCAATAGCGCGTCGTCGCAGAAGGCCCGCCTCGCCTGCTTGCCGACCGGCACGGGAAATCTCGCGTTCGGTTTGGGCATTGGCTGTTCGGCCGGCTGGTACGGCTATACCGGCGGCATCACGGGTTACAATACCGGTGCCTACTACATGCCGGCGACGGGCATCACGCTCGTCGTTTTTGTGAACAGCCAGGTCGAGCAGCCGTTCCCGGGAGTTGCCAACGCCATTTTTCGCGACATCGCGAAGATCGTTACGCCGCGCAACGTCCCATTCGTAAAGTAGAGCGGATCAATAACTCCGTAACTCGGCGACCGTCCACGAGGCGCCTGCGATCAACGCCGTCAACCCGAACTCCGACCAGTTGCCGTGTGCTGCGGGATGGGCGATTAATAGTGGGATCCAGACGATTACGCCAAACATTAGGAGCATCGCCGTCATCAGGCGCGTCGCTAAGCGCGCCTGAATGTTCGCGAGCAATGCGATCGCGGCGAGTCCGAATGCGACGGTCGTAAGAACCGCCCAGAACATCTGATTCGGCGGGATCCACGCCGGTACGAGGCTTGCGGTCTGAGCCAGAAAAAAAGCCTGGCCAAGCATGAACCAGACGGCGCAGAGCCCAAGGCCGACGCGTGCCGCGCGTCCGAACGCGGTCGCTCTCGTCGCGTTCGCCTCGGTGGAAGCGTACACCGCGATCGCTCCGCACAAGAGGCAGAGTTGCTCGAAGAAACCAAAATACTCCCCCGCGACGCGTGGCGCTGCGGCGATCGGCGGAATGCCGAGTAGTGAGAATAGCACGTAGACGATTCCTAGAATAGTCGAAGCAAGCCGCGCGCTGCGGGGGTAAGCCAGGAAGATCCCGCCTGCGATTTGCGCGACCATAAGAGAACCGCCGATTGCGGCGCCGAAAGGCAATTTCCAGAGTCTGCTCAGATACTGCCACGTGTCGGCGTCGTGCCACATGAGGCAGATGACGCCGAACAAGACCGCCGACGCGCCGAAAACGATCCGCCCGAACGACGCCGTTTTCATACCGGGGGCAACGTTCGTGCGACGCCTCGTGTGACCAGGCTAGAGCGGCGGCTCGAGGAGGGAATCTTCATCGACCTGCGGCGGTACGAGCGGCTCGCCCACCGGCGATCCGTTCGGCTCGTGGACGTTCTCGAAGGCAATGAACGCCTCGCGCAACACCCTGCGATGCGGCAAGTAAAGCGTTGCATCGGCGGCTTCGCTCGCAATGACCGGCGCCCCGGCGAAGAGCGAAAACGAAACCGTCCACGGAACGTCCGTGAGCGGCGCCGTGGTGAAGTTGCCGGCAACGATGGCCTGGCGCGGAAGATAGTCGTCCTCGCCTACCCATAGCTCCCGCAAGCGATTCACCTTCGGTTTCCGCAGCGGTGCGAGCTGCAGGTGATAGGTCGCCGCTCCATCGACAAGCGGTTCGCCGAGGAGGGTTACGGCGTAGTCGCGCGCGTTCGTCGATACCACGGCAATCGTTTTGAGGCCGGTCACCGTTTGGTCTTGCGCATGCCCCCACGCCGGTTGCGGAAGTTGCAACCCAAACGCGTACGTCGGCGAAAGAAGCGGAACGCCGATGACGTCGGCAGAGGGCGGCGGCGGTCCCAGCGGAATGACGTATGCAAAGCCGTAAAGTCCGACGACAAATCGTACGTTCACGCCGTGCGGCGCGGATGGCGATGCAAGTTCCTCGGCGCTGATTGGAAATTCGCGAATCGCACCATCGCTCGCATCATAACTCGCGCGATAGTGATTTTCGCGAAAGCGATTCCCGTCGAAACCGCTGATAGCGACCGTGTAATCGAGCCGGCGCGGATAAGCGGCGCTCGAAACGGCCGAGCGCGCGCGTTGAAAGATCGCATACGGATCCGGCGATGGTACCGGAGGAATCATTCGCGTACCGGAACGGGATAGACGGCCGGGCTGCGCAGGCCGTTTGCGTCTACGCTGCGGACGCCGAGCACGTAGTCGTCTTTGGAGACTGGGACCGTACCCTGCGTGCCGCTGCCGGTGTCGCGCGCGTGTTGCCATTGCGGGGCATCGCTCGTGCGCCAGACGATTTCGTAAGAGGCGGCGCCGGCGGCCGGCTGCCAGCGCAACGTCGAATCGTAGCCCAGGCGCTTGGTCACGAGTTCGACTTTTCCGGGCGGCGCGGGCCCAAGTGCGAGCGTGGCGAGCGAGGCGACGTTGGCTTGCGTGGCGCGCGCGAGGTAGCCGGCGTCGATGTATTGCGGCAGGTCGCCGAACTGCACGCCGTTTTCGACTCGAACGTCCTGGTGTTGATGCGTGAAGTTTTCGTGGGGTTCGACGAAGCGGATCGCCGCCGCGTAACCGGCGTCTTGGAACGATTCCTGATCGCCGCCGCGCAAAAACCGGTCCGCTCGGAAGATCTGTCGCACGCCGAAGTCCGCGACGTACGCCGGGACGACCGACGCCACGAAACGTGAGAGCTCGCGTGACGGAGAATCGTTTTCCGAGCCGACGAGATTGACGCGTTCGAGCGAAGCCCCGGAGGGCAAGGCTTGGCTGAAAACGCGAATGACGCTCGGTTCGCTCGAGCCGTCTCCGCCGGTCGAGTTGCCGATGATGTCGTTGTTGAGGACCGCCAAAATCGGCGCGTGGCGCGCGGCTTCCTCGCGAGCGAAGTGATCGGAGCCCCACAATCCGAGTTCTTCGCCGTCGAAGCATGCGAAGATAATCGTTCCTTGGAAGTGCGTTGCCGCCATCACGCGCGCAGCTTCGAGCACGGCCGAAACGCCCGAGCCGTTATCGTCGGCGCCCGGTGCGACGCCGATGCCGTCGGTGCAATGGCCGTCGCAGTCGTCGAAGTGGCTCGACATCACGTAGATACGGCCCGGTTGGTCCCCGCGCAGCGTCGTAACGACGCTCGATTCCCGAACCGACCGCGGCGTCCGATTCGTCTTGGGCTGAAGGTACGTGTCGAGCGCGACCGTCATCCGGCCGCCCGTCGTGGCGGCGATCGCTTGGAATTGCGACGCGATCCAGTCGCGGGCGCCGAACACGCCATGCGCCGGCGTGGACGAGTTCTCCGAAAAGTCGTTGCGCGTCCCAAACGCGACCAGGCGATCGTCGGTCGCCTTCAAACGCTCCGCGCTCACCGCCCCGACCATCGCGGCGATGCGTGCGTCCGGGGTCACCGGGGCGAGCGCGTCGTCTGCGGCGGCCGCACCCAATAGCAAGGCTCCGAGCATTGCGAGGCCGGCGAAGCGAAGGTGCCGACGTGCCATGGAGTTATGAGTTGTACGCGGGGGTATGCAGTGCCTCGCGCTGAGTCCCGGCCGCAAGCGTGCGTCTACGTGCTGCGCTGTGCCGACGGTTCGCTCTACGCCGGCGCTAGCACCGACCTTGCCAGGCGCGTCAACGCCCATCGTCGCGGCGTCGCAGCGAAGTACACCCGCGGCCGCCGCCCGGTCGCGCTCGTCGCGTGGTGGAGCGTCGCATCGTACGATGCGGCCAGGTCGCAAGAGGCACGATTCAAAGGTTTGCGGCGCGACGAGAAGATTGCGCTGCTCGACGGCGACGAGGCTTTCGGCTGCCGCGTGCGCAAGCCACCGGCGACGATAGAACGCAACGTCCCGGAGGAAACCTCACGCATGCCGTCCCAGACCCCGCCCCAGCCCGACGAACTCGACGCCTACGCGGCCGAAGCGCGCGCCTCGCAGGTGCGCATCGCCACCGATCGCGGCGACATCGTCGTGGAACTCTTTCCCGACGATGCGCCGATGCACGCCGCGGCATTCCTCAAGCTGGTGAAGTCCGGCTTTTACGACGGCCTGACGTTCCATCGCGTCGAGCCGGGTTTCGTGGTGCAGGGCGGCGACCCCGACGGCAATGGCACCGGGGGCCCGGGGTATCGGTTGAATGCCGAGTTCAACGCGCGTCCGCACCAGCGCGGCACGCTTGCCATGGCGCGCTCTTCAAATCCCGACAGCGCCGGATCCCAGTTCTACATCTGCCTCGCCGACGCGCGTTTTCTCGACAATCAATACACGGTCTTCGGTGGGATGACCGGCGGCTACGAGGCCCTCGACGCCATCCGGCGCGGCGACAAGATGCGCACGCTGACGGTGGAACCCAAAGCCGAGGCATAGACGGCACGGGCGACCGCATGGATCGCTGCGTTGGAAGCGGCGTAGTCGGTCGCGTCTTTCGTGAGAATCGCGAGAACGATCGGTGCTTCGCCGAACGGGTTCACGATGGCGACGTCGTTGCGCGTTCCGGTGAGTTCGCCGGTTTTGTTTGCGATCGGCGTGCCGGCCGGCAGTGCGGCCGGGATTTTTGCGCGATCGGTCTGCCCGAGCATGATCGTCACCATCGTGCGGCAATGCGCCGCCGAGGCGACCGTCGGGACGCCTTCGTGCGCACCGGACTCGATGACGTAGAGCAGGCGCGCCATGTCGGCCGGCGTCGTAACGTTGTCGTGATGGTGAATCACGGCGCCCGTATCGAGGAATTGGCGCCCGAGGTGCGTGCGCTTCATGCCCGCAGCGTCGCCGGTCGCATTGATCGCACGGCGGCCGAGATAGCCGATGAGCATGTTGGCGGCGGTGTTGTCGCTGAGTTGAATCATCGGCACGATGAGCTGCCGTACCGAAAAGCGCGCGCCGTCGGCCTGATCGGTCATGAAATCGGATCCGCCGATCAACTCACTGTGACGATCGAAGACGAGTTCGTGCGAGAGAATCCCGCCCGTGGCCTCGTCCATCGCAAAGGCCGTTGCCATGATCAACACTTTGATGACCGAGGCCGTCGGAAAGACCTCGGAGGCGCGGTAGGCGACGAGCGGATGCGGCGCGCCGAGCGCGCGCGCACAGACGCCGAGCGTTCCGGGGAGAGTGCGGGCTGCGTTTGCGACGGCCGTCTGCAGGGTCGAAGCGGATCCGCCCCGCGGCCAGAAACAGACCGCGGCGGCCCCGCCGAGGAAGAGCGCCCGTTTCACGAGCCGGTTCCTTGGTAGTGGCGCAAGCCGACGCGCCAAAACGCATACGCGACGAAAACCCATGCGAGCCCGATGGCGGGCGTCAAGAGACCGACCTGCGGATTGAGGCTCAAACCCGTGTCGCCTTTTTGTAAGAAGTACGTCGCCGGAAAATAGTTCATGAACGCAAACGGCAGCACGTAGGTAAGCACGATGCGCACGCCCCGCGTGTAGATGCTGATCGGGTAGCGCGTGAAGTCTTGCTCGAGCGACATCACGACCCAGCGCAGCGTGTCGACCCGGATGAACCAAAATGCGATCGTGGCGACGGCCAGCGAGATGCCGAGGTCGATGAGCGCGCCGCCGATGACGATCAGCGGAACGAACGTTATGAAAATCCAGTCCACTCGCACGCCGGCGGCGACCGTCGCGAAGCCGAGCGTGGCCAGCCCCAGCACGATTCCGTCGGGCATGATCTGCTGCGGCACCGTCAGCACCTGAAAGAGCGTGTCGAGCGGACGCACGAGGAAACGATCGAAGCGTCCTTCGCGAATGTAATCGGGAACGCTGACGATCGTGAAGAAGAGCGTGTTATGCAGTTCGTGGCCCGCCATCCAGAGCGCGTACAGGAAAAACATCTGCCGGAAATCCCAGCCGTTCATCGAGGGGAACTGCCGCATCGTCACGTAGAGCGCGGCGAGCGCGACGCCGTGATAGATGATCGTGAACAGAAACCACATGATGAAGTTGGCTCGGTACTCGAGCATCGTCAGGAAGTTGATCCGCCAATACTGCACGTAAGCGGCGAGCATTGAGCGGCCGCTTCGGCGCCTGGATGCGCCTCCCCGTCCGCCGGCCGTTTCGGCTCGATCTCACGGTCGACGCGCTGCGGCGGCTTGCCGCCAATGCCGTCGACGTTGCCGGCAGCGACGGCACCTATTTCCGCGCGATGCGCGACGAGCAGGGCGCCGCGCTGGTCGGCATTCGTGCCGGCAGTGCCGGCAGCATTGAAGTCCGCGCCAGCGGGCGCGATGCCGAACGCTGGCTGCCGTGCGTTCGGCGGCTGCTCGGAACCGACGCCGATCTGCGCGAGTGGTATGCGCGCAGCGCCACGATTCCATGGCTCTGCGAACTCTCGCACCTCCTCACGGGGCTAAAACCGCCGCGCTATCCAACGCTATGGGAAGCCTGCGCGCACGCCGTCGTCTTCGCGCAAATCTCGATTCACGCCGGGGCCGCGATCATGCGGCGGCTCGTCGAAGCGCTTGCCGAGGAGGTCGTCGCAGGCGACGTGCGCGGGCGCATCTTCCCCGAACCCGAGCGCTGGCTCGGCGCCCGCGAAGCGGTGCTGCGCGGCGCGGGACTATCGGCGAATAAGTCGGCCTATCTCCGCTCGTCGGCTGCGGCATTTGCGGACGGGTCGATGAGCGAAGACCGCCTCGACGCGCTGACGACCGAGGATGCCGCGGCGGCGCTCTGCGCGATTCGCGGAATCGGTCCGTGGAGCGCCGCCGTGGCCTTGCTGCGCGGAATGGGTCGCCTCGACGTTTTTCCGTTGCGCGACTCGGGTGTCGCGCGCAGCCTGGTGCACGCCGGCGGCGAGAGCCTCGACGACGTGCTGGAAACGCTCGGACCGGTGCGCGGCATGCTGTACTTTCACTTGCTGCTCGCGCGCCTGCATCCGAGCGCCGCGCAACCGGCGCAGCGCTCCACGCGGTCGAAGAAGGCATGAGCATTCAAGCCCCCCCCGGGCCGGCATTCGTCGTGCAGCGTTCGAAGGACCGCGCGTATTTCGATCACGAGTGGCTGCAGACGTACCACTCGTTCAGCTTCGCGGAGTACCGCGACCCGCATAACGTCAACTGGGGCGCGCTGCGCGTGTTCAACGAGGACGTCGTCGCGGGCGGCGAAGGGTTTCCGCCGCACCCGCACCGCGATATGGAGATCGTCACGTACGTCCTCGACGGCGAACTCGCGCATCGCGACAGCATGGGCAATCACGGCATCGTCGGGCCGGGCGGCGTGCAGTTCATGAGTGCCGGCACGGGCGTGACGCACAGCGAATTCAACAACCTCGCGGACCGGCCGCTCCACCTCGTGCAGATGTGGGTGTTGCCGGGCGCTCTCGGCCGCGTGCCGTCGTACGGCCAAATGGATTTCACGCCGGAGCAGCGGCGCAACCGCTGGCTGCGAATCGTGAGCGGCGAAGACGGCGTCGAAGCCCCCATTCGCATCACGCAGCGCGCAACGTTCGCGGTCGCTCGGGTCGACGATGGCGGCATAGAGTATGCCTTCGCACCAAAACGTTTCGGATTTCTGTTCGTCGCCGGCGGCAGCGTCGAAGCCAACGGCGAGCGCCTGACCGCCGGAGACGCGGTTCGCCTCTACGACGTTGCGAAACTCAGCGTGCGAGGCAACGGCGAACTCGCGTTATGGGATTTGCCGGAGGTAACGCCGGGCCGCTGACCCGGCGAAAAAGGCGTCCCCAGAACCCTCGAGCGAATGACGGCTCCCCATGCACGGTTTGCTGATAGCCGCTTGCTGCCTGATCGGCGGCAACGTTCACGCTCCATCTGGATCGCCGATCGCCAACGCGCAGGTGATCGTCGAAGGCTCGCGCCACGCGCAGACGACGACCGATGCGAAAGGCGACTTTAGCGTCGGCGTTCCACCCGGCCGCTATACCATTACGGCAATCGCCGGCGGCTATCGGCCGGTGCAGGCCGCGACCGGCGACCTCACCGCCGACGCGCGCGTCGACATCGTGCTCGAGCCGTCGGATTCGCCGAAACTGCGCACCATCGGCGAAGTCCGCGTCAACGGCGGTTTCACGCTCGTGCGCAACGTCATTCCGGAAATGGACGTCTCGCGCTCGCAAATGGATGCGCTCGGTTACGACAACGTGCTCGAGGGATTGCAGCAGGTTCCTTCGGTCGTCATTACGCGTCCCGACGCGGGCGCACCGACGGCGCCGGCGGTCGTTTCTTTGCGCGGACCGGATCCGTCCGAAGCGCTGGTGACGCTCGACGGCCAAGTGCTCAACGACGGGAACACCGGCGATCTCGATCTCTCCCAGTTTGCGGTCCCGGCATTCAATAGCATCAACGTGACCGAAGGGCTCGGTCCCACCGATAGCGAGGGAAGCAATACGTTCGGCGGCGCCGTGAACCTGGTGTCGCTGCGCCCGACGCTGGAATCTCACACGATGCTGGCGGGATCGTTGGGATCGTACGGCACGTCGCAGGCGTGGTTCAACGCCACCGGTACGGTCGGTAAGCTCGGCTATGCAGTGGCCGGCAACAACTACATGCAATCCGGTCAAACCAACCAGTACGCCCTCGTCTACCCGCAGAACAACGTTGCGCCGCAAAACTGCGGCGCGAGCGCGAGCGGTCCCCCGCAAAACTGCCCGGTGCTCACGCACCTCGGCTCGACGGTGAGCGCGCGTCTGGGCCTCGTGAACTTCGATTACAACTTTTCGCAGCGCGCCGACGTGGGCGTGCGCGCGTTTACGCTCGGAAACTTCCGCGACGAGAGCAGCGCGCTCAACGGCATCGCCGGAAACCCGTACCAGCCGTGCGATCCCACCGATCCGAGCGCGCCTCCGTGCCCCAGTGGGTTCACCAGCACGCCGAACCCGGTACTGGGGCAGCACGTCGGCGCCGGCAACGGCATCTTCGCGCAGAGCATTCGCGCCTACGACGTGTATTCGCGCTCGGTGCTCGGCGCGGGGTCGCTGCTCGCCGATTTCTACGCCGACGACAACAACGTCGATTTTTCTGGCGGATCGGGCGCCATCTCACCCTACGACGTCTCGCATACCGATAAGCGGTACAACGAAGGCCTCTCGTGGGAGCGATCGTTCGACACGGCTGCGTTCGCGTTCGGCGGCTACGCGCGTCAGGAGTCGCTGACGGGCGCCGGCGTCACCGGAGCGCTCTCGCAAAGCGTCAACTCGTACTTTCTGCGCGGCGCGCAGCAGGTCGGTCCGAATCTCCGCCTCTCCGGCGGCTTGTACGACGCGACCTACAGCACGTTCGGCAATACGCTGAACTGGCGGGCCGGCGCGAGTTACGACGTCGATTCCTCCACGGTCGTACGCGCCTCGGCGGGCACCGGATTTCGCGCGCCGCTGCTCATCGAGCAGTACTACTTTCCGCCGGTCCTCGTCGACGGAAAACTCCAGCCGAATCCGGGACTTCCGCCGGCCGATCAAAACTGCGTTGTGGCCGGCCAAGGCAATCCCGACGAGCGGCCCGAGCACGCAACCGAATACGAGTTGGGACTCTCGCACCTGTTTTCAAGCCAGTCGATCGTCGACGTTTCGCTTTACCGGTCGAATCTGCGCGACACGATCGAGAACTTCTATCCGTTCGGCGCGTGCAGCAGCAAACTGGGATACCAATACGAAATTCCGATCAACATCGGCAACGCGGTGTACGAGGGCGCGGAGGTTCGCTTCAAGCAGAGCTTTCCGCGCCAGCACCTCGGACTGGTCTTCGCCTACGGGCTGAACGTCGCATATCCGTATTCGCTCGGACCGAACGTTTCGAATCCAACCTCCGGCGGAAGTCTGGTCGACTACGAGCAGTTCTTGGGGGTTCCGCAGCAGCAAGGATCGGCGACGCTGAACTGGGCCGAGAAGGGATGGCATGCGGCGACGCAATTCACGTTTGCCGGCCGCAACAATCCGCTCAACCAGCCGCCGTATACGCAAGTCGACGCGGCGGTTGGCAAAAACTTCGGACGAATCGATTTCACGGTCGCCGCGACGAACGTCTTCAACTCCGTCTCCGGACCGTTCACGATCTACGGCGGCGGCACTCCGTATCAAGGGCTCTATGCGGCGCCCGGCAACACGACGTACATGGCCAATCTGCCGACCGATCAGCTCAACGTGCTGCCCGCGGCGATCCACTTCATCTTGACGGTTCACGAGTAAAAATGCCGAGAACGGCGGTTTAGGCAGCGGCTATTAGGGCTTTTATTCGCTTTTAAGGTTTTTTATAAACGCTTTTCGTCCATCGTGATGGGAGCGCGCAGTCACATCGTCGCGCATGCTTCGTTCTTGAATGCATGGGAGCTCTCGCAATGCTTGCTCGCATCGAACGATGATGCCGGCAATGGCGGTCCCACTTTGCTATTATTTCGGGCCGTTCGCGATTGACTGCAATCAGCGCCGCCTGGTGCGCGGCGGCTCAAGCGTCCCGCTTACTCCTAAAGCCTTCGATCTGCTGGTGATTTTGCTCGAGTCGGCCGGCCGCACCGTCACGGTCGATACGCTCATGAGCGCTCTCTGGCCGGATAACGAAGACGCCAACGACGCGACGCTGCGCCAGCACGTGCTGATGGTCCGCCGCGCGCTTGGCGACCGCATTCGCGATCCACGCTACGTCGTGACGGATTACGGCAAAGGGTATCGCTTCGTCGGTCCGGTTTCGTCTGGGCCGTCCTTCTTGACGCAAACGCTGATCGACGAACTGTGCGGGGCTGCGACGGAGTTTCGCCGGATGCGCAGCCGCGCGGGCTTGCGCAGCTCGCTCGACCTGTACCATCGCGCACTTACCATAGATCCCGATAGCCCGGCAGCGCTTGGTGGAGCGGCGCTTTGCCGATGCCTTATCGCCGACAACCTGCGCGATCTCCCACGGCCACTGCTGGAGCACGCGCGCTTGCAGAGTGATGCCGCCCTTGCGGCCGATCCGGCGTGCAGCGATGCGTTGCTGGCACGCGTGAAGGTCGCGCTGCATGCGGACGGCGACTTGGCGCGGGCAGCGCTGCTGACGCATAACGCCATCTCACTGACGCCGGAAAGCCTCCCGGCTGCCAGCCTCTACGCTTGGGTCCTGCTGTTACAATCACGCTTTCGCGATACGCAGGCGTTCATCGACGAGCGGAGCCGGGCGTTTGACGATCCCGAATTGCGCGTCTATCGGGGTCTCGGGTCGCTGCTCGAACGCGATTACGTTTCGGCCGTCGCCGAACTCGGCGCCGTCTGCGCCGAACGCCCTCACGCGTTCGGGCGGATCTTGCTGGGCCAAGCTCGTTTCTTGCTCGGCGACGCGACCCGCGCCATCGCCGAATTCGACGCCATCCGCCTTTCGCCGTACGATCCGCTGACCGACGGCGAGGCCGACGTGCAATTTATCGCCGAAGGTTATGCGCTGTACGCGCGCTTTCGCTTCGGCGACAGGCACATCGCCGACGCCTCCCTGGAACGATTGCGCCGCCTCTCGCAACGGCAGTTCGTACCGGCAGCGGCGTTCGTCTTGGCAGAGACCGGTCGCGGTCAGTTCGCTGCGGCTTCAGCGCACCTGCAGCGCAGCAAGGAAAACGGCGAATGGTGGTACGTGCAGTCGCATCTCGATCCGTTTCTCGACGATCTGCGATCGCCGTAGGTAACGAATACACAGTGCGAAAGTGCGCCGCACTTTTGCTCGCGTCTACGCTAGCGGCAGCTACGCCGTCACCGCCGCCGCAGATCTATCGCGTCATCACGACGCCGTTCTGCGCGCGCCTTCACGACAAGGTGCGCCCCGCCGTCTCGGCGATTCTGCAAAACGACGCGGCCATTTCCAAGAGTGTACCGCTGTTCAAGGACTACGGCATCGGAGCATTCGGCTCGATCGAACGTGCTTTCTCCGATCGAGATGGGCCGTCGGGGAACGATTCGATCAACGTCGATTCGCCTGCAACGGAAATGGCGCTTCAGAAAATGTCGTATCTAGTGAGCCCGATCGCGCAGAACCTCCTCGCGGCACAGACGCTCCTCAACGATGCGGCGTTGAGTAAATCGACCGGAAGCCTCGAAGACGACGCGCATCTGGCGACGATCAAGAAGCAGTTGCTTGAAAGCGTAGCCTATCAAAGTGCATCGCTCGACCTCATCAACGGATTCGTGCAGACGCAGCAAATGGGCGACTTGCAACATGCGGGTGAAACGTACTTGGGAGCCATCACGGGCACCGGTCTAACGAAACCAATCGCTACGGCACCTCCGCCCGGCCCGTTGCAAGATCCGAATACTCCTGGGCTTTCGGAGAACCCGTACGCGGTCGATTTAATGGCCGTACCGGGGCTGGCGGTCGGCTATAACCCGCTCGGCCGGCTCGTCGCGGCGCTGCAATGGGTGCGCTCCGAAACGGGGAAGCGCGAAGGCGAGGCGGCCACCTCGATTGTCGCTGCGATGGCGGCGTGCTCGAAATAAGCGGCAGGCCGGCCTAGGGGCTTTTTATTCTTGTTTATGCAATCGCCGCTAGAACCTGCGAAGATATTCGTACATGAAAACCCTCCTCAGGTAGTCATGTGGTAGAACCCCCGGTGACGTGCCGGGGGTTTTGCGTTTCACGTTGTGCGGTAGCAAAAGTAGGCGGGACCCTTTCGGATCCCGCCTCGTCGTTCGCTGCGTAGCGATGACGTGCAGTTCGTTTAGATCTTGAACTGCGCCGTCAAGTACACGTTGAAGGGTGGCAGAGCCGATCCGATGCCTCCGTTATTGCCGAGCGTCGGGAAGTAGCTTTGCTGGTAGGGTGTCACGAACTTATTGGCCGCTTTGTCGTTGATTCCGGTGCCGTTGTAGAAGTTCGACGGATAGACCGAACTGTTGAAGGCGCCACCGGCTGCCGCATAGCCGCAGACGTTGGGCGACGGCCCGTTGGCCTGCGTCCACGGCTCCGAGTATCCGCCGAAGCAGCTGTGGAAGAGGTTGGTTCCCGTCAGGGTAACCGTCATGCGGGGAGTGGCCTCGTACGTGACCATGAGGTTTCCGGTAATCAGCGACGGCTGTTCGAACGAACCGAGCCCCGAAAACGCGCCGGTCTGAGGGTTGGGAATGTAGAGATAGCCGAGGGGACCGTAGCTTCCAACCCCTGGATTCAGCGAGAGTACGTTGCACTGCAGCGGATTGGTCTTGGGCGAGAGTTTGGTGATGCCCCCCGCTAGCGAGTTCTGTCCGCACGTCCGCGGATCGTACCCGTTGACGTCGAGCGGACTGCCGTAGAACCCGCCCGACTGAAACTGGATGCTCGGCGTTATCGCAAACTTGTGATGACGGTAGTTGAGCAGCAGCGACGACGTCAACGGCGAGATGTACGAGTTTACGCCGGCGTTCAGGTTGGGAGCGTTTGCGGTGACGTAGGGATTGTACCATCCGTTCGGATCGAGCTCGCCTTGCGCGGGCATGTTGTAGTACGGGTTGCGGATGAGATTTGCAGGCGGCGCCGATCCCTTAAACGAGCACGAAACGCCCTTATAGGGAAGGCTCGACGTCAGGCCGGTCAGGTAGCACGGCGAACCCCCTCCGGACTTGGTGAGCGCGTTATATTGCGCGATCACCGTGTTGAGGGCGGTCGTCTGGTTGGGGACGATGCCCCCGGCGATGCCGACGTTCTGGAACTGCACCTTCGAGTTGGTGTACGTGAACGAGAACTGTCCCGAGAAGCCGTCGCGGGTGAAGTCTCCCTTATTGAACTGGAACTCGACGCCGTAATCACGATTGACTCCGACCGGAACGTTCGTGGCGAAGTTGGACCCGATAAAGGTCTGCTGTTGCCAGTCGTTCACCCATGTGAAGTATGGGGTCACTTTGAAGCTCATGTCGGTTCCGTGCAGATGCTTCTCGAGCGACATGTCGTATTGCGCCGACGAGATGCCGGGAATCGGATGGAACGGCGTGTAGAATCCGAGGTTCAGCGTGTTATTCCATACGGAGCGGTCGTCACCGGTCAGTGCCAGGTACTGCACCGAGGCGGAGATTGGCGGTGCCACGTAGCGGCCCGCCGAGGCCCGCAGTACGGTTTCCGGATTGATCGTGTAGGTGGCTGAGAAACGCGGCTCCCAGTAGTTCAAACCATACGAACTCGGAGAAGCCGCCGTGAAGTTCGGGGCGGCAATGCCGTCCTGCGACTTCCCGTTGGGATGCACCCAGCCGGTCTGGGTGGTGTGCGTCAGAGCGCTCACCCCTTGGTTACAGTCGCCGTTGATATATTCGGCCGTCGCCGGCGGCGGTTGACCGGGAGCGAGCGGGGTGACGAAGACCTGATTCGTCGAGGCCTGAACGCAGGTATAGTTCGCCGTCATGTTGGCGTAGAACTGCGTTGCGGCCGTAGCCGAATTGGGCAAGTCGTACGTGAAGTTGTCGTAACGTACCGAGGCGTTCACGAGGATGCGATCGTTTGGTCGCCATTGGTCGCTGATCGCCGCATTCGTGAAATGCGGTTGGACCGTATTGAACGAGCCTGCTGCGTTGCCCGACCACAACGAATCCCACGAAGCGTTGGACGGCCCCCCGAATCCGGTCGGGCCGACGATGGCATTGCTGCGCCAGCCGCACGGGGCGGGATTGCCGGCAGTATCGCAGCTTCCGGACGAACCGCTGTAAATGGCATTCGGGTTTACGAATAATCCCGAAGCGACGTCGTAGTAACCGCTGGACAAGCACGGCTGCGGGCGGCCGTTGTGCGCGTCGTAACACGTGAAGGCATTTCCGCTTCCACTCATATAGCCGATCGGCGACGTGCCCGCACCGACGATGGCCGAGGTGTTGTTGAAGCGCGTGACGTTGGCTTGGGTGTAGTTGACGTCGGCGCCCAACAGATTTTGGTCGTTTAATTGATCGTTGAGCTCGATCGCGCCGCCCGATGTATGCGTGATGAGTTCGTACTCCGGCGAAGGAAGCGCGGGTTGAGCCTCACCGGTGGCGCCCGAAAGCGGAGCGGTTTGGAGCCAGTCGGAGTAGAACGTGTAGCCGTAAGCGCGTATGTACGCGGCTTGACTGAGCGCGTGCGTGTACTGCAGCTTCACGATGCCCGTATCGTTCTGATAGGAGTTCAGCCCCTCGTCGAACAGCGGGATCGGGCCGTCGAATTGATGCTGCGGAGTTCCCGGAGCGAAGTAGATCGAGGGGAGGCTGGTGTGCGTGGGCGTCGCGATGGGCGTGCCAAAGGGCACGTTGTAAGCGATCTGATCGGCGTACGGCGTATACGCCCCCTTCGAGCTTGGCACGCAGCCGTTCACCGTCAGGCCGATGGGGAACGTAATCGACTGGTTGCAAAGCGGCGCGGCGTACGGTGCGAAATAGTTATTTAAGTAGAACTGCTGGTAACCCGGCCCGAGATCGTTGATCGAGCCGTAACTGCCGTTGTTGAGGTGCGAACCGCTCCACAGCAACTGCACGTCGTCGCGCAATCCACTCTGCCGAGGAAGGCCCAAGTGGAAGTTCACGACGTTTTCGCGATCCGTGACGAAGTTGGACGTTCCCCCGAGGCCGCTGTAATAACCCCAGCAGCCTTGGGCGATGCCGTTTGTGTTAATGAAGTCGGCCGGCGTTACCCCGGGCGCACAGCTCGGCTTCACGCCTTGGCAGGTCGGACCCGTCAAACCCGTGCAGCCGGTGTACCCGGGCGAAAGGCCGATGGTCGCCGCCCCCGAGTAGATACCGCCGGGCTCCATGAACCCGGCGCCATTATCGGAGTCGATTAGGCGAAATGCTTGATTGGTACCGTTGAAGGCGGCGTAGTAGCTGAAGTTGCGGTCCGGCGTCGATCCGCCGACTTCGACTTGACCGTAATGGTAGAACGTGGGCGTGCCGATGCCCAAGTTCGCTTGCGCGAACCCGGGATAGGTCCCCGTCTTGATGACTTGGTTGATGAATCCGGCGGTACCCGCCGTCGCAACCGACGAGGGACCGCCGCCGGTGTAGACCTGCAGCTCTTGTAAGCCGAGGCTCGATTCGGTTGACGCGTTGTAGTTGTCGAACGCGCGGTTGATCGGGATGCCGTCGTACTCGTAACCCGTATAGTAGTAGTTTTGACCCCGAACGTAGGCCGCGTTGAACGTCCAGCCTTGACCGCCGACATTCACTTGAACGCCCGGCACCGACGCCATTGCCGAGTAGGCGCTGTTGAGGTTGCCCCCGCCGCCCAGCGGCGACGCTGCGTGCGCTTGCGCGGAGTTCACGTTGTAGAGATCGCCCCCGACGCCCGATTTCACGAGGCTGCCGCCGCCTTGCGCGGTGACATGAGCGATCGTTGCCAATTGCTTGGTCATGCTGATCGTCACGCGTTGAGTCTGGTCGGCGAAAACGACTTCGCCGGGGTATGCCGTTTGGGCGTATCCCGCTTTGGCGACCGTGATGGTATAGGTGTCGGGCGCGAGCGAGAGGATGATGAAGCGTCCTCCCGCGTCGGTCGTCGTGTTGACGGTTTGAGACGGCGCGACGGCCTGAACGCGCGCGCCGGCGATGGGTGCACCGCTGCTGCTATCTTTGACGATGCCTGCGATTCCACCGGTTGTGCCGGCCAGTGCCCATGTTTCCTGTCCGGCGATGAGTGCAAGCAACGTCGCGGAAGCAACCAGTGCACGCCTGAACGATGATCGTTTCATGCGTATGGTTCCTCCAGTAGCGCTACTATATACCGGAGCGATTTTTGGTGTATCAACGATTGTCAAACGCGAAGCGCGTTGACAATTTCTGACGAACGCAAACGCGCGTTGATAATCGTTCAGAATTGCGCGGCGAACTGCAGCGCTCGGTTGCTAACCGCCTTGAATGACGACCTTGTGCGCGGCGGCGCGCCACACGCGTGCCGACAGCACGGCGAATAGCACGAGCCACATCAATTGAATCGCGAAGCTTGCGAGATACCCGCTCGGAGGAATGATCCCGACGTAGATGAGCAGCGGCGTCGAGTAGATGGCGGCAAACGGCAACGCGAAAACGATTCGTCCGAGGATGCCCGGAAAGAACGTCAAGGGAATGACTTGTCCGGAGAGCAGGTCGGAGGCCCATCGCACGATGAGCTGGACGGCAAACGTCTCGAGCGTCCAGAAGGCGATCGAGTTCATCAGGAAGTTGACGAAGAAGTTGACGCAGTAGCCGAGCAAAAACGCCACGAGGAACGCCCCGAAGACCGGCGGCGGCGGCACGTCGATGTGTACGAGCAGCAGCGAGCAGAGAAGCGACGGCACGACCAGCACGGCGTGCAGCAGCGTCTGGCCTACACCGTCGCTGAAGAAGTAGAGGGGCAGCGAGATCGGCTTCATCAGATCGGTCGCAATCGTGCCCTCGCGGATTTTCTCGCGAATCAGCCGGGTGCCGTCGACCTCCAAGACGAGCGACATCAGCATTGCGACGGTTGCGTAGGTAATCATGGAATGGAGCGGCAGATCGAGCGGCGCCGCGTTTTGCGCGTAGAGCGCCGTCCAGAGCGAGCGAAGGATGTACACGCGCAGGACGAGCGATCCGACCTCGGCGAGCACTTCCATCCGGTAGGTGGCCTCGCGGGCGAACGCCTTTTTCGCAAACTCGACGTAGGGAGCGAGTGCCGTCTGCAACGTCGGCATCGAACTGACGATCGCTAACGCCCCTTCTGCCGTTTGACCGCTTCCTGGCGGCGGTGCTCCATCTCTTCGAGCTCGATCATCATCACGTCGACGACTTTGTCCACTTCGGTGGCTTGCGTCGGCGGCGGCTCCTCGCCGGAACGGCGCGTTGCCGGGCGGGCTTGATGTTCGCCCAAGGATGCGTCCTGCGCGTGGGTCTTGCGCAGAAATTTCGCATACGTTTCGGCGGCACGCGCGCGCACGTCGTTGCCGGGCTCGAGGTTGAAGACCGTTTCGTAAAACGAAATCAGCCCGTGCACTTCGGGCGCGCGGTCCGGCGGGTAAATCGTCGCCGGATCGCCGCACGCGATATGCATCATCGGAACGCTCGCGCCTTCGGGCAGCCGCGCGTTGACGTGCACGATGCCGCCCAGCGCGACGCCGCACCCGTTTTCGAGCCTGGCGCCGTTGAAAATCTTGCTGCCCGCAGCGACGAAGCAGCCTTCGCCGACCGTCGCCCCCACCACGAAGGCGTGCGGGCCGACGAGACAGCGTTCTCCGACCGACAAGGGAAACTGCAACGCCTTACCGCCGCTCGCTTTGAGCACCGCGTTTTCCATAATTACCGTATCGGAACCGATCGTGACCGGTGCGCCCTCCGAAACGATGACCGCTCCGTGCAGCACCGCGCAGCCGGAACCGATCGTCACGTCGCCGGCGACGGTTGCGCTCGGCGCCACGTACGCGCTCGCGTGAATCTTCGGTTTCTTCGCTTTGCTCGATACGATCACAGCGCAGCCTCCTGATAGCCTTCCACGTAAATCCGCCGGATGATCGATTCGAGGTCCGGCTCCTCGATATTCACGTCCTCGACGCGATACCGTTCGCTGGCTTCGCGCACCAGCGCGTCGACCCGTTGCAGGTTGCGATCGAAACGGAAGCGGGCGAGCATTCCGTCGACGCCGATCATCTCGGTGCCTTCGAGGTGCGGATGCTCGACCGGATCGCAAAAGTGCACGACCAGCGTGCGAAAGCGCCCGTACTCGCTTTTGATGCGCTCGATTCCACCGTCGTAGACGATGGCGCCGCGATCGATCAGCACGATCCGCCGGCAGAGGCGCTCGACCTCGGCCAAGTCGTGGGTCGTGAGCACGATCGTCGTCCCGCGTTCGGCGTTGATGCGGGCGATGAACGCCGTGATCGCATCCTTGGCGACGACGTCGAGCCCGATGGTCGGCTCGTCGAGATAGACGATCGGCGGATCGTGCAGCATGGCTGCGGCGAAATCTCCGCGCATCCGCTGCCCGAGCGAAAGCTGCCGCACCGGCGTGCGCAGAAACTCGTCCATCTCGAGCATCGACGTGAACTCGGCGAGGTTGCGTGCGTAGCGGTCGGGCGGAATGGCGTAGATCGCCCGCAGCAGTTCGAACGATTCAATCAGCGGCAGATCCCAATAGAGCTGGCTGCGCTGGCCGAAGACGACGCCAATGTTGCGAGCGTTGGCTTGACGCCGTTCCCAGGGGATCAGTCCGGCGATGCGCACGGTGCCGGCCGTCGGGACCAAAATCCCGGTGAGCATTTTGATCGTCGTGGATTTGCCGGCTCCATTCGGGCCGATATAGCCGACCAATTCGCCCGGTTCGAGCGACATCGTGACGCCCGAGACGGCGACGCGCTCTTCGTACGAGCGCGAGAAGAGCGTGCGCAACGCCCCGAGCGGTCCGGGCACGCGCTTGACGGTTCGAAAGACCTTGCGCAGATCGTGCGTCTCGATGATCGCAGCCACCTAGGGCCTATCCGGCGCGATTGCGTACACCCCTTCCGTGGTCGTGACCGTCTCGAACGAATACGGCGCCGGCGCCGTCGCGATTGCCGCGCGCGTCGCGGGCGAACTCGGCTACGAATGCGTCGACCGCCAACTGCCGGTGGTCGTCGCCAAGCGATTCGGCATCTCCCCCGAAGAAGTCGAGGCCAACGAAGATACGGCGCGGACGCTGGGCGAGCGCTGGCTCACGAGCCTGGAACGCGCGACGCCGGAACTGGCCGTTTCGTCGACCGTGCCGCCGTTCGATCAAGCGCTGCTCGAGGCCGTGCAAGACGCGGTGCGCGACTATGCCGCGCGCGGCAATGCCGTCATCGTCGGACGCGGCGCCGGCGTCATCCTCAAGGACGCTCCGGGAATACTGCGCGTCTTCCTGCACGCGCCGCGCGAGTGGCGAATCGCCCACGTGATGGCGGCGTTCGGGACCGATCGCAAGACGACCGAAGCGGAAGTCGATCGCATCGATCGCATGCGCGCCGCGTATTTGAGCGACTGGTACGGCGTTCGTTTCGGCGATCCGGCCAACTACGACCTGTGCGTCGACACGTCTCGCTTCGACGAATCGCAATGCGTCGCCATCATCATCAGGGCCCTGCGGACCTGCGAAACTCCGTGATCGAACAGCCGGCTCCCAAACGCTCCGTCTCGCTGTTTGCGGCGTTGCGCTTCCGCGATTATCGCCTGCTGTGGATGGGACTCATGATTTCCAACGTGGGGACTTGGATGCAGTTCACCGCGATGGGATTTCTCGTCGCCCGCATCGCCGGGTCGCCGCACGTCGCCGCGCTCGATCTCGGCTTTCTGGGCGCATCGCGCGCGATACCGGTGATTCTCCTATCGCCGGTCGCCGGGGTCGTCGCCGACGAGTTGCCGCGGCGACGGGTGCTGGTCGTCACGAACTCGACGATGGCGTTCGCCGCCCTGTTGCTGGCGCTGCTCGCGAGCACCAATCGGCTCGACATGGTGGGGCTCGTATTGATTTCGGCGCTCAACTCCGCTGCCAACGCCTTCGACGCGCCGACCCGGCAGAGTTGGGTTCCGCTGCTGGTGGATCGCCAATACGTCGGCAATGCCGTCGGACTCAACTCCGTCGCGTTCAACGCTCCGGCGGTCATCGGGCCGGCGATCGCCGGCGTGCTGATCGTGTGGGTCGGCATCGCGGGGTCGTTCTACGTCAATGCGGTCCTGACGCTCGCGGTGGTCGGCGCCGTCTTCGCCATGCGGCCGTCGCCGCCGTCGGTGAAGCGGCGAGAGCCGATGTTGCACGCGATGCGCCAAGGCGTCGTATTTCTCGCGGGTCATCCGGTGCTGCGCTGGATCGTGCTCGCCTTTTTCGTATCGGCGATTCTCGCTCGTCCGTACAGTCAGTTGATTCCGGCGTTCACCGAGAACGTGCTCCACGCCGGAGCGAGCGGACTAGGATGGGCGGTGTCGGCGATCGGAATGGGCGGGTTCGGCGGCGCGCTGGCCACGGCGTACTTCGCTCAGCGCGAACGCCGCGCGCGGCTCTGGCTGCAAGCGGGATTGCTGATGTCGTGCGGGATCGTCGCGCTGGCGCTCGTCCCGTCGCTTTCGGTCATGCTGCCGGTGCTGTTCCTTACCGGCGTCGGGACGATGACGCTGCTGGGCGCATCCAACACGTTGATTCAAACACTTTCTCCCGACGAGGTGCGCGGTCGCGCGTTGGCCGTCTATACGATGATCGCCATCGGCTTCGTTCCGGCCGGGTCGCTGATCGACGGCGCGCTGGCCGCGCTCGTTGGGTTGCATGAAATGTTCGCGATCGCCGGAGCGCTCTGCGCGCTGACGTTCCTGGTCATTTGGTTCACGCAACCGGACGTTCGCAAAGCCTAACGATAAAAGAAGCCGAGATTCCGTTCGAATCGCGACAAAGATACGGACGGAATCTCGGCTTCTTTAAAAAAAGCGAGCCGCGCGGTATGCGCGCGACTCGCTGCCCATAAAAAAGACCGCTGAGCTTAAGCTGCGGCGGCTTTCTTGCGGCGAGTGACTTTGCGGCGCTTGCGGGCCACCTTGCGGGTAGCTTTGCGGACCTTGCGGCCCACTTTACGCGCAACTTTGCGGCGCTTGCGACCGACCTTGCGGGTGGCTTTGCGAACCTTGCGGGCCGCTTTCCGAACCTTGCGCACGCCTTTTCGTCGTGTCGCTTTCTTGCGGGCCACCTTGCGGCGCACGGCCTTGCGAACCTTGCGCACGCCTTTACGCACGGCGCGTTTCTTCGCAGCCGGCGCAGCCTTCGCGGCGGCCTTTTTACGGGTACGTTTGACTGCCATTCTGTGTGGAGTCATCCTTTCTCCGGTCGAAAACCGACCAGGGTTGTTGCCTTCCTTATACAGTATTACGAGCGAGGATGCAAGTTTTGGCCGATGATGGTGGTCGCGTCGACGTGCGCGTTGATGGTTCGATCGGTGCAGCAGTCGTCTTGATTGCGGGATTTCCGCTGACGCGCGAAGTGTGGGATGCGCAGGCCGCAACGCTCGCGCAACGCTGTCGCGTCGTACGTCCGAACCTTCGTGGAACGGTGAAATCGGAGCGCGTCGACGGTCCGTATTTGATGGAGCGGCTCGCCGCCGACGTCGCGGCTGCACTCGATGCCCTCGGTATCGAACGCGCCGCCGTCGCGGGTCACTCGTTGGGTGGATACGTCGCTATGGCGTTCGCGCGCATGTTCTCCGAACGCGTTTCACGCATCGCACTGATCTGCAGCAGGCTCGCCGCCGACACGCCGGAGCAAGCCGCTGCGCGCCGCGATCTCGCCGATCGCGTCGAGCGTGAGAATTCGGTGCAACCCGTCGTGGATGCGTACGTTCCGCGCTTGTTCGCAGCGCGTACGCTGCAATCGCGACCGGATCTCGTCGATCGAGTTCGCACGATCGCATCGCGCGTTCCGCCGGCGGGCGCAGCGGCGCTGTTGCGCGGAATGGCGCTGCGTTCGAGCGCGCTGGACATCGCTTCCGACCTCGACGTACCGGCATGGATCGTCGGCGGCGGTTGCGACGCGGTCGTTTCCATAGAAGAGACGCGTGCAAACGCGGCCGCGTTTCCACGCGGCCTCGCCGTCATTTGCCAGGAGAGCGGGCACCTGCCGATGTTGGAGGAGCCCGAAAGGCTAGCCGGCGCGCTCGGCGCCTGGCTCAGCGAATAACCGGAAGGCCCGACCGGCGGCGGCGGAACAAGTTGAAAACCAGGAAGGCGCCGACCGCCAGCGCCGCGACGATGGCTGCCACGACGACGACCTTCACCAGGAATGCGAGGATGAAGACCAAGATGATGGCCACCGCAAGCGCGGCGGTGACTTTAAGGAAGAGCGCGAGCGTGGGATGCATGTACGTCTTCGTCGAGTCCTTTCTTCCAATAGGTACCGCTCCCGGACGGCTAGGTTTCAACCGCGGCCGCTGAAGGTGCGTCTCCCGGCGCCCAAAAAATATGGTTGGTGCGAGTCACGGTCGCCGCCGCTCCGGCGGCGCTGGCAGCGTCAATGGTTCTCACGGGAGCGCCGGCCTTATCGGCCACGGTGAGCCCGCAGATACGCCACCTCGTCTACTCGTTTACCTGGGGAACCCAGACCAGTCGCGAGGTCATGACGTCCGGCATCAACGGCGGAAGCCCCACCGGCGTCGGCGGAACCTCCGCAAGCACCGGGGTCGCCGATTTTAACGGCGGGATCGGCGACCAGGGGACGATCAGCGTCGACATCGTCTCCCAGCAATCCGACAAGGGCGTCGTCATCAAAGTGAGCGAGCAAGCCCAAAAGACCCGTTCCACTCCCCCGGCCACCTGTGTCGTTTATCCCACGACCGGCGTTATCTGCGACCCCAACGTGACGGTCAATCCCGAGGAAATGGCGCTCATCCGGTTCTTGGCACCGACGTTCGTCGATGCCGATCGCCTGGATGCGGCACACCACTGGAAGATTGAAGATGCCACGCCGCAGTATTCGCTCGTTTCCAACTTTACGATTGCGAAGAACGACAACGGCATCATGACGATCGACGAAAATCGCGTGGTAAAACAACAGCAGCCCGAGATATCGACGATCGACGCGAATACGAGGATCGGCTACGATTTCGGCCGTTTCATTCCCACGAGTGTCGACGAGTACACGATCGAGCGCAGCCAGGCGTCGATGGGAGAGTACGATACCGTGAAGACGCAGACCGTGCTGCACTTGCAATCGGATTCGCAGGCCAAGGGATGAGCGATCGAAAGCGCCGGAGCGGCCTCGCAGCGATCGCGGCAGCGGCGGCGTTTTCGTATGCGGCTCCGGCAATCGCCGTCACGAGTTCTCCTCAAGTCCGCCACCTCGTCTACGCCTTTACCTGGGGGACCAGCAATACCACCGAGGTCCAAACGGCGGGAATGGCCAGCACGGGCAACCCCACCGGCGCCGGCGGAATGTCGGATCACGGTTCGGCTTCGGGCATGGCATCGTCGAGCGGCGGCTCCAGCGACCACGGAACGATTTCAGTCGACGTCCAGCGCCAGCAACCCGACGGTGGAATGGTGGTGAGCATCGGCGAGCAGGCGGCAGGGCAGCGTTCGGCGCCGGCGGCGACCTGCGTCGTTTACGGCGATCTCACCGTCGTGTGCGATCCCAATAAGAAAATCAACGAGGAAGAACTTGCGCTTCTGCGCTTTTTGGGTTCGAACTTCGTCGATCCCAATGCACTCGACGCTGCGCGCCACTGGCAGCGCGTGCAAAGCGGCGCGTCCAATACCACGACGTCGGACTTTACGATCGCCAAGAACGCCAACGGCATCATGACGATCGACGAGACGCGGGTAGAGAAGGCGACCGGCGCGAGACCGGTCACGTCGGACGTTACGGGAACGATCGTGTACGATTTCAGCCGGACGCTGCCGACGTCGGTGACGGAAGCGTCGACGATGCGCAGCGAACAGGGCGAGCAGTATTCAACCGTTCGTCAAGAGACGACGCTGCAGCTCCAGTCCGACTCGTCCGCGCACGCCTAGAGTTTACCGAGAGCGTCGAGCGCGCGGTATCCGGCAATCAGCGCGTGTCCGGCGTCGATCCGGCCGTCGCGGAGCATCGCGCGAAACTCGTCGAACGTCGCGAGCTCCACATCCATCACTTCGGTGGGGTCGAGATGCGGCTCGCACACTTTGCGCGCGCCGGTTGCGAGGAAGATCCGTGCCAGCGACGTCGCGCGCGCCGGCTCCGGAAAGTACGTTCCGAGAAAACTCCAGTCGGGCGCTTCGTAACCGGTCTCTTCCAAGAGTTCGCGGCGTGCGCAGTCTAGCGGAATTTCACCCGCGTCGAGCGTGCCGGCGGGAAGCTCGAGATGGATTGCGTCGGTTCCGTAGCGATACTGGCGAACGAGCACGATGCGCTCGTCGGGCGTTACTGGAAACGCCATCACGAAGCCGTACGATTCGCGCACGTAGTAGTCGGGAACGATCGTGCCGTCGGGAAGTTCCAACTCGTCGACGCGCAAGCGCAAGTGCGGCGAGTTCACGACGAGCGCGGTCGAACGGCGCCGCCAGGATGGTTTCTCCATGTCGGCAGATATCGCCGACGAAGCCTTTGCGCCTTCCCTCGCGAAGTGGCGCCCGATGGACGACCTCGTACTCGTCGCGGGCGGCGGCGCCATGGGTGCAGGCATCGCCTTCGTCGCGGCGCAGGGCGGGTACCGCGTCGAAGTCGTCGAGCCCGACGCCGGCGCACGCGAAAAGGCCCGCGCGCGAATCGCACGCGACGCCGAACGCGCGGGCGACGCCTCGGCCGCCGGCCGCATCGCCTTTCTGACGGCGATTCCCGGCCGCAGCGACGCCTGCGTCGCGATCGAAGCCGTCCCCGAACGGCTGGAACTCAAGCGCGAGGTTCTCGCGAAGCTCGCTGCGGCACTCGGGCCCGACGCGCTGGTGGCCACCAATACGTCGTCGCTCTCCGTCAGCGAGCTGGCCGCCGCGGTCGACGGGCCCGAACGCATCGCCGGACTGCATTTCTTCAATCCGCCCGAAGCGATGAAACTGCTCGAGATCGTGGATGCGGAGCGGACGTCGGACGACACGCTCGCGCGCGCGTACGCCTTTGCCGAGCGCATCGGCAAGACGGCCGTCGGCGCGGCAGATACGCCCGGATTCATCGTCAATCGCGTGGCGCGTCCGTATTATCTGCAGGCGATGCGCGCGCTCGAACGCGGCGCCGCCCCGGTCGAGGAACTCGACGCGCTCGCGCGCTCGGCCGGATTTCGGATGGGACCGTTCGAGTTGATGGATTTCATCGGTCTCGACGTCAACTTGGCGACCAGTGAATCGGTGTACGAGCGCACCGGCGAGGAGCGCTTTGCGCCGCCCGCGCTCCAACGCGACCTGGTCGCGCAGGGACGGCTTGGCCGTAAGAGCGGCGCGGGATTCTACGACTACGGGGCGGGAACGCCGCCGCGCCTCGATCTCGGCGTGACCGAAGACGACGGAACGCAGAATGCGGAAGAGTCGCTCGTCATCGTGGGGTTCGGCGGACTGGCCGAAGAGATCGCCCAACGCGCGGGACAGCGTTACGCGCACGTCGCGCGCGTCGAACACGAGGAGTTGTTCGACGAAATCTCGCTCGCCGCAACGATCGTGGTGGACGTTGGAGACGGATCGAGCGACCGCGGTGAAGTCATCGCCGAACTCGACAGTCTCCTCGGCGAAGAAACGGTGTTCTTCGTCGATGCGTATGCGACCGATCTTGCCGCGTGCGCGCATCGCATGCGCCATCCCGAGCGGCTCGTGGGATACGGCGTGCTGGCGTCGCTCGACGGCCAGAGCGCCGTCGAGATCGTCGATTCGGAGAAGGTTTCCGACGATGCGCTGGGATTGGCGCAAGAGTTTTTCGCTTCGCTCGGCAAGGGCGTCGTACTGGTCGAAGACGTGCCGGTGCTTTTTCTGGGACGCGTCGTCGGATCGATCGTGAACGAAGCGATGGCTGCCGTTCAAGAAGACGTCGCCAGCGCCGAAGACGTCGATTTGGCAATGCGGCTCGGCACGAACTATCCGATCGGGCCGATTGCGTGGGGTCGCGAGATCGGCGGACGCCGGGTCGCGCGGATGTTGCAGCGTCTTGCGCTTGAGGAAGGTGAGGAGTTCGCGCCGCATCGCTCGCTGTGGGTCCTCGACGTCGACGAAGAAGCGGCCGCTGCCGCCGCCGCGGAGGCCGATGCCGCACGGCCGTGACGTGTGGGTCGTCGAGGCGCTGCGCACGCCGATCGGTCGTTACGGCGGAGCGCTCGCGAGCGTTCGTCCCGACGACTTGGCCGCGCTGGTGCTGCGCGCCGCGATCGATCGCGCCGGCGTGCCGCCCGAATGCGTCGACGACGTCTACTTCGGGGCGGCCAACGGCAGCGGTGAAGACAACCGCAACGTCGCGCGCATGGCCGTGCTGCTGTCGGAATTGCCGGTTGAAATTCCCGGGGTGACGGTCAACCGGCTCTGCGGCTCGAGTTTGCAGGCGATCAACTCGGCGGCGCAGGCAATCGCCTTCGGCGAGGCCTGCATCGTGGTCGCCGGCGGCGTCGAGTCGATGACGCGCGCGCCCTACGTGCTGCCGAAAAGCGACGACCGGTTCGGGCGCAGTCAGCAACTCTTCGACACCGTACTCGGCTGGCGCATGGTCAATCCGAAGATGCCGCCGCAGTGGACGATCTCGCTGGGCGAAACGGCCGAAGAAGTCGCGCGCCGGTGCGGCGTAACGCGTGAGGCACAAGACGAGTTCGCGCTCGAATCGCAAATGCGCACGAAACGTGCCGTGGAGGAAGGACGGTTCGCGGACGAACTCGTTCCGGTTCGCGTCGAGAGTAAGAACGGCGCGCACGACGTGACGGCCGACGAACATCCGCGTCCGCAGACGACGCGCGAATCGCTCGCGGCGCTCAAACCGGCGTTTGCGTCCGGAGGAACCGTCACCGCGGGCAACTCCTCGGGCATCAACGACGGTGCGGCCGCGCTCGTGCTGGCAGAATCGGAGACGGCGAAACGGCTCGGGTTGAGGCCGTTGGCGCGCGTGGTTGCGTGCGCGTCCGCCGGCGTCGCGCCCGACGTTATGGGGCTCGGTCCGATTCCGGCCGCGCGCAAGGCATTGGCGCAAGCAAACGTGCCCGTTTCCGGCCTCGACGTCGTGGAGATCAACGAAGCGTTCGCCTCGCAAGCCGTCGCCTGCATGCGCGAGTTGCAACTCGATCCGGCGAAAACCAACGTTAACGGCGGCGCGATCGCCCTCGGCCACCCGCTCGGCGCCAGCGGCGCGCGCATCGCGACGACGCTGCTGCACGAACTGGCGCGTCGAGAAGGCCGTTACGGGATGGCGACGATGTGCATCGGCGTCGGACAAGGCATCGCAACCATCTTCGAGCGAATGGAGTAACCAGTTTCTACGATGACCACGACGGTACGTTCTGCCCCCGCGCGCACTCAGCTGCTCATCGGGGGCGCGTGGCGCGACGCAAGCGGCGGCGCACTCTACCCCAATCGCAATCCCGCGACCGGCGCGATCCTTGCGGACGTCGCCGAAGCCGGCCGCGACGATCTCGACGCCGCCGTTGCGAGCGCGCGCAAAGCATTCGATGCGGGAAAGTGGGCGACGATGGCCGCGTCCCGCCGCGCGAAGATCGTCTACAAAATGGCCCAACTGATTGCCGAGCGCGGGCAAGAATTAACCCTGCTCGAAGTGCGCGACAACGGCAAAGCGATTTCGACCGCGAAAGGCGAGATGGGCGCAATCGTCGACTGCTTCGAATTCTACGCGGGTGCGGCGACGAAAAACTACGGCGAGTCGATGCCGCCGCCGCTGCCGACGTATCTCGCCAACACCGTTCGCGAACCCGTCGGCGTGGTCGGCGCGATCGTTCCGTGGAACTTTCCGTTATTGCTGGCCGCTTGGAAAGTGGCGCCGGCGCTGGCGGCAGGTTGCACCGTCGTGCTCAAACCGGCTCCCGCGACGCCGCTCACCACGCTCGAACTCGGACGGATCGCGCTGGAAGCCGGCGTTCCCGAGGGCGTGCTCAACGTCGTGACCGGTTCGGGGCGCGAACTCGGCGCGTGGCTGGTGGAGCATCCCGGCGTGGACAAAATCGCCTTTACCGGATCGACTGCTACCGGAAAGGTCGTCGCGGCATCGGCAGCGGCAACGCTCAAGCGCGTCACGCTCGAACTCGGTGGGAAATCGCCGTCGGTCGTGTTCGACGACGCCTCGCTCGACGCGGCCGTCGCCGGCGCGCTCTACAGCATTTTTTACAACGCGGGCCAAGCGTGCGACGCGCGTTCGCGTTTTCTTATTCAAGCCGGCATCTACGATGCGTTTCTCGAAGCCTTCGTCGCAAAGGCTCGTAAGCTCAACGTCGGAAACCCGGAAGATCCGGCTACGCACGTCGGTGCGATCACGATGCCGGAGCAATACGAAAAAATCAAAGAGTATTGCGAGATCGGCATCGGCGAGGGCGCCAAGGTGTTGCTAGGCGGCGCGCCTCCGGAATTGGCCGAAGCGCTGCGCGAAGGACTGTTTTGGAGTCCTACGGCGTTCGAAGCGTCGAACGACCATCGCGTAGCGCGCGAAGAAATTTTCGGTCCGGTGGCAACGTTCGTCCGTTTTGAAACCGAAGCGCAAGCGATTTCGCTCGCCAACGATAGCGCGTTCGGCTTAGCGGCCACCGTTTGGTCGCAAGACATCGGGCGCGCCAACCGCGTCGCGCGCGCGATCCGAAGCGGAACGGTTGCGATCAACACGCCGTATGCAATTTTTCCCGGCGTACCCTTCGGTGGATACAAGCAATCCGGCTACGGTCGCGAACTCGGCATGGAGACGATGGCCGCGTATAGCGAAACCAAAAGCGTGCTCACCTATGTCGGAGAGAAACCGATGGACCCGTTCAGGGTATAGGAGAAGAGACCCGAAGATGGCAGACGCGATTAAAATCGGCCAGTACTACGACGCAACCTACGGCACGCTGTGGAAAGACGGCACGTATTTTCCGCGCGGGACGCGCGTGCTCGTGGTCGGCATGCACGTCGAGCAGGGTTTTTGCGTACGTTTCCCTGCGGAGCTCGACGGCGAGCCGCTCGAAACGTGGGAAGATTGGAGCGAGTCCGGATTTCTCGCTGAAGAAGGGTCCGTGGAGTCGCCGAACCATCCGCTCTCCACTGCAGTTCTCGCCGAAGCGCGCGACGTTCTGTCAGACGCCGACGACGGCTCGCATCTGCACTTACAAGACGACGAAGACTAAGAATTTTTGCTCTAAGCGCGCATGCGCGAAGTGCCCAGCCCGTCGAGACATCTTCAGAACCATCAAAGGCCGGTGCCGCTACGTCGAGGGACAGCCGCCCGGGGAACCTGGAACTATGCCTTGCTGCGGTGTGTCGAAGTCGCTTGGGGAATATCCGCCACATCGTACGTTGAGCAAATTGTAGATGCCTCCGCCGGCGCAGGCGCCGCGCGTGGCGTCGAAAACGACAAACTGCGAACCGACATAGAGAAAGCGAACGGTGCGGGATGGATGTCGCCGAAGTATTTTGGCGATGGTCTGCGCGTCTGAGTAACGAAGGTTCGAAATAGCCTGCCCGTGGCTTGCAAAGGGTGAAAACATCGTTGGCCCGACCGCGCCGTTGACACTGCACGCTACACCTGCGCCGACGATTACTTCTCGTAGGACGCGGCACGTAGCCGTCGGACACTCTGTCGGCCGAGTTATGGCGTTTTGGGAGGATTCGCTTTCGTGCCGAGCATTGCATGAGGTCAGTGCCATGCTTATTGCCATCGCGAGCAGCTTAAATAGCACTACCTTAGATAGAGCTTAAGGAGTTCCAGGGAACAACAGCGCTTGCATTTTGCCTTAGCCAAGACTGCATAGTGTGTAAGAGTACATCTTTCTACGGTAGACCAGGATCATTGTAATACGATTTCGGTTCATTGGGTTTCCAAGTCACCGTTTTGTTGACAATCCACTGACCGTTTGGCTCCTGGATGCACTCGTAGACAGTCTTTTTTGCGGCCTTCTCAAGAAATTGTACGTTTGGCTTGTGCTTATGATATATCGCGTGCCAAATGTTTGTCGATTGGTAGACAGTAGGTTTTGAACCCCAATACACCTCACAAGAGCCGGTATCTATAGTGGCTGTCTCAATCGCGCATTCGTTCATTGCGTCGGCTGTACATGGCATTGGGGCAAGAGGCGCACCGAATGCTCCCGCCGCGCCTCTCGTTTCACGCGGTATAGGACCTCCGGGCAACACAATGCCATTGTACGTCTCGTACGGGCCGTAGCCTAGGTCATTGTAGGTCTGCTGCGAAACCGTGCCATTGGGGAAATTTTGCGCAACAGAAAAGTAGACTGATGGATCAGCGCCCGCATCGAACGTGCATAAGTATGTGTAGGGCACGCAGTCGCTCTCCCATTCGCCAAACGCGACTTGCATCCAGTGTATGTGATTGACGCTCGGATCAATTGGATTTACGCCAAAGGCTGAACCATCATCTTTGAGGTACTGTCCAATAGGTACATTATTTTGTGCGATCGTGGTCTGCTGACTCATGGAGCACTGATTACAGGGCGTGGCGAAACCAGCACCATCCGTTCCTGAACCGATGACACCCCCGACGCTGTTCTCGAACAAGTACGACGCATTATTTAGGGTAATAATCTGGCCGGTCAGCCACGCCATTTCTGGATCAATGGAACCCGGAACTTGCCCCGTCTCCGTAAATGTCATTGAGCCATCGCTCGTACTCCCGTGCCATATTGCTAGATTCTGACCACACCCATATCGAACCGAGTTGTTAATCATCTGAACGTATCCTACCCCTTCCAGGCGAAGGTAGGGTGCAACCGATTTGTCACTGTAGTACTCAAGCCCGCCCTCGGTTAACTTATGGCTTGAAGAATACAACTCGAAATATAGGTGACCGGCGTCTCCCGAGACTGTATTGTCATTTCCGCAGTCCACGTTGAGGAAACCCCAGGCTGCAGTGTAGCCACAATCGGAGACGTTTCTTACGTAAGGGCCGCCCGTTTGATTTTGCTGCGAGGAAGGGGGTGGTGGATTTGGTGGGCTGCAAGCACCGCCGTCGCCATCGCTGCGCGCTGTATGAACTAACGATGATCTCTCGCTACGATTGCGACCGACCCCAGCGGAACGATTTGGCGAACCGATAGTTCCGTAATTTTTAATCGATATGTATCGCAGGAGCGCTGGATTGTTACTGATCAAATGCCCATCCTTGCCACGATAAACGAAGTCGCTACGAAGATTCGGCGGCATTATTTTCATTATTTTCCGCGCGAGGCGTCGATCCGAACCCACGACGGACGGCGCAATAAACGATTCGATCTGAGCGTCAGAAAGAGTTTTCCCCGCGGCCCTCGCAAACACGTTTGCAACTAGCGGCATCGCGGAAGTGATCTTATTCGTTGTGAAGCTTTGCCCAACGGGGATCGCGGTCGATGAACAGCCGCTTGTTAATAAGCCCAGTAGCAGCGCGCTCCATGCGGATGTTATGCGCAGCCGGCAACGTTCTTGCTCCAAAGACTTGCCTCCTCAAAAATGCAACGAGTTGCGCCAGGATCGAAAGCTACTTACCTCTGGTTCCTTCGCTGGGGCGAAGGCTCCCTATCTCTAAAAGTCGATGCGAGGGCCTTCGCGGAGCTCCCTAAACCCTCGAGCGGGTGTGCAGGCGCATTCGGAGATGATGCATCCCTAGGTCACGACCAGGCACGTTGCGGTTCACGTCGGTTGTCTCATGGAGTTAGGTGCCTAGGGGAATCGGCTGATATTGCCATATCTGCCAGCCAGCACATTGCGACGAAACCTCATTAGGCCCGAGGATGGCGACCCAACAGTACGTTTGGGTGGGTTTGAGATTTTTGAACTTCGTCATTCCGTCTTTGCCGGTTTTTTGCGTCGCGAACGGCGTGCCGGGACGCGGGCTCGCGGACGATTTCGGCGTCGATTCCTGTACGGTTACGTAAGCCGCGGGCGTCGATAGCCGCGTCACCGAGATGGTGGCGGCCGTGAGCGAGGGATTCGGCGTCAGCGACACCGTCGGCGACGGCGACACGTTTCCGCCGTTGTCGTTGCTGCACGCCGGAATGGCCAACGCGAGACACGCCGCAGCGAAGAGAATGATGACGGCTTTGGGCATGGCCGGGTCGGTTCGACGCCGCCGGGTCGCGCTCCGTTACCTGCCGCTTGCCTTGGTTTCGAAGAAGCGCAGCGACTTGCGCTCGAGCGCCGCGTAGTGCTCACGAAAGAGGGCGGCGGCCGTCGTGCCCGGCCAGTGCGCCGGAACGAGTTCGCTCGGCAAACCGGGGTCGAGATAGGCGAAGCGACGGTAGTCGTGCACGAGCCAGAGGCGTTCGACGAATGCCGCCTCGTCGCCGATCCAGGCGCCTTCCCGTTCGCGCGCCAGCCGCGGCCGATAGCGATCGACGAACGCGCGGTATGCGGCGGCGATCTCTTCTAAATTCCAGCATCGCTCGACGAGACCGCGATCGCTCAGCGGTCCACGGTAGGTTCCTTCGAAAAAATGTCCCGGCTCGCGGAGACCGCCGCCTTCGACGGCGGCGCGTGCGGCATCGAGCGAGTCGCCCGGAGTAATCCACGCGGTCGCCGAGAGGGGTGCCCAGCCCAGGACGCGCAGCTCGGCCCGCAGCCGATCGCGCACGTCGCGGGGTGCGCCGCTGGGGAAAATCAGCAAACGCCAGCGTCCGTCCCAATCGATGACCGGACCGTAGATGCGGGGACTCAACTCTTCGATCCGGCGGCGTCCGCGCGGCGTCACGGAATAGAAGGCGCGGTTTCCCTCGCGCCGCACCGCCAGCCAGCCCTGTCGCGACAGCCGGGAAACCGCCTGGCGCACGGCCGCCGCGGAGACGCCGAAAGCGGCCATCAACGCAATGAGGGCGCCGGCGGGAAGCGAGCCGTCGCCTTGCCCTTCGCGGTGGACCAGATCGCCGTAGAGCGTGAAGATGAAGGAATTGGGGCGTTCGACCGGTCGTCGCTCCCCGTTGACAGAAGCCGTCATCGGCTCTAGTATGACAATATTCCACCAAAACGTCAAAAATAAGTCACACGCTGACACGAGGTTTTACGTTCGCATGGCCGCTCGCATCTCGACCTTCGACGACTGGATCGATCTCCTCAAGGAGTGGCAGCACGACATCGGCCTCGACCGCGAGTTGATCGAGCGCTTCATGCCCGGCTACACGTTCGAGGCAAAGTACGGCGCACTGCCGACGCCCGAGATCTACTTCGGCGACTTCAAAGGTGACCGGCGGTGGGAGAAGGTGCGCGAGATTCCCGATCAACGGATGCGCGACGCAGTGCTCAACATGGTCGTCTATCAGGGCGACACCGAGTTCGCCTCCAACGAGCAGCAGCGCTTTCTCGTCAGCAACGCCCCGAGCGAATACGATCTTGCATCGCTCGTGCGCATCATGGTCGAGGAGACGCGGCACGGCTATCAGATGTGCCATCTGCTCGTCGATCAGTTCGGCAGCGAAGGAAAGATCGAAGCGCAGAAATTATTGGAGCGCCGCGCGTTCGGGAAGAAGAACCGGTTGCTCAATGCGTTTAACGAAGACGTGACGCACTGGCTGGATTTCTTCGCCTACACGAACTTCATGGACCGCGACGGCAAGTTCCAACTCACGATGCTGGCGCACTCCAGTTTCGCGCCGCTGGCAGCCTCGATGGGACCGATGCTCAAGGAAGAAGCGTTTCACATGGGCACGGGCATCACCGGATTGCGGCGCATCGCCAAGGCGGGCGTGATTCCCGCCGAGATCCAGCAGAAATATTACAACAAGTGGATCTCGGGATCGCTCGATCTCTTCGGCACCGACCATTCGGGCTCCGCACAGTGGGCATACGCCTGGGGCATCAAGGGCCGCGTCGACGAAGACAAGACGCCGGATCCGGTCGACAAAGAACACCTCAACGAGCGCGCGCGGCGTCAGTTCCACGACGAGATCACGACGACCATCAACCGCGTGAACGAAGTCGCGGCGGGCGAGACGAAACTCTACGTTCCCGATATGCGCTTCAACCGCAAGATCGGCGACTACGCCGCCGCGCGTTACACGGTCGACGGCCGCAAGATTTCCGAAGAGGAGTGGCAATCGTACGCGCCGTCGGTGCTGCCGACCGCCGAAGACGAAACCAAACTCGCCGAGTACTTCAAGAACCCCAACTGGATCGCACCGAAAGGAAACCTGGCATGAGCAGTACGGCCGCGAACGGCGCCGCCAAGACCGCATTCGGACGGGAAACCCGTCCGTTCGACGGCAAGCGCGTGATCAACTATTGGAAAGACGGTCACGTCGGCGTCATCGAGATGGACGATCCGCCCGCGAACACGTACACCCACGAGATGATGCGCCAGCTCGACGAGGCAATTCTCGATGCGCGCTTCGACTCCGACGTCGAAGTGATCGTGCTTGCCGGCAAGGGCGAGAAGTTCTTTTCCGCCGGCGCCAACATCGGCATGCTCAACGCCGTGACGCCCGAATTTAAGTACATGTTCTGCCTCCACGCCAACGAGACGCTCAACCGTCTCGAGCAGACGCCCAAACTCGTCATCGCCGCGCTCAACGGTCACACCGTGGGCGGCGGCTTGGAGATCGCCATGGCGGCCGACATTCGCATCGCCCGCCAGGATGCCGGAAAAATCGGGCTTCCTGAGGTCGCGCTCGGCGTGCTGCCCGGCACCGGCGGAACGCAGCGTCTCTCGCGGCTGGTCGGCAAATCGCGCGCCATCGAGCTGATGGTCTCCGGAAAAACCGTGAGCTTCGAGCAAGCCCTCGATTGGGGCGTCGTCAACGACATCTATGAAGGCAGCGCCGAAGAGTTTCGCGCGCAGGTGCTCGATTACGCGAAGCAATTCTGTTCGCCCAACAAAGCACCGATGGCCGTCGGGCACATCAAGCGCAGCGTTCAAACCGGTTCGGAACTTCCGCTCCAAGACGCGCTCGCGATCGAGCGCGAGTTGCAATCGCTGCTCTTCAAGAGCGAAGACGCGAAAGAAGGCCTCGCGGCGTACAACGAAAAGCGCGTCGCAAAGTTCAAGAACAAGTAACCGTCGCAGAAGTTAACGGCGGTCACCGTTTGCCTGATTCGTCGCGTGGCGAGAAGGGCGGACTCGGCGTAAACGAAAATCGTTCGCGGATGCGCAGGTTCGTCTTTCCGCTGGCGTTCGCCGCCGCGTTTGCGATTGCGGCGTGCTCCAGTTCCGGAAGCGGACCAAGCGCGACCGGCATGAGCGGCACGCTGCCGTTTCTGCCTGAGGCTAATCCCTTCAACGATAGTCGCGGGAAAATCAAGCACGTCGTCATCGTCGTGCAAGAGAACCGCAGCTTCGATAATTTCTTCGACTGCTTTCCGGGCACGGATTGTGTGAAGACGGCGGCAGGCCCGGGGCCGTCACCGGGTCCGCACACGGCGTCGAGTCCGTGTCCTGCATCGTTTCCGACGGCGAGTCCGGGGCCGTCGCCGACGCCGATCGAACTCACCATCGGCGCGCCGCTGCCGGCGCTCGATCCCGATCACAGCTACTGCCCCGCGTTCCAGACCGAATACGACAATGGGAAACTCGACGGATTCTATTGGGACGACGGCGTCGTCTTCGGCCAACCCGCGAGGCTCTATCCCTACCGCGTGGTTGCAAAGAAGCAAATCCAGCCCTACTGGGACATGGCAGCCCAGTACGTCCTCGCCGATCGCATGTTCCCGACCCAAGCCAGCGGCAGCTTCACCGCCCATCAGGACCTGATTCGCGGCAGTACGAAAATCAACCACACGCAAAGTCTCGTCGACTATCCCTGGAATCCGGGCGGAATCAATAACTGGGGATGCGACGACCCGAAGAATCCGCCCGCCGGCCCGTCCCACACTCCGCTGCTGACGGCCTCGCACCAATACATCACGAGCGGCCCGTTCCCGTGTTTCGGATACTCGACGATGAGAGACTTACTCGACGCCAAGGGCGTATCGTGGAAATACTACGTACCGGTATTCGGTAAAGACGGCGGTCAGATGTGGAATGCGTTCGACGCCATCTCTGCGGTGCGCTACGATAAGAACCAATGGCCGCACAAGCAATCGGCGTGGACTTGCTCGGCGAGTTGCGTTTCTTGGCCGCAGACGAACGTGCTTTGCGACATCTCCGGCTCGACGTCGGGCGGCTGTCCTGCGCCGTACCCGTCGGGGACGGTTTCGCTGCCGGCCGTTTCGTGGGTCGTTCCCGACAACGAAGACTCCGATCACTACGCGCTCGTCAACGGTAAAATGGTCGACGGGGGCCCGGATTGGGTTGCCAACGTCGTCAACGCGATCGGGAAGAGCCCCTACTGGAGTTCGACCGCCGTCATCATCCTGTGGGACGATTGGGGCGGTTTCTACGATCACGTGCCTCCGCCGCACGAGGACTACGTCGGTTTGGGCTTTCGCGTTCCGATGATCGTCGTGTCGCCGTACGCCAAGAAAGGCTACGTCTCCCACACCCAGTACGAGTTTGGGAGCGTTTTGAAATTCGTCGAAGAAACGTTTAGCCTCGGAAGTCTCGGCACGACCGACGTGCGTGCGAATAACATCAACGACGCCTTCAACTTCAAACAAAAGCCGCGAGCGTTCGTTCCCATCGCGCTGCTCGACAAGCACCACAATCGAGCGTACTTCCTGCAGCGTCCGCCCTCGAACGAACCGGTCGACAGCGAATGACGGAGTCAGCGTGAAACCCCGGGTCTTCTCGCTCGTATTGCTTGCGGCGCTCGCGACGGCGAGTTGTTCGGGACATCAAGGTACGGGCGGTCAGGCGAACGTGTCGTTTCTCCCCGCCGCACGTCCGGCCAGCGGCAGCAGCGGCAAAATCAAGCACGTCGTCATCATCGTGCAGGAAAATCGCAGCTTCGATAACCTCTTCGACTGTTTTCCCGGCACCGATTGTGTCAAAAGTGCTCCGGGGCCCGGTCCGCAGCCGGGACCGACGACGGGAGCGAGTCCCTGTCCGAATCCTGTATCAACCCCCACACCCGGTCCGACGCCGACGCCGATCGCGATTACCTTCGGCACCAAACTTCCAGACTACGACATCGACCATACCTATTGCGGCGCGTTCATCACGGCGTACGATTCGGCCAAACTGGACGGCTTTTACTGGGAGGGTTTCATTCAGCAGGGCGTACCCGCAAAAAAGTATCCGTACTCCGTCGTGGCGGAAAAGCACATTCAGCCGTATTGGGACATGGCGACGCAGTACGTGCTGGCGGATCGCACGTTTCCGACGCAGGCGAGCAGCAGTTTTACCGCCCACCAGGATTTGATTCGCGGCGATACGCTGATCAACGCTACGCAAGCCATCGTCGATAACCCGGGCCCAAACGGGCTCTGGGGGTGTCCCGCAACCAAAGACGTCACCTCGTTGATCTCGACGTCGAGTAGACCGGATGCGTTGCAATATCTAGCCGGACAGGGACCGTACCCGTGCTTTGGTTACGCGACCGTGCGCGACGTACTCGATTCCAAGGGCGTGTCGTGGAAATATTACGTCCCGATCTGGCCGGACAACGACGGACAGGAATGGAACGCATTCGCTGCCGTGAAGGCGGTGTTTTCCCAAAAGGGTAAGGAGTATCCGAACAAACAGGCGCCGTTCACGTGCGTGCAGAGCTGCGTATCGTGGCCGGAAACGAACGTCTTCTGCGATATTTCGGGATCCACGGCGAGTCCGTGTCCGTCACCGAATCCGGCGGGTTCGGTGGTCCTGCCGGCAGTCTCTTGGGTCATACCGGACGGTGCCGATTCGGATCACGGATATCCGGCGGGTTTCAAGCAAGTCGACAACGGGCCGGATTGGGTGGCGAGCGTCGTCAACGCGATCGGCAAGAGCAGCTACTGGAACTCCACGGCGATCGTCATCGTGTGGGACGACTGGGGCGGATTCTACGACCACGTTCCGCCGCCGCAGTTGGATTACCAGGGCCTCGGTTTCCGCGTACCGTTGATCATCGTTTCTCCGTACGCGAAGAAAGCCTACGTCGACCACACGCAATACGAGTTCGGAAGCATTTTGAAGTTCGTCGAGACGACGTTTGGCTTACAGAGCCTGGGCACGACCGACGCTCGTGCCAACAACATCGTCGGCGCCTTCGACTTTAGCCAAAAACCACGCCGGTTTACGCCGATTAAGCCGCTGGTCAAAAATCACGACCGGGCGTATTTCTTGCGCCGCCCGCCTTCGAACACTCCCGTCGACAGCGAATAACGCCGCCCTTCGTCCTTCGACTGCGCGCCTGCGGGCGCTCCGCTCAGGATGACACGGATGATTCGCCTGCGGGCGCTCCGCTCAGGATGACACGGATGATTCGCCTGCGGGCGCTCCGCTCAGGATGACAGCGATGATTCGCCTGCGTGACACCCCTTAGGGTGGCGTCACGTGTTCGCGGGCGAGCATATCGTTATGGATTTCGCGCACGCGGTCGAGCGTGTCGATTTCCTGGACGGGCTTATCGTCTCGGATGCGAACGATGCGCGGGAAGCGCAGGGCGAAGCCGCTTTCGTGCAGCTTGCTGCGCGCGACGACGTCGAACGCAACTTCGATGACGACCTTCGGCTCGACCGGGATTTCGGATCCGCGAGCGTTGCGACGGCGCTGCGTGACCGGCAGGCGATGCTCGAGGAACCAGGGCGTCAGTTCCTCGATTTCCGCGTCGGTGAGCCCCGAGTACGCTTTGCCGATCGCGAGCAGCGAGTCGCCGTCGCGAACCGCGAACGTGTAATCGGAGAGCACCTGCGAACGTTTGCCGTGCCCCCACTCGACCGCGACCACGGCGACGTCGAGCGTCGCGAGCTCGCGCTTGAGTTTGAGCCACCACTTGCCGCGCCGGCCCGGTGCATAGGGCGAGTCGTCGCGCTTGAGCACGAGACCTTCGTTGCCGCGCCGCCGCGCCGCGCCGAAACGCGCGTTGACGTCCGCGCCGTCGCCTTGGATGCGAGCGTACGGCGCGAGCACGACGCGATCGCCGGCACGCAGCAACGACGCCAGCCGTTCGCGCCGGCGAATCAGCGGCTCGTCGAGCAATAGCTCCTCGCCCGCTGCCAGCAAATCGAACGCGACGTAGGCAACCGGAACCTCACGCAGCAGCGCCTCGTCGGTCTGCTTGCGCTGCAGGCGCGCTTGCAGCATGCGAAACGGCAGGACCGCGCCGTCACGCATTGCCAGGATCTCGCCGTCGAGAATCGCGTCGCCGGTAACGGCTTGCGGCAGGGCGGCGAGGATTTCCGGATACGGTTCGCTGACGTCGTTGAGCCGGCGAGAGAAGAGCTGGGCCGAACCGCTCCGGATATGCGCTTGCGCGCGAATGCCGTCGTACTTGTCTTCGACCAGCCACGATGCGGCGTTGAGTTCATCGTACGTGTCGGCGTGAAATACCGGCGACGCGAGCATGAAGCCGATCGGCGCTCCGTACGCGACTCGCAGTTCGTCCAGCCTTCCATGACGCGCTGCCACGGCGACTTCGCCGGCGTCGCCGCTAGCCATCATCGCGCGGCGTACGGCGGCTGGTTCGGCGCCGAACGCCTTTGCGATTGCGTCGAGTACCAGACCCTCGCGCAACCCGGCGCGCAAGTCCCCGGTCGCAATCTTCACGACGTAGGCTGCGACCAGCGGCTCGCCGCAGGCGCGCAAGATGCGATCGAAAATCGCCTCGCGCCGTTTGCCCGCACGATCGCCGCTCACGTTGCCGATTTCGCCGAAGAGCGCGCTCAGCGACGACGGCGTGAGGCGTTCGGCGAAAAGTGCGGTTTCGCGCGGCGGCCGCACCAGCATCCCCAGCGCCGTTCCCAAATCGCCGCTTTCGCGATACGCCGCCCCGAACGCGGCATCGTCAAACTCCCACACGCGCCGCGCGACGTTGGCGATCGATCGTCCGCCCAGCGAGAGCGTGCGCGGGTCGCGAGCCGCAAACGGGTTGCCGGTAAAGAAATGCACCGCAGCCGCCAGATCGGCATCTCCGAGCGTCGCCAAATATGCGGCGAGCAAGGACGTCTTCTCGAGTTTCCCACTCGTCGCCGCAATCGCTCGTGCGGTGCGCGCGAAGTCTTCTACGGGAGCGCCACGCGATAGAGCGAGGTGGCGTCGATCGTCAGCCGCTGCGGTTGCGAACCCGTCAAGGCGTCAAAGCGTACGACCGACGTTCCGATCGCGAAACTTCCATCGGGCCGCGGTTCGAGCGCGTCGACTCCGTCGAACGTCAGCTGGTCTTTGACGATGACGACGCGCGTGATCTCGGGTTGGCCGAAGAACACGTTCTCGTACCGTCCGGCGAGCGCATCCCACGACGCAGGATGCGCGAACGTGCGAGGTCCGGTATATCGTTCGTTCGGATACCACTGCGATCCGTAGGTCAGTTCGATGACGTGCTTTGCTTTATCGCGCCCGAATTCAACGAGATACGTGGCGAAGCGCGGGTCGTCGGCCCAGAAGAGGTCCGGAGCGCGCGGATAGAGCGCAATGCGATCGCCGCCGTCGACGAGCGTCAACCGGTCGCCTTCGGCGGCTACGGTCAGCGCGGCTCCGCCGGGCGCAGTGTAGGTTCCGGCATAATCCGCCGCAGCGGCAACGTGCGCGGGATCGGGAGCAACCGGAGGCGGCGGAAGCGGGTCACCGGCGCTTTGGGCGCGCAGCACGCGCATGGCGTAGAGCACGATCGCGCACGGATGTAGCGGCGCTTCGACGAGATTGCTCATCGCAACGACGCCGAAGCCACGGGTGAGGTTCATCTGCATGCATGCCGTGTAGCCGGAGATGCCGCCCGTGTGTCCGACCAGATGGTCGCCGCCGGAATCGAAGACCGACAGCCCCAAGCCGTATTGGCGGTAAAACTCCGGTGCCTCGTCGAGGACCGGCGTCGGCGAACCCGCCGGTTTGCCGTTAAGGTAACGCGCGGCCGTCGTCATCGCAGCGAACGATGCCGGCGAAATCAGCGGCGTTCCGCTCTCGGTCTTCCCGGCGTTGAGATACAGACGCATGTAACGCGCCATGTCCTCGGGCGTCGAAAGCGCCGAACCCGCGGGATCGACGAAATCCAACACCGGCGACGCAACCAGCGGCGGATGGAGCGACCCGGGGCGGTCGTTGTAGAGCCATTGATATCCGATCGCCGCCGTCGCCATCGTTTCGGGCGTAAACACCGGCGCGCTGCTGCCCATCCCGATGGGATCGAGAACGCGCGCTTGCACGGACGCGCTCCACGGCCGCCCGTCGAGCACCGCGAGGATTTCGCCGGCGGTGGCGTACCCATCGTTGGAATACGACCACGCCGTTCCCGGCGCGAAGAGCACCTTCGCGCCGCGGAGCGCCTCGACGTCGTACGCGTAACCGTACTCGGATGCAAAATCGTCGGGGATCCCGCCGGTATGCGATAAGAGCTCTCCGACGTCGACGCTCGAGCCGCCGCCGATCGAGAACCATGGCAGGTAGTGCCGTATCGAGGCGTCGAGCGAAAGTTTGCCGGAATCGACCAGCTGCATCATCGCCAGCGACGTCATCGACTTCGTAATAGAGCCGATCGCAAAGCGCGTTGCCGGCGTAACGGGAGCACGCGTGTCCGCGTTGGCGTATCCGAGCGTCAGCACGGCCAGCGTTTTGCTGCGGTCGGTGATGGCCACGGAAAGACCGGGCGCGCCTTGATATTCCATTGCGGCCGGCGCGTACGCGCGGATGGCGGCCAGGGCGTCGTCCATCGACGGATGCGCCGTTTGTGCCGCAGCGATCGCCGGCCACTGCGCCGCTGCAACGAGGGCGCACGCCGCGGCGATCCGGCGTGGGCGCAAGAATCTCTCCATGGTTGCGCCGTTTCCCCATCGCGGCGCGACCATCCGGCTTTCCGGATACCCGGCCTCCGATGCGGCGAAACCGTTGCAAGCAAGCATCGAAGGACGTTTTGTGCCCGGGTGAAACGCTCGCAGCTGGGCGGAGGTTAACCACTGCACTATGGCGCGCATCTACGAAAACTTGGCCGACACCGTCGGTAACACGCCGCTGGTCAAGATTCCGCGGCTCAACGCCGGAATCGCCGGAACCGTCCTCGTGAAGATGGAGTCGTTCAACCCTGCCGGATCGGTCAAGGATCGCATCGGAGTTTCGATGATCGAAGCCGCGGAGCGCAACGGCCGGCTCTCTCCCGGCATGACGATTCTCGAACCGACCAGCGGCAACACCGGCATCGCACTGGCATTCATCGCGGCCGCAAAAGGCTATCCCGTCATCCTCGTCATGCCCGATACGATGACGGTCGAGCGCCGCAACCTGCTCAAAGCCTACGGCGCGCAAGTCGTGCTGACGCCGGGCGCGCAAGGCATGCCCGGCGCGCTCCAGCGGACCGCCGACATCGTTGCGAGCGCACCCGAAAAATATTTCGTGCCGCAGCAGTTCGAAAATCCAGCGAACCCGGAAGCTCACCGTCGAACGACGGCCGAAGAGATCTGGCGCGATACCGACGGCGCGGTCGACGTCTTCGTCGCCGCGGTCGGCACCGGCGGCACGATCACCGGCGTGGGCGAGATCTTCACAGCGCGCAAGCCGAGCGTGCAGGTGATCGCGGTCGAACCCGAGGCTTCGCCCGTACTCTCCGGTGGGAAACCAGGACCGCACAAAATTCAAGGAACCGGCGCCGGCTTCGTTCCGAAGGTTCTCAACACCGCCGTCTACGCCGAAGTGATTCGCGTTACCGACGCCGACGCGATTGCCACGGCGCGGCGGCTCGCGCGCGAAGAAGGCATGCTCGTCGGCATCTCCGCGGGCGCGAACGTCTGGGCCGCTTTGCGCGTTGCCGAACGTCCCGAGTCGAAGGGGAAAACGATCGTGACGATCGGCTGCGATACCGGCGAGCGCTATTTGAGCAACCCGGTGTTCGCAGAGCAGGAAGCCGTCGTCGTAGAACCAGCCCTCGCTTCTTAGATTTGGAATACATCGCAGCTTCCTGATGATCGTCGAGGTTACGCGGGGAGAGCTCGTCGAGTCGGTGCATCGCGTCGCAGCGTGCGCGGTCGATGCCCGCGGCCGCACGCTGCTGGAAGACGGCGACGTCGACGCGCCGGTCTATTTGCGCTCCGCCGCCAAGCCGTTCATTGCCGCCGCCGCCGTCGAATCCGGCGTTCGCGAGCGCTTCGGACTCGAACCGCGCGAGATCGCCGTCATGGCTGCCTCACACTTCGGCGAGCCCTTCCACGTCGAAGCCGTTACGTCGATCCTGAAGAAGATCGGTCTCGACGCGTCCGCGTTGCAGTGCGGCGACCATCCACCGTACGACGAAGCCGCCGCGGAAGCACTCGCGCGCAGCGGCGCTCCTCTCACGCCCCTCTTCAACAACTGCTCGGGCAAGCACGCCGGCATTCTCGCCTTGTGCGTGGCGATCGGCTGCGACACCGCGACATATCTCGAAGCCGGCAATCCGGCGCAGCGCCGCATTCTCGCGTACTGCGCGCGTCTCTCCGGCGACGACGCCGCGACCTGGCCGCTCGGCATCGACGGATGCGGGATTCCCGTCTACGCCACGCCGCTGCGCCGCGCTGCGCTCGCCTTCGCGCGCATGGCGACGCTCGAAGGCATCGGGACGGCCGACGCGGAGGCGCTGCGCGTCGTGCGCGACGCGATGATCGCCCACCCCGATTACGTCGCCGGAACGGGGCAATTCGATACGGTGCTGATGCAGGCGTGCGGCGGCGCGATCGCGTGCAAGGGCGGCGCCGAAGGCATCCACGGCGTCGCCGCGGTCGACCGCGGGTTCGGTTATGCCGCGAAGGTGCTCGACGGCGCGGGACGCGCGCGCGGTCCTTCGACGATCGCGGCGCTGCGCCGGCTCGGCGCGATTGAGGAGCCGGCCGCGATGAAACTCGCCCGCTTCGCGCGGCCGGTCGTGTATAATCGAGCCGGTCTCGCGGTGGGAGAAATTCGCGTGGCCGTCGCCGGCGCGCAGGAAGCGCGGTAGGAAAGGAAGCGTTGTCGGATTACCTCCGCCTGCTCGCAGAGCGGGTGCTCATCTTTGACGGCGCCATGGGCACGCAACTCATGGCGCTCGATCTCTCGGCCGCCGACTTCGGCGGCGCGCGCTGCCACGGATGCAACGAGGCGCTCGTGCTGTCGCGCCCCGGCATCGTGCACGAAATTCACCGCGCCTACCTCGCCGCCGGTGCCGACGTCGTCGAGACCGACTCGTTCATGGGTTCGCGTTTGAAACTCGACGAGTACGGCTTGGGCGATCGTACCGTCGAGATTAACCGGCTCGCCGCCGAACTCGCGCGCAAAGCCTGCGACGAGTTTGCGAGCCGCGAGCGGCCGCGTTTCGTCGCCGGCGCGATGGGCCCGACCGGCATGCTGATATCTTCCTCGGATCCTGCGCTGTCGAAGGTAACCTACGAGCAGCTGCGCGACGTCTACGGCGAGCAGGCTCGTGCGCTCGTCGAAGGCGGTGCCGATGTGTTGTTGCTCGAGACGATGCAGGATCTGCTGGAACTCAAAGCGGCGATCGCCGGCATCGTCCGCGAGTTCGAGCGAGGCCTGCGACGCGTTCCGATTCAAGCGCAGCCCACCCTCATTCAAGAGGGGCGCATGCTCTTGGGCACCGACGTGCGCGCGATCGTCGCGACGCTCGATGCGCTGCCCATCGACGTCATTGGGCTCAACTGTTCGACCGGGCCGGCTCAGATGCGCGATTCGGTGCGGTACATGTGCGATAACTCGCGCTGTTTCGTGAGCGTCATCCCCAATGCCGGGCTTCCTTTGATGGGGCCAAAAGGCGAAACGATCTACCCAGAAACTCCCGCGCAGCTCGCCAACGAACTGGCCGGGTTCGTGGCGGATTTCGGTGTGAACGCCGTCGGCGGCTGCTGCGGCTCGACGACCGAACACGTGCGAGCCATCGCGCGCGCCGTCGCCGACCTCGGGGCGGAAAACGCGGGCGCGCGACGCGCGGCACGGGTCTGCGCGATGCGAGCGAGCGCGCATTCCGACGACCGGCCCCAGTGGGCTGCGTCTGCGATGACGGGCGTATCGCTGATGCAGGAGCCGCGGCCGCTCATCGTCGGCGAGCGAATCAACAGTCAAGGATCCCGGCGCATCAAGCGGTTGCTGCTCGAAGAGAAGTACGACGACATCGTGCTGGTTGCGCGCGCGCAAGTGGAGGGCGGCGCACATCTGCTCGACGTCTGTTGCGCCTTGACCGAACGGTCCGACGAGGCGGCGCAGATGGCCGAGGTGACGCGCAAACTCGCGCAGTCGATCGAAGCGCCGCTGGTCGTGGATTCCACCGAACCGGCCGTGCTCGAAGCGGCTCTTCAAAACTATCCCGGGCGCGCGGTCGTCAACTCCGTCCATTTGGAATCGGGCCGTGCCAAAATGGAAGCCGTGATGCCGCTCGCACTCGAGCATGGCGCCGCCGTCATCGCACTGACGATCGACGAAACCGGCATGGCGAAGAGCGCCGAACGCAAACTCGAGGTGGCGCGACGCATCTACGGCATCGCCGTCGACGAGTACGGGCTCGCGCCGGGCGCGCTGATCTTCGACGCCCTCACGTTCACGCTCGCGACCGGTGAGGCCGAGTTTCTCACGTCGGCGCTGGAGACCATCGAGGGCATCGCGGCGATCAAGCGCGAGTTGCCCGGTGTCCTGACGTCGCTCGGTATTTCCAACGTCTCGTTCGGTCTCAAACCGGCCGCTCGCGCCGCGCTCAACTCGGTCTTTCTGCACCACTGCGTCGAAGCCGGCCTCGACATGGCGCTCGTGCATCCGCACGACATCACGCCGTACTTCGAAATCGATGAGGAGCTGCGCGAGCGTTGCGACGACCTCGTCTTCAATCGCCGGCCCGACGCGCTGGCCCGCCTCATCGAACGCTTCGAGAACGTCGAAGCGAATGCGAGCGCTTCCACGGCGGCCGACGACGAGGGCGTTCCAATCGAGGAGCGCATCGCAAAGGCGATTCTTCACCGGCGCAAGGACGGCATCGAAGCGAAGATCGACCAGGCGCTGACGCAGCGAACGCCGGTCGAAGTGCTCAACGACGTCCTGCTGCCGGCCATGAAGGACGTCGGCGACCGATTCGGACGCGGCGAACTCATTTTGCCGTTCGTGCTCCAGTCGGCCGAAGTCATGAAGAAGGCCGTCGCGCATCTCGAACGGTTTCTAGAGAAAAAGGAAGGCACGGCCAAAGGCACGGTGGTGCTGGCGACGGTCTTCGGCGACGTGCACGACATCGGCAAGAACCTCGTCAATACGATTCTCACGAACAACGGCTACGCGGTGCACGATCTCGGAAAGCAAGTTCCGATGAACGCGATCCTCGAGAAGGCGGTCGAAGTCGGAGCCGACGCCATCGGCCTTTCTGCGCTGCTCGTGTCGACCAGCAAGCAGATGCCGATTTGCGTTGCGGAACAGGATGCGCGGGGCATGAACTTTCCCGTCATCGTCGGCGGCGCCGCGATCAACCGCGAGTTCGGCCGCCGCATCGCGCTGCTCGACGACGGCGCGCGTTTTTTCGACCCCGGACTCTTCTACGCGAAAGATGCGTTCGAAGGTCTCGCGCTGATGGACGAGTTGACCGGCGGAGATGCGCGCCGCGGCGCGCTCCTCGACAAAACGCGTCACGAGGCGTTCGCTCAGCGCGACCGCGCGCGCGTGCCGCGTCCGGTACCGAGAAGCGTCCCCTCAGCGGTGAAGGCCGAGGCGGCAGACGTTCCGGAACCGCCGTTTTGGGGTGCGCGCACCATCGACGGCATAGATCTGGGCGAGCTTTGGCCGTGTTTTGACTTGCGCAGCCTCTTCCGGCTGTCGTGGGGAGCGGCCAACACCAAAGGCGACGCCTACGATCGGCTTCTGCGTGACGATTTCGAGCCGCGTCTCAACCGTTACCGGACGGAGGCGCAGCGCGACGGATTTCTGCAGCCGCGCGCGGCCTACGGATACTTTCCCGCGGCGGGCGAGGGCAACGACGTCGTGCTTTTCGACCCGAAGGATCGATCGCGGGAGATCGCGCGTTTCACCTTGCCGCGTCAAGCCGGCGGCGAGCACCTGAACCTCGCCGATTATCTGCGCGCTCCTGCGAGCGGCGCCGCGGCCGACGTCGTCGCATTGCAGGTCGTAACGGTCGGCGAACGCGCCGCCGAGCGCACCGAAGCGCTCTACGCCGCCGGCGAGTACGGAGAGTCGTACTTCGTTCACGGCTTCTCGGTTCAATCGGCCGAAGCGTTCGCCGAGTACGTTCACCGGCGCATACGCCGCGAACTCGGCATCGATGCCGAGCGCGGAAAGCGATACTCGTGGGGCTACGGCGCTTGTCCCGATCTCGCCCAACACGAAACCGTGTTCCGCCTGCTCGACGTTCCAAAACGCATCGGCGTGACGCTCACGCAAGGTCATCAGCTCGTCCCCGAACAGTCGACCGCTGCAATCGTCATCCATCATCCGCGCGCCGCGTACTTCAACGCTGCGGCCGTCCGTGAAAGGGCCTCGTAACGAGCCGCCTGCTCCCCGGCGGCCGTTTGCAGGCGGTCGTCTGTTAAACGCGTATCGTGTGACGCAATGAACGTTCCACTGGTGCTGCACGTCGGGTTGGCGATCGTCGCGATCGTCATCATCGTCGCGCTCGTTCGCGCGATACCGCTCCATCGGGCCGGATGGCCCAAGCCGATTGAAACCGCTATCGGTTTCGTCACGAACTTCTTCGATACGCTGGGGATCGGATCGTTTGCCCCGACGACGTCGATGTTCAAGCTCTGGCGGCTGGTTCCCGACGAGAAGATCCCCGGAACGCTCAACGTCGGGCACACGATGCCGACGATCGTCGAAGCGGCGATCTACATCACGATCATCAGCGTCGTTCCGTCGACGCTCATCTTGCTGATCGTCGCGGCGGTCGTGGGCGCCTGGCTTGGCGCCGGCATCGTTTCGAGGCTCCCGCGGCAGTACGTGCAGATCGGCATGGGCGTCGCGCTGTTGGCCGCCGCGACGCTTTTCATTCTCAGCAACCTGCGCGGAAGTTACTTCGGCCTGAGCGGCGACGCGCTCGGGCTCAGCGGGACGCGTCTGATCGTGGGCATTGCCGTGAGTTTCTGCCTGGGCGCGCTCATGACGATCGGCATCGGTATGTACGCGCCGTGCATGATTCTCGTGAGCCTGCTGGGCATGAACCCGAAAGCCGCGTTTCCGATTATGATGGGCTCGTGCGCGTTCTTGATGCCGATCGCCAGCCTGCGTTTCATCCGCTACCAGGCGTTTTCGATGCGAGCGGCACTCGGTCTGATGCTCGGCGGAGTTCCGGGCGTGCTCATAGCCGCCTACATCATCAAGTCGCTGCCGCTCGTTGCGGTGCGATGGCTAGTCGTCATCGTGGTGCTGTATGCTGCCGTCGCTATGCTTCGGTCCGCCGCCAAGCGCGCCGAACGCGCCAACGCGGAAGACGATCTGGTCGCCGTTCCCTAACTAGGGAACCTCTCCAGAGTTTCCCTAGGATAGCGCGGCAACTTCGGTGCGGTCGTAGACGAAGCGTCCGCCCACCATCGTAGCGACGATTTCGTAGTCTTTGTCCCAGAAAGAGAGATCGGCGCGCATATTGGGTGCGATCCGGCCCATTTCGCTTTCGTGCGCGATGAGTTTTGCCGGCGCGTGGGTGGCGGCGACGATCGCTTGCGCGAACGGGATCTGCGCGTACGACATGTAGTTGCGCACCGCTTGGTCGAGGCGCAGCGCGCTGCCGGCAATCGTGCCGTCTCCCGACCGCACGACTCCGCCGTCGATGTGGTAACCCGGATCGGCGGCCGGCATGTTATCCGTCGCCAGAACCAACCGGTCACCCAGCGTGCGGTGCAGCAGATCGACCATCACCGGCGAGACGTGAAATCCGTCGCAGATGAACTGGACCAGCGTGCGCCGGTCCTGAATGAAGGCCGCGAGTATGGACGGGTCGCGGTGATCGAGCGGCGGCATGGCGTTGAACGCGTGCGTCAGCGAACGAAAACCGAGTCCGATGGCGAGCAGTCCGTCGCGATAGTGCGCTGAGGTGTGTCCCGCCGAACAGACGACGCCGTGTTCGAGAAAGACGCGCAGCGCGTCGGCGGCGCCGTCGATCTCGGGAGCCATCGTCACGAGCAGGCACGCGCCCTTGCACGCGTCGACCATTTCGCGCGCGCGCTCGGCACTGGCCGGCAGCAGCCATTCGCTGCGGTGCACGCGGCGAAACTTCGGATTAAGAAACGGACCCTCGAAATGCACGCCCAAGCAGCGCGCTCCCCGCGGGTCGTCCTCTTCGAGCTGGTTCGCCGCTTCGACGACCTCCGACGCGGCGTGCAGCATCGATTCGAACGGGGCCGTCATAATGCCGGCAACGAAGCCCGTCGCGCCCATTCGGGCGTACTCTTCGGCAGCAACCGGAACCGCATAGCCTTGGTCGCGATTGAAGAGCATGTCGCGTGCGCCGTTGGTGTGAACGTCGATGAGGCCGGGTGCGATGCTGCATCCGCCCGGCAGCGGCCGATCGCTCGGGCCGTCCGCCGCGAGAATCGCGTCGACGCGGCCGTCGGCGACGGCGATGCGGCCGAACGTCGACGTTCCGTCGCCGAGGGCGATGAAGGCGGGGCCGAGGACGACGCTCACACTACCGCCGCTTACGAACGGATCAGCGCGAGTGCCTCGTCGCGATGCCGCTCCATGAGTGCTTTCGTGTCGCCCTCGACGTTCAGACGCAACAAGGGCTCCGTGTTCGAAGGCCGCACGTTCATCCACCAGTCGGGATAGGAGACCGTGACGCCGTCGAGGTGGTCGATCTGTGCGCCCTTGTAGTGGTCTTCAATCTCGTGCAGCTTTGCCGAAACGTCTTTGACTTGGCTGTTGATCTCGCCGGAGCGAAAACGGGTATCGACCGGTGCGATGACCTCGCTGACGGTCTTGCCCGACTCGCTGAACAGCTCCAGACATTGCAGCAGGGCGATCATTCCCGAATCGGCGTACCAGTTGTCGCGGAAGTAGAAGTGGCCGCTGTGCTCGCCGCCGAAAACGACGTCTTGCTCGCGCATCACCGCCTTGATGATCGAGTGTCCGACTTTCGAGCGAATCGGAATGCCGCCCGCCTTCTCGATGAGTTCGGGAACGCTGCGGCTGCAGATGAGATTGTAGAGAATCTTGGCCCCGGGATGCTTCTTGAGCGTATTGAGCGCCACCAGTGCCGTGACGGTGCTGCCGTCGATCAACTCCCCGTTCTCGTCGACGATGAACATCCGGTCGGCGTCGCCGTCGAAGGCTACCCCGATGTCGCAGTGGTGCTTCCTCACGGCGGCTTGCACGTCGGCCATGTTTTCGGGCTCGATCGGGCTGGCGGGGTGATTTGGAAAGCTGCCGTCCAACTCGAAGTAGAGCGGAATCACCTCGCAGCCCAGCCGCTTGAACACGTGAGGAACCGTCTCTCCGGCCATCCCGTTTCCCGCGTCGATCGCGATCTTGAGCGGCTTGATTTTCGTGCGATCGACGAAGGAGAGACAGTGCTCGGCAAAGTCGTCGAGGACGTTGCGTTTCGTAATCGTGCCGCTGCGTTCGGCTTTGGGCGGCAAATCGCCGGAGATGAGGCGATCGCGAATCTGAGCAAGTCCGGTGTCGAGCGAAATGGCTTGCGCTTGCGCTCGCGTGAACTTCATGCCGTTGTACTGCGGCGGGTTGTGCGACGCCGTAATCATGACGCCGCCGTCCATTTCGAAATGCCCGACCGCAAAGTAGAGTCCGTCGGTCGATACCATGCCGATGTCGAGAACGTCGGCGCCGGCGTCGGTCGCGCCGCGTGAGAAGGCCTCGAAGAGTTTCAGTCCCGACGGACGCATGTCGCGACCGGCGGCGATGTGCTTTGCATCGAGCATCGACACGAAACACCGGCCGATTTCGTATGCGACGTCGTCGTTGAGCTCGGCCGGATAAATCCCTCGAACGTCGTAAGACTTGAAGAGTCCAGGATCTACTCGGGTTTGCATGTTACAAATCCGTTTCGGAGGCACATATCCCAACACCTAGGCAGACTCCGGGCACCGTCACGAGGGCGACGTGGTGAGGACGCTCGACCCGTTGGGCCGTCCCACGGGGACGATCTTCCTCTCGGTTCTGCTCGCTTGCGCCGTAGCGATCGCCGTGCAGGGCGTCTTCCAGGCGCGGATTAGCGTTGCCGACACGTTCGTGCGCCAGTCGAAGGTTCAGACGGCTCAGTTGTCGTTGGAGGAACTGCTGCGCTCGCAAATCGTCGAGGAGAACGCGCTGCGCGGTTACGCGCTCACCCGCGACCCGTACTATGCCGACGAATACTTCACCGCATCGTCGGCCTTCGACGCTCGCATCTCGTCGATCCGCGTCGCGGTTTCAGACGAGCGAGTCCCGCGAGTGGATCAATTGCTCTCCGAGTACGTGCGGGTCCAGAATCAGTGGCGCGAAGAGGTTGCCGCACCGGTGCTCCGCGAGCCGGGTCGACGGCACGCGGAACTCGACCGGCGCAATAAAGTCTTTTCCGACTACGAGTCGCGGCTCGTCGCAATCATGCGGACCGATTTGCAAGGGGCCGAACAAAGTCTCGCGCGCAGCACGCAAACCCAGTTGGAGCGCGGAGCCTACGTGCGGACGTTTTGGTTCGTGCTCTTCGGCCTGCTGGCGATTCTGCTCAACGCTTTTCGAACGCGGCTCTACGGCGAGCTGGCCGCAGAGCGCATGACGACCGAAAAACTGCAGAGCGCGTTTCGCAGCGAGTCCGAGCCGCTGCCGAACTGCGAAGTCGGAACTGCCTACCGGTCGGCGAGCAGCCACTCGGCGGTCGGCGGCGACGTCTTCGACGTGCACCGGCTCGACGATTCACAAGCGCTCCTGCTGATCGCGGACGTGAGCGGCAAGGGCGTCGATGCGGCGGTGCTGACCGCGTTCATCAAATTTACGATTCGCGGCATCTCGTTCCGGCACTACGATCCCGGCGCGATTCTGGCCGAGTTCAACATGGAGTTTTCGCATGCCGTAAAGAATCCGTCGCTGTTCGTTTCGATGCTCGTCGGCATCCTCGACACGCGCACGTTCGCGTTCCATTATGCCAGCGCAGGTTTGGACTCGGCCTTCGTGCGCCGCGAGGCCCGCGTCGAGCGGCTGGAGATAACCGGACCGGTGCTCGGCATCATGGACGAGCCGTTCGGCACCAGGACGACCGATTTGCGGGCCGGCGACGCGCTCGTGCTGGCCACCGATGGACTCACCGAAGCGCGCAACCGGGCGGGGACGCTTCTCGGCGAAGAGGGCGCGATGCGGCTCATCGAACGCGGTCCGCGCGGTGCCCAAGATCTGGCCGACGCGTTGGCGGCGCAGGTGCGCATCATCGCGGGCGGACGGTTGCAAGACGACCTGGCGATTCTCGTCGTCCGCGTCAAGGCGCCGGACGCGCCGAATCGGTCCGCGTAAACAAGCGCAGCCCTCCGTCCGGCAAACGGACGCGCTCCATGGCAATGCCGTACGCGCGTTCGGGGAGATCGCCGGAGAAAACGGTGTCGGGAGCGCCCGCGCAGAGCAGGCGTCCGTCGCCGAGCAGCGCCACCCGGTCGGCGTAGGCGGCCGCTTCGTTGAGATCGTGCAGCGCGCAGACGATCGTCTTCCCGAGGGTCGCAAGCGTTCGCAGCAGCCCCAGGATGTCGTGCGCGACCCGCACGTCGAGATGGCTCGTCGGTTCGTCCAAAAGCAGTACCGGCGTTTGTTGCGCCAGACCCAGTGCGATCCACACGCGTTGCCGCTCGCCGCTGCTCAACGTCGCGAAGAAACGCTCGGCAAACGTGGCGATGCCGACGGCTTCGAGCGCCCGATCGACGGCGTCGCGATCGGCGTCACGCTCGTGCCACTGCCACCAGCGATGATGCGGAAAGCGTCCAATTGCGACGACGTCGCGGACGCGCAGCGCATCGAGCAGCACGTCGTCGCCGGCGACGAGGGCGACGCGCAGCGCGCGTTCCACCGGCGGGAGCGCCGTTACCGAGGCGCCGTCGATACGTATCGCGCCGTTTGCCGTCGGGTGCAGTCCGGCAATCGCGCGCAGCAACGTCGTCTTTCCGGCGCCGTTTCGCCCGAGGACCGCGACCAACTCTCCCGGTGCGAAACGAGCGTCGAGCTCGTCGAGCAGCAGCCTTCCGCCGATGTCGATGCGCGCGCCGTCGAGTTCGATCATCGCACGCGCTCGCTGCGAAGATAGAGATAGAGAAATGCGGGGACGCCGATGAACGCCAGCAACACCCCGATCGGAAGTTCGGCCGGAGCGACGATCGAACGGCAGATCGCATCCGCGACCATGCACAGGGCGGCACCGATGCAGGCGCACGCGGGCACGAGCGCGCGGGCGTCGGAACCGACGAGCCGGCGCGCGACGTGAGGAACGATCAATCCGATGAATCCCACCATGCCCGCCAGCACCACGCTGCACGCCGCCAGCAGCGACGAACTCGCGAGAATCGTCCACTGGGCGCGCTCGACGTCGACGCCAACGCTGCGGGCGCGCACGTCGCCGACGCGCAGGGCATTAAGCGGGCCGGCCACCCACAGCGAAAGCAGCATGCCGGCGGCCGCGTAGGGAGCGGTCGCGGCGAGATCGTGCCAGCCTCGTCCCGCCATCGAGCCGGCGAGCCATGCCACGATTGCGCTCGCGTAGTCGTTTGATTGCGCGCGCACGATCGCCAGCGTGACGATCGCAGCAAAGAGTGCCGAGAGCGAAATACCGGCGAGAATGAGCCGGTTGGCGTCGATTCCGCTTCCACGGCGCGCCAACGCTGCGACGAGCAGCGCCGCGCCGAGGCCCGCAACGAATCCGATTGCCGGCGTAAACGGGGCTGCGACTCCGGCTAGCACGGCGATGGCAATCGCGGCCGCGGACCCGGCGCTCACGCCGGTGAGGTAGGGATCGACGAGCGGATTTCGCAGCATTCCCTGCAGCAGCGCACCGGAGAGCGCCAAGCACGCGCCTACGACGGCGGCGATGCAGACGCGCGGCATGCGCAGCTGCCAGACGATCGTATTGGCAATTCCGCCGGCGCTCGGATGCGCGAGCGCGGTGGTTACCTCGTGCGGAGAGAGGCTGCTTCCTCCGACCAAGAGGCTCGCGCCCGCCACGGCGGCAACGACCGCGAGCAACGCGGCGAAACGCCACGTCACTGCGCTTGCAACTCGATCGTCAGCGCTTGCCGGAACATCGCAGGGACGGTTCTCGGACCGGTACACCGCTCCTAGGATTGGAACGCGGTTGCGAGAGGAAGCGGCGACGCGGTTTGCCAACACGTCGCTGAGGTTTGCGCGGGAAGTCCGGTGAGAAGCCGGCACGGTCGCGCCACTGTATGCGGGAAGCCGCCCTAGCGCCACTGTCTGAGTGCAGACGGGAAGGCCGGGCAACGAAGCGACGATCCGCGAGTCAGGATATCGACGCAAACCCAAAACCGATTGCCCTCGCATGAAGGGAAAGGGTTGCTATGACGTTCGTTCTCGCGGTTGCCGTGGCTATCGCTGCGACACCGAGTCCCTCTCCATCCCCCAGCTCATCCGCAATACCGCAAATCGCCCACGTCGTCACGAGCGACCGAAGCGTCGAACCCGCCGCGCGTGCCGCGCGCACAACGTACGTGGTCACCGCGACCGACATGGCGCGAAACGGCGATCGTACGATCGCCGACGCGCTGCAAGACGTTCCGGGCGTCACCATTAACCGGTACGGCGCCTTTGGCGCGCAGACGAATTTCGGCATTCGCGGAAGCACCAGCGAACAAGTCCTCGTCCTTCTCGACGGGCTGCCCGTCGCGGGCGCGCAGATTTTGGGCATGCAGCTCGAAGGGATGCCGGTCGCGGGGGTCGATCGCGTCGAAGTCGTCGAAGGCGGGGGCTCGACGCTGTACGGTTCCGGTTCGATGGGCGGCGTTATCAACATCATCAGCACGCAACCGCGGACGTCGTCGGCCGTACTTTCGACCGGATCGTTTGGGGAACAGACGTACCAATTTCAAACGCCGTTCGTCTCGTTTCAACGGACGTACGCGACCAACGGCTACGGATTGCCCGACGGCACGACGCGCGCGAACTCCAACGCGGGGCTCACGGCCCTTCGCGCTGCCTACGAGCACCGAATCGGTTCGGTGGACCTTTCGTTTACCGGCGATTTCGGCAGTCAGGGCATACGCGTTCCCGGCTCGATCGACTTCGCGTCGAACACGAGTTGGCAATCGACGAATACGAACGACCTGCGCCTTCGGGCGGAAATGCGGCGGCCGCATTCCACGCAATCGCTTTCGTTGGGCGAGTCGACGCAAAATCTCGGATACAACTGCAATACGCCCGATGACGACGCGTGCCCGAACGAACCCTACCCGCCGCCGTCACCCGGCGCTCCCACGCCGCCTCCGTACTCGCAGTACCTCAAGGATGCGCGCGTCATGGCGAGCGCTACGAACGTCGTCGGCGACGATCGGCAGCGACTCGTCTACGGCGTCGACCTTTCGCGCGGCGTGGCCCTCGTAGACGGAGGAACCGGCCAACCGCCGCCGGCGGCAAATGCCTACGCCCAAACGGCTGCATACATGCAACAGCAGTGGTTCGGGGCGCAAGGAGACGAACTGTATCTCGGCTTGCGCGGCGAAAACGACTACACCGAGAACAGCAATGCAAGCGGCGGCGCATTGTCACCGTCGATCGGCGGGATTTTAAAGCTGGCGCCGGCGCTCGCGCTTAAACTGAACGCCGCAACCGCGTTCCGCGCGCCGACGGCCGAGGACTTGTTCTATCCATCGTTTTCCAATCCGAATCTCGCTCCCGAGCGGATGCGTGTCGGGGATGCGACGTTGAGCGATTCGTCGCTATTCGGCGGCGTGAGTCTGGGATGGTTCACGATGAGCGGATCGAATTTGATCATCTTCGACGATACGACGTTCGTTCCGGAGAACGTCGGCCACGCTTCCATTGCGGGGCTCACGCTCACGGGAAACACGCTGCCTTGGCATCACCTCGTCGGAACGCTTTCCGTTACCAATCTGTATCGAGCGCAGGATCTTGACGGCGACACATCGGTCGACCCATATGCGGGGCAACGCCTTCCCGGACGCGGACCGACGTTTGCGACGACGCTCGGAGTTCGCTATGCGGCGCCGCCGGCGGGGCGCTTCGACGATTGGGACGTCAACGTGACGTCCTGGTCGGCGCAGAGTCCGAACGCGTCCCTTCCGTACTGGGCGCAGAGCGCCGCATTCACGACGCTCAACGCATTCTTTGGTTACAGGGTCGCGCCTCGAACCGTGCTGGTGTTGCGAGGCGACAATCTCCTGGGCGCTCGTTATGCGTACTACAACGGCTATCCGATGCCGGGAGCGTCGTTCACGCTCGAACTGCGGACGCGCTAAACGCCGAAGGGATTTCTCCGACGGCAGGCCGCCGTTGTGAGGCGGAGGAAGGCACGCGATGTGAAGATGCTCGTTGCAGCATGTGCGGCGCTGATTGCAAGCGTCGCGTGCTCCGCTCCGCCTCGTACCCACCATGCAACGGGAACGACGCGCGCGCGCATCGTCGCGTTGATGCCGTTCGTCGCCGACGACGCCTATGCGATTGGCGCGGGGTCGCAACTCGTCGCCGTATCGTCGTTTACGGACGATCCGCGAGCGCGCGCGCTTCCGCGAATTGCCGACGTCACGAGTGTCGATGCGGAACGTATCGTGGCGCTGCATCCCGACGTTGCCGTGGGCATCGTCGCGCAGAAGCGGCTCGTGGATCCGTTACGGCGCGCGGGCATCGACGTCGTGCTGCTGCACGACGATGCGTTCGACGACATCTTCACCAACCTGCACACCGTCGGCGCGCTTTCGGGTCACGCCGTAGAAGCGGCAGCGGCCATCGCGCGGCTGCGCCGCAGCACCGCGGAACTGCGCGCGAGCACGCGGACGTTCAAGCGCACGCCGTCCGTCTTCGTCGTCCTCGGCAGTACGCCGATTTGGACCGCCGGGTCGACGTCGTACATCGCGACGCTCATTGCCTTGGCGGGCGGCGCGAACGCCGCCCGCGACCTCCACCTCGCCTACGGGCAATATGCCGCCGAGGCGCTCCTGCGCGATCGGCCCGACGTGCTGGTGAGCGACCCGGCGATTCGGCTCGACGCCGTGCTCGGACAGGAGCCGTGGCGCAGCCTTCGCGCCGTGCGCCTCGGCCGCGTCTACGCGGTGCGGCCGCCCGACATCATCGAACGTCCGGGCCCGCAGTATAACGACGGTATTCGCTGGCTCGTCAAACGGCTCGCTCCCATTGCAGCCTCGTCGTAACGCAGACCGGCGCCAGCGGCCGGTGACGGCCATCGTCGCCGCCGTCGAGACGCCGCACGCGCGGTCGTTCGAGCCGGAACTCGATGAGTTCGAGGCGCTCGCGAACGCGGCGGGCGCGCGCGTCGTCGATCGCATCGTGCAACGCCGGGACGGGGTCGATCCGGCCACGCTGGTCGGCAGCGGCAAGGCGGCCGAAATCGCCGAGCTCGCGAAGGCGCGCGGCGCCGAGTTGCTTCTGGTGTTCAACGATCTGCGGCCGCGCCAGCGAAAAAATCTCGAACGCATCGTGCCGTTGCCGATCGTCGATCGCACGATGCTCATCCTCGACGTCTTCGCGCGCCACGCGCGCAGCCGCGAGGGCAAACTCCAAGTAGAACTCGCGCAGCTGCGCTACCGGCAGTCCAACTTGATCGGCGCCGGCGCCGACCTCTCGCGCTTAGGCGGCGGCATCGGGACGCGCGGCCCCGGGGAAACGAAACTCGAGGTCGATCGGCGGCGCATTCAAGAACGCGTGAGCGCGCTCAATCGGCAACTCACCGGCGTACGGCGGCAGCGCGCCGTTCGGCGAGCGTCGCACCACCGCGACCCGCTCGTCGCGCTGGTCGGCTATACCAACGTCGGCAAGTCGTCGCTGCTCAACGCGCTGGCACGCAGCGATGCGCTCGTCGCCGATCGTCCCTTCGCGACGCTCGATCCGACCGTCCGGCGCGCCTATCTCGCGCCGCACGCGTACGCCCGCGTCGCCGACACCGTCGGGTTCATCACCGACCTCCCGAAGGATCTCGTGAACGCGTTCAGAGCGACGCTCGAAGAATTGCGCGAAGCCGACTTGCTCGTGCACGTGCTCGACGCGAGCAATTCCGATTGGCCCCGTCAGCGCGCCGCGGTCGATGGATTGCTCCACGAACTCGAGCTCGACCGTACACCTCGCTTGCTCGTCTTCAATAAATGCGACCTCCTGACCGACGAACCGCCCCAACTCGACGGCAGCATGTGCGTCAGCGCCGCGACCGGTGCGGGACTCGACGCCCTGCGCGAGGCACTCGTCGCGCGCACCGCATTGCCGGCGTGACGCGCCTGCTCGGCGCGTGCCTTGCCCTGTCGCTGTCGGCCGCCGCCTGCGCCCGCAACGGCGACGACGCGCTGGTCGCGGCGGCGCGCGGAATTACGCCGTCGGTCGTGCTTTTGAGCATGCGCATTCCACCCGAGCACAAGAAGGATGGATACGACGACGCGTATGCGACCGGTTTCGTGGTCGCGTCCGGTACGTGGGGCAGCGACGTCCTGACGGTGCAGCACGCGATCGACAGCGCGTGGAATTTGAACGTGACCTCGGAAAATAAGACGCGCACGCCGGCGCGCGTCGTGGCTTCGAATTCCGCCCTCGACCTGGCGCTGGTGCGCACGCGCCGTGCGAATCTTCCGATCGTGCGGCTCGGTTCGTCGTCGCATCTGCAATCGCAAATCGGACGCGAGATTGCGTTGCTCGGCTACCCCGTGCCCGACGAGTTCGACGACGAAGGGCTCGGCTTGGCAACCTCACTGACCTCCGGGCTCCTTTCGTCGATTCGCAAGGACGCGCTCGAGGTCACGACGTCGATCGTTCCCGGCGACAGCGGCGGGCCGCTCTTCTTTACGGATACCGGTGAAATTTTCGGACTCGCCGACTCGCGTTTCGAATCCGAACCGAGTATCGGCTTCGGCGTTCCCATCGACGACGCCAAGAAGTTCCTCCACAAGGCCGATGCCGGCCACGGCTTCTAGTGAGGGCCGGTTACCGGGCCGCGGTCGCCGACCCATTGCAGCGGAGGAATTTCAAAAAAGCGCGCAAGCGCGTTGAGGTGCGGTGCGTAGCCGGCGCGCATCGACGAAAAGCGTTCCCATGCATCGTCGCGCTCGCGCAACGGAAGTCCGGCATGCGAGAGCCGCTCGCAGGCGGCGTCGAACTCGGTACGGTCCAGACCGCTGTGCGGCCGTTCGGGCGCGATGAGAATGTAGCGCGAGAGATCGTGCGTTGCGTGGCGCCCGATGTTGTAGAAGATGCGGGCTTGTCCGGGGGGCGGGCCTTCGACCGTCGTGATCGACAGCGTTGCCGCGTCGAGCAGCGTCCCGAGCGTGCCGACCCACGATTGATAGTCGTGACTCGAGCGAAAGTAGGAGAGCACCGGATACGCAAGCTGGCTCTCCATTAACTGCGCCGTCCAGCGTTGCGCTTCGATGAAGATGCGTTCGAGATCGCCGGTCGTCTGCGAATAGCCGGCGATCGCGAGCAAATCCACGCCGCTCGGCGGCGTGCCGGTGCGGGCGCCGAGCATCACGACGAACGTTTCGCGCGCTTGAAACGCGCCGATCAATGCAAACAGATACGCGGTGAGGACGGCGAAGAAGCCCAAGCCCGTCGCTCCGGCGACGATCGAGAAAAAACGCGTTCCCGCGGTGCGGCCCGCAATGTCGCCGAAACCGATCGTCGTGAGTGCAGTGCCCGCGAAGTAGGCCGCGTCCCAGAACGAACGAACCTGCGGCGTGAGGCCTCCGCGCAGGCCCCACATGATCGCGCCGAATCCGAACACCAACAGCATGCCCCACAGCACGATCAGTCCGACCACCATGCCGGGTGCAAAATACGCGAGCAAATCTTCGCGCCGCTCCGCGTCGTTGCCGCTTAGCCTCCAGGTGAGCGGCGGCCACGTATTCCACGCCCAGCGCCAGGCGTAGAAACTCACCCGCAAACGGCGCCCGACCGCGCGCGGAACGATGACCGACTGGAAGACGTCGTTCATCGTCAGCAAAATGAGCGCCACGCCGGCGGCGACGCTCAGAACGTTGGCCACCATGCCGCTTCGGTTCGACGAAGCGGGGCGCGAAGCCGCCCCATGCCGAAATAGCGGCGCGCGATGAAAACGGCCGCACACGCACGCAGATGAACGACGCGCTGATTCTCGTCACGTTTCTCAGCGCGGTCATCGTGTTGAGCGTGGCGGCAAAACGGTTGAACGTCCCGTATCCGATTTCGTTCGTCGTCGGCGGCATCGCGCTCGCGTTCGCTCGCCACCTCCCTCATCCGCATTTCGATCCCGACATCGTGCTGCTGATCGTGTTGCCGCCGCTGCTCTACAGCGCGGCGTGGGCGACCGACTGGATCGAACTCAGGCGGAACTGGCGCCCGATTTCGCTGCTGGCCTTCGGCTTAGTCGTATTCACCACCGTCGTGGTCGCGGTGACCGTGCACGCCGTCATTCCCGGTTTCGGATGGCCGCTCGCCTTTACGCTTGGAGCGATCGTCTCTCCGCCCGACGCCGTCGCGGCCGAAGCGATTTTCGAACGCATCCCGGTCCCGCGGCGCATCGCGGCCATCATCTTAGGCGAGTGCCTCGTGAACGACGCGACCGCGCTCGTGCTCTATCGTTTCGCACTCGTGGCGCTCGTCTCGGGCGCGTTTTCCTTGGCCCGGGCGTCCGTGGCCGTCGCGGTGGTTGCCGTCGGCGGCGTGCTGATCGGCATCGTCGTCGCGCTCGTTCTCGAAGGCGTGCTCCGCTATTTGCAGCGGCACGGCTTCGACGACCCGACGATTGCGAGCGTCGTCTTTCTGCTCGCGCCGTTCGCTGCCTACTTACCGGCCGACGAACTCAGAGTCTCCGGCGTCCTCGCGGCGGTCACTTCGGGCATCGTGCTGAGCTGGCGGTCGCGGCTCTTCATCGATTCCGAGACGCGCTTAATCGGATCGTCGGTCTGGCGCGTGCTGACCTACGTGCTCAATGCGTTCGCATTTCTGCTCATCGGCCTGCAGTTGCCCGCCATCGTCGGCGAACTCGAGCCTCACGTTCGCGATTACGCACTCTACGGTTTGATGATCGTCGTGCTCGTCATCGTCGTGCGCCTCGTCTGGGTCTTCCCGGCGACGTACCTGCCGCGCGTCTTCAGCAAGCGCCTTCGCGCGAACGATCCGAACCCGTCGTGGCGCGCAGTCGCCGTCATCGGCTGGTCAGGTATGCGCGGCATCGTCTCGCTCGCCGCCGCGCTCGCGTTGCCCTACACGCTCGGCGACCAGCCCTTCCCGCAGCGAGGCGCGACGGTATTTTTCACCGTGTGCGTCGTGTTCGTCACGCTGGTGCTGCAGGGTTTGACGCTGCGTCCGTTGATCGAATGGCTCGGGCTCACCGAAACGAGCAAAGGTCAGCGGCGCGAGGCGCGGTTGCGCGTTCGCGCCCTCGAAGCGGGCATCGCGCGAATGCGCGACGAGCAGCGCCGGCACGACGACGGTTCCAACCTCGAGATCGTCGCGCGCATCATCGACGAGTACGAGCATCGCATCGACGTGCTGCGCGGAAAGGCCGAAAAGGACGAGAAGCAAGTCGAAAGCGAGAGTCGCGTCGATCGACGCTTGCAGAAGGCGGCGCTCGATGCGGAACGCCGGACGATTACGCAGATGCGCGGCGCCGGCGAAATTCCCGACGACATTTTTCGCTCGATCGAGTACGATCTCGATCTTGCTGCCTTACGCCTAAGCTAAGAAGATTGGACCTTCCGGGGACTCACGTCGGGCCGGCGCTTGGAACGACGGCGGGCGTCGCGCTCGGGACCGCCGGCGCAGCCGTTGCCGGCATCGCCGGCGCAGCCGTTGCCGGCATCGCGCTTGCGCTGGGACTCACGCCGGGGGCCGGCACTTCGGCCGTCGGCGTCGGCGCCGGCGTGGGGGTCGGCGGGGGCGAGAGTGTGGCTTGTCCGGCGGCGTGAACGAGCGGCACGAGCCGGACGTAGCCGACCGATTCCGAGCGATCTTTGAGCACCGTTACGTCACCGCTGGCGGGCGCATAGCCGGGCGCGCGCGCGGTCACCGTTTGATCGCCGGCGGGAACGCGCGTCAACACGAACGCGCCGCGCGCATCGGCCGACGTCGTGTAGAGCGACCCGACCGAAACGATTGCGGCCGGAATCGGACGATTCGTCATGGCGTCGAGAACGCGGCCGACGACCTGTCCGTAATCCTGCACGCCGACCACGCCCGGCGAAGGCGAACATCCGTCGCCCAGTGCGAACAGTACGACCATTCCCAGCACGAAATACCGCATCGACGTCATTATACGCTCACAGTTGAAACGTTTGCCAGTCGTAATTCTTAAATCCGCGCAGCGTGACGTCTTCCCATCCGATCCGGTACGCCTTGCCGATTCCGACTTCGTCGTTGAATCCGGCAACGCTCAACGGCAGCGTCTGTTCGGGCCGAATGTATCGAAGGGTCGTTTCGACGAGCGACTCCATGTAGTGCGCCGTCGAGCCCAGCGCTTGGGCTGCGCGTCCGCGTTCCTGGGGCGTCAGGGTTGTGAGGGCCCGTTTGCCCTGCGTCTGGAAGTACGTGTTCCGCATTTCGACTTCTAGAATCTTGCGTTGCATCGTTCCGAAGACGCCGAAAGCGATCTCGATGGCATCCTTGTAGTTTTCGTCCCCGCCGAGCTCCGGGTCGAGCAGCACGACGTCGGCGGCTTTGGAAACCGAATGCGCGATGCCGACGGGCGAGTTGCTGGCGACGCCGCCGTCGCAATACGACGCGTCGTGTCCGTCGGCATCCGGCATGACCACCGGGTCGAAGGCGATCGGAATCGCCGCCGAAGCAAAGATGGCGCGGTGGAGTATGTCGGGCGTCGCTTCACGCACGACCGTGTGCGGTCCGAGCGTCAACTGCAGCGCGTGCACGACGCGCTGGGGTAAACGGTCGGCGCCGCCGGCGGGGCGCACGTAGAAATATTCGGGGCGCTGCCGGTCCAGATTGGTCGTCGCCCAGACCAGCGGCATCACCAGCGGCGTCTTCGGGTCGACGTTCTTGACGATCCATTCGTACACGGGCTCGTTTTGCAGGACGCCCTTTTGGTCTTTCGTGAGACCCATGAGGCTCACGGCCGACGCGGCGCGATTGAGCAGGCCGCTCTGCGGATCGCGCACGGCTTGATACTGCTGCTTTGGGCGAATGAGCTGCTGCTCGCTGATGCCGTACCACAGATCGTGCAGCTTGGCGTACTGTCCGGTCGCGACGAACCATCCGTTCAAAGCGCCGATCGACGTGCCGCAGACCAGTTCGTAGGGCTCGAGCGCGGCGCCGTCCGCCACGTGGCCGGCGGCCGCCAACGCATTGATGATGCCGGCCTCGTACGCTCCCCGCGCGCCTCCGCCGCTCAAGACCAGCGCGCGGCCCAGCGGCTCGGCGTCCTGCGCGCCCGCCGCCGCACCGAGAAGCGGGTATGTAAAAGCCGTCGCTCCCAAAGAGAGCAAGAAGTCCCTTCGTTCCACACCTGCGGGATTAGGGAGCGTACCGGGGAACGGCCTGCCTAGCCGGCGTTGCGGCGGGTCCCAGGTTCCCGGACGAGGCTTGTGAAAAGTGTCACAAGCCATGAACCCGTACGGTCCCGTTGCGATCTATCTCTGCGTCGCGTTCGCGGCCGCCGTGCTCTTCACGGTGCTGCCCGGTCTGCTGCAGCGGCGCAAACCCAATCCGCACAAGCTCGAAGCCTACGAGTGCGGCGTCGAACCGACGTCGGCGGTTTCTGGTCGCTTCCCCGTGCGGTTCTACCTCATCGCAATGCTGTTCGTGATCTTCGACGTCGAAGCGGCGTCGTTCTATCCGTGGGCCGTGCAGATGCACGCGCTCAAGCTTTTCGGCCTGGCCGAAATGGTCGTCTTCATCGTCGTGCTCGCGATTGGATACGCCTACGTCTGGAAAAAAGGCGGCTTCGCGTGGCGGTGACGCGATGAGCGCAGGGCCGGGTCAGTTCATGCTCGCCAAACTCGACGACGTCGCCCGCTGGGCGCAGAGTTCGTCGGTCTGGCCGCTGACGATGGGGCTCGCGTGCTGTGCCATCGAGATGATGACGGTGACCTCGGCCGAGTACGACATCGCGCGTCTGGGCTCCGAGGTATTTCGCAGTTCGCCCCGTCAGGCGGATCTCATGATTGTCTCGGGGCGAGTCGCGTGGAAGATGGCGCCGGTCGTCAAGCGGCTCTACGACCAGATGGCCGATCCAAAGTGGGTGATCTCCATGGGAGCGTGCGCGAGTTCGGGCGGAATCTTCGACAATTACGCCATCGTTCAAGGCATCGACACGATCATACCCGTCGACGTCTACGTGCCCGGCTGCCCTCCGACGCCCGACGGATTGCTCTACGCCGTCAACCTGATTCAACAGCAGATCCGCGAAGGCGGCCGCGGCGGCATTTTGGCCCGGTCGTAGTAGAGTACAGCAATGCCCAGTACGCAAACGCCGCCGATTGCGGGCGCCGCAATCGACCCGCCGAGTCTGCGGCCGCCGATCGACGATGCCGTCATCGAGCGTGTCGAGCCCTCGGCGCTGCGAGCGCGTCTTGCGGCGCTCAAGGACGACGGCTTTGCAATGCTGCTCGACCTCGGCGCCGTCGATTACCTAGGGCGCTCGCCGCGGTTCGACGTCGTCTACCATCTTTTGAAGCTGGCACCCAAAGTCGCGAGCGTTGCCGAGATCGGATCGCCGGCGCGGGTGCGGATCTTGTGCGGCGTCGACGGCGATCCGCCGCAGTTGCCGAGCGTGATGGATTTGTGGAAATCGGCCGATTGGGCCGAGCGCGAAATCTTTGATCTCTTCGGCATCGTCTTCGACGGTCACCCCGACTTGCGCCGCATTCAAATGCCCTACGATTGGGAAGGACACCCGCTGCGAAAAGATTACCCCGTGCGCGGCCCGGCGCGCGAGCGCGCGCCGCGACCGGCCTTCGCCAATAAGAACAACGTGCGCGCCGGGACGCCGCCGTCGGGCCGAACGCTCGAAGCGCTGCAAGATCAAGTCAAGCGCATTCGCGAGGACAACGCACAGTGACGATGTCGGCGCAGCCGCTTACGCCGGAGATCGTGAGCCACGAGGGCAACGCCATGGTCCTGTCGATGGGACCGCAGCATCCCTCGACGCACGGCGTGCTTCAGGTCATGCTCGAAATCGAAGGCGAGAACATCATCAAGGCCGAGCCCGAGATCGGCTATCTGCACACCGGCATCGAGAAAACGGCGGAGAATCTCTTCTGGTCGCAGGCGCAGACCGTGATCGAGCGCATGGACTATCTCGCACCGGAATCGAACTCGCTGTGTTACGCGCTGGCCGTCGAACGGCTGCTCGGCATCACCGACCGGATTCCCGAACGCGCGCGAATCATTCGCGTGCTGTTGATGGAACTGACGCGGATCGCGTCGCACTGCGTTTGGCTCGGGACGCACGGCATCGATCTCGGCGCCATCTCGGTATTTTTCTATTGCTTCGATCTGCGCGAGAACATACTCGATATGCAGGAGGCCGCCGGCGGCGCGCGCATGCACCCGAACTACGTGCGCGTCGGCGGGCTCAACGGCGATCTCCCCGACGGCTTCACCGCCAGACTGGACGCGTTCATCGACAAGTTTCCCGGACGGATGCGCGACTTGCGCGGACTGCTGCAGGCCAATCCGATCTTCCAAGATCGCACCATCGACGTGGGCATTCTCACGCCCGAGGAAGCCATCCAATGGAACGTCACCGGCCCCAGTCTGCGCGGAAGCGGCATTGCCTACGACGTGCGCAAAGCGTTTCCGTATAGCGGATACGAGACGTACGAGTTCGACGTTCCGACGCGCCTCGAAGGCGACGCGTACGCGCGTTTTCTCGTGCGCCTCGACGAGATGGAGCAGTCGCATCGCATCATCGAGCAGGCGCGCAAACGCCTCGGCGTTCCAGGCCCCGTTCTCATCGACGATCCGAAGGTGACCGCACCGCCGAAGGAGACGATCGCACTCTCGATGGAGGCGCTCATCCATCACTTCAAGATCGTGAGTGAAGGCTTCCGCGTGCCCCCGGGCGACGTCTATCAATCGATCGAGTCGCCGCGCGGCGAACTCGGCTATTACGTCGTGAGCGACGGCGAGAACCGTCCCTATCGCGTGCGCACGCGGCCGCCCAGCATGTACAATCTGCAGTCGGTCAAGGGCCTGGCGCCGGGCAACTTGATCGCCGACCTCGTCGTCATCCTCGGATCGATCGACCCGGTCTTCGGCGAGGTCGATCGATGAACGGCGCCGCGATGCGCGACTTTCCGGCACTGCTCGAACGGCTGCGCCCGGAGTGCGACCGGATCATGGCGCGTTACGAGCGCAAGCGCTCGGCGCTGCTGATGCTCGGGCACCTCTTTCAAGCTCACGAAGGCTACGTCAGCGCCGACGCCGTGGCGGCAATGTCGGAGATGCTCGACATTACGCCGGCCGAAACCGAAGGGACGCTCTCGTTCTACACGTTGCTCTTCCGGCGCCCGGTCGGGAAGTACGTGCTGCAGCCGTGCCGCGGTCTCGCGTGCGCGATCAACGGCGCCGAAAACGTGATGGCGTACTTTCGAGAGAAACTCGGCGTCGGCCATCTTGAAACGACCGACGACGGGCTCATCTCGTACGAAGAAGTCGAGTGTCTGGCGGCGTGCGACCGCGCGCCGTGCATGCAGGTGAATCTGGAGTTCGTCTACGATCTGACGCCGGTGAAGGTCGACGAACTGCTGGATTCGATTCGAGGCGGAACGTGCGCCGTCAAACCGCTGGCGCAAACCGACGCCCCCGGACGCACGTGGGAAATACGCCAGGACGAGCAAGTGGGAACCGGACGCAAAGCGCCCGGCGCGATCGGCGTGTCGAATCCGAATAATGCCGGCGGCGTCGGAGACAAGAGCGGCGTGATCATGCTCGACAACATCATCAACGCCGACGTCGAATTCTTCCAAGGTACGCGGGAGCGCGCCGTCATCGATTCGCGTGCGGTCGTCGACACGGTCGACGAAGCGGGACAACGTGCCGGTCACTAAGGTTTTGACCGCCGGAATCGGCGAAGCCGATCTGCGCGACATCGCCGTGTATCGCGAACGTGGCGGCTACCGCCAGTGGGAACGTGCGGTTCGCGAGATGCAGCCGGTCGACGTGTTGAATCTCGCTGAAAAATCCGGCTTGCGCGGCCGTGGCGGCGCCGGGTTTCCGACCGGGAAAAAGTGGTCGTTCCTCCCGGCCGACAAGAACCTGCGCTATCTCGTCTGCAACTGCGACGAAGCCGAGCCGGGCACGTTCAAAGATCACATGCTCATCGAAGAAGCGCCGCATCTGGTGCTCGAGGGCATGCTGCTGGGCGCCTACGGCATTGCCTGCCATCACGCATTCATCTACATTCGCGGCGAGTTCAAACGCGGATACCAAACCTTTTGCGCCGCCCTCGAGCAGGCGCGCGCCGCCGGTCTCGTCGGCAAGAACGTGTTCGGCAGCGAATTCGATATCGAGGTCACCGTCCATCGCGGGGCGGGCGCCTACATCTGCGGTGAAGAGACCGGGTTGCTGAATTCACTCGAAGGGAAACGGGGCGAGCCTCGTTTGAAACCGCCGTTCCCGGCAATCGAAGGCCTCTACGGTGCGCCGACCGTCGTGAACAACGTCGAAACGCTGGCCTATCTCGTGCCGATTCTCGAGCGCGGTGCCGAATGGTTCTCGGCGGTCGGTACCGAGCGCAGCAAAGGTTACAAAATCGTCTCGGTTTCGGGACACGTACAGCGCCCCGGCAACTACGAGATTCCGCTCGGCACGACCGTGCGCGAAATCATCGAACTCGCGGGCGGTTTGCGCGCCGGCCGCACGCTGATGGCGGTGCAGCCCGGCGGCGGTTCGTCGGCCTGCATCTTCGAGGAGCATCTGGATTTGCCGTACGATTACGAGAGTATGGCAAAGGCCGGTTCGATGCTCGGTTCGGGCGCGTTCCTCGTCTTCGACGACACGACCGACTTCGTGCGAGCGGCGCATAACTTGGTGCGGTTCTTCGCGCACGAGTCGTGCGGTCAGTGCACGCCCTGTCGCGAAGGCGGCCACTGGCTCGAACGCGTGCTCGCGCGTCTGGTCGAAGGCCGCGGCGTTGCGGGCGACTACGAAATGATGTTGCGCGTTTCGGGAGGGATCACCGGTTTGAATCTCTGCGCGCTGGGCGACTCGATCGAACCCTTCCTCAAATCGGTGCTCCTGCGCTTTCCGCAGCAGTTCAAAGACCGCGTGCCCGCCGTTGCGGAGACGGTGACGGTATGAACGTCAACCTCACGATCGACGGCGTTCCCGTCTGCGTGCCCAAAGGCACGTGGCTCGTAGAGGCGGCCAAGAGCGTCAAGCAAGAGATTCCCGTCTACTGCTATCACACCAAACTCGGGCCGGCAGGTCTCTGCCGCGTCTGCTTGGTCGAAATCGAAGGCATGCCCAAGCTGCAAATCGCTTGCAACACGCCCGCCGCGGAAGGCATGGTCGTGCACACGCGCGGCGAGCGCGTCGAAGCCGGACGCGCGATGATTCTGGAACTGCTGCTGGTCAATCATCCGCTCGACTGTCCGATTTGCGACAAGGGCGGCGAATGCGATCTCCAAGACTACGCAATGGCCTACGCGCGCGGCAACTCGGACGTCGTCGATCCGAAGACGCGCAAGCCGAAGGCCGTCGATCTCGGGCCTACGATCGTGCTCGACGAAGAGCGTTGCGTGGTGTGTCAGCGCTGCGTCCGCTTCGACGATATCATCGCCGGCGAAAATCAACTCGTCGTCAAGGATCGCGGCGCCCACGACATCATCGCGACGGCCACCGACCGTCCGTACCGCCACAACTTTACCGGCAACGTTACGGAACTCTGTCCGGTCGGTGCGCTCACGTCGAAAACGTACCGCTTCAAGTCGCGGCCTTGGGATCTCAACCGCACGGAGACGAGCTGCACGCAGTGCGCCGTCGGCTGCAGGCAGTTTGCGGACGTGCGCTACGGGACCCTGCTGCGCACCATGTCGGTCGAACACGACGACGCGATCTCCGATGGCTGGCTCTGCGATCGCGGGCGGTATAACATCGGTTTCTACGCCTCGTCCGATCGCGTGACGCAGCCTCTGCTGCGCAAGGGCGGCGGCTTCGTACAGATCGGCTGGGACGATGCATTGACGCTGTGGCATAAGGCAATTGCCGCCGCGGTCCGCAGCGGCGTCGCATCCGCCGGCGCGATCGGCGGCGGCCGCCTCACCAACGAGGAAGCGTACGTGCTGCAGCATCTGTTCCGCGCGATCGGCGTGACGAATCTGGATTGGCGCGCCGGACGCCAGCGTCAGGCAACACCGGGCCCGAATGGCGGCGCGCTCGCCGCGATCGATCGCGCGCAAGCGATCGTCTTGGCCGGCGACGCGATCGAAGAGCGCGCGCCGGTGATGTGGCTGCGCGTCCGCAAAGCGGCGCTGCGCGCGGGCGCGGTCGTCGTTCGCGCGAACTCGCCTGCCGACGCGCTGGCCGCGATCCCGAAGGATGCAAGCCGCGTCGCGCTGCTGTGGGACGGTATTGATCCGGCGCGCGCGCGCGCGTTCGCCGGCGCCCTCGCGGGCTTCGCGGAACTCTCGACCTACATTGCGAGCGAACAAGGCAACGCGCGCGGCGCCGAAGCGATGGGCATGCTGCCTGCATTCGGTCCGGGCTATGCGGCCGCGAACCCCGCCGGCCAGGACGCGCGGGCGATGTTTGCCGCCGCCGAACGCGGCGAGTTGTCGGCGCTCTCGATCTTCGGCGCCAATCCGGTTCGCAACGCGCCGGACTCGAGCGCCCTGCGGAGCGCGCTCGCCAAGATCCCGTTCCTCGTGGTCAGCGATCTCTTCCTTACCGAAACCGCGTCGCTGGCTTCGCTCGTGCTTCCGGCCAAAGGCGCGCTGGAGAAAAGCGGGACGATCCTCAATCTCGCCGGCGATCTGCTGCCGATCGAAGCCGCGCTCGAAGCGCCCGACGGCGTGCTCTCCGATTTTGAGATGATCGCCGGACTCGCCGAACGGTTCGACGTCGCGTTGCCGGCCGGCGGCGCGCTCGACGCCGCGGTGGTCGGCAATGCCGCACGCATCCCCGACGGGATCGTCTTCGGGGACGAACGCTTCGGTGACGAAACGCCGGCAAACGACGCGCCGCCGGCCGCGATTCTTTCGGGCGGAGGGACGTGGCTGCACGATCCCACGCTCTCTGCGTTGCGCGACCGCGAGGCCGCGCCCGAAGCCGTCGGAGCGACCGCATGACCGCGATTCCTCTGTGGCTCGTGGTGCTCGTGAAGTCGGCAATCCTGCTGCTCGTCGTGGTCACGACGTTCGCGTACGCAATGCTCGCAGAACGCAAAGTGCTCGGCTGGATGCAACTGCGTCCCGGCCCCAATCGCGTCGGGCCGTGGGGCTTGATGCAGCCGGCCGCAGATGCGGCGAAGCTGATGCTCAAGGAAGACCTCACCCCCAAGACGGCCGATCCGCTGATCTACCGGCTGGCGCCGTTCATCTCGCTGCTGACGGCGTTTTCGGTGTACGCGGTGATTCCGTTCGGTTCGTCGGAATCGGGAACGTGGGCAATCGGCAACGTCAACGCCGGCATCTTGTTCATTCTCGCGATCACGTCGATCGGCGTCTACGGCATCTCGCTGGGCGGCTGGGCGTCGGGCTCGAAGTATCCGCTCCTGGGCAGCGTGCGCGCAACCGCGCAGATGATCAGTTACGAACTGGCCATGTCGCTCTCGTTCGTCGGCGTGCTGATTTTGGCCGGGACCACCTCGCTCGACGGGATCGTCGGCGCGCAACTGCGCTGGTGGTTCTTCATCCCGCAGTTCGTGGGCTTCGTCGTCTACATCATCACCGCGGTGGCCGAAACTAACCGCACGCCGTTCGATCTCGTGGAAGCGGAGACCGAACTCGTCGGCGGCTTCCACACCGAGTACTCGGGGCTGCGCTTCGGCCTGTTCTTCATTGCGGAGTACGTCAACATGCTCACGGTGTCGTGCATTGCGACGCTGCTGTTTTTCGGCGGATGGAACGCGCCGTTCGGGCTGACGGTGGTGCCGGGCGTCGTCTGGTTCGTCGTCAAAGTCGCCTGCTTCATGTTTTTCTACATGTGGCTGCGAGCGACGCTTCCGCGCTTGCGGTACGACCGGCTGATGGCCTTCGGCTGGAAAGTGCTGCTGCCGGTCGCGACGCTCAACCTGGTCATCACGGCAGCCGTGGTGGCGCTGCGATGAAAGAAACCACGATGCGGAAGAACCTGTTCAACGTCGGTGCGATTTTGACCGGCCTCGCGATCACGTTCAAGTACATGTTCCGGAAGCGGCCGACGATTCAGTATCCGTCGATAAAGAAGCAGCACGCGCCGCGCTTTCACGGATTGCACGAGCTGCGGCGATATGCGGATGCGAAGGAGCGCTGCATCGGCTGCGAACTCTGCTCGAGCGCCTGTCCGGCCAATGCGATCGTCGTCATCGGCGCCGAGAACGCGCCGGGCGAACGCGTCTCGCCCGGGGAGCGCCACGCGGCGCGCTACGAGATCGACGAGCTACGCTGCATTTTTTGCGGCATGTGCGAGGAAGCGTGTCCGACCGACGCGATCGTGCTGACGCCGCGTTTCGAAATGGCCGACTTTCGTCGCGGCTCGTTCGTCTATGCGAAGGACCGTTTGCTCGTGCCGCCCGATGCGGGCGTCGGCCCAGCTCCGGACGAGCGTCCGGGCGGCATCCCGGGCGATCTCGGCCGCGTCGCCAAAATCAAGTCGACCGTCGACATCGTCGAGGGCTACGACGCGACATGGCGCGGCGAGATCCTCAAGACGCAACGTAAAGGACTAGCCGGATGATCGCCTTCTGGATCGTCGGCGTCGTCATCATCGCCAGCGCCGTCTGGACGATTTCGGCGAAGAAGCCGGTCTACAGCGTCGTCGCGCTGCTGATCAACTTCGCCGCGCTGGCCGTCCTCTACGTCACGCTGTCGGCCGAGTTCTTGGCCGTGATGCAGATCATCGTCTACTCCGGTGCAATTCTCGTGTTGTTCGTGTTCGTGATCGCGTTGTTGAGCAGCGGCGTCGCGCCGTTCTCGATGGGACCCAATCGCCTGCCCCGGATCGCGATACCGGCGACGATCGTCGTGCTGGCGGCGCTGGGGTTTCTCGTTTACGCCGCCCTGCACGCGGCACCGGGTGCGATCGCCGCGCACGCGCCGCCGACCGCAGGACCGGTCGGAACCGAGGGCGTTTTCGGCAGCGTTGCCGATTTCGGCAAGGCACTCTTCACCGTGCAATTGCTGCCGTTCGAAATCACGGCGCTGATCCTCATGGTCGCCGTCATCGGCGTCGTCGCTCTGGCAGGCGACCAAGTTCCATACGTGCCGTCGCGCCGTCGCGCCGCTCGCGTCGAACGCGCGGCCCGCGAAGCGATTCTGCGAGGCGGCGAATAGCGGTGGCGCACTAAATGCCGGTCGCGATCGGCAACTATATCGCGCTCTCCGCGGTGATGTTCTTCGTCGGCGTCACCGGGGTGCTGGTGCGGCGCAATCCGCTGATCATGCTGATGAGCATCGAGCTGATGTTCAACGCGGCCAATCTGCTGTTCATCGCATTTGCGCGCACGTGGCTGGCCAACGTCGGACACGTGTTTGCCTTTTTAGTGATTACGGTCGCGGCGGCGGAGGCCGCCATCGGGCTCGCCATCGTCGTGACGACCTTCCGCACCGAACGGAACGTCGACGTCGATGAAGTGAGGTTGATGCGAGGATGAGCGCCGCGCACCACTCGCTCGGAGTCGCGGGTTCGTATCCACTCCTCATCGCGCTGTGGCTGCTGCCGCTGGCCGGAGCGATCGTGTGCTGGGCCTTCGGTCCGCGGTTGAAAACGCTATGCGGCTGGATCGCGTCCGGGGTGATTGCCGCTTCGTTCGTGCTGGCGGTGCTCTCGTGGAGCGACGGAACGCAGCATGCCGGCGACGCGCTCGGCGCGCATCAGCCGCTCTTTTCGTGGATTGCCGGGACGTTCGACTTCGGACTGTTGCTCGATCCGCTCTCGCTGCTGTGGACCTTTATCATTACCGGCGTCGGCTTCCTGATCCACTTTTACTCGATCGGCTACATGGAAGGCGATCGCGCCTATGCGCGCTTCTTCGCCTACATGAATTTCTTCGTGTTCGCAATGCTGACGCTGGTGCTCTCCGACAACTTCGTCGGATTACTCGTCGGCTGGGGGCTGGTCGGGCTCGCCTCCTACTTCCTCATCGGCTTTTGGTTCGAGCGGCGTACGGCCGTTGCCGCCGCGCGCAAGGCGTTCGTGCTGAACGTCGTCGGCGACGTCGGCATCATGTTCGCCGTGTTCGCACTGGTTGCAGCCATCCACTCGGTCTCGTTCGGCGACGCATTTGCCGCGGCCGGATCGTTCGGAACGCCGCTGCTCTTCGGCATCTGCATCGCGCTCTTCATCGGCGCCGCCGCGAAATCGGCGCAGGTTCCCCTGCACACCTGGCTTCCCGACGCCATGGAAGGCCCGACCCCGGTTTCCGCGCTGATTCACGCCGCCACGATGGTTACGGCCGGCGTCTACCTCATCGCGCGCTGCGCGCCGCTGTGGAACGCCAGTGCCGACGCGCGCATGCTCGCCGGAACCATCGGCGCCGTCACGGCGATCTCGGGCGCAATTCTCGGCTGCGTGCAGTGGGACATCAAACGCATCCTCGCCTATTCGACGATGTCGCAGATCGGCTACATGATCGTCGGCGTCGGGGTCGGCGCATACGAAGGCGGGGTCGCGCACTTCTTCACGCACGCGTTCTTCAAAGCGCAACTCTTTCTCGCGTCGGGACTGATCATCCACGCGCTCGCCAACGAGCAGGACGTTCGCCGCATGGGCGGCCTGCGCAAGAAGCTGCCGTTTGCGTTTTGGGCCATCCTGACGGGCGTGCTCTCGATCTGCGGCATTCCCGGATTTAGCGGTTTCTTTTCGAAGGACGAAGTGATTTACGGTGCGCTCGTGCACGGCCATCCGTGGATCTACGCAACCTGCATCGTGACCGCCGGCTTGACGGCGTACTACATGTTCCGGCTGCTCTTCGTCACGTTCTTGGGTGAATATCGCGGAACCGTCGACCATCCGCACGCGCCCGGATGGGTGATGAACCTGCCGGTCGCGATTTTGATCGTGCCGACGGTGGCGATCGGCGCGGTGCTGCTCTACGGCGGCGAAAACTCCGGCTGGTCCCGGTTCTTCGCGCCGCAGTTCGCTCCGGCTGCCTTGCCGGCCGTGCCGGCCTTGACCGAACTGCAGACGTCGGGGATCGTGCTGCTCTTCGTGCTGGCGGGCCTCGCGATTGCGTGGGCGCGCTACGCAACCCGGGCTGCGCAGGCCGGCGCCGTCGAGCGTCTGCGGCGCGAGGCGGAACGCACGCCGGCGTTCCTCGTCAATCTCTTCTATTTCGACACGATCATCGACCTCGCGTTCGTCCGAACGTCGCAACTGCTCGGCACGCTCGTGGCTCGAATCGTGGATCCACAGCTCATCGACGGCGCCGTGCGCGAACTCGCCGCGATCACGCGAAGCGCCGGCACGCTGGTCCGGTCGCTGGAAACCGGATTAGTGCGGGCCTATGCATTGATCTTGGTGCTGGGAGCTGCATGCTTCATCGCCTACTACGCGCTGGCCGGCGGAGGGCCGCACTGATGCTTTCGCTTGTTGCGATCGTGCTGCCGATCGTCGCCGGCTGTCTGCTCTTTGCGCTTCCGCGCGAAGACCGGACCGTGTCGCGCGTCGCCGGAACGCTGGCCGCGCTCGCGTCGCTGGCGCTCGTCGTCGCCGGGCGCAACGCGGAGTGGAGTTTTCACTGGCTCTCGCGTCCGTTCGACGCCGCCTTCCATTTCGGAGCGACGCCCTTCTCGTTCTGGCTCGCGCTGCTGCTCGCGCTCTGCACGGTCTGCGCGATTGCGGCCACGGACCTGCCGCGCACGCGCAACTTCACGGCGTTAATGCTGTTGCTGGAAGGCTCGATGCTCGGCCTCTTCCTATCGCGCGACCTCTTGGCGTTCGCGCTGTTTTGGGATTTGATGCTGCTGCCGGTCTTTTTCGGCCTGATCGGCTGGAGCGCGCATCCGGCGACGGCCTGGCGCTACTTCGTTTACAACTTTGCCGGCGGTCTGCTGCTGCTGCTCGCCACCGCCGCATTCGGCGTCATTTACGGCTCGACCGACGTGATCGGCCGGAGCGACGTGCATTTGGCGGGTTCGTGGGCGCCGTGGATCTTCGCGGGTTTCGCGATCGCGTTTTTGGTGAAGACGCCGGTCTTTCCGCTGCACACCTGGATGCCGATCACGTATACGGAACTGCCGGCCCCCATGGTGTCGGTGGTGAGCGCGGTGCAGTCGAAAGCCGGACTCTACGGATTCATCGCCATCACGCTGGTGTTCTTGCCGGATTACGTGCGTCAATACTCCGGCATGCTCATCGTCCTCGGCGCGATCTCTTTGGTCTACGGCGCCGTTGCGGCACTCGTGCAGCACGATGCGAAGCGCGTCGTTGCGTACTCCTCGCTCTCGCATCTCGGCCTCATCGTGATCGCGATTGCCGTCGGCAGTCCGCTCGCGCTTGCCGGCGCGCTGGTGTACATGATTGCGCACGGACTCTTCTCGGCGGCGCTCTTCACGATCGTCGGCTACGTGGAGGAGCGCGAGCATACGCGTTCTTTGCTCACGCTCGGCGGACTGGGTTGGAACAATCCGCGCCTCGCCGGAGCGTTCTGCATCGCGGCGCTGGCGGCGCTGGGGTTGCCGGGTTTGGCCGGATTCGCCGGCGAGATCGTAATGCTCACCGGCATCTTCCAAGCCGGTTACGTGTGGCCGGCGATCGTCGGCTTGGTTGCGATCGTGCTGGCATCGGCCTACTTCCTACGGCTCTATCAGGGCGTGATGAACGGACCGGTGCTCGACGATCTTCCGGTGCGGCGCGATTTGGGCTGGGTCGAAGGGCTCGCGGTCGCGCCGCTGCTCGCAGCGCTCGTGTACGTCGGCGTTCAACCGGCAGCAATTATGGCCGTCTTCACGGGCATGCCGAAATGATCGCGCTGCCGTTTACGCAGGCCGATTGGAGCGCACTCGCACCGATTGCGCTGCTCGCGGTGACGTCGCTCGTCGTGCTCCTCGCGGACCTGCTGACGCGTAACGCCCCGCGCTACGTCTTCATTCTCATCGGTATCGCCGGCGGCGTCGCTGCGGGCGCAATGGTGGCCAGCCAATACGGGCACGACTACAATGCGTTCTTCGGCGGCTTCATGACCGGCGGATTCACGAGCGTCTTCGAAGAGATCGTGCTGCTGGCGCTCGTCGGCGCGTTGGCGCTCTACGGAGCCATGGGCTCGAGCGCGCGGATTGCGAGCTCCACCGCGCTCATGCTCTGGAGCACCTGCGGCGCGATGCTGATGGCCGGTGCCGCCAACCTGCTGACGATCTTCCTCGGACTCGAGCTGCTGTCGCTCGGGCTCTATTGTCTGTGCGGCATGGCCGACCGTAAAACGTCGCGCGAGTCGGCGCTGAAATATCTCATCCTCTCGTCGACGGCCAGCGGCTTCATGCTCTACGGTATGGCGCTGCTGTTCGGTGCTTCGGGCAGCGTGATGCTCGCCGATTTCACCGCGCCGGCGCTGGCGGCCAACCCGCTCTTCTGGATGGGCGCCGGCATGTTCTCGATCGGTCTTGCGTTCAAGCTCAGCCTCGTGCCGTTCCATTCGTGGGCTCCCGACGTGTTCGAAGGCGCACCCCTGCCGGTGACGGCATTTATGAGCGTCGCGACGAAAGCGGCGGTGCTTGCAGTGCTGGCACGCTTCATCTACGCGGCGTTGCCGCCGGGCGTCGAACACCGGCTGCTGCTGCCGATGTGGATCGTCGCCGGGATCTCGATGATCGTCGGCAACGCGGGCATGCTCGCGCAGCGCGATCTCAAACGGCTGCTCGCATACTCCGGCATCGCGCAGATGGGCTACATTCTCACGGCGCTCGCCGGCGCGACCGCGCTAGGCTTGCGTTACGCGATCTTTTATCTCACCGCGTACGCGTTCATGAACCTCGGCGCGTTCGCCGTTGCTGCGGCGTTATCCAACGACGCAGAACAGGGTTCGCACCTGAGCAGTTACGAGGGACTTGGGCGCCGCCGCCCGGCGCTGGCTGTGGCGATGACGTTCTTCCTGTTGGCCCTGGCCGGCTTACCGCCGACGGCCGGATTTCTCGGAAAGATTCTCATCCTTTCGTCCAGCGTGAATGCGGGCTACGTGTGGATGTCGGGCTTGCTGATCGCGGGCACCGCGATATCGCTCTACGCCTACGCGAAGATCGCTTTTGCAATGTATTCCCCTCCGCGCCACGAGCCGCACGATCCCAAGCCGATCGTCCCGCTCGCCTGGGCGAGTGCCGCGGCCTGCGCGATCCTCGTGATCGCCATGACGTTCTATCCCTTGACCCCGAGCAACGTACTTCCGCTGGTCAAGTAAGCCGGCGGATGAGGTCACGCTCCGCCCGTCCAAGCGTTATAATCTCGTAGGAAACCTCGAAGACCGAACGGGGAAGGGGAGCGAGATGCGGCGTCGTCTGTACCTAGTTGCGGCTGTGGCCCTAGGGCTCGCCATGCTGACCGGAGGCCGTGCCTCGGCCCAAGCCAAGATCATCAACGATCCATCGGTATTCGAGCCCACCTTCGCCTCGGATCCGCAGGGCGCCATCAAGGCGGCCCGGGAACGCATCGCGGCCGGCGACCTGGCGGGAGCCGTCAAGGTATTGCAGATCTACGTCGTCTCGCATCCGGGCGAGGCCGGTCCCGAACGGTTCCTGGGCGACCTCTACTATCGCCAGGGGCGCTTCGACAAGGCGGAGGAGGTCTACAAGAACATCCTCGACCACAATCCCGGCGACCGCGAGACGCACAACCGGTTGGGCGTCGTCTACGGCACCCAAAATCGGGTCGACGAGGCAATCGATCAGTTCAACAAAGCGCTGCCGGGGACCGATTCGGTGTCCGACCTCGTCGAGATGCATGCGCGTAAGGGCGACCTTCCGGCCTATCGCAAGCAAATGGAAACCCTCGCCAACGCGCAGCCGACGAACGCCGATATTCAGGCCGAGATGGGCCAGGTGATGGCCGCGCTGCACAAGCCGGCCGACGCGCTCGGATATTTCATGCGCGCGCTCGACACCGATCCGCAGTCGCTCACCGCGCTCAACGGCTTAGGCTTAGCCTACTTCGATCTCCAAAACTACACCGAAGCGGAGAAAGATTTTCGCGCCTGCATCGCGATCGATGCGACCAACTACACCTGCACGAACAACATCGGCGCCGCCTTCCTCCAATCCGGCGACGACGAATCTTCGAAGCCGTTTCTCATTCGCGCGCATTCGCTGGCACCCGAACGTCCGGAAGCGCTCGTGAACTTCGGTTTCCTCGCCGACCGGGGCGGCGATTGGAAGCGTGCGGTCGATTTCTACGTGCAAGCCACCGTCGTCGGCCCATACCTGCCCGAAGCCTATATCGACCTCGGAATCGACTACGAGCACAACAATCTCTACCAGCTGGCGCAATCGGCGTTACTCAAGGGCATCGCAGCGGCGCCCGAAGACGGACGCATTCGCTATCTGCTCGCGGTGGCGTACGCCTCGCAAGGACAAAAGACGCTCGCGCTCGACCAACTGAAGATTGCCGAGCAATCGTTCGACCCGGACGTCGCGCGTTTGGCAACCGAAGAGTCGACGCGTCTTACGTCGGCAAAAGCGTCCCCACAAATCTAGGGCAGCCCAGATTTACCTCAACTCGTTGTCAACTCGGGCCTCGTTACCATAGTAAACGTCAGCCCTCGTTTCCTAGATTTGAGGTAAATCAGAGCTTCCCGGGACTAGAGAGCTACGCAGTCGATTTCGATGCGGGCGCCCTTGGGCAGTGCGGCGACCGCGACGGTTGAACGCGCGGGTTTGACCGAACCGAAGTAGCGATCGTAGACGGCGTTGACCGCCGCAAAATCGGCCATGTCGACGAGGTAGAGCGACGTTCGCACGACGTCGTCGAAATTTTTGCCGGCGGCTTTGAGGACGGCTTCGAGGTTGCGCAAGGCGCGTTCGGCTTGCGCGGCAACGTCGCCGTCGACGAGTTCGCCGGTTTGAGGGTCGATCGGAATTTGCCCGCTGCAGAAGAGCACGCCTTCGGCGAGAATCGCTTGGCTGTACGGGCCGATCGGTTCGGGCGCATTCGGAGTGAAGATGCGTTCGCGCATTGCGGCTAGACCGGAAGCGATTCGGGGCGTTCCATCGTGCCTTTGAACGCCATCGGCGGTTCTTCGATTCCGAAATTGGTTGCGTAGAGGGCATCCATACGGGCCACTTCATCGTCGCTGAGCGCGGGCGCCTCCGGCGCGCCGGCGAACTCGACCAGTTGGTCGCGGTCGTAAATGTTCGGGAGCACGCTCATCACGCGGGGCTCGCGCAACAGCCACCCGATTGCGGCCTGCCCCAGCGTGCGATCGGGGCGCTCGAGAAACCGCAGCTGCTCGACCTTTTTGACGCCGTTGATCAGCCACGAGCGCGGCCGGTGACGGCGGTGGTCGCCTTCGGGGAAGACGGTCTCTTCGGTGTAGCGTCCCTCCAGCATGCCGCTCGAATGCGGCACGCGAATCATGTATCCCGTGTCCGCGCCGCTTTCGTATGCCGCGCGAATGTGCTCGTTCCCCGGATACCGTTCGAGCGCGTTCCAGATAATTTGCAGGCTTGCGACGTTGCGCTTGCGCACCGCGTCGACGCCTTCGTAGAGCCAGCCGATCGCCGGCCCGAGCGCGACGCCGTACATGCGAATCTTGCCTTCGCGCTTGAGTGCCTCGAGCAGCTCCCAGAGCGGATCGTCGTCGATCTGCGCCATGCGGGCGTTGTGCATCTGATAGACGTCGACGTAATCGGTCTGCAGACGGCGCAGCGACTCCTCGAGCGCGCGCCGCACGAACGCCGGCGAGAAATCGTGGGGTAACTCGAACTGCCCGCGCCGGGATTCGACGTTGCGCGGGGTGTAGAAATCGTATCCGAACTTGGTCGCATAGACCACGCGGTCGCGCCTCGCGCCGAACGCTTTCGCCAGCTGTTCCTCGCTGCGGCCGTTGCCGTAGGTGTCGGCTGCGTCGAAGAGGGTGACGCCCAAATCGAACGCTTCACGCAGCAGCGCGACGGCGTCGTCGTCGGTCTTTTCGCCCCACCATCCGGTCGACGTCGTCCACAAGCCGAATCCGACCTCGCTGACCGTCACGTCGGTGTTGGGATACGTGCGATACTTCATGAAAGGGCCTTCTCCGCGTTCCCCGCCAACTCTTCACGGCGTGAACGAAAAGGACGATTTGGAAGCCGATTTTGCGCGCGTGGCGCGCTGGATCGTGCGATATTTCCAGCATCCCGAGCGGTATCGCGTGATGCCGGAGGTCCGGCCCGGCGACGTGCGCCGCCGGCTACCCGAGCGCGCTCCCGAACGCGCCGAATCATTCGACGCGCATCTTCGACGACTTCGAGCGCATCGTCGTGGAAGGAACCACACACTGGAATCATCCCCGGTTCTTCGCGTATTTTGCGACGAGTTCGGCGCCGGTGGCGATCCTCGCCGAGGCGTTGGCGGCGACGCTCGACGTCAAGGCGATGCTCTGGCGCACGTCACCGTCGGCTACCGAGTTGGAAGAAGTGACGATGCGCTGGCTCGGTACGCTGCTCGGCGTTCCGGACGGCTGGATGGGTATCATCTACGACACCGCGTCGATTGCCGGTTTCACGGCGCTGGCGGCGGCCCGCGAAGCGCTCGATCTGGGCATTCGACGGCTCGGCATGACCGGTCGCGACCTCCCGCGGCTGCGTGTCTACATCACCGAACACACGCATTCGCACGTCGAAAAGGCGGCGATCGCCTTAGGCATCGGTCAGGAGAACGTCGTGCGCGTCGCCTGCGATGCAGCCTTTCGGATGCGTGCGGATGCGCTGCAGCATTGCATCGACGACGACGTTGCCGCCGGCATGCGTCCGCTCGCCGCGATCGCGACCGTCGGCACCACCTCGACGACGTCGATCGATCCGGTCCCCGCGATTGCCGACGTGACCGAGCGCGCGCGCGTATGGCTGCACGTCGACGCGGCCTATGCCGGGATGGCCGCGATCGTCCCGGAGTTTCGCAGTCTGCTCGACGGCGTCGCGCGCGCCGATTCGCTGGTCGTCAACCCGCACAAATGGCTGTTCGTGCCGATGGATCTTTCGGTGCTCTTCGTTAAAGACGAAGCCATGTTGCGCCGGGCATTTGCATTGGTGCCCGAATATCTCACGACGCCCGAAGGCGACGCGGTCAACTACATGGATTACGGGCTGCAGCTCGGGCGCCGGTTCCGCGCGCTCAAACTCTGGTTCGTTCTGCGCCGGTTCGGCGTCGAAGGCATTCGGGAAAAGCTGCGGGCGCACATCGATCTCGCACAATCGTTCGCGGCATGGGTCCGCGAGGATTCCGATTGGGAAGTGCTCGCGCCGCACCCGTTATCGGTCGTTTGTTTTCGCTATCGTGCGCTCGACCCGGCGCCGCTCGACGAATTCAACGAACGCCTCATGCACGCGGTCAACGCGACCGGCGACATCTTCATCTCGCACACGCGCATCGACGGGGTCTTTGCCTTGCGTCTCGCAATCGGCAACCTGCGCACTGGGCCGGCCGACGTCGCATGTGCGTGGGAGCTTCTACGGCGAACGGCTGCGACGATAGCGCGGCGTGACGGATAACGTTTAATACAATCGAAGATACTGCTGCCGTTCCCACGGATGGACGGCGCGGCGATAACGTTCGTATTCGGCGAGTTTGGCGTCGCGAAATGCGTGGTAGAGATGGTCGCCGAGCGCCGAGCGCACGACGGCGTCGGCGTCGAGTTCGTCGATGGCCTGGCGCAGCGAGCGCGGCAGCATGCCGATTCCGCGTTCGCGGCGTTCGTGCTCGTCGAGATCGTAGGTGGAACCGGCGAATGCCGGCCCGGGAAGCGTGCTGCGCGCGACGCCGTCGGCTGCCGCACCGATCAGCACCGCGAGCGCGAGATATGGATTGCACGCCGGGTCGGGGCTGCGCATTTCGACGCGCGGCGGCGTGCGGCCGGGCGGCACGCGGACGAGTGCGTTCGCGCTGCGCTGCGACCACACCGTATAGATCGGCGCGTCCCACGCGGCGACGAGCCGTTTGTACGAGTTTACGGTCGGATTGCAGACCGCAGTGACCGCCGCCGCGTGCGCGAGCAACCCGCCCACGACGTAGAGCGCGGTCGCGTCGTCGCTGTCGGGCGAAAGGAGAAAGTCGACGTGCAGCCCGTTTCCGGCGCGGTCCTCGATCGGCTTCGGCATGAACGTTGCGTCGAGATCGAAGCCGGCGGCGACGTGTTTGGCGATGGTGCGCATCGTCAGCGCGTGATCTGCCGCAGCGAGCGGATCGTCGTGCGCGAGATCGATCTCATGCTGGCCCGCGGCGTGTTCGTGATGCGCCGAGGCGACCGGGACGTCCATCGCTTGCAGCGCGGCCACGATCGCGTTGCGAGCGGCTTCGCCTCGGTCGTTCGCGGAGAAATCGAAATACGACCCGACGTCTCCGGTCGTCGTCGAATCTCCGTCGCCCGACCGCTTATCGAAGAGGAAGAACTCCGCTTCCAGACCGACGCGCAGTCCGCGCAACGCCGTCGCGCTTTCGAGCGCCCGGCGCAGCGTCGTCCGGGGGCAGCCTTCGAACGGGACGCCGTCGGGCATGGCGATGTCGCAAATCAAGCGCGCCTCGCGGCCGTCCGGAGCCGGCCACGGATAGACCGCGAACGTCGCCGGATCCGGCCGCAGGAGCATGTCGAGCTCCTCGCCGCGCACGAATCCGTCGATCGATCCGCCGTCGAACGTGACCGTGCCGTCGAGGGCGTTTTCGAGTTCGCCGACCGGCACCGAGACGTTTTTGCTGACGCCGAAAATGTCGGCGAATACCAGCCGTACGAAACGCACGTTGGCTTCACGAGCGAGTTTGACGACGTCCCGTTTCGAGGACGGACGCCGGTCGTTACTGGGAGTGGAGTGCATCGATTGCTACCGCCAAGCGAAGGGTGAGTTGATCGTGAGGACTCTCCAGCGCGCACGCGCAGATATCGGCGATCTGGCGCAAGCGATAGAAGACCGTATGCCGGTGCACGTTCAGACGCGCCGCCGCCGTCTTCACGTTCTGACCGGTTTCGAAGAAGAGCCGCAAGGTGCGCTCGAGTTCCGTTTGATGACGCTCGTCGTACTCGCGCAGCGGCGACAGCACGCTTCGCGCAAACGTTTGCAGACGCCGCAGATCGGCGCCTTCGTAGAGGAGCGGATACGCCCCAAGCGCATCGTACGACACGACGCATCCGCCGCCGAATATCCGGCGTCCGATGGCCAAGGCCGAGCGCGCCGCCTCGGCACTGCGATAGAGCGTAGCGGGCGGCTCGACGGTTCCGACGCCGCCGCTGAAGTGCACGTCGCGCCGTTGCTTGGCAACCGTTTTGGGAAGGAGCGCGGCGGCCGTGCGCGCGTTGCTCGCATCGATCTCGCGTGCCGCCGGAACGAAGACGAGGAGCGCCGGCGTGCGCTCGAGCATCCCGGCTTCGGCATCGCCGCTGCGAAAGACGCCGCCGGCGACCGCGCGTAATGCGGCGATATCCGTACCGCCCTCGCATTCCAGCGCGATCGCGAGGTACGCGGCTGCTGGCACGATACCACTCGCGGTTGCATCCTCGCGTATTGCGTCGGCATCCGAATGCACGCGGTCGATGAGGCGTTCCCAAAAGGCCTCCCGGCTGCGGGTAGCGTCGGGCCGGCGCGCCAGTTCCACGGCAATTGCGGCCGCAGCAAGACGCGCCAGGAGCGCCAAGTCTTCGGATTCCGCCCGTTTTGACGTCGTCGCGCCGTCGTCCGAGACGCGAAGCCACCCGACGTGCGTTTGGCCGGCCATCAGTCGCAGCGCCCGGCCGGCCTCACCGTTCTCGACCGCTGCGCGCGCGCTCGGAGGAAGCGGTTCGACGCCGGCGCTCGCGATGCGGCGCCGCTGCGGATCCTCGAGCAGCACGCCGGCGCCGGTGGCATCGGCCAAGTGCGCGGCGAGCGCCTCGGCACCCCCGCCCGCGGCAACGATTGCGGCGAGCCGCTCTGCGAAGTCCACGATGCGTTCGGGGCGCATCGTCAACCGCCGAGCAATCCCGGCACGAACTGCCCTGCCACGTAGACGATCGAAAGCGTGCCGACGACCGCTACGGTCGTCCACGCGATGGCATTCACCCACGGTTTGTTCGTGTGCTCTCCCATGATCTGCTTGCGATTGACCACGATGAGCATCAGCACGAGCTCGGCGGGAAGCAGAATGCCTTGCGCGACTTGCGCCAGCAGCACCATCTTGAGCAACGGAAGGTGCGGGATCAGCACGATCGCCGCGCCGATCAGCAATCCGGCTGCGAACAGCGTGAAGAAGACCGGTGCCTCTTCGAACTTGCGGTCGATCGCCGCTTCGAATCCGAACGCTTCGCAGACGATATAGGACGTCGAGAGCGGAAGCACGGTGGCGGTGAAGACGCCCGCGTTGAGAATGCCCAGCGCGAAGATTGCGGCTGCGAATTCGCCGGCCAGCGGTCGCAGCGCGACCGCGAAATCGGCGGCTTGCGTCGCGACGATGTGGGCGCCGTGGCGGTTCGCCATAAAGATCGTTGCCGCGTTCGCGATGATCATGAAACCGGCGAGCACGATGGCCACAATCGATCCGTTGATCACGTCCAGGCGCGCGAACGGCAAGCTGTCGACGCGCGAGCCCTTCTCCACGACGGCCGACTGCAAGAAGAACTGCATGTACGGCGATATCGTGGTGCCGATCAAACCGACCACCGCCGCCAGCCAGCCGGCGGTCTGCCAGTGAAACGTCGGAACGAACGCGCCGCGCGCGACTTCGTGCCAGTCGGGATGCGCAAGCAGTGCCGAACCAATATAGGTGAGATAGATCAATGAGAAGACGACGAACGTGCGCTCGACGACCTTATTGTCGAACCGAAGAACGAAGAAGAAGACGACGACGACCGCGATCGGAATCGCGACGTAGCGTGTCAAATGGAAGATTTCTGAGGCGGCGGCGATACCGGCGAACTCGGTCGCGGTGAGCAGCGTATTGATGAGGAAGAGCAGCAGCATCGCGATGAACGAGATCCGCACGCCGAAATTCTCGCGAAAGAGCGCCGCGAGGCCCTTGCCGGTGACGCAGCCCATGCGCGTGGCCATCTCCTGCACGATGATCGAGGGCGATGGCCAGCGGCACGAGCAGCCAGAGCAGGCTGTAGCCGAACTGCGCGCCGGCTTGCGGAATATTGCGCGATGCCGCCGACGTCGTTTCCAGCCGACGCCGTGATGAACCCCGGTCCGAGCACGCCCGCTATCAGCAACAGCGATCGCATCAACGAACGCTTGCGCGGTCGCGCTTCGCTCATCGGTTAGTCCCCGGCGGCAGCGGCGGCGGGCGAGTGGCGCCGCGCGGTGAATCGCGGCAGTTTCTTCGCGAACTCGTCGGGCATGATCGCGTCGATCGCGTCGTCGACGGTGACGATGCCGAGCATCTTGCCGCGTTCGTCGACCACGGGCACGGAGAGCAGATCGTAGCGCGCGATCGTCGCGGCGACGTCGACCGCCGGCGTATCGGGCGCCACCGTCACCATGTCGGTCTCCATGATCCGGTCGATGAATGCCGTCGGCAGTGCGAGCAGCAGCGTGCGCAACGAGAGGGTTCCGAGCAGATGGTCGTCCTTGTCGAGCACGTAGAGATAGTAGATGAACTCCGACGCCGGCGCGATTTCGCGAATCTTCCGAATCGTCGCCTCCGTCGTGCGATGCGGATAGATCCAGACGTAGTCGGTCGTCATCAGGCCGCCCGCCGTGTCCTCGTCGTACTTCACCAGCTCGCGCAGCTCGTCGGCGGTATAGGCGTTCATCTCGGCGAGCAGTTGCGATTGCTGCTCTTCCGGCAGCTCGGCCAGCAGATCGGCCGCGTCGTCGGAATCCATCTCCTCGATGATGTCGGCCGCGCGCTCCGTGCCGATGTCGTCGATCAGCGTCTTCTGCGTTTCGGAATCGAGATGTTCGAACGCGTCGGCCGCCGTCTCGTCGTCGAGTTGTCCGACGACCGCCGCGGCTTCGCGCGCCGACAAATCGCCGATGATCTCGGCAAGTTCCGACGGGTGCAGGCGTGCCAGCTTGCTGCGTTTGACGGAGAGGCTCACTTGGGCGGGATTGGCTTCACGAATTGGCGCGACGGAATTCCAGGCAATCATCGAGCGCGGCACGGCCCGGTAGACGCCGGGCGTGAATCGGCGGCCGAACGATTTCAGGCCGAGGCGGCGCAAGAGTCCGGCGACGCCCACGTCGGCGGCAACGACGCGCATGCGCCCGCCCGTGCTGGCCACCTCGATGTCGTTGATGCGCACGACCTTACGGCCGTCGACGTCGACGATCTGCTTGTCGAGCAGGTCCGCAATGAGGTAGAGCGCCTGATCGTCGCTGGGTGCCGGTTCGGCGGGTGTGGCGGTCAGCGCGACTGTCCCGTTGCGGTCGACGTCGGCGACGGTATCGATCGGCGCGAATCGCAATCCGCGCGACGTCTTGATGACGAGCCCGTCGATCTGAGGAAACGTATCGTCGGGTTTGGTCACGAGAAAATCGGCGACCTTGCCGACCGAGAGGTCGTTGACCGCGGCGCGTCGCCCGACCAATTCCGAGATGAACCCCTCGCTGAACGCCATCGTTGTGCCTCATTCGCACCGGGGACCCGGCGGCCTCCGCATCCAATGCGGCTGGCGATGCGCCGGCCCGATCCGCTCCAAACCGCAGTCGCCATCGCGCGCGAAGCCGGCGTGGTCTTGACGCGTGAAGCGCGCGGTCCGCGCGAGATTCGCGAAAAGGGGCGGCGCGCCGATCTCGTCACCGATGCCGATCGCGCAAGCGAACGCATCATTCTGGAGCGGCTGCGCAGCGACTATCCGGATGCGACGATCCTTACCGAAGAAACCGGCACGCACGCCGGCATCGCCGACGAACGCTGGATCGTCGACCCGCTCGACGGAACGACGAACTTCGCTCACGGCTATCCGCTCTATTGCGTCTCGATCGCGTACGAACGATCCGGCGAGCTAATTGCCGGCGTCGTCTATGCGCCGGCGATGAACGAAATCTTTATCGCCGAACGAGGATCCGGCGCGCGGATGAACGATCGCGACATCCGCGTGTCGCCGATCGAACGCGTGGCCGGCGCGATGGTCTGCACCGGTTTCTATCCCGCCGATTTCGAGCGCAATGCCGCGCATTTTCGCGCCGTATCGAACGTCGCTCAGGCGGTGCGGCGCGACGGCTCGGCCGCGCTCGACCTGGCCTACGTCGCGTGCGGCCGCTTCGATGGATTTTGGGAGTTCGGATTGCACGCGTGGGATGTTGCCGCCGGCACCTTAATCGTCTCCGAAGCAAACGGCCGGGTAACGCGCGCCGACGGGACGCCGCCGGCGCTCGACGCGCGTTCGATTCTGGCGACCAACGGCCGCATTCACGCCGAACTTTCGGCCGTGCTCGCGTTGCCTGCGCCGTAGGGGGCGCAGTAATGAGACGGGTTACGCGGCGAGCGGAGCGCGGCGTGTCCAGGTGCCCGCGCGCAGCTTCCATTCCGTCAACAGTGCGCGCACGGCCCACGCCGAGATCCATCCCAACGGTACGCTGTACAGGCCGATGTGCAGCCGCTCGATGCCCAACCACGCAAACGGAATGACGAGCGCGGCGCAGACGACGCCGACGATCATCGAAAAGCGGGTATCGCCGGAAGCACGAATCGGCGCGAGGGAGACCATCGCCCAACCTTTGAGCGGCAGCGTCGCCATGTGCACGGCAAGCGGCAACGCGGCCATGCTCGCGACGGCGGCGTTGAGCGTGAAGATGTAGGCGAGCGGCCACGCGAGTGCGGCCGCGACGATGCCTGCGGCGGCGGTGACGAGCGTAGCGAACCGCTGCGCGCGTCCGAGAAACCAGCGCGCACCATCGACGTCGCCGGCGCCGAGACGCTGGCCGATGATCGTTTGTGCCGCGCTCTGCAGCGGACTCGGAAATACGAACGTGAGATCCGAGACGACGTTGAGCGCACGAAATGCAGCGACGACCGGAGCGCCGAGCGGCGCCAACATCGCGACGACGGCGATATCGGGGAGCATGACGCCGGTGAGAAAGATCGATTCGGGCAAACCGAGGCGCGTGCATTCGCGCGCCGTCGTCCACGAAATCTTCCAACTTTCGAAAACGCGATACGCGGGTTTGCGCCAAACGTACGCGACGGCGCAGATGCAGCCGAACGTCTCCGAGAGCAGCGAGGAGATGCCGGCGCCCGCGATGCCGAGCGGATGGTGCGTCCACCAGCCGAGCCCGAGCATCAGCAGCAGCGGAATGTGCACGAGGTTGATCGCGACGAGCACGAGCACGCCGACGATGCGATTGCCGGCCGCGCCCAGACCGACGATGATCGTGCCCGAGATGACGATCGGCAGCGCCGACGCGAGGCGGAGCGTGAGGTACTGGGCGCTCGCGCCGGCCGAGGGCAAGCCGCCGACGAGCGCGTGCACGGCCGGCTTGCTGAAGAAGATGCCGAGTGCCAGCCCGCCAAGCGCGACCGCGAACGGAACGATGGCTCCGGCGCGCAGCGTGCGCGCAAATCCGTCGACGTCGTGAGCCCCGATGCGCTGCGCGGCGATGATCGACGTGCCGGTCAATAACCCGAAAATCGAAAACAGCACGGCGGTCAAAATCGCGCTGGCGGCGGTCGCGCCTGCGAGCGCGACCGCGCCGAGACTGCCGATCGCGATCGTGTCGACGATGCCGAGAATCTGATCGCCGAGCATTTGCGCGGCAACCGGAAGCGAAAGGCGCCGGAATGCGGCGCCTACGTTGCGATGGTCGACGATCACGTCCCATCCGACCCGAACGCGCGGGCGGAAGTTTCAGCGCATGCGGTCGAGGGCGGCGAAAAATGCGTCGATTTCGTCGTCGGTGGTATAAAAATGCGGGCTGACGCGCAGCCCGCAACCCGGCCGGTAGTCGAGAAACACGCGCTCCGCGACGAGTTCGCGGCAGGCTCGTTCGGCCCCGTCGAAATCGATGCCGATCCATCCGGTGCGGCGCTCGGGTTGCAGCGGCGTGTTGACGCGCAGCCCGCGTTCGAGCGCCGCCTCGGCAATTTTCGTGGTGAGACGCACGTTGTGTTCGCGAATGCGCGCGATGCCGGCGCCGCGAATCAAATCGTGACCGGGTTTCGCGGCGAGGTAACCGGGAATCGTGGGTGTGCCGTTGCCCCAGCGATACATGGATGCAGCGTGGTCGATCGGGGCCGCTTCGAAAGCGAAGGGCCGCGCGTGCGCCATCCAGCCGGTGACCGCGGGCCGAAAACGGTGCAGCAACGCCGGCTTGACGTAAATCCACGCGCACCCCGGACCGCCGCACAGCCACTTGTGCGAGCCGCCGGTCACGAGGTCGAGATCCCATTGCGTCACGTCGTAGGGATAAACGCCGGTCGTTTGATACGCGTCGACGCAGAGCAGCGTTCCGGTGTTGCGGCAATGCGCTTGAATCGTCGCGACGTCGGCGATCGCGCCGGAAACGTAGTAGGCGTGCGAAAGCACGGCGATCGCAGTCCGTTCGGTGATCGCCGCGCAGATGCGCTCGGTGGGTATCGAGCGCCCGTCGTCGGACGGAACCACCTTCGTGCGCGCGCCGAAGCGCTCCCACTCACGCCAAACGTAGGTTAGCGACGGAAACTGCAACGACTCGTAGACGACTTCGCAACGGTCGCCCGAGAAGTCCACGCACGTCGCCAGTGCCGCTTGCAGCACCGAAACGTTTGGACCGAGGAATACGCTGCCGGCCGGCGCACCGACGATGGCGCCGATGCCGTCGGCGATCGTCGCAATCGCCGGCAGCCACTGCTCCCACGCTTCGGGCCCGTCGGCCGCCCACTGTTCCCAGTACGTTGCCAGCGCCGTCTTGGCGCCTAAGGGAGCGGCACCCATCGAATGGCTCACCAGATAGGTCGACCGCGCGAGGATTGGAAATTCGTCGCGCGCGAGCGCCTGCGTCACCGTTGCGTCCATCGATTCCCTCATGCGTAACCTGCACCGGTCCCGAGCACCGTGCGCACGTCCCACAGTTCCGGAAACATTCGGTTTTCGAGCGTGCGCGCCAAATAGTCGACGCCGGCCGATCCGCCAGTGCCCTGCTTACGGCCGATCATGCGCTCGACCATGCGCACGTGCCGGCCGCGCCACAGCAGCAGGCGCTCGTCGAACTCGATGAGGTCCTCGAGGAGCAGATGCAGGTCGTAGTAACCGACCTCGTCGCTGTAGATGCGGCGGAAACTTTCGACCAAATCGTCGTGCGAGTCGACCGCAAAGCCGCGGCGGCGCAGCAGCTCCTTGACGTGGTCGTAGAGCGACGGCTCTTTCAAGCGCCGCTCCAAGCGCCTTCGCGCCGCGTCGTCCATCTCCACGTACTTGAGCACGTCCGGACGCCGGATGCCGCAGGCAAACTCGAGTTCGCGAAACTGGATCGATTGAAATCCGCTGGCCGGATTGAGGTTGTCACGAAACTGGTTGAACTCCTGAGGCGTCATCGTCTCGAGTACGTCGACCTGTTGTTCGAGGATTCGCTGAATCGCGTGAATCCGGCGGAAGTGCTTGGCCACGCGTAGCACGTCGTCGCGATCGATCGCGCGCACGGATTCGTCTACTTCGTGAAGCAGCTGTTTGAACCACAGCTCGTAGACTTGGTGGATGATGATGAAGAGCATCTCGTCGTGGTGCTCCGGCTGCGAAAGAGGCTTCTGCAGCGAGAGCAATCCGGCGACGTTGAGATAGGAGCCGTACGACAGGCGCGGGGTTACGTTCGATGCCACGATTCGACCCCTTACGGGGGACCGACTCCATCTCCTCGAAACGGCTCGTCGATGGCGTGGAGGATGACATCGTTCGCCCTTATCGCGGCGTTGGCGGCGTGCTCGAGCGGCGCTCGCGGCGGCGGAACGGGCTCCAGCCCGGGTCCGGCGGCGACCAATCCCGTGGATTTTCCGCTCTTCGACGGGGCGGCGGTGCTGTCGTCGCGCGCGTGGCACCAAACCATTTCGTCGCGTCCCGGATTCGGCGACAACGCGCTGTTGTCTCAAGGCGTCGGAACCTACGACGGACACGACGTGGTCGCGGGAACGCAGGCGCTCATGCCGTCGCTCGAGACGTGGCTGCAGAATCTCGACGCAAATCCGCCCAGCGGGTACGTATCGGTCGCGCATGGGAACGGCGTCGAAGCGGTACGCGCGCATACGCGCAATCTCGGTATTGATTTCGTGGTGTTCGAACGGGTGGAGAGTGGAAAGCACCACGACGTCGTCGTGCTCGCTGTCGATCCGCAGACGCTCGACGAAAAAGCCGGCCCGATGCTGGGCGTGGTCGGAAAATTCAAGCTCTTGCCGCAGTCGCTGCGCGACTCGATCGACGCGCAGGTGCGCAAACAAACCGGTTTTTCCGTAGCCGAGGCGACCAATCCGGATACGCCGATCGGTGCGGCCGTCGGCGCGCTCGCACAATTGCGGGACTTCGGCGGTCGCGGCGTCGTGCTGATCGACGCCGTCAAACAGTAGCGCGTTGATCGAAGGCCCCAATCGCTTCCGCGAGATCGTCTCGTGGATCGTTCTCAACGCGCTCTGGATTCCGCTGACGTTTCAAGACGCGGCGCTGATGACGATCGCCGTTCCGGCGGCGCTGCTGCAGTTGGCGCCGGGATCGCACGTGATCGTTCTTTCGGTGCTGGCCAGCGCTGCCGCGTTGGCGGCGATGGTCGTGCCGCCGCTCGCCGGATGGTTCTCCGACCGCAGCCGCCGTCGCGGAGGCGAACGGCGCGCGTACGTGCTGGCGGGCCTCGCGGTCGACGTGGCGGCGCTCGTGGCACTTCCGTTCATGCACGGCCTCCTGACGTTCGCGATCTGTTTGGTCGTCGCAATCGTCGCGTCGAACGTCGCGCTTGCGGCGTATCAGGTGCTGCTCCCGGAACTCATTCCGCGAAGCAAGTGGGGCGCCGTTTCCGGAGTGCGTGGTGCGGCCAGCCTTGTCGGCACGATCTTGGGATTGAGTATCGCCGGCGTGGCGCCCAGCCCGAGCTTCACCTTCATCGCTGCGGCGGTGGTCGTGACCGTCTGCGCAGTGTCGCTCTTTTGGGTGCACGAGACGCAGTGGCAAGAACCCGACCGAGCCCACGTCCGCGACTGGCACGACTTCGGCGTCGTGTTCGCGGCGCGCGCGTTCGTCTTCTTCGGCCTCGTGCTGCTGCAAACGTTCGTATTGTACTATTTCCGCGACGTGCAGCGTCTTCCGAACCCTTCCTTGGGAACGGCGATCGCGGCGTTTTGCACGATGATCGGCGCGACGGGATCGTCGATCTACATCGGCATTCTTTCCGATCGCGCGCCGCGTAAAATCGTCACCGCCTGTGCCGGCGTCCCGATGGCGATTGCGGCCATCGGATTCGCCATCGCCCCCGCTCCGCAGTGGATTTTCCTCTACGCATTCCTGTTCGGAGTCGGTTTCGGCGGTGTGTTTTCGAGCGGCTGGGCGCTGGCGATGGACTCGATTCCGGCGATGCGCGACGTCGCCCGCGATCTGGGCTTATGGGGCGTTGCGTCGCACCTTCCGAACGTCGTCGCACCGCTTGTCGGAGGGTGGCTGATTTCGTCATTTCACGGCGGGCGCGCCGGCTATCAGGCCGTCTTCGCGCTGGCCGGCTTGAATTTCGCATTCGCGTCGCTCTCCGTGCTGCGCGTCGGGCGGCGGCCTATCTCGTCGCTGTGGGGATGGCCGTTGCGCGTTTTCGCCTACACGAGCAGCTACGTGTGGGTGCGTATCGGGTATCGCATTCGCCACTGGGGCAGAATTCCGCGCCGTCGCGGACCGACGCTCGTCATCGCCAATCACCAGCACGACCTCGACTCGACGGCGATCGTTTCCACGACGTTCGTCGAGTCGAGTTCTTGGTGGCACGCAATCTTCACGGCAAGGTCGCGCCGCATGTACGAGCCCGGCTTCTTAGCCACGCGTCTTCCGTGGTTGGGGTTCTTGCTGCGTCGGGTCGACGCGGAGCCGCTTTTCACGGCGCTCGGCGCATTTCCGCTCGATACCGAAACGCCGGAGCGTATCGACGCGGATGTCGCGCGCATGGAAGACATCGTGCGCCGCGGCGCGACCTTTTATCTCACGCCGGAAGAGCGCTATTCGGTCGACGGAACGATCGGACCGATGCGCGGCGCGATCGATCGCCTCGCGCCGCTCGCGACCCTCTACCTCGCGGGCGTGAGTTACGATCCGTTCGTGTCGAAGCGGCTCTCCATGCTCTTTCGAGTCGGGAGGCTGGACGATCGCGCGCGGCTGACGCAGGCGCTGGCAGCGCTGCGCCCGGTGGTCGCGAGCCAACTCCTCGCGAAGTGGCTTTGCACGCGCGAAGATCCGTTTGTCTGCGAGCAGGCCGTGGCCGGCGTGGAATCGCACCTGCGCGCGATTCCGCCCCAGCTCTTCGTCGATCCGGAGTTGCACGTAAATCCGGCGGCGAGAGTGCGGGCCGCGCTGCCGCGCATGGTGGAGTGGAAGATTCTCGAACGCGACGGCATCTCGTATCGCCTTGCGGCCGAGCGGCGGCATCCGCAGTTTCCGCAAGTCGCCGACATCGTCGAGTACAACGCGCGCTTCTTCGACGAGACCGTTGCCAACGCGTATGCCGCGAACGCGGTGACGGTGTTATGATGGGGTTGAACCGCGTAGGGAAGGAGAAGCGATGAAACGGCTCGCCCTCATACTCTTTGCCGTTGCGGCGACGGCTTGCAGCTCGCCGTACGGGCGGTCGCAAGGGTTGCCGGCGATTCCGAATGTTGGTGTCAGCGTGCGCCACCGTACGTCGTTCCCGATTACGCACGTCGTCGTCATCATGCAGGAAAACCGCAGCTTCGACAATTTCTTTCGCGGATTCCCGGGTGCCGCTAGCGCGACGTCGGGCTATGGGCACGGCGTGAAGTACACGCTGCAGGAGCTCCCGCTCAAGTATGGGTTCGACGTCAATCACTATCACTATCAGTTTCTCGAGGATTACGACGGTGGAAAGAATGACGGCTGGGACCGGTTGATATACGGCTCGTCGCCGTACGAGTTGATGCCGGGCTGCGCATACACGGACTGGGTGAATCACCCGTCGTGCTGGGCATACCGCTCGGAGAAACACTACCGGCAGTTGGCTTTCTCGTACGTCAAGAAGTCCGACATCCAGGCGTATTGGACGATGGCTTCGCAGTACGCGCTCGGCGATCATAATTTTGCGTCGACGAACGGCCCGAGCTTTGGTCCGCATCAAGAGTTGATCACCGGGCAGGAGGGCCACGCGTCGGAAGTGCCCTCGAAAATGCCCTGGGGCTGCGACGCTCCCAAAGAGGAAGAATGGTACCTGCAGTACGGCGCGTCAGACCCGCCGGAGTTTCCGCCGGCGGTCGGGCACGAGGTGCTCGGTGGCGATCCGTGCTTCACGTACGCTTCGGTCGCCGATTTGCTCGATAACGCAAAGGTCACGTGGAAATGGTACAAACAGCCCAAGACGTTCAACGGCCATAACGAGGACTCGTATTGGCTCGATGCGTTCGATGCGATCAAGGCGGTGCGCTACGGTCCGGACTACGCCAACGTCGTCACGCCGGATTGGCAAGTCGTCAGCGACGTCGCGAATGGGAAGTTGGCGGACGTCTCGTGGGTGATGCCGCACGGCGGGGCGTCCGACCATGCGGGAGGAGGCTCGGGGGCGTGCGGCCCGGCGTGGGTGACCGAAGTCGTCAATGCGATCGGTCAAAGCCAGTATTGGAAGAGCACGGCAATTATCCTGACCTGGGACGAGTGGGGCGGCTGGTTCGACCACATGCTTCCGCATCAGTATCCCAACTCAGAGACGAAAGCGTACGAAGGCTTGGGCTATCGGGTTCCGTTGATCGTCATTTCGCCGTACGCCAAGACGCATTACGTTTCGAAATCGCAGCACGAGACCGCGTCGGCCTTGCACTTCATCGAAAAGATGTTCGGTCTGCCGTTCCTTGGAAAGGGCTCGCAGCAGGTCTACGACGATCAGCGCGCGGACGCGTACGACGACGTCTTCCAGTTTTCGCAGAAGCCGACGACCTTCAAGCCGATTCCTCAGCCGCCCAACTATCAGACGTGCCTTGCAGCGCAGCAGAGCGCGCCGGCCGAAATGGACTACTGACGCTCGAAGGCGGCCAGCCGCGCGCGCATCGAGAGCGGGCTCGCGCCTCTGACGCGTCCGTCGCTGCCAACGACGCGATGCGCGGGAATGAAGAGCGCGATCGGCGTTTGGCGCATCGCCGCAGCCACGCCGCGATGCGCCAAGGGACGGCCGGCGGCTCGGGCCACGTCGGCATACGAAACGAACTCTCCGAACGAAAGCTCCGCGACCAGCGCCCATACGGCTTGCTGAAACGGGGTACCGAGCGGAGCGAGCGGCAGGTCGAAGCGCCGCAGCCGGCCCCTGAAGTACGCCCGAACCTGCTCGGCCGCGGCGGCAAGCAGCGCGTCGGCGGGTTTCTCGACGGCACTCCTGCGGTGACGCACGAACGCGCTCGAAACGACCGTTCCATCGGCGGTTTCGACGATCAAATCATGACCCCAGTGAGCCGGAATCCGCAGACGCGACCGGGGAACCACTGGCGTTCATCCCGCGTTTATCCGATAAGCAAACGCCCTGCTCTCAAAGGGGTCCCTGGAGGTTTTCTTGAGCCGCAACGTCATTCGTGCAACCGCACTCTTCGCCATCGCCGCACTCGCGGCTTGTCACGGGGGCGCCGTGATGCCGCCCGCGCAAACGGCGGCATTTTCTGCTGCCGGCAGCGGCGAGATTCCAATCCTTTCGCCCAACGCGGTTCGGACCGTGTGTCCCGCGCCGGCTCATCCGGGTGAGATGCGCTGCTTCGCGCTCGAGCGAAGCGATCTGCGCGCCGCGATGGACGATGCCAACGCCACACACCAGGGATACGGCGCGCAAGACCTTCAGCACGCGTACAAAATTCCGTTCGGCAACGGCACCAAGGTCGCGATCGTCGACGCGTACGGCTATCCGCATGCCTCGAGCGATCTCGGCGTCTATCGTTCGTACTACAAGTTAATTTCGTGCACGACGGGCAACGGCTGCTTGGAGATTCGCAATCAAACCGGCGGCACGCAGCCGCCTCGGGCCGACGGCGGCTGGGATCAAGAGCAGGCACTCGATCTCGACATGGTTTCGGCAGCCTGTCCGCGCTGCCACATCATCCTGGTTCAGGCGAACTCGGATTACACGAGCGATCTCTATGCAGCGGAGAGAGAGGCGGCGAAGCTCGGTGCGGTCGTCATCAGCAACTCGTTCGGAGGCAGCGAGTACACGAAGTGCGGCGGTCCCGGCGAAGGATCCGATACGGCGTTTTCGCAGCCGGGTCACGTCTACGTAGCCAGTGCCGGCGATCAAGGCGGCGGGTTGACCGATTGCGGCGGTCCGCAGCAACCGTGTTCGCTGCCATCGGTGGTCTGCGTCGGCGGCACGAAACTCGTGTCTGCCACCAACGACCGTGGCTGGAAAGAAACGATCTGGAACGAACTCGCCGACGATTTTTGCAGCGGTCCGTGCGGCGCTACCGGAAGCGGCTGCAGCATCGTCGTGAAGAAGCCGTCGTGGCAGCACGACGGCGGATGTAAGATGCGCTCGGAGGCAGACGTGTCGGCCGAGGCCTCGGTGCTCGCACCGGTTGCCGTATACGTCGGCGGTTGGACTGCGTTTGGCGGCACGAGCGTTTCGGCGCCGATCATCGCGGGCATCTTCGGAAGAGCCCGAAATGCGGCGCAGATCAACGGTCCCGAACATATTTGGACGAACCACGGCAATCTCTACGATCAGACCGTCGGAAGCAACGTGTACCATCCCGTGAGCGGCTACTGCGCGTCCAGCGTAAAATACATCTGCAATGCCGCCAAGGGCTTCGACGGTCCGTCGGGCTGGGGAACCCCCAACGGACTCGGTGCGTTCTAAGGACCGCGCCGGCACGATGCGGGGTACGGCGAGCCTTTTGGCGATTGCCGCGGCCTTCGGATGCCTCGCGAACGCAGGCGCGGCGGCCGCGCGCGACGGCGCCACGATCGTCGATTCCGGCTCGACCAATACGCCCGGCTATCGCATCGACGTGTGGTCGGACGGCAGTGCGACGATCGTGGTGCAAAATCGCGGCGTCAGCCGTGGTGCGCCCAAATCGTTCACCGTGACGAGTTCGGTCGCGAGCCGCTTCTTTGAAAATCTCAAAGCGGTGCGCTCGGGCAACGTCGCGGGTCAGCCGTGCATGAAGAGCGCGTCGTTCGGAACGACGACGCGCGTAACGTGGCACGGCTGGACGTCGCCGGATCTCGATTGTCCGTCGGATCGCGCCCCGCTCACCGCCTTAGTCTCGAGCGTCAACGCGATTCGCCAAGCATCGGGAATCGGCACGCTGCCCGGCCCCAATCGCGGCGCCGGCGGCGGTCCGCTGCACGCGCAACCCACACCGACGCCGGACGCGCGCCGGCGCTGACGTGAAGGCGGAGCCGCCCCACGATCTCAACGTCGATAATCTCCGGTTGGCCTACGAACGAACCGCGCTGGCGTGGACGCGCACCTCGCTCGCGTTAATCGGCTTCGGCTTCACGATCGACAAATTTTTCGAAGGCGTTCGTCCGCGCGGCGAGTCGCCGTTTCCGATCAACCCGCAGTCGATCGGCATTACGATGATCGCGTTCGGCCTGCTGTCGCTTGCGCTCGCCGTCTACGAACTGCGCTCGTTTCGAAAAATCTATCCGCAGACGCCGCGTTCGTCGGCCGGTTTTGTGGCGGCCATGATCGCCATACTCGGGTTCATGGCGATGGCCGCCGCCGTCTTCAGTTAGCGCTCTTTAGGGTTCGAATTCCGCTTCGGAGAATTCGCCGACTTCGGCGTTGATTCTGCCCGAGCGTATGGCGCCCTTGAAGCGCGCGTAATCGCTTTCGACTTGATTGGCGTACGCGATTGCGTATTTTGCCATCGCGCGGTCGAAGCCGTCGCCGGCGCCCACGTACCCCGCAATCGCCGCCGCGTCGCCCGCTTTTGCATGCGCCCGCGCGAGCGCCCAGCCGCACATGCGCGCGTAAGCGATAAATGCGCCCGGACGAAGATCCTCCAACGGCGGCGACACCTTCATGTCGCGAAGCTGCCGCACGTAGTAGTCGTGTGGTCCGGCGCTCGCCCAGCCCAAGAAGATGTCGCCGGCCGCCTGCATCAGCCGCTGCCCGTTCACCACACGCGCGCCCTGGTGCTCGTACCGGCTGGAACCGGCCGGCGGCTCCAGCACCGAACGGCGCGCCTCCTTCGCCTGCAGAAAGAGCGGGCTCGTTTCGTCGGCGAGGAGCAGCGCGATGATGCAGCGCGTGGCGACGCTGCCGATCCCGACGACCTTCACGGCGATATCCTGCAGCCGATAGCGGCCGAAGAGCCTTCCGCGATCTTCGGGCATCGAACTCCGGTAACGATCGAAGAACGTGCGAAGCGTCTCCAACCATGCTTCTTCGTACCGTCCGAAGTGATAGACCAGCGGCGGATTGTCCACGATGCGCGCCTCGCCGTTTTCGATGGTGGTGAGTTTCGGAAACAGCGATTCCGATGTGCGGCGGCGCGCGATCGCCTCGCCGCTGCGTAAGTCTCCGGCGATTCGCGTTCGATTGCGAAAGAGCGTCCGCAAATCGCGAAAGCCGATCTGCGTGTACCACACGTCCAGCGGCGACATCGCGGCGTATTCTCCGCTGCGTTCGCGGTACGAAGCGGTCGCGGCGAGCACCGCATCCTTCGCGAACGTATCGGAAAAGGATCGGCTGCGTGCCGCTAGGAGCACGCTCGCAACCAGGCGTTTGAGGTCCCATTCCCACGGGCCGGGAAACGTTTCGTCGAAATCGTTGATGTCAAAAATCAGGTTTCGCTCGGCGGTGGCAAACCCGCCGAAATTCATGAGGTGGCAGTCGCCGCAGAGCTGAACGCTCGTGCCGCTCACGGCCGCACGTGCGAGGTCGCGTGCTTGAAGAATCGCCGACCCGCGGAAAAAGGTGAACGGCGATTGCGCCATGCGTGCGTAGCGCAGCGGCACGAGCCCCGGAATGCGACCGCCGTTAGACTCCTCGATCAGCGCGACCGGATCGACCGAATCGTGACGCTGTTTCCAGATCGCTTGGGCAGAACGGGGCGTCGTTTGGCGCAGCGATTTCCCGTGGCGGTAGCGCTCTTCCCACGTCGGCATGTGCGATTGACTACACGCCGCGATCGAGTGCTTTGAGCCCGTCGGCGCGCGATTTGAAGCGGCGATAGTTTCCCAGCGAGGTCGTGATGTCGGCGCCGCCGCTGATGAAGAGCAGGTGCCCCGAGTAGTGCTGATCCATTTCCACGACGTCCCACAGGTCGGGAAGAGCGCGTCCCAAGACGATCGATATCGATGCTTTATCGACGTGATTGGGCAGCACGCTCGGAACGAAATCGAGGCGTAGGAAGTGATGCGCTGCGGCGTCGATGACGGCGATGCCGTCGCCGTGAGTCTCGTTGCGCTTGGTGCTCGTGAACCGCACCGCGACGTTGCCGGCGGCGCAAGCGTCGCAGGGGGCGCTTTCGAAGGTGTAGTCCGCGAGAAAATCTTCGCGCAGCGGCAACTGGTAATTGTCGTCGGGCAAATTATTCTCGGCGTCGGTTTGTGCCTTTACCAGCGAAGCACCCGCCGCGCCTCCGCTCTGCCGGTCGTACACGCGCACCGCAACGACGTGATCGCCTTCGCGCAGGACGCCGGCCCGTTCGTCGAGCGTTCCGTCGTGAGCCGGAGCGTGCTCTTGCGCGACGATGTGGCGGTGCATTGCTACGATCCCGTTTCGTTCGGTCGCGAGACTCTGCGCGGCGGCGGCGACGGCCGCCGGGGCGTCGAACGCGGGGACGGTTGCCGGCGGCCCCTCGGTCTGCGCCGTAAGCAGGGCCAGCGCCGCCGCAAACGGCCGGCTCGATTCCCCTAGGAGCAGCATCGCGTTGCCCATTTCGACGCCAGGAGATTGCTCCGTCAAGGGTGTACCTCCCGCCTAAATCCAAGCGCTCCTCGGAGGGTTCATTGAAGTGCGGCCTCACGTGTCTGCATTCGCAAAGCGCTTTTACCTGGCCGCGGCGGTCCTCGCACTGGGCGGCGTTACGCTGGCGGCCTCCGGGTGCAGAGCCAAAGCAGATCCCGAGAGGTGGGTGCTGTGGTACGTTCCCAACGAGCCCACGCCGGGCATGCGGCTTCCGCAGCCCTGCCGGACGTACGTCTTCGCGACCTCGCCCCTGCCCGATGAATATGCCGTCGCGACGATCCGAGGCTGGACCGGGGCGCGACGGCCGACCGGAAACACCGCCGTGATTCATCCCGGCGAGGCCTTCACCGGTCCCCTCAACGTCGGGCCGGCGACGATTTACGACGAGAGCAACGGCTATAACCTCACCGTTGCGGTCGTGTACAAGATCGGCACCTACCTTCCGGCCAAGGGACGCGCCGACGCCGATTGTCCGCCGGTCGCGGCGCGCTAAGCGCGACGCGGTCATCTTTCGTCACGGCTTAGCCGGGGGGCGCCGAGCGCAGCCTTAAAGACGTCGAGCGCGCGCGCGCGCGACTCGCGAAGGTCGACGACGGGTGCCGGGTAGTCGACGCCGATCGTCGCTCCGCTCGCCGCCTGCAATGCAGGCGGCATCGTCCAGGGCTCGTGGACGAACCGGGCCGGGACGTTTGCAAGTTCGGGAAGCATGCTTTTGACGAACGTGCCTTCGGCGTCGAACCGGCGGCTTTGTTCGACCGGGTTGAACATGCGAAAATACGGGGCTGCATCGGTTCCGGTCGATGCCGCCCATTGCCAGCCGCCGTTGTTGGCGGCCACGTCGGCGTCGGCCAGGTGGCGTTCGAAATAGCGTTCGCCCACGCGCCAATCGACGAGCAGATTTTTGGTAAGAAACGATGCAACGACCATTCGCAGGCGATTGTGCATCCATCCCGTCGCGTTGAGTTGTCGCATCGCCGCGTCGACGAGCGGGTATCCGGTACGACCGTGCGACCAGGCTTCGTACTCGCGGTCGGGCGCTTGCCACGGAATGCGTTCCGCAGCGGCGACGAACGGCGAACCGGCGACGTGTGGAAAACGTTTGAGGATCATCTGGTAAAAATCGCGCCAAATCAGTTCGGCGATCCAGGTGTCGATGCTCGCGCGCGTGGCGCCCGCGCTTTCATCGCGCCGTTCGAGCGCACCCGCCACGCACGTTCGAATGCCAATCGTTCCCGCGCGAAGGTGCGGTGAGAGTTGCGACGTCCCGTCGAGGCCTGGATATTCGCGCGCATTCCGGTAGGCGTCGATGCCGCCGTCCTGCCGAAGAAATGTCTTCAATCGGTCGATAGCAATGCTTTCGGACGCTCGGGGATAACGGCCGCTGGTAGCGAACCCGAACGATTCGGGTGACGGATCCGGCTCGGTTTCTCCGATCGCCGCGACGGGTATCAAGCGGCCGTTCAGCGCGCGCAGCGACGGAACCGGCGGGCGCGGCGCAACCGAAAGCAGCTCGAGCCAATGGCGTTTGTAGGGCGTGAAAACCTTGTACGGCGCTCGGCCGGCGCGCTCGATCTCGCCGGCGCCGAAATAGACGTGGTCGAGATGCGGATGCACGTCGATGCCGCATTCCCGCAGCGCGGCGCTGACTTCGCGGTCGCGCTCGACGGCTGCGGGCTCGTAGTCCTCGTTGAAATAGACGACCTGCGCGCCGATGCGAACGGCGAGTGCGCTCAATTCTTTGTCGAACCGGCCGCACAACAGCGCGAGATCGCTTCCCTCGCGCCGAAGGGTTGCGCGAAGGCCGGCAATCGCACCGAAAAAGGCGTTGACGAGCGGCGCGCCCATGCGATCGTTCGCGAGCAGCACCGGATCGAGAACGTATGCAAGGCAGACGGTGTCGCACGCGCTGCTCGCTTCGTAGAGCGCGACGTTGTCGCGCAAGCGCAGATCTCGCCGCAGCCAGACGATGCCCGTCTCGTAGCGTCTCATTGGAATTGAAGGCGACGGCGTTATTGGCCGAGCATCGTTCGCAGCTGGTTCTGCGTGTAGACGAATGGGACGTGGTTCGGCGTGACGATTCTGGCAATGTCGCGCACCATCACGCTCGCGACCCCTTCGATGGGTTGTTCGGCTTTGTAGTTGATGAAGGCAACGATCGTCAAGCCGGTCGACGGCGAGTAATAGTCGGCGGTATTGTAGCCGGGAAGTGCACCCGTGTATCCGTACCAGCCGGCGCTGCAGGTGATACCGAGGCCATACGACGTGTTGCCGAGGAACGGAACGCAGCGCGTGAGATCGGCGTAGGTCGTGCGGCCGCCGGCCTCACCTGTCGCGAAAAGTTTCACCCAGCGGCGGATATCCTGAATATCGGAGATCATTGCGCCGGCCGACCACATAAACGCAACCGGCACTGTATTACTGACGTCTTTCCAGTTTCGGCGCGCGTCGAGATCGTAGCCGCGCGCCCAGGGTTCGGGCATGGCTTGCGTCGCCGGAAACGACGTCGACCGCAGCCCGAACGGCTCGATCAGGCGCTTGCGGATTTGATTCCCGACGGTATCCTTCGTGAGCGACTCGATGATGAGGCCCAAGAGGATGTAGTTGGTGTTACTGTATTGGTAGCCGCGGTTCGGCGCGAAGTACGGTTTGTGTCGAACGGCCCAGCCGACCAGCATCTGCGGCTTGAAATTCGCCGGCACCTTCCATTTCAGCGCGGCAAACTGCGGCGTGTCGTAGGCTTCGTACAGCCCGCTGCGCATCTCGCAGAGTTCGCGCACCGTAATGTGCGCGGCGTTTGGAACCGTGACACCGAGCTGAAAGCGGCTCAATGGGTCGTCGAGTGAGAGTTTCCTTTCGGTAATCAACTGCAGCAGCACGCCGACGACGAACGTCTTCGTGTTGCTGCCGACGCGAAAGTGGTCGTCGGTCGTGACGTGCACCTTGCGCGCGAGGTCGGCGTCGCCGAAGGTGCGCACGTAACTGTGGCCGTTCCCGTCCCAGACGCCGATGACGGCGGCCGGCACCGGCGCGTTCCCGCCGTAGCGAACGCGATCGCGCTGGACGGCCGCCGCAATGGCCGACTGCACCGCCGGAGTCGCAATTGAAGGCGCCTGCATTTTCGCCGCCAGTGATGATGTCGATACGGCGCATCCCAAAATGAGCGCTACGGCAACGGGGGTGCAACGGCGCACGGCAACTCCTTAGCATTCGAGCGTTGAAGCGACGTGCTTCTCACGACGCTTCGTCCACCCCTACGAATGTGCCGGCCGTTTACCGTCCAAATGAAAAAGCGCGACTTCGAACGTTAACGCATTCCCGTCATCGATAGGACGGCATCGTTGCGGTGGCCGAAGGGCTCGGTAAGCCGGTCGGGCCGGGCAGCAGCGTGGGAGTCGCCATCGGCGACACCGTCGCCATCGGAGACATCGTCGGCATCGGCGTCATCGGCGGCATCGGCGACGCCGGCGTCGCTGGTGGTGCGGCTTGCGCGTCCACGCGTACGCCGCTTAGACTTCCCGCAGCGACGGCGGCAAGAATCAGTCCTAGAAACCATCTGTTCACTTGCTTATCCTCGACATTTTGCGTGGAGCACCTATACCCGTCCGGCGGCGTAACGACTCGCCGCTTTGCGATGAGCGAAGCGGGAGCGGGGCCCAGAACCCGAAAACTTAACGCGATTTCGATGCCGGTGCCTGTCGACGGCGCGCCCGCGGCGCAGCAACTTTTTCTCAAAGCGCAGAGCACGTGGAGCGCTCGCGCGACGCCGCGCTTCGAATCGTTCGTCTTGCCGTGCGCGGTCACGTTTCTCGAGGCGCGCTGCGCTCCCGAAGCCGAGGTCAGGTTCATCGTGCGGCTTTCCGATGGGCGCGCGTATGCCGAAACCGTTGCGACCGGCGGCGCCTCCCCCGTCACGCTCGTGCGCGGCGGCTACATCACCGGTCCGGCCGGCGCGCCGCTAGGATTTTACCGGCGATGGCCCCAGTCGGCCGTACCGCGCCCGACGACGCCGCCGGATCTGGCGGAAGATCCGTTGCGAACGATTGCAACGGTTACGGCAGTGGACTTTGCCTACCGGATCGCTGTCGCCGGTAACGAGACGATCGACGGCGTGCTGACGACGCACCTCGTGCTACGGCCCGTCGGGGATTCGGCGGCGTATCCATTGCGCGATTTATGGATTGGACACGACGACGACGAGGTGGTGCGGCTCACCTACGAACTGCCGTACAAGCGCGGCTCTGCGTCGATCACTTACGATTTCGCGCCGATCGGCAAGCCGCCGGTTTGGACCATCGTTCGGATCGCAGCCTCGGCAGGCGGCGAAACGATCTCCGAAGAGCTGCGAGAGATCGCCTTCCCGCCGGACGAGCCCGATACGTATTTTACCGCATCTCTGCCGTGAGCTAGCGGAGCGGCTCGTGTGGATGTTGCGGCGCCACGAATACCATCGTTGCCGCCGGATAGTCGAAGTAAACCTTAGCGAATGCGCGAAAGAATTCGTACCCGACGATCGCGTCGTGGCCGCCGGGTTCGAGGTAGCCGCAGGCGCCGGGGTTGCCCAGTGAAACCGGGCCGAGGGAGATATCGTCGAGCATACCGCAGTTTGCGCCGTCGTACTCGCCGGCCTGAAAATGCAAACCCTCTCGCGCAACGAGGTCCTCCGGAATCGCCATGAGCGGCGCGCCGGTGTCGAGCATGCCGTACAGGACGACCCGGTGCTGGACGTGCAACGGCGTCTGCGGCCACCCCTCGCCGAGGTCGATCCGAACGTGAAGCCCTTGAATCGACGCGGGCGGCGTTAGCGACGGATCGGAAATTTGCATCGTAGATTTCTCCACGTCGAGCGCGACGAGCGCACCGCCGAATAGATCGAAACCCATCAGGCCATCGGGCCCCTCTTCGTCGAACGTTCTGCTGCCGAAGTAGACGGTGGCATTCTTGAGAACGTTCCCTCCGAATGCGATCGAGTCGGCGACTCCCGTATCGACACGCTGGCTTCCCGTCATGCCGAACAGTTCACCGTGACCGACGGCGCGCAGCCCGGCGCGTCGTGCAAACGTACCGCTCAACACGATGTTCTGGGCACCGCTGTCGAGGATAAACAATCCTTGTACGCCGTTCACCTTCGCTTCCACCAGGATCCGGTGACGGGTGAATTTGATTGGAAATGGCGCCGCATTGAGAAATGACCACTGCGCGGTTTGGGGTGGCGAATGGAGTTTGTCGTCGGAAATGACGTCGTTAGCGGCTATCTCGGAAAGCGAATGGTCCCTGTGCTGGCTATCGATGCTCCATTTCGAGACGATCTTCGTGCCGGGAACAACCTCAGAGTAACCGAGAACGGTGATGGTGCTTTCCCGATCCCCGCCGGGATCGACGACCGCACGCCCATAAGCGCCCGTTTCCCTATCGACGTAGAGGTCGACCGCGTACGAGTGCGGCAGTGCCACGCGGAAGACGTCAAAAGCCTTTCCCGCTACGTTTTTACTCCCGGCGCTATGCCACGGCAGCGTTGCAACGGTATCCGTAAAAAACAGGTCTTGCGCGATGCGCATTTCTGCCGAGTCGCCATACACCGGCACCGTGAAACCGTTGAAGTCCGAATACCAGAAGATATTGCCGGTAAAGCCTTCCGAATATTCAACTTTGGCTTTGAGATCGATAATATTCGAGCGATAGATTACTCCCACCCGATGGGTGTGCACGATTTCGAGCGGCACACCGTCCTTTTGTCCCGAGACGGTGTCGGTATACGAAAGTGACGTGATCTTGCCGTCACCGGCTGAGAATCCAGCGAATGCCCGGTGGCGCGCGGCGGCATAGTCGGCATATGCATCGCCATTCGCCGCAAACGGCCATGCGGCGGCGGCAACGGCTATGGCCGCAAAAAGCAAAGCGCGCACGTATGCTTGGGAGAAGCGCGGCAGCACTTCCCGGATTCTAACTACGGTGAGTGAAAATTACGAATTGCGCGTGCAGGTGACTTTGAAGGTCGGCGTCTTCGACGTCATGGACGGGTAGCCGGTGTACGTGGACGTGTTCTGATTGACGCGAACGGCTTCACCCCATCCAAGCTTGCCGCTGTCCGACTTGACGTCGGTCCAATGCTCGGTATTCCCGGTGAATGCCTTTGCGGACGATACCGACCAGCCTCCCAAGCCGTCCAGCGTCGTTTGCAAGTATCGCTGATGCTTCGCGTCGTATGAGATCGCAAACGCGACGTAATACGGCTCCTTCATCTTGGCGGTGGGCGCGACGGACACGAACTGGCGAAGAATGCCGTTATCCATCGCGTACGTGGAGGTGGCGTGGGTGGGGTCGCCGATCATGCCGCCCGTGCAGGACCACGAGCCGACATAATACTGCATCGCCGCCATTCCCGAGGCGGATTGCGCGCCCATCGGCGCAAGTGCTGCTAAGATGAATGAAATCAGAACGATCGGTTTCATGCGAATACTCCTCTTGACGAAGTAATTCGCTCGCCTGTTTTTGCGTCCTCCTCAATAGCCGGACGGAGCTGGGGGTAAACGTGGCTAAGAGGGCTGCCATGAACATTGGCGTTTTTGTTCGTATCGGCGCAGCGGCGACGTTCGGCGTGCTCGCGCTTGTGTTTGCACCTGCGGCCGCTGCGGGTGGCGAGGCGGTGACCGGCAAGATGGCGATGTACCGCGAACTGCTCGGCGCACCGTGGACGTGCACGCTTGGAACGGCGAAGTACTTCGCTGCCTACTCGGCAATGCCGGCCAACGTCTTACACGGTCACCTCTACTCGAAAGGCTCGTCGGAAGACGCCTACTTCGGTTACGACCCGAAACGCAAGCGCTACTGGACCGATAGCGCCGACTCCAACGGTGCGACGGAGTCCCAGACGTCCCTCGACGGTGTGACCTTCGTGGGAACGCTAAACGACGGCAGCGCCACGTCGAAGACGACCAACGTCTATACGATCAGCAATATGCACAAATGGACCGTCCGCGCGCGCGGCTCTTCGGGCGGGCAACCTTACGACGTGTCGGCAACCTGCGTTCGACCTTAGGGTTCAGTGAGCCATTCGGCCGTTTTAGGCCTTACGGTAGACGCTCGGCTAACAGTTGCGCTCCCTCCTCGCTCATCGGAACGCGTGGCGTCCAGATTGGGAATTCAACGCCCGCGATTCGATTTGCGACAAAAGCTTCCAGGGCCAGAATGCCGACCGCGACTTCGAGCAACGGGAGTTGATACGGATTTGTAACGACTCCTAACGACACCATGAGCGCCGTTGCTCCAGCCGGCGGATGTACGACCTTCAGCAGGATCATCAAAGCTGCCGTGGTCGCAAGCGCAAGCCCAGTTGCTAAAACTCTCGCGCCGTCCACACCGATGACGGTCGCAGATGGGGCATGCTGCAAGCCCGTAAGCACCAGTGCGCCGTAACCGCACAAAATGCCGATTCCATGCCCGCACATGGCGCTTTTGGGACTTGCGGTCGGAAGCGTCGGGCTGTAAAGGAAGAGAATAGCCGTCGCACCCAGTGGCGGGAAGATGAAAGGCGCCTTTAGGGCAAATGCAAGCGACGAGAGGGTCGCGATCGCGACGAACCCTGTGACAAATGTGAAGGTCGCCCAGACTATTCGGTCGGGAAATCGCGTAAGCAGATGCGGAACTTGCAGCCGGTGCACGGCGCGGGCTTTTCGAGGAGAGCCTCGCTCCCGGCCCTCATTCATAAGAAGAACACAGCCCGGGACTAGAGATTGTCATAGCGATCCTGACTTTCCTTAGATGGGCGCAGCTTCGACAGATGGGCGCAGCTTCGACTTCTAGGACAGTTCGGTCATGCGAACGACGAGCCTCTCAAAACCTCGCCAGCACGCTCAACTTGGATTGAGTGCGATAATGGTTTTTCCGTGAAGCGAAGCGATGTGGACGATGCCGCCGGGTCCGGCGAATACTGCGCCTTCGGCCGACGTGTGCATGGTGTATCCGGGAAGATGCGCGCGGCACCAGGCGGTGACCGCGCTTACCGAATCGGCCGTTTGGGAGCCGGAAGGGTCCCCGTTACGCAGCGCCGTGGGCCAGTACGACTTCGGTTTGCCCACGTCGAGCGCGAAGATGGTGGCATGCGGATAGAGCGGAAGCTTTCCGTCATAGACGACGGCAAGTGCAGGTTCGAGCGTCGCAAACGTGAAGGCCGATGCCGCGAGTGCGGCGAGCAGACTTTTCTTCATGGCCCTATCCTAAGGGCGGCGCGTGCCGCCGGCGGGCCGCGCTCAGCTTAAGCCTACGCCGCACCCGGGGCGTCGACGTCAACACGACCCCAGCGGCGTCGGCAAGGAGTACGAACTTGGCAAAGTATGAACGAACGCCACGGACGGGGTCGTCAGATAGGGATCGCAATTATGCCGCTCGGAATTCGGACGGCAAGTTCCTGGGCTGGACGTTCTTCGGTTTGCCGATAGATCTGAACGAAGATATCGGGATGCATAGCCCCGCAGACGATGACTCCGATCCAAGCGGTGCGGGGGATAGCCCAACGGGCCCCGACGCGAAGTGACGGACTACTCCCTCGCTTGGAAAGAGCCGTGGCGTGCTTACGACGCAAACGGTGCGGCTGCCGGTGCAATATACTGACTTTAACAGCGGTCAGTTCGGCCTTGCACTGCTCCGGCTTCCGCTCGCCGTCGGCTATTCGACGATGCTGACGACCTGCGGCCCCACCAATGCCCGGGTCCGGCTCGTTCCCATCGCAGTATTGCGAAACGAGGAGCTGCGTGTCGGCAACTGCTCGTTTGACGCTCTCGTCGTCCGCGCAGCCTTTTCCGCTCGCGATTACCCCGACGAGGCGACAACTTCATGACTTTTGGATCGTAAAGCGGCTGCCGTACGTCCTGAGACTGGTCACCGAAGCGCCGCAGTCCGGCCTCGTCGTCACCTTCGACTTGCAGAATAAGGGCATTTCGTGCCCAGATGAAGTGCCGGGCGGGAGCTAGCGGACAGCGATTCCCAGCGGGATGTTAAGGCCTGTTTTCTTGCCCTTTATCGTGTTCGTGGGGGGTACGTTTCCGTTTGAGCCGGCAGGGTAAACGGTGATCCAGTTGTAGTTTCCGTTCGCAACGTAAATATTGTTGCTGCCGTCAATTGCGATGCCGTCCGGCTCCTTCAGTTTCGTTAGAGGGCCGCTGATGGATTGGATCGGCTTCTTGTTGCCATTGGCGCCGGCGGCATAGACGGATATAGTGCGGTCGGCGTAGTTCGCTACGTATATCCTAAAAGCAGAATCTACGGTAATTCCATATGGGTCGGACAGCTTGGTGTGCGAGCCGGCGATGGTCCGCGTCGGTGAAACGTTACCGTTGGCGCCCGCCGCATAGATGGTGACGGTGTTGAAGAAGTTGGTGACGTAAATATTGCCGGTTGCATCCAATGCAACATCTTCGGGAAAATCAAGGCCGGTGGATCCGCCTGCAATCGTCGCAATCGGCGCAACGTTGCCGGTTGCACTTGGAGCGTAGACCGTTACGGTGTTGTTTCCGTTGTTCGCGACGTAGATGTCGCCGGTCAGCGTATCGAGAGCGATGCCGAAGGGACTGTCGAGTCCCGTATTGTTGCCCGTAATAGCTTGAATTGGGGCGACGTTACCGGTAGCGCCTGCGGCATAGACAGTCACGGAGTTTCCGCCGCTGTTGGCTACGAAGATGTTATTGCCGGCGTCGACGGCAACAGCCCCAGGCCCGCCCAAGAGCGTGTTGTTGCCTGCAATATTCTGAATCGGCTTCGCATTGCCGGTTGCGCCCGACGCGTATACGGTCACGCTCTGACCGGCATTGTTTGCGACATAGAGACATGGGCACGCCGCCGCCGCGGCGAGTTTCGCGGAGTGTGATTGATTCTGCTGGAATGCGCTTGCCGCTGTCGGCACCGATGACATGCCCCCGCAGCTGGTGAGCAATGCCGGGGCGGCTATCAATACGTAAAGAGCCGGAATTGGGAGTCGCATGCGTCTGACTCTTGCTTTCTCCGAGTGCTCGGGACGGTACGCGAAGGGGTGGCTGACGAGGGAATGCGTGCGCAGAGCCGGCGGTGTCAGAGACGAAGGAGGCCCTAGGGCCTAGAATGCGCTCACTTGTAAGCTTTGTCAACGTGCCGAAGGCGAGCGAAGCCCCTAGCATGCCGGAACGCACCGCTGAACTTCATTATGGACGTGCTGAGCGGCCAGATCAGCATGTCACGACGTCATCGTTCGTAGACGTGTGACCTTCGAATGGCTCTCATCGAGGACGAAATGCAGCCGCACATCTAAAAGAACATAAAATCTTTTAAACACACAATCGGCAGATATAAAAAAGTATCAATTTTGAAAATTCTAAGCGTCGAAGGTGCGACATTGGATTTGATTTAAGCGTGTCACATGCGCATTTGTTTTTGTGCGAATTGCGCCCAGCCAATCCTTCCTTAGGAGGAAACGAGAGTGACACGATACGCCATTCGGCACGTCGTTATTGCTCTGATATTGCTCGTTGCATTTGCTAGCCAGGGAACATGGGTACTGGCAGGCACGACGGGTGGTTTGAGCGGTAGCGTCGTTGATGCCGATTCCGGCGCTCCGGTCGCCGGCGCGGACGTGACGGTCGCAAGCCCGTCGCAAAACGCTACCCGGACGACCGACGCGGCCGGTCGCTTTGTGTATCTGGTCCTACCGCCAGATACGTATACGGTGACCATCAGCAAAAACGGCTACCAATCGATCAGCGTTCCCGGACAAGTCGTTTTTGCCGATACGGTGCAGACCGTATCGATACGTCTGCTTAAGACACTGAGGACCATTGCGCACGTCTCCGCTGTCGGAGCCGGCTCGCTGGTGAAATCGGGCACCACGTCCGACATCTACTCGGTCAACGCGACGGCGCAAAAGGCAGCCTCGGCACTCGGCGGCGGCGGCAGTCTGAACTCGGCCTACTCGGCCGTGGCCAGCGTCCCGGGCGCGTACGTCCCGGCCAACCAAACCGGTTACTTTCAAACCGTCTCGATTCGTGGCGGCGATTACGACCAAGTCGGCTACGAATTTGACGGCGTTCCGGTAAACCGGTCGTTCGATAACTATCCGTCGAGCTCGGCTTCGTCGCTGGGTAACGCGGAAGTCCAAGTCTACACCGGTGCGAACCCGGCCAACTCCGAGGGCCAAGGCCTCTCGGGATACATCAACCAGGTCATCAAGACCGGCACGTATCCGGGCTACGCCACGGGCGAACTCGGCATCGGCACTCCGGCGTTCTACCATCGCGCGATGGTGGAAGCCGGCGGCGCGACGCCCGATCGCCTGTTCTCGTACTACGTCGGCATCGCGGGGTTCAACCAGGACTTCAACTACGCTGACAACCAAAACGGTGCGAGTCTCGACAATTTCGCCGGTGCGCCGATGTCGCTCTGCACCGGCTCCTGTCCCAACATTCCAGGCGGAAACACGATTCCGTATGCGCCGACCGTCAATGGTTTGGGTGGCCTCGGCCAGTGGTACTACTACATGGGGCCGTTCAACTACGCGGCAATCTCATCGAACTTGTCGTCGGCGCTTTCGTCACTGGCAGCGCGCGACGCAGTGGTGAACTTCCACGTCGGTATCCCGCACAAGTACGACGCCGGTAAAGACGACGTCCAGTTGCTGTGGGACAGCGAGGCGCTGCACAACGAATTCTATTCGTCGACCAACGACATCGCGTCGACGGCCGGCTGCAGCGGTGGAATCACGGGAGCGCAGTGTGCCGATAACATAGGGCTCGGCCAACCCGTGTACATCGACAGTCTCACCTGGACGTGCCCGAGCTCGGTCGGTCACACGTTTACCGGTGCGGCGCTCGCCGGTCAAGGCGGGTGCGTGACGACCTACTACTTCCCTTCCAGCACCAATCGCACTGCACCGTTTCAACCGATCCCGGACGCCGCACGTGACGCATGGTGGAACAACCAAGAGATCGTGAAGGTGCAGTATACGAAGAACTTCGGTTCGACGTCGTTCTTGCGCTTGTACGGCTACACGTACTATAGCGACTGGCTGCAGAACGCTCCTCAGTCGCTGTATACGGACTTTGCGGGATGTTGTGCTCCAGACTACGAGCTGTCATCGCATACCCGCGGTCTGAGCGCGTCGTATCAGAATCAGATCAATCCGCAGAACCTGTTGAGCGCTCAGGTTTCATACGTGACGTCCAACAGCATCCGCGACAATAACCAATTCTATGCCGTCGGCGGCGAAGTCGCGGCACCGATCGTGAGCGCCGCCAATCCTTACGGCGGCCTTTGCTACGCCGGAACGGCGGGCGCGCTATCGCCGATCGCATGCAGCACGCACGCGACGACCACGGCGTCTGGAGCGGTCGTTCCCGGCTCGGGCGGCCTGTCGTTCGGACAGATTGCCGGGGCGCCGAACTTAACGGGCTTCTCGTGTGGTGCCGCGCCGTGTGAATACCTGCTCGCCGAAAACGGCCTGCACGCAACCTACAACAACGTGATCCCGCGCTTCTTCTCGGCATCGCTGCTCGACGAGTGGCGCCCGAGCGATCGCTGGCTGATCAACGCCGGCGTCCGTCTCGACAGTTTCACCTTCATCGGCTCGAATACCGATACCGGTGCGGCGCGTGACTTCTGGACGAACGCCTACAACGCCGACAACTGCGTCAACAACGTCAGCGGGGCCCCCGTGAGTAAGGCCGGCTTGGGCATTAGCAACCCGACCCTACCGTGCCCGTCGGGATTCCACGCAGCGAACTGGCAAAATCTACCGGCAAACGTTACCTACCCGATCTGGCAGCCGCGTCTGAGCGGCACCTACACGGCGAATCCCGGGAACGTCATTCGCTTCTCGTTTGGCCGGTACGTTGAGGCGCCGAACGCGGCGTTCGAGCAGTACAACACGCTGCAGGAAAACTTGGCGGCCTATGACGCGGCGAACTTCTACGCATTCGGACGTACCTCACCGGGCTACCCAATCGTTCCTCCGACGTCGCTCAATTACGATCTCTCGTGGGAACACCACTTCACGGGGACGGAGATGTCGTTCAAGTTGACGCCGTTCTTGCGGCAGACTCAGAATCAGATACAAAACTTCTTTCTGAATCAGAAGACGGGTTTTGTTTCGGGTCTGAACGTCGGCGATCAACGAAGCCAGGGATTGGAGTTCCAGTTCCAGGATGGCGATTTCTCGCGTAACGGGTTCGCGGCGCAGCTGTCGTTCGCGTACACGAATTCCTACATTCACTACGGTTCGATTCCGTCGGGTCTTTACGGTTCGTCGGTCATCGCCGGAACCAACCAAGTGATCTCGGCGTATAACGCCTATACCAAAGCGTGCGCGCCGGGCGGCGCGTACGTAGGCAAGATCGGCCCCAACCATTTGTCGCTGTGCGGTGCTACTAGCAACGGCCAGCCGGCGGCGCCGTGCTACACGACGGCCGGCGTCGCGGTCTACACCTGCACGGCTGTCGACGTCGGCAACCCGTACTGGAACAACCCGCAGCCGTTCATCGATCCAAACACCGCTTTCCCGACCTTCAGCATCTTTCCGGGAGGCATCGGCAGCTCGGCAGCCGCATTCGGCGTTCCGTATGCGGCGTCGCTGATCGTGAACTACAAGCACGACAAGTGGGCCATTACGCCGTCGCTCACGTTTGCCGGCGGGGGCAAGTACGGCTATCCGCAGAGCAATCCGGGTATCGACCCGGCGGGCTGCACCGGCGTTTTGCCGGGCGCGAGCGGTTTCAACGGGGGCGGTCGTTACAATGCAATCGATTGTGCCGCGTTGGCGGCGGTGCCGGATACGTACACGGGAGTGTTCGATCCTTTGGGATCGTTCACGCAGCCGAACTTTATCGGCTTAAACCTGCAGATGACGTATGACGTCAGCCCGAAACTCTCCCTTACCGGCGTGCTGGCGAATCTCGTCAATACCTGTTGGGGCGGCACGAAGGCTCCGTGGACGTTCAACAACGGCAACGTGTGCGGGTACGTTGCCGGCGGGTACGGCGGCGAAATCCTCCCCGTCGGCAACATCTACAATCCGGCTGGGTTCAACGGCTCGATCGTTCAGCCGCTGGTCAAATACCCGTACAGTCCACTCTTCGGCGTGTTCAATCAGAATACAAACTCGATCAAGACCCCGTTCCAGTTCTTCGTAACGGCGGATATCAAGATCTAGTCGCACTTCCGGCTTGAAGGAGGAAAAGAAGCCTCCGCGGTTGCGGAGGCTTCTCGTTCCGAAGAGTTCGTGGTGCCATTAGGACTAACGCTGGCCGCCTTTGCCAAACACATCGGCATCGGTCGTGACCCCTTGAGTGAGATCGTTCATGGGTTGCAATGCGATTCACAGCCTTCGATGAGAGTGGCCTCGCATTGGTTATGCTACGGCTTGATGCCGACCGAGTTCATCAGGCAGAATTAGGCGACCATCGACTCAAGGTGTGGGCTGGCCAGTTGACAAGGGCAGCGTCGACTGACCCGGCACGATCTCCGCCAAGATTCGGTCGGCGTGATAGACTTGCCGTAATCCAGTCAGTATCGTGCGACTGTCCACGAAAACCGCACGGTTGGCAGTCGCCTCGTACTCGTATTCACCGCCGAGGCCAAAGATGTTCGTGTCGAAGAAGACACCGACGATCTCGGCCTCCCGGTTCAGCACGGGGCTTCCGGAGCTGCCGCCGATCGTGTCGTTCGTCGTCACGAAATCCATCGGGGTGGAAGGGTTGAGCGACGACTTCGCCAGCACCCAGCTCTGCGGAAGGGCAAACGGCGGGGCGCCGGTCGCACGATCGTACAGGCCCGCGATCGTCGTGTACGGCTCGACGAAGCGCCCTTGGGCGTCGGTAAATCCCTTAACCGCGCCGTAGGAAAGACGTAAGGTGCCCGTCGCATCGGGATCGATACTGATACCGTAGATGGCAAATCGAGCTTGCGCGATCCGCTGGGCGGCGGTGCGGCTCGGGGCAATGAACTCAGCGTCGACTTGCTTGCGAACGGCACGCACTTCCGGATCGATTGTGGCGGCGAGGCGAATCATCGGGTCCGTCGACGCAGCGATCGCCGCCGCGCCGCCTGCGTAGAGCGCCTGACGCATCTTCGGATCGGCGAGCTGCGTGCCGCGAACGAGCCGCTGTGCGACCTCTTCGGGTGATTCGTTGCCTAACAGCTCGTGGACGAAAGGATCGTCGGGGCCGAGCTCGCGTTGCGCGAGCGTAAACGCAAAACCGAGCCGCAACTCCTCGAAATCGGCATAGATCGGCGTAGGCGCTTCGAGCTGCTGCTCGACCTCTACCAACGCCTGATCGGTGAACTCCGGCAGGCGTTCGGCGTTTGGTTTTGCGCGTTCGGCCGCCGCCTGGACCAGCGTGAGGGCGTAGCCTAGTAGACCCGAATCGTCGACGCTGATGATGCTACCTATCGCACGCGTGGCGCCGAGCTGTATTCGTTTGCCTTGGATCGCGGCCATTTCGTCCCAAGCGGGCCCGAACCGGCCGGCGAGCGACGGGTTCGCGGCGACGGCCGACTGAAGGCGCCGTTCCTCGGCTTCTTTGGCTGCAAACAATGCTGGAGTGAGGAGGGCTTTTTCGTTTCCGAGCATGCTCTTATAGGAATTCTCGACATAATTGAGAGTTGATTCGGCTTCGCTAGAACGTTGCGGGCTTTCGTTAGAAAAGCGTTCGAGTAGGCCGCGGTACTCGGCGTAGACGACGAGCCAATACGGCAGGCCGTTGTCCCGATAGTAACGCAGCTGTGAAACGGTTAGGTCACGACTCGTGCTTGCCGGGCTGCCGGCGACGAACGTGAGCTCGCCGGTCTTAGAGCCGTTCCGGCTCCATCGGAAATAGTCGGAAGTGCTCGCGCTTCTGCCGCCATCGTACGCGCGCAAGAAGCAGACGTCGTAAGCATAACGTGGAAAGTTAAAATTGTCGGGGTCGCCACCAAAATACGAAATAGCCTCTTCGGGAGAAAAGGCGAGTCGCACGTCGGTAAATCGGTGGTACCGATAAAGATCGTAAACGCCGCCGTCGTACAGCGAAACGAGATCGCAACGGGTACTCGTGTCGTCCCCACATCTCTCCTCGAGTTTCGCGCGCACAGCGTTTAGCGCCGTAGTTTGTGCTTCGCCCGTCTTGCCGCCCATGGCTGCTCGGATCTGGCCGGTTACGTTGCGAATTTGCACGAGTTGATCTAGCTCGAAAGTAGGGCAGCGCCGCTCATCAGCGGGCGTGCGTGCAACGAAGCCGCTCTGGGCGAGATCTTGCTGCGGCGTCGACAGATCGTGGATGCAGTCGTCGATGCAGTGTCGCGCCGTCATTACGATTCCGTTCGGAGAAACAAACGACGCCGAGCAGCCGGCGGGCAGCAGCCGCAGCGACGCTAATCGGACGCGACCGAGCCATTGCGGCGACGGCGTAAAACCGTATGCCCGACCGACGCGATCAGCCGGGAAGTTATCGAACGTCCACATTCCCTCGTCGGCGCCCGTGCGCGCAGGAATAAGAATGCTCAGTGCGAGGGCGATGAGAAAGACCCGTACCATGCGCCGTCCTTTCGTTCGGAGCCAGTCACCTCGGCCTCTTCAGCCGAAGGGGCATAGCGCCTTCCTAGCGATTGGGCGATCCCGCGCACAGCCGAGCCGAGGCTTTTCGGTTGCCTACGCGAAGGCGTCGCGTCGCGGCCAACGAGCGAGAGGTAGGCGATGACGAAGGTTTCTGTTCGCTTCGTGCTGGTTTCGGTGTTGGTGCTTTTTCCGGCGATGGCCGGCGCGCAAACCGAAGCTTCCACGTCGCCATTCGCGCGCATGACGTGGCGGGCGATGGGGCTTTCCAGCGTTGGGCGCACCACGGCAGTTGCGGGTTCATCGACTAACGACAAGTTGTACTATCTCGGCGCCGCCGGCGGCGGCGTCTGGAAGAGCGTGGACGGCGCGAGAACGTGGTCGCCCATCTTCGAGACGCAACGCGTTGCGGCAATCGGCGCGGTCACGATCGACCCCGCGGATGACGCCACGGTCTGGGTCGGCACTGGAGAAGACAATCCACGCAACGACGTGAGCTACGGCGACGGCGTCTATAAGACCACGGATGGCGGCGCGACGTGGAGCAGCCTCGGTTTGAGGGGCACCAAGTATATCTCACGCATCCTAATCGATCCGCGCAATCACAATCACGTCCTCGTCGGCGCGCAAGGCGATGTTTTCGCGGACGGCACGGAACGAGGCGTGTACGTCACGGACGACGGCGGAAAGAGCTGGCGAAAAACGCTCTACGTCGGCCGGATGAGCGGCGTTTCGGACATGGCGCTGGACCCGCATAATCCCAACATCGTCTATGCCGGGATATGGCAGTTTCGCAGATATCCTTGGACGTTTCAGAGCGGCGGACCCGACGACGGTCTGTACAAATCGACCGACGGCGGGAACACGTGGAATAAACTGAGTGGACACGGCTTGCCGACCGACACCATCGGCCGTATCGGCATCTCGGTGGCACCGAGCGACGGCAGTCGAGTTTACGCTTTGATCGAATCGAACCAGGGACTTTTATGGCGCTCGAACGACGGAGGCGACAGCTGGACGATGGTAAACGACGATCCGCTCGTCGATCAGCGTCCGTTCTATTTTACGCATATCGAAACCGACCCGAAGAACCCGGATCGCGTGTACGGGGTTTCGGAGGGGCTTTCGGTTTCAAAAGACGGCGGCCAGAGCTTCACTCGTATCGATGACGGAAACCAAGATCACCATCAACTGTGGATCGCCCCCGGCGATTCCTCTCGGATGATCGTCGCGGCCGACGGGCAATCTTCATTGACTCTCGATCGCGGCGGGACTTGGTTCAGCTCGGCGAATGTGCCGATCGGCCAGGCCTATCGCGTCGGCCTTAGTCGCGAAAATCCTTATTGGGTGTGCGCCGGGTTTCAAGATAGTCCGGCGTGGTGCGCACCCAGCAATTCGCAAGACCCCAACGGCATTCTAAACAAGGCCTGGATTTGGGCGTCCTATGGCGACGGCCAATGGGCGGTTCCCGATCCGATCGATCCAAACTTCATTTGGGCCGACACGGAAAACGGTAGCCTTTTGGTTTCGAACAAGATCACAAAAGATGCTTGGCTTGCAGCGCCGTACCTCCAGAGTGTAAGCGAATCTTTCGATAATCGTCTCGCGCGCTACCGATTCGGTTGGGAAGCGCCGATTGCATTCGCTCCCTGGGACGGGCATGTGGCGTGGCTGGGCGGCAATCGGGTCTTTGAAAGCACCGACCGCGGTTTGCACTGGTCGGTCATAAGCCCCGACCTTACGCGTAACGACAAGAAGAGGCAACAGCCGTCCGGCGGGCCGGTCAAACACGACGTTTCGGGCGCTGAAGAGTTCGATACGATCGTAGACATCGAGGGCTCGTCCCTGAAGAAGGGAGAGATCTGGGTCGGTACCGACGATGGGCTCGTGCAGCTGACGCGTGACGGCGGCAAGCACTGGAAGGACGTTACGCCGGTAGATGGACCGCGTGACGGCAGGTATGCTACCGTCGCGCCTTCGCCGCTTCTCGATGGCACAGCGTACGCCGTCAACGACGCGCACTACACGGGCGACGGCGCTCCGTACGTCTTCGTTACGCACGACTTTGGGAAACGTTGGACCTCGATTACGAACGGGCTGCCGAAGGATGAGTGGGCCCGCACGATTCGCCCCGACGTTCGGAATCGCGATCTCATTTTTCTCGGGACCGAGCAGGGCATCTGGGCATCGTTCGATGCCGGCACGTCGTGGCAGAGTCTCAAGAACGACATGCCGACTGCCTCGGTTCGCGACATCCGGATACAACCCGACTTCGACGACCTCGTCGTCGGGACGCATGGACGATCGATCTACATCATGGACGACATCAGGCCACTGCAGGACCTCAAAGAGGCGCAGGCAGCCGGTTTGTGGCTCTTTAGGCCGCGCACGTCCTACGAGTATAACGCGCGGTCCGACGAGTGGATATCAAAGACCGACTACATGGCATCGAATCCGCCAAACGGGGCTCCGATCTCGTACTTCCAGAGCGCGCCTCAGAAGAACCCTCCGAAGCTCGAGATTCTCGACGCCGGCGGCCACGTGATCAAGAGTGTGCCCAAGATCCCGAACGATGCAGGCATCAACCGGTACGTTTGGGACTTGAGCGTTGACGGGCCCGTTAAATGGAAGGGCGCAGCACCGTTTTTTCAGCCGTCGGATTCGGGACCAGAGGTTCCCCCCGGCACGTACGCGGTCCGCCTGACCCTTGGTGAAAAGGCGTTAACGCAAAGCTTTCGTGTCGTGGCCGACCCGCGGACGGTCGAGACGCAGTCACAAATCGTAGCGTCCTTTGCTTATGCACAACATTGCAGCGCGCAGCTTTCGATCGTCGATACGATGCTTAACAATTTGGACGACGCGTCAAAATCCTTAACCGCAGCCTCGACGCGATCCGAAAGCGCCGGAAACTCGCCGCTCGGCGCTCGTATCGCAGACGCGCTGAGCGCGGAGAAACGGGTGCATGCCTATCTCACCGCCGATTATCGCGGCACGGAAGACGCTCTTCTTCGACCGGGGGCATTGCGAGAAGACCTCTGGATCAGCTGCGGCCAGCCCCTAATAACGCCGGCCTTCCTTCGGACCCAACGCGACATCGACGCGTCGTTTCACAAAGGCGTCGATCTTTACAATGCGTTCGCCGGTACAATTCCCTCGCTTAATGCGGCTCTCACTGCAGCGAAGCAATCGCCGTTGCCGATCATCGGAACGGTAAGCGACGAGCGTCAATAACTCGCAGTTTTGGGCACCGAATGATCGAGCTCCAGCTCGTCTTTGCGATTCCAGCGGAATATATCCGTTTACGGAGTCAAGTTGAAGATGTCGACCGCCGCAGTGGGAGGGGCACACTCGAACCCAGGCGCCGTCGAGTCCTTCTTTGAACCCCCCTCCATGGCGACGAATGCCTCGCTTCCAAGCGGGACGATTACGCTGCTGTTCACCGACATCGAAGGCAGCACGCGGCACTGGGAAGAGCACCGTGCCGCAATGGCCGAGGCGCTGCGACGTCATGACGAGCTGCTGCGAACGGCGATCGAAGCCTACCGCGGCTACGTCTTCAAGACCGTGGGTGACGCGGTCTGCGCCGCCTTCTCACGGGCTCCCGATGCGGCGGCTGCGGCGGCGGACGCGCAGCGCGCGCTGGCCGGCGAAGACTGGGGCGCAATCGGGGAAGTAGCCGTGCGCATGGCGCTGCACAGCGGCGTTACCGACGAGCGTGACGGCGACTACTTTGGTCCCGCCGTCAATCGCGTCGCACGATTGCTCGCCATCGTTCACGGCGGACAGGTTGTCGCCTCGGCAACCACGGCGCTGCTGCTGCGCGGCACGCTGCCGGAGCAAAGCGCGCTGCGCGACATGGGGGAGCATCGGCTCAAGGATCTCGTCGAACCCGAGCGAGTCTGGCAACTCCTCGCCCCCGGTCTCATCGAATCGTTTCCGCCGCTGCGCTCGCTCGAGTCGATGCCCAACAATTTGCCGCGTCAGCACACGCCGCTCATTGGGCGCGACGACGTGCTTGCCGAGATCGAAGCGCTCGTGCGGGATCATCTATTCGTTTCTCTTCTAGGAACGGGCGGCATCGGCAAGACTCGGCTCGCATTGCAGGCTGGCGCCGATCTGCTCGACGGCTTCGGCGACGGCGTCTGGCTGATCGAGCTGGCAACGCTGACCGATGCGTCCTCCGTCGTCAACGCCGTGGCATCCGCGTTCGCTTTGCGCGAGCAGGGCGACCGCCCGATGCTCGACGTGCTCGTGCAATATCTCAAGTCCCGGCGCCTGTTGCTCATTTTCGATAACTGCGAGCACCTCGCCGATGCGGCGGCCCACCTCGCCGACGCGATCCTGCGCGCCGCGCCTCACGTGCGAATAGTCGCGACGAGCCGCGAACCTCTGCGAATTTCTGCCGAGCACATTTATCGGGTGCCGACGCTGGCCGTTCCACATAGTGATGGTCTCACAGCCGCGGAGGCGCTCGAGTACGGCGGGATCGCCCTTTTCGTCGAACGAGCGAGAGCGGCCGATCCGAAGTTCGTGCTGAGCGACGAGAACGCGCCGATCGTTGCGGAGATCTGCCGGCGCCTCGACGGCATCGCGCTCGCGATCGAGCTGGCGGCAGCGCGCGTGAGGATCATGACGCCACGACAGTTGGCGCAGAGGCTCGACGAGCGCTTTCGAGTGCTCACGGGAGGCCGCCGCACGGCACTGCCGCGCCAGCAGACGATGCGCGCGCTGATCGACTGGAGCTATGGGCTGCTCTCAGAGCAGGAGCAGCGGCTTTTTCGGCGCCTCTCGATCTTCGTAGGCGGCTGTATGCTGGAGTCTGCCGAGTCCGTTTGCGGCGACCAGCAGCTCGATGCGCTCGACGTGATGGATCTCATCGCATCGCTCGTTGACAAGTCACTGGTCGTGGCAGAAGCCGGCGACGATTTCTCGCGTTACGGATTGCTGGAATCGACGCGGGCATTTGCGTTCGAGAAGCTCGAAGAAAGCGGTGAGCGAGAAGCACTGGCTCGGCGGCACGCGCAGTGGGGCGCCGAGCTTGCGGATCGTGCGTACCAAGAGAGATGGACGACCGGAGTAACGGCGAGGTGGTGCGCCGAGGTCGATCCGGAAGCGGAGAACGCGCTGGCAGTGATCGATTGGGCCCTCACGCATGACGAGGTCGCGCTCGCATCGCGCGTCGTCATCGGGTTCTCCGGAATCTACCGCAAAATCGTGGGCGATGCCGACGTGCGAAAGCGGCTTGAAACCGTGCTCGAGCGGCTCGATGCGTCAGAGAATCGACAGCTCGCGGCGCGCGCATGGGCGGCGCTCTCGCGCACGACCGGAGGTCTGCGCCGGGCCGAGACGGCGAAACGCGCCATCGATCTGGCCGAGCAGGGGCACGACTTTGCGGACGCCACCATCGGTTATAGCGAGATGGCGTTCGGGCTCGCGCAAGCCGGCAAGACGCCGGAGGCGCAGGCCGCCATCGAACGTGCGCTGCAGCTCGTGCGGGAGCATGCACTGACGCGCTCCGCTATCCATGCGTGCGTGCTGAACAATGGAGCGCTGATCGCACACGACCGCGGCAGTCTCGACGAAGCGCGACGACTCTATGCCGAAGCGCTCGCGCTTTCCGAATCGCATGGCGATACGGAGGCAACCACAGGTATCCGCCTGAACATGGCCGAGCTCGAGTTCGACATCGGGCATCCCGACGACGCGCTCAATCTCACACGCGCGGTCGAGGCTGAAGAACGAGTGCCGCGCATGATGCGGTATATACTCTTCGCGTTGCAGAATGGGGCCGCGTATCGGCTGGCGCTCGGCGATGTGGCCGGCGCGCGTGCCGCCGCTCGCGATGCGCTCCTCATCGCCCGCGGCGCGAACCCGCACTACGTCGCGATGAACGTTCACCACCTCGCGACCGCGGCAGCCCGTAGCGGCGACGTTCGTCGCGCGGCGCGGCTTCGGGGCTACGTCGACGCGTGGTATCGCGCGGCCGGCTACGAGCGTGAGCCCACCGAGCAACGTATCGACGAGCTTCTCACCACGGCGCTGCATGAGAGCCTCGGCGCCGATGAGATCGAGGCGCTGGAGGCCGAGGGCGCGTTGCTATCGGAGGATCGCGCCGTCGTCGAAGCGCTCGGCGTTTGACGATCGGCGAGCGCGGGGGCGCCGCAGAAGTCCGTCACGCGACCTGATACTTGCCGCCAGTTGCGGCTTCACGAAGTAGACGGTGCATAGTTCGGCGCTGCGTCTCTGATGTCGACCTAATCCGATGGCCGTGCTGCTTTGGTGAGGATTTGCTGCAGCTCGGCGCGTCTTGTCTCAGCTTCGGCCAGCCGGTTCTCGAGGTCGTCCAGCCGTAGGCTTTCAAGCCCAACGGCCACAGCTTGCGTGAGCTTCGTGAGGCGGCCGGTTTCGCCGGGTGAAAGAATCTCGCCATCACGGATCGGGCCTATTGCCAGAAGGCCCACGAGTCGGTCCCGCGCTATCATCGGAAAGGCGTGTCCGCCGGCGCCAAGGAGATCGCATTCAATGGCGTCCCTCTCGCTTTTGAGTGAAATGACGACCGAGTCGAGTCGTTCGATCTGCGCCGGCGCAGGATCCCCCGCGCCGGCGACCCGGACGAAACCTGTAGGCACACTGTCTTCATGAAGTTCCTTCGCTTGTGACTGTATGTAGAGCGCCGTCGACGTCGCTCCGACGTACTGGCCGACGACGCCGACAAAGCGTTCCTCTAAGGTTGCAGCATCATCAATATGTGCTAGTTCCTTGGCGAATTTGTCTAGAGCCTTCTCGGTCTCGTGCTGCTTGTTGAGAACCACCCGGTCGATCAGATCCTCCAAACTCTTATGGATCTTCTTAAACGAGGCGGTGACCACAACTGCAACGCCGATTATCACCGCATTGTTCCAGTTTTTCAGGAAATTCGACGCAGTCCACTCCGTCACAGTAAAAATTGGAACGAGCGACGATGTAAGCGCACCATAAACCAGGGTGCGGCTGGCAATGTAGTGCGAGCTAACCACGCGATGCGACAGCAAACCGTACGCTAAACCAATTGGAATGAAGAGAAGCGTCAAACGCGGTATCGACCAAACCTGAAAGTTCGTACCCCAATTATTGCCTACCACCCACAGAGCCGCGAAAGAGAAGAGGAAGCCTGAGAATCCTAGGCCGAAAGTCCATGCAATGTAGCGTAAACGCTGGCGCTCCTGCCCGGTGGCTTCAGCAGCCGCTGCCATCAGCGCCGACACGGTTGCCACAATGCAGACGAGCTGCACGAGCCGCAAAGGCGGGGCGACGTAGACTGCGCGCGCATCGAACACGTTTGCAACGATCCAGATTTCTAAGAAAACAAACGTCGGTGCAGCAAAGCGCACCATTTGCAGACGGAAGTCGTTAGGCGGGCGACCCCGGATCGTGGCAGCGAAGATCATCGCAGCGCAAATCGCTGCCTGCGTCGCCGTGCCTTCCACTTCGAATGCGGTCAAGCGCCACCACCCAATGTATTCCAGCGCATCGACCTGCCAGGGCGAAAGGCCTGACAGCACGAGAAAGGCGCAGAGCCATCGCACCCATGGAGCATCGGCGAAGTGCCAAGCTACGATGATTGCGAGTGTCAGCATTACGACTTGCAGTAAAGGTCGGCCGATCCGCACGATCCAACCGAACCAGTTTTCAACGAGAGGCCGGTCCGATGCGACGATCGTCGCTTCTGTAGCCGCACCATGGTGGATCACCGTTACTGGGATGCGTTCGCCGGGATACCACAACCATCGCGCGACGAACGAGTCGTGGGGCGTATAGCGATCGCCGGCGGCAATGCCGGCCGCGGCAAGATTCGATCTGGGTAGCTCCGAGATCACGAGATACGTCGCGGTCGGGCGCCCCGGAAGGCTGAACCACGGCCCGACAGGTTGAACTGCACCGTCTGCCAGCTCGATGCGCGGCGCCAGCACCTCGTAAACGCCGACGCATGCCGATACGGCCACAGCAACCACGACTAGCGCGCGCCACATGCCGAGCTTCATGCGAGGCGAGCTTTCGGCTTTAGCCGCCGCGTTACCGCTTTCGAGCAAAAATACGAGCTATAGAGGTCACAAATCGAAACATTACACTGCGCGATTTTCTTTTCGAGCGCGGGGCGGCAACAGAATCGCTACGGCGTCGTCGGCGGGATTACTGTGGGTACCCATCCCTGGCAAAATGGCGCCATCGCTGGACCTTGCGACGCTGGGCGTGCGTGTTTCTCATCGGCAGCTTCAGGGGTGGACTGGGGGTTGGGTGGGCAGTTCATACTCTTTACTGCGTTCACCATGGCTTGGTGGACTGCGAGCCACGTTTGCAGATCGCCCGTAAGCGCGGCCGCCGGATTTGCGTTGTATGTAGCACCGCCTGCAAACACGGCTGCCGCCAGCGAATTGTTCGAGGATGGGCTGAAAGCGGACGCCGTTGTTGAGGTGTTCACCGTACCCGGAGGAGGAGACGAAGGAAAGGTCTTCGTCGTGGTGTTCGTCTGTGACTTCGACGGAATGAACGCCATCGAGATTGACCCAAGAGCGACGGCCAACGCTAGCGGACTAACGAGCGTCAGCGTGTCGACTGTGCCCTTACCGGATATGCTGTTAGAAAACCAAACAAAGGCAGATTTCGGGGTCGGCTTCGGGGCAGGGTTCGTGGTCGTCATCCGTTTCGACTGCCCACTTAGAGCTTTCGATCTTGAGTCGCCGCCGGAAGCTTGGGCCACCTGCATATCGCACTGGGCGTAAAGAATATGTGCCGTGATGTCAACGTAAGCGCTTCTACTGAAGAAGTGGTCTCTCGTCATGTTTGCTGAGGAATCTAGTCCCACCACGAAAGCGCCTTGCGTATGATCGGGATCCGCGGCACACTGCGTCAGGAAGGTGCCCAGTGTCCACGTTGGTTCCGGCACAAGCCAGTTGTCATTTCCGAAGTAGAGCAACTCGTGTAGTAGCTGCTCAGAAAGGCCTGAAATCAGTTTGTCGGCAGTTTGTCGGTCACCCTGCCCGATAATAAAAATGATCTTCGGCCTCATTTTTGGCGTCGCCGGCTGTTCGGCGGGCGCAAACGGAAGAATAATGGGCGTCGTGGAATCCGTGCCCATCGCCGACGGCGCGACTTGACCCGTAGCTTGCTCCGGCATGAAACCGAGTACCAGTGCACCGATGAGAATGATGCAGTAAAAAGAAATGCCACCGTTGCTCATCATGGCGTCCTCCTCCAAACGACACCGCTAATTCCGCTCAGAAAATTAACGAGTTCTTCGGTGATATGGATTTCCCTCGGCGTCAGTCCTTTGTCACGCGGTCCCGAGAACAAAGGACTGGGGGTGTGAGATCGTGCGCTATAGCTCAGTTGCGTGCAAAGTACACGTATTACAGTCTCAGATTTGGCTCGGGGTTCTTTTATAAGCTGCTGTTTCGCAAACTGCGATAACCGGTTGTAAGCGGGCTATCCTGACGAGTGCCGCGCGCCCGTTGCGGAATCTGAACATGGACATGCGCGCCGTCCCACTGAGCTTGGTGTGGTGGACGAGTTCGCTCGTCAAATACCGTAAGTCCCAGGTCGCGCATCTGAGTGATGAATGCGTCCACTTGCTGGCTTGTGTGATCCCAAGTCCTAACGTCGATCGCCTGCCCTTTGTAGTGCGGGCTATTAGCATTATGCACGCCATCAATATCGTGAGTTACGTGGAAGCCGCGCGATTCTGCGGCGTTGCGAAGATCATGATAATCTTCGAAGCGCGCCGATCGGTCCGAAGCCGCTGTTAAAAAATCCGTGAAAGCGCCTCTGCTGGAAAACACAACTATGAGGAACACGGAAAGCACGACCAAGATTATCGCAACAGCGATCAACCCGTACCATCCCCCGCTGTGGATTGCGCTTCAGTTGGACCGCCACGTTTTCCCGTGCGGGAATCAACCCAATTACTCTTATCATCGATCTCGATATCATCGAGTTCGGTATAACGTGGCGGATTCCAAGCTCCAGCGCTTATTTCTTCGGCGAAGTGTATAGTTCCCCAAGTGCTTAGCTCGCGCGCGACGTTTAGACTCCCGGTGGAAAGGGGGTTTCCGCTTTGCAATCCATGCAATATATGGTTGAAGCGTCCATTCTTCAAGGTCTGTATCGTTGCAGCTAATCCTGAATGTTCATTTGGATAGCTTCGAACGTGAAACTGGCCACGGTCTCCGAAAGTATTATAATTTGTAGCTCCCGTCACGAACTGCGTAGTATTGAGTGGATTGTAAGCAGCAGTCCCGGCCTCCATAAATGCCCAATGCTGAAGAAACGCAACGTTCTCGTGCGTTATCGGTGCTCCAATGCCCTGTAGCAGCGCTTTTTCCCAACCAGGCCACCCGCTCATTTTGGTCCAAGTGGGCGGTGGCGTCGGATTACGACGGTCGTCCTGGACCTTAGTCCGCAGTTTTGACGCAAGCAGGTCGAGGCGCGCGCCTTCGGGCGTGCTTTCGAACACTTGGACGAAGTCATTACCCAACAGCCGTTCAAGCATGTAATAAACCTGCCTGTCAACGACCGCCTCCTTTTTGAGCTTGCGCGCTTTGCGGACTCTTCGCTGTGCTTTGATTGTCGCGTGGAAGGTCGAGTCAACCATGCCAAGCTCCAGTAACCGCAGCAAGGTATACGCCTGGCGCGGTCGTTGAAAGACCGCACGCTCGAGACCGATACTGAGATCTGCGACGATCCCCTGCTCGCGCAACAGGAAGCCGTACTCCAAAAGGACATCGATTGCGGCGATTAAGTCCTTGCGGTGGCTCAGGCCCAGAGCACGTTGCATTTCGCGCAATGAGACCGGTGCGCTCGGCCGTAAACCAACTGAACTGATGATATAGAGGAAGATTCGAACTTCGTGCGGCTTCAGGATCAGGAAAAAAAACTCGCGAATCCACAACGGGAAAGGGACGAACTGGGTACCCTCGACGTCAAAGAGGTTTCCTGGGTCAATGGAGCGCCGAGCCATCGCACATTCCTTTAATCAACTGCAGGCTAACGAGTGTTGTATAGCCGGTGGAAACGTTAACCGCCGACGGAACCGTGGCGATTATCTCCGGGACGGTGGGCGAGTTGGGTGAAGGTGGCGAGACTGTTGAGGCTATTAGTGTGAATGCCACGCAAACGATAAAATGCATAGTGCAAATCCCCCGCGTCTAGGCTCATCGCCTGATCCAGCACAATCCTCAAGGTGAGAAACTAAGAGCCGGTCACCGTTGGATGGCGATGGCGCTACCGCTCCCACCCCAAAAGACTAGTTGTGCGTTCGTTCAGCCAGACCTGTGAATACCTCCCAGTGCCCGTGATGCGGAACGCGCGCGCCGGCGCGGATACGCGAGCAGGCGGCTGAGCGAAGAGGCATCGAGCTTCGGGACGAGGCAAGCGTCAACGGTGTCGTGGCCGTCCATGGCCACCACCATCCTGGCCGTTCGCCGACTTTAGGTAACCCAAGAGGGCTTGTAACTCATGCGTTCTGGACTCTCTTCGACTGAGCTTGACTCCACACGGGCGCATTCTCAGATGATTTGACAAATGGCGATTCCGCGAGGCGTGCGGAGTCGCAAAGCCTTTAGAAGCCCCTCGCGCTCGAGTTGGTGAACGCGCGGCCAGACAGTATGGTGCGGAGCTATATCGTGGAATGCCACGATCGCGCCTGGAACCATGAACGGTCGATACCGGCGAAACTCATCGGCGCGCAACTGCGGCCTCGAATCGAAGAAGGCAAAGCCGATTCCAGCCGGTGGCTCCCAGGTCATAGAATCGATGTAAACAACCTCGACCGGTAGTCCCTTACACCGCTCGCAAGCCTGCTCGTAGCGGACAAGGTCGATCTCTAAGGAGTACAGTCTACCGCGCCCGTTAGCCTTAAGCGCGGCGCCCATCATCGCTGCACCGAATCCGAAGGCCGATCCGGTTTCGACGACCACATCCGGCTGCAGCGCGCGGATGAACGCCGCACACAGCTCGAGGACTTCAAACTCGCTCGAATCGCCGTCGGGAGCATGCCAAAGCTCTGGCTTTGCGCACCATTCCGGGCGAGCAGCGGTGTTTACACTCTCGCGAGGATGCCCACCCAACTCGTAGTTTTCGTAAAGCGGACCTATGTGAAGCGCGGCTGATTCCGAAGCGGCTTGGCGAGGTTGTCGTTGGCAATGCACGTTACCAGAAGATCTCAGGGCGCTATAACAGCCTACTTTTTTCATGGGGAGTCTCCGTCCGCGGGTCTCCTCTAGATTGACCGCTAACTCGTCCAGTGAGCATTGCTTTTCCGACAGAAGGCCAACCCGGATCCCCATTGCTCCGTGCTGCTTCAAAAGCACCGATAGAATATCTCGGCATCCGAAGAAATGCTCGTAAATATTGCAAAGCTCCTGAAGACTGTCGGGCTGAGCTAGGAAATACCCAGATATCGAGCAGCGATGAATCAACGCGCTAACCCTCTGTGGCGACACGCTGTTCGGCGAAGCGAGCCTTTCGCATAAGAAGAATCCCTGCGCCACCGTCAACTCAGACGGCTCCACTCCAAAGTAACCCCGAGAAGCCCGCTCAATACCGTGATAGGACCGTCCCCAGTAAACACCAGAAAGGTACTCGGATATCACAGACATCTTAGAATGGGTCAACGTATAGCATATAGCCCAGGTTGCCTGGAGCGCCTTCTTAAACCACCTCCCCCCATAAGTGCGCGTTGCCGCATATCTAATGTTATAAACCTGCTGCGTAATCGTACTCGCACCCTGTGTAATCTTTCGGCGTTTTAGGTTTTTTAAAAATGCTCGCGAAATCGCTATTAGGTCGACGCCAGGATGGACCATGAATCTCTTGTCTTCGACTAACAATAGCAAAGCTATCAAATGCGAGGGCAGCGACAGCTTATTCGATAGTCGTGCAATACTCCGGTCCATCAATGGAGCAAATATGCGATCCGATAGGGTAGTGACAATACCTGACAAGAAATCATTCACGGACTATGCTGCACGACCAAGTCAAGCATTGCGCGTGAGCCAAATTTCATGAAAGGGATGCAGGTGCTGCCGCCGGCGCCAATTGCTAATGTCTTGAAGCAAGAATGTTTTGAGTTCATCACTTATTGAGAATCCCACCAAGGCGTGGGACTTATGTCAACTTGCATGGGTCGACTCGGTTGTAACCAAATCAATTACTCCAAAATCTAAGCTACGGCTATCGCGTTTTCGCTTGCCGCCAAATACTTCCTGGCATGTTATTCGTATACATGGAGGTAGTCTTGTGGATGCTGAGTGAGGTGCAGTGGCAAGCTATTGCTTTCGAATTCGGAACGGCCATCGCATGAACCCGAGCGTCGTCATCACTGCTTCGAGCGCTCTACCTTGAGATCGTCGAAATATCGTCGCCGATGAGCTGGTCCATGTCGGCAACTCCCGAAATTCCGGGAACCTTCGCTGAGTTTGTGAATTGCCAAATGACCGCGCTTTTCCAGCCTTGCGGAATAGCCGGTTGCATCCCGGATCGATAGTGTTTCGGATACTGCGCAATCCAGAGTGGGTGTCCTGAAAAATCGTCGCGCCCGACCATTGTATCGTTCCAAAACGACCTATTGGTGTAGAAGAGGGCGCGCTTTCCCTTAAGCGTCGCGTCGACGGCTTTTAGGAATTCCGCCACGCACGCCACGATGTGCTCCGGCGATAGGCCGTGCGTCTCTTCGACGTCTACGGCAGGCAGCAAAGTGCCCTCGTAACCACTGATGACCGCTAGGAAATGCTTCGCCTGCTCCGCGCCGCTTTCCCGAACGTCGATGTAGTGATAGGTGCCGAATGGGATTCCTGAACGCTTTGCTCCATCGTGTTGTTTGTGGAACTGATCGTTGTGAGCGCGAAGCCCCTCAGTTGCTTTTGCAAAGACGAATTGAACCTGGGATTTTGGGACTTCAGTCCACTTGATGTTTTCTTGCCATCCCGAAACGTCAATGCCATAGACCATAACCGCTCTCTGCCAGCGTACGCCCAGGTGAACGTGCGGTCCGTCGTCATCTCGAGATGCCGTGTCGGCCCGGCAGCGAAAATGCCTCCTGGAGTCGGCGCCGTCCCCAACGTAAAGCGTTGGCGGATTGCTATATGGCATCCTATCACTAGCTCCTACCGTCCACGCTTTCCATCTACGCCCGCTCTATGGAAGGGCTCGGAAGGCCAGCCGTCAACGACCTGTCGTTGAAATCACCACTACCGAATCTAACAATCACTTATTTGGTGAGAAAATCGGTGCGGTGAACCGGCTTTCTCACGCGCGTTCTCGCAATGGGCTGTCACAGCTGCACCGCATAGCCACGGCGCCGAGTCGAGGAGCGCAGCGGGCGGCTAAGCGCAGGGTGGGTTGGTTTCGCGAAGAACACCAGGCCATATGGAGAATCCCTATTTAGGGATTTGTGCCCTTGGCGTGTTTTAATCTGCCATAGGGTTCGTATCATACGGGTTGGCTATGCCCTACCCAGGAGGATGGAAGATGCGAGCAGCTTTATTTGCCGCGATGGTATTCTCGAGCGCGGTGGCACTCTCTGATTGTTCCACGACCACTGAGCGAGCAGTACCGGTTACGAGCGTAAACGCCGATGCCGTGCATCCGAATTATCCGAGAGTCACGGTTAATAACCGGACGACACATCTAGTCGCGCACGGCATAGTTCGCTACGTTGGCTGCAATCCGGACACTTTTGGTTACATCCATCCCGGAGCTACGTGGCGAGCACAGACCTTTCGCGGCTGGTGCTTAGTCAGGGAAGTTTCGGTGTACGTGCAATCCCACGGCAGGCAGGTCAGAGCGACATATAAGTCGTCGGGGACGAGTTACAGTAAATTTGCCGTCATTCGGAGTAACGCCGACGGCTTTGAGGTGGTTCGAGTTTGACCGGCTCGCCCGTTTGAGCTTTTAGAAGGCTGCAGTGGAGTTGTCGTCCTGATGATCCCGCGTCAGAGTTTGAACTCGCTCCGCAAACCGTTGGCAATTGGCTCAAGCAAGACGATGCGGGGCGCCGTGGAGAGGTGGCAGAGCGGTTGAATGCGGCGGTCTTGAAAACCGCTGAACGCGATGAGCGTTTCGTGGGTTCGAATCCCACCCTCTCCTCCAGAACGTCTCTAACCAATGGCTTTTTTGATTCTCGAAAGAGCGACGCTAAACGGCTTTTGAGGCAGCCGCTTTCAGGTTTGCTACCATTTTGCAGCGAGTTCGCTCTGCTGGACTAACGTACGCTGACCGTACCGATCATGTTCTCGGTATCGTCATGAAAGAGGCAGTGGTACGTGTAGGTTCCTGCCTTAATGAAGGTCAGGGAGTAGCTTTGTCCAGGAAACAAGGGGCCGGAGTTCGTTACCGCGGTCCCGTCATACGTCGTTCCGCCGGATGGAGGCGAGAACGGGGGCAGATTCGGAAATCGCCGCCCGACAATTCCAAGCGTTACGGTATGCGGAAAGTTGTTCGAAAGATTCGTCCAGGTTATCGTTGTTCCAACGGCAACGGCGACGCTCTGATCGCTACCCGATTTGCTATCCAGAAACCGCACGACTGTAGACGTCGAAGGCGGCCCCGTATTCAATTTCGGAGCAATTCCGGCAGCAAGGTGCGGTCCGCCAACCCGGTAGGGGAACTCATCGATCGACGCCGCGGCATTGGCGAGGTCGCGCGAGATCATGGCCTGCGCGGCGTTAGTATATTGCTTCTGTGCTCGCGGATAAGGCGCGCCGGCAGCCTGCACCGTGATACTTCCGACCATACCGCCCTTCAAACCGCCATGGAGCAGGCAGTAGTACTTGTACGCACCGGGCTTTGGAAACGTTAGCGTATAGCTGCCGCCGAGCAACTTGAATCCCGAACTCGTGTACGTGGAACCGTCGTAAGTAGAACCACCCGCGGGGATAGGCACGGTGGGGTCGGTGGGTGGCGGCAGCGATTTGCGATTTCCTAAGAACGTGACCGTATGGGGCTCACCCGCCGGAAAATCCCAAGTTATGCTGTCACCGGCATCGACGGTAATGGAGGTCGTGTAGAATTGCAAACCCTGATTGGCCTCTTGCGCGCTTGACGCGCCCGCCTGCAATGTCCAAGTCATCGCCGGCGGTGCCGGCGGCGCCGGCGGAGTAGTGTTTGGCGCGGATCCCGTGCACCCGGCGGTGAACCCAAATGCCAGGAGGGAAGCTACGCTCAGAAATTTCATGAATAATCCTCCGGGGGTTAGGGCCGTCAAAGTTCATAGTTGCTTACCGTTGCGAGCGACAAGTCGTACATCGAGGACCGCAACGGTGGCCCGAAGAACTAATAAGGGTTCCTAACCATATGGTAAGGTTTCCTAACAATATGCGAGGTGGCCTATTTTGTCAAGGTCAAATAGCCGGCGCCGCCGTCGCGTGGCCCCGCCTCCCGATCCCGCGTCGCTCGGGCGGCTCGTCGGTCCCATCTATGCTTCCTTTGTGGGGCAGATCACGGACCGGCTTCGCGCCGAAACGCAAGGTGAGATTCGCGCTGCGCATTCGCCAATTTTTATCTACATTGAGGATGAAGGCAGTACGCTGACCGAGCTGGCCGCCAAGGCGCGTATGACGACGCCGGCGATGAAAGAACTCATCGACGACGTGGAAGCTTCCGGATATGTCGTCCGCTTGCCAAATCCAAGAGACCGCCGCTCAAAACTGATTTTTACGACGGAGCGCGGTGAGCGGATGATCGAGCGAGGCCGCGCCATCATTGCTGAAATTGAAGGGGACTGGGAGAGAATTCTGGGCAAGCGCCGCTTCAAGGCATTAAAAGCCAGCCTACGGATCATCCTGGATTCTGAAAGGACGCGCCGGTAGTAATCCGACGGTACTAGGAGTCTGATGTTGTAAGCGCCAGATACGCGCCGATGACGTCGCGATCGCCCAAACCCGTTTGGAGAGCACTTTCCCATTGCGTGGCAATTGATTGTGCCATTGGTAGCCGTCGGTGCGCGCGGTTCGCGGCATCGAGGGCGAGGTGAAGATCCTTTGACGCCAGGGCGAGTGAAAAGTCAGGATCGAACGCGCCACGCTCGATCTTGTCCAGCTTGGAAAGCGCCCACGGCGCATCGAGCGCGGTAGACCCTATGCACGTCGAGACGTCATTGAGGGAAACGTCGAGCGACTGAGCGAGCGCGGCCGTCTCGGCAATCCCTTCGCCAAGCACTGCGAGCCACGTGTTAAGAACGAGCTTCATGCGCGAGCCGCTCCCAGCGTGCTCCCATCGCATCGTTTTCTGGCCGAGCGCTGAGAAAACCGGCGCCAGCGCGTCCAGCGTCGCGGCGGGCCCTGAAGCAAGGATCAGGAGCTTTCCCTCTTGCGCGGGCGTCTTTGAGCCGGAGACCGGTGCGTCGACGAACACGACGTCGGGCCGACGCTCCTTTGCGAGTGCGATGGCGCGCTCGGTCCCATCAGCACCGATTGTGCTCATTTGCAGCCAGATGGCGCCATGGGGAAGTGTCGCCAGCGCTCGCGGCATCATCTCCTCGATCGCCGCGATCGTTGGGACCATCGTGATCACGACCCCGGCATCGCGGACGGCTTCCTCTGGCGTCGCTGCGACTACGGCACCCGCCTTCGCGAAGCGCGCGGCCACAGAGGGCGTACGGTCCCACAAGCTTACGCGCATCCCCGCTGTCAGTAGCCTTTGCGCAAACGCCGACCCCATGGTACCGACGCCAAGGACGGCAACATTTTTAGTAAATTCCACCTCAGTCACATCCTTTTGGGTCTGATTCCAGTGAGATAGGCCGGTTTTCTTAGAGAGAGACCTTGCGCCCGTTGGGAGCGCGGAGACATTCTACGAACGGCTACCCGGGGCTAGACGCTGTCACGCTCCGGAATGAAGTGCCGCCTGAGCCGCCTGCCCGAGGCTCAATCCACCGTCATTCGGAGGGACGATCGTGTTGAACCACAGTCGGTCGCCCAGCTTGGAGGACAAGATTTCCACAATCAGCGAATTTTGGAAAACGCCGCCGGACACGACGACGCGATCGGCATCAGCGCCGTTCGCGACCGTCACGATCGCGGCGGCAACGGCTGCGTGAAAAGCGCGCGCGATCTCGCAAAGCGGCCGGCCCGCCATCCGATCCGCAACGATCGCCGTTAGCATCGGCCGAAAGTCGAATTCGCCACCTTCGTAAGGAAATGCGTAGGGTTCGACATCGCCGCTTAAGCGTGCTAAATGCTCCAGCCACATCGCGGCCTGTCCTTCGAACGTCTGCTCTCGGGTAAATCCCACCAGCGCCGCAGCCGTATCGAAGAGTCTGCCCATCGACGTCGTCTCAAAGGCACGCACGCGACGCGCGACGAGTTCGCGCGCCTTGGCGTAGCGCTCGGGAAACGAAAAAGGCGCTCGATCGAAAGCGATGCCGTCGTCGACCTCGTACAGGAACCCCGCAGCGGCCTGCACCGGAAAGCGCGCGGCAGCGTCGCCCCCGGGAAGAAAGGCCCGACGCAAGTGTGCGACGCGATCTAAACCACCTGTGAGCGAACCGGTGAAGACTTCGCCGCCCCAGATCGTTCCGTCGTCGCCATACCCGGTGCCGTCGAACGCGAAGCCAATTACCGGCAAGTCCCAGGCCTCGCGTTCGGCGAGAACGCTCGCGATGTGCGCCCGATGATGCTGCACCGCAATATGTCTTCCGGGCAGCGGCGCAGCGAACTCGGTGCTTCGGTAGCCCGGATGCATATCGTGCGCGATTGTGAGTTTCTCCGGATCCACTTCGTACATCGCGCAAAGATCGCGAGCTGTCTCCGCAAAGGATTCCCGCGCAGAAAGGTAGTCGAGGTCACCGACGTGCTGGCTCGCGAAGGCCTGGCCGTCGACGACGAGGGTCAGCGCGTTCTTCAAATCACCCCCGAGAGCAAGGATCGGCTCAGACTTCGGAAGCACGGCGACGGCCTGAGGAGCGTAGCCGCGCGCACGCCGGAGCACTACTCGCGCGCGCGAAGCGAGGCGTACGATCGAGTCGTCGATACGCCGCGCGATGGGGCGTTCTCCGATAAGAAATGCATCGGCAATTCCTGAGAGCGACGCGAGCGCTTCATCGTCAACGTAGGCAATAGGCTCGCTCGAGCGATTGGCGCTCGTCATTACCAGCACATCGGGTGCGCCCGACGCGAATAATAGATGGTGCACGGGAGTGTACGGCAGCATGACGCCGAGATCGCGGTTGTTCGGCGCGACGCCGGCGAGATCGCATTTCGCGACGGCTAAGACGATCGGCCGCTCGATGGACGTCAGCAAACGTTCGCGGTCGGGATCGAGTTCGACCAGCAATCGAGCGCCGGCGAGATCCCTGGCCATGACCGCAAAGGGCCGTTCCTTACGATACTTTCGCTCGCGCATTGCGCCTACGGCGTCTGCGTTCCTCGCGCCGCATGCCAAGTGATATCCGCCAATTCCCTTGACCGCGAGGATCGCGCCGGTCGCGAGCAGCGCAGCGGCGCGCGCGATAGCGGAGGAACCGCTGACGACGGCGTCACCTTCCTTCAATCGGATTGTCGGCCCGCACGCCGGGCACGCTACCGGTTGCGCATGAAAGCGCCGATCCATGGGATCTTCGTACTCGCGGCGGCACTGATTACACAACGGCCAGTCGCGCATCACCGTTCGGGGGCGATCGTACGGCAATCCCAACACGATGCTGTAGCGCGGACCGCAGTTGGTGCAGTTGATATACGGGTAGCCGAAGCGGCGATCGGCCGGATCGAACAGTTCGCGCAAACAATCGTCGCACACGGCGAGGTCGGGCGAGATGCGCACGGTCGGCGCATCTCCACCCGTACTCTCGCGAATCTCGAATGCATCGAAGCCGGACGCCGGGGCCGGCGCCACGTCGAAGGATGCGACGTGCGCCGCTGCCGGGGGATGGTCGCGTATCGCGTCGACGAATCGTGCCACCGCCTCATCGCTTGCCTCGGCGACGACATGAACGCCGTCCTCGCCGTTGAGCACCCATCCGGCGATGCCATGCTCCTGCGCGAGCCGGTAAACGAACGGCCTGAAGCCGACGCCTTGCACGACGCCCGTGATGCGAAGGCGCACGGCACGGCGCTTAACGAGACTACCGGCTACCGACATTGCAGCCACGACCGGCAACGCCGACCTGCGTGACGCGTCCCTCTTCGACGAGCACCGGGACCATCGCGTTCGCGCCGACCAACCCGGCCAAGCGCGCGCGCGCGGCGCCGTCTACCTCGACGTCGTACTCGACGTACTCAAGGCCGTCCCATTCGAGCTGTTCGCGCATTTGCGCGCAGTAGGGGCAAGTCTTGGTCGCAAAGAGTTCAACGGTCATTGGCGACCCAGTCGATCGCGTGGCGCATCGTGTGATAGATCGTTCCCTGCGCTTCCTGCACGCGAGGAATATAATCGCAGCGCACGACGATCGGGTGATCGGCAAGACCGCGGCGGAAAATCTCGCCGCCGTCATAACCCAGCAGCGCGACGGTAACGTTTCCGCGTTTGCGTGCCTCGGCCAATGCGGCAATAACGTTCGCCGATCCGCCGCTCGTCGAGAGCGCGACGACCGTGTCGTGCGGACGCACGTGTGCGATCAGCTGGCGCAGAAAGATATACTCGCGCCCGACGTCGTTGGCGATTGCCGTAATCGTCGCGGGCTCGGCTGCCAGCGAAAGCGCCGAAATCGGGGCGAGCCCGGCCGGCGGCGAGATACAATCGAGCGCCCAATCCGTGGCGTCCGTGGCCGACCCACCGTTGCCGAACAGCAAGATCCGCCCGCCTCGCGCGAGACTCTCGGCCATGGCGGTCACCGCTCGCGCAATCGCCTCGCTCTCTTCCTCCGCTACCCGCTCGCGAAGCGCCAGTGCGTCGTCGGCCTTCTGTAAGATCGATGCCGTCACGTCCGCTAGCAAATCGGCGCCCGCCGTCTGCTCGCCGCCGAGAAACGGATAGAGAAACGACGCGGCGCCCGCGTCGTGATCCAGCGCCCGATGCTCGAGAAACACGTGCACGCTTTCGTAGAGCATGTGTCCGACGATCTCGGCAATTTCCTGATGCACGTGCTCGTCGTTGCTGGGCGGCTCCATGCCATAGTCAGCGTGGTCCCCGGGAAGTGCCAGCGTGTACGCCCCCAGCTTGCGCGCCGCGGCGAGAGCCTTCGTCACGACGGCATCACCTTCGGGCGGCCCAAATCCGATCGCGACGTCGCGCGCCGTCAGCATGACCGGCAGCATAGTTTCAAACGACAGGCTGAGATCTGACGCCGGCAGGGCCGGTTTCCCGACCAGCACCGGATGCACGAACTCGACCGCAACGTGCTGCGCGTCGGTAGCGTACGCGCCGCGCCCGAACGCGTATATGCGGCCATCGTCGTACAACCGCGCCGCGACCGCGCGCGCAGCCTCCGCAATCGCTGGGGCTTGCGCCGCAAAAAAGCCGCGCGCAATTGGCGCGCGACTTCGAATGCTCGACGCGATCCGATCCGCCAGCTTCGGCTCGTTGCGCGTGAGTTTCAACATATCCGCGGCAGAGGATCGCCTACCAGCATGTCGATCACGCGCGTTCCACCGAAGCCGTTGACGCCGATCACGCGCCTCTTCGGCTCCGCGCGAACTTCGCCGATGTACGTCGCGCCTTCACCGCCGGGGATCGCACGCACCGCGTCTAACGCCGCGCCGGCGTGTTCGGGCGCGACCACCGCCAAGAACTGACCCTCGTTGGCGATGTGCAAAGGATCGAGGCCGAGCAGTTCGCACGCACCGCGCACCGCGTCGTGCATCGGCACGCATTCCTCAAAGAGCGCTATGCCGAACGAACTTGCCCGGACCAGCTCATTGAGCGACGTTGCGACGCCGCCACGCGTCGGATCGCGCATCCAGCGGACGCCGGCGGCGGACGCGTCCAGCATCGCTTCGACAAGCGGCCACACCGAACGCGTGTCCGATAGCAGATCCGCCTGCAGATCGAGTTCGCCGCGCGCCAGCAAGATGGTGATGCCGTGCGCTCCGATCGGCCCGGACAGCAACACTCGGTCGCCCGGCGCGATCGATGCCGGGTCGAGGGTCACTCGCTCGTCGATGGCACCGATTCCGAACGTCGTCACGTACATGCCATCGGCTTTCCCGTGTTCGACGACCTTCGTGTCGCCGCCGACGATCGACACTCCCGCCTTGCGCGCCGCGATCGCCATCGCTTCGATCTCGTTTTCAAGCAGGCTTGCCGGCAAACCGGCTTCAAGAATGAGCGTCGTCATCAGCGCGAGCGGTTTTGCGGCCGAGACCGCCAAGTCATTGATCGTTCCGTTCACCGCTAGCTCGCCGATCGATCCGCCCGGAAAGCGCAACGGCTTCACGACGAAACCGTCGGCGGTCGTCGCCACGCCTCGGCCGTGCACGCTGACGATCGCGGCGTCGCCAAACGCTTGCAGAACCGGATTCGCAAAGTACGGAGCGATCAGACCTTCGACCAACCGGCGCGACGCGATGCCGCCGGCGCCATGGGCCATTTCGATCTGGGCGTCCGCAAAGCGCGGCGCTTTGTGCGCCGCTTCGATGGCGGTCATCGCTTTACGCTTCGACCGCCGAGGCATATACCGCGTAACGGTAATATGCCGCGCACGCACCCTCGCTCGAGACCATCAGGGCTCCAACCGGATGTTCGGGGTTGCACTCCGTCCCGAACAGCTTGCACTGCGGCGGTTTAAGCACCCCTTTCAACACCTCGCCGCACTGCGCGCCGCGCGGATCGGTTACGCGAACGCCCGGAACGTCGAAGACGCGCTCCGCATCGAATGCCGCGAAGTCAGTCTTGATGCTCAGCGCGGACTGCGAGATGAATCCTAGACCGCGCCATTCGAAATACGGGCGCAGTTCGAAGACCCGTGCCATCGCCGTCAGCGCCGGCGGATTGCCTTCCCACGGCACGATTCGCCTGTATTGATTCTCCACTCTCGCTTCACCGGCGTGAAGCTGATGCAATATCATCAGGATCGACTCCATGATGTCCAGCGGTTCGAAACCCGAGACGACCACCGGTTTCCCGTAGTCGCGCGCGATGAACTCGTATGGCCGGCATCCGGTGATCGACGACACGTGACCGGGGCCGACGAATCCGTCGATGCGCATGTCGGGAGAATCGAGAATCGCGCGCATCGCCGGCACGATCGTCACGTGATTGGAGAACACAAAGAAATTTCGTACGCCGAGTGCCTGCGCGCGCAGAATCGTCAGCGCGGTGGACGGCGCCGTCGTCTCGAATCCGATGGCAAAGAAGCAAACGCGCTTTTCCGGATTTTGCTCGGCGATCCGGAGCGCATCGAGCGGTGAATACACCATTCGAATGTCCGACCCGCGCGCCTTAAGCTCCAAGGGTGTGCCCTTCGTTCCGGGCACACGCATCATATCCCCGAAGCAGGTCAGGATGACGTTCTCGCGCTCGGCGATTGCCAGTCCGTCGTCCACGCGCCCAGTCGGCAGCACGCAAACGGGGCATCCGGGTCCGTGCACGAGTTCGATGTTCTCGGGCAGAACGTCGCGGAGCCCGTGCCGGTAGATCGAATGGGTGTGCCCGCCGCACACTTCCATGATGCGGTAGTGCCGCGCCGGATCGACGGTCCGAGCTATTTCCCGCGCTACGCCGGAAATGATTTCCGGGTCGCGAAATTCATCTACGTACTTCATCGCGGTCACCGTTGCTCTCTGCAAATGCGTACCCGCGCACCTCTTCAATGGCGAGCTGATCTTCCCCCATCGCACGCAGCATGCGCAACTGTTCGTGCGCCTGCTTCTCGTCGATCTTGCTCAGCGCAAATCCCACGTGAATGAGGATCCAGTCGCCCGGCGATACTTCGCCGTCCTCGAGCAATCCGACGTTCACGTTGCGCTGCACGCTGCCCACGTTTACCCGAGCGAGCAGCGGTTGCTCGGGTGAGAGGTCGATGATTTGTCCGGGAATCGCCAGGCACATTGGGTTAGCCCATTTTCGCAGCGGACAGATGCAGGCGCACGCGCACCAGCGGCGCGACGCTGAGAACCAATAGGTTGATCGGTTTAAGCCCGAAATCACGCACGTCGATATTCAGTTCGCCGTTGAGCCTGACGTCCTTGCGGTCGCGCTCGAGCCGGAACTCACCCTCGTACGCACGCGCGAGTCCGGCCAGCGTTATCTGGCCGGAACCGGTATAACGGCCCGGAATCGACCCCGCGCTAAAGTTTGCGAGATCGCCGGAAATCTTGGGGAATCGCTTGCTGTCGATAAGCTTCCACATCTCGCGGTCTTGCAGTTCGTTGCCCGTGCGCAAGCTCTCGACTTTGAACTCGACGTGCATCTTCGGCGCCGGCGTGGCGGCCAGCGTGCCGTCCAGGTTCCAAGCGGCCTCGATGTATCCGCTTAGATCGGCGGTCTTTCCATAGGCCGACTGCATCGTTGAGGTCGCAAAAAAGGTCAGCGACGAGTCGGCACTCACTACTTCGAAGCGTTCGCTGGTTGTTTTGCTTGGTGCCATGCTCCTCACTTCGCCGAGCTCGAGCGACCGCTTCTCGACGGTAGTCATGCCGCCTTCTTTGCGACCAAGTGTATATGTACTCTGACGACAGGGTCGACTTTAATGATCACGAGCTTTGGCGGCGTAAGCCCGAAGTCCCGAATGTCGACGGTGAGGTCTCCCTCGATGGTGATGACGTCGCCATCCGCCGATATCGTGCACTCACCGTCGTATTGACGCGATCGTCCCGACATCGTCACGCTGCCGCTGGCGCCGTAGCGTCCCGGCGCGTTGCCCGGCCGCAGCGAGCGCACATCGGCCGCAATGCGCGGGAAGCGCTTGCTGTCGATAACCTTCCACATCTCGCCATCTTGCATTCCATTCCCCGTGCGCAGTCGCTCGACCGGGAATTCCACGTGCATCTTCGGGAGCGGCTCGGCAGCGATGCTTCCGTCCTCGTTCCAAGCCACTTCAACCGAACCGGACAGGTCGCTAACTTTCCCGTGCACGCCGTGCAGGGTCGAGCGCGCCTCGAACGTCAACCACGAATCCGAAGCCGAGACCGAGTAGCGCGCGGCGCTTGCCGCACTTGTCGGCGCGCTCACATGTTTTGCATCCGAGCGTAACGCATCACGTCATTCGTCAAATCGAGAAGGAAGCCGCCGGCGAGCCGCTTCGCACCCTTCTGGTCGACGGTCGCGCCGAGAACAGTCGATAAGAGCTCTTTCAATATCGGCGGCTGCCCCGACATCTCGCGCATTTCTTCGTAACGCGCGATGTCGTGGCTCATGCTCGAATATAAGCGCTCGGCCGCAAACGCGGCTACGAACGCAATCGCTCCGACGATCAGGCCTCTGTCCATACCGGGCTCCTTCTTTCCATCGAATTGTGTGCGTCGACTGTATCCCGAACGAGTCGCCGAACCAGCTCCGCCGCAGGTTGCACGGCAGCTTGAACGGCGGGAGAGAGTCCGATCGCCTCCTCGGCATCCGACGGCTCGCATCCGACGATCGTGATCGGCGGCGGTTCGGCGCCAATCATTCGCACGAAAGCGAATACGTTCTCGAGATCCATCCGGTGCGCGTCGGGGGCACTCCCGGATGGGCGAACCTCGGGTTCGATGACGTACAGCGTGCCGGGCTTACCGCCGCGCGGTACGGCATCGATCAGAATCACTCGATCGTAGCCCGAGACTAGCTCGTACGCCAAATGCATGCCCCGAATGCCGTAGTCCTCAATCGTTACTCCTTCGACACGCCCGTCGCCGGCCAATCGCCGAGCGACCTCCGAGCCGAACCCGTCATCGCCGAAAAAAATGTTGCCGATTCCCGCCACGAGCAAACGCATCACGGCCGCCTCGCCGCCAGGTCGAGTGGTTCGACCTCGTCGGGATAAAAGAAGAACGCGCGCCCGTACCAATCGTGCAAATCGCTCGCGGGATCTTCGTCGACGGTCACCGCCACGTACATCACGTTCTCCACGTCTTGATGGATCGCGCGCACGGTCGCGATCTTGCCCTCCAAAAAAACGTCCCATACGTCGGCGCGCCGTTTCGGATGCAAGCGGACCCGCGAGCCCTTCGCGACCTTCGAGCCATCGACGAAGACGCAATCCATTCCCGGAATATCGAGCGTCGCGAACGGATCGAACGTCCCGGGCAAATCATACTTCGTTTGGAGCAACGTCCCATGCAAACGGGCCAGCTCTTGTGCGTCGAAGCGTTCGGCGCGTTCTACGATTGCCCGCGCTCGAGGGTCGGTCGCCCGCGCTTCGGCACGTTCCTCCTCCGGGAGGCTCAGCACGCTGAGCATCATGAGCTCGTCAACTTCCGTTGCATCGAACGTGTCACCCTCGCTCTGTCGCGCGACGGACGGAAAGTCGTAGAGAATGATCGGTGACGAAAGGACGAGTGCCGAGCGGTGCGCGTCGGCCGTTTGGTCGCCTACGAGCACGGGCCACATATGCAGGTTTACCAGGGGCGTCACGCCGATCGCGTAGTCCGGCGCGTCGAGCGAAGAAAGAAACGTTCCGCTCGTCGCATGGAGGAGTGTGTGCGTCGATACGAATGCGGTCCGTAACGCCGAACTTCGCTCGCCGGGCACCACGATCGAGTGATTCTCGATGCGCACGTGCAGCTTGTAGAGCGTAGGCCGATTCGCCACCACCTCCCATTCCGCGACGACGGCACCGTGCAACGGCCAGCGTCGCCGTACGATGCGCCCGCGCAGCGTGTGATCTGGTTCGCGGAGGAGCTCTACATTCTCGTCGGCCGAAAACGCGATCGGCGCGGCGGCGCTATTTCCGAGCGAAACGCGAAAGCACGCGGATACCTCGCGCTCGATTCCCTCGTCAAAGGTCACGTAGGTTTGCCCGTTCGCGGTCAGTCGCTCGACCGGCTCGAACGACGTTCCCGTCCACGCTTCGACCTGGCGCATTTCGATCTGCAAAAAGCGCACCATGAGGTTAACGTCGGTGTCTCGGGCGCCGGTCTCGAGCAGCACTTCCGTCTGCGCCCGCGCGGGTTCGCCCGTCCCAGCGTTCTCGGCATACGCTTGCGGCACGATCACGCCGAACTGCCATCGAATGCGGTTCTTCCGCGCCGACGCGGTGTACGGATAAAGGATGTATCCCTCGTACAAAACGGCGTTGGCGACGTCCCGGGCCGGCGTGAAATGGTTCACGACTCGACCTTCGCCCGTTCGCACAAGCGCTCCAGCACGGCTTCCCAAGTGGGCAAACCGCTCGCAATCTTGAAACGCCGCAGGTCGTCGAAGAGGTGGCGGCTCACGCGGATCCAGGCCGCGTTTGGAAACGCTGCATCAATGGATTCGCGCCAAATGGCGACCGGCAGCGCGTAGCGCGCCTCGCAGCTCCACGGGACGAACTCCGGCGTCGCGCCGGCCGCGCCTCCCACGAAGACCGTGCCGCTAAAGAGCAGATTAAGCGGAATGATGCCGTCCTGGAGCGATGCAAGATACTTGTGTGCTGCGACCTCGAAATCGTAGCTCAATGGAACCTGAAGGTCGAACTCGGTTTCACGCTCGAACGCCAACACCATCTGCGAAACGTGCGTCCACAGCATCGGTTTCAGCGTATCGGCATAACGGGACGGCTGTCCGAAGAGTTCGTCGAGCAACGCGCTCTCTTCGGGCGCGTAGCGGCGTCGCTGAACCTCGAGCTGAATCTGCACCCGCAGGGCGATCGCTTGCACTTTCGCGCCGGTGCTTTCGGTGACGCGCAGGCGTAAGACGAGCAAAGGTGAGGCCGCGTAGAGCTCCGGCCGGGCGCCGATGACGGAGAAGCTCAGGTCGATCATGAGACCCTCGCCGTCACCTTCCCTCGACTGCGCTGCTCGATCTTCTCAAAGTACTCGGCAATTTTTCGTGCGCTTCCTGGCCGCCGTCAAAGCCTTTCCAACACGTCCGGATCACGCCGACCAACTCGTACGCCGAGTCGACCGGCACGATGAAACAACGCGAAACCCCGCGGTCGCGCTGTATCAGGATCGCCTCGACGTCGGGCTCGAGCGACGCCAACGCCGGAAACTCGGCGACTATTTCCGTCCACGTATCCAGCGGCAGGAGCGATTCCGTCGCACCGGCCGGGCTCGGATAGAAGGCGACCGTTCGTTTCTCGATCGAGTTATAGAAGAAGAATGCCAACCCGATGGGAACCTGCAGCGTATCCCATTTCGCATCGCCGAGCACAAACTTGTCGATCTGCCGATAACGCGAAGGAATTGCTCGATAACGCCCCTGCGCTGCGCCCTTCGGCTCGAATACGATGTAGCACGGGCGGCAGGCGCACACGATTCGTCGCGCCGCCAACTCGATTAAGTGGCTGTGCTCGGGCGCAAGCGACGTGGAGCAGAAATCGCACCGCTCCCCGACCGGCGGTCGCTTCTGCAGCATCTGCTGGAGCAGCGCGACGTTGTCTTTGCCATTACGCTCGTTTATGTCGCTCATGCCGGACTCAGGACTCGAAGCGTGCTCTCCTCCACGAAGTCGGATGCTTCCATTGCGGGCGGCTCGGCGCGCACTTCGCGGATCTCCGGTACGCGCTCCAAAATCGCGCGTTCCACTGCCAGCTTGAGCGTTGCGCCGGAGGCGGCGCAACCGTCGCAACTGCCGCTCAGCCGAAGGAAGACGACGTCGCCTTCGATGCGCGACACTTCCATATTTCCTTCGTGCGACTTGACGTACGGCAACACCGATTGCAGCGCTGCATCGATGCGCTCCTCGAGCGATATGGGATGAAGCCCGTGCAAGCACAGCAGACTTTCGACGAGCTTGTCTTCGCACAATCGAACGAACACCGCTTCGGATCGTTCTTCGCCGAGCGTTTCGTGAAGGATGGTGAGTACCTGTTCCAAGCCCTCGCCGTACAGCCCGACGATCGTCCGTACGAGTTCCTCCGCTCGCTCGCGGGCCCGGCGCGGGGTTTGATCCGCGTCGAAACCCGCGAGAAGCTCCTCCACCCGATCGGCCATCGCCGAGACGCGAGCCGCCATGACGGGCCTCGCGCTAGCCGAACGGCGCTAGCGGCGAGTGTACCGTTTCAATCGTCTTGCCGTCGCCAAGGTACATGTGCACGCCGCAGGGCAGGCACGGATCGAAGCTGCGCACGGCGCGCATGATGTCGATTCCCTTGAATGAATCCGGCCCGTTCTCCTCATGGATCGGCGTATTTTGTACGGCGTCTTCGTACGGCCCCGGGGTGCCGTAGACGTCGCGTGGGTTCCCGTTCCACGGAGTGGGTGGCCACGGATGGTAGTTGGCGATCTTGCCGTCGCGGATCACCATATGATGCGAGAGCACGCCGCGTACTGCCTCGGTGAAACCGCAGCCGATGCCCTCTTCCGGCACCGTGAATGGCTCCCACGAACGCGTTCTGCCGGCGTTCAGCTCCTCGAACGCTTTATCGAGGAAGTACAGCGCCGCCGCCGCCGAGTACGCCTGGTAGTACGTACGCGCGCGGTTGCGCTCCAGCGTGTTCGACCACTTCGGCACCTTCCACTCGAACGAAACCGGCCCCGACAACGCGCTCTTGGGCAAATTGATTTGCACGCTGGTGCCCGTTGCCTTGATGTAGCCGCCCATGTCGACCAAACCTGAGAGCGCGGTCGACCAGAGACGCGCGATGGCGCCGCCGCCGGTGTCGAGCGCCAGGTGATCTTTGCCGTCGAACCAGCGAGGCGACATTACCCAGCTGTACTGTTTGCCAAAGTCGCGCTTCTTGGGTGTCGGCAGCGTGTGCATGTTCCACGGGTGGCGCCGGTCTACAGGATTGCCCAACGGATCCTGCGGCACAAACGTCTCTTCGCTCTCCCAATCGTCGTAGTACGAATGACCGAGCAGAATACGAATGCCAAGATTGATTGCGACGAGGTCGTTGGTCACCAGCTTCCCATCGACGACGACGCCGGGCGTCACGAACATCTTTCGGCCCCAGTTCGTCATATTCTTATACTGAAAATCGCAGTGGTCGGGGTCTTGGAACGCGCCCCAGCACCCCAGCAGAATACGACGCTCGCCGTTGTGCTCGTAACCGGGTAGCGCCTGGTACCAGAAGTCGAACAAGTCGTCGTGCAGCGGCACGCAGACCTTCATGTATTCAACATACCGCATCAAGCGCGAATAGTAATCGGTGAAGAGCTGCTGCGTCGCGACGGTGCCGGTGCCGCCGGCATAGAGCGTCGATGGATGAACGTGACGCCCTTCCATCAAGCAGAACATTTCCCGCGTATACCTGCTGATCTGTAATGCTTGGCGGTAGAAATCTCCGGAAAATGGATTGAGCGCCGTCATGATGTCGGCGATCGTTTTGTAACCGTGGATTTTCGCGTTGGGAGCTTCGGTTCGCTTCGCCTTCTCCCACACGCTCGGATTGGTCTCGCGGACCATCTTTTCGCAATAGTCCACGCCGACGAGATTCTCTTGGAAAATGTTGTGGTCGAACATGTATTCGGCGGCTTCGCCGAGATTCATAATCCACTCGCCCATCGCCGGCGGACGAACTCCAAACGCCATGTTCTGCGCGTATACCGAGCAGACGCAATGGTTGTCTCCACAAATTCCACAGATGCGTGAGGTGATAAAGTGCGCGTCGCGCGGGTCTTTGCCTTTCATGAAAATGCTGTAGCCGCGAAAGATCGACGAGGTCGCATGGCATTCGGCGACCACTTTTCTTTGAAAGTCGATCTTCGTGTAGATTCCTAGGCTGCCAACGATCCGGGTAATCGGATCCCACGACATTTCCACCAGCCGCGTAGGCTGCGTTCCGGTCCCTGTGCCGGGAAGATCTTTAATAGCCATGCGTATCCCCTCGTGCGATAACGGCGCCGCCGCGATCTAATGCCGTACGTATCCGGTGGTAAGTTTCTTGCCCTTGTGCCGCCACTTAGGCTCCTTGTCAACCGTTGCGATCGTAAAATTGCGCAACGTTCTCACGACGGTGCCGTAGGCCGTGCTGACGCTCGACGAAATCTTGCCGCCCGGCGGCTCGTCCATGAACGGCATGAACTTGTCGGGGAAGCCCGGCATCGTGCAGCCGATGCAGATGCCGCCCACGTTGGGACATCCGCCCACGCCGCCCATCCAGCCGCGCTTGGGGACGTTGCATTTAACGACCGGTCCCCAGCAGCCCAGCTTCACCAGGCACGTTGGAGAGTCGTATTCGCGCGCGAACTCGCCCTGCTCGTAGTAGCCCGCTCGATCGCACCCTTCGTGCACCGTGTTGCCGAACAGCCACGTCGGCCGCCCCGCTTCGTCCAGTGGAATCATCGGCGCCCGGCCGGCCGCTTGCCACAACAGGTAAAGAATCGTCTCCGACAGGTTATCGGGATGCGTGGGGCAGCCGGGAACGCACACGATCGGGACGCCGGCGCTCGATTTCCAATCCCACCCGAGATAGTCGAGGATTCCCATCGCTCCGGTCGGATTGCCCGCCATCGCGTGAATGCCACCGTAAGTCGCACACGTCCCCGCCGCCAGGATTGCCCACGCCTTGGGAGAGAGGCGATCGATCCAACCGCTAAACGTAATCGGCTGATCCGTTCCGGGCGCGTTACCAAACCCCGTAAAGTAGCCTTCTTTTTTGATCTCTTCGTTTGCAATCGAGCCTTCAATTACGAGCACGAATGGATCGAGCTCGCCGCGCTCGGCTTTGAAAAACGCCTCGAGAAACTCCGATCCGCCCAAACTAAACTCGATCAATGGCCAATGAAACTTGACGCCGGGTAGTCCGGGGAGTGCGCCAAGCGCGATCTCCTCGATGCTTGGCTGCATCGCGGCGGTGAGCGCGACCGAGTCGCCGTCGCAGCCGAGCCCCGCCGGAATCCAAAGAACGTTTACGACCGTCTCCGCCATTGCAATGTTCCTCGCGCAGTTCGCGCCACATATCCGTCCTTGCGACGGTTGCAACACAATGCGATAATAAATTTAGGCTAGTGTAATGCGCCGAGAAATGCAAGTAGACCAAAGCACAGTGTGGCCCACTTTCGGGCAGCGGCATCGTTACCGTTTGGTTACCGAAAATACCCCGTTTCCGCACTCTGAGAGCTTGCGTCATTTCCGCCCGCTCGATACTGCCCGATGAAGCGGGGTTTATGCGCTGGAGGGGCCGCGCATCGCGTTACCCGATCGTTACCGGCGCCACGCGTGCCCTTCGCCGAGGACGGCGAACGTTATGGTATGCTGGCAGAAGTGCCGCTCGGAGATCGCCATTCGTGCACGAAATTACCGTAGCCCTTACGCTCCTCGATGGCGTCGAGGCGACTGCCGCCGAGCAGGGGATCGTCCGCGTGAGCGCGGTGCACGTACGCGTTGGTGCGCTTAGCGGCGTCGTTCGCGACGCGTTGCTCTTCTCGTGGGACGTTGCTACCGCCAACACGGTTGCCGAAGGCAGCAAGCTGCTCATCGAAGAAATTCCGCTCGCCGTTTTCTGCGAACGTTGCGAAGACGAACGCGCTCCGCGCCCGGGAACCGGCCTGCTCTGCCCCGAATGCGAAACGCCTTCGCCACGCATTCTGCGCGGGCGTGAAATGCAGCTCATTGCCATGGAGGTTCCCACATGAAAGTGCGCGTCGTCGAAATCGCATCAAACCTCATGAGAAAAAACGACGCAATCGCCACACGACTGCGCGCCCGCTTTGCCGACGCCGGAACACTCGTCGTCAACGTGCTTTCGAGCCCGGGGTCCGGGAAGACGACACTTCTCGAAGAATCGTTGCGGCGGTTGTCCCGAACCCACCGTGCCGGAGCGCTCGTCGGCGATCAAGCCACGGCGAACGACGCGGAGCGCCTGGCTCGCAGCGGCGCGCCGGTTCGACAAATTACGACCGCTGCGGAATGCCGCCTCGATGCCGACATGATTACGAAGGCACTCGCGGATTGGAATCAAGACCGCTTCGACCTGCTCTTCATCGAAAACGTCGGCAACCTCATTTGCCCTGCAGAATACGATCTCGGCGAAGACCTGCGCGTCGTATTATTGTCCGTAACGGAAGGTGAAGACAAGCCGCTGAAATACCCTCTTGCGTTCAATACGTCGCATGTCGTGCTCGTAACCAAGGACGATGTCGCCGCGGCGGTCGGCTACGACCGCGATGCCGCGAGGAACAGCATCCGCGCGGTCAATCCCGACGCGCCGATTCTCGAACTCTCGGCGCGTACGGGCGCCGGCATGGACGAGTGGATGGCTCTGCTCGAGGAGAAGCTCCGCACGAAGGCGCTTTTGCCCGTCAACTAGGCCCGGCGGCCCGAGGAGCGGTGTATTGTTCGTACAATACCGGAGTCAATGACGCCACCGCGAAGCCGCTTGCTGGAACGCTTGTTCGCATCCGAGCCGCGACTGGTTTGTCTTTTGGCGCCGGCAGGTTATGGAAAGTCGTCGGTCGCGCGCGTATACGCCCGACGATTCGAGCGGCATGCCATCTGCGATTGCGTTGGCATTTCGGACGCGAAAGATTTCGCGGGCCGGGCCATGTCGGCATTGGCCGGCGAATCGCAGTCCGGCGGCGATTCTATCGCATTAGTTCGTCTGCGCCTCCACGCCACCGAGGCGGATGCGGCCGCCTGGAGCCGAGGACTTCTCGAAGCGTGGAAGTCGCGCTTCGATCACTCCCTCTTCATCCTCGATCACGCCGAAGCAATCGCCCAAAACACCGGCGTTTTGGCGCTGCTGGGCGATTTGCTCGCGGCTCGTCCACCCGAGCGCGTCATCCTCATTAGCGCGCGTGCCCCGTTGCCGCTGCGCGTTTCGCACTATCTCGCTCCGCACCAGATACTCTCGCTGTCCAAGAACGACCTACGTTTCGATGCCGACGAAACGCGCGCGGTCTTTGAGGGCACCGATCTTGCGTCCGAAACCATCGAACGCATCGCGCGGCTGACGGACGGTTGGCCGACGGTGCTATTGCTGCTTGCGTTATTCGCACGATACGATTCCAACCTTGACGAGCTCATCGACAGGCTCGGCGACGTTCCCCACGCAAGCCTTCACGACTTCCTTGCGAACGAGCTGCTTGGCGCGTTCACACCCGACATGATGGCGACTATTCTCGCGACGGCAGCCATTCCGAATGCGACGCTCGAAGATGTCGCAGCCGCCACCGGGATTCGCCACGCGACTCCGATCGTCGATCGGTTGCTGCATCTTCCGGGCTTTCTTTCGTCGGAAGCCGGCACGTACCAAACGCACCCGCTTTTGTTATCGGCGTTACGCGCGCGGCGCGCCGTCGATCTCACGAGCTATCTCATTCGGGCCGCACGAGAGCATGAGGGCAATGGCGACTTTCTCCGGACGGCCGAGCTCTACGATGCCTATGGTGACGAACACGCCGCTGCAGCCGCGCTCGATCGTCTCCCGCCGGCCGTGCTCGGCCAGCCGCCCTATCGTCTCATCGAGGCCCTCGTCAAGATTCGAGTCTCAACGCTCTGTTCTTATCCGAACCTCTGGATTGCGACACTTCCGTACCGCCGCCAGAACGTCGACGCATCGCAACTCTACGACGAAGGCGTACGTTTGCTTCAATCCGTCGCCAACGATGGGCCCCCATCGCTGCAGCAAAGGCTGCGCGTCCGTCTTGCGACGCTGGCACACGAACTCGAGCGCCTCGCGGAGGCGCGCGCGTTGCTCGAAACCGGCAGCGCACCGGATTCGTTCGAAGAACCACCCGAAGAGCGGCGCCTCGCCTTGATGACGGCAGCGGTGGTCGCCGCAAAACAGGGACGATTCACGCGATCCGATGCGTTTGTCGATGAGTCGGACGCCATTGCGGGCGCTCGCCACTTGCGGTTTGAAACCGAGCGCGCAGCCATCGCCATGGAGAAGGCGCGCTTCCTTGGCGAGTGGCACGATCTGCTGAAGCTGAGCGAAGAAGGATTATACTCCGTCCAAGGGAGCGGCGTCACGTCGCGCATCGTCGACGCCGCCCGCGCCGTCGCCTGGGCCGCTTGGTACTGCAACGACGATGCACGAGTCATATCCGTCAATCAAGTGCTCGACGACTGCGGAGATGTTTCGGCACGGGCGTTCGCGCGCTACGTCGAAGCAGCGCTCGCGCGCCGGCTCGCCGATGCTCCGCGATCCGCCCAGCAAGTCGCGCGTTGGCACGCGGCCATGGTGACGACGGACCTCGATTTGGCCACCGAACTGCTCGACCAGGCGATCGACGGAATCGACGCCGTGGAGAACGATTTCCTTCGGATTGCCATCCGCGTTGGTGCGGCTCTTTTGCTGCCCGTGCAGCGGCGGCGGTTGCTCGAGGCGCGCGCGATTGCGCAGGAAATCGAATCGCCGTCGCTTCAGGCCTCGCTCGAACTGTTGATCGATTCACCAGAGCCGTCCGATTACGGCATTTTCAAACATATCGCCGCCCGCGTAGCGCGTTCGCCTCTCAAGCAGCATCGGGAGTTCCTCCGCATCGACGTCGTCCGCGGCCAAGTCCGGCGCGGCAGCGCGATACTGCACGTTTCGGATCGCGGTCTCGAGTTGTTGGTCGCCTTGGCCCTGCTCCCGGCCAGGCTGCCGAAAGAAGAGCTGGCTCAAAGAATTTGGCCCGGACTCGATAGCGATGCCGCCCTCAATACGCTCAAAATGTGCGTCTCTCGCACTCGCGCCCAAGTCGCCGACAAGGAAACGATCGCCAGCACGAAGAGCGGCTACGCTCTCGGCGATCGAGTAACCGTAGACGTCGGCGAGTACGAGCGCCTCCTACGCGACGCACGCGGGGGCGAAGTGCTTGCCGATCCGGTGCGCCGCCAGATCCAAGACGCGATTCGGGCGCTCGACCAACGCGAGCGCAGATATTCCGCGGGTTGGGCGTGGTTCGCACCGCACGGCATCCGTCTCGACGAACTGCGCCACAACCTGTCGTTATTGCAGGCCAAAGACGCGTGGCGCCGCGAGGGTCCTGCCGCATCTCTTCAGCGCGTATGATAAGAGATGTCTGGGAAAAGCTTCAGCGGCTTCTGTTTGGTGAGGCACGAGAGCACGACGAGCTTGACCGTCGCGCCGGCCACTCTCATCCTCACGCACATTTCCACAGTCACGGCGGCGGGGACGAGCATCCGCACTTTCACGATCACGCGCACGATCATGAACACCCGCACGACCACGAACACTAACGACGCGTGAGCGGTCCGTTTAGCGTTCCCGCTCTCGCTCACGTGGTCCGGCAGGCCTCGCGCGAGGTGCGGCGCAACGTCGCTCGTCTGTACGCCTTCCTGATCGCATTCAACGTCTTGGCGTGGGCTCTGGCGTTCTTCGCATTTGCAAACCACCCCGTTTTGTTGGGGACGGCCCTCCTCGCGTACACCTTCGGACTCCGGCACGCGGTCGATGCCGACCACATCTCCGCCATTGATAACGTTACGCGCAAGCTGATGCAGGATGGCCGGCGCCCCGTAGCGGTAGGGTTCTTTTTTTCACTCGGCCATTCGACGATCGTTGTTGCACTCTCCGTCGCCATCGCCGTGGCCGCAGGTATCGTAAAGAGAGACTTGCCGAACCTGCAGAGCGTGGGGGGCCTTATCGGCACCTCGGTATCGGCAACCTTTCTGTTGCTCATAGCCGCGTTCAACGTCGTCGTCCTCTCCGATATTTTTCGGACATTTCGCGACGTACGTCGCGGGGGGCAGTATCACGATCGGCATGTAGATCAGATGCTCGATCGACGCGGGCTCATGGGCCGATTCTTTCGGCCGCTACTCAAGATTGTCGACCGCAGCTGGAAAATGTATCCGATCGGGGTCCTCTTCGGTCTTGGGTTCGACACGGCGACGGAGGTCGGGCTACTCGGCATTGCCGCCCTCGAGGCCGGAAAGGGTTTGCCTGTCTACGACATTCTCATCTTTCCGTTATTGTTTACCGCGGGGATGTCGCTTCTCGACACCACGGATGGAGTGCTGATGCTCGGAGCCTACGGGTGGGCTTTCGTCAAACCCATGCGCAAGCTCTACTACAACATGACGATTACGTTCGTATCAGTGTTTGTAGCTGTCGTCGTCGGGGGCATCCAGGTCCTGAGCGTTGTAGCGGGTCAACTGAAGCTTAGCGGCGGCGGCTGGGATGTCATCGGTTCTTTAAGCAGCCAGTTTGGTACGCTCGGACTTATCATCGGCGGGATCTTCATTGCAAGCTGGGCCATTTCAACGATCATTTACCGGATGAAACGGTACGACGATATAGACGTTCCGATGGCGCCGATGGCGAATGAGAGTTAAAAGGAAAGCCGGCAAAATGGCATCACGGAACAAGCACTTTCTTTTTCCCAAAAGGTAACGCATCATGGAACACAAATCAGGAGAAGAACACCGCCATCCCGACGGAACGGTGCACGCGCATCCGCACGAGGAACCGCAGGCGGACGCGCTCCATTCGCACGAGCACACGCATCCCGATGGTACGAAGCACGAGCACGAACACGAACACGATCCGGAGCACGACCACGTGCATCACGGCCATGGAGGCAACACCTCGGAGTGAATGACGGCCAAGACCCGTAGTCGTCCTCAACGCCGCCGCCGGTGGTGTTTCAAGAGGTTGAAGGCGGCGCGGCCTGCAGCTCAGCCATCAATCTTTGAGCTAGAACGGCCGTGGCGGAGTAGATCAAGCGAACGCCCGCTTGGCATCCAAGAATGATTTCCGTGCGAATAGCAGTCGTAGACCATTCGAGGGGGCCAGCGATGAATGCACTCACGCGCGCACGACGTCTCGCACTCCTAATTGCGTCGCTGTTCGCGACGGCTTGCTCCGGAATCGGAGCCAGCGTGGCGCCCTCGAGCGTCGACGCCCGCGCGAATTTTGGTACCGAGACGGGTAGAGCGCACACGCAGAAGGCGCAGATCAAACACATTATCCTGGTAGTACAGGAAAACCGTAGTTTCGATAATCTTTTCGCGACGTTTCCGGGCGCTAACGGGGCAACCAGCGGCAAGACCCACGATGGCAAGACCGTCCAACTCGTGCAGCATTCGCTTACGTCACTCGACGTTGCCCACGATTACAAGACGTACGAGACGGACTACGACAACGGAAATATGGACGGATTCGATCTATCCGACTTCATCCATACCAAGACCAAGGCCGGCACGTATCCCTACCAATATGTGAATCCATCCGCCATTGCGTCGTATTGGACGCTGGCGCAACAATATGCGCTGGCCGACGCGATGTTCCAAACGCAAGGAAGCGGAAGTTTCACCGCTCACCAAGACCTCATTGCCGGAACGACGGCGCTCGATCCAACCCATAGCGTCGTCGATACGCCGCTCGGCTCGCCCTGGGGATGCGATGCACCGCCGAGCACCAAAACGTCGTTGCTGACGACCGGCGGTCAATATCAGCGAAAAAAGGGCCCGTTTCCGTGTTGGGACTATCCGACCGGAACGATTCGCGATCTGCTCGACGCGCACGGCGTCACCTGGAGATACTATACTCCCGTCTATAAAGCCGGGGGCGTCGGCGCGCTCTGGAATGCGTTCGCAGCGATTCAGCCCGTGCGTCAAGGGCCTGAATGGCAGAGCAACATCTCGATACCGCAGACGAACGTATTCAACGACATCACGAACGAGCAATTGCCGGCGTTGTCGTGGGTGATTCCCGATCAACTCGACTCCGACCATCCAGGGATGGATCAGAAGCAAGACGACGGGCCGGCGTGGGTCGCCTCAATCGTCAATGCCGTCGGTGAGAGCAAGTACTGGAAGTCTTCCGCCATCATTATCGTGTGGGACGACTGGGGCGGCTTCTACGATCACGTTCCGCCCGCGTTCCTCGACGACATGGGCGGCCTCGGTTTCCGCGTGCCGATGATCGTCGTCTCGCCGTACGTTCCGGCCGGCACCATTTCGCACACGCAGTTCGAGTTCGGCAGCATTCTGCGATTCGTCGAGGATACGTTCGCGCTGGGATCCCTGGGCACGACGGACGCTCGCGCAACCTCCATTGGCGGGATCTTTAATTTTAATCAGCGCCCACGGCCATTCACGCCGATCCCCTCTCAGCGTTCGCGCACCTATTTTTTGCACCGCGCGCCGTCGCAGCAGCCGGTCGACACCGAGTAGGTGTTCCGTACCGTCATTTCGAGCGCAGTGCGTCGATGCTGCTCCGGATTTCCGTCAGCGCGGGATGATCGAACGCAAACGTTCGCTCTTTGATGGCCAGCGCGCGCTCGAAGAATGAGACGGCTTCATCATTGTGCCCTTGAGCCTCGTGGAGTGCCGCGAGCCCGACCAGACTTTCGGCGACGTCGGGGTGATCCGGTCCCAATGCGCGGTCCCAAATCGCCAGCGCGCGCTCATAGAGCGACCGGGCTTCGGCGTAGCGCCGCTGTTTCACGCAGACGTCCGCGAGGTTGTTGAGGCTGTGCGCCACGTCCGGATGGTCGGGCCCCAACCCGCGCTCCCAGATCGTGAGCGCGCGGGTATAGAGCTCCTGCGCTTCGGCATATCGGTGCTGCTTCTCATAGAGATCCGCGAGATTGTTGATGCTGTTTGCCACGTCCGGGTGATCGGGGCCGAGGATTCGCTCCCTGAGCATAAGCGCGCGCTCGTAGAGCGGTTGCGCGCGATCGTATTGGCGTTGTTTGACGTAGAGGACGGCGAGATTGTTGAAGCTCGCGGCCAGGTGCGGATGGCTGGCGCCGAGCGCGTGCTCCCGAATCGCTATCGCGCGCTCGTGCAGCGGCTCGGCCTCGGCGTATCTGCCCTGATACATATGAAGGTTCGCGAGGTTGTTCAGACTGATGGCCACGTGCGGGTGCTTAGGTCCCAACGCGCGTTCCCGAATCGCCAGCGCACGCTCGTGTAACGGCTGAGCGTTGGCGTAGCGGCCTTGATAAAAATACGCATTCGCGAGATTGTTGAGGCTGTGAGCGACGTCCGCGTGATCGATCCCGAGCGTTCGTTCATCTACTGCGAGAGCACTCTTCGCAAGCGGCTCCGCCTCAGCGTACCGACCGCGTTCGATAAGATATTTTGCAGTTTGGTTCAGAATCCGGCCCGCACCCTCCGGCCACACGTGGTAGGAGTCGATCCATCCGGCAATCGACACAACGTGCGAAACGAATCGGTCGCATTCTGCCCAGTTCGCATATTTGACCTCGGGGAAGGCCGCGTTGAGCGCGCTGACCGTTCGTTCGACGTACGTTCGACGTTCGGATTCTCCGACCGCATCTCGCACGACCTCTTGCACCAATCGGTGTACGCCGAACGCACGCGACTCCGCGTCGGAACGAACGAGCGAATACCGCGCAAGAGGTCGCAGGAGCTCGGCCATTGCCAACTCGTCAGGATCGGAGAGCGCGGCCGCGATGGCATCGCCGAGACTCGAAGCACCTTTCGAGAAGAGCTCGAACGGGATCGCTTCCGGTGCGAGAAACGCACTCACTCGCAGCACGTCTGCCGCGGCGGGTGAGATCACCTCGACCGCGGCGAAGTTCGCCGCCCATGTGACCGCGACGGTGTCGCGCGACACGAGTCCGCCGGCTTTTTCTAAGAGCGTCACCCGGCGTCTACGGAAAGCGCTTACGTAGTCCGAGAAGGCGGCATCCGTCTCCGCAACGTAGGCCGCAGCCTGTTCGAGAGCGAGCGGGAGATATCCAAGCTCCGCCGCGAGTTCGGTCACGGCCGTACGCTCGCCTCGCTCGTCGCTCTCGCGTCCCGTTCTCGTCAGGAGAAAGTGCACGGCCTCGGCGGTTTCAAGGTCCCGAACGTCGAGTGCCCGCGCGATTCCCAGCTCCTGAAAGACCGACTCGCGCGACGTGATCAGAATGTCGCCCTTGTCGCGCTCGGGCAAAAACACTTGTACTTCGCGACGATCTTCGACATTGTCCATGATCAAGAGCCAGCCGCCGCTGCGGTTCAACGAGTCCAGGACGGCTCGAACGGTCGCCGCTTGATCGTCGGATTCAGCGGACGGCAGGCGTAGCGTTGCCGCGATCGCGACGAATCCGCCGGTGAGGCCACTATTCGTTTCGGCGTTGACCCAAAAGACGCCGTCGGGATAACTGGCCCGATGTCGCGACGCGTACTCGATGGCCGTTTGCGTCTTGCCGACGCCGCCCAAACCACTTAGCGCGGCGCGATGGCGTTCTTCGAGTTGCCGACGCAGGCGTGCCAGCAGGTCGTCACGGCCCGTGAAGTAGCGCGTGCGCATCGCGTTGGGGACGAGCCATGGCGGCTCGACCGCAGCGCGCAGTTCGGGAAAGTCGCGCTGCAAGCCGGGCGCTACGAGCTGGAAGACGTGCTCGGGCCGTTCGAGATCTTTCAGCAAGTGCGCTCCGAGGTCGGCCAGCGTCGTTTCCGGCGGCGGATTCTCGCGCACCAAATCGGCCGCAATGCCCGACAGTAGCACTTGCCCACCATGGCCAAGGGAGAGAAGCCGTGCGACGCGGTTGAGCGTCGGTCCAAAGTAGTCGCCGTCGCGTTCGTCGGCGGTACCGGTGTTGATTGCCATGCGCACGCGCAGACCGCTCACCGTCGAGAAATCCGTTGCACCGAGCGACAACTGCGCATCGAGCGCCGCGGCCGTTGCCGACTCCGGCGTCGGGAACGCCGCGCAGAACGCATCGCCGATGGTCTTGAATACGTGGCCGCCGTTAGCTGCGAGCGCCGTGTGCATCAAGCGGTCGTGCAGGCGCACGGCTTCCTGCATGGCCGTGCGGCTGCGATCCCAGCGTTGGGTGCTTCCTTCGATATCGCTAAAGAGGAACGTCACCGTGCCTACGGGCGCGGGTGTCTTCGCGCCGTCGCCGGGGTGCTTCATGGGTTACATGTCAGTCGGGCCGCAATGGTTTCCCTTTCATACTTGGGTCGCTGCTGATACCAGCCCGAAGGAATGCATCCGGACCGATCGCCTGACCACTTACGGACCAAAGCCGAGCGCGACCGGGCGCTTTACGCCTTTCGCGATTCTGCGCAACGGAGAACCGCTCCCGGGAGCATATACCGTAACGCTTCCGTTGAACGAGTTGGCTACGTAGAGGTTCCCTACACTATCGAAGCTCAAGGCAACGGGCCTGCTCACGCGTTCGGAGATCGTTCGCAACACCGATCCACTTCCAGGCGCGTAAACCGTTACGGTGCTAGCGAACTTGTTTGCAACGTAAAGGTTGCCGGAGCCATCGAAGGCCAGCGCCCACGCGTTATCGATCCCTCGAGAAATCGTTCGGAATGGCGTTACCGTCCCCGGTGCGTAGACGTAAACGTAGGGACCATCTGCTACGTACAAATTTCCCGAACGATCGAAAACCATGGCCTGGGGATAATAAACCGGTATCCTGCGCAACACCGACGTACTCCCAGGTGCGTAGATGGAGATCCAACCCGGGTGAGGCCCACCTTCCACCGTTCCAACGTAGAGATTGCCCGAGCGGTCGAACGCCAATGAAATCGGCGCCGCTATACCGCGAGTTATAGTCCGCAAAATGTGCGTTTTACCCGGCGCATAGACGGTAACGGTGCGTCCTAGCGTATTTGCAACGTACAGGTTGCCGAAAGCATCGAATGCGAGAGCCGTGGGGTAGTATATGCCGTCCGAGATGGTGCGGAGCACGTCGCGACTTCCGGGCGCGTAGACTGTAACCGTTGCCCCAGCGTTTGCCACATACAAGTTGCCGAGCTTGTCAAATGCCAGCGTTGCCGGCTTATCGACGCCGCTGGAGATCGTTCTAAGCGGTCTAATCTTCGATGGCGCGTAGACCGTCACCGTCCAGCTCGTATTGTCGGCAACGTAGAGATTGCCGCCGATCAACGGCTCGACCGAGGTTCCAGCGGCAGACTCCTTTGAATCGATCGCCACATGCGTTCCAGCCGTCGATATGCCGAGGTCCCGCGCGCTGCAGGCACTCAAAAGTACAACAACGGCGCATTCAAGAAGAGGTCGCGAATAACGCATTTAAAAACCTTCGTTCTTCGAGCCGCCCTTCGTGGGACGGCGGACGAGGCACCGTCGCTGCATTAGCTCGCAGAGCATAGTACCGGAGCCTTAAATGGATAGTTGAGACGTAGGCTCACGTAACCGCCGCGCTGGTCGTTGCTCGGCGCGTTCGTTACAATGTTATTGAAGTATCCGAAACCGATCCCGAAGAGTTTGAACGGGACGTCGATTTCGCCGGCTACGGTACTGCCCTTTTGCGCTAGCGGCATGTTCGACACGTATGCGGCGTTCGTATAAGCGGCTTCCGCATAGAAACACGAGCCATTGTACATGAGAAATCCGGTCGACGTTCCGGGGGCGCTCGTTCCGAAGCCGTTCGCTACGCCGCCTACCGGACCGGAGACTGCGCTGGAAAACGTCTGCGCCGAGGCGTAGGCAACGCCGAGTTCAAGGCCGGCTAGCGGATTTCTCTTGGGAAACGGTCCGAGGATTGCTGCTCCGGTAAACTGATAATGTTTCGGTGTCGGCGGTAAGCAACCAAAGGTTGATCCTGGAGTTGCGCCTATCGGTGTCGGTCGCGGCGCAGGTGTGGCGCCTACACATAGTGGGCCGCTTCCGTATAGTACACCGGCGTCCAACTCGACGGGCGGCGAGCTTCCGCGCTTCGGGCTTTTGTAAGAAGCGACGAGGTTGGCTACGTTTTGGGTGAAGATCGTGGGCTGCGGCTCCGGTGTCGTGCGTGCGCTCGGAGCGATGGCAAACGCTCCGATGTAGCCGGTAACGACCCCCTGTTCGGTCGCGGCAATTCGGTCGCTAATACTTTGCGCTTGTGCTCCGCCGCGTATGGAGAAGACGCGGCCGAACGGAATGCCGACGGTCCAGCTGGTTTGCGTCGCAACATCCGAGAACCCATTGGTCAATCGATATGCCCCGATGTCCGCCGACCATAGCCCATCGTTGCCGCCGCCGAACTGTACCGAAGCGTGACCGATTGGGCCACTCAGCGGCGTGAACGCGGTCACGTCGCCGGCAACCGGATTGAATAAACTGCTGGACTGCTGAACCGCAAAGGACTCGGCAATCTGCAAGAACGTCGAACTTTGAGGAGACATAGGGTCGGCCTGCGATGTCGTAAACGTCGCCGATTCGCCCAACGCGTCCCACGTGCTAGCCTGATATCCTGCATTTGGCTGCTCTGCGAAGCTACCGAGAAACTGAATCGACGCCGCGCAGTGCTTCGCCGTGCTAGAGCAATCGTTCCGATAGCCCGCCCCCGAGAATGCAAGACCGTACAGAGACGAAAAAGACGTGCTCGTTTTTGTTATCGAGTCGATGAAAGAAATTTGAATCGGCGTTTGAGATATCGTCGCTTCGTTGCTTAGCGAGAGATTAGACGAGAGTGCACTTTGAGCCGCGCCTGTAGGCATGCCCTTGATCGGGGGGGTCGGCGCAGGCGTCGGCTGGGATGGCGGCCGTAGCGTAGGCTGGGGAATCGTCACTTGTCCCATGAACGCCTCGTACCAATTCGGCTGGCTTAGTCCGTAGAGCAACGTTGCGTTCGCACCGGTGTTTGCGTAGCCGTAAAGATAGCCCATATCCAAACTGGGAATCTTCGTAAGATCGAATGGGTCGACGCCCAGCGGCGAACCGACGTACTTATCGTTTAGTGCCGCCGATGCGCTGGGATACTGGAAAAACTGCTGGGTTTGAAACGTCTGCGCTGCCGGCGGCGGGCTGGCCGAAGGAAGCGGAAACAGTGCATTCGACACGGTCTTTTCCACGCTCGAATCAGCCGCGACCACTGCATCGTTCTGCCCGAAGCTCGCATTGAACTGGTTGAATTCGTTCGGCTGAAAGACGAGGTCAACGCCGACGTCGTGGGTGCGTATGGGCCCCGCGGCATGTCCGGGCATCGGTGTCGGCGTACTGTAGGTTGCAAAGGGCGCGTAGTTCATCATAATGGCGGGAGAGGTGCTCCCGGCGTCCTCAACCTGCACGGCGATGGCTCTCGTGACCGGGAGTTGGCGAAGGAACGTTACGACGAAAACGGTCGTGGACCCCGGTTTGAGCGGTAAGTTCGACCATGGAATGGCCATGGTGCCTGTGACGTGATCCTGCCTGCTATTGACGCCCGCAATCACGTACGGTAAACGCTGTTCCTGAGCACTCGCGTAGAGCCACGGTGCATTCATATCGCACTCCACGATGGGTGTTCGGCCTTCGGGTTTTAGGGTGACCGAAAGTGTTGTATCCTCGCGATGCGGCAGTCGAAGACAGAGGATGTTCTTCGCATCCTTATCGCGTTCGAGATAGTGCGCAAGCGGATCGGCCGCCGGAACTGTAAAATGTACGTAGAGGTTTGTTGAGTCTGCGGTAACGCAGACGTCATTCACGATGAGATCGCCGTTCTTATCGAAGGTGCAGAGGGCCGGATGGGGGTGCGACGGCGGTTGGCCTTTTTTACCCGGACCCGGCGTCGAGACGTCTTGGGGCGACCCGCCGAAACCCATTTGGACGACAATGTCCGGCGGAATTTGCGGCGGTGATGGGCGCTGGCTCGGAGCTGCGCCCGCAATGGGAATTTGCACGACGCCTGCCGCCAACGAAACGACAGCAAAGTATGCGGCCCACGAGTTCTTTCCGCTCCACATACCGTACCCTCCACATCTTGCTCACGACGAACAAGAGCGGCCCCTGGTAAAGAGAAGCACGACCGCTGCTACTTCGCCATCATAGAGAGCAAAGCGACGAAAAGTCAAGTTTCGCCGGCCTACGGCAGTGCAGACGGTGCGAATACGTCTGATGGACGCGTGAAGAGATGCGCTACCGTCCCCAGGCGTAGGGTACCGGGCAGGTCACGACGCCTATTGGTGGTGCACTATATCTCTGGATGCTAAAGATCGCTGCGGCGGCGTTCTGACGTTGGAAACGGTCGCACCTTTGTCGTTCGGCGATAACGCCGGAACGCAGCGCTCTTTTTCTATGACGTTGCCATCGCGTGAGGCTCTTTCGGACGCGTACACGGAGGAAGTGACTGTTCAAGGATAACGACCCCAACGATGCATCCCTCGAGATGCTCCAAAGGTGGCGGCGGTCACCTGGAAAAACTGTAGGGCGTGAAGTTTCGCGCATTTATTCCAGCGCTGCTGATTGCCGCAGCGCTTTTTATTTCTACGACCCTTGTAGCGCAGGCGGCGCCGGCATTGTGGATGGTGCAATCGCCGATCGGCAAGGTGTACCTGTTCGGCACCGTCCACGTGCTTCGCGATGGCACGCAATGGCGCTCACCGCAACTCGAGGCAGCGATTGCCGAAAGTCAAGACCTCTATCTCGAGATTGCCGATCCGGCCAATGCCGGAACGGCCCTGGCGTCTCTTGTGAAGATTGGCTTCGACCGCGAACATCCGCTGTCGACGAAGATCTCCAAGGCCGACGTCGATCTTCTCGCGGAAGCGGCGAAGAAATACGGTCTGGGTTCCGAGGCGACGTTCGAACCCATGGAACCGTGGCTGGCCTACATGATGGTCGCAATGCTGCCTGCCGCGCATTCCGGATACAGCGCGAGCAATGGGGTCGACGTGCAGATTCGTAAGGAGTTTGTTGCGGCCGGTAAGCCGGTTCACGGTTTCGAAACGTTCGATCAGCAAGCGCACATTTTTGCGGATTTGCCCGAGGCGGATCAGGTCGGGCTCCTCGATTACCAGCTGAGACATATGAGCCAGCAAGCGGTTATCGGACCACTGGATACTATCGTCAACGCCTGGCTTTCGGGTAATCAGGGCGACCTCGAAAAAGTCTTACAACTTGAGAAGCCTTCGCAAGCCGGGTTCGAGCAGAAGCTGGTGACGAACCGTAACAAGGCATGGGCGAGTGCTCTTGCGGACAGGTTGAAGCAGCCCGGAACATCGTTCGTTTCGGTAGGTGCCGCGCACTTAGTTGGAACCGACGGAGTGCCCGCACTGCTCGGTCGCATGGGTTTTACCGTGACGCGCGTGCAAATTCCGGATGTCGCTACGATCGCGTCGCCGGCACCTTCGCCAAGCGCCGCTTCCGGCCCGGCCGCATCGCTAGTGACGCCGGGGCCGTCCCCGACAGTCTCGCCGACACCTATTCCGCAAACGTTAACGCCTCCGCCGGGATGGAAGCGACACGAAACTGCATTCCGTGCGGGCACCTTCACGGCCGATAGTATGTGGGTCGATCCCAATCGCGGATTCATCATCACCGGGCACCTCGATTTGCCGGGCATATCGTCTATGGATCTCGACGCACTGGATACGTTCTTTCATCAAGGACTCGTCGCAGGCGTCGGCTTCAAGGGTACCGTTCAACCGTCAACGCACGTCAAGATATGTCAGGGAAAGCAAGACGGCACTTATTCCAAAATAAGCACCGCGACGGTCAAGGAAGACGTCGTTTTGGCAGTGTCGGATCGCGGTTATCTCGCGCAGTACATACGCCCCAAGACCGCATCCGAAGACCCTGCAGCGATTCGATCGCTGCTCACGCTGTGTGCTCCGTAGCGTATGTCGTGGATTTCAGCCGCGAGCAGGAGGCAGGTCAGTCGCTAGGGCTAAGGTGCCTTTCAACCTGCGGCCAATACTCGACGCCGTAATGCTTGAACTCGCTCCAGCGAGCCGCCAGGGACGGGCGCATGTTGCGGCAGACGACGATCGGACGCTCGCGTTCGTATGGCATTGCGTAGGGTGAGGTACCGTATCGTGCAGCGACGGTGACCCGGTCGCAAAGTCTTGCCAATGCAGACGCTTCGATGCCGACGGCGATCACCACGGAGCCGTCGTAGCCGCGCGGCCCCCAGAGATAGTATTGGTTATTACCGCTGAGCGCGGGCGGCAGGCCTTTCCCATAGACGTCGATCGCGGCGGCCTCGGCATAGTTCGATGCCAAGATCGCCGCCTTCTCACGATCGGCGGACGGCAGGCTCGCGTAGACCTCAGCGGTGCGCTGGGCAACCTCTTCCCAACCAAACTCCATGGAGAAAATGCATCCCAGGGGCGCGCCGACGCACGCCTTTTCCATCGGCGGCGGCCGAAAACTCATCCGGTCGAGCATCGCCGCCAACCGTCCCGGGGGATCCAGCGGCAGCACGAACGGCAACGCGAACGCGCCATTTGCCGCGGCGAGTACCGCCCACAGCGCGACGAACCAACGCCAAAGGCGCGTGCATGCCGCGGCACCGACGGCGAACATCGTCGGGTAGGCGCCGGCCAGATAATAATCCTTGCCGTGCGTCGCAACGATCAGTGCGGCCGTCACCACGAATGCGAGCGAGAGAAACCTCGCCGGCGCCATGCGCTTCGATGCGAACGGCGCGATAATCCCTGCGACCCATAGCGGCGCAAGAAGCGCGTTCGTCAAGAACAGCTGATCCAGCATGAAGCGCAACGGGCCACCCGTGAGGTTGCCCGAGTTATCGTTCCGCACGAGTTCGAGGAACGGAAGTCCGTGCGCAAGTTGCCAGGCCGCGTTCGGAAGCACGAGCAGGACCGCAATCGCCGTGCCGATCCAAAGATCGCGCGACCGCCACATACGGCGATCGCCGAAAAGCACGAGGCCCAGCGCGATTCCGAACAGCCAAAAAACGATGCCGTATTTCGCTTCGAGTGCCACGCCGGCGATCAAGCCCGCCCACCAGAACGCACGTCGTTCTGCCAGCAGTACGGCGCGCGTAACGAAGTACGCCACGGCGGTAAACGTCAGCGGCTCGAAAGTCGAAGTCGAAAGTGCCGCCGACATCGCCGTCATCATCGCAGACGCAGCGGTAGCGACGGCCGCGAGCCAGGCGCCGCGCGCGCTGCCGCCCAACAGTTGCACGAATCCCACCGTGAGCGGTACGACTGCGACGGCTGCGAGCACGGCAGGCAATCGCAGCAGCCACGCGTTCGTCCCACCGAGCTGCGTCGCTGCGGCGAGCAGCGGCACGAGTGGCGGCTGGTCGACGTAACCTATCGCGGGATGTCGGCCGCAGACGATAAAGTACAGCTCGTTGGCAAAGATGTCGTAGCGACCGGCGCTCATCACATGCACGACGGCGACAACCGCAGCCACAAGAGCTGCTGCAAACCATACCGAGCGGGTCATGCGTCCTTGTCGGCACCCCTCATCCGCGGCGAACATTCGAGCCGGACGCGGATCTTCCGGCGTTTGCCGGAGGCGGCCGAAACCGTCAGGTACGAGGAACGCTTACTCGAATCGCAGTGCGTCGATCGGATTGAGGCGCGCCGCCTTGCGCGCCGGGTAGTAGCCGAAGAAGATCCCCACGAGCGACGCAAAGAGTACCGAAGCGGCGACCCACGCCAACGGAATCGCCGTCGGCCAATGCGCGAGCGCCGAAACCAAGAGGGTGCCGATACTTCCGGCGATCACGCCGATCACGCCGCCGATCGTCGCAAGCGTAATCGCTTCGGTAAGAAACTGATGGAGAATCGTGCGTCCGCGCGCGCCGACGGCCATGCGTAGACCGATTTCGCGCGTGCGTTCGGTCACGGAAACCATCATGATGTTCATGATGCCGATGCCGCCCACCACGAGCGAGACGGCCGCGACGCCGGCCAGCAGAAACTCCATCACGGCGCCGGTTTGTGAAGCGGCCTGCGCGATCGATTGCAAGTTGCGCACTTGGAAATCGTCGGGTTGTCCGGCGGTAATGCGGTGGCGTTGCTCGAGCAGTTGGACGGCGCCCTGCTGCACCGCGTCGACGCTCGTTGCGTCGGCGGCGGAGACGAGCAGCGCATTAACCGTCGTCAGGCCGGTAAGCCGCTGCATTGCCGACGTGTAGGGAATGAGCACCGTATCGTCTTGATCTTGCCCGAGCCCGCTCTGTCCGAGCGGCGTCAGCGTGCCGATCACGGTGAACGGCGCGCCTTTCACGATCACCGTCGCACCGATCGGGGAGCCGCCGCCGGGGAAGAGTTGCTGCACGACGGTTGCGCCGAGCACGGCAACTTTCGAACTCGCCGCGACGTCGCTTTGGCCGAAGAAACGGCCGGCTGCAAGCGGCCAGGAGCGGATGAACGTATAGGTCGGCGCCACGCCGGTCACCGTCGTCTGCCAGTTGTTCTCGCCGGCGACGACTTGCGTGCGAATCGTGACTTGCGGCGAAACGCTGGCGACGCCGGGAAGTTTGGCGATGGCGAGACCGTCGTCGGGCGTGAGCGTCGAGGCGCCGCCGAAACCGCTGCGAGCGCCGGTTTGCGTGACGCTGCCGGGCTGTACGACGATCAGATTCGATCCCAAGCTGTTGATACTGCTCTGAACCGAGATGCGGGCGCCCGCGCCGATTGCGACGGTGACGATGACGGCGGCCACGCCGATGACGATGCCGAGCATCGTGAGCAGCGATCGGGCTTTGTTCCGAACCAGCGCTTGCAGCGCCAGCCGTAATGTGGCGGCGAGCGTCATGCAGCGCGCTCCCGGTTCAACGTGTCGCTCACGATGTGTCCGTCGCGGAACGTCACGACGCGACGCGCGTAGGCCGCGATCTCGGGCTCGTGCGTCACGAGCATGATCGTGATGCCCTGATCCCGATTGAGCCGTGTCAGAATCTGCATCACGTCGGCCGACGACTTGGTGTCGAGCGCGCCCGTCGGTTCGTCGGCGAGAATCAACCCCGGATCGTTCACCAGGGAGCGCGCGATGGCGATGCGTTGCTGCTGTCCGCCCGACATTTGATTGGGATTGTGCCGCTGAAGGTGCGCGACGCCGACCAGTTCCATTTTCTCGACGGCGACCTCGCGGCGCCGCTTCTCGGGAACACCCGCGTACACCATCGGCAACTCGACGTTCTCGAGCGCGCTCGTGCGCGAGAGCAAATTGTACGCCTGGAAGACGAAGCCGAGACGCCGGCTGCGAATGTCGGCGCGCTCGTCTTCAGACAACGCCGAGACGTCGCGTTCCTCGAAGTGATACGTGCCTGAGGACGGACGATCCAGCATTCCAACGATCTGCATGAAGGTGGATTTGCCCGAACCCGAAGGCCCCATCACGGCGACGAACTCGCCGCGCTCGATGGAAAGGTCGATGCCTCCCAACGCCACGACTTCGCCGCCGCCGAGCGCGTAAATTTTTCGCAGTTCGCGGACTTCGACGACCGGCGTCATTAGTGGATGCCTCGCATCGCGCCGCCGCCCGTCGGGCCGCCGATGGGCGACCGTGTGGAACCCGCGCTGCGCGTTCCACGCGAACTGTTCGCCGAGGCAATCACGACGCGGTCGCCGTCATCGAGTTGCGCCGGCGCAACCGGAACGACCGCCGCCTGCGTGCTCGTCGTCAGCGTTACCCGAACGGGCACGCGCGCGAGTGCGCCGCCCTGTTGGACGTAGATCGTGCCGCTCGAACCCGACGTCACCGCGCCGGCGGTGCTCACCGCTTGCGTCGATCCCCATGGCGACTGCGTGGTGCCGCTCTCGGCGCCTGCCGCCGCGCGACGCGTCGCCGGATTCCACTGCAACGCGGCAACCGGAACCACCAAGGCGTTCTTGACGCTCGCGACGTCGATCGTCGCGTTCGCGGTCATGCCCGGCAGCAACGCGCCGTCGCCGTTGTCGACCTTCACCACCACGTCGTAGGTCACGACGTTGTTGACGGTTTGCGGATTGATGCGCACCGCTGCGACCGTTCCGTGGAACGTGCGGTTGGGGTAGGCCAGTACCGTGAAGCCGACCGTATTGCTGGCTTTGACGTTGCCGATATCGGGCTCGGCAACGTTGATGTCGACTTGCATCTTCGTAAGATCTTGCGCGATGGAAAATAGCGTCGGGGTCTGCAGCGATGCCGCCACCGTCTGGCCGACCGAAACGTCGCGTGCGACGACGGTTCCATCGACCGGCGACGTGATCACGCCGTGCGCGAGGTTGAGTTCGTCCTGCTGCACGACGGCGTTGGCCGACTGGATGGCCGCATCGGCGGCTTGCGCGCCGGCCTCTTGTGCTTGCGCGGTCGAGCCGTTTTGACCGACGGTTGCGGCGCTGGCGGCGGCCTGTGCGTTGGCCTGCGCGACCGCTGCCTGCGCCGCGGCGACGTCCGCGAGGTCCTGAGCGACGTTCGAGCGGTCGGTGTCGACGGTGGACTGCGCGACGTATCCTTGTGCGAGCAGCGCCGAATCGCGCGATTGCGTTTTCTGGGCAAGGACGAGGGCGGCTTGCGCCTTACCGACGTTCGCCTGCGCCGCAGCGGTGGCAGCTTTACCCGCGGAGCTGTTGGCTGCGGCGACGCTCACGCCCGACGCGGCCGCGCCGGCGTTGGCCTGCGCTTGTGCCGCTTGGGCTTGCGCCTGCGCGAGCGATGCTTTTGCCTGCGCGAGTTGCGCCGAAAACGTGCTCGGATCGAGGCGAGCGAGAACCTGGCCGCGCTTCACCTTGCTGTTGTAGTCCACGTAGATCGCCGAGATCGTGCCGGAGACTTGCGTGCCCACCGAAATGTTGTTCTGCGGGTTCACCGTCCCCGAAGCGGTCACGCTTTGCACGAGCGCCGTCTGCGTGACCGGAGCGGTGACGTACGAAACTGTCGAACGCGCGCGGACGATGACGGCGGCCGTCGCGGCGATTGCGACGGCGAGGGCCAACGCCACTGCGGCGATGAGCCAGCGAGGCCAACCTGCAGCTATCGCTCGAATCGTGGTGCCTGGTTGAGTCAGGATCGTCGTTGCCATAACGCTTACGAGCGTAGGCCGTACGCTGGGCGATTTTCCTGAGAAAACGGTAACCTACGTTAACTCAAGATTAGGCGCCGTTCAAGGTCGCGTTAGAGCAATCGCGCTCGCGCTTCGGCGAGCACCGCGGGTTGAGTCGCTATAAGTTCGCGAAACCCGGCGCGCCGCACGTCGTCGGGAAAAATTGGACTTGGAGCGCAGAGGGAGTCGAACTCGCTGCAGCGAGACTGCTCGCGGCTGCGTAGCCTGGATCGTGCGACTGCGGCGAGAAGAGGTTTGATTTTCCGTCGACCAGCGAACCGATGGTGAAGTCCGGTGACGCGAACTCGCTCGGTGGGTTTAAGGCACTACTGCGTGACAAGCACGCCGGTCCATTCCAGGCCGAACCCGGATACCAGAGGTAGGTGGGCATCGGTTGCCAGAGATATCCTCGGTACGGATATACCGGCGCCGGCCGGGTAAATGCGGCCGGGTGAAAAACCGTGAAATGTTCCGGCGCCATTCTCTGCGGCGGCTCTATTCTGAGCTGCTGGACGTTGACGTGGAACGGAACCTGTGCGGGAGCCTGATTTGCGAAACCACCGGGCGCGACCGGGTGGCCAATCGGAGGTGCCGGCCGAGGGAGCGCCCCGGCTCCCGGATGAGCGGCAAGCGTGACGGCGGGCTGCGCCGCTGCGAATGCGAATGCGGCGACGAACGCGAGAGTGCGGTTCACAATGAGTACGGTTTTCTGATGCGCTCGCGGTATCTCCCCCGCGCGTGACGCCCCGAGCAAAGCGGCCTCGCGCGCCCGTTCGGGCAGGGAAACGAGGCGGGCTCGCGGGATTTCCTACGGTCGCGCTCACGCGCTTTCGGCTACTCTTGTCGCTGCCTGCGATCGCTAAAGGAAGTTCTTCTTGAAAACGCTGTTCCTGAGCCCCCCTTCTTTCGACGGCTTCGACGGCGGCGCCGGGGCGCGATACCAGGCGAAGCGTGAAGTAACCTCGTTCTGGTATCCGACGTGGCTGGCACAGCCTGCCGCCCTCGTCCCCGGCAGCACGCTGGTGGATGCGGCGCCTCACGGGCAAACCATCGACGACGTCCTGACGATTGCCGAGGGCCACGACCTCGTGATCATGCACACGAGCACGCCGTCGCTGCCCAACGACGTCGAGTGCGCGCGGCGGCTCAAAGCGCAAAATCCCAACGTCAAAGTCGGCTTTATCGGCGCGCACGTTGCGGTACTTCCCGAGCAAACGCTGCGCGACAACGAGATTATCGATTTCGTTTGCCGCAACGAGTTCGATTACACGTGTAAGGAATTGGCCGAAGGCCGTCCGTGGAACGAGATCCTCGGTCTGTCTTATCGCGACGCAAACGGCGAACTCAAACGCACCGAAGAACGTCCGCAGATTCACGATTGGGACGCGATGCCCAGCGTCCTCCCGATCTACGCGAAGTTCCTCGACGTCACGAAGTACTACAACGGCTATCTCTTGCACCCGTACGTTTCGTGGTACACGGGTCGCGGCTGCACGGCAAAATGCACGTTTTGCCTCTGGCCGCAAACCATCGGCGGGCACGTCTTCCGTCACAAGAGCCCGGAAGCCGTCGGTCGCGACCTCGACGAAGCCAAATCCATCTTCGGCTCGACGGTACGCGAGTACATGTTCGACGACGATACGCTGACCAACGAAAAAGATTACGCGATTGCGCTTAGCAAACACATGAAGCGCCTGAATTTGAGCTGGGCGTGCAACGCGCGCGCGCACGTCGACTACGATACCCTCAAGACTCTCCGCGACAACGGCCTGCGCGTCTTGCTCGTCGGCTTCGAGTCGGGCAACCAAGAGATTCTCTATCGCATCAAAAAGGGTCTGAAGCTCGACATGGCGCGCAAGTTCATGAAGGACTGCCACAAGCTCGGCATCAAGGTACACGGCACGTTCATCATCGGGTTGCCGGTCGATACGCCGGAAACCGTTCGCGAAACGATCGAGTTCGCGAAAGAGCTCGACCCGCACACGATTCAGGTTTCCATCGCCTCACCCTATCCCGGCACCGAACTCTACGATCAGGCCTTGGCCAACGGCTGGTTCGCACGCGACGACTTGGTATCCGGAGGCGGCATCCAAACCTCGACGCTGCGCTACGATACGCTGTCGACCGCCGAGATCGAAGACTCAGTGGAGCGGATGTATCGGGAGTTCTATTTCCGGCCGAAGAAGATCGCCAAGATCGTGGCCGAAATGGTCACGAGCCGGCAGATGATGGTGCGCCGCTTGCGCGAAGGCGGCGAGTTTTTCGGCTATCTGCGCGAGCGGCGGTCGCAGGCCGGTCAACGCAGGCTCGAAACGGCGTCGCTCAGCCCGTCGTAGTTCCGTTCCGCTAAAGTTGCCGGGCGGACGCGATCGTTTCGTCCAGCATGTTGCGTTGAAACGCGATCATGTCGGAAACGTGCGAGAACCGTGGGTCGGTTCGACGATTGGTGAGGCGATGACGTGCGCCGTCGCCGGTCACCATGCCGCGTTTTTTCAGCGTCTCTAAGGCGGCGCCGACCGCGGCTTCCGGATCGGCGCGCAGTTCCGGATCGACGAACACGTTGGCCGGCAGCGAGCCGAGCCGTTCGCGCACGTCGCGTTGCGCATCCTCGAGCGCGAATTCCGGCGGTCCGTCGATCAGAAACGTTGCCAGCATCGCGGAGGTCGTAATCGGGCGCGCCGCTGCAAGCGACGTGCCGATTGCGGGGCTGCCTGCATATCGAAGGACGCGATACAACATCGACAGACGGCCCGGCGCAAAGGGGTCGTAGGCGACCGCGCAGAGCCACAGATCGGCGAACGGGGCGAGCGCCTCGACGATTCCCTTGCGCATGGAGCGCATGCGGCCGTCGCGACTGAAATCTCCTTCGGGCGTAACGTAAAAGGTTGCTCCGGTTCGCACGCGCTCGACGATTGCGGCGACGTCTCGTTCGGCAACCGCCCGGAGATTCTCGAGCACTTCGCGCCGGAAGGGCGGCTTGAGTTGAGCAAGCCTCACCCAGCTCTGCGCTCGCACGAAGTATTCAAGGTCCCACAGGTCGCTCAGCGAGCGGCCTTCCAGGCCAAGCGATGCGACCGTCTCGTTCGGCAAGATCGTGTCGAGCGTGAGGTCTCCGTGTGCGGCAAGAATTTCTTCGGCCAAACTGATGAGCGGTCGCGACGAGAGATGATTTTCAATCGGCAAGATGCTGAAACGCGCCCACAGGCCGCTGAGATTTACGCCGCGCGTGAAGCGCGCGCTTCCGGGGAGGCGGGCTGCGATGAATCCCGTTTCGAACGTTCGGCGCGAGTTGCACATGACCAGCGGCTTCCACGGATGGAGGAAGAAGGTGCGCGCGGTAATGGTCTCGCCTTCGTCCATGTGCTGGTGGTTCGTCACCAACACCGTCGCGCCGCGGCGCGCGGGCAAACGCCCCCATTGCCGCACGCGAATCTTGAACGTGATATAAAGCTGGCGCACCGCGTAGGTGACGGCCATCATCGCCCAGCTCGGCTTTATCCGCCGAAGGGCTTCGGTGCGCGCACGAGCGTTAGGCCGAACCACGGGAATGGTCAACCGCAACGGATTTCTCGTCGGTTGCATCAAGGCCCGCCTGTTCGAACTCCCGAAGAGCGCCGCGTGAAGATCGCCCGGATGCTGGCGAACGCCTTTGACGTCGCCTCGATTGCGGCGATTGGTTACGCCGCGGTCGCAATCGTATGCTCCGCGCGTTTCGGTAGACGCAGAGGGGAGCCGGATGCCGGCGGCGAGTTGCCGGCGGTGAGCTTACTGGTACCGCTGCACGGCGCCGAGCCCGGTCTCGAGGAAAATTTGCGCGCCTTTGCGCTGCAGGACTACCCTGTATGCCAACTCGTCTTGGGCGTCGCGCGCGCCGACGACGGCGCGTTGCCGATCGCACAACGCATTGCGGCGGAGTTTCCCGACCGCAACATCCAGATCGACGTCGGTGAAGTTCCAGGCGCGCGGAATCCCAAAATAGCGAACGTGCTCTCGATGATGCGCCTCGTGCGCCATCCGGTACTGATCCTGGCCGACAGCGACACGCGCGTCGACCCGGAGTACGTTCGTTCCGTCACCGCGCCTCTGCGCGACCCGAAGGTCGGCGCCGTCACGTGCCTGTTTGCGGGCGTTGGTGACGGCACGTTCTCAGCGGAGCTCGGTGCGATGTTCATGAACGACCAATTCATCCCGTCGGTTCTCGTCAATCGGTTCGTCGGCGCGTCGCAACACTGTTTGGGGCCGACGAACGCGTTTCGCGCCTCCGTTCTCGCCGGCATCGGCGGGTTCGAGGCGCTCGCACCGCATCTCGCCGACGATTTCATGCTCGGGAATTTCATTGCGGCGCGCGGTCTGAGCGTGGTGATCTCGCAGTACGTCGTAAGGACGATGGTTTCGGATTCCAGTCTCCCGGCGCTCTGGAATCACGAGTTGCGCTGGCACCGGACGATTCGCGGCGTGCAGCCCGCCGGCTACGCCGGGATGTTTCTCACCTATCCCCTGCCGCTCGCGCTGCTGGCGTTTCTGCTCGCGCCGAATCCGAGGCGGGCGGCGACGCTGCTTGCAGCCGTACTGGCGCGCATCGCGTTGCAACGCATCTCCGCGCGAGCGCTCGGCGTCGCTTCGGCCCCGGCATGGCTCGCGCTGCCGCGCGACCTGTTCGGGCTTTCCGTATGGATCTGCGGGCTCGCCGGAAAAGCGGTGCGCTGGCGCGGTGCGGAACTGCACATCGAAACGGGCGACGTGCTCTCGGAACGGCCCTAAAGCGACTCCGAACTACCGCCGCAGTTGTTCGGTGCGCGTTACCGGCAGCACGATGCGCATCCTCGTGCCGCGGCCCGGCTCGCTATCGACGCTCACGTCGACGGCCAACGACGCGATCAGGAAAAGTCCGCGCCCCGTTTCACTGAGCGGATCCGCGGGAAGCATTTCGGCGAATCGTGCCAGCCCGGGCCCGCCGTCACGGACCGTGATCGCGGGGCGAGCGCCGGTCCAGTCGATTTCCACGTTTACCGCTCCGGGTGCGTGTTCGACCGTATTGGCCAGCACTTCTCCAATGATCAGCTCGGCGCGGAACATGTCGCCGTCGGCCGGCGCAAGGTATCGCATGAAGCGGGCGATGTCGCGCCGCACGACGTGAGCGTCGTGCGAACTGCGTGAATCGTAGCTCCACGACTTTCGCAGCGCGACGCTCAACTGCGCGACCAGCAAGACGGTGTCGTCGAGCGGAAGTGCGTCGCCCATAACGCACCGTTGCACGAACGCCGCCGGGCGTTCGGCCGGCGTGCCCTCGACCAAAAGCGTCATGGCTTGCAGCATTGCGGCTTCGGCGCCATCGATGTCGCGGCGGAACTCCGTGAGTCCGTCGGTGTAGAAGAGCACGGCGGCGTCTGGCTCGAGCAGAACGTGGTGCGTTTGCGACGCCACCGGCATGCCGACGCCGAACGGCAAGCCGCCGTACGCGAGCGAACGCGCGGGCGTGTTCGGTCCTGCGATGACCGGAGGCGGATGGCCCGCGCTGGCATAGCTCATCGTCGAGAGATCCTTGCTGAGAATTGCGACGATTGCCGTTGCCGGCGCGTCGTCGCGCGAGCGCATCCAGCGGTCGGCCATGAGAAGAATGTCGGCGGGATCGTCGGTCCGGAACGCCGCCGCAAAGATGCTCTGGCGCAGGCGCGCGGCGATGACGGCCGCTTCGAGCCCGTGTCCGGTGACGTCCCCGATTGAAAAAACGATCCGCCCGTCGGGAAGATCGAACGCGTCGTACCAGTCGCCGCCGATCAACGCCTCGCGCTCGGCCGCAATGTAAATCACGTCGCATTGCAGGCCGGAGCGTTGCGGCAGCGTTTCGGGAACGAATGCGGCCTGCAGCGTTTCGGCCGACCTCTTGGCTTGATCGAGCATCGCTTGCAGGTCCATGCGCGCTGCGCGGCGCTCGGCGATCACCGCGGCCAGAATCATACCGGTGAAGGCGAGAATCGACACCCAGCTGTCGAGCTGCACGATGCGATTGTCGAGCGAGCCGTGCGTCCACGGTCCGAGGTCGCGCGTGGTCGCCCAAATCGCAAAGGCACAGACGACCGCAATCGCAATCGTGGCTTCCCGCTGACGAAACCGCAGCGCAATCCAGAGGACGAACGGATAGACCGACAGTCGCAGCGGCGCGTCGCTGACGAACGACGCCCACGTGACGATGACGAGCGCGATGCCGAGCGCGACCAGTTCGAGCGGTTCGCCGGCATCGGGCAGCTTGCGGTTCGGCGTGCGAAACAACGTCAGGATCACCGGGGTAATCACCAGCGCACCCGTCGCGTCGCCCGCCCACCACACCCACCAGACCGGCACGAAATGGTTCCATGCGACGATGTGCGCGAGCGCGAGATTGACGACGCCGTTGGTGGCCGAGATCGTCATGGCGACGGCGATGGCGAGCGCCAGAACGAACACGTCGCGCACTCGCTCGATGGCCGCTTGGAATCCGCCGACTCTCTCGAGCAAGAACGCAGCGGTGAGGGGAGCGAGCGTGTTGCCGGTAGCGATGGCGGCGGCGGTCCACACCGGTTCCGCGCTGATCGCATTGCTTGCGAACGCGCCGAGCCAAACTCCCGGCCAGACGCGGTATCCCCAGAGCAGGAACGCCGCGAGCGCGATCCCCGTCGGGGGCCATACGGCGGTAACCTGTTTGGTCGCAAACGCCAGCGTGAAGCCGAGTTTCGCGCCCGCGACGTACGCAATCGCGACGACCAGCGAGATCGCGAGGGTACGGCGCACGGTCAACCCGCCGGAGCCGTCGCTTTCGAACGGGCGTGATGGTCGTGCGATGCACCCTCTTGCGCAGTCATGGGCGCGGTGATCGGATGCGCTCGGAAGTATTCCAGCGAGCGCCGGATGTCGGCAAGCAATCCGTCGGCTAAGTCGAGACTGAATCCGTGACGGATCAGGACGCGCATTACTGCCATGTCTTGGATGTTCGGCACCATCGTGTAGGCGGCGATTTGCCAGCCGCGAGCGCGCAGGCGATCGGAGAGGTCGAAGAGCGAGTAACCGCCGGCGCCCTGGCGCATCGTCCACGAAACAGCCGGGATGCCGTTGCGGCTGTCGCCGTCGTACAACACCTCGAACGGGCCGATTTTTTCGATCCGGCGCGCGAAATGCTGCGCGATGTCGTAGCAGCCTTGGTGAATACGGCGGTAGCCCTCCATGCCCAGGCGCAGCATCAAGTAGTATTGGCAGACGACTTGTCCGCCCGGCCGCGAGAAGTTCAGCGCAAACGTGGGCATGTCGCCGCCGAGATAGTTCACGTGGAAGACGAGGTCGTCGGGCAGATCGCTCGTTTCTCGCCAAATCACCCAGCCGACGCCAAGCGGAGCCAATCCGAACTTGTGACCGGACGTGTTGATCGAGCGCACGCGCGGCAAGCGAAAATCCCAGAGCAAATCGGGCTGAACGAAGGGCGCGATGAACCCACCCGACGCCGCGTCGACGTGAATCGGCACGTCGAGCCCTTGGGAGCGTTCGAGCTCGTCGAGCGCTTCGGCAATCTGGGCGACCGGCTCGTACTGGCAGGTGAACGTCACGCCAAGCGTCGGCACGACGCCGATCGTGTTTTCGTCGACGCGGGCGAGTACGTCGGCGGACGTCATGACCAGGCGATCGCGCTCGAGCGGCACCTCGCGCAGTTCGACGTCGAAATAGCGCGCGAATTTGTGCCAGCAGACTTGTACCGGCCCGGTGATGAGATTCGGCTTGTCGCTGGGCTTACCGGCCTCGGTTCGGCGTTTGCGCCATTTCCATTTGAGCGCGAGCCCGGCCAGCATCGCGGCTTCGCTCGATCCCGTCGTCGAACATCCGATCGTCGTGGCGGCCTTCGGAGAGTTCCATAAGTGCGCGAGGATGTGCACGCAGCGGTTTTCGATCTCGGCGGTGGCGGGATACTCGTCCTTGTCGATCATGTTCTTGTCGAGGCTGAGATCCATCAGCCGGTGGATGCCGTCATCGAACCACGTCTGGCAGAACGTCGCGAGATTCTGGCGGGCGTTGCCGTCGAGCATGAGTTCGTCGGCCACGAGCTGATAGGCGACGTCGGGCCGCAGCCCGTGCGCCGGCACCCGGTGCTTGGGGATGGTCGCGTCCATCGCGCGGGTCGCGAACGTGTCTTCTTCGCACCGCTCGGACGCGTGCGTCTGCGGGTGTAGGGGCACGATCTACCTCCTCGTCGGCAAAGCCATCCTTCGAACGCGGGTGGGAGGTTCCCTTAGAAATAGACCTTCGTTTCCCACAGTTTCAGGCAGAGGAGCGTGTCGACGGGCTGACTTGCCAACGCATCGATTTCGTCTTGCGTGACGTCGAACTGCACGTTGCTCGGCCAGCCGCCCCAGGCCATCGGGAACGGAATCGGAACGCGCACGTAGTGGTATTGATGCGTCGGCGTGCGCAAACGCAGTGCGAGTTGTAACGGACCCCGCGCTTCGAGCGTGCGGTCGGAGAAGAGCGTCGCATAGTAGGCATCCTGGTCGTTCTCGACGTCCACGGTGAACGGTACGATCGCGCCAACGGGTTTGTTGCAGACGGCCGACGCCTTGTCGAAAAGCACGAACGTGGGCGCCACGTAGGAAAACGATTGCGGCGACTTCCCCTCGATCAGCAGCGGATCTCCCGGTGCGGGAGGGCCGGGGTCGAGCGTGACGGCGATGCTGCGGCTGAGGTCCGGAAGAAAGGTGAGATATTGCGACGCGCTGCAGCCGTAGCGCGGAACGCTGAGATCGAGACGGTACGTTCCCTGCGGCGCGTCGAACTCAGCGATCTTCGGATTGTCGTCGTCGCCTCGTTCGAAGTGAAACTCACGCTGAAACTGCGACGTGCCGCGACGATCCACCAAACGGACGCGCATCGCGACGGCCGTTTGCGGCGCCGTTCGCGCGATCGAGGCGCACAAGCCGACGTGCAGGATCGCATGCGCGATGCCGATCATCCTAGGGCTTTCGTGGCTAGGGCTTTCATGACGGCACTCCGTTCGACGGCATCCGGCTAAAGACGCTCACGCTCATTCTCAGGGATGCGGGCGACTGCCGCGTGCCCACGCCGCTCCAGTCCGCCCCGTCCTGTATACTAGGCGCGCCTTAATGTATAATTTAGGTAAGCCTAAAAGTCAATCGAGCGCAGCACTCGAAGGGAAGGCGCGTGTCGGACGTACGGCTGGAAGGGTAAAATCCGCGTGAACGTCATCGACACGCAATGCTGCATCGTGGGCGGCGGCCCCGCCGGCATGATGCTCGGCCTGCTTCTCGCGCGCGCCGGCGCCGACGTCGTGGTCCTCGAAAAGCACGCCGATTTTCTGCGCGATTTTCGCGGCGATACCGTCCACCCGTCGACGCTCGACGTGATGTCGGAGCTCGGCGTGCTCGAAGAGTTTTTAGAACGGCCGCATCAACGTGCCGAGCGGCTTTCAGGACGAGTCGGCGACGCGGTCGTCACGGTCGCCGACTTCACGCGATTGCCGACCCGCTGCAAGTTCCTGGCCTTCATGCCGCAGTGGGACTTCCTCGACTTCCTGGCCGAAAAGGCGCGTGCATACCCGAGCTTTTCGCTGCGGGCGGGCGCGCGGGTCGACGACGTCTTGTGGGAAGGCGACCGCGTGGCCGGCGTGCGCGCCACGACGCCTGACGGACCGCTCGAAGTGCGTGCGAATCTGACCGTGGCCGCCGACGGACGCAATTCGATCGTGCGGTCGCAAACGCATCTCCAGATCAAAGAATTGGGCGCGCCGATGGACGTGCTGTGGCTGCGATTGAGCAAACTCACCGAGGATCCGCACGACACGTTCGGCTACATTCGCGACGGCCGCATTTTGGCGCTCATCGATCGCGGCGATTACTGGCAAATCGCCTGTGTCATTTCCAAAGGTAGTCTCGCGGTGCTGCAATCGCGAGGGATCGAGGCGTTCCGCGACGATATTCGCGACACGGTGCCGTTCCTCGCGGCGCGGATGCAAGAAATCCGAACCTGGGACGACGTGCGGCTCCTGACCGTGCGCGTGGACCGGCTGCGGCGCTGGTATCGCGCCGGGTTGCTCTGCATCGGCGACGCGGCGCACGCGATGTCGCCTATCGGCGGCGTCGGCATCAACCTGGCGATTCAAGATGCCATCGCGGCGGCGAACATTCTCGCACCGCGGTTTAAGAGTGCCGGCGGCGTGCGCGGGAGCGACCTCCAGCGCGTGCAGCGGCGCCGCGAATTTCCCGCCAAGGCGACCCAAGCGGTTCAGGTTTTCATCGCGGCGAACGTCGTCGGCCGCGTGCTCTCGAATGAACGATCGCCGTTGCTGGGTTTGGCACCGGCGCTGGCGCGCCGTCTGCCGTTCTTATCGCGCGTGCTGGCGCGTTTGGTCGGTCTGGGCGTACGCCCGGAACACCTCGAAGTCTAGACCGAAGGAGGAGCCCCGAATGCGGCGTGCTTTGATTCTCGCAGCGCTGTGCGTCCTTTCGTTAGCGCCGGCCTTCGGCGCGGAGCCACCCGGCCAAACGGCGACCGGCATTCCGCTCGACGCGGCCTGGAAGGTGACGATCTACGCGTTGGCGCGCGCGAAGTTTTCGCACCCCGCGTGGGGATGGCAGCACAGCGAACGCAACTACCGGGTCGCAATCGCTCTGGCGCAGTCCGACGGCCTGACGGTGGATTCCGACGTGCTGTTCGCCGCCGCGTTCCTTCACGACATGGCGGCGTTCATGCCGTGCCCCGGCGCACGCGTAGAGCACGGCGACTGCGCCGCCCAAGAAAGCGAGGCCGTCCTGCGCGCCGCCGGTTTCCCGATGCAGAAATTCCCCGCGGTAGCCGCCGCCGAGAGGACCCATATGTACTATCGCGATCCCGGAACGACACCCGAAGCGATCGTTCTGCACGACGCCGACTCGCTCGATTTTCTCGGCGACGTCGGCGCGGCGCGCATGATCTCGCTCACCGGCGAGAAGGCCGGCAGTTTTGCCCCGGCCGTCAAGACGCTGCGTTCGTTCGTGCGCGACATACCGCCGCACTTGGTGACGCGCGCGGCGCAGCGTATCGGAGCGCAGCGCGCTGCCGAACTGCAGCAATTTCTCGACGCGCTCGATTCGGAGACGTTCGACGGCAAGGCCATGTAACGAAGAAGCCGCCGGCAGAAGCTCTTTAGGGTCCGGTCTTGCGCAGGATTTTCCCCGTCTCTACGACTTCGAACGCCGTTCCCGGAACGTTCTTTAACTCGTCGAGTTCGTTGTTGTTCCAGCACTTGGCATTGGTACCGCCCTCACCCTGAAAGTACCAGTTCGATCCGTTGTCTGCCACGAACATGCCGTAGGTCTTCATCGCCGTGAGGATGATCTGCGACGTGCGGTTGTAACCCGAGATGTCGAACGAAGCTTTCAATCGAACGCGCAGGCCCATCGGCGGAAGGTTCTTATTGCGGCTGTCGCTTGCGAAGTGAGTTGCCGGATGAATGTAGCCGGCTTGCGAACGTTCCACGGTGAACCGCAGTGCGTGATCGATGTGCCCGGCCTGCACTTCCGCGCATCTCACGAGTGCCGGTAGAATCGGCAGGCCGGCGGCGTCGGCCGAGGTCCAGCCGTCCGGCCGAAGCTTATTCGTATCGAGCGGAAAGATCGCGCCGGAGCCGGCGTGCCAACTTGCGCCGCCGTTCTTCGGAAAGGCGTGATAGAGCTCGTACAGTTTGCACGCACCCTGCTGCAGCACGAGCACGTGCCGGTCGCCCTTGGCGTGGGGGCCGCCTTCGATTTGCGCGTCCGGCGGAATCGGATACGGGCCGGGATCGCTCTGCGATGCGTAGAGAAACTTCACCGGAACCAGCGGTTGGCTCGCCGGCACGACGTTGAACGGAATGCCGTAACGCGACTCGCGTCCGAAGTCCGGGTGAAGATTGCCCGGAATCGACGCGATGTAATTCGCCGAGTTCGGATCGAGCGGATACTGCGAAACGTCGGTGTTCCACGGATTGTCCGCGGGAAAAATCTGGCATCCCGCGACCACGGGTATCGACGGCGGGACAGCGCCCGGCCGCCGCTGCGAAGCGATCGAGCCGTCGCCGGATTGCGGCACGCCCGCGCCTCCCGAACATCCTGCCGCGACGATCGCCGCGAGCAACGCAAAGGCTCCACGCATACGCCCACCTTTCCGTGCGCGACGGGCGCACGTCCCCACGCAGATGCTACTCGGCGACGACGGGCGATTACTGCAATCCGTCAAATAGCAGTCCGATGATTCGTGGGATCGTCATCGGAGCCGTCGGCATCGTTCTCTTGGGGCTGGTGGCGGCGTACGCCGGTATCGAGGCCGGTTTGATGCCCGCCAATGCGGACGCCAGGCCGTCGAAGATCGAGCGCTGGGCGGCGCGGACCTCCTTGCAAGCAACACTGCGGCGCGAAGCGCCGGCGTCACCCAATCCGGTGGCGCTCGACGACGACAATCTCGTCGCCGGCATCAAGCTCTACGCGCAAAATTGTGCCGTGTGCCACGGCGCTGCCGGCGGCACGGCGTCGAACATCGCGCGCGGACTCTATCAGCACGCGCCGCAGCTCGCCAAAGACGGCGTGGAAGACGATCCCGAAGGCGTGACCTACTGGAAGGTGACGCACGGCATCCGCTTCACGGGAATGCCGTCGTTCGGGGCCTCGCTCACCGACGAGCAGCGCTGGCAGCTCGCGCTCTTCCTCAAACACATGGACGGCCTTCCACCCGCGCCGCAGCGCGTCTGGAAAGCCGTCAAAACTCCCTGAGTTCTCCCATGTCGTCGTCAGCTCGGGCCTCATTTGCCGTGGCAAACTTCGGCCGTCGCTTCCTAGACCTGGAAGAAATCAGGGAGTTTTGTATACGTTAGGGCGCGGGTGGGGCGGGGGTCGCGTAATCTTCGGAGCTCGGCTCGACCGGCTTGGCGGCGAAGATATACTGCTCGACGCCCGTGGGCTGATTCTGCGGCGAAACCAGCGCCGAGGCGTTCGCGTTGGGCTGCGAGGCGTTCGTCGCGATCATCGGCGCGTTGAACGAACTGACGTACTGCGGGAAAGCCTGTCCCTTGAACGATCCGTCTGAATCCATGTTCGCGACGATGTGCAGCCGCTCACCGGTTCCAATTCCTAAACCTAGGTCAACGGGACTCGGCCCAATGTCGAACCAAATGTAGTTGCCGTCTTTTCCGCCGACGACTTGGATGAACGCCTTCTGGTAGGCATTATGATAGTAGCCGCGCAAGTTTCCAGCCGGAAACACCTCGAGATCGAGATGACCGGCGATCGGGTATTGCGATCCGTAGACCGTGGTTATCGCCGTCGAGTAGTGATACTCGGTTGCGCCGGCGGCGGTGGTGTCGGCTGGCGCCGCGATCGGCAGCGCGGCGGTGGAAATGCTCAACAGCGCCGCCCAGGCCGCAACGCGAAAAACCGGAAATCGTACCATGCTCGAGTCCTCTCAGGGGTGCTTCGTCTAGGGAGTAGAGCGCTTTGCTTGGCGAGAACGTGACGGGCGTGACCAATCCTTCCGAAATCGATCTTCGCGGCCTCCCAGCTTGGGACCGTCCCACGGTAGTGCGCAAAGCGCTGGAGCGATTACCGTCGGGTACCTCCCTGACGTTCATCACCGAACACGAGCCGCGCGGGTTGTCGGCAAGGGTGATTCAGGAGCATCCGGAGCGCTACATCGTCGAAACGCGCCGAGTCGCCCGCGGCTTGTGGCGCGTCTCGCTGACGCCGCGCGAGGGACGCGACGGCGAGCGCAATCCGCTGGCGCAATTTCTGGCGGGCTGCGTCGCGTTTAGGGGTCTGGGCGAGCCGGTATTCAACGAACTTGCCGCTGCGGCGATTCCGCAGACCGGGCGTCGCGGGCAGACGCTCGTCGCCGAGAACTCCGAGTGGCCGTTCATCGGCATCGTCACCGAAGGTATCGTCGTGCGCGCCAAGGGTCACGAAACCGATCGTGAACGCATCCTCTACGAGATCCTTCCGCTCGAACTGTTCGGCGTCGCCGAATACTTCGATCGCGGCCTCTCCAATGCGCGTATCGTCGTCTTCTCGAAGACGGCGCAGATCGTGAAACTTCCATGGAACGTCGTCACCGACGTCGCCTCACACCATCCGCAGTTGACGAATGCGCTCGGCATCGTCATCGCGCAGCGGTTGCGTCAAATGAACGACACGCTGACGGCGCAGGGCGCACTGCCGATCCTCGCGCGCATCGCTCGCGTGCTCGTTCCCTACTCGATGCCGGAGCGCGGACTGGCCCCCGCCAACGCAGCGCTCGCGACCGTAACGCAATCGCAAATCGCCGCCGCCGCCGGAACGGTCAAGGAAGTCGCAGCGCGCGCGATCGCGGAGTTGGAGTCCCGCAACATCTTGCGGCGCGAACACGGGCACATTCGCTACCTCGACCGCCAAGAATTACTGGAGTTGATCCGAGAGCTTTCGTGATCGGGTTGACCGCCGTCGGTGCCGAGCGCTTTGCGCTGCTGCTGGCGCTGTCGCTCTTTTTCGGTTTTGCATTCGAAGAGTTTTACGCCGACCAGGCACGCCGGCCCGGAGGCGTGCGGACTTTCCCCCTGCTGGCCCTGGCCGGCGCCGGACTCTACCTCCTGGAACCGCGCTACGGAGCGGCATTCATCGCCGGACTCCTCGTGGTCGGCGGCTGGACCTTCGTCTATCTTCGGAACGCTTTCGCAAAGGAAGGCGCCGAGGAGCCCGGGTTCGTCGTGCCGCTCTGCGCGGTGATCGCCTACGCGCTCGGACCGATCGCGCTAACGCAGCCGATGTGGATTCCCGTAACGACCGCCGTCGCAGCGGTGCTCTTGATGGGCAGCAAACGCCCGCTGCACGAGCTGGCGCGGCAAGTTCCCGGCGAGGAGATCGTAACCGCCGGGCAGTTTCTCATCCTCGTCGGCATCCTCTTGCCGCTACTCGCGGGACGGCCGACGATTCCATACACGAACGTCACGCCGTTCGGCGTCGGACTGGCGGTCGTTGCGGTTTCGTCGATCTCGTACGCGAGCTATCTGCTGCAGCGTTACGTGTTTCCCAAGCGCGGCGTGCTGCTCGCATCGGTGCTTGGCGGTCTTTACTCGTCCACCGCGACGACCGTCGTCATCGCGCGCCGCGCGCACGACGCCGGCATGTCGGCCGAACTTCAAGCGGGCATCGCGGCCGCGACCGGCATGATGTACCTGCGCGTGCTGGCGATTTGTTCGATCTTCAGCGTGGCGCTCGGCAGCGCGCTGTTGTTTCCGATGCTGATTCCGTGCGCGGTGCTTCTCGCGTTTGCATGGCTGCAGGCGCGTTGGGGTGCCCGCAGCGAAGCCGGCGTAACGACCGCAAATCCGTTGCAAATCGTGACGGCGGTGATCTTCGCGGCGTTGCTGGTCGCGATTTCGGCAATCACGTCCCTCGTGCAGACGCATCTCGGCCGCACCGGCGTCCTCGGACTCGCGGCGGTGGTCGGCGTGACCGACATCGATCCGTTCGTGTTAGGTTTGGCGCAAGGCGGCATCACCAAACTCGGATTAGCCACCGCGGCGCTCGCGGTCGTCGTCGCGACCTCTTCGAACAACGTGCTCAAAGCCGTCTACACGCTGGCGTTCTCGCGCCGCCCCGAGAGCTGGATTCCGTGCGGCGCGCTGCTCGGCGTTGCCGCGCTCGGCGTCGCGCTCGGCTTTGCGTTTACGCGGTGAGCTTCATCGCGCGGTGGCTCAATCTCGGCAAGGAGCGCAAGCCGATCGGTCTGCGCCCGCATCGCGAGGTCGACGTGGATGCCGGCTACGACGAGGCGTACCGGCGCGTGCTGACCGGAATCGAAACCGCGCTCGGAGCCAACGCCTCCGCCGATGCCGGCGGCATCGAAGCCGCCTTCGGGCTGGTCAACAACGAGCGCCTGCGCTGCACGCTGGAGCGCGCCGGCGAATCGCGCACGCGCGTATGCGTCGAGGCGTACTTTCCGGCGGGTTCGTCGGTCCGCGAATACTCGCGAGCGGTTGACGTCCTGGCCGACTATCTCGAAAGCACGTCGAAGCGCGTGTAGGGCCGCAGCACCGGCGGTATCGCAACCGATCCGTCGGCTTGCTGGTAGTTCTCGAGGATTGCGGCCAGCGTCCGGCCGATCGGTAATCCGGAGCCGTTGAGCGTGTGCACGAGTTCCGGCTTTGCCGCAGGCGTACGCCGGAAGCGCACCGACGCGCGCCGCGCTTGAAAGTCGGTGCAGTCGGAACACGAACTGACCTCCCGATAGGCGCCCGCGCTCGGCAGCCAAACCTCGATGTCGTAGGTCTTGGCGGCGTTGAAACCGACGTCCCCCGCGCACAGCGCGACGACGCGGTAGGGAAGATCGAGCGCGCGCAGGAGCGCTTCCGCGTCGCCGGTGAGCCGCTCGAGCGCGTCGGGCGACGATTCCGGCGCAGTAAGCCACACGAGTTCGACTTTCTCGAATTGATGCAACCGGATCAATCCACGCGTGTCCTTTCCGGCCGCACCGGCCTCCTTGCGAAAGCACGGTGTAAAGGCGGCGTATCGCTTGGGAAGTTCGTCGAACGCAAGGATCTCGTTTCCGTGCAAGGCCGTCAGCGGCACTTCCGCCGTCGGAATCATATAGAGGCCGGCATCTGCGTCGCTGAACATCGCGTCGGCAAATTTGCTGAGCTGGCCCGTCGACCACATCGTCGAGCGGCTGACGAGCAGCGGCGGAGCCACTTCCTCGTACCCCGCATCTGCGGCCCGATCGAGAAAAAACTGCGCGAGCGCGCGCGAAAGACGGGCGCCGGCGCCGCGCAGCGCGACGAACCGGCTGCCCGAGAGTTTGGCGGCGCGCTCGAAGTCGACCGCGCCCAGCGCTTCGCCGATTTCCCAATGCGGCTTCGGCGCGAAATCGAACCGGCGCGGCTCTCCCCACGTGCGCACGACGGCGTTGGCGCTTTCGTCGGCGCCCTCGGGAACCGAATCGTCGAGCACGTTCGGCGACTGCTCGAGCAGCGCGCGCAACGGCGAATCGTCGCGTTCCGGCGAAAGCGCACGCGCGCGTTCCTCTTCGCGAGCAATGGTCGCGGTCAGCGTTTCGATCGCCGGCCGCAACTCGCGCGCAGCCGAGGCTTTGTCGGATGCGCGTCCGATCTCGGCGGAGATGCGATTCTTCTCGGCCTTGCTGGTTTCGGCTGCGGAAAGCGCGGAGCGGTACTCCGCGTCGTAACGCAGAACGTCGTCGACGAACGACGGGTCGAGCCCGCGGCGACGGGCCGAACGTCGAACGCGATCGGGGTCCCGCCGAACGACGGCGATGTCGAGCATGGAGAAGCGCGCCATTACGCAGCCCGGAAACGCACTCCTACCGGGTGCGGGTTTCGAAACCGGAAAACTGCTCGCGCCGCAGCAGGCGCTGGTTGCGTATTTTTCGCGCGTGCGCGTCGCACCGCCGCTCGTTGAACGCGTCGCGCTCGACGATGCATCCGGACGCGTGCTGGCTCGCGACCTCGCAGCCGGTGACGATTTCCCAATCGCGCCGCGTTCCGCAATGGACGGGTTCGCGGTGCTCGCTGCCGCGACGCCCGGGACGCTGGCGATAGCCGGCGAAGTGCGCATGGGCGAGGCAGCGCGCGCGACGATTACGCGTGAGACCGCAGTGCGGATTCCGACCGGCGGAACGTTGCCCGACGGTGCCGATGCAGTCGTTCCGATCGAAGAAGCGCGTGCGGACGCCGCGACGGTGTACGTCGAGCGCGCGTTCGACTCGGGCGCGAACGTCATTGCGCGCGGTTCCGACATGCGCCGCGGCGAGACGCTGCTGACGTCCGGCACGCGCATCGCTGCGCCGCAATGCGGCCTGCTTGCGGCACTCGGCGTCGCGCGCGTGGACGTGTACCGACGGCCGGTCGTGGCGGTCTTTTCCAGCGGCGACGAGTTAGTCGACGTTGAGGAGGCGCCGGGGCCGGGACGGATTCGCGACTCGAATCGCTATGCGATCGCCGCATCGCTGCGTGCGATGGGAGCGCAGGCGCGCCACTATCCGCGGTTGCCCGACGACTGCAAGTCGTTCGTTCGCGCGCTAGCGGCCGCACTGCACGAGTGCGATGCGATTGTGATGACCGGCGGTTCGTCGGTGGGCGAACGCGACGTCGCGCCTGCCGCGGTGGCCGCACTGGGGGAGCCCGGCGTCGTCGTACACGGCTTGCGCGTCAAGCCCGGCAAGCCGACGCTGCTGGGGGCGGCCGGCGGCAAACCGATTCTCGGTCTGCCGGGCAATCCGGTCTCCGCGCTCATGATGCTGGAAGCGGTCGGCGCGCCGATCGTGGGCGCGCTCTGCGGCGCGCGCGCGCCGGCGCATTCCGTCGCCGCGCGCTTGGCCCAGCCTCTGTACGGGCGAGCCGATTGGACGTGGTACGTTCCGGTGGCGCTGCGGCATGAGGGCGGGGCCTTGCTGGCGCATCCCCTGCCCTTGCGCTCGTTTTCGGTGAGCTTGGCGGCGCGTGCCGGCGGTTACGTGGTGATGGACGAGCGTGACGAAGAGTGGCCGGCCGGCACGCCGGTCGCCGTCCATCAGTTCTTGGGAGCATAAACGCACACGATGGTTCGTCCCGCCCCCGCGATCGACGCGATCCCCGCGACGACGCCGTTCGTCGGTCCCGAGCAGCTCATGCGCGAACGTGGGCTGCGCGAACTCGTGCGTCTCGGCGCCAACGAAAGTCCGTTCGGCCCGTCGCCGAAGGCGCTTGCCGCGATGGCTGACGAGCTCGGGCGCTTAGGATGGTACGGCGATCCCGAATCGCTCGATCTGCGCGACGCGCTCGCGCGCAAGCACGCATGCGATCCCGAGCAAATCGTCGTCGCCTCGGGCATCGACGACGTCATGGGCCTGGCGGTGCGCGCGTTCGTACCGCCCGGCGGTCTCGTCGTGACGACGCGCGGCACGTATCCGACGTTGAACTACCACGCGATCGGATATGGCGCAACGCTCTCGGCCGTCGATTACGCGCCCGACGGCACGCCGGATCTCGACGCGCTGCTCGACGTTGCGCAACGCGAACGTCCGTCGCTGCTCTACCTCGCCAATCCCGACAACCCGAGCGGGCGCTTCATCGCGCGCCACGACGTCGCCGCCTTCTATCGCGCGCTTCCCCACGACACGCTGCTGCTGCTGGACGAAGCATACGCCGATTTCGTCGATCCCGGCGAACTGGCGCCGCCGCATTTCGAAGAGCGCCTGATTCGCATGCGCACGTTTTCGAAGGCGTACGGCATGGCCGGAGCCCGCATCGGTTACGCGCTGACGGCGGCATCGAACGTGCGGGTCTTCCAAAAGATCCGGCTGCACTACGGCATCAACCGCAACGCTCAGGTGGGGGCGCTGGCTTCGCTCTCCGACGACGAGTTTCGCGACCGCGTCGTTGCAGAAACCGCGCGCGCGCGCGCCGACTACTACGCACTGGCGTCCGACCTTCGCTGCGGCGCCATCGAATCGTTTACGAACTTCGTCTGCATCGACATGCAGACGGCGCAACGCGCAACCCGCGTCGTCGACGGCCTCTTGCGGCGGGGCGTCTGGATCCGCAAGCCGGGCGCGCCTCCCCTCGACCGCTTTATTCGCGTGAGCGCCGGCACCGAACCGATGCGCCGCGCCTTCGGCGACGCGTTGCGCGCCGTGCTGGAAGCGTTGCCGGCATGAGGTACGCCTTCGTCTCCGACGTCCATGGAAATCTGGAGTCGCTCGAACGCGCGCTCGCGCTGGTCGATGCCGGCGACGCGCTCGCGTGTTTGGGCGACATGGTCGGGTACTGCGCCAACCCCAACGAGTGCGTGCGGCTGCTGCGCGACCGCACCACCCACGCGGTCCTCGGAAATCACGACTTAGCGGCGCTCGAGAACTTCGGCACCGAGTTTTTCAACGAGGCGGCGCGCGCCGCAATCGAATGGACGCAACGCGTGCTCGACGACGAGTCGCGCCAATGGTTGAACGGCCTTTCTTACGAACTGCGTTTGCCGGAGTTGCTCATGGTCCACGGCGCGCCGGTCAACTACTTCGAATACATCCTCGACAAGCGCGCGGCGGCGCGCGCCTTCGCTCGCACCGACGCACCGCTGATCTTCGTCGGCCACACGCATATCGCGCAGTACTGGGTTCGCGAACCCGACGGCACCATCGGCCACAAGCACTTGCAGACGGGCGGAGAGCTGACGCTCGAACCGGAGTGCCGCTACATCGTCGACGTCGGCAGCGTCGGACAGCCGCGCGATCTCAACCCGGACGCGTCGATGGCGTTCTTCGATACGGAGCGGAGACTCGTGCGCTGGGTGCGGTATCCGTATCCGATCGACGCGGTGCAGTCGAAAATACGCGCCGCGCACCTTCCCAACTCTTTGGCCGAGCGGCTCGAGGTGGGGCGATGAGCGACGTTCCGTTCGACGACGGCAACTGCTTTGCGTGCGGGCCCGACAACGCGGCCGGGATGCATCTGCAATTCGAGCGTGCCGCCGACGGCGAAGAAGGCGTACGCGCGGACGTCACGCTCCCGGCGCAGTATCAAGGCTGGCGCGGCATTGCTCACGGCGGCATCGTGATGGCGCTGCTCGACGAGGCGATGGCGCACGCCGCGGGTTACGCCGGACATCGCGGCGTCACGGCCAGCGTCAACGTGCGGTTTCGCCGTCCGGTTCCGCTCGAGGCGCCGATCGAAGTGCGCGGACGCGTCGCGTGGCAGCGGCGCAACGTGCTCGGAGTCGAAGCGGCGATTTACGATGCGGCCGGAAGCGTGCTCGTGCAGAGCGAGGGACACGTGGTTTCTCGCGGCGCGCTCGACGCGGCGGCCGACCGGCGCAATCCGCTGCAATGAAGTCGAAACAGCAACGCGCTGCGGCGTCGCCGGCGAAACGCGCGCCGGTATCGATCGACAATCGCCGCGCGCGTCACGAATACGAGGTGCTCGAATCGCTCGAAGCCGGCTTGGTGCTGACCGGGACGGAGATCAAGTCGATTCGCGCGGGCGGCGTCAGCTTGAGCGAAGCGTACGCGCGGTTTCGCGACGGCGAAGCGTGGCTGCTGGGCATGCACGTTCCCGCCTATAGACAGGGAAGTTTTTCGAACGTCGATCCGAACCGCCCGCGCAAACTGCTGCTGCATCGCGAGCAAATCGTGCGCCTGCAGAGCCGCGTGGGCGAGAAAGGCCTCACGATCGTTCCGCTGCGGCTGTACTTCACGCGCGGCATCGCCAAAGTGCAACTCGGCTTGGCGCGCGGAAAGAAACTCTGGGACAAGCGCGCGGCCGTCGCCAAACGCGACGTCGAGCGAGAGATCGCGCGCCGCGTGCGCAAGTGAGCGAGCCGTGAGAGGCGCCCGCGCGGAGCGCGACGTCGAGCGTGCGATTCGCCAGAGCGGTGCGATCGAGCCCGGCGAACGCCTCTTGATCGCGTGCAGCGGCGGCGCCGATTCGGTGGCCCTGGCGTCGGCGCTGCACGAACTCTCCGGCCCGATGCGCCTGCAGGCGCGCATGGCGTACGTGAATCACGGAGTCCGCAGGGCGGCCTGGCAGGACGAATGCGTCGCGGCATCCGTCGCTGCAACCTGCGGCCTCGAACTCGACGTCATTCGTCCGATGCCGTCGGGTGACGACGAAGCGTCGTTACGCGAGTTGCGTTACGCGTCGTTGCTCGAATGCGCGCGGCGCCACGGCAGCACGGCCGTCGTGACGGCGCACCACGCGGAGGATCAAAGCGAAACGGTGTTGCTCGCGCTGTTTCGCGGGGCGGGTCCGGACGGTTTCGCCGGCATGCCGGTGCGGCGTCCGCTCGGCGACGGGGTGACGCTCGCGCGTCCGCTGTTGCGCGTCGCGGCCGGCGCGCTGCGAGGCCTCTGTCACGCACGCGCGCTGCCCTACGCCGTCGATGCGACGAATGCCGACACCGGGCTCCGCCGCAATGCGGTTCGCGGCGCGCTCGACGCGCTGCGCCCGCTTTTCCCGGGGCTCGATGAGGCGGTCGCCCGGGCGGCGACGCTTGCCTCCGACGAAACGCAGTCGCCGCGGCGCGCCGAGCTTCGGCGGATCGTGCGCGCCTGCTTGGCAGAGCAAGAGCAGCTGCGCGACATCGCCTTTGCCCACGTCGAGGCGGCCGTGCGCGCCCTCGAAAGCGGCCGCAGCGGAAGCTTCTGGATGAAACCCGGGGTCATTCTCGAGGTACGCCAAGGCGAAGTCTCGGGCATCACCCGGGAGTAGAAAAGCGAAGCCTTCGGCATCGGGCAACCAGCCCGTCCGCCGGGTGTGTTGAAAGGAAACGATGCCCGAGAAGGCCCAAGAGTCCCCCGTGTCCCCCGGAAAGGCGACGTGAGCAAGAATCTCCGGTCGATCGTCCTCATCATTGCCGCGGTGGTGGGCGTCTTCATTTTGGTCGAGCGCTTCGTTCAACCGAGCGAAAGCGCGACCCACCTGGATTACGGCGCCTTCTATCAGAAGCTCGAGGTCGGCCAGGTCCAATCGTTCCACGCCGTGGGATTGTCGGCCACCGGCGAACTGACCAACGGCGTAAAGTACTCGGTCGCCGTGCCCAACCTCGACCAGACCTTCGTCAACGACGTCTATCGTAAGGTCAAGAGCGGCGCGATCAGCTTCGAACAGCCGTCCAACGCGGGTCTCTTCACCGGTCTGATTTCGCTGGCACCGATGGCGTTGATGGTGCTGCTCTTGTTCTTCATCTTGAGACAGGCGCAGAGCGGCGGCAGCCAGGCGCTGTCGTTCGGCCGCTCGCGCGCGAAGACGCTCTCGGAGAACCGTCCGAAGGTGACGTTCGCCGACGTGGCCGGCGTCGACGAAGCGAAAGAAGAACTCGCCGAGATCGTCGACTTCCTCAAGTATCCGAAAAAATATCAATCGCTTGGAGCGCGCATCCCCAAGGGCGTGCTGCTCCTCGGACCGCCCGGCACCGGCAAGACGCTGCTCGCGCGCGCCATTGCGGGCGAGGCGGGAGTACCCTTCCTGTCGATCTCGGGATCGGATTTCGTCGAGATGTTCGTCGGCGTCGGCGCGTCGCGCGTTCGCGATCTTTTCGATCAAGCGAAGAAGTCGGCGCCGTGCATCGTCTTCATCGACGAAATCGACGCGGTCGGACGCCAGCGCGGTGCGGGCCTCGGCGGCGGCCACGACGAGCGCGAACAGACGCTGAACCAACTGCTCGTGGAGATGGACGGCTTCGATCAAAACACGGGCGTCATCCTCATTGCGGCGACGAACCGCGCCGACGTGCTCGATCCCGCGCTGCTGCGTCCCGGACGCTTCGACCGCCAAGTCGTGGTCGACCGCGCCGACTTTAAGGGGCGCGAGAAAATTCTGGAAGTGCACGCCCGTAACAAGCCGCTCGGAAAGGCCGTTTCGCTGCGCACGCTGGCAAAGCGCACGCCCGGGTTCTCGGGCGCCGATCTCGAGAACGTGCTCAACGAAGCCGCGCTTCTCGCCGCGCGCCGGAACAAGAGCGTGATCGAGATGATCGATTGCGACGAGGCAATCGACCGCGTGATGGTCGGGCCGGAGCGTAAGTCGCTCGTGATGTCGCAGAAAGAAAAAGAAGTCACCGCTTACCACGAGTCCGGCCACGCCCTTCTCGGCGGGCTTCTCGAAAAAGCCGATCCGGTGCACAAAGTGACGATCATTCCGCGCGGCATGGCGCTCGGCATCACGTGGTCGCTTCCGGAGGACGACCGGCACAGCGTCACGCGTGAGGAACTGCTCGCGCAGATCACGCGCGCGCTCGGCGGACGGCTTTCGGAGGAGATCAAGTTCGGCGACGTCACGACGGGCGCGAGCAACGATTTCGAGCAAGCAACGGAACTCGCGCGGCGCATGGTGACGCAGTACGGAATGAGCGATCTCGGGCCGATCCAATACGGGCGCGGAGCGCATCAGGTGTTTCTCGGTCGCGATTTCGGTGACGAACGCAACTACTCCGAAGAAATTGCGAGCAAAATCGACGCGCAAGTGCGCCACATCATCGAGACGTGCTACGAAAACGGCAAAGACGTTCTCAAAACGAACTGGGAAAAGGTCGAGCGCATGGTCGCGTCGTTGCTCGAGTACGAGACCGTCGACGCCGAAGAAGTCCTCGCGATTCTCAAAGGAAAACCCTACGACCGAGAGGCCGTCGAAGCCGCCGTTTCGACCGACGGCGAAAGCGAACGGCCGGCCTCGGACGAACCCAAACGCGCTTCCGAAAAGCCCACGCGTCTGCCTCCGACAATTTCACCGGAACCGGCATGAGATTCGGCCGGGCCGTCGCCATCGCGGTGCTCGCTTGCGCATCGCCGCTCTTGACGGCGCCCTCTGCAGCCGCCGGTGCAGCGCAGCAGCGAGGCTCGCTGCCGCGCGGAGGCGTTTACGTGCTCGATGCAAATCCCACCATCGGCGCAGCGGCGGTTGCGCTGTGGTTTCGCGCGCCGGGCGCCGGCTACGACAACGCGTCGCCGGGGATCGCGCGGCTGGCGGCGACCGCCGCGGCGGTTGCGCCGTTAGGCGGCGGAAAATCGCTCGTGGAAGTCGTGCACTCCGTGGGCGGCGAGTTAAACATCAACGTCTATCCCGACATCGTCGGCGTCGACGCGATTATTCCGTCGTCAGGAGTGCGCCGCGTGGTTGCGGCGATGACGGCGGCCTACTTTGCGCCGGCAATCGGCGATGCGGCCGTGAAAACGGCGCAGCGCGATGCGGCGGTGCTCGCCGTTCAACAGCGCTACTCGACGGATCTCACGCTGCACGACCTGCTCTTCAAGCAGATTTTCTCCGGCGGTCCGGCGCACTATCCGGCGTTACCGGATTCGATTGCCGAAATCGCGCGCATCTCGCCGCAGAGCATTGCGGAGTTCGCCAAGCGCGCGTTCCGGTCGGGCAACGCGCTGCTCGCGATGACCGGCAACGTCGACGCTTCGACGATCGGCTCCGTGAGCGACGGGAGCGGCGGCACGATGGATGCGCCGTTCGACTCGGCGCTCTCGGGGGCGGCCGGCGAAACGACCGCGTCGGGTGAGGTGCCGGGCACAGGTTTGGCGTGGGTCGGTCCGCCGATCGCCGACCAAAAGGCGGCTACCGCCCTCGATTTCGTGGCCGACTATCTCTTCCGCGAGCAAACCGGCGTGGTGAGTCGCGAGATCGACGCCGGCAACAAGGACGCCTACGTGATCGGTCAGTTCATCACGCTGCACGATCCCGGCGTCATGCGCGTCACGATCGGCGGCAGCGACGACAAGACGGCCGCGCAGACCGTTCTCGGCGCGTTGCAAAAGATGGCGACGCCGATGGATCCGAAAACGTTCGGCGCCGCGCGCGAAGCGTTTCTCTACCACATCGCGTCCGACACGCAAACGCCCGACGCGCTCTCCGATAATTTAGGATGGTACGCCTCCGAGGGACGGCCGGAGTACGCGCCGGGCGACGACAGCGGCGAGTATCTGCGGGCCGCGCGCGCCCTCGATCCGCAATACGTCTCGGAGGTCGTCCGCAAGTATTTGACCGCACCGGTGACGGTGCGGCTCATCACCGTCGCGCCGAAAGGACCGCCGTCGTGATCGTACGCGCCCTCTTGTCTGCCGCGCTCGCGCTCGCTGCGATCGTGCCCGCCGCCGCCCGCGCGAGCGGCGAAGCAACGGCGCCGATCGTCGAACGTCACGGCGGAAGCACGATCGTTCGTCAGCCGGACGCGCGCGCGTCGCTGATCGGCGTCGCAATCGTCGTCGCGGCCGGTCTCGACCGGCAAACGATGAAGCAAAGCGGGTTGGCAGCCCTCGTCGCGCAGACGATTCTCCAGACCCCGGTCACATTGCCCGCGCAATCGCCGGCGACCATGCCGCTGGAACAAGCCGTGGCGGCCAGCGGCGGTTCGATTCATTTCGCCGTCGATCCCGAAGACGTGCGTTTCTACGTGGAAGCGTTGGCCGGCGACGCATCGACGGCGGTTGCACTCGTTCGCCAGGCGCTCGGTTCGCCGGACTTTCGCCCCGTAGTGGTGCGCGACGCGCGTGCTGAACTGATGCGAAGACTCTCGCAGTCGCAGCAATACAACCAATACGCGCTGCAAGTCGGCCTCGACATGCTCAACCAAGCGTCGTCGTCCGAGGCGAACGCGGGGCTGCCCGCGCTCGGAACGTCCGGTTCGCTCGCGCAACTCGTGCCGTCCGACGCCGAGCACTTCTACCGGACGTACTACAAGCGCGGCGGCATGGTCGTCAGCGCCGTCGGACGGCTCGATTCGCTGGGTGCCGATGCGCTCGCGTCGCTCGCCGACGCGCTGCCGGAAGGCAGCACCGTCCCCATCGCGGTGCGCGTCCCCTCGCTGCGCGGGGCCTCGCGCGAAATCGTCGCGCATCGCAACATTGCGTCGCCGTGGCTGATCGCTCAATACGCTGCGCCCGGCGTCGAGAGCCGAGACTTCGGGCCGATGCTCGTGCTCGCCGCATTCGTGCGGCGCACGCTGGCCGAGATCGCGCAAGTGCCCGGCGTCGTCTCGCCGACGTTCGCGTCGCGCGCCGTCGGCGCCGACTACAGTTACGACCGGATGCCGGCCCACCTCGTGCTCTACGTCAACGGCGGCATCGGCAATCCGAGCCGCGCGTTCGCGACCGCGCTGTCGGTCGTGGGCGTGCTCGCCGTCACGCGGCTGCAGGGCTCGATCGACGAGTTCAAAGCCGAGGCGGCGGGTGACTTCGCAACGGGTGCGACGACGCTCGAGACGCGCGCGTGGCTGGCGGCGGTGTTCGCGCGCAACGATGCGTCGCCCGACTTTTTAGGGCGCGCGCTGCGTGCAATCTCCGCGACGACCGCAGAAGACGTGCAGCGGGTCGCGCGCGTCTATCTCGGCAACCCGACGATTGCGCTCGTGTTGCCGCGTGACGCAAACCCCCAAAATTAGGGCCATTGAAAATTGCCCTCGTTCATGATTATCTAAACCAGCGCGGCGGCGCGGAACGCGTCTTCGCAAGCATCGCGCGGGCGTGGCCCGGCGCTCCGGTGTATACCGCTCTCTACGATCCGTGCGCGACCGGCGACCTGGTCGCCCCGGACCGCGTACGGACGTCGTATCTCGCACGCGTGCCGTTCGCGAACCGTTCCTTTCGGGCGCTCGCGCCGTTTTACCCGCGGGCGTTCGAGTCGTTCGACCTTTCGGGTTTCGACACGATCGTCAGTTCGACGACCGCATGGGCGAAGGGCGTAATCTTCCCTCCGTCGAGCGTCCACGTCTGCTACATCAATACCGTGAGCCGCTTCGCGTTTGCGTACGATGCCTACGTCGGCCAACTGACGCGTTCGCGGGGCGGCGCGGTTGCAGCCATGCTCGCGCGCCCGGTCGTTCGCCGCCTCGTCGAATGGGATCGACGCGCCGCGCAGCGTCCGACGGCCTTCGTCGCCAACTCCCAAAACGTTGCCGCGCGCATTCGTGCGTTCTACGGTCGCGATGCGGAGGTGCTGGCGTGCCCGGTCGACGTCGATCGATTCACCGTCGGCAGCGGCTCCGGCGATTATTTCTTTCTCGCGTCGCGGCTGCTGCCATACAAGCACGTCGAGCGCGCGATCGACGCCGCGCAGGCGGCGCGCGTGCCGCTGCTCGTCGCGGGAACCGGCCCGTGCGAGCGCGCGCTGCGCGCCCGCGCGCGCGGCACGACGACGACGATGCTCGGCTTCGTCGACGATGCGCGTCTCAACGAACTCCTTGGTAAGGCGCGTGCTGCGGTGCTGCCGGGCGAGGAAGATTTCGGCTTGCTGCCGCTGGAAGCGGCGGCGGCCGGGCGCCCGACGATTGCGTATCGCTCCGGAGGTGCGCTGGAAACGATCGCCGCGGGAACGACCGGCGAGTTTTTCGACGAACCATCCGCGGAATCGCTGGCTGGGGCCTTGCGCGCCTTCGATGCGTCTCGCTACGACGCCCGTACGCTGCGCGCCCACGCCGAAGCGTTTGCGCCGGAGCGCTTCATCGCGCGCCTGCGCGCGATCGTCGACCGCGTCCGCGCCGAACGCCATGCCTAGATCGGAGAGGAGATGGCTGCTTTTCGCCATTGCGCTGTTCGTTGCGGTCTACGTCGCGTACGATTTCAATCGGCTCTACGCGTTGCGTTACGGCGCCGATTTGGGCACGTATTTGCAGACGCTGGTGAATCTGCGGCACGGCTCGTCGTTTAACTTCGGCGAGTGGCGGCCGCATTTCGAAATCCACGACTCCTGGGTCCTCATTGCGTTCGTTCCCGTGATAGCGCTGATTCCGCGGGCCGAAACGCTGATTGCCGTACAAGTCGTTGCCGTTGCCGCAGCGGCCATCCCGCTCGCGCTGTTTGCGCGCGAGATCGGCGTGGCGCCGCGCGCCGCGGTCGTGCTCGGCATCGCGTATCTCCTGACGCCTTCGGCACAGGGACTGGCCTACGACAACTTCTCCGAGAACGTTTTCGTGCCGCTGCTCGCCTTTTGCGGCGCGCTGGCGATTCGTCGGCGCGCGTTCTGGCCCGCGCTGTTCTGCGCGCTGCTGTTGTGCGGTTTGAAGGAAGACGAGATCCTTTTCATTGCATGGTTCGGTGCGGCGTGCGCGCTGTGGTGGGACCGGCGAATCGGCGTGGCGCTCCTGGCGCTGACCTTCGTCAATGCGGCGGCGTATTGGGGAATCGAAACGCTGCACGGCGTGCATCCGAACGATCCGCCCTACGGCCTCGCGGTGCACGACGTCAGCGGCAAGTTTACGCTCGTGTCGCTGCTGCTCTTACCCTTTGCGCTGGCACCGTTGGCGGTTGGCCGATGGCTGCTGCTGGCGCTGCCGTTGCTGGCGGAAATCGTCTTCATGCAGCCGTGGAACTACGAGCCGAGCCGCATCGGGTCGCACTACACGGCGCCGCTGCTTGCGGCGGCGTCGCTTGCGGCCGCCTTTGGAGTGCGCCGAGTTGCCGGCTTCGCGCGTTGGATGATTCCGTGCGCGCTCGTGGTGACGCTGCTGATCTTCACGGATACGGCGCTGCGGCCGGGACGCTGGCCGTATATCGTCGACTGGAATGCGTACGCTCGCGCGGTTGCAACGCGCGACGGCGAAAACGCGGTGACGCTGCCGCGCCGCGAAGAGGGCGTCTGGGCCGTGGCCGCCGTCAATCCGCGCGTTCGTCTCGACCCGCATGCCGATCCGCTCTTCGTCGCCTGTCCCGCGTACGACACGAACGCGCGCGCATTTTTTGAAAGCCTGCTCGGCCGCATGCCGGCCGCGCTGTGCGGCGGCGTACCGGTCGAGCCGAAGTGATACCGCATCTCACGCACGTCGAGGTCGCGCGTGCGATGCGCGAAGACCGTGGACGCTTCGCGCGCCTGCGGGATGCGCGCGTGCTCGTCTACTGGCCGCACGGTTTGGGCGACTGGGTCCATCTCGGTGCGATTTTGCCCCTGCTGGAGCCGAGCAGCGTCTATGCCGTTGTGCGCTTCGGCGACGACTATGCGGCCGTCATGGAAAACGATCGCTACGCGACGCCGCTGGCGAGCGGCGTTCGGGTGCCGGGCACCGGTGCGGAGTTGGGCGCGCCGCATCTGGGCGTCGATTTGCGCCGGCTGCGCGGTGGCCCCGCGACGCTTCGCGTACCGCCGCCGCTCGACGGTGCCGTGCGCGAGTTCTCACCCGATACGCTGCTCTGGACGGACTATCCGGAGACCGAAGGCCGCACCGCATATCCGTTTCACACCAAAGTGCGCAACTTGGCGCGACTCCTCGTGCGGCCCGAACGATTGGCGCAGTTCGATCTTTCGCGGCCGTTGCCGAATTCGATCGACTTCACGGCGCCGGAACGAACGCAGCGCGGCGTCGACGAAAGACTCGCTGCGTTCGCACCGCGCGGAACGAAACTCTGCATCGTCTCGCGCGCCGGCGTGACGGCCGCGCGCAAAAATTGGGGCGACGGTTCGCAAGCTCGCGATTTCGTCGCGCTACTCCGCCGCGACGATCCGCGCTGGCGAGTGCTTTCGATGGACGGCGAAGCGCTGGGCGAGGGCGCCGCAGGTTACCGCGACGTTTTCGGCGCCGTCGACGAACCGTTCGCGCGGGTCTTCAAAGCGGTGCTCGCGCGCACCGCGCTCTTCGCCGGCGTGCCGGCCGGCCCGCTGCACGTCACGATGGCTCGCGGGGGCATCCCGGTCGTCGGCGTTTGGACGGCACACCACCCCGACTGGTACGACGAGCCCAATCCCGCGGCCGTTCACCTCATCGGTGCGCACGTCCGGGAGCGCCGTTTCGATCGCCGGGCGGCGACGGTCACGAAACCGGCCTCACTCGCACATCACGTGGAGTATCTCGAAACGGCAACGCCGGCGGGCTCGGCCGTCTTCGAGGCGGCCCGTCGCCTCGCGTAGGCCCGAACGGGCGGCCTTCGATTGCCGGGGCGCCAGGCGATCGGAAGGAGGCCCCCCGCCCAGCGCGTACTAGGGACTCCTCATTGTTAGGTATGCCTAATTCGCTATTTAGGAGAGCCTTATCGTGTCCCGTGCCGCTACGTGGGCCGTTCTCTTCGCCGGACTCGTGGCGATTGCGGCCTCGCGGGCGGACGCGCTTCCGATTTTTGCCCATCGGTACGGCTTGACGTGCCAGCAGTGCCATACGACCGTGCCGCATCTCAACGCGTACGGCGTCTATTTTCTCAAGCACGGGTTCCGGCTGCCGAACGGCCGCGGCGCCGTTCCGATTGCAATCAAGACCGAACTCAACTATTCCAGCGGCGGCGGAGGCGATGAAGACGAGTCGGGCGGCGCACCGCTCCCGAACTTCGTCGTGAACGAAATCGAGCTGTTGTCGGCGGGTTCGCTCGGACGAAACACGAGCTACTATCTCGAGCAATACGTCGTTGACGGCGGCGAGCCGGGCCGGCCGCGCGACATGTGGGTCAACTTCGATCGCTACACCAAGCCCAACGATCCGTTCGCCGTTGCCCTGCACGCAAAACTCGGAGAGTTCACGCTCCCGCTGCTCTACGATCCGGAGACGGAGCGCCCCACGATTGCGGGATACGCGCTCTACTCGCAGACCGTCGGCATCAATCCGTTCAATTTCTTCGACGACGGAATCGGCTCGGATCTCTCGTTCACGAACGACCGCGCCGGATTTGAGGCGCACCTCGTTCTCGCCCAAGCCTACACGCCGCAGAGCGCCATACCAAAGTCCGGCATCGACCTCATGGGAACGGTCGCCGGGACGTTCGCGAACGCGTTGACGCTGCAGGCATATCGCTATCAAGGCCAGCGCGCCGTCTCGCCGGTCGAGGACCGCTTTTGGCGCCAGGGTTTTGAGGCGCTGTATTCGCGCGGGAGTTTTCAAATCGGCGGCGCGCTGCAAACCGGCCACGACAGCAGCGACGACGGCTACGGGTTGGGCGTTCCGTCGTCGGGCGGATTCGTGCAAGCATCGTGGACGTTCAATCCGGCTACGGCTCTGTACGCTCGCTACGACGACGTTTACGATCCTTTTAGCTTGCGTCAAACCGATGCGGTGCTCGATTTGGTGTTGCGGCCGGCGAGCAACATGCGGCTGAATCTGGAAGGCAAGCGCGCCCAAGACGGCACCAATCAGTTCGGCGCGCAACTGCTGTTCGCATATTAGAAAAGCCAGGAGATTGAAATGACTCGATCGGGCTGGAAACTCTGGATCGTCCTCGCATTATGTGCGTGCGGAGGCGGAGGTTCGGGTGGTGGACTCAGCGCGTTGCCGCCGCCGAATCCGCCGCCGTCGGGCGTGCCGCTGCCGAGCGCGCCGATCGTCTCCGCCGTGCGCGGCGTTGCCCGCATCGATCTCGACGTCGTTACGAACGAAAAAACGGGCCTGCCGGCCTTTGAGTTTCGCGGAAAGATTGGGATCGCCCCGACGATCGACGTCAAGCCGGGCGAGAAGATCGTCGTGAATCTCAAGAACGAACTCACCGGCAGCGGCATGGCCAACGACGCGAACTTGCACTTTCACGGGCTCTCGGTTTCGCCGCGATTCCCTTCCGACGACGTGTTGACGATGATGGCCATGCCGGGGCAGACGCTGCACTACGAAGTGCCGATTCCGAAGACCCAAGAGCCGGGATTGTATTGGTATCATCCGCACGTTCACGGTGAAACCGATTTTCAAATCGGCTTGGCAGGGATGTCGGGAGCGATCGTCGTCGAGGGACGTTCCTCTGCCGTGCCGTCGATTTCGCGAATGACGCAGCACGTCATCATCGTGCGCGACGTGCAGGACTCGGGCTCCCCTTCGCTGCGGCGGCCGAAACCCGCGGATACCGATCGAAACACCCATCCGTGCGGCCCGGATGCCGGCATCCATCTCACCGTCAATAACGTGACCCGGCCGACCGTCGCAATCGCACCGGGCGAATCGCAACTCTTCCGCGTCGTCAATGCGACCGGCCACCGTCAACTCGTTTTGCAAGCCGACGGGCAGATGCTGCAGATCGTTGCGATCGACGGCTACGCCCTCGACACGTATCCCGGTGCTGCGCCCGTTTTGCGCGTGCCGCAGTACGTCGTACCGACGGCAGGGCGATTAGACTTCGTCGTGACGGGCCCGGCATCGGGAACGAGCGAGCTGCGAACGCTCTGTTACAATTCGGGCCCGGGAGGCGATCCCGATCCACCCGAGATTCTCGCCGACCTGCGTGCCCCTAATACGGCCAACGCCACATCACGCGACGATGCGCGCAGCGCAACGATGCCGGGTCGGCTCGCGGGCGGGCCGCGAGCGCGCATCGCGCTTCCTGCGGTTGCTGCCGAACGCATCGTGCGCTTTACCGAAGACGCCAACGGGTTTTACATCAACGGCCAATACTTCCATCCCAACGCGACGCCGATGTTTACGGTGAAAACCGGAACGGTCGAGCGATGGACGGTGCTCAATCTCACCGAAGAGGTGCACGCTTTTCACTTGCATCAAGTGCACTTTCTCATTCAAGCGATCGACGGCACGCCCGTCCCTAATCCGCGTTGGGTGGACACGTTTCTCGTGCCGCCGCGCATCCCCGGCGCCAACGGATCGTTCAAGCCGGGAACGATCCAGTTCCTCGCCGACTTTCGCGACCCGGTGATTCGCGGAACGTTTCTCTTCCATTGCCATATTCTCGATCACGAAGACAGAGGAATGATGGCGAAGATTCGAGCGATTTAGGGCTTCTTGCGGTGCCGCGACGTCGCGAACGAGGAGCCGAACGCCCACGCACCCAACTCGCGCGGCAGGACGGAGGGAATTTCATGGTACGTTTGGTTGCTACGCTCGTTCTCGCGTCGGCACTGGGAACGGCGGCGCGCGCCGCCGCCGCGCCCGATATGCCCGCGCTGCCGCCGCAGCCGGCGGTTCATCCCGCCGGAATACCCGCCGACGCCGTGCTGGTTTCGCCGTGCATCGCCGGCATGGGCGAACACTGGGTCGCGCTCAAAGACGCGCCGCTGGGGCCGATTTACGGCGTGTGGGAAGGCAAACCGATTTTTACCGAGCTCATGGTTACGGTGAAGCAGCTGCAGGACGGTTTCAGCTACGCGAACATCCGGGCGCTGCCCGGATACACGATCGACCACGTCGATTTCAAATACGAACCGAACGGGCACGAGGGTTTGCCGGTCCCCCATTACGACCTGCATGCGTATTACGTCTCGCCCGCGGTGCAGGCCACGATTTGTCCCAACGGCATTCCCGATCCGTCGATGAAGCCGATGAACGGCAGCGGACCGCGCTGAGGTCGTATTCGGCGGCCCGGCGTTACGGCGCCGTCAGTTTGGGAAAGGCCAGCAGCGCAACGATCGAGATCGCGTTGAAGAGCGCGTGCGAGATCATCGGTGCGATCGCGTTGCGCGTCGAGTAGTAGACGTAGCAGAGAATCACGCCGCCGAGCGCGAGCGGAAGCGCTTCGTAGAAATCGCCGTGTGCGAGGCCGAACAGCACGCCGCTGACGATCGCGCCGCCGGCGAAGCCGCCGTAGCGCAGCCCGAAGTTGAAGAAGAACATGCGGAAGATCGTCTCTTCCGCAAAAGGCGCGAATAACACCGCGAAGGCCGCAAAGATCGCGATCGTCGTGCGATCGTGCAGCGCGTGAAAAATCTCGACGGCTTCCTGCTGATGTTCGACGTGCGCGAACTTGTCGATCAGCGACGCGCCGCCGTCGGCGACGAGAGCCATGAGGACCGCGCCTACGATCGCGACGCCGATCGCGCGCACGTCCGGAACCCGAAATCCGAGTTCGCGCAAGCTGAATTTCGCGATGCCCGGAAGGGTGAAGAGCACCCCTGCGACGAGCGCTCCCTCGAGCACGAACTGCAAGCCGATCGCGGCATCGAGCAGCCGCGGATCGATGTCGTGCGGAAGTGCGCCCGAACTGCGAATGCCGCCGGCGAACGCGAGCAGCAGCAGCAGCACGATGAACGCCGCCAACAGCCACGCCGAAACCCCGGAGAAACTATCCTTCGGCCAGCGCGTCGGCCAGCCGGGCGAAGTCGGCGATGTCGAGTCGTTCACCACGAAGCTCCGGAGAGAGATTGCTGGCCGCCACCGCGCGAGCGGCACGCTCGTGCGAAATCTCGAGCGCGAGTGAGAGCGTGTTGACGAGCGTTTTGCGCCGGTACGCGAACGCAGCGCGCACGACCTTCCGAAAGAGCGCGAGGTCGCGCGTCGTCACGGGCGGCGTTTCGCGTCGAGTGAGATGCACGACCGCGGACGTCACCTTCGGCTCCGGATAGAACGCCTTGGGTGCCAGCGTGAACGCAAGATCGACGCTCATCGCATACTGCACGGCAATCGAGAGGCTGCCGTAGGCTGCGGTCGCGGGCCGCGCTGCCAGGCGTTCGGCGACGTCCTTCTGGATCGTCACGGTGAGCGATTGCGGCCCGGCATCCATTTCGGCGAGTTTCACGATCAGCGGCGTCGCGACGTTATAGGGTAGATTTCCGGCGACGCGCCACGGCCGCCCTTGCGACCACGCGGCGTAGTCGAACTCGAGCGCGTCGGCATGCAGGATACGTGCGTCGCGCACGTCATCGCTCGAGCGCAGAATGTCGACGAGTTGCGGATCGATTTCGAGCGCGGTGAGATCGGCGCCGCATGCCAGCAGCGCGCGCGTCAGGACGCCGGTTCCGGCGCCGATTTCGAGGACGCGCGGAGGCGCCTGAGCGCCGGCCACGCAGAGTTTCGCGATCCGCAGCGCGGCGCCGGCGTCGAGGAGGAAGTTTTGACCGAAGCGTTTGCGAGGACGCAGCCCCCGGCGTGCGAGCAGCGCGCGCGGGTGCGGCGGCTGCGTCACTTCAACCGGTACACCGTGATTTCGCGCCGGCCGAACAGCATTGCTTCGCGCAGCGAGTTGAACCCGAGATCGATGCGCAAACCGTGAATCGCGCCGCCGGTGTCGCCGGCAACGGCCGGCCCGTAACCGGGAATGAACAAATGCGTGCCGAGCGGTATCACGCGCGGATCGACCGCGACGACGCCGCGTCCGGCGGGCCGTCCGCTGGCGGTTACGCCGCCGCAGCCGGCGCAGTTGGCCGTGTAGGCCGTCGCTACCATGTGCATCGCGCTTGCCGCAAGTTGCGACATGCGCATGACGCCGTGCGCTTCGAGTTGCGCGAACGCTTGGTTTTCGTCGATGCCGATTGCGACGATGCGCGGGTGCGGCTTGCGCGTGACGTGCGACGCAACGACCCAGCGTTGCACGCTGCCGTCGTCGTTCTGCGTGTAACGCACGATCGTATCGCGTTCGCCGGCGGCGCCGCGTGCGATCGTTTTATGCGTTCCGGGCGCCATCGAATAATCGAATCGGCGAACGGTGGGCACCGGTAGTACGTGCTTTTCGTCGCGAATCCAACTCGCGGAGGGCGACGCGCTCGGCGTCGCGTCGGGAGCCGGCGTCGCCGACGGTTGCGGAGAGGGCGTCGCTTGCGTCTGCGCGGGTCTTTGCGACGGCGCGTCTGCGGGATCGCCGCCGGCAGCGCGCGCCCAAGCCGGGTGCGCTCCGAGGCTGGTGCCCAGCAGCAACGCGGTCAACAAACCGGCTGCGAAGACACGACTGGAACGAAATGGGCCGAGTCCGATCACGATTCCGGATTTCCTTTCACTCTCGGCCCCCGTCAAGGTTCGCTAACACACCAAACAAGCTAACGACGATGACGAGTGAGCCGCACTGCGCGCGGATCCGAAGAAGGCTCTTGGAAACGGCGACATGGAAGGCCGGGAGCCGAGGCTCCGCAGAGCCTCAAGCAGGTCCGACGTTCCTGCGAACCGCGTCGCGATGACGGCGGGTCGCGGGGCTGCCAAGCCGGCAGCCAGGTCTGACCCGGGCAATATAGCACGGTAAACGAAATCCCGGCAAATGCCGAAAGTCGCACTGCGGCAGGAGGATCCTCTTCGATTGAACATGCGCGTCGGCTTCTTCACGGAGGTCTACCGTCCGGTGGTCAACGGCGTCGTCGCGTCGATCGACACGCTCGCCGACGGCCTGCGCGGGCGCGGGCATCAAGTCTACTGTTTTGCGCCCCGCGTTCCGGGATACGAGGAGGCCGACGGTCCGGTCTTTCGCATGCCCTCGCTGCCGCTGCCGGCGCAGGCGTCGTACCGTCTTACGCTGCCGCTCGTCAGCCGGCGCAACCTCAACACGGTCATCAAGCGGCTCTCGGTCGTTCACGTGCACTCGCCGTTCGTCACCGGCTGGATGGGCTTGCGCTACGCGCGCCGTTACGGCATGCCGCTGGTGTACACGTACCACACGCAACTCGAGGCGTACGCGCACTACGTACCGTTCGAACCGAATGCGACGCGCTTCGCGGCGTCGCAACTGACGCGCACGTTCGCCAATCTCACCGACGCGGTGATCGTGCCGACGCCGGCGATGGCCACCCATCTGCGCGACCTCGGCGTGACCGTGCGTTTGGAGGTCGTGCCGAGCGGCATCGACCTGCGCGCCTTCGGTGCCGGACGGCGCGACGAAGCGCTGCGCCACCGAGTGGGCGTCGGTCCCGGCGATCGCATGTTGCTGTGCGTGTCGCGCCTCGCCAAGGAGAAGAACATCGAGCTGCTGCTCGAGGCGGTGGCACTGGCCGGAGACCCGCGATTGCGCGTGGTCGTGGCCGGCGACGGTCCCGCGCGCTCGGAGCTGGAGGAGCGCGCGCGCGAGTGCGGCGTCGCCGAGCGGACGCGTTTTCTCGGTTTCGTCCCGCGCGATAGCCTGCCCGATCTCTATGCCAGCTGCGACGCCTTTTGCATGCCGAGCACGAGCGAAACGCAGGGGCTGGTGCAGGCCGAGGCCCTCGCCGCCGGTGCGTACGTGCTGGCCGCCGACGCTCCCCAGAACCGCGACGTGCTCGGCGGCGCAGGCCGCGTGCTCCCGGCGACCCCGCGCGCCTTTGCATTCGCGCTGCGGACGCTGCCTCAGACGGCCGACCCCGCCGTGGCCGCGGTGGCGCGTGAGGCGGCCGAGCGCTTCTCGGTGGAGATGCAGCTGGACCGCACGGTCGCGCTCTATCGCGATCTGCAAGGCCCGGCGAACGGCGGCTTGACAGCGAACATACGTTCGCACTAAAATTCGGGTAAGACCATGGTGATGAAACGAAACGGGCGGACGGTAGAGGCCACGATCGGCTGTGCGGCCGATACGCGCGGCGCCGGGGTTGCCTACGCGCGACTCGCCGGCGCGGCGGAGCAGCACCTCTTGCGCGTCCCCTTCCGGCTCGAGGCCCTAGAACGGCCCGATCGGGCCGCCGGATATGCCGCATTGACGGCCGTCGCGCGGGTCTTGCGCGGCCGCGGCGTCGCGCGCGTCCGCTTTCTGGTCGACGACGAGACGCTGCTGGGCGATCTGAGCGGCCGCACCAGCGTTCCCGACGCGCTCGTCATGCCGTACGTGCGGTTGCGATGCGCTCTCAATCAATTCGACGACGCAAGTTTTGGGCAGGCGGCGTCCGGCGATCTCGCGCAGCGCGCTCGCGCTGAAGTGGCATTGCGCATCGCTGCGTGAAAGCGTATCGCCGGCTTCGAGCGGGCGAACTTCCCGAGCAGACGGAGCCGTTGGCGCGAGCGCTTCTTGGGTGCGTGCTGGTGCGGCGGAGCAGCGAAGGAATCACGGCCGGCAGAATCGTCGAGACCGAAGCCTATCTACCGAACGATCCGGCCTGCCACGCCTTTTCAGGAAGGAGCGCGCGCAATGCGACGCTGTTCGGGCCGCCGCATCGTGCCTACGTCTATCAAATATACGGCACGTCGTTTTGCTTCAATCTTTCCAGCGAAAGCGACGGTCTCGGTGCCGGCGTGCTCGTTCGCGCGCTCGAGCCGGTTGAGGGAATGGATCTCATGCGCATCCGTCGCGGCGTCGAGCCGGCGCGCGAACTCTGCCGCGGGCCGGGCCGGCTCTGCCGGGCGCTCGCGATCGATCGCGCCTTCGACGGCGCCGACCCGCTGGGCGATCCGGACCTCTGGCTCGCAGCGCCGGCGCGGCCGGCCGGTCGCATCCGCGCCAGCCGCCGCATCGGAATTCGCCTGGCGGCGCATCGCCGGCTGCGCTTCTACGAGGCCGGCAATCCGTATCTCAGCGGTCCCGCACGCTTGAGCCCTCCTTGAACGCTCCGTAGGGCTATGCTATAGTGTGGGCGTCGCGCCGCTCGATACAGCCGCGACGCTTGACATTCCCCTCGTACGTGCCACCGAATCCGATTGCGGGCAGCCTCGCCCGACAGTCGGCGCCTCGGCGCGTGCGGTACTCGAGAGAGCGAGACTCCTCTGCAAACCGAACATCGTCCGATCAACGACATGCGCCCGCCACAAGGCGGAGGTCGCCGTCGCCGCTCGCGCCACCGGCGCTTCGGTCAACATCCTGGACAGTTTCAAGAACCCTTTCCCCAGGCCGATCTGACGCCGCCGCCGTTGACGGCCGTGCAACTCGCCGAAAAAACGAAGACCGAACTCACGGCGATTGCCGCCGAGTTGGAAATCGAAGTTCCAAGCCCGGCGAAACTCAAGAAAGACGACATCGTCGCGATGATCGTGGCAGCGCAAGCCGCGCGCTCCGGTTTGGAGATGGCCAGCGGCGTCCTCGACGTGTTGCCCGAAGGATACGGCTTTCTGCGCCGCGGCGGCTACGTCATCGGCAACGACGATATCTACGTCAGCCAATCGCAGATCCGCCGCTTCGAACTTCGCCGCGGCGACATGGTCGAAGGCCAAGTGCGCCGCCCGAAAGAGAGCGAAAAGTACTACGGTCTGATCCGCGTCGACAAGGTCAACGGTCTCGACCCCGAGGCGATCAAGGGAAGGTCCGTCTTTGAAAAAGGGACGCCGATCTTTCCCGAGGAGCGATTCAAACTCGAGAATCGCACGACGCAGCTCTCGACGAGAATCATCGATCTCTTCTCTCCGATCGGTAAGGGCCAGCGCGCGCTGATCGTCTCGCCGCCGAAAGCCGGGAAGACGACACTGCTCAAGAATATCGCGCAGGGCATCGCGATCAACCACCCGGAGGCCCACATCATCGCGCTGCTGGTGGACGAACGGCCGGAAGAAGTCACCGACATGCAGCGGACGATCGACGGCGAAGTCGTCGCGTCGACGTTCGACGAGCATCCCGAAAATCACACGGCGGTGGCCGAGCTGACGATGGAGCGCGCCAAGCGCCTCGTCGAGCTCGGGAAAGACGTCGTCATCCTCCTCGACTCGATCACGCGTCTCGCGCGTGCCTATAACCAAGTCGTCGCAAGTTCCGGACGCACGCTTTCGGGCGGCCTCGATACGGCGTCGCTGCACAAGCCGAAGCGGTTCTTCGGCGCGGCCCGCAAGATCGAAAACGGTGGATCGCTGACGATCGTCGGCACGGCACTGGTCGAAACGGGATCGAAGATGGACGACGTGATCTTCGAAGAGTTTAAGGGTACGGGCAACATGGAGCTCAACCTCACCCGCAAACTCGCCGAATCGCGCGTCTTCCCCGCGATCGACATCAAGCGCTCCGGCACGCGACGCGAAGAGCTGCTCCTCTCGCCCGACGAGATGCGCAAAATTTGGATGCTTCGCCGCGCAACCGCAGTGCTCAATACCGGCGACATCACCGAGATCATCCTCGACAAAATGGCGCAAACGCGCACCAACGACGAGTTCCTGCAATCGGTTACGAAGGAAGCGATGTCGATGTCGCGCGGCTACGAAGACAACGGCAAGCACTAGGTTCCCGAAACCCACGAGGCTCAACAAGTACCTGTCGCAGGCGGGCCTCGCTTCGCGGCGCGCGGCCGACGCATTGATTGCGGACGGCCGCGTTCGCATAAACGGCCGCGTGACGCGCGAACTCGGAACGACCGTGGATTCCGGCGATCTCGTCGAACTCGACGGTGCGCCGGTGCGTGCCGAGGCGCGCCGCTACGTCGTGCTGCACAAACCGGCCGGCGTCGTGACGACGATGCGCGATCCGGAAGGCCGGCGCACGGTCGCGCAGATGATGCCGGACGGGGAACGCGTCGTACCGGTCGGCCGCCTCGACTTCGACACGGCGGGCGTGCTGCTGCTCACCAACGACGGCGATCTCGCAAACCGCCTGCTCCACCCGAAATTCGGCGTCGAGAAAACCTACCGCGCCGTCGTTGCAGGCAGGCTCTCGCCGGCCGCCGTCCGCCGGCTGGGCGAAGGCATCGATGCCGGCGATCTTCACGCCGCACCCGCGAAGGTGCGCGTCGTTGCCGCGGGGCGCGAGCGAAGCGTCGTGGACGTCACCATCCACGAAGGCCGCAACCGCCAGGTGCGCCGGATGTTCGACGCGCTCGGTCATCCGGTGCGGCAGCTCACGAGATTGCGATTCGGACCGATTTCGCTGGGCGGCCTTGCTGCCGGGCGCACGCGCTCTTTGACGTCGCGCGAGCGAGCGGCGCTGGAAGCTCATCGCCTCGCGGCCTCCGAGCCGCAGCGCGCTGACGGAGGCTGAGCGGCGTTGCGCGAAACCGCCGGGATGCCTCCGAAAGACCGTCACTTGTCGCGCCGCGGCGCCAGCACCGGCAGGACCGTCGTTACGCTTCGTAACGGCGCGTCGTTCGGCGGCGAGACGGTGGTGCTGTGCGCCGGACCGTGCTCGGTCGAATCGGAGGAACAAATCGAAACGACGGCGGCCGCCGTCGCGGCGTCCGGCGCCGCGGTGCTGCGCGGCGGCGCGTTTAAACCGCGAACGTCGCCCTACGCCTTTCAAGGATTGGGCCGCAAAGGGCTGGAGTGGCTGCGCAACGCCGCCGATCGCCATCACCTGGCCGTCGTCACCGAAGTGCTCGACCCGCGTCACGTCGAGATGGTCGCCGAGTATGCCGACATGCTGCAAATCGGCGCGCGCAACATGCAGAACTTCGCGCTGCTGCGCGAAGCCGGATTGGCGGGCAAGCCGGTGCTGCTCAAGCGCGGATTCGCGGCGACGGTCGACGAATGGCTGATGGCGGCCGAGTACGTGCTGGTCGAAGGAAACCCGCACGTCGTTTTATGCGAACGCGGCGTGCGCTCGTTCGACTCGGCGACGCGCAATCTGCTCGATCTCGCGGTCGTCCCGCTGCTCGCCGAACTGACGCATCTTCCCGTCATCGTCGATCCTTCGCACGGCACCGGACTCGCGCGGCTGGTCGAGCCGATGAGTTTGGCGGCGATTGCGGCGGGCGCCGACGGGCTGCTGGTGGAAGTGCATCCCGAGCCTGCCGGAGCCGCATCCGACGGGGCGCAATCGCTCACGCTGGAGCAGTTTGCCGTCCTTGCGTCGAGATTGAGCGACGTTGCCGCCGCTGCCGGCCGCCGCGCCGGAGCCGCCGGGCTGGCGGTGTGAAGTCCTGGGCACGAACCCCCTGATCGCTCCTTTCGTTTAATTCGAGGTACGGAAATCGATGAAACGCATCTCCGGAATCGCAGCAGTCGCCGTCGCCGGTTTCCTCATGGGAACGCTGCCGGCCGCCGCTCAGTATTCCAACGAGTTTTCGCCCGCGAAACTCCTCAAACAGGGCAAGACCTCGGTCGACATCGCCGGCACGGGCATGGTCGTCGTCCAAGTTCAGGTCAACTCTGACGGGTCGCACAAGGCCATCAAAGTCATCAAGTCGACGAACCAGGGCGACAACGCCGCCGCAATGGACATCGCACAGAACTCGTCGTACCGGCCCGCTCATCGCGGCACGACGCCGGTGACCGCGTTTTACGATTTCACGTTGAAGTTCAACGGCAAGTCGGTTGCCAACGCGGAATCCGAAAGCGGCGGCGGGGGCGGCTCGAACACGAGTCTGAGCCCGGCCGCGCAATCGGTCGCCGCCCTGATCCGTCAAAAGAACTACACTGGGGCGAAGTCGCGCGCGCAAGCGGATTTGATCTCCGCTCCCGACGACCAGTCGCTTCGACAGATGCTCGGTGTGGCCGCGTTCGATAGCGGCGACGTCACGACCGCCGCCGCCGCGTTCGACAAGGTGCCCACCATCGGCAAGCAGTTTCAACCGGCGGCGGCCGCCAGCTTTGCCGCAGCCGCAGTTGCCGCGGTCGATCAGAATCCGCAACAGGCGCTCGCCTACGCGCAGAAGGCCGTCGCGATGAACCCCGACACCAACTCGCGATTTGCCCTGGGCACGGCCCAACTGGCCAACAAGCAGTACGCCGACGCCATCACGACGCTCAAAGCGGTGCGCGCTTCGGCGATGAACGATCCGAAAATCTCCAAATCGGCGAAGGTGAACATCGACGCCCGGCTCATGACCGCGTATTTGGCCAACGGCGACTCCCAAGACGCTGCGACCATTGCCGCGGAAATCAAGCAGCTCGACCCAAGCAGCACCTTGCCCGGCCGAGTGCTCGGTAACACGTATTTGAAGATGGGCGTCGACGCCGCAACCGCGCAGAAATACGACGACGCGTTCAAGTACTACGAGTTGGCCGCCGCGCAAGGCGACCCCGAGGTCGCCGTCACAGCCGACACCGAAGCCGCGTTTCTCGTTACGAAGACCCAGAAACCGGATTATAAGAAGATGCAGGCCTATGCGGATAAAGCGATCGCTGCGAAACCCGACGACGCGCAGGCAAACTTTGCCGAAGGCATTGCCTTGACGGGCCAATGGGCTCAAAGCCACGACGACGCTCAGAAGAAGAAGGCGCTCGACGCGCTCAATCACGCCGACTCGCTCGCGAAAACGGCGGGAAACGAGGCACTTGCGCTGTCGATCGAAACGTTCATCAAAAACAACCTCGCTGCGACCCCCTCCGCCCAATAGGATGAGGACGCAAAAACGCACCAGGACTTTCCGCGAGGGTGGGCCAATGGGGCCCCGTCTGAGTCCATTGCGCGGCGAAACGTAGCGGAACGGGAGGTACTAAGCACCGTGTTTTCCGGATTTATCGGTCTCATGCAACAGGGCGGCTGGGATATGTGGCTGCTCCTGTTAATCTCGATCGTCGGCTTGGCGGTCGCAATCGAGCGCCTCGTTTTCTTCTGGTCGCAGCACGGCGATTCGAAGGGACTTTTACGGCAGATCGGCCAGAAAATTGCTGCCGACGATCTAGACGGCGCGATCAAGATCTGCAGCGCGCAGAAGGGCATGCTCCCGCGCATCCTCGAGTTCGGCTTGCGCCGCGGCGAGAAGAACCGCGCCGACATTACCGACGCGCTCTCGATCGCGCTGATGGAGCACCTGAACTCGCTGGAGCGCAACCTCGCGATCATCGGCACGATCGCCGTCATCGCTCCGTTCGTGGGACTGTTCGGAACCGTGCTCGGCATCATCAAGGCCTTCCAGGACATTGCGCTCAAGGGCAACTCCACGCCGGCCGTCGTCGCGGCGGGCGTGTCGGAAGCCCTGATCACCACCGCCAGCGGTCTGATCATCGCGGTCATCGCGGTCGTGTTCTTCAACTATTTCAAGTCGCGCATCAAGAACTACAACCAAGAGATGATCGTCGCCGCGAACCAGCTGGCCGAAATGCTGCACTTCCACAATACGGGCTCGCCGATTCCGACCGATCTCTACCAGCCGCCGGCTGCCGCAAAAAAGTAAGCGGCTGACGCGGAGGCACGACGATGGGACTGCTCTCGGCGAAACAAGACGAAGAGGTGATGGCGGAGATCAACATCACGCCGTTCACCGACGTCTTGCTCGTGCTGCTCATTATCTTCATGATTCTCGCCGCGCTGGTGGCTCCGCCCGGCTTCGAGAAGGAGCTGCCCAATAAGAACTCCCAGAATCAGTCGCAGCAAAATAAGAACAAGAACGACATCGAAGTCGACGTCAATAACAAGGGCGTCATCTTCGTCGACGGCACGAAAGCCAACGATCAAAGCATCTATCCCGCGATGCTGGCAGCCGCGAAAAAGAAGCCCAACCATCACGTCGCCATCGTCGCCGACGCCAAGGCTCCGTACGGCATCATCATTCGAATTCTCGACGCCGCCAAGATCGCCGGTCTTGAGGACGTCGGATTCGTGACGTCTTAACGCACGAGCAGGACGAAGGAGTAAACGAACGTGGCCGTTTCGACAGGTGGAGGCGAAGATGAGGTGATGTCGACGATCAACATCACGCCGTTTACCGACGTGCTGTTGGTGTTGCTCATCATCTTCATCATCCTGGCCTCGGTAACCAAAGAGCCGAAGCTGCCGGACGCCTACAACAAGGACAAAGTACAGCCGTCGCAGATCCTCGTGCGCATCGACGAGAAGAACAACATCTCGATCGGTTCGAATCAGGTCAGCATCGGCGACGCGAAGACGGCGTTTGCGCAGCTCCAGCAACAGACCGACTACAAATTCAAGAGCGTCATCATCAAAGCCGATCCGAAGACCGCCTACGGCGTCATTCTGCAGGTCATGGACGCGGCGAAGTCGGTAAACCTGACCGACTTCGGATTGGCCAACCACGTCCAGGGCACACCCGAGGGACAGACCCAGTAAGTCCATGGCGCAGACACCGAAACCAGGCGCGCAGAAACCGGCGCCGCCGCCGCCGACCAAGTCTCGTTACATCACGACGAGCGAACGCGTCGGCAGCTTCATCGGCTGGGCGATCCTCATTTCGCTGTTGATCCATTTTGGGGTCGGCGCGTTCTTGCCGAATCTCGCCAATCAACACGAGAACAACGAAGTCGAAAAAGTCACCATGGCCAAGAAGACGAAGGTGCGCGTGCCCACCCCGCCGCCGAAGCCGACGCCGACGCCGCCGCCCACTCCGACGCCGAATCCGCAGAACACGCCGCCGCCGAAGAAGCCGGTCCCACAGCCGAAAGCGCTGAAGGTGAATCTCGTCAAAACGACCAGCAACACGGCCGGCGGATCGACGGAGAACACCGTGAGTCAACCGAAAAACGGCTCGCAGCAAGGCGTCCCCAACGGCACCGGAAACGCGACCTCCGCGCCGGTCGCGACGCCGAAGCCGGCGTGTGCGAATCCCAACGTCGAGGCGACGGTGACCAACGCCGTGCAACCCGACTACCCGGAATCCGCGCGCGACCTTGGCCTGGGCGCCGTTTCGGTGGAGATCGAAGTCACGGTTGGACCATCGGGCAATCTCATCTCGGCGAGCGTATACAAGAGTGCGAGCAACATGGCAATCGACCAGGCGGCGCTGCGCGCGGCGCGCCAATCCGCCTACTCGCCCAAGCTCATCAATTGCCAGCCGACGACGGGAAATTACCTGTTCCGCGCCGACTTCCAACCCGACACTTAGAAGGCGCTTCGCCCCAGGCTCCGCGCCCCCCACTTCGTGGGTCCCCCAAAACCATGGCGCGCTCGCGATGTTGGTACGCCTATGACTCCCCGAGGGCGCGCCAAATTCACATTGAAATCGCCCGCCGTCAAGGGCTAGAGCGAACGCATTGAAACGCACGAGACAGCTACTCCTCGCCGCATTTATCATTTCGCTGCTGGTGCATCTGGTGTTTGCGTTGCTCGCGCATCCGTGGCGCAATCGCCAAGAGAACCAAGTCGAGGTGGTTTCGATCCAGCGCCGCCCGGTTGCGATGACGCGGCTGCAAACGCCGCCGCCTCCGAAGGCAACGCCGAAGCCGCATCCGTCTCCGGTGGTGCGGCCGGCGACCGCCGCGCCGAATTCGACGCCGGGACAAGCGGCTGGGAACGGCGGGGGCCAGGCCACCGCGGCGCCCACGGCGGCGCCGACGCCGCAAGCGACGCCCGCGGGAAACGCTTGCGAGCGGAACGACCTCGAAGCGGCCGTCGCGGAGAATCCACCGCAGCCGGAGATTCCGACCGCCGTGCGCGCCGACGGAACCAGCGGCGTGGCGGCGGTCGACGTGAAGCTCGACCGCCACGGCGAGGTTACCGGCGCGGCGGTTTCGCAGAGTACGGGAAACTCGTCGCTCGATGTGGTTGCGGTCTCGATGGCGCGCAGCGCCCGCTATACGCCGGCCTTGCACTCGTGCAAGCCGGTCGCGAGCGCGTACACCTATCGCGTGCGATTCTATGCGTGGTGACGCCCGCGAGCGGCACGTTGCGGGACCTCGTCGCCGCCTGGGCGTAACGGTTGCGCCGTGACGTTCACCCAAGCGCTCGTTCTCGCACTGCTGCAAGGCGTTAGCGAGCTCTTTCCGGTTTCCAGCCTGGGGCACACGATTCTCGTTCCGGCCGTATTGGGCTGGCGCAACATCGACCGCGCCGCGCCGTCCTTTCTTAGTTTCGTCGTCGTGCTTCATCTGGGAACGGCGGTCGCGCTGATCGTTTTCTACCGCGCGCAGTGGACGGCTATCGTGCGCGCGCTCGCTCGCAGCGTCGTGCGCGGACGGCTTGGCGACGACCGTGACGAGCGCATCGGATGGCTGCTCGTGGTCGGCACCATTCCGGTGGGAATCTTGGGCGTGATGCTCGAGCATCCGGTGCGCGAACTCTTCGGCTCGCCTGCGCCGGCGGCGGCGTTCCTTTTCTTGAACGGGCTCATCATGTTTCTCGGAGAGTTCCTGCGCCGGCGCCGGACGCGGGGCCGTCCCTTGGAGAAACTCTCCTACGCCCAAAGCATCGGAATCGGGTTGGCGCAGTCGGCGGCGCTGTTGCCTGGAATCTCCCGTTCGGGCGTTTCGATGGTGGCCGGTTTGCTCAGCGATCTCAATCACGAGGATGCCGCCCACTACTCGTTTCTCTTGGCCACGCCGGTCATTTTGGCGGCGGCCGTTCTCGAAGGTCCCAAGCTGTTCGTGCCCGGCGCGCACGTCGTACTCGCTCAAGCCATCGTTGGCGGAATTGCCGCGGGCATCGCCGCCTACGCCTCGGTGGCGTTTCTCACCAAGTATTTCCGGTCGAACGACCTGCGCCCGTTCGGCTGGTATTGCGTCGTGGCCGGCGCGATCTGCTTCGTCTTGGCGCGTACGGGAGTCATTTCATAGTGCGAACCCTCGCATTCGTTCTCGCAGCCGTTTTCTTCGTGGTCGGCATTCTCTACGGCATGGGCAAGATCAATTGGCTGACGGAATCCGGGCCTCAACACGCGCACCACGTCACGCACCTGATCGTGTTTTGGTTCCTGGCGCTGCTTTGTCTGATCTGGGCGCGTTTCCAGAGCGCGCCGTCGCGTTGACCAAACTCTCGCACCTCACTCCCGCCGGGGAACTCGCCATGGTCGACGTCTCGGCAAAGCCGGAGACGTCGCGCAGTGCGCGCGCAGAGGCGTTCGTGCGCATGAGTTTGCCCGCGCGCCGCGCGCTGACCGAGGCGGCGTTGCCCAAGGGCGACGCCTTCGTCGCCGCGCAACTGGCGGGCATCCTGGCCGCCAAGCAGACGCCGTCGCTGATTCCACTCGCGCACCCGCTGCCGCTTTCGTACGTCGGCGTGCGATTCGAATGGAGCGGCAGCGCGCTGCGCATTGAAAGCGAAGCGCGAACGGTCGCGCCGACGGGCGTCGAAATGGAGGCGATGGTCGCCGCCTGCGTGGCGGCGCTCACCGTCTACGACATGTGCAAGAGCCTCGACAAGGGAATCGTCGTCGAAACCGTTCGTTTGGTGGAGAAGCGCGGCGGCAAGAGCGGGACGTGGCGGCGCGGTGCGCGCGTCGCACGCCGGAAGAACGCGCGTGTTTAGAGCTGCGGTCATCATCCTCTCCGACCGCGCCGCGCGCGGCGAGCGCGCCGACGGCTGCATTGCGGTGATGCGCGAGAAGCTGGGCGCCGCCTACGAGATCGTCCGTGAAAAAATCCTTGCCGACGATGCGGCCGCACTGCAAGCCGAACTCATCGACCTGGCCGACTCCGCCGCCGCCGACCTGATCCTCACCAGCGGCGGCACGGGATTGTCGCCGCGCGACCGGACGCCCCAGGCGACCGCCGCAATCCTCGACTACCAGGTTCCGGGAATCGCCGAGGCCATTCGCGCGCAATCCTTGGCGCTGGTAAAGACGGCGATGCTGTCGCGCGCACTCGCCGGCGTGCGTCATCGAACGCTCATCGTCAACCTTCCAGGGAGCCCCAAAGCGGTCGCGGAGTCGTTGGACGTCGTGCTTTCGGTATTGCCGCATGCGCTCGAACTCTTAGCCGACCGGGTGGCCGACGGGTGAACGTGTTTTCGAGCTTCGACGCGGCCGAGGCGTATATGATCGGAACGATCGACGAGACCGTTTCGCGCCGGACGTCGTACAAACTCGACCGCATGCGCGCGTTCCTGCGCGAGTTAGGCGACCCGCACCGGCAATATCCGGCGATTCACGTCGGCGGCACGAGCGGAAAAGGCTCGACGTGCACGATGATTTCGGCGGTGCTGCGCGCAGCCGGCAAGCGAACGGGACTGCACACGAAGCCGCACCTCCACCGGATGACCGAACGCGCGCGCGTCGACGGTATTGCGATTGCGCCCGAGCGCTTCGCGCGGCTTCTCGGTGAAATGATGCCGGCCATCGAGCGCGTCGCCGGCGAATTCGGACGTCCGACGTATTACGAAACTTTGCTGGCGCTCTCGTTCGCCCACTTCGCGGCCGAGCGCGTCGACGTGGCGGTGATCGAAGTCGGGCTCGGCGGCCGGCTCGACGGCACGAACGTCCTGCAGCCTGAAGTTACGGCGATCACCTCGATCGGCTACGATCACACCGACGTGCTCGGCGAGACGCTCGAAGAGATCGCGCGCGAAAAAGCCGGTATCGCTCGCGCCGGCGTGCCGTTCGTCGTCGGCCCCGTGCCGCCCACGGCGCTGCGCACGTTGAACGAATGCGCGCGCGCAACCGGCGCACCGGTGGTGCGCGTCAAAGACGTCGTCGACCTCGAGCCGGCTTCCGCGCGGCCGCCCTACGCCCAAGCCTTCGGCGCGCGCACCGCCGCCGCGCGCTACGCCGTCGATCTGCCGGTGCACGGCCTTTTCCAAATCACGAACGCCGCAACCGCAATCGCCGTGCTCGAGCGATTGCCGCCGTCGCTGCGGCCGTCTCCGCGCAGCGTCGAGCGCGGGCTCGCGCACGTCGTGATTCCGGGTCGCATGGAGATCTTTGCCGGCGCGCCGCCGTGCATTCTCGATATCGCACACAACGAAGAAAAAGCGCGCAGCTTGGTCGCATCGCTGCGCGAAGCGTTCGGCGGTATGCCTCTCCACTACGTCGTGGCGATCGGCGAAAGTAAAAACGCACGGCAGATCGTTGCAACGCTGGGCGAGTTGCCCGCAACCTTTACGTTCACCGCGTTCGACGCCGTCGGGCGCCACGCCACGGATCCGCGCGAACTCGTTGCGGTCGCGACCGATCTCGGCATCGCCGCGCGTGCCGTCGACGATCCCTTCGAGGCATTCGCCTCGGTCTGCCGCGATGCCACGCCCGACGACTTGGTCGTCGTCACCGGATCGACGTTCGTGGTTGCCGCCTTGCGCGAAGCGCTGCTCGGCGGCGCCGCCGACGCGGTCGAATCCAGTGCGTAATAGCGCTTCGTCGTGCGAGCGCGGATCGCTGCGCGTGCGCGGCGCCGACTTCCGATGGGGCGCGCGCACCTACGTCATGGGCATCGTCAACGTCACGCCGGATTCGTTCTCCGGCGACGGCGAAACCGGCACCGAAGCGGCGACGGCGCACGCGCTCCGGCAGCACGCCGCGGGCGCCGACCTGCTCGACGTCGGCGGCGAATCCACGCGCCCAGGCCACGAGCCGGTCGACGCCGAGGTCGAAATCGAGCGCGTCGTACCGGTGATTCGCGCGTTGCGGCGATGTTTACCCGAGACGCCGATTTCGATCGACACGTACAAACCCGAGGTGGCACGCGCCGCCCACGCCGCCGGCGCCGACATCGTCAACTCCGTATGGGGTTCGCCCGGCGACGTGCTCGATGCCGCCGCCGAACTCGAGATGCCGATCGTCGCGACCCACAACCGTAACGACGCCGGCGATGAAGGCGACGTCGTCGCTGCGGTCGTGGAGTTTTTGACCGAGTGCGCGCGCAAGGCGCGTGCGCGCGGCATTCCCGACACGCGGATCTTGCTCGACCCCGGCATCGGTTTCGGAAAGACCGCCGACGAGAATATTCGCGTGTTGAGGCGCCTCGGCGAAGTCACGGCGATCGGATTGCCGACGCTGCTCGGCGTCTCGCGCAAGAGCACGATCGGAAAACTGACCGGGCGGCAGCCGCACGATCGCGCGTACGGAAGCGTGGCGGCAGCCGCGCTCGCGGTGCAGGCGGGCATAGACGTCGTGCGCGTTCACGACGTCGCCGCGGCGCGCGACGCGATGGCCGTCGCAGACGCGATCGTCCGCGATTGGAGACCGCCGGGATGGATCGGATAAAACTCTCCGGCATTCGCGCTTTCGGACGCCACGGGGTCACCGCCGAGGAGCGCGCCGGCGCGCAGCCGTTCGACGTGGATCTCACCGTCGAATGCGATCTTTCCGGCGCCGCGCGCGACGACGAGATTGCGAAGACGATCGACTACGCGCGGCTGCACCAACGCGTCGTCGCGGCGGTGACCGGCCCGTCGCACGCGCTGCTCGAGCGGCTGGCGCGCGCCATCCTCGACGCCGTCTTCGAAGACGGGCGCATCGCCGGCGCGGAGGTGACCGTCGGGAAACCGGGCGTGCTCGACGGCGCGACGCCGTCGGTGACGCTGGCGCGGCCGAACGACCGTCATTCGTGAGCGCGCATCGAGCTTGGATTGGTCTGGGAGCGAATCTCGGCGATCCGGCCGCAAACGTCGAACGAGCGCTTTCTGCGCTGAACGGGTTAGGAACCGTGGTGCGAGCGTCGTCGCTCTATCGCACCCGTCCGTGGGGGAAAACCGACCAGCCCGATTTCGTCAACGCTGCGGCGTTGCTCGACACCGATGTGGATCCACGCCAGCTCCTTGCCGCACTCAAGGCGCTCGAACGACGCCTCGGACGGGTTGAAACCGAACGCTGGGGCCCCCGCGCCATCGATCTCGATCTGCTCGCCTACGACGAGGCGAAACTCGACGAGCCGGGGCTGCGGCTGCCGCATCCGCGACTGCGCGAACGTGCCTTCGTGCTGGTTCCGCTGGCCGAAATCGAGCCGGCGTACGCGCCGGCGCGCGACGCGTTGCCCCCCGAGGAACTGCAAGGGGTCGAGCCTCTGGGCCGGGGAACGGTAGCGCTCATGCCTGGCGAGCGCCCCGAACTCATGCAGCGCGTCCGGCGGTTGGCCGAGTTTCTGGCGGAGAGCGGCGCCGTCCGCGTTCGCATCGAGCGCGACGGCGGCGAAATCGAGGTGGCGCGGATGCCGCGGACAGAGACTGCCGGCGGCGTCGCGCAGCACGCCGAGCCGCCGGCGTCGCGCGTAGAAACGATTAAGGCCGATCTCGTCGGCATCTTCCGCTTGAGCCGCCCGGCCCCACTCGCCGGCGACCTGCTCGAAGAAGATCGCGAGCTCGCGTTCATCGAGGCGCTCGGCATCCGCACGCCCGTGCGCAGTCTCGGCCCGGGCCGGATCGTCGCAATCGCGCCGGACGACGGCTCGCCGGTCGAATACGGACAAGCACTCTTCTTGCTGGACAGAGGATAGGTTTATCTTTCGAAAGGTCCTGATCGCCAATCGCGGCGAGATCGCCTTGCGGATCAATCGCGCCTGTCAGGAACTGGGCGTACGGACGGTTGCCGTTTTCTCGGAACCGGACCGCCGTTCGCTGCACGTGCGGCAGGCCGACGAGGCGTTCTGCGTCGGTCCGGGCCCGGTTCCGCGTTCGTATCTCAACATTCCGAACATCATCTCGACCGCGCTGATCACGGGGTGCGACGCGGTTCATCCGGGCTATGGATTCCTGGCGGAGAACGCGCGCTTCGCGGAAATCTGCGCCGACCACGGATTGACGTTCATCGGACCGCGCCCCGGCGTCATTGCGGCGATGGGCGACAAGGCGACGGCAAAGCGCGTGATGCGCGACGCCGGCGTGGGGACGATTCCGGGGACCGACATCCTTCCGACGGTCGCCGATGCGGCGCGCGCCGCGGAGAAGATCGGCTTCCCGGTGTTGCTCAAAGCCACGGCCGGCGGCGGCGGAAAAGGCATGCGCGTGGTCGAGCGCCGCGAGGATCTCGATCGCGCCTTTGCCAGCGCCACGGCCGAGGCCGAGGCAAGCTTTAAAGACGGCCGCCTGTACATGGAAAAGCTCGTCTCCAATCCGCGACACATCGAAGTGCAGGTGCTCGCCGACGATTTCGGCGAGACCGTCCACCTCGGCGAGCGCGACTGTTCGGTGCAAAAGCCGTCGCACCAGAAGTTAATCGAGGAGTCGCCGGCTCCGAATCTTCCGGCAAAGACGCGCAACGCGCTGCACGCGATGGCGGTGCGCGCGTGCAAGCACGTCGGCTACACGAACGCGGGCACGCTCGAGTTTTTGACAACGGGCGACGACGCATACTTCATGGAGATGAACACGCGCATCCAAGTCGAGCATCCGGTTACCGAGATGGCGTACGGCATCGATCTCGTCAAGGAGCAGATTCGCATCGCTTCGGGCGAACCGCTCGGATACGCCCAGAAGGATCTCGTCCCGCGCGGCCACGCGATCGAATGCCGCATCAACGCCGAAGATCCGCGCAACGGTTTCGCGCCGCAGGCCGGCACCGTGAGCGACGTCGTGTTCCCCGGCGGTCCCGGGATTCGCGTCGACACGTATCTCTATCCGGGGGCGGAAGTGCCGCCGTACTACGATTCGCTCCTGGCCAAAGCGGTGGCCTACGGCGACACGCGCGAAGCGGCGATTGCGCGGATGGAGCGCGCGCTGCGCGAAACGGTCGTGGAAGGCGTGCACACGACGATCGATTTGTGTTTGCAGGTGCTTGGGTCGCCCGAGTTCCGATCCGGACGCTACGACATCGGCCTGCTTCCGGCGATGCTCGTTTCGGCATGACGAGCCGCCGGCTGGGCCGCGAACAGGCGCTGCAGGCCTTGTACTCCACCGCGATCGGCGGACGCGATCCCGCCGACGCCCTTGGCGAGGTGATAGGCGAAGCTGCCGATACGGTACATCGCGCGTTCGTGCGCGACCTCGTCATGGGCACGCTCGATTACCGCGGCGAAGCCGACCGCATCGTTTCGCCGCTGCTCGAGGGATGGGCCCTCGAACGCCTGCCCACGATCGATCGTTTGCTCTTAGAGATGGGCACCTACGAACTGCGCCCCGGCGCCGAAACGCCCACGGCGGTGGCGATCAACGAAGCGGTCGAGCTGGCCAAGCGTTTCTCGACCGAGGATTCCGGACGTTTCGTCAACGGCGTCCTCAATGCGGTCGTGAAGCAGCGGGCGGAACGTTCGGATGAGCCGGCGTAGGAAGGGCCGGCGCGGCGTGTGGCGCGGTCTTTTCGTGGGGCTGCTGATGGTGGTGCTTTTCGCGGCGGGTACGATTGCCGGCATCGTCGCGGCCTACGCAAGAAACCTGCCGGACATCGGCCGCATGGCCGACTATCAGCCGGCGAGCGCAACGCGGATCTTCGCGCGCGACGGAACGCTGCTCGCATCGGTCTATAAGGAAAATCGCGTCTGGGTGCCGATCTCGCGCATCCCGCCGGTCGTGCGCGAAGCGTTCATCGCCAACGAAGATCACAACTTCTACCAGCACCACGGCGTCGATTTCGGGGGCATCGTGCGCGCCGGTTTCGCCGATCTCACGCATCAGGAGTTTCAGGGCGCGTCCACGATTACGCAGCAGCTTGCGCGGCGTCTCTTTCTCAACAATGAGGTGTCGCTGTCGCGCAAGGTTCAAGAGGCGCTGCTCGCAATGGAGATCGAGCGCTTCTACACCAAAGACGAAATTCTCGAACGCTATTTGAACATCATCTATCTCGGTGCCGGCGCGTACGGGGTCGATGCCGCGGCACACACCTATTTCGGCCGGCCGATCGACAAGGTGAGCCTCGCGCAGGCGGCAATGCTTGCCGGCGTCGTTGCGGCGCCGTCCGACTATTCGCCGTTTTCGAATATCGAGTTGGCACGCGATCGCGAGCGGCACGTGCTCCAGCGCATGACCGAGAGCGGATACATTACGCAAGCGGAAGCCGACGCAGCCTACGAGGCACCGCTCGGTTTGATCGGAGAGCGCGCCGCCGGCCTGCAAGGCTATGCGTATCCGTATTTCACGACCTATGCAATCGCACAGCTCGACCGTATCTTCGGCAAGAACGCGGTCGATCAAGACGGCCTTCAGGTCTATACCACGCTCGATCCGCGCATCCAGCGGATCGCGCAAGACGCCGTCACGTGGGGCGTGGGTCAAGCCGCCGCCGAAGGCATCAACGCGCACCAAGCGGCGCTGGTCGCACTGCGCCCGTCGACGGGAGAGATTCTGGCCATGGTCGGCGGGACGGGGTTCTCGCTCGCCAACCAGTTCAATCGCGCGTGGCAAGCGCGGCGTCAACCGGGCTCGTCGTTCAAGGCGTACGTGTATACCGCCGCCATCGATTCGGGCATGCCGGCATCGGCAACGATCGACGACACGCCGGTCAGCTACCCGATGGGCGACGGCACGCGGTGGTCGCCCCAAGACGACGACTTCCGCTATTTAGGCGCGGTGACGCTGCGCGAAGCGCTCACGCTCTCGCGCAACGTCGTGGCCGTGAAGCTGGCCGAGCGCATCGGCGTCGACCGCGTCATCGAGTACGCGCATCGCATGGGCATAACGTCGCCGCTGGAGGCAAATCTTTCGCTGGCACTCGGATCGTCGGTGGTTTCCGTTCTCGACCAGGCCAGCGGCTACTCGACGCTGGCGAATCAGGGACTGCACGTCGATCCAACGCCGTTCCGCCTGGTGAAAGACTCGCTGGGAAGCGTCGTCCTCGACAATCAATATCCGCAGGCCAACGACGTCATCGGAGCCGGCACGGCGTATATCGTCACGTCCATGCTGCAGGACGTCATCGCAAAGGGCACGGGTTATCCCAATGCAGTCATCGGCCGTCCGGCGGCCGGCAAGACCGGCACGACTTCGAACTTTCGCGACGCGTGGTTCGTGGGATTCACGCCCGACCTCGTCACCGCCGTGTGGTTGGGAAACGACGACTACTCGCGCATGAACGAATCCTACGGCGGTAACGTTCCGGCGCGAATCTGGGCACGTTTCATGAAGGCTGCACTGGCCGGAACGCCGCCGCACGACTTCACGGTTCCCACCGACGAAGTCACCAAAATCGCGGCGTGCGGCGGCGGCTACGAATACTACCTAAAGGGAGAGGAGCCGTATTCGCCTTGCGGCGACGCTTACGCGCAGAACGCTCAGCCGTACGCGACGCTCGCGCCATACGCTTCGCTTCCGCCGCAGCCCACGCTGCCGCCGACCCTGCCGCCGCCGACGCTGCCTCCGACCCTGGCGCCGCCACCCAAATGAACGACGCACCCCACGCCGAGTCGCCCCAGACGCTGGTCGTCACCGTCGGCGAATTTTCCAGGCGTCTCGCGCAAGTCTTCCGGCGCGTACGCGCGTTTGCGTATCTCGGCGTGAGCGGTGAAGTCTCCGAATGGACGCCCCGTGCAAACGGCGTCTACTTCACGCTCAAAGATGCCGATGCGGTGTTGCAATGCTTCGCGTACCACAATCGCGCTGCCGCATTTCCGACGTTGACCGCGGGTGCGGCGATCGTAGCCTACGGTACGCTGCGCCTAGCGGAGTGGCGCAGCCGGTACGAACTGCTCGTCGATTCGATCGCGTTGACGGGCATCGGCGAACTCTACCGGCAATTCGAAGAGCTCAAGGAGCGCTTTCGCGCGCTTGGATACTTCGAGGGCGCCCGCAAGCGCCCGATTCCGCCGTTTCCCCGCAGCGTGGCGCTCGTTTCGGCACGCGGCAAGGGCGCCGAAGATTTTCTCACGACGCTGCGCGATCGAGCTCCGCACGTGCACGTCGAGTTTGTCGAGACACGGGTGCAGGGCGTCGGCGCCGACGTCGAGATTGCCGATGCGCTCGATCGCGCGGCGCGCTCGGACGCGGATCTCATCGTGCTGGCGCGCGGCGGTGGTGCCTACGAGGATCTCTTTGCGTTCAATCGCGAGCCCGTCGTGCGCGCGATCATGCGCTCGCGCCTGCCGGTCGTTACGGGAATCGGGCACACGCCGGACCATCATCTAGCCGACGACGTCGCAGACCTCGCCTGCGAGACGCCGTCGAACGCGGCCCAGCACATCGCTAGATTGTGGCAGCGCGGCAGGGAGCGACTCGAGCGTTTGGCGCAACGCCTGCAGCGCGAAACGCACGCCGCCGCAGCCGCAGCCGCGCAGCGCGCGGACGACCGCGACGAAGCCCTCACACGGACGTGGGAACGCGCGATCAACCGCCGGCGCGAACGCCTGGCGCTTTTCGACCGGCATCTCTCGGCCGCGAATCCGGGGTTACGCGTCGCGCAGCGCGCACAACGGCTGTCCGCGTCGAGTGCGACGCTGCGCGCCTGGCCGCCGCACGCCGTTGCGGCATGGGCGCGTGCCGCCGGCGAACGCCGCGACCGAATTGCAGCGGTCCGCGAACGGTTCTTCTTGCATCGGGCCACCGCGCTCGAACTCGCGCGCAGCCGGCTGGTGGCCGCGGATCCCGAGAAACCGCTCGAACGGGGCTACGCGATCGTCACGCTCGGCGGACGCGCGCTGCGCGACGCGCGCGACGCGGCGCGCGGCGACGAGATTGCGGCGCGACTTCATCACGGGAGCCTCCATGCGCGCGTCGAACGGGTGAACGACGATGAGTGACGGCTCACCGAAAACGTTCGAGGAGAAACTCGACCGCATCGACGCAATCGTCAAAGAGCTGGAAGGCGGCCGCACCGACCTCGATCGCGCCATCGCGCTTTTCAAGGAGGGCAAAACCCTCACGCGCGAATGCGAGGAGCTGCTCAAAAGCGCGCAAGAGCAAATCGATCGCGCCAGCCGCGTCGAAGCGCAGGAGTAGTTTTTTTCGTGCCGGCCGCGCGGGGCCTTCGGTTGGATGCCGTGGTTGCCGAACGCGCCGGCGTAACGCGCTCGCAGGCGCGGAGTCTCATTATGGAGGGGCGCGTGCGCGTCGACGGCGTCGTCGCGACGAAGGCAGGCCAAAACGCGAAGGCTTCCGCCGCGATCGAAGTCGCGCGGCCGCGCCGGTTCGTCAGCCGCGGCGGCGAGAAACTCGACGCGGCGTTGCAGTCGTTCGGTATCGATGTGACCGGCGCATCCGCGCTCGACGTCGGCGCGTCGACCGGCGGATTCACCGACGCGCTGCTGCAGCGCGGCGCGGCGACCGTGACCGCCGTCGACGTCGGCTACGGACAACTCGACTGGCGCTTGCGAAACGATCCGCGCGTCCGCGTCATGGAACGCGTCAACTTCCGGCTGCTCCCCGACGACGCTTTTCCCGGTGGCTTCGACGTCGTGGTCATCGACGCGTCGTTCATTTCCGTGCGCACCCTGCTCGCGCGCGCACGGGCGTACGTGCGTCCGGGCGGCGCGATCGTCGCGTTGGTGAAGCCGCAGTTCGAGGCGGGACGCGAGCGCCTCGGCGGAGGCGGCGTGGTGCGGGATGCCAACGTGCACCGCGAGATATTGCGCGAAGTGCGCGACGCGGCGGGCGTTCTCGGGCTCGTTCCGGTCGCGCTCGTCGCGTCGCCGCTGCGCGGACCGGCGGGCAATCGCGAATTCTTCGTCGAGTTGCGCGCCGGCGGCAAGGCATTCGACGACCTGCGGATCGACACGGTCGTCACGCAGGCAGCGGCGGAATGATGCCGGCGCCGCCGCCTGACGTCAAACGCGTCGGCCTCTACGTCGACGCGTCGCGCGACCGCGCGCGCACGATCGGCGAACGTATCGCAGCCCGCTTTCGCGAGCGCGGTTTCGAGGTCGTGGACGCAAAGTCGCCGCAGACCTATCCGCTGATGATCGTCGTCGGCGGCGACGGCACGTTGTTGCGCGCGGCGCGCCTCGCGGTCGGCAACGACGTCCCGGTGCTCGGCATCAACACCGGCCGGCTCGGTTTTCTCACCGAGCTCGACGAAGGCGATCCCGCCATCGATACGCTGCCCGAGGCGGTCGAGCGGGGACTCCACTTCGAGAAACGGATCGCCCTGGAGGCCGAGTACGAAGGCCGCCGCTACTTTGCGCTCAACGACGTGGTCGTGCGCAAGGGCGAAATCTCGCGCATCGTGCCGTTCGGTTTGCGCTTCGACGACGAAGCCGTCGTGCAGATTCCCGCCGACGGTATCTGCGTCGCCACTCCGACCGGATCGACGGCCTACTTCCTTTCGGCCGGCGGCGCCATCATCTCGCCGAAGGTCGACGCCTTCGGCGTCGCACCGCTGCTTCCGCACACGCTCTTTTCGCGGCCGCTGATCGTCCCGGCGTCGTCGCACATCGAAATTACGTGCGATTCGGAAATCGCGCAGGCACACCTCGAGTGCGACGGCGACGTCCTTGCGGATCTCGCCCCGGGCTCGAGCGTCTTCATTCAAAGGCACCCGGAATGCGTGCGATTCGCGCGTCTCTCCCCGCTGCACTTCTTCGAACGCCTCGAAGAGAAGATGCTCTGGGGCGTTTCGATCAAAGGCCCGCGCCGGTAGGAGTCTGCTGAGCGAGCCCATGCACCAATCGTTTGAGCGACAAAGCGTGCGATTGCAAGGAGACGGCGAGGGAGCATACCCGCAGTGGTCTGTGACCGAGCCGGCGACGACGCAGGCGCACGCTTTGTCGCCAAACCCGTCGGGCAACGGCACGTTTGGCGCATCTCGTCGTTGCACCCTCAGTCGCAGACTTCACGTGTATGCTCCGGCTGCGCCTAGAGCTACGCCAAACGTGCGCGTTGCGATTGGTGCAGCGGCTCGTTCGGCAGACTCCTAGTGCTGCGGCGGCTGGAGATCGAAGACTTCGGGCTGATCGAGCGTGCTCGCGTCGATTTCGACGGCGGCGCGACGATCTTCACCGGCGAAACCGGCTCGGGCAAGACGATGCTCCTCGGCGCGCTGGCGTTTGCGCTCGGCGCGCGCGCCGGTGCCGATGCCGTTCGGCGCGGTGCACCCAAAGCGACGGTGACGCTCGCCTTCGACCCGAGCGATGCCGTACGCGAGCGACTCGCGACCGAGGGGTACGAACTCGACGCGGGTGAAGAAGCGACGATCGTTCGCGAGGCAACCGATGGGGGGCGTTCGGTCGTTCGGCTCTGCGGACGTCCGTCGACGGCGGCATACGTTCGCGACGTCGCGCCCGGCATCGCCGAGATCGCCGGGCAGCACGAAGCGCAGCGGCTGCTCGCACCCGTTTACCATCAGGAGTTGCTCGACCGTTTCGGCGGCAACGAGCCCGCGCGGGCCGCGGTCGCCGCCGCATTCGAACGGCTCGCTGAAAACCAACGCGCCCTCGAACGCCTGCGCGCGGACGAAGCGCGCGCGCACGAGCGCTACGACGATGCGCTTTTCGCTGCGCGCGAAATCGACGCAACGCGATTGAACGCCGGCGAGGAAGAACGTCTCGACGAGCGCCGCCGCCGTCTCGACAACCTTCAACGCGTCGTCGAAGCCCTGGAGCGCTCGCGCGTTGCGCTTGCCGGTGACGACTCGGGTGCGGTCGCCGCGCTCGGCGATGCGGCGGCGTCGCTCCGCAGCGTCGCCGACGTTTCGCCGTCGTTTCACGCGATGTCGGAGCAGGCTGCGGCCCTGCAAAGCGAAGCCGGAGAACTTGCGTCGGCGGTCGCTGCGGCCGCGGAGAGCGACCTCGATCCGGCCGAACTCGATGCGATCAACGCACGCCTGGAACTCATCGACGAATTGAAACGCAAGTACGGCGGCAGCATCGAGCGCGTGCTCGAGCACGGCGAAAAGGCCCGCGCCGCCGCCGCCGAGTACGAAGGACGCGATCGCCGCATCGCCGATCTGCTCGCGCTGACGAACGATGCACGAAGCCGCCTGGAGATGGTTGCGGCGAAACTCACCGCGTCGCGAAAACGCGCGGCAGCGACGCTGGCGAAACGCGTAGCGGCCGAACTCGGCGATCTCGCGCTCGCCTCCGGACGCTTCGACGCCGCCATCGAACCGCTCGACGCCATTGGTTCCGACGGCGCGGAACGCGTCGAATTTCTGTTTTCGGCCAACGCCGGCGAACCGCTGCGCCCGCTGGCGCGCGTCGCGTCCGGCGGCGAACTTTCGCGCATGCTGCTGGCGCTGATCGTGGCCCTTTCGAAGGCGCGCGACGCGTCGGCCGCCTTAGTCTTCGACGAAATCGACGCCGGCGTCGGCGGCGCGACCGGCACTGCCGTCGGCGCGCGTCTGGGACGCCTGGCGCGCGCCGGTCAGGTGATTTGCGTCACGCACCTCGCGCAACTCGCAACCTGGGCCGATCGCCACTACGTGCTGGAGAAAAGCGAACGCGGCCGCTCGACGACGATCTCCGTCCGCGAAATCACGGGCGCCGCCGCTCGCGAAAGCGAACTCGCGCGCATGCTCTCCGGTGAAGCCCACGATGCCGCGCTCAAACACGCGAGAGCGTTACTGAAGAAACGCAACGGAGCTATGTGATTTGGTGAATCTTGAGGACGTTCGTGCCGCCGGCGCGGACCGGAATGCCGGTGATGAACGCGATGAGGTCGCCGGCTGAGACGAGGCCCGCGCGCACCATTTCGCGCTGCGTCATGTAGAGCAGCACGTCGATCGAGTTGTAGGGGTCGATGACGAGCGATTCGGTGCCCCAAACGAGCGAGAGCCGGCGTGCGACGGCCGGATCCGGCGTGAGCGCGACGATGCGCGCTTTGGGGCGAAATGCCGCGATGTGATGCGCCGTGCTGCCGGTGGTCGTTCCCGTCACGATGTAAGGAATCTCGAGTTCGGCGCTGGCGCGCGTCGCGGCTTCGGCAATGGACGCAGCGATTGCCGGCTCCGCATCGTCGAGCCGGCGGTCGCGTAACGCGGCGTGCGGATACGCGCGTTCGGCTTCGCGCGCGATTTCGGCCATCGTGCGAACGGCTTCGGTCGGATAGCGTCCGATTGCCGTTTCGCCGGAAAGCATGACCGCGTCGGTGCCGTCGAAGATCGCGTTGGCGACGTCGGTGACCTCCGCGCGCGTCGGACGCGAGGAACCGATCATCGACTCGAGCATTTGGGTCGCCGTCACGACGGGTTTGCCCGAGCGGTTACATTCGGCGATGATGCGTTTTTGCACGATCGGAACGGTTTCGATCGGTATTTCGATGCCGAGATCGCCGCGTGCGACCATGATCCCGTCGGAGGCCTTGATGATTGCGGCGAGATCTTCGAGCGCTTCGTGCTTCTCGATCTTCGCGATGACGGGGACCTGCGCACCGAGTTTCGTGATGAACGCCTTCGCGCGCACGACGTCGCCGGCGTTGCGGACGAAGGAGAGCGCGACGTAGTCGACGCCGTGTTTGATGCCGAACTCCAGAAACTCGAGATCGCGATCGGTCACCGCCGCAACGTTGAGCGTGCCGTCGGGGTAGCTGATGCCCTGAGACGCGCGCAGATCGCCTTCGGCTTCGACGACCGTCTCGATCTCCGTCGCCGATTTCCCGAGGATGCGCAGGGTGATCTGTCCGTCTTGCAAGTACAGCCGTTTGCCGATGGCGACGTCGGCGGGCAAGTCGCGGTAGCTCGTCGAGACGCGCTCGGGCGTGCCCTCCACGTCGTCGACCGTCACGACGAAGCGGCTGCCGCGCGCGAGACGAACCGACGCCGCATCGCCGGCAAGTTTGCCGGTACGGACTTTGGGTCCGGGAAGATCCTGCAGCAGCGCGCACTGAATGCCGAGTTCGGCGGCGATCGCGCGCGCGTCGCGGATGACCTCCGCGTGTTCGGCCGGCGTGCCGTGCGAGAAGTTGAGGCGAATGACGTTCGCGCCGCAAACGAAAAGCGATCGCATGATCGCAGGATCGCGCGACGCGGGGCCGATCGTCGCGACGATCTTCGTCCGCTTTTGGATAATCGGTTCCATGGGGACCAATTCGCTTGCGCGAAAGCTGCGGCAGGCTCCTGCGATTGCTGAAGCGCAAGAAACCGAGAATGTTCCAGCGCAATCCGCGCGACCGGCGCTACCCCGAGCGGCTGGCCGGCAGTACGCTCGCGTCTATTCTGATTCACGCGCTGCTCGCATTGCTGCTGGTCAGCATCATCGCGAGTTCCTCGCAAGAAGGAGCGACCGAAAACGTGGAAGGCGGCTCGATCGTCACGCTCGAGCGGCGCTCGCCTGCGGTGATCGCCAATCAGCCGGCCGCCGCGCGCGTCGAACTTCCGACGGCGCACGTGCCGCGCATCGCGCCGGTGCAGCACGCCGCGCTCCAACAGCCTCAGGCCCAGCGAATTCCCCAGAATCGCCACGAGTTAGCGCGCGAGGCGCCGACCGCGCCGCCGAACCCGCGCCCGCTGCCGCAGCAGAGCGCCCAACCCAATCCTCAGCCGACCCAGAACGTATATGAGGTGCAGCCGCGTACGCAAGTTCCGGCCGCGCCGGTCAGCGTCCCGACCGTCGCGCCGGTTTCCGTCGCGCTGAAAGTGACTGCCAGCGCGACACCGTCGCCCGTGCCGACGACCGCGCCCTCGCCCGCGCGTTCGCCGAAGCCGGCCGCCCCGACCGCGGCGCCGCAGCGCCGGCCGAGTCCGGCGCCGGTCGCGAGCGTTGCGCCCAGCGCAGCCCCGGTCGCGGTCCGCGCCAGCGCCGTGCCGAGCAGTTCGCCTGCCCCGGCGGCTCGTTCGTCCCAAGCACCGGCGCCACACGCCGGCGTCCCCAGTCCAAGCGCGACGGCGGTCGCGGCCGTCGCGAAAACGCGCGGCGCGGCGCCCAGCCCCGGACCGTCGGGCCTGGGCTCCCCGGGCCCGCATGCCGCCAACGGTCCGAAGACCCATCCGGCGCCGCAGCGGCCGATCGAGCTGCGGCCCACGCCCTCGCCCGCGCCGCGTGCAAAGGCGACGGCCGCATCGCCGAACATCAATGCGAAGCTGCGTTCGCTGCTGCCGAACAATCCCGTGAACCCCACCAGCAAGCAGTACTCACCCTCGATCTCGCTGCGCGGATCACTGCGCCCGACGCCTCCGCCGGCGGTGCTCGCGCAAACGAAATACCTCTATCGCTCCACGTCGGGTACCGACGCGCTCGTCGAGATGTGGGTGACCTCGATCCGCAAGGCCGGCCCGACCACGATGTGCACCGGGTGGCTCGTTCGCTATCCGGTCAACGCCAAGGCGCCCCACGCGGGCGATTACGCGCCGGCCAACGGAACCCAAGTCAGCGTCGGCGGCGGCGCCGGGACGCCCGCAATCCTCCCGCCGGTGGTCGATGGAATCGTGACCGAACCATGCGAGGGGCGGCTGCTCGTACCGTACGCTCCGTCGCCCGCAGCGTCGCCGTAGGAAGTCCTCTTTCCCGCTTGAGTTCCGACCTTCGTCGGAATACAATTACGGTGCCGATTCGGTAAAGCACGTTTGACAAGGAGGGCGGTTGGAACCGCAAGATCCACCGGGCTACGAAGCCCGCGAAGGACGCGCCGAATAGGGACGCACGTATCGCGCCCACGCAAGCCGGACGACCGCCGGCGGCGCGCGAATCGCAACGATAAAGAAAAGAACATCGAGTGAGGGGCCGCGCCCACGTGGGGTTGCGGCCCGTCGCTCTTTCCGCTATTATGGTGGCGGTCATCCGGAGCGTGGGCAGGTCCCGCGCTTCGTTGTCTTCAGAGGTCATTCGGGAATACGTGAGCGAGTTGCAGGGAGCATTCGAACGGGAAGTCGACGCCATTGCGTGCGACGCGTCGTATCCGGGGCTGGAAATCGTCGGACGGCGGGCGCGCTCGGTCGGAAAGACCACCGCATTCGGCTTGACGATCGATCGTCCGGGCGGAGCCGATCTCGCTCTCTGCGAGCGCATTGCGGCGCGTCTCAATGCAGTGCTCGAAGCGTGCGGAGCGCCGTATACGCTCGAAGTCGAGTCGGCCGGGTTGGAACGGCCGCTGGTTCGTCCGGGCGACTACACGCGCTTTGCCGGCCGCCGCGTGCGCGTCGTTACGACGCTCAGCGTCAACGGAAGCAAGACGCATCGCGGTACGCTGCGGGGCGTGCGGACGGCGGCGGTGATTCTTGAAACCGACGGCGGCGAGCTGCCGCTGCCGATCGAGACCATCAAGTCGGCGCATCTGGAATACGATCCGCGGGAAGATTTACAGCGAAACAAACAACAACGGAAGAGATTGAATGCCGGTAACAGACACAGTCACTGACGAAAAACTCATCGACGTCCTGCAATCGATTGCCAAAGAGCGGAACATCGCATTCGAGATGCTCCTCGAGGCGCTCGAGGCGGCGTTGCTGACGGCGTACAAGCGCCATTTCGGCAGCGAGTCGAACGCCATCGTGATCGTCGATCGTCAGACGGGCGCGTACAAAGTCTATCATCGGCGCAGCGTCGTCGAAGAGGTCGTCGATCCCAAGCTCGAGATCGCCCTGAAGAAGGCCGGCGCTCCGTATCAGGTCGGCGATTTCTACGATGAAGAAGTCACGCCCAAAGACTTCGGACGCATTGCGGCGCAAACGGCCAAGCAAGTGATCGTGCAGCGCATCCGCGAAGCCGAGCGCGACACCGTCTACAACAAATACGTGCGCAAGCTCAACGACCTCGTGACCGGTACCGTGCAGCGCTACGAACAGCGAAACATGTTCGTCACCCTCGAAGGCCGCGACGAGGCGGTGATGTACCTCGACGAGCAAGTTCCGGGCGAGTCGTACCGGATCAACGATTTTATTCGCGCGTACGTCCTCGACGTCAAGAAGTCGCCGAAAGGCCCCCAGGTCATTCTGTCGCGCGTCGCCGAGGGCTTGGTGCAGCGCCTGCTCGAGCTGGAAGTTCCGGAGATCGCCGACGGCACGGTCGAGATCATGGCGATCGCGCGCGACGCCGGAAGCCGTTCGAAAGTAGCGGTGCGCAGCAATCGCGCGGAGGTCGACGCAATCGGCGCCTGCCTCGGACCGAAATCGAGCCGCATCGCCAACGTGACCGACAACTTACGCGGTGAAAAAGTCGACGTCATTCGTTACGATGCGGATCCGGCGACGTTCATCATGCAGGCGCTCGCGCCGGCGAAGGTGATCGGGGTCGAACTGTTCGAGGAGGACGGCGTCGCGCTGGTCGTCGTTCCCGACTATCAGCTTTCGCTCGCGATCGGGCGCGACGGGCAGAACGTTCGTTTGGCCGCGCGTCTGACGGGGTGGCGGCTGGACATTACGAGTGAAACCGAGGCGGCCGAATCGCGCGAGCGTTACTTGGCAGAGCGTGCCGAGCGCACCGCCGAGGAGAGCCCTCCGGAGCCGGTCGAGAGCGACGCCGAGGGCGTCGACATCGATCCCGACCTCATTCGAAAACTCGAGGAGTTCCGGCGCGAGCGGTTGGGCAGCGAGTAAACGGTGGAACCGGTTCGCCAATGCGTCGGGTGCCGCAAGCGCCTGGAGCAGGCGGCGATGGTGCGGTTCGTACGAACGCCGGCCGGCTGGCGGCCGGACGGCAGCGCCGGCCCCAAGCGCCAACCCGGGCGGGGCGCCTACCTCTGCTCGGCGGCGTGCGGCGCGGCGGTCGCGAAAAACAAGCGTTACCCGGGGCTTGCAGCCGTTGCGGCAGAATGTGGTTTAATAGGTAGTTCGACGTGATGAACGGCAAGGCAATATTGATGAACGGCAATCGCCGGCGATAATGGCCCCAAATGCGATGAGGGGCCTCAATTGAGCGCGTAGTGGGGTGGTCCCGTAGACGGGGCGACTCCACCTGAAGTGAGGAGCATTGGCTACGGGAAAAGTACGGATCTTCGAGCTCGCCAAAGAGGTCGGGCTGTCGTCCAAGGAGTTGGTGACGCTCTTCAACGAGCGCCTGGGCGGTATCTTCGAAGCGAAGAATCAACTCAGCGTCGTGCCGGATCAAATCGCCGATTTGGTCCGCAGCGTCTTGCTGAAATCCGGCGCCGCGCCCGCGAAAGCCGAGCCGGCGCCGCCCGCCGCCAAGGCCGCTCCGGCGAAGGCGCCCGCGCGGAAGCCCGCCGCGGCGCGTCCGCCCGCGCCCGAAGCGCCGATTCCGCGCCTTCGCCCCGTCACCGGAACGCCTAGCCGCACGCCGGCTCCGGCCGCCGCTGCACCCGCCGCCGCCGTCGTCGAGCCGCCGGCGCCTCCTCCCGCTGCTGCCGCCTCACCGCCCGCAGCACCGCCGCGCCGTGCGGCTGCAAAACCCGCGCCCGAGGCGATTCCGCAGTTGCGTCCGGTTCCGTCCGGCCAATCCTCGATCGCACGGCGCGCGGCGCCGCCGCCGACTACGAGCGCTTCCGCGTCGCCCGGCCCCGCCGTGGGCTTGCCCGGACGTCCCGGCGTGGCGCCGCGACCGGGCCAGGCGCTGCCCGGACACATCGGCAAGGTGCCCGGAAACGTGCGTCCCGGCCCGCAGGCTCCCGTCGCTCCGCCGCGCCGGCACGCCGGCAACGGACCCTTCCGTCCGCTCGGACCCGCTCAGCGGCCCGAGGCGCGCCAGGGAGCGATGGTCGCGCCCGGCGACGGACCCGCACCTTCGGCGGGCGGCCGGCCCGGCGACCGCATTCGCTCGCACGAAGACAAGGCCGCGGCTAAAAAAGATCGCGAGAAAGAACTGCTGCTCGAAAAAGAGCGGCAACGGAAGAAGAAAGGCGATCACGCCGCCCCGGTCGTGTCGAGCACCCTCGAGACGATCGAAATTCCCGATCTTCTGACCGTGCAAGAGCTCGCAACGTCGATGATCGTTCCGGTGAAAGACGTCATCACCGAACTGATCAAGATGGGCACGATGGCGACGATCAATCAGAACATTCCCAGCGACGTCGCCATTTCGGTCGCGAAGAAGTTCGGCTTCAACGCGGTCGTCAAGGAAGCCGGCGAAGAAGTCACCGTCGAGCAAGAAGAAGACAAGCCCGAGATGATGACGCCGCGTCCGCCGGTCGTCACCGTCCTCGGTCACGTCGACCACGGCAAGACGTCGCTGCTCGACAAGATTCGTCAGGCCAACGTCGCGGGCGGCGAGGCCGGCGGCATCACGCAAAAGATCGGTGCGTACACCGTGGAGCAGAACGACCGCAAGATTACGTTCATCGACACGCCGGGCCACGAAGCGTTCACGGCGATGCGCGCGCGCGGCGCGAAGGTCACCGACGTCGCAATCCTCGTGGTCGCCGCCGACGACGGCGTCATGCCGCAAACGCGCGAAGCAATCGCGCACGTCAAAGCGGCATCCGTTCCGATCGTCGTCGCCATCAACAAGATGGACAAACCCGACGCGCAGCCCGACCGGGTGAAGCAGCAACTGGTCGAACAAGGATTGCAGCCGGTCGATTGGGGCGGAAACGTCGAGATGGTGCCGGTTTCGGCCAAGACCGGCGACGGGATCGCACACCTGCTCGATACCGTCCTGCTGGAAGCCGACATTCGCGATCTCAAGGCGAACCGCACGCGCCGCGCGACCGGCGTGGTCATCGAATCGGCGCTCGACCGCGGCCGCGGCGCCGTCGCCACGGTGCTCGTACAAAACGGCACCTTGCGCGTCGGCGACATCATCGTCGTCGGCGGCACGTTCGGAAAAGTGCGCGCGCTCATCGACGATCAAGGCAAACAAGTCAAAAAAGCCGGCCCCTCGATTCCGGTCGAGATCATGGGCCTCAGCGACGTGCCTTCGGCCGGCGATTCGGTCGCCGCGGTCAGCGACGAGCGCGTCGCGCGCGAAGCCGCCGAGAAGCGCGCCACGCGCCGTCGCGACGTGCGCATTTCGGCGACCGGTTCGCAGCGCGTCTCGCTCGAGACGTTCATGTCGATGCCGGCCGAGGGAAAGAAGGCGCTCAACCTCATCATCAAGGCCGACGGGCAGGGCTCGCTCGAAGCGTTGCGCGCCCGTATGGAATCGCTCTCCGACGACAACGTCGACATTCGCGTGATCCACGGGGGCGTGGGTGCGATTTCGCCCAACGACGTCAACCTCGCGAGCGCGTCGAACGCCGTGCTCATCGGGTTCAACATCCGTCCCGACGAAACGGCGCGCCGGCTGGCCGAAAACGAGGGCGTCGATCTGCGCTTCTACCAGGTCATCTACGAGATTGAAGAAGACCTCAAGAAAGCGATGCGCGGCATGCTGGCGCCGGTGGTGCGCGAGGTCACGCTCGGACGCGCCGAGGTACGCCAGGTCTTCAAAGTCTCGAAGGTCGGCACGATCGTCGGCTGCTACGTCACCAGCGGCAAGATCTCGCGCAACGCGAAGGCGCGCGTCATCCGCGATGCGGTGGTCGTTTTCGACGGCGAGATCGAGTCGCTGCGCCGCTTCAAAGACGACGTTCGCGAGGTCGCCGAAGGCTTCGAATGCGGCATTCAAGTTGCGAAGTTCCAAGACCTCAAGGAGGGTGACGTCATCGAAGCCTATGCGATCGAACACGTTGCCGCGGAGTTGGTGCACGCATGAAGCGTCAGCGCATGGCCAAAATCGATCACGAGATTCAGCGCATCCTCGGGACGCTGATCTCCCAGGAACTGCAGGACCCGCGCTTGGCGTTCGTCACGGTCACGCGCGCCGAAGTCAGCGACGATTTGCGCCATTGCAAGGTACACGTATCGGTGATCGGAGACCGCCAAGCGGCGCGCCAGTCGCTCGACGCGCTGCGCCACGCGAGCCGCTTTCTGCGTGGCGAGCTCGGACGAAAGATCGCCCTTCGGCACACGCCCGAATTGATTTTCATCGAAGACCGCTCGGCCGAGCGCGCGATCGCCCTCGCGAAGACGCTGCGCGACGCGCTCGCGCACGACGAGGCGTCATGACGATCGAGAGCGCCACTTCGGCAATGTCCGATACGGACGACGTCGTCGCGGAATTGCGTTCGCGTTCCCAGTTCGTGATGGTCAGCCACGTGAAGCCCGACGGCGACACGCTGGGCGCCGGCCTCGCGCTGGGGCTCGCCCTCAAGAAACTCGGGAAACGCGTTTTCTATTTCAACCAAGATCCGGTGCCGCGAAACTTACGGTTTCTTCCGGACGCCGGGTTCGTCTCGCGCCTGCTGCCGGCCGATCTGGCCTCCGACGCGCTATTCGTTTTTTGCGACATGAGCGACGCGGCGCGTGCCGGCGAGTTTCTTCCGGCCGTCGCTCGCGAAAACGTGCTCGACGTCGATCACCACTTGGGCAACGCGCATTTCGGCAAGCTCAACTACGTGATCGAAACGGAGTGTTCGACCGGAGCCGTCGTCATGCGGTTGCTGCGCGGCCTGGGCGTTCCCGTCGACGCCGACATCGCGACCTGCGTGCTCGCGACGGTCATGACGGATACCGGCGGATTCATGCACTCGAACACCTCGCCGGAAGCGCTCGATTTGGCTGCCGAGCTGATGCGGTGCGGAGCCGACAAAGAGCAAATCACCGAGGAAATCTTCCTGCGCAAACGCGTGGCGGCGACCAAGCTGCTCGGGGAGATCGTCGAACGCATGCGCTTCGAACACGGCAACCGCTATTGCTACTCGTACGTCGACGACGCCATGCTCGCGCGCACCGGCGCCGACGGCGAAGACACCGAAGACACCGTCAACGTCCTGCGGGGGCAGGAAGGCGTCGAAGTGTCGGCGCTGTTCAAGGCGATCGACGGAGAGATTCGCGTGAGCTTGCGCTCGAACGGACGCGTCAACGTTCAGGCTGCGGCGAAGCGTCTCGGCGGCGGCGGCCATTTCCGGGCTGCGGGATTGACCTGCCATGGAACGCTCCAGGAGGCCTTTGGCGCGGTCGACGCCGCGCTCGTCGCCGAAGGGTTGTAGCGCGGTGACGGTGGCCGCGGGAATCGTGCTCGCCGTCTTCGGCAGCCTCGGAGTGTGGTTTCTCGCGCGACAGTTTCCGCAAGCGCGTTTTTTGCGCGCGAGTTACGCGCTGCTGGCGATCGGCGGCGTGCTGTTCGTTGCGTGGAGCCTCTCGAAACTTTTGCCGCTTGGAATTGCCGCCGCGCTGCTCGTTGCCGGCGGCGGCGTCGTCGGCGTCGCCGGCGCGTTGCGCAAAGAACTGCGCTCGGCGTAACGGTTTCGACGGCGTTGCTCGGTTTCGTCAACGTCTTCAAACCGGCGGGGCCGACGTCGGCGCACGTCGTGACGAGGCTACGGCGAATCTACAGCGGCCGCGGGCGCGATCGCAAACCCGGAATCGGACACTTAGGAACGCTCGATCCGCAGGCCGCCGGCGTGCTGCCGGTGGCGGTGGGCCGAGCGACGCGTTTGATTCCCTTGCTGGGCGATCAGCGCAAGGGCTACGCGTGCACGATCGTTTTCGGACGCTCCACGGCGACGCAGGACGCGCTCGGCGAAACGCTCGAGGAAGGTCCGGTGCCGGCGGATTGGGCGCGACGGCTCGATGCGGCGATTCCGCGGTTCGTCGGCAAGATCGCGCAGGTGCCGCCGATGTTTTCGGCGCTCCACCATGAAGGGCGCCGGCTGTACGAACTCGCGCGCGAAGGAAAAACCGTCGAGCGCAAACCGCGCGATACGATCGTCTACTCGATCGCGCTGCTGGGCATCGAGTCGCCCGGAGTTGCGCGACTGCGCGTCTCCTGCGGTGCCGGAACCTACGTGCGCACGTTGTGTCACGACATCGGCGCCGCCGTGGGCGTACCCGCGCACATGGGCGCGCTCGTGCGCGAGGCATCGGGTCCATTCGTCCTCTACGAATCGCGCACCATCGAAGAGATCGCCGACGACCCGGAGGCGGCGTTGACGCCGCCCGAACGCGTGATTCCGTTTCCGACCATCGTCCTCAATCTGCGTGAATCGGCGGATTTTCGCGCCGGCCGCGTCGTGCCGCTTCCTCAGGGATCGGGCGCGCGCCACCTCTTCGTGCGCGATGAGTCGCGTACGCTCGTCGGCGTGGGCGAAGCGCTCGGCGCGCTGTTGGCGCCGCGCAAAGTGCTGGTCGACGTATGAGCGCGCGCATCGCGCACGCGCTCGAGCGCGATTCGACACGTCCCCTCGCGCTTGCGATCGGATTCTTCGACGGGTTTCATCGCGGGCACCGCGCGATCGCGCAACAGACGCTGCGGCTGCGCCGGCCGGGCTGGCGTTCGGGCGTGCTGACGTTCTCGAACCATCCGTCGGCATTTTTGCGCCCGGGCACGGAGCCGCCGTTGCTCTGCACGCCGGAAGAACGCGTGGCTGCGTTCGCCGCCGCCGGCTTCGAAGAGTGCCTATTCGTCACGTTCGACGATCGCATCGCGACGCTGTCGCCGCAGGAATTCCTCGACGTGCTGGTCGACCGGCTCGGCGTTGGGGCCGTCGTGGTCGGTTCGAGCTTTCGCTTCGGCCATAAGCGTGCCGGCGACGTCACCTTCATGCGCGAGTATTTCGACCGGCGCGACGTTACGTTCGTTCCGCTGGAAAACGCGGCCGACGGCGGCGAGCGCATCTCGAGCACGCGTATCCGCGAACTCGTGGCAAGCGGCGACATCGCGGCGGCCGACCGCATGATCGGCGGCAACGGTTACGAAATTCGCGGCGTCGTCGAACTCGGGCACGGGCGGGGGCATGCGCTGGGATTTCCGACCGCCAACGTGCGGCCGCCGCGCAAACTCTTGCCGAAGGACGGCGTCTACGCCGCGTTGGGGCGTTACGACGGACGCGACCGTCCGGCGCTCGTGTCGATCGGAAGCAATCCGCAGTTCGGTGGAACCGATCGCACCGTGGAGGCGTGGCTGCGCGATTTCCATCAGACGATCTACGGCCGCGAACTCGCGCTGCGCGAACTGCGCTACGTGCGCCCGCAGATGCTTTTCGAGGACGTCGACGAACTCGTCGCGCAGATGCACCGCGACGTCGAAGCCATCGCCTTTCCAAGTTATGGGTAGCACGCTCGCCGCTGCATCGCGGGCGGCAGGTGCGTGTGCGCTCGCCGTGGCGCTTGCGTCGTGCGGCGGAACGAGCAACGCGAAGAATGCGTCTGCGGCCGGCAGCCACGCCCGCGTGGGGGAAGCGGCGCCGGACTGGTCGGAAGCGACCGCCCAGGGCCCTGCGTTGGCGATGACGTCGCTGCGCGGCAAGGCCGTCTATCTGAACTTTTTTGCGACGTGGTGCCCGCCGTGCAACGAAGAGGCGCCCGCAGTCGATGCGCTGCAACGGGAGTTCGGCGCCCGCGGATTGCAGGTCGTCGGCGTCGACGTCCTCGAGAACGCCCGTAAGGCGGCCGAGTTCCGCCGCGACCACCACCTTACGTATCCCGTCGTCGTCGACGACGGAACGCTCCGCGATCAGTACGCCGTCAACGGCCTGCCGGTCCACGTTTTCATCGATCGCGGCGGCACCGTGCGAAAGATCGTCGTCGGCGAGCTCTCGGCGCAGCAAATGCGCGCCAACGTGGCCGGGCTGCTGCGGTAGCTGGCCTCCGGGCAGGGCACCCATTGCCGTTGTGGAGAACCTGCCGACTCTCGTGAAGCGGTCGCTCAAGAGGTACGGTACTCTGTGCGCGGCGGCCGTGCTCTTTGCCGGGTGTGCGGGTGGCGGCGCCCAAAACTCGCTGGGTTTGCCCGGGACGGGCCTCAATCCCGGCGCCAACATCATGGGGGCTGCTCCCAACGGCACCACCCTGATTCGCGTGCACGTACCGTGGACGGTCGGGAATGCGGCCCCGGTTCCGGGCGCGACGCCGCCGGCCGCCGCCCTGCCCGTGATGGTACCGGGAACGACGCCAACGCCGTTTGCGACCCCCACGCCGCCGAGCACCGGATCGTCCGCCGGCCTTTCCGCCCAGGTTCAGGCGATTACGCTGAATCTCAGCGGTCCGACACCGGCGACGCAAACGATCGGGTTGACCTCCGGATCGGGATCGTGCGTCAACGTCGCCGCGGGCGGCGCCGTCTGCCAAGCGTCGTTGCCGCTCTCGGCCGGCAACTATACCGCGGCCGTCTCCGAGCTTGGCGCCACGACGCCGAACGGGATGCAAACGATCGCATTCGCGGCGACCTACGGCTCGGGCACCGTCGTCAATCTGACGCTTTCGGGCGTGCCCCAGCAGCTGGCCGTGGTTGCCGGATCGTCGATGAGCTACCTCAACGCGCAGGGCGGCATCGATCTGTACGGCGCCGGAAAGCATCAACTCGTCGCGCAGCTCCTGGACGCCGGCCAGAACATCATCGTCGGTGCCGCATCGCCGATGGTGAGCGTGGCGCAAACCGGCGGCGCGCTCGCGCTTTCGGTCGCACCGCCCGGTCCGAACCTTCCGAACGTCTTCACCGTTTCGCCGCCGGTTCCGTATGCGGGCGGCACGGCGACGCTGCGCGTCAGCGCCGCGTTTCCGGGAATGCCGACGAATCCGTGCCTGCAAATCGGCGCAACGTGTTCGGGCAGCGTGGCCGCCGACGTCAAGCAGTTGTTGGCGATTGCGAATGCGGGCACGAATGCGGTGGCGTTATACGCCGGAGGCCAGAACGCGCCGGTCGCGACGATCCAAAACGGAGTGAGCAATCCGCAGTCGCTGGTTTTCGACGGCGCCGGCGATCTGTTCGTGGCCAGCCAAACCGGCAGCGTGACCGAATACGCCGCGCCCTACAACGGAGTGCCGGCGACGATCGCCATGGGCGTCAATCATCCGCAAGCGCTCGCGCTCGACGCGCGCGGCGATCTCTTCGTCGCCAACGGCAGCGCAAGCAACACCGTCACGGAGTACTCACCTCCTTACGGCGGCGGGCCGGTCGCCACGATTTCGAGCGGCATCGAAGATCCCGTCAGTCTCGGATTCGATGCCTCGAACGATCTGTTCGTCGCCAATCAGGCGTCGAACACCGTCACCGTCTACGCACCGCCTTACACCGGCACGCCGACGACGCTCTCGAACGGTCTCTACGGTCCGAACTCTTTAGCGCTCGACGGCCGCGGAAATCTCTTCGTTTCGAATCTCAACAGCACGCCGGCATCGGTCGTCGAGTTTTCGCCGCCGTTCTCCGCTGCGAGCGTGCCGGCCGTCGCCATTACCAACGGCGTCAACGAACAGGGTGCGATCGCCTTGGGTCCGTCGTCGAGCCTCTTCGTTCCCAATCAAGGCTCGAACACGGTGACGCAATATCTTCCGCCGTATGCCGCCGCGCCGGCGACGATATCGGGCGGGCAGAATCAGCCGGTCGCGCTGGCGATCGACGCTGCCGGGAATCTGTACGTCGCGAACTACGGCAACAACACGGTGACCCAATATCCCCCGCCCTACGCGGGCGCTTCGTGGATCACGATTTCCAACGGCGTGAGCAGCCCGCAGGCGCTCGCGTTGTCGCCGCCGACCTCGACGAACGCGCTAATTCCGTAACGCCGTTACGCGGCGTTGACGACGAGGGCGCCGTCGCGAAGATCGACGCCGGCGATGCTGCCCGCGCGTAAGATGCCGCGCAATACGGCGGTGGAGATCGGCGTCGAGACGTGACGCGAGACGGTCCGCTGCACGAAGCGCGCGCCCGAACCCGCCGCCATCGATTCATCGGCGAGGAAGCGCCGAGCGTCGTCGGTCAGACGCAGGCGCACGTCGCGCGCGCCGAGCCGTGCCGCCAGCGCGTCGACGTGGATCGCGACGATGGCTTCGATTTCGGGTAGGCCCAGCGGTTCGAACGCGACGATCTCGTCGATGCGGTTGACGAGTTCGGGACGCAGCGCGAACGACATTTCATCGTCTTCGAGATTGGTCGTGAGAACGATCAGCGCGTGGCGGAAATCGATCGTGCGTCCCTTCGCGTCGGTGACGCGACCGTCGTCGAGAATCTGCAGCAGCAGCGCGGCGACGTCGGGGTGCGCCTTTTCGAGTTCGTCGAAGAGCACGACGCAGTAGGGCCGGCGCCGCACCGGTTCGGTCAGCTGACCCGGTTCGTCGTGGCCGGCATATCCCGGCGGCGCGCCGAGTAAACGCGACACCGAATGCTGCTCGGTGAACTCGGAGAGATCGATGCGTACGAGCGCGGATTCGCTGCCGAACAGGGCTTCGGCAAGCGCCTTCGCCAGTTCGGTTTTACCGACGCCGCTGGGACCGCGGAAGAGAAAACTCCCGAGCGGTTTGCGCGGATCGTGCAATCCGGCGCGCGCGCGCCGGATTGCGTCGGAAACCGACGCGATTGCGCGCGCCTGGCCGACGACGCGACGTGCGAGCACGTTCTCGAAATCGAGCAAGCGATTGGCTTGCGACTCGCTCAGCGACGCCTGTGGGATGCCGGTCCACCGCGTGACGACGGCGGCGACGTGCTCGCGAGTTACCGCGGGGTGGTCGACGGCGCCTTTGTTCTGCAGGGCGACCGACGCGGCCGCTTCATCCATCAGGTCGATCGCTTTGTCGGGCAGGAACCGGTCGGCGATGTAGCGCGCCGAGAGTGCGGCGGCGGCTTCGATCGCCTCGTCACCGATGGTCACGTTGTGGTGCCGCGCGTATCCGTCGCGCAGGCCGCGCAGAATTGCGACCGTCTGCTCGATGCTCGGCTCGTCGACCATGACCGGCTGAAACCGTCGTTCCAAGGCGGCGTCGGATTCGACGTACTTTCGATACTCGTCGAAGGTCGTCGCACCGATGCATTGCAGTTCGCCGCGCGCCAACTCCGGTTTGATCATCGAACTGAGGTCGAGCGCGCCTTCGGCAGCGCCCGCGCCGACGAGCGTGTGCAGCTCGTCGATGAACAGAATGACGTCGCGCGAACTGCGCTTGACTTCGTCGAGAATGCGTTTGACGCGGCCTTCGAATTCGCCGCGGTACTTCGTTCCCGCGACCAGCGGGCCGAGCGAAAGCGCGAGCACGCGCTTTCCGCGCAGCGACGCCGGCACGGTTCCCTCGACGATCTTCAGCGCCAACCCTTCGACGATCGCCGTCTTTCCGACGCCCGGCTCGCCGACGAGCACGGGATTGTTTTTACTGCGGCGCGCGAGAATCGAAACGAGCCGTTCGATTTCGTCGTCGCGTCCGATGACTGGATCGAGTTTGCCGTTGCGTGCCAAATCCGTCAGGTCGCGTGAAAAGCTTCCCAGCGTAGGCGTACCGCGAAAACGGCGCGTCAATTCGTCGAGCGGCGATCCGCCGCGCTCGCGTTCCTCGCCTCCGAGACGCTCGCTCAGCAGGATGCCTCCGGCAATGATGCCTGCGGCAGCCAGGGCCGCGCCGAGAAACGGCAGCGCGCCCGTGACCGTGCGCCGCTGGGCGCAGGCCGCGCACAGGCGGCGGCGGCCGTCGAAGACGGGTGCCGGAAGGGCGCCGCAGTTTTCACACGTCGAAGTCATCGCTCTGCTCTACCGGTGGGCGCCCGCGAGGTTTCAGGGCTGGGCCAGGAACGTCGCGCTCAAACTCACCGTGACGCTGACGTTCGACTGGTCGAACCGCGTCGGCGCGTTGGCCGCCATGCGCATCAACGGCTGGGGTTCGACTCCGCCGCTGCCAAGGTCGACGCTCTTGATGGAAACGACGTGCAAGTGCGCCGCGGCGGCCAGCGTCTCGGCGTTAGCGCGAGCGTCGGCAACGGCTTTTGCCGTCGCTTGCGCGCGCGCCGCGCTCGGGTCGGCGAGTCCGAACGAAACGTCGTTGATCGAGGTGGCGCCGGAACCGCTGCACGCGTCGGCGACGCGGCCGGCGTTGCCGATCTCGCGCACTTTGACTGCAAACGTGCGCGACACCGTGTAACCGTAACGCTCTCCGTCGGGATTCGGCGGCGTAATGCGCGGTTTGGGATTGTAGTTCATGTTGTACGACACGAGTGAGACGTCGCTGCGCGCGACGCCGGTCTTCACGACCGCGGCAACGATGCGCTCGTAGACGGCGTTGTTCTGCGCGACCGCGTCCCCGGCGGCAGGTGCGTTGGTTTCGACCGCGGCGACGACGTTTGCGACGTCGGGTTGCATCGTCACCGAGCCCGTGCCCGAAACGCGGATTTCGGTGGTCCCGGGCGGCGTGTCGGCGCTTGCCGGAGCCGCCGCAACAGCGAGCGCTCCAAGCAGGCAGAGGAGAAGACGCTTCATATCCATGTAACGTCGACGCCGGGGCGGCGGTGCCCTTGGTCGAATCTTTTCACCGATAGAAAAGGAGGCGCTGGCCGAATGGGCATTCTGTTGTGGATCGTTTTCGGGTTGATCGTGGGGCTGGTGGCGCGGTGGCTGGTTCCGGGTGAAGGCCCGGGCGGCGTGCTCGGCGACATCGTCATCGGCATCATCGGGGCCATCATCGGCGGCTGGATCTATCGATTCTTCGGACATACCGGCGTTACGGGCTTCAATCTGCCGAGCATTGTCTGCGCGATCGTCGGGGCGGTCGTGCTACTCTTTATCATCCGCGCGCTACGCGGCCGGCCGGCGTAGCGCCCCTTGCCGGCGCGTCAGCCATGTGAGGGCAGGGGCCGCCGCCACCGCTCGTCGTAAGGGGACACCGCCCATGGCCTACGTCATCACCGAACCGTGCATCGGCACAAAGGACAAGTCGTGCGTCGACGTTTGTCCGGTCGACTGCATTCACGGTAAGGATGAGGACGAGATGCTCTACATCGATCCCGAAGTTTGTATCGACTGCGGCGCGTGCGTCTCCGCCTGCCCGGTCGAAGCGATCTTCGCGGATTCCGACGTTCCCGAGCAGTACGAGAAATATACCGAAATCAACGCGGAGTATTTCAAGAAGTAAAGGTCACGGCGAAGACCGTCGCCGGCCGCGCGATCACGAGATCGGCCTCCTCGAGCAGCGAGGGGAGTGCGTCGCCCCGTCTGACGGCGAGCACGCGGGAAACGCCCCGCAGCCGGACGCGGCTGGCGCGCTGCGCCGGGTCGCGATAGAAAAGGTCGGCGCCGCCTTCTCCCGCCGCCTCTCCGCGCAGCGCTAAGAACGCGCACGGATGGGCGCCGACGCTTTCGAGGCGGCCTCCGCGGCGCACGAATCCCACCGCATACTCTCCGGCGCCCTCCAGCCGGAGCGGCACGACCAGCCGCGCGCCGTCGGAAAGCGCATTCCACCACGAATCGGCGACGTCGTCGCTGCGCGCGGTGACGACGATGCGATCGAAGTGCGTCCCTTCCATTGACGGCCCCGCTCCGTCCGCGGTGACGACCCGAACCTGCGCGTAGCCGAGGCTTTCGAGCACCGCCCCGGCGCGCGCCGTCAAGTCCGCGTCGAGATCCGTCGTCGTGACGCTTCCCGCGGTCCCGACGAGTTCGGCGAGCAGCGCTGCATGATAGCCGCTCCCCGTACCCACTTCGAGTACGCGGTCGCCGGCTTCGGGCGCGAGCAGCTGCAGCATGAGTGCGATCATGCTGGGTTGCGAGATCGAGGAGAGCACTTCGCCGTCGCTGCTTTTGATGGCAATGGCGCGATCGGCGTATGCGTCGTCGAGCGGCGTTTCGGGAAGAAACCGGTGCCGCGGCACGACGCCCATCGCGTTCGCGACCGGCCCGGGGCGCAGCCAGCCGCCGCGCTCGACGTTGGCGACCATTGCTTCGCGAAGAACTGCGTCGCGCTCCACCTGCGCGACTTCGCCCCGACCGAGGTCCGCTCCCGACCCAACGGGAAAAAGAACGCCATGTCGTCGCAGATCTCGGCCACCGCCTTCAACCATTTTTTCGCGTGGGCGCCGCTCGTCGTGGGCGTCGTCATCTACGCTGCCTTCTACGTCGCAAAACGGCACGAGGTCGCGGCCGCCGGCGCGCCGATCGGGCAGACGTTTGCATGCGCGGGCTGCGGACGCCGCGGGCATCGCGAGCACATGGTGGCGCGGGAGCATAGCGGCGCAACCCTCTGGTATTGCACCCGTTGCGCCGTAACTTAAGGAAGCTTTGATTTAGGCCGAATCTAGGAGGCGAGCGGCCGATGTTTGCTACGGTAAACGAGGTCCCGAGCCGACAACGAGTCGGCCAAATCAGGGCTTCCTAGATTTGTAGGACTTCTTTGATTTCGGGCACGTCGGCCACGACGATCGCTTCGATCGCGCCCTTGAGCGTCATCATCGACGCGGGGCAGCCGCCGCAGGCGCCGAGCATCTGCACGTAGGCGGCGCCGTCCTCGACCTTCACCAGCCACACCTCGCCGCCGTCCAAGGCGATTCCGGGACGGACCTTGTCGAGGGCCGCGTTGACCCGTTCTTCCAGGCTAAGCGTTTTGGCCGTATCCATTCATGAGTTCGTGCATGCGCTCGGCGATGGACAGCGCGTCGTCCCACTTGCGTTGCCACATGTTCCGACCGAAAATGAGTCCGACGCACCCGGCCTCCATCGCGACACGCGCCTTGTGGATGGTCGCTTCATCGCCCATTTTGCTGCCGCCCGAAACGAGCACGAGCGTACGTCCGGCCGATTTCACGACCTTGCGCAAGCCTTCGACGTCGTCGAACTCGAGCGAATCGTACGGCTTGGGCAGTTTCGGCGCGTCGGCGGCCTTCCACACCGGTTCGTTGAGCTTTACGACGTTCGCTCCGATCTCGCACGCGACGCGCGCCGCATAGTCGACGGCGTAGAGCGAGTCGATGCCGCCCTTGGCTTTCACCGCCGCGCCGCGCGGGTAGGCCCACACGACGAGCGGCATGCCGTAGCGGTCGCACTCCCGCCGCACGTCGTTGCACTGCGCGATGTCGAGATCTTGCGCGGGGCTTCCAACGTAAAGCGTATAGCCGACCGCGTCGGCGCCGAGGCGAATCGCGTCTTCGACCGACGACGTCATCGGACTGAAGGCATCGTCGTCGGGCGGAAGGTTCGTCTTGCCGTTGACCTTGAGCAAAAGCGGCACCCGTCCCGCGTATTTCTGCTGGTATTTCTCCGCCAAACCCACGTGCAGCGCGATGCCGGAGAAATTTCCCGCGACGGCCAGCCGGTAAATCCAATCGGTGTCGATCGCGTCGGGATTGTCGAAGAAGTCGACCGGCCCGTGTTCGAGACCTTGATCGATGGGCAGCATCATCAACGTGCCGTTGGCGGGCCCGTGTTCGTACATGAGGCGGTGAAGCCGCGTGCGCTTGCCCGTCGAGAGGTTCATGTCGTCGAAAGTCGGTCGCGATACGAGGGGGGCGGCGATGGTCACGGCAGTCGTGCTCCGTTGAAACGTCGAGTTGGTGTAGGGAACAGGCTTCGGCGGAGTCGGACGCAGCCCTAGGACGGTGCGCGGGCGCGGCGGGAATGGCGTCGCGTTGCGACCAAAGGCGGGGCGGTGAGCGAGCCCCGAGTCGGATTCGTCGGACTCGGCGCCATGGGAGAGCCGATGGTGCGCTCCTTGCGCCGAGCCGGCTTCGCCGTCGTCGCCTGCGCGCATCGCAGACGCGATGCACTCGAGCGTTTGTGCGCCGAGTGCGCCGTCACCGGAGCCGCCAATCCGCGCGAAGTCGCCGCGGCGTCCGGCATCGTCGCACTCTGCGTTCCCGACGCTCCCGACGTCGAAGATGCGATCTTCGGGCCGAACGGCATTGCCGCCGGCGCGCGTCCAGGCACGCTCGTCATCGATCTGTCGACGATATCGCCGGTGGCGTCGCGACGGTTCGCGGAGCGGTTGCGCGAACGCGGCAGCGGCTTCGTCGACGCGCCGGTCAGCGGCGGACCGGCGCGCGCCGCCGACGGAACGCTCGCAATCATGGCGGGCGGTACGGAAGAAGACTTCGCGCGTGCCGAACCGGTATTGCGCGCGATGGGCACGCCGCACCACTTGGGCCCGGTCGGCATGGGTGAAACGGTCAAACTCGTTAACCAAATCATTATCGCCGGCGTGATGATCGCCAACGCCGAAGGGCTCGTCTTCGCACGGCGCGCCGGAGCCGATCTCGATCGCGTTCGCGAGGTGCTCGCCTCGGCGACCGCGTCGAATTACCTGCTGGAGCAATGGCTGCCGAAAACTTGGCTGGCCGGACGGTTCGATGGAGGATTTGCCCTCGATTTACTTCGTAAGGACTTAGCCGCGGCACTCGATGCCGCGCGCACCGACGGATATCCGATGCCGGCGACGGCGCTGGCCTATCAGCTTTATACTGCTCGCTCGGCAATGGGAGACGGAGCGCTGGATTACAGCGCGATCGCGAAATCGTATGAATGGAATCGTGGAGACGAAGCCCCCGCGTAGCGGGATCGTCAAGGCGCCGGACGTCAACAAGAAGATCCTCGTCGTCGACGACGAGTCGGCAATTCTTCAAACCTTGCGCTTCAATCTCGAGCGCAGCGGTTACGCGGTCGTCACCGCCGGCGACGGCCGGAACGCGATCGTTACCGCGCAGCGCGAACAGCCGGACTTGATCGTACTCGACATCATGTTGCCCGTGCTCGACGGCATCGAGGCGTGCAAAGAGATTCGCAAGTTCTCCTCGGTGCCGATCATCATGCTCACGGCCAAGGATCAGGAGATCGACAAGGTGCTGGCGCTCGAGCTGGGCGCCGACGATTACGTTACCAAGCCGTTCGCGTTGCATGAATTTCTCGCGCGCGTCAAGGCGCGGCTGCGCCGTCAAGCGCCGATCCAGTCGGATCACGACGAAGCGATCGCGCTCGGCGAAATCGTTCTGGATCCATCGCGCCAGCAGTTGACGGTCCGCGGGCAGAACGTCGCGCTGGCGCCGAAAGAGTTTGCGCTGCTGCGGGTGCTCATGGAGAACAGCGGGCGCGTGGTGACGCGGCAGACGCTGCTCGACAAGGTGTGGGGATACGATTTCGAGGGCGAGCAGCAGACGGTCAGCGTGCACGTGCGCTGGTTGCGCGAAAAGATCGAGGAAGATTCCCGCACCCCGCGACACATCCTCACCGTGCGCAGCCGCGGCTACATGTTCAAGGTTTAGCCGGGTCGCTCGATGCCGGCGCTGCAGTGGGCGGTGCCCCTGGCACTCTTCGCCGGCGCGATTGCCGGGGCGCTGCTGGCAATCGCTTTTCGGCGTCGTCCGCGGCCTCCCGCCGTCGCGCCGGAGCCGCCGGAGCGCACCGAACGGCCCAGTGCCGGCGACGGGGCCTACGTGCGTCTCGTGCGCGCGCTGCCGATCGGCATCGTGCTCACCGACCTGCAACGCCGCGTCGAGTTCGCCAATCCGGCGGCCGGCGCGATCTTCGGATTCGATGCCGAGCGGGCCGTCGGTTCGCATGCGATCGAGGCGATCCCGAACGTGGAGATGGAGCGCCGGATCGACGACGCGATGCGCGGCGAGGCTTCGGTTGCGCCGCTGACGCTGACCGGCGCCGGAGGCCAGCGGGTCTACCGCGTCTCCGTCTATCCGCTCGTCGGTGAAACGCGCGAAGCGTCGGGCGTCGTCGTGCTCGCCGACGATCAAACGGCCCTCGTTCGCCTCGATCGCGCCGGGAAAGAGTTCCTCTCCAACGTTTCGCACGAGCTGCGAACGCCGTTGTCGTCGATCAAACTCATGCTCGAAACCGTCATTGCGTCGCCCGACGACGAAGCCCGCGATCTGTTCTTGCCGCAGGCGCTCGCGGAAGCCGATCGTCTCACGGCGCTCGTGCAGCAACTGCTCGAACAGGCGCGCGCCGAGTCCGGTCAACTCAAACTCGCATTGCGCGAGATCGATCTCGAGGAAGTCGCGCATCCCATCGTCGGCTCGTTCGAACCGCAGGCCGCGCACAAAGGGGTCTCACTCGAACTGCTGACGCTGCGCCCGGTGCAAGTCGAAGCCGACCCCGACCGGCTGTCGCAAGTGTTCGTCAACCTCATCGACAATGCCATTCGCCACACGCCGCAAAACGGCCGGGTAAAAATCGAAATCGACGCTCGCGATAGCGATGCCATCATTCGCGTGCGCGACAACGGCGAAGGTATTCCGTATCGCGACGTGCCGCGCATCTTCGAACGCTTCTACGTCGTCGACCGCTCCCGGCGGCGCGAGAGCGGCGGTGCCGGGCTGGGATTGGCGATCGTCAAAGGCATCGTCGACGCACACGGCGGAGCGATCTCGGCCGAATCGACCCTCGGGCGCGGCACGACGTTTACGATCCGGTTGCCGATCATGCGCATCAAGCGAGAGGCGTAAGTGACGAGCGGCGACGAAAGAACGCGGCCCATGCACGTGTCCGAACCGGAAGCGGCCGACCTTTCGCAAAGCGTCAAACTCAAGGCCGAGCACGTCGACGTTTCATACGGGACCTTTCGCGCGCTCAAGGACGTGTCGCTCGACATGCGCCGGAATCGCGTCACCGCGCTCATCGGACCGTCGGGCTGCGGAAAATCGACGTTCATTCGGGCCCTGGACCGGATGCACGATCTGACTCCGGGCGCGCGCGTCACCGGACGGGTGCTGCTCGACGGCACGGACATCTACGCGCCGGAGATCGATCCGGTGACGATCCGCCACCGCATCGGCATGGTCTTTCAGCGGCCGAATCCGTTCCCGAAAAGCATTTTCGACAACGTCACGTATGGGCCGGCCGTCCACGGCGAGCGCCGCAAGGACGTTCTGACCGATATCTGCGAGCGCAGCCTGCGCCGGGCGGCGCTGTGGGAGGAGGTCAAAGACCGGCTGCACCGTTCTGCACTCGACCTCTCCGGCGGCCAGCAGCAGCGACTCTGCATCGCGCGCTGTCTCGCGGTCGATCCGGAAGTGATTTTGATGGACGAGCCGGCCTCCGCGCTCGACCCCATTGCCACGAGCAAGATCGAGGATTTGATCGAAGCGCTCAAGCGCGACTACACCGTCGTCATCGTGACGCATTCGATGCAGCAGGCGGCCCGCATCAGCGACTATACGGCGTTCTTTCTGCTGGGCGACATGGTCGAGAGCGATACGACCTCGTCGGTATTCACCAAACCCCGCGACAAGCGGACCGAAGATTACATCACCGGGCGTTTCGGCTGAGATGGCGAAGCAGCCATTGGTCTTAAACTCGGCTTAACGAACGCTTAATCGCAGCCGGATAGACTGAGGGCGTCCTCGTCAACCTCGAAGGAGCCTTCCGTGCATCACCTCGTCGCACGCGCGGGATTTCTGGCGGTGGTCTTGGCTGCGGCGAACTTCGCGCCCGCGCCGGCGGAAACGTCGGCCACACCGGCGCCCGCGAAGATTGCCCAAGCCGAACCGGCCCCGAAACCCTCGCCGAGTCCGTTCACTTACAGCGGATCCTTCCGCTCGTACTACTTCACGCGCCAAAACGCGTCGAACAATCCCGGCACTCAATTCAACTTCTCGCCCGGGGCCAAATACAACTCGAACGGCGTCAATCAGGCCTCACTCAACAGCGCCATCGATCTCCATGCGGACTACCATTTCGCGGGCGGCGGCTGGTACGTCGGCGGATCGTATTTCTACGCCAATCCGATTGCGGGTCCGTGCACCGTCGCGACGTCTCACGCACACGGGATGCCGTGCGTCACGCAGTCGCCGCCGAACACGAACCCGGACGATACGCTGCCGGGCTTCGCGCTTAGCACGTTCCCCGAAGCCTATCTCGCGTATAAGGGCTACGGCTTGAGCGGTAAGGTCGGCGATCAGCTCTTCGCGTCGCCCTGGGCGGGTGCGTATGACGCGACGCGACTCAAGCCGGTTGCCTATCAGGGCGCCGACGTGTCGTACGCACTCGGCAATGCGTGGCTCTTCGAAGCCGCCGATATGATTCAGTTCGAGAATCGCACGAGCAACACGTTCGGCAGCACGACGCTGCTCACGTCGTTTCCAGCCGGCGGAGGCGGAATGGCTGCAAACATCTACGTGCCGGGCGGCGGAAACATCAACACGAACGGTTTTGCATACGCGCGCGTGGGTTATGCTCCAAAAGGCGGCGATTATGCGGTAAACGGATACTTCTACGGCGTCTCGTCGCTGCTGAATATGTGGTGGTTCGACGGCAAGTATACGATGTCGACGAGCAAAGTGCAGCCGTTCATCGCGCTCCAGGGCGGTGTCGAGAGCAATGCCGGCGCCTCGTACATCGGAAAAATACGCAGTTCCGATATCGGCGTGCAACTCGGTGCCAACGTCACGCGGAACGTGCTGCTGACCGTCGGATTCGATTCGATCCCGTGGCAAACCGACAACGTCGCATTGCCGCACGGCGTGACGTGCAACAACTCCACGTATCAAATCTCGGCCAAAGGCGCCACGCTCGGCTACTTCTTGCCGGGGAACGGCGGCTCGTCGGGGCAAGCCGGCGTCTGCTTTACCGAGCCCAATGGCAGTACGAACGTCTACTACGGCGGATGGGCGAGCCCGTACACCGACAACTACGCGACCGATCCGTTCTTTACGACGTCAATCTCGCAAGGCATGACCGATCGTCGCGCTCCGGGCACGTCGTGGAAAGCTGCCGCGACGTATACGTCGACGAACAAGCGTTGGATTTTCATTGCTAGCGACGCGTGGTACAACTACGGCAACGCACTCGTTGGAGAAAACACCAACGAGTGGACGCTCGACGGACAGTACCACTTCAGCCCCGTGACCGGTAGCCGCTATAAAGGATTGTTGTTGCGGTATCGCTACGCCCAGCGTAGCGAATCGAACACCTATTGCGGCGCCGCCGCCACCTCGTGCCCGCCGGGGGCGGCCACCGGCAGCAGCTATCTCGGCGGCTTGCCGCTCTTCAAGTACAATCGCGCGCAACTCGAATACGACTTCTAAGAAAGGCGTTCGACCCCCAGAGGACCGCCCGGCCTCGTCTCCGGGCGGTCCTAAAGTTTTGCTTTTTTGACCAAGGTCATCAATATCTCCCCGCATAAAGAAAGATTAGTCAACTTTTCTTGAAGGAGACACCTTTCTCTTATGCTGACTACCAGCGCGCGACTCGCCCTCGCCGGTCTGGCAATCGCCCTCTCCACCACCCCTGCCCTGGCCGACTTGCCCGCCGCGTCACCCCGGGGTCCGATCGTCCCGCAGACCGAGCCGGCCCCGGCACCGACGGCAAGTCCCTTTCAGTGGAGCGGCCACGTCCGCTCGTACTACTTCACGCGGCAAAACGCGTCGAACAATCCCGGCGCCCAGTTCAACTTCACGCCTGGAGCCAAGTACAGCAGTACCGGGGTCAACCAGGCGACGTGGGAGCAGGCCATCGCGCTGCACGCCGATTATGCCTTTCCCGGGGGCGGCTGGTTCGTGGGCGGTTCGTACCTCTATGGCGACCCATTTAGCGGATCGTGCTCGACGGCCCTGACGCACGCGAAGGGTCTGCCCTGCGTGTCGCAGCGGCCACCGAACACCAATCCCGACGACACGGTTCCCGATTTTATTCTGAACACGTTTTACGAGGGATATCTCGGCTATCGATTCCGAGACTTTTCCGCCAAGGTAGGCGATCAACTCTTCGAATCCCCTTGGGCCGGCGCGGCCGACACCCGCGTGAAGCCCGCAGCGTATCAGGGTGGCGACTTCCAATATCGTCCGCGCGGCTGGACGTTCGAGCTCGCCGACATGCTGCAGTACCAGCCGCGGAACAGCTCCACGTTTATCAGCAGCACGCTCTTGACTAGCCATCCCGCCGGAAATAACGGACTGCCGCCGAACATCTACGTTCCAGGCGGTGGCAGCATTACGACCGATGGTTTCTTCTATGCTCGAAGCGGCTATCAGGCACCGAATGCGCGCTACTCCGCGAACGCGTATTTATGGGCGGTCTCGGACATCGAGAACATGTACTGGGGGGACGCGCGGTACTCGCTCGGCCAAAGCGCGTGGAAACCCTACGTAGCGCTTCAAGGAGGCTTCGAGCAAAACGCCGGGAGTGCCGTGCTCGGGAAAATCGACAGTTCGTTGTTCGGCGTTCAGATTGGCGCCCATGTGGCGAAGGAAGTCGTGCTGGCGGCCAGCTACGACGAGATTCCGTGGCACTACGACTCGATCGCCCTCCGGAACGGATACGCCTGTAACAACGCGACCTTCCAAATCCAAACGCCGCAGAGCCAAAAGATTCCAAAGCCGGGCGCGACGTTGCCTTACTTCTTGCCACTGAATGCCGGACAATGCTTCACCAACGCGAACGGAATGACGACGATCGCATACGGCGGATGGGCGAGTCCTTACACCGACAACTATGCGAATGCGCCTATTTTCACGACTGCGATTTCTCAGAGCATGGCCGATCGCCGCGCTCCAGGGACGTCGTGGCGAGTAGACGCCACGTACGAGTCGAAAAATCGCCGAACGACGTTCATCGCGGGCTACTCGTGGTTCGACTACGGTAACGAGCTCGTGGCGCAGAACACGAACGAATTCAATCTCGACGGAACGTATCACTTTTCGCCCGTAGCCCAAACCGGGCCGTATCACGGCCTTCGGTTTCGTTATCGGTACGCCGATCGTCGCTATTCGAATACGTTCTGCGGAGCGTGGAACACGACGTGTCCGCCAGGTGCGAGCGTGGGTGCGCCATTACTCAGCGGCCAGCCTTTGTTCAAGTACAACCGCGCCATGCTCGAATACGACTTCTAACCTAAACAAAAACCGAAACGTACGTGTAGCGGGAAGCCGCATCGCGCCCCAGATCTAGGAGGCGAGGGCCGAAGTTTACTACGGTGGTAATCGAGGCCCTCGCCGACAACGAGGTGGGGCTCGAGGCGGCTTCCCGGAGATGAAGAAGGCGGCCTGAGGTGGTATTCCTTGGGCCGCCGTGACTTCCATGAAAGCGCTCTCGAAGCCGGGCCCCCAACCCGGATTTACTTTGAAAGACTTGCCGGTTCCGGAGATTGGGCCGACCGACGTCCTGATTCGCGTCGAGAAGGCCGGCGTCTGCGGTACCGACCTCCACATATATACCTGGGATTCCTGGGCGCAGGCTAGGATTCGTCCTCCGATCGTGGTGGGGCACGAGTTCATGGGAACCGTCGCCGCGGTCGGAGATGCCGTGCGTCTGGTGCGTATCGGAGACCGGGTTTCGGCCGAGGGGCACGTCGTGGATCTGACGTGTCTTTTATGTCGTACGGGTCAAGCGCACATCTGCGAGCGCGTCGAGATCATCGGCGTCGACCGGGACGGCGCGTTCGCCGAGTACGTCGCCGTGCCCGAGTACAACGTGTGGAAGCTCGATCCGGCAATTCCCGACGAGTTTGCGGCCATTTTCGATCCGCTCGGCAACGCGGTGCATACCGTGATGTCGGCCGGCGTCAGCGTCAAAAGCGTCGCGATCACCGGCGTGGGATCGATCGGTCTGATGGCGATTCCGGTCGCGCGCGCGGCCGGCGCGTCCGCCGTCTACGCCGTCGACGTCAATCCGGCAAAGCTCGCGTTGGCCGAGCGGCTGGGCGCGGACGCTACGTTCTTAGCGGGCCGGCCGGAAGTCGTCGACGAGATCAAAGCGCTCACCAACGGCGACGGCGTCGACGTGCTCCTCGAAATGTCGGGCAGCGGATCGGCGATCGATGCGGGACTGCAGATGGTGCGCAACGGTGGAACCGCGGCGCTGCTGGGCATTCCGTCCGATGCGGTCAATATCAATCTCGCCGAACGGATCATTTTCAAGGGTCTGACCGTGTTGGGAATTAACGGCCGGCGCATGTTCGAGACGTGGTACCAGACGCAGGCGCTCGTAAAGAGCGGCCGCATCGACCTGCGGTCGATCATCACCCACGTGCTGCCCTACACGCAGTTCGATCGAGCGTTCGAATTGATGCGCAGCGGCGAAGCCGCAAAGATCGTGCTCGATTTCAAAGGGGATATTGCAAAGCCATGAATCAGGCGTTCGAAGAGAAGCTGCGCGGCGACCTCGACGCGCTCAAGCGCGCCGGGACCTATAAGCGGTTGCGTCACATCACGACTCCAATGGCGCCCGAAGTGCATATGGAAGAAGCGGGCGACGTCATCGTGCTGTCGAGCAACAACTACCTCGGACTCGCCGATTTGCCGGAAGTGGTCGAGGCCGGAAAGCGAGGTCTCGACCGCTACGGCGCCGGGACCGCATCCGTGCGCTTCATCTGCGGAACGTTCGATATCCATCGCACGCTCGAAGAGCGAATCGCATCGTTTCTCGGTACGGAAGCGGCGCTTTCCTACGTCGCGTGTTGGAATGCCAACACGGGTCTTTTTGCGACCATTTGCGATCAGGGCTCGGCCATCGTCTCGGACGAGTTGAACCATGCCTCGATCATCGACGGCGTGCGGCTCGCGAACAAGGCGCGCCGCGAGCGATACAAGCACAGCGACATGCGCGATCTCGAGGAGAAGTTGAAGGCCGTCGCCGGCTGCTTTCCGATCGTCGTCGTGACCGACGGCGTGTTCTCGATGGAAGGCGATTTAGCGAAGCTCCCCGAGATCGTCGCGCTCGCGCACGCGCACGGCGCCATCGTCGTCGTCGACGATTCGCACGGAACCGGCGTCATGGGTAAAACCGGACGCGGCACCATCGAGCATTACGGCCTGACCGGCGAAATCGACGTCATCACGGGAACGCTGGGTAAAGCGCTCGGCGGCGCGGCCGGCGGATTCGTCGCCGCAAGCGACGCGCTCATCGACACGCTCATCCAACGCTCGCGTCCGCAACTGTTTTCCAACGCGCTGCCTGCCACCGTCGCGTGCAGCGCGCTCGAAGCGATCGAATATCTCGACGCGCATCCGCAACTCGTGGAGACGCTGCGCGGCAACACGGCGTACTTTCGTGCCGGTCTCGACCGCATCGGCTATCGCCCACTCCCGGGCGAAAGCGCGATCGTTCCGATCATCGTCGGCGAAACGGCCTTCGCGATCTCGATGAGCGACGAACTTCTCAAACGCGGCGTTTTCGTAACCGGCTTCGGATATCCGGTCGTGCCGGAAGGCACCGCCAGGATTCGCGTGCAGATCAGCGCGGCGCTCACGCGCGACGAAATGGACCGCGCGCTGAACGCCTTCCAAACGGTCGGCGAATCGGTCGGAATTCTCAGTCGCACCGCGGAATGAACGCTTAGCGGGAGCGCCGAAAGGCCGGATTTCCGGAGGTTTTCGCATGAAATGGCTCTACCGTCTTTTTCTTTGTCTTGCGTCCGCTTTCGTATTTCCCGCTGCGTCGCAGGCTGCAACGCCGACGCCGGCGCCGGCCGTGACCGCCGGTGCGCCAGCCAACTACGACGCCTTCGTTCGCGACGCAAAGGTCGTCCCGGGCCTCGTCTCGATCGTTCGCAAGGACGGCAAAGTCTATCTCGTGCTGCAGAAAAGCCAGCTGGGACAGGATTTCGTCGAAACCTCCGTTCCGGCGACCGGACTCGGCGGATTCGGACCGGCGCCCGGCGAGCCGTACGTCGCACCCGCGCGCATCATGCGTTTCGAGCGCGTCGACAACACGGTGGTGATGCGCTGGCCGAATACCTTTGCGCGAGCCGATCGCGGTAACCCGGCGGAGATCAGCGAGGCGGCGTCGCTGCCGAGCTCGGTCATCGCGGTCGTTCCGATCGCTGCCGAATCGCCGTCGCTGGTCGTCATTCCGGCGGCGCCGTTTTTAGGCGACGTCGCAAACTTCGCGGCCCAGTTCGACGCGATCGCTCCCAATCCGGCGCATGCCTATCGGCTGGATACGTCGCGATCGTTCTTCCTCGACGCGAAAGCCTTTCCTCAAAATACGATTCTGCGGGTCAGTCAGACGTGGGCCAGCGCGTCGCCGGATGCCATCGACAACGCGCCCGACGCGCGCAGCATCGAAGTCAAGATGACGTACAATATCATCGCTGCGCCGAACGACGGCTACATGCCGCGAATCGCGGATCCGCGCGTCGGCTACTTCGAACAGCCGCTCATCGACTTCCAAAACGATACCAGTCCGACGCGCAACGTGTACTATCTGAGCCGCTGGAACTTTATGCCCGAGCATCCCGGCATGACGTCGCAGGCCAAAAATCCGCTCGTTTTCACCCTGAGCAACGACGTCCCCGTCGCGTACCGCGACACCGTTCGCAACGCGCTGCTCACGTGGAACGCGGCGTTCGCGCGGATCGGCATCCTCAACGCCGTGCAAGTCGTGCAGCAACCCGACGACCCGAGTTTCGACGTCGACGACATCCGGCACAACATGGTGAGCTGGTTCGACGCGCCGATTCCGCAGTACGGCGCGGAGGCGCTGGTCATCACCGATCCGCGCACGGGCGAGGAGATCAACGCCGGCATCAACGTCGATGCGGTCGAAGGACTGGGCGTCCGGGCGTATCGTTACGTCGTCGCGCCGGCGCGCGGTTTGTCCGACAGCGCGTCGGCGGAGCAAGCGTTCACGCTTCGGGAGATTCGCGCGGTCGTGTTGCACGAATCGGGGCACGATCTCGGCCTGCAACACAACTTCATCGGTTCGATGGCCTACACGGCTCACGAGCTGCAGGACACCTCGTTTACGAGCTCGCACGGCGTCGCGACTTCGGTGATGGAGTACGCGCCGATCAACCTCTGGCCCAAAGGCACGCCTCAGGGCAACTACGAGCAGCTCGTGCTCGGGCCCTACGACTACTACGCGGTGCACTTCGGCTACGCATACGTTCCGAACGCGAGCAAACCCGAAGCCGAGTTGCGGACGCTCAACGGCTGGGCCTCGCGCTGGGCCGACCCGACCTACCGCTTTGCCTCCGACGAGGATGCGTTCTTCAACAACGGCCACGCGATCGATCCGCGCGTGCAGCAAGACGATCTGACGAATCATCCGCTCGCGTGGGAGCAGATGCAACTGACGATGCTGCACGGCATCATGAATGCGGTGAACCGGCGTTTCCCCAGGCAAGGGCAGGCGTACGACGAAGCGCGCCGCGCCTTTTTGACGCCGTTGCGCTACTACACGCGCTTCGCCGTGATGCCGGCCCATATCATCGGCGGAGAGTACGTGTCGCGCGCGAATGCGGGCGATCCGCACGCCTCGACGCCGCTTCAGCCCGTCTCGCGTGGTGACGAATATCAGGCGTGGCGAGTTCTGCAAAGTGCGTTGTTCTCGGATGCCGCTTGGCGCTTCAATCCGCGCGTCCTTCGGCTGCTGACCTATCGCGAAGTGAGTTCGCTGGGGCCGAGCGGAACGTGGGTGTACAATCCGACGCCGCGGCACGACGTCGACGTCGTCGGAATCGCCGGCTCCACGCAGGAAAGCGTGCTCGGCGAACTCTTCGCGCCGCTGACGCTCTCGCGCATCGACGACCTTTCGACCAAGTACGACGCCGGCGCGACGATGACGCTCACCGATCTCTTCGACTGGACCCGCGACGGCATTTTCGGCGACATCGTCAACGGCAAGGCGGCGCAGGCCGGCGTCGTGCTGCGCAACGCGCAGGTGAACTTCGCCAAACGGCTCGCAAAGCTGTGGACCTCTCCGGCGACGGGTACGCCGCCCGATGCTCAGGCGCTCTCGCGGTTGCAGCTCGAGCGTCTGGTGAACGACACGTCGGCCGCGCTGCACCGGTCGAATCTCAACGAGTTGACGCAAGCGCATCTGGAAGCGCTGCGGGCGTTGGCGCAGCAGGCTCTGGAGGCCCGCGCGACGATTGCCGCTCCCATGGCGCCCTAAGTGGTTGTCGTCCCGAGCGAAGCGCCGCAGGCGCGTAGTCGGAGGACCGTCACGCGACTGCTGAAGTGGATTGCGACGACCGGTGCGCTAGCGGCGGCACTGGTCGCCGCGAGTCCTTCCGCGAATGCGGATCCCGCGGTTTCGCCGGCCCACATCACCCTTTCCGAACTGCTCCATCGCACCGCTCAGGCCGAGGGGCGGCTTGCGGCCGGCGCCTATCATATCGTATTGCAGCGCGTTGCCGACGGCGAAACGACCACGCAAGAGACCTATCTCGACGCCGAAGGTTACAAAACGACCGAAACGCTTGCCGACATCGTCACGTCGTGGGGCGAGTTCCAGGGTCGCTCGTGGTACCGCAATGCCAACGGATTCGTGCAGAGCGTCTCCGGCGCGTTCGTCGAACACGATCCGATCGAAAATGCCGTTCGCTCGATGGCGGCGCCAAGCAGCGGCGCGACGCTGCTCGGCGTGACGTCGGACGCGCCGGCCGCTTACGTGGTGAAGGTCACCCCGCGCGGCGGCCTGGCGGAGACGCGATATTACGACGCCGCCACGTATTTGCTTTCGCGCATCGATATGACGGCCTACGACGGACATACACGCACCGTGCTCTACGGCGACTACCGCCGAGTCTCGGGGCGCATGGTGCCGTGGGCGCGAACCTATTCTGCGGACTATTACAAGGGGACGCGCCGCTTCGACGTCGTGACGTATGCGACGGTTCCGCAGGGTTCGGCGAACCTCGCTATCCCTCCGTCGACGACGTTGTTCGATTTGCAAGGCCGCAGCTCGGTGACGATACCGGCAGATTTCACGCCGGACGGCATCATCGTTCGCATGAACGTCGGGCAGCGCGGCCTCGACCTCGTGCTCGATTCCGGCTCGTCAACCATCGCGATCAATGCGTCGACCGCATCCGAGTTGGGGCTTCCTCAGCACGACAAACACGTCGAGAGCTTCGGCGGTGTCTACACGACCGCGCAGACGCGCGTGGGCGATGTGAGCGTCGGCGGTTTGCGTGCGTCCAGTGCGGTCGTCGACGTCGCGCCAGTCGACGACAACATCGCGCCGAGCGAACGTGCCGTCGGACTGCTCGGCTGCGATTTCTTTGCGAGCGGCGCGCTGGAAGTGGATTTTGCACGCTCGGCGCTTACCTTTTACGCCCACGCGCCCGAGGATCTCGCCGCCAAGGGATGGACCGAGGTCCCGATTGCCATCGACGATTGCGTTCCGCTGGTAAAGGCGTCGTTCAGCAGCGCACCCGGTCAGTTCATCATCGACACCGGCGCGTACAGCACGGTCCTGTACGACCATTACTTCGCACAGTTCAAGAACGACGTCGCGCCCGCTAAAGGCGAACCGCTGATCGATACCGGCGCCTTCATCGGCGGTGACGAGGTGAAACTCGAAGGATTCTCGATGCGCACCTTCGGCATCGGCGGCTTGCTCTTCGCCGATGCAACGGTTGTGGTACCGTTGACGAAGAAGGTGCAGGACAGCGACTACGATGGTCTCATCGGCCGCTCCACTCTGAGCAGCTTCACCGTCCTTTTCGACTACGCCGGCCAGCGCGTTTACCTCAAACCGATCTAATCGCGCGCTTACGTACGCAGAAAGACCAGCTTCGCTCCTAACCGAAGGTTCCACGTCGTACCCCCCGACGTGTTGAGATTTTTCTCCGCTTCGAAGTACGCGTCCAGTCGCCTCGCGCCGGTGTCGACTTGCTTTGCGACGCGAATTCCCACCGGAACGTTGGCGAACGCGCCTTCGTCGTAGTTGTAGGTGAACTTCATCTCCGAGTTTCCGATGCTCCAGCCGCCGGGTAGCGCCACGGAGATCTGCGGTTGAAGTTGTGTCTGCGCGACCGGCGAGCGCGCGCCGCTGCCCGCGTACGAGAAGAAGCTTTGCGTGTACACACCGAGCGTCCACAGGCCGGTTTCGTACGTGTATCCGAGCGCCGGGCCGGCGGACCATTTGCCGGATCCCAGCGATCCGGATCCCGTCGGAAATTTGAAGGCCGCGCCGCCCGCCCATCGTGCCTGCGCCGTACCGAAGCCGCCGAGCCACGTCATCGTGACGTCGCCCGTTCCGGTCGCCGCTTCGACGCCGGTGTTAGAAGGTGCAGATAAGACGATCGGCACTTTGAGTTTAATCAGGCTCAACGCGTGACCGGAAGCGAGGAGATTCGTTATGGGCGGGCTTATTGCGAGTGGAATCTGCGCCCGCAGGTTGAGTTGATTGCTCGGGCCTGAAATGCTTTGCAGCGACTCGTCCTCGAGTGAGAACCAAAGGTTCGGCGTGAGCGGATCGACGAGTGCGGAGTTCTCCCGTTCTTCGACCGTGGCGGTATTCGTCGCCGGCTCGCTCGATGGTGACGGCGACGGCGTCGAAGGCTCATCGGCGCGAGCGGCCTGCGCCAGAGACGATAGCGACACAAATGCTGCGATGGCAAAAATAGCGACGCTCTTGAGGCCCAACGGCTGCTTGCTTTGGGAACCGCGAACGCGCGTCCTTCGAAGCAGGACTCCGGACGGTTGCTCGGCAATTCAGCCGGTCCACACGGAGGTGGCCTCCAATGACCGGCTCGACGAAAATTGCCGCGGCCGTCCTCGCAACAATCGGTGCTCTGTTACCGCTTGCGTCGCGAGCCGTCGGAACGATCGACATTCACCACCAGAACGGCACGACCAACACCTACGGCGACGTTGAAATCAAGGTGTTGTCCGGTTCGCTTTTTCTTACGACGGACGACGGCGACGGCACAATCGTCGTCACGCGCGCGGCGTGTTCGTATCAAGGAAAAATTATCGTTTGCCTGCCGACGTTGGCGGCGCTCGTCCAGGACGGTGAATCGTCGGCGCTCGACGTAAAGACCGGCACCCTCTATTTGAACTATACCGGGGACGCGCAACCTCTGTCGCGTTCTTCTCAGAAGCTCGCGCCCAACAGTGCGATGCTCGCGCTCACGTTACGGAACGGCACGTTCATTACGTTGCACGGCAAGATCGATCAGGTGATCAAGCAATGAAGTACATACCGTTTCTCCTCGCGATCGCTCTCGTGTTGCAGACCTGCGTTCCGGCCGACGCTCAACGCCGTGGCGGCGGCGGCGGCGGGCGCGGCGGCGGCGGTATGCGCGGCGGCGGTATGTCGCGCCCCAGCGGCGGCGGTGCGCGCGGCGGCGGCATGTCGCGTCCGAGCGGCGGCGGGCGCGGCGGATTCAACCTCGGCGGTTCGGACTTCTCCCGTGGCGGCGGTTCGCGCGGATTCGGCGGCGCGGGCGGCGGAATCGGCGGCGGCGGACTTCAGCGGCCGGGGATCGCTCAGCGTCCCGGCGGTGTCGGCGGCCCCGGTGGCCCAGGCGGCGTTGGCGGCGTTGGCGGCGTTGGACGCCCCGGCGGTCCGGGCGGCGTTGGCGGCGTTGGACGCCCCGGCGGTCCGGGCGGCGTTGGCGGCGTCGGAGGCCCTGGCGGTCCGGGCGGCGTTGGTGGAGTCGGCGGTCCGGGTGGCGTCGGCGGCGTTGGGGGAGTCGGTGGTCCCGGGCGTCCCGGTAGTCCCGGCAATCGCCCCGGAGGCGGCGGCAACGTCGGTAACGGCAACGGCAATACGATCGTCAACAACCCCGTCTTCGTGGGCGGGGGCGCGTACGGGTGGAACGGCGGCATGCCGTGGTACCCGGCGCCGTACTATTGGGGCGGCGGATTTTGGGGCGCGATGGCAATCGGCGTCACGTCGGCCGCCGTCTATGGAGCGATAGAAGACGAGGAGACGAACGTCACCTACAACTCGTACGAAATACAACCGGGAACGCCCGGGGCGACCTTTTTGTCGTCGTACCATCTCACCCAGACGCAGTGCGGACCCGCGGGTCTCGTGGTCGTGTACGGCCCCGAGAACAGCGTCGTCTGCGCGCAACCCAACGAGTACGTCGGCGAAGGCGCGTATCGGCTCGACACCGTGACGATGGATTTGATTCCGCTCAAGAAGGACGTACCGCCCTCTCCGGGGACCTAACCGAGAATATTTGCTGCGTCACCCGGTCTGCGTCAGCGCCTCGTTCCATTCCCGGACGTGCCAGCGTGCGACGACGCCGTTTACGACGAAAGGATCGCCGGCGGCAAACTCTTCGGCGGCGTCGCGCGTGGTGAAGATGCCCATCGCTCCTTCACGCGGATCGGCAAACGGTCCGATCATCAACAGCACGCCGCGTTCGCCGAACGTCTTCCAGCGTTCGCGATGTGCTACCGCGTTTGCGGGTATCTTTGCGAGGCCGTCGACCGCGGTTTCGTAGAGAAGCACGTACTTCATCGTGCGCTAGGTTCATCGCGAAGGCGCAGAGCTCCGTCGCATGGAGTCGCGACACTGCGGACGATACATAAATAAACAGGTCCGGAAGCGAAGGCGCCTCCGGACCCGTGCATTTGGTTGCGGGGGATGGATTTGAACCACCGACCTTCGGGTTATGAGCCCGACGAGCTACCGGACTGCTCCACCCCGCGGCAAAGATAACCGCACTACGACGGCCGGGGTTGCGTCCCTGCCGAGGATTCGGCTTACATTCTTACCATGGCCTTTGCGCCGGTCATTCCGAAGGTTCACCTGCACTGCCACCTCGAGGGAAGTCTGCGGGCGGCTACGTTCGTCGAGTTGGCCGGCCGTCACGGCCTGCCGTTGCGTTACGATCCGGCGGGCCCGGCGCCGCGCGAGGGCGAGGCCGATCCAGCCGACCCGTACCGGTTTGCGGACTTTCGCGAATTCCTACTCACGTTTGCTGCCGTCAGCCGCGCCTTGGCCGATCCAGACGACTACGGGCGGCTCGCCCGCGAGTTCGTCCAGGATGCGCTCGCGCAGAACGTCGCTTACGGCGAACTCTTCGTGTCACCGTCGGTATGGACGTTTTTCCACCCCGAGTTGGACGTGCGTGCCGTTTTCGCGAACATTGCCGGCGAACTGCGCTCGGCTGCACCGAGGGCGGAGTTTCGGCTGATCGTCGACCTGACGCGAAACTTCGGATCCGAACGGGCAATGGACGTCGCGCGGCTCGCGACGAGGCTCGACGATTGTGAAGTCGTCGGCGTGGGGCTCGGTGGTGATGAAGCGCGCTTTCCTCCCGAGGCCTACGCCGAGCCATTCGCACTTGCCCGCGCGTCCGGGTTGCGGTGCGTCGCGCATGCCGGCGAGGCCGCCGGGCCCCAAAGCGTGCAGGCCGCGGTCGAAGTGCTGGGCGCCGAACGCATCGGCCACGGAATCAGCGCGCTGCGCGATCCGGAGGTCCTTCGGATGCTTGCCGAACGCCGCATCCCGCTCGAGATTTGCCCGACGTCGAACGAACGCACGGGCGTCGCGCTCCGCGGCGTGCACGCGTTCACGGCCTTCGAGCGGGCCGGATGCATCGTCACCATCGATGCCGACGATCCGGCCCTATTCCGCACGTCGATCGAGGCCGAATACGCATGGGTCGAGGGCATCGCCGGCAGCGACGCACTCGCGCGCTACGTCGGCAACGCGATCGATGCGAGCTTCGCCGGGCCGCCGCGCAAGCGGGCGCTGCACGCGCGTTTGGCCGCGGAACTTCAGGGCGTGCGCCGAAGTACGAAGAAACCGGAACAACAAACAGATGTCGGGACATAGCCATTTTGCGGAATCGATCGAGGAGTATCTCGAAGCCGTTTACCGCCTCGAGCACGAGGGTCCGGGCGTAACCACGTCGGGGCTCGCTTCGATGTTGGGCATCGCGCCTGCGTCGGTTTCCGGCATGCTCAAAAAACTCGACAAAGAGGGCTTCGTCGAGTACGTCGCACGCGGAGAAGTGAAACTCACGCGCAAGGGTCTTGAAGTCGGGAACCGCGTTTTGCGGCGTCACCGTCTGGCCGAACGCCTGCTCACCGACGTGCTCGGTATGCCGTGGGACCAGGTCCACGCCGAAGCGTGCATGCTCGAACACGCCATCTCCGAGCGGGTCGAAGACAGGCTCATCGAGCTGCTGGGAAATCCGCAGACCTGTCCGCACGGCCATCCCGTTCCGCCGCGCGACCTGACGGTTCCCGTGCAATCGGGAACGCCGCTCGCCCAAATCGATCGCGGCCGTAACGCGGTCGTGAGCGGCGTGAGCGACCAGGTTCCGGAGATTCTGCGCTACTTGGGTGAGATCGGATTGCGGCCCGGCGCGAGCGTTTGCATCGTCGAGAAGGCTCCGCTCGGCGGGCCCGTGACGGTCGAAATCGGCGGTGCGCAGCACGCCATCTCCTTGGAACTCGCGCGCATGGTCATCGTCGCGGATGACGCGGCCTAAGCTGCCTGCAGCACCATGATGACGCGCTTTCTCATCGCGCTCAACGCGATCGGTTACCTCTGGGAAATCAAGGTCGCCGGAATCGGCATGCTGTCGTTGGGCGGTCGCGTGAATCTCGAGCGCGTCCTCGACGAAGGCTCGCTCTATCCGGCCGCCGTGCTGCAGAACGGGCAGTGGTGGCGTATTTTCACGAGCGCATTTCTTCACGGCGGCTTGCTGCACATCGGCGTCAACATGCTGTCGCTGTGGTTTCTCGGGCGCTTTATCGAATATGCGATCGGACCGTGGCGCATGCTCGTGATCTACGTCGTATCGCTGGTCGCTGCGGGCCTCGGCGTCGTGTACTTTAGCCCGCCGGCGGCCGCGACCGTGGGCGCCAGCGGTGCGATTTTCGGCCTTTTCGGAGCGCTCTTCGCAATCGGTCTCAAGCTCGGCCGGCCGGGCATGGATCTCGTCAAGGCGAATCTCGGCATCCTTGTCCTCAACCTGATCATCACGTTCACGGTGCCGTCGATTTCGTGGCAGGCGCACATCTCCGGGCTATTAGCCGGCTTTTTGCTGACGCTGCTCATTTTCGCGCCGCCGCGGCGCGTGCGTCCGGTCGTCGTCGATGCCCGCACCGGTGCGGCGCTCGAGAGCGAGTACGAATCGCCTTCGCAACCACGGTGACGTTTCCGCAAACGATCGAGGAAACGTTTGCGCCGCGCGGCCCTTTGGGAAGCGCGCTGCCGGGCTTCGAGGCGCGTTCGGGACAAGTTCAGATGGCGCACATCGTCGAGCGCGGCATCTTAGAGGGCGTCCACACGATCGTCGAAGCCGGAACGGGCGTCGGAAAATCGCTCGCCTACCTCGTGCCCGCGATACGCAGCGGGAAGAAGGTCGTGCTGTCGACCGGCACGATCGCGCTGCAAGAACAACTGGTGCGTAAAGATATCCCGCTCGTCGCCGCCGCACTCGACGTGCCCTTACGCGTCACGCTCCTCAAAGGGCGCGGCCAGTATCTTTGCAAGCAAAAATTCGAGCGCGCGCGCGCCGACCGGCTCGTGGCGTCGTCGCGTTCGATGCAGCGCTTGTGGGAGTGGGCCGGTGCCACCCAAGGCGGCGACCGCTCCGAGTTGGCGTTCGTACCGAACTCCGACGAGTGGGAGCAACTCGATGCGGATGCCGACGATTGCGTCGGCGAGTTCTGTTCGCATTTTCGCGATTGCTTCTACTTCAAGAAGCGCGACGAGGCAAAGTACTCCGATGTGGTGGTCGTCAACCACGCGCTGTTCTTTCTCGATTTGGCGATGGGTGGCGGACTGCTGCCGCCCTACGACGTAGCGGTGCTCGACGAGGCACACCAATGCGAACGCTGGGCGACCGACGCACTGACCGCGACGCTCTCCCGCGCGACGATCGGCCGCATGATGCGCAAGATGCATCGCACCTACGACGTTCCGCCGGCGTTCGATCTGCGCTTCGACGAAGGCGTGCGCGCGCTGGAGTCGGCTTTCGCGCGCGTGCCCGGCGAACGGTATCCTTTGGCAGCCAACGATGCGGCGTGGCCCGCGCTCGACGAGCTGCGCGACGCCCTGTATCAGTTGGAGAACTGGCTGTTCGCCAACTGGCATGCCGCGCTCAAACACCCGCCCGAGAACGACGCCGAAGCGGAACGGCGCCGGGATCTGACGATGCGCGCCGTCGTCGGGCACGGCGCCGCAATCGATCGAGCTCAAGCGCCGTCGGAGCAGTCGATTGCGTGGATCGAGCGCGGCGATGCGGACGGACGGTATAGCCTGCGCTGCGCTCCGTACGACGTCGCCGAGTTTCTGCGGGCGACGCTCTTCGCGCATACGCCGAGCGTCGTGCTGACGAGCGCGACGATCGCGCCGTTCGAGTTCCTCAAGCGGTCGCTGGGCATCGACGAGGCGCAAGAGTTGATCGCACCGTCACCGTTCGATTTCGATCGCCAGGCGCGATTGTTCGTCGCGCCCCCGGCGCTCAACCCGAAGTCGCCGGAGTTCGCCGCGCGCGCGGCTCCGCTGGTCGAGGAGTGCCTCGATCGCACGCGCGGACGCGCCTTCGTGCTCTTCACCTCGTACGCACGGCTGCGCGAAATCTACGCGCTGGTACGCGAACGGATCGCCTATCCCGTGCGCCTTCAGGGCGAGTTGCCGCGCGCGCAACTCCTAGAGTGGTTCCGCCGAACGCCCAGTGCCGTGCTCTTTGCGACCGCGACGTTCTGGGAAGGCATCGACGTCGCCGGCGACGCGCTCTCGTGCGTGATCATCGACCGCCTTCCGTTTCCCTCGCCGAGCGATCCGCTCGTGATGGCGCGCATGCAGGCGCTCGAAGCGCGAGGGCTCGACGGATTCGAGCACTACATGATTCCGGCGGCCACCGTGCGGCTCAAGCAGGGTTTTGGACGGCTGATTCGCAGCACGAACGACCGCGGCGTCGTCGCACTGCTCGACGGACGCGCGGCGTCGACGCGTTACGGCGGGACGATCCTGCGGGCGTTACCCCCGGCGCGCCGCATCACTCACCTCGACGAACTGGCAGAGTTCTTCAGCGCTCCCTAGGTCGTTAGTCGGCGGAGAGCGACTCCACTTTCGCGCGCTCGACGAGTTCGTGGACCACCGACGAATCGGCTAGCGTCGTGGTATCGCCGAGCGTTCGTCCCTCGGCGATGTCGCGCAGGAGCCGACGCATGATTTTTCCGCTTCGCGTCTTAGGAAGTTCTTGGGTGAACGTCACGTACTTCGGGCGTGTGAACTTCCCGAGCCGCTCGGCGACGTGGTCGCGCAACTCGTCGGCGAGTTCGGGCGATCCGTTTTCAGCGCTCTTGAGGGTCACGAACGCGTAGATTGCCTGGCCCGTCATCTCGTCGAGTTTTCCGCAGACGGCCGACTCGGCCACCTTCGGATGATCGACGAGCGCGCTTTCCACTTCGGTCGTCGAGATGCGATGGCCGCTGACGTTCATGACGTCGTCGATGCGTCCCATAAACCAGTAGTTGCCGTCGCCGTCGCGCCGGCAGCCATCGCCCGCGAGGTACAGGTGCGGGAACTTCGACCAGTAGGTCTGCCGGTAGCGTTCGTCGTCGCCCCAAATGCCGCGCAGCATGCCCGGCCACGGACGCGTCAGCACGACGTAGCCGCCGCCTCCGAGCGGCACCGAGTTGCCGCGCTCGTCGACGATGTCGGCCGCAATGCCCGGAAGCGGCAGCGTGGCGCTGCCGGGATGCAGCGTCGTCACGCCGGGCAACGGCGAAATCATGATGCCGCCGGTTTCGGTTTGCCACCACGTGTCGACGACCGGAACGCGGTTGGCGCCGATCCACTCTCGATACCACATCCACGCTTCGGGATTGATCGGTTCGCCGACGGTTCCGATGAGACGCAGCGACGAGAGATCGTGCGCGGCGGGGTACTCGGTGCCCCACTTCATAAACGTCCTGATCGCCGTCGGTGCCGTGTAGAGAGTCGTTACGCCGTAGCGTTCCACGATTTCCCAAAAGCGATCCCGCGCCGGATAATCGGGCGTGCCTTCGTAGAGCACGCCGGTCGCGCCGTTCGCGAGCGGACCGTAGACGATGTACGAGTGGCCCGTCACCCAGCCGATGTCGGCGGTGCACCAGAAAACGTCGCTCTCCGGCTTTAAATCGAAGACGAGATCGTGCGTCGCCATAACGTGCGTGAGGTAGCCGGCGGTCGTGTGTTTGATCCCCTTGGGCTTGGCGGTCGTGCCGCTCGTGTAGAGGAGGAAGAGCAAGTCTTCGGCGTTCATCGCCTCCGGCTCGCACGTTGTGGATTGGCCGGCGACGATCTCGCTCCAGCGGTGATCCCGTCCGTCGCGCATGAAAATGTCCTCGTCGATCCTGCTCGCCACGATGCAGTGGCGGATGGAAGGCGTCTGTTCCATGGCGATGTCGCAGTTGCGTTTGAGCGGAATTTTGTTGCCGCGCCGCCAGCCCCAGTCGCAGGTGACGAGCGCGACGCATTGCGCGTCGTTGACGCGATCGACGATCGATTCCGGGGAGAAGCCGCCGAAGATCACCGAATGCGCCGCCCCGATACGCGCGCACGCGAGCATGGCGACGGGAAGCTCCGGAATCATCGGCATGTAGATGGCAACGCGATCGCCCTTGCGAATGCCGAGTGCGCGCAAGCCGTTGGCGAAGCGGCAAACGTCGTCGAGCAGTTCGCGATAGGTGATCGTGCGGCGATCCCCGGGCTCGCCTTCGAAGTAGTAAGCGATCTTTTCTCCGTCTCCCGCGCGCACGTGGCGGTCGAGACAGTTCGCGGAGACGTTGAGTTCGCCGTCGGCGAACCAGCGGGCGAACGGCTCGTTCCATTCCAACGTCTTAGTAAACGGCTTCATCCATTCGAGCCTGCGTGCCCACGAAGCCCAGTACTCGAGATAGTCGCGATCCGCTCGGGCGTATATCTCGGGTTGCGCGTTGGCTTGCCGGGCGAATTCGGCAGACGGTGCGAAGCTGCGCGTTTCGTCGAAAAGCGCTTCGATGGCGGTGCTATCGCTGCTCATGCGTCACGGTTAACGAGGCAAGGCAATGGTGCCTGCCGAAACAACGCGCGTGACGTGGAGCGCGATCGTGCTTGCAGCGCTGAGCGCAACGACCGGCACCGGTCTATCCGGCATCCGTTACAACGCGCCGGCTCCCGATTTCGCGATTCCCGCGACCGACGGCGCGCATTCCCTCTCCGATCTTCGCGGCCGCGTCGTGATCATCGATTTTTGGGCGTCGTGGTGCGACGTGTGCACGACGGAGATGCAGTACTTCGTTCGCGCGCAACAGTCGTTCGGAAGCCGGGTCGCCGTGTTGACGGTCTCGCCCGAATCCCGCGCCGTGGCCGGCACGTATTTTCGTTTCGCGAAGATTCCGCTGCCGATCGTCGAGGACGCCGACGGTTCCATATCGCGCGCGTACTCCGTGTCGAAGATACCGGTCACGCTGGTCGTCGACCCGGCCGGCGACGTGTCGTACGTCTCGGTGGGTGGCCTGAGCTGGGACGAACTGCGCAGCGCGGTCGAGCAGGCCGCCGCTCCCATCAGTGCTAGCACTCAGACGCCGAGAGTGCTACAGTAAGGGGCGATGAGGGAAGAGCCCGGCGGCCTCGACAAACGCAAAGCCTATATTCTCGCCACCGTCGTCTACGAATACATTGCCACGGCCGAGCCGGTCGGATCGCAGACGCTCACCCAAAAATACCAATTGGGCGTGAGTTCGGCGACGGTCCGCAACGAAATGGCCGAGCTCGAAGCGGGCGGTTACTTGGTTCAGCCGCACACCTCTGCCGGCCGCATTCCGTCGGACGCGGGGTACCGCACCTACGTCGACCAGCTGATGGCGCCCGAGGAACTCGCCGTCGACGACCGCCGCCGCATCCGCGACGAACTGCACGACGCCAGCCGCCAGCTCGACGACATCATCGATAGCACGACCCGCCTGCTCGGACGTCTTTCGAACAACCTCGCCTTCATCACCAAGCCGCACCAAGAAACGCAGACGTTTCGCCACGTGCAGCTCATTTGGCTGACGCCGCGCACCGGCGTGGCAATCGTCGTGACGTCGCTCGGCGTCGCGTCGCAGAGCCTTTTCGAACTCTCCGAAGAGCTGCATGCCGACGACCTCACGCGCTTCTCCAACGCGCTCAACGCGCGCTTCGAGAACCGGCCGCTGGGCGAGCTTTCCGACGCCGACGTCACGGCGCTCGCCAGGGAAATCGGCGCGCACGAGGATTTGCGCGGCGCGGTTTTGTCGGCGCTGCAGTCGGCGCGCTCGAACGAACAGCCGACGATCGCCTCGGCCGGTGCTCAGAATTTGCTCGATCAGCCGGAGTTCCAAGACCTGCGCAAGCTGCGTTCGATCTTGCGCATCGTCGAAGAGCAGAAAACGCTCTATCAAATCGTTGCCGCCGCGATGAGCGCGGACGCGCCGAGCGTGAAGATCGGACGCGAGTTGGGCAACGAAGAGCTGGCCGATCTTTCGGTCGTGACCGTGCCGTACCGTTTCGGACCGCACGCGCTGGGCATGCTGTCCATTTTGGGTCCGCGCCGCATGCCGTACGGCCGGCTCGTCGCGCTAGCGTCGGGCACTGCCGAAAGTTTGAGCGAGCGCCTTTCCGACGTGGAGCGTCACTAAGCTCCTCGATGCCGACCGCGGATTACTACGAAACCCTCGGCGTCGCTCGCGACGCTTCCGGGGACGAAATCAAACGAGCCTATCGCCGGCTGGCGCGGACGCACCATCCCGACGTGTCGCACGACAAATCGGCGGCGGAACATCACTTCAAGGCGATCAACGAGGCGTACGAAGTACTCTCCGATCCCGACAAGCGCGCGCAATACGACCGTTTTGGCGTGGTGGGCAACGGCGCGGCGCAGGGACAAGGATTTGGCTTCGACCCCGGATCCTTCGGCGACATCTTCGACATGTTCTTCGGCGGCGTGCGCGGCTCGGGTCAAACGCATCACGGCCCGCAGCGTGGCACGGACTTGCGGTACGACCTCGAGATTTCGCTGGAAGAAGCCTTCGCCGGCACGTCCAAGCAGATCGAGTTCACGCATCTGGCACAGTGCGATGCGTGCCGCGGATCGGGCGCGCGTCCGGGCACGCTCGTCACGCCGTGCACGACGTGCGGCGGTTCCGGTGCCGTGCGCGGCGTGCGTCAAACGCCGCTCGGACAGATGGTGACCCAGTCGACCTGTCCGCGCTGCCGCGGAGAAGGGCAAGTGGTGGAGCATCCGTGCGACGTCTGCCGCGGTCATGGACGGCGCGAAGTCGAGCGCAGCCTAACGGTCACGGTGCCGGCGGGCATCGACGACGGCTCGCGGATTCGTATCGCCGCACACGGAGAAGGCGGCATGCGCGGCGGACTTCCCGGCGATCTCTACGTGTATTTGACGATCGCGCCGCATCCGTACTTTAAGCGCAGCGGGCCGGATACGTACGCCGATGTCCCCGTGAGTTTCCCGCAGGCGGCGCTCGGCGGCCCGGTGACGGTCCGCGCGCTCGACGGAGAAGTCGAAGTAAATCTTGCGCAGGGAACGCAGCCCGGAACGGTGCTGCGTCTACGCGGACGCGGCATGCCGGCCGTGCGCGGCGCGCATCGCGGCGATCATCACGTCACCATCCACGTGGCGGTTCCTACGAAACTCAACCGCGAACAACGCGAGCTGCTCGAGCGCTACGCGCAGGCCGGCGGCGGCGACGTCGAAGATCGCTCGTTTTTCGAGCGCGTCAAAGACGCTTTCCGCCCCGACTGAGGGTGCCGTCCTGAGCGAAGGCTTGTCATCCTGAGCGGAGACGCGAAGCGCCGCAGTCGAAGGGGCCGCGGTCAAAAGGGCGACAGTCGAAGAAGCGCGCGGCGGTTTTTCGTCGAGGGCGTGCGCGCAAGCGGAGCGGTCGTCGACATCGGCGGCGCCGACGCTCGAAAGATTCGCCGAGTGCTGCGACTGCGCGACGGTGACGAAATTGAAGTCATCGACTCGGCAGGCACGTCGTTCGCCGCCGAGCTCGAAATCGACGGCGCGTGCGTGCGCGCAACGCTCGGCGTTTCGACGGCACGCGCCGAACTCACGGAAACCGGCGTGCGTTTCGACGTCGCGCAAGCTATTCCAAAAGGTCAGAAGATGGACTACGTCGTCGAGAAGACGACCGAACTCGGCGCGGAAGCGATTTTGCCGTTTCGATGCGAGCGTTCCGTCGCGCGCGGCGATGTTGGAAAAGAAGAACGCTGGCGCAGACTGGTCGCGACGGCGTCGCAGCAGTGCGGGCGCGTGCGCGTGCCGCACGTGCATTCGATATTGCCATCGTTCGCCGCGCTGCTCGAGCGATTCGGCGAGTACGACGCGGTTCTGTTTGCATGGGAACTCGCGCCGCGAATACCCTTGTGCGAAGCGATGCCCGCACTGTTGCGCGGCGCGAGCCGGGTGCTGTTGGTGGCCGGGCCGGAAGGCGGCTTCGCGCATGCGGAAAGCGAGGCTGCCCGAGCGCGCGGCGCAGCACTCGTGTGGCTGGGGCCCAGAATCTTGCGCGCCGAGACGGCCGCCCTCGTGCTGCTGGCCGTGGCGGATGCGTTCGCGCAGGGCCAAGCGTGCGGGCAAACGTAGGTAGCGGGCCTGTGAATTCGGCGTTTCCATTCTCGATCGTCATTCCGACGTATAACGAGGCAGGCGGGATCGAAGACTTGCTTCGGGCGCTCGACGGCGTCTTTCGCGCCAATGCGCTCGATGGCGAGATCGTAGTGGTCGACGACAACTCGCCCGACGGCACCGGTGCAATCGTCGATCGTCTCGCGCAGACGCTTCCGGTGCGCTGCTTGCACCGGCCGGGGAAAATGGGGCTTTCGTCAGGCGTGATCGACGGCTGGGGCGTCGCCCGTAAGGAGTCGGTGGCGCTGGGCGCGATGGACGCCGATTTCAGTCACGACGTCAATGCGTTGCCGAAAATGGTGGAAGCGCTTGCATCGGGACGCTACGGCCTGGCCGTGGGCAGCCGTTACGTGGCCGGAGGCGGCATCGCGAACTGGCCGCGCCGGCGCATCGTCACGTCGCGCGTCGCATGCTGGCTGGCGCGCCCGCTCACGAAGGTTAAGGACGTCACCAGCGGCTATTTCTTAGTGCGCCGCGATGCACTCGAAGGCGTCAGTCTCGACCCGATCGGTTTCAAGATCGGGCTCGAGGTCATCGTCAAAGGCAAGTATGGCGACGTGCTGGAGGTGCCCTACGTCTTCAAAGACCGTGAAGTCGGCGAATCGAAACTCAACCAAAAAGAGATCGTGAACTACCTAAAGCAGCTCGGAAAACTCTATGCGGCCCGCATCGCGCCGCGCGGCCCAGTCGCGCCCGCAGCATCGGGAGGACAATAGTGCCGCCGATGCCCGAATGGCTGCGCTCGCGCCGCACGAAGCAGCCCGACCAACGCGAAGCCGCGCTGTGGAGCAAATGTCCGAAGTGCGGCGAGGTGCTCTACCGGCGGGATCTGCTCGCGAACGCCGACGTGTGCACGCGCTGCGGGCACCATTTTCGTATGGGCGCGTACGATCGCATCGCGACGATCGTCGACGGGGATTTCTCGGAGATCGGGTCGGACGTCGTCAGCGCCGATCCGCTGGGCTGGACCGACAAGCGAAGCTACGCCGCAAAACTCAACGGCGATCGCGAGAAGAGCGGCCTGGCAGAAGCGGTCGTCTGCGGCTTCGGACAGATCGGCGGCTTCGACGTCGCGTTGGGCGTAATGGATTTCCATTTTCGCGGCGGCACGATGGGAACGGTCGTGGGCGAGCGTATCGCGCAACTGCTCGAAGAAGCGCGCCGCCGGCGCGTCCCGTGCATCGTGTTTACCGCGTCGGGCGGCGCTCGGATGGAAGAGGGCATGCTCGCGCTCGCGCAGATGGCAAAGACGACTGCGGCCGTGACGCGCTTCACCGGCGACGGCAACGTGCTGATTACCGTGCTCACCGATCCCACTACCGGCGGCGTCGCGGCCTCCTTTGCCTTTCAAGGCGACGTCATCGTGGCCGAGCCCAAAGCGGTCGTCGGATTTGCCGGACGGCGCGTGATCGAACAGACGATTCGCCAGCGTCTTCCGGATCAATTCCAAACGGCTGAATTTCTACTCGAAAAAGGTGCCATCGATATGGTGGTCGAGCGGCGCGCGCTCAAAGAAACGCTGGTCCGGCTTCTGGAATATGCAGCCGCCGCGCGTAAAGGCGTTCGCGCGTGAATAACAATCCCATCGTCGAACGCGAAAAAGGTTTGCTGGAGCTCGAACGCCGCATCGCCGAGTTGCGCGCGGCGAACTCCACCCAGCCGGTCGACATGTCTTCGGAAATCGCGGCGCTCGAACGCAAGTACCAGGAGGTGCTGCGCGAGGTCTTCGGCACGCTCACGCCGTGGGAGAAAGTGCACATGGCGCGCCATCCGAACCGTCCCACCGCGCTCGATTATATCTTCCGCTTCGACCGCTTCGACGAGCTCCACGGCGACCGCCAGTATCGCGACGATCCCGCAATCGTCGGCGGATTTGCGTTGCTGCGGGGACGGGCGGTGATGGCGATCGGCCAGCAGCGCGGGCGCGACACCAAAGAGAATCTTCGCCGTAACTTCGGGATGCCGGCACCCGAGGGATACCGCAAAGTGCGCCGCTTGGCAAACTTGGCTTCGCGCTGGGGATTGCCGATCGTGACGCTCGTCGACACGAAGGGTGCCGACCCTGGCATATCGTCGGAAGAGCACGCGCAATCGGAAGCGATCGCAAGCTGTCTCCACGAGTTCACGCAAGCCCGCGTACCCATCGTGGCCACGGTTATCGGCGAAGGCGGCTCGGGCGGGGCGCTCGCGCTGGCGATCGCCGACCACGTCATCATGCTGGAGCACAGCACCTATTCGGTCGCGTCGCCCGAGGGGTGCGCGGCGATTCTCTGGTCGGACGCCGGCAAGGCCGAAGAAGCGGCGGCACGGCTGAAGCTTACGGCGCAAGACTTGCAACGCTTCGGCATCATCGACGAAATCGTGCCCGAGCCGCTCGGCGGCGCGCACCGCGATGCCGGCCCCGTCGTCGCGCGCGTTCTGGGAGCGATCGACGAAGCGCTTTCGCGTCTGGACGGGCTTCCGGCGGAACGTCTGCTCGAGGAGCGTTACGAAAAGTACCGTCGCATAGGCACTTGGCGCCCCGATGCGGAATCGGTCTACTAGGAACCTGTGAAGCACACGCAATCGCAACTCGTTCTTCGTCTTGCCGGCCGGATCACGGCCGCCGCGCTCGGACTCCTCGTTGCAGTTCTCGTCGCCATTCAGTTCGGGCGCGCCATCGGCGAGAACGTGAAGATGGCACGTCAGCTCTCCTCAATTCGCGCGGACGTCGCAAGCCTTGAAAAGCGCCGGTTGCAGCAGCGTCTTGAAATCGCGCGACTGCGCGATCCCGAAGGTGCCGTTCCCGAGATCCACGATCGATTGCGGATGGTGCGCAAAAACGAGACGATCATCTTCGTTAGCCCGGTCCCGTCGCCGGCTCAGTGAACGAAGCGGTCGACGGCATCGTCATCAATCTCAACGCGTACGGTGCGACCGTGCGCTTAGACAACGGCGATCTGGCGAGCGCGCCGCCCGCCGACGTCGAAGCCCACCGCGCGGACTATCAGCGCTCGCTCACGTCGCGCCGGGAACTGGCGTTCGAGCTGCGCCGCGAAGGTCGGCGTCCGGTCGTCGCACTCGCGCCGCAGATCCGCGACGAGGAATTGGACGAACAGATCGCCTCGTATTTGCGCAGCACCCAAGAGTGGGACGCGCCCGACGGCGTGCCGCAAGCGCAACGGCACTTTTTGCGTAAGAAGCGGCGCGCGGCGCTGTTCGCACAAGATTGAGCAAACGTTACGCCGTCGTTTCCGTCGGCACGAATTCGACGCGCATGTTGCTGGCGGACGTTGCGCCGGACGTTCCGCGCATCGAAGCGGGAGCGTCGATCGGCACGCGCATCGGTGAGGGTCTAGGCCCGAGCGACCGCCTGGAAGAGGAGCCGATACGGCGGACCCTCGTTGCCGTTGCGCAGCTGCAGCGGCGCATCCGGGGGCATTACGTCCGGATCTTTGCGGTTGCGACGAGCGCCCTGCGACGCGCGAGCAACGGTGAGGAATTCCTCGCGCGAGCCCAGGACGTACTCGGCGTGCCGGTGCGCGTGCTTTCCGGTGATGAGGAAGCCGCGGCATCGTATCGCGGCGCAATTTCGGCGCTAGGCCCGCTGCGGGGCGAGCGAGCCGGCGTCGTCGATGTGGGGGGCGGCAGCACCGAGTATGCGGTCGGCACGGGCCTTGCCCCCGACCGAGTGCTGTCGTGTGAGATCGGCGCGGTTCGTCTCACGGAAGCGTTGCCGAAGATGGCGGGGCGCGACGGCGCGGTCGACGCAGAAACGATCGAGCGCGCGCGAAGCATGGCGCGGGACGCACTGAAACCGATCGCGGAATGCGACGCGGTCGAACGCGTCGCATTGGTGGGCGGCTCGGCAACGACCGTAGCCGGAATACTGCGTGGCCGCCGCGGAGTGCTGCCGGCGTTTCGCTTGACGCGCGACGACTTGCAGCGCGTGCTGGACCGTCTTTGTGCCATGCCCCTCGAAGAACGCAAGAAAGTAGCCGGCATGAAGCCTCAGCGTGCCGATATCCTGCCGGCCGGTATCGTGGTGCTCGATACGGCGCTGGAAACCATCGGCCGTTCGGAATGCGTCGCGACGACCTCGGATTTGCTGCTGGGCGTCATGCTGCAACATCGCGACACGGCCGGCCCGGCGGCAGGAGAAGGCGGCTTTCCGCGCGCAGCCTCTCGCTCTCCAAGGAATTTATCGTGATGGACGACGCTCAAATACGCGCTCACCTCGAGCAACTCGTGGCCGAAGAGCATCGGCTGCTCGAGCACGGCGAAACTCGTTCCCTGACACCCGAGGATCGGCACCGCCTGGAAACGGTGGAGGTGCAGCTCGATCAGTTTTGGGATCTCCTCCGTCAGCGCCGCGCGCGCCGCGACGCCGGGCAGGACCCCAACGACGCGCACTTACGTTCGGAAGACACCGTCGAGCACTACCGCCAATAACTCGGTCATCCTGAGCGCAGGGCCTCCGCGCTGTCATCCCGAGCGCAGCGCCTCCGCAATGTCATCTGAGCGCAGCGCCCCCGCGATGTCATCCTGAGCGGAGTGATACTGAGCGAGCGTAGCGAGTCGAAGTGGAACGCAGTCGAAGGACGAAGGACGGGCGAATACGGCCACGATGGGATGGTGGTGGAACCGGTAGACACAGCAGACTTGACCATGGTTGTTGAGCCGCAGTGAGGGAAACGCACTGCGGGATGCGCTCAAATTCGGCGAACTCTCTTTCGCAACGACGTGACGACGCCGAGCCAAGCTCCGTAGATTGCGGAGAAGGTGTAGAGACTGGACGGGCGCGGCCTACGTGAGGTCGATCCTCATAGGGTCAAGGCACAGTCCGGACCACAAACGCAACGTGCGGTGGCGAAAGCCATAGTGGTGCGAAAATCTGCAGTCCGAAAGGACGTCCGGGTTCGAGTCCCGGCCATCCCAAAATCTAGCGTTGTTTTACAACGATTTCCGCTACGGTGAAGCTAGTTGTCGTTCTAGCGCCGTAAAGACATCGATAATCTCTCGGGCCTCGTAGATCTGTTTCCGCTGTCGACCAAGGTGAGCTGGCGTAACCACTCCCGCATCAATAAGACGTTTCATTGCATCTATTGTGGCACGCAAACTGCGGTCGATCATTGATTGCGCCGATGCCAAGGTGATAACGGGCGCACCCGGCAGCACATCGATCAACCTTAGTGCGGCAGCATCAGAACGAACTGAGCCCAGGCGTGTGCGCCATTCGCGCTGGATAGCGCGAATTCGCTCCTCGAATTCGATTGCATCGACGGCCGCGCGCCCGCAGGCGCCGGCAAAAACCCCTAACCAGTGGTTTATGGCAGTGTCGCCATCGCGTCACCGAGCTGATGTGGCAGCACCTCCCGTAAGGCGGCTCAGGCGTCGCCTTCATGCGAACCAGGGGCCGCTCGCCCTCTAAACGTACCGACGCTTCCTGGAGGATTCTGCTATGCGTTTATACCGCACGAGAGTTATCGCGTCGTTATTTGTCCTTGCGGCTTTCACCATCGCCGCAACGCCGGCCGGACCGATGACGGCGGTCCGTCAGTTTACCGACGGCTTCAATACCGCCAGCGTAAAAGGTATGCAGGCCGCCTGCGATTCCGCGACGGGCATCATCGACGATTTTCCGCCGCACGCCTGGATGTCGTGCAGTGCCTGGTACGCAGACTTCGTCGCCTTCTCCAAACAAGACGGCGACACGGATGCACGGGTTACGCTCGGCGCGCCGACTCACGTGAACGTGACGGGAAACGTCGCGTACGTTGTCGTGCCGACGACGTATACGTTCAAGCATCGCGGAAAACCGACGACGCAGTCGGGATCGACGTGGACGCTCGTCGTGAAAAATACGCCCGCCGGTTGGCGTATCACGGCTTGGGCCTGGGCCGACGGCAAATAAGCCCCTTCACACTTCGCCCTTCGCTCTTCGACTTCGCTCGCTTCGCGAGCTGCGCTCAGAGTGACACGAGGTGCGCTGCGCTCAGAGTGACACGAGGTGCGCTGCGCTCTGAGTGACACACAGCGTTATGGTAGCGACTTCGCTCGAGGAGCGGCGATTGAAGCGAGCATGTCGGGCGTGCCCTCGATGCGTTCGAGATGCGGATAGCGCACGCCGCCGTGATAATCGAGCGACAGCGTCTGATACCAGCCCGTTTGTTTGACGATCAGCGCAATCGGCGCGCTCGCATGCTGCGCGCGCCGCACGGCGTATTCGAGAACGCTGGAAGAAAACTCTTGACCGTCGACGGCGAGAATCGTCATTCCCGGTACGAGCCCGGCGCGCCACGCCGCCGAGTTCGTGCGGACGTCGCGGACGACGCCTTTGGTGGTGAGGTTCGCACCGTACGCATACCATCCCGAGATGTTGTCGTCTCCGTCGTTGGCGGTGACGAACTCGTTGCGCGACGACGTATACGCGAGACGCCACCCGGCGCGTTCGAGTTCGTCGGTGGGCGGATGCGGTGCGGGACGGTACACGTAGCGTTCGAAAAACTCGTGCCAATCGTAGGGCTCCACGGCGTTCAGGAGCGCTTCGACCTGTTCGCGCGTGTACGTCACGACGATCGGTCCGGTGGTGGACGGTTCGGTGAAACGGTGCAGGAACGTCTCGAGCGAACGCGTGCCGTGCGATCGCGCGCGCACGATCGTATCGACGTCGAGCCAAAGAAGTTCGCCTTCGTTGTAAAAGTCGTTGGAGTTCCGGCGAATGGAATCGTAGTCGCCATGCGTCAGATAGTAGTACGGTGCGCCGGTCGTCACGTCGATGAGCGGCGTCGTAGAGCGGCCCGATTCTAAATCCATTTCGGCGTAGACCGAGGCGATATATTCGGGGAACGATTTGGGCTCGCGAATGCCGCAGCGAAACGAGAGCAAGTCGCCGAGATACTGATTCATGCCTTCGTAGACCCACAGGAGATCCGTTTGCATCGGCACTTGGAAGTTCGGCGTCGTCAAATCTTCGGGGCGCCGGTATTTGCCGTTCCACGAATGAGAGAACTCGTGCGGTATGAGGTCGCCTTCGGAGAGCGACTGCGACGGATCGGTCAGAAAATCGCCCGCCGCGCGGTTGTCGCTGGACTGATGGTGCTCGATGCCGTCCGAGGGAATCGCATCGCTGAGCGCGAGCAGTGCGTGATAGTCGACGAAATGACGCGATCCGTACATTGCGAATGCTTCGGGCGGAAGGCGGCGATAGGCTTGCAGAAGTTCCGACGGAACGTCGAGGTCTTGCGGATCGTCGGCGAACGCGTCGAGCTGCACGAACGACGATCCGTCTTTCCATAAATCCCATTTCTTCGCGAAGCGTCCGAGGTCGAGCGGCGAATCGACGAGGCGATCGAGCGGCGTCACCGCAAAGTCGACGCGATTGCCCGATTGTACCGGATCGCGCAGCGCCGACGCGTATTGCCAGCCGTCGGGGAGCAGAATCGACGGTTTGAGTTGGTAGTCGTGGGAGGCGACCCCCTCGCGATAGAGCAACGCGCGATTCCAGTTGACGATCGTCAGCGAGCGGGTCGACATGACGTCGCCCGGTGCGTTGAGGAGCACGTCGAAGTCGACGTCCAGCGTGGCGGCGCCCGGCGGCACCGTGACGTGAAATGCGTAAAGATCGATCCGGTCGCGGCGCCAGTCGAGCGCGTCGCCGTTGGCGGTGAAACGCATCGCGGCCAGATCGTTCAGCGGTCCGGTCGGCGCGTGTTCGCCCGGTATCCACTTCGGATAGACGAGCGTCAGCGGCCCGGGCGAGACCGGAATCCGCTCGTGAACGTAGAGGATGCCCCGCGATGCCTGCGACGCATCCAGCACCAGCGTGACCGGTGCCGGCGAGGCGGCCCAGGCCGCCGCGGGCGTCCCGGCGAGTGCCAAGAGTAGCAAGAGCGCGCTCCGATGCATTTGCCCCGGCTTCGAAGCGCGGCATGGCGTACCTTGCGCTCGGCTTCATCGGAAATTCATCCCGGCGGCAGGGGCGGCCTTGTGTCGGGACCAATAGCGCCAGGTTCTTTCCCACCCCCTTCCTCGGAGGTCGGTAGTCCACGTGAAGATCGTGGTAACGGTCAAACTCGTGCCGGATCCCAATGCGGAAAAACGCATCGATCCGGCGACGAAACGCCTCGTTCGCTCGGGCGTCGAGACGGTGCTGAATCCCTACGACGAATACGCGCTCGAAGCGGCGCTGCAACTCAAGGAGCGGAGCGGCGACGCGACGGTTTCGGTCTTCAGCATGGGTCCGCAAGCGTTGCGGGAGACACTTCGCAAAGCGCTCGCGATGGGCGCCGACGATGCGGTGTACCTTAGCGACGCAGGCTTAGAAGGAAGCGACGTGTGGGCAACCGCGTACGCGATGTCGCGGGCGTTGCAGAAAACCGGCTTCGATTTGCTCGTCGTCGGAGGATTGACCGACGACGGCAGCACGGGCGCCGTTCCGGGCGCGCTCGCCGAATATCTGGGACTCCCCTGCATCACCAACGCCCGCAAGGTTGAAATCGAAGGAAATGCGTTGCGCGTCGAGCGCGAGACCGACGGCGGTTTTCAGATCGTTCGCGGACCGCTGCCCGCCCTGCTGACGACGGCGCTCACGTTCGGGGAACCGCGATACGCATCGCTCAAAGGCATCATGGGCGCGAAGAAAAAGACGATTGCACCGATGACGTTGGCCGACCTCGATCTGGATCGCCCGGTCGGCACCGGCGGATCGAAGTTGCAACTCGAGCATTTCGCACCGCCGCCGGCGCGCGGCAAGGGTCGGACGGTGGAGGCGGCCGACGGTGCGAGCGGCGCGCAAGCCATTTTCGACTTCCTCAAAGAGAAGAAACTCGTATGAAAGACGTCATCGTTTACGCCGAGCATCGCAACGGCGAAACTCGTAAAGTCACCTACGAAATGGCGACGCAGGCGCGGGTTTTGGCCGATGCGCTCGGCGGCAAGGCCCACGCCGTCGTGCTGGGTGCCGGGGCCGCGGCGCTGGCCCAACGGTTGGCGCAGTATCCGCTCGAGGTCGTTCACGTCAACGAAGACGCCGACGTCGACCGCTATGTGCTCGACCCGGTCGTCGACTACGTCGAAGCCGTGGCCCGCGAAACCGGCCCCGCACTGCTGCTCGTGCCGAACACGCTTTCCGGGCGCGACGTCGCGGGCGGTTTGGTGGCCCGTTTAAGTGCGGGCATCGCCGCCGACGTCACCGACTTCGCCGTCGACGGCGGCCGCATCGACTGCACGTCGCCGAAGATGGGCGGCGCCCTCGTTACGGTTTGCGCCATCAAACCGGCCGATTACGGGATCGCGACCGTCCGGGCAAACGCCTTTGCCGCCGCGCCCGGCGGACATGGGGCGGAGGTTCGCCCGCTCGCAAAGCTCTCCGGTAAAACCTACGCCGCCCTGGTCGAAAGCGACGTCGAAGAAAGCTCCGGCGAGCTCGCGCTCGAGGAGGCTCCGGTCGTCGTGGCAGGGGGCCGGGGGCTTGGCGGGCCGGAACCGTTCGACACGCTGCTGAAGCCTCTCGCGCGTGCGCTCGGCGGCGCGGTGGGCGCGTCGCGCGCCGCGGCCGATGCGGGGTGGGTGCCGTATAGTCTGCAAATTGGACAAACGGGAAAAACGGTGACGCCCAACCTCTATATCGCAGTCGGGATTTCGGGTGCGATCCAGCACAAAGTCGGGATGCGCTCGTCGGGTACGATCGTTGCGATCAACAAAGACGGGGCCGCCGCCATCGGAGATTTTTCCGATTTGCTCGTTGTGGGCGACGCGTTTGCGATCGTCCCGCAACTCACTCAATTAATCGAAGCCGCCAAAGCATGACACCAAAAGGAACTATGAAACGACTCGTTCTCACCGCCATCGTCGCGCTCGGATGCGCGCTCGCCGCCTTTGCCGCGACCACGCCTTCGGCACAAGCCGGATTGTTCGGCGGCAAATCCTCGACGCCGTCACCCTCACCGTCGCCCTCGGCGCTGCCGACCGCGAGTCCGGAGCCGCCAAGCGTTGCGATACCGCGATTGGAAGCAAAGCTCAAGGCCAACCCCAACGACCAGCAAGCGATGTCCGAGCTGGCCGCGCAGTTCTTGCAAATCAACCGGCCGGAACTGACGCTGCAGCTCACGACGCACCTCTTGCAAATGGGCGACAAGACCGCGCAGGTCTACTACTACGACGGCTTTGCCCGCGAAGCGGGCGGCGATTCGCGCGGCGCAACCTACGATCTCGAACAAGCCTCCAACCTCGACCCGACCAACATGGGCGTGCTCGCGCAGCTCTCCGAGGTGTATCTGAAAACCAATCGTGCCGCCGACGCCGAACGCGTCGCCAAGCGCGCCGTGACGTTCAACAAGACCGAACCCGTTGCGCTGGAAACGCTCGGCAGCATCTATGCGTCCGAGCAAAAGTACGACGACGCCCGGGCAGAGTTCGAGTTGGCCTACAATCTCAATCCCAAAGATACGGCGGCCATCTATCAGATTGCGACGACCTATACGCAGCAAAACAACATTCCGATGGCCCTGCAGACGATTAACCGCGCGCTGATGATCGATCCCAGGAGCGTCCAAGCGCTGGTGTACAAGGCGGATCTCTACGCCAAGCAGCACGACGACGCACAGGCCTCGGCCGCATACGACGACGCGATCGTCGCGGCGCCCAGCGACGACGAAAAAGCGCAGATCATGGTGCGCAAAGCGAGTTACTTCGTCGGCGAGAAGAAGAGCGCGCAAGGCGAGGCGATTCTGCAGCAGGCAACGACGCAGTTTCCGAAAGTTGCCGGGCCGTTCGTCGCCTACGGCAACTACTACGCGTCGCAGCACCAATGGGATAAAGCCGCCGCCAAATTCCAAGCTGCGCTTGCGATCGATCCGGATAATCCCGGGGCGCTCCTCGGACTCGGCGAAATCTCGATGCAGAGCGGACACGTCACCGACAGCATCGGATACCTCAAGCACTACACGCAAGTCTCGCCCGACGCGCAGGGTTTCGCGCTGCTGGGCCAAGCGTACTCACAAGCGCATAACTATGCGAGCGCGCGCGAATCGTGCGGAAAGAGCTTCGAGATCCAACGCTCGCCCGAAACGCTCGGATGCGTCGCCGGCGCCGACTTCGAACTGAAGAACTATAAGGAAGCGGCGAAAATCTTCGACGCGCTCGATCGCAACGCGCACGGATTTCTCGATCAGAATCCAACGCTGCTCTACATCGCTGCCAAGTCGTATCAGAATTCCAACCAATGCGCGAAAGCGGTGGCCACGTATAAACGGCTGCTGCCGATGATGCGCAAAGGCACGAAAGACTACGTCAGCGTGCGAAAGTCGGCGTCCGACGGCTGCGCGAAGCCCAAACACTGAAGTTCGTCACCGACGCGCGTTACGGCGACCACCTTCGCGGCGTAGGGCATCCCGAATCGCCCGAACGCGTTGAGGTGGTCGCTTCGCGTTTGCGCGCTCTCGGCGTCATGAAGGACGAAATTGCGGCGCGCGCCGCGACCGAGGAAGAGTTGCTGCGCGTGCACACGCCCGAGTATCTGGAGCTCGTCGAGCGGGAAACCGCGGGCCTGCTCAGAGCGCAGGAACTCTCGACGGGCGACGTCGTCGTCGGACCAGGCTCCATGGCGGCCGCCTTGCGGGCCGCCGGCGGAGCGGTGGTCGCCGCCGAGACTGCCGCGTCCGGCGGCCAGTCGGTCTTCGCGCTGGTTCGTCCACCGGGACACCACGCCGAGCCCGGGCGCGGCATGGGCTTCTGCCTCTTCAATAACGTCGCCGTCGCGGCTCGGGCCTTTCAGGCTACCGGTGGCGGGCGCGTACTGGTCGTCGACTTCGATTATCACCACGGCAACGGCACCGAAGCCGTCGCGGGAAATGGTCTCTCCTACGTCTCGACGCACGCCTCGCCGGCCTATCCGGGGACGGGGCTGCACAGCTATAAGACCGGCTCGGACCTGGTCGTGAACGTTCCGTTGCCCGCGAGCGGCGTCTCGACCGAGGCCTTCGTCGAGACGTGGCGGTCGTTGCTGCCGGAGGTCGCGGCGGAGGTCCGGCCCGAGCTCCTCATGGTCAGTGCCGGCTTCGACTACGCGGCAGGCGACCCGGTGGGCGACCTGGGGGTGGGGTGCGAGGCCGCCGGTGCACTGGGCTCGGCAATTGCGGACGCCGCGCGCCGCTTCTGCGGGGGCCGGGTCGCCTACGTCCTGGAGGGCGGCTACGACCTCGACGTGCTGACCGAGTCGATCGCGGCGATTTCCCGCAGCTGAGCTCCGAATCTCAGCGTCCTTTCAAGGAAGCGAGGCGGGTTGTGCGAACTAGCGTTCCCAGCGGGCGAAGGAGGGTAACCCATGCCGGGTTTGCCCGATTTTGCCTGCCAATAACAACTACCTGAGGAGGTATTAATGATCCGGAAATCATTCCGGCACGTCGTTACCGCCCTGGTACTGCTCGTCGCATTTGCTGGCCAGGGAACATGGGCACTGGCAGGCACGACGGGTGGTCTCACCGGTACCGTCGTTGATGCCGATTCCGGCGCTCCCGTAGCCGGGGCGGACGTGACGGTCGCAAGCCCGTCGCAAAACGCTACCCGGACGACCGACGCCGCCGGCCGCTTCACGTTCCTCGTGTTGCCGCCGGACACATATACGATCACCATTGCAAAGAGTGGTTACCAATCGATCAGCATTCCGGGCCAAGTCGTTTTCGCCGACACGGTGCAAACGACGACCGTCCGGCTGATCCATGCCCTCAAGACCATTGCGCACGTCTCCGCAGTCGGAGCCGGCTCGCTGGTCAAATCGGGTACCACGTCCGACGTCTACTCGGTTAACGCCGTCGCGCAAAAAGCCGCGTCGGTGCTGGGCGGCGGCGGCGGCCTGAACTCGGCCTACTCGGCCGTGGCCAGCGTCCCGGGCGCGTACGTCCCGGCCAACCAAACCGGTTACTTCCAAACCGTCTCGATTCGTGGCGGCGATTACGACCAAGTCGGCTACGAGTTTGACGGCGTTCCGGTAAACCGGTCGTTCGATAACTATCCGTCGAGCTCGGCTTCGTCGCTGGGTAACGCGGAAGTCCAAGTCTACACCGGTGCTAACCCGGCTAACTCCGAGGGCCAAGGCCTCTCGGGATACATCAACCAGGTCATCAAGACCGGTACGTATCCGGGTTACGCCACGGGCGAACTCGGCATCGGCACTCCGGCGTTCTACCATCGCGCGATGGTGGAAGCCGGCGGCGCGACGCCCGATCGTCTGTTCTCGTACTACGTCGGCGTCGCCGGTTACAACCAGGACTTCAACTACGTCGACAATCAGAACGGCTCGAGCTACGACAATTGGGTCGGCGCTCCCATGGCGCTTTGCGGTGGCGTCGGCTCTACTACGTTCATTCCGTGCAACACCGCACCAGGCGGCAGTCAAATTCCTTACGCGCCCACAACCAACTACATATTTGGTACGGGCCAGTGGTACTACAACATGGGTCCGTTCAACTACGCGCTGCTGTCGAACATTTCGGCACGCGACGTCGTGGCGAACTTCCACGTGGGTATCCCGCACAAGAACGACGCCGGTAAAGACGACGTCCAGTTGATGTGGGATAGCGAGTCGTTGCACAACAACTTCTACTCGACCACCAACGACATCACGTCGACGTCCGGTTGCTCCGGAAATCTCACCGGAGCCCAGTGCGCCAACAACATATACCTCGGTGCACCAACCTACATCGACAGTGTGACGTGGAGCTGTCCCGGCGCGGTCGGGGGCGCCTTCTCCGCGTCCGCTCTCAACGGTCTGAAGAACTGCGTGAAGCCGTACTATTTCCCGAACAGCCAGAACCGTACGGCTGCCGGCCAGCAGATTCCCGACACCGCCAGCGACACGATCTGGAACAACCAAGAGATCGTGAAGGTGCAATACACGAAGAACTTCGGTTCGACGTCGTTCTTGCGTCTCTACGGTTACACGTACTACAGCGACTGGCTGCAAAACGGTCCGCAGACCACGTATGCAGACTTCGCCGGCTGCTGTTCGCCCGACTACGAACTCTCGTCTCACACGCGTGGTCTGAGCCTGCAGTATCAGAATCAGATCAACGCGCAGAACCTGATCAGCGCGCAAGCGTCGTACGTTACGGCCAACAGTATCCGCGACAACAACTCGTTCTACGCCGTCGGCGGCGAAACGGCGGCTGCGGTCGTGAGCTCGGCCAACCCGTACGGGGGCCTCTGCTATGCCGCACCTCCGTCGTCATCGACGAGCAACAAAGCGACGCCGGTGCAGTGTAACGGTTCCGGCGTACGGTTCGGTACCATCCAGTCTGGAACCGTTCCGGACGTCAGCGGGTTGAACTGCGGTGGCGCTCCGTGCGAATACATCGTCACGGAGAACGGCTTGCACGCTACGTTCAACCAGGTCGTCCCCCAGTTCTTCTCGGCTTCGCTGCTCGACGAGTGGCGCCCGAGCGACAAGTGGCTGATCAACGCCGGCGTCCGTCTCGACACGTTCACGTTCATCGGGTCGAATACCGACACCGGTCAGCCGAGAGCCTTCTGGACGAACGCGTTCAATCTCGACTACTGTATCGACAACGTCAGCGGAAAGCCCACGAGCAAGGCGTCGTTGGGATACAACCCGACGCAGCCGTGTCCGTCCGGTTTTCATAACGCCAACTGGCAGAATACGCCGGCGAACTTCACCTACCCGATCTGGCAGCCGCGCCTGAGCGGCACGTATACGGTCAACACCGGAAACGTTGTTCGCTTCTCGTTCGGCCGCTACGTTCAAGCGCCGAACGCGGCGTTCGAACAGTACAACACGCTGCAAGAAAACCTGGCTTCGTATGACGCGGCGAACTTCTATCAGTTCGGCCGTACGTCACCGGGCTATCCGATATCGCCGCCGACCTCGCTGAACTACGACCTTTCGTGGGAGCACCACTTCAACGGAACGGAGATGTCGTTCAAGCTGACGCCCTTCTTGCGCCAAACCCAGAACCAGATCCAGAATTTCTTCTTGGATCAGAAGACCGGATTCATTTCCGGCCTCAATGCGGGTAACCAGCGCAGCCAAGGCGTCGAGTTCCAGTTCCAAGACGGCGACTTCTCGCGGAACGGATTTGCCGCGCAACTGTCGTTCGCATACACCAACTCCTACATCCACTACGGTCAGTTGCCGTCGGGTCTCTACGGCACGACGGTCATCGGCGGAACGAACCAGCAGATCGCAGCCTACAACGCGTACACCCAGGCGTGCGCGCCGGGCGGTGAGTACGTCGGCAAGGTCGGCGCAAATCACGTTCCGTATTGCGGCACGACCACCAACGGTCAGCCGGCGGCGCCGTGCTACACGACGGCCGGCATTGCGGTCTACACCTGTACGGCGGCCGACGTCGGTAATCCGTACTGGAAGAACCCGCAAGCGCTGATCGATCCCAACACGGCGTTCCCGACGTTCGACATCTTCCCGGGCGGCATCGGCTCTGCTGCTGCTTCCTACGGTGTGCCGTACGCCGCATCGCTCATCTTGAACTACAAGCAAAACAAGTGGGCGATCACGCCGTCGCTGCAGTTCGCAGGCGGTGGCAAATACGGCGTTCCGCAGGCGAACCCGGGTATCGACCCGGCCGGCTGCGGTGCCGTTCTGCCCGGCGCCGCGGGTTTCAACGGCGGCGGTCGCTACGATGCAACCGCTCTGCGGATCGATCGGTGCGGTTCCGAACACCTACACCGGCGTCTTCGATCCGCTGGGATCGTTCACGCAGCCGAATTTCTTCGGCCTGAACCTGCAGTTGACGTACGACGTCAGCCCGCGACTCTCCGTAGTCGGAACGCTGGCCAACCTCGTCAACACCTGCTGGGGTGGAACCAAGGCTCCGTGGACGTCCGACAACGGGAACGTTTGCGGATACGGCACGGGCGGTTTCGGAAGCGAAATCTTCCCGGTCGGAAACGGCTACAACCCGGCCGGCTACAACGGTTCGATCATCCAACCGGTTGTGAAGTATCCGTATAGCCCGCTATTCGGACCCTTCAACCAGGACGGAAACTCGACGAAGACCCCGTTCCAGTTCTACATCACGGCGAACATCAAGATCTAATCAACCAACGCCCGTAGGACGAAGAGAGGCCTCCGCATTGCGGAGGCCTCTCTATTTTTATGGCACGGGGTGACGTGTGTGTGGGTTTAGGGTTCGAGGGAGGCGGCGATACGTTTGAGCTCGTCGAGCGGCAGATTGCCGAGCAGTGCGAAGTGCAGCGATCCGTCACTCCAAACGAGCAGCGCGTCGGGGCCTTGCTCCGCGTAACTCGCTTGCCGCCCCCCGAGCGAGAGCGAGCGCGGATGCAGCGGCTGCATGTCGAGAGACGCATCGCCGGCGCTTTCGAAGAGCGAGACGGTTCGGATGCCGTCGGAGAAAAGGACGTGAAGGGTAGGGACGTGCTTCATCTCCACGACGTGGCCGTCGACCGACGAGAAACCGTCGGGAAGAAACGAAGGCACGCGCGCAGCGAATCCGGCGCTGCGTACGACGCCGGCGACGTCCTTCGAGGGCACTGCGAACGCCGGCTCCTTGACCGTGGCGTATCCGTGCGGAAGGTCGAAATCCGCGTTCGGAAGACTCGGCGCGATGCGGACTTCTTCGAAGCGCGTCTCGCCGACCAGCGAACCGTCGGCTGCGAACTCCTGCTTATCGAGCACGAGCTTCGTCTGGTCGTCGACGCGAACGAGCATCGTCACGCGGTTCGTGTATTTGTTGATGAGGGCGACGTCGTGCACGCGCCGCCCGTCGAACGCTTCTACGGTCTGCTTGACGGCCCGGTAATTGGCGCGCATCAGGAGATAGTTGTCGTCGCGCGCGATTTGGTCGCCGGCGGCCGCATTTTGGGTGGCGGTGACGCGGTGTTTGCGCACGTCGACGAAGTCGCTCTGAGCTCCGCGCGTGACGATTTCGTCGCCGTGCAAACGCGGCGGAGACAAGTAGGTGCGCTCGGTGAGATCCGGCGCGCGGTGTTCGATGCGGTAGACCCAGACTTGCGAGGTTTGATTCCCGATGCTGACCACTTGGACGGTCCCGGCGTACGACACGTTTTGAGGCGCCGTCATCGCGTCGAAGACCAACCCGTCGGCGGGCTCCTCGGACGGAGCCGCGCTTGCCAACGAAAGGCTCGCCGCCAGTGCCGCGACGGTTGCCGCGATCTTCAACCGCGTCATCGGCCCTCGTCTGAGGTCAGCATCACGGGCGCGTTCGTGCCGTCCTCGAACGGCATCGTGCTCGCCAGCGCGGCATGATTGGCCATGTAGGCAGACGCTTCGACCGTGCCGTTGCTCGGCGCCGAACGCGGAATCGTAAAGGCGAGAATAAACGCGACCGCGAGGACGGCGGCGATGCCGGCGGCTGCGAACGCGCCGAACGACGCCGGCAACCGGTGCCAGGACCAGCGCGGACGGTCCGCGCGATCGTCTGCCGCGCGCGCGCGAATCGCTGTTGTGAGGCCGGGCGGAAGTTCGCGTTCCTCGGCTCGGGCGTGCGCCTTGAGCAAATCGACCAAGCGCCGCTCCGACTCGTGCGCGCGCGCGCAGTCGTTGCATTCTGCGAGGTGAGCGTGGATGTCGGCATCGTCGCGCTCGGAGAGCTCTCCGCGCGTGTAGTCGACGAGGCGATCGAGAGAAAGATGTGAGGTATTCATAGCGACGGTTTCACGTTCCGGGTGACGAGTTTGCGAAGCTGGCCGCGCGCGCGATGGAGCCGCGAACGGACCGTGCCGACCGAACAACCGACGATTCCCGCAATCTCCGCATAACTGCACTCCTCGATATCGGCCAGCACGAGGATCTGGCGTTGCTCCGAAGAGAGCGCGGCCAGCGCCTGCGAAACCGGTTCGCTGAGATATCCTTCGACGAGATCGTCGATCGGATTCTCGGCCAGGTGACGGTCGGCGCCGGAGCTTCTCGGCTCGTTATCCTCCGGAATCTCTACCAGATAACGTCCTTTTTGGCGCCGAAGTTCGTCGCGATGCAAATTGGTGACGATACGGTAAATCCACGAAAGGAAGGAGGTCCCGGGCTTGAAGCTTCGCCACGCGCGGTAGACGCGGATGAATGCCTCCTGCGTCAAGTCGCGGGCGTCGGCTTCGTTGCTCGTCAGGCGCAAGGCGTAGTTGTACGCGGCCTTGCCGTACTGCTCGACGGCACGCTCCAGGAATTCGGCCTGCTCGGGAGTTCCGGGTTCGACCGGCTTGCGGGGTGCTGCCATGAGCCTCCCTGCCTCTTATCGCTACCTAGGCGAGCGGCCCTTCCCGCTACGGCTTAGCCCAGATGATCCGCGCGACCCACCAGAGCGCGCCGCCGACGAGCAGCACGATGATGACGAATAGGGCGAGCTCGAGCAGCACGATGCCTGCGAACTGGCTGCCGCCGCACAGCGCGACGACGCCCGCGATGAGGGAGAGTTTGAAGCGCTCGAAGGGATTGCTCGACAAGCCGGCGATCGAGCGTGCCTCCGCGAGCGCCGCTTCTGGGTCCCAACTCGCCGTCTCTGCGATGTATCCGATGCGTCCTTCGGAGGTGACGATGAAGAGTTTGTCGTCGTGCAAGAAGTTGCTGGTGGAGATTCGCAACGAGCTGATCCGGAACTCGTCGAGCACGCGCTTGACGCTCGTTCCGGTTCCCGTGAGGAGCGACCAGATCGCCGGATTCGCGCCGTAGGCGGCGCCGTAGCGGCGCAGCACCGCCGGCGAATCGTAGGGTGGATCGAGCGTGATCTCGACCAATGCGAACCGCCGCGGATCCAATCGCGACTGCAAGTACGCGAACTTTCCGCTGATGGCGGGGCAGAGCGTTCGGTCGGGACAGCGCGTGAAGACGAACGTGACCAGCGTCGTCTTGCCGGCAAACGCGCGGTCGAGTTCGACGATGCCGCCGTCTTGATTCACGAGCGTCGCTTTCGGAAGCGGACTCCCGAGTTCGACGGGAATGACGCGTCCCGGTTCGGGCAAACCGGGAATGAATGGCCCCGCAGCGACGGCTTTGCGCAGGCTCCACGGTCGGGTCGACCGGTCGAGCAGCGCGTCGAGTTCGACGCCGGGCGCGGCCGCCTCAGACGTGACGCGGTAGCGCCGGATCTGCGCGGGAAGCATCATCGGCACGGCGTCGGTGCGCACGATCGCGGTGCCGCCGGGAAGCCTGGCGAGCGTCGTGCCGTGCACCGGAACGACGGTCAGCAGCGCTGCGAGCGCGAGGTGAAGGGCGCCCACTAGAGCCGCCTCATGGCTTGCGCCAACGTCGCATCGGACGCGCCGTCGTCGCTGATGTCGCGTATCGTTCCGCGCGGATCGATGAAATAGATGATGGCAGAGTGGACGACGTCGTACGCGCCGGCGCGGTGAGTGCGTCCCGGCACCCGTTGCGCCCAGACGTGGTAGGCGGATTCCACCGTCGCAACGTTCCCGGGCGAGCCGGTCAGTCCGATGACCGGCCCGTCGAACTGCCCGACGAAGCGGTGCAGCACCGCCGGCGTGTCGCGGCGCGGATCGACGCTGACCATCGCGATGCGAACGTCGCCGGCGCCGGCTCCCAGCGTTCGGCGCAGCCGCGCCAGTTTCGCGAGCGTCTCGGGGCAGGTATCGGCGCAGTGTGTGAAGCCGAAGGTCAGCACGACCGGATTGCCGCGCTGCGCGTCGAGCGCCCACGGACGCCCGAAATCGTCGGTCAGCGTGAATCCGGGCGCGCGCGGCCCCGGCTGCGCGCACGCGGCGAGAATCAGGGCGATGGCGGCCGGCGCCAGCCGGGACAAGTTGCGAATGCGGCGATCCATGCTTCTCTCATAGTACGCCCGGATGGCGGGGAAGCGCTCTGAAAGAGGTCGCCGCTCCCGGTTCGGCGCAACGAAAGGCGCCGTGGACGCTCTCGTTTTCGCCTGCCGCCTTGCGATCGGGGTGCTGCTCATGGTCGCCGGCGCCCTCAAGGTCGGTCACGCGCCCGCGCTCGCCGCGGCGATCGCCGGGTTTCGCCTGCTTCCGGCGACCGTCGTGGGACCGCTGGCCCTGGGACTGCCGTTTTTGGAACTCATGCTCGGGCTCTATCTCGTAGTCGGCCTCTTCACGCGATTCGCGGCAACGATTGCCTGCGTTCAATTCCTCGTGTACGCTGCCGTCGTCGCGTCGGCGGTGATTCGCCACATCCACGCCGACTGTGGGTGCTTCGGGCCGGGCGAAGTAGCCATCGCAGACTGGCCGCACGCAGGATTCGACCTCTTGCTCGCTCTTGCCAGCGGATTTATCGCCTACCGTGCGCCGGGCGCACTTGCCGTCGACCGGAGATTTCGAACCTCATGAACCAACGCGGACTTGCGGTGCTGTCCATCGTCGTCATCGCCGCAATTGCCGTAGGAGCGATTGTGTGGTATTCGTTGCGACCGTCCCACCCGCTCATCTCGGCATCGCAGGCACCGGTCTTGGGCAAAGCGCAAGTCGGGCAGCCTGCCCCAGACTTCAGCGTTTCGACCACGAACGGACTCTTCGTCTTAAAGAACTCCGAGAAGCCGCTGTTTCTCGAGGTCTTTGCGACCTGGTGTCCGCATTGCCAGCGCGAGACCGCCGTCATCGACCGACTGTATCAAAAGCATCGCGCGCAAGTGGATTTTCTCGGCGTGTCCGGCAGCGACACGGCAATCGACGGCACCTCGCCCGCTTCGCAAGCCGACCTTCTCACGTGGGTGCAGCGGTTTAACGTGCAGTATCCCGTTGCATACGACGCATCGCTCGGGGTCGCCAACAGTTATTTGCAAGGCGGCTTTCCGACGATCGCGATCGTCGGCAGAAACAAGGTCGTGTCGTATCTGGGTTCCGGCGAGTTATCGTATGCCGAGCTCGACGGCGCGTTGAAAAAGGTGTTGCGCTAACCGGGGATCAGTCGTTCGGCGGAAACGCGTAGTTGGTCGGCGGGACGACCGGCGTGCCGACCTCGAGGGTAATCTGCTGATGCGACAAGAGCGGGATCGCCTTCAGATCGCCGTCGTACTTCGCGCCGTTGACGTAGGCGGTGACCGGTCCGCGGAAACCGGCAACGCCGTCACGCGCCAGCGGCTCACCCCAAATGTCGAACAGCATGCCCAGCGTATACGGTCCGCCGCCCGGCGCCTGCACGTCGGGCGTTTCCACGTGAATGATGCCGCTCGTGTCGTGGGTGTGAATCCAATAGAGACATCCGCCGCCCGGCAGCGCCTGGCTCGCCGAGAATCCGATCAACCGCGGGACTTGAATCAGTTTGCCGCGATCGTACAGCGCGAGATGCGAGTGGATGTGCAGTGCTTGGCCTTCCTCGGAGAGGCAGGTGATGCCGTCGACGTTTTGTCCGGTCCCACCGCTCGGGGCGTTGCCGGTTTTGAAGTGCGCCGCCCCGACGGCCTGGCCGTCGACCAGCGCGACCGGTTTTTGGCTCGCATCGGGACCAGGCGACGGTGTCGCATACGCGGCTTTGAGCGCCAGCGATTGTTCGAACCGCATGCCGCCGAAGATCGCGATGACCAACAGGATCAAGACCGCGACGCCGATGTAGATTGGCATCATGGGATCGCGGCGCGGCGGCGGAGCGTTGCCCCCGCGGGCGTGGCGGCGCCGTTCGGCGCGAGTCTGTTGCGGTGACGGCATCGAACCTCTTTATAAAGATGGAGTGTTGACGAGCGTTTCGCGCGCGACCGGCGCGTCGGCCGGATCGAGCGCTCTGCCCGGAACCAAGTAGTTTGAGACGTAGTCGGCGACCGCGTCGCCCAGCGGCGTCGCCGCTTGCGCATAACCCGTCGCGCGGGTGCGTTGCATGCGCGCGCAGGTGGAATACTGGTATTTCCCGCGCAGCCGCTCGGGCATGTCGACGAACTCGATGCGCTCTGGCAGGTCGAGCGCGCGGAAGATGGGGCGCACGAGTTCGAGCCACGTCTGCGCGCGGCCGGAGCCGACGTTGAACAAACCACCCTCGCCGGACTCCGCGAGGTGGAGCGTCATCTCGGCGGCGTCCTTGACATAGATGAAATCGCGGCGCTGCTCGCCGTCGCGAAAGTCCGGACGATAGCTCTTGAAGAGTTTCACGCTGCCGTTGTCGCGGATTTGCTCGAAAGCCTTGCAGACGACGCTGCGCATCTCGCCTTTGTGATCTTCGTTTGGTCCAAAGACGTTGAAATATTTGAGCCCGCATATCTGCCGGTCGAGTCCGCTGCGCCGGGCGTACACGTCGAAGAGGTGCTTCGAGTACGCATACATGTTGAGCGGACGCAGCGTTCGCAGTTCCGCATCGTCGGAGAGGTCGTCTTCGAGCGCGCCGTAGGTTGCAGCCGACGATGCATAGATAAAACGTTCCGCCGACTCGAGCGCCCAATGCGCGAGGTTGCGCGTGTACTCATAGTTGTTGCGCATGAGATAGTCGCTGTCGTCTTCGGTCGTCGACGAGCAGGCGCCCAGGTGAAAGACCGCGCCGATGCTTCCGAAATCGTCGCCCTCGGCGATGCGGCGCTCGAAGTCGTCGGCATCGAGATAGTCGGTGAAGCGGAGCGGGACGAGGTGGCGCCACTTCTCGGTGCGGTCTAACCGGTCGACGACCAAGACGTCGTCGAGCCCTCGACGGTTGAGCGCCCAAACGACGGCGCTGCCAATCAGGCCGGCGCCGCCGGTAACGACGATCGTACCGCGGTCGAGATCGAACATGGGGTGTCCTAAATCCCGCGACCGGTGTGGGGAGTCCTCCGGATAATGCGCGAATGCTTCGCAAATCGGCGATTCGCAAAGGTTCGTATGTTCACCTTCGAGGGGGTGGCGCTTTGCGCCACCCTAGATTCTCGAGCCTAGAACGGCGCGCTGAGGCGAAACAAGACGCTCGTACCGTTGGCGATCTGCGTCGTGTTGAAGCCATTAGCGACCTTGATCGGATACTGGTGGTTGAGCACGTTCGTCACGATGAACGAGAGGCCCAAGCCGTGGTCGTTCGCCCGTCCGGGCGTGAGATAGCGACCCGCCGATACGTCGAAGGTCGTGTGCGCCGGGAGCCGTCCGCTGAGATTGGCGTTGGCGCTCTCGAACTGGACGGGGAATCCGCTGCCGTAGTTTCCCTGCAGGGTCGTGAACCATTGATGCCCTCGTCCGAAGCGCCACGTGTACGCGGCCGTCGACGCGATGGTTTCGTCGTGGTCTTCGGGGGCCAGCTGCGACACGCAGGACTGGTTGGGCGGATTGGTGTCGGGCGGGAAGAGGAACGTGGATCCGGACACGCACGCCGCGTACGACCCGGAGATCGTCGCCGTGAAGAACCACTGATTCAAGTTCGGCATCGTGTCGGTAAGCCGCAGTTCGACGCCGCTGTCGATCCCGATCGCGTTGTTGAAAACCGCGAATAGCGGCGTGTTCAACAGTTGCGTCGTATCGAGAATGTTAACGGCCGTTTTGCGGAAGATGTTCACCGCGCCGCTGAAGCTCGGATTGAAGAAGTGCTCGGCGCCGATTTCAAAGTAGGCGTCGCGCTCCGGCTGAAGATTGTAGACCGGCGTGGTAGGGCAGCCTTGCAGGACGACGCAGTCTTGGCGGACGTCTTCGAGGAGGGGGGCCGCGTAGAAGCGTCCGTAGTACGCGTGCACGGTGTTCTTGCCGCCATCCCACACCGTGACGCCGGCACGCGGGCTGAGCTGCCATCCACCGGTGTAACCGGTCGAATGATCGTAGCGCAAGCCGTAGTCGAAACGGACGAACTTATTGAGCTGCCACTTGTCCTGCGCGTAGATCCCGACTTGCGACCCGGCTTGCGCCTGATCCGGCGAGGCGACGAGATAGTACGGCCGATCGTGTACGCCGGTATCGGCGCAATCCGGTAGTAGCAACCGAAGGCTTGCGATGCGAGCAAGTTGGAGCGATTGACGTCGAAGCCGATCTTCCATGCGTGATTTTCGGTTGCGCGAAAATCGGACATCCGCAAGCCGGTGTAACTCACGTACGTATTCGACAGAAGGCCGACGTTGTGCGTCGGGCCGGATCCGCTGCCGCTGCCGTCGTCGGCCGAGACCGCGTCGCCGCCTCCGAAATTGGGCGTGAAGCCGAGTACGTCCATCGGGAGGTCGCCGTCGTAGTTGATGCGCGTCGAGCGCCACCACGGAATGATCTGAAAGACGCCGTTTCCGTCGCGCGACGTCTGCGTGAAGTTCAGATTCGAGAAGCGGTCGTACTCGCGCTGCACGTCGTCGGTTCCGGCGGGCGTGTAGATCGGGTCGTAGGGGTTGTTCGGATCGGTGTTGATCGGAATCTGAAACTGCGCGAGCTGGTTGGAGTAGTCGAACGCCAGCGTCGAGCGCGGGCTGAGCTGCGTGATGAAGCGCAAGAACTGATCGCTCTGCGACGCGTTGTCGTGGATGGGATCGAACGTCGGGGCGTCGAGTCCCCGGACGCTGCTTTGGGTGTTGGCGTTGAGGAAGGCCTCGGTCATGCCGAAGCGCGCCGCCGTGTCGAGACTGCCGATGGCTTTGCGACTGATTCCCGAAGCCGCCCTGGATCGTTCCGAAGAAGCCCTCCGGAATGTCGGTCGGGCGGTTGGTGATGATGTTCACGACGCCGCCCATGCGGTCGCCGCCGTATTCTGCCGGGATTGCGCCGGAGAGCAGCTCGAGCGAGTCGATGTTCTTCGGGTCGACGATCTCGGCGAAGTTCGAGGTCGTTGCGAGGGGCAAGGGCGCGCCGTCGATGTTGTACGTGACGCCGTGAAAGCCGTTGACGACCGGTTCGTTGTACGAAAACGGCACGACGCCCGGAAGCGTTCCGAGCAGCTTGTCGAGGCTGTTCTGCACGGGCGACGTTTGAATCGTCGACCGGCTCAGTTGGTTCACCGAGGGTGGATTCGCTTGCAAGCCGACGCCGTGAGAGACGACGGTCGTGCTGGCGATCTGCTTGAGGTTGGTCGACAGCGCCACGTTGACCGTCGCGACCGAATCACTCTGCACGGTGACCAGGACTTGCAGTTCGTGCGCGCCGGCGTGGCGCGCGATTAAACGGTACGAGCCGAATGGGATCTGGGAGAAGACGTAGTCGCCCTTGGCGTCGGCCGTGGCCGTGAAACGCGAACCTTCGCCCTCTAGGGTAAGGCTCGCGCCGGCCGCGGGTTTCCCGTCGACCGTGACGGTGCCGCGAATGAGGCCCGTCGTCGCGGCGAGCGCCGGGCCGGCAAACGCGGTTGCAAGAGCGGCCGCGAACGCCAAGAGAACGGCGACGCGCGCCGCGGAAAATTGGTGCATTGGTCCTCCGGTGAAAAGAAACGAGTGCGAACGGGGATCTGCGCGCTACGCGCAGGCGTTCGCAACCGGAGGAGGCCGGGCAAACCGTCGCCGCGGGAGCGGCATCCGGCGGACGATCGGAGCAGGCGCCGAACGGCGCAGCCACTGCGGCGACCGTTGGGCGAAGGCGGGGCGCCCGATCGCGATGGCCGCTCCGGCCAGAAGCCGGACGCACCAGCGCGCGACCCCGCAGACCGCCCACACGGCAACCGCCAGAACCAGAGCGGTCACGGCCGCATTGGGATCGGCATGGCGCGCCTCGACGCGCTCGCCGAGCGCGAACCAGAGAACCGCCGTGGCGAAGACCACCCACCCTCCGGGCAGGCGTTCGCACAGGCGGCAGGCCAGCACCGAGCCGTCGGCAACTGCCCGCGAGCCGGTCCACGCCAGCGCGGCGATCGAGGCGAGCAGCCCAAAGCAGCCCGCCAGCCCGAGTTCCAGGAACCAGGAGTGGTAAGCGCCGCCCATGGCGTGGCCGCCGCCGTAGAGCGCCGAATGCGCCACGATCGAGGCAAGCAACCCGAGGACGAGGGCCCCCGGAATCCCGCGGAGGGTCACGAGGGTTCATTCTACGGGAGGGCGCGGGGAGGCCTTGGGTCGGCGTCGTACTGTCGAGACCCCGCCTCTGGCCGCTACTGAACTCGGTGGAAATGGGAGTCTGCACATGGTCGAAAATGCCGACACGGTGAGCTTAATCTGCGCGTTGCTCGTGCGTTTTCCTGAAGTTGCGTCGATTCGCTCGCTGCCGGGCGAGCGGACCGTGCGGCTCACCTTCGCGTTGCGCCGCCGGCTCGACCGCAGCGCGCAGAGCGACCTCGTCGAAGCCATCGACGACCACGTGCGCGCTTTCCTGTCGCTGTCCAAAGACGACGCCGGAACGCTGCTGCTGGAGTGTGAGAGCGACCGAGCGACGACGTTCGTCCACGTCACCCGGGACCTGGAGAGTTTTACTAAAGAGGAGCTCGAGCTTCAGGTGGCACTCTTCGGCGATCGCTTCGGCGACGCGCTCGTCCGCAATCCGGTGCCGGACGATCACCTCGATGCGGATCCCGCCGCGCAAGACGAAGCCGCGCTGTGCGCCGTCGAGGCGCTGCGCGATCCCGCCCAGTCCAAAAGTCTGGTTGGGTTCCGCGAAGAGAAGCGCGTGCTCGTGTACTTCCTGAAGTCGCAGAAGAAAGCCAAGGCGTCGGCGCGGCGATAGTTCCCGTCGTCCGTCTGCTGCTCGTCGGGGACGTCGTCGGCGCACCCGGACGCGAGACGCTCAAACGCTGTCTCTCCCTCGCGCGCGAACAGCACCAGGTTCACGCCTGCATCGCCAACGGCGAAAACGCCGCGGGCGGTTTTGGGTTGACCGCGCAGACCGCCGAGGAGATGTTTGCCAGCGGCGTCGATTTCATCACCAGCGGGAATCACATCTTCGACAAGCGCGACTTTAAAGGATATCTCGAAACGGCCGAGCGGGTCGTGCGTCCGGCCAACTATCCGCCGTCGGCACCGGGCCGCGGCAGCGGAACGTTCGTCGCCGACGGCGTGACGATCGGCGTGCTCAACCTGATGGGACGCACCTTCATGCCGCCGGTCGACGATCCGTTTCGCAGCGCCGACGCGCTCGTCGAGGAGCTTCGGGCGCAAACGCCGGTCGTGGTCGTCGACATGCACGCCGAGGCGACTTCGGAGAAAGTCGCGCTGACCCGGTACCTCGACGGGCGAGTCTCGTGCATCTACGGAACGCACACCCACGTGCAAACCGCCGACGAACAGATTTTCCCGGGCGGCACGGCCTACATCACCGACGTCGGCATGACCGGACCGACCGACGGCGTCATCGGCATGGAGCAGAAAGCGGTGCTCGACCGTTTCCTGACAGGAATCTCCGAACGCTTCAACGTCGAGAAGAACGGCACGAAGCAGTTTTGCGCCGCGGTGGTGGGGATCGATACCGCTACCGGCAAAGCCACCGAGATCAAACGCATCTTCCTACGAGGTATCGCGTGAGCGCCGACGGTCCATTGAAAGTATCCACCAAAAGCAGTCCCAACGCCGTGGCCGGTGCGCTGGCCGCGACGTTGCGCGAACGCGACAGCGCCGAACTCCAAGCCGTCGGCGCCGGCGCGATCAATCAGGCGATCAAGGCCGTCGCGATCGCGCGCAACTATCTCAAGGCGGCGTCCATCGACGTCGTCTGCGTGCCCGCCTTCATCACCGTCGCGATCAGCGACAACGAGCGCACCGGCATTTCGCTGATCGTCGAACGCCGCGCCTCAATCGCTACCCTTCTGCCGTCAACGGAGACCGTGGCGTGATCGTCGATCTGCATTCACACAGCAACGTCAGCGATGGGACGCTGGCGCCGCAGGCGCTGGCCGACTTCATGGGCGAGCGCAAGGTCGAAGTCTTCTGCATCTCCGACCACGATACGCTGGGTGCCTACGGCGCCTTCGAGCCGCCGGCCGGTTCGCGCTACATCACCGGCATCGAAATCAACACGACGTGGCGCGAGAACGAAGTGCACGTGCTCGGCTACGACGTGCCGCTGGGACCGTCGGCGATCAACGAACTGCTCGAATACAATCAAGAGCAGCGGCGCGGTCGCGCGCAGACGATGGTCGACCAACTCCGGGCTGCGGGCTACGGGTTGACGATCGAAGACGTTCTGCGCGAATCCGACGAGGCGCACTCCGTCGGGCGGCCGCACGTTGCCAAGGCGCTCGTCCGAGCGGGGATGACCGAGAGCGTCTCGACGGCCTTCCGCGACTTGATCGGCGGCGGCAAACCGGGGTACGTGCCGCAGCTCTACACGACGCCGCAACGAGCCATCGAAACGATCGCGGCCGTCGGCGGCATTCCCGTGCTCGCGCATCCGGGACGGCTGCGGGACCGCAGTCTCATCGACGACCTGGTCGACCATGGAATGCGCGGAATCGAGGTCTTCTATCCGCTGCACGAACCCGCCGACGTCGCCGAGTTTCGTGCAAAGGCCAAGCAGTACGGACTGGTCATGACCGCTGGCATGGACTTCCACGATATTCGCTATCACACCAAAGGCGTCGGGATGGAGATCGAACGAGCCGATATCGCTCCATTCCTCGAACTCGTCGAAGTCTTCGCGTGACCGTCGCGCCGGCCGCCGCTCTTGCGCTGGCGATCGCCGCGCCGGAGCGCACCCCGCGCTTGAACCATTCGGTCCTTGCGGCCGAAGTCTACGATCTCGACGCGCGCCGCGTGCTCTACGCTCGGAACGCATCGGTGCTGATGGACGCCGCGTCGACGACGAAACTGCTGACCGCAGGGACGAGCCTCGCGTTGATCGGACCGCAGTTCCGGTTCACGACGCCGGTCTACCGGACGGGCGCCGTCGACGGCGCCGGCGTGCTGCACGGCGATCTCGTGCTCGTTGCGGCCGCCGATCCGAATCTGTCGCAGCGCATTCGTCCCGACGGCACGCTGTCGTTCGAAGACGAAGATCACGCCTACGACGGGTCGGCCGCCACCAAAGCGGTGCCGGGCGATCCGCTGGCCGTTCTCCGCGAACTGGCCGCCGGCGTCGCAAAGGCCGGTATCAAGAGCGTCGACGGACGGGTTATCGTCGATACGTCGCTCTTTCCCGACCAGGGAAGCGAGTCGGGGACCGGCGTGACGATCTCCTCGATCGTCGTGAACGACAATCTCGTGGACGTCACGGTGACACCCGGCCGATCGCCGGGCGATCCCGTCACGCTCTCGGTTTCACCGCAAACGCCGTACGTCACATTCGTCGACAAGGCGACGACCGGCGCGCCGAGTAGCGATGCGACGATCGACCTGAGCACCGACGTGACCGATGCCGGCGGACGGCACACCGTGGCGGTCACCGGTTCGCAACCCGCAGGGCCGAGCGTGCTCTACGCCTATCGCGTTCCCAATCCGCGGCGCTTTGCCGAAGATGCGTTCGTCCTCGCGTTGCGCGACGCTGGGGTTACCGTTGCCGCTCCGGGCGCAGACAATCCGAGTCCGCCCGCAACCTCGGCGTACGTTCCTGCGAACCTCGTCACGCAGCACGTTTCGCTCCCGCTCGCCGAAGACGTGCGCATTACGCTCAAGGTGAGCGACAATCTCCATGCCGCGCTGATGCCGTACGTGTGGGCAGCCTACGTCGCGCACGCGCACGGCGACTACGCGCGCGCCGGACTCGCGCTCGAAGGAAAACTCCTCACCGGCGCGGGCCTCGACTTGCAGGGAGCCTCGCAGAACGACGGTTTCGGCAGCGGAATCTACTCGGCCGACTTCATGGTGCACTATCTCGCGTGGGCGCGAATGCAGCCGTGGTATCCGTACCTGCTGCGCGGGTTGCCGATCATGGGCGTCGACGGAACGCTGGCGAGCATTCAAACGCACTCGCCGGCGCGCGGTAAAGTATTCGCGAAGACGGGGACCGACGGAAGCGACGATTACCTCACCGGCGGCGGCGTCGTCGAGAAAGCGCTCGCGGGCTACATTACGACGAGGCAAGGGCGCCACGTTGCTTTCGCGTTCTTCATCAGCGCGATGAAAGGCCCGCACGACGAGGAAACCGGAGAAGTTGCCGGCCAGATCCTCGGCGCCATGGCCGGCGCCACCTACGAGTCGATCTAACGCGCGTCCTTCGACTTCGCGGCCTACGGCCGCTTCGCTCAGGATGACACGGGAGGGGCGAGTGCTGTAGCGACAGTGGTACGTACGCGGGCGAGAGTTTTCGTGGCCTCGTGTTCGTATCGTTCGAGCAGTTCGGATTGTGCCGCAATGGTTTGTTCGTCGTGCATGTAGCGATGGTTGACGCGCACGTTATACGCGCACGCGGCGAGGGCGGCGTAAGCAAACTCGGCGCCGCAACCGGCATCGCCGGCGAGATTGCGGTTGGGAATCTGCAACACGCGCTCGGAAAGTTGCAATACGCGCAACGCTGTCGCGGCGGCCTCGAGCGGAGCCTCCGCCGCCGCACGCAACGACGCTTCGAGCGCTTCGGCGCGCGCGGCTCGTTCCTGCGGAGTCGTTTTCGGCAAGCGTTGCGCTGCAACGACGGCGGCAAACGCGTGTTCGTCGCGTTCGCGGGCTACCGTCAATCGGTGGCGCAGCGCGTCGCTCTCGTCGGCCACGGCGCTTGCGACGTGCGCCTGCGCTGCGTACTTCGGATTGGCGCCGCAGATGCGCGCGACCATTGCGACCAAAGCAGCACCGAGAGCCCCGACCACGGCGGCGGCGCTTCCGCCGCCCGGGACGGGTGCGTCGGAGGCGAGTCGCGATGCGTATTCGTCGAGCGATTCCACCCGGCTCGTTTATCCGGGAGCGAGCCTGAGGCCCGCCGAAGAGCCGTTCCCGACAACAACCGCCACGAGAGGAAGAAGAGCAGTGCCAGTATTGGATCGAACCGCCGGCGACGTAAAGGATCGCGGTCTCGCCGAAGCCGGCCGCGCGCGCATCGCGTGGGCCGGAGCCTATATGCCGGTGCTGGCGCAGATTCGAGATCGTTTCGAAGTCGAAAAACCGCTGGCCGGGGTGCGCATCGGCGCGTGCCTGCACGTCACGACCGAAACGGCAAACCTCATGCTGGCGCTTCAGGCGGGCGGCGCCGAGCTCGCGCTCTGCGCGAGCAATCCGCTGTCGACGCAGGACGACGTCGCGGCAGCGCTGTGTGAATACGAGATTCCGACCTACGCGATTAAAGGCGAAGATCACGCCACCTACTACGGGCACATTGAATCGGTGATTGCGTCAAAGCCGCAAATGTCGATGGACGATGGTTGCGATCTCGTGACGACGATCTACACCAAGCATCGTCATCTGCTCGACGGCATGATCGGCGGATGCGAGGAAACGACGACGGGCGTCATCCGATTGAAAGCCATGCAGCGCGACGGCGTGCTTCCGTATCCGGTCGTGGCGGTAAACAACGCACTGACCAAGCACATGTTCGACAACCGTTACGGCACCGGTCAGTCGACGCTCGACGGCATCATTCGCGCCACCAACGTCTTGCTGGCGGGACGGACGGTCGTGGTGATCGGATACGGCTGGTGCGGTCGCGGCATCGCGTCGCGCGCGTCGGGCCTTGGCGCGCACGTGATCGTCACCGAGGTCGATCCGCGCAAGGCGATCGAGGCGCAGATGGACGGCTATCGCGTTATGCCGATGTCCGATGCGGCCAAGGCCGGCGACGTGTTCGTAAGCGTCACCGGCAACTATCACGTCATTCGGGAAGAGCACTTCAAACTGATGAAGGACGGCGCGATCGTCTGCAACTCGGGTCATTTCAACGACGAACTCGATTTAGATGCGATCCGGCGCATCAGCACCGGCGTCGCCAAGCCGCGTACCTTCGTCGAGCAGTACACGCTGCACGACGGCCGCAAGGTCTGCATTCTCGCCGACGGCCGCCTCATCAATCTGTCGGCCGGCGAAGGCCACCCGGCCGCCGTCATGGACATGTCGTTTGCAAACCAAGCGCTCTGTGCGGCCTACCTCGCGCGCAGCCACCGCAGCCTCGAGAAGAAGGTCTACGACGTTCCGCTCGAGATCGATGAAGAAGTCGCAGAGCTGAAACTCTCGTCGATGGGCGTCGAAATCGACGTTCTGACGCCGGAGCAGGTGAAGTACATGGCATCGTGGTCGGAGGGAACCTAACGTGGCGTACCGCCGGTTCTTTACCAGCGAATCGGTAACCGAAGGCCATCCCGACAAGGTCGCGGATCAAATTTCCGATGCGGTGCTCGATGCACTGCTGCGCGACGATCCCGACGCGCGCGTCGCCGTCGAGACGTTTGCCATTACGGGGCAGATTCACTTGGCCGGTGAGGTGACCACCAAAACCTACATCGACATCCCGCGCATCGTGCGGCAAACGATTCGCGAAATCGGCTACACGAAGTCGTCGGTCGGTTTTGACGCCGAAACCTGCGGCGTCAGCATCTCGATCGACGAACAATCCCCCGACATCGCGATGGGCGTCGACAAATCGCTCGAGGCCAAGGGCGGCGACGACGACGAGTTCGAGCGCACCGGTGCCGGCGATCAAGGAATGATGTTCGGCTACGCCTGCCGCGAAACCGACGAACTGATGCCGCTGCCGATCGTACTCGCGCACAATCTCACGCGCCATCTCTCGGCGCTACGCAAGAACGGCGACATTCCATACCTGCGCCCCGACGGCAAGTCGCAAGTGACGGTCGAATATGAAGGCGACCGCCCGTTGCGGGTCGAGGCGATCGTGATTTCGACGCAGCACGATCCTGACATTCCGCTCGAAGTGATTCGTAACGAAGTGACCGAGAAAGTCATCAATCACGTGGTTCCCTCGGCGCTGCGCGACGAGAATACGCGCATCTACGTCAATCCGACCGGCCGTTTCGTCATCGGGGGTCCCAAAGGTGATGCCGGCCTAACGGGACGTAAGATCATTGCCGACACGTACGGCGGCATGGCGCGCCACGGCGGCGGCGCGTTCTCCGGGAAGGACCCCACCAAGGTGGATCGTTCGGCCGCCTACGCGGCGCGGTGGGTTGCGAAAAACGTGGTAGCTGCCGGGCTCGCCGATCGGTGCGAGGTGCAAGTCGCCTACGCGATCGGCGTCGCGCATCCGATGAACGTGCTCGTCGAGACGTTCGGCACGGCGAAGATCGAGGAAGACGCGATCGCGCGTGCGGTCACGGCCGTCTTCGACCTCCGTCCCGCGGCCATCATTCACGACTTGAAGTTGCGCCGGCCGATTTACCGGCAAACCGCCGCGTACGGACACTTCGGCCGGTCCGATCTCGATCTGCCGTGGGAACGCCTCGATCGCGTCGAAGCGTTGCGGAAGGCGGCCGCGTTTACCGGCGAAGCGCTGCGCGTTCCAAACTTTGCTACGTCGAAGGAGCGATAACGTGAAAATGATCGATGCGCGTACGATGCGGTCGTCGACGGCAGCGGCAGTTGCCTTGGTTGCTACGCTGGCCGTCGCGCAAGCCGCAACGATTCCCACCGGAACCAAAGTCCTTTGCGTCCTGGGGCAGGGCGTCGACTCACGCACGGTCACGGTCGGCACCAACTTCAAACTGCTGATCGACGATCCGACGCTTCCCAGTTTGGAAGGCGCCGCGATTCACGGCCGCGTTACCGACGTTGCCGGTACCGGCGGCCTGTCGCGCGCGCGCATCGGTTTCATCCTCGATTACATTCAATTCCACAACGGGAAGCGTGCCGCAATCCACGCCGTCGTCGTGAGCAAGTACGTCACGCAGACGAATACGGCGGTGAACCGTCAGGAAGCCGTCAAGTTCTCGCTGCCTCCGATGCCGACCGGCAGAGTAACGCCCGGGCCGATTGCGTGGCAGATGACGTTCCGCAAGGATGCGGCCCCGTCGGTGACGCCCCCGCCTGCCGGTAATACGAGCGGCTACGTCTACGCACAGAAATCTAATGAGAATATCGTTATTCCGCCGGGCGCCCCGGTTACGATTCAACTGACGAGCAACCTGACGACGCCCTAACGCCCGTCTCGTCGCTCGACCAGCAAGCGTAACGAGGACGGAAACGACACATGAAAATAGGAATCAGGCTCGGCATGATCGCGGGAATCGCCGCGTTCGCCGCTGCGACGCTGGCCGCTTCGGCCGAGCAAAGCATCACGTTGTATAACGGAACGGTGCTGAACGCACGTCTCAATCAAACGCTCGAGAGCGCATCGGCGCACGTCGGCGACCAGTTTACGATGACCGTCGTGCCGCCGTATCCCAGCGGCGATCCCAACTTCCAAGGTGCAACCATCGGCGGTGAAGTGACGCGCGTCGTTCCCGCCGGACAGGGGCGCAATCCCGAGATCGTCATTCAGCCGCGGTATCTACGGCTGTACGGCGGCAGCACCGTAACGATTTACGGAAGCGTGACCAGCATTGCCGCCAACAAAAGCACGGGCCAAACGGCCGGAAAAGCGGCGCTCGGCGCGCTCGCGGGGATGTTGATCGGCAACGCGATCGGTAAAACGATCTTCCACGCGAACGGCTTCGGCGCAATCGGTCTGGTCGGCGGGGCGATGCTCGGCGCCAACAGCAAGTCGAACTTCACGATTCCACCGGGAGCCCAGGCGACCGTCCAGCTGTCGCAGACGGTGACCGTACGGCGCCAGGCGTCGGCCCCTTACTAGGACCGGCGCCTTACTGAACCGAGGCCGCGGGTTGCTGCGGACGCAGCGCCGAGAGCGCCGAATGGTGTTTCGGGTGAGCCACGACGACCGCGATAACCTTGAGCGTCGGGCGGGGGGTCGTGTGGGCCGCCATTCCCAAGGCGGCGTAGCCGGCCAGCGAGATCACTACCGCGGACACGAGGGCGAGGGTGGACCGGATCATCGGGAACCTCCCGTACTCCTAAAGATTTAGTTGATGGACCCAGTCTACCGCGGCCCCCACCCCCTGTCAACTAAAAACTTAAGAGATAAATCTCAAAATCGCCTCAAGACGTTGCGGGCCGTTCGTTTTCCGCGGTAGAATCCCGCGGGTCGGCATTCGTTCCGGATTAGCTCAGTTGGTAGAGCAGCTGACTGTTAATCAGCGGGTCGCTGGTTCGAGTCCAGCATCCGGAGCCACTTAAAACCCCCGTAAAATAATGCTATTGCGGGGGTTTTTTTTGGATCGTCGGGCAACGGGGCGACTACAGCCTAGTTTACAGCCTAGCGACTTTGCTTAAGGTTGAGGCCGTTCCACAGACGATCGGCTTTTCAGCAGCTGCCAGGACCTGGTCACTTCTGACCATTTAGCCGCGACCGGCGCCCTTCAGGACACCGCGGTCAAGGATGCCGGGCCAGACCAGTCAGCGCCGGAGACCTTAACGACGGCCTGCCACGCGGCTTCCTGGTTGGCGCGATCGTGCAAGTGTGGGTGGCGCATCGCCTCAATTGGTCCGGTGAGCTTCTTGGGCGCCGAGGCGAAGAATTGCCCCGAGACGTCGGTTCCGAACTCCGATGCCTGCAAGTAGCGACGAGCAGCGATCTCCGGCGCCTGAGACATGCCGGGGATGAGCTTTGTTAGCGGAATCATCAGCCGCTTCATCACCGGGCCAAGGTTTCGCACCGCCTGGGTGTCGGGCGCGCTGCCGGGCGAGACCGCGTACACGGCCATGCCGGAGGGTAGCCGGCGCGCCAGCGCCGCGGCCCACCAAGCAACAATGAGCTTCGCGTCGGCATACGCCCGGTTGGGCTCGTACTTCACGTTCGGTCCGTTGCGGATCAGGGCTTCCACCGCGGCGCTTCGGTCGCCGCGGTATTGTTTGGCCGCAAGGGCCGCCACGTCGGTGAAGCTGAACATCGGGACGTCCCCTCGCGCAGGTTCCGCGCCAGCGATAACAATCCGTGCCTTGGGACTCAGCAAATTGGCTCGGAGCAACCCGACAGTCAGTTGATGATGGCCGATGAGTGGGGCCTGAGCCGCCTCGATGCCCGCGGCGGTGAGCACGCGCTTCTTACCACCAACCATTCCGGCGTTGAGCAGCAGGAAATCGATCGGCAGGCCTCGCTTGACGAGCTCCGCGAGGGCGGACTGAACGCTGGGCGGGCTATCCAGATCCAACTGCAGCGGCGTAAAGACGGGCGCGTGCGTCTCAGCCGCGAGCTGAGCGGCCGTTTCCTCGATCCGGGCCAAGCTGCGCCCGGTGACGATGACCTCGCGGTAACCCTGGGCGGCGAGTAAGCGGGCTGCCGCATAACCGAGCCCGGAGGTCGTGCCGGTGACGAGAGCGATCGAATGTTCCATAAGGCCTCCCCTGGTTGAAGAGCTAGGTCGAACCGAGCGTCACCCGCGACGCCAGGGTGGCCTTTGCATATTGCAACTGTTTGGTACTATAATGGGGCGAACGGTTAAACGCAAGGGGTTTCGTACTAAGGTGTTCAAAAATATTTCCCGGCCACGGGGACGGCCGCGCAGCTTCGATGAGAAGGTCGCGCTGGACAAAGCGACCCAGGTCTTCTGGGCTAAGGGCTACGACGGCGTAACGATCGACGATCTCGTCGCCGGAATGGGCGTGGGGCGCCCGAGCCTGTATTCCGTTTTTGGGGACAAGCGGACGATATTCTTGCGCGTCCTCAAGGCCTACGCAGAGAGGAAAGGCGCTCTCGCTGCGAAGTCACTTCTCTCGCCGGGCACCCTTCGCGACTCGGTTGGCGCCTTCATGAGGAACGCCGTAGAAACTGCAACCGAGAAGGGATCCGCCCCGGGATGTCTGCTCCAGTGCGTCGCCCCGCTCGTGGACGATGCTGAGGTCCGGAAGTTTCTGAAGAAGGCGGCAGATGCCGCGGCGGAGTTGGTGGAACGCCGTTTCTGCGATGGGATCGGCACGGGAGAAATTGCGCCTGACTTTCCCGTAGCTGCGCGCGCGCGACAGGTCCTTGACCTTGTCCGCGGCCTGACAATGCGTGCACAGATTGGGACGTCGCGTAAGACGCTCCTCAATGACGCCGAGGAAGCGGCCGACTTGGTGCTCTTACCACGGCGTCGAAATGCAGCTGTGTGGCCGTGACTTAGCCAAACGCAGAATCCCTCGTGGGAGACGGGGGATTCTGCAATTTGTTCTGCCGAGTTACCCTTTGGAGCGATAGGTTTACGACGAAGCTGGATCTCAGGTCGTCCCGGGAACACGGCCTTCGGACCCGATGAACGCGAGAAGGTCTGCATTTACCTGATCCTTATGCGTCGTCGGCATGCCGTGCGGCGCTCCCGGATAGATCTTGAGCGTCCCGTTCTTAACCAGCTTCACTGCCAGCTCGGCAGCGTCGGCGATCGGTACGATTTGATCGTCGTCGCCGTGCAGGAAGAGTACCGGAACGTCGATCTTCTTGAGGTCTTCCGTCAAGTCAGTCTCCGAAAACGCCTTGATGCAGAAGTAGGACCCCGGCATGCCGCACATCGCGCTTTGCAGCCAGAACGACTGCCGAACGCCTTCCGATATCTTTGCGCCGGCACGGTTGTAGCCGTAAAACGGCAGTGAAAGATCGATCCAAAACTGACTGCGGTCGGTTAAGACGCTTTTGCGGAGTCCATCGAACACGTCCATAGGCAAACCGAGGGGGTTCTTTTCACTCTTGAGCATGACGGGTGGGATGGCGCTGATGAGTACCGCTTTTGAAACGCGTTTGGTGCCGTATTTGCCTATGTAACGCGTCACTTCGCCGCCGCCGGTCGAGTGGCCGACATGAATGGCATCCTTGAGGTCGAGATGCTCTACCAGCTGCGCCAAATCGTCGGCATAGGTTTCGATATCGTTGCCTTGCCACGGCTGGCTAGAGCGTCCGTGACCGCGACGGTCGTGCGCGATGCAACGAAAGCCGTGAGATGTCAGGAAGAACATCTGATCTTCCCATGCATCGGAAGAGAGGGGCCAACCGTGGCTGAAGACGACCGGTTGACCCGTTCCCCAGTCCTTGTAATAGATCTGGGTACCGTCTTTGGTGCTGATGTAGTTCATTCTAGCTCCTTGCTAAAAAGTGGATGTAGCCGAGAATAGCGCCCTGCCGGCGAGGCCGGTACGGACAGTCCGTACGGTACACCGCACAGTTGGCGCCCCGGCGATAGACAAACCCGCTCCGATCCGATACTTTGGAGTGCATGACCGCCATCCTTGCCCCGCCGCACCTCCGCTAGAACACGGTCAAGTCCGCGTCACAATGGCCGCAATCATAACGCGCAGTAGTTTAACCTACGACGAAACGATCGAGTCGCTTAAAGAAGCGATTGCTAGGGCAGGGAATACCCTTTTCGCCTTGATAGACCAGTCTGCCGCTGCGCAGAGCGCCGGATTGTCGTTACGTCCAACGACGTTGCTCGTTTTCGGAAATCCGAAAGGCGGAACGCCTTCATGGACGCGTTTCCGCAGGTTGCACTCGATCTTCCGCTCAAACTTCTGGTGTGGGAAGAGGGGTCAAACGTCAACGTTGCCTACGTCCCAATGTCCGACATCGCAGTTCGTAATGGCGTCGTCGGAATGGATGCTCGAATCGAAGCGATCGACCGCGCCGTCGACTCGATGATTCGCTCGGTAACCTAAGAAGAGGCGGTCGACGCGGGACATCGCTTACCGTTTTGAAGCGCCCTGTTCGAAAATAAACCGACGGCGCGACGGCAACGTCAGGGAGCAACATGAGAAACAGCATTGGTCGCCGTGCCTTCTTGAGCAGTGCTGCGATGGGCATCACGGCCGCCCAACTGGGGACATTCTTCCGCTTCGCCGGGGCACAAACGCTGTCCGGAACGCAAAGCAGTACGGCTATTCGGAAGTTTAAAGTCAATATTCCGGGAGCAACGCTGACGGAGATGCGAAGGCGCATCAATGCGACGATTTGGCCCGACCGAGAGACCGTTAAACATGACTCACAAGGTGTGCCGCTCGCGCTGATGCAAGACGTTGCCGCCTATTGGGCGACGGATTACGACTGGCGAAAGTGTGAGGCCAAGCTCAATGCGCTGCCGCAGTTCGTCACCAACATCGATGGCCTCGACATTCACTTCATTCACGTTCGGTCCAAACACGAGAACGCGCTGCCGATAATCGTCGCGCATGGCTGGCCAGGATCGATTATCGAACAACTGAGATCATCGCTCCGCTGACCGATCCGACGGCGCATGGCGGCGATGCCTCCGATGCATTCCACATCGTCATTCCATCGATACCTGGCTACGGATTTGCGGAAAAGCCACGGGTCACCGGCTGGACCACCGATCGTGCGGCGCGCGCGTGGACCGCGTCTGCTGGTGGCCACTTCGCTGCTTGGGAGCAGCCCCAGATTTTTGCGGCGGAAGTACGTGCGGGCTTCAGATCGCTTCGGAACAACCGAGGGAGCTCGACATGAATATGAGACTAGGGGCGGCGCTACGGCTCGTTCCTGGCATCCTCGGCGCGTTCTGCATCAATATCTTGCTCGCGAAAGCGCTCCAAACGCTCCCAGATCTCTGATTTAACGTCCTCGGGAACGTCCGGGTCGTCAAGCAACTTGCGCTCCTCATCATCGAGTAATGCCTCAAGTTCTTCCTGCTTTGGCTCAAAATCAATTGGCCGCATTATCTACTTCCTGTCTGCTTGCGCTTCGCGTGAATGACGATCGGCGCGCGTATCCCCACGCTCGCCAATCCGATTAAATCCCGGCTTTCAGCCGCGAAATCGCTGGTCGGTGCGATGCCGCTGAGTGAACGTCACCCGCCGGTCGCTGCCTTCCGACTCACGGCGTGGCTTGACGTGCACTGGAGTCTCGCATCGCATGATCACGTGCCCGATGTGATAGGAGGCCGGATGCAAATGCAACGATTCGAAGAGCAATGAGTGAGCCCCGCTCTCGACATACATCTCCGAGATCTTGAGGAGCAAATCGATGACCATCCGCTCGAAGCTGGGGTCTTTGCCGGGAAGTTGCTGATGCATTTTCAAACCTTCGACCATCGTTCTTGCTTGCGCAGCATCGAGCGGGATTGGTCCCTCCAAACGAGTCTGGCCGATCGTCAGTGAAATAACGCTGCGGTCGTCAATGCGAGCGACCGCAATCGTAGCCACGCGGCCGCCGGTAGCAGCGGCTTGCGTGTCGCTGCCCTCGACGGCCGTTGATGCGATGCCATGGCGTTCTAATAGCCGATCGATATCGGTTTGCGGCACGGAAATCATAACTGAACCTCGCTTCTCTCCTAGAATACCGGACGAAGGTGAAGAACCACGGAAGACGGGTTCGCAAGTTCTTCGCCCAATGACGGCCCGCCGGTCCGTTGGTTTCCGCTGCGGGAATTTCGCGAATGAGACGAACGGGGATGCGCTTTGCCGGATCCCCGGTCGTGTCGAGCCGCTCCTAAGTCTTCCAAAGAACTCGGAAAAACTGGGGAAGACTTGAAGATGGCCGCAAAAAAGCGACGCGAACTAGCCCGGCGCGGCGGGAACGATCTGCGCTAGCGAATCGAGTACCCGGCCGAACCGGATATTCACCTCATCGGCGAGCTCCAGCAAGCCGGCGTTACCAACGACCGATAGCAGGGCGCGAGCATCGATTGCCGACACGGTCGTGACCCCCGAAAGAACCTGGACGACGACGTTGCAGGGCAGGAGCAGTCCGAGTTGTGCCTCCTCCTCCAACGCTCGGTGTGCGAAGGCAGGATTGCACGCTCCAAGGATTCTGTAGGGGCGAAAGTCGACTTCGGCTTTCTCGTGCAGAGTCTTAGAAACGTCGATATCGCAGAGTACGCCGAATCCTTCGTCTTTCAGAAGTGCCTTGATTCGGTCGACCGCTTCGTCCTGCGAAAGCGGCGTCGTCACGATTTTTCCGTAAGTCATGGGGCCTCCCGATGCGGTCCAACGATACCGCGGGCGATGAAGTACATGCGAGCGTTGACGACGATAAATCGCCAGATTTGGTACGGCCAAAACCGCTCCATGAAATGAGACTGCATGATCCTCTCCTATTCCGGGATGAACTGCCAGCCCGGCCGGGCTTGGAGCTTCCACATAAACGCGTCGTGTAACAGGCGCTTGGTCCAGGCGCCGGCTAAGCCGACGTCGAGTTCGCTCAGGCGCAGGTCGCGCCCGTATTCCGGATAGCGTTCGAAATCGCGCGCCACCGGGACCATGATGATCGATGCCGCCGAGCCGGTGAGCAGCGATTGCCCCATCGACGCGATGCACGCGGCCGGCATTTTGGTCAGCGGCTCGCGATGGCTCGGCTCGCTGCCGCGCACTTGATCGAGCACGTTGAGTGCGACCGTGCGGCCGATGATTCCTGAAGCCATACCGGTGCGCGGCGCGGTCGCGGTGATCGGCGCGCCGCTCGACCCCTTGACCGATTTCGAGAGCGGATGCGGCGGTGCGAAGGCGATGCCTGCGGCGTAGACGCGCTCGTCGAAGGGGGAGCGATAGATCGCGGGCCAATCCCGGCCGCGGTACTCCGAGTACGTCTTCGCCGAGTAGTCGGCGTCCACGCTCATCAGGCCGTTTCCTTGCGTCATTTTGGGCGTCACGTTTTCGCCGCCCGCGCCGACGTACTTCAGCGGAATGCCGCGGAACTGCGGGATGAGCATCGCGAAATCGAACTCCAGCCACGATGGTTCGTCGGTAGGCGTTTCGTACAGGAGGCGGCCGGATTCGACCTGTTTCACGCTCGCGGGAAGAATCGTGCGGATCTTTTCTTCGAAGAACAAGCCGCCGATGACGTCGGCGCCGCGAACGACGCGGTCGCCTTTGCGCGCTTCGATTCCGTCGACGCCGAAATCGCCCGGCTGAGGTTCGTTCGATAGCCAGATCAAGTCGGCGCGTTCCCGCAAGCCGCGCCGGCGCAGGTCGTGATTGACGTTCATGATGTATTCGAACGCGGCCCCCTCGCAGGTTGCGAGCGGGTGGCCCGTGCCGACCACGATCCGCGCGCGCTCGCCCTTTTCGAGCTTTTTCACGATGTCGTGATACGCTTGGGCGGTGCGCGTCGCGTGCTCGACGGAGCAGACGCTTTCCGAGTTGCCGGCCGACGGCCCGAGCCCGGGCGTGCCTTCGAAGTTCAAATACGGCCCTGTCGCGTTGATCAGAAAGTCGTAGTCGAGCGTGGAGCGTTCGCCTGAGTCGAGCGCTACCCCGACGCGCCGCTGCGCGAGATCGATCTCCGAGGCGCGCCCCGCGACGTACGCAATACCCAGCTTCGCATACACCTCATCGAGTGCGAAGTGACATCGTTCCGCCGGCATCGTCCCGACGGCGACCCAGATCAAACTCGGAAACCACGTGAAGCGGTTTCGCGGCGAGACGACGGTGACGTCGACATCGTCGAGGTGTTTGGAGAGATGCAGGGCCGCGGTGTGGCCGGCAAAGCCGGCACCCAATATAAGAACGCGTGATTTCACGGTGATACTCCTTTGTCGTCGATACCGGCGACGAATCGCAGACGTGCGTCGGCAATACGCAGGTCCGCCTGCGCGCGGATCAGTTGCTGGCGGGCCGAAGCGCTGCGCGCTAACGCGTCGCGCAGCTCGAGCTGCGTGCCGACTTGTCCGCGGTAGCGAATCTGCGCGAGGCGCTCGTCCTCAGAGGCGGACGCCTGAAGATCGCGGGCGGCGGCGACGCGCTCGCCCGCGGTTTGCACGTCGACGTAGCCTTCCCGCACGTCGAGTTCGGCTCGAGCGCGAAGATCGTCGTACTCGGCCTGCGCCTGTGCGAGCGCGTCGCGCGCCGCAGCGACGCGCGCGGCCGTCGCGCCGCCATCGTAGAGGCGCCAAACGCCTTGCAGCGCGACGACGAATTGGTTCGTATATCCAGGCTGCACCGCGGGCTGAACGTTGCCATCGCTGACGGAGATGCCCACCGAGGGCGCGTTTTGCGCCCGCGCTTCGCGGATGCTGGCGCCGGCGGCATCGAGTGCTGCGCGCGCAGCTTGCAGTTCTCCGCGCCGGGCGATCGCCGCTGCGACCAGGCTCTCGACGCTCGGCATTGCCGGTTTCGTCTCGAGTGCGTCCGTCGTAATGATGCGCGTCGTTGCGGGAAGCCCTAGTTGGGTGGCCAGGCGCTCGTGTGCGATCGTGACCGTGCCGTGCGCGTCGATGGACCGAACGCGAAATTCGGCAAGCACCGTGCGCGCCTCGAGCACGTCGAACCGCGGCACCATTCCAGCGGCGAAACGTGCGCGCACATCGTCGTACGAGCGCTGTCCTTCCGCGACTGCGGCGTCGGCTGCGTCGGATGTTGCCATCGCCGCCACGTCGTCGACGTACGCCTGGGTGACGTTCGCGATCAATCGGCCGCGTGCTTCGCGCGCAGCGGCGGCCGCTTCGGTGTAACGTGCGTCGGCCTGCCCGGCCCGCGCGGCCATCGCGCCGTCGTCGAAGAGCGTATAGCGTGCGGTCACGAGCGGCAAGTTGGTCGCATTCGGACCGAACGGCAGTGGCCCGAACGGCGTCGAGAGCTGAGCGACCGGATCCGAGGAGACGTACGTGTCGCTAACGGTCATCGTCGGTCCGCGGTCGCCGCGAGCCGCGCGAACGTCGTCGCCGCGCACGCGCACCGACGCGACGGCGGCGCTATAGCCGGGATTGCGCGCGAGCGCCGTCTGGATCGCTTGATCGAGCGAGAGCGTCAACGATTGCTGTGCGCGAGCCGCTGCGGTCGTGAGAAGAAGCGCGAAGATGGCCATGAAAAGCGGGAAGAGCTTACGCATGTCCGGCCTCCTCGACCAGCGGCGACGCAAAGCGTGCATAGAGCAGCGGGATCGCGAGCACGGACAATACCGCGGACGTGCTCATTCCGAAGACGAGGGCCCAGGCGAGCCCGCTCCAAACTGGATCCGAGGCGATCACAACCGACGAAAGCACACCTGCTGCGGCGGTCAAGAAGATCGGCCGCGTGCGCGTCGTCGCAGCCGCCACCAACGCGTCGCGCCGGCTGAGGCCCTGCTTCAGCTGCTCCTCGATGAACTCGATGAGAATGATCGAGTTGCGGACGACGATGCCGACCAGCGCGATCAGCCCGATCATCGCCGTCGCGGAAAAATAGATGCCGAACGGCGCAAGCAGCGCGAAGCCGGGCATGATGCCGATCATCGCGAGCGGAACCGCTGCCAAGACGATGAGCGGCGTGCGGAACGACCGAAAGCGCGCGACGAGCAAGAGATAGATCAGCAGAAAGGCGAGCGCCATCGCGCGCCCGAGGTCGGCGAAGACGGTGAGCGTCATGTCCCATTCGCCATCCCAGACGACGCGGTAGCCGGCAGGCAGGGGAACCCGGGAGAGCGCGATCATTGCCTCGATAACGGCGTAGGTCGAGCTGCGTCCGGCGAGTTCGGCTCCGACGTAGGTTGCGTCGCGATAGTCGTCACGCTGCAACGACGGCGATTGCTGGGTTAGCGAGATCCGTGCGATCTCTCCCAACGGTACGCTCCCCGCATTCCCCGCCGGGATGCGAATCTGTGACAACGACGCCGGATCGCGTCGGAATTCGGGCGCGAACCGAACGACGACGTCGACCGGTCGCACGTCGAGCGGCGCGTGATTCTGCGCCACCGTCGATCCCGCCAGCGCGATGCCGAGCGTTTGCACGACTTCAGCGACCGAGACCCCAGACAGTGCGGCCTTTACCGGATCGACTTCGACGTGCACCGAAGCCGGCAGCGGCTTATCGCTCGGATCGACGTCGACGACGCCGCGCTCGCGTGCCAGAATCGACTGGACGCGGGATGCAATCGTCCGGCGCACCTCGGGATCGGGGCCGAAGATCTTGGCAAAGATCGTGTTGCGCACCGGCGGTCCGGGCGGCGTTTGCAGGATGCGCAGCGCCGCGCCATAGCGAGCCGCGATCGCTTGCAAACGCGTGCGCAACGTTCGAACGAGGATCGCCGACTGCACGCCTCGCCGGTCCTTCGGCACGAGGTTCACGCGAATATCGGCGAGGTTCGGTGCGTTGCGAAAAAGCGTTCCTTGAAAGAGGCTGGATAGATCGGGAATAGAGTTCTCACCGGCGAGGATCTCGTAGTCGCGAACTTCCGGCATAGCCGCTAATTGCGTGCCTACGGCCCGTGCGATTGCGGTCGTCGCGGAGACCGTGCTCGAGGGTGGCGCGTCGATCGTCACGAGGAAGGTCGTTTCGTTGGCGCGCGGCAGCATGCGGAACTGTACGAGCTGCAGTGCCGGCAGCGCGAGCGCGATCGCGAAAGCCGCAGCGAGCACGATAAGGAAGCGCGAGCCGGCCCGCGGATGGTCCAGAAGCGCCGCGAGCCGATCTCGAAAAAACGCGACCCACCGCGGCGTTGCATGGGACGTCTTCAGCGTGTGCTTTCGCAGAAGATGGTAGGTCGCCCACGGCGTTACGGCGACGGCGATGAAGAGCGAGGCCAGCATCGCGACCGGTACGTTGATCGGAATCGGCCGCATGTACGGCCCCATCATTCCGGTCACGAAGAGCATCGGCAAGAACGAGAGCACGACGGTGATCGTTGCGAGCGCAGTAGGACTGGCGATCTCGCCGACTGCGGCCACGGTTACCGCATCGCGCGGAGCGTTCGGCTCGGCGGCGTAGTGACGATGAATGTTCTCGACCATAACGATCGCATCGTCGACCAGCAAGCCGAGGGCGAGGATCAGCGCAAAGAGCGTAATCCGGTTGATCGTCTGATGGGCGAGCAATCCGACGCCGAGCGTCACGAAGAGCGTGAGGGGAATCGCCGATGCGACCACGATCGCTTGGCGCCATCCGAGTACGAGCAAGAGGAGCGCGACGATGGCGATCGCCTCGACCAGCCGTTCGATCAGCTCGTTCACGGCGAGGTTGGCCTTCTCGCCGTAGTCGCGCGTTACGCTCACCGTCACGCCCGGCGGAAGCTCGACGGCGTGCGCCGTTCTAATAATGCTCTCGGCGATGTCGACCGCGTTCGTTCCGGGCTTCTTGGCGATCGCTACGCTCACCGCGGGATCGCTTCCGAAGAGCGACTCCGTTTCCGGGAGGGCGACGGTCGCGCGAACGCTCGCAACGTCGCGCAACGCGATGGGAAGGCCGGCGTGGACGCCGACGATCGTCGCCGCAACGTCGCCCGCGCTGAGAAACGGGGCGCCGGATCTCACGCTCAGCTCGCTGGACGTCGACCGCAGGGGCCCGGCGGGCGCGACGACGTCCGTCGTTCCGATGGCGCGAGCGACTTGCAGCGGAGAAAGCGAGTAGGCATCCAATCGCACCGGATCGAGATCGACGGCGACTTCGTGCGGACGATCCCCGTAAACGGCGACGCTCGAGACGCCGCTCAAAGGTTGAATCGATGCGATGAGCCGCTGTGCCGCATCGCCCAGCTGGCCGCGATCGTAGCGCGTGCCGTGGAGCGTCAAGACGACGATCGGAATGTCGTCGGTGCTCATCGGTACGATCACCGGCTGCGACGCTCCGGGCGGCAAGTCGGTAAGGTGCGCGAAGACTTGGTCGTAGAGATCGACGAACGCTTTGGTCGGATCGTCACCGACGTGGAAGAGCACGGTCAGGTACGACGTGTCTTGCGTCGACGTCGCGTAGATGTGCTCTATGCCGGGAACCGCTCGCAGAACGCGCTCGCCTCGTTCCGTGACCGATCGCTGCACCTCGCGGGCGTCGGCCCCCGGATAGCGCGTTACGATGATCGCTGCGGGGCGCACGATTTGCGGATTCTCTTCACGCGGCGTCGCGAGAATCGCGAGCAGTCCCAGCGCGACGATCGCCGCGACGAGCGTCGGCGTCAGTTTCGACGTGAGAAAATAGCGGGCGACTCGCGCCGCCCAGTTTAGGGGTTCCACTTCACCGGTCGATCGTGACGCTCGCGCCGTCGGTCAAACGTTCGAGATCCGTCGTCGCGACGGCGCGGTCGTCCGGGCGAAGGCCCGTGACTTCGACGTCGCGCATGTCGGCTGCGCCCGTGGCTACTGGAGCGAAAAGCGCTTTACCGCCGGCAATTACGAAGACTCCGGTTTGGCCGCCGCGCGTAACGAGCGCATCGAGAGGAACCGTCCTGCCGCGTTCGAGCGTTCCCTGAAGGCGAACGCGCACGAACGTGCCCGCGCGAAGCCCGTGCGTCGCAGGCAGCGCGATCCGTGCGAGCACGGAGCGCAGCGCCGGGTCGGCCGGGGATAAACCTTGGACGGTGCCGGTCAGGGGTTGGCTCGTGTCGGAAGAGCGCACTTCGATGCGGCTGCCGAGATGGAGAACGCCGGCGTTTTCCTGCGGTACGGCGACGTCCACTTCGAGCGCGCCGTCGCTTTGCACGGTAACGATCGGCGTCCCCGGCCCGACCGCGGTGCCTGCGTCGGCGAATCGTTCCGTCACGACACCATCGAAGGGCGCTCGAATCACGCTGTCGGAGACCGCGATCGCCGCGGCGCTGACGGCGGCTCCGGCTTGGGACGCAGCGTCGCCCGCAGCCGCACGTTGCGCTCCGGCTTGCGCGGTTACCGCGGCGGCCGCCCGAAAGTCGGCTTGCGATTGATCGAACTGTTGACGTGAAATCGCGCCTTGCGCAAAAAGCCGCGCCATCCGCCCCTGCGTGGCGCGCGCCATCGCCAGTCGCGCCTCCGTCTGAGCGACGCCGGCCGACGCTGCCGCGCTCGTTTCGTTCGCACCTGCGGCGCCGGCGGAAGCCTCGGCCAGTTGGGCGCGATACGATGCATCGTCGGTCGTTGCGATCGTCTGCCCGGCCGCTACGCGATCTCCCACCCGAACGCGGACGTCGCTGATTCTGCCCGCTACGACCGCACCCACGTGCGCGATCCGCGCTGCGGAAACGCTGCCGGAGAGTTCCAGCACGCTCCCGATCGACCGCACGGCGATCGGTGCGGTGCGAACCGGGATGGGCGCCGGCCGTTCGGCATTTTGCGCGCATCCCGCAAAACCGATTGCCGCCGAAAGTCCGAGAACCGACAGCGAGCGATGCAGTCGAGTCCATCTGCGGTCCCGGGCCGGACGCTGGAGTTCGATCTGAATGCGCGCCGGCCGCTCCTGAGTCGCAGACGTAAACCGTAGAAACCCCATCGTTTTCCGAACCTCCCGGGCGGGACCCCATCGAGGGGCCCATCCGGGTACAGTATATACCATACCCCCTAGGGTATTGCAATGACCGGCGGCGGCGGCGTATTATGGGCGCATGGCTAAGACCCGCACCGCGGCAAAACCGCCGTCAACCCAACGCGGCCTCGACATCGAGGACGATATTGCTACCGATATTATTCTGCGATTGCGCCGAGTCGAGGGCCAGGTGCGCGCGATCGAGCAAATGATCGAGCAACGCCGCGACTGCCATACAATCGCTCAACTGATGGGCGCAGCCAAGTCGGCTCTCGAGCGAGCTACCATTCAGCTCATGACGGCGAGCATGGCCGGTTGTCTATCCGCAGGCCGCAACGGAGCCTACGACCAGCGCGAACTCGCAAAGCTTACCGACACCTTCGTGAAGATACTCGGTTAACTCGCCGTCGTCGCTCGTCATGTCCCAATCGCGCGCGGCTACGGAGCGACTTTCGTCCAGCGCGTGGCCAGGCGCCGGAGGCGCCGGCCGGTTTTTACCGACTCGGCCGTCGGCGACGCACCACGCAGTGGCTGGTAGAAGAGTGCCTTGGCACATTCGACCAGTACCAGATAGGCGACGATCATGCCGAGGAGAAAGGCGAAGAAGAGCGGCGGCAACGGCGCAAATCCCAAAACCGATGCCAGCGGCGTATAGGGCAGCACCGCGCCTATCGTTGCGACGCCGATCGAAGCGATCAGGAGCGCCATGCTGGGCCGGCTCTTCCAGAAGGGGACGCGGCGCGTGCGAATGGCGAAGATGATGAGCGTTTGCGTCAAGAGCGATTCGACGAACCAGCCGGATTGAAAGAGCGCCGGCCGCGCATGAAAGACCCAGAGCATGACGCCGAACGTCATGAAGTCGAAGATCGAGCTGACGGGGCCGAAGACGAGCATGAAGCGCCGAATGAATCCGACGTCCCAATGCGCAGGCTTGGCGAGCAGTTCTTCGTCGACGTTGTCGGTAGGAATCGACATCTCACCCACGTCGTAGAGCAGATTGTTGAGCAAAATCTGCGGTGCCGTCATCGGCAGGAACGAGAGAAAGATCGACGCCCCGGCGGCACTGAACATGTTGCCGAAGTTCGACGACGTGCCCATCAGCACGTATTTGATCGTGTTCGAGAAAATGCGCCGCCCTTCGACGACACCGTCGGCCAGTATGTCGAGATCTTTTTCCAGCAGCACGAGGTCGGCTGCGTCTTTGGCGACGTCGACTGCGGAGTCGACCGAAATGCCGACGTCGGCATCGTGAAGGGCAACCGCGTCGTTGACGCCGTCGCCCAGAAAGCCGACGTCGATCCCCGACATGCGCGCCGCCCGAATGATGCGCGACTTCTGATCGGGCGTCACGCGCGCAAAAATGGTCGTGCCGGCAATCGCCGCGCGCAACTGCGTCTCGTCGAGCGCTTCGACGGCCGCTCCCGAGAGCACGCCGCCGATCTCGATGCCGAGATCGCGGCAAACCTTTACCGCGACACGCTCGTTGTCGCCGGTAACGATGCGCACGTCGACTCCGAGACGGGCGAGCCGTTGCAGGCTGCGCCCGGCGTCGGGTTTCACCGGATCGGAGAACGCCAAGAATCCGCGCAGCCGTAAGTCCCGCTCGTCGGCGATTGCCGGCGAATCGCCGGTGAAGTCGCGCGTTGCAACCGCGACGACGCGCTCGCCTGCGTCGAACAGCCCGTCCAGCACGTCTCGGGAACGCGGATCGAGCAGCGCGCAGCGAGCGACGACCGATTCGGGCGCGCCTTTGACGACGAGGGTGCGCTCGCCGCTCCCGTTCTCGACGAGCACCGACATGAGCTTTCGATCGTAATCGAACGGGATTTCGGCGACGCGGTTCCACGTGGTAGTGTTCGCATGATGGTCGCGGGCGTAATCCTGCAGCGCAAGGTCGAGGGGCAGCGACACGTCGCTGCATGCCAAACCGAGCTCGAGTGTTTCGTTCGAATCCTGCCCCTGCGCGTCGACCGCATTGCGTAACGCCAGTTCGCCGATCGTCAGCGTGCCGGTCTTATCGGTGAAGAGTACGTCGATGTTGCCAAGATCCTCGATGCTGACCAGCCGCTTAACGATGACCGAATGCTTGGCGAGCTGCTGCGCGCCGGCGGCGAGGCTGACGGTAACGATTGCCGGCAAGAGTTGCGGGGTCAATCCGACCGCGATGGCGAGCGAGAAGAGCAGCGATTCCATCAACGGATGGCCGAGCGCGGCGTTCACGATGAAGATCGAAGCCGTTAAGACGATCGTCACGCGCACGAGCAGGCCCGAAAACCGCCGCAGCCCGAGCTGAAACGCCGTCTCGGGCTGATGCTGAGCGAGTTGCGCCGCAATCGCTCCAAACATCGTGTCGCGTCCGGTAGCGACGACAATGCCCGTAGCGCTGCCCGAGCGCACCGTCGTTCCCATGAGCGCGCAGCCGAAGGCTTCGGCGAGCAGCGTACCCGGCGCGCACGCGCCGATCGATTTCTCGACCGGCATCGACTCGCCGGTCAGCACGGCTTGATCGCATTCCAAATGCTCGCAGCGGAAGAGCCGCAGATCCGCCGGCACGATGTCCCCCACGCCAATTTGCACGACGTCGCCGGGCACTACATCGGCAACGTCGATGCTGGCGGCCGTGCCGCCGCGCATCACAACCGCTCGATGGCGAACGCGTTTGCGCAGATCGGCCATCGTGCGCTCCGAGCGGTATTCGTTGAAGAACCCCAAGCCGACGCTGAGCCCCACGATCCCCAGAATAATGTATGCATCGGCGCGCTCGCTCAGCACCAGCGACGTCGCGGCTGCCGCTACGAGGAGAATTAACAACGGGTTCTTCAGCTGTCGCCAGAGCACCGCCGCCGCGCGCACGCGATGCTGCGCGAGAACGTTCTGTCCGTACCGGGCGAGCCGGCGCGCTGCTTCGTCCGGATCTAAGCCGCTCGGGCTGGTTGCCAGTGCTTCGAAGACGGTGCCGCTGTCTTGGGCAGCGGCCTCGCGCAACGTCACGCGCCGAGCACGATTCTCGAGGCCCGCGCGTCCGCGCCGGAGTGCGGCACCGGTAACATTAGCGTTTCTGTGACAACCTTCGCAGCGTGGGTAAGACGCTATCCGGGTTCAAGCTGATCGAATCGATGCCCAGGCCGATGAGCAGATCGGCGATCTCCGGATAATCCGAAGGTGCCTGTCCGCAGATACCGACGTAGCGGTGGTTGCGCTTGGCGCCCAGAACGGCATCGCGCAACATCGACAGTACGCCGGGATCGCGCTCGTCGAACTCTCCCGCGACCAGCTCCGAGTCACGGTCGACTCCCAGCACGAGCTGCGCCAAATCGTTCGATCCAATCGAAAACCCATCGAAGTATTTTGAAAACTCGTCGATCTGAATGACGTTGTTGGGAATCTCGCACATGACGTAGATCTCGAGACCGTTGCGACCGCGCATCAATCCGAGTTCGGCCATGCGGTCGACGACGAGTTTGGCTTCGGCGGTGCGGCGGCAGAACGGAATCATCAAGATGACGTTGACCAGCCCCATCTCATCGCGAACCCGCTTCATCGCCGCGCATTCGAGTGCGAATCCTTCTGCGTAGGATGGGTGGGTGTAACGCGCCGCGCCGCGCAACCCGAGCATGGGGTTGCTTTCGGGCTTCTCGAAAGGAGCGCCGCCGAGCAGCCGCGAGTATTCGTTGCTCTTGAAATCCGACATGCGCACGACGACCGGCTTTGGGTAAAATGCGGCGGCAATCGTTGCCACGCCTTCGGAAAGCTTGCGGATGAAGTACTCCGCCGGCGACGTGTCGGCGGCGGTAAGCGCGGCGAGTTGTTCGGTAACGGCCGGATCGCCGATGCGCTCGGGATGCAGCAGTGCCATCGGGTGGGCTCGAATTTCGTCGGCGACGATGAACTCGATGCGCACCAGACCGACGCCGTCGTTCGGCAGACGGGCTTGAGCGAACGCATTCTCGGGATCTGCAAGCGTGAGCATGATCGGCACCGGCGGCTTGGCGAGCTCACCGACGTCGATCTGTTTTTTCTCGAACGGTAAACGGCCGGCGTAGACGCGGCCTTCCTCACCCTGCCCGCACGAAACGGTAACGTCGGCTTCGTGCGCCAGGATTTGCGTCGCGTTACCGCAGCCGACGACCGCGGGAATGCCGAGTTCTCGTGCGACGATGGCGGCGTGGCAGGTTCGTCCGCCGCGGTTGGTGACGATCGCGCTCGCCCTCTTCATGACCGGTTCCCAATCCGGCGTGGTCGTGTCGGTCACCAGAACTTCTCCGGCGGCGAAGCGATTCAAATCGTCGCTCGACGATACGACGCGCACCGGACCCGCAGCAATCGACGATCCGACGGCTCGGCCGGTGAGGATCGGCCGCCGCTCGGTTTTGAGATCGTACTCCGTAATGACGTTCAGCGAGCGTTGCGAAACGCCGGTTTCGGGACGCGCTTGAACGAGATAGACGTTGCCGTCGACGCCGTCTTTGGCCCACTCGACGTCCATCGGCATCTCGTGACCGGCGATTGCGCTGTAATGCCGTTCGATCTTGATGCAGGCGCCGGCAATGGTCAGTACGTCGCCATCCGTGATGCACGCTTTACGCTGGTCACCGGTCGCCGTCCGGCGATTCTCAGTGGTGGTCGCAAGCGTCGAGCCCACCGCGAACCCCATCGTGAGCGCTTTGCTGCCGATACGCCGCCGCAGCACCGCACGGTAGCCTTTTTCAAACGTCGGCTTGTGCACGGTGAACTCGTCGGGATCGACGTTGCCTTGAACGACGTTCTCGCCCAGCCCGTAGGACGCGCTAATCATGACGACGTCGCGGAAACCGGTCTCGGTATCGAGGGTGAACGCCACCCCGGACGACGCCAGGTCGGAGCGAACCATTTTCATGACGCCGACCGATAGCGCGACTTTGAAGTGGTCGAAGCCGCGCTCGATGCGATACGCGATGGCGCGCTCCAGGAAGAGGCTGGCCAAACAGCTGCGATACGCTTCGAGCAGCATCCGTTCGCCGCGCACGTTGAGATAACTGACGTGTTGGCCGGCAAAGCTGGCCGACGGGAGGTCTTCGGCGGTCGCCGAGCTGCGAACGGCAACGCTGAGGTCGCTGCCGTACTCTTGGGCGAGCTCGCGATACGCTGCAACGATCTCGTCTGCCAACGCTTGCGGAATCGCCGCCTTGGCGACGATCTCGTGTGCGAGCGCGGCGCGACGCTGGAGATCGGCGACATTCGCGGGCTCGACGCCGTCGAGCGCGTCGTGCAGCCGCGGCCACGCTTGCGCATCGCTGAGGACGTCGCGATACGCCCGAGCGGATATGGCGAAACCGTTCGGCACGAGAATCCCGAGCGACGTCAGATTGCGATACATCTCGCCCAGCGATGCATTCTTCCCTCCGACGTCGGAAACGTCGGTTTGCGAAATCGTTCGAAATGGCCGAATGTAGCGCCGCTCCGTAAGACGGTCGTTCGAGCGCGCTGCGGCTTGGAGCGAAGGAATGCTCATAGAGAATTTAGCGTTCGGGCGGCAGTGGATTCTGCCAGATGGAACCATCGGCGTACTTCACGCGGAGAACCGCGCAGTACGGCACGCTCACAACCGGAAATATCTCCCCGCTCACGACGAACTCGTGATCGATTTGCACGCCGGGTGAGAACGTTCCGACGTCGTTGGCGACGGCGATAAGCGAGCCGCCGGCGACCAGCCCGAAATCGATTTCCGTTGCCGCCAGCGCCGCCTCGTTCTTGTATCCAATCGTCAGGAACGCATCCCACGACGGGAAGTTGGTCAGGCCGTAGTGCCAGTAGCCGTAGGGATCGATCCAAGGATGCGCCTCTGCCGCGGTGTGCCGGTGCGGATTGCATTCCATCACCAGAATGTTCGAGCCGTGCGTCTGGAGCATTTGCGCCGATGCGGCAGTCGGTGTCAGCAGCGCCGTGGCCAGGACGAGGGTGAGAAGCCTCATGGCTAGAGCCTAACCGGGCGCCGAGAAGAAATCCGGAAGTTGTCTTCCCAAGGCCTTCTTCGGGCGCTCTGCTCGACGAGCTTGTTACTACATCTAGGGTGCCGGACCGACTCGGACGTCGATCTCAGGCGACCGGCTAAATGGTGGCAGCGGATTTCCGCCGCTCCAATTGTTGAATCTCACTTTGCACGTCGTTGACGTCGCCGGCGCGGAGTCGGCGGAGATCGTGACCGGCCTGGTGGGTCCCGGCGGACCTCCGACCGTGGCTTTCACGTGCGGGCAGTGCGCCTGCACGTCGGCGAGCATCGGTCCGTGATATTGGCCGGTCGCGTCGCTCACCCGTACGGTTTCCGTCTCTCCGTAGCGCAGCCCGGTGCAGAAGACGTCTTGCGTCGAACGGCACGGTGGCGCGATGGCGGGGGTGCGCCCGTGTTCCGAACCGGCGGCCGAAACCGTCCACTGTGGAACGGGCTCGAGTTGCGAGGCGACGTATCCGATGACGCCGGGGCTGCCAGTAAGCTCCCAGTGCCAAAGAGCAAATGCGGCTTGGTGCGAAGTCGGTACGTTCGGCGAGAGAGCGCTGTCCGTGGTGACGATACCGTCATATTCTCCGGCGAAGAAGAGCTTGATCAACTGCAGGTATTTGAGGATGCCGAACGCGGCGTCTACGGCGAACGGTGCCGAGCCGGCAACCTTGATCGTCCTCGCCGGCGCATAATGCGGGTATACTTCAGCCGCGGCCTTATAAAGCGCTCCGCCCGGCTCCGCGCTGATGGGCGAAATACTTGCGGTCATGCCATCGTTTGCCGATTCGACGAGCTCGGCTTGAGATGCAAATATATCTTTGTTATTTTCGAGCACCGATTTCAAGTAGTCCAGCGTTGCGGCCGAGGTCCCGCCCAAAGGCGATCCTAACGTAATGAAGTTCAGCGGCGAGACCATACGGCCTCGGGACGACCGATTCGAAAGCGCGAACAGCGAGACGACACCGCCGTAACTGTGAGCCTCCAGATCGTAGGCATCGAAATAGCCCTTTTTATAGAGCTTATTGACGAACTTTGCCAAGAGCGGTCTGACGACGCTCGGCGGGAGCCACCACTGGTAGTTAAAGCCGTACACCGCATCGTATCCCCCCGCACTTTGAATCGCTTGCGCCTTGCTCGCGGGGAACGATTTGGGAGATTCGATCGCACTAAGGATGCCGTGCACGAAGACGATCGCATGGCGAGCGGCATGCGCGCATGCCGGCGCGCTTGAAACGTCGAAGTGCTGCCACGTGCCGTTGTTTAGAACCAACCCGCCGTAATAGGGCTTGGGCGGCGCAAGGTCGTCAACCGGAATAAATCGCAGCGTGCTGCCCGCGGCTTCGGCAAGAACGGTCGCGGGCACCCTTAGCGTCGCAGTCCGGCCCTTCACGCTACCGCCGAAGTCCATCCATACCGGGCCATATTTCGGATCGTTGTACTCGACCTGGGGTGCAAGTTGAGAGCTGTAACTGCTCTCGCTGCTTGGCAGCGACTGCGTAACTACGACGGGCTCCGTATTGAGTTGCGGAGTCGAACGCGTGGGTGTCGTGTCCGAACCGTGCGATCGAGTTGCAGCCGAACCGATGTGCAACGTCATCATCTGACCTCTCGCAACCGTGGCTGCATTGATCGGTTGTGCGTTGGGAGCAGATAAGAGCTCGAGCGTCACCTTCGTGTCGGAACTAAAGGTGTGCGCGGGAAAGCGTATGCTCCCGCTGGGAATCTGGACCAACCCGCCGTCGGCAGCACGTATGACTGCGCTGGCTTTCTGCAGGGCCACCGTCAATCCGAGGGACGGTCGCACGCTCTCCGTGCGGGAAACGGATGGCGGCAAGGCCTGGGGCATACATGCAGCCGGTGCGACACTTCGGCTGCTGCACGCCGTCCCAAGTCCAAGAACCGCCGCAGAGAGTAAGAGTCGCTTCACCATGCCGATTCCTCGGTCATTTGGATCTCTGCGCGCGAAAGAAGCGCATACGTCCATCTCACGTAGACAAGCGACCCAACGAAAAGACTCCACATCAGTACGACCCAGTAGGCGCCGAAAGCCGGGGAGATAAGGATTGGATAGTTGGCGCAAAGTCGTGTGATTGCGATGCTCAGAAGCACGACGGCGAAGTCCAAGACAAAAACGAGCCAAAGGGTGCCGAGCGTTTTCCAGTATGCGCCCGTGGTCGCTCGCCAACAATCTTTGAACGGTCTTTCCGAGCCGAGAAGCAGCGCGTAAGGCGCGGGCCACAATTTGCCGAGGAGCAAAAAACCGGGCACGATCAGCGCCGCTAGCCCCGCAACCGTCAACAAGACGACGGCAACGGAAAGAGCGACGAAACGAACGAACCCACCTACGCTCATGCGAGACGCTGGATGAATGGTCCGGGTTGCCGCGGACGCGCCAAAGTAGGTGATCGCGAAAGCCAGAATGGTTTGTCCCAAGAGGGATGCGAGGTTGATGCTGCTGCGCAGCGGTGTCTGCGTCGTAAGCGTCTCCAATGTTATGCCGATTATCGCAAATAAGACCGCGCCTGCGGCATTGCGTTTCAGCAACGGCCATCCATCTCTAAGGGCTGCCCAAACGTCGCCAATCACTGACGGAACTGCGGTTAAGCGCGGGACATCGCGAGCACCCAAAGAGATTTCTGGAATCGCGGGTTTCATCAACTTATGCCCGGTCCCTTATCAAAACGTCTTAAGGAATTCGATGAGCGCGCGTTTGTCTTGGTCGCTCAGTCCCGGACTTAAGGCCAGGCCCGGTTCGACGGGTTCCTTGTTAGCGATGGCGTCTCCCGATGTGCCGAAATAGTGACCGCGATTGACGACGAAATCGCGGCATTTGCTCACGGCCAACAGGTTTCGATAAATGTTCTTGAACGTCATGCGGGCTTTCTCGTCACTGGCGCTTGACAGACGCGACAAGTCGGCTACCAGCCGAGGAATCATGATCGCGGCGTTCTTTTGGTAGTCCGAACGGTCCGTTCCGGTCAGGTCTTCGGCCCCCAACCGAATGTTCGCGATCAGGTCGACCGGCGTTCCCGCGGGAATGGGCCCGATCTCGAGACCCGGATTGGTACCGCTGCCAAACGCCCATGGAGAAAGCGCCTGGAGAAAACTCACCGTAACCCCGGCGGGAAGATAGCCTCTCGGCACCTTGAGGTACGACCGCGCCGTCGTGCGATCGATATGACCGGGCATCCTTCGTCCGTTCACGATATCGTGCACTCGCGTCTCCGGCCAAAGCATCTCGTGGATGGACTCTTGGAAGAGTTTCATGCGCGCGTCGACGGAGGGGTTCGCGTCAAAGGGACCACCGACGCTGTTATTGAGCAGGTACGGGGCGGTGGACCAGAGCGCAATCAGCGACGCCGGACGCGTGTACCCGCGTCCACCGGCCGGCATCCGGTATTGATGCGGTTGCCCCGTATACGGATCGTACCAAGTAATCGTACCGGCCGACGGAAGCTGTTTGTACGATTCGGATGAATAGTTGTCCCAGATGTTGCCGGCGGTTGCGTTCGTGGCCAGCGGACTGCATGCGTTGGTGCGCAGCAGCGTAACCGGCACGCGAACGTCGGTAGACAGAAAGTTATCGTTCAAAAAGTCCGGCGCCAAAACGATGCTGCGCATCCGGGCTTTGAACTGCGGCGTTTGAGTCCACGCCCAATATTTCTTGAAGCAGTCCAGATACTGCGGGCCGATGCAGCCGCTCGAATCGAGCCCGGCGAGCGGCGATTCGGGCAGCTTGCTCGAGTGGCAGCGCGCACAATTCTCGGCAAATACGATCTTGCCTCGCGTCAATACGTGGAGATCCGTGGTGAGATATTTGGAACCGCCGGGCGCATCGCGCAAGCGGTCGAGATCCCGGCTCGCTCGGAGCAAGAAGCGCGCCTCGTTCATCGTCTGATTTTCGGTTGCCGCATAAAAAGCCGAGTTTGCGCGCGACACACGGATCGGAATCGGCGTCACCGGTTTGCCGCCGACGATCGGGTTAAAATGAAGGAGCCACTCTTCGCTAAAGGTGCCGATGTTGATGTAGACTCGATTGAGCGCACCGAGCATCCCGACGGAGTCCGATCCATCCTTCAAGACGTGGGGCACCCAGACGTCCTTCGGTGCCTTATAGAACTTCGTGAATGGGCCCGACTTGACAAAATCGTTGATCTGGCGATTGTCGAGCCCTCCGCCCGCCAGTTGCTCGTGAGCGAGACGCAAACCCTGGACCAATCGCGCCTCGACGTTATAGGCCGCATTCATCGTTCTGGGGTCGTTGATGTTATCCGTGGCGGTCAGCGACGTGTCGAGCGTGCCGGGCCTCCACGTCGCGAACAACTGCGTGAAGAAGTTCGAAGGATCGCTCCGCCACGAGAATACCCGGTCGGCCCACATGTATTGCGCCCCCACCGTCGAGCTCAGGTTTGCCCAGGTGGGATGGTTCGGATCGCCTGGCGCGTGTACCGGGCTGGGGCCGACGTGACAGAATCCGCAAGCCATTCCGACTCGATACGGGCGTATCAGGTTTTTGTTGTCGTAGTACGTCGCATCCGTATAGTATCTCACCGGATCCCACGCCTTCGCAGCCTTCTCGTCGAAGGCGGGATTGGGAAAGACCCGGAGACCCACGACGCCGCTCGCATATCCGTATGCGGAGCCGGCCGGGATGTTCTTGCCTCGGGCGCCGATGGCAACGCCCGGGTACTTCCGCTCGTTTTCGAATGGGTCGGACGGGCAGTTCTTCTTGCGAACGTCCAGCCACAATCCATAACGCGCCGGGTTCGGGGCAGTCGCTTTTTCGAAACACGGTTCGTTCACCACGCCGAGGATAGCCCAGCGATTGTCCCGGTTCACTTTAAGGGCCGGATGCGACGACAGTGTCTTGAGCAGATCAAAGCTGCCGAAACTAAGCGTGGCCATTCGATCCCAAAAACGGTCGTCTCCGGCGGTCCAAACCAAGAACGTGTTGCGACCTTGTATTTCCGCCGGCGTGAGATGGATGCCGCGATCCATCTGTTTGAAATAGTCCTCATCGGCTGCTTTAAAGGAGGCGGCGTCACGCCCAGCCGTCAGCGCTTCGTCGAGAACGTGCCCGGCCTTCGGCGCCGTGGCCCAGGCGATTAGCCACGCAATCGCCGGAATCGCAACGAGCACGAGAGCGAGAAGCCCGAGTATCTGAAGAATTCTTCGCATCACGTCTCCTCAGAAGAGCGCGCAAACGACTCCTGTCGCGATTCGAGCACATACGACTCCGCAGGCGATAACTTCCTCGGGACCGTCTTCAAGCCATTGCCCCACTGGGCGGAATTCCTTAACGTCCGTTCCACAGCGTTCGCAATGCTACGAACTCCCGCCCATCGGGGCGGGAGTTCTCTGCTGCGGATAATCTGCGACGGCGCCCGTCGCGGCCGGAGCCTATAAGGGCGTGGCTACACGTTCGGACGTGTTGTAGTTCGTGTAGTGAATTTCGATCGTCTGGCCGGACATTGCGATGCGTGCCGCGACCGGAAGGTTGTCGGGGCCAATCCAGACCGTCTCGTCGTTCCCGCCCGAAGCATCGTGGAGGGCATATCCACGGACGAGCACCGTGCCGATGGTTTTCGTTCCGAGCGCAACCACCGTATACAGGTCGCGCAGGTCGATTGAAGGAGGTCCGCCCAGCTGCCATGCGGCGGCGAGGAGCGCCTGATGTTCGCCTCCGTCGGGAGACGGCGTCCAACGACCCGCGGCGCGTTTCACGTACTCCGTATCGCCGGTGAGAATGATTTGCGACCGCCCGGTCGTGATGTGGAAGCGGTCGGGAAGATTATATTGGACGGTCGCGACCTCGCCGTTGCTGAAGCGCTCGGTCGCCGTCACCGATCGCACTTGCGAAAACGCGACGCGCATGGCGTTGACGTCGCTATAGGGATCTTGCGTTGCCGCGTATGCCGTCGCAGCAGCCATTTGCGTGAGCGCCAGGCAGATCACGAGAGTCGTACGCATTTCTGCTCCTTTTCCGCTGCCTTCGGCAAGCCGATTCTTGGAGGAATTAGGTCGTACCCAAAACCAGCGCCGCAACACGCTACTGTGGATAAGTAACCCTGGGGGACGCGAGATTCAGCGAGCCCATTGCCAAATAAAAGAGCGACCGCCTGACGCTGCAAGCGGCCGCCTTCGAACGTCGTGGAGATTGAATCTTACTCGTCAAACACGCGCCGCACTTCGTCGCGGTTATCGGGCCGCGGCTTCACGCCGAGGACGATCCCTCCGCGATTGAGGCCCTCGTCGTATATGACGGCCTTGTCCTTTGGAATGCCCGCGCCGACGAGTGCGCCGACGATGCCTCCGGTCGCCGCACCCGCGCCGAGCCCGGCGAGAGCGGCTGCGAGCGGCCCGACGACCAGCGGAAGCGCCGCGCCGCCGGTTCCCACGACTGCGGTGACGCTGCCGGTCGCAATAAGACCGGCGACGATCGCGCCGACTCCGCCGCCGACGACACCGCCCGTTACCGCGCCCTCAGCTGCGTGCCCGCCGCTTTTTGCAACGAACGCCTGCGCCTTTTCTTTATCGCGCATCATGACGCTGATGTCGTTGTCGGAATAACCAAGTTCCCGGAGCCGCCGAATGCGTGCGTCTGCCGCATCCGGATCGTAGTAAATGCCGGATTCAAAATCTGAAGTTGTCGTATTCATGCTCGACGTGGTACCCGGGCCGTAGCGCGCCCAAACCGCACGTGCAGTTTTCCGCACGCTCCGTTTTTCAGCCGAGCTGCCCGTTGTCGCCTTAAACGCCGAGCGTCACAAAAGGGCTCTTGCGGGCTGATAGCACGCGAAAACCCGAAAGGCATAGCATAGTGACCCGATTTCTTCGTACGCTCGCCGCAACGCTGTTGCTCGCCGGCCTCGCGCTACCGCTCGCGGCGCAACCGACGGCCGCCAGAGCCCGCCGCAGTAGCGTTTACGATCGAAGCCCCGCTGTCCGTCGCCGAGTGGCAGCATAGCGGGGCAGCCCGAACGCAAAGTTCGAGCTGCTTCCCGCGGACGCGAATGGAGACGCCGTAGCCGCTACGGCGGATCCTGAACCGTACCGATGACCGTTGCCGTCAGGCCTTTGTTGAAGCTGTAGAGATACGCGCCGGCCGGATACGAGAACACGTCGACGCTGGTATTGGTCTTGTCACCGCACGCTAGGTTCGTTTGCGCGTGGTTGAGCGAACACTGCGGCGAGTGCCCCTGAAGCGGATAGACTTTCGGCGCCTTGTCGTAGGGGGGCGCGTAAACGTTGAGCGTCACGGCCGCATCGTCGGTAATGATGAGATTGTCGGCCTTGTCAAACGCAATTGCACCCGGTGCACCGTTTTTGATCTTCCCGAGCAGCGTGCCGGGCATTTGACCGCCCTTGAACTTCAACACGCCGGTCGTGCTCGACGACGAGAAAAACGAAAGGTAGACGTTTCCTTTTGAGTCGACGCCGATGCCGTTGGCGTAGAAAACCTGCGCGTTGGTCAGGAAGCGCGCCGGCTTGGTTTTGCCCGGCGGATACACGGCGATGTTGCCTGCGGAACTCGACGGCCCGACGATGTTGTTTACGTAGCGCGTTCCGTCGGGAGCGAATGCGATTCCGGCGGGTTGACCCTTGGCATCGCTGAGCGTGGTGCCTTCGGCGCCGCAGTTCGGCGCGTACGACACGATGTCGGCATTGCCGGATTTGGGATCGAGACCTTGCGGGACCCACAGTTCGTCCTTAGCATCGACGCCCAGAGCGTTGATGCCGTCACCGACCGATTTAATTTGGCAGAAGTGACCGTTGTTTTTCTTATCGTTGGCGTGGTAGTCGTCCACCGGTGTGGAGCCCGACGGATTGTACGCAGCAACGTAAACCTGCGCCGCGACCGCCATTGGATCGACGAAAACCAGTTGCCCGGTCGCATTGGGCCGCATCGCCGGCGTGCGATCGTCCATCGAAACGAGCGATGACGGAACGGCGCCGGCGTTACCGGACGCCGGCAACTGCGCGGATCCGGAATTGGAACACGCCGCGAGAAGAAGGAGCGCCGGACCGAGTACCGGCGCCAAAGCGAGCGAACGCTTTTTATAGAGATGCAAAACAGCACTCCTCAAGAGAGTAGGAACAACATCACCCGGATTGCTTGTCCCTACTACGGCGCCTGCGCTCGCAATGCCTGGACTGTTGCACCGCCGGTATGGTAGTTTCGTGCAATGGAGCAAGCAGGCAAATTTCTCTTTCGCATCGTCATTCTCGGCGCGCTCGGCGCGATCGCGGTGGCCGGCGGCTGTTCGGTGCAGACCAAGCACGGCGATTCGGGCGTCATCCTCGGGACGTTCTTGCTCGTCATCGGCGTGCTGCTGGCCGTCGGCGCGATCGTGCTGATGCTGGTCTGGGCCGCGAGAAGCCTCAAAACCTAAAAGCCGGCACGTTCCCCCTCGTGTCATCCTGCGCGAAGCGCCCTGTGTCAACCTAAGCGAAGCGCCCCTTTTTTTGTCATCCTGAGCGGAGCGTGCGCAGCACGCGCAGTCGAAGGACGCCCACCACCTGGTTTTCGTTCCGGCGCTAGCAGTCCGCGGCGTCGAGTGCCGCCGACAAATCCGCAATCAGATCGTCGGCGTCTTCGATCCCGACCGAGAGTCGCAGCAAATCGCCGGTGATGCCGAGTTGCTCCCGTTCGTCCGGCGTGAGCGATGCGTGCGTCATCACCGCCGGGCTGCACACGAGCGACTCGACGCCGCCGAGCGAAACGGCGAGCGTAAACACCGACGTCGATTGCGCAACGGCGCGTGCACGCCGCGTTCCGCCGGCGGGGCGAAACGTCACGATGCCGCCGAAGCCCTCCATCTGCCGCCGCGCGAGGTCGTGCTGCGGGTGTCCCGGCAATCCGGGATAACGAACCTCCGCGACGTCGTTGCGCGCGGAAAGAAACTCCGCAATGCGCTGCGCGTTGCGCGAGTGCGCGCTGCATCCGCAGCGCCAGCGTTTTCACGCCCCGCAGCGTGAGGTAGGCGTCCCAGGGGCCGGGCACGGCGCCGACCGCATTTTGATGGAACGCAATTCGTTCGCCGACGCGCATCGTCGGCCGCCACCACCGCGCCGCCGACGACGTCGCTGTGGCCGCAGATGTATTTCGTCGTCGAATGCACCACGAGATCGGCGCCGAGCACCAGCGGACGCTGCAGGAACGGCGACGCAAACGTGTTATCGACCGCAACCAGCACGCCGCGGGGTTTGGTGCGCGCAAACGCCGCAATGTCGGCGAGGCTCAGTGCCGGATTACTCGGCGTTTCCAGCCATAACATGCGCGTGTTCGGCCGCACTTGCGCCCACGTTGTCTCGACGTCGGTCGTGTCGACGAACGTGACGTCGATACCGTACGCGGGCAGCACCTGCGTGAAGAGCCGGTGCGTTCCGCCGTAGATGTCGCGCGTCGCGAGAAGATGGTCGCCGCACCGCAACAGCGACACCGCGCCTGCGACCGCCGCCATGCCCGAACCGAATGCGCTCGCGCGCGCGCCTTCTTCCAGCGACGCAATCTGCCGCTCCAGCGCCAGCCGCGTCGGATTTCCCGAACGCGAATAGTCGAATCCCTTGGAAACGCCGACTTCCGGGAGCGTGAACGTCGCCGTTTGATAGACGGGGACGATCGTCGCGCCGGTCGCCGCGCACGGTTCCTGTCCGCTCCAAATCGCGCGCGTGGAAAATCCGCGGCGCGCCGTCGAAGGGTTCGCCGCCGTCAGCATACGCCGCACTCCGCGACGACCGGCGCGAGCAATGTGTGCAATGCCGCGGTCTCGGCTAAAAATGCATCGTGCCCGTGCGACGACTCGAGATAGAGGTACTGCGCGTCGAACCCGCGCGCCGCAAAGCGTTCCGCTGCTTCGCGGACTTCGTCTGCGGGGAAGAGCCAATCCGACCCGATGCCGACGAACGTCAGCGCGGGCCGGCGCCCCGTGAAGCCGTTGGTGTGGGCGTCGCGTGCGTCGAACGTCATCATCGCCAGCGTGAGCACGTCGTAGCTCCGAGCGTCCATCCGCGCCGCCAGCCGGTCGGCTTGCACGTCGAGGTAGCCTTCGACGTCGAAGCGATCCGATCGTCCGCGATCCGCGCGCCGGCCGTGCCGCTCGTCGAGGAGCACGGCGCTCTTGTACGTCAGCATCGCAATCTTGCGCGCCAGCCGCAAGCCGCCGGCGGGGTCGAGCGCCAGCGCCTCGCGCTGCAACGCGCAGAGTGCGAGGCTCATCGCATGCAAACCGTCGTGCGCTCCGACGATGATGGCATGGCGCACGCGCTGGGGCGCCGCGAGCGCCCATTGCAGTGCCTGCATTCCGCCGAGCGAACCGCCGATGACGAATGCGAGGTCGTCGAATCCGAGACGATCGAGCGCGAGCATTTGCGCGCGCACGATGTCGCCCACGCCGGCGCGCGGAAACGCAACGCCGTACGGAACACCGCCGGGCGCCGGCGACACCGGCCCCGTCGAACCATAGCAACTTCCCAGAGCGTTGATGCCGACGACGCACCAATGCCGCGGATCGAAGAGGCCGCCGTCGCCCACGATGCCCGGCCACCACTCTGCCGCGCGGCTCGAACCCGTGAGCGCGTGCGTGACGAGCACGACGTTGGAACGTTCGGCGTTCGGCGTACCGTAAATCGTCACGCGCTGTTCGACCGCGGGAAGGACGTCGCCGCCGTCGAGCGTGAACGGGCCGATGCCGATCGTTTCCTCGCGCATTACGCGCACGCTTCCGGGCGCAGTGCGCCGGCGATCGCCGCGTCGTCCCACACCGGAAAATCGGGCAACCCGTCGAGCCGCCGGTGCCGTTCGAAGAACGGAACGACGTCGAGCGCGGGGTCGAGCGCCGAAAAGCGTTGCCGTGCCGAGAAATCGCGGCGTTCGCCGATTTCGCGCAGCACCGCGACCACGTCGCCCAGCACGGCCGATGCGGTGGCGCGCCCGCCGGCGCCGCTTCCGCGCAGCGAGAGCCGCCCCGCATCGCGCGCGACGACGTGCGCGACGTTCTCCGCACCCTCCGTGCGCGCAAACTCGTGCTCGCGCGGAACGAGGGCGACCGCAACTTCCGCGGCAATGCCGCCTTGCGTGCGGGCCGTCGCTGCGAGCAGACGTAACCGCATTCCGCTCGCCGTGGCCGCCTCGATGTCGTGCGTCGAAATACCGAGAATGCCGCGCCGCCGAATGCGCGGCGAGATGACCGCGACGCCGAAGGCAAGTTGCGCGATCGATGCGAGTTTGTGCGCCGCGTCGGTGCCTTCGATATCGTTCGACGCGTCCGATTCCGCGTAGCCCAGATCGCGCGCGCACGCCAGCGCTTCGTCGAACGACGCGCCGCGTTCCATCGCCTCGAGGATGAAGCCGCACGTGCCATTGAGGATGCCGGCCACCGCGCGCACCTCGTCGCCGGCCAGCGCTTCGCCGATCGTCCGCAGCAGCGGAATCGCGCCGGCCACCGCTGCGTCGAAGCGCAATGCGACCGAACGCGTCGTCGCCAGCGCGCGCAAGCGCGGCCCTTGCGTTCCGATGACGTCTTTGTTGGCGGTGACGACGTGCCGCCCGCGATCCAGCGCCCGCTCGACCAAACCGGCCGCCTCCGTCGAGCCGCCGATGAGTTCGACGACCAGGTCGACTCGCGAGTCGTCGACCAGCGCGACCGCGTCGCGCGTGAACAGGCGCCGCTCAAGTGAGTCGGGGCGGTCTTTGGCCGAGTCGCGAATCGCGACGCCGCAGAGTTCGTAGCCTACGCCGGCGGCGCGCTCGATCGCCTCGCGCTCGCGCTCGAGACGATCGGCAACCTCCGAGCCGACGGTGCCGCAACCGAGTAACCCGATTCCGACGGTCACGTTCATGTTTCGAGCCTCCTGGTGAGATGGGAAAGCGACGAAATAAAAGCGCCCCTCGCGGCATTCGACGAGGGGCGCTTAAAGCAAGAAACGATTCCGAAAACTACGTAGCGTGCTCCATGCCGGCCCTCACCGCATGCATCTGCATTCGGCACATGGGTGAAAACATACAAGCCGCCTTCTGGGACATGGCCGAAACCATAGCACGCGCGCGTGCCGGCGTCAAGGCTCGGAAATGTAGACGGGTCACTGATACCACTCAATCGTTAAATAACCATTACCCGTGTTGTATTTCGAGCCGCGGTACATTCGAAAACCAATAGCACTCGGTTCGACGAACGAGGATCCTCCGCCGCCGCCACCGCCGGCACCGCCATAATATCCACCGCCGCCGCCACCACCACCGCCATAATATCCACCACCACCGCCGCCGCCGGCCGGACATCTTCCATCGCAAACCGACGTGCCTCCGGCGCCGCCAACTCCTAACTTGCCGGCCTTTCCGCGCTGTCCGTTTCCGTCAGAACCGCTACCGCCTTTCCCACCGAAACCACCATGGGTTTGCGTACCACCGGTTCCCCCGTCGCCGGCGCCATCGCCGGAAGCATCCTGGCCGCGACCACCTGTACGCGCTCCGCCTGGGCCACCCTGGCCTTGGCTGTCGCTACACAAATCACCACCTGCGCCGCCTCCCCCGCCCGCGACGACAATGCGATTTGCTAAATTCTGTCCACCCTCGCGCACATCGCTCGCACCTCCGCCGCCGAACGGACCACCACAGTAACCCCACTGTTCGCCGTTCCCGCCGCCGTTGAATCCGCCGCTGCTGCCATTCGTAACGCCGCCAACGTAAACGTACAGCGTTTCATTTGATTGCACCGGCACGATCGCATGAACGTGCCCGCCACGACCGCCCGGCACATAACCCGTGCCGCTTCCGCCCCCTGCGCCGTCAGCGATGATCGTGACTTGCGTTACGCTACTTGGGACTTTAAAATGTTGCGGCTTTCCTGTGTAGTGAAATGATTTAAACTGTGCAGCTGTGTGAGAACGAACGAATGGCATCGCTACGCCGGCGCTTCCACTAGGCAGAAGTCCCGCACATCCTGAAATCAAACCTGCGCATCCGAGAACTGTTATGTGGCGTGTCAGTCGTGAATAAATCATTTCAACCATCTCCCCAACCTTCAGCGCGGGGGACTGATTCCCCCACAACGCGAATTGTGTTCAAGTCGTTTAGTTACGAGGAGAACCGCGAATGAGTATCGTCGCTACCAATCGCTACGCGTTGAGTCTGAGCGCGGCTGCCGCATTGCTTGCGGGCTGCGGCGAATTGCAGCCTCCGCTTAGCGTGCCGGCGGCGGGATTGGCGCCGCAGCAATCGCTCGCAAGTCAGGCGTACCACATACTCCACGAATTCGGCAAATCGCCGGGCGACGGTACGAATCCGTACGCGGGTTTGATCGTCGTCAAGGGCACGCTGTACGGCACGACTCTTAGTGGGGGTTCGAACAACGCTGGAACGGTGTTTGCGGTCACCAAGTCCGGCGTGGAAACGGTGCTTTACAGTTTCGGGGGCTCGGGCGACGGCTCGGAACCGCTAGCGGGACTTCTCGACGTCAACGGCACGCTCTACGGCACGACGCTCGCAGGAGGCGCAAACAACTCCGGGACGGTCTTCAGCATCACGCGGAGTGGCAAGGAAAAAGTGCTTTATAGTTTCCCTTACACCGGAAACGGTGGCGATCAGCCTTACGCGGGCCTGATCGATGTGAACGGCACGCTGTACGGCACAACCTACCAAGGTGGCGACATATCTTGCGGAGGCGGTGGCTGCGGCATGGTGTTCAGCATCACTACGGGCGGCACGGAGAAGTCGCTGTACAGCTTCGGCACGCAAACGAACGATGGCGAGTATCCGGAAGCGGCCCTGCTCAACGTCGGCGGTACCCTCTACGGCACGACGTCTCAAGGCGGTAAGTATAAGCGCGGAACCGTCTTCACGATCAGCACGGCGGGAAAAGAGCGCGTGTTATACAGCTTTGGGACGGACGCCAACGATGGCACGCTTCCTTCGTGTGCGTTGATTTACACCAAGGGTGCCCTTTACGGCACGACACAACACGGCCCGGGCCCGCAATATGCCGGTACGGTTTTCAGCATCACGAAATTCGGAAGGGAACGGTCAGTTTTCAACTTCACCGGAGGCGACGGCAGTCAACCCATCGCAGGTCTGATTAGCTTTAAGGGCATGCTTTACGGCACGACGTTGATGGGCGGCGTGAAAAACGTCGGCACGGTCTTCGGGCTCACAACGAGCGGTGAGGAGACGGTGTTGCACAGTTTCAGGACCGGAAGTGGTATCAGCCCTTACGCGGGCCTCGTCGTAGCAGATGGCACGCTGTACGGCACGGCATACGGTGCCGGCTATCAGCACCACGGAAACGTCTATTCCTTAACGCCGTGAGGCCGTTATGCACAAGACGAATCTACAACCGTGAAGCCCTAAACCCCAATGACCAAGCAAATCGAAGTGATCCCGAGTACAGGGTGGCGTAAGTCGTCACAGCCTAGCAGCCACGCCGCCGATCGCGGCCCAAGACTGCAACAACGGGCGTTGAAGTAGCGCTCAAATGCCTTGGAGTCACGCATCTGCCAGTCAGACACTTATTAAGTACATGCGCTGGTGGTGGATGGTCATGGGAGTTCTTGCCATGCGGCCCGCGCCCGCCCTCGCATCCTGCGGAGTACGAAATATAACTCCTTAGGTCGACGTATCGGAGATACGGTTTAGTAACGGGGGCGCGATGGCTTGGCAGTTTTTGGATCCCAATCTGCCCTTAACACAAAACGCGAAACCCGTGGCGACGCGGATCTGCTTTAGCCGACTACTTCGACAGCGAAGAATGACTAGCGACCCGCCAACTCTGCGCAGGCCGTCGTGTTCTCTATGTTGTCGTTCCAAGAGTTCGAATCCGCAAGAATGTTCTTCTTGATGGCGGCAGCGAAACTTTTGGCGACCGGCGCGAAACCGTTGTTGATCTGCGTCGTCAGCGGAGATCCGGTGCCATAGTGCGCTTTTAGAAACGCGAGAATCCCGTCCGAGACCTTCGGACTAGCGTAACACTGGGCGAAATCGAACGCCGTGTAACCGACGATCGGATAACCGGCCTTCGTCGTAGCAATCAACGGAAACCACGAACTCGGATTTGCCCCCTCTCCCGCGTTGCTGGGCGGAACGAGATTTACACCGGTGGCCGGTTTATTCAGCCCGGCTCCGATCGCGGTAGAGTACGGCAGTTCCTTGGTCTTTCCGCGAAAAACGGCGGCGACCAGAAGTGGGCTCGGGAGTCCGTTCGAAAGCGTCACGGGGCTGGTCGGGACGAGCGAGGTATAGTCGGGCGTGAGATAGCCAACCGCCGACGTGACGCTCGTCCCAGACAGTCCAGCGAGGTAATCCGCGATGCCGGCGCTTCCGCTCAAGGCAACGAAGTTGCTAGGAACTGGGACGTGGTTCGAACTGAACTCTGAGGCGAAACTGAACTGCGCCGTGAACATGATGTTGCTGTTCGACGAATTGCAGACCGTGTTGAGGTGGTCGGTCAGCGTGAAGGTGATTCCCTGACCCTGCGAAGCATAATAGGTTACGGTGATGGGTCCGGACCAGGTCACTCCGGCGTCGGTGATTTGACTGAAATCCGTGAGTTTGCCGGAAAAGATTCCGCAGAGGTCGTTGTCGCTCAGCGTTGCGCCGCCGTTCTTCGAAACCGCCGGGTTCACCACCGGAATGGCCACCCCGTAACCCATCGATGGAATCTGGATGAAGTTGCCGGAAAATGGCTGGCCCACACCCGAAATAGCCCAAACGGATATCGTTTGTGCGCTCACCGGGATGTCGTTCGCAGCGTAGTCGTCGGGGAGCGGCCCCGGATAGCAATTCGGCTGCGGGCAATCGCCGCTACAACTGCCGTCGTTTTGGAGGCAGGTGAAGTCGTCGCGCAGGAACCCACTGAGGCCAATGGTAGAATCGACATTCGGCAGGTACGGTGTGAAAGTCGCCTTCGTTGCGGTCGCGTTAAATGTGGAAATCTCGGACGTGTAGACGTTGAACGGTAGCACGGCGCCGCCGCCGTAAACGACCGGCAAGGTGCGCGCTGCCTCTCTGAACGTTCGGGTCGCGCTTCCAGCCGGAACGACGGAAGCGGGCCCCGACGAACCGCCGCGCGAGGAACAGGCGGTGAGCGATAACGCAAATGCTACGACGACGAACAATCTGCCGATCATTAAATTCTCCACATCTCTTAAGAGGCTAAATGGCTTGATTAAGCCGAGGTTCACTTAATGGACCTTCCGTTTCGAGCTTGCGCCCGCTGATCCCGGCGGTTTCCGAGCCTCGGCCAGCCAAATCGCCGGTTTTGTCTGATGCAACCACCCGACAATGCATCGGGAGGCATAGCGAAAACGCCTCATATTATATAGCGGTTTCGATATGCCGCGGCTTTTGCAATCGCCTTTGCAAAAACTGCAAAGCATCAAAAACACTATATGGCGTGCTAAGCCAAATCGCCAAGGCGACGGGATTCGCATTGGGAGGCCTTAGAGTTCCTCGTTAGGCAGTAATAAAACAAGGATACCGAGAACGTCGCGGGCACGCAGCCTAGCCGGAGTTTGAGGCCAACCATGAAAGCGATACGCTTGCGTGTTCGTCCTTGGTTTTATATCGGCCTGGTTCGTCGCATTCGCAGTGGTCAACAGTCCCAGCTCTAAATGCGGCGCCGCTTTACCGCGCTGCAAGTACTTCATCCATTCAGCACATCGTCATTATGATTCAGGAGAACCGAAGCTTCGACAATTTCTTCGCCACGTTCCCCGGGGCGAATGGAACGACGACCGGCTACTACCTCAAGAAGGTGAGCGGCAAGTACATTCGCACGCAGGTAACGCTAACGCAAACGACGCTCGCGGGTCTCGACCCCAACCATGCGTGGTCAGACTACACCGCCGATTACGACAAGGGCGGCACGGATGGCTTCGACCAAGAGCGCATCAATGGGAATAATCCGGCGCCCAAACTGTGCGCTTATCAGTGACGGGGATGAAAAGAAAAACGCCGGTCCGTATCCTTATCGTTACGTCGACCCTTCGCAGATTGCGCCGTACTGGACGCTCGCGCAAAGGTACGCGCTCGCCGACAACTTTTTTCAAACGCAAGGCAGCGGCAGTTTCACAGCACACCAGGATATCGCGGGGACGGACAAGGTGGCTCAAAAAAATGCTGTGACATCGCAAAATCATCCGTCAGGGGGTGAACTGGCGGTTCGATACCGTTCGCAGCGACCGTGCGACCTCGATTGCGCGAAGCGCGTTGGCCGCCATGGCGATCATCGCGGCGATCCCCGCCACGGCCGCAATGCGCAGCAGCGGTGCCGAGCCTATGGATAATCCAAGCGCGCCGCACAATACGGCGATTTGATTGATGGCCAGCGAAGCGACGCCCCAGCGGCGATCGAGCAGTTCGATCGGTTCGGTTTCGTCGTCGTCATTGATTGCGATCGTGGCCAGCACGCGGATTCCGGCGTGCATGAGGTGCGCGTTGAGCGTTTGTCCGACCCATCCCACCAGCAGCACGAAAAGCATTGCCGACGAGAGATCGTAGCCGGCAATCGTCGTCACGCCCAACAGCGATGCGACGATCAGCCACACCATCGAGGCGAATAGGAACTCGCGCGGCAATCGGTGGCGTGCGGAGGGCGAGCGCAAGGCGCGAAGCGTCGTAACGGCATAGAGCAACGCGCTGACCGCCAGCAATATTCCGCCGCAGATCGCAACGGCACGCACGTGCGTCGCCGAACCCGCGATCCACACGACGAGCCCGGCGAGCGCCGTCGAAGAAATCGCAACGTGCGCGCGCCGGCGGTCGCGCCGCCCGATGAGGCGATTGAACGTGCGCGCCGAGACGCCCGCGACCAGCAGCGCAATCCAGCCGACGACGCCGAGCGCCCCGTGAATCGGCGCCAGCTGCAGCAGCGTCGGCCGTCCGGCCGTCAATGCAGCGGCCATGATAAATCCGAGGACTACGGCCGCGAGCAGCGCCGAAACGACGAGGCAGAAGGCACGCGCGATCGCGCGCGCGGCCGCGTCGCCGTCGCGCAACGCGGTGGCGACGGTTGCGAAGAACGCCGCCGCATAGGCCGCCACTCCAATCGTGACCACCGCTCCGCCGGCCGCAATGACTGCCGGCTGCCAGAACGAGAATCCAAGCAGCAGGAGCACGACGCCAGCCATGTGCACCGTAATCGCTCGTTTTGCGAATCGCGGGAAGCGCCATTCGACGCCGGTCACTACGGGCACGACGTGCGTCATAAATGCCAGCGCGGTTGTGGTGAGCCACCCTAACGCGACGGCGTGAATCCAGATCACCCGGACGGGAGAGAGCGCGCCGGCAGGCGAGGCTTCGGCTGCAAACAGCGCTCCCCACGCAATCAATAGCATCGCTTGCGCGAACAGCAGCGGCAGCGGCGGGATAAATGTTGCCGGCTTGGTTTGCATCGCGGAACGTGCGTGGCTCACGTACTCACGTTAGCAGCCGAGAATGTTCCCCGAAAGCACGAACGTCACAGAGCAGTAACACTATTCCCGCAAGCCGAACGAGGGTGCCCGGAGGATGCACGCTATGTCTCGCTCGCTACGTTGGAGTATTTGGTGGATCGCCGTAGTTTTACTCTGCGCCGGCTGCACCGGCAACGCAGTCACCGTCCCGCCGCCGCTGACGAGTTCTCCGAACCCGCCGGTCGCGCTCGGTAGCGGCACGCTCGCCGTCGTCAACCGCGACAACCTCGCCGCGCAGCGTGTGTGGATCTTCCCGCCGCACAGCGACAATTTCGCCAAAGAAATCGTCTTCCCCGGCGCGCAATATGTGCCGAATTCGTTGGCGTTCGACCGCCGAGGGCACCTCTATATCGGCTATAACGATACCGCGGGCGGCGGTGCTTATGAGGTGGTCGAGGTCAACGTTCGCAATCTCGACATCGTGCGCACGATCCGCGGCCTTCCGCGGTGGGAGCGCAGCTCCGTCGCCGTCGACAGCGCAGACTACTTGTACGTCAATACGAAATCGTTTGTCGGCGGCGATATCAAGATTTACCGGCCTAACTCGGAAACCAAACCTGCCATCGAGATCAAGTCGATCCTCAGGCCGCTGGTCACGCTCGTGTCAGGCGACGACTTGTGGGTCGGATACGAAGGATTGGGCGTGCACTCGCTGACGCGGTATCATGTGCGCTCGTCTAATCAAACGGCCTCTTTAAAGATCGGCGCCGACGAGCCGGTCGCGCTCGCCGCCAACACCGGCGGCACGTTGATTGCCCCGCTTTTAAAAAGCTCCGGGGCCAGGGTTGTCAACGTCTACGACGTCAAGTCGGGCCAATTCGCGCGGCAGATTTTTCGGGGACCGAACCTCGAAGCGTTCGTTGGCGACCGTTCCGGGAATCTCTATCTCGCACAGAGAGGCGTTGGAAACGACGGCCATATTTTCTTCTGCAGTTTCCGCGATTGCCCGCATTCGGTCGAGAGCCTCGCGCGCCGGCCATTCGAGCTCGCGGTGAGTCCGCTCGACGGAAGACTCTACGTCTCAACCGATGGCAAACGCAGCGTCGAAGTGTATAATCCGCGAACCGGCAACCGCGTGCAGCGGATTGCGTTGCAAGATTTTGCACCGGGTCCCCTCGCGCTCGAGCCCTAAGCATTGATACGAGAAGCAGTCCCCGACGAGAGCGGAAGCGTCGCGAAACTCCTCATGAGGCTCTATCAAGAAATCGGCCACGTTCCTCCGGAAAACCCGGCACCTGAAAACGTAACGGCGAGGCTCATCGCCGGGGAGCCGCGTTATCGTGCGTTGCTGGCATTCGCCCCGGATAACGGCGGCCTCGGCACCGTCGAACGCGAACCGATCGGCGTCTTGACACTTTGCGAATCGTGCGCACCCTACGCCGGCGGCTATTTCGGCGTCATCCAAGAATTTTATATCGTGCCGGAGATGCGCTCGCAGGGTGTGGGGCAAGCGCTGTTGCAGCATGCGCGCGAGATCGCGCTGCAGAAGAAGTGGAACAGGCTCGAAGTCACCGCGACGCTCGACCCGAGCTTCGCGCGCTCCGTCGCCTTTTACCGCTCGTATGGCTTCCAAGATTCCGGCCCCCGCCTCTTTCTCGCGCTCGCGACACGCTGATGTGTCACGCTAATGTGTCACGCTGAGCGACGCTTCAATGTGTCACGCTGAGCAAAGCTTCAATGTGTCACGCTGAGCGAAGCGTGCGAAGCACGCGGCGTCGAAGCGCTGATCCGGACGTCATCATCATCGGCGCCGGCGCCGCCGGCTTAGCAGCAGCGCGCGTACTCGCCAACCGTGGATTCGATGTCGACGTCGTCGAGGCGCGCGACCGCATCGGCGGGCGCGTGTGGTCGCAACCCGTCGGTCCGCAAAACATCCGCGCCGAACTGGGTGCCGAATTCGTCCACGGATCCGCACGCCGCACGATGGCGCTGCTGCGCGCCGCCGGCACAACGACGGCGCCGCTCGGCGACGCCCTCTGGATCCCCGGCGCCTATGGAACGCTTCGGCGCGCCGATCGCGATGCAACGTTCTCGGCGTCGATATTCGAGCGTGCCGAACAACTTGCCGGCGACGAAACCGTCGACGAATTCCTCGGCCGCTTCGATTCCGACCCCGCCATGCGCGAAACCACGGCCGCCGCGCGCGCCTTCGTCGAAGGCTTCGATGCCGCCGACCCCGCCGTCGCGAGCGTAAAATCCATCGCGCAGGAGTTTCAATCCGGCACCGACACCTCGTCCGTCAGGCCCATCGGCACCTACGCAGCGATGTTCGCGTTACTGCAAGCGGAATGCGAAAGCGCGGGCGCCCGCATCCATCTCTCGACCGTCGTTCGCCGCATTTCGTGGCGCACCGGTGCGGTGACCGTTGAGACGATTGCCGGCGGCGTCCCGCAAACGTTCCATGCTCGCGCGGCGATCGTCACCTTGCCCGTCGGAGTGTTGCGCCATGAAGGTGACGACACCGCCGTTTCGTTCGAACCGGAGTTGTCCGCCGAAAAACGCGATGCGCTGCGCTTGATTGAGATGGGACCCGTCGTAAAAGTCGCGCTCGCGTTCCGCTCCGCATTCTGGAAGCGCCTCGCAGACGGCCGCTATCGCGACGCCGCATTCTTCCGCACCAACGGCCGGCGCTTTGCGGGATACTGGACGCAAGAGCCGATGCCCGGCGAGCTCGTGATGGCGTGGATCGGTGGTCCGAACGCCGAGCTTGTTGCCCGTATGCCGCACGACGATATCGTCGCCGCCGCGCTGCACGACTTTGGCAAGCTGTTCGGCGAGCCGCAACTCGCGCGCGAGGAGTTCGCGGGCGCTGCCATGCACGATTGGGTGCACGACCCGTTCTCTCGCGGCGCATACAGTTACGTGCGTGTCGGCGGAATGAGCGCGCGAGTAGCGCTCGCCGCGCCTGCCGGAAACGCGCTGTTCTTCGCGGGCGAAGCCTGCTCGACCGACGGCCAGGGCGGCACCGTCAACGGCGCGATCGAAACGGGTGAACGCGCCGCCGCGGAGGCCGCATCGGCGCTGGGCGCTAAGGCTTCGCACGATGGCTGAGAGTGCGTCGGTGTTGTCGGGCTGGTCGACGTTTTTTGCGACGATGTGCACGTCCGACGCTGCGCTCATCGGCCTCATGTTCGTGGTCATCACCCTGGTCGCAGGCATCGAACGTCGGCAACCCACCCGCGACGGCCTCTCGACCTACAGCTCGCCCAACGTCATGCATTTCTGCGGCGCGCTGTTCGTCTCGGCCGTGCTGATAGCGCCGTGGCACTCGCTGCTGGGCGCCGACGTCACGATCGGCCTCGGCGCGCTCTACGGCATCGTGTACTCGTCGCGCGTCCTTCTGCGGGCGCGGCAAGCCAGTGCACAGAGTGCGGCCGACGCCGGCGAATCAGGCTACGTACCGGATGTCGAAGATTGGGCGTGGTACACGATCCTGCCGTTTGTCGCGTATTGCGCGATCGTCGGCGGAGCCATCGCACTTGCGCGCTCGCCCACGCCCGCGCTGTACGCAGTAGCCGCCGGCGTTCTGCTGCTCACGTTCATCGGCATCCGCAACGCATGGGACGTTGTCACCTACCTCACCGTCATCGAACGCCCGTAACGCCAGCGTCACGCATTTTGGTGTCACGCTGAGCGAAGCCGCTCGATACGGCGCTCGGCATACCGCGAAGCTGTGAGCTACGGCGTCAACTCGTACACCGTTCCTAGGTTATATGCGCCGCCCTCGGGAGTCGTGCCGTACAGCGCGCCGTTATGGTGGAGCAAGCGGGCTTGGGGCTTCGCTCCATCGTAGCCGTCAAAGCTGTACAGCACTTTCTCGGTGCCGTCCGTGCTGATGCTGTACACGGTTCCGCAGCCGGATCGGAAACATCCGTAAGGGCCACCAAGAAAGGTCGTGCCGTACAGCGTGCCGTTTACGTCGATCAAGCCCCCAATGGGGAACCCTCCGTCGGAGCCGACACCAAAGTTGTGGAGCACCTTCTCCGCCCCGGAGCGCTCGATGCTGTATACGATGCCTTTGTCCGCCGCGCCGCCTTCGTCGGCCGTGCCGTAGAGCGTGTTGCCCAGTTTGGTTAACCCCTCACCGGGATACGCTCCGTCGGAGCCGCCGCCAAAGCTGTATAGCACCTTCTCCCTGCCGTCCGTGCTGATGCTGTAGACGGTCCCTTTGTCCGACGTGCCGCCGTAGCGAGTCGTGCCGTACAGCGTCCCGTTTACGTCGGTCAAGAACGCGCTGGGCTTCGCTCCGTCGGAGCCGCCGCCAAAGCTGTACAGCACCTTCTCCGCGCCGTCCGTGCTGATGCTGTAGACGGTCCCTTTGTCCGACGGGCCGCCTTCGGAGGTGGTGCCGTACAGCGTACCGCCAACGTCGGTCAAGCTCGCAAAGGGCTTCGCTCCGTCGGACCCTCCGCCGAAGCTGTGCAGCACCTTCTCCGCGCCGTCCGTGCTGATGCTGTAGACGGTCCCTTTGTCCGACGTACCGCCGTCGCGAGTCGTCCCGTATAGCGTGTCCTGCACGTGGATCAAGCCCGCGTAGGGGAAGATTCCGTCGGAGCCGCTGCCAAAGCTATGCAGCACCTTCTCCGCGCCGTCCAGGCTGACACTGTACACGATTCCAACCCCATGCGTGCCGCCATAAAAGGTCGTGCCGTACAGCGTGCCGTTCAGGTTGTCCAAGCCCGCTGTCGCTGCCTCTCCATCGGGATGCCCGTCAAAGCTATGCAGCACCTTAACAGACCACGCAGGCAGGATGCGATGCGCAACCGTGCGAGCCGATGCAATCGCTGAGGCTTGCGGGATCGAGCCGGGCGCCCCGAGCGGCGGCTGCGATCCACTGCAGCCTGCGAGCATCGCAGCAGCCACGCAAAGGGTAAATGCATAGCGACCGCGGTCGAAAATCTCCATCTGGCGTTTGCTCCTTTGACGCATAAACGAACCAGCGGCATACAACGTTCTATCTAGCCGCTCCGTCCCCCCATCGATGCCAATCCAGGCTTCGTGCGAGCTAGAGGAGATCAGGCGTCGTCGCGCTGGCGGATGCTCGCGGACCAGCTACGATTGCGGCCCCGACGGCATCGTAGCAGAATAACTAATCGACCGTGAGCCGACTGCCTCCGGTAGATTCGGGCAATTTCTTGATGAAAACCCCCGGTCGCAGGGGGTATAATGATCGGGCGTGAGGGGGTAGCAAAAACGTCCTCATCGCACCGGGGGCGGCTTGCATCTCGCAGTCGTCCCCTTTCGCGGCCCGCGCCGTCCGCTACAAATCCAACCGCGGGCCCCCACGCACGATCCGGCGGCTACTGGCTAACGACCGCTCCAAACGGCAGTGAGATGCCGGTGGTCATGGTCGAAAAGAGCGTACCGTCGGAAAGATTGTAGATGCGCACGATGTTCCCAGTGTAGTCGGGAACGATTACGCGCCCGGCGCGCCGCCAGAATCCGTCGGTTTGCTGCGTTCCGTTAAACTGCAGCGTGTTGACGACGGTCGCCGTAGAGCCCGAGACGAGCAGCTTGTACGCCCCGGACGTTCCCTGGTTTGCAAAGTTCCGGTCGCCAAGCAGCAGGGCCGGCTTGATCCAGTTGATGGCAATCGGTTCATAGAGCGTGGCACCCTTGAGAGTGAGCCGCTTGAACGCTGATCCCCGATTTGCAAGTCTATAGAGTCCCGGGCCTCCGGCCTCATCCTTGCAGTAACTGTAGAAGCATGGACTGGCGTCGACGTAGAGGTTGCTCTTGTCATCGTACGTGACAAAGTATGTGTCACCGAACCCGCCGGAGGTGGTGTAGATTTTTCCAGGTCTCCGGCCTTTGGGATACACTTTGACGTCGCCATGCGGGTCAAACTTGGCGTTTGGGTGCTGGTTTGAAACAGCCAAATTGCCGGTTGTGGGATCTACGGCGCAGTCGTACGGGAAAGCCTCGAACTCGGTGATCGTGAAAATCGGGGTTGTGCCACCATGCGCGTACTCAAAGATCTTCCTCGAGCCGTAGTCCGTGATCCAGACGTTGCCGGCTCTATCGGTGCACAAACCGGTTGGCAATGAAAAGCCGGTGAGCGTCCCAACCAAGACGAGCCCGCTGCCGTCGAGATAGGTGTATACGGTGACGTCGTCGGTGCCCCAGTTGGAGATGTAGAGTAAGTTTGTTTGTTTTTCCGCGCCGGGCGCCATCCACGACTTGCCATGCGCAGCGTAGGGAACGATCGCCGAGGTTTGCGGTATCGCGTTAGGCACTCCGATCGACGACTGCGATCCGCCGCTACTACACGCTGCGAGAAGAACGATGGATACGCAGACGACTGAAGCGTAGCGGCTAAGCCCAAGAATCTTCATTCGCAATGTGTCCTTTCTCTTCGCGCAACGAACGCGGCCTAGAATCTTGGCGGCTATAATGAATGGTCGCACCCCCGGTGGACCATTCTAAAGCGTGGTGGGCGCGGGCGATGGCGATGGCCCCAACATATCGTGTAACTCGCTCGCATGCGCTCGAAATGCGCGCTCGTCGAATAGCCACGCCGGCAACGTCTTCGGAAACCGCATCGTCTGCACGGTTGCTTCGAAGCGCAGCAAGACTCCCGAAAACGGCGGCGCCCACGTCCACTTCCGATGGATGACCAGCCAATACGGGCCAACCTGTCCGAAATCCTCAAGCGCGAAACTCGTTTCGAGCACCTCCCCGGGCATCGGACGGTACGTCCCCTGGACGATCGCCCGCAGAATGCGGCTGGTTGTGGTATCGACCCACAACTCGCGCAGGTTATGTTTCACAGGGTCCTTGCGCGGATGCAAGACGAGATGAGCGATCGCACCATTCCGCTCCGCCACTCGTACGTCGTACGACGGAGACCCCACGGCGGTGACGTCGGCGATAACCTTTAAATCCGAGAGGTCGGGCAGCATATCGGGAGCCGAGGGTTGCGGCGCCGGCTGCTGCCGCCGCGCAATCAACCATGTGTCGGGCGCAAAGTACGATGGGCCGATGACGATTTCGCGATCGCCGGGCTCGGCGAAGACGACCTCCCGCCGCTGCGTCGAATCGAAGAGCGCGCGGTCCGTTCTGTCGTCGGTCGACAGAACGTCGCCGTTCCCAGGCACCGTCGCGGTCGTGATGCGCCGTTCGGTGTCGTCGATGAATGCCGGCTGCTCGAGCGTGGCAAGCGCGCGCATCGCTGCGGCGTAGATGCGGTACGCGTCGGCATCCGTGGATGCAGACGGCACCGGTGAAGGAGAGGCCGAGGCGGCCACCGCGGCGACAACGAATCCGAGCACGAGTTTCAGATATTCTTCATGATGGCTGCCTAGGCTTGTCTCGACTCGCCCGTTGGAGGAAGTATGTATCGTTCCGTTTCGCACGCAGCGCTCTGCATTGCAATCGCTATTGCGCTATCCGCCTGCTCGCAGGGTGCCGGCGCACCCGCCGGCTCATCGCTTCCGGCAAGTTCGAGACTCATTGCACGAGCGGGAGGCTCGGCGGTTTCGGGAACGATCGGTCTCGGAAAAATTCTCACGACAAAGGACGGCGGTCAAATCTACGGATTCGACGTGAATCAAAACGGCACCGACGGCATTCTCGCGTCGGCCGCCGATACGTCGCAGCCCGGCGTGTACAAAGTATCGGTGGAGACGTTCGATCAGAACACCGGTAAGATTACGAAATCGTTCGCAAGCTCAACCGGCAAACGCAACTCCTACGCGGTCGACGGCATCTACATGGGCGACGTGGCGCTCGTCACGCATTTCGTAACGCCGAAGGGCACGATTTACGCGACGCGCAAATATCGCACGGTTGCGCCGGTGACCGCAGGGAAGTTCACCGGAAACTGGACGCCGTCGATCGCCGATGTCAATGTCCAGGCCGGCGCCGAAAATCAGACGACGTCGACAGCCGTGCTGTTTGCCATCGAATTGAAGAACCAGGACAAACCGGATCTCTTCGTCTCCAACGTTGCGGCCAATACGTTTAGTAACGTTATCCACCTCGACCCCAGCCTGTTCGGCGGCGGCAACGGTCCGCAACTCGGACAGTACACGGCCGGCAACGAAGCGGTGTTTGCGCTCTCGCCCGACGGCGGTGCCGTTGGCGGTGTGCCGCCCGTCAACGTGCTCATCAATCTCCAGAACGGCAACCAGACGAAGTTTAACGGCTATAACAACGGGCCGTTCCATTCGGGGTACGTCAACGGATTGGCGGTCGACCCCAATACCGGCGTTGCGGCGACGACCACGGAGCTCAATGCGCAAGTCGAGTTCTACGATCTCAATACGAAGACGGGAATCGCCGCCGTCCAGCTGCCCTGCACGGGCGACGCCAGCCAGAGCAACAGCGGCGCGGGAATCGCCGTCGATCCCGTGCACAAGCTGTTTCTCGTCACCGATCCGTTCTATTGCAGCGGAAGCCAAGGCAGCGCGCTGGTCGTCTACGATGAACAAGGCAATCTCATCGAGACGATCACCGGCTTCGCATTCGCAATTGCCGAACCGGCGCCGGCGCTCAATCCGGCAAAGCGCATGGGATGGGCGTTCGGGCCGCAGTTCAGCCAACTGCAACAGTTCTTCTATTAGTCCGCGCGACCGCATAGGCGTCGCTGAACGTTCGCCGCCGGCGGTCGTCGCGGTGAGGCAGCGACCATTTTTGTGTCCGCCAGAGCGGACCGCACCTCGTGTCACGCTGAGCGAACTACACTGTGTCACGCTGAGCGAACTACACTGTGTCACGCTGAGCGAAGACGCGCAGCGTGCGACGTCGAAGCGCCGCCACACGGTGTCATCCTGAGCGGAGCCGCGAAGCGGCGTAGTCGAAGGACGGCTGGTACTGGGATTTTTCGCAACCTAGCGGCCGTGGTGTTATCGCACGATCATTACGATGGCAGAAAGCCACAGAACCAGAGCGCTCCCAATGCCTGCTGCGGCAATGCGCCGTGCAGGCTGAAAAAGGGCCGCGGCGCCCCCAACGGCGCAGAGCGCAATCGATAACCATATAAAGAGCAGGTCACCGGTTGCCAACCACAGCCCGATAAAGTGAAGTCCGACGATGGCCGCGATGCATGGCCCGATCAGCGTTTTCCATCCTAAGATCCGAAGCAATCTCGCGACAATGATAATCGCAAGCACTTCGAAGGCCACGGACGCGTAATAGACGGGCAGGTCGAATCTGGAGGCCAGCATTCGCGTATGGCGTGCTCCCAGCATAACCAGCGTTGTGGAGACGACGACGGCAACGGCAATCAGGGCCGCACGAACACGACTCGGCAATCCCAGCGCCCCGTAGAGGCACCACACCCCTCCGAAGGCAGCGACGATGATGGTCGCGAGCGCGGGACCATTGACTACCACTGTGGCGGTCTGTGCATGAGGCGGTCAATGGCCCGGTCGCGCAAACGTTAGGGAACGAAATTCTTACTGTCGATCGCGTAAGTCGGATTCGAAAGTCCGTCGGCACTGCCGATCGTGGCCACGTTGCTGCCGCCCGGATACGTCAGAACCGTAACCGTTTGCGTACCCTGGTCGGTAACGTACGCTTGCGTGCCCGCCTTGTCGATCGTCGCGGAAACGGGGGCCGACCAGCCCGAACCCAGAGCTCCCGTAACCGCCGTATATGGCGGCGCGATGATGTCGACGGCATGGGAGCCCGCCACGGCGACGACCAACTTCCCTTGCGGATCGACGACGATGCTGGTCGCCTCCAGTAACGTCATTGGGAGAACGGTTCCCACGCACCGCGACCTGAGCAATCCGTGCGGATACTCGATGATATTGTTGAAGGTGCTGTGCGGGTCGCCGTACAGGGCGAACACGTCGCCGCGTTTGTCGAGTGCAACGCCGACGACGCCGTCGCTGGAACCGCCGGGGGAACACGTCGCAGCGACGTAGTTGCTTTGCTGCCCGTATTCGTTGACCGAACCGAACCCGTCGGCTTCGTACACGACGCCGAACCGGTCGGTCGTCACGGCGGTCGGTGCCGTCGTACCGGAATCATACGTAAAAACGAGATTTCCGGACGGATCGTACTCGGTAACGTTCTCCGTGCCAAAACCGTTGGCGACATAAAGGTTCCCGGCCGGATCGACCCAGCTGCCGCCGGGGCGATTGACGCCGTTCGTTATCGTGCCGATATTCTGCCAGGTCCGATACTTTTGAACGTAGACGGCATTTTGACTGAAATCGTTGACGTAGATCGTGCGCAAGAGTCTCGACGGTTGAGCGCGGTGCGCCGCTGCTGAGGTCATCCTCGCGGCGTTTCCCATTCCCACGGCCGGCGGCAGTCCGCCCGGACCGCTCTGTGACGCGCCGGAGCACGCAGATAGGAAAATCGCCGCAGCGCTTATAGCGACGGCGGCATATGAGACGATTCGTATCCTCACGGATTGGTCTCCTTCCCTCACCCAAAAGAGCAGTTTCACCGATACGTAAGCGCTAAAGTTTCACGCCGTGGGCGAGATCGCCTTCCTCCACCGGCAGCCCGCAAGGACCGCTTCCATGAAGCACAAACAAGACCGAGAGGAGGGATGTGATGATTCGACGCTGGTTTCGCGCGGTGCCCGTTATGGTTGCGGTCCTCGCATGTTCGCTGCCTCACGCCGCTCGCGCGCTTGAAACCGTACCGTTCGCCTTCGACGACGGAACGATCCGCGTGCAAGGCACGGTCAACGGTCGCCCCTACCCGATGCGCATCGACCTCGGCGCCGGCATCGACGTGCTTTCCCAGGGCGTCGGGTCGCGCAACGTCAACGTTACCAGCAAATTCGTGACGCTGAACCTCACCGGTCAGCGCGTGGACCTGCCGGTCGGCAACGTCGTATCGATGGCTCTCGGCCAGTTTACCGTTAATGGTAAGAAGGTCGGCATCTGGGGCGGTCTCGACGGCACCGGTATCGACGGCTTGATCTCGGCATCGGCGTTTCGCGACGTCACCGCGACGTTCGATTTCCGCCAGCATCAGCTCTTGATCGAAGATGCGGTGTCGCTTCCCCAGCGCAAGCAGTTCGCCGATCGGGTTCCGCTCACGCTGCAAGACGAGCTCGATACATCCCTCGGCGTCTTTGCTGCCTTCGATTTCGGCAACGGCCAGACCGGCTTGTGCGCGATCACGACGGGCACGCGCGACATCATGATCGACCGGCGCTTCGCCGCGAAACTCGGCGTGAACCTCGCCGACCCCGGCTTGAAACACGTTCGCACGCCGCTCGGCGAAGGCATCGCCGCCACCATCGGGTCGCTGAGCCTGCTCGACGACCATCGCTCGGCCATGCAGCACCCGCCCGTCGTGTTCGAAGATTTGGTCTACGATTGCAACGTGGGCAACGACTTTTGGGCGGATAAAGTCTTTACGCTCGACATTCCGCAACGCATGATGTACGTCGCGCCGCCGGCGTGATCGGCGAAGTCTACCGCAGAGCATTCGCCGCAAGCGTCGTTGATTTGGTTTCCTGCGACGCAGGCATCCGCTCGACGAGCGATCCGGAGCCCTTGCACGACGCGCGCGTCGCGCTGCGGCGCCTGCGATCCTATCTTCATACGTTCCGGCCGATTCTCGATTCGCGTTGGGCCGACTCGCTGCGCGAGCGCATGCGTTGGCTGGACGATTGTCTCGGCAAGGCGCGCGATCTCGACGTCGTGATCGAAGTGCTCGAAAAACGCGCGGCGGAGGCGGCGCCCAACGGCGCGCCGTCAGCCGAGCAACTCGAGCAACTGCGCGCCGAGTGCGAGGAACGCCATGCCGAAGTTCGCGGCGCGTTGCGCGAGCCGCGATACGTCACCCTGCTGGAAGACATCGTCGGCGCCGCGCGCGCCCCGCAATTCACCGGCGGCGCAGAGCGTCCGGCCCGCAAGTCCGCCCGAAGACTGATGCGCAAGGTCTGGCGCCGTGCGCGGCGACGCGTTCGCGAGCACAAACGTTGCCCGAACGAACGATCGCTCCACCAGATTCGAATCAAGGCAAAGCACGTGCGCTACGCCGCCGAATGCTTCGGGCCGCTCGGCGGCAAGCGCGTGAAGAAGCTCGCGCGCCGCGCGGAGTGCCTCCAAACGATGCTCGGCGACCACCGCGACGCGATCGCCGCTGGGGCGCACGTGCATGCCGAACCGCCCCCGGAGCCCGAGTGGAAGCCCATGTGGAAGAAGATGGAACGAGCATACGCCCGCTTGTGATTTGTGTCACGCTGAGCGAAGTGAGCGCTTCGACTCGCTTCGCTCGCTCAGCACAGGCTCCGCGAACGGCGTCGAAGCGCCGGCTGCGTGTCATGCTGAACGAGCAAATATTGTGTCACGCTGAGCGCAGCGTGCCGCAGCACGCGAAGTCGAAGCGCAAGGCCACGCCGATCGCGGCGTGGCCTTTTTATCACACGGGTGGGCGCAAAGCCGGCTAGTGTCTCAGCAGCCTGGATAGCACGGTGGCAGAGGCGGTGGCGGGTACGGGCCTTGCTGCTGCGGGTATTGCGGATACTGCTGCGGATACTGCCCATACTGCTGCGGGTATTGCGGATATTGCGGATACTGCTGCGGGTATTGCGGATACTGCTGCGGGTATTGCGGATACTGCTGCGGATACTGGGGATACTGCTGCGGATACTGCTGCGGGTACTGGGGATACTGCTGCGGATACTGCTGCGGGTATTGCGAGGGATACTGCTGCCCATACTGCTGCGGGTATTGCGAGGGATACTGCTGCGGGTATTGCGGCCGGTACTGCTGCGGATATTGCTGATACTGCTGCGGATATTGCTGCCCGTATTGCGGATACTGCTGATAAGCGTACTGCCGGGAGACCTGCGCCGGTACGTTGAGTGGTTTTGCCATCGCGACGTTATCTCTATATTTTGCGAACGTCGCACGGTCGCTTTGGAACAGCGCAATGAGGTCGGCTGTGCGTTGCGCATCACTAGGATGGTCGGCGTTCGAATTCGCCTGCTGGGCGCCACCGTTTATTTGCCCGTGCAGCCGTAAGTTCCAGACCATCCCCCACGGATTGAAGCCTGCCTTCGCGCAGGTGTACGCACCGGCGCGATCGGCGTTCGTCTCGGCTTGGCGCTCGGAGGCAATCGCAGCAGGATCGTGCGCCGTTCGTCCGCCTTGAGTCGCCTGGTAGATGTCGTACACGTCGTGATGAATGTCGTGATTGACCTCGTGACAAAGCACGCCTGCCAGCTCGTCCTGGTTCCTTAAAAACGACAGCATGCTGGTGGCCACGTACACGTTGCCGCCGGGCATCGCGACTGCGTTTGGCGTGCCCTGGTTGAGAAGAACGAAGTGGAATGGCGCAAAATACTGTGGATCCGCCACAGAGGCGATGGCTTTGCCGATCGGATCGAGCGTCTGATAGAGCGGCGACTGCTGCGGAACGATCTCGCCGCGCTGCTCGTACTGCATAAAACGCTGTTGGCCGATCTGCGTTTCCCACATTCTCTCTTGGTCCGTGGTATCGGCGCGTGCCGCTTGTGGCCAGAGAGATGCGGCGAGAAATACGGCGACGACCGTTCGGCTGAAAAAGTGAAAGGTCACCGGGCTCATCTTCCCGAGCAGCACGAGCATGAACTGCCGCAATTCCCCGGCAAAGGCTAAGAAACGATGAGAACGACCGGCTGCCACGGTAGAAGGGCCAGAGCAAGCCACCGATCGTACCGTTCAAAGCGGCGGGAGCGCATAATGCAAATAGACGACGCCGGTATGAAAGCGTCTCATCTCGAGCAGTTCGAGATTGCGCCGTAAGCCGGTTCGGAATGCCGGCTTTCCGCCGCCGAGGATCACCGGGTTGACAAACAGGTGACACTCGTCGACGAGATCGGCTTCGAGTGCCACCGACGCCAGTTCGGCGCCGCCGATGTCGATGTCGTGCTTCGATTTCCGTTTGAGTTCCCGAACCGCCTCGACGTCAAACGCCCGCTCGACGCGCGTGCGGCGCGTCGTAGCCGCCGCCAGCGTCCGCGAAAAGACGATTTTCTCCGCCGCTTGCCAAACCCGCGCGAAGTCGCGCTGCTCGGGCGGGTAGCTTTCGACGGCGGCCGCATCCCAATATGCCATCGTTTCGTACACCCGCCGTCCGTAGAGATACGTGCGCATCGGCCGCAGCAAATCGGTCACGAACTCGTGCACGCCGGCGGCCTCGACCCAATCGATGGCACCGGTTGCGTCTTCCACGTAACCGTCGAGCGACATACTCGTAATGTGAATCAACTTCGACATGCGAGACGAACGGACGGTTCGTGCGCGAGACGCGCGATGCCCTCCGCCGCGCCGCCTCGTGAGGAAGCCGGCGACCCCGCTCGCGCCGTGCCGGCACCCCGAAAGGATGCGGCCGTCGCAAATCGCATTGTAGAGGCGAATGCCTGACGAGAGTGCGGAGCGTTTACGCCTCCAAGAGATGGTGCGTCCCGATGCGCCCTGGCGCCAATGGGGGCCGTATCTCAGCGAGCGCCAGTGGGGAACGGTCCGCGAGGATTACAGCCGCGACGGAACGGCCTGGGAATACCTGCCGCACGATCACGCGCGCTCGCGGACGTACCGCTGGGGCGAAGACGGCATCGCGGGCGTCAGCGATCTGCACCAGCGCTTGTGCCTCGCACTAGCACTGTGGAACGGCGAAGACCCGATCGTTAAAGAGCGCCTCTTCGGGCTCACCGGCAACGAAGGCAACCACGGCGAGGACGTTAAGGAATACTATTTCTACCTCGACAATGTGCCGTCGCACGCCTTCATGAAGATGCTGTACAAGTATCCGCACCGTGCATTTCCGTACGCCCGGCTCGTCGAAGAGAATCGCCGCCGCACGCGCGACGATCCGGAGTACGAACTCCTCGACACCGGCATCTTCGACGACGATGCCTATTTCGACGTCCAAGTCGAATACGCCAAAGGCCATCCCGAAGATCTGCTCTGCCGCATCACGGTGACCAATCGCGGCACGCAGACACATGCGCTCCACGTTCTCCCGACTTTGTGGTTCAGAAACGACTGGTCGTGGAAGCCCGGCGTGCAACGGCCGGAACTCAAACTCGAGGAGCACCGCGCGTGGGGCAGCGTGACGAGCGTAACGCATCCCAAGCTCAACCCGTATCACTTCTACACCGAAGGTCAAGACGAACTGCTCTTCACCGAAAACGAAACGAACAACGAACGCCTCTTCGGAACGCCCAACCCGACCCCGTGGGTAAAGGACGGCATCAACCAATACCTCGTGCACGGCGAAACCGCGGCCGTCAACCGCGCGGATTTCGGAACGAAACTCGCATCGCACAACATATTGACGGTTGCACCGGGAGAAACGCGCACCGTCCGGGTTCGCCTGAGCCGCGATCGAATCGACTGGCCGTTCGGAAATGACTTCGACGCGCTGTTCGATCTGCGCAAATCCGAAGCCGATGCCTTTTACCGCGAAGTCAACCCGCATCCGATTACTGACGAACTTCGCTCGATTCAGCGCCAAGCGTTTGCCGGCATGCTTTGGAGCAAGCAATACTATGCGTTCGTCGTCGGCGATTGGCTCAACGGCGATCCGCTCACGCCGGCGCCGCCGCGCGAACGGCTCGAGGGGCGCAACTCCGAGTGGACGCACGTTTACGCCGGCGACGTTATCTCGATGCCGGATAAATGGGAGTATCCGTGGTTCGCCGCCTGGGATCTTGCGTTCCACGTCGTCGCGTTCGCGCTGATCGATCCGGCATTCGCAAAGCAGCAGCTCGTGCTGCTTACGCGCGAGTGGTACATGCATCCCAACGGCCAGTTACCCGCCTACGAATGGAACTTCGCCGACGTCAATCCACCGGTGCACGCCTGGGCCGCGATCCGCGTCTATCAAATCGAGAAGAAGATGTCCGGCGGCATCGGCGATCGCGAGTTCCTCGAGCGCATCTTTCAGAAACTGCTGCTCAACTTCACGTGGTGGGTCAATCGCAAAGACGTGGAAGGCAACAACGTTTTCCAAGGCGGCTTCCTCGGCCTCGACAACATCGGCATCTTCGACCGTTCGGCGCGCCTGCCGACCGGCGGCCACATCAACCAGTCCGACGGCACGGCCTGGATGGCGGTCTACACCTTAAATCTGCTCGCGATGGCGCTCGAAATCGCGCAACACAACCACGTCTACGAAGACATCGCATCGAAGTTCTTCGAGCACTTCCTTTACATCGCGCACTCGCTCAACAGCCTCGCCGGCGAAGACGGCCTGTGGGACGATGAAGACGGCTTCTACTACGACGTACTCAAACTCGACGACGGGCGCGCCGTCCCGCTGAAGGTGCGATCGCTGGTCGGGTTGCTGCCGCTCTTTGCAATCGCGGTCGGCGAGCGCGGCATGGGTTTGCGCATTCCGGATTTCCGCGCGCGGCTGCTGTGGTTCGTGGAAAACTCGCCGGCGCTCTGCGCCAACGTCGGGTCGCTCGATAGCGAAGGCTTCGACGGACGTTTATTGCTCTCGGTCGTCAATCACGAGCGCCTCGAACGAATTCTCGCGCGCGCCCTCGACGAAGAACATTTCTTGAGTCCATTTGGAATTCGCTCGGTGTCGAAATACCATCGCGAGCATCCGTTCGGGCTCCAAATCGGCGGCCAAACCTATCGCGTCGACTACGAACCGGCCGAATCGACGACCGGCACGTTCGGCGGCAACTCCAACTGGCGCGGGCCGGTGTGGTTTCCGATGAACTTCTTGCTCGTGGAGGCGCTGCAAAAGTTCCACTATCAGGCGGGCGACGATTTCAAGGTCGAGTGCCCGACCGGGTCGGGCCGCATGCTCTCGCTGTGGGACGTCTCGATGGAACTCTCGCACCGTCTCATCAATTTGTTCGCCGCGGGCCCCGACGGCCGTCGTCCCGTGTACGGCGCGAGCGAAAAGTTTCAAAACGATCCCCACTGGCGCGACCACATGTTGTTTTTCGAATACTTCAACGGCGATACGGGCGCCGGGCTCGGTGCCAGTCACCAAACCGGCTGGACGGGATTGATTGCAAAGCTCATCCAGCAGCACGGCGAGTATTGTCAAAGCGGCACGCATCCATTTGAGACGGGGCGCAGGAAGGTCACCGACGCCCAGCGAGGCGCATAACGCCAGATGAACGTTCTGAGCATCGACGTCGGAGGGACGCACGTCAAAGTTCTCGTCACCGGAGCAAGCGAGAAGCGTGAGTTCGCGTCGGGCCCGGAACTGACGCCGCAGGCCATGGTCGACGGCGTCAAGAGCGCGACCTCCGATTGGAACTACGACGTCGTTTCGATCGGCTATCCCGGTCCGGTGCTGCACGGGAAACCCGTCGCCGAGCCGCGCAACCTCGGGCGCGGTTGGGTGGGCTTCGATTTCGAGAGCGCGTTCGGCAAGCCGGTGAAAATCGTCAACGACGCGGCGATGCAGGCCCTGGGCAGTTACCGCGGCGGGAAGATGCTCTTCTTGGGGCTCGGCACGGGGTTGGGCACGGCACTCATCGCCGGCGGCAACGTGGAACCGATGGAACTGGCGCATCTTCCTTATAAGAAAGCAACCTTCGAGGACTACGTCGGCGAACGCGCACTCAAACGCTGCGGAAAGAAGAAGTGGCGCAAGCAAGTCGCGAAGGTCGTGGAAACGCTCGTTGCCGCTCTCGAACCCGACGATGTGGTCATCGGCGGCGGGAACGTCAAGAAACTCGATAAACTGCCCCCGCTGTGTCGCGAGGGCGATAACGCCAACGCCTTCACCGGCGGTTTTCGTCTCTGGGATGAATCGAAAGGACCCCAAGCGTGAGCTCAATTTCGTCTCATAACGAGCAAACGAAAGGAACCCACACGTGAGCTCAAGTTCGTGTCATCCTGAGCGGAGCGAAGCACGGAGTGCGGAGCGCAGTCGAAGGACGCCGGCGTGGTCGGCGCTCCAAACGCACTACGACGCCATGCGCGACGTGCAGCTGCGCGATCTGTTCGCGCGGGATCCGCAGCGCGGCGATCGCATGAAGATCGAAGCGGCCGGCATCTATTTCGATTACTCAAAGCATCGAATTAACGGCGAAACCGTCACGTTGCTGCTGCGCCTCGCCGAAGAATCGCGTCTGCGCGAACGCATCGACGCGATGTTCGCCGGCGAGAAGATTAACGTGTCGGAACGCCGTGCCGTCCTGCACGTCGCCCTGCGGGCTCCCAAAGGCGCCTCGATCGTGGTCGACGGCGAAAACGTCGTCCCTGCCGTCCACGCCGTGCTCGATAAGATGGCGGCGTTCTGCAACCGCGTTCGCAGCGGCGACTGGAAGGGCCACACCGGAAAGCGGATCGTCAACGTCGTGAACGTCGGCATCGGCGGATCCGATCTGGGCCCGGTCATGGCGTACGAAGCGCTCAAGTTCTATAGCGACCGCGGCATGACGTTCCGTTTCGTCTCCAATATCGACGGCACCGATTTCGCCGAAGCCGTGCGCGATCTCGATCCGGCCGAGACGCTCTTCGTCATCTCGTCGAAAACGTTCACCACGCTGGAAACGATGACCAACGCGCACACGGCGCGCGATTGGATGCTCGCCGGTCTCGGCGGCGACCAAGCCGCGGTCGCCAAGCACTTCGTTGCGGTCTCCACCAACGCCGAAGAAGTGGCGAAGTTCGGCATCGACACGGCCAACATGTTCGAGTTTTGGGATTGGGTCGGCGGCCGCTACTCGATGGATTCGGCGATCGGCCTTTCGACGATGCTGGCCATCGGGCCCGAGAACTTCGGCGACATGCTGGCCGGCTTCCACGAAATCGACGAGCACTTTCGCACGACGCCGTTTGAAGCGAACATGCCGGCGCTGATGGGGCTGCTGGCGGTGTGGTACAACGATTTCTTCGGCGCGCAGACCGTCGGCGTCATGCCTTACGAGCAATACCTCAAGCGCTTTCCCGCCTATCTCCAGCAGTTGACGATGGAGAGCAACGGCAAACACGTGACGCTCGAGGGTGCGCCCGTCGCACATCCCACCGGTCCGATCTACTGGGGCGAACCCGGCACCAACGGCCAGCATTCGTTCTATCAGTTAATCCATCAAGGAACGCGTTTGATTCCTTGCGATTTCATTGCGTTCGCGCAAGCGCTCAATCCGCTCGGTCCGCACCACGACATGCTCGTCGCCAACGTGATCGCGCAAGGGGAAGCGCTCGCCTTCGGCAAGACGCCCGAGCAAGTCAAAGCGGAGGGCACGCCCGATTGGCTGGTGCCCCACCGCGTCTGCGAGGGAAACCGTCCCACCACGACGATGTTTCTCGAACGGCTCGATCCAAAGGCGCTCGGCAAGCTCGTCGCACTCTACGAGCACAACGTGTTCACGCAAGGCACCGTCTGGCACGTAGATTCCTTCGATCAGTGGGGCGTCGAACTCGGAAAGGTGCTTGCGCAGCGCATCATCCCCGAAGTCTCGTCGCCGCAAGAACCCGCGCTCGCCCACGACACCTCGACCAACAACCTCATCCACCACTACCGCACGCTCAGGAGAACGTAAAAGATGCAACTCGGAATGATCGGACTCGGACGCATGGGGTCGAACATGGTGCTTCGCCTGATGCGCGACGGGCACGATTGTGTGGTGTTCGATCGCAATCAGGATGCCGTGGCGCAGTTGGCAAAGGCCGGTGCGCGCGGCGCCGATTCGCTCAAAGACCTCGTTTCGAAACTCGACAAACCGCGTGCGGTGTGGCTCATGGTGCCGGCGGCGGCGGTCGACGGCAGCATCGCGGAACTGGCACCGCTGCTCGAGAGCGGCGACGCGCTGATCGACGGCGGAAACTCCTACTACGTCGACGACATCCGGCGCGCGAAGGATCTCGGCGGCAAAGGCATCGATTACATTGACGTTGGGACGAGCGGCGGCGTCTGGGGCTTGGAGCGCGGCTACTGCATGATGATCGGCGGCCCCGACGCAACGGTGCGGCGCCTCGATCCGATCTTCAAGTCGCTCGCTCCGGGCATCGGCGATATTCCGCGCACGCCGGGACGCGACAAAGCCGGAGGAACGTCCGAACTCGGCTATCTGCACACGGGGCCCAACGGCGCCGGCCACTTCGTGAAAATGGTGCACAATGGCATCGAATACGGCATCATGGCGGCCTATGCCGAAGGCCTGGGCATCTTGCATTCGGCCAACGTCGGCAAACGCAAACAGGAAGTCGACGCCGAAACGACACCGCTGCGCGATCCCGAACTCTACCAATACGACTTGAACCTTCCCGACGTGAGCGAAGTGTGGCGTCGCGGCAGCGTCATCGCGTCGTGGCTGCTCGATCTCATCGCGACCGCGCTGATGGAAGATCCGGTGCTCTCGAAGTTCGGCGGCCGCGTCTCGGATTCGGGCGAAGGACGGTGGACCATCAAGGCCGCCATCGACGAAGCCGTTCCGGTGCCGGTGCTCGCGTGCGCGCTCTTCGAACGATTCTCGTCGCGCGGCAATGCCGAGTTTCAGGATAAGCTGCTCTCGGCGATGCGCTACGAGTTCGGCGGACATTTGGAGCAGAAATGAGCGATCCGCAGGTACGGTCCGACGCCCTCGTCTTCTTCGGTGCGACCGGAGATCTGGCGTATAAAAAGATCTTCCCAGCCCTGCAGGCGATGATCAAGAAAGGAACCCTCGACGTGCCGGTGATCGGCGTCGCTAAGGCGGGTTGGAATCTCGACCAACTGAAGGTCCGCGCTCGCGACAGCGTCGAGGAACACGGCGGCCTCGACAACGATGCGTTCAACAAACTCTGCACGCTGCTGCGGTACGTCGACGGCGACTACGCCGACGGTGCGACCTTCGCGCAACTCAAAACGCAGCTCGGCGATGCCAAGCATCCCGCGCACTACCTCGCGATTCCGCCGTTGATGTTCGAAACGGTGATCGAGCAGTTAGCGAAGTGCGGCGCCACCGCGGGCGCGCGCGTGATCGTGGAGAAGCCGTTCGGTGAAGACCTCAAGTCGGCAAAACACCTCAACGCGGTGCTGCACCGGTTCTTCAACGAGTCGTCGATTTTCCGCATCGACCACTTCCTCGAAAAGCGGCCGGTGCGCAATATGACGTTCTTCCGGTTCTCCAATCCATTGCTCGAATCGTTTTGGAATCGCCAATACGTCGAGAGCGTGCAGATCACGATGGCCGAGGATTTCGGCGTCCAGGGGCGCGGCGCGTTTTACGATCACACCGGAGCAATTCGCGACGTGATTCAAAACCATCTCTTCCAGGTGTTGACCACGGTTGCGATGGAGCCGTCGTCGCGCAGCGATAGCGAGTCGATTCGTAACGAAAAGGTGCAGGTGCTCCAGGCGATACCCACGCTCGATCCCGACTGCGTGGTGCGCGGCCAGTTCAAGGGTTATCTGAAGGAGAAGGGCGTCGCCGCCGATTCGAAGACGGAAACGTTCGCCGCGGTGCGCCTATTCATCAACACGTTTCGCTGGAGCGGCGTCCCGTTCTTCATCCGCGCGGGCAAGGAGATGCCCGACACGGCGCTCGAGATCGTGGTGCGCCTGCGCAAGCCGCCGCAAATCTTTCCCATCGCTCCCACCTCCGACCACGTGCGCTTCCGCTTGAGTCCCGATACCACGCTGGCGATTGGCGTCGCCATTCTGGCGGATTCAGACGTCAAGGCCGTGCCGGTCGAACTCATGGTCAGCCGCCAACCGAGCGTCGAGCAAGAAGACGCGTACGAACGCGTCTTGGGCGATGCCATGGCCGGCGATCAAACGATGTTCGCGCGACAGGACTACGTCGAGGAAGCGTGGCGCATCGTCGATCCGATTCTCGGAAGCGTCACGCCCGTGTACGAGTACGATCCGGCAACGTGGGGCCCGCCCGAAGTCGACCGCGTCACGCCGCCCGGCGGCTGGGTCAACCCCATCGTCGACAAAGCTCCCCACGCGGTGTCCCCCTAACGGCCGCCATGTGTCATCCCGAGCGAGATATAGTGTCATCCTGAGCGAACCACTTTGTGTCATCCTGAGCGAAGCGCCGCCTTACGGTGTCATCCTGAGCGAAGCGCCGCCTTGCGGTGTCATCCTGAGCGAAGCGCCACCCTATTGTGTCATCCTGAGCGAAGCGCCACCCTATTGTGTCATCCTGAGCGGAGCGCCCGCAGGCGCGCAGTCGAAGGACGCCCTAACCTAACATGTTGATCGCGGCCATCGCCCTTGCGTCGGCGCTAAACGCCGAAGCAGCGCGCATTGTCGACTCCGGAAAGACGGTCGGAGTGCAGTATGCCGTGGTTAGCGACGGCGTGATTGCGGCATCGGGAGCCGCCGGCGTGGCCGATATCAACGCGCACGCCGCAGTCACCGCCGACACGCGCTTTCGCATCGGCTCGGTCACGAAGCTGTTCACCGCGGTCGCCGTCATGCAACTCGTGGAGCACCACGATCTCTCCCTCGACGATACCCTCGCGCGATTCGAGCCGTCGTTTCCGAGCGCGTCGTCGATCACGGTCCGCGACCTGCTGCTGCATCGCAGCGGAATCGCCGATTACATCGACACGGCGTTGGCGAACGGCTCGGCACAAAAACCGACGACGCCGCCGGAAATCCTCTTGTCGATGGCCGTGAAGCCATTGCTTTCGGCACCCGGTTCCGCATTCGCGTACAGCAACACGAACTACGTCCTCCTGGGACAAATCGTCGAACGCCTCTCCGGCCTGCCGCTGCACGAATACTTTCGCAGCAAGATCTTCGAACCGGCGGGAATGACGCAGACGTTCACGGGGCCGCCGCCGTCCGGCATACCGCTCGCGACGGGCTACGTCGGGCGCCCCGATGCGACGTTCGCGCCGGCCGACCCCGGCGACATCACGTGGTATTATGCTTGCGGCGACGGCTGGTCGACCGCGCAAGACCTCGCGCGTTTCGACCTGGCGCTGATGAACGGAGTTCTGCTCCAGAGCGCGACGCTTCAAAGCATGATTGCCGCGGCGCAGCCCTCGACCTTCGGTCATCGCGTTTCGTACGGCCTCGGCCTTACGCGGATGTCGTCCGGCGGAAGCGACCCGCTGGTGGGGCATCACGGCGGTCTGCCCGGCTTCGAGGCCGAAGACGAAATGATCGTTCCCGACCGGTTCGCGGTCATCTCGCTCGGTAATGCGTCGTCGTATCCCACGTATCTGATGAACGCGGTGGCTTTCGAAGCGCTCTATCCCGATCGCGTTCGGGTCTTACGCGCCGAATCGCTCGCCGACGCGAAGGCAAAGGCTGCCGAAGAAGACCCCGCGTTAACCAAACGCTTTACGGCATTCTTCACTTCGATCTTGTCCGGCAAGGTGGATCCGGCCGGGCTCAGCAGCGCCATGGCGTCGGCAATGACGGCCAACCAGGTGCAACAGATCGCTCGATACTTTGCAAAAGACGGCAAGTTCGTCAAGTTGCAATACATCGACCAAGATTCCGTTCAAGGCTACCGGCGCTACCACTACGGCGCCGTATTCAGCGGCGCGTCACAACCCGTGATGTTCGTGCTGGACTCAAAGAACGAACTCTCGGGCTTTTTCCTGCAGTAACCACAACGTCAGTCCTGACCTTGGAGCGCGCCTACCGTGTCATCCTGGCAGGCGGACGAACCTTACTTCGTACGTCGCAATGCTTCATTTCACTCGAGTTATGGTCGTGTTGTTGCGCCGCCAGCCACTGATGAATCGTGGCGACCACGTTTCATCGGTGTCTCGCAGAGCGTGATTGCGCTCCGCTAGGCGTCTCAAAGTCGAAGGACCTGACATGACATACTGAGCCGCCGCTGAGCTAAACCCTGCGTCGCTGTCTCAAAGGAATGTAAAACGCGGGGTCGGAGAGCTCCCTCGCGAATCGAACATTACTGCCTCTTGACATAGTGCGGTCGAACGGGGTAATCTGCATCCGATTCATTCGGGAAGCAACGTACTTCAACTGTGCCGCGCATGATGCTCGGCAAGTCGTATGCTGGCCAGCTTCTGGTCGACTGCATGACCAGCGGCCGTTTCCATGACCCTGTCTGGGCGAATCGTCGCTTCGATGCAACAGACGGTTTCGACGCCGTAGCTAAGACAGCCCGTTCACTTCGTTCTCGAAACCTCGGATAAGATGAGAGGAATCGAGAAGATGCGTCGGGGCAATGGACGCACCGAATGCCATAGAGCAACGTGCCCGTGGACGAGGCGAGACATCCTACGCTTTGTCCCGCCGCCTTAGCCGGAGGCATCAGCGAGAATCGTCCCTGTCCCTGGAGATCTTAGCCAGCCGCGCTTTCGAAGCATTTTAGCGAGCCAGCTAACCGTGCTCTTTTCAACCGCAGTCACGTCGCGAGTTGTTTTGAGAAATGCCGGGATCGTTGGCAAGCTCAAACAGTGCTTGTGCCTCCCCGACTGAAATCGGTGCGCCGCAAGCGTCTGGTCTGGTCGGTGCTGCCAAGCGCGCGGATCAGTCCAACGTTCTGCTGCTCGATGTCGTCGGGCATGGTGAATAGTTCGAGGGCTCAACAGTTGCAGTACCCAACTATGCTTCCTGTCGTCAATCTAAAGAGCGCCGCTGAACCATGCCAATGTCAGGGCGGCCCGCGCTCGGCACCGTCTCACCGCTCTCAGCCGCGCCCCCGCTCGTGGACTGGCTGCGGAATCGGCGCCCTAAGGCATATACTGCGGCAAACTGATCAGATTGCCGAATGGTCCGCGAAGTAGGCAAGTTCCGGCTCATCGCGGGCATTTTGAACATTCTCGGCAACGATCGTTACGCACGCTCGCGAAGCTGGCGAGCGTTTGATCCATGCTCGCAACGGTAAGGCCGAAATGGTGGTAGCCGCGATATTCCAGGCATCGCCAAGAGGCGGATAGGGGCGTACCTCTGTGCAAAATGAGTCACCGCCATCGTCGCCTCGACATAGAAATGATCGGCGTCGGCGGGAGCCCTATGGCGTGGTCGACGAAATGACGTAGTCGTTGAACGTCGCGGCGGCGGAGAGCGGCATATGGGGGCGGTCGACGTCGGCGTCGAGGGTTGCGGGAAGCAGAAAGCCCTGAACGTCGCCGGTGCCGACCGTCATGTGGATATGCGTGCCGTCGGCGTAGGCTGCGTCGACCCAGTGCGGGCCGGAAGACGGGCTCACGGCCACCGTCGCCGATTTGAGCGATGAATCGTGCAGCGATTGCAGCGCGAACAGCGTGTCGCCGTCGTGTTCACCGATCTCGCGGTAACGATACCGGTGCGCCCACATGCCGGTGTCGATCATCGATAGGTCGATTTGATGCGTGCCCGACGAGAACGGCAGGTTCGCAAGGCGCAAGACGTAGTGGTCGCCGCGGAGGTAATCGCCGGTGCCCTGCACGTGGAAGTGCAGCCACGGAAAGTGGCGCATCGCCATCGCGACGTTGGCATGAAACGTAAAGCTTTCGAGACCGACGTTATGCGTGGAGACGGTCGCAAGCACCCCGTCACCGTCCGCGGGCCCACCGACGGGCGCTCCCGAAACGAGTGATGCGACTAGGCTGCTCGTGGACGCTAGGGCCATGACGCCGGCTAGAAGATTCATCAGCGAGATGCTCTGGCCGTACTGTACCCACGTTTCGTGGGAATTCACCTCGCGGCATAAGAAAGCGCTCGTATGACCGGCTTACCGGCTAACGCGGTGCTGCTCGCCTTCGAAGGGCCGGACCCCTATTCGATGGTCGGCGGTCTCGGCACGCGCGTTACCGAACTCGCCGCAGCGCTCGCGGCCGCCGGTATCCGCAGCACGCTCGTGTTCGTGGGCGATCCCGCTCGCGAGACGGTCGAGCGACCGTCGGATAACCTCGAATACCGGCGCTGGTGTCAGTGGATTTCGGCGTACCACCCGGGCGGCGTGTACGACGGAGAGTGGGGGAAGAGCAAAGACTTCACATCGAGCGTGCCGGGCTTCGTCGCGGGCTCGATCGTCGAGCCCGCGGTCGCGCGCGGCGAACGCGTGCTCGTGATCGCCGAAGACTGGCAGACGGCACCGGCCGCGATCGAACTCCACCGGCAACTTCTCGCGCGCGGTACGCGCACGCACGCCGGCATCATGTGGAACGCGAACAACACGTACGGCTTCGAATCGATCGATTGGCACGCGCTCGCCGATGCCGCACGTATCACGACGGTCAGCCGGTACATGAAGTTCGAGTTGCGCGCGCGCGGGGTCGAATCGCTCGTCATTCCCAACGGAATTCCCGAACGAATTATCGGCGGCCCGCCCGACGAGCTGGTCACCCTTCTCGGCGAAGCGATCGTGCATCGGCCGCTGTACGTGAAAGTCGGGCGCTACGACGAGGACAAGCGCTGGATGCAGGCTATTGAAGCGTTTGCGCAGGTTCGGGCGCAGCATCCCGAAGCGACGCTCGTCGTTCGCGGCGGTCGCGAACCGTACGGCGACGCCATTTTTGCCCGCGCCCGCCAGCTGGGATTAGACGTCGAAGACGTCGCGCTCACATCGCGCGAGCCCGAGGCATTTGCCGACGTGTTGAAGGGGGCGAAATCCGCGATCGTCAACCTGCGCACGTTCGTCCCCGAAGACGTGCTGTTCGCGCTCTATCACGTCGCCGACGCGGTGCTCGCCAATAGCGGCAAGGAACCGTTTGGGCTCGTTGGGCTCGAAGTGATGGCGGCATCGGGCGTCGCCGTCACGGGCTCGACCGGCGAAGACTACGCGCAACCGTTCGAAAATGCCGTCGTGTGCGACACCGGCGATCCCGCCGAACTCGCCGCTTACCTCAACGTGCTCATCGCCGATTCGGCGCTGTCGCACGCCATCCGCGCCGCAGGTGCTGCCACCGCCGAGCGTTTTACCTGGCCGCTCGTCCTCGAGATCCTCTCCCGCAAACTGCTGTAGCGCGATCGCGGCGGGAGACGTTAGAAACTACGCGCCCGTTTGTCGCAGGGAGCCAAATCGTTGCGCGTAGACGTGCGTCAACTCGGCGCCGAAGAGCATGATCTGTGCCGAGTAGTTCACCCAAATCAAAAAGACGATGATGCCGCCGAAGCTGCCGTAGCCCGACGAAATGCCGGCGCGGCCGAGATACCACCCCAGTAAAAATTGGCCGATGACGAAGAGCAACGCCGAGATGAACGCGCCGGCCCAAACGTCGCGCCAAGAAATGCGGCATTGTGGCAAAACCTCGTACATGAGCGCGAACAGCACCGTAACGAGCGCGAGCGAGACGATGAAGTCGCCGGCCTTTAGTAAGGAAGGAAGGCCCGGCAGAACGTTGGCGAGCGCCGCGCTTGCCACGGTGAGCATGGAGTTCAGGCCTAGCGAAACCAGCAACAAGAACGCAATGACGAGAACCATTCCGAAGGAAAGGAGGCGGTCCCTAACGTTCTCGAGCCACATGCGTTTCTTCGAATCGACGTCCCACACGGTATTGAGCGCGTCTTGCAGCGACAAAAACAGACCGATTGCCGCCACCACAAAAATACTCCACCCCACGATTTGCGATAACAAACTCGCGTTTCGGTGAGAGAACGTCGTCGTGACGATCGCTTGGATCCCGTGTGCCGCCATCGGCCCGGCCGTCGACGACATGTAGCCGTAGAGTTGATTGAGCACCACCTGATGCTTCCGTAAAAAGAAGCCGGCGATTTCGACGGTGACGATAATCAGCGGCGCAATAGCGAAGAGGGTGAAATACGAAATCGCGGCCGCCAGCCACTGCGCCTTATGGCGCCGATACTCTGAGAAACTTTCCTTGACGAGCGGGATAATGTTCCCGAACGCTCGTCGTTCCATGCTGTACGCCCTCCGGTGACACCCCTTTCCCCCCGTCTGAGAGCGTCAATCGCTACGACCAGGCAAACCCGCAAATAACGAGCAGGGGCGGACGCCCGTGCGCCCGCCCCGTCTCCTTGGATGCGTGTGGCGGTTACAGTGCTCTGATGTTTTTGGGCGATCCCCAGGCGCCTGGACCCGAATAGACCTTGTACTGATGCGTACCGGCGGTGCAGAGATAGCTTCCGCCGCAGCTGCCGTCGCTGCCGGAGGTTATGTCGTGCCGGCGGTGCGGCCGTTGTCGCCCCGTGATCTGCCAGATGAACTCGCCGCCGTTCTGACTCGCAGCGTTGCCCTCGAGCGCAACGACGCCCGCAAGCAGTGGTGTTGAGACGCTCGTGCCGCAAACGCCGGTCCAGCCGCCGTACAGCCCGATATACACCGAGACTCCCGGATTACAGCCCGCCTGGCCGGAGATGTCGGAGTCGGTGCGGCTGGTGCAACCGGGATCGTGTTGCCACGAAGGCTTCGGAACCGCCGTGCCGATCTGCGACGCGTCGGCGCAGCCGGCGCCCGCGTCGTTCCAGATACTCTCGGTAAATCCGGAACCGCTTACCGCCAGCTGCGTACCCCCGACCGAGATCACGCTGTCGAGCGCCGAGGGCGCGCCGATGTTGTCGTAGCCGGCATCGCCCGATCCGGCGAGATACGCGATCCCCGAGTTTTCACAGCTGGGCGGATAGTTGCTCTGTTGTCCGCTTTCGTTATACTTCACGAGCTTGGCCGTCCAAGGCCGAACTGGGAGCGATACGCGGCTAGATCCGTCGAAGCACGGTAATCGTAGGCTCGGCGAGCCGAAGGTATGCGTAAGGTCGCTTCTTTAATCGGGCCGGTGCCGCCAACCTTGCGCGCGCCGGGCGGCGTAAAGGCCGCTTGCTCTTGCAGGCGACGGAAGAGGCACTTCGAACCGGAAGGTTCGTCATCGCTGTGTCAGGAGTGAGGTTTAGAATGCCGGCTTTCAATAATCGGATGCTCGTGCTCGTCGCGGGAACGCTGCTTGCGACCTCGGCATGCGGAGGAAACGCGACCGTTCCAACCGGTTCGTCGCCGGCCACCGCGCCGTACGCGCGTTCCGTCGCTCCGGACGATCTGAGTTCGATTTTGAAAAAACTGAAAACCGACGTCGTCATCGGCTCGACCGTGGATCCCAACAACGGCGACATGGGCCCGCGCGCACTCTCGCTGGTCCGATCGACATTCGGGCTTAAGGCGGGGCAAGTGCTCGTGTGCAACTTCGAAGACTCCACCGGCGCCGCCGGAAAAGGTTCCACGATCGAAGTCCTCAATCCGAAGCCGCACTCGAAACCGGTGACCTTTACGCAAGATGCGAAGATCCAGGGCTGCGACGGCGATGCGATCACCGAGCAAAACCAAGTCTACGCGACGGGAATGCTGAGCAAGCTCCTCTCGAAGTACGATCAGGCCGGCACGTTCGAGAAGAGTTTTAGCACGGACATCAGCGTGCCGTTCGCCGACGGCGACGCGTACTGCGGAGAGCCGTACGCGCCCGAGGACATCTACGTCTCCGATTCCAAGACCGGAACGCTTGTCAAGGTCGCATTTACCGCCGTGACCGGCCAAACGACGTTCACCGAAGTGATCAAGGGTTTCGCCGTGAACAAGGGCACGGGCTGGAGCGTCTTGGGCCCTTCCGGAATCCTGTATAACAGCCATAAGACCGGCAGCCTCTGCAACGACACGCTCTACGTCGTGGACGGAGCAAGTAACACGGTCGTCTCTATCTCAAACGCGAGCAATCTCCTCGATAAAGACGAGATCGTCGTGCAGCCGGGCGGGAAAACGTTCAAGTGCGCGCATCCGCAATCCACGTGCGCGACGCTCGTCCATAGCGGCTCGCCGCTGAATGCTCCGGTCGCTTCGGCGCTGCTGCCCAACGGCAACCTGATCGTTGCGAATACCAAAGGCGGGAACAAACTCGTGGAGATGACGCCCGGCGGCAAGGTGCTCGCAACCAAAACGATCGACGCGAGCCGGACGGCCCACGTCTTCGGCCTGCTCGCGGTCGGTACGACCGACAGCGACACGGCGTTATTCTACACCGACACTGCTACGAACACACTCCACGAACTCAAGCAATAGCCGGTGGCTAGTCGGGCGGGCCGCCGTTGCGCTCAATGAGTTTGTCGCTCGCTTCGAAGTGCTGGTGGTTGAGGAGGTATTGCTGCCCGTACTGAGCGTGGAACGGTTGAAACGTCGACGGCGACTGGCTGAAGTCGAACATATCGACGATCGAGTTGGCTCGCGCGTCGGTGTATCCCAACGATTTTGTCCCAAAAGTTTGTTCGATAAACTTCAGCACGCTTCCGAACTCGTACTGCGTCTTTGAGACGAAATGGTGCTTCGCGTAGGGCGACACGACGATTAGCGGTACGCGCATTCCAAGACTGGTGTAATCCAATTGAGGCGGAGGAACGTTGTCGTAAAAACCGCCCCAGTCGTCCCACATGACGAGGATCGCCGTGTTCTTCCAATATTGACTCTTGCCGACGGCGTTGACGACCGACGTTACCCAGGAAGGGCCGAGGTTGTATCCGCTGGCGGGATGATCCGATGTGGCGAGGCTGGGAATCACCCACGACACTTGCGGCAGCCTGCCGCCTTTGATATCCGCGAAGACCTTAGTGTTCGGGATGGTGATGTTCTTCCAGTCCGATCCATACCGAACGCGCTTGATGACGTCAAACGCATTCCACACGCGCCCGCCAAAGTCGACGTACGGCGAATTGAGATCGTAGGATTCCACGTAGTACTTCCAGGATACGCCGGCAGCATCGAGCACGTCGGCCATCGTTCCATACTCGGTCAAACAGGGAAACGGTCCGCCGAAATCGTCGACGCGACCGTTCGTGTAAATAACGCCGGTGACCGTACCGCTGGGCGCGTCGCAGCCCCATGGAATACCCGTTGGAACGTCGGTGAGCGCCATACGATCGTTTAACTCGTTCGTGCCCGCGATGATCTCCTGATGCGCGACGAAACTGTCGGTCGTGGCCGTGGAAAACATGTGATCGGCCAGACCGTATTGGCTCGCCATATCCCAATACGGTTGAACCTCGGAACGTTCGACGTACGCGTAGGGATAGAATTTCGCCGGGCCGAGCGAGCCGCTCGTGCCGAGTGAGATTCTGTCGAACCCGTCCATCTTGCCGCCGTTGTATTCCAGTTCGAGCGACGCGTGGGTGTGCGAGATATCGGTTCCGCCGAGGCAGCCGCAGGTCTCCAACGTGATGGGGTGCATCCGCACGACACGTTTCTGCGGATCGGGATCGTTACAAATCTCTTTGAAGCCCGGCGGCGTATACGGCACGCACCGTCCGATCGTGCTCGTGTCCGCGCCGGGAAACTTCATGAAGAGGTTGTTGAAGCTGCGGTTTTCTTGAAAGACGATAATGACGTGCTGAATTGGCGATCCAGGGGCGGATGAATGCGTCGGACCCGGCGCCGGCGTGTTGGTCGTAATCGTGGAACTGCAGGCGCCCAGGAGAAATGCAGCCGACGTCGCCGAAATGAGGCCGAGGATTCTGCGCTTCATATGCTCCTCTTCGGTGGAACGCTGACGGCCATTGCGTAGGGATACACGGCCGGGGAGAAAGCGTTTTCCGCCGGCGACCCCGCCGGATATGGGTAACCGGCGACGATCGGGCCGCCCGAGCCTTCACCCTCGGTGGCCGAACTCGCTATAATCGTTTTTCCAAGAAGCCAGAAGTTCTGGAACCAGTACGGTTGCTTGATGGCGAGGTTGACGTTGTCGATGAATGTAGCATTGCCGTTGTCAATCGAGTAACGCCACAGCTGATAATCGTTTTCGTAGGCCATCACGAAATACTTGCCGTCCCACTGCACGCCTCCGCTGCCGTATCTGGTCGTGATATTGACGGGCGTAAATTTCTGATGTCCTCGCAGCAGCTCGGCGTAACCGGCGTCACCGTAGCCCGTCGGCACGTCTCCCTGGATAATGAGATCGCCCTTCGAATCGTATGCGCAGAAGTACCACGTCTTGAGAACGTGCGAAGAGTACGTGCGGGGCAACCCCTGCGCTCGATGGTAGATTTCAAGGTTTTGCTTACCGGTGCCGTCCCCATAACCGACGACGGCGAGGTCGCCGCTCTTCGGGTCGATCGCGCACCCCTGGGGAGGATACGAAAACAGTTGTTGGGTGGGCTGGGTCGCACCGTGCGCGTACTCGACCATCTGCGCACCGTTGCGCTGGTCGTTGCCGATCCAGACGTTCCCGGACTTATCCGAACACATCGCCCTCGCATCGTCGAGCGCGAGCTGGCCGACTAACGTTCCTTTCGGGTAGCTATACACGTCGATGCTGCCAAAGAGTCCGACGTAAATAAGGATGCCGTGCCGTGCTGCGGGGTCCATCCACGAGCCGGTCCGTGCCGACTCCTTGAGATGATTAAACGAACCGGCCGGCAACGCGGCCTGGCGGTCGCCGGCGCACGCGGAGAAGGCTAAGGCGCTCGCTATAAGACCGGCACGGCCAATGGCAGAAATCCTAAGCATAACCCTTCCTTCGACGAAGCATGCAGGCTGACCCTGAGACGTGCTGAAACGAAAACGGTCGTTACGTAAGGGAGCCCATTCATGCGCATTCACTTCATTCGAACACACGGTGCGGGCGTGCCGCTGGCGGCAATGCTGGCCGGCTGCTCGGGGCTGGCGCAGACGGCGCCGCCCCACAACGCCATTCTCGCATCGACGGTGTCGCCGGCTGCGAGCGGACAGACGAATCTTTTGTACGTCTCAAACGCCACCAACGTTACGGTCTACACCTACAACGACGGCAACGATATCGCACAGGTGGGTACGCTTACCGGCTTCACTTCGCCGCAAGGGATGTGCACCGACAATGCCGGCGACGTATGGATCACCGATTATGAGAGCCGCAACATATATGAATACGCGCACGGCGGATCCGCGCCGATCGCGACCATCACGGCGAAACTAGGGCTTCCTTACGCGTGCGCCGTTGATAACGCGACCGGCAATCTCGCGGTCTCATACGAGCATCCCTACGGACACTTTCGTTCCTATGCCGAAGTCGTCGTCTACCCGCATGGCAATACGCCCGGCAAGTCGTACGGCCCGAAGACCAACTTCTACCGCGCATACTTTTTAACGTACGACGATAAAAGCAATCTCTATGCCACCGGCATCGCATGCGGATATTCCGATTGCTACCGTGCAGGCTACGTCCACTTGTTCAAACTGGTGCCGGGTCAGTCGACGTTCAGGCCCGTCCAGGGGCCGGCGCGTCAATCCGCTCCCAGTGCGATCGTGTGGGTGAATCCCTCGTTTCTGATGGGCAACGGGCATTCCGGAAACGGCGGCGCGGAGGCGCTAAAGGTGCAGGTCGCCGGCAACAAATCCACCGTTGTTGGGAAAGTGCCTTTCGCGCAGACGTTCTTAACGTACGGCTTCTCGCGGCGAGCCGATCTCGTAATCGTTCCGGACTACGCCGCGAACGCCGTGCAGATATATCGCCTGTCCGACGGATCGCTCGTCAGCAGCTTTACGCAAGGCGTGGATCAGCCGTTCAGCGCCGTCGTGAGCCAAAAGGGATGAAGGCGCCTTAAAGGCCGTTCGGCTATAGATGCGTCGTTATGCGGCCGACGCCCGGGACTCCGAGGTACGACGAGAACCACATCGCGCCGTCCGGGCCTCGTATAATCTGGCGGAGTTCCGAGCCGGTACTCGGAGCGTGGTAAAAGGAGACCTTGCCGGACATCGTAATACGGCCGATCCCGAACGCTCCGTTGAAATCGCTGAACCATAGCGCCTTGTCCGGTCCGACGGCGATCCCAGACGGGCCGCCGTTTTGAACGTGCGTCGGGTATTCTTTGTAGTTGCCCTTGACGGTCAATCGTCCGATGGCGTTGGCGGCACGCTCGGTAAACCACAGCGCTTTATCTGGACCGACGCAGATCCACGTCGGCCCGGAACCGACGGTGAACGATTTGTGAGCGCCGTTAGGCGTCACGCGAATAAGGTGATTCGAAAAGCGGCTCCCGTCGACGGCTTCGGTCACCCAGAGATTCCCGTCCGGTCCGGTAACGATGCCCTCCAAATCGGCGTTGGCAGCCGCGACGGTAAAATGCGTAATCGTGCCTTGCGTCGTAATACGCCCGACGCCCCCGCCGGATTGCGCAAACCACAATGCCCCGTCGGGCCCAGTCGTGATGCCCTGCGGAAACGACCCGGCGCTATCGTGAAACGTCGTAAAGGTGCCGTCGGTGTGCATTCGCCCGATGCCGCCGCTCTCGAGCGTGAACCACAAATTATTGTCGGGACCCACGGTGATCCCGTCGGAGAGTTCCGCACCGCCGACAGCCTGCTGCAACGTATACTTTCCATGCGCCGTGATCCGACCGATCACATCGTTGCCCGGATCGGTGAACCAGATTGCGTCGTCGGGCCCCGTTACGATTCCGTCGAGCGATGCGTCGCCGAACGTGTCCTCATAAAACGCGATCTTTCCGCGAATAGCGGGAACCGTGGAGTGAAGGCCGTCAATCGATGTGATTGGAAAGGCGCCCCCGCCTTGCGAGCCGCACCCCGCAGCTGCAAAAACGGCCACCGCCGCTATCAATAGCAATCTAAACCGCATTGTCGCTACGTCGACACCAATCGATCGATTCGCTCGGTGATCTCATCGGCATAACGTCGCGCTTCTTCGTCGGAGCGGCCTTCGGCGTAGACGTTGAACTGCGGCTCGGAGGCGTCGGGAAGCACGAGCACCCAGCCGCCGTCGCGGCCGATGCGGATGCCCTCGGTGAGCTCGACGTTTTCGCCGTTGGTTTCGTCGAGCAGCCGGCGCATGATTTGACCCTTTCGTTCCCACGGGCAGTGATCGCGGCGCGTCGCGAGATGCCACACCGGCAGTTCGTCGACGATCGCGCTGAGCGGACCGCCCTGCGCGGCAATCAACTCCATGATCTTCGCCGCCGCGTAGAGCGAGTCGAAGACCGGCTGAAACTCGGGGAAGATGAGTTCGCAGTTGGCGCCGCCGGCGAACGCCAGCGACGCGCCCTGTTCGGCGGCGAACGCCATCAGCGAACGGCGGTCGCTGCGCGTGCGCACGACCGTCGCGCCGAGCGCTTCGGCGACCGTTTCGATCGCGCGCGGCGCCATCACCGGCACGGCGACCCGCGCGTTGGGTACGCAGCGCGCGACCAGCATGATGAGCAACGCCAAAAGCCGGCTGTCCTCGATGATCCGGCCCTTGTCGTCGACGATCGCCAGCGCCTCACCGTGCTGGTCGAGCAGAATCCCCAGATTGGCTCCGAGCGAGGTGGTGACGTTGCTGAGTTGTTCGAGGTGACGCTTGCGATTGCGCGCAAACGTCAGCACCTTTGTGTTGTCGAAGAAGGCGTTGAGCGCGATCAGCTCGACGCCGAGGTTGCTGAGAATGCGCGGCAGGATGAGCGCCGAGCTGCCGTAGGCATAGTCGATGACGACCCGTAGATTCGCGCCCGACATCGCTTGCGGATTGAGCGCGGCGAGGAAGCCGTTGCTGTACCCTTCGAGCGTGCGCTCGGGAAAACTCAAACATACCGACCGCTTCCATCGGCGTGCGCCGGAAATCTTCGCGGAAGAAGATGTTCTCGATCTTTGCGCTCGGTCGATTTGTCGACGTTCACACCATGGCTATCGAAGAACTCGAGCAAGTAGCGGTCGGCATCGTGCGGCGAAATGCCGGTGTGGATGCCGGCATCGCCCCAGGCGCGCACGGCGTAACGCGAGACCGGCGTCGGTAACTCGCGCAAATCCTGTACGTTGACGCCCACCGAGAGCAGCGCCCGCGATGATGCAGCGGTTGGTGAGTCGCGAGGCCGGATGCGCGTCGCGGCTGGTCATCAGCGTTTGCCCGGGATGCAGCACCGAACCCATGGCCTGCCCTAATCCTGAGCGCGAACTCGGGCGTAATTTCGATATTCGCGAGTCCCGTTACGCCGTCGGCGCCGAAGAGCGAGCCCGGCCACTTGATGCCGTAGATCAACGACATGGAGACGATCGAGCCGGCCGCAACCGATTTTTCGGGCCAGAGTTTGATGTTCGACGGCACGGTCGAGCCGCTGCCGAGCGTGCTGCCGCGGCCGATCACCGCACCTTCCATGATCGTCACGCGGTCCTTCACGATCACGCGGTCGGCGAGCGTGCACCCCGTGAGGCTCGCGTTCTCGCCGACGTAGACGTCGCCCCATGCGACGGTCCGGTGGAGGCGCGCGTTCTTGGCAACGATCGACGACGATCCCGATTGCGGTCAGCTCTTCGATGACGGCGCCGGCTTCGATCGTCACGTTGCGTCCGATGGCGAGCGGGCCGTGCAGCTGCGCGTCGGGTGAGATGCGGCAGTCTTCGCCGACCCAAATGCCGGGACGGATCTGCGCGCCCGGAATCTCAACGCGCACGGCCCCGGAGAGCGCGTCGTAGTTCGCCTGCAGATACTGCTGCAGGTTGCCGATGTCGCTCCAGTAGTCCGCCGACGACGTGCCCGAAGATTGGCTTACCGTCGTGCAGCATCCGCGGAAACAGATCGCGCGAAAAATCGTAGTTCTTGCCGCTCTCCATGTACGTCGAAGATCTCGGGTTCGAGCACGTAGATGCCGGTGTTGATCGTGTCCGAGAAGATTTCACCCCACGACGGCTTCTCGAGAAACCGCGTGATGCGCCCGTGCTCGTCGGTCACCACGACACCGAACTCCAGCGGATTGGGAACGCGCTGCAGCGCAATCGTTACCGCAGCGCCGCGGCTCTCGTGGAAGGCGAGCAGTTCGCTAAGGTCGATGTCGGTGAGCGCGTCGCCCGAAACGATGAGGAAGCGTTCGTCGCCGAGCAGCGGTTCGGCAAGCTTTACCGCGCCCGCCGTGCCGAGCGGCGTATCTTCGACGACGTAGGCCATCGAGATGCCGTGCTCGGAACCGTCGCCGAAGTAGTTTTCGATCTCGTCGGCCAGGTAGTGCAAGGTCGCGACCACTTCGGTGACGCCGTGGCGGCGCAGCAGGTCGACGATGTGGTGCATCACCGGCTTGTTGGCGACCGGCGCGAGCGGCTTGGGCAGGCTCGACGTGAGCGGACGCAGGCGCGAGCCTTCGCCCCCCGCCATGACGACCGCTTTCATCCGGCCTCCACTCGAGACGTCACCGCTTCAGTATCACACATCAGCGCGCCGATGCGGAAGAGCCGGCCGTCATCGGCGAGCGCTTCCATCGGAAGCGAACGCTTCCGCTGCCAGTTCGGATGCTCGTCGACGGTGCCGGGCACGTTGACGCTCTCGATCTCACCCAGCACGTCTTCGATGGCGACGACCTTGAGCATCGACGGCGTTCGCGCGAGAAAGCGGTGGACGGCGTCCGAAAGGCGCTCGGCAACCGCCGCGGTTCCGCCCGTGCCCGCATCGTCACGGAGGAACGCGGCAGACGCTTCGTCGAGGCAGCCTTCGTGCAGCAGCGCATCCACGAGCGCGTAGCGCGCGTGCCGGCGCTCGTCGCCGCCGTCGCTCGCCCACCACCCGAGCAGCGGAGGCAGATCGTGCGTGCCGACGCTGGCCGCCGCCAAGCGCGGATATTCCGCGGGCGGCCGAAATGCGCCGTCCCACGTCCGCTCGAAATACACCAAGCGCGACGACAGCACGCGCGCTGCCTGCAGCCGCTCGCGAAATCCATCCGGAACCGTGCCGAGATCTTCACCGACGACCGCGCACCCGTTGCGCATGCTCTCGAACGCGAGCACGCGCAGCATCGCGTCGAGCGGGTAGCGCACGTACGCACCTTCGGTTGCCGGCCGGCCTTGGGGAATCCAAAATGCGCGCTGCAGCGCCATCACGTGATCGATGCGTAAAACGTTTGCGTAGCGCATGTTAGCGCGCAGCAGCGTCGCGAACGGCGCAAACGACCGTTCGCGCAGTGCACGCGGCGAGAGTGGCGGAAGGCCCCAGTTTTGTCCGTGAACGTTCAGCGGATCGGCCGGCGCCCCGAGCGACGCTCCCGCGGCAATCGCACCCGGATCGCTCCACGCATCCGCACCGTTGCGATCAACTCCGACCGCCAAATCTCGATACAACCCCGCATGGAGTGCGCGGCGTCCAACTACGGCGCCGCGAAGTTGCCGATCCGCTATCCATTGCGCGTAGCAATAGAAATTGACGCGATCGCGATGCTCGCGCGCGAATCGCGCGACGTCGGGCGAATCGGGCGAACGGTACGCCGCGGGCCACTGCAGCCATCCGTAGCAGCCGGCATCGCGCGCACGAAAGTACTCTGCAAGCGCTTCGTAGCGGGCCAAGTACTCAAGTGTGCGTCCACCGTCGCGAACGAATGCGCGAAAGTCGGACGCGCGCGCATCGCCCGGCCGTTCCAAATGATTCGTGCGAAACGAGTCCCAGAGTAGTCCAAGAGCGGCGAGTTTCGCTCGCGCCACGCCGTCGTAATCGACGAGCGCGGCGTCGCGTAAGCACTGCAGCCCGGCGGCGAACGCCGTTGACGCAACGAGCGCGAGCGTCTGCGGTGACTCCGCAAAATCGGGAACGGACGGCACGTCAATGTAGAAAATGTCGAGGAAGAGCCGACTCGAGGGCGCATACGGGCTCGCGGCTCGCGGATTGCTCGGGAAAAGCTCGTGCAGAGGATTGAGCGCAACGTAAGAGGCGCCGGCCTCCGATGCGAGCGCCCTCAACTCGAGCAGATCGCCGAAGTCGCCGATGCCCCAACTGCGTTCCGATCGCAACGCATACAGTTGCGTCGCCAGCGCCCACCGTTGCCCCTCCTCCATCGCCGGCGGCACGTAACACACCGTGGGCGCAGCGTCGCTCGCAAGCGCTTCGTCATCGGCGCGACCAAGGGGCGTAGCCTTATCGTCGGCTTGCGCATCGCGCAACGACGCGCGCACGCGGCGCTCCGACTCGACCTCGTAACCCATCGCGTGCAGCAGCGCAGCCTTCGTTTCGCGCGAAACGAGCGTCTCATTCCCGAAATAATCGCGAAACGACGGAAGGATGCCGGCCGTTTCCGCGAGGCGGTCGAGCGTCTCCGTCACGGCGCCGCGATGAAGAGGACGAGCGAGCGATCGACCACGTCGTAGCGTTCGCCGGGAAGCAGCGCGACGTCGTCCGGCGTTCCCGTCCAGCGCGCGGTGTCGAACAGCGTCATCCACGGGCCGCCCGACGGCGCAGGCGGAAGGGTAAAGGTTACGCCGGCGTCGTGCGCGTTCGCGATCAGCAAGAAACTGTCGTCGAGCTCGCGATAGCCCTGAAGGCTGATGAAGCGGTCGCCGGTGTCGCCGCTCAATACCGCGGCGAAGCTCCTGAGTGACGCATCGTGCCAATCGTCGTGCGTCATCTCACGCGCGTCGGGTGCGTACCACGTAATGTCCTTCAACGGCGAGTCGCCGGAGATCGCGCCGCGGAAGAAGCGCGGACGCCGGAACACCGGATGCGCGCGCCGCAACGCGATCAGCCGGCGAACGAACGCGAACAAACTCCCGGATTCGTCAAACATGTGCGAGCGATCAAGCCAACCGAGATCGTTGTCTTGACAATAGGCGTTATTGTTTCCGAACTGGGTGCGTCCCAGTTCGTCACCGGCCGTCAGCATCGGCAATCCCTGCGAAAGCAGCAGCGTCGCAAAGAAGTTGCGCTTCTGACGGTCGCGCAGCGCGAGAATGCCCGCGTCATCGGTCACACCTTCGGCGCCGCAGTTCCAACTGAGGTTGTCGTCGGTGCCGTCGCGGTTGCCGTCGAGGTTGGCTTCGTTGTGCTTGTAATCGTACGAGACGAGGTCGGTAAGCGTGAAGCCGTCGTGCGCCGTCACGAAGTTGACGCTCGAGCGCGGACGCCGCCCGCGCCGGTCGAAGACGTCGCTCGATCCGGTGAGGCGCGTCGCCATTTCGCGGATGTTGCCGTCGCCGCGCCAGAAGCGGCGCACGCCGTCGCGGAAGCGGTCGTTCCATTCCGACCATCCGGCGGGGAAGTCGCCGAGATGGTAGCCGTCGTCGCCGAGATCCCACGGCTCCGCAATCATTTTCACGCGAGAAAGCACCGGATCTTGCTCGAGCGACGCCAGGAAGTTACTCTGCGTGCTGAACCGGTTATCGCTGGTGCGCGCCAGCGTCGTCGCGAGATCGAAGCGGAAACCGTCGACGTGCATCTCGTTGACCCAATAGCGCAGCGAATCGGTTGCCATCTTGAGGACGCTGGGATGGGCGAGGTTGAGCGCGTTGCCGCAACCAGTCGTGTCGGCGTAGTAGCGAGGATCCCCGGCGAGGCGATAGTACGACTTATTGTCGATCCCGCGAAAACTCAGCGTCGGCCCGAGTTCGCTGCCTTCCGCGGTGTGGTTGTAGACGACGTCGAGAATCACTTCGATTCCTGCATCGTGCATGCGCGACACCATCGTCTTGAACTCGCCGAGATCCGCTCGTGAGAGATACCGCGGCATCGGTGCAAAGAACGAGATGGGCTGGTATCCCCAGTAGTTGCGCAAGCCTTTTTGAACGAGGTTCCGGTCGTCGACGAAAGTCTGAACCGGCAGCAGCTCGATCGCGTTGATTCCGAGTCGCGTCAAGTATTCAATGACCGCCGGCGACGACAGGCCGGCGAACGTTCCGCGGCGCTCCGGCGCGACGCCGTGATGCTTCATCGTGTAGCCGCGCACGTGCATCTCGTAGATGACGAGGTCGTGCCAGCGCGTGTGGAGCAGGCGATCGCTGCCCCACGTAAAGGCCGTATCGACGACGACGCACTTCGGCATACCGGCGGCGTTGTCGCGCCGGTCGAACGACAGATCCGCGCGCGGCGAACCGACGCGGTAGCCGAAATGGGCGTCGCTCCAGACGATGCCGCCGCTCACCATGACGGCATATGGGTCCAGCAGCAGTTTGTGGTGATTGAAACGGTGGCCGTTGCCCGGGTCGTACGGGCCGTACACGCGGTAACCGTAGAGCAACCCGGGCCGCGCGTCGGGCAGATAGCAGTGCCAGACGGAGTCGGTGTACTCGGGTAGTGCGATGCGTTCGACTTCGCGGCGTCCGCGCGGATCGAAGAGACAGAGCTCGACCTTCTCCGCATTTTCGGAAAAGAGTGCGAAGTTCACGCCCGCGCCGTCCCACGTTGCGCCCAGAGGATACGGTCTTCCGGGAAGAACGGCAGCTCGCCGCGATGCGATCATGCGCCCTTATGCGTTTCGCCGTGCGCAAAAACCTCGGCACGCAGGGTGGGCAAATCCGATAAGGCTGCGCCCGCGGTCAAGGGCCGAATGGTTGTTTTGAGCTCGCGTCGTAGTGAGCCCGAATGAAGAAGATGGGTTCGGCGCGCGTCCTCGTTATTCTGGCGGCATTGGCATTTTCCGCAGCATGCTCCGGCGGTTCAGCCCTGACGCCACGGGTCGGGAACGAGGCGCGAGGATGGCCGGATGCAAAGGCGATGGCGAACCCGATTCTCTTCGTCGCCGACCTCCAAGGCAACGTCGTTCGTCTTTACGATCCCAATACTGCAAACCCGACGGCGGAGGGCTCGATTACGAATGGCATTTCTAGTCCTCAGGGCATCGCCGTCGACTCGAAGGGAGCGCTGTACGTGTCCAACGTCGGCTCCGCTCCCGCAATCACGGTGTATTCAGCGGGCAACGATAAGCCGCACTTAAGGATTCCGACTACGGGCTACTACGGCATTGCCGTCGATTCGAAGGGTGACATCTTCGGGACCAACATTGCCGGCACCGTCGTCGGCTATAGACCCGGCAAGAAAACGCCATTTGAGACGATCGGTGGCTTTAGCAATCCCGTCGGCATCGCGGTGGATGCCAAGAACAACGTGTGGGTGTCCGACGATTCCGCAAGCAAGGTCTACATGATTCCCGCCGGCACGAAGCAAGTGAAGGATGCAGGCCTAACGGGTTTGGACAGCCCCATCGGGCTATCGTTTGGGACCGGCGACGCTCTCTACGTCGCAAACTTCGCAAACCACGGACCGTCGAACGTAAAAATCTATCCAGCCGGCTCTAAGAAACCCAGCGCCACGATCACGAATGGGATAACCGGCCCTACGCTCAACGGAGTCACGGCCGGCGACATCTTGTTTCAATCCAATCAGCTCGGCGTGGTGGTCGGCTATAAGAAAGGTCAAAAGAAGCCGTTCTCGACCATCACGGGAAACAGCAACCCGCTTGGAATTGCGTCGTCACCCGTTGTGAAGAAATAGCCGCTCCCGGGCATCACGGTACGAAGACGACGGCCGCTAACGGCGGCAGCGTAAGCGACAGCGAATCGGCGTGCCCATTTGCGGCGATTGGTTCGCTCACCACGCTCCCCTGATTGCCGACGTTGCTTCCGCCGTAGTGATCTGAGTCGGTGTTGAGCGCTTCGCGATAGGTTCCGGCGCGCGGAACGCCGACGCGGTAGCCGTAGCGCACCACCGGCGTCGCATTGACGACGACGACCGCAACGTCGCCGGAACGGCTGCGCCGAAGAAACGCCAGCACGCTATTCGCGCTGTCGTCGCAAGCGATCCACTCAAAACCCTCGGGCTCGCAATCGAGTTCGAAAAGTGCCGGCGTCGCGCGATAGAGAAGGTTGCAATCGCGGACGAGGCGAGCCACTCCCGCGTGCAGGGCGTCGTCGAGCACACCCCAGTCGAGCTGTGCGTCGTGATTCCACTCCTTCGGCGCGGCGATCTCGTCGCCCATGAAGAGCAGCTTCTTACCCGGATGCGCGATCATCAATGCCAGCAGCAGCCGCAGGTTCGCAAAGCGCTGCCACCGATCGCCCGGCATCTTTTCCAGGAGCGAACGTTTGCCGTGCACCACTTCATCGTGGGAAAGCGGCAGCACGAACCGTTCGCTGAACGCGTAGATTAATCCGAACGTCAGATCGTTTTGATGGTAGCGCCGATAGACGGGATCGTATCCCAGGTAGCGCAGCGAGTCGTGCATCCACCCCATGTTCCACTTGTAGCCGAACCCAAGTCCGCCGCCGGCCACGGCGCCGGTCACCAGCGGCCACGACGTCGACTCCTCGGCAATCGTCACGGCGTCGGGATGCAGATCGCGCACCGTTTGGTTCAGCCGTTGCAGGAACTCGATCGCGTCGAGATTCTCACGCCCGCCGCGCGCGTTGGGCACCCATTGGCCTTCGCGCCGGCTGTAGTCGAGATAGAGCATCGACGCGACCGCATCCACGCGCAAACCGTCGACGTGAAACTCCGCAATCCAATACAGCGCGCTCGCGATGAGAAAGTTCGCCACCTCGCGACGCCCGTGATTGTAGATGAGCGTGTTCCAGTCCGGATGAAAACCCTTGCGCGGATCGCCGTACTCGTAGAGATACGTGCCGTCGAAGAATGCGAGGCCGTGCGGGTCGCTTGGAAAATGGCCGGGCACCCAATCGAGAATCACGCCGATGCCCAGCCGGTGCGCCGTATCGACGAAGCGCCGGAACGCATCGGGCGTTCCGTACCGGCTCGTCGGCGCGAACATTCCCGTCGGCTGATAGCCCCACGAGCCGTCGAAGGGATGTTCGGTCACCGGCAGCAGTTCGACGTGCGTGAAGCCCATCTCGGCGACATACGGTAAGAGCTCCGCCGAAAGCTCGTCGTAGGTGAGATAGCGATTGCCCTCGCCGCTCCGGCGCGTCCACGAACCCAGATGCACTTCGTAGATTGAAATCGGAGCGCCGGCGCTCGCCGCCGCGCCGCGGCGTTCCATCCAGGCGGCATCGGTCCATTCGAACCGCGATTCCGCTTCGACGATCGACGCGGTCGCCGGCGGCCGCTCCGCATAACGCGCGACCGGATCGGCTTTGAGCGGAAGCAATCCGCCCTGCGGACGTTCCAGTTCGAACTTGTAGCGCGCACCGGCGGCGACGCCCGGAATAAAGATCTCCCATACGCCGCATTCGACGCGTTTACGCATCGGATGGTAGCGGCCATCCCACTCGTTGAAATCGCCGACGACGCTGACGCGCAGCGCATTGGGAGCCCACACGGCAAATGCCGTGCCCGAGACGCCGTCGATGATGCGGCAATGCGCGCCGAGCACGCGCCACAGTTCGTGATGGTTTCCCTCGGCAATCAGGTAGGAGTCGACGTCGCCGAGCAACGGCCCGAAGCGGAAAGGATCCTCAACGAGCAGCGGGCCGCCCGAACCTTCGACCTCGAGCACGTAGTCGAACGGTTTGCGGCGGCGAGCAAAACGAATTTCGTAGAGCCCGTCGTCGTCGAGCCGCGCCAACGCTCCAAGGTCTTTGCCCTCGCGCGTACGCACGCGCACGCCGATAGCGCGCGGTTGAGACGTGCGCAGGACGAGCCCGTTACCGTCCCGGTGCATGCCGAGATACCCGAACGGATCCGCCCAATACAAATGTGTCACGCTGAGCGAAGCAAGCTTGTGTGTGTCACGCCCGATTGCGGCATGCTTATGTGTGTCACGCTGAGCGAAGCGATCCTGAGCGAGCGTAGCGAGTCGAAGGGGAGCGGCGTCGAAGCGCCGCCAAAACGTGTGCCATTGGCGCCCCTATTGCGGCTAAGGGCTGAGGCCGCCCTGCGCCGCGGCCGGGATCTCGTGCCACGCGCGCAGCAACTCGCTGACCGACCATGCCTGCGCGATCGCGCCTTGCGGCGCAAACGGCGCGGTTGCGTCGGCGATCTCCCCGATCGTGCCGAGGCCGGCATCGAACATCGTATCGGCGAGCGGCCGCAGAAACGACCGCGCCGCGGCCGCATCTCGATACGTCCGCGCGTGCGCGACCGCGAACGGTCCGAGCAGCCAAGCCCAGACGGTGCCCTGATGATACGCCGCGTCGCGTTCCATCGGTGACCCGCGATAGTACGCGACGTAACCCGGATCCGACGGCGCCAGCGATCGCAGTCCCGCCGAGGTGACGAGTTCCGCCGCGCAGACGTCGACGACCACACGCGCCCGCTCCAAAGAAATCACGGCATGCGGCAGCGCGACCGCGAATATCTGATTCGGACGCAACGACGCGTCGTGACCGTCCGGCCCGTCGATGACGTCGTAATAGCATCCGCCCACCGCGTACCAAAACCTCTCGAATCCGGTCCGCACCGTCGCCGCAAGTGCGGCATACGTTCCGGCACCCTCATCGCCGAGGCGCGTCGCGAGTTCGTGCATGCGCATCAGCGCGTTGTACCAGAGGGCGGCGATCTCCACGGGCTTCCCCATGCGCGGCGTGATGACGCGGTCGCCCACCTTCGCATCCATCCACGTCAGTTGCACGCCCGGTGCACTGGCGACAATAAGCCCGTCGGCATCCATGTGAATCCCGTAACGCGTTCCGTCGCGATAACACGCGACGACCTGCTGCAGCGACGGCCACAACGCACGCAGCGTTGCGTCGTCGCCCGTAAGCTCGACGTAGCGCGCCGCCGTTTCGACGTACCACAGAGCGGCATCCACGGTGTTATATTCCGGCGCTTGCCCGCGCTCCGGGAAAAAGTTCGGCAGCATGCCGCCATCCACGAACGACGAGAACGCCGTCAAGATCGAACGCGCGATCTCCGGCCTCCCGGTCGTCAACGCGAGACCCGGCAGCGCGATCATCGTATCGCGTCCCCAATCGCCGAACCAATGGTAACCCGCGATGATCGAACGCGCATCGGGATCCGTATCGATCGGATGCGCGACGACGAATTGATCGGCCGCGAGCGCGCACTGCGCGAGCCACGCCGGCCGCTCGTCGTCCCGCGGCTTGCCCGTTCCGGAAGGCGACGTCGTGCGCTCGTATGCAGCCGTGACCGCGGCATCGTGCGCGAGGCGCCGTTTCAGCGCCGCGCCGGCGTCAACGGTCTCAATCGCCTCGTCGGAACACGCGATCGCGATCGACGCCCCCGGCTCCAGCGTAATGCTCGCGCTGCCGGCGGCAAGATTGTCGTCCCGGTCGTCCAACCCGCGCAGCGTTTCCTGTGCGAGCACGAAATCGCGGTACCACACGTTTTCTACCGCGATCGCGCCCCCATCGGCGGCGATCCAGAAGGGACGTCCGCCGGCGACCGCGTCGATCCGAAGGCGTCGCGGATCTTCGGCAGTGACGCCGATGTGCCAATCGCCTGCGTGCGTATTTCCGTGGAAGTCGCGGTAGTTGACGAAGACGCGCAACGAAAGATCGATCGGCGAAGCGGCTCGCAGCACGCGATATCGCACGTACGTGCGGTTTGCACCAGGCTCCATCCACACGCGTTTCTCGAGCAATGCGTCGGCGATTGCATACTCCCACACCGGCACGCTGCCGTCGAGACGAAAGCGCTCGATCAGCGTGTAGCCGTTCGGCGAAACGTAGCCGTCGCGCCAGCGATTGGCACCAAGTTCCGCCGTCTGCCCGCGATAGGTCGCAATCTCGTCGATCTTTGCAACGAGGAGCATGCGATCCACCGGCGGACGAAATGCCGCGATCAACAACCCGTGGTAGCGCCGCGTCAGCGCTCCGACAATCGTCCCCGACGCGAATCCGCCCAACCCGTTGGTGACGAGCCATTCACGCCGCTCGGCAGCCGCCAAATCGCCGCACGCGCCCCGCCCAAACTCAATAACCCCGCACGGTGTCATCCTGAGCGAAGCACCCTGTGTCATCCTGAGCGAAGCCGCGAAGCGGCGCAGTCGAAGGGCGCACTACGTGTTTTCAAGCGGATGTTTTTCCTGTCCCGCATACTCGCCGCGCTGCAAGATGAGCTTGCCGACCAACGCGGTCCACCCCGTTTGATGGCTCGCGCCCAATCCCGCGCCGTCGTCGCCGTTGAAATACTCGTAGAACGGAACGTAGTCGCGCCACAGCGGATCGTCTTGGAACGTCGCGTTTCCGCCGAACACGGCTCGCCTCCCCGACGCATCCCGTTCGAAAATCGAAATCAGACGTCGCGACAACTCGTCGGCGACTTCCCAAAGCGTAGCCTGATGTCCGGAGCCGGCCGGCATCTCGACTTTAAAATCGTCACCATAGTAATAGTGGAGCTTTTGCAGCGCCTCGATGAGCAGGTAGTTGATCGGAAACCAGATCGGGCCGCGCCAGTTGGAGTTACCGCCGAAGGCGCCGGTCTGCGATTCGGCCGGTTCGTACCCGATGCTTCTCGTGAAGCCGCCGATCGACAGCACGTAGGGATGCTCGAGATGGATGCGCGACACCGAACGGATGCCGTACGAACTCAAGAACTCGGTTTCGTCGAGCATGCGCTGCAGCAGGCGTACCAGCTTCTTCGCATCGACCAGCGCCATCAGGTATCGCTCTCGAATGCCGCCGCGTTCCATGTAGGCCATCGATTCGACGAGGTCGCGCCGGTGTTTCACGAACCAGTCGACGCGCTTGAGAAAGTCCGGCAACTTCGCCACGACGTCACGTTCGGCGACTTCGCTCGCGATCAGGGGGATCAGGCCGACCACCGAGTGGATCTGTAAAGGAAACGGCGGCTGACCCGGCACCTTCAGCCAGTCGTAGTAAAACCCATCGGCATCGTCCCACAGTCCGGTACCGCCGAGCCCGTTCATCGCTTTCGCGATGAAGAGGAAGTGCGCGAAGAACTTGGCGGCGATGTCCTCGTAGGCCGGCCGTGTCTGAGACAGCACGAGCGCAATGGCGAGCATGTTTCCGCTGAAGACCGCCATCCAGGCCGTTCCGTCGGATTGATCGAGGCGAACCTCGGGCGGCAGTGCATCGCGATCGATGACGCCGATGTTGTCGAGCCCGAGAAAACCGCCTTGGAAAATATTGTTCCCTTGTGCATCCTTTCGATTGACCCACCACGTGAACGAGAGGAGGAGCTTTTGGAAGACCCGCTCGAGGAAAAGCGTGTCGGCCGTTCCGTTGATCTTTTCGTCGATCTGATAGACGCGCCGCGCGGCCCACGCCCACAGCGGCGGATTGACGTCGCCGAAGTTCCATTCGTACGCCGGCAACTCGCCGTTGGGATGCAGAAACCACTCCCGCGTCAGCAGCATCATTTGGTGCTTGGCGTAATCCGGATCGAGCAATGCCAGGACGACGCAATGGAAGGCGAGATCCCACTCGGCGAACCACGGATACTCCCACGTATCCGGCATCGACAAGATGTTGGCGGCATGCAAGTGCGTCCAATCGCTATTTCTGCCGGTCGCACGCTGCGGCGGGGGAGGCGGCATCGCCGGATCGCCGTCGAGCCATTCCTGCACGACGTAGTAGTAGAACTGCTTGCTCCACAAAATGCTCGCAAACGCTTGACGTGCGACCGAGCGCAGATCGTCGCTGAGAGGGACGTTGGCAACCTCGGTATAGAATTCGTCGGCTTCGGCGCGACGCGCGTCGAACACGGAGTCGAAATCCGCAAACGGATCGCCGGCCACATCACTGCTGGTGAGGCGGAAACGCACGCTTTTCGACTCGCCGGGTTGAAGATCGAAGTGATAATGCGCCGCGGCTTTCGTTCCGGTGTTTTTCGGGTTCACCGCATCGTGGCGGCCGTGCACGACGTATGAATCGATGCCGTCTTTCACGTACGGCGTTGGATTGGGCGAGCCGAAGAGCCGCTCGTAGTTCGTCTCGTTTTCGGTGAACAGCCATTCTTGCGGCGCGTCGGCATAGAGACCGTACGTGCCGAGTCGCTCGTGCTCGGCCGTGAGCCGATCGACGCCGCTCGTATCGCTCGGCGCTCGTGTAATCGCCGGTTTATACGCGCCCTGCCGCCACGACCACGTGTTGCGAAACCAGAGCGTCGGAAGAAGATCCAGCGAGGCGGTCTGCGGCCCGTGATTGACGACGGTGATCCGCCCGCGAAGGTCGCTGGGAGCGGCTTTCGCGTACTCCACGACGACGTCGCAAAAACGGTTGCCATCGAGGACCCCCGTGTCGATCAACTCGAATTCGGGATCGCTCTTGCCGCGCCGGCCGTTCTCCGCGACGAGCCACGAGTACGGATACTCGCCGTGCGGATAGCGATAGAGCATCTTCATGTACGCGTGCGACGGCACGTTGTCGAGGTAGAAGTAGTACTCCTTAACGTCCTCGCCGTGATTGCCTTCGCTGTTGGTAAGGCCGAAGAGGCGCTCTTTGAGAATCGGATCCTTGCCGTTCCAGCACGCCACCGCAAAACAGAGCAACTGATGGTCGTCGCAAACGCCTGCGATGCCGTCTTCGCCCCAACGATACGCGCGCGAACGCGCGTGGTCGTGCGGAAAATAGTCCCAGGCGGTGCCGTACGGGCTGTAATCCTCGCGCACTGTTCCCCATTGACGTTCGCTGACGTAGGGACCCCACAAGCCCCACGGCTCCTGTTTTAGGCGCCTGCGCTCGAGCCGCTCCCTCTCAGCACTCATACGGCCGTGTCACGCTGAGCGCAGCGCCGCATTTGTGTCACGCTGAGCGCAGCGTCCGCATTTTTGTCATCCTGAGCGGAGCGTGCGAAGCACGCGCAGTCGAAGGACGAGCGCAGCTCCGCATTTGTGTCACGCTGAGCGAAGCGCGCATTTCGCTCGTCTCGCTGAGCACAGGCCTATTTCCGTCACGCTGAGTCGAAGCGCGCATTTGTGTCACGCTGAGCGCAGCGTCGTAGGCGCGAAGTCGAAGCGCCGGCCCGAGAGCTCAATTCGACGCCACGCCATCGGCATCCATAGCTACCGCTTCTCCGATAAGGTGGCGCCGCCCTCGAACGGTGACTTTCAATGGTCGAGGTTGCAGCCGTCGAACGAGAGCATCGAGGAGAAGAAGATGCAGCGAATCGTATCGGCCCTTTGCGCGGTGCTCGTCCTCATCGCTTACTCGTCCCCTGCGATTGTTGCGGAACCGTCGGTGACGAGCCCCTCCCCGGAGCGCAATCTCCTCGCAGCGATGCGGTTGTGGGGCGACATAAAGTTTTTTGATCCAGCGCTCGTTGGAAGCGGAATTGACTGGGACGCGGCATTTCTAAGCTCCGAGCCGGCGATTGCTGCGGCAGCCAACAAGGCGCAATACGCGGCGGCAATTGCGACGATGCTGGCGCCGCTCCACGATCCGGCGACGCACGTCATGGAGGGTACCGATGCGATATCCACCGGCAGAATCGTCGCGAGCACAGTCGCGGCCGCTACGCTCATTACCGTACCGCACGACGTTACGGGAGACGAAAGTGTGATTGCGAGCGACGCCTCGAGCGTGGTAGCCAAAGCGGCGAAGACCGCAATCGTTGCGATCGACCTGCGAGGAGTTACTGAGAGCCTTGCAAACGATGCCGTCGCACTCAACTCGCTCTTCTCCACCGAGTCACCGCTGCTCGCGCTGGTCGACGGCTCAATCTCGTTGCCGCGCGAACGGGCGAGAGCCTATCTGGGGTACCCCGGCCAGGGCCAAGGCGAGTACTCGGGCTATTTCGCGCAAGACTCCGTAGCCGACACTCAAACCGTCACCGGTACGTCGCAAGTCAGGCACCGCTTCGTTTTCTTGGTCGACGGGAACACCGCGCTCCCTTCGATGGTGCTTGGCCTCGCTGCCGCGGGTCAAGCCGTCATCTATAGCACCGGAGGTAATCCCTCAATTCTCGCGCCGTCTACCGCGGAAATGGATCTCTCTTACGGTGTTCGCGCTTCGTTCCGCATCGGCGACCTGTCAGACATTCGTCAGCCGCTCGAGTTCCCGCAAGCGAGTGATCCCGCACAAGCAATCGCGAAGTCGGGCAGTTCGGGTCGCGTTTCCATTTCGCGCCCTCCGATCGAAGCGAACGGTGCACCGCCTCCAAAGGATAATCCATACTCCGCCGACGCCTTTCCCGACCGGCCCAAACGCATGCTCGCTATCGCTCGCATCTATAACGTAATCCGCTATTTCTCGCCCTACACGGGTCTCATGCACGACAATTGGGATGCAGCGGCGATTCGGGCAATATCCGACGAAACCGCTGCGAGCGACGCCCGCTCGTATCTGTTAGGCTTAATGCGGTTCTATGCGCACCTGCACGATTCGCACGGGTACGTCGGAGGCAGTCTCGTGCAGTCCAACTTCGGCGCCGGCGTTCCGTTCTGGACGCGCTACCTCCACAAGAAAGTAATCGTAACGAATGTGCAAAGCGGTTCGCCGGCCGGCACGACCCTGCGCGTGGGAGATGTCATCGATTCGGTTAACGGCGTTAACGTGCGCCGTGCTATGGATGCAGCGGAGGAGTGCATCTCAGCGTCGACGCCGCAAGCAGCGAACGCTGCCGCGCTGCTCCCTGCGCGTCAGTATTCCATCTTCTCAGGTAAGACGGGGGCTCACAGCTTGTTATCGTGGTCGATCCGATGCGCCGCGTGGTCGAGCTGCACGACCCCGCGCAGGCGGTACGACTCGATGAAATGCAAGCCATCGAACACGGCGCTCTTCCCGGATTTGCGTACCCCGTCGGCGAGCTGTTCGGCGTCCTTCGTCGAGCGAAGTGAGCACTTCGGCTCGCTTCGCTCGCGCGCTACGCCTGCTTCTGTACCGTTCCGGAAAAAGCGTCGCCGATTGCTTGCGTGACGGCGGCCTTTCCTTGTTCCACTGCATCGGCTGCGGCGGACTTTGCTTGTTCGGTCATGCGTTCGCCAATGCGCCCCACGCGATCGCGCTCGATGTCGCTCACGGGCAGGCAGAGGCCGATGAGAAATCCCGCTGCCACCGAACCGATGGCCAAGCCCAGCGGATTATTTGAAGCGATCGTGCCGATCGTCTGTACGGCTTGAGAAGGTGAAGGCATCGACGATACGGCACTGGCCGCCTTTTCCTTAGCGCCCGAAGCCGCATCGCCGATTGCATCGCCGGCGGCGCCGACGGCACCAGTCGCGGTCGAAACGAGGTCGGAAACTCGGCCTTTGATTGCTTCGACGCGATCGTTGACCGCGTCGTGCGCGCGAGCAGGCACGTCCGTTTTATAGGCGAGCGCCTCGACCGTGTCGCCCATGCGCGCCTGCGTTTGTTCGATATCTCGCCTAATGGCATCGGGATTCTGGTTCACGAAAGTCTCCTCTTTAGCGGCCGCGCTCGACTCCGGCGCGGACCTCGGTAATGTCGTCCTTGAGCGTTTGCACGGTCTGTTGCGGAACCGGGTTTCCAACCTTCGCCAGCGCCGAACGGCCGCGCATCGCAGCAAACGCCGCGACGGCACCGTAGATCACCGTGACGATCAGCGCGGCGGCCCACACCGGAAGTGTCAGGGACAATGCAGCGATGAAGAGCGTCGTTAGTGCGGCGAACGCGCCGATCGCGAAGAGTGCCGCGATTCCGAAGTCGGCCGCGGGGCGTGTCGCTCGGTTAAGCGTGCCCAGAACCTCACTGCGCGCCAGCATGACTTCTTGCCGTATGAGCAGCGACGTCTCGGCAGCAAGCTTTTGCAGCAGTTCGGCGATGGACAGGTCGGCCTCGGCCGGTGCGTTCCTCATTCGAAGTCCGCCGCTGCCCGGCGCCGCGCCGCGGTCGATTTCAACAGGCGTGAGGCGACGATACCGGCCGCAATTCCGGCGCCCGCGACGATCCACGGCTGGCGCCGGCTCAGAGCCTCGGCGTCGGCCATCATTTGGTCGAGCGGAGTTTCTTCGATGTACGTTCCGACGCGATCGACGAGATCGGCGCCGCGCTCGGCGAGGTCGGCCGCTCCGGCCGTGTTCGAATCGGTGCGCAGTTGCTCGGCGACGGTGCGCATGGTTTCGGCCGTCGTCTTGATACGGCGTCCGGAGTCCGCCGTTCGAGCTTCAACTTGCTTGGTGACGTATCCGGAAAAATCAGTCGTGTCCATAGTAGGCGCATGGTACCCGCCTCACGCGCCGCCTAAGCACTGAAAAACGCCGGTGACGGCGTTACATGTCGCCGCCGGAATATAGGCCGAGGACGGCGCCCGCCGGGTCCATGATGATGCTGAACGAACTCTCCGACCCTTCGATCTTCGTGATATCTTTAATGACGGTCGCGCCTAACGACTTGGCTTTCTCCGTTGACGCGGCAAGATCCGAAACGGCAACGTAGGGAAACCAATGCGGCGGAATGCCGGGCTCCGGCGTCGTCAGCATGCCGCCGCCGACGCCGTATTTGTGCTCGCCGACGTCGATGATCGTGTACTCTCCGCCCATCATGTCGTTGTACTTCCAATCGAAGAGCGATTGGTAAAACTCTTTCGCTTTGGCGAGGTCGGGCGTAACCAGTTCGGCGTGGACGAAGGGATTGTTGGGCACATTGCGCTCCTTCACGGCGTTGAATTGAGAAGCGCCCGTTGGCGCTGAGCCACGGCGTTCCTTCCGTTGACGGCCTTGCTTGGCCGGAGTATAAGTGAGTCATGAAACGAGTGTGGGCGTTAGTCATATTTTGCACGTGTCTCACGGGCTGCCGAGGGTATTCCGGCGGAGTCGCGCCGGGAGCGCCTGTAATGCCGGGCGGCACGAGCGCCGGCGCGCGTGCAGCCGGCGCGTCGATCGTCGTTCACCCGTCCCAGTCCGGCGCGACCGTTTCCGGTTTGGTGATGGGCGCCAATATGGCGACGTGGTACGACGTCACGCAGTCGAATCTCTCACAAGCCTTCAAAAAAGCCGGCATGACGGCGACGCGTTGGCCGGGCGGCTCGGAATCCGACAACTTTCATTGGCAGACGAATAGCCTAGGCCCCGGCGATTGCAGCGGCGGATACGTCAACCCGAACTCGACGTTCGATAATTTCGAGAGCGACATCGTTCGCCCGGCAAAACTGGATCTCTCGATTACCGTCAACTACGGCTCCAATCCGGCGTGCACCGCGGGCGCCGATCCATCCGAAGCCGCCGCCTGGGTGACCTACGCCAACGCCACCAAACACGACAAAGTCCTGTGGTGGAGCGTCGGCAACGAAGAGTACGGCTCGTGGGAAACCGACAAACATTCGCAGCCGCACGATCCGGCGCAGTACGCGCAAAACGTGGCCAACGGCTTCTATCCGCAGATGAAAGCCGCCGCAAAAACGCCGATCCACGTGTGCGTCGACGTCGATCCCGACACGTCCGGCTGGGATTCGACCGTGCTCGCCCAGGCGAAGTACGATTGTGTCGAGTTACACTACTATCCACAAGGCAACACCGTCGACGACGATTTCCTCATTCACAAAGCGGCGCCGGGCATCACGACCTATCTCAAAGCGCTCAAAGGCGAACTCGCCACGGCCGGTCACGCGGCAACGCCCATTTACGTCGGCGAGATCGGCTCGACGTATGCCACGCCGGGAAAGCAGACGATGTCGATCACGCAAGCCCTCTACGCCGGGCAAATTCTCGGCGAGCTGCTCGAAGACGGCGTGACGCGGGCAACGTGGTGGCTCGGCTACGGCGGCTGCAACTCGAAAGACGGCGGCGGCGACTTCGACCCGTCGCTCTACGGGTGGCAAGATTTCGGCGGCTTCATGATTTTTTCCGATGGAACGCTCCAGGACGGCTGCACGAGCGAGGACGTGCCGCGCGGAACGATGCTGCCGACGGCGCGCGCGTTCCAGGTCGCGTCGCACTTCGTGCGCGACGGCGAGCATATGCTCGGCCTTACGAAGTCGTCGCTTCCAAGCGTTCGCGCGTACGCTTCGACGTACGACGGCGGGTACGCGTTGATGCTCTTCAACCTCAGCAAGACGGCGACGGCGAACGTGCCCGTCCAAATCGACGGCAAGTCGTCGGGATCCGGCGGAACGATCGTCACCTATGACAAATCGCTCTACGACGCATCGAAGAAGAACGTGTGGAAAGGGCCGGCGACATCGACGCTTTCGGCCTGGAACGGCAGTTTTACAGTAACGCTGCCTCCGTGGAGCATGGTCGTCGTCCGCACGTCGTAGTGTCACCGTGTCACGCTGAGCGAACCGCCGGTGTCACGCTGAGCGAACCACCGGTGTCACGCTGAGCGAACCACCGGTGTCACCCTGAGCGAAGCATCGCGAAGCGATGCGGCGTCGAAGGGCGAAGCGCCGTAACGGATGCAAAGCGAACGGTTACTCGTCGCGGGCCGCGAGTTAGAGATTGCAACGGTGCCGGGCAGCGCCAAGAGCGGTCCGACGCTCGTGTTTCTCCATGAAGGCCTCGGCTCGCTCAACCTTTGGCGCGACTTCCCGCTGATGCTCGCGGAGCGCACGGGGTGCTCGGCAGTCGTCTATTCACGTTATGGAAACGGCTTCTCACAAGCGCTCGCCGAGGCGCGATCGCCCGCCTATATGCACGACGAAGCGCTGGAAACGTTGCCGCCGCTGCTTGAGGCGCAAGGCATCCGCGACGTAATTCTCGTCGGACACAGCGACGGCGCCTCAATCGCCGTCATCTTCGCCGCGGAGCATCCGGAAGTCGTCCGCGGAATGGTGCTGGAAGCGCCGCACCTCTTCGTCGAGGATCTTTCCGTGCGAAGCATCGCTGCAATACGCAACGAATTCGAAAAAGGGCCGCTGCGCGAGCGCATGGCGCGGCACCATGCCGACGCCGACCGAACGTTCTACGGATGGAACGACATCTGGCTGTCGCAGTCGTTCCGCGACTGGAACATCGAGTCGTTCGCCGCGAACGTACGGGCTCCGGTCCTCGCCCTGCAAGGCCTCGACGACGAGTATGGTACGCTTGCTCAGATCGATGCGCTCGCTCGAAATGCCCGCGGCCCTGTCGATCGGTTTGTGCTCGCGCACTGCGGCCACGCGCCCCATCGCGATCGCGTCGACCTCGTAGTCGACACGGCCGCAACCTGGATTTTACAGATTGTCGGTCGAATATAGATGCGATGGACTCCTTAGAAAAGCGGGCCGCCATTCGGCGGTCAACCTGGAGCGCTTTCGTGGCACGATCGCCGGCCGAAGCAGCGCGCTTCGAGCGGGTCGTCAACGAATCGCTGGCACCCTCAGCGCGGGTCGAAATGATTTGGAGTCGCGTGTTGGCCATGCCGCGGGGAGCAGATGCATCAGAATATCGACTTGATCGATCTGTTGCACGCATTGAACGACCCCGGCGCTAAGTTCATCATCGTCGGAGCGTACGCATTCGCATTTCACGGGCGGCCTCGCGCAACCCGCGACGCCCATATATTCGTCGGGTCCGATCCGGAAAATGCGCAAAGGGTCTGTCGTGCTCTTGTCGCCTTCGGCGCGCCTCTGAACGATCTCCGTCCAGGCGACCTCGCATCGCCGGGAACGTTCTACATCATGGGGCGTCCGCCAAACGAAATAGATATCATCACCGAAATCGACGCCGTCCGCGGGACGGCCTCAAGACCTCGCCGACGTGGCGTATTTAGAATCAAACGACGCCGGCGCGCCGTAGTCGAGAGCGCCCTTCGACTGCGCGCTTTGCGCTTCGCTCAGGGTGACACGGGTGGAGGCCCTTCGACTGCGCGCTTCGCGCTCCGCTCAGGATGACACCCCGTCCTACGGTTTTGGTGTGAGGTGTAACTCCGCAGCGGCGTAGTCGAACTGCACGACGAACTGTCGTAAGAAGGCGGCGCCGAGGTGGCCGAATGCGGTCCCTTGCAGGGTCTGCGTCGTGCCGATTTTCTGGGGACCCGTATGGTAGTCGCCGATCGTCACCTGCGGAATGTTGCCGATCAGTTCGACGCTCGTGCCGCCGACGCCGGCGACGAGGCGCCGTTCGGTAATCGAAAACAGCGTCGTGTGCTTCGTGTAGAAGCCGTAGGCGAGATTGATGTTCGATTCGTCGCCGGTATCGACGGCGAGCTTCGCTTCGACGGTACCGAGATGCACGTTGACCACCGGAACGAAGTTTTCAAACGACAACGGAATCGTAAACGCGTCCGCAGCCGTCGTCGTCGCGAGCCGCACCACGTGATCGGCGGCATCGATTTCCACGTTCGCGGTCCCGAGGAAATCCGCGCCCAGCACGACGTCGTAGCCATAGCGGCTGATGTCGTTGAGCACCACGTAGTACGCCTCGGGATAGGTCGCGTTGCCGACGCGCAACGGTCCGGCGCGCACGACCTGCGTCGAATAATCGCCCAGTCCGCGCACGTGGAACGTGCCGATGACCGCCGCGCCCAGCCGCGCCGCGAGTTCCGAACTCAGCGAAAGGCCCGAGTTGCCGGTATCGATCAGGCAGCGCACGGGAACGTCGTCGATCGTGCAGTTGACGACCGGCGTGACGTGCGCGGGATCGGTCGCAATCGTTTGCGGCGTCGATCCGGCAAACTGCGGAACCGGTCCGCGCGGCGGGCGAAACGCCGACGCGACCGGCGTGCGGTCGTCGTAGCGTTCGAGCACGCTGCCGTTGTGCAAAATCTGGAAGGGAACCGAAAACCCGTCGACGCGCCGGTAGTCGCGGTATTCGAACGTATCGTCGCCGCCGAGATCGCGCACGTAACGCACGAGCGCGTCGGAGGGATCGACGAACAGCCGAATCGGAATGGTGTGGGCGTCGGTCACGAACAGCGTCCGGTAGCGTTTCCCCGCGACGTTTGCCGTGCCGGCCTCGATGAGGCGTCCGCCGTGTGAGGTGAATCCCGGCGCGAGAAAACTCAGCGACGCGACCATGCGCAACGAGCGCAAATACGGTTCGGGATCCGTCGACGTCGGCACGGCCGTGTCGTTCATGTTTACGGCATAGAGGCGCGTCCCGTCGAAATAGGTGCCTTGGCAGAGCTCGCCTTCGCAGCGCCGCACCACGAACGGCACGCCGCTGCTTTCGCTGGAGACGACCGTCGACTGTCCTTCGAGATTCAACCGGGAGATCGAAACGAAATGCGTGCTCCACACCGGGCCGGCGGCGGCGCGCATGCGGTCGAGCAGGTGCAGGAAATCCGGCGACGGGGCGGCGCCGAGCGTTGCCAGGAGGAGCACGAAGAGCATGGCCGGGCGTCCGGCGAAACTGCCCATGCCATGGAGTTCGAGTTGCTCGACGGCTACCTTCTCGACGGCTCGCCACCGAAGGGCGAGGTCATTCAGCGCTTGCTCGGGTCGCCGCCGCCGAGCCCGCGGGCGGCGCCTTTTTATGAAGGTCTCCGGATTCTCGGCGCCCGGACTCCGGATTTGAGTTTGATGGCCTTGCGACTCGTGCTCGGCGGGAAAGCCGCCGACGATGCATCGGTCACGCGCCTGCGCGACATTATTGCCCGCGTGCGAGCCGGCGACGCATCGGCCCGCGAAACGTACCACTCGCTCTGCAGCGACGCCTGATGCACGCAGGCGTGCTCGCGGCGAACGACCTCGTCGCATCCTACGGGCGCAGTCTCGCGCTCGACCGCGTCTCGATTTCGGTGGAACCGGGCCGGACGCTGGCCGTCGTCGGTCCGTCGGGTGCCGGCAAAACGACGCTGCTGCGCGTCATTGCCGGTTTGCTGCGCCCGCGCAGCGGCGACGTCACGCTCGCCGGCCGCAGCATCGCGGACGCGCCCCCGCAGCGCCGCCGAATCGCGTTCGTCTTCCAAGACGACGCGCTCTTCAACAATATGACGGTGCGCGCGAACCTTCGATTCGCCCTGCGCACCAACGGACCGGCGTCGTCGGCACTGCTCGCCGAGACCGCGACCGCGCTGCACGTCGCCGGCGTGCTCGACCGGCGTCCGCGCGAACTCTCGGGCGGAGAACGCCAGCGCGCGTCGATGGCGCGCGCGTTGCTGTCGGATCCGCTCGCACTGCTGATGGACGAGCCTCTCGCGCATCTCGATCCGTCGCTGCGGCGTGCGGTGCGCGACGAGGTCGTGGGTTTGCGGGAACGGTTTCCCGGACCGATCGTCTACGTTACGCACGATCACGCGGAAGCGATGAGCGTCGGTGACGAACTCGCGGTGCTCATCGGCGGACGCATCGAGGATGCCGGCGAACCCGCCGCCGTCTTCGACCGTCCGCGCACGATAGAGGTGGCGCGCTTCCTCGGCGACCGTCCGATGAACGTGCTCGACGGCGATCCGTTGCTCGGCATTCGGCCGGAGCACGTGCGCGTCGTCGACCGCGCCGAGTTGCACGGTCGCGTTATGCGTCGCGAGCCGACCGGCGCCGACGCCTACGTCGTGGTGAAGACGCCGCGCGGCGACATCACCGCGCGCGTTTCGGCGAGCCTCGCGGTGCGTCCGGGCGACGAGGCCGGATTGGAGTTTCCTGCGGAGTTCGTGCGCAGGTTCGACCGCGCGTCGGGCGTCGCGCTGCGATGAACGGCCTCAACGCACTCGCACGCGGCGTGGTGTTTTGCGGTTTCGAGGGCGAAACGTTCGATCCGTCGCTGCCGTTGATGGGCGGGTACGTGCTGTTTGCCCGCAACGCGACGTCGCTGCGGCACGTACGCGCGCTCACCGATCGGCTGCGCGAGCGCGGGTTCGACGACGGAACCGCGCCCGCGATCGCCATCGATCAGGAGGGCGGCCGCGTGGTGCGGCTGCGCGACGGAATCGAGCCGATGCCGTCGATGATGTCGCTCGGGGCGGCGGACGATCTCGAACTCGCGGCGCGCGCCGGCGAACAGGTCGCATTCGATTTGCGGCGCGCCGGATGCACGCTGAATTTCGCTCCGGTACTCGATCTCGCGTCGTACGCGGGCAATACGGTGATCGGCACGCGCTCGTTGGGCTCGCGGCCCGACGCCGTTGCTGCGCTCGGATCGGCGTACGCCGCGGGCCTTCTGCGCGGCGGCGTCCTTCCGTGCTACAAGCACTTTCCCGGTCACGGCGCAACCGCGACCGATTCGCACGAAGCGCTGCCGGTGATTACGGATGGTGCGGATACGCTGCGCAGCCGCGACCTGATGCCGTTTGCGGCGGTCGCGGGCGACGCTGCGGCGATCATGGGCGCGCACGTCGTCCCGACGGCAATCGACGCCATCAATCCCGCAACGTCGTCGGAACTCGTCATCGAGGGACTCCTGCGCGGCGAGCTCGGCTTCAAGGGCGCGTTCGTCACCGATTGCCTGCAGATGTCGGCGCTCGACGAGCGCGGCGGCACCGTCGATAGTGCGGTTGCCTCGCTCGCGGGGGGAGCCGACGTATTGCTCGTCAGCCGTAACCCCGCGCTTGCGCTGGAGATCGTCGCTGCGATCGAACGCGCGGTGACCGATGCAACGCTTCCGCGGGGGCGGTTGGAGGAAGCCTTCACGCGCGTTGCGGCACTGCGTCGCGCCGCCCAGCCGCCGATTGCGCTCGACGCATTTCCGCCGCATCCCGGCGTCGGCCGCGAAATCGCCCGGCGCGGCGTAACCCTCGTGCGCGGATTTGCGCACGTGGATCCGCTGGCCGCGATCGCCGTTTCGTTCGAAGGCGACCGCGTTGAAGGCATCAACGCCGCCGCCGCGCCGGTACGCGAATCGTTACGCCACGAGTCTCCGGCGCTCATGGAATTGACGCTGCCGCTCAGTCCCGCCGCGGAAGATATCGACGCCGCGTTGCGCGCGATTCACGACAGCGGCCGGCGCGTGCTGATTCTGGCGCGGCGCGCACATCTGCACGAGGCTCAGGCGGCCGCGATCGACCGCATCCTCGCCGACGCTCCCGACGCGCTCGCCGTGTCGATGCTCGAGCCGTTCGACGTGCCGCTGTTCGCGCGGGCGCGCCACGTGCTGGCGGCCTACGGCGACGATGCAGCCGCGATCGGCGGACTCGCCGACGTGCTCTTCGGCGGCACGCTCCCGCAAGGCCGCATGCCCGTCGACCTCGACTCCGGCGACGAGCGCGCGCGCAATGCGTGATCGCTTCGATGACGTCGACCGAGTCTTGCGCGACGCCTGCGGCAGCGAGTTCACCGGGGCGGTCGCGCGCATTGAATCGCACGGCACCGTCGTCTTCGAACGCGCGTACGGTACGACGCGCCTCGATGCGCTCGCACGTCCGGTCTACGCCGATACGCGCTTCGACCTCGCATCGCTGACGAAACTCTTCGTGAGCACGCTTGCGCTCCGCCTCGTCGCCGCGGAACGCTTGAGGCTTGACGAACCACCGGGTGTCACGCGGAGCGAACCACTCCTGGTGTCACGCTGAGCGAAGGCGCGCAGCGCCGCAGTCGAAGCGCGGCTGGATGGATCCCCGAGTGGCACGACCGTCCCCACGCCGCCATAACGCTGCGCATGCTGCTCGACCACACCTCCGGAATGAAATCGGGCGCCGATTATCGCACCATCGCGAGCGAGAACGTCGAACGTTTCGCGCTCGAGCGCGACCTCGTCGCAGCACCCGGGGAGCGCGTTATCTACAGCGACTTAGGCTTCATCGCGCTTGGCGTACTCGTCGAACGCGTGAGCGGAAAGAGCCTCCCCGAACTGATGCGCGAAACGTTCGAATCGCCATCACTCGGATTTCGCCCGCGCGCGATCGAGCGCGCGTCGATTCCGGCGACGGAAGAAGACGATTGGCGCGGCAGAGTGCAAGGTTTCGTGCACGACGAAAAAACGTACTTGATGAACGGGGTCGCCGGGCACGCCGGATTGTTCGGCGCCGCGCGCGACGTCGCGCTGCTGACGGAGGCCTATCTCGGCCCGCTGCACGGTCGCGCGAACGCCTTGCTCGATATCGAACTCGTCCGCGAGGCCGTGCGCGAACAGGCATACGATCCGGTGCTGCGCCGGGGTTTGGGCTGGGCGCTCAAGACCACCGACGAGAACTCCTGCGGCCGGCTGATGAATCGCTCGAGCTTCGGACATACCGGTTTCGTTGGGACGTGCGTCTGGGCCGATCCCGTGCGCGATCTCCAAGCCGTGCTTCTGACCAACTCCGTGTACTTCGGGCGCGACGACACACGCGACACGCGTGCGGCATTTTACGAAGCCGCGGTCGAAGCGGTGGAATCCGCACGATGATCGCCGTCGGGTTGATGAGCGGCACGTCGCTCGACGGCATCGACGCCGCGCTCGTTGACGTCGTTCCCCGCGGCGATACCTACGCGCTCACCCTCATGCAATTCGAAACGTACCCCTTCGACGAACGGTTGCTCGCGTCGTTGCACGCCGCATTGCCGCCCAACGCCGGCACGGTGGCCGATGCGGCGCGGCTCCATCGCGCGCTCGGCGAAGCGTTCGCAGATGCGGCGAAAAGCGCCGCCGGCACGCATGCGGTCGGTTACGCCGCCTCGCACGGGCAGACGCTCTACCACGACGGCACGCACGCGACGACGCTGCAACTCGGTGACGCATTCGTCGTGCGCGAACGCCTGCGCGCGACCGTGTGCTACGATTTTCGCAGTGCCGACTGCGCGGCAGGCGGTCACGGCGCGCCGTTGATTGCTTACGTCGACGCGCTACTGTGCGCACGCGCCGATGAAGACCGCATCGCCGTCAACCTCGGCGGCATCGCAAACGTAACGCTGCTGCGCGGCGACGGCAGCGTGACGGCGTTCGACACGGGCCCCGCCAACATGCTGCTCGATGCGTTCGTTCGCGCCCGTACCGGCGGCGCGACGCCGATCGATCGCGATGGCGCGCTGGCCGCGTCGGGGCGCGTGCATGAGGATGCGCTCGCCGCCATGCTCGCCGATTCGTATTTTGCGCAGCCGCCGCCCAAGAGCACCGGCCGCGAGCGATTCGGCGACCAGTTTCTCGCGGCGCACCAATCCGCGCTCGCGAACCTGACGCTCGAAGACGGGCTTGCGACGCTCGCGGAACTGACGGCGGCAACGCTCGCCGATGCGGTGCGCGCGAGCGGTTTTGCGCCGGCGCGCGCGTTCGTTGCGGGCGGCGGCACGCGGAATGGGCATTTGATGAGACGCATCGCCGCGCGGCTTTCTCCGGCGCGCGTCGAAACGACCGACGCGATGGGCATTCCGGCAGAAGCAAAAGAAGCGATTGGGTTCGCCGTGCTCGGTTACGAAACGCTGCGCGGCCGCGCGAGCAACGTGCCTCGCGCCACCGGCGCCGCGCGCGCCGTGCCGTTGGGCGCCATCGCTCCGTACCGCTTGCGGGAATTGCTCGCCGAAGTGGATCGCGAGTGCGCGGCGTCGTCGTAGGCGTGGACGCCGGCGGCACGCAGACGATTGCGGCAGCCGCTCGTGGAGACGAACCGGTTCGCACGGTCGCAGGCGCAGGCGCGAACGCCAACATCTGCGGCGCCGCTACGGCCGCGGAGACCATCGCCGCCGTCGTTGCGCAGGCGCTGCAGCACGACGCTCCCGATGCGATTGCCGTCGGCGCCGCCGGTGCCGCGCGCCCGGAAATTGCCGATGCGCTGGCGCGTGCGTTGCTGGCGCGCTTCCCCTCTTCGCGCATCGCGGTGACGCACGATCTGCACATCGCATTGCGCGCGGGAATTCCGCAAGGCGACGGAATGGTGCTCGTCGCCGGCACCGGTTCGGCGGCCTACGCGGAGATCGGCACGCAATCGTTCCGCGCCGGCGGCGGCGGATATGCGTTCGGTGATGAAGGCTCCGGCTTCGCGATCGGAGCGGCCGCGCTGCGCCTGCTGCGCCGCGCGATCGAAGGCCGCGTTCCGCACGACCGGTTGACGGAGCGTCTTGCCGAGCGGACCAGCGCCCGCACGCTCGACGACCTCAGCCGTTTCGCCTACGGCGCCGAATCGACCGTCACCGCGGTCGCCTCGGTGGCGCCGGACGTCATCGCCTCCGCCGGCGACGGCGAACGCAGCGCCGTAAAAATCGTCCAAACCGCGGCGCTGGAGCTCTTCGAACTCGTGCGCGCGCTCTGCCGCAGCGCCGGCGCCGAGGGCCGCGCGCTTACGCTCGTCTGGGCCGGCGGCTTGCTGCGCCGCAACAGCCTGCTGACGTACTTGATCGAAACACGCGTCGCCAACGAACTACCGGACCTTGCCATAGTCAAAGGCGGCGCCGAACCCTACATGGGCGCGCTCGCGCAGGCGCGTGCACTGCTGCGGAACGGCACCGCGTGAGCGCGGACCTTCCTGCGACCGAACACGTCGCGCCGGAGACGGCCGGGCTCGACCTCATGGCGACGTCGCAACTCGTGGCCACGCTCGTCGCCGAGCAGCGCGGCGCCGCCGAAGCAGTGGCCGCGCAGACGCAGCGCATCGCAGCCGCAGTCGACGAGATTGCCGCGCGCATTGCGCGCGGTGGGCGCCTGCACTATGCGGGCGCGGGCAGCAGCGGCCGGCTGGGCGCACTCGATGCCGCCGAGATGCCGCCGACGTTTGGAACGCCGGCAGAAACCGTGCGCGCGCACGTTGCGGGTGGAAACGAAGCGCTCGGGCGCGCGGTCGAAGGCGCCGAGGACGACCGCGCAGCTGGTGCCGCCGCCATGTCGCAACACGTGCAAGCGGACGATGCCGTCGTCGGGATCTCCGCCGGCGGAACTGCCGCGTTCGTGCTCGGCGCGATCGAACGTGCTCGCGAAATTGGTGCGTACACCGTTGTTTTGGTCAATACTGAGAGCTCTGCGTTGGAAGCCGCCGCCGAAAACGCCATCGTGCTCGCGACCGGGGCGGAAGCCATCGCGGGTTCGACCCGCATGAAAGCCGGGACCGCGCAGAAAATCGCCCTCAACGCGATTTCCACGGCCGTGATGGTGCGCTTGGGAAAAGTGCACGACAATCTCATGGTCGACCTCGTCGCGACCAACCAGAAGCTGCGCGACCGCGCGTTGCGGCTGGTGTGTGCGATCGCGGGCGTGGATCGGCCGCGCGCGGGCGAACTCTTGACGCGGGCGAGCGGTCGGGTGAAAGTTGCGGTCGTGATGCAGCGTCGCGGCCTCGATGTGGAAACCGCGGAGGCGCTGCTCGCGCAGCACGACGGCGTGCTGCGTGCCGTTTTGTGATCGTCCCCGCGCTGCTCCTCGCCGCCATCGCGTTCGTACCGATGGACGACCGGCCGGTAACGGCGCAGCTTCCCGTCATGCTCGGCCGCATCGCGGGCGTCACGGTATCGACTCCGCCACCGAGCGACCTCGGGCACTATCTCACGCCCGGCAACGCCGATGCGATCGGCCGTTGGCTCAACCGCGCGAGCCGTAACCGGGGAAACACCGCCTTCGTCGTCTCGTCCGACATGCTCGCCTACGGCGGATTGATCGCGTCGCGCGTTCCGGGAGCGTCCTATATTGACGCTCGCTCGCGGTTGACGCAACTGCGCGTGACGCGCGCAGTGCGCCCCGATGCGTTTGTCGGCGTTTTCGGCACCGTAATGCGACTGGCGCCGACGGGCGTTCCGGCCGACAGCGGTTATTTCGCCGCCTATCCCGTGTGGTCGTATCTGCAACGGTACGCCAATCTGCACGATCCGCCGCTCCCCAGCGAGACGGCGCAGGCCCAGCGTTTGCGTGACCAAATTCCGCCTGAAACGCTCGCTGCGTACCTTGCAACGCGTGCGCGGAACCTCGCCGTCGATCGCTACTTGCTCGATCTCGCCGCGGAAAGGACGTTCGATCGCCTCGTGCTCGGACAAGACGACGCCGGAGCGGCAGGTTTACACGTGCGCGAAGTGCAGCTGCTGCACTCGATCGTGCACGATGAAGCGCTGAGCGACCGGGTGTCGATCGAGCCGGGGGCCGACGAACTCGGTATGGCGCTGGTGGCGCAGGCGCTGGCTCGCGGAGCGCGTTGGACGCCGCGCATCGCGATTCGTTATTCGACGCCGGACGGCGCCGGATTTCAGGATCCGCTCGAGTATGCGCCGATCGACACGACGATCGGAAGCCTCGTGACGCTCGCCGGCGGCGTTCGCGATGAGGTCTCGCCCGACGTCGTGCTTTTCGTCCGGATTCCCGGCACGACCGCCACGCAAGACGAATCGTTTCGCCAGGCGATGAGCGCGGAAATCGCGCGCGGCCGCGGCGTCGCGCTTGCCGACCTCTCGTTCCTTCGTTCTTACGCCGATCAGGGAGGTTTCGCAAGCGCGATTCTCGCGTCGGGGCTGGCGTCGCGGCTCGATGCCTACGCGTCGTGGAACACCGATGCTAATACGGTCGGAACCGCGTTGGCCGAAGCGGTCGCGGCGGGCGCCGGCCGGCGCACCGGGCGCTACGATGCGCTCGCGCACCGCACGTTCACGTTCGTTCGATTCGTCGACGACTACGCCTTTCACGACGAGGTGCGCCCGGATCTCAACGCGGTGCTCGAATCCGAGCACGTCACCGATCACACGCTGCTTCCCGATACCATCGCAGCGCCGTTGAGCGAACGCGACCGCGGACTGTTATGGAATCGCGCGGAATCGATCCTCACACAGCTCGATCCCGGCTATCACATCGCCGCGCTCGAAATCGGCCTTCCGTGGAATCGCACGTTTGAGACGCGCATCGACGCCGCCATCGCCCCCAATCTGTAATCCCGTGTCATCCTGAGCGAAGCGAAGCGCCACGTTGTGTCATCCTGAGCGGAGCGAAGCGCCACGTTGTGTCATCCTGAGCGGAGCGAAGCGCCACGTTGTGTCATCCTGAGCGGAGCGAAGCGCCACGTTGTGTCATCCTGAGCGGAGCGAAGCGCCACGTTGTGTCATCCTGAGCGGAGCGAAGCGCAGTCGAAGGACGCGGCGGCATGAGCCGCTTTATGCCAAAACGGCTTCGGCGTCGATAACGAGGTCGATCTCTCGACTAACGACGATGCCTCCGTCCGGCATCGTATCGTTCCAACTGACGCCGAAATCATAACGGTCGAGGCGGCCTTTCGCGACGAAGCCCGCGCGCGTCTTTGGTCCCTTGTCGATGCCGTCTTCCCACCATGGCGTCTCCCACGATCCGAGATAGCGGACATCCAGAGTCATTGGGCGCGTCGTATCGCGGATCGTGAGGTCGCCGGTGACTTTATAGTCGACGGGTCCAATTTCGATCACACCGGTGCTCTTAAATCGAATTTCCGGGAATCGTTCGCAAGCGAGAAAGTCGGCACTCCGAAGATGATTATCACGAGCCTCCACGCCGGTCCAGCAGCTCGCGGTAGGAATTGAGGCTTCTACGGCGAGCAGCCGGGGAGTTGAGGGATCGAACTCAAGCTGCCCGGTAACGTTCTTAAATGCTCCACGAACCCACGTGACCATCATATGCCGCGCGCGAAACTCTGCAGCGGTATGGCCAGGCTCAAAGAACCACTTCATCGGCTCTAGGCGCCTTTCAACTTCAAACCGAGTGAGGACCGCGCTACTCCGGCGAAAATGATTTGCTTCATGGTGTTACTCCTTGAGAAGGGGTGACGGTGGTTTCTATGCTAGCGCTTGCCCGCCGTGGAATCAAGGGGGTCCCGCAGACAAGTCGGGGGCGATCAGATGCGTTATGGTTGGCTTGCCGCGCAAAAGCGGATACATCTGCAGTTGCAGGATCACATCGGCATTGGTGACGCGGTCGTGTTGGCGCAAGTGCTCGTCCCACGACGAGATGAAAAACGTCTCCAGGAAGCCAACCCCGTCACTAATCTGACTCGCGAGAGGTAAATCCCTCCGGCCGTTGGACGCACGACATGGTACAATGTCAACCAAAGAACGGCGGAAAGGGTTGTCGGTCTGAGGAGAGATTGCTGATGTACGGTCGCATTCAAAGCAAACGTGACGAATACGTAGACGACAAAAAGCAGGTTCGCGAGTTGCATCCGGGTGCGGACGTCGCCCCACCCCCGGCGGAAGAAATCCCGGACGCGGAAAACGCTGCCAACGTGGAGCGTGAATGGCGCGAAGGCGCTAAGCGGCGCACCAAGCCGGGAAAGAACCCCAGCACCGGCTAGTGGCCGGTCCTGACTTGCCAATACAGTATCTGAGCGAAGCGTGCACTTCGACTCGCTTCGCTCGCTCAGCACAGGCGCAGCACGCGCACCCGTGTGTGTCATCCTGAGCGAAGCGTGCGCAGCACGCGCACCCGTGTGTGTCATCCTGAGCGAAGCGTGCGCAGCACGCGCACCCGTGTGTGTCATCCTGAGCGAAGCGTGCGCAGCACGCGCAGTCGAAGGACGCGCCGCTCTGCGTTTCGCAATTTGTGTGTCGCTCTTGAGCGAAAGCGCCGCTAGTGCTGCGACCACGCTAGGTTGCTTGACAGGCTAACCAAGCCAGGGTATTGTTGGCTTTCACCGCCCGTCGTGTCGTCGTAGCGCAGCTTTCATTTCCAAGTGGAGCGTGATCAAGATGACGGAAAAACGCCGCCTCGATCGCCGCACGTTTTTTGGCATTGCTGCCATGTCCGTAGCTGCCGCACAGCTTGGTACGTCTGCTTTTGCGAGTGCGCAAGTCCGCAACGGAAAATCCGACGGTACCACAACTCTAACACCCGAACCAGGGGCGCACACGACGTTCGGTTCGTTGCGGCAAGTTAATGCGGGTCTACTGAACGTCGGCTTTGCCGACGTGGGTCCGTCTGACGGTACCGTAGTGATTCTCTTGCACGGTTGGCCCTACGACATCCACAGCTACGTCGACGTCGCGCCTATTCTCGCGTCCAAAGGTTATAGGGTCATCGTCCCATATCTCCGCGGCTACGGGACGACGAGGTTCCTTTCGCAGACGACGCCGCGTAACGGTCAGCAGGGGCTCACTGCTCTGGATACGATCGCCCTCATGAATGCCCTTAAGATCGAACGCGCCATTTTCGGAGGCTTTGATTGGGGGTCGCGGGAGGTCGCCATCATCGCGGCGCTTTGGCCCGAGCGCTGCCTGGGCGTGGTCGCGGTGAGTGGCTATTTGATTACTAACCGGAAACTGACGGTGTTACCGCTGCCCCCCAAAGCCGAACTTGGATGGTGGTACCAGTATTATTTCGCTACGGAAAACGGCGTACTCGGTTACACGAAGTACCGTCATGATTTTGCAAAGCTGATTTGGAGCATCGTTTCTCCAAACTGGCATTTCACCGACTCGACATTCGAGCGGACCGCTGCGGCCTTTGACAATCCGGACCACGTCGCCATCGTGATCTCCGACTACCGCTGGCGCATCAACGTCGTTAAAGGCGATCCGCAATATGACCAAATGGAAGCAAAGCTTCAAAAAGGTCCCGCGATCACCGTGCCCGCCATCACCATTGCGAGCGATTTCGATGGCCCGAACGCAAGCGGCACCGCGTATCGAAAAAAGTTTTCGGGTCGATATTCGCATCGCATCCTCAAGGGGATCGGCCACAACGTTCCCCAGGAAGCTCCGCAGGCGTTTGCTCAGGCCGTGATCGATGTCGATCGATCGGCATGACTTCTGTAGGGCCGCGGCGATGGCGGTCGCCGCCGCTCCCCTAGGTATCTTCGGTTGCGCGCAATCTAACGGCACTTCAGGCACTTCGAAAGGGAATTCCGCAATGACTACCGTTGCAGAGCGCACGGGTAGCGGTGCTGCTATTCGTCCGTTTCCTCACATAAACGTTCCCGAATCGGAACTTAGCGACTTGCGCAGGCGTATCACCGCGACGAGGTGGCCAACGCGGGAGCTGGTCCAAGATGATACGCAAGGCGTACAGTTGGCGACGACACAGGCGCTAGCCGCTTATTGGGCGGACGGTTACGATTGGCGCAAGATCGAGGCTCGATTGAATGCGACGCCGCAGTTTGTCACCCAGATCGATGGAGTCGACATCCACTTCATTCACGTTCGTTCTAAACACGACAACGCGTTGCCGCTCGTCATCACCCACGGGTGGCCCGGTTCGATCATCGAGCAAATGAAGGTTATCGGACCGTTGACCGATCCTATGGCGCACGGCGCCAGCGCGTCGGACGCGTTCCACGTTGTGATTCCGTCGCTTCCCGGATACGGCTATTCGGCCGAGCCGGCGGCCCTGGGCTGGGATCCCATACGGGTCGCCAAAGCGTGGGCCGTACTGATGAATCGCCTCGGATATGATAAGTTCGCCGCGCAAGGCGGCGACTGGGGCGCGTCAGTGACGCAACAGTTAGCAATAATCGCTCCGGACCACGTCGTTGCCATTCACAGCAATATGCCGGGGACCGTTCCCGGCGACGTCTTAGCCAAGGCAATCGCCAACGCGCCGCCGCCCGCCGGCCTTGTGGGTGACGAACTGAATGCGTACCGGCAGTTGGCCGACTTTTACACACACCACCTTGGGTACGCCGTCGAAATGGCGAATCGCCCCCAGACGCTTTACGGACTCCTCGATTCACCTATTGGATTGGCCGCTTGGATTCTCGATCATGACAAAGACAGCTATGAGATGATCGCGCCGGCCTTTGCCGGCAAGCCAGGCGGTCTTTCGCGCGACGACGTGTTGGATAACATCACGATGTACTGGTTGACGAAGACGGGAATCTCGTCGGCGCGTCTCTACTGGGAAAACAAACTCGGCTTTTTCAATGTGGCGGGTGTAAAGGTTCCGACCGGCGTGAGCGCGTTTCCTCACGAGATCTACACCGCGCCGCGAAGCTGGTCGGAGAAAGCGTATCCGAACCTTGTCTATTACAAGAAGCACGACGTTGGCGGGCACTTTGCCGCGTGGGAGCAGCCGCAACTGTTCTCGGAAGACGTCCGCGCGACGTTCCGATCGTTTCAAAGTAAGAGTTCCTGATGAGCCCCGTGTCATCCTGAGCGACGCGCCCTTGTGTCATCCTGAGCGGAGCGATCCTGAGCGAGCGCAGCAAGTCGAAGGGGAGCGCAGTCGAAGGACTCCCGCTCAACATCGCCCTCCCTTATCCGACGCCTGACGATTTCTAGGGCGTTATTCTGAACACGGTGCCGAAGCCGGCCGTGCCACCGGCGGAGGTCGTCCCATACAGCGCGCCGTTTACGTTGACGAGCGCTCCTTGCGGATTCTGCCGTCGACGTCGCCTTTGAAAACGTGAAGCACCGTAAGTTTACCGGAAGGGCTCAACTTAAAGACGCTGCCATCTCCCGGCGCGGACGCGGACCCGTTATAACTGTATTCGGTGGTGCCGTAGAAGTTGCCGTTCATGTACGTCAACCCGGCGGTCGGGCCCGGATACCACGGCTGGATGAGGAAGCTGGCGATGACCGATTCTTGACCGCTCAATCCCAACTGGAAAACGGAACCGCCGCTGATGACTGCTCCGCCTTCGGTTGTGGTGCCGTACAGGTTTCCGTTAATAAACAGCGGAGGCGCGGTAGGGTTAAACTCGTCGGGCGGCCCTTTGAATCGATAGACGACGTGTTCGCGGCCCTCGCTATCGATACTAAATAGCTCGTCGTGCCGTAAAACTGACCGTTGACGCGGATAAGGCCGGCAACTGGGTCCGCGCCATCGCTGCCGCCTTTGAAGCTGTAGACCGACATGTATCGCGACCCGTTCGCCGGCGACAACCGTTCCGTCGCGGCCGTCAACGGGTGGACCGCCGCTGCGATCGCCGCATCCGGTCGAGAGCGCCGTCAATGCAAAAACGATCATCAGGGAAGGCGTCGGTTTCACGGTAGGTTATAGCCTCGTCGGAGAACCTGTGCGAAGAAGTTTCTATTCCGTTCAGGCTTTCCGCTAAAAAACCGTGGACCCGTGTAGAACGCAAGGGCAGGGCCGTTGACCGTTCTGCTATGATGGGACTGATGGACGCCCGCTTCATCGCCACCGCCTTCGCGACGGCTTTTACGATCATCGATCCGATCGGCATGATTCCGCTGACGCTCGGATCAACCGCACGCGTCTCGGCGAAGCGACGCAATCAGATCATCGATCAAGCGGTGCTGGTCGCGGCCGGCATCATCTTGTTCATGGGCTTGCTTGGGCGCGCTCTGCTCGGCTCGCTCGGCATAACGCTTCCGGCATTTACCATTGCGGGCGGCGTGCTGCTCTTCCTCATCGCGATCGACATGCTGTTTGCGCGCCCGACCGGCGCAAAACGAACCGAAGCCGAGGAGCGCGAAGCCGCGGCCACCGAGAATCCGGCCGTTTTTCCGTTGGCGGTCCCCATGATCGCCGGACCCGGCACGATAGCAACGGTGCTGCTGCTCGTCGATCTCTCGCACGGCGATCGCGCCAATCTCGCAATCGTCACCGCCGCCTATGCCGTCGCGCTATTCGTGACGTGGGCATGCATGCGCGGATCGACGCTGCTGTTGCGATTGATCAGCAACACCGGCATTCACGTCATCAGCCGTTTGCTGGGAATCATCCTTGCCGCTCTGGCCGCACAGTTCGTGATCAACGGATTGATGCAAACGCCATTGTTTAAGCACTAAGCAGTGCTCGAAGACAAGCGAGGCTCGTACGGGCATGTCAACTAGAGTAGTTCGGCCTTTTGCCAGGGAGGAGTTGTCGTAGACATGATGCCCGAAACGCTCGACGTTACCGTGCGTGAGGCGGAGGAAGGCGATGCCGCAGCGTGCGGCCAGATTTGTTTCGACGCCTTCAGCGCGCTTGCCAGCGCTCACAGTTTCATTCCAGACGTTCCAAGCGTTGAGGCGGCGACGCGAGTGATGAAGATGATGTTTGGCAACGAAGCCTTCTACAAAGTGGTCGCCGAGCAAAACGGCACGATCGTAGGCAGCAACATCCTCGACGAGCGAAATTTTATCTCGGGTGTGGGCCCGATCACCGTCGATCCGCGGGCGCAGAACCGAGAGATCGGAAGGCGCCTCATGCTGGCGGTTATGGAACGTTCGGACGGCCGGGGTTTTCCCGGAATTCGCCTTCTTCAGGCTGGATATCACTGCCGGTCGCTTGCGCTGTATTCGAAGCTGGGTTTCGAGGTTCGCGAGCACATCGCGTGCATGCAGGGACCGGCGATCGGCGCGGACCTCCCTGGCTACGCCGTACGGCCTGCCACCGAAGAAGACGTTGCTGCGTGCAATGATCTGTGCGTGCGCGTGCACGGGCACAACCGCGGAGGCGAGTTGCGTGACGCGATCGCTCGTGGCTACGCGACAGTCGTCGAGCGCGTCGGGCGAATCACCGGCTACTCCACGCTGATTGCATTCTTCGGCCACACGGTTGCCGAGACGAACGACGATGTGAAGGCTTTGATCGCCGCCGCAAAGTCGTTCGAAGGCCCCGGATTTCTCGTGCCTTCACGAAACGGCGAACTTATGCGGTGGTGCTTCGCCAACGGACTCCGCATGACGCAGCCGCTGACGTTGATGACCCGTGGTCTCTACAACGAACCGGCCGGCTCGTATCTGACATCGATTCTCTATTGACCGAACCCATCCGCATGTAGCCGCTTAAAATTCTTTTTGAGTGTTGTTACCGAACGGCCCCAGCCGGCACGAACGAAGGCGCCTCCTGGGATGAACCAGGAGGCGCGGGTGGAGGTGGAGTGAGGAGTTCGGAGTTGCGTTAGGCCGGAGGCTGGTGCTTACCGCCGCCGTGGCGGTCACCGCCGCCGCCGCCACCGCCGCTCTGCTGACGCGGTGCCTGCCGGCCGCCGCCGCTTGCGTGGTACTCACGTTGGGCCGGGGGCGCTTGGCGCTCGAAGGAGCGCGGCTGCGATTCCTGCGGCTGGAATGTGCGTTGCGGTTGGAACGAGCGGTCCGTTTGCGCCTGCGGGCGGAACTGGCGTTCCGTTTGCGCCTGCGGGCGGAACTGGCGTTCCGTTTGCGCCTGCGGGCGGAACTGGCGTCCCGTCTGCGCTTGCGGCTGGAACGTGCGTCCCGACTGGGCCTGCGGCTGGAATGCGCGGTTCGTTTGCGCTTGCGGACGGAACACGTGCTCCGATTGCGCTTGCGGCCGGAACGTACGCGGCGTTTGCGCTTGGAACCGGTTTTGGTTCGCGGGCCGAACCGGCGCGCTGAACGTGCGAGCCGAGATCGGATGCGCTGCGACGTGCGTCGCCGTAACCGGATGCGTTGCGAAGTGCGTAGCCGTCATCGGATGCGCTGCCAGCGGGCGGTTTGCGTGCGCCGCGAGGTCCGCGTGCATCGTCCGGTTGGCAACGTTGGCGTGCATCGGAGCCATCCGCGTCTGGGCCAAAGCCCGTCCGCGTTCCTGGTTACGCACGTTGTCCATGTGACGCTGCGAGGCGATCCGGCGATCGTTGTACGCAATGTTGCGCTTGAGCTGGTTGATGCGCGCCTGATTGTCGCTATGCGCTTTGATGTAGGCGATACGCGACCGATCGTGAGCGATCGACGATTGCTCGTTGGCGATGCGATGGTGGTTCGCGTAGTTGAGCTGAGCGAGATGTCCGGGATGCATGTTCGGCGGACGCGTCGGCGCTTTCGTGTGCCATTTGCCGCCGTAGTAGTAGTATTTGTTGATGGTGTACGTGTTGCCGCCGGTCGGATAGCCGTATCCGTACTGCGGGTAGCTGGAGCCGTAACCCGGATAGCTGCCGTAGCTCGGATAGCCATAGCCGCTAGACGGGTAGCCGTACCCGGTAGACGGGTAGCCGTAGCCGGTAGACGGGTAGCCGTAGCCGGTCTGCGGATAATAGCCGGTGGTCGGATAACCGTAGCCGTAGCCCGGATATTGCGGCTGGAAGGCCGATGCGATCAGCCCGGTCGCAACCGTTCCGAGCAGCATGTCGAGCACCGGACTGCCGGTGATCGACGCCGTCGGATAGCCGTAGCCGGTCTGCGGATAACCGTAGCCGGTCGTCGGGTAGCCGTAACCGTATTGCTGCGGATAACCCGTCGTCGGGTAGCCGTAGCCGTACTGTTGCTGCGGATAGCCATACGGTTGCTGCGGGTAGCCGTAGCCGTAAGGCTGCTGCGGATACGCGGATTGCTGCGGGTAGCCATAGCCGTAAGGTTGCTGCGGGTAGCCGTATTGCTGCGGATAGCCGTAAGCGTATTGCTGCGGATAGCCGTATTGCTGCGGATAGCCGTAACCGTACTGCGGATACGCGGCGGGAGCCGTGCCGTACGCATACGGATTATACCCGTATGGGTACGCGGCCGGAGCCGCGGCGACCGACGGCGGCATCAGCGGAGTGCCGAAGCCGTAGGGCGCCAACGCCGACATGCCGACGAGCGGCTGAGCCGTCGCGGAACTCGGCGGGCACCAAACCCAAACGTTACTGATGAACGCCCACTGGCCGCTGCCGTATTGCGGGCAGCCTGCGGGCTCCATCGTCGGGGGCACCGGGGTGAGCGGGGAGATCGGAGAGTTGCTCACGATGGGTGCGTAGGTTCCAGGCGCGTAAGCTTGCGCGCCGGCCGGGACCGTCGCAAGCAGCGTCGAGGATGCGAACGCGGTCGCCGTGAGCAGGCCGAGAAACCATTTATTTGTCATGTCGTGCATATACCTCTGGAGCGATTGTCCCCCAAAGGGCGCAAAGGTGCCCGTGGTTTCCGATTAGGTCGCCGTTAAAGCGCGGTTAGAACCCGATCGAAGTGCTGCGTCAGCCGCTCGAGACTCATCGCGTTACGATGGTATAGGAGCCCAGAACCCCTCAAAACGAGGGCCCCTGTGCCCGGGCGCGCGGTTGCGAGATGGGTAGGCGCGATAGCCAGGCTTCGCTAGGGGGCGCCGTTAAGTCATAAGGGCGCTGGACACGTTGTACCTCCGGCGCCACCGTGCGATGTGGTGATGTGCGTCGCCATTCTATAGCAAGAGGGCCACCTAATGAAGAATCACGGATGGGGACTGCTGATGCCTCCGGTATTCGTTCTGTTCCTCTGCGCATCGAGTTCGGTCGGGGCGGGCGCGTCGTCGGGCGCAACGAACTCCGTGACGTTAATACGCCCGCAAGAGATCAGATGGATGCCGTCGCCGAAGCTTTCCCGTGTACAAGTGGCAGTGATGGACGGTGATCCAAAAAAGCTGGGCTCGTCTTACACGTTACGACTCAAATTGCCAGACGCGTACACGATACCGCTGCACTGGCACCCGGATACCGAGCGCCTTACTGTATTGACGGGCGTCGTGTTGTTTGGCGCCGGTGATAAAATGGACCCGGCGAAAACTACCGCTCTCGGGCCGGGCTCATATATCGTTATTCCTGCGACGGTTCGCCACTGGGTAACGGCGCGCGGACCTACGATCTTTCAGGTCAGCGGCCTTGGGCCTTTCACGGTGAACTTTGTCAAATGAAACAACTTCCTCAGCGTCACCAACCGCTGACGGTCGCGCCTGTTCATTCATGGGAACCACGCGCCACTCAGAGTTATCAGTGGATCGAACACTGGATTCGATTCGAACAGTGGACTTGTCCCGACCGGAGTAGCGTTGCATTAACGAGAAGCTGTTTACGACGAATCGGCGCCGGGCGGCGGCTGACAGAGTTCGATCAGCACGCCGCCGGTCGATTTCGGATGCAGGAACGCAATCGTATTACCGTGGGCTCCCTTGCGCGGCCGCTCGTCGATCAGCCGCACACCGGCCGCTCGAAGGTCGTCGAGCTTCCGTTGAATGTCACGTACTCGAAACGCCGTATGGTGCAGCCGCGTTTCGGCGTTGCCGCGATAGCGCGCAATCGGTGAATCGGCGTCGAGCGGGCGCAGCAGTTCGATGACGGCATCGCCCGCCGCGAAGCCGACCGCCTCGACGCCTTGGTCGGCGATGATCTCGCGATAGATTTCCGTGAATCCCAGGGTTTCTCCGTAGAGGCGGACGGCCGCGTCGAGGTCTTCCACGACGATGGCGACGTGATCGATCTGCATCGCCGCTACGCGACCACTTCGCGCGCGCGGTAGACGCCGAAGACGTCGCGAAGCACGCCGCAAATCTCGCCGAGCGTTGCGCCCGCATTCACCGCCTCGATGAAATACGGCATGAGGTTCTCCTTGCCCGAGGCCGCCCGCCGTACGTCCTCCAACGCGCGGTTAGCCGCCTGCTGATCGCGCTTCGCGCGGAAGGCACGCACGCGTTCCGCTTGCTCGCGACCGATCGCTTCGTCCACCCGCTGGAGCGCGATGGCGTCGTCGCTTGCGTCCTCGGCGAACTTATTGACGCCGACGACGACGGCCTCGCCGCGTTCGACCGCTTGCTGGGCGGCGTACGCCGACTCGGCGATGCGCGCTTGCATCCAGCCGCTTTCGACGACCGCGACGCTGCCTCCCAATGCGTCGATTTCATTAATTAGCGCGCCCGCGCGTTCGATGAGATCGTTGGTAAGCGACTCGACATAGTACGAACCGGCAAGCGGATCGACGACGCCGGCGACGCCCGATTCATAGGCGATAATCTGTTGCGTTCGCAGCGCCAGCTTCGCGCTTTGCGCGGTCGGCAGAGCGAGCGCTTCGTCTTTTCCGTTCGTGTGCAGCGACTGCGTGCCGCCCAGCACGGCGGCCAGGGCCTGCAGGGTCACGCGGACGACGTTATTGTCGGGTTCCTGTGCGGTGAGCGTCGAGCCGCCGGTTTGCGTGTGAAAACGCAGCATTTGCGAACGAGGATCGCGACAGCCGAACTCGTCGCGCGTGATGTAGGCCCACAGATAGCGGGCGGCGCGGAACTTTGCAACCTCTTCGAAAAAATCGTTGTGCGCGTTCCAGAAGAAGGACACGCGCGGCGCGACCGCATCGACGTCGAGCCCGGCATTCCGCGCGGCTTTCAGATAAGCTTTGCCGTTGGAGAGCGTAAAGGCGATCTCTTCGAGCGCGGTCGAGCCGGCTTCGCGGATGTGGTAGCCGGAGATCGAGATCGCGTTCCACAGCGGCACTTCGCGCGCGCAGTACGCCATTACGTCGGTCACCAGACGCATCGACTGGTGCGGCGGATAAATGTAGGTGCCGCGTGCGGCGTATTCTTTGAGGATATCGTTCTGCACGGTCCCGCCGAGTTTGTCGAACGGGATGCCGCGCCGCCGTGCGACGGCGAGATAGAGCGCCAGAAGGATCGACGCCGGCGCGTTGATCGTCATCGAAACGGTCACGCGGTCGAGCGGAATGCCGTCGAGCAGCGACTCCATGTCCTCGATCGAATCGATCGCGACCCCGGCCTTTCCGACTTCCCCGCGCGCTTGCGGCGCGTCGGAATCGTAGCCGAGCTGCGTCGGCAGATCGAACGCGACCGACAGGCCGGTCTGACCGCGCTCGAGCAGGTAGCGATAGCGCGCGTTGGATTCCGCCGCCGTCGCAAAGCCGGCATACTGCCGCATCGTCCACAGCCGTCCGCGGTACATCGTCGGATAGATGCCGCGTGCAAACGGAAACGCTCCCGGCTCCCCGAGATCGTGCGGCGTCCCCTCGACCGCGTCGTATACGCCCGGGTCGTCCTTCATGGCGACTCACCAAAATGCGTTGCGATGTAGTCGATCCAATAGTGATAGATGTCGACCGTTCGGACCGGGTCGCTGGGGAAGTGTCCGGCGACCGGCCAGACGCGCAGCGTCGCATCCTTGCCATTGTCGCGCAGCGCACGCCAGTACATCGACGAGGTTGCGAAGGGATCGCGATTGTCGCCGATGTCGGAAAGGATGAGCACCGGCGTCGTGACGTCGCGCGCGTATTGATCGCCGATGCGCGCCGCCACTCTGCCGCGTTCTTACCGACGAACGGCGACCCGTGGAAGCAGGTCGGCATCGGCGAGACTATCGTCGGCCGTGCCGTAGTCGGTAATCCAGTCATTGACCGACGCTCCCGACACCGCTGCCTTCCAAATGTGATACTTTGAGATCAACCACGCCGTCATGATGCCGCCGTACGACCACCCGCACACCGCGATGCGCCCGCGGTCGACGATGCCGCGGGACTTCGATCGTTCGGCAACGGCCGCCATGACGTCTTTTCCCGGACCATCTTCCGGATCGTGCAGGATCGCGCGCTGATAGCGTATCCCGAGGTTCGGGCTGCCGCGATAGTTCGGCCGCAGCACGAGCCAGCCGCGCGCCGCCATCACTTGCGCCCAGAAATCGAACTCGAGCATCGACGGATCGTCCGGTCCGCCGTGAATGTAGACGACGAGCGGATAGCGCCGGCCCGGCGAAAAGCCCGGCGGTTCGTAGAGCACGCCGTCGGCGGTGACGCCGATGCTGGTTGGGAACGTTACGCGTTGCGCGGCGCCCCATGAAAACGCAGCGAGCGCGGCGTTGAAGTCGGTAGCTTTCGCGACGCTTCCGGCGGCCGAGCGCACGTAGAGTTCGGGCGGCTGCGCGGTCGATGTCGCGATGAATGCGATCGAGCCATCGTTGGCGATCGCGCCGGGAAGATTGGGCGGATCGGCCGAGCCGGTCGTGGTGCCCGGAATGCCGGGCGTCACGCCGTCCGTGTCGAGGCGCTGCGGCGTTCCGCGCAAGGGAATGCGATACAGCGCGTTCGTCGTGCCGTCTTCGAAGACGCCGACGAGGCTTTGCGAATCGCTCGTCCAGGCCGCGCCGGAAACGTCACGATCCAACGACGTACCGACGGCGTAACCCTTGCCGCCGGACGGCGTGGTAACGAAGAGCTGCGAGAGACTGACCTGAGGATCCGCGTCAGACACGGCGTAGGCGATGTGCGAGCCGTCCGGCGAGAAGAGAGGAGCGCCTTCCCACATGGTCCGGCCGGTGAGGTAGCGCACGTTCTTGGTCGCCACGTCGACCAGCGCGATGCGCGAATAACTTTGATCGTTGAGTACGGCATTACGGGAAACCGTAACGGCAATCGCTTTGCCGTCGGGCGACCACGAAATCGTCGAGTCGCCCGCGACGCTTTGCGTGCCGGACGTCAATTGGAGGGGAACGCCGCCGGTAAGATCGGCGACGAACAAGTGATCCGGCTTGGGCTCGGAGTGCGCGACGATCGGTTCGGTCGTGAAGACAAAACTATTGCGGAAACGATCGGCACCGCTGCGCTCGGGATCGGGATCGGTCGCTGCGTATGCGACGCCCTGACCGTCGGGACGCCATGAAAACGCGTCCACGTCGGTTTTCAATGCGGTAATGGCGCGGGGCGCACTCCCGTCGAGCGCACTCACGTAGATTTGCGCATGGGCGTCGTCGCCGGTTCCGTCGGGTGCGAGATACGCAAGCTTGGAGCCGTCGGGCGAAAACGCCGGACTCGACAAATCTTTGCCGGCGCCGACGATCGTTTGCTGGGTCTTCGTCCGCAAATCGACGAGCACTAAATCGTCGACCGTGCGATTGTCGTCCCAGACGGTATGCGAAACGACGAGCGCCGCCCGCGTGCCGTCGGGCGCAAGCGCCGGCGACGACAACTTGACGAGCAAACGAAAGTCGTCGGGTTTGACGATCGTCGGAGCGGCGGCGCCGGTTGCGCAAAGCAACGCGAGCGCCGCCGCCATGGGGCCAGCGAGATCGCAGCGGGGAACTAGACGCCTAACGGGTACGCCTCCTCGCCGTGGAGCGCCGCGTCGAGTCCGGCCTCCTCCACCGCTTCGTCGACCTTCACCGGCGTAATGAGATTGATGAGATACAGCATGCCGTAGGTGAAGCCGAAGGCCCACGCGCTACAGACCAGCGCGGAGACGAACTGCTTGCCGAGGAACGCCGGATTGCCGCGCAGCAAACCGTCGGCGCCGTTCGGATTCCATAGCGTCGAAGCGAAGACGCCGAGCAGAACGATGCCCAAGAATCCGCCGACTCCGTGAACGCCCCACACGTCGAGTGCGTCGTCCCAGCCGAGCTTGTTTTTCAGCGCGACCGCGTAGTAGCAGACGAGCCCCGCCGCGACGCCGATAATGAGCGCGGTGGTCGGAGACACGTAACCCGCTGCCGGCGTGATCGTCGCCAAACCGGCGACCGCGCCGGTCAGCAGGCCGACGAACTTCGGTTGCCGGCCGCTCGCCCATTCGATCAGCAGCCACGTGATCGCGGCAAACGACGCCGCAATGTCGGTATTGAGAAATGCCGAGGCCGTCACCGCGTCGACGCGGAGCTCGGAACCCGCGTTAAAGCCATACCAGCCGAACCACAGCAAACCCGTGCCGAGCGCGATGAGCGGAACGTTGTGCGGTTTGCCTTCGATCACGTGACGGCGGCCGACGTAGAGCACCGATGCGAGCGCGGCGAATCCCGCCGACGCGTGCACGACGATGCCGCCGGCGAAATCGAGCGTGCCCCACTTCGCCAAAATCCCGTCGGGACTCCACAGCATGTGGACGAACGGGAAATAGACGAAGATCAGCCAGCCCGTCAAGAACCAGAAGTAGGCTTTGAACGTCACGCGGTTGGCGAACGCTCCGGTAATGAGCGCGGGAGTGATGATCGCAAACATCATTTGATAGGCGATGTGGACGATGAGCGGTATGCCGGCATCGTTGCCCGTGAACATCGTCTTCAGCGTGACGCCGTGAAGAAATGCGTAGGTGGTCGGGTTTCCGATGATGCCGTGCCACGTCGGTCCGAACGATTCCGAATAGCCGAACGCAAACCACAAAACGGTCGTCCATCCCAGCGACATGAAGCTCTGCATCATGATCGTGAGAACGTTCTTGCGTTGCACGAGGCCGCCGTAGAAAAAGGCGAGCCCGGGCGTCATAAGCATCACCAGACTCGCGCACAATAACATGAAGGCAGTGTTTCCGATGTTGAATGCCGGCGCACTAGTCATCGCGTATCCTCCTATTAGCCTCAAGGTTAGCGTTCCCGCGCCAGTTCCCTAGCGCCGTCCGACGTGAACGACGTTACTGATGCAAAAACGACAGGCCGGCTCCCACGTAGTGCTGGCGCTGGCCGCCGATAACGGTGGGCGAAAACCCGTACTCGACGTCGAGCTGCACCGAGCCGCCGAAGTCGTGCGCGAAAACGAAATCGAACCAACTCTTCCCGCCTTCGTTGGGACCGGCCGAGGAGAAGAAGGCATACTCCGCAATCAGCTCCGAGGGGCCGGGAAGAGCGGCCGTAACTTCGAGCGTCGGCGTGAACGCGAAATACGATTGCGGTGCACCCGAGGAGTTCGCGCCGCTGAACGCATTGGCCCCGAGCGTTCCGGCAACGCCGATGACCGAGTTGACCGTATACGCCCAGTTGAAGTTACCGGTAAACTGCGCGTTGCCCGCCGTGAATGCGTGCGTGCCGCTGGGTACGGTGACGACGGCATTGACCCCATATAGGAAGTTCGACGTGTACCCGAGTTCGTATTTCGCGCCGAGACTGAGATCGGTCGCACCCGAAACCACTGGAGCGCCCACCGAGGTGCGCGCTTCGCTCGGCGCTCCGAACTCGAGATCGAAATGCGGATCGAACGTACCGAAGCGAATCAGGGATTGCGGATAGACGACGAAGTTGCCGCCGCCGCCGCCCGTCGTCACGGTATTCGTGTAGCCGTTTTCGATGTCGAATTCGCCGGTGCGAACGGTGCAGACGCCGGTGCCGAACGTCGGCCGATTCACGATCGACAATATCGACCCGCACGGATCGCTCGGCGGCGAAGGAGAAGCGGCCGGAGCTGCCGGCGGTACCGTTGATGTGGGCGGCGCGGGCGACGCGACCGGGGTTTGCGCCTGCGCCTGATTCCACGCGCTCGCGTACACCAGCAGCGCGAACGCGACGCCGAGTAAAGATCTCACGTCAAGGTGACGAGCGGCGATCCCGCCTCGACCGCATCGCCGGCGGTGCCGTGGACGCGTGCCACCGTCCCGCCGCGTTCGGCTCGAATCTCGTTCATCATTTTCATCGCCTCAATCACCGCCACGACTTGTCCCTCTTCGATGCGCTGACCGGCGGCGACGCCGATGTCGACGATGATGCCGTGCATCGGCGACAACACGGCATCCCCGCTTGCGCTCTTCGATCGTGCAACTCCGCCGAGCCGGGGCGCCTGCCGCCGCACCGCCCCGTTCGCGTTTCCGCTTTTCTGCGGAAGATCGACGAGCCGTACGCGAAAGAGCCGGTCGTTCACCTCCACGCGAATCGTGTCTCCGCCCGTGTCATCCTGAGCCCTTCGACTACGCGTGCTTTCGCACGCTCCGCTCAGGACAGGCGCAGTCGAAGCACCGCCTCCCAACGTACGCGCAAACGCTTCGAGCGTTGCGGTGCCGTACGTGTCGTCGACGACTTCCGCTTGATCGCACAGCGCTCGCAGCAGCGGCAGCGTCGTCGGCACGCCCTTGACGACGTACTCGTCGATCGCCCGGCGTAGGCGCGCAATTGCTTGCGGGCGCGTCGGCGCCCACACGACGAGTTTTGCAATCATCGAATCGTAGTCGGGCGAGATGGTCCATCCTGCGAACGCCGCCGAATCCACGCGCACGCCAAGCCCGGCCGGCTCGCGATACGCGGTGATCGTCCCCGGCGCAGGGTGAAAATCGTTTGCCGGATTCTCGGCGTTGACGCGTCCTTCGATCGCCCATCCGGAGAACGCGATATCGTCCTGCGTCAATCCCAGCGGCTCGCCCGCCGCAACGCGGATCTGTTCGCGAATCAAATCCAGGCCGGTCACCATCTCGGTAACGGTATGCTCCACTTGGATTCGCGTATTCATCTCGAGGAAGAAGAACTCGTCGCCGGAGACGAGACATTCGATCGTGCCGACCGAATCGTAGCCGATCGCGCGTGCCGCTGCGACCGCCGCTTCGCGCATTCGCTGCCGCAAGCCGTGCGGGAGCGCAACCGGCGCCTCTTCCCACAGTTTCTGATGACGACGCTGCAGCGAACAGTTACGCTCGCCGACGTGCACGACGGCGCCGTGCTTGTCGGCCAGAACCTGCAACTCGATGTGCCGCGGATTCTCGAGATATCTCTCGGCGTAAATCGTGCCGTTCTTAAAGTAGGTTTCGGCTTCGCGCCGGGCGGTTTCGAACGCCGATTCGATCTCCGCCGCCGTATGCGCGACTTTGAGACCCTTGCCGCCCCCGCCCCCGGACGCTTTCAGCGCTAAAGGAAATCCAAACTTTTCGGCGGCGCGTCGTGCCGCATCCGCATCCGCAATCGGCTCGGTGCCGCCGGGAACGATCGGAACGCCGGCCTTCTGCATCGCCGACCGCGCGCGCAGTTTGTCGCCCATCGCCTCGATGGCATCGGCGTGCGGTCCGATCCACGCCAGTCCCGCCGCGGTCACGTCGCGCGCGAAGGCCGCGTTTTCGGCGAGAAATCCGTAGCCGGGATGGATCGCTTGCGCGCCGGCACGTAAGGCGACGTCGACGATCTTTGCGCCGTCGAGGTAACTTTGCGACGCAGCCGCGGGGCCGATCAGATACGCTTCGTCCGCCATCCGTACGTGGAGCGCATCGCGGTCCGGTTCGGAATAAACCGCCACCGTTTCGACGCCCATTTCACGAGCCGTGCGCGCGATCCGAACCGCAATTTCGCCGCGGTTGGCGATTAGGATCTTGTCGAACACGCGGGTCTGAGCGAAAGCAAGTCGTCGAACTCGAGTTCCGGATTGCGCATCGCCAGCGACCACGGGGCCACGCGCGCTACCGTCGCGGCAGCATCATCGGTCCGCGAAGCGACCGCCAGCGCTACCGCAATCGCCGCCAACTCTTCCTCAGACGGCGCCGCCATGCTATTGTGTCACCCTGAGCGCAGCATCGCGAAGCGATGCGTAGTCGAAGGGCGCCTTCACGACCCAAACTCCGGTGGATACATGCCCATCATATGGTAACCGGCATCGACGAAGTGGACGTCTGCGGTAATCGCCGACGAAAGGTCCGATGCAAGAAAGACGGCCGCGTTGCCGACGTCTTCCGGCGTAACGTTGCGGCGCAGCGGCGCGACCTTCGGCACGACGTCGAGAATGCGTGAGAACCCGCCGACTTGACGGGAACTCGCCGTCTTGATCGGCCCGGCCGAAATGGCATTCACCCGAATCCCCCGGTCGCCGAGGTCGTAGGCGAGGTAGCGCACGATCGATTCCAGCGCCGCCTTCGAGATGCCCATTAAATTGTAGTTCGGCACGATCTGCGTGGCGCCGAGGTACGTCAGGGCCACCACCGAGGCGCCGTCGTTGAGACCCTCGCGCAGCGCATTCACCAAGGCGATCAGCGAATACGACGAGACGTCGAGCGAGAGCGCAAAACCCGAACGCGACGTATCGAAGACTTTACCTGCGAGATCTTCCTTGTTCGCAAATGCGATCGAGTGCACGAGCGCATCGATCGGGCCGAAGTTTTGCGCGAGATCGGCCCGCATCGCTTGGAGCGATTCGTCGCGCGAGACGTCGCACTCGACCACGTGTGCGCCCTCGAGTTCCTTTGCGAGTTTCTCGACTTCGTCCCGGACGCGCTCGCCTTGATAGGTCAGCGCGAGCTTGGCGCCGTGCTCGTGCAGTTTACGAGCGATTCCGGTGGCGATAGACCAGCGATTTGCAACGCCCGTGACCAAGGCGCGCTTTCCTTCGAGGAGTTTCACCCGGCGTACATACCATTACGGCTCGCCGCGCCCCTTTGACGCGGCGAGCCTCTGAGGTTTACGAAACGGTCGATCCGGCGCCGCTAGTATTGTCCGCTCGGATTGGTCGCGACCCCCAGTGCGCTGCGCAGTGTTTCGTAGGTCGTGACCGGTCCGCCGTTGGCGGGACCTTGAAGAATTCTCCCTTTGCCGTAGTCGGCGAAGTAGAGAATACCGGTGCTTCCCCCGGTCGTCGGAGCCACGCCATCGACGATATTCCCGGTGTTGTGCGGAAAGGCGTGGAAATGGTATGGCGAGCACGTGCACGGCGTAAACGTCAACGGGCCGGCCGGCGGACCACTAACGACCCACGTCTTCACGGTTTGCGTCGCGCTGTTCGGGGTGTTGCTCGCCACACTGAGCGTGTTGTCGGCTGGCGAGTTGATTCTCGAGTACATCCCGACCCAGGTGGGTCCGGTCCCAAGGCCCGCGTCGACGAGCGTCTGGCCCGGTAAACCGACGTTGGCACTGGCGAGATAGTCGATGTGGGACGTCCCCGTGTTCGTACCATCTTCCACGAAGAAGTTTCCCGCGCTATCGAAGGCGCAGTACGTTTGTCTCTGCAGTTGCCCCGTGGCGTCTCCCGTCGGCAGGCTGCCGCTGGGAGCGGTCGGCGCAAAAAACTCAACGTTGCCCTGCGCGGCGCCTTGCTGAATATTTCCAACTCCCACGACGCCTTGGGGGCTGACGCAAACGCCCCACGGATTGTAGTCCGTATTTCCGAGTTTCGTGTTCAGCCACTTGACGTAGTTGCCTTGGGCGTCGAAGACGACGATACGATCGTTGAGCAGATCCGCGACGTAAAGGTAGTTGGGGCTGCTGCCCATCGCCACGGCGTACGGTTGTTGGAAATGTAGTCCGGCGTACGATCCGTGAAGACTCACGCACGGCGCGGAATTTGCGGCCACGTATCCGTCGACTCTGCCGGTGCTCAACGACGACGCCCATAGCGTAGGCGTGCAGTTCGCCGGATGCGTATCGCCGTGCCGGCCGTTTTGCGCTGCCGCCGGCGCAAGTGCGGCCGGCAGCGCGATTTGACTTCCGGCTTTGCCGCAGCCGCTCAATACGACTGCTGCCAATACAAGGATGCTCGCCGGCATATAGACCTTCGAGGCGCTCATGAAGTGCTCCATTCCTTCAAAGCTCGATTGTCCGCCGATATACTCGTGCGGTCCCGCGATGGCGGTTACATGGGTATTACGTCGCGGTACCGGGGCCCCTTCTGTTTAAGCTTTCGCCGGACGTATCCGGCAGAATCCGGGAAAGCTATTGATACGGCGGGCTAAGAAACGTTTCCGCGGGAAGGGACCTGGGGAACGTCATCTGCGTCAGCCGGTAGCGCCACACGCCGTGGCCGACCATGAAGCCCAACGTGCGCACGCCGGTTTCGATGACGCCGTCGGTCTGCAGCCAATAACCACCGACGGTTCCATAGTGTTGTTCGACCGATCCGCTGAAGCCCGATTCGCGAACGTTGAAGCGCATCGTACAGAAATGCATGTTCCGCAAGTCGACGACGACGTCGGCCAGTTGGTGGCGCGGGTTGGGTTCGCGCGAGACGAGGTGCAGAGCGTGTCCTTCATCGCCATTGGTGCATACCGCGGGGCCCTTGTCTTCCACCCGATAGACGGCGCCGCCCATGACCGTAACGACGGCGATCGTTCGTAAATCGGGTGAAGGCCCGGGTGTCGGCGTCGCGTACGCCGAGACGGGCGGGTCGGCTTGCTGATACATCAGCATGCCGTCGCGCAGTGCCCGGAACGCGCCGTACCACGTTGGATCGAAGAAGGCGCGCGTGCTGACGAGCCTGCGTCCCTCGTAGTCGGTGATCTCGGATGCGTAGTCGTCGGTTCGATGTCGGATCGACCATTCCGATGGAAACGCCGCCGGCCCCGTGATCATCTCCAGCCAGACGAGATGCCGGATGACTCGTAGGCCGATCGACAGGTTGTCGCCGTCGCCTTCGATCGTGTAGACGAGGTACTGTGGTTGCGGCAACGCGCGCATCGATTCGACCGCCGAGGAGTAAAAGGACTCGGGCGTCGACGTGTGCGCGGCATCCTGCGCTCGCGTTTTCGCGAGACTACACGATAGTGCGAGCACCGCCATGGCGATCGTAAGCGCCCGTCTCATACGGCGATTCTACAACGGGCGGCAACGCGCCGCAGCGATAAACGATGAGAAAGGCTGGCCGCCCGCCAGTTCCCTAGGCGCCCTTCGGAGCGGCCGATAGGATCGGCGCCGGCTTCTAATCGGAAGCTAATACCCGACCGGCTCTCCTCGCGCGGACGGGTGCAAAATAACGATGAGGAAGCTCCTATGAGAAGAGAACAGTTTGCAGGATAAATGCTCGGGCTAACAGTCGCCGCCGCGGCGCTGCTGAGCCCGCTCTCCGCACGCGCTCAGATCGTCCACGCGGGATTCGCTCCGAGCGTCGTCGCGTATGCTCCGCCGATCCCTCCGATTCAAACGCCGTATTGCACGCCGTTGAGCTATAACCAGATGGTGTGGCAGCCGGGCGTTGGTTGGGTGTGGTGTCCGGTCGCGGCGGCGGTAGCGTACACGCCCGCCGTGTACGCGGCGCCTGTGCCTTACGCACCTGCCCTAACGTACGCCCCCGTACGCGCCGGCCGTGTATCCGGCGTACAGCGGGTCGCTCTTGGGCGCAGCGGTAGGCCTCGGCGTCTTAGGCTTAGTCGCGTCGGCGGTAAACGCACCGCTCTACGGTGCGGCCTATCCGATGGCGCATCCCGGAGCCGTATTTCCGGCGACGTACCCCGCGATCGCCGCGTATTCGTACTATCCAGGTTACGCGATGGCGGCCGTGAATCCAGCGTTCTCAGTGGCGCCGGCGGCGGCAGTTGTCAACAATAGCGTTACCCGGGTGACCCGCACGATCGCCGTGCGCCGAAGCGGAACGATCGTCCATCGCCGGGTCGTAGGGCCCGCGCGAATCGCGCACGCCGTGCGGCCTTTCCACATCGCCACGCGAAACGCCATCGTTCGCGCCAGGATTGCGTCGGCACGCGCCCGTCTCGCAGCCACACACGCTCGCATCGCGGCCGCGCACGCGAGATTCGCGGCCGCGAATCCGAGAATTGCAACGGCTCCGCGTCGTCCAGCGTTCGCGCAGGCTCCGCGCCGTCCAGCGTTCGCGCAGGCGCCGCGCATGCCCTCAGCGCCGCGCATGATGGCGGCGCCCCGCGTATGGGGAGACGTTCCGCATGGAATGGTTGCCGGACCGAGAGGCCGTCCTCCACATTAAACGCTTAGGACCAGGCTAGCTTTGTCCTGGTCCGTGGTATACTTCATCCGGTAGTCTCGTCCGCCGGCACGCTTACCGGCGGGCGCGATGCCGGCGTTTCTGGAGCGGAACGTTCGAAGCATAAACCGTTGCAATACCGAAGGAGAACCATGAAGCCGTTTCACCTCTCGGCCCCGAGCACACTCTGCGCGTGGGCCCTTGCGGCATCTGCGCTGTCGTCATGCGGCACAACCACCGCGACCGTCCCCTCTTCGCAAGTCGGCACAAACACCGTACGGACCGCTGCCGCGAAAGCGTTTCCGGCGACTCCGTGCTTGAGTCAGGCATGCATCTACGTTACGAACCCGAACTCGAACTCGGTCACGGTGTACCATCGTAACGCGAACGGCAACGTGACGCCGGTTCGTACCATCAGCGGCAGCAATACAAGGCTGAATAACCCAGTAGCCGTTACGCTCGACTCGTCGCATAACGTGTACGTCTCCAACAACGGCGGCAATAGCGTGACCATCTATCTCGCGGGCGCAGGCGGTAACATCGCGCCCAACGCAACGCTGGCAGGCCCAAATACGGGGCTGAGCGGCCCCCACGGAATTGCGTTGGACTCGAGTGGCAGAATGTACGTTGCCAACTTGAATAACAACACCGTGACCGTCTACGCGGCCGGTGCAAACGGCAACGTAGCGCCGATCCGCACTATTTCCGGTGCGAACACCGGTCTGCTGCAGCCAGCCGGTCTCACTCTAAAACCCAACGGAAGAACGTACGTCACAAACATTCAGAATAGCACGATCACGGTGTACGGCCCCACGGCAAACGGGAACGCTACGCCCGTCCAGACGATAGCCGGTGCCAACACGGGCCTCTCCGGCGACCTCGCAATCGCTTTCGGAGGCAACAAGATCTACGTCGCAAACGACTGCAACAATACGTGCAGCGTCGTGACCGTCTATCCGTCCACGGCCAACGGTAATGTGGCGCCGATCCAAACCATCAGCGGCGGCAACACGGGACTAAACTATCCGTACGGCATCGCCGTAAGCGGCACGTCGTTTTACGTTGCGAACGTGTTCGGCCAGAGCGTGACCGTCTATCCCACCAGTTCCAACGGCAACGTGCCGCCGGCGCGGACGATTACGGGCGGAAACACGCAGTTGACGGGCCCGTGGGGCATCGCCGTGAACTGACGCCCTGCCCTAAGACAGTTTCTCCTAGAGCGTCGATTGCAGTAGCGTGTATCGGCGCTCTTGTATTGCGTGGACGGCCCACACGCCGGCGGGAACGAGCGTGCCGTTTGGGATGAGATGCGCCACGAGTGTGGCATACACTTCCGGTGCCGGTTTGTTGAGGTGCTTGGCGATGTAACGCGCGAAGCCTTGGGCGGCGTTATTGCACACGAAGAAGTGCGCGCCGGCATCCGCGATCAGGGACTCGATGGAAATGTCCTCGCGGCCGCCCTGTTTGTGCAGGCACGGGTTGCCGCGCTTCTTTGCATCGTAGACGCTTTCGAAATCTTTGGCGACGTCGCCCTCGACCGATTTGCGTTTCGTGACGAAGACCGGGATGAAATACTCGTTCCACACGGTATCGTCAAAACCGAGCGTCACCGAAAGGCCGTGGTAAAAAACCGCGACCGGCCGCACCTGCGTAAGCGATATCCCGACGTCGTGGTAGGCGTTGAGCGTGTTGCGCATGCCGCCCAGCACCACGCCTCCGTCGAGCTTCGTCGATGCGAAGAGATGGCGGTGCGGCGCTGCGACGTTGAGCACGGTATCGAAGGCGGCGAGATCGAAGTGCAGCGGCGGCAGTGACGGCGCCGGTGAAGGTGACGGCGACGTCGATGCCGGTCGCGCCGGCGATGCCGATGGCGCGGGGCTCGCGGCGGCTGCCGGCGCGAGAAATGCGAGAGTTCCGCTCGCAATGAAATCCGAACGCGTCTGCATCGATACGGTGGAACTCCTTTCGGGAGCGGGGAGCGTTGCACGGCGGCGTCGCGGAGTGCACACCTTTGAAGGTGCGCTATGAACTCCGCGCGTCCTTTCGTGCTCGGCGTGTCTCCGCGGCAAAATCGAAGAGGCGGCACCGAAATGCCGCCTCCTCTCTTGTGCCCGGTGGCCGGTCTTAGAAGATCGAGTTTGCGAGATCTTGCTGCATGACGTAGTAGTCCACCGAACCAAGACCTGAGGGTTCGTCCCATCCCGGCGTTGCCGCGCTGGGGATTCCGTTCGATCCGTAAAGGACGTCGTGGAAGCCGCCGATGGGAGCGGTCGTGTCGGGCGCCAGCGCCGGCGTATCGTCGCCGGGCTCACCCGACGGCGTGCACGCCGTCGATTGCAGCGGGCACGGTTCGTAGTAGCCGTACACGCCGTAATAGATGGGCGCCGCGAAGCCTAACCGGTTGTGATAGTGCGTCTCGAGGCGGGCCCAGATTCCCATGGACATCGGCGACGAAAGGCTCGTGCCGCCGACGCCTTCCTGCACGCCGTTGACGAAGACGTCCATCGGGCAGCCGTTGTTGTCGCCGCACATCGCGATGTCGGCGAGGCCGCGGATGGCAGCCGGGCCGCACGTGCCGCAGATGCCGTTCGATTGCCAGTACGGCGCCGATTCAAAGGCGCTGTAGCCGCCGCCGGTTCCGACCCAGACGTGCTCGCCGTAGTACGTTCCCGGTTCGCTTCCGTTCGCATTGGTGTCGAGCGTCGTGCCGCCGACCGCAACGACGTACGGCGACGATGCGGGATAACAGACTTCGGGCGCACCGCTGTTGGGCGCACCGGTCGCCGCCAGCACCGGACAGCCCGTGCCGTTGTCGCCGGTCGATGCGAACATCGTCATCCCCTGAGACGCCGCCTGATTGAATTCCTGATCGTCGAGTGCCATTGCTCCGTCCGCAAACGCAACGCTTTCAACCTCGCCGAACGACGAGTTGCCGGCGCGGGTGAGATTGTCGTTGACCCATTTGCTGTACGCAAGCGCAATGTCCGAGTCGCCGAGCGAGGTCGTGTCGTACACGTAGAGCCCGTCGAGTTTATCGGCCATGCCGCTGGAGATCTGCGTATCGAGATCCCATTCGTCGATGCCCGACGTATCGGCGCTCGGCGTCCCGACTTGCACCTTCGTGTATTTCACTTTCGGAAGCCCCCAAAAGGCTTCTGCCGTGCGCAAATCCTTGACGACTTGCTTGACGTTGCCCTCGGCGATCACCGCAACCGCCGTCTTTTTCCCGGTGCTGCAGGCCGAACACGCGGCATCGTACGCCACTTGGTATTGCGGGGGACCATATTCGCCGCCGATGCAGATGCCGTTGACGACCTGTAAGCACGGTGGAGGCGTTCCGGAAGCCGGCGCCATGCGCGGGTATTGCGTTCTCCTGAGATGAACGTGCATCTCGTACGCGTTCGACAAGCCGAGGACCGCCATGACGACGCCCTTGAGCGTGGCGGGGACGAATGCCGGCTTGACGTTGCCGTACACGAGTTTTCCGTTCGCCATGACGCCCTGGATCGACGTGTGGAACGCCGCTTCGGCGTGCGCGACGGTACCGGTCGCGCTGACGATCAAGTTGTTCGGCTCGATCGTCGCTTTGGTGAAGCCTTGCCGTTCGAGATACGCTGCGACGGCGGCGGCCTGCGCGTGCGTGGGGTTGAACATCGCGGTAAACTGCTGCGGGCTTAGCCAGCGGTGAAAGTTCGCACCGCCGGAAGCGTACTGCGTGCGCAAATACTGCCGTGCGCCCGTGCGATCGCGCATTGCGAGACCGACGACGACGTGTAGCGGCATCGTTGCCGGTACGGCGTTGGATTTCGAAATGTGCGCGAAATTCTTGTCGGGCAGAGCGTGGGTGGCCGTAGCCGCCCAGCCTTGCGGGACGTTTTCGATTTGCGGTTGGCTCGGGGATCCGCCGTTTACACCCGGCATCGACGGTAAAGGCGACGCGCCGTTTCCACTGCAGGCCGCCATGGAGACTCCGAGAGCCAGAGCGGCCCAAAGGAGAGGTTTCTTCATTGGTGGACTCCTATCGATCGTAACAGCAAGTCAGACTCGGCGAAGACCGCTGACGCGCGTCGCCGGACGCGAAAATCGTAGCCGTTTCGCGGCGTTCGCAACGTCGTTTTGCCCACACAGTTGCTGCTACAGTGTGCGCTGCCCGCTGTTATGAGGTAGGGAGGGGCCGTTTCGGGCGTCTTGAAGGTTGCCGGGCTGTGTTTCGACGCGCTGAGACTCGGCGTACGGTCTCTATCCTGACGGCGGTTGTCTTGCTGGCCGGTTGCTCGGCCGGTCCTACGACCGCGCCGCAAGGTCTGGCAGATCCCGCGGCGGTCCTTGGGCCGCTCTCCCCCGACGCACAATTCTACGGCTACGATGACGTCTACTCGGCGCAGACCCTCGCAAACACCGCGACCGTCTACAAGCGCAAGGGTCTCACCCTGACGCCCGTCCAGACGCTGTCCGTCGGCATCGCGGCGCCGCAAGGGACGATGGCCACTCCGACGGGCTGGTGGTATCTGGCCAACGCGGGCGATGCCGACGTGCTCGTCTATCGTTCCACCCGCAAGGGCCCGCTCGGCCCGGTTCGCACGCTCGACGACGGCGGTGAAGTGCCCGTCGACGTCGCCGTCACGCCGGATCGGAATCTCGTTGCCGTTTCGAACGCAACGAGCGCGGCCAGCGGAACCGGCAGCGTGAGCGTCTACCTCGATCGCGAGTTGACGCCGTCACGCACGCTCACCTACGGAACCGGCGTCGTGCAAGGGCAGGGAATCGCGATCGATCCGCAAGGCGACTGCTTCTGGAGTTTCAACGACGCGAGCAAGCCGGGCGCGCTCGGCTCGATCGTGGAGTTCCAACAATGCAGCGGAGCCGGAACGCTGGTGGCGTCGGGCCTCGCGCATGCCGGCGGAATGGCCTTTGACCCGGCCGGCGACTTGTATTACGTCGACGAAGGCAACGGCGTCTACAAGTGCCGGCAGACGTCGCGCTGCAAACTCTTTGCCACTGGATTCGGCTTGCCGACGAATATCAACTTCGATTCGAAGCACAAGAATCTGTGGCTCGCCGATGCGACGGGCTACATCGACGCCGTAAATCCCAAGACGGGCGAAATTAAATCGCAGACGATGTCGATCGACGGCGACCCCTATGGAATCGCACCCGCCCCCGGCGGTTAGTTCGTAACGCTGGTGCGCGCGGCGACCGGCGCCGATCTCGCCGGCCTCCTTAAGCGTCTTCGGATGCAGGCCGGGCTTTCGCAGCAAATGCTTGCCGATCGCGCGCTGATTAGCGTACAGGCCGTTTCCGCATTGGAACGCGGCAGCCGTAAAGTTCCATATCGCCACACCCTCGAACGCATCGCCGACGCGCTAAACCTTACCGGCGCAGCACGCACCGAACTCGAGTCGGCGGCGAGCCGCGCGCGCGAATCGCGTCTCGAAGAAGCAGTCCCACCGGCGGCGCACAATCTGCCCCGCCAACTCACCGCGTTTTTCGGCCGGGCGGAATCCGTCAAAGAAGTCGTCAAGCTTCTCGCGAACGCGCCGCTCGTTACGATCGTCGGAACCGGAGGCGCGGGTAAAACGCGCCTTGCGCTCGCCGTGGCAAATGCACTGCTCAACACGTTCCCCGACGGCGTGTGGTTCGTCGATTTGTCGCCTCTTGCCGATGCTTCATTCGTGCCGCAGGCTTTGGCGAGCGCACTTCGCGTCCAAGAATCGCCGAATCGTTCGCTGCTGGAAACCCTCCTCGCCTACTTCGCGCAGAGGCGAGCGTTGATCGTTTTCGATAACTGCGAACAGGTCGTGTCCGGAGTGCGGACGGTCGCCGGCTCGCTCATGCGCGAATGTTCTAACGTTGCGTTTTTGGCGACCAGCCGTGTACCGCTGAGCGTGAGCGGCGAGCGCGCGTATCGCATCCCGCCGCTTGCGGTTCCGCGGGGCGGAAGACCGGCGCCCGAAGATGCGCTCCGCTACGGTGCAGTCGAACTTTTCGTCGACCGGATGAGGGCGAGCGATTCGATGGCCGAGCTGGCGCGTGAGAACGTCGAGCCGATCGTGGAAATCTGCCGGCGGTTGAACGGGTTGCCGTTGGCGATCGAACTGGCTGCGGCACGGACGGCGGTGCTTTCTCCGAATCAAATCTGCCAACGCCTCGATCAGGTCTTCGAAGTGCTTTCCGGTGACGGCGCTGCAGCCGTTCCGCGGCATCGCACGATGCGCGCCGTCATCGATTGGAGCTTCGCCCTGCTCTCTGCGCAGGCGAGCCGGCTCTTTACTCGACTCGCCGCGTTTGCCGGAGCCTTTTCGCTCGAAGCCGCGAGCGACGTCTGCTGCGACGAACGGCTTGCGCGGACCGATTTGCTGGAGTTGCTCTCGTCTTTGGTCGCGCAATCGCTGGTCGCCGTCGATTTCGACCGCGGCGATGCGCGCTATCACCTGCTCGAGGCGACACGCCAGTACGCTCTCGAGAAACTCGCCGAGTGCGGCGAAGGAGACACGATCGCGGAGCAGCACGCGCTCGCGTTTCTCCACCTGGCGGAGCGGTTCGATCGGGAGTGGTACGATGCCCCGGATCGGGCGTGGTTTCGAGACGCCGAAGCGGAAATCGATAACTTCCGCGCGGCACTTACCTGGTCTCTTGCCGATCGGCGCGACGTACGTTCCGGTCAGATGCTTGCTGCGGCTCTGGCGCGCGTCTGGTACTCAATTGCGCCGGTAGAAGGGCGGCGGTGGGTTCGCCTCGCGATCGAATGCGCCGACGACAAAACGCCGCTTGGCCTGCAAGGACGTCTATACGTCGCCGATGCGGAGTTATGCGGATCGCTGGGCGAATACAAGGCTTCACTGTCGGCGGCACAGCGCGCGTCGGAATTCGTCGAGCGACTCGACGACTTGCAGCGCGCGCGAGCGCTGGAAGCCGCGGGAAATGCACTCGGCGGACTAGGCCGCTCGGAAGAAGGCCAGAGGCTCTTGGAGGAGGCGCTTGCGATTTCGCAGCGCCTCAACAATCGCCGCATGCAGGCGCTGGTGCTCGGCGACCTCGGAACGGCGCATTCCCGCCGCGGCGACGTCGAGGGTGCGCGGCAATTCTATGCCGACGCTTTGGCGTTCTACGAGACCCTCAATCTCGAACGAGCCGCTGCGTCGATTGCGGGCAATCTCGCGGAGGTTGAGTTTGCCTCCGGGAACGCGGCTGCGGCGCTGGAGCTTGCCGAGAAGGCTTACGCCGGCCACGTCGCCACGCAGAATCGCCGCTCCGCCGCCAACGATCTCTGCAACATGGCGGCCTATCTGATTGCGCTCGACCGCTTCGACGACGCACGCGCTTGCGGAGCGGAGGCGCTGCTCGCCGTCCGCGACGTCCGGCAGACGGTGCTTACGGCCTTCGTGCTGCAGCATCTTGCGGCAATCGGTATATTGCATCCCCGCAATACCGGTAACGCCGGCAGCCATGGCAGCGCCGGGAACCAAGGCGGTGCCGACGACGCGCGCAAGCGTGCCGCGATGTTACTCGGCTTCGTGAACGCCCGGCTCGCGAAACTGGAAGCGCATCGCGAGTACACGGAGCGCCAGGAGTACGATCGCGTGACGGCAGAGCTGCGCGATGCGCTCGGCGACGATTTCGAACGCACGCTCCACCTCGGTGCCGATTGGTCGGAAGCCGCCGCCGTCGCCGCTGCGTTGGAACTCTAACGTCGTTGTTTGCGCTCAATCTGTCACCCCGAGCGAAGCGAGCACTTCGACTCGCTTCGCTCGCTCAGCACAGGCTCCGCGAGCGGCGTCGAAGCGCCGGCACCACCATGTGTCACGCTGAGCGAAGCTACTTTGTGTCACGCTGAGCGAAGCGAGCCGCAGCGAGCGGCGTCGAAGCGCGCGCCGCTTGCAAATGCTATGCAGTGCTTGACGCCATGCATCCGCCACCGTGCTTTTGTTCGTAATAGAAACGAGAGACGAGGTGGCTATGCAGCGTTGGAGACTCGTACTGGTTGTTGTACTGTTATCGGCGCTAGCCGGCGCTTGCTCGGCTCAGAACGGTTTAGGCGTGTCGCCGTCAATCGGCCGGGCGCTCGCCGGCCGTGGCCCGGCGCAGTCCTTCGAAGTTTTGCACACATTCGAAGATGGTCGCGACGGCTCGCGTCCCGAAGCGCCGTTGCTTTTGGTTGACGGCACCGCCTACGGCACGACGCTCGGCGGCGGCATCCGCAAGTATGGAGACGACGTCTACAACCCTGCCGGCACAATCTATAAAATAACCGCCGCCGGGAAGTATTCGGTATTGTATCGCTTCACGACGCACATTCCATTTGGTCAGCGAGCCTATCCCGACGGCGGCCTAGTAAGGGATCCTGCCGGAAACTTCTACGGCACCACCAACGAAGGCGGCCCGAGCCATTTGGGTACCGTGTTCAAGCGGAATGCCAACGGCCGGGTCACGACGCTGCACACGTTTACCGGCGGGTCCGATGGGGAGTTTCCCTATTCGGGCTTGCTGAGAGACGGTCACGGCAACCTCTATGGAACGACCGAAGCCGGCGGCAATAACCGCTGCAACTACGCCGGCTGTGGAACCGTCTTCAAGATCGACGCGAACCGCCACGAGTCAATCGTGTATGCCTTTGCCGGAAATCCCGGCGACGGATGCGTTCCGTATGGCGGCGTCGTCCGCGACCGCCACGGAAATCTCTACGGCACGACGACCGAATGCGCCGGTTGTCCGATAGATTACGTGTGCGGGACCGCGTACAAAATCGACCCGCGCGGCCGAGAAACGAATTTGTACAAGTTTACCACTAGCTCCGGTGGTCTCGGCCCCGACGACACGTTGCTCCTGAGTTCCGACGGTTATTTGTACGGAACGACCGATGCGGGAGGAGCGGGCGGCGACGGAGTGATCTTCAAAATGGACACGCGCGGCAACGAAACCATCCTGCATAATTTTAGGGGCGGCGGGGACGGTGCCAATCCATTCGGCGGCCTCGTTCAAGATGCGGCCGGCAATTTTTACGGGACGACCGAGTTCGGCGGCCGCGGCAACTGCACCGACGGCAACGGCTGCGGGACCGTCTTTGAGTTGGATACTGCCGGCAAAGAAACGGTATTGTATCGCTTCACCGGAAAGCAAGATGGAGAGGGTCCGATGGCGCCCTTAACCATGGACTCTACCGGATATTTGTACGGCACGACGCCTTACGGCGGTGATACGAGTTGCGATAACGGGGTAGGTTGCGGCGTCGCCTTCAGGATGAAGCCTGTGCCACGCTGAGCGAAGCCAATTTGTGTCACGCTGAGCGAAGCGAGCCTGCAGCGAGCGGCGTCGAAGCGCCGGCACCCCTGTGTGCTGCTAGGCGAAGCATCCTTTGGTGTCCGCTGAACGAAGCAAATTGTGTCACGCTGAGCGAAGCGAGTTTGTGTCACGCTGAGCGAAGCCAATTTGTGTCACGCTGAGCGAAGCGAGCACTTCGACTCGCTTCGCTCGCTCAGCACAGGCGCAGCGAGCGGCGTCGAAGCGCCGGCACACCCTAGGCGTCGAACAGCATGGGCACAGACGGGGATCATGGATAATTATTTTGTATACATGGTGCGCTGTGCAGACGGTACGTACTACGTCGGCGTCACCAACGATGCGGACCGTCGTATCGCCGAACACAACCTCGGCATTGATGAGAAGGCATATACTCATCGGCGCCGGCCGGTGCAGCTCGTCTACTCCGCCACCTTTCACGAAATCCTTGACGCGATAAGTTGGGAGAAACAGCTTAAAGGCTGGTCACACGCGAAGAAAACGGCGCTCGTCGAGAACGATTGGACGCGGATCCAGGCAATAGTGCATTATGAGCGCGTGCGGAGACGCAAACCCAAACGGTAAAGACATCCTTTTCCGGCGCTTCGACTTCGCGTGCTGCGGCACGCTTCGCTCAGCGTGACACAGAGTTGCTTTGCTCAGCGTGACGCAGCGGCGGCTTCGCCGGCTGCTTTCAACATTGCTTGCAGTTTGGAGAGCGCGGCGTTGCCGCCGTCGGCGGGGAGCGTCGCGTCAAGCGAAGGCAAAACGCCGGAGTCTCCATGGAGATCGTAAAGCAGGCTGCGGTTCCACGTCGGTGCGGAAGGTTGGTAGAAGACGTTCTCCGCCGCGCGCAATTGCCGATACAACTTTGCTGCGTCAACCGCATCACCTCGCAGAATCGCGGCGTCGGCGGCCGTGTCGAGGCGTGTCGCCGCCGCGACGAAAGCGTCGGCATCCGGTTGGAGGGCAGCGACGACCGCCGCGCGCCGCGTGTCGTCCCCTTTCTCTTTCGCAAAGTCCGCAATGCGCGCACGCAGCGCCGTGGCGAGGGTCGCCAGCCGTACGTCCGGATACGTCGCATCCGCTAAGCGAAGCACGACGATCGATGTAAAGCGCGCCGCCGCCGCCGCTTCGTGCATGCCGGGGTCGTAGATCGCCAGCGACGCCGGATCGTCGTACGCGGAGTGATACGTTCCGAAGGGACCGCCGAACGCACCGGCCGCCGCCGATATATTCTGCCGGTAGACGAACGGCTCGTGGTCGCTGCCGCCGCCGATCGCCGAAACCTCGCGCTTAGGGTCCTGTTTCTGCCAATACTCGGAGAGCGGCTCGCGATTGCCGGGCGCGGTAACGGCCGTGGACGCGTCGCGCAGCATGTCCTCCAGGTCCGGCGTCGCGGCGGCGTAGAACGTCGGCCCGAACGCAACTTCGTCGGTATTCACGTACGCAACGCATCCCGAACGCAGCGCTTCCTGATGCTGCTCCACCCACTCGTCGCTGCCGAACAGATTCAACTCTTCGCCGTCCCACGAGCCGATGACGATCGTCCGCTGCGGTTGCCATCCCGCCGCCCTGAGTTTTCCGAAGGCGCGCGCGAGTTGCAGCAGGTCGACGGTTCCGCTAATCGGATCCACGGCGCCGTACGTCCACGCGTCGCGATGACCGCCGACCACCACCATTTGGCCGTTCGTCGACGCACCCCGCATCGTGCCGATGACGTCCCAAATCGGGCCGAAAAATCGCCGCGTCTTCAGCACGAAGTGCGCGCGAACGTCGCCGCCGAGATGCAGCGGAAACGCGAATCCGGGATGCCAGTCCGACGGACCGACCGGGCCGCCCATTGCGGCAAGCAGTTCGCGCGCGACCGCACCGGTAATCGGCGATTCCGGAATTGACGGCAGTTTGATCGAGGCAAACGCCTTGTGCTGCGCGCCCGGTACGGGAATCCCAATCGCCGTCGGATCGCCCGGATCGTTCGTGAACGTCATCGTGTTGCGCATGGCCGCGCCCAGCGGTCGCCACGGACCGCGCGGATACGTTTCGCCCATGAAGTAGCCGCTCGTCAGCGGGTCGTTGAACACCAGCACGGCCTTCGCGCCGCGTTTGGCGGCCTCAAACGCCTTCGCGGTAAGCGCGCCGCCGCCGCTGCGTGCGACGACGATCGCGCCGCGCACGTCGACGTGCTTCTGCGCCAACGCCGCGAAGTCGTCGGCGACGGCATGATTCGCGTACACGAGTGGCCCGGTGACGTCGCCGTCGGTGCTGTAACCGGAGTACGGCACGCCGATCGCCGCGTGATTGCCGGAATACGGATCGCCCGCGACCGCCGGTTCGTAGAGGCTGATGTCATGCGGGTGCGCGCCCAAAAGCGTCAAGCGATGTTGCGTCGGCCACGCGATGGGAACGTCGTAGGTGACGAGCTTGGCGTCCCAACCGGCTTTCGTCAATTCCGCCTGCACGTATTGCGCCGTCCGCAGATCGCCGGGCGTTCCCATGCGGTGCACGTATCCCGCCAACGCGACTTCGTCGCGCCGCGCTTGCGACTCCGAAGGCGACGCCGCAACGATGCCCTCATCACGCGTCTCGCCCGCCAACTGCGAAGGCGTGAACCCGCGCGCCGTGATTCCGGTCGTAAGGAGAACGCAGATCGATGCGGCGACGACGCGGCCGAGTATATACACGTTCACCTCAGGGGAAAGGACGGCTGGTTACGTGTGCAAAACGCGCCTGCGTTCCGTTTTGCGCGCGCTCCCGCGCGATGTCGGCTTTACTGCCGACGAGCGAGGATGCGAGTTCGCCTAAACCGGCATTGAGTTTTTCGTTCGCGCGCTGCCACTGCGCCTTTGGGATGAATGCGACGCCCGGATAGAGCGCCGGCATATCCCGGACGGTATGGTTGTCGCTCTGTACCTTTCGGATCGTGCGCGCCAGCGCGTCGATGTCGCCGAACGCGTAGCCGTTGATGGACGGTCCGACGAGTTGCAAAAACGCATCCTGCGCGTGGTACAGTTCGAAGCCGCGATTGCCGATGTTGCCCAACCGCTTTGGGTCGGCCAACAGAGCAAACAGCCGTCCCTCGTATTGCCCGGAATAAAACCAGTAAGTCGCCTCGTCGCGATAGCCGAGATCGTACAAACGAATCGCGGCGACGTAGAGCTCGAGGAAATTGAGCCGGTTCCAGTGCTGCTTCATCTGAAGAATCGTTGCCACGACGGTCGCCTGGTTATTGGAAGCCAGCCCCGCGCTGTAGGTTCCGACCCGAACGGCCGGACCCGCCGAGTTGTAGTACGGCGTGACGTACGCGTCGATGTGTCCGGGATCGCTTGCCGCCGCCGCCGAAACCGGCACGAGCAGCCCGGCAGCCAAAGCAGCGGCCGCAGTCATCTTGCGCATCACAGCGGGATATTGCCGTGTTTGCGTTTCGGCCGCTCGACCCGTTTGGTCGAGAGCATATCGAGTGCATCGGCGATCGCAGCGCGCGTCTGGTGTGCCGGAATGACGTCGTCGACGTAGCCACGCTGTGCCGCGATGTACGGGCTGGCGAAGCGTTCGGTATACTCCTCGACCATCTCCGCCATGCGGGCCGCCGGATCGGGCGCCGCCGTGATTTCGCGCCGGAAGATCGTCTTAACCGCGCCCTCGGCGCCCATCACCGCAATCTCTGCGGTCGGCCACGCGAGATTGACGTCGGCGCGAATGTGTTTGCTCGCCATGACGTCGTAGGCGCCGCCGTATGCCTTACGCGTGATGATCGTAATCTTCGGAACGGTTGCTTCCGCGAACGCGTACAGCAGTTTCGCACCGTGAAGAATGATGCCGCCGTACTCTTGATCGATTCCCGGCAAAAACCCGGGAACGTCCACGAACGTCACGAGCGGAATATTGAAGGCGTCGCAAAAGCGCACGAAACGCGCCGCCTTGATCGACGAGCGGATGTCGAGCACGCCCGCGAGCACGTTCGGCTGATTGGCCACGATGCCGACGGTCCGTCCTCCGACGCGGCCGAATCCGCAGAGGATGTTGCGCGCGTAGGCCGGCTGAATTTCGAAGAAGTCCTCGTAATCGAGCACGGCCGTGACCACCTCGCGCATGTCGTACGGTTTGTTGGCCGCGTCGGGAACGACTCCGTCGAGCGCGTCGACCGGTCGATGCGGATCGTCGTCGCAGGCGAAGCGCGGTGGATCCTCGAGATTGTTCTGCGGAAGATACGACAGCAGCGAACGCGTCAACGCGTTGAGTTCGTCTTCGTCGGATGCAACCAGGTGTGCGACGCCGCTGCGCGTTGCGTGCGTCGTGGCGCCGCCGAGTTCTTCAAACGTTACGTCCTCGCCGGTGACGGTCTTGATGATTTCGGGGCCGGTGATGAACATCTGCGAGATCTGTTCGGTCATGAGGATGAAATCGGTGATCGCCGGCGAGTAGACCGCGCCGCCGGCGCACGGTCCGGCGATCAGACTAATCTGCGGAACGACGCCGCTGGCGGCCACGTTGCGCCAAAAGATTTCGGCATAGCCGCCGAGCGAAACGACGCCTTCCTGAATGCGCGCGCCGCCCGAATCGTTGATGCCGACCATCGGCGCGCCGGTGCGCACCGCGAGATCCATCACCTTGCAGATTTTTTCGGCGTACGCCTCACCCAGCGAGCCGCCGAGCACCGTAAAGTCTTGAGAGAAGAGGAAGACCTGGCGGCCGTCGATGGTGGCGCGTCCCGTCACGACGCCGTCGCCGAGAAACTCTTTTTCGTCGAGCCCGAACGCGTTGGTGCGGTGCACGACGAAGCGGTCGAACTCGGTGAACGAGCCGGAATCGACGAGCGCCGTGACGCGTTCTGCAGCGGTGCGCTTACCGCGCGCGTGCTGCTTTGCGGCAGCCTCGCTGCCGCCGGGGGTCTCCGCCTGGCGGCGTTTGCGGGCGAGTTCGTCGTACTTCTCGCGCGTCGTCTTCATCGTCGTGCGTGTTGCACGGCACCGCGCGCGCACCCTTCGCGAGCGGTCCTCGGCATCTGCAATCCAAACGCGGCTATCGCGGCGCTCAAGAGCAGGCAGATCGTGCAGATGCCGAATGCAACGCGATACCCCGCGGTCAGCGCGTCCGAGGACGAGAGCCCGGCGGAAAGAGCGGAGCTCGTGTACGCGGCAGCGATTGCAGCGAGCACCGCGAGACCGAGCGCGCCGCCGACCTCGGCGCTGGTATTGACCAATCCGGAAATGAGCCCGGCATCCGACGGCGTGGCGGTCGACATGGCAAAATCCATCACGCACGGGAATGCGATGCCCATCCCGACGCCCATGAGCAACATTGCCGGAAGGATCACGGCTGCGAACGACGCGTGCGGGGATGCAAGCGCAAACACCGCGAGGCCGCCTGCCGACAAGAGAAGACCCGCGATCAGCGGTAGGCGCGGTCCGAAACGCTGCATGAGGCGTGCCGACGGGCCAACCGATAGGATGCCGATGGCGATCGTGATCGGAAGGAATGCGAGCCCCGTTCGGATCGCGTCGTACTCCAGCACTCGGCGCAAGTACAGCGAGTAAAGGAAGAAGAACGCAAACAGACCGGTGACGACGAGCACCTGGAGGACGTTGCTCCAGACGACGTTGGGGGCACGAAATACGTGCAAGGGGAGCAACGGCTTCTCGCTGCGTGCCTGACGAACGACGAACGTCGCCATAAGGGCGACGCTGACCGCGCCGCACGCGCCGATCTGCCACAGCGATCCGCCTTGAGGCACCTGCACGACGGCGTAGACCGCCAGCATGAGCGACAGCGTCAACATCGACGCACCGAAGCCGTCGGCGCCCTCCTGTAAGCCGATGCCGTGCGCATCCGGGATGATACGCTTCGCAAAGAAATATGTGGCAATTCCAATGGGAACGTTCACGAAAAAGATCCAGTGCCAATTGAGGGCTTGCGTGAGTACGCCGCCGACGAGCAGTCCCACCGATCCGCCGGCCGAGGCGGTGAAGCTGAACACGGAAAGCGCCTTGGCGCGCTCGTGTGCGTCGGTGAACGTGGTGAAAATCATCGCCAAAATGACCGCCGACGCCATCGCGCCTCCGAGCCCTTGAACGAAACGCGCGCCGACCAACATCCACTGTGAGTTCGAAAGGCCGCAGAGCAACGAGGCAACGGTGAAAATGCAGATGCCGACCGCAAAGATGCGTTTCGCACCGACGAGATCGCCCAAGCGACCCGCCAACAGCAACGTACCGCCGAATGCGATCATGTACGCATTTACGGGCCACGCGAGCCCGGCATTGGTAAAGCCGAGGTCGTGCTGAATGGAGGAAAGCGCGACGTTGACGACCGTGTTGTCGAGAACGATCATCAACATTCCGGTGCACAGGACGATCAGCGCGCTCCAGCGCGTGTCGAAAGCATATGAAAGCCGTCGCAAGATGCTTGCTCCTCGTCAAAAAGAAGAAACCGAGGCGATAACCTCGGTTTCAGAACTAACGAGCGTTCGGTCCGGGCTATCGGTGCGTGTGAGCGGGAAATACCCCAAAGCGAACGGGTTTCATAACAGGCCTATCGTACCACGTGCTGTCAACTCATCTGTGCTAACGCGGCACCACGCTGATCCGGCCTACTCGCACGAGTTCCGCGCCGCTCCTTGCGCCGGCCGGGCCACCGAACGCGACGAAGGAGAGAAGAAGCGACGTCCCGGGTGCCGTCGCCGTGAATTGCAGCGTTCTGCCGCCGCCCGGCGACATCGCCATGCCGTTCATGCGCGGCATCGACAGTTCGAAACTGCCGAACTCACCGATTTCGAACGAGCGTGCTTGCGTAATCGGCGTTCGGGCCATGGGCAGATTTGCATAGACGCCGAAGCTGTAGCCGCCGCGCGCGCCGAGCGCGCTGAGTTGCACGTCGTCGAGCACGACCGTGACCGACTTTGCGTTCGCGACGAGACCCTCGAGCGGAATCTCAATCGTCACCGGCCGCAGGCCGAGCGAGATCGCGCCGGCGGAGTTCCGCGTGCCCATCGCGACGACCGACGGCCGCGCCGGCAGCGCAGCGTTCTGCGGCGGCGCGGGCAACGACAGATTGTCGTAAGTATAACCGAGGTTTTTCGAATCGTTCATTTCGCGAACGCTGACGTTCCACGATCCCCCGAGATTGTAGGCAAACCGCTGGTTCCAAAAGAGCCCGTCGTTGTCGGGCGGCATGTGACGGCCGTCACCCGCCGCGATCCACGCCGACCAATAGCGATCGATATTGCAATGGTGCACCCAGAAGATCGGGTCCTGAGGCGCTGAGGGCACCTGGCCCATCGAACCGCCGACTTGGTCGTGAACGCGGTTGTGCGGATTGCGCTCCGCCAAATCTTCAAACGTCGTGCCGGGCCCCCAGGGAAAGACGGTCACGCTATCGTCGAACGCACTAAACGTCAAACCTGGAACGTTCGTGCGCTCTCGTCTCGACCAGTAGAGTGGGTTTGGTGCTCCGCCCTTCAGCGTCGGTTCGGTAAAGATCTTCGGAAGGTTCGGATTCTTGTAATAGTCCCAATACGGCAAGCAAAACTTCTTGTTGCCCGACGCCTGGCGCAAGATTTGTTCGAAGTAGTATAAGAAGCCGCGGTGCCACGAGATGAAAAACGAATCGGCGTGCTTGCATTGATTCCAAACGGAAATCATATCGGGCGGAGGATTGCCCGCGGGCATCCAGTGACTGTAGTGCCAGTACTTGTAGCTTCCCGTGTTTCGCGGGTCGACGACGTCACGCATCGTCTGTATGCCCGTACGCAACGCGGCCACGAGATCGGGGTGCTTGCTGAACTCTTCGATCTCCATCCGCGTGAAGAGCGTGCTTGCAAAGGGCGAACGTTGCGACTGGAATCCGCGGGACGCCGGGTTGACGAGTGCGTTGGGTGACGCACAGGCGGCAAGTGCGGTCGCCGACGCAGAGGAAAGCAAGAAGCGGCTACGATTCATGGCGATGCTCCTTTGGGCGGAGGGCTTACCAGATACCGAGCAGCACCTTCACGTCGTCGGATGCCATGGTGCGCGGGTCCCAAGGCGGTGTGAAGGTGATCTCGACGTTCGCGTCTTTGACGCCCTCGAGCGAGAGCACTTTGTCTTCGACCGACTTCTTGAACATCGGCCCGACCGGACACATCGGCGAGGTCAGCGTCATCATGACGTTAACGTGCTCGCCGTTTTCGCCTTCGACCGCAATATCGTAAATTAACCCTAGTTCGAGGATGCCGAGATTCAACTCGGGGTCCTTGACGTCGACGAGCGCTTCGCGCACCTGCTCAACGGTCGGCATGAGTCGGGATTCCCCCGTCCTCTCGCAAAACACCTGGAACGCCCTAAGGAAGGACCTGGCAAGCCCCGCGTACGACAAAGGACTTAAGGCGGTTCGCGTTACGAAACCGGTCCGGCTGCGGTAGAGTTACAAGGTAACGCGCGGAAAGGATAGCCGAAACCGATGTCAATGTGGGAGCCCTTCACCGAGCGAGCGCGTCGTAGCATCGTACTCGCCCAAGAAGAGGCACAGCGCCTAGGCAACAATTATATCGGGACCGAGCATATTCTGCTCGGGATCATCTCCGAGGGCGAGAGCCTTGCCGCCAAAGTGCTCGAGTCGCTCGGTGTCAACTTGGCCAAGGTTCGGCAGGAAGTCGAAGCGATCGTGGGCCGCGGCGGCCAGACCGTCCAGCAGGAGATGGTCTTCACCCCGCGCGCCAAGCGCGTCATCGAATTGGCCTTCGAAGAGGCCCGCCAGCTCAACCACAACTACATCGGAACCGAACACCTCCTCCTCGGGCTGATCCGCGAGGGCGAAGGCGTTGCCGCTCGCGTGCTCACCAACCTCGGCGTCGACCCCGCGAAGGTACGCGTGCAGACGACCTCGTTGCTGGGAGCCGAAGGGCAGCCGCCCGCGCCTAAGGGCAAGAGCAAGACGCCGACGCTCGACGCGTACGGGCGCGATCTCACCCAGCTGGCGCGCGACAACAAACTCGATCCGGTCATCGGCCGCAACAACGAGATCGAGCGCGTCATTCAGATTCTCTCGCGGCGCACGAAGAACAACCCGGCACTCATCGGCGAGCCCGGCGTCGGCAAGACGGCGATCGCCGAAGGCCTGGCGCAACGCGTCATCAAGGGCGACATTCCCGAACCGCTGCGCGACAAGCGCGTCATCACGCTCGATTTGGCGGGCTTGGTTGCCGGCACGAAGTATCGCGGCGAGTTCGAAGAGCGCATGAAGCGCGTCATGGATGAAATCCGCGGCGCCGCCGGCGAGATCATCCTTTTTATCGACGAGTTGCACACGCTCGTGGGTGCGGGCGCCGCCGAAGGCGCGATCGACGCCAGCAACATCATCAAGCCGGCGCTCGCTCGCGGCGAACTGCAGTGCATCGGTGCGACGACCCTCAACGAGTTTCGCAAGCACATCGAAAAGGACTCGGCACTCGAACGCCGCTTCCAGCCGATAATGGTCGGCGAGCCCAGCGTCGCCGAAACCGTCGAGATCCTCAAGGGCCTGCGCGACCGCTACGAAGCGCACCACAAAGTCCAGATCACCGACGAAGCACTGACCGCAGCGGCACGCTTGAGCGACCGCTACATCACCGACCGCTTCCTACCCGATAAGGCTGTCGACCTCATCGACGAAGCGAGTTCGCGCGTACGCTTGCAGGCAACGCTGCCGCCGCCGGAAGTGCGCGAAATCGACGCGCAGCTGCGCTCGGTGGTCGCCGAAAAAGAAGCCGTCGTCAAGAATCAGGAGTTCGACAAAGCGGCCGCCATTCGCGATCGTGAGGAGAAGTTGCGCCTCGATCGCGCGCGCCTCGAGCAGGAGTGGCAGGAACGCCGGCTGCAAGCCGACCGCATTCTGCGCGTGACCTCGGAAAACGTCGCCGAAATCGTATCGGCGTGGACGCGCATCCCGGTGAGCCGCCTCGCCGAAGCCGAAACCGCCAAACTGCTGAAGATGAAGGATCTGCTGCACGAGCGCGTCGTGGGCCAAGACGAAGCGATCGAAGTGATTACCCGCGCCATTCGCCGTTCTCGCGCCGGTCTCAAGAATCCCAGCCGGCCGATCGGCTCGTTCATCTTCCTGGGGCCGACCGGCGTCGGAAAAACCGAGGTCGCGCGCAGCGTCGCGGCCTTGCTGTTCGACGACGAAGAGTCGATGATTCGTATCGACATGTCGGAGTACATGGAGAAGTATTCGGTGAGCCGGCTCGTCGGCGCACCGCCGGGATACGTGGGATATGAAGAAGGCGGACAACTCACCGAAGCGGTGCGTCGCCGTCCGTATGCGGTCGTGCTGCTCGACGAAATCGAAAAAGCGCACCCCGACGTCTTCAATCTTTTGCTGCAAGTGCTCGACGACGGCCGTTTGACCGACTCTCAGGGGCGCCAAGTGGATTTCAAGAATTGCGTGCTCGTGATGACGTCGAACGTCGGCGCAACCGGCATGGCAACCACCACCGACATCGGTTTCCGCCCGCAAAAGAGCACCGCCGAGGACGAACAAAAAGCCTACGAGCGCATGAAGTACAAAGTGCTCGAGGAAGTGAAGACGACCTTCCGTCCCGAGTTCCTCAATCGCGTTGACGAGATCGTCGTATTCCATCAATTGACGCGAGATGAGATCGAGCAAATCGTGACGCTCGAGCTCGAAAAAGTCATCCGCGAAGTCAAAGCGCAGGAGATGGATCTCAAGGTCACCGATGCGGCCAAACTCTTGCTCGCGCGCAAAGGCTGGGATCCGCAGTTCGGCGCGCGTCCGCTGCGTCGCGCGATTCAGCGCATGGTGGAAGACGAACTCGCCGAAGAGATGCTCAAAGGCGTCTTCGGCAGCGGCGATCACATCCTCGGCGACGTCGATCCCGACGATCCCGATAAGATGAAGTACTCAAAGATTCCGTCGGTCGAACCGCCCGCCGCTCCGCCGCCCGAGCCCGCCGTATCATCGTAGCGTCCCGCTGAGCGAAGCAAGCGCCGCCGAACTGCACGGGGCTTTCTTCGCCGTCGCCGCGATTCATGAATTGGCCCGACGGAGGCAGGGTCGCAATACCGGTCGAAACCCCGCACCCGTGTTGCCACGTGCGGTGATTGGCAGCCGCGCCTCACGTTACAGAAGCCGGGAACGACGCCGGACACTGACTTCAAAGGAGCAAGTTTAATGAATACCCGTGGTTTACTGAAGTGCGCCAGCGCCGTCCTCGCACTTGCAGTGGTTTCGGCATGCGCAGGCGGCTCGTCGGTCGCGCCGCTGGGTTCGGCCGCTTCGTCGAGCGAAGCCGTCTCGCTCAAGCCGCACTACGTCGGCAAGACGCTGTTTCTCCATGGAAAGCCGACGACGGCGGCGAGAATCAACCCGCTTCCTCGTTACGCTCAGCTCGTCCCAAATGCTAAAGCCACGCAGTACGAGTACGTCTTCAACTTCTATTACTCGTACGCCAGCATGTTCAACTATCCGGCCAGCACCAACCAGGTCGGTACGCTTAACGGTGCCGGCGGCCAGGGGTGCACGAACCGTCTGCAAGGCTACGGGAAAAACATCATGTGGAACGCGGGGCGTACCAATAACGTGATTACCGAATACGCCGTCCCCAGCAATAAGGTGCTCAAGACGCTGCCCCTCAACTATACGTACACGTCCAGCTGCGCCATGAATAAAAACGGCGACCTTGCAGTCGGAGTTCTGCTGGGTGATAGCTTCAGCAACGCCGGGCAGGTCATCATTTTCAAGGGAGCAACTGGGACGGGCAAGGTCTATCCCACGCCCTTGGCCAGAGAGTATTTCTGCGGTTACGACCCGAGCGGCAATCTCTTTGCCGACGGCTTCGATGCGAACGGGAACTTCACGCTCGTCGAGCTTCCTGCAGGCGCCAAGAACTTCGTGACCATCAAAACGAGCAACTCTCCCCAGTTCCCCGGATCCGTGCAGTGGGATGGGAATTTCATCACCGTCTTCGATCAGATCACGAGCGAAACGTATCGGTATGCGGTGAGCGGAACGACGGCCACGCTCAAGCGCACGATTCAATACTCTGGAGCGAGCGACTGCGCGCAAACCTGGATCGTTAAAGGTCTGATGTACTGCGGCGACGCCGGAAACAACGACGGCGAGGTCTTCGCGTACCCAGCCGGTGGTGCCGCGGTTGCGATCCTTACGGGCAACTTCGACGAACCACTCGGTGTCGTAGCAGCAAAGCACATCTAGTACGTCCGGCTCGCAGCGCCGCTTGTCGTTCGACAGCGGCGCTGCCCCCGCCAACAGCGTCTAACCTCGCGCCGGCATTACCAAGTTCGCGATTTGCGACATCACGACGACATCGTGCTGATTCACGGTTTCTAGTCGCACGCGCAGCGTCCCACGTTCCGGCCGGCGCTGCGAGCGCGTGAAGCCGACGACCTCTCCGCGAACGCGTAACGAATCGCCGGGTTTCACCGGCGCGTGCCAACGCAGATCGTCGATTGCGGTGCCGATGATGCCCGTTTCCCGCATGACGCCCGACTCGACGACGAGCCGCATCGTCACCGCCGCCGTGTGCCAGCCGCTGCAGGTGAGTTCGCCGAAAACGCCGCGCGCCGCGGCGTCCCTATCAAGGTGAAACGGCTGCGGATCGTACGCCCGCGCGAACGCGAAGCTTTCGCCGGCGGAAATGGTGTACGACCCGGTTTCAAACGTCTCGCCGACGGTAAAGTCTTCGAGAAACGCGCGGCTCACGAATCAGACGTCGAGACCGCGCCGTGCCGCTTCGGCTTTGTAAAACGCCGCGATCACCGAGCGGAACGCGCGATTGCTGGCGACCAGCTTCTCGGTTGGAACTCCGATCGCGCCCGATGCCGTCTTCCATGCATTTTCCCACGCTTCGAAGACGGCTTCGCCCTGCGGCGCAGCCCGCACCATCTGCACGACGACCTCGTCCGGCACGTTCGGAAGCAATTTCGCGAAGGCGTTCCAATCGAACGCGTCCCAGCTCGTAAATTCGGCCATGCGAGCGAGTTCGAACCAGGCGGTGCAAACTCATCGCGCCGCGTAGAGTAGCGCCATGCTGCATCTGTTGATGGCCGGACTCATCGCCGCGCAGCCCGCGCCCGAGCCCGCGACGCCTGCACCCGCATCGCCGGTGCCCACCGCGTCGCCGCTTCCGGGCGTTGCGCCCACCGGCTCGCTGAGCGTTACGCCGGACGCGGTGAATCTCAACCCGGCCCAGGAACGCGTCGTCACCGTCAGCGGCGCAGCGGCGCCCTTAACCGCGACGCTCGATCGCAAGCTCGTGAGCGTGACCGTCGACCCGAGCGCGACCAGCGTTACCATCGATGCGAGCCAAGCCACCGGCAACGCGGTGTTGCACCTTTCCGACGCCAACGGCGCCCAGGCCGACGTGCCGATTCGCGTGGCGTTCAACGCCGGCACGATCGTGCCGCAGACGACGCTGACCGTCACCGGCAATCCCGCCGAGCCCGATTGGCTCGCGGGACAAGTGCGCGCGTGGGTGATCCGCCTCACGCCGGCACTTCCCGGCGCGCAAACCGCCGTCGGCGCCGTCGACGCGCCGGCGCAGCCGCTCGCTCCGGGAACTCAAGCGCAGTTCGTCGTTCCCGTGCAAATCACGAGCGACGGGCGCTACTTCGACCAGTCCGGGCAGACCACCGTGAACGTACAGAACGTCGCCGCCGACCCGTTCGTTCCGTTGCTGCTGTTTTACGACGACGACCCCGAACACGTCACCACCGACGGGGTTCTCTTTCGCGGCACGGTGACGGCCGCAACGCCCGCGCGCCTCTACTACTACCACGACAACTACGGCGACCCGAGGCGCATCGTGGTATTGTTGAGCGCCGAGGCCGACGACCCGGCGCAAGTGCAGTTGGTCGACGCGCCGGCCGGCCCCAATATCGACGTGATGCAAGTCGGACACTCGGTCAGCCGGGAGTTCTTGCTGCGCAAACCGCGCGGCGAGGGAATCGAAGTGCAGATCGACCAAGGCGCGCCGTTCGCGTTGCGCGACGCGCCGATGACCTTGCGGCAAGGCGTCGCCGGAAGCGTCGACGTCCGGGTGCTTTCCGGCGGACCGATTACGGTCACCGTGCTGGCGGCATCGCCGGGCGTCGATCCGCGCTCGCTCCTCGGCGGCGCGCCGCTGGCCGACGACGGCCACCAGCGCACCGGCATCTTCCGGCTCGACGGCTACGGAGCCGATACCCTCACCTACGCCGCCGGCGGCGCCGATGCGAAACTCGTCATCGGCGACCGCGAGCCGTCACCGCCCAGCGCCGATCCGAACGCTCCTGGACACGACTACGGCGACTACGGCGTGGCGCACCGCGTCGACCTCAACCTCAGCAATCCGGGCGACGCGGCGGCGACCGCGTATCTGTATTTTCGACCGATCGCCGGCATCGCGCGCTCGAGCTTCCTCGTCAATGGGAGTCTCGTCGAACTCGGCTGCGTGCGCCAGCCGGTGCCGTATCAGATCGCCGCGCTCACGCTGCCGCCCGGCCAAACGCGGGCCACGCTCGAGACGATGACCGACGGCGGCTCGTTTTACCCGGTCGAGGTCGGCGTCACGGCCACGCCGCCCACCCCGGCGGCGCCGCCGATCAACGCTCCCGACGGCTGCTTTCCGAAGCCCTGAAACTTTCGCCGCCGGCGTAGCGTAGGTGAGGATGGTCATGACCGCTGTCCTCGATGCCGCGCCGAGCGAACCGAAGATCGTCGTATTGGTGAGATTGCTCAACGCGATCGACGAAGGCAATCACAGCTTCGAGTCACTCAAGGATCGCATCGCCGAAGCCGGCCGGCGCCCGAGCACGCGCAGCCTGCGGCGCTACCTATCGATTCTTGCCGACGCCGGCTTTCCGCTCCACTTCGATCGCGCGAGTAACACCTACCGGTTCGCCGGCGGCTACAGTTTGAAGCGCCTCGATCTCAGCAACGGTGAACTGTTCGGACTGGTCGCGCTGCGGTCGCTCGGCGCCAGCATCGGCGGCGCGATCGGATCCTCGATCGACGAAGTCACCGAAAAACTCGTCGGAACGGCCGGACGCGGCGCCCGCATGCACGCCGGCGGTGAATCTCCGGTCGCCTTCCGGCTCTCCGAAATCGCGCTCGACGCGCAGGGCGAGCGCGCCTTCGAAATGCTCTCGGCGGCGGAACGCGCCTCGCGCAGCGTGCGCTTTTCGTATCGCGACAAGGACGGCCGGCGCTCGACGCGCACGATCGACCCGTACGGCTTCGTCATCAACGCCGGACGCATCTACTGCGTCGGCTACGATCACGACCGGCGCGACAAGCGGACCTTTGCGATCGATAACGTGAGCGCACCGGACGTCCTCGGCAATACGTTCCACAAGCCCGCCGGCTTTAGCATCGGCGAGTTTGCCGGCGGTTCCATAAGCGGCGTGATGCACGGTGAGGAGACGACCGCCGTCACGGTCGCCTTTGCGGCGCGCGTGGCCAAGGCCGCCATCGCGGCGCGCGTGGTCGAAGAGCGGCGAATCGAAAGTCGTCCTGACGGCTCGGCGCTGATCACCTACGTCGTCACCGACGCCGACGAACTCGTGCGCTGGGTGCTCGGCTGGGGCGCGCAGGCCGAAATCCTCAACCCGCCCGAAGCCCGCACCCGCATTGCGGAGCTCGCTTCCGAAATCGCCGCGAAATACGACGCAAGATAAATAACGAAACCCGTCGAGGCAGAGCCTTAACGGGTCCCGACGCATTCACTCACCGGACTCGCCTGTTTGGTTCTCGGGTGGGAGAACCTCACTGACGTCGATCGGCGGTTTGATCGGCTTCTCGGAACATCACTCATCGCAACGTCCACGTGTACTTCCGATCGCGACCGATACGTGTATCGCACTTCGAACTGAACGTCGAAGTTCGAGCATCATAGCACGCGGCTATTCCCACGACAAGCGTGCGCACGACATAATTCACAAGCTCTCCACAACTTTTTTTCGTTATACACCGGTAGCGGTCGGGTTATCCACGGCGGACGGCGAACACGCGCTCGCATGTTGGCTTTTATCTTCGCATCGCTCGTCGTCGCGCAGAACCTTTTCGGCGGATTGCCGATCGACGGCGTACAGTGCAACTCGGCCGAAGGCGCCGTCGAGCACGTCCACGCGCACCTGCAAATTTTCAATCGCGGCAACGCCGTCGCGATACCGCAGGGCGTGGGAATTTCGCAGGTGCAAAACTGCCTCTACTGGATTCACACGCACTCGGGCGACGGTTACATCCACATCGAATCGCCGGTGACGCGCACCTTCACGCTCGGGCAGTTCTTCGACATCTGGGGCGCCGAGTTGAGCTGGACGCGCGCCGCCGGCGCGGTTGCCAAACATGGCAGCCGGCTGTCGATTTGGGTGAACGGGAAGCCGTGGCAGGGCGCCGATCCGCGCTCGATCGCCCTGCGCGACCACGAGAGCATCGTGATTCAAGCCGGACCGCCGTTCGCGAGGCCGGCGCCCTCCGACTGGACGAAGATGTAAGCGTGCACGCCGAACGCTCCGCCGAACCCGTCGAACTCGACGGCCGCAGCCTGTCGCTCGAAGCGCTCGAAGCCGCGGCTGGCGGCGCACCGGTTCGCATTGGCGCGCAGGCGCGCAAACGGGTCGAACGGGCACGCGCGTTCGTCGAGGAGCGGTTCGCATCCGGCGACGCGATCTACGGCGTCACGACGGGCTTCGGGCGCCTCGCCAACGTGCCGGTCGCACCCGCCGACGCCGGCCTTCTGCAACTGAACCTCGTGCGCAGCCATGCCGCGGGCACCGGCGCGCCGCTCGACGCGCGGCTCGTGCGTGCCGCCGGGGTGTTGCGCGCAAACTCGCTCTCCGCCGGCCATTCCGGCATCAAGCCGGAGACGCTCGACCTCATCGTCGAGTTGCTCAACCGCGGCGTGACGCCGGTCGTGCCGTGTCAGGGATCGGTCGGCGCCAGCGGCGATCTCGCCCCGCTCGCGCACATGACGCTGACGCTCATCGGCGAGGGCGAGGCGTTTTTTCGGGGCGAACGCATGTCGAGCTCCGACGCGCTCCAACGCGCGGGGCTGCAACCGGTCACGCTCGGCGCAAAAGAAGGGCTGGCGCTGATCAACGGCACGCAGGTGATGACGGCGATCGGCGGCCTCGGCGTCTTGCGCGCGGAGCGGCTCGCGGCGGCAGCCGACGTCATCGGCGCGATGTCGCTCGAGGCGTTTCACGGCAGCGAGCGCGTCTTCGACCGGCGGCTCAACGAACTGCGTCCGCATCCGGGCCAGATGCGCGTTGCCAAGAATCTGCGGGCGCTGCTGGCCGGGTCGCAGATCGTGGAATCGCACGCCGAGTGCGGACGAGTGCAAGATCCGTACTCGTTCCGCTGCATCCCGGTGGTGCACGGCGCCGTGCGCGACTCGATCGCCCACGTGCGCCGCGTGGCGGAGATCGAGGCGAACTCGGTGACCGACAACCCGCTGGTCTTTCCCGACGACGGTGAGTTTCTGTCCGGAGGCAACTTCCACGGTGAACCGATCGCCGTCGCCATCGACTTTCTGAAGTTCGCGATTTCCGAACTCGCGTCGATCGGCGAACGGCGGCTGTATCTGTTGCTCAACGCGGAGGATCGCGGGCTGCCGCTCTTCCTCACCGGGCGCTCGGGACTGCAGTCGGGGCTGATGATCGTGCAGTACACGGCCGCGGCGCTCGTCAACGACAACAAAGGGCTGGCGTGGCCGTCGAGCGTCGATTCGATTCCCACTTCGGCGGGGCAAGAAGATCACGTGAGCATGGGGATGACTTCCGCCAACAACCTCGAGCGCGTGCTCGACAATGTGGAAGGCGCGCTGGCGTGCGAACTGTTGGGCGCGCTCGCCGCGACCGACCTGCGGCGGCCGCTGCGTTCGGGCGCCGGCACGCATGCCGCCCACGATCTCGCACGCCAAACGATCGCGCCCTGGACCGAAGACCGCACCCCCGCCCCCGACATCGCCGCCGCCCGCACCCTCATCCGCTCCGGCGCTTAGTTGGTCACCGCCGATCCGGAGCAAGCGGTAGCGCCCTCCCGGTGTCACGCTGAGCGCAGGCGGCCTCTGTGTCACGCTGAGCGCAGCGCCCTCCCCGTGTCACGCTGAGCGGAGCGCCCGCAGGCGCGCAGTCGAAGCGCCGCCGCCCTCCCCGTGTCACGCTGAGCGGAGCGCCCGCAGGCGCGCAGTCGAAGCGCCGCCTCCATCTCTGGATAGAATTTGACTCATACTCCACATCTGGAGTAATCTACAACCATGGACGCCCCAGCCGTAGCCACCCGTTCGCGCCGCGACCTCGCCCCGACGGCGGTCCGCGCCTTCAGCCGGCTCGCCGACATCTGGCACCTCACCGGCGCTCAGCAAGCGAAACTCCTCGGCCTCGACGACACGCAACTCTCGACGCTGTACAAGTGGAAGAGCCAGCCGCAGCGGGCCAATCTCTCGCACGACACTCTCGATCGTATCTCCTACCTCACGGGAATCTACAAGGCGCTGCATATTCTGCTCCCCGATGATGCCGCGGCCGACTCGTGGATCCACCGAGCAAACGATACGCCGCTGTTCGCCGGCCACGCTCCGCTCAAACGAATGCTCTCCGGCACGATGCACGATTTACACGTCGTGCGCGCATACCTCGACGCCGAACGCGGCTAAGGTGTCATCCATTCCAACCTCGCGCGTCCACTGGCGTGCGGCGAAGAGGATCATTTCAACGCGCTTCCCCAGCGTCGGAATCCTCGATCGTCTCGTCGACCCCTCGGAACTCGACGCATTGCTCGAACTCGACGCACGCACCAATCCGCGCCTCCGCGAGGAACTGGGCGCCATCGCTTCGATCCCGCCGGCCGAGCGCGTCGTCGGGCCGGGCGCAACCGTGATCATGGCGCCGTTCGCGCACCCGAATCCCGAGGGCTCGCGCTTTTGCGACGCGACGTTCGGCGCGTTCTACGCCGCCCATACCTTGCCGACCGCGATCGCCGAAGTCCGCTATCATCGCGAACGCTTCATGCGCGCTTCCCACGAAGCGCCGCAGACCCTCGAATTGATGCTGTACGAGGCGTCAGTGCGCGGCGATTTCGCCGATATCCGCGCAAGCGACAATCGCGGCTGGTATAGCCGCGTCAGCTACGAAAAATCGCAGCCCCTCGGCATCCGTCTGCACGCCGCCGGCAGCAATGGTGTCGTGTACCGCAGCGTTAGAGATCCATCCGGCGAATGCATCGCGGCATTCAAACCCTCGCGCGTTTCACGCTGCCGTCCGGTCAAGCCGCTGTTCGCGCATTGGAACGGCACGGGGATTACCGCCGTTACCGCCCCCGTCATCTAGCGAATAACGTGCGATGAAGTTTTTGTATAGTCCCGCTACGGCACTGTACAGCCGAGCCAGGCCATTCGGGATTGCGGAGCTCGACGCATCCACCGGTATATTTTGAAAGCTTATACGACCGATACATTGATGCCCAGGCGCGCGCGCGCACCCTCCAACTTCGCAGCATAGTATTTCATGTTGCGTCGCGGATCGACGAATCCCAATGCGCCTTCGACGATGCGCTCGAACTTGTCTGTTTCTTCGTCGGGACACGAGCCAACAAAGACGTCGTCCGCGATAAATCGCAGCGGACATCGGACGAACGGCAGCTGCCATTCGCATTCCCACATCAAATCATTATCCCCGACCGGCCTTGCGGCGCCCCTGATGCCACAGTTTCTGACCGAAGAAAGAGACCAGTGGAGTATCTCACGGGCTGCCCCTCAATCGGTCGCGCGGAAAGCGCAAAGCGCCTGCAGCACAGGGTCCATGCCTCCGCGTTCGTTGTTGAAGTACAATACCGGGCCGACGCCCTTTCTTCGCATAATAGCCAGTCAGCGTAACACTAGGGCACACCTTCGGAGATGCCGCAATTCGGACGGCGGCCTTGCCAGATACGCTGTGACCCACGGCCGCGTTTGCGCTTACTGCGTCAATTTGCATCTTACCCATTTTTTCTTTGACCGTTAACACCTGATGGCTAACCGGATCAATGAGCTGCTTGACGTGCACCAGGTCGAAGAGCATCCCTGTTTCCACCCCATTGGCTGAGCCAATGTTGATGATGATGCTTGAACCGTTAATTGCGACAACGTGGCCGGAAAGCGTTGGAGAAACCGGAGGAGGGGTTACGGTCGGCAACTGGCGCGAGCCTTTTACGCAGGTGCCATGCCATAGCGTAGTGACCGTTCCTGCGTTTTGAGCAACTACTGTCGTCACATCAAGTCCAAGAGTATCTCGCCACAAGACAAAGGAGGTCTCGTTTGCACCGCTGTTATCGTTCCATGCAATGGCTGCGTCATTTGCCGTAATGGGGGGGAGGAACGGTGATGCTTTTCGGGGTCGCAGCCGTCGGCATCGTAAGACCGACGTGCGGCGTGTCGAGCGTCTGAATCGTGACCGCAAGGTTCTTCGCGCCTATCGTGCTGCCATCGTTCAAAGCTCTCGCCTTGATGTCTACCACGAAGTGGTATTCGTCCCAAACCCAAAGCCTGCTGCAGTACCGATCGCAGTCCACGCTCTGACAGGTCGGGCTACACCAGATGCGGACGGCAAGAACCGGGCAGTCGAGTTGTACGGCGGAGACTCAGCTTATCGAGGTTTTTGCGCCCGGTGGAACGGTGCCAGTCCGAAGCATCCAGCAAGGCGGGTGGGTCTTGACTTGGGGCAATAAATAAGTCGATGCGTGAATTTCTCGCCCAGCCGCCCCGCAGCCACGCCTCCGATCGCCGCGCCAGCAAGGCGAACCGGAAGTTTGGAAGCCCTCCAACTACGGCTAATCTTCCATCCTCTCAGCAATCTCAGCGAACGCATGAAGGTTTGGGAAAGTGGGACTATCCCCGCCTTCCCATCGTGTCGTAAGATTCGCGTGTTCTTTGATTTGCCAGACCTCTCGTTAGGATAAACTGTGGTAACCGAGTCGCTGTAAGTACGGCCACCTAAAACGATGTGGTCCTGCCGTGGAAGTTCCGGCATTCCCAAGTGGACGAGATGATCTTTAGTCACAGGAATGTTACACTGTTGGTCTGGGCCGATTGAAGAGAACTGAGCGAAGTCGATCGAGTCAGCTACCTCTAGATGACCGAGTCCATCGACCATGCAAAATGCTAAGGGGAAAAACTTTATCACTGATATCAAGCCGGGACTGGGCACGCCAGCGCCGATAGTCTGTACGAATGTGAAGTCTCGGGAGACGACGGTTGCTACGTACGGATAAAGCCAGCAATACACCTTAATGTTTTCGTACAGCGGAGAGTTACCAAGTAGGTATTCACGAATGCGCTGATCGGTTGGCACTTGGTCATCCTGGAGCTTGGCCGCGACAAAATGTCCAAGTATCGAGCGCAGAATAGCACCCGGCCGTAGGTTTAGGTCAACAGTGCGCGGAAAAGGAAGGCGTTGCGTTACTAAGATTTCAGCTTCCGCAGCAAGCTGACCGAGAGCCGCGTCCCATGCACCTATGAGCCCATTGCAATCGCGGCAGATGGTTTTGAAGTGCAGTCCATTGTGCGAGTGGGCTGGCACTTGCGTCGCGGCCAGTTGCTCGGCAAGCAGCCGCATAACGTATGTTGACTTGTTATTACCGCAACACCTCGGAGGTATATGATCTCTCGATAAGTTTGTATTCTTTCGACAGAGATTGCATATTGAGTTCCCTTTTTTAAGAACCAACGGGTTGACCCGAGGATCTTTCCGGGGCGGAGTGTGACCTGTACGGAACGTTTTATCGGAAGGCATAAAACAATGAAAACTTTGCCATCCTTAAATTGGCAAGTTTAAGCTAGATATTCCTACGCCTAGGGGGTGCGCCCGGTTGGAAAGCGCCCTGCGGATCGCCGACCGCTGGGCAAAACCGGAAGTTACAGAGCCCTTATGTAGTATCCCGCGGCAAGCGCCATCGTGTCCATCAGACACTGAATCGGCGGGTACCGCTCAATGCGGCTTCAGCTTCCGGGGCCGATGGAAACCTCTGGCCCGCGATAACCTTGACCTCATCCCCAAAAACGTCGCCAAGCTTTTCGATTCGAGCCGCGATCGCATCGTGCGTGAAAATATTAGGGGCGGTGATCGAGCCGAGTTCATCCCATCGAACAGGGGTGCAAACCGTCAGCCCCTGCGTGCGTAGGCTGTAGGGCACGGCGCTGTAGTGTAGCGCCGCATTACTTTGCACGTGGAGGTGCACGCAGCCGTCGCGCCGCGTATTGTACGCCGTGGAAACGAGATCCGGATGCAGCGCGACGGCACGATTGCAGAGCTCACGCAACCACAATCGCACGCGATCGGCATGCGGCGTGTCGGCGAAGGGAATCCAAAGCCCCATCCCGGTCCCGCCGTCGAGCAGCGCGACCGCCTCAAGCTTCGCGGAATCGAAAAGGAGCGCCCGAAGGGCCAGCGCCGCCAGCTTCACGCGCTCGAACCCTACCCCTGGTCCCGCCTCCAATAGGATCCGACCAAACCGGAGCGCCTCGATATCCAACGGCACCGACGCCCACGTATAAAACTCGATCGCGAACTGCGAATGCACCAGCCACAGCAGCTTATTCGCGCTGAGCGGAACGGTCGTGACGCGAAAGATCCCCACCGAATCGAGTCCTTTCGGATAATGCCGAAAGACGATCGGTGTATCCGCCAGTGCCGCCTCGATAAGGGGCGCGACGAGCTGATAGTGAGCGAGAACCTGCGGCATGATAGCCTTATCGTCGTCCGTCATACGGTCGATAATGCCCGCAGGCCGAAGTGCGTGAGACACAGTCTGGTCTCATTTCGGCAACGTCTCGGGCATATGGTGTCGCGTGGACATTCCGATCATGGCAGCCAAGGGAGAAGTGCTCGAGGCATCCTTCGCAATACTGGCCGACGGCAACGCGCGCACGGCGAATGACATTCTCCAGGAAGGCTGGCGTCGCGGCGTTTTCGAGCGGACTCAGTCGCAGAAGAACCTGTATGCGGCGCTGACGCACTACGTAGAGCGAATGCTGGTGCGCGGACGGAAGCCGGTAATCGTCCAGGACCCCGACCGGCGCTTTCGGCTCAACCGCCCTATCGACGACTGGCCGGCCGTCGATACCACGGGCCTTGCGCCGCTCGCCGTACCCCACGTCTCGCGCGGCGCTGCGACTGCGATAACCGCCCTGCAACATGCAGCTCGTTCGACGAACTCGGATGCCTTCGAGCGTGCCGTCTGTGCGCTGTTCGAACTGCTTGGTTTCGCCGCGACGCACGTCGGCGGCTATCACGCGCCTGACGGCTACGCCGATGCACTGCTCGGCCCCTTGAGTTACCGCGTAATGCTCGAGTGCAAGCTTTCGCGGGACGATAATATTGCGCATTCCAGTGCGGTAGCCGAAGCCGCCAAATACCGCGACGTCTATAGCGCCGGCTATTGTGCTCTCGTAGCAGTGTCTTTCGATGCCGAAATGACTTTCGTCTCGGAGTTGGTCGACCGGTCACCGCGTGGAGCGTCGACGATCTCGTTCGGGCCGCAACGCTACAGCTAGACAGCTCCCGAATGCTGGATTTATTCGTCCCCGGCTTCGCCGCCGATCCACTCGACGATCTCGCTTGGGAGATGCTGCACGGCGCACCGAAGCGGTTGCGCGTCGTAGCGTCGTGGTTGATCGAACTCGGCTTAGAGCAGCAGCGCATGCGCACGCGATGGGCGACGGCGCTCCGCCAAACTTCACCCGCGACGTTGCGCGCAGCCTGCTCGACGCCCGGCTCGCAGCACATAACAGCGCGCGCGGCGTCGCCCACGATGAGGTCGACGCCGCATTCGCTTGGCTGACGAGCCCTTACGTATCCCGCGCCGTTTGGCTCGACGCCGGGCAGACGGCCATCATCTTTCGCCCGCACTGACGATCGCTACGGGCCTAAATGCTCTTGTACGGGAGAGCTGCGAGCCCCAGCGCGCTTACGGGCAGCTGCTTGACGCCGCCGGCCTGCGTCAACGTCCCACCGGATCCTACTGCATATGCTCCGATCGACCGGCTCTTCAGATTGACGACGAAGAGATAGCGATCGCCAGGGCTCAGCGCGAGGTCCGTAGGCGATTGGCCCGTCGTCGCGCTGATGCCGTTCTGCGTCGTTAGGGTCAGGTTTCCCATCGCAGAAATCGCATAAGCGGAGATCGTTCCGCTTGCGGTGTTCGATGTAAAGGCCACGCCGCTATTTGTGATCGCTACCCAACACGGTGCCGTATTCTGATCGGGCACCGACTTCGAAATAGGCGTCAGCGTATCGGGAGGACTCACGCCGTACGACGATGCCGTTCCCGCCTGCGACGCACCGCCTGACGCTTCAGAAACGACGATCGTCTCCGAATGCGGTACGAAGGCAAATCCGAAAGGCGTCGTTCCCGATGAGGCGTGGACCGTGGGTCCCGTTGGAACTCCGTTGCTCACGCTGTAGGTGTCGATGCTGTTGGTGCCCTTTTCCGTCACGACCAGCACGCCACCCGTATGGTCGAACGAGATTTCCGCCGGCCCCACATTGCTGCCGCTCAGCGGAGCGTTTGAGTTGGGTATCGCACGCAAGATGCCGTTGCGCGTGATGCGGAATCCGGCAATCGAGCTACTCGCTTCATTGAGAGCGAACAGGATCCCGTCATGAACGGCGAGACTGACAGGCTCCATTCCACGAGAAGCGACCTTGCTAATGAAATGGAGTTCGTCGTTTTCAACTCGGAAGCTCGTGATCTCGTTGCTTCCGGCATCGACCGCGAACAGGAAGCGGCCGTCGCCGCTCGTCGCAATCGCACCTTGAACCGTTCCGGCGATCGAAGGCTCGCCGAGTCCGCGCGTATCAAACGACTGATCGTATCTCAGGCCGTGGGGACCGGGTATGAAAGCCAAGACCCTGTTGTGAGTCGTGTTATTACTTAGCGTATAGACAACGACCGACCGGACGCCACCATGGGGCGCCGCAGTGGTGGCCGGGCGCTTCGCCGGCGCCTCTGAAACTGAAGGGACGCTGCCGTTCGACAATGTGGTCGCAGGAACGCCGTTCGTAAGGCCTCCTCCCGCGGAGCACCCCGCGGTGAACAGCGCGATCGTTGAACTAAGCACGAGAAAACTTCGCATATCGTTCTCCTTAGTTAGCGGTTTCCGGAATCTCGGGAAATCATCGTGCTCAAGTACGCTCGCGGCGTTCTGGTGGATTACCGCACTCCCGCGCCGGCGTTTTGAGTGCAAACAGCACGTCGTAACCGGTCTCCGAGGGGTTGTGGGAAGAGACGCCGTTTCGTTGGCGAATCTTCGGGAAGCATTACTTGGATGGCCGCCGGAGCGACCGGGATGAAACCGTACCGCTAGAGTGAACCGGAGGACTGATCGCTTGTCGCCTCTCCGCAATCTGTTTCTGCCGGGACGGCTGGGCCGCCAGCGCAGTCCGTACGCTCTGGGAGACGTCGCGGATTACCGCAGACCCCCGATCCCTAATCCAAACTGCCCCGTCGAACGTATGAGGGACGTGATGAGCACGGGGGCACTGGACCCCAGCCGGGCTTGGGCTCCCGGAGACTTACGAAATGAGGGTCAAGACCGGGCCCTGGAAGATGCGTTCGCGCGCCGGGAGCCGTGGGCACTCGACGGCACCTACGCCCGTTTTCATTCTTTGCTGTACTCCGTCGCCTACAATGTGCTGAGGAACGCCGACGATGCGCAGGATTGCGTGCACGACGCGCTTATCCGCGTTTGGGCAAAGCGGGTCACCTACGATGCGCAGCGCGGCGCATTGAGAAGCTTCCTTGTCGCGTGCGTTCGCAATCAAGCGATTTCGCAGCAGCGCACAGCCGTCCGTCTCGCGAAGCTGACCACCAGCATCTCCGGAGAATCGCCGGTGTCTCAGGAGCTGCGAGTCGAAGATTACGTGGAGAACCGGCGGCTGTACGATGCGTTCAACAGCCTCCCCGAGGAACAACGCGCTCCCTTAATACTCTCCTACTTCCTCGGCAAGACTCACGCGGAGATCGCGGCCCAGCTCGGACTTCCACTGGGAACCGCGAAGAGCCGGATTTCACTTGGTTTACGTCGCCTGGGCAAGGCTCTCAAAGCGAGGCTCACGACGTGAGCCGCCACATTGGTGAGCTGGCCGAGCTCTTTGCCCTGGGTTCTCTCGACGATACAGAACGAGCGACGGTCGAGCGGCACGTACGAGCCTGCTTGCAGTGCGCAGACCGTATTCGCGATGCTGAAGAAACGGTTGCATTTCTCTCCGATTTGGAAGAGCATCACAATCCACCGCAGACGATCGCAGATAGATTTGCTACTAGGCTCGCTCTTTCGCGTGCCGAGCAAAAATCGCTGTCACTAAAGGTGATCACGACTGCGGCCGTTATTGGGTTGATGATCTTCGTGGGCGGCTAGCGCCACCTCGTTCGAACCACGGTTTTCGAATTTTGTGCGATAGTGAGTGATCTACGGGCAGCGCCAGCCCTTCGACTCCGCTCAAGGCGAGCCGGCTCAAAATGACGCGTTCCGCTGCCGCAAGTTATAAATGCCGGCCCGCTGGATGCCGCGCGGTCGTGGATGAATCCCGAGGCCAAGCGAAATAATTTGCTGTACGTCTCCGATCAGGGAAAACGCCGTATCGACGTGTTCTCGTACCCGGGCGGTAAACTTGTTGGAACGCTGTACGGATTCGTTGGACCAGCCGGCGAGTGCACCGACGGAGCCGGAGACGTTTTTATCGTCGACGATGGAAACTACGATATCGTCGAATACGCTGACGCCGGAAAGACGCCCATAAAAACGCTGAGTAATCCCGGCTTCGACGGCGATAACTGCTCGATCGACCCAATGACCGGCGATCGGGCGATGCGCCGTCGGGGGCGCCGCCGTGCGGTCGCCCGTGGAAGCTATACACCACTTCCTGCGTACCGCTCGTGGTGATGCCGTACACGACCCCGCGATTGCCGTCGCCGCCTTCGTAGGTCGTGCCGTAGAGCGCGCCGTTAACTTCGACCAAGCCCGACTGCGGAGACACTCCATCGGCGCCGTTGCCGAAACTATGCAGCACGGTCTCGCCGGCGGCCCCGTAGCTGAACACCGTGCCTTTGTTGTATTTGCCGCCGTATTGCGTCGTACCGTAGAGGCAGCAGCCCGAACCGTTACTCACCGCAACTAACGCCGCTCCCGGGTTCGCGCCGTCGGCGCCGTTGCCGAAGCTATACAGCACCTCGTAGTTCTGGATAGCCGGAATGCGATGTGCGAACGCTTGCGTTGCCTGCACCGGCGGCTGCGAACCGGCGCAGGCCGCGAGTAAAGCCAAAGCCGCGGTGCTCAACGCATAACGGCGAAGATTGACGCTATTTATAGAAGGGCGGTTTCGGCGGCATCGTCCGGGCCCCTCGGTTCCCCGTGCCGTCAAGCACGGGGCTCTTCGTCGATTCCGGCGCCCCTATCGAACGCATGTCTAAACCTCTAGCGCTTCCTCGATGGCGTGGTCTTCCAACCATGCGGCGCCTTCGGCAGCAAGTTGTTTGATCTCATCTTCGCCGATCGTTTCGCGCAGCGTCGCGACCAACTTGTCATGGCCCCATTGCTCGGTGATTTCGCGTTTCATTCCAAGCTCGTCGTATTTCGCATCGACGTAGCCCAGCAACTGGGCAGCGCGATGCGTATCGCCGGCGAGCGCTGCAACGAGGGCCAGATGCTGGAGCGCGGTGGCGAGGAACAGTTCGCTTCTTGCCTGCCGGGCGAGACGCAATCCGGCGCGTCCCGACTCGCGGGCTCCTGTGACGTCGCCGAGCGCGATGCGATAGGCCGCGCTGTTAACGCGCCAGTTCGCTGCAAACGATAAGTTTTTCCCGAGTGATCCGAGATCCAGCGCCTCGTTCGTCCAACGCAGCGCCTGGGCGGGATCGCCTGCCGCAAATTCCATCTCCGCCATTGAGCCTAATACCGATGCAATCCCAAGCTCATCACCCGTCGATTTCCAGCCCGCGAGAGCCTGCGCATAGAGCTCACGCGCCGCGCCGAGATCGCCCCGGCTCATTTCGATGGCCGCCTGCAGCACGAGCAAGTCGACAACCATCAACGAATCTGCGCACGTGCGCGACCCCGCAAGCGCGAGGACGGTCGTCTTGTGCGCCTCATCGAGGCGGCCCATCTGATACAGTGCGTACCCGCGAAGTCGCAGTGCGCGCGCGGCGCCACGTACGTCGCCCACTGATTCGTAAAGCCGCAGCGCCTGCTCGGCCGCGTCGTGGCGGCGCTTGCCGGTTAAGAGTCTCGCCTGCGTCAACCACAACCTCGCTGCGATGCGCGGCTGCTCGGTTTCATCGACGCGCGGGAGCGCACGCCCGATCCAATAGCGCCCTTCGACGACGAGGCCGGTATGCAACCAAAGGCGTTCGATTGCGCCGGCAATTGCGCCGCCGAGCACGGCGTCATTCTCGAGCGTAAGCGCCCACTCCAGGGCCGTCCGGTAGTTGTCCAGCTCGGGCTCGACGGCGGCAAGCCATGCAATCGTCGAGACGCCGAGCCATTCGTCCGCAGCTTCGGCCTCGTCGCGAAAGTATTCGGCGTGACGTCTGGCCAGGCGCTCGTGCTGTCCCGATGCGCCGAGTTTCTCGAGCGCGTAGGCGGCTGTTGATTCGAGCAGCCGGTAGCGTTCGCGCTCGCCGCCGGTGTCGGCGACGACCAGCGATTTGTCGGTCAAGGATTCGAGCACTTCGAAAACGTCAACGTCGTCAAGATCGCCGCCGCAGACCGCTTTCACGGCATCCAGGCCAAATCCGCCGGCAAAGATCCCAAGGCGTACAAACAACAGTTGCTCGTGTGACGCGAGGAGGTCGTAACTCCAGTCAATCAGTGCGCCGAGCGTTTTCTGGCGCGGGAGCGCGGTGCGACTCCCGCCCGTGAGCAGCTTGAAGCGTTCGTTGAGTCGCTGCGCGAGGTTAGGGAGGGAAAGCATCTTAACGCGCGCGGCAGCGAGTTCGATTGCCAGTGCAATGCCGTCGAGCCGCTGGCAGATCTGGGCGACGATTGGTGCGCCGTCATCCGTGAGCGTAAAGCGCGTATCGGCGGCCTTGGCCCTATCCACGAAAAGCGCAACGGCGCCATAGCGCAGCGCCTCATCGGGCGTCAAGCCGGCAGCTTCACCCGGAACCGCCAACGACGGGAGCCGGTGCACCGCTTCGCCGATGACGTCGAGCCTTTCGCGCGACGTCGACAAGATGCGAACATCCGGCGCCGTTGCTAAGATGTTATCCGCAAGCGCTGCCGTCGGCTCCAGCACGTGCTCGCAATTGTCGAAGATGACCAGCAACTTCTTGCGCCGCAGCCATTGCGAAATCGCCTCGTCGATCCGACGCCCTTCCTGTTGGCTCATGCCCAGCGCCTGCGCGACGACGCTGGCGACCAGCTCCGGGTCGTTGATCGGGGCGAAGTCGACGAACCACGCCCCGTCGGGATAGCGATCGAGCAGTTCGGCGCCGACCTGGATTGCCAGGCGCGTTTTGCCGACGCCACCCGAACCAACCAGCGTGAGCAGGCGGTGATGCTCGAGCAGCCCCTTGACTTCGGCTACGTCACGTTCGCGTCCGACGAAGGTGGTGCGCGAAATGGGCAAGTTGTTCGGCAGCGCGTCGAGTGAGCGCAGCGACGGAAATTCGCTAGGCAACCCCTCGACGTCAATCTGCCATACGTGCTCGGCGTCGGTGAGATCGTGCAGCCGCTGCTCGCCGAGATCGACGAGCGCCGTGCCGGCGGGCAGATCGCCATGCGAGAGTTCACGGGTAGCGCCGGAGAGCAGGATTTGGCCGCCGTGACCGATAGCCATGAGCCGCGCGACGCGATTGACCGCCGGTCCGAAATAGTCACCGTCGCGCTCGTCGGTTGCGCCGCTGTGCAGCGCCATGCGCACCGCTAGACCGCCGACGGCGCTCCAGTCCGCGCTCGCGAGTGCCCGTTGCGCATCGGCAGCAGCTGCGACAGCGGATGACGCCCGCCAAAACGCCGCGCAAAACGCATCGCCTACGGTCTTGAAAATGTAACCGCCATGTGCTTCGATGGCCGCTCGAAGCAGCTCGTCGTGGCGGCGCAATGCATCGGGCATCGCCGCGCGCTGCTGCTCCCAATGTTGCGTGCTGCCCTCGATGTCGGTAAAAAGCAGCGTGACGGTTCCAGTAGGACGGGTTGCATTGAGGGCCATCTTCGTAAGCAATGCACTGCGCGGCCATTCGCGGATCTACCTGCGGGAGGATCGTCATCGCTCCACCACGGGATGGAATGCGTCACGGGAGTTGGCGGGCTGTTTTGGTGAATCAGCTTCGTGACGCGCGCCTCACCGTTGAGAGCGATCATGCCGAAGGAACGGAGAGTCAGGTGATGGCTGACAACGAGTTATTCGAGAAGGGTCTCGAGACGCGGAGGCAAGCACTCGGCGCTAAGTATGTGGACGCGAACCTTGAAGGTTCTGTCGAATTCATGCTGACGTTTCAACGAGCCGTTACGGAATTGGCTTGGGGATACGCATGGAGTCGTCGCGGACTTGACCGGAAGTCACGACGTATCTTGACGCTTGGAATCCTCGCAGGTCTAGGCCGCTTTCAAGAGCTAGGCATTTACACGAATGCCGCGCTCGCCAGCGGCGTAACGGTCGACGAGATCAAAGAAGCGTTGGTTCAGATCACCGTTTACTGCGGAACGCCCACGCGTCGACAGGCATTCTTGGCTGTGCATGAAGCTCTACAGTCTGCAAAGGACTAACTGGGTTAAACTCCTATTCGGCGGTTCCAGGTTCTGCTGCCAGCAGCTTTCGCCACGCCGCATAAGCGTCGGCGTTTTGCGAGGTTCCGTTCGTCTGAGCCAGCATCGCGCTACCGAAGGCGCGATAGTCGCTGCCAAACTGACTCTCCGATAGCTTCCATGCGGCGCGCATTCCGGGCATCGAGAAATAAAATTTGACACCCGCAACATAGCTGTTGAACGCCGCGTCAGAAAGCATCCCCGCCTCATGCTGAAGAAATGAATCCTCGCCACTAAGAAATAGCGCGCGACACATCCACATCCATTGAGTGAATTCGTCTCGCGTCAAGTCCGTGTCTCCGGCCATGCCTTTTTGGAGAACGCGCGCAAACTCAGGGCTCGCAAGTGCCAAGGAAGCTCGGGCGGTCCGATCTGCTCGACCCTGTTGCATCGTCGCGCGCTGAACGCGCTCGGCTTGTCGCACCTGCTGCGCCAAATACAGCAGAGAGGCAATCACCGCCACCGCGGCGATCGACTGGCTGACATAAAAGATGTGCTCGAGTGACATGATTGCGCCTAGGCATGCTGTGAGCGATATCTTCCGTCCTCCTAACTCGAAGGCGGATGAAGAGGCCCGAGCTTCCTTCTAAAGGGGGCCGCCGGCCGCCGGTCGCGAACTTGACGACGTACCGTTCGTATATCAGCGCATGAGAAACGAGGCTTAGCCTGTATGCCGAATTTTGCGATCCTGCCCGTCGTTGGAGCGGCGTTGACGCTCTCCGCCTGCTCGAGCGGCGCGCGATAACGCCGTGAACGGCCGCTACGATAACGCCCGACTCGGAGGCATCTCGCGAAAGGCGCTGCTGGCATCTGGTGCGGGTGCGGTTGCGGCGCTCGGCTTAGCCGGAGCGAAAGCGTTGGCGGCCGGCCCGAGCGCGGCCGACCGATCGGCGCTTGCGACGGGAATCCCGCCTAACGACGGACTTGCGCACCCAATTCCGTATGCGCCGCCGCTCGGAGTTGGAAAAGAGCGCGGACTCGCGATGAGCGGCGGCGCGATTTACCTCGTCTCGTTTTATTCCGGGTATCTCACGTCGCTCGCGCAAAACGGCGTGGACCTCAAGCTCGCCGACGTTATGGTCGGTACGTCTGCGGGCACCCTTGGCACCTACGCGATTCTCATGGATACGGCCGCCCGGATGAAAACCGAGATGGTAGCGATCGGCAAGGATCCGGCGACGATGAACTACCCCCTCAACCCGCCCTTCAGCTCGATGCGCGCGGATTACGTCGGAAATAATTTGCCGACCGCAAGCGTGCAGAACGTTCAGGAACTCGGCCGTGCAGCGATGGCGGCGCACACCAATCCGGTAGGCGAGTGGCAGGCGTTGATTACCCGCTTGACGGGTGCCGGCAAAGCGTGGCCGTCGCCGAAGTTTCATACCAGCGCGATCGATTGTTACACCGCACAGCGCTTGATTGTCGGGCCGGACGACGACGTTGCGGCGATCGACGCAATGTCTGCGAGTTCGTCGTGGCCGGGGCTCGCTGGGCCGACGCCGATAAAAGACCGCGTTTGCATGGACGGCGGAACGTGTGCCACATCGACGCACTCCGACGTACTCGGCGGCGCGAAGCGCGTGCTGATCGTGTCGCTTGCGTCCGGAGACGACGAGCGCGACGCCGCGCAAGGCTTGCGCTTGAGCCATTTCCCGAACTCGTTGAATCAAGAGATCAAAGATCTCAAGGCGGGCGGGTCCCAAGTCATGCTCATCGTCGTCGGCTGCCCGCCCGGTTACGACAAGGTCAGTCTGGTCGATCCGGCATTGATTCCCGTCGCGATACAATTCGGTACCAATCGCGGCGTCTCGGACGCAGCGAAGATCAAAGCATTTTGGTCGTAAGGCGCCGTTAACCGGAGCGCTGCGGCGGAGAAGTTACCGAATAATGCCTAAGGCTGCTCGATAAACTTCGTCAGCGCGGACATCGTCTGGCTCGGATTTTCTTCCATCAGCCAATGGCCCGTATTCCTCAGCACGACAATTGTAACGTTTGAGGCTATCAGCCTTGCTTGTGCGCCAAGCGCTACGCCGAGCGATTTATCACCGCCTATTGAGAGTACCGGAATTTTTAACTGCGTCTTGGCCATGGCAGCGAAATCCGAGGCGGTCTTTGGAAACGACGCAAAGTATGCCCAGCCGGACGCCATCCGGCCGGGCCGAGAATACGCGGCGATGTATCCCTGACGGCTCGCCGGCGAGAGTGAATGCTTTGGGTTTGCTGCGAGGTCGTTCCAGAAGTACGAGAAGTAGATGGTTTCACGCCCGGAAACCAGTGCTAAGGGCGTTGGCCCGTGAAACCGAAAATGCCAATAGTCCGGGCTGTTGAAGATGGGCTCCCAGCCATTGACGCCGGGCAGGAACGCGTCCATCAGGGCAAGCTTTTGCACTTCGTCCGGATACATTGCTGCATAAGCGTAGGCAACCATGAGCCCGATGTCGTGCCCGACGACGGTGACCTTGCTATAGCCGAGCGCGTGCACAGCATCTCGAACACGCTTAGCCGACATCTTCATATCTAGACCCGACGCAGGGATCGACGAGTTTCCGATGCCGGGGAGATCCGGAGCGATGATCGTATAGCGCGACGCGAGCCTCTCGGCAAGCGGCTTCCACATCCGCGAATCCTCGGCATAGCCGTGAAGGAGCACGACGGCCGGCCCGTGCCCTCCAGTCGTAACGCTCACCACGCTCGAGTCGACGGAAACCCTGTGGGTCGCGAATCCCGGCCCGAAATCGACTGGGAACGCGAGCGCCGCTCCATTCGAGCATGCAAACCAAAGCGCGACGAGAAGCGGCATCGTGCCGCGAAGATGGTACGCGCGTCTGTTCATTGCGATCTCTTTCATTTGGATGAAACACGAATGTGCATTTTTCTCGGCGACATATCAGCCGCCAGGGCGTTCTCTTGAAAGCCGGGTTTTGCATGCCGGAGTCGAAATTGGCCGCACCGGACGCGGGCGAGTCGGCAAATACACTTATCGCGAATCCGCCACCCGGCGCGCCGGTGCGGCGCCTACGGAAGTCCCGGGAAATCACGCCATCTACGTATCGAATCCGAGCGCCGTCGCGGAGCTCATTAAAATCGCAGCGACGTCCGACACCGTCGCATCGAAATAGCCGCTCTGCGTCCTGCCAAGCGGCGCTGGCAGAGGATCGAGCGTCTTTTAATCCAAGGCGACGTTCCCCAAAAGAAGGAGCGTGCCACCATGGGCACATCGCACCTTTCGCTATCGGCCGTCCGTTTTGCGGCTGCCATCGCGGCCGTGGCGTCCGTGACGGCGTGCAGCGCCGGATCGCAAGGCCTCAGCCCAATCGCGGCCGGATCGGTGCCGCATGCCGTATACGCTGCAGCAGCCTGTCCGTCGGCCGTGGTTGCCATCACCGCCGACTATACCGCAGCGATCGAACTCTACGATCCGTCGAATCTCAGTGCCGGTCCGTGCGGGCACATCGGAGGATTTCAGTCGGCACGCGGTTTGTTTTACGATTCGAAGGGCGACCTATGGGTCACCGATTCGACCGCGCGCCAGATCTATGAGTTCGCGCCCGGCGCCAAAACGCCGATGAAGACCTTGAACGACCCAAGCGGCATGCCGCTGGACGTTACGGTCGACGAGGCCGGCAAGAACGTGTACGTCATCGACTACCAAAATGAAAACGATGCGACGGCGCTCGTCGAGGTGTACGAAAACGGAAGTTCGGTGCCGAGCCGGACGCTGGGCGATCCTGCGGCACGCAACGGCGCGTTCGGCGCAGTCGACAATCAAGGAAACCTTTACGTCACCTTCATGACGAAGAGCAACCTCGCGCAAGTCGATCGCTTTGCCGGTGGAACCGGAACGCCCGAAAACCTCGGGCTCAAGCTCGTTTCGGCGGGAGCGATCGTGACCACGAAAACCGGAGCGCTTGCCGTGTGTGACCCGTACGCGTATCGCTGCGGTATCTTCGAACGCGGCGAGCAAAAAATGTCGCACGTGTTCGGTCATATGGGCCGGGGCGGAAACGACGCCATTCCGAATAAGCCGCCAATTCTGCTTCCCGAGGCGCTTGCGCTCGACGGGCGCGAACGCCGCGCATACGTGTCCGCCGGCACGTTGAGCCAGTGGGCGTATCCGGGGCCTGCGCGTAGACCCAACCACCTGCCGCTCGTGGAAGTCAAAGTGCCGCACGGCGGCGACGAAGGCATCGCGGTCTTCCCCGCATCGCGACCCGGAGCGCCCTATTAAATAAAGCCCAACATCGCTAACCGGTGGCTCCAAAGGGGCAGAGCCGCGTGCCGGCTTGGAGCGGCGTTTTGCCATGAAAGCGTCGCCTCGGCAACGACGCGACCGCCATCCATGAGTGCGAGGCGATCCATGCGGTGGCTCTTCGGAAGATAGAGCATTGCGACGTTGCCGGAGGGAACGGCATTGCCGAGCATCGTGTGCGTGCCGTCGTGCATCCACGCGACCGAGAGTGCCTTCGATCCGCCTCGTACGACCACCACGTACCACGATCCGTCGGGCGCGTACATCACTTCCGCGGGCGGACTCACGTTCGTCGGCTGAAATTGCACCGTCCGGTGCGGAGCGCTCGCTAGGCGACCCATCGCATCGCTTTGCGCGAGCATGGCGACGTGCGCCGCCCGATTCGCCGACCAGAAATAGGCCGAGGGCAGAAGTCCGAGGAGCAGCGCTGCCGCCATCGCTGCCGCGTACGGCCACGCCACACGCCGAGAACGGCGCTGCGCTTCGCGGAAACGCGGTTGCACTAATCGGTCGATTCGGTTCTCAAGCGCCGCCGGCGGCGTGCGTTGCGGCTCCGCCAAAACGATCCGAGCGACGTCGTCCTCGGCGGCCCCCACCTGCTCCACGCAGACCGAACACTCGCGAAGATGCGCGTCGATGGCGGCGCGTTCGTCCTCAGGGAGTGCGCCTAGCGCGTAGAGCGCGGCTCGATCCTCGATGTGCTCGTATCTCACAAGCGATCGTCCCCGATGGGTACGCTTGATTCGAGAAAGGAGCCGAGTTTTCGCAGACCGTGCTTGATGCGGCTCTTGATCGTTCCGAGCGGCGTGTGAAGTTCGGCTGCGATTTCGCTGTGCGTCTTTTGCTCGTAATACGCCATTTCGAGAGCGGTGCGCTGATCGGGCGGGAGCGCGAGAATCGCGCTTCGAACCCGGTCGCGCTCGATCGGATCGGACACCTGCAATTGCTCGTGCTCCACCGGCAGCGCGGCAAGGCGTTGCTCCAGACGAAGTGCGCGAGACTGGCGCCGGCGGCGCGAGATTGCTTCGTTGCGAACGCAGACCACGAGGAAGCTTCGCAGATTGCCGCGGGACGCTGAGTATGCTCCTTGCGAGCGCCAAAGCGTTGCGACTGCGTCCGCTATGCAATCTTGAGCGTCGTCGGCGTTACCGAGGACGTTATAGGCCGCCGAATAGAGCAGCGCCGCATAGCGGCGATAGGCCTCGCCGAACGCCCAGCCCTCGTGCGCCGCAAATGCAGCAGCCAAAACCTCATCTCCCTCGCCCGCCGGCATCGTGGGGCACAGACTTCGACGCGCGCGACCTTATCATCCGCTAAGGGAACGCCGGAGGAGCTCGGCCGGATGATCTTCGAATTACTCATCCGGTCACGTTGGGCAAATCGTACCAAAGAAATGCATATTTTATTTTCGGTCATCCTGCTGGCCCAAAGCGCCTTTGCGCCGCTTTTCAGCGCCCCGCAGTGGATCGGATCGCGACCTGCCGCCGCGGCGTACGCGCGCAGAGTGGTCGTTGTCGACGTCTTTACGTTCGATTGCATTAACTGCAAACACGTCGTGCCAGAACTGCGCTCCCTGCGTGCCCACTACCCGGCGAGGGATCTGCTCGTCGTCGGGATTCATACTCCTGAAACGCCCTTTGAACGCGTACGGGCAAATGTCGTCGCGGCGCTCGCGGCGCAAGGGATCTCGTGGCCGGTCGCGATCGACAACGACGAGAAGCTGTGGAACGCCTATGGCATTGCGTACTGGCCGACGCAGCTGATCTTCGATCGTCACGGGCGGCTCAGAAAGACGGTCATCGGCGAGGGCCAGGATTCCGAAGTCATCTCCACGGTCGCCGCTTTAGCGGCAGAGCGATAATCTCATCGACCTCGAGCTCGTTCAGTGCGGGGTCGGGGTCGGCTCCGGTGCGGTTCCAAACTGCTTGTAGAACGCGTCGCTGCTCATCGGCCGCCCGAGGAAGTTACGCACTTCCACGTCGGGTTCGTAGGTGCGCGCCGGCTCTAAGATCGTCTCGCGGTAGCGCATTCCGACCGCCGGGTTTTCCAGGCCGCCCTTTTTGAACGCGGTAAACATGTCTTGCGCGTAGACGAGCGCCCACAAGTAGCTGTAGTAGCCGGCATCGTAGCCGAAGAGGTGTCCAAACGATGCTTGCGGGTGCGTGCCGGCAACCATCGGCAGCGGCGTGTATTCGTCGGAAATCTGCCCCCACACGGCCGTCGTATCGACGTGCGGACCGGTCGAATGGTAGGCCATGTCGACCATTCCCAGTTTGATTTGGCCGAGCGTAAAGTACGCCTCGTCGACGTAGCGCGCGGCAACCATCTTTGCGATGAGATCGTCCGGCAGCGGCGCGCCGGTCGTGACGTTGGAACTGACTTCCTTGAGAATCGACGGCTCCCACATGAAGTTCTCGAGCATCTGCGAAGGCGCCTCGACGAAATCCTGACGGAACCCGGCGCTCAGCGTTTCGTACGGCGCGGTCGCAAGCAGGGCCGCGAGATTATGCCCGAACTCGTGAAAAAACGTGATGACGTCCTGATGCGACAGCAATGCGGGCGCCCCCGGAGCCGGGCGTGGCCAGTTGCCTAAGATCGCGGTGACGGGCGGCCGGTACGTTCCATCGGCCAGCCGGCGTGCCGGCACGAGCGGCCAGTTCGCAAAATGCGAATACTTGCCGGGTCGCGGAAATAGATCGAAGTAGGTCGTGCCGACGAACCGGCCGCTCTTCGTGTCGAACACGTTGTAGCTGATCACGTCGGGCGCCCACGCCTTTGGATCGGCGACTTTAACGAACGTCACGCCGAGAAGCTTGTGGTACAGGTTCATGATGCGGTCGATAACGACGTCGACCGGAAAATATTGCCGTATCTCCTCGTTATCCACCGAGTATTTCGTCTTGACGAGTTGATTGTTATAATACGTAACGTCCCACGGATCGATGCGCGCGTTCGGATCGCCGGTTTCCTTGGCCTTGAGCTCCGCCAAAGTCGCGAGGTCGCGCTTGGCCTGCGGCATGAGTTTTGCATCCAAAGAACGCTCGAACGAGAAGACCCGTGCAGGCGTTCGCGCCATGCGATCGGCCAGCTGATAGGCGGCCCAGGAATCGAATCCCAACAGCCGCGCCAACTGGTAGCGCACGTCGATAGCCTGTTCGAGCACCGTTACGTTGCCGACGGCGCGGTTGTTGTACGCCACGTAGTACGCCTTACGCGCCGCCGGATCGCGCTGATTTTCGAGGAACGGCAACACGGTGCTTTCGTTGACCTTCACGGTATAGGTGCCGTCGGCATTCTGCGTCAGCGTTTTCACGAATCCGGCCGGCAAGCTCTGCGTCTGAGCGGCCGTGATGGTCATCGTGGCCGCGTCGTTATTCAGGGTTGCTTGCCACTTGCTGCCGAGATCGGTTAATTGATTGGATAGGGCGACGAAGCTCTTGCGTTTGTCGGCCGAGAGCGCCGCGCCGGAGCGGCGGGCGCTGACGAGATAGTACTCGAGAAGCTTCTTGTCGGCGGGCGTCTTTGCCGTCCCGCTGTGCGCAACCTCGACCAGTGCACGATAGACGTCCGGACGCGCTCCGAACGCGGCGAAATAGTTACTCTGGGCAATGTTGCAGCGATCGGATGCATCGCGTACCGGCTTGTCGAGCGCCATGTTGAAGAGGAATCCTTGCGCTACCAAGCGGTCGTTCAAGTCGGCTTCGGCGTTTTCCAGCGGAAGCAACGTGTTCTGGAACGTGCGCGGACTCGGTACCGCCATGATCCGTTTGACCGCCGCATCAAAGTCGGCTATTTGTGCCGTGCACGTCGCCGTGATCTGCTCGGGTGTGAGATTCCAGTCGATCTGGGTGGGGCGAGCCGGCTGAAGCGGCGGCGGCTGCGCCGGCGCCGCGCCGAAGACCAAGGGAAGCATCAGCATTGCGAGTAGCGCGGAGACGATTCGAGCGGTCCTATCCATCATAACGGCGCCTTTCGCGGCGAGCCGGCAAAATTCCGACCGCGTCGTTCGCCGACCCGGTTGAATTGAGGCAACTTTGATGGGAGGCAAAACAAAGGCCCGCACCTGTCCCCCTTGTTCATGTCAGTTGCGGGCCAATAAGAAGCACGAGATGCGCTCATCGCGCAACCGCACTACTCGATAAACGTACGCTCGGCTCGATTCGTTCCTACTCGAGGATCCAATGAAAAGGGCGGACGCTTTCGCGCCCGCCCTTGCGTTGGACGGTAGTGCCTTGTTTTAGAAGGCCTTATCGTCCTTCGGCGAGCCCCAGCCGCCCGGGCCGGAGTAGGTCTTGAACTGCCCGGTGCCGGCGGTGCAGAGGTAGCTTCCGCCACAACTGCCGTCGTTGCCGCTGGTTATCGCGTGTAAGTTATTGTTCCGCGATTGCACCCGGAGTTTCCAGAAGTGTTCGCCGCCGTTCATCTTTGCTTGATTACCCTTCAGCGCGATGACGCCGGCAAGGAATGGCGATGCAACGCTCGTGCCGCACGCGCCGTTCCAGCCGCCGTAGACGCCGCTGTAGATGGCCACACCGGGCGAGCAACCCGACTGCGACGAAATATCGCCGTCGGTTCGGCTGGTGCAGCCCTTGTCGTGCTGCCACGAGGGCTTGGGAACGTTGGCGCCGACGACGGCCATATCCGCACACCCTGCGGACGCGCCGGACCAAATGCTTTCCGTGAAGCCCGATCCGTTGGTTTCAAGTTGCGTGCCGCCCACACCGATGACGGAGCCCAGATCCGACGGGGCGCCGATCGTGTTGTAGGCATTGTCGCCGGTCGAAGCGAGATACGCAATGCCGGGGGTATTGAAGAAGTTCGGGAAGTTCGAATCGCCGCAGTCCCAATCGTTGGGGCAGCTCCAGCTATTGCTGAGAATGCTCGCGCCCAGCGTCACGGCTTCCTTTTCGGCTTGTTCGAAGTCGCTGATTCCGCCTTTGGCTTCCATGAGGTAGATCGTGCATTGCGGGCACGAAGCCGAGACCATGTCGATATCGAGCGCGGTCTCGAAGCACCAGCCGTAGTTGCGACACGTCGGCGGATAGTTGGACTGTTGCCCGTTCTCGTTGTATCTGACGAGATTGCCGGTGCCGAGTCCGTACTGGGTGCGATAGGTTGCGAGGTCCGACGTCGCTGCGGCGTAATCGCCGGCCTCGATGAGCGCGACGATCGTGCCGGATCCGTGGCCAAGGACCGGCGTGAGACCGTAAGCCGTCTCCAGTTGTTGAGGCGTGAAGCCGCAGCCACCGGTAGGCGAACAGGCCGGTACGATGTCGCCGGCTCCCACTCGAAGCGCCAAACAGGAGAACTTTCCACCGATCATCGGACACATGCGCTTCGCTTGATGTTTTACTTCCCACTCGGGCATACTGTGTTTGAACATGGGGGAGACGGCCTGAGCGCCGCCTGCTGCCGGCATGTTCGAAGAGCCGCCTGCATTACAAGCGGCCATTGCAAGCACCGCAACCAGCGGAGCCGCGAGTTTACACCATCGATTCACAAGAAACTCCTTCGGAGTAAGAAGAGTTATTTGTCTCGGGGATGGCTGTATTAGAAACCGCTGAGGAGCGCCCTTCAGCTTGCTTGCTTACTAGCCGGGACGACCTCACGAACGCTGAAAGGAATGCAGTGCGTGGCGTGGCACTTTGCCGCATTGTGAAGCGATTTCATCGCATTGCGGCGATATGCGCATCGCTGCTGGTCGTCGGATGCTCGGCCTCGCCGGGTGCGCGGCCGGTGCCTCTCGAGCAAACCGCCATCCTCGCGAGACTCAATGCGACCGGCGCTGGAAAAATCCAACACGTCATTTGGGTCGTGCAGGAAAACCGCAGTTTCGACGATCTCTTTCAAAAATATCCCGGCGCCGATACGGTCTCGAGCGCAAAGAATTCGAGCGGCAAGATCGTTCCGCTGCAGCCCATCTCGCTGAAAACCGCCTACGAAGTCGATCACTCCGCCCAAGCGATGTTCGATGCGTGTGATGGGAAGGGCAAACTTCCCGGAACGCAGTGCCGGATGGACGGCTTCGATCGAGAACGTCAATATAACGGGCCGCCGCAAGGCCAGTTCGTCTACGTCCCGCAGAACGAATCGAAGCCGTACTGGGACATGGCGCACGAGTGGGTGTTGGCCGACAAAATGTTCGCTTCGCAACTCGACGAGAGTTTCGTCGCGCATCAATACATCATCGCGGCCCAGGCACAATCGAGCGTCAACGTGCCGTTTTTCTATTGGGGTTGCGGCGGCGGTAAGACCGACGACGTCGAAACGTTGACCCAGCAGCGCACTTTCGGCGGCGAGCAGCGCGCATGCTTCGATTATCAGACGCTCGGAGACGAACTCGACAATGCCGGCCTGACGTGGCGGTTCTACACGAGCACGTTCAAGACGCCGTTTTCGGGCCTCTGGTCGGGATATCAAGCGGTGCGGCACATCTTCAACGGACCCGACTGGAAGTCGGACGTAATCACGCCGCAAAAGACGTTTCTCACCGACGTCGCCAACGGGAAACTCGCAAACGTTACGTGGATCACGCCGCTCTGCCGCGAATCCGACCATAGCGACTGCGGAGGCGGCCAAGGGCCGTCGTGGGTGGCGTCGATCGTCAATGCGGTCGGCCAGAGCCAGTTCTGGAACTCGACGGTGATTTTCGTGCAGTGGGACGATTGGGGCGGTTTTTACGACCACGTTCCGCCGCCGCATAAGTCCTACGACGGCTTGGGCTTCCGGGTGCCGCTGATCGTCATCTCGCCCTACGCCAAGAAAAACTACGTCACCCACGTGCAATACGAAACCGCCAGCGTGCTGCGTTTTGCCGAAGACTTGTTCGGGTTGGCTCAACTCTCCGCGCCGGACACACGCGCCACGTCACCGGCCGCGGATTGCCTTGATTTCGCGCGGCCGCCCCGCAAGTTCGTGCCGATCGAAGCGCCGCAGAATGCGACGTATTTCCGCACCCAGCCGGACGACCCGCGCATCCCCGACGCTCAGTAAACGCGCTGCCTTCCGTGTCACACTGAGCGGAGGCGCGCGGCGCCGCAGTCGAAGTGCGAAACTGCCTCGGAGGTGCACGGCAATTTGATCTCGGGCAGGCGCGACGGGCGCCGAAAGACGTTAGCCTGGTCGGCGTTGATTTCGGCGGCGCTGCACGTCGTCGTGCTGTCGCTGCTGTTCTACGCCTTCGTGCGAACCGTCATCACGCCGGAGGGCAGCCGCGAACACATTTCCGACACGACGGCGATTGCGATCGAGCCGCCGGCGCCGGTCGTGCGCAAGCGCACGGTGCAGCATCACGCGATTCGTAAACCGGCGAGCCTTCCGCCGCCGGCGCCCGTACGTCACGAACTTGCAAAGGAGAACCTCGACGCACCCCCCCAGCCGCCGCCCGAACGCCCGCATAAGGCCGGCGTGTCGTCGATCGAACGCGATCGCACGGCGTTTGCGCAGGAAGTGGCGCAGCTGAACCAGCGCAACGATCCGCACGCGATTCCCACGATCGATCCCGCGTCGGCGGAATCGGCGTCGAAATCGTACTCCTTCGATGCGGGGCATTACAACAACGGCGAGTCGCACGGAAACGGTCTTATCTTTCCGGTGCGAAGCTGGCACGAACGAGGACTCGACTGCTATTACACGCGCTACGAGTACACGTATCCCAGCGGCGCTTCGGAAGAAGGGTCGATCCCGTGGCCGGTCTGTTACGAGCCCGCGACGGATCCGTTCCACGAACCGCCGCATCCCATGCCGTTTCCACTGCCGGAAGCCGGCTACACGCTGCCGCCTGGTACCGTTATGCCTCCGCTCGAGCGCGAAGCCTACAACGAATGGATCTCCGGGCACGCATCTCCCTAACCGAAAGCCCCTAGAAAGGAAGGTAGCCAAGCATCCGGAAAGTCCCTTGCATCGGCCGGGCTTCAAAGAAACGGGGGTCTTTCGGCATGCGCAAATGGACATCGTTCGGAATTATTTTCTCGACCGCAATGCTCGCGGCGTGCAGCGGCGGCTCGAACGGGAGTGCTCCGCCGCTTAACTCCGACGGAGTGCACCACGCCGTCCCCAATGCAGCGCCGCTGCTGTTCGTTGCAAACCGCGGCGAGGACGCGGGCAGCGGGCTCGGCGCCGTGCTGGAGTTCCGGCAAACGGATTCGGGCAACAAGAAGCCGCAGGTTACGATTGCGGGGTACCAGACGCACCTCACGGATCCGCTTGCGATTGCGGTGGATTCCTCAAAAGCGGTGTACGTCGCCAACGATTCGACGAGAACGATCTACGAGTTTGCTCCGGGCGCCAGCGGTAACGTGTCGCCGGTTGCGACGATTACCGGAGCGGCGACGCGGCTGAAAGAAATCTCGGCACTCGCAATCGACGGCTCGGGAAACATTTGGGTGTCGAATTATCGTCCGAAGCCCGAAATTCTCGAGTTCGCCGCTGGTTCCAACGGTAACGTCGCGCCGATTCTGGTCATCAAAGGCGCAAAGACCAATCTCGACGGCCCGGGTTCGATCGCCTTCGACGCTCGCGGCAATCTATTCGTCTCCGATTTTTACGCAAACGCAGTATGGGAGTTTGCGGCGGGCGCTCAGGGAAACGTTGCGCCGATTTGGGATATCGTAGGTCCGAATACGCAACTGAGCACACCCTCGGGTATCGCGCTCAACTCCAACAATCAAGTTGTCGTAACGAACAATATCGGCGCCAGCATCACCGCGTATTACATCGATACCAGCGGTAACGTCGCTCCGGCGTGGGCAATCAGCGGATCCGCCACCGGCCTCGCCCGCCCCGGCGGCGTCGCCCTCGATGCCGCCGGCAACATGTTCGTCACCGACAATACGAACAACGCGATTTACAAGTTTGCCGCCGGTTCGACCGGCAACGTCGCTCCCACGGCCACGATTCACGGTAACAAAACGATGCTCGTCGATCCCCAAGGCCCCGCAATTTAGCGTGTCATCCGTTACAGAGTCACCCTGAGCGCAGCACGCGAAGCGTGCGAAGTCGAAGCGCGCACGGAGGCGCTCGGCGTGGCACAGGACTTCGCTCGACGTGCACGGAGACGTTTCGTCAGTGTGCGCGGCAGTTCGACTTAAATCTTGATGTTGAACGTGAGGTACATGTTGAACGGATTGGGCAGAACGTACGAGTTCGTGTCGGCGTAGGCGGGAATGAACGATTGCGTGAACGCGGGGTTGAGCTTCGTGCCGTTGGCGGCGCGATCGTTCGGCGACGAGCCGTTGTAGAAGTTCGATACGTAGTAGAAGTTCGGAATGTAGCCGCAGGTGTAACCATTGGGCGGATACTGTTTCGACCACGGCTCCGACGACCCGCCGAAGCAGGCGTTGACGAGATTGGCCATCAGCAGATTGACTTTGATCGCCGGCGTCAGTTGATAACCGACCGTCATGCTGAGGTTGAGCTGCGACGGCTGCCGGTAGGAGCCGAACCCGTCGAACGACCCGGTTTGCGGATTGGGAATGTAGAGCGAGCCGGGCGACGTGCCGTTTTGCGTGGCGGCCGAGAAGCAGGTCGTGTAGTCGGCCTGCAGCGGATTCTTCGCCGTGGGTATCTTCCCGGAGTTACCCGTGCAGACGCGCGGGTCGTAGCCGTACACGTCGGCGGGATTGCCGTACGGCTGGCCTTCGTTGAACGTGAGCGCGGGGGTGATCGTAAACTTCGCGCGTTTGTAGTTGACGACCAGGCTTGCGACGTTGGGCGAGAGGTAAGCGTAGTCGAGGCCGACCGGATACCAGCCGTTGCGGTCGAGCAGCGGTTGCGGTGACATGCCGTAGTACGGGTTGAGGATCGGCGGATTGTACCCCGGTTTCAGCCGCACGCAACTTGGATCGGGATAGACGTTGCCGACCGAGTCGTTTTCGTAGCATTTCGACCCGCCGCCGCCCTTCGTCAATCCGTTGAAGTTCGCAATGTCCTGATTGTACGGATCGATCGGATTGATGCTCGTTCCCGGATAGTTAGCCCATTTCTCCGAAGCGTTCGTGTAGGTATACGACAGAATGAACGACAGGCCGTCGCGATCGAAGTCGCCCTTGGTGAACTCCAGCTCGACGCCGTTGACGCGCTCGATGCCGCTGTTGAGACCGCCGGCCAGACCGAACGGCAAGCCGATCGAATACACCTGGTTGGTCGCATAGCGGTAGTACGGCGTCACTTTGATCGACATGTCCGTGCCCTTGAAGCGCCGCTCGTACGAGGCGTCGTAGTTGTCGGAGTACTGCACGAGCGGGTCGTGCTTTGGCGTCGTGTAGCCATACTGCCAAAACGCCTGGAACAGTTCGTAAGCGAGATTGTTATCCTTCGAGTTGTACTGCACTTGATACGTCTCGGGCTCTTGCGCGAAACGACCCGCCGAGAAGCGCAGCACGGTGTCGGGATTGATCGTGTACGTCACGCCTAACTGCGGCGTGAACGCGTAGTCGGTCAGCGTCGGGCTATAGTTGTTGCTCAGCAGCAGGTGGCCGTTTTGCCCGTCCGGATGCACGGTTTGCACGGGATCCGCGGGAATCGAGCTGTCGACCGGGCAATCGAAGCCGATGAAGGGCGTCGGCGGGAGTCCGCTGGCCGGCTTCGCCGGAATGAAATACGGCGCCAGCGTCGCCGGGTTGTAGCAGAACTCCCGCTGGCCGGCGAGGAACCAGAAATTCTGGCCGTTATTCGACGTGTTGGCGAGCTTGTAGGAGTAGATCTCGTCACGCAAACCGAGATCGACGTCGAGTTTGTCGGTAGGATTCCAGCGGTCTTCCAGAGCGAACGTCGTGAAACTCGGAATGACGTTGTTGATGAAACCGGAGTTGCCCGTATACGTGATCTCCCAGTTGGCTCCCGGCAACGCCGGTGCCGGCTCGGGATGGATGAAGGTGCCGCTCGTCAGCGAGCTGTTGCACGGCGCCGGCTGCCCGGCCTGATAGACTTGCCCTCCGGGGTAAACCCGGCCGGTGCGCCACGCGAAACACTGCCCGCCGTTCGTGAGGTTGGTCGCGATCGTTTTAAGCCCGTTGTTGAAGTTCGTGTTGTTGTAGCGGTTGGTCGTCGCCGTCGTGTAGTTCGTGTCGAAGGTCAGCAGGTTACTGGAGTTGATCTGGTCGGCGAAGCTGAATGCTAGGCCGCGGGTATGCGAGTTGAGTTCGTAGTCGTAACTGGTGACGCCGAATCCGATCAGCTGGCCGCTTCCGTAACTCAACGGGCTGGTTTGCAGCCAATCCGAGTAGAACGAATAGCCGTAGATGCGGAAATAGGCGTTCGAGCCGATGTTCTTCTGGTACTGAACCTTCTCGATCGACGCATTGTTCCAAAACGAGTCGCGCGAATCGGAGGGTACCGTCGACCACGTTCCACCCGGGCACGCGCCAGGGATGACCGGTGGGCCGCTGAGTTTGTAGGGGTCGATGTTTGCGCAGCGGTTCGTCGGCGAACTGGGCATAAAGTACGGCACGGGCTTAACGTTGGCCGGATTCTCACCGAACGACGTTCCGCCGGGCCACGTGATGTAGTCGGACCAAAACAGGGGGACCGTCTTGCCGGTAAAGACTTGATTCAGCTGCGTGATGACGTTCGGGCCGATGTCGTTGAGCGAGCTGTAGTACTGGGTGAGCAGCGCGATGTTGTTGTAGAGTACCTGCACGTCGTCCTTACCGGCATCGTGCCGGTGCGGAATGCCGAAGTGGAAGTTGGCGACGACCTCACGATCGGAGAGGTTGGAGTAGCTCGCGTATGCGGGCGAAAGCGTTTGATAACAACCCGGATTGTACTTCACGCCCGGCGGCGGCTTCGTCATCGGATCGTAGACCGGCGACGCGTTGGGGCCGTGGTAGTAGTTCGATCCCGCGGGCGGCGTAAAGCCGCACTCCGGATAGACGCCGCCGAAGTACAGGTTCGTCGTGTTGTAGGCGATGATCGGATAGCCCCAGACGTCGCCGAGATTCGAACCGTTAAATTGGTCGATGTAACGGAAATCCTGATTGTAGCCCCCGGCGCCGAGGTAGTAGGAGAACAGGCGATCCGGGGTCGCGCCCCCGACTTCGAACTGTAAGTTGTGGTAAAAGGCCGGCGTGCCGATGCCGCCGCTGACGCTCGCATAGCCGGGAAACGTGCCGGTCTTGATGACTTGATTGATGAAGCCGGCGAGACCGCTCGCGCTTTGCCCGACCGTGCCGCCGCCGGCGTAGAGCTGGAGTTCTTGCTGGCCGAGCGTGCCGGCCGTGCCGCCCGGATAGTTGTCGAACGAACGGTTCACCGGCACGCCGTCGAACTCGTAACCGATTTGATCGTAGTTGCCGCCGCGAATGTAGACGACTTGGTCCCATCCTTGCTGATTCGGCGGAACGAAGGCGCCCGGAATCGTCGCGATCGCGGAATAGGCGTTGTTCAAGTTGCCGCCTCCGCCGACGCCGGCCACGGCTTGCGTCACCGTCGCGTTGACCGAGTACACGTCGCTCGTGGTCCCCGGCTTCACCACGTCCATCGAGGATCGGGTCGTCACGGTAGCGATAGTTTTCAGCGCCGTACCGAGGCGAAATCGGACGCTCTGCGATTGATCGGCGAAAACCGTGATGCCGGTAGACGTCGCGGTCTCAAAGCCTTGTTTCGAGACCACCATTGTGTACGTATCGGGCGCCAAGGAGAGCAAAGCGAACCGGCCCGAGGCGTCGGTCGAGACGGTCGCCGTTTGCGAAGGACTCGTGGCGACCACTTTTGCGCCGGCGATCGGCGCGCCGGCCGTCGTAACGACCGTGCCGGTGACGGTGCCGGTCGTGCCGGCGAGAACGGATGAAAACGTTAAAATCGTCGATGCGGCAAAGGCCGCTAACGCGACGATGCGCGCGCGATTTCCCAGCATGCGCGCACGTTCGCTCCAGGCTTTGGCAGCCCCTCGATTGAAATCGCGCGTATGATTTCTGCACCCCGGACTGTGCGTGCAGCACGCGGCACCGGCCTCAGTTGTGTGGGCTGGCCACAAGAAGCCGCCTTGCGCATGCTCTGCAACAACCTCGATCCCGAGGTTGCCGAGCGCCCCGAGGATCTCGTGGTCTACGGCGGCAACGGCCGCGCCGCGCGTTCGTGGGAGGCATTCGACGCGATCCAGCGCGCGCTGCGAAGATTGAAGAACGATGAAACGCTCGTGGTGCAAAGCGGCAAGCCGGTCGCGATATGGAAGACGCATGCTCGCGCACCGCGCGTCCTCATCGCCAACTCGAATCTCGTTCCGAAATGGGCCGATTGGACGACGTTCCGGGAGTTGGAGGCGCAAGGGCTCACGATGTACGGTCAGATGACCGCGGGTTCGTGGATCTATATCGGAACTCAGGGCATCGTGCAAGGCACGTACGAAACGTTTGCCGAGTTGGCGCGCCAGCATTTCGGCGGGTCGCTCAAGGGCCGCGTCTGTTTGACGGCCGGCATTGGCGGCATGGGGGGCGCCCAGCCGCTTGCCATCACGATGAACGATGGCGTCGCTCTCGTCGTTGACGTCGATCGTACCCGGCTCGACCGCCGGCGCGAGCTTCGCTATCTCGATCGCGTCGCGGATTCGCGCGATGAAGCGCTGCGCGAAGTGGAGCGCGCCAAGCGCGCCGGCGAGGCGCTGTCGATCGGTTACGAAGGCAACGCGGCCGAGGAGTTTCCGCAACTCTACGATCTCGGTTTTCGTCCGGATGCCGTGACCGATCAAACGTCCGCTCACGATCTTATTGACGGTTACGTGCCCGCCGGCGTGACGCTCGAGGAGGCCGCGGCGCTGCGCCGGACCGATCCGGCCGAATACGAGCGGCGCGCGCTGGCCAGTTGCGGCGTTCACGTGGCCGCCATGGTGCGCTTCCTCGATGCCGGCGCGGTGGTATTCGACTACGGCAACAACATCCGCGCGCAGGCCCAGCGCGCCGGTTTTCAGCGCGCCTTCGCGTTTCCGGGATTCGTCCCGGCCTTCATCCGGCCGCTGTTCTGCCGCGGCTCCGGGCCGTTTCGTTTCGCCGCCCTCTCCGGAGATGAATCCGATATTGCGCGTTGCGACCAAGAACTGGCGCGGCTCTTCCCGCACGATGCATCGCTGCTGCGCTGGCTCGAGCTGGCGCGCGAACGCATTGCCTACCAAGGCCTGCCGGCGCGCATCTGCTGGCTCGGGTACGGCGATCGCGCCAAAGCGGGCGCTGCCTTCAACGAGCTCGTGCGCACCGGTGAAGTGAAGGCGCCGATCGTCATCGGCCGCGACCATCTCGATACCGGGAGCGTCGCGTCGCCTTATCGCGAGACCGAAGCGATGAAGGACGGCAGCGACGCGATTGCCGATTGGCCGATTCTCAACGCGCTGCTCAACACGGCGGCCGGCGCGCACTGGGTGAGTTTCCACCACGGGGGCGGCGTCGGCATCGGATATAGTCTGCACGCCGGCATGGTCGTCGTCGCCGACGGCAGCGACGACGCGCGCGAGCGGCTCGCCACCGTCCTCGCCACCGACTGCGGCATGGGCGTCGTGCGCCACGCCGACGCCGGGTACGAACTCGCCATCGAAACCGCCGACGAGAAAGGCATCGATTGGCGTTTCTGATCGTTCGCGCGCGGACGATCGTGACGTGCGATGGCGACGCCCCGCAGGGCGGCGCCGGTTTCGAAGGCCTGGGCTCCATCGGCGACGGCGCGATTCTCTGCAAAGACGATCGCGTGCTGGCGGTCGGGCCGGCGGCTGAAGTAGAAGCACGCGCGACGGGTGTCGAGGCTCGCGAACTCGATCTGGGCGACGCCGTCGTCGTTCCCGGTTTTGTCGATGCGCACGCCCATCCGCTCTTCGCCGGCGATCGAGAGCCGGATTTCGCGGCGAGAGTTCGCGGCGAAAAACCGTCGCTCGGCATGGCGTATACGATCGAACGCACGCGCGACGCGCTGCTCGACCCGGCGGAGTTCTACGGCCGCATCGTCGGCCCGCGCTTGCGCACGATCTTGGCGCACGGCACGACGACCCTCGAAACCAAGACCGGCTACGCGCTGCACAAACCCGGCGAAGCGGCACTGCTCGATCTCATCGCCGCGCATCGCGACGATGCCGGCGTCCCGCGCCTCGTGGCCACGTTTCTCGGCGCGCACGCGTTGCCGCCCGAGTTTACGGTGCAGGAGCGCTTCATCGACTATCTCATCGACCAAGTCGTGCCCGCCGCGGCGGCGCATGGCGCGGTCTATGCGGATGCATTTTGCGAACCGGGATTTTTCTCGCCGGATGAAACGCGCCGGTATCTCGATGCGGCCCGCCTGCACGGAATGCGTTTGCGCGTGCACTGCGACGAAATGGCCTACGGCGGCGCGGCGGCGATGGCCGCGCAGCTCGAGGTGGATGCCGTCGATCACTGCAACTTCATCGACGATGCCGACGTTCGCGCGATTGCCGAGCGCGGCATCGTCACGGTCGCATGCCCGGCCACGATCGCGTATCTCGATTTGCCGCGCCGCGCGCCGGTGCGGGCGCTGCTGGAAGCGGGCGGCCAGGTGGCGTTCGCAAGCGATTACAATCCCGGGACGTCACCGTGTTTTAATTTGCAAACGGTCGCGTACTTCGCGCGAAAACTCTTCGGCGTCTCCGCCGCCGAAGCGCTCTACGGCGTAACCCGCGCGGCGGCGCGGTCGCTGCGCAGCGACGCCGGCAGCATTCGGGCCGGCGGTCCCGCCGATTTCGTTGCGCTGCAGATTGAATCGCCGGACGAGTTCGGCTGGCAGTTCGGCGGCAACTTGGCCCAATGCGTCGTAAAAGCCGGCTTCGTCGTAACACCCGGTGTCACCATGCAGGTTGTGTCACGCTGAGCGAAGCACGCGCAGCGTGCGGCGTCGAAGCGCCGTCGCCCCGTGTCACGCCGAGCGAACTACCTTGTGTCACGCTGAGCGAAGCACGCGCAGCGTGCGACGTCGAAGCGGCGCCCGATGAGCGTTAACGAGCTCGTCCAGTGCGCACGTGCGCTCGTCGGCGGCGAACCGCGTCACGACTTCGGTTTCATCGTGCGCAACGGGATCATCGTCGAAAGCGGCGATTTTCGTGCAATTCGCGACGCCGCAAACGACCTGCCCTCGCGATCGTTTCCCGACGACCGCCTGGTCGTGCCGGGATTCATCAATGGGCACAGCCATGCGTACCAGATTTTGTTGCGTGGATGGGCCGACGACTGGACCTTTGCCCGCTGGCGCAGCGACGCACTCTATCGCGTCGTGCCGCAGCTCACGCCGGCCGACGTCTACTGGATTTTCGTCGCGGCGTTTTCGGAAATGCTCGCGGCCGGCATCACGACCGTCGCCGAATTCTTCTACCTCAACGGCGCCGGCAACGCGCACGCCGAAGCCGCGATCCGGGCAGCGGCCGACACCGGCATCCGGCTGGTCTTCGCCCGCACGTGGATGGATGCCGAGACGGCGCCCCCGGAGTTTCGGGAATCGATCGACGTGGCGGCAGAGCGCACGCTAGCGCTGATGGGGGCCTTCCCCGCGGCCAACGTTTGCGTGGCGCCGCACTCCTTGCACGCTGCCTCGCCCGATATGATTCGGGCGGCCGCCGATTTTGCGCGCGAATTCGATTGCGCGATGCACGTGCACGTTGCCGAAGCCGCGTACGAGGGTGAACGAACCCTCGCGCAGTTCGGCGCCACGCCGATCGCATTGCTCGCGAAGCTCAACGCGCTCGACGAACACACGGTCGCGATTCACGCCATTCACATTACCGAAGAAGAAAAGGACGCGATCGCGCAGGCGGGCGCGCGCGTCGTTCACAATCCGATGACGAACCAATATCTTGGCGACGGCATCTGCGACGTCGAGGGTTTGCTGGCGCGCGGCGTAACGATCGGCCTCGGCACCGATGCCGACGTGAAGCCGTCGCTGATCGACGAGATGCGCGAGGCATCACTCTTGCAAAAAATCGCGCGCAGCGACGGAAGCGCGCTCGGCGCGCCGATTGCGTTCGCTCTCGGCACGTCGATGGGGGCGAAAGCGCTCGGCGTCGTTGCCGGCGATTTGGTTCCCGGATGCGCCGCCGACTACGCGGTGCTCGACGGCAGGCGTCTGGATCCGTGGTCTCCTCCGCGCAACGCGCTGGTCTATCGCGGCGAAGATGCGTGGGTTCAGGCGACCTTCGTCGCCGGCCGGCGCGTTTATACGGGAGGCGCGTCCCCCCTCGCGCGCAAGGCGTGGGAAGAGACCGCCGAGGTCGCGAAGCGCTTGCTCTGAACTCTTTACGTTTGGAGGACTCATGAAGAGAACGTTTGCGCTCACTGCGTCACTGGTGTTGTTGCTGCTCGTTGCGGCTGCATGCACCGGCGCTAAATCGAACAACAACGCCGGCAGCGGCTCGTCCAATTCGATGCAGAGCGGCGCATCGGGCGCGATGCAAAGCGGTGCGTCGAACTCGATGGGAAGCGGATCGTCGAACTCGATGCAGAGCGCGTCGGGATCGATGGAGTCGATGAACGGAATGTCGTCCGCGAAGATTCCGAACTGTGGTGCGGTCAAAGCCGTGTGGGCCAACGTTTCAACGAAGGTGTATCACGAACCCGGCGATCCGTACTACGGCAAGACGAAGCACGGGATGTATCTCTGCCCGTCGCAAGCGAAGGCCGAAGGCTACCGCGCCTCCGGCGCAGCCAAGGCTGCTCCGCAATAACCTAGCCGGGGAGGAAGAGAAGCGAGCCAGCAAGGCGGGCGTTGCCGCGCAACGAACCTAATCGAGACGTTATTCGTTTACATAAGCGCGAAACGACCATTTCCGGAGCTGAAAAAGATGGGAATTACCGTGAATAGATTTACTGTTGCATCGATCGCGGCCGCTAGCGCTGCCGTCGCGATCCTAACCGCTTGCTCCGGCGGGCCGCAAAGCGGTTCCACCGGGCTTCCCCAAATCGGCACTAATGCCGTACCCCGAGCGGCAACGCGTCCCGTGCCGCACGCAGCCGGAACCTTTCTCTATGTTTCCGACTATTCGAAGCATAGCATCGAGATTCTCCAACGCGTGCAGCAGACATGGACGAACGTCGGGGCGATCAAAGAGTCGGTGCTCGAGCCTGTGGACGCTTGGGTCGACAAAAGCCACAATCTGTACGTCGCCAACGGGTTGGGTCCCGTCACCGAGTACGACTCCTCCGGAAAGTTGATCTTCGGGTACGAAAGTGCCGGATCGGGGAAAGCCGTGACGACCGACAGTCACGGAAACGTCTTCGTGGCCGGCGTGGACGTCAACGAATATCCGCAAGGCATAGACAACGCGTTCAGTTGCGAAATGCCCAGCGCCCAACCCGTCGCTATCGCAGTCGACAAGGACGGCGACGTGTTCGTAGGCGCCTTCCTCAGCAATGCTAGAGGAAAAATCGTCGAGTACGTGGGTGGACTCGTTAATTCGAAATGCGATTCGACCAGGCTTCCGATCCCCTTTAGCTCGGCGCCCCACGGAATCGCCATCGACAAGGAGGGCAATCTCTTAGCAACGGACCCGGATCGTGGCGTCGGCGACATCGACGTCATCGCCCCGCCCTACACGAGCATCACTCGGAAGATCAGCACGGCGGGACCTTGGCCTATAAGCGTTTCGCTCAACAAAGCCAATACGCGCATGTATGTGAGCGATTCGTCGCTGAATATGGTTCACGTAATGACGTATCCGGCTGGAGCAATTCTCACGAGCCTGGGCCCGACGGAGGGACTGACCCAACCCGATGCCGCCGTCGACGGCAACAACTTCGTTCCTTAAAGCGCGCCATCGAGCGCGGTAAGCGCGTCGGGAAGGTTCTTGCGGCCGTACCCGACACGCACGCGCTCGTCGCCGGCATCGAAGATGGTGCTTGGCAGCAAAAGCACTCCAACGCGCTGCACCACGTCGTCGCACAAACGCTCCGCGCTGCCGCCGAGGTAGCGCGGGAACGCCGTCGTGCCGGCGGACGGCCGGCGCCATTCGAAAAGATCCGATCGGCGGGAGAAAAAGTCATCGAGCAGATCGAGATTGGCCGAAGTGATGGCGCGGACGCGTCCGTACAGCGCCTCTGCATGTCGTAAACCGAGCGTCGCCAGAAACTCACTCGGCGCGCTGTTGCAAATCGTCACGTAATCCTTGAACTCCGCCATGCGTTCGTAGAGCGCACGATTGCGCGTCGCAATCCAGCCGATTCGCAGTCCCGCAAGGCCGTAGGCTTTGGACATCGTGCCAAGGGAAACGGCGCGTTCGTAGACCTCACAAGCCGACGGGTGGCGATCGCCCGCATCGCGCTCCGTTCCGCGATATGCCTCGTCGGAAAAGAGCCAGAGCCCGTGTTTGCGCGCGAACGCGACGATTGCATCGAACCGTTCGGCGTCGAAGACGTAACCGGTCGGATTGTTCGGCGACGTGATGACGATCGCGCGCGTTTGGGGTCGCACGAGTCGTTCGAGATCGTCCGGATCGGGTGCGCCGTCGCTCGCGAGATTCGAATGCCAATGTGAGACTTGCGCTCCGGCCGCTTCGGCGATCGAGTATTGCGACTGGTACGCGGGGAACTGGCAGATGACGTGATCGCCCGGTTCGAGCGCGACGTTCATGAAGGAAAAAATCGGTTCTTGCCCGCCGCCGTGTACGAGAATGTCGTCGTCGGCGATGCCTTCGTAGAGTGCGGCGATGGCGGCGCGCAGCTCCGGGGTGCCGCGCGCTGGCGTGTAACCGAGGCGCAACGCGGCGAACGCGTCCGTCGCGCCGGGTTCTAGCGCGAGCACCTCGCTGAGCGACAGACTCTCGGGGTCGCTCGAACAGAGAAGGTACTTCGTGGAGAACTCGTAGCGATCGAAGTACCGCTCGAGGGCAAAGGGCTTGGGCTTCATAGGCGGCGCTTCGACGCCGCTCCCCTCGACTCGCTACGCTCGCTCAGGATCGCTTTGCTCAGCGTGACACCGGAGATGCAACGCGCTTCGACCCGGTCGCTACCCGTCACCCTGAGCTGAGTGAAGCACCGGCGCCACGTGTCACCCTGAGCTGAGTGAAGCACCGGCGCCACGGGTCACCGTGAGCTGAGTGAAGCACCGGCGCCTCGTGTCACCCTGAGCTGAGTGAGCCACCTGGCGAGCACCTCGTGTCACCCTGAGCGGAGCCACCTCAATGTGTGTCACCCTGAGCGGAGCCACCTCAATGTGTGTCACCCTGAGCGAAGCCCGCGTAGCGGGCGTAGTCGAAGGGCGAAGGGCGGGCTCGAGGCGGCTGCGCTTAAGGGCGCGAGGAAATCGATGCGTGTAAGCACTTGCATTGCTCAGTCGGGTGGGGTAAACTCTGTGCGTGCAAGTACCCACTTGCAGCCAAGCGCCCCTTCGCGCGCGGCCGGCTGAAAACGTGGAGACCATGGAATCGATCGTGATCGAATACCGTCCCGACGCCTTCCCAGTGGTAGAGGCGGCACTCCTAGCGGCTCTGGCGGAGGGCGAATCGTCGATCGTCCTCGATTTAGACTCGCTCGACACGCTCGATACCGATGGAGTGCGCGGCCTCATCACGCTGCTGCGCCGCGCCCGCGCGAGCGGCCGGGACCTCGCCATCAGCGCGACCAAGCCGGCGATACTGCGAACGCTCCAGGTCACGGCCCTCGACCGGCTCTTCGGGATGGTCGAGACGGAGCCGGCTTGATGCGCGCACTCGTCTCCGCAATCCTCGCCGTTACCGCGCTCCTGGCCGGCCCGTCAGCCGCATCGGCCGCTTCGGTACCGAGCCCGCACGACGTCGTCTCCAAGATGGCCGACATGAATCCCTCGTTGCAGTCCTACCGCGCGCGCGTCCACGTCGACGTCCGGATGTTGAGCTTTCCGTTCCTCGCCCCCAAACTCGACGGCACGTCGTACTACCGCCGGCCCGACACCTACGAAGTCGTCTTCGATCGCGTACCGAGCTACGCGAAGGGCTTCGAGCGCCTCTTCAACGACATCGGCGATCCGCTGCAATGGGAAAAGGATCAGAACATCTCGCTCGACGGCGTCCGCGTGCTCGATGGCCGCCAAACGATCGTGCTGCGCCTCACGAAGAAAATTCATAGCACGATTCTCGACCACACGCTGGCGTACGTCGACGCCGCGAGCTACGCGCTGGTCCGCATGGAATGGTATTACACGAGCGGCGGAAAGATCTCGATGACGCAGCAGTACGGCAGGCAAGGTTCGTACTGGGTGCCGCAAGCGCAGCACGCAGAAATCGACATTCCGCACGTGCGCGCGGTCGCCGACGCTCGCTACGGCAGCTACCTTACCAATATCGCGGTCGATCCGCAAGGAACGGTTCGGCAATGATCGAGACGCGACGCGTTGCCGATTCGGTGAAGTCGGCATCGCCCGAGGAGACGCGCGAACGCATTCTTGCGGCCGGCCGTGAAGTCATCGCGAGAAAAGGCAAGCGCGGCGCGACCACGCGCGAGATCGCCGACGTTGCAGGGGTCAACGAGGCGACCATTTTTCGCCATTTTGGAACCAAGGAAGCGTTAATCGTCGCGGTGGCGCAGCATTTCTGTGGTTTCGTCGCACTTCGCGGCGTCGCAGTGCAACTTGACGGCGATCTCGCCGGCGACCTGTTGACGATCGCGCGCACCATGTACGAGCGAATGGAATCGCAGATGGACATGATCCGCTGGTCGCTCGTCGAACAAGATTACGAAGCCGATATCTTCGCGGCGACCGCCTGGCGCCCGCAGTTGGCGATCTTGGACGTCGTCGAGGAGTTCATGCAGCGGCGCATCGATGCGAACGAGCTGCACGGCGATGCCCAGAAGCTGGCGCTCACGTTCATGGGGTTCGTCTTCATGCACGCGCTCGCCGGCAAGAAATTCCCCCATTCCCGATTGCACGAAGGCGGCGCCGACGCGGCACTGCAATTCTACATCGACGTCTTTCTTAACGGAGTTCGAAACCGATAATGGATACGCGCGAAGTCGATCAGCAAAAAAAAGCGCCTCGCGACGCGGGTAACGGCGTGAGAGTCGACGACGATCTCGACCAGGCGCCTGCGCAACCGCGCAGACGCGTCTTCATTATCGCCGGCATTGCGATCGTCGTCGTCATACTGCTTATTTTCGGAATCCCGTGGGCGGTCTACGCGTTTTCGCACGAGGGCACCGACGACGCTCGGGTAGACGCCGACTTGGTCGCCGTCACCAGCCGCATTCCGGAGAAGATTCAGCACATTTTCGTCGACACGAACCAGCGGGTCAAGCGGGGCCAACTGCTGATTTTGCTGGACAATAAAGACGAAATCGCCAGGTTGAAGGCCGCGCAGGCGCAGTACGACTTGGCGCTTGCGAACCAACGCACGACCGCGCAGCAGGGTCGCGGCGGCGTGCAGACCGCGAAGTCCGACGTGACTGCGCAGGTGGCGCAAGAACCGGTGGCGCAGGCCGGCGTCGCGCAGGCGCAGGCACAGCTCATGGTGGCGGACGCGCAACTGCCGGCGGCGCAGCAGGCCTATCAAAAGGCTGCCGACGACTACGCGCGCGCGCAGTCGCTCGTCGCAAGCGGCGACGTCGCCTCACAACAACTTGACGCCGCGCGCGCGCAGGCAGCCCAAGCGGCCGCGCAATATCGCGGCGCGCACGACCAAATCGCGGCAGCGCAGGCGGCGCTCGCCGCGGCGCAGCAGAAAGTCTCGGCCGCAAATGCCGCCGCCGCCGCCGCGCAGGGCGGCGTGACGACTGCTCAGGGCAGACTCGCGCAGGCCAGCGATCCTAGCCAAATCGAAGCGGCCAAGGCGCAGCTCGATCTCGCAAAGCAGAATCTCGGCTACACCCATATCGTCTCGCCGATCGACGGCTACGTCGGAGAAAAGACGGTCGAAGTCGGCCAGACGATCAACGCCGGCCTGACGCTGATGACGCTCATTCCCCATACCATCTACATCACGTCGAACTACAAAGAGACGCAGATGGGCAACATGCGCATCGGGCAGCCGGTCGACGTCAAAGTCGACGCGTATAAGGGCGTCACGTTCCACGGGCACGTCGTCTCGATCAATCCCGCCTCGCAAAATAGCTACGCGCTCGTGCCGGCGCAAAACGCCACCGGTAACTTCGTGAAAGTGTCTCAGCGCATCCCCGTCCGCATCTCCATCGACGATCAACGCGCCGATATGCCGTTGCGGCCGGGCATGAGCGTCGAGACCTACGTCAAGACGTCGAAGTAGCGAGGAACCCGCCCATGATGGAGAGCGGCGTTGTCGAGTACGGCGTCCGTAGGGGGCTCATTAGCGCGGCGGTCATCGCCGCAACGCTGCTCGAGATCGTCGACATCACGATCGTCAACGTGTCGTTGCCGAACATTCAAGGCAACTTCGGCGTCGGCATCGATCTGAGCGCCTGGATCGTCACCGGATACATCATCGCCAACGTCATCGTCATTCCGATCACGCCGTGGCTGGCTGCGCGGTTTGGCCGCCGTCAATACTTCTTTGCCTCGATCGTGATCTTCACGTTTGCTTCGCTGATGTGCGGACTATCGGGCAGTCTCGGACAGCTGATTCTCTGGCGCGTCGTGCAAGGCTTGGGCGGCGGCGCGCTGATCGCGACGTCGCAAGCAATTTTACGCGACACGTATCCGTTGCGCGAACAAGGGACGGCGCAGGGCATCTTTGCGATGGGCGTCATCGTCGGGCCCGCACTCGGCCCGGTGCTCGGCGGCTGGATTACCGACAACTGGAACTGGCACTGGATCTTTTTCATCAACTTGCCGGTCGGAACCGTCGCCGCGTTGTTGATTTGGAACTTTCTGCGCAATCCGCACGAGCCGGAACGCAAGAAGCTCGACGTCCTGGGTTTGCTGCTGATGACGGTCGGTCTGGGCGCCATGCAGTTCGTGCTCGAGCAGGGTCAGCAATACGATTGGTTCGACGACGGAAACATCCGCTTGGCAACGATCGTTTCCATCGTCAGCTTGGTCGCGTTCGTCTTCTGGACGCTGCGCTCGCGCAATCCGGTGGTAGACTTGCGCATCCTCAAGATGCGGCAGGTCGCCTCCGGCAGCATCCTCGGAGCGGTGCTCGGCATCAGCCTGTACGGCTCGATCATCATCTTACCGCAGTATCTGCAAAACTCGCTCGGATTTACCGCGACGCTTTCGGGGACGGTGCTGCTCTTTCGAGCGGCCGGCGTGATATCGTGCACGCCGATCACCGCGTTCCTCGCCCAACGGGGCATCGTCGACGTTCGAATTTCGGCGTTCTTTGGTTTCGTGCTACTGGGGATTTCAAACTGGATGCTGGCCAGCGTCACGACGCCGGAGTCGCAGTTCGGCACGTTCATCGCCGCCTTGTTCGTCAGCGGTGTCGGCCTCTCGCAAATCTTCGTGCCGCTCTCGATCGCGGTGCTGGGCGGCGTCCCGGCAGAGGACGTGCCCGCGACGTCTGCCTTCTTTAACGTGTCCCGCCAGATCGGCGGAAGCGTCGCGACCGCCGTGCTCGTGACGATGCTCGTGCGTGGATTTACGATTCATCAGAGCGCGCTCGCCGACATGCAGGCGCTCGGGCACACGCCGACCTCGCAGTTTCTCCAGACGCGCGGTGGCCAGTATTCGAAACGCGCGCTGGCAAGCTTGGAAGGCATCGTCGTCTCCCAAGCTGCCGTGCAGTCGTACGCGGATGCCGCGCGCGTGGTCGCAATCGTTACATTCGTCATGGCGCCGCTGGTGCTGCTGCTCAAGAAACCCCGTTTAGACGTCGTCGGAGGAGAGTAAGTCATGCTCGTCAAGGGTCGAAATCTTTGGGTCGTCGTTTCACTGCTCGCGATATTCGGGGCGACGGTGCCGATCGGTCAGGTCTCGGCGCAAAGCAGCCCAATGCCATCGCGCGCGCCGATGCCGACGAACGTGCCGTCACCGATCCTTCCGGTCGTTCCAACGGTCGCCCCAGGGTACCGCGCCCCAAGCGCTGCTCCGACCGCAGCCAACATCGCCGGCGTTGCACAGCAGCCGTTCGTCGGCATTTCGCTCCAAGACGCGATTGGAATGGCGTTGGTGAAGAATCCCAATCTCGCCGTCTCCGCGTCAAACATGCGGGTCGCCGGCTACCAAGTCGTGGAGACGAAGGGCGCCTTCGACACGCGGCTGCAGGTCCAGCCGACCTCGAGCATGAGCGTGCAGCCGCCGCAGAATCCGTTCTTCGCCGGGCCTGGCGATGTTGGGGAGTACTTTTGCACTCCTCCTGACTCTTTCAACTGCTTCAGCAGCAGTGGAACCCCCGCTCCCGTGTTCACCCAAGGCCCCGGAAACATCATCCAGCATCAGTATTCGTTGCAATACGGTTTGGGTGGTCAGACCGTAAGCGGCGGTCAATATACCGCCGGCATTCAGCAGACGCGGACCTATAATAACATCACCTTCAATTCGTTCAATCCGTACTACCTCGCATCGCTCAATCTGTCGCTGACGCAACCGCTGCTCCGTAATCTTGGGATGAGCAGCGCAAAACGCCAGTACAAACTCGCCATCGTCAACGCCGAATCGAACTCGGAACAGTCGCTGGTGGATGCCTCGAGCACGATTTCGCAGGTAGAGAACGCCTACTGGAGCCTAGTAGCGGCGTGGCGAAACGTGGCGATTCAAGAAACGGCGCTGAAAGACGCGGTGACGCAACAGCGGAGTACCGTGCGCCTCGCCAAGCGCGGCGCCGCCGCGCCGATCGACGCGGTGCAAGTATCGACGCAAATCGCGAATTTCCAAGACAATGTGTTTTCCGCGCTGCAAACCGTGTCGGAGTTACAGAACCAACTCAAGGGGTTGATCGTCACCAACGCCGGCGATCCGATTTGGATGGCCAACCTCGTGCCCACGACGAGCGTGTCGGAGTTGCCGCCGGCGCCGACGCTCAACGAAATCGTGTCCGCGGCTTTAAAGAATCGTCCCGAGATACAGCAGGCCGCCGATAAATACGGTGCGGCCAACATCGACGTTGCCTTTGCAAAGGGTCAAGCACTGCCGCAAGCCGACGCCCAGGTGACGTATCAAAGCAATGGCTTCGCGGGTCTGCTCCAACCGACGCCAAATGCCGTCGTGCAAGGCTGTCCGTTCCAGCAAGCGCAAGACTGTCCGACGCCGCCTCCGTATACGCAGGGCGCGATGGCGCAGGCATACCACAATCTGTGGACTTTCAAATATCCGACCTTCAACATCGGCGTTACCGTTAGCTATCCGGTCGGAAATCATCTGGCCAACGGATTGCGCGGCGTGGCGAACGAAGAAATGCAGCAGGCTGCGATCTACACGGCGGGCGTGGCCGCACGAATTGGATACGATGCGCGCAACGCGCTTCAGTCATACCAATCGGCCTTTTCGCGTCTGCACGCGGCGAGGATTGCGCGGGAGTCGGCCGAGCAAGTCTACGCGAGCGAGGTTCGCAAGTACCATAACGGTGCGTCGACGACGTTCCTCGTGCTGGAACGACAGGTCGAGCTCGAGCAGAGCCGCGGTCGCGAGCTTCTGGCGCAAACCGACATGAACAAAGCCATCGTGGAGATCCAGCGCGTCGAGGGAACGATATTGACGCAGAACAGCGTCAATCTGCAAACGCTCGGCTCTCAAGCGCTCGCACAATCCCCAGCTCCGCTCCCGACGCCCAGCCGGTAAGACCGTGTCCGGCAAGAGTCGTTACCTGTGGGTCGCCGTCTCGCTGATCGCCATCGTCGCCGCAACGCTTCCGTTCCACGAAGCAGCGGCGCAGGGCGATCCGGTTGCCGTGCGCGCGCCGATGCCCACCAACGTGCCGTCGCCGCTCCTGCCGATGGTGCCGACCGTGGCGCCCGGCTATGGCGCGCCGAGCGCGGCGCCGGCCAATGCCGACATCGCCGGCGTAACGCAGCAGCCGTTCGTCGCGATTTCGATGGAAGACGCGGTAGGGATGGCATTGCTGAAAAATCCGAACCTGGCGATTTCCGCGTCAAACGCGCGAATTTCGCACTACCAGATCGTCGAAGCAAAGGGTGCGTTCGACGTGCGCTTGCAGGTGGCTCCGACGTCGAGCATGAGCATCCAGCCGCCGTTGAATCTGTTCTTCGCGGGTCCGGGCGACACGGAGTTGTACCCTTGCCTTCCGCGCAACGATATCAGGTGTATCAATCCCGTTCCGTCACCCGAGCCCGGGAAGGGGCCGGGAAACATCATCCAGCATCAGTTCTCCTTCCAATACGGGCTTGGCGGCCAGACGGTCAACGGTGCCCAGTTCACCGCCGGCATCCAGCAAACGCGTACGTACAACAACACCACGTTCGATGCGTTCAATCCGTACTATCTCGCTTCGCTGAACGTTTCGCTCACCCAGCCGCTCCTGCGCAACCTCGGAATGAATGCGTCCAAGCGGCAGTATGAGCTTGCAATCGTCAATGCCGATACCATGTCGGCGCAAGCGTTGGTTGATGCGTCGAACGCTCTCTCCCAAGTTGAAGACGTCTACTGGAGTCTTGTCGCCGCCTGGCGTAACGTGGCGATTCAAGAAGCGGCGCTGAAAGATGCGGTTACCGAACAGCAAAGTATCGTGCGCCTCGCAAAACGCGGCGCCGCCGCGCACATTGACGTCACCCAGGCGGTAACGCAAGTGGCAACGTTCCAAGACAACGTGTTTGCGGCCGTTCAAACGGTTTCGCGGCTTCAAAATCAGCTCAAAGGTCTGATCGTTACCAGTGCCGACGATCCGATCTGGAGAGCAAATCTAGTGCCCGCGAGCGACGTCTCGGAACTTCCGGTCGCGCCTACGTTGGACGAGATTGTGGCGGACGCATTGAGGAATCGGCCCGAGATCCGGCTAGCCCACGATAAGTACCGGCAGGCGGCCATCGACTTTTCCTACGCAAAGAATCAGGGGCTGCCGCAGTTAGACGCGCAGATAACGTATCAGAGCAACGGTTTCGCCGGACTCCTGCAACCGACGCCGGACCTCATTGCGAGTCACTGCCCGTTCGGCAATGCTCCCGACTGTCCGACGCCCCCGCCCTACACTCAAGGCGCGATGGCGCAGGCCTACCATAACCTATGGACGTTTCGCTATCCCAGTTTCAACGTGAGCGTAACGGCCAGCTTTCCGCTGGGCAATCACGTCGCTACCGGACTGCGCGACGTGGCACGAGAGGAGCGGGAGCAAGCCGCCGTTTATGCGGCCGGTGTCGCAGCGAGAATCGGCTTTGACGCTCGTAACGCACTCCAGAACTATCAGTCGTCGCTGTCGCGTCTGGATGCCGCAAGAACTGCGCGTAAGGCTTCCGAGCAAGTCTATGCGAGCGAAGTGCGCAAGTACCATAACGGCGCCTCGACGACGTTCTTGGTCTTGCGGCGTCAGGTAGAACTCGAGCAAAACCGTGGACGCGAGTTGCTGGCGCAGACGGACCTCAACAAAGCGATCGTCGAGATCGAGCGCGTCGAGGGCACGATTCTCACGAAGAACAACGTGAACGTACAAACGCTCGGATCGCGAGCGCTCGCGCAATCACCCGCGCCGCTTTCGACCCCCATTTCGAATATGTTGACGCCCGCCCCGAAATCAACCTGACCACCCTTTGTCATCCTGAGCGGAGCGAAGCGCAGTCGAAGGACGCCCACTACTCAGTTCGCGTACGACGCGACGTCGTTGAGGCGTCGCTCGAACTCCGCGCGCTCGGGCGCGGCGAGCTCGACCAGCGGCGGCACCGGGATGCGCCACGATTCGTCGCCGCGCTGCGCCGCAATTCCGTGGCGCACCGCGGGAATAAACGGTAGTCCCGTCAACGCTGCGCGTCGTGCTGCGAGCAGGCGCACATCGTCGGCGAGACCGCGGAGGTAGACCCGCTGCGCCAACTCGGGCCAAAGCGCGACGCTGCCGGAGATGCAGCCCGCGGCACCGCCGGCGAGGGCATCGGCGAGATAGTGTTCGGATCCGGGAAACACCGCGAGATCGGGATGGCGCGCGAGCAATTCCGCTTGCAACGCTCGGTCGTTGGAACTGTCCTTCAGCCCGCCGATTGCGCGAGGAAACGCCGCCATCAGCCGGTCGACGAGATCGGGGTGGAACGTTGTCCCGCTCATCGCGGGAAAGTTATAGAGAACAACGTGCCCCGGAAGCGGAGCGATGCGCGCGAAGAGCGTGTCGAAAAAGCGCATTATACCGTCGTCGCCGGCGTCGCGATAGAAGAAGGGCGGCATGACCAGCATCCCGGCGAATCGTAACTCAACGGCTTGGCGGAACACGGCCGTCGCGTCGTCGAGCGATGCGGCTCCGATTCCAACCATGACGCGGTCCATCGGCAGACCGCTGCGCGCAACCGATTCCATCATCGCGCATCGTTGTCCGGCACCGAACGACATCGCTTCGCCGGTCGTGCCGAAGAGATTGAGGCCATCGCAGCCGCCCGCGAGCAAATCGCCATAATAGGGAATCGCTTTGCGCGCATCCGGCGCGTACGACGCGTCGACCGGCGTGACGACCGCCGCCCATACGCCGTGCAACCGTCTCGTGCCAGCGTTACCCACGCGCGAAGGCGCCTTTGAGAAAGAAGGCCACATTGGCGGGACGCTCGGCGAGGCGCCGCATGAGATACGGAAACCAGTTGCGGCCGAACGGAATGGCGAGCCTCACGCGATAGCCGCGATCGACGAGCCGCCGCGCGGCGGGCGCGGCGATGCCGTAGAGCATCTGAAACTCGAAGTGGCCGCGCTTGGGCAAGCCTTTGCGCGCCGCGAACGATTCGACCCAACCAATCAATGCGGGATCGTGCGTCGCGATGGCGGTGTATCCCTTGCCGGAAAGCGCAACCTCGGCAAGGCGCAGATAGTTCGCGTCGACGTCGCGTTTGCTCCGATACGCAACGGCGGGCGCTTCGAGGTAGGCGCCTTTGACGATCCGCACGTTCGGGCGGAAACGAAGCATCGCGTCGAGGTCGCCGGCGCTGCGGAACAGGTACGACTGCAATGCGAAGCCGACGTTGTCGAAACGCGACCGCAGACGCCGGTAGAGAGCCAGCGTCGCATCGACGACGCTCGACTGCTCCATGTCGAGGCGCACGGTGTTACCGGTCGCGGTCGCTGCCTGCGCGATGGCAGACGCGTTCTCGCACGCCAGTTCCGGATCCACGCCAAGCCCGACGTGGGATGGTTTGAACGCAACGTTCGCATCGATTCCGCGCTCGGCGAACGCCTGCAGCAGCGCGCAATACTGCGTCGCGGCATCGCCGGCTTCGGCGGGATTCGTCACGGCTTCGCCGAGAATGCCGCCGGCTACCGCGAAGCCCCGGTCGTTCGCGGCGCGCGCCGCGCGCAAGAACTCCTCCGCGGTTTCACCCGCCACGAACCGTCTCGCACCCAGCCGCATCCCGTAGCGATCCACGAACCGGTGTACCGGAGCGCTACCAGCAGCGCCGAGAATCACCGATCGCAGCAGTGCGCTCGACGCCACTATTTCGTGTGAAGCATGCCCGCGGCCGCTTTATCGACGAGCCACAGCAGCCGCCCCGCCGACGGCGCCACGATCTGCGACGGCAACGCGACCGGATCGCGCGGCCCTTCGAGAACCGCTGCGAGAATCGCCGCTTTCTCCACGCCTTCGACGGCAAAGGCGACGGTGCGCGACGCGTTGATCACCTTGGGCGTAATCGTGATGCGCCACATCGCGCGCGAATCGGAATAGACCGCGCGCACGAGCGCGTCGTCGTCGGCGTCGGGAGGAGAGCCCGGAAACAGCGACGCGGTGTGGCCGTCGGGGCCAAGACCGAGCAGCGTGAGATCGAACGACGGATTCTCGCCGAGGTCGGTGCGCAGCACGGCAGCATAATCGCGTGCGGCCTCGGCCGGATCGAGCTCGCCGCGCATGCGATGGACGTTCGCCGCGGGAATCGGGACGGCATCGAGCAACGCCAAGCGCGCCATCCGATAGTTCGACTGCTCGTCGTCGGGCGGCACGCAGCGCTCGTCTCCGAAATAGATGAAGACGTCGCTCCAGGAAATTTCGCGCGAGCGCGGCAGCTGCGCGAGCAGTTCGTACGCGGCTCGCGGCGTGTTGCCGCCCGAAAGCGCGACGTGAAACTTCCCGCGTTCCGCCAGCGCCATACAGGCGGCGTCCACGAAGAGATCGGCGACCGCGCCGGCGACCTCGGGGGCGCCGGAAAGAATTTCCAGCTCACCGGTCATCGTGCCACTTCCTGTCGTGCGAGAATCTCGGCCGCGGCGGCGAGCGTGTCTTGAAAGATGCGATCGTGCCGTCCCGTGAGGATCGCGCGTTCGATCAGCGCCGACGTGCCGGCGTCGACAAGCGGATGGCAACGTGCTTCATGGCGCGCGCTGCCTTCGACGGTGAGTTCGATCGCGCCGGGATCGCCCGGTTGCAGTTCCGCGACGAAATGCGACTGCGTCGAGTGCAATGCAACCCGGCGAATGCGCCGCGGCGGCCCATCGTAGGCGAGCGTGAACGCGATCTCGGTGCCGAACCGGTTGCAGAAGCGATCGCAGGCGCACGGTTTCCATTCGAGACGGCTTGCGAGCCAGCCGAGCAGGTAGTAGGCTTCGGCCGCGGAGCCGCTCGTGATTTCGACGCGCCGCAAATCGAAGAGTTCGCGAATGACGTTCTTGCCGTCGAAGAACAGTGCGATGCTCTCTTGCCACGGTGCGAGCCGCAGATACGCGACGTCGCTCAGCAGCATATCGGGATGGGCACGTTCGAACTCGACGAGCGCCCGCAGCCCGCTGTCGTCGCTCCCCAATGCCGAACTGTTGTAGACGATCGTTCGAGCGAGCGACGAAAGGGCAGCGAAGAGCTCGTCGCCGGCGACGTGCTTCGAACCCCACACCAGCACGACCGGCGCTTGCGGCAGCACGAGCGACGCCACGATCGAGTGCAGCACCCCGGCATCCTCACCAGCCACGCCGAGTTCGAGCCACTCCGCGCTCACCGTTCGCGCGCCGGACGGCTGCGTCGCATCGAGAAAGATAACCCGCGCCGGATCCTTCGCCGCCAACGCCTGAAGACGGTCGCGCAGCCACGCGCCGATAGCGGCGTCCTCGAAATACGTCACGAGCGTCATCAGCGCGACGTCCATGCGATCGGGCGTGCGGCGCTCGTTCAGCTCCTCGAGCAACGCCTGCACGTCGACGGTCATAGCGGACGCCAGTCGGGAAAGAGCTTCGTGGCCGCGGCCGGCCCTTGACTGCCCGCCGCGTAGTTCGGAAACGAAAAGTCCTTGCTGCTCGACCAGACGTCGAGAATCGGCGTGACGAGTTCCCACGCGCGTTCGACGGCGTCCCAGCGCGTGAACAGCGTCTGATCGCCGCGGATCGCATCGGCGATGAGCCGTTCGTACGCCGGCGGCGAGACGAGTCCAAAGCCGGTGCCGTAGTTGAAATCCATGTAGACGCTGCGCACGTGATCCTTCGGTCCCGGAACCTTCGCCTCGAAACGCATCGCAATGCCCTCGTCGGGCTGAATCTTGATGACGAGCAAGTTCGGGCTGATGTCGTCGGTCGACGCACCGTAGAAGCGATGAGGGATCGGTTTGAACGTGACGACGATCTCCGAAACCTTGCGCGCCAGCCGTTTGCCCGAGCGCAAGCAGAACGGCACGCCCGACCAGCGCCAGTTGTCGATAAAGAATTTCACCGCCGCAAACGTGTCCGTATTGGAATCCGGAGCGACGGCGTCTTCTTGACGATAGCCCTTCACCGGCCGTCCGTCGATCATGCCGGGGCCGTATTGGCCGCGCGCGGCGATTGAAGCCACGTGGTCGTAGGGCGCGGGCACGATGGCGCTGAGCACTTTCGCCTTTTCGTTGCGAATGTCGTCCGCGCGCGAACCAACCGGCGGCTCCATCGCCACCAGCGCAAGCAGATTGATGACGTGGTTTTGAATCATGTCGCGCAACGCGCCGGCATGGTCGTAGTAACCGCCGCGTTCTTCGACGCCGATCGACTCCGCCGCCGTGATCTGCACGTTGGCGACGTAGTTGCGATTCCAGATCGGCTCGAAGATGGTGTTCGCGAAGCGCAGCGCAATGATGTCTTGCACCGGCTCCTTGCCGAGGTAGTGGTCGATGCGGTAGACGGCCGTTTCGGGAAAGACCTTGTCGATCTCATGCTGCAGCGCGCGCGCCGATGCGAGATCGGTTCCAAACGGTTTCTCGACGACGATGCGCGTCCAGCCGTTCCCTTCGGGGTTGCGATCGAGGCCGGCTTTCTTCAGGCGCTGCACGACGACCGGAAAGACCGGCGGCGGCGTGGCTAGATAGAACAAGTGGTTCCCGGCCGTGCCGAAATCTTCGTCGTTGCGTGCGAGCAGTGCTTTGAGTTTTACGAAGTCGTTATTGTCGCGAAAATCCGCGCAAATGTAGCGAGTTCGCTTAGCAAAATCTTCCCAGACGTGGCCTTCCGGCTTCTTGCCCGGCGGCATGAATGCGTCGAGCTGCTGCCGGCAGTACTCGCGGAAGGAATCGTCGTCATACTTGGAACGCGCAAATCCCACCAGCGCGAAATCGATCGGCAGCGTCCCGTCCAAGCGCATCGAGTAGACCGCCGGCAGCAGCATGCGTTTGAACAGGTCGCCGCTCGCGCCGAAAAAGACGATGCTGCACGGCTCCTCGATGCGATCGCTCGGCGGTAAACCGGCGCGCAGCGGGTTGACGGCCGCGCCGTCGCTGGGGGCAGTTGCGATCATGCCCGGACCGAGAGCGCCTCGTCAACCGCTGCGATCAGCGCGCGCAATCCGGCTTCGACGCCGCCTTTGAGGTGTACGCGCACGCCGCGACGGTTGCGTTTGTCGAGCGACATCCAATCGCCCAGCGCTTGTGCCGCCAGCAGCGTCCGGAATCCGACGTGCATGCCGGGAATGCTGAAGTCGTCGGGATCGTCGGCAACGATTTGCAGCGCGACGCACGTGTCGGGGCCGCCCTTATGGAGCTGGCCGGTCGAGTGCAGGAAGCGCGGGCCGAATCCGACCGTCGTCGCTACCTTGCACGCATCGCGGATTTTGAGCCGAAGTTCCTCGAGCAATCCCTCGTGGGTCTCGTTGCGCGCGATATATGCGGTGATTGCCGCGTAATCGTGCGGGTGCATTTGCGCGAACACGCCCGCAAGCGCCGGAACCGGCACCTGCGCGCGGATCGCCTTGCTTCCCGAGAGGAACGTCACGTCGAACTTCGGTCCTTCGACGTCGGGTGCGGGCTCGTCGAAACTGCCCTTCTGCGCGTACTGCGCAAGCAACGCCACGGTATTGTCTTTGGATTCTTGGACGTTCGGCTGATCGAAGGCATTGATCCCTAAGATCACTCCGGATGCCGCGACCGCGAGTTCCCAAAGATAGAACTGTTCGCCGAGATCGTATTCGTCGTTCATGTCGAGCCGCACGACGGGATGGCCGGCCGCTTCGAGCGCGAGCAGCGCGTCGTCGACGCCGCTCTGCGGATCCGGCAAGTTTGCGCCGACGTAAACGAACGCGCGGTCGTCGCCGTAAACGTCCGGCGCGCCGAGCGGCTCGCCTGCGACCGGCACGATGCCCTTGCCGTGCTTGCCGGTGGATTCGGCGATGAGCTGCTCCGCCCAAGCGCCGAATGCGCCCACGTCGGGATGGGTCACGATCGTGAGCTTATCGCGGCCCGCTACCGCCAGGCCGCCGAATACGGCGCCGAGACGGACGCCCGGCGCATCCTTCACCGAAACGGTGCGATCGTTGGCGTGCATCGCGCCGAGTGCGCGATCGAGCAGCAGGTTGATGTCGTATCCGGCGATCGCCGACGGCGCGATGCCGACGTAGGAAAGCGCGGAGTAGCGTCCGCCGATCGTCGGGTCGTTGTCGAAGCAGGCTTGGAAGTTTTCTTCTTTGGCTTCGGCTTCCAGCGTGCTTCCGGGATCGGTGATGGCGACGAAGTTGCGACCCGCGACCGACGCGCCCAGTTGCTTCGAAACCTTTTCGTGAAAGTAGGCGTAAAAGGCGTTCGGTTCGGTCGTCGTGCCGCTCTTGCTCGAGATGATGAAAAGCGTGTCGGGAATATGAATGCGCTCTTCCAGCTCCAGAATCTGCTGCGGGCACGTCGAATCGAGCACCAGCAGCTGCGGATAGCCGTCGAACGGTCCGAACGTGTCCGCGAGAATATCGGGCGCAAGCGAACTTCCGCCCATGCCGCAGACGACGGCGAAATCGAACTTCTCTTTGAGTTCCGTGCCGAAAGCGCGCAGTTCGGGAACGCCTTCGAGCATGTGCTGCTGAATGGCGAGCCAGCCGAGCGATTTTTTGATCACCTCCGCGTCGGCTGCGTCGTTCGACCACAAGGTGGGGTCGTGCGCCCAGAGCCGGTTGAGGAAATCGGCCGACGCCAGCTTGTCGAGCGCGCCATCGAAGGCTGGCTGAGAAGCCCCCAACGTGAGACGCACGCGATCGCTGCCGCCGCTTTCCAGCAGCTTCTGCTTGTAGACGATTGCGCCGAGCAGCGCCGCGAAGGAGTCGGAGAAGAGCGTAACGCCTTCGTTCTGCAGCTGTTCGGTGACCTCGAAGAGCGAGATCTTTGCGTCCTGAAGCGCCTTCATGACGTCGTGCACGGCCGGCAGATCGCTCTCGACGGTGTCGGCCACGATCGTGCCGTGATCGAGGAGCGCGTCGATCGTCTGGGGCGGCATCGTGTTGACCGTGTCGGGGCCGACGACGGTCTCGACGTACATGAGGTCCGGATAGTGCGGATCTTTGGTCGAGGTCGAGGCCCAGAGCGGGCGCTGCACCGCGCCGCCGGCCGCCCCGATCGCCGCGAAATTGTCGCCGAGGAAGATCTCCTTGAACTTCTGATACGTCAGTTTCAGATTCGCGATGCCGGTCTTGCCGAGCAAGTGATCGAGCTTCTCGCCTTTGGCGATGCGTGCGTGCAGCATCTTATCGACGGCGCTGTCGATGCGGCTCACGAAGACCGAGTTCACCGAGCGAAGTTTGTCGATCGGTTTCTGCTCGGCGAGGCGCCGCTGCAAACCTTTGACGTATGCCCGCGCCGCGCGTTCGTACATCTCGACCGAGAAGATCAGCGTGACGTTGATGTTGATGCCTGCGTAGATGCACTCTTCGATCGCCGGCAAGCCCTCTTTCGTGCCGGGAATCTTCACCATGAGATTCGGACGCGAGACGCGTCTCCACAACTCCTTGGCCATGGCGATCGTGCCTTGCGTGTCGCGCGCGAGCAGCGGCGACACTTCCAGGCTGACGAAGCCGTCGTTGCCGCCGGATGCCTCGAACACCGGCGCAAACTCGTCGCAGGCTTGCTGAATGTCGGCTACGGCGAGATCCCAAAAGAGCGCTTCGGCGCTCTTCTCGGAGCCGATGAGCTGTTTGAGCTGCTCGTCGTAATCGTTGCCCGCGCCGATCGCCTTCTCGAAAATCGTCGGGTTGCTCGTCATGCCGCGCAGTCCGCGGTCGATCATCCGCTTGAGTTCGCCCGAAGCGAACATGTTGCGGCGAAGGTTATCGAGCCACACGCTCTGCCCGACGTCGAGCAGCTGCTGGAGTTGATTCTTCACGATGGACTCCTATGGGGCGGCGAGTGCGAATCGTTCGAGCGCGAGCTCGGCGACGTGATCGGGCGTAAAACCGAAGCCTTTGGCAATCGCGGCGGCCGGAGCCGACGCGCCGAAGTGGTCGATGCCGAATGCCAGGCCGCGATCGCCGACCCAGCGCGACCAACCCAGCGTCGCCGCCGCCTCGATCGACATCCGTGCCGTTACGGCGGGCGGCAAAACGCTATCGCGGTACGCTTGCGACTGCCGTTCGAACAGCTCCCAGCACGGCATCGAGACGACGCGCGTCCGCATGCCCTTGCCGTCGAGTATCTTCTTTGCATCGAGCGCCAAAGCGACTTCGGAGCCCGTCGCGATGAGAATGAGGTCGGGCGTGCCGTCGCCCGCATCGGCGAGGACGTACGCGCCCTTGGCCACGTCGGCATCACGCGCGCCGAGAAACGGCAGTTTCTGTCGCGAGAGCACGAGCACCCACGGCTGCTCCCCGATCGCAACGACCAGCTTCCAGGTCTCGAGCACTTCGAGCGAATCCGCGGGGCGAACGACGTTGAGATTCGGCGTCGCGCGCAGCATCGCGAGTTGTTCGATCGGTTCGTGCGTCGGACCGTCCTCGCCGAGGAAGACCGAGTCGTGCGTAAAGACGAAGACGCAATGCAGCTGCATCAGACACGCGAGCCGCACTGCCGGCTTGCAATAGTCAACGAAGTTGAAGAAGGTCGCAGAAAACGGCAGCAGGCCGCCGTGCAGCGCGATCCCGTTGGTGATCGCGACCATCGCGTGCTCGCGCACGCCGTAGTGAATGTTGCGGCCGGCATAGTTGCCCGGCTCGAAATCGCCGCAGTTCTTGAGGTAGGTTTTGGTTGACGGGTCGAGGTCGGCCGATCCGCCGACGAGTTCGGGCAGGCTCTCTGCAATCGCGTTCATCACCGTTCCGCCCGCATCGCGCGTCGCGACGCTGCCGTTTTCGGCCGTGAATTGCGGCCACGGCAAATCGGGCGGAAGCTCTCCGCGCAGCGCGCGTTCGAGTTGCCCGGCGAGTTCGCGATTGCCGGTCTTCCACGCGTCGTACGACGATTGCCACTCGGCCTCGAGTTTTGCGCCCTTGGCGCCGACCTCGCGGTAGAACGCCAGCACGTCGTCGGGCACGTAGAAGTCGGGCGTGAGCGGCCAGCCGAGTTCCTCTTTTGCTTTCTTTACGTTTTCCGGACCGAGCGCTTCGCCGTGCGCGAGATAGTTGTCTTGGCGCGGTGATCCGTACCCGATGTGCGTGCGCACGATGATCAGCGACGGCCGGTCCACGACGTTTTTCGCCACGGTGATGGCCTGGTCGATCGTGTCGACGTCGTTACCGTGCGATGCGTCGATGAACTGCGTATGCCAGCCGCTGGCTTCGAAACGCTGGCCTGCGTCGTCGGTGAGCGTAATGTCGGTCGGTCCCGCCAGCGAGACGCGGTTATCGTCGTAGAACACGATGAGCTTGCCGAGCCTCAGGTGCCCCGCCAGCGACACGGCTTCTTGACTGATGCCTTCCATGAGATCGCCGTCGCCGCAGATGGCATACGTGAAGTGATCGACGATCGGTGCGTCGCTGCGATTGTACACCGCTCCCATGTGCGCGCCCGCGATGGCCATGCCCACGGCGTTGGCGATGCCCTGCCCGAGCGGGCCGGTCGTCGCCTCGACACCCGGCGTGCGTTCGGCTTCCGGATGTCCGGGCGTCCGGCTCTCCCACTGCCGGAACGATTTGAGATCGTCGAGCGAGAGGTCGTAGCCGGTGAGATACAGCAGCGCGTACAGAAGCATCGACCCATGGCCGGCCGAGAGCACGAAGCGGTCGCGGTCGAGCCAATGCGGATCCTTCGGGTTGAATCGCAAATGCCGCGTCCACAGCGTGTACGCCATCGCCGCCGCACCCATCGGCATGCCGGGATGGCCGGAGTTGGCCTTCTGCACGGCATCGACGGCGAGGAATCGAATGGCGTTGATGCGTTGTTCGTCGGCGGCGGAGTTCGGCACGATCTCTCCTTTATGAAGCCCTCTCCGGGTGGGGTGAGGTCATTTCGCCCTTCCCCGTGTATTCCTTACCGAAACGCTACCGCCGGCCCCCGGCATGGTACGGCGAGCGACGCGACGTAAAGCCGGGCTTGTGGCTGCTCGTCATGCACGCTTCGCGGAGTTTCAGGAAGGAATCGAACGGCTCGCGCGCGGCGAAGGCGGCGTGCGCGGACCGGCCGGGCATATCGTCGACGACGTGCTCCAGGCACTCGATGCGGGGGAGCTGCGCGTCGCCGAACCGTCCGGTGACGATTGGCACGTGAACGCCTGGGTCAAGCAGGCCATACTGCTGTACTTCCAGCGACGCGACTCGGAGTGGATGGGTGGCGAGCGCGGCGCGCCGGTCTACTACGACAAGGTTCCCGTCAAGCGCGACTACGAAGCGCGCGGCGTTCGCTGCGTTCCACCCGGCATCGCCCGTTACGGCAGCTTTCTCGGGCGCGGGGTCATCCTGATGCCGGGATTCGTCAACATCGGTGCTTACGTTGATGAAGGCACGATGATCGACACGTGGGCGACGGTCGGATCGTGCGCGCAGATCGGCAAGAGCGTGCACCTGTCGGGCGGCGTCGGCATCGGCGGCGTGCTCGAGCCGCCGCAAGCCTCACCCGTCATCGTCGAGGACGGCGCGTTCGTCGGCTCGCGCTGCATCGTCGTCGAAGGCGTACGCATCGAGCGTGAGGCGGTGCTTGGCGCCGGTGTGGTGTTGACCGCGAGCACCCCTGTCGTCGACGTGCGCGGCTCGTCGCCGGTCGTAACGCGAGGCCGCATCCCGGCGCGAGCGGTCGTGATACCCGGGTCGCAACCCAAGGCGTTTCCCGCAGGAGAGTTTGCGACGCCGTGTGCGCTCGTCATCGGAACGCGCGACGATTCCACCGACCGCAAAACGTCGCTCAACGCCGTGCTCCGCGAATTCGACCTCGCGGTATGAATCGCACCTTGTGTCATCCTGAGCGCAGCGCGGCGAAGCCGCGCGCAGTCGAAGGACGAAGCGCGGCATGAACCCCCGCGTTGTTGCCATTCCCGGATCGCTGATCCGGCAGGTTGCGGCGCGCAAGAAACATGGATCGATCGACCTCGGCTTGGGCGAGCCGACGCTTTTGCCGTCGCGTGCGCATTTCGAGTATGCGATGCGCTACGTCGTCGAACGCGGCGTAAAGTACGCGCCGAACGCCGGCGATCCGCAGCTGCGTGAGGCGATCGCGCGGCACTACGGTTATCCACGGATGAATTCCGCCGCGAACGTTTGCGTAACGGCGGGCTCGCAAGAAGCGATGTACGTGACGCTGATGACGCTCCTGGATGCTTCGCGGGACGAACTGCTCGTCGTCGAGCCGGCGTTTCCGTCTTACGTGAAGATGGCTGCCCTCGGTGGGGTTACGTGCCGTACCGCCACGATGCGCGAAGACGACGGCTTCGCTTTCGACGCAGACCGCATTCTCGCGGGCGTCACCGCAGCGACGCGCGCGATCGTCCTGTGCTCCCCCTGCAACCCGACGGGGCGCGTGCTCGCGCGCGAGCAAGCCGACCTCCTCGCGAGCGCCCTGGAACGCCGCGGTGGCGACCCCGTATGGCTCATTCACGACGAAATCTACCGCGAGCAGACGTTCGTCGACGACGCCGCGTACCTCGCGCAACGCTATCCGCACACGATCGTTACGAATTCGGTCAGTAAGAGCAATGCGCTAACCGGCTTGCGGCTCGGATGGATTCTCGGTCCTCAGCCGTTCGTCGAGCAGGCAATTAAAGCGCACGCTTGGGTGACGTCGTGCACCGATATGTTTGCGCAGCAGGTGGCGATTCATGTCTTCGAAAGCGATGGCCTCGGCGAGCATGCGGGGTGGTACGCGGATCAGTGCCGGAACGTGATTGCGGCCCTCGACGCGAACGGGTTGTGCTACGCGCCCATCGACGGGGCGTTCTACGCATGCGTGCGGCTGCACGACGGCGCGAATTCCCTCGACGCGGCCAACGAGCTCATCGACCGCTACGACGTCGTCGCGATTCCCGGCGTCGCCTTCGGCGCGGCGCTCGAAGGCTGGCTGCGATTGAGTTGGGTCGCACCGATCGACGACGTTCGCGAAGGCATCGCCCGCATCGCCCGCTTCATCTCCGTGTCACGCTGAGCGCAGCCGCGAATTTGTGGAATCCATAAAAATAGGATGTTAGGAAGCGGTGACGTCGCGAGGCGCTGGCCGCCGTGTTGGCATCACGCATTCGAGTTGCTACACTAGCGGTTTGCGCAGTTTGATCAGCCGCTCGACTTCTTCGAAACCGCAGCGCTCGTGCGCGCGCAGGGATCGGTCGTTGTCTAGCTGGGTGTCCGATGCGAGTTCGGTGAAACCTCGCTCGATCGACCACGCTTCAGCCGCCTGCATTAGCGCTCGGCCAACACCGGTTCCGCGCGCAGCTGGTTCGACGTACCATCCCTCGACGTATGGCACCGGCATCGAGTCGCAACCGTCGGAGAACTCACGCAGCGAGAGCTCGAGAAAGCCAATTCGGCGGTCGTCGTGGGCGGCGATGAAGACGACGTCGATAGTGCGTACGGGAGCGCCGAAAGAGAAGTCTCGCGCTTCGTTCGCGAGCTCCGTCGCATCCGCATGCGGCCAAAGCCGCGCACGCATCACCGCCCACGCGCCGGTGTCACCCTGTTCGAAGGCGCGGACTACGGGGATACGACGACCGTTTGGATGTTGGCGAACTCGTGGACGCCGAACGCCGACAACTCGCGTCCGTAGCCGCTCTTTTTTACGCCGCCGAACGGCAGCCGCGGATCGCTGGCGACCATATTGTTGACGAACACCGCGCCCGCTTCGACGCGCGCTGCAAACTCTTCGGCGGCACTCGTGTCGCGCGTCCAGATGCTGAAGCCGAGGCCGTAACTCGACGCGTTCGCGAGCGCGATCGCCTCGTCGGCATCGGCGGCGCGCACGACGGCGGCGGCCGGCCCGAACACCTCTTCGTCGAACATCGCCATGCCCGGGCGCACGTCGGCCACGACCGTCGGCTCGTAGAAGAAGCCGGGGCGGTCGATCGGGTTCCCGCCCAAGAGCAAACGCCCGCCGCGTTCCATCGTGCTCCGCACTTGCGCGTCGACACCGTCGCGCAAGTCGGCGCGCGCGCACGGCCCGATGGTCGTCGTCTCGTCGGTCGGATCGCCGGTACGCTCCCCGCGCGTGAGTTCGACGAAGCGTTTGAGGAACGCGTCGTACACCGGTTCCACCGCGATGAACCGTTTGGCGGCGATGCAGCTCTGACCGGTGTTTTGAAAACGCGCCTTTACCGCCGTCTTTGCGGCGCGCTCGACGTCGGCATCCTCGAGCACGACGAATGCGTCGGAACCACCGAGTTCGAGCACGCACTTTTTCAACGCGGCACCGGCTGCCGATGCGACCGCAACGCCGGCGCGTTCGGAACCGGTGAGCGTCACTGCGGCAATGCGCGAATCGGCGATGAGTGCGTCGATGTCGCCGGTAGTCGTCAGCAGCGTCGTGAAAAGACCTTCGGGCGCGCCGGCTTCGCGGAAGATGCGCTCGATTTCGATTCCGCAGCGGGTCGTGCTCCAGGCATGCTTCAACAGCATCGCGTTGCCGGTAAGCAGGGCCGGTGCGGCCGCGCGAAAGACCTGCCAGTAAGGAAAATTCCACGGCATGATCGCCAACACCACGCCCAGCGGGCGGAACGCGACGTAACTGCGCGCCGGTTCGGCGTGCGCTTCCTGCGGCGCGATCATCGCAGGCCCGTGATCGGCGAAGTAGTCGCAGCACCACGCGCATTTCTCGATCTCCGCGCGCGCCTGTGCCAGCGGCTTGCCCATTTCGGTGGTTGCGACGAGCGCCAGCGCGCCGGACTGCTCGCGCAGCTTGGCGGCGACGTCGTGCAGAAACGCCGCCCGCCGGATCGGCGCGAGACTGCCCCAGAGCCGCGCCGCCTCGGCCGAGGTCGAGAGGCGTTCGTCGACCGTCGCAGCGCTCATGTATGCGATGCGTTCGATCTCGGCGCCGGTGGCAGGATTGATCGTGACGATAGCGCTCACGCGATCAGAATCCTTGCGCCCACGGCCCGTTGGGGCCTGCGTACACTTCGACGAGGTTTTGCGGCCTGAGATACTCCTTAGCGACGCGCTGCACGTCGGCCGCGGTGATGCGCGCAAAGCGATCGTTGAGCGTCCGGTAGTAGTCGAGGGGCAAATTACTGGTGAGAATGTCGAGCACTTGCTTCGCCTGGCCGCTCGACGACGCCTCATCCAGCAGCGCATCGCTGACGAGCCGCACCTTCGCTTCTTGGAGTTCGGTCGCGGAAACCGGCTCGGTCTGCAGCTGCTCGAGCTGCGATCGCACGAACTTCACGGCTTCGACGACGCGTTGCGGCGACGCGCTCAACTCGACGCGAAAATCGCCGCGGTCGGCGTTGGCGCTCACCGAACTTCCGACGCTGTACACGAGTCCGCGCTTCTGGCGCATCTCCTGCCACAAACGCGATTCGAACGCTCCGCTGCCGCCGAGTATTTGGTTGAGCACGAGGAACGTGTCGTAATCGGGATTCGAACGCGACACCGCCGGCTGTCCCAGCCGGATGAAGACTTGATTGGCCGCCGTCCCGATGTAGTCGCGCCCGCGCGACGCCGGCGGCATCGCCATAAGATGTGGGTCCGGTTTAGGGCCGGTGGCCTGCCACGATCCGAATGCGCTTTCGAGCGCCGAACGGACGCGCTGCGGCGAGAGATTGCCGACGACCGCGATCGTCGTCAAATCGGGCCGCCAATACCGCGCCGCATACGCGGCGAGATCCTCGCGCGTGATGCGTTGAACGCTTGCGGACGTCGGCTGACGCAGCGTCGGATCGTCGGACGCAAGCAGCAGCCGGTCGTAGGATCGATCGATCATGACGCCCGAGATGATGTTCTCGGATTGCAGGCTGTTGGCGAGCTGCGAGCGTTCCAGCGAGAGCCACGGCTCGGCGAATGACGGATGCGCTTCGCCGTCGGCGAGAATGTCGACGATTCGCTCGAAGTCGCCGGCTTCGCCTTGCGCCGAGAAACTTTGACCGGTGTCGACGAAGGCGCCCATCTCGTCGGTGGCTTTGCGACGCTGCTCGAAAGGATACTTGTCGCTGCCGTAGTCGGCGACCGACGATGCGAGCCGCGAAATGCCTTCCAGCCCCGCCGGCTGAAACGACGGCGACGACGCGATGTTCCCTCGGAGCACGAACGTCGGGCGGTCGGTTTTCTGTTGCACGATGACGCGCACACCGTTGGCGAGCGTAAACGTCGTCGGCGAGAGCGTGCTGCGCGCGGTCGTCGGCGTACGGACCGATTTCGAAATCCACGCGGGTTCGACGATCGGACCGCTGGGGACTCGCTTCGAGAAGTCGTCGGTGGCGGCGGCATCGCTCTTGCTCGAGTTTCCATGCGGAGGATTTGCGTTCGGACGCAAGTGCCCGACGACGGTCGGCTTGCTGAGATATTTGCGCGCGGCGGCGAGCAGATCGTCGCCGGTCAGCGCCGCGAGGCGGCGATCCTCGTCGCCGATTTTTTCGCCGACGATGCCGTAGGTGTAACCGGCGAGGTCGCCGATGCCGTCGATCGAGTCGGCGGAGTAAAGGCGCTCCGCGAGCGTCAGCCGTTTTGCGGCCGCCACCAGGTCGGGGCTGAAACCCGATTCGAGCACCTGGTCGAGCGTATTTTGAAAGATCGCCTGCGCTTCGCTGCCGGTATGGCCCGGATTGAGCACGATGAAGACGTTGAGGAGACCGCCGCGCAGCTGCGTGTCGGCGTTGGCTTCGATGGCGAGCGCGACGTTGCTCTGCACGAGCGCTTTGTAGAACGGCGAGCGCTGGTTCTCCAGCAGCGTCGCGAGCGTGCTCACCGCGGGTTCGCCGGCTTGGGTGTCGCCCGGAATCGCGTAGGCGAGGTCGAGAATTTCGAACGGAAACGGAAACTCCGCTTCGACAGTTCGTTGTCCCGATGCGGGGACCGGGTTACGGCTGGGCGACGGCGGCAGCGTCTTGCTCGGAATCGCGCCGAAATAGCGCTGCGCCTTGGCAAAGACGGCTTGATGGGTTGCGTCGCCGGTGACGACCAGCGTTGCGTTGTTGGGAGCGTACCATTCGCGATAGTACCGCGCGATGTCGGCGACGCTCGCGTTGGCGACGTCGTTGCGGTTGCCGACCGGCGTGCGCCCTGCCGGCTGATTCGGAAACGCGGCGGCGCGCACGCGCGAAAGCAGATTGAAGAACGGCGACGACAGATCGCCGTCGATTTCGTTGAGCACCGCGTTGCGCTCGACCGCCCAATCCGACGCGCGCAGTGCCGCGTGCTGCATGCGGTCGGCCTCGATGAAGAGGGCGTCATCGATTTTGTCGGCCGGCATTTCGAAGTAGAAATTCGTATAGTCGTACGTCGTCTCGCCGTTCATCTGCGCGCCCAACCGCGCGACGACGTCGTCGAGACCGCCCGCCGAGACGTCCTTCGTACCGCGAAACAGCATGTGTTCGAGCGCGTGGGCGAGTCCGGTTTTTCCGGTCGTTTCGTCGAGCGAGCCGAATCCGTACCACATCGACGTCTGAACGACCGGCGCGGCGCGATCCTCGACGACCACGACTTTCAAGCCGTTCGAAAGTTTCGTCGTGTAGATGCCGGCGTCGCCGGGACCGTTCTGCGCCGAAGCGGGCGCCGGTAAAAGTGCGATTGATGCGACGAGCGCGAGCGCCGACAGCGCGGGCGCGAGAATCTTCACAGTGCGGTAACTCCCAAGCAATAGGCTGCCGTCGCCTCGACCGCAGCCCGTGAAATGCAGCCGACGAGTTCGCCGCCGGTCGCCTCGATGCCGCGTTGCGCGGCGAGGAAACCGACGAGTTCGAACACCCGGTAGAGCGGCGTCGCCGCCTCGTCCGTGACGTTAACGGAAATCTGGACGCGTTCGTCGTCGAGCCGGAAGGCGAGGGCCCGGAGCGTGCGCAGGCCGCCATCGCGCTCGCGCACCGCGCGAGCGATCTGGCGACCGGCGACGAGGTCGCCGGTCGCCAGCTCGACGTTGAAGGCGATAAGCAGGCCGCGCGCACCGACGGCAATTGCTCCGGCGCTCTCGTGCCGTGCGACGTCGCCCACGTCGGGCGCCCACTGCGGGTCTGCGAAACGCTCCTCGAGCCCTTCGAATCCGCCTCGCCGGACCGCCGGCAGGTCGCGCCGGCGTTCGTGGCGCGCCGCGGCGCCGTAATAAAACGAGGGAATCCGATACCGTTCCCAGATCTCTGCGCCGGCCCGGTGCGCCAGCGCGGCCGCTTCGTCTAGGGTGCTGCCCGCCAGTGGAACGAACGGCAGGACGTCGAGCGCGCCGATGCGCGGATGCACTCCGCGGTGGACGCGCAGGTCAATTCGCTCGGCCGCCAGTCCGGCCAAGGCGACGCCCGCCGCAACCACTTGCTCGCCGTTGCCCACGATCGTAAAGACGCTGCGGTGGTGGGCTGGGTCGAGGCTCCGGTCGAGCAGCGTCGCGCCAACCGGCGCAATGACGGCGGCCGCGGCGTCGAGGAAGGCAGGATCGCGCCCCTCGGAGAGATTCGGAACGATCTCAAACAACGGCTACGACGCTACCCGAGGGCTCTGCGAATTGCCTGAGCCACGTCGGTGACGTCGCCCGGGGCGACGATCTCGGTGAAGCCGAGTTTGCGCGCCTCCGCGCGCCGGCGGTCCGACGCATTGACCGCACGCACTTCGCCCGAGAGACCGAGTTCGCCGAACGCAACGAGATTGGGCGAGAGTGCGACGTTGCGGAATGCCGACGCGATCGCCAGCGCGATGCCCAAATCGGCCGCCGGCTCGACGACGCGCAAACCGCCGGCCACCGACGCGTACACGTCGTGCGCGCCGAGATGCAGACCGGCGCGCCGCTCGAGCACCGCGAGGATCATCGCCAAGCGCTGCTGATCGACGTTGTTGGCGAGGCGGCGCGGCGTGCCGTAGCTCGTTTCGCCGACGAGCGCCTGCAGTTCGACGAGCACCGGCCGGGAGCCGACGATCGATGCGACGACGCACGAACCGCTCGGACGCGCGGCACGCGTGCCCATGAAGAGTTGCGACGGGTCCGCGATTTCGCGCAAACCGTCGTCGTGCATGGCGAACACGCATATCTCGTCGATCGATCCGAAGCGATTTTTGTACGCGCGTAAAATTCGGTACTCGCCGTTTGCATCGCCCTCGAAGTAGAGCACCGTGTCGACCAGATGCTCGAGCAGCCGCGGCCCGGCAATCGCGCCGTCTTTGGTGACGTGTCCGACGACGAACGCCGCAGTGCCGCTGCGTTTGGCAAATTCGACGAGCGCCTGCGTGCAGTCGCGAATTTGTGTGACGCTTCCGGCGTACGCTTCGGACTCCGGCAGCCAGACGGTTTGAATGGAATCGACCACGAGCGCCAGCGGCGGACGCGACTGTAACCGGTCGAGCACCGCGCGTAGATTCGTTTCGGGATAGACGATGAGCGGCGCATCGATGCCGAGCCGGCGCGCGCGCAATGCGACTTGCGCCGCCGATTCCTCGCCGCAGACGTAAACGACCTCGCCGCGCCCGGCGAGCCGCGCGGCGATTTGCAGCAGCAGCGTCGATTTGCCGGCGCCCGGCGGTCCGCCGACCAGCGTAACGCTGCCCGGAACGACGCCGCCGCCGAGCACCGCATCGAACTCCGGCATCTCCGCACTGAACCGGACGAGGCGTTCGCCGGCGACCTCGCTCAGCGGCACCGGCTCGACGCCGGCCGAACCGCTCGCCGCGCGGGCACCGCTGCGCGCACCGGCCACCGCGAACGGCCGTTGATCGAAGGAATTCCACGCGCTGCACGACGGGCAGCGCCCGAGCCAGCGCGCCGATTCAAAGCCGCACGCGGAACAAAAGTACACGGAACGAGCCTTAGCCACGACCATATCCTTACGGTTCGCCGCCGGCGCTTCCCGGCGGGAGCCAGTTGACGGGTATTGGTCTGGTTTGATAGACTAGACCAATGAGGACCGTCAATTTATACGAGGCAAAGACTCACCTGTCACAATTGGTTTCGGCGGCAACGCGGGGCGAGCGCGTCGTGATTGCTCGTAATGGAACGCCGCTGGTGGAACTCGTACCCTTGAGGCCTCACCGCCGTTCGGACGCCTTCGGCATCGACCGGGGCGTCGTTTCAATGGCGCCCGATTTTGACGAGACGCCCCAGGACTTTGAGGAGTACCTTTCGTGAACTTATTACTGGATACGGGCGTCTTTTTACGGCTGGCGTTCGATCCGGAGATCGTTCCCGAGTTCGTCCGTTCGGCGGTGGATCGCGCGGAAACGGTGTTGCTCTCCGTCGCGTCGGTCTGGGAGATGGCGATCAAAGCATCGATCGGGAAACTCACGCTGCCGGTACCGGCTGGAGAATATGCGATCAACCGCGCACAACGCCTCGGCGTGACTTTTTTGCCGATCGCCCCGCAGCACGCGGCGGCCGTACAGGGACTGCCGTTCCACCACCGCGACCCGTTCGATCGGCTGCTCGTGGCTCAAGCCGCCGTCGACGGTCTTACACTCGTGACGACCGATGCGATGATCTCTCGCTACGACGTGACGCTGCTGAATGCGCCCAAAGCGCGGCGCCGGCGCTGACGGCGTCGATCGTAGAATGCAAATCGCAATCGACGGACCGGCCGCCTCGGGAAAGACGACGGTGGCGGAACGGCTGGCCGCCCGTTTGCACGTCGAATGCATCGATACCGGCGCGATGTACCGCGCGCTGGCGTACAAGGCACTGCGGCGCGGCATCGCGCCCGCCGACGGCCCTGCGCTGGCGCGATTGGTCGGCGCCGCCGTCTCGGAAACGATCCCGGAAGAGAGGCTGCAAGCCGAAGACGTCACCGCAATCGTCTCGACCGTTGCGGCGCATCCGGAAGTGCGCGAAGCGATGGTCGCCGCGCAACGGCGGCTCGCCGAAGGGCGTCCGGTCGTCATGGCGGGACGCGATATCGGAACCGTGGTGCTGCCCGATGCGCCGGTAAAGATTTACCTCACGGCATCGGTCGCCGCGCGCGTCGAACGGCGGCACGCGCAGCTCGAACGAGCGGGAACCGAGGTCGACGTTCGGCGACTGCGCGACGAGATCGAGACGCGCGACCGGAACGACAGCACGCGTGCGGTCTCTCCGCTCGAACCGGCGCACGACGCGCATTGCATCGATTCGAGCGCGCTCACGATCGATGGCGTGGTGGATGCAATCCTTGCCATCGTGCGGCGCGCGGATGGAGCACGATGAATCCCCCCGTCTACGACGTCGCCTCCGGTCTATTGCGCATCATCTTCCGGACCGTGTTTCGCACGCGCGCCTACGGCGTCGAGAACATCCCGCGCGACGGCCCGCTCATCATGGCGTGCAATCATCTTTCGTATCTCGATCCGCCCGCGCTGTGTTTCTCGCCGCGGCGCATCAGCTTCATGGCAAAGAAGGAGCTGTTCGAGATTCCGGTTCTGGGGCCGCTGATTGCGGCGGTCGGCGCGTACCCGGTCGATCGCCGGGGCAGCGCGAAATCCGCCATCAAACAGTCGCTCGCCGTGCTGCAGCAGGGCGGCACCGTAGGGATCTTTCCGGAAGGCACGCGCAACCTCACGGGCGAGGTGGTGCCCCAAACCGGCGTCGCGCTACTCGCATCGCTCTCGGGCGCGCCCGTCCAGCCGGTCTGCGTTCTCGGCGGCGACCGGGCGCTGCATTTGGGTAAGATGAAAGTCGCATGGGGGAAGCCGCTCTACCTTCCTGCGGACCGGAAAGCAACGCGCGACGATTTGGCGAAGTTTACACAGGAGATCATGAGCGCGATTGCAGCGCTGGCGGGGAGTATACGTGGAAATTCGTAAGGCGTCGGTTCAGGGGTTCTGCTTCGGCGTCGCCATTACGGTCAAGAAGGCCGAAGAAGCCATCGCCTCACGCGGCGAGGTGACGACGCTCGGGCACGTCGTCCACAACCCTCAGATGGTCGAATCGCTGCAGTCGCGCGGTTTGCGCAACGCGCAATCGGTCGACGAGGTCGATGCCGGCTCGCTTTTCGTACGCGCACACGGGCTGCCCGTCGACGTTTTCGAAAAAGCGAAGGACAAGGGACTCGAGATCATCGACGCCACCTGTCCGATGGTCACGAAGATTCACGTGCAGGCCGAAAAGCTGAAGTCCGACGGCTACAAGATCGTCGTGATCGGCGATCCCGCTCACCCGGAAGTAAAAGGGACGCTGAGCCACGTTCCGGGCGCGTGGTGCATTCAGTCGGTCGACGACGTCGCGAAACTTCCGCGCTCGAGTAAGGTGGGCGTCGTCGTGCAATCGACGTGGTCGGGCCAAGGTTTTACGCAGATCGTGCAGGCGCTGGCCGCCAAATACTACGAGGTGCGCGCGGTGAATACGATCTGCACCGACACGCACAACCGGCAAGACGAAGCGTTGAGGCTCGCCCGCGACGTCGAAGTGATGGTTGTCGTCGGCGGAAAAACGTCGGCGAACACCAAGCATCTGGCCGAACTCTCCGAGTCGCACGGCGCGCGTGCCTACCACATCGAGAACGCGCAGGAACTCCGCCCGGAATGGTTCGACGGCGTCACCGTCGCCGGCTTGATGTCGGGCGCGTCGACACCCGGCTGGCTCGTAGATGAGGTGGAAGCGCGCATGGAGGAGCTCAGCCGTCAACCTGCTTGAGGCGTTCGAACACGCCCTCGAGGAACGGCTCGTTAGCTATCGGGGATCTAGGCAGATCTCCGATATGCTTTTGCGCCACTTCGGATACGGACCGTACGGCCGGGCGCGGCGCGGCAAGCGGCTGCGGCCGCAAATGGTCATGCGCGTTGCGGCCGGCGAAGGCGCGCCGGCGCAGAACGCGGTCGACGCGGCCGTAGCCGTCGAGATCTTTCACAACTACTCGCTCGTGCACGACGACATCGAAGACCGCGACGAACTTCGTCACGGCCGTCCGACGCTGTGGAGCACCTACGGCATCGGCCAGGCGATCAACGCAGGCGACGCGATGTGCGCCCTGAGTTTCTTGAGCCTCGAACGCGCGGCCGAACATCTCGATCCGCATCGCGTGCTGCAGATGATCGCGCTGATGCACGAGGCGCACGCAGTGATGTGTGAAGGGCAGTCGCTCGATCTGCGCTTCGAAAGCGAGATGCTCGTCACGCTCGAAGCCTACCATCGCATGATCGCCTGCAAGACGGCCCAGCTCTTCGACGCGTCGTGCCGCTTGGGCGCGCACTCGGCGGAGTGCGACGAACCGGCGATTGCCGGCTACGGCGACGTCGGACGCGCGTACGGCATGGCCTTTCAAATACGCGACGACGTGTCGGGCATTTGGTCGTCGGTCGACGAAACCGGCAAAACGACCGGCAGCGACGTGGCGCGGCGCAAGTGGACGTTTCCGGTCGTGTGGGCGATCGCACAGTCCCCTTCGCCGGCGCGCGATGCCGTCGCCGATGCATACGCGAAAGCGCGCCCGCTCGAGCCGGCAGAAGTGGAACGCGTCGTCGCGGCGCTCGACGAACTCGGTGCGAGAGGGGCCGCTCGCGCCGCCGCCGCAGAACACGTGGCCGTGATCGAACGCCATCCCAATGCCGAGTTCCGCGACTTTTTGCTGCGCACGCTCGATCTGACGGAGCGCGTCCGCGAGGCGCGGACCGCATGAGCGCCGGCCCGGCGCCCACGCGATCGCCCGAATCGATACGCTCCTGGGCGTTGCCCGGGCTGGTGATCGCAGGCTTCGTCATACGCCTGCTGTTCATCGGGAACGAAGGTTTCAAAACCGACGTCGACACGTTCGAAGCGTGGGCCGGCATGCTGGCGGCGCACGGGTTCGCAAACTTTTACGGAAGCGGCGGATTTGCCGACTATCCGCCCGGCTACCTCTACATCCTCGGCTTCGTCGGCTGGCTGTGGCACGCGCTCTTCAACGGCAACTACACCGTTCTGAAGGTACTGGTCAAACTGCCCGCGATTCTCGCCGATCTCGGCATCGGCGTGCTCGTTTTCGGCATCGTCCGCCGTTTTGCGAGCGAGCGTCTCGCGCTGGCCGCAGCCGCATTCTATTTACTCAATCCCGCGGTCGTTTATAACTCCGCAGCGTGGGGCCAGGTGGACTCCATCGCCGCCGGTCTCGCGCTCGGCGCGATCTACTGTCTGCTGCGTTCCGACGATGCGCCTGCCGCGCGCATCAGCGGGTGGATCGTCGGCGCGTGGCTGCTCGTCGGCTATTCGCTGCTGATCAAACCGCAAGCGGCCGTCGTGCTGCCGCTGATGCTGGCGTTCGCATTCGTCGATCGCGAGCGGCGGCGCGTGCGATTGACGTCGACCGCCGCCGGAATTGTCGCGGCGCTCGTTCTGGCCGTGGTCCTCGTCGAACCGTTCCATGCCAGCAATCCGGTTGCGGCGTTCTCCTGGCTGATCGAGCGCTACAGCTACGGTTCGAGCGTCTACGCCTACAACAGCGTCAATGCGTTCAACCTCTGGGCGATTCGCGGATCCATGTGGCAGCCCGATACGACGCCGGTAAATCTCTTTGGTTCGCTTTCACTCGGGCCGCAGTATCTCTGGGGCATCGCCCTCGTGACCGTCGCCGTTGGGCTGGTGCTGTGGCGCTACCTGCAGGAGCGTACGCCGCGCGCGCTGCTCGAGGGATGCGCGGTCGTAACGATCGCGTTCTTCGTGCTGGCAACGCGCATGCACGAACGCTACCTCTTTAACGGGCTGCTCTTTACCATCGTCTGCATCCCGTTCGCGCGGCGCTATCTCTGGAGTTCCGTCGCGTTGACGGTCGTGCTCTTTGCAAACCTCGAATACTCGTTGCAGTATTTGCACGTCCTCCAAAACAACGTGCCCGGCGTCAACGCCACCAATCTCTGGGGTGCGGGGACGACGGTCTTCGCCCTGATTGCGGTCGGGGTGTTCTTCTGGCTGGGCTATCAGTTTCTCGGGGGCGAAACGGCGCCGGCCGAAGCCGTCTCCGATAGGCCCCCGCCGGCCGAGGCGCCGTCGCAGAGCGCGATTGCGACCGCTGCCGGCGTCCGTCACTGGTTTGATCCCCGCGAGGGACTCGCCGGGATGCGCGCGCCGCTCGATTACGTGCTGGCCGCCGCGTTCGGCGTGTTCAATTTCGTCTTATCGTTCGTCGGCTACTGGTATCCGCCGGATAAAGTTTTCGATGAAATTTACTTCGCGCGCGCCGGCGAAGAGTATTTGCAGAACCTCCGCATCTACGAAAACACGCATCCGCCGCTGACCAAACTGCTGATCACGCTTTCGATGATGCTCTTCGGCGGCATGCCGCACGGCCACGGGCTCGGCGGCTGGACGCTCCTGAACGGCATCATCGGCCACGCAAGCAACGGCGACAACTCCTACGGCTGGCGGTTCCTCGACGTCGTCTTCGGCGCGCTCGCCGTGATGCTGCTCTACGTGTTCGCCAAACGGATCACGGGTTCGACCTTCTTCGCGTGCGTCACGGCGCTGCTGCTGACGGCCGACGGCATGCACTTCGTCCAGTCGCGCATCGCGACGCCCGAGGGCTTCGTCATTTTCTTCGCGACGCTGGCCACCTACGCGTTCTACCGGTTCTGGATCAGTTCGCAAACCGGCGACCGCCCGCACGTCGAAGTTCCGGAATGGGGTTTTGCGGCGGCCGCCGCGGCGGCACTGGTCGCCGGCGCCATCGTCGCGTTTGCGCTGCGCGCGATCTGGAAGTTCGACACCGCCACTACGACGATCGCTACGCTGTATCTGGCGGCCGGGGCTTACCTCATCGTGCGCTATACGGTGCTGCCGCGCTTTTTCGGCGACGGCGCGCGCGAGCTGAGCTTCGGCGAAGGCTCGTACGCACTGCGCGCCGGCGGAGACACGACGGTCTACGCGGCCGACGGCGGAACGATCGACGCTCGCGGAAAGGTCGTGCGCGGCACGCATTCGCAGAATCGCAGCGGGAAGCTCGTGTACGCCGACGATCCGCTGACCATCGAATACGGACGCGATGCAACGGCCGCCTATCGCACGCCGGCGGGCGACGCCGTCTACGACGGCCAGGCGGTCCGCGCGAACGGCGGCAGCGCCGAAGGCCGGTCGTCGAAGTTGTGGTTGATCGTCTTTACCGTCGCGCTCGGATGCCTCGTCAGCAGCAAGTGGTACGGCGTCATGGGCTTCGGCGTCAGCTTCACCGTGCTCATCGCCGTCTTCTTGCAGCGTCTCGTGCTGCAGAAGCGCCCGGCGCTGTGGGGAAACGCGCGCGGGTATCGCCTCGACGGTGCGCTCGTGACGATTCTCTTCGTCAGCATGACGGTTTACGCGTTGGCGTGGACGCCCGACCTCGCTCGTCATTCCAACGATCCCAACGAGATTCACAATCTCAACGACGTGGTCTATCGCCAATACTCGATGTTCGAGTATCACGATACGCTCAAGGCGACGCATCCGTATTCCTCGCAGTGGTGGGAGTGGCCGCTCGATTACGTCCCCGTTGCGTATTACTATCAGGATCGCCGCAAGGATCAAAGCGACCCGAAGGGCTGCTGCATCTACGAAATCACGTCGATGCCGAATCCGGCGATTCTGTGGTTCGGGCTGCTCTGCGTCCCGTGGGTCGCAGTGCTGGCGTGGCGCGAGCGCAACAAAGGCTACGCGCTCATCGTGCTGACGTACCTGTTGCAGTGGCTGCCGTGGATGCGCTCGCCGCGCATTACGTTCGCGTACCACTTTTACGTCGACATCCCGTTGATTTGCCTCTGCAACGCGATCGTGCTGCAGCGAGCGTGGCAATGGGGTAAGCGTCAGATGGAGCCGCGTGCCACCCTGTTGGGAGGCTTGGCGGTCGGCGCCTACGTCGCACTCGCGGTCGGCACGTTCGTCTATTTCTATCCGATTCTCGCGTCGTATCCCATCTCGTGGGACGCCTGGCACCACCGGATGTGGATCGATAAGTGGGTCATCGGCCCCGGATAATATAGGGAATCTCTTGTTTTATTTCAAATCTAGGAAGCGAGGGGCGAAATTTACTACGGTAAATGAGCCCCGAGCTGACGACGAGTTGAGATAAATCAATGTCTGGGCATTCGAAGTGGCATAACATTAAGCTCAAGAAGGGCAAAGTCGACGCGCAGCGCGGCGCGCTCTTCACCAAGTTGAGCAAAGAGATCATCCTCGCGGCCAAAGGCGGTTCGCCCGATCCCGAGGCCAACTACCGGCTGAAGATGGCGGTCGAGAAAGCCCGCGAATTCAACATGCCGCAGGAGAACATCAAACGGGCGATCACGCGCGGCGCCGGGCAGAGCGGCGAGCGCGAAATCGAGGAGATTCGTTACGAAGGGCACGGTGCGCACGGGCTCGCCGTCGTGGTGGACGCCGCCACCGACAACCGCAACCGCACGGCCGGCGAACTGCGCTTTCTTTTCGTGAAGCACGACGGATCGCTCGGCGAGACCGGCAGCGTCGGGTGGATGTTCGATGCGGTCGGCATGGTCGAGACCGATCCCGCCGGCAAATCCGAGGATGCGTTCACCGAAGACGCGCTCGTCGAGGGCGTCGTGGATGTCGAATACGATCCCGAGTTCGCGGTCGTCTACACGAGTCCGGCGAAGCTCGCAAGCGCGCGCGATGCATTACGCGAACGCGGCATGCGGGTCGAAGACGCGTATCTCGGCATGCGCGCGAAGACGAAAATCGCGTTGCAGGCCGACGAGCTATCCGCGGCGCTGCGTCTGCTAGAGGCGTTGGACGAACACGAGGACGTGCAGCGCGTATTCAGCAACCTCGACGTGAGCGACGTTTCGCTGGAGGCCCTAGCCTGAGACTGACGCGCCAGTCGTTCGCGGAGTATCTGCCGCGCGATTGGGTCTTCCCGATCGTTCTCGCGGTGTTCGTTGCCGTCGTCGTGTGGTTCGGTCGTCAAATTCACGATTTCTTGCTGCCGCCGTCCGACACGATTACCGTGCCGTCGTTCGTCGGGCAAACGCTCAACGATGCCAATGCCGAAGCCGCTCGCCTCAAACTCACGCCGGCGGTCGTGGATCACACCACCAGCGATCGCTATCCGAAGAACGTCGTCATCTCGCAGCGCCCCGACCCGGGCGCGCAGGCCCGCGAAGGGCGTCAGGTTTCGTTCGTCATCAGCGACGGCATCATCGCACGCTTGATGCCCGATTTACGGTATCAGTCGATGCGCGAAGTGGAACTCGACCTCTCGCGGGTCCGAATGAAACTCGGCAAGGTGACCTACGCAAAAAGCGACATCGTTCCCGAGGGCCACGTCATCTCGCAGGACCCCGCGCCGCTGGCGAACGTCGGCGGCGACGACACCGTCACGCTGGTCGTGAGCCGTGGCGGGCTTTCGGCGCTGCAGGTGCCGAACTTTACCGGCATGCTCATCGACGATGCTCGTGCGCTGGCCGCGAAAAGCGGCGTCAAACTCGGGCAGATCATCTGGACGCCGCTCGGCCCGAACGGGCCCCCGCACGGCGCGGTCGTGCGCCAAATTCCGGAGGCGAAGGCGAAGATCGCGTCCTTCGAGCCGGTTTCGCTGCAGGTGAGTGCCGGTCCGTACGAATCCGGCTACATCATTCGTCAGGTGCGCGTGCTGGTCTCGGTGCCGGTCCCCGATCAGGCGCAGCAGAGCGAACAGCCCGCCGATCAACAACAGCAGCTCGACGTGCGGCTCACGGTAACCGACGCGACCGGTAAATACGATCTTTACCACGCGTTTGCCGAGCCCGGTCAGAAACTTGACTTCACCGTTACCGCGATCGGCACGTCGCTGGTCGACATGTACGTCAACGACGTGCTGGTCGGCGAAACGCGCCTGGGCACCGAGCCGCCGGTGGTGTACGGCAATAAACCCTCGTCGCCCCGGCCGTCGAGCACGCCGTGAGCGCTACGAAAATCGCCCCGTCCTTGCTGTCGGCGGATTTCGCGCGCATCGCCGAGCAAATCGCCGTGGTCGAAGCTGCCGGCGCCGATTACCTGCACCTCGACGTGATGGACGGACGGTTCGTGCCGAACATCACGTGGGGACCGAAGATCATCGGCGACTTGAGGCCGCTCTCGCCGCTGGTCTTCGATGCGCACCTGATGATCGTCGAGCCGGAGCGCTACGTCGACGATTTTCGAGCGGCCGGTTGCGACCGCATCGCGTTTCACATCGAGGCGACCCCGCACGCACAACGCCTGCTGACGCACATCCGCTCGCTGGGAGCCAAAGCCGGCATCGCGATCTGCCCCCAAACGCCGGTGATGATGCTGCAAGACATTATCGAGGACTGCGATACGGTGCTCGTGATGAGCGTCAATCCCGGTTTCTCCGGGCAGCAGTTCATTCCGCGCACCTTCGACAAGGTTCGCGAACTGCGCGAGATGATCGACGGCCGCGGCGTAGCGTGTTTAATCGAAATCGACGGCGGCGTCGGCGAGCGCAACGCGCGCGAGCTCGTGGAGGCCGGTGCCGACGTGCTCGTCATGGGCTCGACGATTTTCGGTGCCGCCCACCCCGGCGCCGAACTCAAACGCATCCGCTCGCTTGTGTCATCCTGAGAGAACCATACCGTGTCACGCTGAGCGAAGCACGCGCAGCGTGCGACGTCGAAGCGCCGCCAGGCGGTGTCACGCTGAGCGAACCACACTGTGTCACGCTGAGCGAAGCAGTGCGTGTCACGCTGAGCGAAGCAGTGTGTGTCACGCTGAGCGGAGCAGTGTGTGTCACGCTGAGCGAAGCACGCGCAGCGTGCGACGTCGAAGCGCCGCCACACGGTGTCATCCTGAGCGCAGTCATGACGAGCGGCAACTGACAATGCGTGAAGACGACGTCATTACCGCCATCCGCGCGATCGTGGAGCCGGCAGCGCAGCGGCGAATCGTCCTGGGAATCGGCGACGATGCCGCGTTGTGGCAGCCATCGCGATCGCATCGGAGCGCGATCACGACCGATGTCCTCGTCGAAGGCGTGCATTTCACGCGCGAAACGATGTCTGCGAACGATGCCGGCTGGCGCGCGATGGCCGCGAACGCATCGGATTTAGCCGCGATGGGCGCGCGACCGCTGCTGGCGACCGTCGCAATCGGCGTGCCGCAGGATTACGGCTTCGACGCTTTGCGCGATCTCTACGCCGGAATCGTCGCGTGCGCGCGCGCGTGTAGGCTCGACATCGCCGGCGGCGACCTGTCGCGAGCGCCGGCGCTGACGATTGCCATTACCGCCGTCGGCGAAGTGCGACCGTCGAACGTGAAAACGCGAGCGGGCGGCCGCCCGGGCGCGGTGGTCGCGGTGACGGGTGCGCTTGGTGCGGCGCGCGCGGGGCTCGATTGTGCGTCGGGCCGGCTGGCCTTGAGCGGCGACGCAGAACGCGATGCATTGCGCGCCTTTCGCCGGCCGGACGCGCGTTGCGCGGAAGGGCGCTTTTTCGGCGCGAGCGCCAACGTCCAGGCGATGATGGACGTTTCCGACGGGCTTTCGACGGATCTCGATCGTCTGTGTGCGGCGAGCGGCTGCGGAGCGGTCGTCGAGGACGTTCCCGCGGCGCCGTCCGCGCGCGAGGCCGCTGCGGCTTTGGGCGAGGATCCGGAGCGTTACGCGCTGGCGGGCGGCGAGGACTTCGAACTACTGGTTGCGATCACGCCGCGCGCTTTCGCGCATCTCGCGCGGCGTTTCAGCGAGCGTTTCAAGCGACCGCTGCATCGCATCGGCGTATTGCGGGCCGAACCCGGAATGGAATTTCGCGGTCAGCCGCTCACCCCCACCGGCTGGGACCACTTTTCAGCTGAGCGGCGGCCCAGCGGCGACGATGAGCTCGCGCGTAAATGGTCGTCGCGCTCACCTCGGAGCGCGTCTTAAAGTTTCGCCTGTACCTCGGTGAAGAAGGCGGGCCATTTCGTGTTCGGAACGAGATCCTCGGCGGAGTACCACCAGAAGCCCGCACGCGTGTACGACGGGACGTTCGCAAACTTGAGCGTCTGGTAGTACGAGAAGATGTCTTCCGCTTTCGACAGGCTGGACTGCGCAATCGGATGAGCCATGCCGATTTCGCCGAAACCGACCTTCGCGTTGGGAAAATCGTGCGCCAGCGTGCGAAAAATGCCATCCAACTCTGCGTGCGACGGACGGTTGCCGTTATTGCCGTCCTCGTAATACGAAACCAGGACGTAGCGCAAACCCGCGTGCATCCGGCTCGGGACGTAGGTTTGCTCCCAGGGCAGCATTTCGTAACCCGGCGTCACCGTCTTGGGCCCTTGATAGTAGAGCGTGAGCTCGGTCGCATAGCCTTTGGCGGTGACGGCGTCGTACATCGCCTCGACCTTCGCCATAACGTCGTGAGCCTGTGCGTCGCACTCGTGCTGCGTCGGGCACTTCACGCGGCTGAGCCATTCGCCGTTAACCTCGTTGCCGATCTCCCACAGGTCGATGCCAGTGCCAAGCGTCGTCAGGTAATCCTTCGCGCGCGATTTCACTTGGGAGAGCGTATAGCGTTTCATCGACGAGCTGTCGACCAGCTCGCCCATCGTATAACCGTATTGATCCAGATTCGGAACCGCCGTGGAATAACACGACGCTTTGATCGGATCGAAGACGACGCGCACCGTCGGCTGACTCAGCAATTGTTCCGTCGTCAGTTGCGCCTGCGTGGTCGCGCAGTGACTCGAGATGTCATCGTAGGTGATGCCGCGGAGATTCTGCGGAAGCGTCCGGACGGGAGACGCGACCGCACCGGGTATGAACCGGTCTGAGGCCGGGACGGATCGCGATGCGGAACACGCGCATAGCAATCCCGCGATCGCGAGCGCTCCGCTCGCGCGAAGCAGCGACGGCACGAGCGGAAGCTAGGCCTTGCGGGTGACGCGCTTGGAGCGCAGGCACTGCGTGCACACCTTGGCGGTGCGGTGCGTGCCGTGATCGTCAACTTTCACCGACTGCAAGTTGGGCAGCCAGCGGCGCTTCGTTTTGTTCATGGCGTGGCTGACGTTGTTGCCCGAACGCGGGCCTTTGCCACAGACTTCACAGCGCTTCGCCATCGGGAGTTCCTTCGTGTCGGTCGGGTGAGAGAAACGTCGCATCCTTCGTCCTTCGACTTCGGCGCTTCGCGCCTCCGCTCAGGATGGCGCTCCGCGCCTGTGCTCAGGATGACACCATAAAAGGTGGACAACCAACGGATGATACCACGGAGGCCGGCGGGGGGCAAGGAATCCTTGGGGTGCCCCCAAAGAGGCCCCGCCGTGGACGTGATCGTCTTGGACGGGCGGGGATATGCGAAGTTTCTCGCCGCCGGCACGTACTTCTTGAGGAAGTACCGGCAGGTCCTCAACGATCTCAACGTCTTTCCCGTCCCCGACGGCGACACCGGCACGAACATGTATCTCACCCTTCGCGCCGCCACGCTCGAGTCGGCGAAACTGCACGATGCCCCAATTTCAGAGGTTGCCGCGCGCGCCGCGGAGGGCAGTTTGATGGGCGCCCGCGGGAACTCCGGCGTCATCCTCTCGCAGATGCTGCGCGGTTTTGCGCACCACGTGCGCAATCGCAATACCATCGACACGTTCGTGCTGGCGACCGGCATGCGCGAGGCCGCCGCCGCCGCCCGCCAAGCGCTGGTGCGCCCGGTCGAGGGAACGATCGTCACCGTCGCCGATGCCGCCGCCGACGCCGCCTACAAACTCGCCATCAAGGAGCCGGATTTCTATCGCCTCGTCACGGCCGTGCTGCGCGCCGCAAACGACGCGCTCGATCGCACGCCGGAGCAGTTGCCGGTGCTCAAAGAAGCGGGCGTCGTCGATGCGGGGGGCGCCGGCTTCGCCTATTTTCTCGAGGGCATCTTGCGCTTTTTGCCGGAGAGCAAAGCTCGCGCGACCGCCTTTCCCCGGCGGCCTTCGCGCGCGAGCGTCTTTACGCCGCAGCAGCGCGTCGGCGAAAATAAATTCTGCACCGAGTTCGTGCTGCAGAACGCGCGCGCGAGCGTTCCCGAAGTGCGCCGGCTGCTCGAGCCGCGCGGCGAGTCGCTCCTGGTCGTCGGGTCGGAACCGACGATCAAGGTACACGTGCACACCGACGATCCCGAACGCGTGCAAGAAATTGCCGCGAAACTCGGCGAGGTGACGCGCGTGAAGGTCGACGACATGGAGCGCCAGCACACCGTGCTCGTTGTCGAGAAGCCTGCGGGCGGACGTTCGATCGTCGCGCTCGTTCCGGGCGACGGTTTCGCGCGAATCGCGCGCGAGCTCGGCGCCGAAGTCGTCGTCTCGAATGCGAAGAATCCCAGCGTGCGCGACCTCCTGCTCGCCGTCAACAAGTGCATTCACGACGACGTCTATCTTTTCGTCAACGACGAGAACGTCGCGCTGGCCGCATCGGAAGTCGTGGGCTTGACTGAAAAGCGGCTGCAGGTCGTTCCCACGCCCAACGTCGTCGCCGGCATCGCGGGATTATTCGCATTGGGCAGCGCCGTTGACGGCGAACTTCCCGATCCCGCCGCGTTGCTTGCCGCAACCGAACGGGTCCGCAGCGCGCAGGTGTTCTTTGCCGGCAAAGATGCGACCGTCGGCGGAGTGTCGGTCGCCAAAGGGAAGGCCGCCGCAATCGCCGGCGGCCGCATGGTTGCCGGTGAAACGCCCGGCGAGGCGGTGCGGGCGGCGCTCCAGGAGCTTGGCGCCGGCAACGGCGGCCTCGTGACCCTCTACTACGGGGGCACCCAGAAGGAACGGGACGCCCAGCGCCTCGGAGGTGAACTTCAGGCATCTTTTCCGGAGACCGCCGTCGAATACTACTACGGCGGTATGAAGAACGCCGAATATTGGCTGTCGCTCGATGAATAGCCGCGCGACGCCCCGGATCGCGGTCGACGCCATGGGGGGCGACCACGCTCCCGAGGAGATCGTCGCCGGCGCCTTGCTGGCCGCGGCCGAGTCGGATGCAAAAATTGTGCTCGTCGGCGACGAGCCGCGCGTTCGCGCGTTGCTCCGCGGCGCGCCCGAGAGCGTGACCGTCGTCCACGCGCCCGAGGCCGTGCCCATGGATCAGAGCGCTTCGGCGGCCCTACGCTCGGCCGACCGCACCTCGCTCGGCATTGCGGTCGGCTTGGTGAAACGGGGCGAGGCCGACGCGGTCGTCTCGGCTGGAAACAGCGGCGCCTTTCTTGCAATCGCGCTCATCAAGCTGCGTCCGATCGAAGGCATTTCGCGCCCGGCGATCGCGACCGTTTGGCCGGGGCTCGACGGTCCGACCGTACTTCTCGATTCCGGCGCCAACGTCGATTGCCGGCCGGAGTGGCTGGTGCAGTTCGCGATCATGGGTTCCGCCTATTCCAAAGGCGTGCTGAACATCGCTCATCCTCGCGTTGCGCTGCTGTCGGTGGGTGAGGAACGCACCAAGGGAAACCAACAAGTGCTGGAGACGGCGAAGCTGCTCGCATCGTCACCCGTCAACTTCATCGGGAACGTCGAAGGGCGCGACCTCTTCCACAATATCGCCGACGTGATCGTGACCGACGGCTTCGTCGGCAACGTCGTCCTCAAAACCGGTGAAGGCATGATCGCCGATCTCGCGATGGTATTGCGCGAAACGTTGCTCGGAGGCGGTCTGCTGACGAAACTCGGCACCGCAATGCTGGCTCCGGCGTTGCGACGGCTGCGGCAGCGTTTCGACTGGGAACGTTACGGCGGCGCCCCGTTGCTCGGCTTGCGGGGAAACTGTATCGTGACGCACGGACGGGCCGGCCGCAACGCGGTCAAGCACGCGACGCTCGCCGCGATTCAAGAAGTAAACCACGACGTCGTCGGCAGGATCAATCAGATGGTAGCTTCGTCGCTACCGCCTGTCGAAACAGCTCAGAAGGCATAAATCGTTGGCGATCGCAATCGTCACCGACTCGACATCGGATCTCGAGCCGGGAAAGCCGCGTTCCGAAGGCATCGTGGTCGTGCCGCTCTACGTCGTGTTTGGGGATCGCAGTTATAAGGATTGCGTCGAACTTTCACGCGAGGAGTTTTATCGCAAACTGAAGTCGGAACGCGTGCTTCCGAGCACGTCGCAACCCAGCGCCGGGATGTTCGAAGAGGCGTTCGCCGGGCCGGTCGAGGCGGGGAAAGAGGTGCTCTGCATCGTCATTTCATCGCATCTCTCGGGAACCATCAATGCGGCGCTGGCGGCCGTGCAGCGCTTTCCCGGCGCGCGCATCCACATCTACGATTCGAAGACGGCCGCCGGCGGTCTGGGCATGATGGTGCAGCACGCGCACGCCATGGCGCAGCGCGGAGCCACGCTCGATGCGATCGTCGCGTCGCTCGATGCCTGGCGCGAGGATCAGCATCTCTACGCCTGCCTGTCGGATCTTTCTCACCTGCAGCGCACCGGCCGCATCGGCGCGGCTCAAGCCGCGATGGGAACGATGATGAAGATCGTGCCGGTGCTCGCCCTCGACGACGGAAAGGTTGCGGCCAAAGCGCAAGTCCGCACGTTCGCGCGCGCGCAGGAGACGATGCTCGACTTAATTCTCAAATCCGCTCCGCCGATACGCCAAGCGCAGTTCATCGTCATGCACACCAATGCGCCGGCACTCGCGCGAGCGGCCGAGGCGCGGCTGCGCGAACGCCTCGGCGGCGAACGCCCCGCGCGTTTGGAGATTTGGGAGGCTGGGCCGGTGATCGCGACGCACGGCGGTCCCGGCGCGGTCGGCGTTTTCGTCGCGCGAGGAGAATGAAGCCGATGGCGCTCGGCGTTTACGTGCATCTGCCGTTCTGCCCCTATCTCTGCCCCTACTGCGACTTCGCGAAGTGGCCGATGCGCGCGAGCGCGTCGCACCGCTACCTCGACGCGCTCTATGCAGAAATCGATCGTGAGCCCGCCGCTGCCGCCGCCACGCTCTTTCTCGGCGGCGGAACGCCCAACGCGTACGACGCCGCAACGATCGCCGCGCTCGCCGCGCGGTTACGCGACCGTTTCGGCGCGTTCGAGGAGGCCTCGATCGAACTCAACCCGGAGCTCGTGCGTGCCGGCGATTTCGACGCCTACGTGCACGCCGGCATCACGCGCGCGTCGATCGGCGTACAGTCGTTCGATCCGCGAGAAATCGCCGTGCTTGGCCGCAAGCACGTGCCGGACGACGTCGCGCGCGCCGTCGCGTGGGCACGCGCCGCTGGCATCGGATCGATCTCGCTCGACTTAATGTTCGCCGTGCCCGGCCAGTCGCTCGAGACCTGGCGCGAATCGCTCCGGCACGCAATCGCGCTGCAGCCCGATCACGTCTCGGCCTACGGATTGACCGTCGAAAGCGGCACGCCCTACGCACTCTGGGAGCAGCGCGAGCCGCAAGCCTTTTTTGACGACGCGCGCGAGGCGGAACTTTACGCTGGCGCCATCGCACTGCTCGAGGGCGCGGGTTACGCGCAATACGAAATCAGTAACTTCGCGCGTCCCGGTCATCGTTGCCGTCACAACGCGAACTACTGGGACAACGGCGATTACGTCGGTCTAGGCGTAGGCGCGGCGTCGTTTCGCGACGGCGAGCGTTCGGTGCACACCAAATCGCTCGACGAATACGTGGCGGCCGCGCTCTCAGGGCGTCCGATTCCAGCTCAGACCGAGCGCCTCGAGGGCGCCCAGCGGGCCGGCGAGGCGATTATGCTCGCACTGCGTACCGCGCAAGGGGTCGGCCTCGCCGAGTTCAAAGAGCGATACGGCGTTGACGTCGCGCGCCGTTACGCACCCGTCGTTTCCCGGTTCGCCGAGTTGGGGTTGCTCGAACGCACCGAAGATCGCGTGCGGCTGACCGGCCGGGGCCGGTTCGTCGCCAACGACGTTTGCAGCGCTTTCTTAGAGGTCTCCTAACATTCGACTAGAGCCGAGTCTGGCACGAAATCTGCTGCGGGGCGCGTTCATCGTCATCTTCGGCGTCACCGGTTTCTTGCTGGGACGAGAAGCGTATCTCCATCTGCTGTCGCTGCACGTTGCAAACGAAGGCCTGCAGCTTGCGTTGCTCGTCATTTCGCCGGTCGTAGGCGCAATCGTCGGCGCGCTGCTGGCTCCGCTCGCACAGACTTTAGTCGAAGGCGAACTGGAGTCGGCCGAACGGGCGATGGAACGCCTCGCGCCCGCGGAGATCGCCGGCGGCGCCGTCGGCTTGATCGTGGGCCTCATCGTTGCGTTCCTCATCAAGAGCATCATTTTCGAAGTCGTAACCGGCATCGGCCGCGCCGGGACCTACGTCGCCATTGTACTCTACCTCATCTTTGCGTTCTCGGCCGCCTATCTCGGCGCGCGCGTCGGTGCCAAGACGCGCATCGTTCCGGTGCCCGACGACGGCGCGAAAGCCGGAACGGTAAACGTGGTGAAAGTCGTCGATACGTCGTCGATCGTCGACGGGCGCATCGTAAAAATCGTCGAGTGCGGGTTCTTGGAAGGCCCGCTCGTGGTGCCGCGCTTCGTCTTACGCGAACTGCAAACCATCTCGGATTCGGTCGACCCGCTCAAGCGGATGCGCGGCCGGCGCGGTTTCGACGTCCTCAGCCGGCTGCAGGAGCTTGCGGCCGTCGAGATCAGCGAGCGCGATTTCAACGACATGGCGCTCGGCAACGTCGACGCGCGTTTAGTACGGCTCGCGCAGGAGATGAACGCGAAGATCGTCACCAACGATTACAATCTCAATCGCATGGCGCACGTCGAAGGCATCGAGGCGCTCAACGTCAACGAATTGGCGGATGCCGTGAAGCCCGTCGTGTTGCCCGGCGAGGAGCTGCACGTGGCCGTAATTCGCGAAGGCAAGGAGATGCATCAAGGCGTTGGCTATCTCGACGACGGCACCATGATCGTCGTCGAGCAGGGCCGTCGCTTGATTGGGGAAGAGACCGACGTCGTGGTTACGAGCGTGCTGCAAACGGTCGCAGGACGCATGATCTTCGCCAAGCCTAAACGCGAATGAGCGAGAGCCCTGTGGCATGGGGCGCGGTGATCGTCGCGGCCGGGCGCGGCGAGCGCTTCGGCCGTCCCAAACAACTGCTCGACGTGGCCGGGCTGCCGCTTGCCGGCTGGTGCATCCGCACCTTTGCCGATATGCCCGAAATCGTCGAACTCGTGGTCGCTACCGAGCCCGCGTGGATCGAGCCGATGCGCGAACTGTGTGCGCGCTTGGGCGCCGATAGGCGCGCGCGCGTCGTTTCCGGCGGAGCGACGCGGCGGAAAAGCGCGTTCAACGGCGTGCGCGCGCTGTCACCGCAGTGCGACGGCATCTTGATTCACGACGGCGCGCGTCCCCTCGTACGCGCCGAGGACGTTCGCGCCGCCATGCGGGTCGTGCGCGCCGGACGCGGCGCGCTGCTTGCCGGTCCCGTCGTCGATACCGTGAAGGTGGTGGATTCGCACACGCACGCGGTCGTCGAAACGCTCGATCGTGAGCGCTTGTGGGCGGCGCAGACGCCGCAGATGGCCACCGCCGCCGACCTCCGGCGCGCGCACGAACTCGCCGCGCGCGAGGGCGCGATTGCAACCGACGACGCGGTGTTGCTCGAACGCGCCGGCATCGAGGTTATCGTCGTTCCGGCGTCCGGTGAAAACTTCAAAGTGACGCTGCCGGCCGACGTCGTTCGCGCCGAAGCGTTGCTGCGCGAACGCGGCGCGATGGAAGCGTCACGGTGACGCGCGTCGGTCACGGCTTCGACGCGCATCGCCTCGTTGAAGGGCGCGCGCTCGTGCTGGGCGGCGTTCGCATCCCGTTCGAGCGGGGCGCGCTCGGCCACTCCGACGCCGACGTGCTCGCGCACGCGCTCTCCGATGCCTTGTTGGGCGCGGCTGCGCTCGGCGATCTCGGCGGGCGGTTTCCCGATACCGACACGCGCTGGAAGGACGCCGACTCGATGGCGCTGCTGGAAGCGTGCGCGCGTGAAGTGCGCGACGCCGGCTGGCGCATCGTCAACGTCGACGCGACGATCGTCGTGGATCGCCCGAAGCTCGCTGCGCACGTGTCGCACATGCGCGAGAACGTCGCGGCGCGCCTCGCCGTCGCGCTCGACTGCGTGAGCGTGAAAGCCAAGCGCAGCGAAGGCATGGGCTATACCGGCGACGGCAGCGGCATCGCGGCGTACGCGGTCGCGTTACTCGACGAGGCGAAACCGGCGTGAGCGCCGTTGCGGCCGAGGAACTCGCCGCCGCCATGCAACGCTGGGGCGTACTCGAAGAGCCGCCGCCGGCTGCGGCGCTGCGGTGGATCGAGACGTTCCTGGAAGCCTACGGCGCAACGCTGGCGAGCGCCGATGACGCGCAGCCGCTCGTCGAAGCCTTGCGCGCCGAGAGCTGCATCGTGCCGGCGTTGGAACTGGAACGCTTGCGCTCGCGCGACGTGCTGTTTTTCCTGGATGCGGTGGCGCAGTACGTCGACCATCAACCCGAACTTCGCGGCCTGCCGCTCGACCGCGACCTGCCGGCAATTGCCGACGAGTTCGGACTTACCGCGAACGACGCGATGGCGGCGGTGCGCATGGCGCTCACCGGCGCCGCAGCCGGGCCGCCACTCGAATTGCTCTTTCCGCTGCTCGGGCACGAGCGGATCATGATGCGCGTCGGCGCGGTGAGCTCCCGGCTGCTGCACGGCCGCGGCTTGGTGCCGATTGCGTTCGGACCCGACGGCAAACCGTTCGAGCCGATTCGCGGTCGCAAGCCGCCCGGCGCCGAGGCATCCCCGCGGCCGGAAGCGGGGTTAGAGTAACGATGGCGTTCAAGCCGTTGGAATTAGTCGCTGCCGATCTGCGCGCGGCGCTCGATCGCGATCCGGCGGCGCGAGGATGGCTCGACGTCGTGTTGTCGTACCCGGGCTTCCACGCCGTCGTCGCTCACCGGTTGATCCATCCGATCGCCGGCGTGCCGTTGCTGCCGCGATTTCTCGCCAACGTCGCGCGCTTCCTCACGGGAATCGAAATCCACCCGCGCGCGCAACTCGGCAAAGGCGTCTTCATCGATCACGGCATGGGGGTCGTGATCGGCGAAACGAGCATCGTGGGCGACGGCTGCACGATTTACCAGGGCGTGACGCTCGGCGGAACGAGTCTTTCGCACGGCAAGCGACATCCTACGCTCGGCCGTAACGTGACCGTCGGCGCCAACGCGGTCGTTCTCGGCGCAATCACGCTCGGCGACAACGTCAAAGTCGGCGGCGGATCGGTCGTCGTGCGAGACGTTCCCGCCAACGCTACCGTCGTCGGCGTGCCCGCGCGGATCGTCGCGCAGAACGGGAAACCCGTGCGCGCGGTCGTGGAGACGGTCGAGGAATCCTGGAGCTGGGTCATCTGAGGCTCTACAACTCTCGAACGCGCAGCGTCGAGGCGTTCGCGCCGTTACGCGACGGTGAAGTGCGCGTCTACGTCTGCGGCTTGACGCCGTCCGCGCGGGCCCATTTGGGGCACGCGCGGTCCTTTCTCTTTTTCGACGTGCTGCGCCGTTACCTGACGCATCTCGGGTATCGCGTCACGTACGTGCAGAACGTCACCGACATCGACGACCGCAGCATTCGCGAGGCGCAGGAAAGCGGCGAGGACTACCACGCGATCATCGATCGCTACTACGCGGAGTTCAAAGCCTGCATGCGCGCCCTGGACGTGCTCGATTACGATTTCGAGCCGTACGCAACCGCCTACGTCCCCGAGATTACGCGCATGATCGGCGAATTGATCGCGAGCGGCCACGCGTACGCTTCGAAAGACGGCATTTACTACCGCGTCGCCTCGTTTGCCGGCTACGGCAGACTGGCGAACCGGAACGTCGCCGAACTCGAGGCGGGCGCGCGCATCGAGATTGACGAGGAGAAGGAAGATCCGCTCGATTTCGCGCTGTGGAAGTTCGCTAAACCGGGCGAGCCAAAATGGGCGTTCGAGCCCTACGGCGACGGCCGGCCGGGCTGGCACATCGAGTGCTCGGCGATGGCCCGGGCGCTGCTGGATCCGCCCGGTGAAGGTTTCGACATTCACGGCGGCGGCGCCGATTTGATTTTTCCGCATCACGAAAACGAAATCGCGCAGAGCGAGCCGCTGATGGCGAAGCCGCCGATGGCGAACTTCTGGGTGCACGGCGGTCTGCTGCTCTTCGACGGCAAGAAGATGTCGAAGTCGCTCGGCAACTACGAGCCGCTCGCCGATTTGCTGAAGCGGCACGATCCCCAAGCGATTCGTCTTTCGCTGCTGCAGACGAGTTACGCGAAGGTAAAGAACTTCACCGAGGATTCGGTTGCCGGCGCCGCGGCCGCGCTGCGCACGTTGAAGAAATCGTATCGAATGCTGCGCGCGGCGGCCGCACCCGTTCCGACCGATTTGAAGAAGACCGGATACGTGCAGCGCATCGAAGCCGAACTCGACGAAGACATGAACACGGCGGCCGCACTCGCCGTGCTGCTCGAGTTTGCCGGGGATGCGGCGCGCGCGGCACAAAGCGCCGGTGCCGGCGAAACGCTTTACGAGTTCGCGTATCTCGCGACGCTTCTCGGCATCGAGCCCGATGACACGTGGCTTGCCGAGCCGGAAGGCGCGTTGCCGGGCGACATCCTCGAACGCCTCAGCCGGCAACTCGGCGAGCGCTTCGACGGTGCGACGCCGGAAACCGCAATCGAGCGCGTCATCGCTATGCGCCGCGACGCGCGCGTACGCAAGGACTGGGCGTCGTCGGACCGGTTTCGCGATGCGCTGCTCGCCTGCGGCGTCGCGTTGACCGACACGAAAGAAGGCACGACGTGGAGCGTCGCCGCCGAGTAAGGCCCCGCGCGCCGGCCCTCGACTTCGATGACGTCGTTTACGGCATTCACGCGACCGTCGAAGCGCTGACCGCAGGAGAACGCTTGCGCGCGATTCACGTTGCGTCGGATCGCCGGCGCGACGCGGCGTTGCGCGATCTCCTCCACCGTGCCGAAGAGGCGGGCGTGCGCGTTCGATTCGAGCAGCGTCCGTTCTTCGCTGCGCTTCCCTTCAAAGCGCATCAAGGCGTGGTTGCCATCGGCCCACCGTTTGAATACGCCTCGCTGCACGACGTGATGTCGGCGCCGGCGCGAGGGTCTAAGCGGCTCTACGTGCTGCTCGATCATCTGACCGACCCGCACAACGTCGGCGCGATCGTGAGGACTGCGGAATGCGCGGGCGCCGATGCGGTAATTCTTCCCGATCGCCGTTCCGCCGGCATCAACGCGACCGTGCGCAAAGCGGCTGCGGGCGCCGCGGCGCACATTCCGATCGTGCGCGTCGCGAATCTGGCCGATGCGATCCGGACGATGAAAAAAGCCGGAATTTGGGTGGTCGGCGCCGACTCCGGCCCCACCGCGACCGACATGACCGCCGCCGGCTTCGATCGGGATTTGGCGCTCGTGATCGGGGCCGAAGGCTCCGGCCTCGCACCTCTAATCAAACGCGAATGCGACTTTTGCGTGCGCATTCCGATGCACGGAAAGGTCGGTTCGCTCAACGCGTCGGTGGCGGCCGGGGTGCTGATGTATGAAGCGTTGCGCTGCCGACAGGACTAACCGGCGGGCTCTCGTACGCTTGCCTGACGGAGAAAACAACGATGAAAACCAAGGAACAGCCCAAAGACGCAGGCGGAAACGGCAAGACGAAAGTCGTCGCAAAACCGCATTACGTGGAAGGAGAGCTCGGCGACCGCGTCCAGTTTTTCGACGCAAAGCTCATCCTCAAGCCCGACTTCTTCGATTCGATGCGCGGGTTTCGAATGTTCAGCGATTTGGTCGCGGAAGCGGCAAGTAAGGTTCGCGGTGTCTCGTACGCGCCGGCGAAGGTCGAGAAGACGCGTCCGCGCATTCGCGAGGTGATGTTCGTCGACACGGGCGACTTCCGGCTCTACAACAACTCGTTCATCCTGCGCAGACGCACCGAATATCAAGACGGCTTTCCGATCGGCGATCCCGAGATCGTCTTCAAGTATCGTAGCGACGACTTGGAAAAAGCTCGATCGATCGACGTGCGGCCCAACATCGCCGGGCCGTATCGCATCAAGTTCAAAATGGAAGCGTTGCCGCTCAAGGATCAAGTCGGCAGCTACCGGCTCCTGTACGCACACAACTGCATTTTTCCGGTCAGTTCGGTGCACGCGGGCGACCGCACGAACCTGAAGACCATCGCCAAAGGTTTGCCGGCGCTGGCTGGGCTCATCGGAGATATGGAGGGCCGCGTAGAACTGGTGAACTCGACGCTGGTCGAAGAAGTGCTGGTGGATCTCGGACCCATCGACTTTGGAAAAGGCTTGGTCACGAAATCGAACATTTCGTTATGGCGTTCCCTCGGCGATCACAAGGTGATGTGCGGAGAGTTTGCCTATCAAGCGCGCTTCGACACGTCCGACGACGTTCACGACATCGTGAAACAACGCGTTGAGGAGCTTTTCATCAAGCTGCAGCTGATTGCATCGGGCTGGCTCTACCTGGGAACGACGAAGACCGGCCTCGTCTATCGTCTCAAGGGAAATCCGCCGCAAAGCCATGAGTGAGAGTGCGACTCCGGCGGCGATCGCGCCGCCGGCGCCCGCTCGCAAAATCGCAGTCCTCGATATTTTCCTGACGTTTTTGCAGATCGGCGCCACGAGTTTTGGCGGCGGCGTCGTGGCGTATCTGCGCGGCGCGCTGGTCGGGAAGAAGAAGTGGCTCGACGACGTCGAGTTTCTCGAGCTGATGTCGATTAGCAACACGCTGCCGGGCTTGAACGCAACCAACATGTCGATTCTTGCCGGCGACCGTCTGGGCGGCACGGGCGGCGCAATCGCGGCGCTGCTGGGCATGTGTTTGCCGGCGTTCGTCTTCATGACCGCCGTCGGGGTCGCGTACGGAGAGCAACACGGCTCTTCACGTCAACTGGTGACGGCGGCGCTAGCGGGTGTAGCCGCCGCGGCGGTCGGATTGATCGCGGCGACCTGGTATCAGATCGGCAAAAAATCAGTCAAGGGTTTCTACGACGCGTTTTTCATTCTGGCGGCCGTCCTTGGCGTGAATCACTTTAAGTTTTCGGTGCCCGTGGTGCTGCTTGCAGTCGGCGCCGTAGCCATCTTCGCCTATCGGCCGCGTCCACCGCACAAGCCAAAAGAGATCGAAGAGGAGTCGGAACAATGGATCAGCTCTCTTCGTTAGCCGGCGTCTTCGCCTACCTGTCGCTGCTGACCGTGGGCGGCGGCATGGCCGCCTACCCGGAGATGCAGACGCTCGTCGTCGGCGTCCACCATTGGGTGAGCCAGCCGCAACTCGTCCACGTGTATAGCATCGGCCAGATGTCGCCCGGGCCCAACATGATGATGGTTGCCGCGTTAGGCGTGCTCACGGCGGGCATTCCGGGCGCGGCGGTGGCCGCGGTGGCGTTTTTTCTGCCGACCGGCATTCTCACGTTCGTCGTCGGGCGGCTATGGATGCGCCTGGCGAACTGGCCCTGGCGCGACTCGATCCAGCGCGGGCTCGGGCCGGTTGCCATCGGCCTAGCGGTCGCCGGCTTGCTCACCTTCGGGCACAGTTCGATTAACTTCAAAGACGGGCTATTCCGCGGTTTCGTGACCCTGGGCGTGGCACTCATCGTCTTCTTCGTGACGGTCCGCACCAAGATCAACCCGGCGTTGCTCATCCTGGGCGGCGCCGTCGTGGGCGTCGCAGCCCTCCGCTAGCCCCCGCGCAGTTGTCATCCTGAGCGGAGGCGCGCAGCGCCGCAGTCGAAGGACCGCCCCCGTGTCATCCTGAGCGAACCCGTTGTGTCATCCTGAGCGGAGGCGCGCAGCGCCGCAGTCGAAGGACCGCCCCCCTGTCATCCTGAGCGAAGCGGCCGAAGGCCGCGCAGTCGAAGGACCGCCCCCTGTCATCCTGAGCGGAGGCGCGCAGCGCCGCAGTCGAAGGACCGCCCCCCTGTCATCCTGAGCGAAGCGGCCGAAGGCCGCGCAGTCGAAGGACCGGCCCCCTGTCATCCTGAGCGGAGGCGCGCAGCGCCGCAGTCGAAGGACGAAGGACGTCCTTGACGGTGGAGGGGCGTCCTTCCTATACTCAGGTGGATGTGCCGCGCCCGATGGGCCCCGGCCTGCGCATGCGGCACACGGACCCACAAAGGCAGACAGCGACTATGGCAATGACCCATCCCGTGACGGATGGTCTGGAGTATCACGAACGGGTCGACGAAGACCTCGTAGCCATCGCCAAGACCGGCGACAACCTGGCGATGGAATACCTCCTCAACAAGTACAAGAATTTCGTCCGCATCAAGGCTAAGAGCTACTTTCTCATCGGCGCCGATCGAGAGGACATCATCCAAGAGGGGATGATCGGCCTCTATAAGGCCGTCCGCGACTTCAAGGCCGACAAGCTCTCGAGCTTCCGGGCGTTCGCAGAACTGTGCATCACCCGTCAGATCATCACGGCGATCAAGACGGCGACTCGTCAGAAGCACATTCCGCTCAACCAGTACATCTCGCTGAACAAACCGATTTACGATGAGGACAGCGAGCGTACGCTTCTCGACGTTATGGCGTCGCAGAAGACCTCGGATCCCGAGGAACTGGTCGTCACGCAGGAAGTGTCCGACGACATCCGTCAGCGGATTCGCCAAAATCTCTCGGAGCTCGAATCACAAGTGCTCGAGTCGTATCTCGAAGGCAAGAGCTACCAGGAGATGGCGCGCGACCTCGGCCGGCACGTGAAATCGATCGACAATGCGCTGCAACGCGTAAAGCGGAAGATCGAAAAGAACCTCGCCGAGTTCGAATTCCAGTAAAGGCGCTACGGCTTAATCGAAAAAACGGTGCCCTCGTCGCGTACGCTACCGACGAGGGTTACGCCGTATTCCCGCTTCAGGTTAGCAGCGCAATGATTCGGTCGTAGAGCGCGTCTTTGTCGTCAACGGGATCGACGACGAAGACGTGTGTTTCGCCGTGTTCGGGCAAGATCGAAACGGTGACGCGACCGCGACCGCAGACGTCGAGACAGCTCGTATTGATGGCGCGGATCGCTCCCCAACGCTGGTCGGCTTTGAGGCGGTCTTTCAGCCAGTCGCGCAGATGGAAGTCACCGATGCGCGCGGCAACGTCGGGATCTTCTTCGGGAATGCGTTCTTTGGAGCAGCGCTCGCAGACCAGAACGAGTCCTTTGGCGAGCCATTTGGGCGAGACGTCTTGCATGCGTTTCCGAAAATGGTAGTGTGTAAGCCGACGGCCGGATTCGAACCGGCGATGCCTTTCGGACGTGATTACAAATCACGTGCCTTCAACCGCTCGGCCACGTCGGCGCGACCGTGCGCCGTCAGCGGCGCGACCGCTGGGCTTTCAACGCGGCCTTGCGCAGCCCTTGAACGCGCTAGCCGACGACCGACCACGCGACGAGCCGGTATTGCGCGCCGGTCGAGGTGATGGTGAGATCGCCGCTGCCGAGCGCGTCGGCACGCAGATCGGCGATCCTCGTATGCCCGTCGTCGATCACGCCCTCGATGCGCAGCGTTCGCGCGACGTGCATGGTCGTGAGCGCGAGCGAATACTCTCCAAAGGTTGCGTGCGAGACGCTGACGCTCGACAGGCGGCCATTGCGGTAGCCGATCCGAAACGGGATCTTAAACGGCATGACCAGTGCCTTGCCGATGATGGCGTAGGTCGGCGTCGCGCTGGGGCACTGGGCGCGCGACCAGGCGTCAAGCGGTTGGATCGAGCCCTCCGGCCCCACGAAGGCGGTCCCGGCCGCAGTCGCATTCACCGCAAGCGGTGCGCCGCGCCGGCGCAGCGGAGCGGCGATGCCGCTGGTAGCCCCCTGCCATCCCAGGGTCGCCTCGAGTGCGGGGACCCATTCTCCGCCGAATCCGGCAAAGGTCCGGCAGAACACCGCGCCGCGTCCGCCGGCACGCTGAAGGTTTTCGAGAGCCATGACGCCGCCCAGCGCCGCGCCGAACGTATCGACCGCATCGATTGCGGTCGCTGCGTATTGAGAGCCGGTGGGGCGGTGCGCGACGATCGCGGCTGCGTCACCGACCGTTTCCACCCCGGCCGATCCGGCAAGGCCGGAATACGTGCCGTCGCCGCAACCGGCGAGCGCCAAAGCGCAGGCCGCCGCGATTGCGAAGACTCGGGATCGGACCATGCCTCCTTCTCCTCGCCGCAAGCGACCGCAAACTCCTAGTTGGATGGTAGGCTAAAAAAGTGAGCTCAAGATGAAAGATGCGTGAGAGCTCGGCCGCTCCCTTCGCGCCGAGGACTCCGAACGCGTCGCATCGTACCCTGGTCTGCCGATTTGTGGGTAGGTGGCCGAGCGGTTAATGGCACCAGGCTGTAAACTTGGCGCGCGAAAGCGCTACGCTGGTTCGAATCCAGCCCTGCCCAAATCCCAAACTTGCAGTAGCAAGTTTGGCCCCCGCTCGTCGCGGGCGTTGCATAGTGGTAATGCCCTTGCCTTCCAAGCAAGAGTCGCGGGTTCGATTCCCGCCGCCCGCTCCAGAATTTAGTGCTCACGGTGATACCGAAGTGGCGGAGCCCAAGGCGATACAAATTGACGCGCAACGTGAGGCCGCAAGTCCCGCGGGCTTGTGCCTGCGGGCTTGCGATGAGTTCTTAGTTTACTTGGACAACGTAAACGCGATCGACCACGATGTCGCGACCGACTGTACCCGTGCACTTAAACTTCAGCCGAAACGTGTAGAGTCCGGCCGAGTTAATCGTAATGTTTCCAGTCTTCAAGTGCCATTGATCGCCGCCAGCGTTTGCGGTGTTAATTGACGCACCCACCGTCGTGCCGATGGCAGCGGTCACTTTCGCATTGTCTGGATTTTGGTAGCTGTAGGGATATGCGGTGAACCCAACCGCATAGACTCCCTGAGCCAATTGCAATTTCTGGGTGTAACTCTCGTTGCTGGGATTCGCTCGGCACACCAGGTAGTACGTGCCAACGGGATCCGGACTGAGGCCGCCCGTCGGCTCGGTCGCCGCCATTCCAGGATTGTTGAAGGAGATGCACGGGAACTGGCTGGCCGGCGGCACGTGGTGTCCGGTCCACCCCGTAAGGTCTCCGGTTTCGAAACTGCCGTTCGTTAGCAGGTTCACGGTGTTGGGTCGCACGAGATGGTTTGCGCTGCCGATGGACGCTACCGGCGGGGTCGAAGATCCGCCGCTGCAGGCGACGACGCCCAGAGCCAGAGTCAATGCTCCAATACCATGCGAGACTCGGAAAAATCGCAACATGGGTTTGTCCTTCCTATAAATGAGTTTTAGCCCACCTTTAGAAAAAGGAGGGCTACACGCTCAGCGCTTCTTGAAAGCGCTGACCTGATTTCCCTTCGTCTCTCAGCAGCACGAGGCCTGTGGTACGATTAGAAATGCGGTCCGAGGCTCGACGCTTCGCTCAAACGCAACTCATTCAATCGGACGTGGCGTCGTTGCATTGACGCTCGACGCGCGCGTGGATCCCTCGACGAAGGCACCGGCATCGGGAGTTGTACGCCGGCACTGGGTCCGGATACTGCTGACCGCTGGCCCGTGCGATGGCACAGTTTACAGACGGACGACGAGCGCATTCGAGTCTGCGCTTTTGCCATCGCAATCCTTTTTTTTGCAGCCGCTTTCTGCGTTCCGGCAAACCGCTTTCACCAGTCGCAGCCGGCTAAACAAACGAGGAGAATATCAAGTGAAACAAAGCGTCGCCTTAACCATAGCGTCTCTGCTCTCGATCTTGCTCGTGACGTTTCACTTCACCAGCGATACCGTGCACGCGAAGTTTGGGACGCCCGAGGCAGGCGGGGTAACCCTCGTTGTCGTGCCCATCCTGGTTGTCTGGCTGTACGGAACGCTGGTGCTCGCCGGACGACGGTCGGGTTACGTCATCATGCTCGTCCTGTCGCTTGCCGCACTGTTCCTTCCCGTCATCCACGTGATGAGCGCGGCGGGCATTTTTCACGGCGCGCTCGCTAGGTCTAGCGGCGCCTTCTTTTTCGTCTGGACGCTTCACGCCCTCGGCGTGACGTCGATGTTTTCCGTCATCCTCTGTATCCGCGGACTGCTGGGCCTTCAATCGTGCGATGTGTGAATCAGTGGCTGCTTGTCGCTTGCGCTTCATCAAAGAAGCGCGCCGCCAATTGGACGACTCTGGGCCAATACTCGTCGTCGGACACCCAGCGGCGTAAAAGAAATGTCAGCGGGTTCCAGGTACCCCCAATGTTGAGATGGTTTGCGCGCTTTCCGTCGAGAAATGTGTGCGGGACGGCATCGTCGAGCGTAGCCGACTCGATGCGTACGATCCCGTCGCTACGATTTCCATACCGGGGAACTCGCCCAACGACGTTAAGAATAGGCACATCCCTGGCGGTGACTCAAGGCTTCTTGTCGAGTCTCCAACGCTCTCGCCGTCTTTTGACGTTGAAGTCCCAATGTCCGGGCGTGTCGTTAAGCCAGGCCATAAACGGCGAATCCACTTGAAGATCTTCGAGCACGTCGCGATCGAAATGAATGCGCCTTAGCAAGGTCTTGGGATCGTCGGCAACGATGCCGGCATTTGGCGCTGCGAATTGGAAGATCGCGGATATTGGCGTCTGCGGGTAGGCACGGAGGATTCCGCGCCTAATGAGTCCTCCGGCGCTGTAGCCAAAAAGCGCGACGGGCAGCGGTGTCCCGGCGACGTCCGCCTCACGGAGCCCAGCTAGATACTGGTTGCATAGATCGATGCGGTCGCGCAACGGCCCCCGTACCTCCGCCGAAAATCGAACAAACAAAGCCGAAGGACGTTAAACCAGCGTTACCGTGACGCCCATCGGCAAACACTCGCATCTGATCCTCGCCCTCATTCCAGCCTGGAATTAGAACGATGCGCATGGCTTATCGTTTCTTTGCAACGTTTTCTCGGCTGCTACTGGCTGACCACCGCGCCGAACGGCGACGAAATCTCGGTCGTGAGCGTGGAGTCGAGCGAGTCGTTCGAGAGAGCGTAGATGCGCACAATGTCGTATGCTTCCTTCGTGCCTTGGCCCTCAAGTTTTGGTCGCCCAGCACAGCGTTGGCTTGATTCAGTTGATTGCGCCGGGCGAGTTGAGCGTAGCGTCGCTCATAGTGTTCAAAAATAAAACGCGACCCGGAATGTGATTCCGAGTCGCGCTCCGGCGTGTTCCTATCCCCGAATCCGTTAAGATGCGGAAGACTTAGGCGTAGCTTAGCACGTACCGGTTGCGCTCTTACCGGAGTAGATTTCGATGACGCCGGAAGCCGAGCTTGGAAGCGTCTGCCCCTGGATGAGCGTTCCAAGGCCGCCGATTACGCCGCCGTACGTTCCTTTTGTGGCAACCGCATAGCACGGCGTAAAGTTAATCGGGAAGCCGGCGATTACGGCTTGCCCGTAGGCGGTGTAGGTTTGTCCGACCTTAATCGGCTTGCCCGTGATTCCACCGCCGACAGGAGCGTTCGGGCCGAACGATGTGGCGCCGGCAATCGCGAGCTGCAAGTACACCACGGGAGTGCCCGTGTGCAACGAAGGCAGCTTGCCGTTGTAGTTCGTCGTGCTAGTGGTCAGGGTTACGGCAACTGAAGGATTGGCCGGCGGGTACGTGATCGATCCGCCCAATCCACCGAATGCGGGAATGCAAAGGCTTCCGCCCTTCGACGAAAACTTCTCTTTTTTGGTCGCGTGGTCGCTAGCCGTCTGTTGATTCTTGCATTTCGGCGGCGTTAAATCCGGAAGCGCGAATCCACCTTGGAACTGGGCAACCGAGTTGGATATCGGCGTCGAGCCGTTCTGCTCCGCCGAGGGGAGTGAGCCACTGCCGGACCCCGCGCTGCAACCGCCGAGCGAAGCTACGGCGGCTAGGGCGATGATGGATCCAAAACCAAAGTGGAATTTCAAAAAACCTCCTAGAACGATCGCAAAAGCACGATCGCCTCCGAACCACGCATTCGTGAAACGTTGCGTTATCCCTGGAACGTTTCAACCCACTTCGGACGATCGGTGTCGCTCGCTACGGCGCGTAAGCATAAATCGAACGGCGTGCATAGCACGATAAGCGGGTTTTGTCTGTCATCTTGGTGACAGAATCACGGTGAGCCACCCTGCCGAGGGATCTTTGGAGTTGTCGCTAAAGGCCTAGTTGCTTGCCTTACTATCTATGGAGGTAAATCTTATGCAACGGCTCGTTATTGTACTTGTTGTTTGCGCTACCGTTCTCGCGCCTGGTCTTGCCGAATCGGCGCTGGGTGACACACCGATGTCGATGTCGGCGGTTGGTGCGGGTCCGCACGGCTACGATTATATGGTCGGTACGTGGTCCTGCACGAACACGATGCACCCCTCGGAGCTTGGCGCGTTAGCATCCACGACGATCACGGCGACCAAGCTCAAAGACGGCAACATCCTCATCAGGACCGCGAGCCCGAACGGCGATGTAAGCGCCTACAATGCGTTCGGTGCGAAAACGAAAAGCTGGTTTGCCCCGTTCGCAGATTCCGGCGGAAAGTACGGAACCGAGATGACGCAGGAAACCGGAAAAACAATTCGTTGGACCGGAACGTTCTATGATACAGACGGCACGGCCACGCCGATCCGGGACACGTTTACCATGCTTTCCATGACGAAGCAGGTCGATCTCGGCGAAGCCAAAGTCGGCGGAGTCTGGAAGGTCACAGCCAAAACTACCTGCACTAAGTCGTAAGCAGCCGGGGGCACGTCGTCCCGAGGAGCGCGGCGTCACAAGCGCCGCGCCGCCCGCCCCTCTGGTTCAGAGTGCATCTCGTGATGACGATCGTTTCCGGCATCTTAGTGTCGCTCCTCATTTTTCATGATCGCGGGCGTCGATCGCCTCAGCGGCGCGTTGTAGAGGTCCGGCAGGTTAAACGCGAGAGCGCCGGCCGGACCCGAGAGGCGCGTCCCACCGGAGGTGGACGCAACGGCCGGCGCATCCCGTGCCGCGGCAGCGTAACGCGATCTCGTGAGGAAATCCTGAAGCGTGCGGAAGCGCTCGTTTGCTGCGCCGGCATCGCTAAAGCGAGCACGCGCCGCCCGGGCAAACTTTCGTGGAGTTTCGGGTATAGACGTGAACGGACTGCTCGCTTAAAGGGAAAGGAGTGCGTTCAGAATGAAAAACTCGCTCGTCGCCGCCGGCGCGTTTCTCGGTCTAATGCTCGCGGTGCCGGCCGGCGCGCAAACGCCGCCCTACGTCGATTCGAGCTGCGGCACTTGGCAAGGTGATACGTGGGTTGCTAACGGTAGCTGCGCATCCGGCGTTCACAAACACGAACGGGTCACCGGAACGATTACCATCGTGAAGGGACACCTCGTGACGGTGCAGCAGAGCGATCGGACCGTGGTCATCGACGATTCGCTCGCGTTGAAGAATCAACTCACGGGGCGCGTCGCCGTGGGACGTCAAATCGTGGCCCATGGTTATTGGGATAACGGAACGTTCTACGCGACGCTCTTGACGACGGGACCCGTCACCCCGGGCTAGTCGCGATTCGAGCCGGCAGCGTGCGCGCGGCGGACGCTGCCGACGTCGGGTTGCTGTCGATTCGAAAATCTGGAAGCCGCGCTACTCCACCACGCGCACGAAGCGCAGCTGGTGATCGTAGAGCACGGCGCGCCGAAGTGGTATCGCGTCGATAATCATATAGATGTGCTTCTTGGCGCCGCCGAGGCCCCACTGACTGATGCGTCCGTCTTGCAGCTTCGAACGTGCAATCGCATCGCGCACCGCCGGCTTGAGCCGCTCGAACGCGATCGTGTTCGGATCGAACGCCAACTGCGCGATGTCGGCCGGCGTGGCAACGGCGCCTCCGACGACGAGCTTCACCGGTATCGGGCCGAACGTCTTTCCGGTCGGAAAGAGCATGTAGCGCACGACCTTGTCGCGGCGAACCGGTTCAACCACGTCGATGGTGAGGCCGTGACCCGACACGGCGCTTATCGACGTGAGGCGCAGCGGCGCATACCGCGCGGCCAGCGTCGACAGCGCTTTGCGAACCGCGCTGCCGTCGGTGAGGAACGGGTCGAGCGGACCGCCGTAAGGATTGACTTGGGCGAGCGCCGGGTCGCCGGTGCCGTAGGGCGCGGGGTTCTGGCTCTGCTTCGAACCCGAGCACGCGCCGAGTGCGGCGACGAGAATGACCGCCGCTGCGGCGAGGGAGTGTACGCGCATGCACCGTGCTATTGGACTTTGCGGGCGGGACACCCCTGGTACGGTACGCAAAAACCGCGACGTTTACAAAGAATGGGCCGAGTGCCTGGAGCGAGAAACCGGACGCCCCTGGAGGTATCGAATGGCCCTGCGCAAGTTCATTATCGAACGCGACATCCCCAACGTGGGCACCCTGGAGCGCGAGCAACTTCGCGAAGCGGCTGCGCAGTCGAACGCGGTGTTGAATCAACTCGCGCCCGACATTCAATGGGTCGAGAGTTACGTTGCCGGCGACAAGACGTTCTGCGTCTACCTTGCGAAAGACGAGAGCCTGATTCACCGGCACGCCGAGATGAGCGGTTTTCCGGCGACGAAAATCACCGAGATTCGCAAGATGATCGATCCGACGACCGAGCATCCCGGCTAGGGTCGCTCCACGGCGGTCCATAAAGAAAGCGGCAACAATTCGTTAATGCCATACTGGTGGCACGCAATTGCCTTACGATAAACGGCGATGGAAGAGCGGCCGGCAAAGCGCGACACGAAACGAATCGGCGACCGATCCGAAATAGAGGTTCTCACCGCGCTTGCGCGCACCGGCTATCTCGTGTCGGTTCCGTTCGGTGAGAATCAGCGCTACGACTTGATCGCCGAAAAGAACAATACGCTCCTTCGGATCCAAGTGAAGACCGGCCGCTTGAGAAAAGGAGCGATCTTGTTCAAATGCCATAGTACGCATTCGCATCGCAACGGAGTATCGTGTCGCGGCTACGCGGGAGAGGTCGAAGCCTTCGGCGTCTTCTGCCCGGATCTCGAGGCGGTTTTTCTCGTCCCCGTCCAGGACGTCAGCTTCCATGCGTCGTTACGATGGTTGCCCGCGAAAAACGGCCAGAACCGGGCGGTCCGCTGGGCGAAACCGTATCTGGTCGGCAGAACCAATTGTTCGGTAGGGAGCAATGCCACAGATGGAGTACCGCAAGGTGTAACCGCAGCCATTGCCGTTGTAGCTTAGTGGTAAAGCACATCCTTGGTAAGGATGAGAGCGCGGGTTCAATCCCCGCCAACGGCTCCATTTTTGACGCGGGCGCTCCGCTTGAATGCGGAACGCCCTTGGTGGAAACTTCGCGACCGCTGCGAACCGATAGGAGAAGGTAGGCAGGATGAGTCTCTCCCGCAAACAGTTGCTCGGCGCGGCCGCGTCGTTCGGTGTCATTGCCGCTGCACGAACGCCCGGAATCGCAGTTGCCGAACCGGTGACGTCGCCCAGCTATCCCGTCATCGGTGCGTGGTCGCTGGAAAGCTTCGTCGTGGATACCGCATCGGAACGCGGGCGTCCGCGCTTCGGGCCTAATCCGGTCGGCTACCTCATGTACACGGCGAGCGGCCGGATGTCGGCGGTGTTGATGGCGGCGCACCGCGCCAAGCTCGATGCCCCCAACGGCGCCGGCTCGACCAAGGAAGAACTCAACGAATCGCTCGCAAACTTTCTCTCGTACGCCGGGCGTTATGAGATTCGCGGCAACAAAGTCTTCCATCACGTCGAGGTGAGCGTGTTCACCAGTCTCGTCGGCACGACGCTCGAACGGCAATTTACGCTCGAGGGCGATACGCTGACGATCCGCACGCTTCCGCCGGAGATTTGGGGAACGTCGAACCGCCTGGTCTGGAAGCGCACCGTATAAGGAAGAAGACATGCATCACGACGTCAAGCCGGAAGTGGAAAAGACCGAAGAAGAGTGGCGTAAGGAACTCGGAGGGGAGCGATATCACATCCTCCGCGAGGCTGGAACCGAGGCGCCTTTTACCGGCAGTTTGCTTGGCATGCGTGACGACGGAGCGTACGTCTGCGGCGCGTGCGGCGCCGAGCTCTTTTCGTCGGACGCGAAATTCGAGTCGCACTGCGGGTGGCCGAGTTTTACGCGCCCGGAAGAACAGCGCAACGTCCGGCTCCTCGACGACCACACGCTCGGCATGCGCCGCACGGAAGTGCGTTGCCGCCGCTGCGACTCACATCTCGGGCACGTGTTCGACGACGGACCCGGCCCCGAGGGAACCCGCTACTGCATCAACTCGCGGTCGCTCGATTTCAAACCGCGCGAGGCGTAGCGCGTCAGCAAGATCTGCGTGACGTTGGGCTTGTCGGACGAGATCTGCACCGCCATCGCTTCGGGCGCACTACGGTTTTCGACGTAGAACGTCGCGACCGAACCGTTCGTGCTGAGGACGAGCATAGTTTGGGAGTTGCTCGGTAAGCGCTCCCGGTAGTATGCGTACACCTTTGCGAATGCGTCCGGCGTCGTGAAGCCCGCGATCGTGCGAGTTCGATGCCCGTCGGTCGTCGTAAAGCTGCTCGGATCTTCGGGCGTGGCGCCCGGATAGGCGAATCGCGCGAGCGGCTGCGATGCCGGCGCCTCGGCGCGCGCGGCCGTTTGCCCGTCCGCCCTCGGCGCACAGGCGCCGATCCCAAAGGCCAGCACGGCGGCGAGCCCGGCTTTTGCGGCGAGACGGAACACTATGCAGAGACTCCCTGCGAGCGTCTTCTGCGAGCAACGATGCCGCCCATCTCGCGGTTATGCCGGGCATGACGGCAAAAGCGCAGTTTCCGGAAGAACAATCGGCGGCGGGCGAGTTCGTCCGCCAGCAAGACGCCTTTCGCAACTGGGTCCGAGGCCACGGCACCTCTGAATACCCCGCACAGGCCGGTCGCTACCATCTCTACGTATCGCTCGCGTGTCCGTGGGCGCATCGCACCATCATCGTGCGCGCGCTCAAACGGCTCGAACGCGTCGTCGGCATGACCGTCGTCGATCCGATCCGCGATGCACGAGGGTGGCGCTTCCCCCAACCCGATCCGCTCAACGGCTGGGCATTCCTGAGCGAGGCGTACTTCGCAAGCGATCCCGGGTTCACCGGGCGCGTCACCGTTCCGGTGCTGTGGGACACGAAGACCAAGCGCATCGTGAGCAACTCCGATGACGATATTATGCGCATGTTCGAGACCGAGTTCGATTCGTTCGGAGATGCCGGCCTCGATCTCTATCCCGAACCGCAACGCGCCGCCATCGACGCGCTCAACGAGCGCCTGTACGAAACGGTCAACGACGGCGTCTACCGCGCGGGCTTTGCGACTGGTCAGCGCGCCTACGAACGTGCGGCATACCGTCTGTTCGAAGCGCTCGACGAAATGGAGGAGCGGTTGGCAACGCGCCGTTATCTTTTCGGAAGCCGGCCGCTCGAAACGGATTGGCGATTTTTCGTAACGCTCGTTCGTTTCGACGCCGTCTACTACGGTCATTTCAAGTGCAATCTCCGGCGCATCGCCGACTACCCGAATCTCTATGGATACCTGCGCGACCTCTACCAGATCGACGGCATCGCCGAGACCGTCAACTTCGACCACATCAAACGCCACTATTACTACACGCACGACGACATCAATCCGACGCGTATCGTCCCCATCGGCCCGATGCAGGATCTCAACGCTCCCCACGGCCGGGCGAGCGTTTCTCAGGAGGAACTAGGTTTCGATGCCCTACCATGACGCCATGATCAAACACTTTCTCGCGCTAGCGTTGGCGCTGGTTGCCTTGCCGTCCGCCGCGTTGGCCGATCCCAACGACTCGGCGCAGGCGCCGTCGCCGCTCTCGCCGGCCCAACGCCAAGCGATGTCGAGCCAGATGCAAGCCTTTCGCCAAAAAGAGATGCAGATGCACCAGCAGCTGCGCTCGCAGATCCTCGAGGCCGTTTCGCCCGGCCACCGAACGGCGATTGCCGACGCCATCGGGCAGATGGTGATTTCCGCGAGCCCCGATCCGGCAGCGACCGCGAAACAGATCGACGGCGTGCTTTCATCGGCCGAGCAGCAGCGGATTCTTTCGCTGCACGGCGCGTTCGTGACGCAAAGCCAGGCGCTGATGCAGCAACTTCACGACCAACTCTCGCGTCAAGGCGCGGGCTCGCACGGACAGTGGTCGAACCCGCCGGCGCATCCGATGTCGATGCCCGGCTCGAACGACGCGGGCAACGTCGTCCTGATGGTGCTCGCGCACCCGTCGCCGATGATGGGGATGCCGGGAATGTCTGGAATGCCGGGAATGCGTGGAATGGGGCACGGTCCGGGCGGACCTCAGGCCCCCGGAGGGCCGCCTCCGGCCGATGGCGCGCCGCCGGACGGGCCGCCGCCGGGAGCACCGCCGCCGCCGTAACCGGCCGCTTCCGCAAACGCGGCCACGAGCGATTCGATGCCGGCGCGATCGGTGCTGCCGAACCGCCCGACGCGAGGACTGTCGATGTCGAAGACGCCGGCCACCGTGCCGCGATCGAAGAACGGCACGACGATCTCCGAGCGTGATGCCGAATCGCAGGCAATGTGGTCGTCGAACGCCGCGACGTCGTCGACGACCACCGTTTCGCGGCGAAGCAGTGCGGCGCCGCAAACCCCGCGTCCGTGGGGGAGGCGCGTGCACGCAGGCGCTCCGCCGAACGGCCCCAGGACGAGATCGCCCTGCGGATCGGCAAAGTAAAATCCCGCCCAGTTGATGCCGGGAACCTCTCGATACACGAACGCGGCGAAGTTCGCGGCGTTCGCCAGCGCGTTTCGCTCGCCGTCGAGCAGCGCGCGCACTTGGCGCTCCATGAGGCCGTACGAATCGGCAGCCGCCGCGTCTTCGTCGCCGCCGCTGCGAATGGTTCCGGTGCGAACGCCGGCGCGATTGCGCACCGGCACGACCGCAAAAGGCTCCAACTCTCGAGTCGCGGTGCCGTCGAGGATATCGAGCCGGCGCGCGAGTTCCATCGTCGCCGGCGGAACCGCGCGGGCGGCACCGTCCACCACCTTCAGCACGAGGCCCGTACCCGACGGCAAATGCGCCAAGCCGTGCACGCCTTCGGCGCCCGATTTCGCGACGATGCCGCCGTGGGCCGCGCGCATCAGCGCCGTGTCGAACTCGCCGGTTCCCGCAACGTATTCCGGCGCCGCCATCATCGCTTCGCGCACCACCTGCAGCGAGCGCGCGTCGCCGTCGTCGAGTTCATGCAGCGTCGCCAGACGGGCGAATGCGAGCGCGGCGTTGCGTAGCGGCACTGCGAAGACCGGAATCCCGCAGCCGTCGATTCCGAGTGGGAAGGCGTCGACCGGCATGCCGCACGCGCGCGCGCAGAGCTCCAAGATGAGCCGCTGCGCGGGGCTTTCGGGATCGCGGTAGTTCGCCGCGTTGGCACCGAGCAGCACGCTCAACGCGATAATGCCGGCGTGCTTGCCCGAGCAGTTGTTGTGGATCGCCGTGAACGCGACGCGGTCGCGAACCAACGCCTCGGCGGACGCCGCGTCGTACGGCGGATGCGGCCCGCACTGGAGTGCGCTCTCGGAGACGCCGATCTTGCGCAGCATTGAGGCCACTGCAGCGATGTGAAACGGCTCGCCGTTGTGGGACGCCGCCATCAAGGCGATCTCGTGCGTATTGAAACCGAATCGCTCGACGACGCCGGCCCGCACGGCGGCGGCCGCGATGAACGGTTTGGCGGTAGAGCGCAGATAGACGGGAACGTCGATTGCTCCACGCTCCAGTACGACGTTGCCGCGGTCGTCGCTCGCGCAGGCCGCGACCCGGTGAACCGACTCGACGATCTCGCCGCGCGTGACCTCGACGATCATCGTCCGTACGGATCGCGGCTGTAAATTGGGACCTTTGAACCGTCGACGGTCACTGCGTACCACGGCGACTGCGTGGATTTCGTAAGCAGGTTGAAGCGCTCGCCGTTGCGCGCGACGTGGGAGACGTCCACCGTGTATCGCAGCGGTTGACCTTCTTGGAAATGCGGACGCGCGGTCGCCCGGGCCAAATAGGCGCCTCGGCCGCCGGCAGCGTTGTATACCGTGGCCGTGCCGTCCGGATCGACGACGACCGCGCTGGCCTGATCGATGCCGAGCCCGTAGACGGCGCCTCCGGGCGGCAGCAGCCCGCCGGCGAGAATCCGCGCCAGAAATACGACCATACGCCCGAAACGATCGCGTACGACGAGGTGTGTATCGGTAATCGTGCGCTCGAGTGCCGGCCACGAGAACAGACCGGTCGTAAAACTGATGCGTTCCTCGAGCGGCGTCGCGACCGCGTCGGCCGTATGCGTATCCGCGTCGTAGTGGTCGGCGGCTACCGCATCGTAGATGACGGCGCCTTGAATCGCCAGGCCGGCGCTACCGCCGCCGACGACGCCTCCGCGCGCGTAAAGGCGTTTCACGGCGGCCATCAGCTCGCTGCCCTTCCACGCAACGTAATGCGATTGATCGCCGCCGGCGAAAAAGACGGCATCGGCCCGATCCACCAGGTGCGCGGCCCGATCGACTTCGGCGCGCGACGCGCACGGCTGGATCAACACCGTTTGTACCGAGGCGAAGTTGCCTTTGCGAATGATGTCCTTGTCGTAGAGATCCGATCCGTATGCGCGCAGGACGACGAGATTCCCGAACGGCCGCGCGCCGCTGCCGAGACGGCGGTGCACCCATGCGAATGCGGCTGCCGGTGCCTCCTCTTCACCGCCGCCCGCGAGGATCAATCCGGGTCCGTGAAGCGGTCCGCTCGCCGCGTAGGTGCCGAAGGGCGGAAAGACGACGAGACTGCACGCGAGCGCCAGCGCCGGAGCGATCACAGCTTCACCTGCAGTTGGATGTAGAAATTGATCGGAAGCGGATAGTTGAACGAGTTGACGTCGCCGTACGACGGGCTGAACCCGCTTTGAAAGAACGGATTGAGCGGTACGCCGTTGGCCTTGACGTCGTTCGGGCTATTGCCGTTATAGAAGTTACTGATGTAGAACAGGTTCGGCGAATAGCCGCAGACGGTGTTGCTGGGCGGGAACTGCCGGCTCCAAGCCGTGTTCGAACCACCGAAGCAGGCGTTGACCAGATTAGCGACCGTGAGGTTGGCCGATACCTGCGGGCTGATATCGTAGTGCATCTGCAGGCCCATGTTGAACTGCCACGGCTGCGTGAACTGGCCAAACGTATCGAACTTCCCCGTCTCGGGATTGGGAATGTAGAGCGAACCGGCCGGAGTCGCCGCCAGCGAGCACGAGGTGTAGTCGGCGGTGAGCGGATTCTTGTTGGCGATGCCGACGCTGCCTTGGTTGGCCGTACACGTACGCGGGTCCACGCCTTGGAAGTCCGACGGATTTCCGTATGCGGCACCCTGATTGAGGGTTAGCGCCGGCGTAATCGAGAATTTGTCGTGCTTGTAGTTAAGCACGAGCGCGAAGACGTTGGGCGACGTATACGGGAAATCAAGTCCCGTCACGTACCATGCGTTCGGATCCAGAAGCGGTTGGAGCGGCTTGTTGTAATAGGGATTGAGGATCGTGTTCTTACCGCAGCCCGGACGCGGTGCCGTATTGGCCCGGTTTGAGTAACACGGGGAACCGCCTCCGGCCTTCGTCAAGGCGTTGTACTCTTCGATGTACTGGTTGTACGGACTGACGGCGTTGACACCGACGCCTTGGAAGTTATTCCATTTCTCCGTCGAGTTGAGGTACGTGTAGGAGAAGATGCCGGAGAGGCCGTTGCGGTTGAAGTCGCCCTTGGTGAACTGCAGTTCGACGCCGTAACTCGACTCCGTACCGGCGTTGAGTGCCGGCGAGGCGAGCAGCGTCGGAATGAAGACGGCCTCGTCGAGCTGCTGGGTCGCATAGCGGTAGTAGGGCGTCAGCTTCATGGACATGTCGGTCCCTTTGAAATGGCGCTCGTACGAGATGTCGTAGTTGTCTGAGAACTGCGCTTGCGCGTTGTGGAACGGCGTCGTGAACCCGAACGGCAGGAAGCCCAGGATCTGTTCGGCGAGATTCGGTTCCACGGTGTTGTACTGAATCTCGTAGTTCTGAGGTTCTTGCGCGTAGACGCCGGCCGACGCTCGCAGCACCGTGTCGGGATTCACCGTGTAGGTGAATCCGAGGCGCGGCTGCCAGTACGTCTGCGTGTACGTCGACGGATAGTTGTTGGAGAGCAGCAAGTGGCCGTTTTTGCCGTCGGGATGCACGGTCTGAACCGGCTTGCCGCTCGAGTTGTCGATCGGGCAGTTGAAGCTGACGAAGGGTTCGATCACCGAGGCGTTCTGCGGCCGCGTCGGCAGCAGCACCGGCTGGAACGTCACCGGATTGTAGCAGAACTCTTGCTGGGCCGCGGCAAACCAGAAATTCTTGGCGGCCGTGTTGGTGTCTTGGAGTTGGAATTGGTCGTCGGCGTATTTCACGGCGAAGCTCACGTCAATCTTGTCGTTGGGACGCCATTCGTCGCCCAGCGAGATGTTGGTGAAGGCCGGGGTCACGCCGTTGATCAGCGCCTGGTTGCCTAAGTACGTCAGTCGGAAGCTCGCGCCGGCCTGGCAGGCCGCGGAACTTGCCGGCAGCGCGCCGGTTCCACACGGATCGGGGCCAAAGAAGCGCGGGCTGAACGGACTTCCGAACGAACCCTGGCTGATGAAGAGATTGCACGGCGCGCGATCGCCGGCGTGGAACGATTCGTTCCCGATGTTTCCGCCGCGATACGCGTAGCAGTCGGTGCCGTTGGTGAGATTGCTCACCTGCTGGCCCGAGGTGTTCAAGTAGTTGTAGTTGTTGACGCGCAGCGTCGTCGAGGTGATGTAGTTAACGTTCGCGCTGAGCAAATTTTGCGCGTTGATTTGATCGCCGAAATCCATTTGCAGGCCGCGGGTGTGACCGTCGACTTCGTAGTCGTAGTTGGTCGCGCCGTAGCCGCTGCCGATGCCGCGCCGGCTGGCGCCGCTGCGGTTGGTGTTCGAGTAGAAGGTGTATCCGAAGAGCCGCAGATACGCGCTGCTGCCGAAGTTCTTCTGGTACTGCAGCTTCACGATGCTGGCGGTATCCCAGCGGGCGTCGCGATAGTCGTTTGGAAGGTCGGCGAACGTGCCGCTCGGGCAAGAGTTGGGTACGCCGAAAACGTTGGCGCAGCGATCGGTTGGCGATCCGGGAAAGAGATAGGCAATCGGCGAGGTTTTTGCGGTCTGCAAGAACTGCGTGTTGCCGGGATAGGTGTAGTAGTCGGGCCAGTGCGCCGGCTTGCTCACCCAGTCTTGCGCGTAGAGGCTTTGCGTAAACCCTTGACCGCCGTCGTCGACGCCGCTGTAGTACTGGCGATATTGGGCCGACGACGTGTAGAGCAGCTGAACGTCGTCCTTGCCGCCGTCGCTCTTGTGCGGCACGCCGAAATGGAAGTTGGCTACGACCTCGCGGCCGGCGATATACGAGACTTCGCTATATGCCGGAAAGAACGCCGAGAAACAGCCGGGATCGTTGCTGAGAAACTTCGTCGCCGGATTTGTGTACGTCGCACCGGCGGTGCACGTGGGATACACGGCCGGATAGAAGGAGAGAAGCGTCGTGAGGTTGCTCGGCCCGGCGCCGTACGGAAAGATGTTCATGAGATCGCCGCCGTTGGATTGATCGAGATAGCGGAAGTCCTGATTGTAGCCGCTGGTGCCGACGTAGTAGGAGAACAGGCGGTCGGGTGTCGCGCCGCCGGCCTCGACGGAGAGATCGTGATAGAAGGTCGGCGTACCGATCATTCCCGAGACATTTGCGTATCCGGGGAAGGTGCCGGTCTTGACGACTTGATTGATGAAGCCGGCGAGGCCGGTCGCGTTGGCGTTTGCGCCGCCGCCGCCGGCGTAGATTTGCAGCTCCTGCTGCCCGAGCGTTGACGCCGAGTGCGCCGGATAGTTGTCGAACGAGCGGTTCACCGGCACGCCGTCGTACTCGTAGCCGATTTGATCGTAGTATCCGCCGCGGATGTAGACGGTTTGATTGACGCCCATCTGCCCGTTGGGAACGTAGGCGCCCGGCATCGCGGCGATCGCGGAATAGACGTTGTTCAAGCCGCCGCCTCCGCCGATCGGCGCCGCGGCCTTGGTCACGGCGGGATTGACCGAGTAAACGTCGGTCATCGTGCCGGGCCTGACTTCGTTGAGGGAAGAACGCGATTGCACTTGTGCGATCGTTTTGAGGCTCTTTTGCAGCCGGAACGTGAGGTTCTGCGATTGGTCGGCGAAGATGGTCACGCCGCTCGACGCCAATGGTTCGTAACCGGTGCGCACGATCGAGATCGTGTACGTGTCGGGCGCGAGCGAGAGCAATACGAATGCGCCGCGAGCGTCGGTGTGCGTCGAGGCAACCTGCGACGGACTGCTGGCCGTCACGGTGGCGTTCGCAATGGGCGTTCCGCTTGGGGTTTCGAGCACCGTGCCCGCAAGGCTGCCGGTCGTTCCGGCCACTGTGGGCCGGGCAATGACGGCGAGCGATGCGACGATCGCAACGGCGAACCAGCGGCGTAACGGACGAGCTCCAATCATCCTGCGTTCCTCCGAGTGAATTCCCTTACGTCGGATTATACGGAGGACCGCGAAACGCCGGTATCCTGGATTCCCGCTATGCGGTGAGCGAACGCTCCACGTGGGCCGCCAGAGCCGAGCGCGAATGCAAACCGAGGCGAGCGAAGATCGTCGACAGGTGGTGCTCGACCGTGTGCTCGCTGATGTGGAGGCGCTCGGCGATCGCGCGATTGGTCGCGCCGTCGGCGACCAGGCGCGCCACTTCCGTTTGACGCGGGCTCAATGCAATGGCGCCGGCCGCCTCGCGGGCGGGCGTGCCTCCGGTCGAACGCGCTGCTTCCAGCGCGCGCGCTTGATGGAGGCGCCAGCCGGCGTGCGCGCACGCGGTCGCGGCAGCCGCGCCGACGCGCCGCCTCCGTTCGCCGCTCCCGCCGGCCTGCGCGAGAGCGATGAGGAGCCGGCAGGCGCGCCGGATTCGCGGGCGCAGCGAGGCGCCGGCCAGGAGCCGTTGCGCTGCGGTCTGCATGCTGCCGTCGTGGCAGGCGCCGGCCTGCAATGCCAAACTCGTGCAGCGATGCGGCTGCCGGAGTGCCGCGAGCGCCTCTCCGAGCAGCGCGCGCGCTGTTTCGGAGGATCCTTGCGCGCGGCGGAGTTCGGCGAAGGCAGCCGACACCGATGCGATGCGTTGGGGCTCCGCCGAACGCGCGGCGAGCGCGAGCGCATCGTCGTCGGCACAGGCCTCGAGCAGACGGCGGTCGTCGAGCCGCAGCGCGAGCGGGATGCCCACGGCGGCGGCTTTGGTTTTAAACGTCGCCGTGGTGACGCTGCTCTCGATCGCTTCGCGCACCAGCGCGCGCGCCCGTTCGAGTTCGCCGGTAAACGTGAGCGTGTTGGCGAAGTTGAGCGCCGAGTACGCCACCCGCCAGTTCATCGACGTGCGCCGCGCTTCCGCGAGCGCGATTCCATGACGCTCGATCGCCAGGTCGAGTTCGCCGAGATCGAACGCGACGAGCGCGTAGTTATTCTCGATCTGAGCGACGAGTTCGCCGGAGTGCGTTTCGTGCGCGATCTCCGATGCGCGACGGCAATCGCGCAATGCAGCCTGCGTGAGCCCGAGCGCGGTGCGCGTTTCGGCCCGGACTTCGTGGAAACAGGCGCGCAGCTCCGGGTCGAAGTGCGGGCCCAACGCGCCGGCGGCGTCCAAGTGACTTTGCGCGAGTGCTGGATCGCCGAGCGTAATCGCATACCGCGCGAGCGTCAGCTCGGCTTCGGCGCGGATCGACGGCTTGGCCAGCGCGGCTGCCGCCGATGCCGCTTGAGCTGCGGCAGTATAACTTTCGGATGTCCGCGCATCCACCCAGTACTGGTCGGCCAGACGCAGCAGTGCGCGCGAGGCACCTTCGACGTCGCCGATGCGCGCGTACTCGGCGCGGCTCTTCTCGAACCACTCGGTTGGCTCTTCGCCGCACCCTTCGATCGAAAGCAGCGTGCCCATGCGTTCGTATAACGCCGCGCGAGCCGCGCCGGGCGGATACTCCCATCGCAGTGCGGTGCCGTAAAAGCCGATCGCGTCGCGGTAAGCGTACAGACTCCACGCCGACTCCGCGGCGCGTTCGTTGTAGTGCCGGGCGCGCGCCGCGTCGCGCGCTTCCGACCAGTGATAGGCGAGTTCGGCGACGTGCGTTTCGCAATCGCCGGCCGCCTCGAGTTCGTGCGCGATGCGTGCGTGCAATGGCGCCGCGATACCGACGATCATCTGGTCGGCAAAGGCCTGGCGAAACATCGCATGGCGGAACGCGAACGCGTACGGGCTCGGCGGCACTTCGACGAGAATGCCCGCCTCCACCGCGCGCTGCACGGCGCGCAGGACGCTCTCCGCCGGCTCGTCGAGAATGCTTCCGAGAAACGCCGCATCGAAGCGCTGGCCGAGAATGGCGGCGCGCACTAGCACGGCGTGTTCGTGCGCGTCGAGCCGAATCGTGCGCTCGCCGAGCGTGGCTTGCAGCGATAAGGGCGCGTGCGTCGCCAAATTCACGCCGCCGGTCTCGGCCGCGATGCGCGCCAGCTCCTCGGCGAAAAGCGGATTGCCTTCGGAGAGCACTTCGATCCGCGCCAGCGTGGCCGGCGTAATCGCGATGCCGGTCGCATGGCGTGCAACGATCGCCCGGATCTCGTTGCGATGCAATCCGCGCAGGCGAACGCCGTCGACGCGACGGCGCGCGACGAAATGGCGAAACGCGGCCAGCGGCGGATTGACGGCGTCGTCGACGCGCAGTGCCGCGACCAGCATGACGCGCGCGCCGGAAAGATGCGCCATGAGGTGTTTGAGCAGTTCGAGCGTCGCAGAATCGGCCCACTGCAAATCCTCGATGACGGCAACCAGCGGCTTGCGCAACGCCGAACGTTCCAGCGCGCGCAGCGCGGCGTCGAAGAAGGCGGCCTTCTCGGCAGCATCGGGACGTTGTTCGCGCGCGCGGTAGGGCCGGTGCAGCCCCCGCGTTCCGATGCGGTCGAAAATCGGCCAGAACGGCCCGTAGGGATCGCGCACGTGCTCGCTGCAGTCGCCGCGTGCGACCAGCGCTTCACCCGAAACCGACGCGGCGAACTCCGCAATCAGGCTCGATTTGCCGATGCCGGCGTCGCCTTCGACGGGCACGAAGCGCGCGCCGGAATCGCGCGTGCGCACGAACGATTCGCGCAAGAATGCCAGCTCGTCGTGACGGCCGACGAACCCATCGCCTGCTAGCGCTGCGGTGGAGAGCATTCGTCCGGCTTTCGCATCACGCCGCGAGGATTCCGCGCCGCGCGGCGGGTAGCATGCTCGCTGCGTGAACATTGTGCGTGCAGTCATTGCCGTAGCGACCGCCATGGCGGCGGTTGCGTTCGCGTCGTGCTCGAGTGCCTCGCGTCAATCGCCGGCCGCAAGCGCATTCGTGCCGGCCGCAGGCATCGGCGGTCTTGTGCCCGACTCCGGCAGCGGCGCCGGCAAGATCTTTCACGTCGTCATCATCTACCAAGAGAACCGCAGTTTCGACAACCTGTTCCAGGGCTACCCGCACGCCGATACCGTTTCCAGCGGCAAGAACTCCAAGGGCAAGACGATCGAGCTGCAGCCGGTGAGTTTGGCAACGCAATACGTGCTCGATCATTCGATGCAGGCGATGATTCAAGAGTGCCGCGGAACGGGAAAGTTGCCGGGAACCGGCTGCCGGATGGATGGATTCAACCTCGATTCGCACTGGGGCGGCCCCCCCAATCCCGAGTACGTCTACGTGCCGCATTCCGATTCGAAACCGTACTTCGACATGGCGCACGAATGGGTGCTGGCCGACCACATGTATCAATCGCATTTGGACGAGAGTTTTGTCTCGCACCAGTACATCATTGCGGCGCAAGCGCATGCCAGCGTCGATCTCCCGTACGGCGATTGGGGCTGCGAGGGCGGCGATCAGGACGTCGTGCAGACCGTGACCCAACAGCGGACGTACGGCAAGACCGCAACCTGCGTGTTTCGATTACACGACGCTCGGCGACGAGCTCGACCAAGCCGGCCGCTCGTGGCGATTCTATACGAGCAAAGTCTTTCGCGACGGCGGAGAGTGGTCGGGCTATCAAGCCGTCCGGCACATCCGCTACGGCCCTGATTGGAAGAAGGATTTAATTACGCCGCAGAAACGGTTCATCAGCGACGTTCGCAACGGAACGCTGGCGAACGTCACGTGGATCACGCCGATCTGCGCCAACTCCGATCACGTGAATTGCGGCGGCGGATTCGGTCCGTCGTGGGTGACCTCGCTGGTCAACGCGGTCGGCCAGAGCCGCTTTTGGAATAAGACGGTCATCTTCGTCGCGTGGGACGATTGGGGCGGCCTCTACGACCACGAGCCGCCCGAGCACCTCGACTACGACGGACTCGGTTTCCGCGTGCCGCTGCTAGTCATCTCACCGTTCGCAAAACACGACTACGTCTCGCACGTGCACTACGAAACGGGCAGCATATTGAAGTTTACTGAAGACGTCTTTGGCCTCGGCCGGCTGGCCGCCGCCGACACGCGGTCGAACTCGCCGGCGTTGGATTGTTTCGATTTCATGCAGCCGCCGCGGCCGTTCGTGCCGATCCAGGCGCCGAAGGGGCCGAACTTTTTCCTCTACCAGCAGCCCGCGGATCCGCGACCGCCCGACTACGAGTAGCCGCCGCAAGCCGTTCCCGGGGTCCGGGTGTCGATTGCCGGGATGCGACGACGGTGCTACCGTGAGGAAATAGGACTCGCATGCTGGAGCGAGCTTTTACCGTTGCACGAAGGGGGGCTCGGCATTGGGTAATTTGAGCGATTCACCTCGGGCTGCGAACGGGCGCATCGTTTTAGCGATGGCGCTGCTGCTTGCAGCCGGTTGTGGGGGGCATCAGGCGGGATTCGTCCCCGCGCGGGACACGCTTGCGGGCCGCGGCAGGGTCGTTTCGCACATCGTGAACGCCGGCATGGCATCGTACGTCGTCGATGAAATCTACACGCCGTCGGCGAGTAACCTGGCGGGGATTACTTCGGGTCCGAACGGATTGATTTGGTTCACCGGAGACGCCGGTGACTTCGGCGCCGTCGTTGGTAAGTCTACGATTCAGAGCGATATGATCGAGTATCCTCAGCCGCAGTACGGCAATGCCACCTCTATCGCCGAGGGAGCAGACCAGCACCTTTGGGTCACGCTCTTTCCCGCCGCAATTGGAAGACTTTCCACCGGCGGAGACTTTAGCGCATTTCCGATTCCAAACGTGTTCGGCGGAACGCACGCTTACCCGTATTCAATCACCAAGGGTCCGGATAGTGCGCTGTGGTTTATCGCAAACGATTCCGGGCGACATATCGTTCGCATCGATTCCACCGGTAAAATGCAGGGATATCGTGTGCCTGCCGGTTCTAGGCTGCAATGGCTCACGTTGGGCAGCGATGGGGCCCTATGGTTTACCGATTCGGGGGCCAATAAGATCGGCCGCATGTCCGGAACGGGGAACGTCACGGAGTTTTCCGTGCCGACGCCCAGCGCGGGTTTGACCGGGATTTGCCAAGGCCCCGACGGCAAGCTGTGGTTTCTGGAGGGTGCCGCAAATAAAGTCGGTACCGTCACGATGTCGGGATCGTTCCACGAATATGCGATTCCGACGCCGTACAGTGGAGCATTCGACATCGTCACGGGTCCCGACGGCGCTTTGTGGTTTACCGAAGATGCGGCGGGCAACATCGGCCGCGTTACGACTTCCGGAAATATCGACGAACTGAAGCTAGCCCAAGACTACGAAAAACCGTTTAATATCACGGTGGGCAGCGACAGGAACGTGTGGTTCTCCGAGTCGGAAGCGTACGGCATTCTCGGGCGCGTCGAACTCCATCCGGTGCGAGACTCGAATCCGATCTACTCTGAAATCAGGGTATCTTTGGGTAAGGCCCATCCCGAACTCGGCGTGGACGCGAAGTTTCCGCTAACGGTCACGGTTTACAATCTATCGCATCACGCGATCAAAGGCCACTATCCCAACCCTATTCATCTGACGACGACCGATCCCAAAAACGCAGAACTCTCGCAAACCGTTCTAACGTCGTCGACGTCGAAGGCGAGCGTCATCTATTCGGGGCGCGACATCAACGCGACCCTCAGCGCAAATGCGAACGGCGGCGCCAACGTGCAGACGGCGACCGTCTTACCATCGTTACAGCCGGAAAAGAAGTTGCCGAAGCCCGGATACGGGCTCACTCGAACTTCCGACGGAAGCCTTTGGATTTGCCTATCTGATGGGTCAATCGCGCACTATTCGAAAACCGGCTCGGTAAAAGTCTATCCGGCAACGAACACGTTTGAGATAGAAGGCTGTTCGATGGTTGAGGGTCCGGACGGAAACGTGTGGTTCACCGACTATACGAACGACCGGATCGGGAAGATTACACCGCTTGGGAAAGTCACGTTTTTCCAACTCGAACACGACGCCTCGCCGCTTTCGATGGCACGCGGCTCGGACGGTGCGCTGTGGTTTACGGAATATTTCCCCGGCAGGATCGGACGAATCACGACCGACGGCCAGGTGAGAACGTTTAAAGGCGACTCGACGCCGCTCTACATCGTTTCCGGGCCGGACGGAAACTTGTGGTATATCAGCGGCGGCGGATACATTCACAAGGTGACGATGAACGGCGACAGTCACCGCGTGCGCAGGGTCGGCGAGGTAGGCAGCGGTCTGTGGAACGCCGATCACAATATCTGGTTTTACACGGGGAATCCGCCCCAGCTCGAAGAGATGGCGACGGATGGCGCGATCGTCAAGAAGTATACCGTCCCATATCGCTGCCTCCCCTTCGCGCTCACGAGTGGGCCGGAAAACAGCATCTGGTACGTAGACGCGGCCAACGACTGCGTCGCTCGCATGACGCTTTCCGGGAAATTCTACACCGTACCGACTTACAGTCAGAATGAAAACGAGGGACTCTTCGCGGGAATCGTCATCGGACCGAACGGCGATCTCTGGTTCAACGAGACGGGTGCGAGCGGCCTCGGATGGATCGATCCTAAGACGATTTAGGCTGGGATTGGCGAAGCTTTTTCGTCAGGACGGTCGTTGCCGCCGCAGCTGCGGCTATTTCGGGGCTAGGCTCAACGTAACGCCGGTCGGATCGTCTTCACCGGAAATGGTCCGAATAGGATTGCCCCCGGCCGGGTAAGTCCAAAACAGCGTATCATTGCCTTGCTGGTTTGGACCGATGACTTTGATGGCTTGGCGGCCGTTGCGAACCCGCGGCAGCCAGAACTGCGCTACTTGGGACGATCCGCCAAGAATGGTAGTGCCGACTTCGTTTCCAACGCCGTGGCCGATCGAAAACTGATAGATGACGCTGGTAAAGTTATGCTTCACGGCGACCTGATCGCCGACGGCAAGATACTTGCCGTCCCACTGAATGCCACCCGGTAAGTAGATCGTCTCGTTCACAGGGACGAACTTCAACGTATTACCGCCCTTGGGAAGCTTGCCGAGCCCAAAGATGCTGCCCTGGGTCTCCCCATCGACGTAAAGGTTTCCATCGTCATCGTACGCGCAGTAATAGTAATAGTAGATGTTCGGATTCGAATAATACTTGGGAGTGCCACCTGCGTGAGGGTAGATTGCGACGTTGCCGATCTGTTCGGTCGGGCCCCAGAAATCAGCGACCGCGAGATCCCCAGTCTTCGGATCCACGGAACAGCCGTTGGCCCTGCCGTCGGGATCGTTCAACGTCTTGATCGGGGTCGTGGCACCGTGTGCGTATTCGGTAATTTGATGGACGCCGTCACTCGTGTCGTTCGTCACCCAAACGTCGCCCGAGTTATCGACGCACAGCCCTTCCGGATTGAAGAACCCCGTCAGCGTACCGACCAGCTTGATGCTATGGCCGTACGTGTAAATATCAACGACTTGCGCTAACAGGTCGGAGACGTACAGCAAGTCGCTGCCTTTAGCGCCGGGAGCGATCCAGGAGTTGCCGGCCGGCACGCGAGAGCTCGCTGCGTCGCGCTGAGCGACCATCGGCTGCAACGTGGATCCGGCACTGCTACAGCCGGCGAGCATGGCAATAAGACCTAAGGCTCCTACGTCAACTTTGAATGGCCGCACGGCTTCTCCAATCTGTGACGGATTTTGAACGATTATACCGGCCCCTTAAGCCGGCGTAAAGCGAGCAAGCATACGGCCGGTCATGCTTCTGCCGTGGGACTTGGCGTCGCGGCCGTGTAACCGACCCACCTTGCAACGCTGAAGAGGAGAACGTCTACTATGCGATTGTCTTCAGGCGCGGTTCGGGTGTCTGCGGTCGCGGCGGTCGCGCTGTCGCTGTGCGCCTGTAGCGCCAACGGCGGGTCGACCTCGTCGCCAGGTATTCCCGCGTCTTTCGCGGCTCCGAATTTCGGTTTGCCGGAACGAGTGCATACTCGCACAACCAGCGGCAAGATCCAGCACGTCATCATTCTGGTTCAAGAAAACCGCAGCTTCAACAATTTGTTTTACGGCTATCCCGGAGCCGACACGGCAAAATTCGGATTCGACGAGAGCGGCAACAAAATCGAACTGCAGCCCGTCGGGCTCGAGACGGATTGGGACATCGACCATTCTTCGAATTCTTATTTCACCGCATGCAACGGCAGCGGGAGCATTCCGGGGACGAACTGCCGCATGAACGGCTTCGACAAGGAGTACTACGGCTGCGGCGGCCGCGGGCCGCGCTGTCCGAATGCGAATCCGCCGTACAGTTACGTACCTCAATCCGAGGTGCAGCCGTACTTCGACATGGCCGCACAATACGTGCTCGCCGACAAGATGTTCGCGTCGAACTTCGATGCGAGCAGCTTCATCTCACATCAATACATTATCTCCGGGCAGGCCGTGCACGCGGTGAACTTTCCGAATAGTTCGTGGGGCTGCCCGGGCGGATCCGGCGACAAAATTTCCGAGGTCGGCCCGCAACGCCAGATCCCCGACGGCAGCGAAGTCGTCTGCTGGGATCCGACGACCTTAGGCGACGAACTCGACAAGGCCGGTTTGTCGTGGGCATTCTACACCTCGAAGATCAACGGTCCGGACGTAGGGCAGATCTGGAGCGCCTATCAAGCGATCAACCACATTTACAACGGACCGGATTGGGCGACCGACATCGTTACTCCACAGTCGACGATCTTCAGCGACATCTCGAGCGGCAATTTGCGCACCGTCAGTTGGGTCACTCCGACCTGGGCAAACTCCGACCACGCCGGCAGCGGATCGAAGAGCGGCCCGTCGTGGGTAACGCAAGTCGTCAACGCCGTCGGTGAATCCCAGTACTGGAACTCGACGGCAATCTTCGTGTTTTGGGACGATTACGGCGGTTGGTTCGATCCCGTTGCACCCAAGTACGTGGATTACGACGGCCTCGGCATGCGTATACCGATGCTGATTATCTCACCCTACGCCAAGCAGGGCTACGTCTCGCACGTCCATTACGAACACGGCAGCATCTTGAGATTTATCGAAGACCAATTTCACCTCAAGCGTCTCGCCGCCAGCGACCGGCGCGCCATCTCGCCGGCCAAAGACGCGTTCGATTTCACCAAGCCGCCGCGCAAATTCGTTCAGTTCAACTCGCCGTACAATAGGCAATATTTCCTGCATCAGCCCGACGACTACCATTCCCCCGACGACCAGTAGCTCGACCAGGTCATTCCAAGCGAAGAGGCGAGGCGTTCATCGCGTCGCCTCTTCACTTTAGCGCAGTGCCCACGCCGTAGAGCTGCGCCAGCGTGTCCGTTTTTCGTCTCGATTAAGCGCGCGGCGTCGTGCACCATCCCCGCTTCGTCATCGAGGTCGATGCCGAGGAATTGCTTTTCGAGATGCGCCGGAGTGTCGTTGAATCCGTTTTTCAGCAGAGCGACGTACCGGCGGGAAAAATCCGCCGATCCGCGCTCGTATTCGTCGAAATACCTCAGTGATAGAAGCCCGGCATACAAATAGTTGACGTCGTAGAGCGGATCGCTGAAAAAAAGCCGGTCGCGCGCCCAATAGAGTGCCGTCGCGGGGTCGTCCGCGGATGAGGGATCGTATTTCGCAAAAACGGCGCGCGTGAGCGCGTTGAAGTCTGCGGCCGTTCGAAGCGATCGATCGGCGACGCCTCGATAGATGGCGCTCTCCAGCTCGGTCTCCTCGGCCGAGCCGTAGACCTGAAACGTCGCGTCTTTGAGAAAATAGTCGAGGTAGTAGGCGCGGGCGGCGTTCGTGGAAGCGGTCCGGTAGAGGTGGTCTAAGAACAGCAGTTCGTTGAAGAGCGCAAACGACTCGAAGATTTCGTTTGCGTCGCAGCCAGAATCAGCGGAATGGCGTCGGCCGGGGATAGAGGCGCCGGGCTGAAGACCGGCTTGGGCGCGGCTTTCGACACTTGACGATACCGCGCGTACGCCGGCGACGACCTGGCCGCTGCCAACGCGCGCTCGACGGACGCGCCGGAAAGTGCTTTGTCGAAGTACGACGCTTCGGGCGCACCGGCAAAGCCACGTAGCCGGGCGACGCCGTTGTTTGCCGACGCGATCGCCACGAGCAGCGCCGCGTATGCATCCTGCCGGCTTTCAATCGAATCGCCCAACTTCCGCATCGCTTTGTAGGTCGTCGCCGAGGCGTCGAGTACCGGCGTCACGGCCGTTGCGACGGCTCGCGCGTCGGTGGGGCTCAACCGATGCTTCGACTCCTCCAGTGCACGCTCGAGCAGAAACCGGAAAGATCCTAATGGTCCGCGTGCCGTGAGCGACGCGATCCGTTGCGCACCAAGCTCCTTGGCCGCGGCCACGATCCGATCGTGCACTGCCTCTTCGACGTTACCGAGGGCGTCGTCGGCATCGGCGTCTGCGCCGTCGCGATCGTCCTCTTCAGCGCGCAGATAGACGTAGGTATCGTGACGTTCGAGCCCGACGAGCAGCGCGTCGTATCGTTGCAGCCATCGATACCAGCCATCCGGAGTGCGCGGCGCCGCCGAACGCGTGAACGCACGCGCCGCCGCGATGGCGGTTGCGCGCGAAGCCGCCTCGGCCTGCGGATTGGAGAAATAGCGGGAGGTGTCGATCGAAAAGCCGGTCTCGGCCGTCGCTCCCAGGAGCATGGCCGAGAGGACGGCGCAGGCCAAGCGAATCACCCGCCAATCCTAACCGTCAAAACCGCGAGCTGTCTAGGACGAACCGTGCCTTCGAAGAATCGGAGATGTGCGGCCGGCAGCGATTGCCGCGACCGTTTCGTAACGTGTTGAGGAGGTACGACTGGTGGTCTCGAGGGTAGCCGGTTTCGCCTTCTCAATTGCGATCGTAGTACTAGCATCGTCGCCGGCGCCCGCTGCCGCGCGAACGACGGTCGTCGTTTTTCGTCCTTGGGCGAAAGGCGCGCTCGCGGCCGGCTACACGATCGCAGAGCGAATCACCGGATCGTGTTGGACGAATTCGCTCTCGTCGGACCGGCCGGATGCGTGGCGCTGCAGGCACGGCGATGGAATATACGATCCGTGCTTCGGACCGTCGAAGACGCACGTGGTCGCTTGCGCCGTCAGCCCATTTTCGAAATCCGTCGTACTGCTGTCACTCAAGAGCCCGCTCAACGTTGAGGACGATCCGACGGCCAAAATGCTTCAACCAAGCGGCGAACCGTGGGGCTTACGCCTCACGAGCGGCGACACGTGCGTTTTCGTTGCCGGCGCGACCGATGCGGTCGACGGTCAACGGCTGAACTACGCGTGTCTCCGCAGCGGATGGATCATCGGCCAGACGGACCGGTCGACGGCGACGTGGACGGCGCATACCGTGCAATGGCCTAAAACACGCGTCACGAGCGTGCAGATTGCCGTGGCGATCTTCTAATGCGTCTTTCGCCAATTGCTGCGGCGCGTCGTGCAAGTCTCGTTTGCGCCGTTCTTCTGAGCGCCGCTGCGCCGGGGCGTGCCGCCCAAACGCCGGCGGTGGTCCAAACGTCGGGTGCGGCTGCCGTCGTAGCGAAGTTTTACGGCTGGTATCTCTTGCAGCACGGCCATCCCGAGAAACACTTCGGTCAAGTCAAGACGCTCTTCGACCCGGAACTCTACGACGAACTCAGCGGATCGTATTTCAAGAGCGAGGGCGAAAAGTATCAGTTCTACGTCAGCACGACGCCCGATCAAAACGTCAACAAAATGTCGAACTTCGATCCGTACGCGGGCGCCGCATCGCCGGCGACGTCGTTTGCGGTCGGCTCCCCGGCGGCCGGCCGGCGGAGCGTACCGCGCTACGGCGCGGAGGCTGCGGTGCGCGAGGTCGTCTTCGTGCCCGTGACCCTCGCCTTTGGCGGCGCCCACGCCAAAAGGAGCGTCACGCTGCTGCTCTTAAAAAACGGCGGCGCTTTTCAGATCTACGACATTCGTTACGGCCGCATCCCGTTTTACTATGCGCAGCAAATTACGGATCTCCGAACCTTTCTCAGCGCGTATAACTGTTAGATCCGCCCTCACCTTTCACGACAACAGCAGCGGCTCTTTTTCGTCGCGGTCGTACGCGATTTGCATTGCATAAACGACCGCACCCACATTGGTGCCGTCGAATTTCACGACGTTCGGATGCCGATAATCGGCGTTATACGGCGTCACCGGCATGATACCGAGTCCGCGAGGCCGGTGGCGCAGCCATTGCGTCATGAATTCCGGAAAATCGTCGAACAGCATCTTGCCGTAGACGAGTCCTTTGTTCATTGCGAGGTGAATGTCAGCGTGAGCCAGTTCCGGCTGCACCTCGCACCATTCGACCTTCTCCATCCACGCTTGAGGCTGCTTACGAGGAGCTTTCGTAAGAATATCGATATGGTAGCCGATGCTTTGAGCCTTACTCACGATGTCAAACCCGGAATCGATGCGGGGAAGCTGGCGCCACCAGCCACGCTTCGATTTGATGAAATCCATTCGCGCTTTTATGTACGAGAACCGATCTTCGAGATCGTGTAAGTTGGTGTCATGGGCGATCTCGGGTTCGCCGGGGAAGCGCATTCGCCGTAGATCCCGCCGCATGGCACCGTCAAAGTCGGCCAGACTGCCATCGAGATCGAAAAGAGCGATTTTCTCGGTCTTCATACGGTTCGACGTTCCTTTCCTCACGACGGTAGCGACCGAGATTCGCCGCTGCAGCCGTCGAGCGCCTGGGTTCGCGGTGGAAAGTATGGCACCGCAAAAAGGAATCGGACCGATTTTTCGATCCGATTCCCACGGCGAGTTCGGGCGGGCGACAGAACTCGCCTTAGGTCACAACCTCCAGCTTCACGTTGAGCTGATTACCGTCAGCGTCCTTCACGGTGAAGTAGCCGCTCCCAAGCAGAATGGCCGTGACCGTGAACGTCGTGAGCTTGGTGCCGCTCCCCGGCGAAATGCTGACGAGGCCGTTCGTGTGGTTGACCAGCGTGAAGGTGCGCTGGGGATGATTGTTTTCGTGGAACCTGCACTCCACGCTCCCGAGCAGCACGATGCGGATCTTGGTACCGCAGCTTGAAATGATTTTTGCTTGCAACATTTCCGGCGTCGCGACACTGCCGGCGCCGGCCGGCACGTATCCCGGCGTGCCACTCGATCTGCCCTGGCACCCAACGGCCGTCAGTAGAATCACTCCTAAGGCTAGGGCCAAACGGCCACCGTACAGAGATTTCTTCATGTCGACTCCTTATCGATGGATGGCATGCCGTCGCTCCAACATGCACTGGGCCTAGCGTACCAGCCGCTGGTTGCCGAAAGCGCCATACAGCCGCTACTGTGTTAGAAAACTGTGTGGGTACGGCGCGCAAATTGGGGAAAGGGGCTAGGCCACCGCCCGGCCACCGTTCTTAATGAATGTCGATTCCCCAGACGCAGCCGATTGATTTTATGCTCTTGTTCGAATAGAACGCCGGAGCCAGCGTCGAACTAAACCGTTTCGTCGCCGTCGGATACGAGTAGATGCCCGGCTTGTCGCCGCAATCGGCGTCGTAGAGATTCCCGGCGCTATCGAAATTCAGATCCGCTCCGTACTCACCGGCGGCGATGCCCTTCGAGTCGACAATGGACGGCGAGTCTCCACCCTTGAGATGATTGCTCGCGTATTGCGCGATTGCACCAGGCGTTCCATTGGACGACACGTAGAGGTTGCCGTCGCGGTCGAATATGAGTCCGCTCGGCGCGATGACGCCCTTCAAAAACTGCGGGTTGCTATTCGAAATCGGTGGCTTAAAGATGGCGATTGCGTTCTTGCCGGAAGTGGTTCCCGTGTTCGCGACAAACAGACTCCCTGTGGAATCGAAGCCTAGGCCTTGCGGCGTTTTGAGGCCCAAGGTGAGCCTTTTTGCCGGTTGCAGCGTCCCGCTCGACGTAAAGGGTCCCGTGTATTCGTAAACGGTATTGTTTCCTTCTGAAGAGACCCACAAGTTTCCCGACGCGTCGAAGGTCATGTGGTCCGCGTCGACAGGGCCGGAGAGTACGAACGTGAGGGTCGGCTTGCTGTGCGTCGTCAGGGGTAGCGAGTACACCTGAACGATGCTCGAGTCGGACGCATGGCACGGCGACAGGTTCATCACCCACAGCTTCGATCCAACCGAACGGATAGCGTTCGCGCAGACGAATTGATTGTCGCCATTCCCGTCGATCCGCGTAACCTTCGACGTCGATTTCAAGGGCAGCTTCGCGATCTCTACCTGTGGATTCGGTTGTGCGTAGAAAAGCGTCCAGTAGACATTCTGGGCCGTTGCGTTCTCCCCGATCTTCGCTGCGGCATCGCCGCCGATAGACGGCGCCGACAACGCGGGCAGCGACGGCTGCTTCAACGCCTGTCCGCTACAGCCGGCAACGAGCGGCAATGCTAGCGCAAATACAACGGAGCGAAGCCTCATGGAAAACCTCCTCGATATGTTCCGGCGGCCCAACGAGGCCGTCCCGTCATTGTAGAGGTTTTTCCGCGGGTAGCCAAGCGGTCGTTCTCGACGCATCGACCAGGTCGCCCGGCGACGATTGCGGGTAGTGTCGCGCGCCGCGTTCCGCCTCAAGGCTTCACCCGTATGCCCACGTTGAAGGTGCGTGGCGGCGCGTAGTGATTTCCTTGGGCGTTTAAGAGCGTTACGAAGTAGCGGTCGTTGAGCACGTTTTGGATGCCCAGCGTCAACGCGGTTTTTGGCCCTATCGCGATGCCTTCCTCAACGTTGAACGTGGTATGGGGTGTCGCCTTGCAGTTCCCCGGCGTTCCTTCGGGACAGATGTCGGACGACAAGCCGCTGCCGTATTCCCCATCGATCGAAAACCAGCCGCCGCGCCGGTTGTTGAGCAAAGTGCCGCTTGCAATGCTCCAGTTCTGCTCGTGATCCGCCGGCGTGAAGTCCGTCGGAGATCCGAAGCATGGTGCGAGGAGCTGAGTTTCGCAGCCCTTGTTCACCGACACGACGTGCGCAACCGAGAAGTAAAACCGGCCGTTGCGTTCCAGGGGCGCAACGTAGCTAATTGCCTCTTGCGACAATCTGCCGAGCACGTAGTTGATGTCCTGATGGAGAAGCGTGAGGCCGACCTGCGTGTCGTCGATGAGATCGTTCGCGTTTTTTTGCCAGATCCGGAAGCCGAGGTCGCCCGACCCAACCGGTATGTGGCCGCCGAACTCGAGTTGCGTGTCGCGCTCCGGTTTGAGGTCGAACTGCGCTAAGGTCGGCTGCAACGGGAGATTGAGCAAGTACGCGGCCTGCGGGCTCACGTTTTCGAAAGAAAACGGTTCGAAGAAACGACCGATGTAGGCGTAGAGGCTCGCGCGTTTGCCGAAGAAGCGCGTGAGCTTGAGCCTGGGGCTAAGGGAGGCGAAGCCCTGCGAAAACGTGCTCGACTTGATGTTGAAGAAGTCGTAGCGAAGTCCGTAGTCCGCTTCCCAAAGATTGCTCATGCGCCAACTATCCTGAACGTAGGACTGGTACGTATTTCCGATGTTCGGGGCGTTGTCGATGACGGTAGCCGGTGCATTCGGCGTTCCCGGCGTTTGGATCGGTGCGAGAAAGTTATTGGGCTGCAGGGTAATCGCGTAATATTTCAACACGCGAGTGAGATCGTAGGACAAGCCGGCCGCGAGGGTGTGCCGGCCGAACGTCTGCACGTAGTCGCCCTGCATGATGTAGTCGAGCGCGGTTCGCTGGTCGGCGAGCGAATAGCCGCACGTCGTCGGACCAAAGTTTCCGGTCTGGATGGCGTCCGCGCAATCGGCCGGCGTGCCCCCGTTGCCGTATGGAGGCGACTCCACGTTGAGGGCCTCGCCATAGATCCAATCGTTGGTTGGATCGCCGAAGTCTTGGATTTTCGAAACTTTATATGCGGGCCCGAACGTCACGAGCCCCGTATCGCCGATCGGATGATGAAACTGAACCGCCAGGAACGTGTCGCCCTGGCTTTCGTTGTCGTCGGTGGAAGCGGGTTCGCCGTTGGCGACGTCGTTGGGGATCTGAAACGTGCCGTAGTTGTTGACGAACGTGATCTTGGTGAAGTTGTTCCCGCGCGACGGCAAAGTGGCGGTAACGAACTGCCCAACCGAGCTGGCGTCGTTATGGGGTGAGTCGAAGTTCGGAGGATCGAGCCCGCGCGTCGTTTGGGAGCTGTTGAAGGCAATGTCGTAACCGCCGGCGCTGCCGATCGGCGCGTGATATCCCAGCTGCGATTGGGCGTTCGTGTACGATCCGGCTGAGGCGTAGCCGTCGAAGCCTGCGGGGCCGGTCCCGGATCGCGTCGCCATGTTAAATACCGACCCGAAGCGCAAACCGTATTGTGCGGGGTACGCGCCTTCGACGACGTCGATGAAGGAGAGATCATTGAGGTTGATTTCGCCACCGATATCGCGATTGAGCTCCTGTGGTAAGGCGACCCCGTCGAGCATGTAGTTGATGACCCCGTGGTCGCCGTTGATGTGCACGACGCCGTTCGCCCCGCGCACGGCGCCGGGCATCTGGATCTCCATTTCGGAGAAGCTATTGTTGAACGGCAGTTGAGTTAAAGCGGTGCCATTGAGCACGACGTCGCTGCCGCTTCCATGGATCACTTCCGATTGTGCGCGACTCACGACGACGTGCTCGATCTCGGTAAGCGTTCTTAACTCAATCGCAACCGTAGCGCCACCGCTTCCGAGATCGACCCGAACGAGCCCTCGCAGGTCACGATACTTCGCTTCGACGTCGTAGGTACCGAGCGGAAGCGGTGGAAACGAAAAGTGCCCGCGAGCATCCGTCGTTGCGTTCAGCGTGAGGTTATTGCCGGACGCCGTCACTCGAGCGCTCGAAATCGGCAGACCCTTGCTGGTTACGGTACCGCTGAGAAAGGAACTTGCATTGACTGCATACGACGGCGCCGCGCAGACGCACGTCAGCGTTACGGCTAATGAGCCGTGAAGGAAAAGCTTCATAACGAAAAAGCTCCTAGAGATTAAAAGGAGAGTGGTCCGCGCGGAGCGCGAGCTATCTAGGAGCGCGAAGGAGGAGGCCGGTTGCCGAGAGTCGCGGCGAACGTCGAATACGTCGAGGCGACGGCGTGGACCGCGTAGCGCGGCACGAATCCGACCGAGAGGCGGGGCACCCTCTCCACAGCGGTGGCAAGTGTTGCGAATACGCGCACGATATGCTTGCGCAGCGCCATAAGGGCCCACGAACCGATGGCACTGGCGACGAGCGCGGCGGCAACGCCGATCAGCGCGTCGCCCTTACACAGAGGGCAGCCCTCGCCAAGCTGGGTGACGACGAAAAACGCGAATTGCAGTCCGGCGGAAAAGGCGAAGAAGCGTCCGCCTCTGCCACGGAACGGAAGGGCGCAGGACATCAGCGCGATGCGGCGCCGGCGCTCCGCGACGCCGGCGAAAAACCCACCGTATCCGAGAAATGCCGCCAAGGCCCCGATGGCGATTACCGCCAGATAGGCGTGAAGCGGTGAAAATGCCAGATCGTCGGCGTCCCGTCCGAGCCCTGCGAACTCCGACCCGAGGTGGACTGCTATACCAAAGGGCACCGAGAGGGCCAGATACAGGAGCAGCGCTCGCCCGCGATCCATTATTTGCGATTTATTCTCATATTGCCAGGTCGCCCCTGCCGTCCGCTGCGCCGGCAGCGTGGACCTGCCGTATCGCCGCCGGCGTCCCGGCTTCAGCCGGCAAGTCGAATCGGAAGACGTTTCGCCCGGAACCGTGCGGCCGCTCGTCGAGATAAATATGGTAGGCTGCAACCGGCTCGAACAGATGCAGTTCGATCGTGAAGTGCCCGTTCGGCAGAAGCGTCGGATGGACGTGCTGAAAATCGGTGAGGTCGTCCGACACGACGATCATGTGCATGAGTTTTGTCATATCGATGTCGTAGCTTCGAACGGCCTGGCCGCCCTGCACTTCCCAAGCATCGATACGCGCCGTTCCGTTCGGGGTTCTATCGGCTCGCATGAACGCGCTCATCTTGAGCGTTCCGGGATAGATGATGTCTTTGCCGGTAATTATTTCGGCAGCATAAGCGTTTGCCCGTGGCAGCGCCGCAAGCATCGAAAACGTTAGGGCGACCGTAAGTGCGATTCTGATGTCAGTGCAACCCGCCGCGAATTGCTGAGTCGAGATCGCTCTCGGCAATCTCTCCGCTCCCAATATATGCGCTTGGCCTCCGAAACGGTGCTAACCGCCCAATTCGGCGAGGGCATGGTGTCGCTGCCCGGCGTCGGCAAAATTGCAGTTGCGAAGAAACCATAACGAATGGGGACGCTTACTCCGAACAAGCGACGATTGTTTCGATCACTCGCTTTGTCTCGTCAGGATCGCGGACCTGAATACAGACTGCTCCAGTCGACCGCACCGGATAGTCATTCCCGCCCGGAAATAGAGCATCACCAACGTACATCATCTGATCGGTCGGAATGCCGAGGATGTCACGCAGCTTTCGGATCCCGTACGCTTTGTCGATGCCCGGAAGCGTGACGTCGATCGACGTCGTTCCGCCCAGCTCCACGGAGAACTCCGGAATGGAGACGTCGAGCAACGCTTTGATCTTCTTACGCTTCGAAAAATCGGGGTCCCACTTGCTCTTTTCTTCAAGGGGAGCCTGCTGACCGAGCGCAGAGTACGTAATCTGACTGCCTCGATCCTCAATCTGCTGGCCCCACACGTGCTCGACCTTAAAGCCCGCTGCGGCAACGGCATTTTCGAGAGCGCCTTCGATCTTCTGTTTCTGAGCATCGGTAAGATCCTCGGAGTAGAGGGTATGCCAAGCTCCTTGGTACTGCACGAACTTTGTTCCGCAGGTCGGCAGGATCGATAAGTTCGGAAGGCGCGCGTCTGTCGGAAGATGCCCGAGAACTTGGTGTTCGAATTGCGGTAGGGCGCCGCCCGAGATGATCGCGACCTTCATCACATCGAGAAGCTTGCGAAGAAGTGCCGCCATCTCGCCGTCGATCGCGGCTTTGCTCTCGGCAAGCGTGCCATCGAGATCGAAAGCGACGAGCGTTTTCACCCCGAAGTGTGGGACGAAGCGCTCTGCTCGTCATCGCGCGTGCGCTCCCCGCCTTCGCGCGCGGGCCCCCGGCCTTCTTCGTATTCGGCAGCGCGCAGCCGTTCCTCGGCTCCCGACCCGCCGGCCGGTGAGGTTTCCGGTTTCGCAGGTTCGCTTTTCTTCCACGACACGATGCGTTTGAGTTTGCCAATCATTTGGGTGCAGTCCCTCCGCCTAGCTACCTTATACCTCATACCTCCGGTCACGGTTCGAGCACGCGTGCCATCCTTGGCATTGGCGAAGGTAATCGCCGGGGCGCAGGCTCGGCGGACCGCCGGTCGAGAATGACCACCTGGGTCGAGCGCGCCCGTAGCTCAAACTGGATAGAGCAGGGGACTCCTAAGCCCAAGGTTGCCAGTTCGATTCTGGCCGGGCGCAGGGTTAAGGCAGGAGGCGGCCGTAAGGTCCCTTCCCGGCCAATAGTACGCTAGAGGCCGTAGCCTTGCGAGCGCCGCTGCGGTATGCTAGCATGGGAGTTCGAACGGACCCCGGGTCCGTTTTCTTCATGTCGTGATAGGCTGATGGCAAAGAAAGAAACGCGCGTAATGATCGTGATGGCGTGCACGGAGTGCAAGCGCCGGAACTACAATACGCAGAAGAACAAGCAGAAGACGACCGAGCGGCTGGAGCGCAGCAAGTACTGCCGTTGGTGCCGCTGTCACCGGTCCCACCGCGAAACCAAGTAGGTATAGGGCGGTGGCGCAATTGGTAGCGCAACGGTCTCCAAAACCGTTGGTTGCAGGTTCGAGTCCTGTCCGCCCTGCCAATTTCCCTAGAGAGAATCTTTGGTGAACGAGCAAAAGAAAACCGCCCAGCGGGTCGCCGGCCAGGACTTCGTCCGTGGCGTGATCGCCGAAATGCGGCGCGTCACGTGGCCCACGCGCGAGGAGTGGATGTCGGCCACGATTCTAACGATCGTCCTGGTCGTCGGAGTCGGCTTGTTCACGTTCGTTCTCGATCAACTATTCGGATGGCTCTTCAGTTTGATCCATCCGGTCACCGGATAACCATGCACGAAACGATGTCAGGAATCGGCGGCGAGTTGCCGTCCGAATCCACCGCGCCGGAGACGGCCGCGCACGAAACCGGCGTCGAAGCGCCGTACGCCGGCGCAGATACGCCGGAAATGGAAGCGCCCAACACGGAAACGCCCGGCACGGAAGCGCCCCAAGCCGGAGCGCCCGAAGTAATCGCGCCCGAAGAGGATGCGCTCGAAACGGTCGTGCGCGAAACCGAAGACCTCGAGAACCAAGCCTCCGAAGTGGACTCTGCGGCAGCCGAAGAAGCCCCCGGCGGGGCCGACGAAGCGGTCGAAACGGCGCCGCGCAAAGACAACCGGAACTGGTTCGTCGTTCATACGTACTCGGGTTACGAGAACAAGGTGAAGGCGAATCTCGAGCGCCGCATTCACTCGATGGGAATGCAGGACAAGATCTTCCGCGTGCTCGTGCCGATGGAAGACGAAGTCGAGTTCAAAGACGGTAAGCGCAAGATCACGCCGAAGAAAGTTTTTCCCGGTTACGTCCTCGTCGAGATGATCATGGACGATCAGTCGTGGTACGTCGTGCGCAATACGCAAGGCGTCACCGGCTTCGTCGGCAGCCCCGGACCGGGTGAAAAACCCGTGCCGCTGCAAGAGAAAGAAGTCAAGACGATTCTCAAGCAGATGGGCATCGAGGCGCCCAAGCTGAAGATCGATTTCAAGAAGGGCGATCGCGTGAAGGTGACGTCCGGCCCGTTCTTCGATTTCACCGGCATCGTCGACGAGATCGCACCGGAGAAGGAACGCCTGCGCGCGCTCATTTCGATCTTCGGACGCGAAACGCCGGTCGAACTCGAATTCTTCCAGGTGGAAAAGGTGTAAAAGTCCTTCGACTGCGCGCCTTGCCGGGCGCTCAGGTTGACACATGTTCTCACGCAAGCGACCCCGATGCGTGAGGTTCCTAGGAGGGGCAGAAGCATCGCCGATGCATCGTTAAGGAGAGTATCGTGGCTAAAAAAATCGTAGGCAAAATCGGCCTCCAAATTCCCGCCGGAAAAGCAACTCCCGCGCCCCCGATCGGGCCGGCGCTCGGACCCTATTCGCTGAACATCATGGACTTCTGCAAGCAGTACAACGAGCGTACGGCATCGCAGGCGGGCATGATCATTCCGGTCGAGATCACCGTCTTTGAAGATCGCACGTTCACCTTCATCACCAAGACGCCCCCGGCGTCGTTTCTGATTAAGCAGGCGCTGAAGATCGAGTCCGGCAGCAAAGAACCCAATCGCAACAAGGTTGGCAAACTGACGCAAGCGCAGCTCGAATCGATCGCCAAGGTAAAGATGCCCGACATCAACGCCAACGACATGGATGCGGCGAAGAAGATCGTCGCCGGAACGGCCCGTTCGATGGGCGTCGAGGTGGAAGCGTAGTGCCGCAACATCACGGAAAGCGCTATAAAAAACTCGCGGCCGACTACGACCGCCGGCAGTTCTTCACCCCGCCTGAAGCGATCGCGCTGGTAAAGAAGAACGCCAATGCGAAGTTCGCCGAAACCGTCGAGGCGCATATTCGCCTCGGCGTCGATCCAAAGAAGAGCGACCAGAACGTCCGCGGCACCGTGTTGTTGCCGCACGGAACGGGCCGCACGGTGCGCGTGATTGCGTTTGCAAAAGGCGACAACGCCAAGGCGGCACAGGAAGCCGGCGCGGACATCGTGGGCGATCAGGATTTGATCGATCGCGTCAAGGGCGGGTTCGGCGAATTCGACGTTGCTGTCGCCACGCCCGACATGATGGCGCAAGTCGGCAAGGAACTCGGACGTATTCTCGCTCAAAAGATGCCCAATCCGAAAGCCGGAACCGTGACGCCCAACATCGCGGCCGCGATTCGCGACATCAAAGCCGGTAAGGTCGAGTTCCGTCTCGACAAGACGGGCATCATTCATACGATCGTCGGTAAAGCGACGTTCGACGAACAGCACCTGATCGAAAACGTCTCGACGCTGCTCGACGCAATCGTGCGTGCGAAACCGGCCGCTGCGAAGGGAACCTATCTGCGCAGCGTCACGCTGACGAGCACGATGGGCCCGGGCGTGAAAGTCGACCCGAACCGGATTAAGGCGACGGTTTCTTAAGTTTTTCCAGGGTCATCAGGGGACTGATGCGCCCCGAATAGAGATCGTAGACGCCGCCGGTGACTAAGAGCTTTCCCGCTTTGACGGCATCGGCGACGATCGTCGAGCCTTTCGTGATGGCTTCGACGTTGTTGCGGACGTTCTGAACGATCGCGTTGTGTAGCCAGCTTCCCGGCTGCTCTTTAGTCGCCTTGGCCGCCGGCTCGATTTTCTTGACGAGATCCATGATGTGGCCGGGTTGCGTCGTTCCATTGGCGACGTATTTGATGCTGGCGTCGACGGCGCCGCAGTTGCTGTGCCCCATCACGACGATCAACGGTGTGCCGAGCATCGCGACGCCGTACTCGATCGTTCCCAGGCCGAAGTCGGTGACGAAATTACCGGCGACGCGGACGACGAACAAATTCCCGGGCTTCTGATCGAAGAGCGTCTCGAGCGGGACGCGTGAATCGGAACAACTGAGGATAGCCGCAAACGGCTTCTGACCGGCGGTCAACTCGAGGCGCCGCGCGGTGAGCGATTCGCAAACGGCTTGGCCTTTGATGAAACGTTCGTTCCCGGCTTGCAGCAGGTGGATGGCGTCGAGCGGGGTGTCCGCCTTCGCCTCGGGACCACCGGACGCGAGGGCAGTGCCTCCACCCGACGCGACAATTGCCGCCAAGCCCAGGCCGGCGCTAGCCAGAAAGTGGGTGCGATCGATTTTTTCGGGACCCATCGCCATTGACGCAGTCCTCCATCAGGCTTGCGGTGCGGTCCGGACCTGTGGTAATCTACCACAGGCTCCGAAGACCGTAGGCGGCCTCTTTTGGCCTTAATCGAAATGACCTGCCGAGGATGCGAACCCGCGAAGCTTTGCGACGCATTGGTGCGCCCTCCGGTCGGATGGGCGCTTTCGTTTTTTATCGGACCCTTCGCATCGTCGGCACCGAAGAAAAGAGTAACGCACGCAATGCCAACCGCACGCAAAGAATCGGCCGTCCAGGAATTGCGCGATCGGCTTGCCGCCGCAAAGAGCCTGTTCTTGACCGACTACCAAGGTTTGACCGTCGACGAAATTACGAAACTGCGCGGCGAACTTCGCAAAGACGGCAGCACGTATTCGGTCGTAAAGAATACGCTCTTTCGTATCGCCGGCGGCGACGTCGCGTCGCGCCTCGAAGACTTTCTCAGCGGTCCCACCGGCATCGTCTTTGCGGGCGTCGATCCGGTTGCACCGGCCAAAGCGCTGAAAACATTCAGCGACTCCACCAAAAAACTGGGCATCAAGGCGGCCTTCATCGACGGCAGCGTCGTCGATGCGGCACAGGTGAACGTACTGGCCAAGCTGCCGCCCAAAATCGAACTCATCGCCCGGCTCGTGGGCTCGCTGGCGAGCCCGTTACGCGGTCTCGTGACCGTGCTCTCCGGCAATCAAAGCGGACTCGTCCGCGTTCTCAACGCCGTCCGCGAGCAAAAAGAAGCCGCGGCACCCAACGCTTAAGGAGATCGACTCGTATCATGGCACTCGCCGAACTCATCGACCAAATCGACAAGCTCACCGTTCTGGAACTCGCCGACCTCGTGAAGCAGCTCGAGGAGAAATACGGCGTTTCCGCCGCCGCGCCCGCCGCCGTGATGGCTGCGCCCGCCGCCGCCGCCGCGCCGGCCGCCGAGCAAACCGAATTCGACGTGATTCTCGCCGAAGCCGGGCCTGAAAAAATCAAGGTGATCAAGGCCGTTCGCGAACTCACCAGCCTCGGCTTGACCGAAGCCAAAGCGTTCGTCGAAAGCGCGCCCAAGCCGGTGAAGGAAGGCGTCACCAAAGACGAAGCCGAGCAAGTCAAGAAGAAGCTCGAAGAAGCCGGCGCCAAGGTCGAAATCAAGTAACGCGCGCGGCGCCGCTCTTGTTTGGGTCACGCTGAAAGCCGCGAGTTATGGGCTATAGTTCGAGCGTTCCCTGGTGGACGCAACTACTGCCCTTGGTGGTCGTGGTCGGCATTCTCGCCGTCCGGTTCTTCCGGCCGCAGCGAATCAGCGTGACGCGCATGTGGGTGGGGCCGCTGATCCTCATCGTCATCACGGGCTGGGCTATTTACGCGACCCAGCGCCTCGAACCGATCGCCCCGTGGGAGATTGCGGCCGGCGTGCTTGCCGGCGCAATTATCGGGATTCCGTTCGGCATGCTGCGCGGCATGCACACCGACGTCCGCCCGACCGACAAGCGCGGCGTCATGTATCTCGGTTCTTCATGGGTGACGATCGTAATTTTTCTCGCCGCATTCGGTTTGAGATCGGGCGTGCGAATGCTTATGCCGCACCGCGGCAGTCTATCGATCGCAATTGGCGATGCGCTGCTCGGCTTCGCGATCGCCTTCATCGCTTCGAGCTATTACCTTATCTACCGTAAATACGAATCCGAACTCGCCGCCGCTTCGCCCGCGGCGTCGCCTGCCCGCACGAACGGATAGCGCCGATGGGTTTGCTCTGACCTCGCACGGCATACGCCGTCTCCTCCATTTCACGCTGCCGGCGTTCGCGTGTTACGGCCTCGGGCTTTCATGCGCACCCGCGCGTTCGCAACCGATCCCGGCGGCGTCGAGCAACGCGTCGCCGTCCCCGGCGGCTACGCCCTCCGATCCATGCGGCGGTCCGGGGCGACTCCTTGCAACCGCGAACCGTCCAACCGTCGGCTATAGCGCCTGTGCGGTCGCGCCGCACACCGCCGTCTTCGAGTTGGGCTATCAGAATCAAGTGAACGGTACGCCCTCGAACGGTTCGGTGCAAAGCCAAGTGCCGCAGAACTTTCTGCGCGTCGGCGTCGCCCCGCGGTTCGAACTTGACGTCGTCGGGCCGAACTACGTCGGCACACGGCAATACGCGCCCGGCGAAACGGGCAGCGCGACCAACGGCGTTACGGATTCCGGATTAGGCGCGAAATACGAGTTTACTCCGGCTGGAAGATGGCTCTTCGCTATCGACGCGCTCGATCTGCCGCCGAACGGATCGCCCTTTCTTACTGCCGGCAATGTGACGCTCACCGGAAACCTCGACGTCAGTTATGCGTTGAGTCCGGCGGCCGGCATCGGCACCACGATCGCCGTGTCGTCAACTGGAGGCTTCGCGCCCAGCGGCGTTCACGCACGTTACGGCGTGACGACGCCGTCGGTCGTGCTGACGACGCAGATCCGGCACTACTATCAGTTTTACGCCGAATACGTCTACGTGTCCAAGCTCGCACCCGATCTCGGAGGGCGCGCTTTCCTGGACGGCGGCGTGCAAAAGCTGCTCGGCACGCACACGGAAATCGACGTCGAGTACGGGCACTCGCTGATCGGCGATCCCGCCCTCGTATTTCGTTACGTCGGCGCCGGGCTCGTCATCCAGTTGTGGTGACGGCGTGCGCTAGTGGACGAGGAACCCGACGAGCAGCAGGGCGACGATGTTCAACACTTTGATCATCGGATTGATGGCCGGACCGGCGGTGTCTTTGTACGGATCCCCGACGGTATCGCCGGTGACCGCAGCCTGATGCGCGATGGATCCTTTGCCGCCGTAGTGTCCGTCTTCGATGTACTTCTTCGCGTTGTCCCACGCGCCGCCGCCGGTCGTCATCGAAATCGCGACGAAGAAGCCGGTGACGATCGAACCGACGAGAATGCCGCCCATCATCTGCGCGCCGTCCGCTCCGGGCAGCACGTTGAAGTACGAGAGCAACACGACGATGAGCGGCACGCCGACCGGAATCAGCGCCGGAAGAATCATTTCCTTGAGCGCGTGCTGCGTCACGATGTCGACGGTCGTCGCGTAGTTCGGCAGCGCGGTGCCCTGCATGATCCCGGGATTTTCGCGGAACTGGCGCCGCACTTCTTCGACGACGGCACCGCCCGCGCGGCCGACCGCCTGCATCGAGAGCGATGCGAAGAGATAGGGCAGCAGACCGCCGATGAAGAGTCCGCAGAGCACGTACGGATTGCCGATCGCAAAGTAGTTTCGAACGGAGTCGACGCACGCGCCGGTGTCGGTCCCGCACTTGTGGCCGATGAGTTCCTGTAAAAACGCCGCGAAGAGGACGACGGCTGCGAGCGCCGCCGAACCGATTGCGTAACCTTTGGTTACCGCTTTGGTCGTGTTCCCGACCGCGTCGAGCGGGTCGGTGACGTTGCGCACGTCTTCGGGCATTTCCGCCATCTCGGCGATGCCGCCGGCGTTGTCGGTAATGGGTCCGAACGAGTCGATCGCGACGACGATGCCGGCCAGCGACAGCATCGCCATAACCGCGATGCCGACGCCGTAGACGCCCGCCTGAGCGAAACTCACCAGGATGCCGATGACGATCACGATCGCCGGCAAGGCCGTCCCTTGCATCGAAACGGCGAGGCCCGCGATCATATTCGTTGCATGGCCGGTTACGGATGCGGCCGCTATCCGGCGTACCGGACTGAACTGGGTTCCCGTGTAGTATTCGGTAATTAGCGTGATTGCGACGGTAATCACGACGCCGACCAGCGCACAGATGAAGATGCTGAGCGGTGAAATGCCGGTGGCGCCTGCAAACGTTTGGTTCGCGGCGAACCAGAAGCCGACCAGCGCAAGAACGCTGGCGATGCCCATGCCCGTGTACAATGCTGCCATGATCCGCGTTTTCTTGACGTTACCGAGCCCGACGAAGAGCGTCCCGATGATCGACGCGACGATCGAAAGCGCTCCCAAGACGAGCGGGAACGTCGTGGCGCCCGGGACTTTGCTTCCGAGAAAGAGGTTGCCGAGCAGCATCGCGGCCACCGTCGTGACGCAGTACGTTTCGAAGAGATCGGCCGCCATGCCGGCGCAGTCGCCGACGTTGTCGCCGACGTTGTCGGCGATGACGGCCGGGTTGCGCGGATCGTCTTCGGGAATGCCGGCTTCGACTTTGCCGACGAGGTCGGCGCCGACGTCGGCGGCTTTCGTGTAGATGCCGCCGCCCAGACGCGCGAACACCGAGATCAGCGAGCATCCGAACGCGAGACCGACCATCGCTTTGAGCGACAACGCCGCATCGCCGTTGTTGACTTGCATCAAAATGCCGTAGTAGCCCGAAACCGCAAGCAATCCCAATCCGACGACGAGCATGCCGGTGACGGTCCCGCCGCGGAACGCTACGTTGAGCGCCGGCTTCAGGCCGCCGCGCGCGGCTTCGGCGGTGCGCACGTTGGCACGTACCGAAACGATCATGCCGATGAAGCCTGCGGCGCCGGATAGGATGGCGCCGATCAGAAATCCGATTGCGGCTTGTTTTCCAAGCGTCGGCGCGAACAGAATGATGATCGCCAGGACGACCGCGACGATGCCGATCGTGAGGTATTGCCGCTGCAGGAACGCCATCGCGCCTTCCTGGATCGCGGTCGCGATTTGCTTCATTCGCTCGTTGCCCGCGGGGCGCGCCAGCACCCAGAACGTGAGCGCAATTCCGTAGATTACGGCGAGGGCGCCGCCGATTAAACCGGTCACGATCGCTGACTGTGCCGTCATTCCAATCCTTCTCGTCTCAACAGGGCAGTAGGAATTAAGGCCCGCGAAGGGCCGACCGGCCGATATACAGCGCGTCCGCTCGGCCGTCCTGCTTCGCCGAGCGGAGAAGGCTGCTAGTTGCTCACCACCGTTGCGAGCGGCGACGTAAGGCCGTCGATGGTCTTGACCGGCGTTCCGCCGCCCGGGAATTTGTAGTAATGAACCTTCCCGTTGATGTAGTCCGGAACGACCACTTGCGACCCTTGAATCGTGAACTCGTCGACGTAAGCCGAACCTTTGAGCGGAATCGAGCCCGCCTTGGTGCCCTTGCCGCTCGCGATCTTGAAGCGGTAGATCACCGAAGCGTTGACGTCGGCGACGTCGAGATACGTGCCGTCCCACGCGACGCCGCCCGCCGTAGCGATGGTTTGATTCAGTGGAATCGCAACGATGTGCGTGCTTCCTTTGGCGAGTTCGGCGACGACGACTTTGCGCGACGACGTCGTGCCGTCGACGAAGAGATTGCCGGCACCGTCGTAGCCGGCGTAGAACATGTGCGGAACGTTTGCGTCGGAATACACTTTCGGCGCGCCGGTCGCATGCGAATAGATCGCGAGGCTGCCGTGCCCTTTGGAGCCGAGAAAACTCGTGACGGCGAGGTTTCCGCTCTTTTGATCGATCGCGCAGCTCAACGGATCGTAACCCGGATCGTTCAGAGAGCGAAGCGGTTTGGTTGCACCGTGCGCAAAAACGCGCACCTGCGAGTCGTTCGGATCGCCGATGAAAACGTTTCCGGATTTCGAGACGCACATGCCGCCGGGCTGCTCGAACGGGATGGTCGCGACCGGTTTGCCATCGGGAAACGTGTAGGTCGCGATGTCGTTGCCTTCGGGATCCGAAACGTACAGCAGCGCCGATGCGTTGGGAAGGTCCAGCGCCGGCGTGAGGGCCGCGGCCCCGCCCGGCGGCGAGAAGTGCTGGCCGGGTGTTGCGCAGCCTGCCAGCAGCGCCGTCAGCGTACAGCCAAAGAGAAATCGCGATGCCGTCGCGCTCATGCTCGGTGCTCCAATCGGGCTTGGGAGTTCAACGGTGATGCGACGCTCCCCGGGGGCCCGCCTCCCAGCCCTCTTGCTTTGGCTGCAGCAGCAAGCGAACGTCGCGCCGAAGCGAATGTGAACGTAGAATGGAAGCCACGGATTTCGTCGTCGTCGGATGCGGGCCGGCTGGTGCGACGGCCGCGCGAGAGGCCTCGCGGGCCGGCGTCGAAACGGTCGTGCTCGAAAAAGACGCGGTCGTCGGTGCGAAGCGCGTGTGTGCGGCCGGATTGCGCCCGGGATTCTGCCAGACGTTCGATTTGCCGCGCGAGATCGTGCACTGCGACACGCCGCGCGTCGCGCTGTTCGATATCACCGGCGCCGAGCACGCGGTATTCTACGGTCCCGGGCACACGACGACGCGCGAAGAACTCGACGGCACGATGGGAACCATGGCACGCCGCGAAGGCGCCCACGTCCGGACGCAAGCGCTCTTTCGCAGCGTAGAAAGCGGCGGCGACGGACGGACGATCGTCGAGTACGCCGACCTCGTTGCGGGCGATCGAAAACGTATCGCCGCGCGCAACGTTTTTCTTGCGTCCGGCGCGACGTTCAACGCCGATAACGTCCGCGTGCAGAGCGATACGGCGCCGTCACGGTTACAATACGCGCCGTGGCGCGACGGATTGATTACGACGCTGCAGTACCGGGTCTACCTCGACGGGCGGGCAGCCGAAATCGCGTACCAAACGATGGAGATGCATTACTATCTCACGAGCGCGGGCCGTCAAGTCGTTGCGTGGATGTTTCCCAAGCGCGACCATCTGGCGATCGGCCTCGGCGTGATGGGAAAAATGCCCGGCGCGCAGCTGCGTGAGGAGCTCGAGCGATTCACCGAGCGCATCCGTCAGCGCCTCTATCCGGCGGTGAGCGTGTTGCGCGTGAAGCAAGAGGGCCATCTGCTCTACGGCGGTACGCCAAGGGCGGCGTTCTTCGACGATGCGGTGATGCTCGGCGGAACGGCTGCCGGTCTGGTGGACGCGACCAACGGCGAAGGGATCTTCGAGGCGGCCATGAGTGGCCGGATGGCGGCGGAGGCCGTCGCCGCCGAGCGAGATCGTCCGGTACGCGCGGCCGCGCGCTATGCCGGCGAGGTGGGCGCGCGGTTCGCGCGCCGTCTGATGCACCGCGTGAAGCTCATGCGGTTTCTCGAGCGCCGCCCCGCGCGTTTCGCGGTGCTCTTCGAGTTGCTGGCGCGCAGTCCGCGCTTCGCCGACGTGCTTCAGAAGGAAGACTTCGAGCGGACCATCGGCGACCGGCTCTATCTGTACGGTCAGGCGGCGCGCTTCGCCCTGCGATCCGGTGCCGGCTGAAAAGGGCCGAATAGCGAACAGGAGTTCGATAGTGCACCGGGAAGAACTCCATCCGTGAGTTGGTTTGTCCGGCTGCGCGCGTCCCTCGGAAAAGCCCGGGAGGCCTTCTCGGCGGTCACGCGCCTGGGCCGTGCCGGGGAGCCCCTCACCGCGGAATTCTGGGACGAGCTCGAGGAGACGTTGATCCTCGCCGATTTCGGCGTTCCGACGACCCAGAAGATCGTTTCGGGCCTGCAGACCGTCTCAGTGCAAGAGGCCTGGAAAACCACCGACCAAGTCGTCGCGCGCTTCCGTAAAGACGTCGAACGGTTCCTCACCCTTCCCAATGCCGAGTTGCACTTGGACCGCCGCCCGGCGGTGGTGCTGTTCGTCGGCGTCAACGGAAGCGGCAAGACGACGACTGCCGGCAAATTGGCGATGCGTCTGCACGAGCGGCGCAAGCGCGTCGTGCTCGTCGCGGCCGATACTTTCCGCGCGGCCGCGGCCGAGCAGTTAGGTATCTGGGCGGCGCGCAGCGGCAGCGAGTTGATACGCGGCGCCGAGGGCGCCGACCCGGCATCGGTGGTCTTCGACGCATTGCGCGCCGGCAAAGCGCGCGATGCCGACGCGATTCTCATCGACACGGCCGGCCGGCTGCAGACCAAGACCAACCTCATGGAGGAACTGAAGAAGATCCGGCGCGTCGTGGAACGCGAGATGGGCGAACCACCAGCGGAAACGCTGCTCGTCGTCGATGGAACGACCGGTCAGAATGCGATCTCGCAGGCGAAGCTGTTCAACGCTGCGGCCGAACTGACCGGAATCGTGGTTACGAAACTCGATTCCACCGCCAAAGGCGGCGTGCTCGTCGCAATCGTCGACGAACTAGAGGTGCCGGTGAAGCTGGTCGGGCTCGGCGAGACACCCGATGCGCTGCAGCCATTCGTGCCGTCGGAGTTTATCGAAGCGCTTTTTGACGAATCGCCCGAGAAGAATGCCAACCAGATGGCACGCGCACCTGAGAACGTCGCAGGGAACCGGTGACCCGCACCTTCACGCACTAAGGAGAGGAACACGATGGCGGCTCAAGACGAACGGCAACTTGCCCTCAATAGCGCCCTCGCTCAGATCGAGCGTCAGTTCGGTAAAGGCTCGATTATGCGAATGGGCGACTTTCAAGAACGCATGTCGTTCGAGATCGTTCCAACCGGATCGATCGCGCTCGATCTCGCGCTCGGCGTGGGCGGTTTGCCGCGCGGACGCATCGTCGAAATTTATGGTCCGGAAGCCAGCGGCAAGACGACGCTCGCGCTGCACGCCATTGCGGAAGCGCAGAAAATGGGCGGCACGGCGGCCTTCGTCGATGTGGAACACGCGCTCGATCCAACCTATGCCGCCGCGCTGGGCGTGGACTTGGAGAACCTCCTCGTTTCGCAGCCCGACACGGGCGAACAGGCACTAGAAATCGCCGAAATGCTGACGCGGAGCAATGCCGTCGACGTGATCGTCGTCGATTCCGTGGCCGCGCTCGTCACCAAAGCCGAACTCGAAGGCGACATGGGCGATGCTCACGTCGGTCTGCAAGCGCGCCTCATGTCGCAGGCGCTGCGCAAACTGACTGCCGCAATTTCACGCAGCAAGGCGGTGATGATCTTCATCAATCAGCTTCGTGAAAAAGTCGGCGTGATGTTCGGAAACCCGGAGACGACGTCGGGTGGCCGCGCCCTGAAGTTCTACGCCTCCGTTCGCCTCGACGTGCGCAAACTCGAAACGATTAAGATCGGGCAAGACGTCGTGGGAACGCGCACGCGCGTGAAAGTGGTGAAGAACAAGGTCGCTCCGCCGTTCCGCCAAGCCGAGTTCGACATCACCTACGGTCACGGCATCTCGAGAATGGGCTCGATTCTCGACGTCGCGCTCGAGCAAAACATCGTCGGGAAGAGCGGTTCGTGGTATACCTACGCCGACCAGCGCATCGGACAAGGCCGCGAGAACGCCAAGGCGTTTCTCGAGGAGCATTCCGAGCTGGCGGGCGAGATCGAAGCCAAGATTCGTGAAGCGCTTGGCAAGACGGTATCCCGCAATGGCGCGGTCGTGGTCGGTGCCGCAAAAGAGTGACCGCGTACGCCGCAGCGCTGCGGATGCTGGCGCGCCAGCGCCTCACCGAAGCACAGTTGTGGCAACGTTTGGAACGCAAGACCTACGCCGATGCCGAAATACGCGAGGCGGTCGAACGCGCGAAACGCCAAGGTTTCGTCGACGATCGCCTCTACGCGAGGCTCTACGTAGAAGGGAAGCGCAAGGCCGTCGGTGACGCGCGACTCGTCGGCGAACTCGTGCGCAAAGGCATCGACGCTGCGGCGGCGACGCAAGCCGTGCGCGACCTCGACCGCGGCGAGCGAGAGCGTTGCACGGCAGCCTTCCAAGCGTTGACCGCCAAGGCGCCGGCGGTCGCGTACGCCTCGGCGGCACGGAGGCTGGAGCGGCTGGGTTTTCCGGCGGCGACGATCTACCGCGTGCTCCGCGAACACGCGGCCGCCTTCGGCCCGTTCGCAGGAGTGGCGCTCGAATAGGGAAGGTTTCGGTCGGCTCTGAATAAGGCCCGGCGAGATGAACTCGGAATTATTCTGCATCCTTACGGGCCGGTGGCGGTCACTGGGAGCCCTGCTGGTTGGTCTGTGCGCGTTGGCGCTCCCGAGTTGCACCGGCAACTCCGCCCAGGAACAGTGGACCCTCTGGTACATCCCCAACGAGCCCGCCATCGTGGTTCCGCTCTCGCGCGAATGCCACACCTTCATCTTTGCGTCCGCTCCCGATGCGAAAAGCTATCGAGTGGTCATCGTCAAGCACGTGAAGAGCGGCCCCAACGACGACAATGCGTATTTTCACACCGGCGACCGGTTTACCGGGGCCATCGAGCTCGGCCCGGCGACTATCCACGACGTCAGCAGCGGTTATGACGTGAACGTCGACTCCGTCTACCGCATTGTGTCGTACGTTGCGGCGAAGGCTCGAGCCGACGCCGATTGTCCGCCGCCGAAACGCTCGGCGCCACGATCCTTGCCGGCGCCGAATCCGTCTTCGTCCGTCCACTAAGGGTCCTCTAGGGAGCACGCACGGGCACTCCTGGGAGCATGCCCGTGCAAACCATCCTGGTCGCCGAGGACGACGCCGGAATCCGCGACCTCGTCACGCACCATCTCGAGCGTGAGGGATTCGCGGTGGTAGGGGTCGCCGACGGTCAAGCGGCGTTGCGCCGGGCCCGCGGCATCGCCGACCTCGTCGTACTCGACGTTGGTTTGCCGGGTATCGACGGATTCGACGTCGCTCGGACGCTGCGGCGAGAACGCCACGCCGTGCCCATCGTCATGCTCACCGCTCGCACCGACGAGGTCGACCGCGTCGTCGGCTTCGAACTCGGCGCCGACGATTACGTCTGCAAGCCGTTTTCTCCCCGCGAACTCGTCGCGCGCGTCAAAGCGGTGTTGCGTCGCGACGGTCACGCGGACGAGCACGCTCGCGCAACGCTTACCTTCGGGCGGTTGGAAATCGACGAACGCGCGCGCGAAGCCCGCGTCGACGGAACCGACGTGCGCCTCAAGCCCCGCGAGTTCGCGCTACTCATGGAACTAGCCAGCAATCACGGCGTCGCGCTGTCGCGCGAGCGGCTACTGCAAAAGGTGTGGGGATTTGATTTCGACGGTGACGAGCGCACCGTCGACGTGCACGTTCATCGCGTGCGCTTGAAGACCGAATGCGCGTGGAACCTTCCGCAGATGGTGCGGACGGTGCACGGCTTCGGATACAAGTTTCAGTATCCGTAATTGAGCGCCATGCCGGCGATGCTTTCGTTCGACGCGCTGGCCCGCGCGGTCGGCGTGCATCTGCGGTCCGGCAGTGGCGTTCCCGTGCTCGTATTTCGCATGCCCGAGTTCGAGCGGCTTGCGTGGCGCTCCGGGCGCCGCAGCGCGCGCAGCCTCGAGCGCCGGACGGCGACCGCCTTCGCGCTGGCGGCACGGCGCGTGGTTCGGCGCGACGATCTCCTCGCACACGACGACGGCTGCGACCGTTTTGCCGTCGCATTGCTCGAACCGTCGCGCAGCGGACGCGTGCCCGAAGCGCGCGACGTTCGCGCAGCCTTGGAACGCACCGCCGCGGCAACCGCGATGCTGACCGGACGTCCCATGGAAACGGGTTGGTGGCGGGTCGAGCGACCCGAGGAAATCGCCGCACTTCGGGACACGCTCGATGCGGCGCTCGAACGCGGTGCGCGGGAGCGCCGCCACGGCCGGATGCTCGCGACGGTCGGCCACGAACTGCGCACGCCCCTGACCTCGATTCGCGGTTACATCGAAACGCTGCTCTCGGGCGACGTCGATGCGGCGACGGCACGGCGTTTTCTCGAAACGGCACGACGTGAAGCGCTGCGGCTCGGACGTCTCGTCGAAGGCATGCTCGAGTTTTCGATGCTCGATCTTTCGGCGCGGGCGCACGGCGCCGTCTGCGACGCCGCGCAATGCGCGCGTGCGGCGCTCGAAATCGCACTGCCGGCGGCGCGCGAACGCGGCGTGACGATGCACGCCTCCTTGCCGGCGCCGGTCTGGGCGCGCGTCGACGGCGACCTGTGCATGCACGCGTTGCTGAATCTCGTCGAAAACGCCGTAAAGTATTGCGGAGAAGGGGGAAACGTCGAAGTCGCCTGCGGCGGCGACGGCGGATTCGCCGCCGTCGTCGTCGACGACGACGGCCCGGGAATTGCGCGCGACGACTGCGACGCCATCTTCGATCTCGGCGTGCGTGCCTTAACGTCGCGCGGCGGAAACGGGATCGGGCTCGCAGTGGTCAAGGCCGTCGCCGAGCGCGCAGGCGGTGACGTGCGTGCTCTGGTGTCGCCGCTCGGCGGGGCGCGCTTCGTCCTGCGGCTGCCGGCGGCGCCGGGCCCCCAAAAAAACTAGCTAGCAGGTCTCTGCGAAACGATGGTCAGCGTTTGCTGGTCGACCGAGTACGTACCGGCGGCAACCAGGTCGTTCGGATACGCGCAGATGACGCTATTGTTGGGACCGTAGATCACCACGAGGTTCGGTGGCCCGCATTGCGTCTGCGTGAGGTGATAACTGGATAGAAGTTTTGCGCCGGGACTGCTCGGCTGCACTTCGTACGACGTGTACGTCGCGTTGGCAGCTACGATCGAGCCGTACACGGCGGCGCTCGTCGCCCCAATCGCGAAGGCACCCCAAAAGCCGCCGCCCCAGTAGTATGGCGCCGGCCACCATGCGACTCCGCCGTTCCAGCCCCACACCGGGTACCTGCCGTACACCGGATTGGTGACGTAGGCGCCGTGATAGGCGTAGCCGTTGTTGACGGAGGTGCCGGTATGATAGGTTTCACCCCACGCGTTGGTGGCAGTGCCGGATCCGCTGTAGGTGTGATTGTAGACGTTGCCGGACCCCGAGTTGCTATACGAGCCGCCGTATTCGTTGCTGCCGCTTCCGTTGTGCGAGTAGTTGCCGGTATTCACGTTTCCGCTCGTGCTGCCGCTGCGGCTTCCGTACGGGCTCGAGGCGCTGGTGCTGTGCGAGACGTTCCCGTTCTGGTTGGCGCCGCCGCTGCTGGTTCGGTTGTAGGAACCGTTCTGCGCCGTCGTCGTCCGGTTGTAGCCGCCGCCCGTATTCGAAACGGTCGTGGTGCGGTTCGTCCCGTGCGGTCCCGTGCTCGAATGAGTTCCGCCCTGCGGAGGATGAATCGACGACGGCGCGTCGTTATGAAAATCGAAACCGCCGGCCGGACGCGAGAATCCGCCGCCGCCGAAGCGGCCGGCGAAGGCTGCGCCCGGGACGAGTGCGATAGCGATCGCGCAGGCAAATAGGCTTCGAAGGTTCATCGTTGGACCCCGTCAATCGTGCCGGTGAGCGATACGTAGGTTCCCCTCGACGTCGTAACCGACATCAGCACGCCGTGCGGCTGCAGGTGCGCGGACGAGAACGAGAGAGGCTGTAGCGTCGTCGTCGGATTTAGCCAGACCGTGCCCGACGTGAGGGCGACGTGAAACTTGCCGCCGTTTTGATAGAGCGTCGCGTCGTACGGCAGGCATTTTACGAGAGTGCTTTCGCGGGTGCAAGCCGCCCTGCCGATCACGAGCGTCCCTTGTTTGTCGGGAGAGGTGACGACGAGCTCTGCATTACGAATGCGAATGCCGACGTCACGATAGGTCTTCGTAGCGCCGTCGCGTTGCTGGATGGTAACGGTCCCGGTCGCATCTGCCCTGCCGCAAACCGCTGCGACCGCGAATGCCAGTGCCGCCAGGGCCACAAGGCCGCCGGCCATTATCGGACGTGTGCTCACAACGCGATAATGCCACACCCGCCGGCGCCGCGCAATCCCATCGTTGCATCCGGCATGCGTGCGATCGTAGTGCGGCGTGCTGCTGCATTCGTGCCGGAAGGAGAACGTCTGCAGTCGCTCAAGCCTAAGGCCCTATGCTTCGGGACGTGGCAATGCGCTTGATCTCCGACCTCTCGCTCAAGCCGCATCCTGAGGGTGGCTTTTACGCCCAGACGTTTCGAAGCGCAACCGACGTCACGGCGCCCTGGGCCGTTCGCCCGGCGATCACGTCGATTCACTTTCTGCTTTCCGCAGACGAGTTCTCGTCGTTCCATCGCCTTCGTTCCGACGAGATCTGGCATCATTACCGCGGCGCTCCCGTTGCGATCGACGTCATTGAGCCCGGCGGCCGGTACGAACAAATCGTCATCGGAAAGCAGAACCGCTGGCAAGCCGCGGTCCGTCCGGGATCGTGGTTTGCGGCGCACGTACCGCTCGAGAATGCGTACGCGCTCGTCGGGTGCGACGTGGGTCCCGGCTTCGATTTCGCCGATTTTGAAATCGCGACGCGCGAAACGTTGGCGAAAACGTTCCCACAGCACCGCGCTTTGATCGAGCGCTGGACCAGAGGTTAGCAGCGGCGTGGATTAGATGACGCTTGAACGATCGGCCCGAAGATCCGCGCGATCCAGTGGAAATTTGGGATACCTTCGAGATTCCTCCGAAGCGCCGCGGATGCAATGGCTCGCTGAAGATTCGCATTCGGTTCGTCGAGTGGGCCGGCAAGACGGCCTTTCACTGCCACGCTTTGCCGCATGAAGATACCGGCATGATGCAAAACATCTTAATGACGTAAAAGTCTCAAGAGCGTAAAAAGTCTGAATGCTTGGCCGCTCCGCGTGCGGGGAAGTGCTGCCTGGGAATTGAAGTAACGCGTACCATGATTCGCTCATTTCCCTTTCTGACTGCGGGTTTTTTGGCGTTTGCGGCCACGACGTCGGTCGCCTGGGCACAAGAGGCGCCGGGCTCTGCGCAGACGCCCGCCCCCGCCGCGCCGAACGCTCCGCTCACGCCCATGCAGCGCCAGTACGACGGCCAAATGCACGTCACGCTTGCGCCCTACGTTTGGGCTCCCACGATACGCCAAAACGTGCAGTACTCGATCCCGACGCTTTCGCAGCACGGCGGCGTACCGATCCAGAGTTCGGTCGCCATCGGTCCGAGCGACTACGCCTCGAATATCAACGCGGCTGCGATGTTCTCGTTCGAGGTGCGCAAGGGCGCGCTCGACCTGTTCGGCGACTACATCTACACCAACGTTTCCTCGAGCGCCACCGCCGCGACGACCGTTAGCGGTCCGCTCGGTCACGTTAAGATTCCGATAACGTTGACGACGAATGCCCGCCTTGCGTCTTCGATTTGGGAGATCGCTGCCGGTTTCTCGCTGGCTCATGGAAATAACGCCGACGTCAACGTCTTTGGCGGATGGCGCCAGTTCCCACTGAATCTCACGCTAGCCTACGACGCCGTCATCGGTAAAAAAGGCATCGTGCGGCCGGCGGGAACCGTCGTCGAAAGCCCGATGGCCAACGACGTGATCTTCGGGCTGCGCGGCAAAGCGTTCTTTGGAGATCATTTCTACGTCACGTATTATGGAGACGCCGGTGTCGGCGCCATCAATCAGACGTGGCAGGCATTCGCCGGACCCGGCTACATGTTCGACCACGGCCAAACGATCGTACTCGCGTACCGCACGCTCAACTACAACACGTTTCCCCAGAACTCGCCGGTACAGAAGCTGTCCATGTACGGTCCGCTTCTCGGCTACACGTTCCAGCTCTAGTCGGTGACTAGACCTACCTTAGCACGTTCGTTCAGAAGGAGTTTTCAATGAAAGGTTTCGTTCTCTCGCTCGCGGTGGCGACCGCAATCGTCGCGTCGTCGGCGCTCGTCGCGGTTGCCGCTCCGCCAAACATGAGCGGCACGTGGAGCGTGCAGCAAACCGGCCTCAACGGCAACTCGATGGCCACCGTGAAGCTGACGCAGTCGGGCATGGGCCTGGTGGGCACGTCCTCGAACGGCACCGGCTTCACCGGAACGTTCGTCAACGACACGCAGATCAACGGCAAATGGCACGGCCCGACCGGCGCCGGATGGCTCACCGTCTATGCCAGTCCGAACGGTCACAGTTTCAACGGCACTTGGGGATACAACGGACGTGCGGCCAATGGCTCGTTCGTCGCGAATAAGGTGCTCCCGCCGTCGCCGATCACCGCTGCAGGCACGTGGAACGTCAAGGGTGCCGGGGGTGGCGGCGGATTCGCCGGCACGATGAAGTGCACGCAGTCTGGTCCTACCGTCGTGTGCCACGTCGGCCCGTACATCATCAACGGCAAGTTCCGTGCCACCGACAAAGTCCGTGCGAACTGGACGGGCCCGACCGGAAAAGGCTGGTACTCGTTCTGGTTCAACGGCGACAACAACAGCTTCAACGGCATTTGGGGCAACGGCGCCGATACCACGCCGCCGGCGGGCCGCGTCGTCGGTCAGCGTTCGCTGAACGCTTAGGCGCGAGTCCTGAAGAAAGCTGGCGGCGCGCATTACCGTGCGCGCCGCCGGCTTTCGGCAACGGAGCCCCCGGATGCCGCAACCGGAGGCGGCGGGAGGGGGGGCGCCTCGCGTCGTAGGTATTCGCCCGTGGCTGCGTCACGGGGCCCATTCGCGCACGCGAGCGAAGCGGAGTTCGCACGAGTCTTCGATTTCTACCGAATTCCGTGGCAGTACGAACCCCGTATGTTTCCGATTTGCTGGAACGACCGTGGGGAGCCCGTCGAGTTCTTCACACCGGATTTTTATCTTCCGGAGTACGATCTCTATATTGAAGTCACCGTCGCAAAACCGATTCGAAACTCGCGCAAGAACCGGAAGATGCGCTTATTGCGCTCGAACTATCCGCACGTCAACGTCAAGCTGTTCACGCGGCGCGACGTCGAACGCGTCCTCGCGCGTCCGCGGGCGGCGGCTGGATGACCGGCGAACCGCTCTTCGACGCGAATGCCATTGCGGCGCGGGTCTGCGAACTCGGCGCCGCGATTTCCAAGGATTACGCGAGCCGCGTTCCGCTGCTGCTGGGCGTCGCCCGGCCGCCCGCGCCGTTTTTCACGGATCTGGCGAAAGCCGTTTCCATTCCGTGCGAGCTCGACACGATTGCCGTCAACCGCTACGGCGACGGGCCGGGCATTGAGCTTGCTAAGGACGCAGTCGTTTCCGTTGCGGGTCGCGACGTGATCGTCGTCGACGATACGATCGACACGGGGCTGACGTTGCGGTTCGTCGTCAAGCGGCTGCTCGAGCGGCGGCCCGCGTCTCTGGCGGTCTGCGCGCTGCTGGATCGTCCGCATCGCCGGATCGCGCACGTCGAACTGCGCTATCGAGGTTTCGAGGCGCCCGACGTCTACGTCGTCGGATACGGTCTCGGATACGCTGGACGCTACCGCGAACTGCCCGCACTCTACGGCCACGAAACGTGGCCGCGATGAGCTTGCGCCGCCGTTGCAGCTCGATTGCGGTGTTGGTCGCGATGCTGCTGTCCGCCCTTCCGTTGCGAGCTCCGGCACTGGAACTGCATTCGATCGAGCAGGCCGCGGCCGACTATCGTAGTTCGAACGAACAGTTGCAAGATATGTTCCGATCGGCGCTGCTCGACACGGGCAAACTCGCCGAATACGCGCCGGACGGAACGGCGTACGTGAAGACCGGCGACATTCCGGCCGAGTGGCTGCGCGACGCGTCGGCGCAATCGCGGCCGTATCTCTATTTCGCCAAGGACGATCCCGACGTACGCCGTCTGCTGCAAGCCATCGTTGCGCGCATGGCAAAATACATCCAGATCGATCCCTACGCCAACGCCTACACGCTCGACTACCGCGTGTGGGAGCAGAAGTTCGAGCTCGATTCACTGGCCTATCCGACGACGCTGGCGTGGAGTTACTGGAAAACCACCCACGATTCGTCGATCTTTACGCCCGACTTTTCAAAAATGCTCGACTCCGTGCTGGCCACGATGCAGCGCGAACAGGATCATCCACGCAACTCCAGTTACACGCATAAGGAACTCGCAAACGACGGCAAGGGGCGGCCGGTAGGCTATACGGGAATGATTTGGACCGGTTTCCGCCCGTCCGACGACGCCTGCTACTACAACTTCCTCATACCGTCCGAGATGTTTGCGGTCGTCGCGCTCGGCGATATGTCGGAAATCGAGCGCGACGTCTATCACAACGTGGTCAAAGCGCGCGAAGCGAAGGCACTGCGCGACGAGGTACAGCGCGGAATTCAGACCTACGGTTTGGTGCTCGTACCGAAATACGGATACGTCTACGCGTACGAGGTCGACGGCTTGGGGCACGCCATCCTGACCGACGACGCCAACATTCCGAGCCTGCTCTCGGCCCCGTACATCGGCTACACGCTGGCCGGCGACAAGTACTACGACAACACGCGGCGCTTTCTGCTCTCGCAAGACAACCCGTCGTTCTACCAAGGTCAGCGAGCGCGCGGCATCGGCAGTTATCATACGCCCGACCATTGGGTCTGGCCGCTGGCGCTGATCGTGCAAGGCATGACGGCGACGACGGCCGCCGAGAAGCAAGACGTGCTCACGCAGCTGCTGGCCAGCGATCCCGGCGACCATCTGCTGCACGAATCGTTCAATCCGAACGATCCGCACCAGTTTACGCGCCAAGACTTCGGCTGGCCCAACGCCCTGTTTTCTGAGTTCGTCATGACGCAGTTCCAAGGCGTCGCGCAAATTCCGATGGGCGATACGGGCGACTTGGAGTTCCGTTCTGAGTAATTCCGGCTCCAAGGCCGACGTCATCGTTGGAATACAGTGGGGTGACGAAGGCAAAGGGCGGATCGTCGATCTTTACGCTCTCGACTACGACGTCGTCGCCCGTTTCGGCGGGGGCGACAACGCCGGCCACTCGATCGTCGTCGGTGAGACCGAACTCGCGCTGCGCATCGTTCCGTCGGGCGCGCTCAATCCTCACGCGGAGTTGTTCGTGGGGGGCGGGACGGTCGTCAATCCGGCGACGCTGCTCGCCGAAATCGAGAAACTTGCGGCGCTCGGCATCGACACGTCGCGGGTAAGGATTTCGGATCGCGCGCACGTCGTGCTGCCGCGCCACGTCGCTGCCGATCGCGCTGCTGAAGACGCGCGCGGAGCGGGGGCGATTGGGACGACGGGGCGCGGCATCGGGCCCGCCTACGTCGACAAAGTAGCCCGCGCCGGCCTGCTGTTCGGCGACTACGTGCGCGAAGGCGGCGACGTGAGTGCCCGGCGGCTCGCGGCGCACGTCGTTGACGGCGTTGCCTACATTCACGAAAAGTTCGCGGACGGCAAACGCGTGCTCCTCGAAGGCGCGCAAGGTTCGCTGCTCGACGTCGGTTACGGCACGTATCCCTACGTCACGAGTTCGCACACGATTGCGGGCGGTGCGTGCATCGGTCTTGGCATCGGTCCGACGTCCATCGGTCGCGTGACTGGGGTCGTGAAAGCCTACTGCACGCGCGTCGGCGGCGGTCCGTTTCCTTCTGAACTGCACGACGAGCGAGGCGAACGGCTGCGACGACAGGGCGGCGAGTTTGGCACCGTCACCGGGCGGCCGCGCCGCTGCGGCTGGTTCGACGCCGTCGCGGGGCGCTACGCGGTGGCAATCAACGGGCTCACGGTCGCCGTGATAACGAAGCTCGACGTGCTGACCGGCTTCGACACGCTGGGTATCGTCACCGGATATCGCCGCAACGGCAAGCCGGCCGGCTTCAGCGCCATCGGTGCCAACGACGCCGGCTTGGAACTCGACGTGGAAGAGTTACCCGGCTGGAGCCAACCGCTTCACGACTGCCGCCGTCCGGAAGATCTGCCGGCTGCCGCGCGCCGCTACGTTGCGCGTATCGAAGAGTTGCTCGATACCCCGATCGAACTCGTCTCCGTCGGCCGCGAACGCAGCCAACTTATTCCACTGCCACGCTGACCCCGTGTCCCGCCGCCCACCGTGCCACGCCGCACCGTGCCACGCCGCACCGTGCCACGCCGGCCGTGTCACGCCGGCCGTGTCACGCCGGCCGTGTCACGCTGAGCGAAGCGCCGTAGGCGCGCAGTCGAAGCGCAAGCGCACGAGTCTACAAACGCTGTTGCAAACGGCGGCGGACTGCCGAGGCATCGAGGCGATCCTGCTCCCGCCCGGTCGCTTCTTTATTGGGCACGAACTCCTCTGCGCCGATGAAGGGAATCATGGACCGTCGCGCTCGACTTCGACGCGGCCGTTCCACGCATCGTCAAACGTAACGCCTGTAATGGAGGAGAGAATGTCGATCCTCAAAGGTGCGACGCCGATTTGGAAGGCGGTTTCTTCGTCGGCGAGGTCGTTCGCGGTAACTCGCTCGAGCGGCGCACGGGTCGTTCCATGCTGCATATTTCGTCAACACGGTTCCCGATACCGCCGAGCCGTCCACCGCGCGGACGCGGTATTGGCGCTTTCTGAAGATCGTCGTGATGGACGAGGACGGCCTATGAATGCGAAAAAACGGCAATTCCCGCTGCAGGCGGTGTTGGACTACCGGGTGCATGTCGAAGAAGAGGCACGGCGGGCCGTGGCCGAACTCCTACGCGCGGAAAGCGCTCACGACAGCGCCATCGTACGCTGCGAGCGAGCGGCGATGGAACATATGCGCATGTTGCACGCCGGAGGAACGCTCAAAATCGCGGAGGCGCGAGCGTGTGAGTTTCAGTTAGCGGCGCTTCAACGCTCCACGAGCAGGCTTGTCGCCGAGACCGGCGAGCTTCGTGCGGCCTTGGATCTCGCTCAACACGATGCCGTCGAAGCCGGCCGCGACCGGCGCGCGATCGAAACTCTGCGCGGTCGTCATCTGGCGGCGTTCGCCGCTGCGCAGCGCCGAATCGAAGAAGAAGATATCGCCGAAATCGATGCGTTGCGCGAGCGTTCGTAGGACGATACTCGTCACGAAAGCCGTTAGGCCGTGACGGTGCTACGATGATGGGGTCGGTGACGGGTTGGGCGATGGTGACGGCGAGCCCGACGACGCGGGCGACGGCGAGGGCGTCGGCGTCGAGCCGGGCGGATACTGGTAGCCGTAGAGCGCCAGCAGCCATATTTGCCCGCGCCTGACCGTCACTCGCGGCGTGGCGAAGTTGAACGAAACGGTCGTGTCGGTAGCCGAGTATTTCGTGTACGTCGCGAGATACTGATCGGTACGTTTTCCGCGTACGGCGGTTTCGTTGTACAGCTGAATCGCGAAGGAACGCGCCGACACTTGCGTCTTCGGTATCGTGTATTGAACGGCGGCGGTGCCGTTGAGGGCGAAATCCGTGTCGCTTTGCAGACGAATCGCAACCAGCGGCGTGACGCGCAGCAGCCGCGGATCGGGGTTCGTCATCGAGGGGACGTCCTTCGGCAACGGTTCCATTTGCAGCGTGATCGTACCGGGCGGCGTCGGCGTTGCGTTCGGCGAGTCCGACGAATCGTCGCTGTCGTCGGAGTTACTCGATGCGGTAGCTGCCGGTGTGGGCGTCGGCGTCGGAGTAGGTCTCGGCGTCTGGCCGGGCGACGACGCCGGCGCCGGCGTCGGTATGTTAAAACTCAGCGTGCACGTGTACTGCTGGAAGAGCGGACACTTTACGCCGTTGGGGCCGTCGCCGACGGCAAACTGCGATTGATTCGGTGCGAGCGTCGCGCCGGGCGACGTCAGTTCCGGTTGTCCGTTCGCGCCGATCGTCGGCCCTTGCATTTCGCCCGTGCCCATCGGTCCCGGCTGTTGCACCGGCGGGCCCATCATCCCGGGCATGCCGCCGCCGCTATCGAGGCCGCCCTGGCACGCGCCGAGAACCAGCGCGACCGTTGCGAACGCGATGCGTACGTCGAACTTCAACGTCATTTTAGTTTTTCGACTCGACACGCGCGGCGAGTTCCTCGGCAAACGCGGCGACGGCGAGCGTCCGCTTTTCTTCGACACCACGCTCGTTGACGTTCACCGTACTCTCCGCCGCCTCTTGTTTGCCGGCGACCAGGATGTACGGAATTTTCTGCGTCTTCCAATGGCGGATTTTATAACCGAGCTTCTCGTTGCTTTCGTCGACGTCGATGCGGTGGCCCAAACCGCGCAGCCGCGCGCCCACTTCGCGTGCGTACTCGTGCTGATGCTCGGAAATCGGCACGACGACCGCTTGCACCGGGGCCAGCCACGCGGGAAACGCGCCGCCGTAATGCTCGACGAGAATTCCGAAAAAGCGTTCGAGCGAACCTGCCAGCGCGCGGTGAATCATCACCGGAGTATGGTCGTGGCCGTCGCTGCCGCGATACTTCAAAGCGAAGCGCACCGGCAGAAGGAAATCGACCTGCACGGTACCCAGCTGCCACTTACGCCCGAGGGCGTCGCGTACGTTGATGTCGAGTTTCGGACCGTAAAACGCGCCGCCGCCCGGATCCACTTCGTGCGGCAACGCGAAACGCGCAAGCGCCTTGCGAATCGCTTCCTCGGCCACCGGATCGGTTTCGCCGCGCAGATGCGCTTCGCGCGTCGAAAGAACGTATTCGAAATCCGCGAAGCTGAACGCGTTCATCAGCCGGATCGCTTCGTCGAGCGTCTGTTCGAACTCGCCCTGCAGTTGATCGGCGGTGCAGAAGATGTGTGCGTCGTCTTGCGTAAATCCGCGCACGCGCGTCAGTCCGTGCACGACGCCGGAACGTTCGTAGCGGTAGACGGTGCCGAACTCGCTGTAGCGCACCGGCAGTTCCCGGTAGCTGCGCGCGCGATCGCGATAGATGAGGATGTGTCCGGGGCAGTTCATCGGCTTGAGCCGGAAGCGCTGCTCCTCGACCTCGAGCGGCCCGAACATGTTCTGACCGAAGTTTTCGAGGTGGCCGGAGATTTCGTAGAGCCGCTCGCTGACGACGTGGGGCGTTACGACCGGTTGATATCCGCGATCGCGCAAACCTTGGCGAATGAAGTCCTCGACCAGCCCGCGCACGATTGCGCCCTTCGGATGCCAGAAGATCAGACCGGCGCCCGCGTCTTCCTCGACGGAATAGAGATCGAGCTCGGCGCCGAGCTTGCGATGGTCGCGTTTGAGCGCCTCCTCGAGCTGCGAAAGGTAGGCGTCGAGTTCGGCGCGCTCGTACCACGCCGTCCCGTAGATGCGCTGGAGCATAGGGCGCCGCTCGTCGCCGCGCCAGTAGGCGCCGGCAACGCTGGTGAGCTTGAGCGCGCCGATCTCGCCGGTCGACTCGGCGTGCCCGCCGCGGCAGAGGTCGGTAAAAGCGCCGATGGTATAGAGCGTGATCGGCTCCCCCTCCGGGATTTCGCTGGCAATCTCTACCTTATAGGGATTGTCCCTGAATATGCTGAGCGCATCGTCGCGGCTGACCGCCTGGCCGGTCATGGGGTAATCGGCCGCCACGATCTCGGCCATCCGGGCCTCGAGCCGCGACAGATCGTCGGGCGTGAACGGGTCGGCCCGGTCGAAATCGTAGTAGAAGCCGTTCTCGATGGCCGGCCCGATCGTCGGCTTGGCCTCGGGAAAGAGATCCTGGACCGCATAGGCCAGCACGTGAGCGGCCGTATGGCGCAGCTCCGGGAGCGGCGTTTTCACCTTCGACTCCGACATTGAAGCGGCGCTTTCGGCGGTGCCGGGCCCCGAAGCCTTTGCAGGCGTGGTTGCGAGCTTAAGGCCCTCCCTATGCGTTCTTAATCTGTCCTTATCATTGGGCCCTGAGAATGGAGGCATGCGAAAGACTTTCTCTGTCGCCCTCGCGGCGCTATTTGCCATGGCCGTCCCCGCTGCCGCGGCAACTCAACTGACCGGAGCGGGCTCCACGTTCGATTATCCGTTCTTCTCGAAGGCATTCTACGAATACAGCAAGAGCCACGGCGACGTGCAAGTGAACTATCAGTCGATCGGCAGCGGCGGCGGCATCGCGCAGTTCACCCAGCGTACGGTCGACTTCGGCGCGACCGACGTGCCGATGAACGCCGGCGAGGTCAAAGCGGCCGAAGCTTCCGGCGGTCCGGTGCTGCAGATTCCCGTTGCCCTAGGCGGGGAATCAATCGTCTACAACCTCCCGGGAGTCGGCACCGGCCTGCACTTGACCCCCGGGGTGCTCGCGAACATCTTTTTGGGCAAGATCACGACCTGGAACGATCCGCAAATCGCTAAACTGAATGCGGGAATGAAACTTCCGAGCACGCCGATCGTCGTCGTGCACCGTTCGGACGGTTCCGGTACCACCTATATTTTCACCGACTACTTGAGCAGCATCTCAGGCGAGTGGAAGAGCAAGGTCGGAACCGGCAAGAGCGTCACGTGGATCGCGCCAAGCGCAATCGGCGGCAAGGGCAACGAAGGCGTCGCGGGGCAAGTCAATAACAATCCCGGCGCCATTGGCTACGTCGAACTCGCGTACGCGATTCAGAACAAAATGCCGCAAGCGCTGTTGCAGAACGCGGCCGGCAAATGGCTGTCCGACGCGCCCGGCGGCGTGCGGGCGGCGGCAGCATCGAAGCCCGAACTCACGCCGACGAACTTCTCGATCGTAAACGCGAAGTGCGCGGCGTGTTATCCGATCGCCGGGTACAGTTGGGTGGTCGTCTACCAGAATCCGCAAGACAAGGGCAAAGGGAAGTTGCTCCAGCAGATTCTGACGTGGCTGGCCGGCGACGACGCTCAGAAGATTGCGGGCGCATTGGATTACGTTCCGCTGCCCAACAACATTCAGGAGATCGCGCACAAGACGCTCGCTAAAATGCACGTCTGATCGACGTACGAGAATAACGTGAAGGTAGGAAGCGCCTCGATCGTGTATTGGGGCGTTTCTCATGCTCCGCGCTTGAGGCTATGAAGGCTCGAAACTATGCCGCAGTCGCGGCAGCGGATCGGATCTTTCTGTGGGTGGTCTACGCCGCCGCAGCGCTCTTCGTACTGCTCGTCGCAATGCTCTTCGTCGAGCTCGTGCACGGATCGTGGCCTTCGATCCAAGCCTTCAAGCTCAAGTTTCTGTGGACGTCGGAGTGGAACCCGGTCACCGGTCAGTTCGGCGCGCTGCCGCTCATCTACGGCACGGTCGTCAGCTCGCTGGTCGCAATCGTGTTGGCGGGAGTCGTCGGTATTCTCGCGGCCGCCTATCTGGCCGAATTTGCGCCGGTATGGATCGCGCGACCGTTAGGTTTCGTCATCGAACTGCTCGCGGCCGTGCCGAGCGTGGTCTTCGGATTGTGGGGCCTCTTCGTGCTGGCGCCGTTCGTGCGCAACGCACTCGGGCCGTTCTTGCAAAAAACGTTGGGGTTCTTGCCGATTTTTCAGGGGACGATCAGTGGCGTCGGCATGCTCACCGCCGGCTTGATCTTGGCGCTGATGATCCTCCCGACGGTCACCGCGATTAGCCGCGAAGTGATCGTCGCGATCGGATCGGATTTGCGCGAGGCGTCCATGTCCCTCGGCGCGACCAAATGGGAAACGGTGGCGCGCGTCGTGCTGCCGGCGTCGCGCATCGGCATCTTCGGCGCACTGGTGCTCGCGCTGGGGCGCGCGCTCGGCGAAACGATTGCGACGACGATGGTGATCGGCAACCGGCCGGAGATCGCGACGTCGCTGTTCGCACCGTCGTACACGTTGGCGAGCGTCATTGCCAACGAGTTCAGCGAGGCCAACGGCACCGTCTACGTGAGCGCGCTCATCGAGCTCGGCTTGCTGCTGTTCATCGTCAGCTTCGTCGTCAACGCGATGGCGCGGCTGCTGTTATGGGCAGTCCTTCGGGAACGGGGACGCTAGCATGGCGACGATGGACGTTGCGCGTACGAAGAACCACGTCGCCGTGCGCCACGCACTGAGCCTTGCCGGAACGGCGGCGACGGCGGCCTGCGCTTCGATCGGCGCGATCGTGTTGCTGCTGATTCTGGGATACGTCGCCTTTCAAGGTTTTCGCGCGGTCAATTTCGCCTTTCTCACGCAGCTGCCGGTGCCGGTCGGCGAGCCGGGCGGCGGCGTCGCCAACGGTATCGCCGGGACGCTGATTACCGTCGGTCTGGCGGTTGCAATCGCGACGCCGCTCGGATTGTTATGCGGACTCTTTCTCGCGCTGTTCGGTCGCGGCTGGTTTCCGGAGGCGGTGCGTTTTCTTTCCGACGTGCTCTCCGGAATTCCGAGCATCGCCATCGGACTCTTCGCCTACACGTTGCTCGTTGCGCCGTTTCGTCATTTCTCGGCCATCTCGGCGTCGTTTGCGTTCGCGCTCCTGATGCTGCCGCTGATTCTGCGAACCTCGGAAGAGGCGGTGCGCAGCGTGCCGCGGGCAATTCGCGAAGGCGCACTCGCCCTTGGGCTTTCGGAGCTCTCGTCGACGATGCGCATCGTGCTTCCGGCCGCGAGAGCCGCCATCATCACCGGCCTCTTGCTGGCAATCGCGCGCGTCACCGGCGAGACGGCGCCACTGCTCTTCACGGCGTTCGGCAGCCAGTTCTGGGAGTTCAATCCGGCACAGCCGATGGCGCAATTGCCTCTGCAAGTGTTCACCTACGCCATCTCGCCCTATCAGAGTTGGCACCAACAGGCCTGGGGCGGCGCGCTGCTGCTGATTCTTGCGGTGCTCGTGCTCAACGTGCTGGCGCGCGTCGTGCTTTCGCCGAAGGGCCGCCGATGAGCGCGGGCGCAGTCGCCCCGGCGGTGCCGCTGAGCGTGCGCGAACTGAGCGCGTACTATGGGGATCGTTGCGCGGTTGCGGGGGTCACGATGGCATTTCGTGCGAATGCCGTGACCGCGCTCATGGGTCCGTCGGGATGTGGAAAGACGACGATTCTGCGCTGTCTCAATCGAATCCACGAGATTGCGCCCGGCGCCTATGCGCGCGGACGCGTGTTGCTCGACGGCGAGGACGTCTACGATTCGCAGATGAGCGTCATCGAGTTACGGCGCCGCGTGGGCATGGTGTTCCAGCGTCCGAATCCCTTCCCGACGCTCTCCATTGCCGGTAACGTGACCGCCGGACTGAGCGGCAGCGTGCGCCCGAGCGAGAAAATGCGGCTGGCCGAAAAGGCGTTGCGCGGCGCGGCGCTTTGGGACGAGGTCAAAGACAAACTTTCCCAGCCGGCGACCGCGCTCTCGGGCGGACAGCAGCAACGATTGTGCATCGCGCGCGCGCTCGCCGTCGAGCCCGAGGTGCTGCTGATGGACGAGCCGACATCGTCGCTCGATCCCATCTCGACGCTCAGCATCGAAGAACTCATGAAGTCGCTCGCGGACCAATACGCGATCGTCGTCGTCACGCATAACATGCAGCAGGCGGCGCGCGTGTCGGATTACTCGGCGTTCATGCTCTCCGACGAACGCGGTATCGGCCGTCTCATCGAAATGGACGAAACGACGAAGATCTTCACCAAGCCGTCCGACCGCCGCACCGAGGACTATATCACCGGTCGCTTCGGTTAGCCACCGGTCCGGCCAAGCGGGTATGGCTCGGCGGATCCAGAACGACCGCTCCCGACAATTCGTATGCGTTTGTAGGAGCTTCCCAATGCGCCTTGCGGTTTTCCGTTGCTTTGCGCTTGCCTGCGGTGTGAGCGTGATGGCGCTTGCCGGGTGCGGCGGCGCCACGACTGCCGGCGCGCCGCCGGTTCAAAGCGACGTCCTTTCGCGAATCGGCGGTCACTCGTGGATGGCGTCTAAGGCACAATCCGGTGCGTTGCTGTACGTGTCCGACGCAAAGTCGAACAACGTTTTCGTGTACTCGTATCCGCAAGGCGAGCAGGTCGGGACGCTGAGCGGTTTTGGGAGTCCCCGCAGCGAGTGCGCCGACCCCGCCGGCAACGTGTGGATCGCCGATACCGGAGGCGACAACGTCATCGAGTTTCCGCACGGCGGGTCGCACCCGATCGTTTCGCTCGACATTGCCGGCGCGCCGACCGGCTGCTCGGTCAATCCGGTGAACGGAAGCTTGGCCGTCAGCGGCGGAGTCAGCGGCTTGACCGTGTCGGTCTTCCGCCGCACGCAGCACGGCTGGGGGTCGCCGGTGCGATACTTCGACTCCGGCATGACCGCCTCGGGATTCTGCGCTTACGACGCGTCGGGCGACCTCTTCGTCGACGGCGTGGACGCGCAAGGTGCGTTCGCGCTGGGCGAACTGCGCCCGAACAGGCCGCGGATCGAACGGCTGAATACCGCGCAACCGTTCGAGGTGCCCGGCCAGGTGGAATGGGACGGGACCAACCTCGCAATCGAAGATGCCGGCGTCTCTCCGACGGTCGTCTATCGCTTTTCGGTCGGACCGACCGGCCATCTGAAGAGAATCGGCTCGACGACGCTGGACGGCAGTAAGAGCGTACGGGATTTCTCCATTAATGGCAGCACGCTCGTCGGCCCGGATCAACTGCGCGACCGGATCGGACTCTGGAATTATCCCGCCGGCGGGTCGCCCGCGACTACGATAACCAACGTTCGTGCGTACGGGGCTGTCGTCAGCCCCGCCCAGTAGGAGGCATCCATGCTACGTCGACTTTTCGCCGTTGCGATCTGCGCGCTGATCGCGGGATGCAACAGCCGATCGAGTGCGCCGATAAACGCGCTGCCCAACGCCCAACTGCCGGGCACGAGCGGCGCCCCGATTGCGCCGAACAACGTCAACGAACTTCCCGAGCCGCCGGTCATTCACGCCGTGCACGGCGTCGCCGAAGTAAATCTGACCGCCGATCTCAATCCCGCCACCGGTCTTCCGGGCTTCGACTACAACGGGATGCACGGAGTCGCGCCGACGATCAGTCTCAAACCCGGCGAGACGATCGTGTTCAATCTCGCCGACAACCTGCGGCGCGGCGGAATGGCGAGTTTCATAAACCTCCATTTCCACGGCATGGGTTCGACGCCGCTGGCTCCGGGCGACGACGTGCTCGGCATGTTTGCAACGCCGGGACATAGCGTTCGCTACAGCGTTCACATTCCAAAAAATCAGCCGCCCGGACTCTATTGGTACCATCCTCACATCCATGGCCAAACGAACTTCCAGGTCGGGCAGGCGGGCATGTCGGGCGCGATCGTGGTCGACGGTCTCGAGCATCATCTGCCGGGGCTGGCGGGAATGAAGCAGCGCCTGATCATCGTGCGCGACACGGGTGTCGGCGCGAACGCCATACCGGCCGGCCAGAACGATTCTATGGACGGCATGAACATGGGCGGCGGCCCGGTTGCGAAGCCGCACGTCATCAACAACGATCCGTGCGGACCCGAGATCGGTTTGCTCGTTTCGGTCAACGGGGCGTTGCAGCCGATCATCACCATTCGTCCCGGTGAACAGCAGTTCTTCCGGGTCATCAACGCGACGGGTCACAAGACGATGAAACTCGCCGTCGACGGCGAGTCGCTCCAACTCGTCGCGGTTGACGGATTCGCACTCGATACCAATCCAAAGAATCCGCCGACCGAAACGCTGCCCTACATCATCGTGCCGCCCGCTGCACGCGCCGAGTTCGTCGTGACCGGGCAAGCCCACGCGACGAAGTTCCGCACCGAATGCTACGACTCTGGTTCGGGCGGCGACCGCGATCCCAACGTCGTCTTGGCGAAGATCGCGCCGCCGGCGCATCATGGCGACCTGCGGTTCGAGCAGCCCAAACCGCTGAAAGTGGGCGCACCGCTTCCCTCGAACTACTACACCACGCCGTTACCGGCCGCCACGACCAAGCGCACCGTCGTCTTCAGCGAAGGTCCGCGTCACTTTCTCATCAACCACAAGGTGTTCAACATCAACTCGCCGCCGGAGTACGTCGTGCACACCGGCACGGTCGAGGAGTGGCACGTCGTTAACACCACCACGGAAGTCCACGACTTTCACATCCATCAGATTCACTTCTTGGTGGAGAAAGTCGACGGCGTCAAGTTAGCGCATCCGTACTGGGCCGATAGCGTCGTCACTCCGCACTTGCGCGGCAACGGAACGCCCGGTTCGATCGATCTCTTGATGAACTTCCGCGACCCCGTCATCAAGGGGACGTTCGTTTTCCACTGCCACATTCTCGATCATGAAGATGCTGGAATGATGGCGAAAATCCAGGCAATCTAAGAGCGCGCCGGGCGAAAGGACTACAGCGAATGAAAGCGTTCCACTTCCTCTCGGCGTGCTGCGCCGCAGCCGCTCTGCTCGCGGGATGCAGCGGAGGGCAATCGCCACGGGCGCTGCCGGTCAACGCTGCACCCGGTACGGCGATGCAGGCGCGAGCGATCCGTACGTGGATGTCGCCCGACGCACACCGCCACGACCTCCTCTACGTCTCCGACAACAGCGGCGTCGTCTACATCTTTCAGTATCCGAACGGGAAACTGGTCGGCACGCTGGGAGGCTTCGAGGGGTCGTCGGGTTTGTGCGCCGACGCCAAGGGCGACGTCTTCGTGACCAGCACCAACGGTGAAGTCGTCCTCGAATACGCACACGGCGGCACCAAGGCGATCGCGACGTTCTTGGAGTTCGGCGCGTTCCCCAACGGTTGTGCGGTCGACCCGCGCAGTGGGGATCTCGCCGTCATGAACGTCGCGACGAGTCCGTCGCAAGGACCCGGAAACGTTGCCGTGTACGCGAACGCCCAGGGTAATCCGACCTATTACACCGCCAAGGACTTCATGGAGTACCTGTTCGGTGGTTACGACGCCAACGGAAATCTCTTCATCGACGGCGTCAACAACGGGACGACGCAGTCGCTATTTGCCGAATTGCCCAAGGGCGGTAAGTCGTTGAAGAACCTCACCGTGGACCAGACGATCGGCTTTCCCGGCGGGATACAATGGGACGGGAAGTACATGGCGATCGAGGACGACGTGAAGGACACGATCTACCGCGTGAACTTCGCGGGCTCGGCCGGCACGACAGCTGGAACGGTGCATCTGAGCGCGCGCAGTCATCTGCTCGTCCAGTTTTGGCTGCAGGGCAGCACGATCGTCGTGCCCTACGGCGGGTCGCCGCGTAACGTCAAGAAGATCGGGCTGTGGAAGTATCCGGACGGCGGAAAGCCGACCGCATCCTTCGACGGCATCGGCGCAACCGAATTGATGGGTGCCGCGATCAGCGTCGTTCCTCCGCACTAAGAGATGGGAACGGAAGGCCGGCCTTCTATGGCGAACGTGGCCGCTTCGACATGGGGAGGTTTTGCGGTGTTTGAAGGACGGGTTGCAATCGTAACGGGCGGTACGCGCGGCATCGGTGGAGCGATCACCCGCATGCTCACCGGCCATGGCGCCTCGGTCGCGGCAGGTTACAGTCGCGGCAAGGAAAGCGCGGAGCGGTTCCGCGACGAGATGAACCACACGGGCGCGAAGGTGTCGATCCACCAGGGACGCGTCGACGAGGTCGACGATTGCAACCGCGTGTTCCAGGAGGCGATCGACGCGTTCGGGCGCGTTGATTATCTGGTGAACAACGCCGGTATCACGATCGATAAGACGATGCGGAAGATGACGCCCGACGATTGGCGCCAAGTCATCAACGTCAATCTCTCGGGCGCATTTCAAATGACCAAAGCGGTGCTCGAGCACATGATCGAGCGCGGTTCGGGCCGCATCGTGATGATCAGCTCGGTCATCGGTGAGACCGGCAACATCGGTCAAGCCAACTATGCCGCATCGAAAGCGGGCCTTTTCGGATTCACCAAGAGCCTCGCGCTCGAGATGGCGCAGAAGGGCATCACGGTCAACTGCGTCGCGCCCGGCTTCATCGCGACCGAAATGGTCTCTGCGATTCCAGAAGCCGCGCTGAGCAAAGTGATCGAACGTATCCCGCAGCGCCGTCTGGGCAAGCCGGAAGAAGTGGCGCGCGTCGTCCAATTTTTGCTCGAAGACGACGCCAGTTACATCACCGGCGCCGTCTTTAACGTCAACGGCGGCCTAGACATGTAAGGAAGCCCTGATGTATCTCAAATCTAGGAAACGAGGGCTGAAGTTTACTATGGTAAACGAGGCCCGAGTTGACAACGAGTTGAGTACATCAGGGCTTCCTTAGATTCAGTCGTCGTCGGGAGGCCGCGTGTCGGGCGCGCGGGTGAGGAAGAAGCTCGGCGGTTTGGGCGCCTGAATCGCAGTGAACTTGCGTGGCGCCTGCGCAAAATCGAGGCAATCGCCGGCGGGATCGGCCGCCCGCGTGTCGCTAGCTGCGAGTTGACCGAGCCCGAAGTTATCTTCGGCAAAGCGTAAGAGGCTGCCCGTTTCGTAGCGCACGTGCGAAACGTAGTCTTTCTTCGCGTACGGTGAAATAACCAGCAACGGTACGCGGAAACCGAGCCCGTCGTAATCGACGTGCGGCGGCGAAACGTGGTCGTAGAGGCCGCCCCAGTCGTCCCACATGACGAAGATGACGGTGGAATCCCAAAAGCTGCTCTTTCCGACGGCGTTGACGAGCGCCGAAACCCACGAAGGCCCGTAGCCGCCGCCGCAGTTCACGTGGTCGGATTCCTCGCACGTCGGCGTGATCCAGGTGACGTTTGCGAGCGTCCCTTTAGCGACGTCGGTAACGAAGTTCTTTTGCGGGGTAACGACGTCTTTTTTCCAGTCCGGGCCGTAGCGAATATGGCGAACCGCCTGATACCCCGACCAGACGTAGTCGCCGAAATCCTGGATGTCGCTCGTATAGAAACGCCATGTCAGTCCGGCGCCGTCGAGTTCGTCCCCGAGCGTGTTGTAGTCGAAGCAGGCCATCTGCTCGTGGCCGATTTTCCGCTGCTTGGTGATCGTGGCGACCTTGTCGCTCTGGCCGCCGTCGCAGCCCCAGTACCAGCCGGGGAGATCGACGCTCGACTGCGCCTGCCCGGCGATGATATATTGATGCGAGACGAAACTCTCGTCGAGATGCGACTGATGCATCGCGTCGCCGACGACCCACTCGTGCGCCATGTCCCAGTAGGGTTTCGATTCCTTGCGCGGCACGTAGACGTATTCGGGATTTGTCGGTCCGCCCACCGACTCTTCCCGATCGAACCCGTCGTCACGGCATTGCGTCCCCAGAAGTTTGCCCGTTCCGTCGCACGCGGAGATGAAGGCTGCCAGCGAGTGATCGATGACGTATTGTCTCGCCAAACTCACCGGCTGCAGTTTGATCGTCTGGCCTTTGGAGTTCTTGCCGCTCGAGACGGTGTCGGCGCCGGGATAGCCCTGAAAGAGATTGTCGAAACTGCGGTTCTCTTGAATGATGAAAACGACGTGTTTGATTTTTCCGCCCGAGACGCCGGCGGGGTGAATTGCGTACCGCGCGCTCTGCGGCGCCGGACTCACGATACCGTTGCACGCCGCCAGTGCGGCCGCAACAAGGAACGCGGGCCATTTTTTCATGAATGCTCGCACCTCGCAACGTGTAGGAAGGGTGGCGAAATTTCGGGGACGCGGAGCCGCGCTCCTCGGCAGTGACCGGGCATCGCACCGCAGAAAAATGCGCTACCTACGAAACGGAGGGCATACGTGAATCGTTCGAACGCGGTCGCCGTTGCGGCATTTTTCGCGCTGTGGTTCGTCGGCTGCGAGCAGGGAACGGTTGCAGGAGGTGTGCCGGCGTCTGCGCGGCCGGTCGCAGCGTCGTCGCACCCTCACGCCGGCAACGTGGTCCTCGTCATCATGGAGAACCGCGACTATAGCCTCGTCATCGGAAGCTCGCAAGCGCCGTATATCAACGGCACGCTGGTACCCGAGGCCGCACTGATGACCAACAGTCATGCGGTCACGCATCCCAGCCAGCCTAACTATCTCGCGCTCTTTTCCGGCTCGACCCAGGGCGTGACCAACGATTCGTGTCCCCACACGTTTTCGAGCGCGAACGTGGGCGCCGAATTGCTGGCGGCCGGAAAAAGCTTCGCCGGATACTCCGAGTCGATGCCGAGCAACGGCTATACCGGTTGCTCCTCTGGGGAGTACGCGCGTAAGCACAACCCGTGGGTCGACTTCAGTGGCGTGCCGGCGTCCTCGAATCTCGTTTACGACGGCTTTCCGCCGGCGCCGCCTCGGCTCGCAATCGTCGTGCCGAATCTCTGCAACGATATGCACGATTGCAGCACGCAAACCGGCGACAACTGGCTCAAGGCGCATCTTCCCGCCGTGCTGGATTACAACGCCAAACATCACGGTCTCTTGATCCTTACCTGGGACGAGGCCGATCCCGACCGGAGCGGCACGAATCAAATCGCGACCCTCTTAATCGGGCCGGCGGTGCTCCCCGGCTCGTATTCGCAGTCCGTCACGCACTATGGCGTGCTCCACACGATCGAAGAGGCGCTGGGAGCGGCCTGCACCGCTAACGCGTGCCAAGCGCCCGTCATCAAAGGCATCTGGAAGTAGCGGCTCGCGGAAAAGGTAACCTGAGGAAGTGCTGCGTAAATCTAGCGCGTGAGCAGTCTACCGCTTGAAAATAGAGTCGCCCTCGTCACCGGCGGCGCCGGCGGCATCGGAGGGGCAATCAGCCGCCTTCTTGCCGAGGACGGAGCAACCGTCGCCATCCTGGGCCTCCCGGTCGACCGGGAACGCACCGAGAAACTCCGCATTCACCTCAACGGGAGTGCCTCGCGGATTCACTTTTACGAGGGGGACGTCGGCATCTACGCCGATTGCCGGCGCGTCGTCGCCGGAATCGTCGAGGAGCACGGACGCATCGACTACCTCGTCAACAACGCCGGCATCACCCGCGATCACACCGTTCGCAAAATGACGGTCGAGGAGTGGCAAGCGGTTCTGCAAGTAAATCTTTCGGGACCGTTTTTTATGACCAAGGCCGTGCTCGAAACGATGATCGCTCAGGATTTCGGCCGGATCGTCAACATCAGCTCGGTCGTCGGCGAAAGCGGCAACTTCGGCCAGGCGAACTACGCAGCCGCTAAGGCGGGCCTCCTCGGCCTCACCAAGACCGTCGCGCTCGAGGTCGCCAAGAATCACATCACCGTCAACGCGGTCGCTCCCGGCTTCATCGACACCGAGATGACCAAGGCCATGCCGAGCGCGGCCATCGAAGCGGCGATTTCACAGACGCCCAAGCGCCGCCTCGGACAGCCCGAAGAGGTCGCGCACCTCGTGCGCTTTCTCGTCGACGAACGCTCGGCGTATATCACCGGCGCCGTCTACAACGTCAACGGCGGATGGTACATGTGACCGCGCTTTTCGAATCGCCAACGCTGCAGATGACGGCCGACGATTTGAGTTACGGCATCGACGTCACCGGCCTCGATCCCGCCTCGCTCAACGACGCGCTCAAAGCCGTGATGGCCGATGCGATGGCCGACCCGATGCGCATGAGCACCTGGCTTTCGGGCTTCGCGCTCGCCGAACAAAACGTCGGTTTGAACATGATGCGGCGCCTCGGCGGCCAAGAACCCGTCGCATCCGCAGGTCAGCGCGACGCCGCGCCGGACAAACGCTTCAGCGATCCCGAGTGGTCGGCGAATCCCATGCTGGCGGGCATCGTCGACGACTACCGTGTGCGCTGCGAAGCAGCGATGCAGCTCGTCGAATCGACGCGGTTGCCCGAAGCGACGAAACGCAAGGCGCGCTTCGCCATGCAACTCATGCTCGACGCCGTCGCGCCGAGCAACGTGCCGTGGCTCAATCCCGGCGTCCTGAAAGAAGCCATGAACACCGGCGGGATGAGCCTCGTGCAGGGCATGCGCAACTTCCTCGACGACGTCCAGAACAACGGCGGCTATCCGCGCCAGGTCGACAAGTCTGGCTTCGAGCTCGGCAAGAACATCGCCACGACGCCCGGGCGCGTCGTCATGCGCAACGACCTGATCGAGTTAATCGCTTACGAGCCGCAGACGCGGAAGGTCCACGCGCGCCCGCTTTTGTGCAGCCCGCCGTGGATCAACAAGTACTACATCATGGATTTGGCGCCGGGACGCTCGTTCGTCGAGTGGGCGGTGCAGCACGGCCATCAAGTGTTCATGATCAGTTACCGCAATCCCGACGCGTCGATGTCGCACTACAAGATGGACGACTACTTGCGATCCGGCGTCCTGGCGGCACTCGACACGGTGCAGGAGATTACCGGCGCAAAGGAAGTCAACGTTGCGGCGCTCTGCCTCGGCGGCACGCTCGCGCTCATCGCGCTTGCGTACCTCGCGGCCCACGGCCAATCGGGGCGCGTGCACAGCACGACCGTCACCAACACCCTGATCGACTTCAGCCTTCCCGGCGACCTCGGCATCTTCACCGACGAAGACACGATCCTGCGCCTGGAACGGCGAATGCGCGAGCGCGGCTATTTGGAATCCGCCGAGATGGCAAAGACGTTCGACTGGATGCGCTCGCACGACCTGATCTGGAGCTACGTCGTCAATAGCTGGTTCAAGGGCAAGCAGCCGCCGGCGTTCGACATTCTCGCCTGGAACAGCGATTCGACGCGGATGCCGGTGGAGATGCATTCGCAATACCTGCGCGCCTGCTATCTCAATAACGCCATCGTGAAGCCGAACGCGTTCACGATCGACGACACGCCGATCGATTTAAACAAAATCGCGTCGCCGCTCTACGTGTTGGGCGCCGAAAGCGATCACATCGCGCCGTGGCGCGCGACCTATCTCACGACGCAATACGTCGGCGGCGAGGCGAAGTATACGCTCTCGAACTCGGGGCACATTGCCGGCATCGTCAATCCGCCCGGCGGCAAGAAGAGCCTGTACTACACGAAGGAGCGGGCGCTGCGCGGCGAGAGCGCCGAAGAATGGTTCGAAACGGCCGAACGCCGCCCCGGAAGCTGGTGGGAAGACTGGGCGGCGTGGGCGCAGTCGCACGGCGGGGAGATGGTTACGCCGTACGCGCTGCCGGACGGCGAACCGGCTCCGGGCAGCTACGTTCGCAACGAAGCCGGCACGCCGTTCCGGCCTCCCGAACGGACGCGCAAACGGTGAGCGACTCCGACGACGACCGGGGCGCAAGCTCTTGGCGCAGTCTCGGAGACTTCATTCGCAGTCAGCGCGAACTCGCAAATCTTTCGATGCGTCAACTCGCCGAGATCGCGAAAATTTCCAATCCGTACTTGAGCCAAGTCGAGCGCGGGCTCTATAAGCCGTCGGCCGACGTGCTCAAGCAAATCGCCAACGCGCTGCATCTCTCCGCCGAAACGATGTACGCGCAAGCCGGCTTACTCGACGACACGACGGACGGCGACAGTCCGCACGGCGTCGAAAACGCGATCAAACTCGACCCGCGTCTGACGGTCGACCAAAAAGAAGCGCTGATCCGGATTTATCGCAGCTTCACCGGCACGGCCTAGCATGCTTTCGCGCGGCGCGTTCATCGGATCGACGCTAAGCATCTCGGCGATCGCGGCGACGCGTCTGTCGGCAAGGGCACTAGGCGCGACGCCGCCGGATCGGCCGGTCGTGCCCGTTCGCGTCCAGCCGGATCGTGTGATTCGCAGCATTGCCGGCTTGCGGCCGTTTCGCGCATCCGGGTTCGTGCTGCGCGCGCAGCCGTTTTCGTCGAAGGTGCTCGTGCACAACTACGGGCACGGCGGAGGCGGATTCAGCCTCTCCTGGGGTTGTGCCGAACTTGCGGCCGATTTGGTGAAAGATCGCTCGCCCTCGCGCGCTGCAGTGCTAGGTTGCGGCGTCGTCGGGCTGACGACGGCGCGCGTGTTGCAAGACCGCGGATGGCAAGTGACGATTTACGCGGCGAATCTTCCGCCGGATACCACATCGAACGTCGCGGGCGCGCAGTGGACGCCGACGGCGCTCTTCGATCGTAACGCCACGACGCCGGCCTTTATGGAGACCTTTCGCCGGGCGGCCCGCATTGCCAACCGGCGCTTTCAGGTGATGGCCGGTCCGTTCTACGGCGTGCGCTGGCTCGACAACTACGATCTCAAACCCGATCCGCAGGCGCCGGGCGGGGAACTCGACTATGCGGAACGAGCCGGCATCCTCGATCTCTACGCCGACGTCGAGATCATCGATCCGGCGACGCTGCCGTTCGTCGGATTCAAAAGCGTGCGCCGCTTCGCCACGATGATGATGGAACCGAATACGTTCTTGCCGGCGGTCGAGCGCGACTTTCTCATGCGCGGCGGGCACATCGTCGTGCGCACGTTCGCGACGGCGGCCGACGTGGCATCGCTGCGCGAACCGGTCGTCTTCAACTGCACAGGTTTGGGCTCGCGCGCGCTGTTTTCCGACGGCGTCCTTGAGCCGGTACGCGGCCAACTCTCCATCCTCGAGCCGCAGCCCGACGTCGAGTACGCCTACCTCGCGCCGGACATCTATATGTTTCCGCGTACCGACGGAATCGTGCTCGGGGGGACCTTCGAGCGCGGAAACTGGTCGACGACCGTGGATCCGGCAACGCAAGCGCGCATCGTCGCGGCCCATCAGGCCGTCTTCCGCTCCTCGTCACCGTAAGCGGAGCGCCGAATCCGTGTCACCCTGAGCGCAGGCGCGTAGCGCCGAATCCGTGTCACCCTGAGCGCAGGCGCGTAGCGCCGAATCCGTGTCACCCTGAGCGCAGGCGCGTAGCGCCGAATCCGTGTCACCCTGAGCGCAGGCGCGTAGCGCCGAAGTCGAAGGGCGACGCGTGGTTTACGGACCGAAACCGATCGATTCCGGACCCGCGATGCCCTTTCCGATCGTTTCGAACGGCGACGTCATGCCCGGGGCGAAAACGGCGACGTTGCCCGTGCGTTTTCCGTTGCAAACGCCGTTAAAGTTGGCGACGTAGAGGTTTCCCGACGCGTCGAAGATCGTGGAACCGGCATTGCGGGCGCCGTTAACGATCGTGAACGAGGGGTCTTCGGCCCCAGGCGGATATTCGTTGATTTCACATTTATGGCGCCCGTGCCCGCGGGTGCCGTTAGCGACGAAAAGGTCACCGTCCGCATCGATAGCAAGCGCCCCGGGATCTTGCACGTTCTTCGTTATGACGCGAACCGGCGTTTTACTGCCGGGTAGAAACTCTGCCACCGACGACTTCGATTGACAAAACCGGCCACAATTGGCGACGTATAAATGTTGCGCCGCGTCGAAGCGGAGGCCGATAGGTACCGATAAACCCTCGGAAATCGTTTTCGTTAATTTCTTCTTGCCGTCCGCATACTCGGTGACGGTGTTGTTCCCGCTATTTGCGACGTAGAGAGTTCCTTTGTTATCGAGCGCCAAAGATGCCGGTTGCGAGATGCCGGCGATGATCGTCCGAAGCGGCGCGGTTTGGCCGGGCGCGAAGACCGATACGCTCTGGCCGTATTCAGCGGTCTGTCCGTAGTTCATGACGTATAGGTTTCCGGAGTCATCGAGCGCCAAAGCGCCGGGTTGGTCGAGGCCGCTCGAGATGGTTCGCAGCAGGGTCGGCGTCCCTGCGGCATATTCCGTTACGGTGGTGTAGTTTGACACGTACAGGTCGCCGATCGCGTCAAAGGCGAGATCCTCCGGAAACTCGATGCCGTCGTCGTGCGTGATCGTGCGCAGCAGCGTGCCGGTTGCGGGATCGTATACGGTGACGCTGTTGCCCCTGCCGTTGACGACATACAGGGCGCTACCCGTCTGATGCGAATGCCGACGCACGGCTTGGGACGATGAAATCGCTCGCGGCGTGGCCACGTTCGGAGCTCCGCAGGCGGTGAGGGCGACCGTGAGAACCATGCCGGAAACCCGTCGAAGCATTTTAACGCCTCCTTACGGTCCAAAACCGATCGCGACCGGCGTTCCATAACCGGACGGAGCGGAGATAGTTCGGAGCAGCCGCGGTTTTCCGTTGCGGTACATCGTGACGTTGGCTGCATGATCGTTTGCGACGTAAAAGTCCGAGGTGTCGTAGGCGACCGTTAACGGACCGTTCACTCCACGGTCGATCGTACGCAGAATGGACGTTTTGCCTTTTGCGTAGACCGTTACGTTTCCCGGGTTGCTTCCCAAACATTCACCGCAATTCGCGACGTACAAATTATTCTTGTCGTCGAGCACCATGGCGTTGGGGTGGTAGATGCCGTCGGTAATTTCGGTCTCGCGGTGAGTCGAGCCGGGCGAGTATTCCGCGATGAGACCATTATCGTTCGAACGCGTGAGCACGTAGAGTTCTCCGGTTGAATCGAATGCCAGCGCGCCTGGGTCGAGAATGGGGATCGACCGAAGCAGCTTACTCTTACCGGCCTCATAGACGTTCACGCCCTGGGAGTATGCGGCATAGAGGTTGCCCGAGCTATCGAGCGCCAACGCGGTCGGACGAGGGGTACCTTTGATCGTTCTCAGCAGCATTTGCCCTTGGTCGCCGTAGACTCTGACGCCGTTTGTTTTGTCGGTTGCAACGTAGAGATCGTCGTTCCGATCCAGCGCCAAAATCTGCGAGCCCCGTGCCGGGATCGTCGTAACCGGTGACGACGCGCCGGGTGGATAGACCTTGATAGCGCCGCCCGCGCTGCGAACGTCGTTTCCGACGTACACGGTGCCTTGCGAATCGATCGCCAATGCGCGCGGTCCGTGGATTCCGTCGGTGACGGCACGAACGACGACCTTACCCGTGTGTGTGTAGACCACAAGCTTGTTCGCGTACGCGTATAAGACGTAAAGGTTCGATTGTGGAGAAGGCGCGTTCGTAAGCCGTCCATTTTCTTGAAAGGCCCCAGCCGATGCGTGCAAAATGCCGCGTGGAGCCAAGCCGTTCGCGCATGCGGACAACGACACCGAACTCCACATGCACAGTGCCGCCAATGAGACGCGCCCTGCGCGCGCGGAATGTATTGCCAAGCCGGCTCTCCCGGGTGCGTGTTTCACCCGTTCTTTCTGCGAGCGGCCGCGGACTCGCTCCCGCAGTAAGCAACGCTGTCCAGCGACAAAAGTCATAAACCTGGAGAGCGATTGACAGATGCCCCAGGTGCTTGGTATACTTAGCACACGATTCACAACCCACCGAGGAGAGTATGGAAAACATGTCCGTCAACGTCGCAGATTTTGTGAGCAAGATGCAGCAAGAGAGCCTGGCCGCCATGAAGCAGGGTCAGGACGCGAGCCTTCGGGCGTTCGATCAGTTCCGCGCCGTCGGCAAAGAGTTCGCCGAGAAGCCGGGCACGTTCCCGACTTTCGAGAACATGCCGTCGCCGACGCAGTTCGTCGAAATGTCCTTCGGTTTCGTCGCGCAGATGCTCGAGCTTCGCAAGCAGTACACGCTGAAGATCGCCGAGATGCTCGTCGAGACGCAGAAGCAGGCCGAGGCCACCGTGAAGCAGGCTGCCGCGAGCGTTCAGACCTCGCAAAACGGCATCGTCGCTGGCCCGAAGCCCGTCCCCGCCAAGTAACCTTCTAGGGAACGAGGGGTAGCAAAACCGCCCGGCTGATGCAGCCGGGCGGTTCCTTTTTTGCGCCGTAGCCGGTACAATCGCCGCAGAAGGAGGGCCTACATGCCCATTGCTAAGCGCCTCGCGGCGGAGTTCCTCGGAACGTTTTGGCTCGTTTTCGGTGGCTGCGGCGCGGCGATCTTCGCCGCCGTGTTTCCATCGGCGACCAACGTACAGCTCGGTATCGGCTTCGCGGGCGTGGCGCTCGCATTCGGATTGACGGTGCTGACCGGCGTCTATGCGCTCGGTCCGATTTCGGGCGGCCACTTCAACCCCGCCGTAACGGTCGGTCTTTGGCTCGGCCGGCGGTTTGAAGCCAAGGACGTGATTCCTTACATCATCGTACAGTGCGTCGCTGCGATTGCTGCCGCCGCGGTGCTCTACCTCATCGTGTCGGGCCGCGCCGGCTTCACCGGCACCGGCGACTTCGCCGCCAACGGTTACGGCGATCACTCCCCCGGCCATTACAATTTGGCGTCGGCGTTCGTTGCAGAGGCAGTGCTGACGTTTTTCTTTCTGGCGGTCATTCTCGGGGCTACCGACAAGCGCGCTCCGGCGGGCTTCGCCGGTCTCGCCATCGGTTTGTGCTTGACGCTCATCCATCTCGTCAGCATTCCGATTACCAATACGTCGGTGAATCCTGCGCGCAGTCTCGGGCCGGCCCTCTTCGCGCAAGGCGGTTGGGCGCTCGGACAACTCTGGCTCTTCTGGGTCGCACCGATCGTCGGTGCCGCAATCGCAGGATTGATTTACTCGCAAGTTTTGGCGGAAAAGACATAACGATACGAGCAACCATCGGCTTGGGTTGACGGCGCGCCGGCGTGAGGATCTCGTCCGAGACCTCTGCCGGCCCGTCTCGACCTTCGACGCGGTCGCGACGCGCGCGTACCGCCACGGTTTGGCGTTGGCGCTCGTCGTGGCGGTGTCGCTCGCGGCCTACGCGCTGAACGTCACGGTCGGTTTCAACGCGCGCGCGAGCGCGAGCGGGCGCATCGTCGAGCCTGGGTTACAGTCGGCTGTCGTCGTCGCGCGCGACGGGCGCGACATCCCCCACGTCGTTGCGTCGTCGCAACGCGATCTTTTCTTCGCGCAGGGTTTCAGCGAAGGCTCCGATCGCCTCTTCCAAATGGAACTCACGCGCCGCTACGCCACCGGCACGCTTTCCGAAGTACTCGGCCCGCGGGCGCTGCCGATCGATGAGGAACAGCGCTACTACGACGTACGCGACGTCGCGAGGCGGCAGTGGCGGACGATGGCGCCGCACGACCGCGCCGCGCTGCGCGCGTTCAGCGACGGGGTCAACGCGGCAATGCGCGCGCAACCGCTTCCCGTCGAGTTCCGGCTGTTGATGTACCGGCCGCGGCCCTGGACGCCGCAGGACTCGCTCGCCGTGTCGCTGGCCGTTTCGATCGCGCTCGCCGATTCGTGGCAAGACGTGCTCGCTCGCGACGACGTATGGCGGCATTACGGAGCTGCGGCCTTTGCCGAATATTTCCCGCTCAGCGACGAACGGTACGACGTCTCGTTGCGAGGGAGGGCGCTGCATGCCGCGTTCTCCGAATCCGGCGAACGCCTCGCGCGTCGAACGTTGCGGACGCTCGCGCGGCACGCTCCGGCGGTTCCCGTTCGAGCCGGAAGCAATGCGTGGGCGGCGGGCGCAGCACGCTCGGTGTCCGGCCGCGCGCTGCTCGCGAACGATCCGCACCTCGACCTGACGATTCCGGGTCTGTGGTACGTCGAAGACTTGCGCGCGCCCGGCATGCACGTCGCCGGTGCGTCGATCCCGGGAGCGCCGGGGGTGCTGCTCGGTCATAACGAACGCATTGCCTGGGGCGCGACCAACGCCGATACGTCGGCGATGACGCTGTTTCGCACGCGCTCGCTCGACGCGCGTTCCTGGGTGCGCGAAACGTTCCACGTCCGTTTTTCGAAAGACGTCAAGCGCGCGTATTACCGCACGCCGCGAGAGTTCGGCGTGCCCGACGCCTACGACGGCGGCCGCGTCGTCCTCGTGCGCTGGCCGCCGTTCTTCGAAGGCACGTCGGCGGTGTCCACATTTTTGGCCCTCGACCGGGCGCCGAGCATTGCGTCTGCGACCCGGGTTCTACGCACGTATCGCGCTGCGGCGGAGAATTTCGTCTTCGCCGACGCGCACGGAAGCGTCGCCTATCACATGGCCGGCAGCGTGCCGCTCGATGCGGCGTGGGGGCGCTACGTGCGTGCGGCCGGCGACGCGCGCGCGCACTATCCCTCCGTTGCGTTCGCGCGGCTTCCCGCATTGGCGCCGTCGGGCGACGCGATCGTCGTGAGCGCGAACAATCGGATGTACGGCGACCGCTACCCTTACCGGCTCGCGCCGGCCTTCGATCCGCCGTACCGCGCGTATCGCATCGCCCAACTGCTGCGCGGCCGCCGCCGTTACGATGCGGCCTATTTCGCTCGCATGCAGTTGGATACGATTTCTCCGGTCGACGCGGAGTTCGCGCGTCTCGCGCGGCTCGGGCTCCTGCGCGACGGCACGGATCCGGCAATCTCGAAGGTTGCTCGAACGCTACGCGGCTGGAACGGAGCGTTTACGCGTTCGTCGCACGCGGCAACGCTCGAACATGCGCTGCGCACGCGCCTGCAGCAAAGTGCGCCGTCGTTCTACGCCGTGTTGGAGGCTCTGCGCGGCGGCAGCGGTGAAGGCGACGTCGCTGCGGATTTGCGCGCGGCATCGTACGGCGCCGGCGATGCGCTGCAGCCGTGGGGACGAGCTGGTGCCGTGGCCGTCGAGCATCCGCTGGCGCCGCTGCGGTTCGGGTTTCTCAACGGCGCGACGCTGCCCGGCGACGGCGACGAGTACACGATTCGGCTGCAAGAGCCCGGCTTTTCGCAAAGCTTCCGTGCCGTTTGGATCGCCGGCGATTGGGATGCCGGCGGCATCGCGATTCCCAGCGGCGAATCCGGCGAGCCGGGATCGGGGCATTACCGCGATTTGAGTTCGGATTGGATCGCCGGCCGCTTACGGCCGCTTCCTTTTAGCGTCGCAGCAGTTCGCGCCGCGACGCGGCAGCAACTCGTTCTCGTGCCGTCGAAATAACGTTTTGAAGCGCTGAGGGGCCGGCGAAGAAAGGAGTGCGTATGCGGCGTTGGCTCGTTTCGGCGTGCGTTTGCACGTTGCTTGCCGCGGGGTGCTCGAGCTCGCCGGCGCCCGTTCCGATGTCGCCTCCGCAGGGTGCAGCCGGCGTCGTTGCGCTCGATTTGAGTGCGTGCGAGGGCCGCGAGCGCGTCGCGTTGGCCCAACTCGAGACATGCATGCAACGCGCCACGCTGTGGCGGCGCTTGTCGGTATTCCAACGCATCGCCGAAGAGAATCCCGGGCACGACGGCCACGGCAATCGCGATACGGGCACGTCGGGCTACAAAGCCTCGGTAGAATACGTCGCGGAGCTCGTGCGGCGGGCCGGTTATCACGTGCGCGTCCAGGCGTACGACTATGAAGCGATGGAGGTTGACGGCACGCCCGTTTTGGCTACGCCCAACCGTACGTATGCCTTCGGCCGCGATTGGTTCGTCGCGCGCGGATCCGCCGGCGGCTCGGTGGCGGCGGCGCTGCTGCCGCCGCACGGCTCGGGCTGCTCGCGCGGCGATTTCGCCGGATTCTCGCGGGGCGACATCGCGTTGATCGGACGCGGCGATTGCGCGGCCGACGAGCAGATCGCCGGCGCGCGGGCGGCGGGTGCAGCGGCTGCGATACTCTACGATGCGGCGGGCGTCTACGAACCGAAGTTGACGGCGCCGCCGGGCATGCCGGTCATTTCCCTTGCGTCGTTTGCTACAGGCACCGAACTGATGCACGCCGCGCGCGTCGACCTGCGCGTGCGGATGCGCGCCAAGAGCGGCGTCGACTATAATCTCATCGCCGATTCACCCTTCGGCGATCCCAATGCGGTCGTCGTGATCGACGCGCATCTCGATGCGATCTACGGCGCCGGTATCCTCGATAATGCGTCGGGTTCGACGACGATCCTCGAAGTCGCGCTCAATATGGCGAAGACGCCGACGCAGAATCGCTTACGCTACATTTGGTTCGGCGGTGAAGAACTGGGCTTGCTCGGCTCGCACTATTACACCAACCACCTTTCGCACTTCGACCTGCATCGCATCGTCTTCGACGTCGACGCCGACGTGACGGCAACGCCGAACTACGACATTCTGATCGCCGACGCAAAACGAGCGTTCGACGTGAAGCGGTTTCCGCCGAACGTCGTGCCCGAGTCAAAGCTTGGAAACGCATTGTTTGCCGAGTTCTTCCATTCCGGCGGTATCGTCTATCGCGCGGCCACGTTCGGCAACGACGGAACCGATTCCAACGCGTTCAGCCTTGCCGGGGTGCCGAACACGGGCGTCCTCACGCAGCAAGACTGCTGTAAGCGACGGTGGGAGAAGCGGCTGTGGGGCGGGTTCCTCGGGAACTACGAGGGCGACGTTCCGAGCTTCAACGGCGGCTGCGTCGACAAGCCGCATCGGTGGTGCGACAACCTCTCGAACAACGATCCGTTCGTGTTGGAATTCGTCTCGAAAGCGGTAGCGTACGTCACGTTCAACCTCGCGAACCACCCCTTCCGCACGCCTTAGGCCGGTTTGAATACCATCAGCAGTAAGATGACGACGACGATGAGGGCGAGGATTCCGCCCCAGACTTGACCCCGCACCGCAAGCCGGCGCGCGTCGGAACCGGAGACCCCTTCACGGTCGACCGCGGCGATTTGGGCGCGCAGCGCCGGAGTGTAGCCGAAATATCCGGCGAGAATTGCAATCGTCCAAAGAGTTACGGCCCACGCGATCCAGTGCGTGCGGAAAGAGTAGCCTCCGAGGACGACCATTGCAGCACCGGTGGGAAGCAGCAGCAGATATGCCGGATTGGCGATCCAATTGTCGATGAACGCGATGCCGCGCAACGCCAGGGGAGCGAACTGCGGATTGGCGTTGGCTCGCGCGAACCACACGCCGTACGTGAGATTCGCGCCCACCGCCGCGATGGCCAGCAAAATATGGAAGAACTTAAGGACGAGATAGGCGACGGGCATGCGCTCGCTCCTGCGGAAGTGCGGCGAGGGAAACGGCGGTCGGTCGCACGGCTAGCGGCTGCGGACGATATCCTCGAAGTGATTGCTGACGATTACGTACGTCCACGCTTCCGGCGAAACGCGCAACGCCCCCGAATATGGTGCGCTGAACTCGAAAACGACACCGAGCAGTAATCCGATGCACCCCGCGACGATAGCAGTCATCGTAAACTGCAGCACGTGGTCGTCGACGCCGAAGAGGAAGACGAACGCCAATACCATGAGTGCGCCGGCGATCAGTGCCGCCCCGAGCGCCGGCGAAAAGCGCCTGTCCGCTTGGATGATGCGCAGCCTCCGGTTGTCGGCGATGTCGCGCAGGCTTGCCGTGACGGATTGGCGCGTCGTCATGCGGCTCAGCGCGTCGTCGAGGTTCGCGCTAGGTCTTTGATAGGGTTCGGCGAGTGCTCGGATCGCCCCGATGAGCGATGCGCGCGCATGCGGGTCCTGGGTACCGTGGCTCATAGCTTCCCACTCGTGATTCCGGACTTCGAGCGCATAGGCGGCGAGGCTGCGCCGTATGCGATCGCGCCTCGGCTCGGGTAACATTTGGGCGAAGCCGAACGCGTCACCGACGTCGCCGGCTTCCACGTCCGCGTTCTGTTGTGCGGAGTCGAAGGCCGCCCAGCTCGTCACCACCACGAATCCGAGCACGACGGCGTAGAGCACGCCGACGACCGCTACCAGAAAACCGGCGACGTCGTGATGAGGCAGAAGACGATCGTGCGGTACGACGCGGTTGAACAGCGCTTGCGCTACGACGGCCAGCACGGCTGGAATCACGACGAACGCGACCAGCATTAGTAGCGCCGGCCCCAATGACGGCCAATCCATGCGCGGGTCTTCGGTGCCGGCGGGGAGACGTCCGTTCGCGTAAAGAACACGCCGGCATGAAACCGTTCACCGCGATTCTTGTTCTGTCGTTGTTCGTTGCTGCGGCCGCAATCGGCAGTCGCGCCTCAGCGGCCCCGATCGTGCCCGAGGATTTGTTCAAGCTGACCCTGCTGAGCAGCGCGTCGATCTCACCGGACGGGGCGCACGTCCTCGTCGAGGCATCGAGGCCGAACGGCCCTAAGAATACCTACGATCGGACCGTCGATCTTCTCGACGTCGCTACGGGCCGTCTGAAGTCCAACGTCACGGGACGCGAGGGCGACGGCGATTTCGCGTGGATGCCCGACGGCGCGAGCTTCGTTTTCGTGCGCGCGCTGCCCAAGAAGAAGCCGCAACTCTATCGCTACACGCTGACAACCGGTGCGGTCGCGCAGTTGACGCATATGACTCAAGGCGTTTCGAATCCCGTCGTTTCACACGATGGGACTCGCATCGCGCTGTCGGTAAACTCGCCCGATCCCGATCCTGCGGCGCACGTCGATTTCGGGAAGGCCGGCTTCAACCCGACGGCCGAGCAAAAGAAGAGCGACATCCACACGATCGACCAGCTTTTCTTCCAGGCCAACGGTCAAGGCTACACCTATCAGGACCACCCGCATATTTGGATCGTCGACGCGAACGGCGCCAATCCCAAGCAGTTGACTTCCGGCCAATGGGCGGAAGGCTTCGATGCGTGGTCGCCCGACGACAAGACGATTGCCTTCGATTCGTTGCGTTACGAGAGCGTCGACAGCGGTGCGAGCGACGTCTACGTCGTCTCGTCGGCCGGCGGAACGCCGCAAAAACTCGCGTCGAACCAGGTTTCCAACGGCGGCCTGTTTTTCAACAACGATGGAACGCGGTTCTACTCGTTTCGCAGCGGCGTGCGCGATTCCGCGGAACAGCCTGCGCTCGTATCGACCACACTGGACGGCAGCGACGCACGAACGATCGTGGCCGGCGATACGGTCAACTGGGGCGACAGCCTGCTCGCCGACATGAAAGAGGGCGGAGGGTTTTGCGTGGCGCCCCTTCCCGATCCGGCACGCATTTTGCTCAACCTCGACGGGCCTGGTTACGCAAACCTTCGTACGCTCGACGTGGGATCGGGAAACTTTACCGACCTCACGCAGCCCAGGGGCGAAGCCTGGTCGTGCAGCGCATCGCGTGACGGCAAAACGGTTGCCTATCTCTATAGCGACTTCACGCATCCCGCCGACGTGTACGTTACCACCGTCCCGGGCGGACAGCCGCGCCAACTGACGCACGTCAACGACGCGTACTTAGCCTCGGTGACGCTGTCGACGCCGCAGGAGTTCTCCGCGAAAGATCCAGCCGGTTACAGCGTGCAGGCATGGTTCATGCCGGCGACCGGCGGAACGAAGGGCGGCAAGCATCCCACGATTCTCAATATCCACGGCGGTCCGGAGACGCAGTTCGGCAACACGTTTTTCATGGAGTTCCAGTATCTCGCGGCGCTCGGCTACAACGTCGTGTTCGGCGACCCTGCGGGCAGCACCGGGCACGGATACGCATTCGAAGAAGCCCTGGAAAGCAACTACGGCGACGCAATGTTCCAAGACGTTCAGGCAGTCATGGATGCGGCCGTGCAACGGCCGGACGTCGACGCGTCGCGTCTGGGCGTGACGGGCGGTTCGTACGGCGGCTACGCGACCCTGTGGGTGATTTCGCACACCGACCGCTACAAAGCCGCGGTCGCCGAACGCGCCGTAAGTTTCCTTCAGAGCGAGAACCTCGCCGCCGACTTTGCCGGCAAGAACGGCTTGGGCGGCGGCTACTACACGTGGGGTCCCCCTTGGGATCCGGCCAGCACGAGTTACGTCAAATTCTCGCCGTTGACGTACGTCGAAAACGTCCACACGCCGCTGCTCATCCTGCACGCTGACTACGACACCCGTGCGCCGATCGATCAAACACTTCAGGAGTTCACCGCGCTCAAGATCCTCGGCCGCACCGTCGTCTACGTCGCCGTGCCGAACGAAAACCACGACCTGAACCGGACCGGCGCCCCGATTCACCGGGTGGAGCGCCTGCACATCATTGCCGACTGGCTGAATAAGTATCTCATGCCGTAGCGTTTGCACCCGGGCCATGGCAGGCGGGCTTCCCATAAGCCGGGAAGGTCAGCGGTACTGGGAGGTAATGTTATGGCCTACCGGATTAATGATTTGATGATCAACATCGCGTCCGGCTCGGACGACGATGACGGCGAGAATGCCGCTGGATGTCCCGGACGTACGTGCTTGGTTTGTACGATAACGCACACGCCTCCGAACGAACATGGCCGCGGATGCTGGGGAATCACGGAAGCTGCGGAGTGTCTATACGTATCGCACACCCCTAAGATTATATATTACGCCTTGTGCGCGGCGAAGGTTCTACCTACCAATCTATGCGGCCCAGGCCGGGCGGGCATGGAAAGACAGTTGCCGCTGTTGAAAGAGCAGTTGCGCGAAGCACTCTCGCAAATCGAGCGCGAAGAATCGGCGTCTCGTAGCAGAGAACTCGAAACGGTTGCCGAGGTCGAAAACCTGGAAGAAAAGCTTCAGGCGGCGCTCGTTACGCTCGGCAGACAAAAAGCCGAAATGAAACGCAAGAAGTCCGGACCGCGGAAGACCAGCCAGAAGCGCAAGAAAACGCAAAAACGCCGGTAACCCGCTTCGCAAACAACGTATTCAGGGCGAACCCGGCCTACGAGCTGGTCGTTCTGGATCGGCTAACGCCGTCGGAGCAACGTGCGTTGGGGGCCCTCGTACGCGATCCCGACGTGTATGGAATACTGCGGCCGCGTGATGGTCGCAGCGACCTGAGCGTTAAATCCGTTTCGCGCGATATCGCGCTGTTGCTGTTTACGTTGCACCGACCGGGCTCACTGCCGCGGTACGTCTTCGACGCTTTGGGTGAAGGACTCGAGTCGACGATCGTGCGGTTGGTTTTCGACGGCGTGCTCGAGGTTCGGTTGACAGGCAGAATGCATTCGGGTCCCGATGCGTACGAATACCTGTGCGCGGAGGTCCCGCCGCTCGTAGACAACGGGGTCGTTTCGAGGCTTTCCGCGCGAGCGCTGCGCTATGCCTCGAGCTTGGGAATCGAAAACCGTGTAACGCTGTCCGAGAAACTGTATACGTACAACACCGTGCCGGCATCGGCTCGATGGCGCCGTCTGCTTCCCGACGAGAATGCCGTCGAGAAATACCTCGGCATTGCGAGTACGGCTGCGTTGCGTGCCGTGGAGCCGGGCTGGTCGCGAACGCCGCGCGGGGACGGCGGAGGCTGGATAGGATGGACTGCGCAAGCGGTATTCGAACGCCGCAGCAATCCTTTGACCTATAAGTTGTACGTCAGCCCTGCATGCAGCGACATCCCCAGAGCATTTGAGGCGGTCGCAGAGAGCGTCGCGCGTTCGGACGCGTTTCATTGGAAGGTCGGAAGCGACGTCTACGGCTTGCTGAGGCCCGATAAAGTGGTCGTTTACTTTCGCGACTACGCGGATCTGCAGACCACGGCGGCGGACATACTACAAAGGCTCCAAGGCTGCGCGGCGCAGGGCGTACCGTTCACGGCCGAGTTGGCGCCTAGCGGACTTCTCTCTTGGGGCATCGACCCACCGGCCGAGCGATATGCGGCGCCATGGAAAGTGCGCGAAAGCTGGCGCAGCCGGATCTGCGATATCCTCGCCGGAGCGCTCGTCCAAGCGAACGCTTTGCCGGCTTCGGGCACGCATGCGTGGACGTACGCGATGGAAAGGCTGCGGCTCGAGGGCATAGATGCGCGCACCTGGGCTCCTACGGGAGCGTTGTCCTGGAGCGGTGTGGAGAATGCTTGAGGAAGGCCGCATAACCGGCGAATTCGTCTTGCCTGCCGACGCAACCATCCAGAGCGTTGCGACGCTGCCTCGACGGTTGCGCGATAGCATCGGGGCTCGAGACGAAGACTTTGCGTTGAGCCGTCGCAGTTCGCGGACGCGATCGAAGCTGCTCGATGCACGTGCCGCGCGGCTGCTCGAAGAATTTCAGGCGCCCCTGCGGCATAGCGGAAGCCGTCGCGCGCTTTAGCCGCGGTCAAGACACGGACGCGGAAGCGCTGCTCGAGGAAGCCCTCCCCATGCTGCTGACGCTCGTCCAAGGTGGCCTGCTGGTGCCGGCGGGAGCCGCAGAAACGCATCCGATTGTAGCTATGTTGGCGCTTTCCGATAGCGTCGCGTCGTGGAACGTCGTACGGCGCATTCAAGTACTGGACGACACCGAGGTGTATCAGGTACGCAACGGGAGCATCTTCGGCGCACTAAAAATCGCTCGCTCCGCCGGGATACCGGCCAACGGCGCGATCGAGCGTGAAGGCTCCATCCTTTCGGATCTGGATTCCGGCGTCACGCCTCGGCTGCTCGAGCGAGGGCGGCATGAGAAGCGGTCGTACGTTCTCACGCAGTGGGTAAGGGGAAGCCATCTCGAATCCGTATGCGCGGAGCTGCGCGAACGTGGTGATGCGCAAGCGCGCCGCGAACTACTCGGCGTTACCGGCACGGTCGTTCAGGCGTATGCATTGCTTCACGCCAACGAGATCGTTCACGGAGACGTTCACCCGCGCAACGTCATCGTGGATCGGGAAGGCCGCGTTACGATTCTGGATTTTGGTCTGGGCAGGCACGTCAAACGTGACGACGATGGCGGCGTTCGTCGAGGCGGCTTAGCGTTTTTCTTCGAGCCCGAACTCGCGGAAGCGTGGTTGCGCCACGCACCCCCGCCCCCAGCCTCTTATGCGGGCGAACAATACGCGGTTGCCGCACTGCTCTATCTGGCCCTCACCGGCGGCCATTATGCGGACTTTTCATTGGAGCGCGACGCCATGCTGCATCAAATCGCCGAGCTGCCGATGCTGCCTTTCGCTCGAAGGGGCGTCGCAAAATGGCCTGCTGTCGAGCGTATTCTCAGCCGCGCATTGAGCAAAAAGCCGGCGCATCGCTACAGCTCACTACAGGAACTCGCCGGCGAATGGCTCACGGCGGCCGTTCCTCGATCTCGACCGAACCCGGCGGCGCGAAAGTCGAAACTCTCGGCGCTCGGGCATGAGTTTTTAAGAGACTGCGCCGTTGGCGGCCCACTCTGGGCAGAAGGGCCGGTTCCTCCGCCGGCGGCATCGTTGAACTATGGCAGCACCGGCATAGCGTATACGCTGTATCGCGTCGCATGTGCTCGCGACGACGCTGAAGATCTGGCCCTAGCGGATCTTTGGTGCACGCGATCCATTCGGAACCTCGCCGATGCCGGCGCCTTTGACGGCGCTGACCTCGACCTCACCCCGGCAGCGCTCGGATCGTGTTCGATCTACCATGGCCCTGCGGGCGTGTACCTGACGCAGGCGCTGATTGCCGCCGCGCGCGGCGAACTCGTCACTCGAAACGAGGCGATCGAGTCTTTCATAAACGTGTGTTCGGTTCCGTGCGACGTGCTCGACGTAACCCTCGGGTGTGCCGGTGCGCTTCTCGGCTGCGCATTCTTAACGGACGTCATTTCAATGGGCGGCGACGGCAATCGTTCCGGTAACCGGGATGAAGCGCTGTTAACTCTACTGCGTGAGACCGGAGAGCGATTGGATCGGCGCATTTGGGCCGCGATCGATGGCTACGGGAGCATTGCGGCGTCGGCCGCATTGAGCAATCTCGGTATCGCACACGGCTGGGCCGGGTTGCTCTATGCGACGCTCTGCTGGCGTGCCGCCGCAGGATGCGAACTCAGCGATGCGATCGCCGGGCGATTAGAGGAACTGGCGCAGCTTGCGCAGCCTGCAGGCCGCGGACTACGCTGGCCCTGGGATCTCGATGATGGAGCGGCAGGCCCTGCCGCAATGTCCGGATGGTGCAATGGATCTGCAGGCTTCGTTTTTCTCTGGACGGCAGCGTACGATGGCACGCGCGAACCCGCGTTCCTGGAACTTGCCGAGGCTGCCGCCTGGAACGTCTGGGAATCGGCGAGTTCGAGCCCCACCCTTTGCTGCGGCGGCGCCGGCGAGGCGTACGCATTGTTGAACTACTACCGGCGCAGTCGATCTAAAGATTGGCTTGGGCGCGCGCGCCGCGTAGCCGCCGCCGCCGGGGAACAGGCCTACGCTCTCAGCGCAACGCCCGATTCTTTGGAGTGGCGGAGAGGTGGTCTCTACAAGGGCGACGCCGCGCTGGCGCTGCTCGATGCAGATCTTGATTGCGTCGAAGCCGCGAGAATGCCGATGTTCGAACGGGAAGTATAGCCCTTAAGTTAAGGCGGCGATCTTTCGACGAACCGCTTCGGATTCTACGTCGTTGCCGAGTTTTTCGAATAATGGTAAAGCTTCACGGTATGCCTTGAGGGCGTCGGCCTTTTTCCCCAACGCTTTTTGGACGTCGCCGATGCCGACAAGCGCACTGGCTTCGCCGAAGTGATCTCGGGCGTCCACAAAGAGCTTGAGCGCTTTGCCCTCGGCGTACATTGCGTCGGCGAGTTGGTTTTGCGCTCGATGCAAGCGTCCGATGTCGTGCCACACGGTTGCCTGACCGTGAAGGTCGTGGAGCGCTACGAACATCTCCATTGCCGTATCCAGCGAAAGCCGAGCGCTTGCAAATTGCTTGACGTCCACGTCGACGAGTCCGATCGCGGCGCGCGCCAAGGCCTCTTCTTGCCGCTGCGCAAGCCGATGGAACGTGCCGAGCGCCTGCGTGAGCGCCTTCATGGCATCTGAATACTTCCCTTGCGCTTCGTAAATAATGCCCTCGTCGAGGAGCGGGCTCGCGGCATCGTCGTTCTCATCGATTTCACCAAACCTTGCGATGGAGCGCTGCACCGAAGACAGGCCGGTCGCGTAGTCGCCGGTTTCGTATTGAACGAAACCGATGTTCATCAGGGTGTAAGCCTCCCGGTCCCCGTTACCCAGTGCGATGAAGAGATCGCGTGCCTGATAGAGTGCCTTGAGTGCGGCCGCGTATTGTTCGAGTGTGGACCGCGCGATGCCGATGCTCTCTAAGGCGGTCGCTTCGGCGTCACGATCGTCTGCAGCACGCAGATTGGCCAGGCCTTGCGCAAAGTATTGCAAGGCGGCTTCGGTTCGGCCGAGACTCATCTCGACCAAGCCCGTATCGAGCATGGTGCGTCCCTCGCCGTCGAGGTCTTCGAAAGAACGGTACAAAGCAAGGGCGCGCTGCTGATAGGCTAGAGCCTCCGTATATGCACCGCGATCCTGGCTAACGTTCCCGATATCCGAAATGGTCCGCGCTTCTCCATAGCGATCGTTCGCTGCCTGAAATAGTGAAAGCGCTTTGTTGTAAAGACTCATCGCAGCGTCGTAGTGGAATTGGAAGTATTCCACGATGCCGGCGCCTTTGAGCGCGTAGGCTTCACGATCGCGATCGCCGGTCTGCTCGTAGTAAGCAATGGCGGCGTCGTAGAGCGTCTTGGCTTCGGCGTAGTGCGCTTCTAGAAGGAGAACGTTACCGAGATTCGTGCGGGCCGCGTTCAATGCTGCATCGTCGCCGCTCTTCTGCGCGGCATCGAGTTGCGCACGATAGAATGCCTCTGCCTGCGCAAAGTTGTCGAAGCGTGCCAGTTCCCAGGTCGCGCTCGGGTGATACGTCGCGTGCCAACGCCCTAGTGAGGAAAGCACGTCGACGAGCGACGTCTTCAAACGCTTCTCGCCGATGACGAGATATCCGGTCTTTTGGACGCTGATCTCTCCGCGCTTGCACGCATACGCGACGCTGTCGGAGGCAGCATCGACCGAAAAGATCGTCCCGTGCACCGAAGCCGTAAGTGCCTCTCCGGACTGGACGCTAAAGAAATCGAGGGCGTGGGGAACGACGTTGAAGAGCGTGGTGCCCGAGTTACTCTTGAGCGCCTCGCCGGATCCGGTGCTCACGAAGGTCACGCTCGCACCCGGGCTCAGCGTGGCGGTGCTCTTGTCGCCGGTGCTCGCGATGACGACGGTGACGCGTTCGGGCACGTCGATGCGCGTGCCGTCGGGAACGGCCTCGCCGAGCCGCAGCGCGTGCGTAACGCTGCCGCCGCGCGTGACGGTAACGCCGTCGGCCGTCTGCACCTGCTTGCCGTCGAGCAAAATATCGCGGACGTAGTGCGTTCGCGTCTGCGCCGCCGTTGCGGCGGCCGAAAAGCCGGTCAGCACCAGTGCCGCAACGGCGGCGAGGGCGTAAATGCGCGATCTCACGGTGTCGTACTCTCCGCTAGCGTCTGCGCGCCGGGCTGCCGTTGGGAGAGGATGGCGACGATCTCGGCGATGTGCCGCTCGACGAGGTCCGGGCAATCGTCGATGCTGACCGCTTGGATGTCGTCGACCGTCGCGGGAATCGCGGGATGGCCGCGCATGACGGGCAGCACGCAGCGCGAGTCCGCGCCTGCCAAAACCCACTTCCGGTGCGCCCGCATGATCTCGAAGCGGCAATACGGTTGTTCGAAGTATCGCTGCGAATAGACCGGAATGACAAAGCGGCTGCCGTCGATTGCCAGCGACAGCGCCGCCTGCCAGCTGCTTCCCGCGCGAATCGTCGAGGTGTCGAAGAAGATTGAGAGTTGTCTCCCGTTCGGCAGCATCGCGGCATGCAGCGGCCGCAGGACGTGCTCCGCAACCCACGCCGATTCGTCGTGCGCGTAGCTGACGAAGACGTCGTAGTCGTACGCCTCGGCGGGCGTAGCGTCGATCGCGTTCGACGCGTCGATCAACGCCTGGCGCCCGCGAACGCCGCTGAGCGCGGCTGCCGTTACGATGCCTAAAGAGATGAGCGACACCTGCGGCTGAATATGGTGCGAGAGGAGAAGCCACGCTTCGAACGCTGCGAACGTCGCCAAACCGATGCCGGCGCCGATCGCCGAGGCAAGCCAGGGCGATGTATTTCGAAGACGCCCCAGGCGCGTGCGCTTGAGTTGAAAGAACGCGGCCGCATACACGAGCACCGCGAGAGCGGAGAAACCGGGAACCAGCAGCAGCAGCATGGCGTTTTGCGGCTGGACGTCGTAATACGCCGTTTTTCCGACCAGGGCGCCCTCGTCGAGCGCGTTGCTGAGCGCCCACGCCAGCAGCTCCGGCCCGCTGCGATCGGCGAAGGGCGACCGATCGTGCTCCATCGTCCCGACGACGACGAACATTTGCTTATCGAACTGCGCGTAGTGCAAAAAACCGCGCGCGTTGACGAAGCGGTAAACGTTCTCCGAATCGGGCACTGCCGAGCCCAAGCGAACCGGAACGTGCGAAGCATCGCAAGCCGGTGCGCCGGCGAACTCCCGCGGCGTCATCAAAGCTCGGACCACCATCGACCAAACGTCCTCGGTGCCCGCGATCGTGCCGCCGTCGCTCAGGTACGGCACGTTGCCGTAGCAAATGCGATAGAAGAGGCCGGAGGCGTCCGGAATACTGGTAAACCGAGTCTGCGCCGCGCCGCTGACCGCGGCGTAGATGCGTTTGTCGAGGGGATCGACGGGTCCGCTGACGACGTCGTCTCGTCCGACGCCCGGCTCTTCGGTCGCATAGACCGGAAAATGCTTCGTAGCCGAACGAATGCTCGCTGCCAATGCATCGCGCGCCGACGCCATCGGTTGTCCGCACGGATTCGACTGGCACGGTAAAAATTCGACGTCGAGAATCACCGCGTCGGGATTCTGATTGCTTTTGACGAGGCCGTCGAGAAAATCCGCGATTCTCGTGCGAAGTTGCGCGACGTTGGCGCCGTCCCACGACACGTCGACGATGCTGACTTCCGGCGAAAACGCGGGCGCAAAGTGCGAACTCGCCCATTTGAACGCCTGCCAATCCCATTCGTGCGGCATCCACAGAGCGGCGCTGATCATCACGACGGCGTACGCGCCGATGAGAGCAGCGGTGCTGACGGCCCAGCGCGGCACGGCCTCAACCGCTCCCCGTCTTCGATAAGGCGGCAGGGCATGCAAGCCTCACACCGGTATCTTCCGCCAGGAACGACGCTATCCTCGCATGGAGGCGTGCATGGAGAAAGGCCCGCTCCCATTAGTCGTGGGCGTAACGGGACACCGCGATCTCGTTCCCGACGACGCACCGCGCATCGTCGAACGCGTACGCGCCCTGTTTGAGGAACTCTCGAAAAACTACGAGCACACGCCGCTCGTACTGATGTCGTCGCTGGCCGAGGGTGCCGATCGTCTCGTCGCGCGCACCGCACTGGAGTGCGGGCTCGGCCTTTATGCGGTCTTACCGATGAACGCCCAGGCGTACGAACGGGACTTCGAGTCCGAAGCGTCGCGAGCCGAGTTTCGCGAGCTCATGCGCCGCAGCTTCAACGCCACGGTCGTCGGTGCAGCGGCGGATGCGGACGAACCGGTGCAGCATTCCGGCGCCGGGCGCGACCGGAGATACGCGCTTTCCGGCGCGTTCCTGGTGAGCCACAGCCAAATCATGATCGCCCTGTGGGACGGCGATCCCGACGAACTGCTCGGCGGTACGTCGCAAATCGTGCGCTTCGCGCTTCACGGCGTTCCCGCACAATTCCTGAGCGCACCGGCCGAACTCTTGCGGGCGAACGAAACCGGAGCGGTCTACCATATCGCCGTCGGCCGTACGGGCAAGCCGAAAGCGGAAGGCGCACGCGCGGATGCGTGGATCTATCCGAAAGACGTGCAAAGCCAGTCGCGACGGGGACGCGTGTCGTTCGAACGCAGCCTTCAGGCGTTGGATCGATTCAATCGGGACGCAGGCAGTTCCAAGCGCGCGGCTCCGTCGAAACATCCGGCGCCGCTCCTATCGATGGACGAGCGATCGCAGTTTCAACTGGATCCGGCGACGGCCTACGTCTGGGAGGTTTTCGGGCGCGCGGATTCGATGGCGATGTGGTGTGGGAACCGGACTCACGTCGCGATGCAAGCGGTCTTCGCCATGATTGCTGCGGCGGCAATCGTCTTCGCCCTGTTTACCAACTTCCATACCGATGTATCCGACGCCGTATCGCAACGCATGTACGCCGTATTCCTCGCATTGGTCGTGTTGGCGGTCGTCGTCGCCGTGTGGGTAAAGGGCGTCGGACTTCAAGATCGATTCCAGGACTATCGCGCTCTAGCCGAAGGATTGCGCGTCGAGTTCTATTGGCGGCTTGCCCGCGTCCGGGAGTCGGTCTACGATCACTACCTGGCGCGCCAGGAGGGGGAACTCGATTGGATTCGCAACGCCATGCGAGCGGCGCGCCTGCACGAGCCGAACGGCGCAAGCAATGCTATCGAAGGTTCCAAGCGGGAGGCGATCCTCGAGGTCGTCCTCACGCGCTGGGCAGAGGAACAGGAACGGTATTTTGCGGGCGTTGCGCTCGACGAGCAGCGACGGGCAAATCGCATCCGGCTGGGAAGCCAGGTCTGCCTCGGCATCGCCGGCCTCGCCGGGATCGCGTTGGCAATAGCAAAGATTCTCTCAGGGCGGCTGAATCACGCGTTTCCGTGGTCGGTCACCATCGTGACGCTGGCACTCGCCGGCGCCGCACTGCTGACGGGATACGCTCAGATGCGGGCTTACGACGAACACGCGCGACGCTACGAGCGCATGCGCGAGCTGTTTCATCTCGCCGGCGAACGTTTGAGCGCGCTGTTGCGCGACGGCGATCTCAACGGAGCAAAGGCGGTATTGGTGCAACTCGGCCGCGAGGCGCTGGCCGAAACGTGTGATTGGCTGCTGTTACACCGCGAACGGCAGATCGAAGTTCCGACCGGATAAACGCCGATGCCCGAGTTGCCCGACGTTGCGGCCTACGTCGCCGCACTAGAACCCCGCATTCTCGGGGAAAGGCTCCAACGGGTGCGCGTAGCGAGCCCGGCGCTGCTGCGAACGGCGGAGCCACCGCTCGAAGATTTCGCCGGCCGCACGGTGCGAGAGGTTCGGCGCATCGAAAACGGATCGCGATCGGACTCGACGGCGACCGATGGCTCGTGATGCACTTGATGATTGCGGGACGCTTGCACTGGCGCCCGCCGAATGCGTCGCTCGCGGGCAGACTCAACATGGCGGGATTCGATTTCGCCGGCGGAACGCTGGTGCTGACCGAGGCCGGCAGCAAACGCCGCGCGTCGCTCCACGCGCTGCGCGGAAACGCGGCGCTGGCGGCGCTCGATCCCGGCGGCATCGACGTCTTCGCCGCGGACCTCGATGCGTTTCGCCGGGTCTTGAGTGCCGAGAATCATACGCTCAAACGCGCGCTCACCGATCCGCGCACGGTCGACGGCATCGGGAATGCTTACTCCGACGAGATTCTGCACGCCGCGCGGCTTTCGCCCGTCGCGTTGACGCAACGGTTGACCGGCGAGGAGTGGTCGCGTCTGTTCGACGCCACCCGGACGACGCTTCAGACGTGGATCGACCGCCTTCGTGCCGGCGCAGCCGGCGATTTCCCGGAGGGCGTGACGGCCTTTCGGAAAGAGATGGCGGTCCACGGACGCTTCGGCGAACCGTGCCCGCGCTGCGGACAGCCGGTGCAGCGCATTCGCTATGCCGATAACGAAACGAACTACTGCGCGCGCTGCCAAACCGCAGGGAAACTGCTCGCCGACCGCAGTCTCTCGCGTCTGCTCAAAGGCGACTGGCCAAAGACGCTCGACGAGCTCGAGCAACTCAAACGCGGCTAGCGCGTCTGGACGCGGGAGGCCAACGCGCCTCGTAGAACGTTGAAATTCAGCCGCTGGGGTGGGCTTAACTCGGAAAGGAGTTTCCCTTTGCGCGTCCTTTTCACAGCCCGCGCCGCAGTACGCTTGGCGCTCATCGCGTCGGTCGGCACGTTATCGTTCGTCCCCGGTCTTTCGGTGGCATCGGCGCCCCGGGATTCCTCCAAGCAGACGCCGTGCGGCGGGCCGCTGCATTCGGGTGCGATCGAAGAGCCGCCCCAGGTCGTGGTGTCCTCCCTTCCGGCCAACGACGCCGGCGTGCACGAGCTGATTCTGCGCGTCGTGCGGCAAGGCGACCGTTTCTGCTATCGCTACAACCTGGGCGGCATCGAACAACGGCGGGCGCCCACGTTGCGCGTGCGCCGGGGCGAGACGTTTGCGATACGCCTTGTCAACGAGTTGCGCGGGTATGCGCCGGGCGCAACCATGCGCGCAAGCGCGCTGGCGCCTTGTCGGCACGGTATGATGCCCGCGGCGGCGGCGGAGCCGTTCCAGGGATACATGAACCACACTGCGATCGCGCGGCCGATGGCGATGAAGGATGTGGACGTCAACCTGCACATGCACGGCTTCCAGGGATCGGAGGCGCAGGAAAACATTTTTGCCTCTACGCTTAGCACGCCGGCCCACGCATGCGAAATCGTCATGACGATACCGAAGACGCAGCCTCCCGGTACGTACTTCTACCACTCGCACGCGCACGGCATGGCCGACGACGAAACCGCCGGAGGATTGAGCGGCATGTGGATCGTCGATCCCGACGCACCGCAGATATCGCTCTCCGACGACCACGCGATCCTTATCAAATATCGAGTTCCGTACGTCGTGACCGATAACTTCGTGCCGGATCTCACCCCGCTTGCGGTTATGGCAATTCACAACGAAATGTCGGTGCCGCCCAAGTCGCCCGTCACGTTCGATCCGTTCGATCCGCCGCCTTGGCCGGCTAGCGTTCCGGTCCGTGACGGACGCGGAACGGCCGTGAGTGGGTGCGGAACTCGCAGCGGCGTCCGGCTGACCGTCGACCGCAGCGACACGCCGGGAACGCTCGCCGTGGCGCCGGGGCGGCCTCAATTGCTGCGGCTGCTCAATGCCACCGCAGATTCGCCGCTGTTTTTGCGCGTTCGTGACGATGCGGGCGCAGCGGTCCCACTGCACGTCGTCGGACTCGACGGAACGCCGGTCGGCGGCGACGACGCGCAGCCGCTATCGCAGTACGTCGCGATGAACGAAGTGACGCTGCCTCCGGCGGGGCGCGCCGACGTGTTGGTGACGCTCGCCGCCGGAAAGACGATGACGCTGTATAACGCGCCCCCGTGCGAAGCACCGGTCGACGAGGTTCCCATTGCGGCGGACGTGCTCGCCGTTCGCGCGCAAACGCAGGAAGCCATCGCTGCAACTCCGGCCTTGGTTTCGCAGCCGCTCGATCCGGCGCAATCTCCCGCGGCCCGCCTCGTTGCCTATGCCAAGGCGCATCCGCAGCAGATTCGGCGGCGAGCGTTCACCTACACCGAATACATCGTGCCTCACGGCCACGGTGAAGATTCTGCGTATTTCATTACGGAAACGAGCTTGCCGAAATTCGGCGAGCGTCCGTACTGGCCGGTGTATTCAAAGGGCGCCGGCACGCCGGTTCCCAACGTCGTCGTCAAGCGAGGAACGATCGAAGAGTGGGATCTTTTCAATGCGACCGTCGAGTCGCATTCCTTTCACATCCACCAAATGACGTTCGTCGCCCTCGATGCAAAGCCGGGGCCGGCCACGCTCGACACGGTGATGGTTCCGTTCGGCAAATTTCTGCCGAACAAGAAGAATCCCAAGTACCCGTTGATCGCGCCTTCGCGCACGCGGGTCTTACTCGACTTTCGCAACGTAACGCGCGGCACGTTCGTTTTTCACTGCCATATGATGTTCCATGAAGACCGCGGCATGATGGGCGTCATTCAAGTCATATGACGTTGCTCGTGCCGTCGCTCGAGCGGCTCGACGACTACGCCGGCGCGCTGCGGCGAGGATGGTCGCCCGATAACATGCGCGCCGAGGCGGCCGCCGAGAGTTTGGCCGCCATCGAGCGCGATCCGGAAGCCTTCGTGCGCAGTTTGGACGACCCCGAAGCAAAAGGCGCCCCCATCTGCTTGCCCGACGGGTCGCTGGTACACAGACTGCCCGGATTTCATCGTTGGATGTGGGACGGGGAATTCTGCGGCACGATCGGCTTGCGCTGGACGCCGGGAACGCCGGACCTTCCGCCGACCTGTCTCGGGCACATCGGCTATGCGGTCGTACCGTGGAAACGCGGGCGGGGCCATGCCAAAGCGGCGCTCGCGCAGATGTTGCCGCTGGCGAGCGGGCAAGGGCTGCCGTACGTGCACGTCACCACGCTGCCCGATAACGTGCCGTCGCAGCGCGTCATCCTCGCCAACGGCGGCGTGCTCGTGGAACGGTTCGTGCAAACCGGCGCGCACGGCGGCGGCGAGGCGCTGCGCTATCGCATCGACTTAGGAAATTTCTAGAAGGTACTGCCTGAACCGACCAAAACATCCCCGATTGGCGTCTGCCATCGTCCCGGCGACGGGAAAGATGCATTACGTCACTTGCTTTTTTTTACCCTAAGAAAGAGACTCTTTTCATGCAAGCACTTCGCCTCCTCGCTCTCGCGGGCGTCCTCGGAACCGCCGTTGCGCCGGCAGCTCTGGTTCTTACCCCGACCGCCGCGATGGCCCAGTCGAAACAACCCACGAAGCAACAGTTAGAAACCGCCGTCAAAGCCGCACACCCGACGATTGGCCAGCTCCGCCAGCTCAAACAGCTAGAGCCCAACATGAATAGTATGACCCCTGCGCAGCTCCAGCAATCGCTCCACCAAATTTTTTCGGCCCAACAACTCGCCGCAATCAGCCAATCCCTCAAGGCGCAAGGCGTCTCGATGCCCGGTCACTAGCCGAGACGCTCGAATTGATGGACGGGCGTCCGCGACGGCGGACGCCCGTTCTTTATTTCCGGACGCTTACGGCTGAGCTGCGACGGGCAGCATGAGGTGGGCGTACGGCGTATTGGCCCACATGACGTAGGGTTTGGTGGGGTCGGGGTCCAGCACGGACGGATAGCCCATCGACGTCACGACCGGACCGACGATCATCACGTGGGGTCCGGTCTTTACCCAATGATTCGTCGCCGTCTGCGCTCTGGCATACGGATCGGTGTTGCTGGCGCCGCTGTCACCGGCGAGCATATACATAAAACCGACGCCGGCGGGGGGCGCCGAATGCGTCATGAGGGCCTTCATCCACGCCATCGTGTTCTGATCGGCGCAACCCGGCGTCACGTCGAGAATCATGCACGTGAATCCGTTCGTGCCGGTTTGCAGCGTGCGCACGCTGCCGTCCGCGTTCATTTGAACGATCGTGGCGCCTTTGACGACATTCTCCGGGGCCGCCGTCAGAATTTTTGCCATATACTCCGAATCGGACATCCCGCTGCCTTGTGCGGCCGCCGTCATCGGCGCAATCGACATCCCAGCCGCCAGCGCCGCACTCACCATGTAACGAAACATACTCCGTACCTCCATCCCGCGTCGCCAAGTAGCGGGACGACGCGTAATCTAAGCGTTCGTCTGGTGCGAGCGTCCCCCTGGCATCGGCCGCGCGATCCCTTCGTAGACCGCGCCGGCGGCAACGATGACCGCCATGACGAGCAGCGTAATCCAGCCGTAGTTGAAAACGGCGCGCCCGCTGCCCAGCGCGCTCGGCCACACGATATCGAGCAGCATGAGCAACAGGTAGAGACCTCCGCCGATGGTGACCGGCAGACCCCAGCCCCGCAGCGTGAAGACGCCGCTTGGCTTCCAGCCGCGCATCCGCGCGATCAGCGCGCCGAGCACGGTGAGGAAAAAAGCCAAATAAATGCCCGAGGTTGCGAACGAGACGAGCGCATAGAGCGCCGTGACGTTTGCCGGATAGTCGAACCAGAGAATGTGCACCGGCTTGCTCGGATTGACGAGTGCGAGCAGCAGGAAAAGAAACGGCACGATCGTGCCGATCAAAATGGCGTTAACCGGGGTGTGATGGGCCGGCGAAACTTGTTTGAGGCGATCGCTGAGCGGCAGTGCGCCGTCGCGAGCGAGGGCGAACGCAACGCGTGCACCGGCGCCCTGCACCGCCGTGCCGCAACTGAAGAACGCGACGACGACCATCACGAGAAAGAAGTTCTGCAGCCATCCCGGCAGTTCGCCGAGGATGACGTTGATGCCGCCCGACACCACCGGGCCGACGCCGCCGTGCGGCGTCGCCAGCAGCAGGCCCAGCACCAAGACGAATGACGCAATGCCGCCGTAGAGCAGCGCGTTGCGCATCGCGCGCGGCACTTGGCGCTGCGCGTCCAGCGTCTCCTCGGAGATGTCGCCGGCCGACTCGAAGCCGTAAAAGATGTACACGTTGGCAAGGATGGCGACCAGCGCCGCGCCGGTCCACCAGTCACCGCCGAAGTTCAGCCCCAAAGGGTTGTTTTTTACGTGCTCGATGCCTTGGGTAGAGAAAATGAATCCGAAGGATTGATGGAATCCGGCAATCGCCAGCGCAAGAAAGACGCCGAACGTTCCAATCGTCTCGACGTAGACGCCGAAGCGAGCGACGTGGCCCATGATTTTGGCGCCGACCGAGTTGAGAATCGCGGAGAGCACAATGATGCCGCCCGCGATCGCAAAGATAACGACGTGATTCGACGGATCGAGCTTGGTGCCGAACCACGCGTTGGAGAGCGCGGTAACGTATCCCACGGCGCCCGAATCCACCGATGCCACGGTCGCCAGCAGCGCGAATCCGTAGATCCATCCGACGAACCATCCGTAACGCGACCCGACCGCGTACTTCCCGTATTGATAGAGCGCTCCCGAAAGCGGATATTCGCTGGCGAGTTCGCCGAAGACCAGCGCCACCAGCATCATGCCGCCGACGACGACGGGAATCGTCCAGATATACCGCGGACCGCCCGTGCCCAACCCGAGCGTATAGAGCGAATAAATTCCGACCATCGGGCTCAAGTAGCTGAAGGCGACCGAGAAGTTGTCGAAGAGCGACAGAACGCGCGACAATTCCTGACGGTATCCGAGGGCGCTGAGGCGATCCGCGTCGCGAGGCGCCGTTTCAGACACAGGTTCCCACGAAGCCGGCCAGCTCGCGGTCGAAGCGCTCGGCATCCTCGAAGAACGGTGAGTGGCCGATGCCCTCGTAGAGCGAGAGTTTTGCGCCGGGTAGCGTTCGGGCGCCGTATTCGCTCATCGCCGGTGCGATGATGGCGTCGAGCGTCCCTTGGGTAAAGAGCGCCGGCAACGCGATCGACGCGAGCAGCGCATCGGCGTCGGTCTTGCGTCCCAACAGTTTGGCCCGGATTGCCGGCGGCGCCATCGCGTTGTATGCCAGCATGCGTTCGAAATCGTCGGGCTCGGGTGCGCGTGCGAAACAGGCGCGAAGAAAGCGACGGGTCCCGTCGATGCTCGCCGCCGGGTCTGGTGCGAGCGTTCCGCGGATCGTGCCGATTTGCTCGCCGTAATATTCGCCGGCGTCGCCGATCACGGCTGCGACGAAGTTGATGCCGGCGATCGCATCGGTGCCGTGCGTCGCAATATAGTCGAGAATCACGCGGCCGCCGTACGACCATCCAACGAAGACGGCGCGTTCGGCGCCCGCGGCGGCAAGCACGGCGGCGACGTCGTCGCCCCACCGTTGCGGCTCGCGATACGACTGCGCGTCGGGCGGCTTCTCGGACCAGCCGTGTCCGCGCAGGTCGAATGCGATGAGACGAAATCGCTGCGCGAGCGGGCCCTCGAACTGGCGTCGCCAGGCGAGATGGCTCTGTGAGAAACCGTGGATGAAGAGGATCGGCATGCGATCGCGAGGCCCGGCCGCGCGCACGCACAGCCGGACGCCGTCACTCGAAACGGCCTCCAGATACTCGCTCTCCGGTGCGCTCATGCTTCGCGCAGTTTAACGATACGCAAGCGATGCCTGCCATGCCATCCTGAGCGAAGCCGCCCTTCGAGCGCGGTGTTACCTTCTCACAACGATGCCTGCAGGACTCGTCCCAGCCGCGAAGGGCGATCCCGGAACCGGTGTCAGCGCGCCGTTGGCCGTTGTAATTTTATACGCTGAAATACCGTTGGTGGTTCCTACGTAGACGAACGTGCCGGTAGGGTCAACTGTTACGGCGGAGGGTCCATGAGCCGTCGCAAACGGTGACCCGTTTACCGTGGTCAGCGCGCCGGTGACCGGGTTGACCGCATACGCAGACACCGTATCGGATCCGTTGTTCGATACGTAGATGAAACCAGCCCCTGGATCGGCTGCAGCGCGTGATGGAGTGTCACTCTTGTATGGCGAGCCTTTAACGCGTGTCAGTACGCCGGTTGATTCGTGGATGATGTAGGCGGAAATATTGTTTGAGTTGGCATTTGTCACGTAGAGGAAGCTACCCGTAGAATCGACGGCCGCGCCCGCCGGAGTAATACCGGCCGAAAAGGGCGACCCCGCTACGGAGACCAGCGCGCCGGTGGCCCTGGTTATTTTGAAAGCGGAAACATCGTCCGTTAACGTATTTGGCACGAAAGCGAACTTGCCCTTAGGATCGATCGTTAGAGACTCGGGCTCTCCACCCGTCCCAAACGGTGTCCCCGCTACGGGAGTCAGCGCGCCGCTGACCGTGTTAATCTGGTAGGCCGAAATATCATCTGAATAAATATTCACCACATAGGCGTACTTGCGCGCCGCGATGCCCACGACTGCCATGTCGGCCGCGCCGTGGCCGGGTTCTTTAAACGGTGACCCCTTCAGCGGGGTCAGCACGCCATCGGTCGTGTCGATAGCGTACCCGCTGACGTGGCTTGGACTGTGGTCGTACTGATTGGTTCCGACTCCATTGGCAACGTAGACGAACTTACCGTCGGCGGCTGTGATGCCCCACGGAAGCTTGCCGGTCTCGAACGGGGACCCCTGAACCGGCGTCAGTGCACCGGTAGTACCGTCAACTGCGTAAGCGTAGATCGTATTGGATCCAATGTCGGTCACGTAGGCGAAAAACGGACTGCCCGTCCGGGCTTGGCGGTCGGGCTGAATCCTTGGAAGAGCCGAAGGCGGGTTCGTGCCGGCACCTCCGCAAGCAGCGAAGATCGCTGCACTAATGCATGCGCCCACCAGACTATAGAGTCGTTTCACGGTCCCACTCTTTCCGTGGCTGCAGGGCAGCCGAAAGCGTTCGATCAAGCGATAGTGCTAAGCGTGATTAGAAGGCCTGATCACGCTTATTATATGATTGCGACGCGCCTAGCGGAACGGACACTTGGACAACCGACTTGGACAAGTTGCAGCCGGCTGCCGGTTTGGCTCGCCGGAGACCGCTCAGACGAGCAAGGACTCCTCGAAAGCGCGAGCGTCGGTCCAGTTGAGCCCCTCCTCGATCAACGCATCCGTTTCGGCACCCAGCGTCTCGCGGGCGGCCGCCAGGATTTGCTCGCGTTCGCGCCGCTCGGCAAAATCGCGATAGAGGCCGTCTTCCGCGACGCGTGCATCGACGAATCCGACGAAACGTACCGCTCGGCGTCGCCGTTCGATTCGGAGCGCAGCGTCGGACACGGGCTTTAACGCCGCCACCGTTGCCAGATGCTGAATCGACCATGCGACGGCGCTCGTCATGCTGCGTTCGCGCCCGAGGGCAAGCGCTTCGCGTGCGTGGATTGCACTGGCTTCCCATTGGCCCAATGCGCCCTCGTACGCCGCAAGGTTGCACAAGTCGTACGCGACCGCATCGCGGTCGTTCAACGCAGCGTCGGCTTCGAGCGCTTCGTTTGCCAGGCGTAACGCCGCCGCCACATCTCCCAATTTGAATTCGAGTTCGGCGAGATTGAGCGCGACGTGCGCCGCGGGTCGCGAGGCGCCGAGAGTTTTGAACAACGCCAGCGCTTCTGCGAAGAGGTGCCGCGTCGAATCGGCGTCTCCGCTCTCGAGTTCTAATACGGCTAGGTACAGCAGAGCTGCTGCGACCGCCCGGCGCGCGCCCAATGCACGGCATTCGTCTAGGGCGGCGCTCAGACTGATTCTCGCTTCCGCCGTTTCTCCCAGCATCCCGCGTGCGGCGCCGGCAAACAAGCGCGCCAGCGCTCGACCTTCCGGCTCGTCGAGCTCGGAAAAGCCGGCCAGAGCTCCTTGCGCCGACGCGGCCGCATCCCCGTATTGCTGCATGACCATCGCAAGGTGCGCCGCCGTCAACTCCAGCCAGGCTCTGGTGCGATCCGGTTGTGAACCTCCGCACGAGTTGAGCCCTCTGCGTACCCACGCGAGACCTTCTGCAGGCGCCAATGTGAACCAGACGGGGCGCAGGGCTACGGTCAATCGCAGCGCGATGCTGAGAGCGCCTTCTGCGGCGAAGGCCCATCGCAAGGCGCTACGCCAGTTTTCCAACTCGGGCTCCGCGCGAGACCTCCATTGAATGTCCGGCGTAGCATCCCACAGGGACTCCAAGCGCTCGGCCAGTGCCAAGTAGGTTTTTGCATGTGCCAGGAGCGCCGCATCGAGTTCGCCGTGCGCGACTAACTGATCGTGCGAATACGCGCGGATCGACTCCAGTAAACGGTAGCGGCTTTTCCCCTCGATCGTTTCCGCGTGCACGAGTGATTTCTCGACCAGCGACGCGAGGGCGGCGAAGGACTCTTCACTCATCCCTTCGTGCGTCCCGGCGACGGCGTCGAGAAGGAAGCTGCCTGGAAAAACCCCCAAGCTGCGAAACACGTTCTTATCGCGTTCCGGCAGCAAGTCGTAGCTCCAATCGATCAACGCGCGCAACGTTTGCTGGCGAGGAATCGACGTGCGGCGGCTAGCGGTCAGTACGCTGAACCGCTGGTCGAGTTTTTCGACGATCTCCGTTACCGAAAGCACCGTCGTGCGCGCTGCCGCGAGCTCGATTGCCAAAGGAATGCCGTCGAGACGGTTGCAGATCTCTCCCACGACGGGAGCGTTGTCGTCGGTCAAGCGGAATGCGGCATCCGCCGCACCGGCGCGCTCGGCAAATAATGCGACTGAATCGTAACGCCGAGCCTCTGCGGCGCTCGTAGTCGCGCCCGGCGGCACCGCCAACGACGGCACGCGATAGACGTGTTCCGCAGCGATGCTCAAGGGCTCGCGACTCGTCGCGAGGATTCGGATATTTGGAGCGCCGCGAAGAATCGCATCGACGACGCGCGCCGTTTCCTCGACGACGTGTTCGCAGTTGTCGAGGATCAGCAGCAGGCTGCGAGAGTGCAAATACTGCAACACGACGTCGAGCAGCGGATGGTTGTGATGTTCGCGTAGGCCGAATGCCGACGCAACGGCTTGAACGGTCGAAGTGGGTTCGCTGGAGGCAGCAAGCTCAACGAGCCACACGCCGTCGCGGTACTCTTCGAGGAGCGTTTCACCGACTCGTAACGCGAGACGCGTCTTGCCGACGCCGCCGGCGCCGGCCAGGGTCGTCAGCGGATAAGCGCGCATGAGCCCCGCGATCTCGGCGAGCTCGTTCACGCGCCCAATGAGCGGCGTCAGCTGCGGCGGCAGATTGTTGGGATACTCCGCCGGACCGGTGGTCCACGGACCAACCGTCAGGCCTCCCAATCGTGTGCCCGCGGAGCGCGCCGCGGCCTCGAACTCCCCACGCTGGCCGGCATTGAGCTCCAGCGCTTCGGCTAACAGCTCGAGCGTCTTAGACTGGGGTTTGCGCCGGTGACCCCGTTCCAGGGCGCTGATCGCGAAGGAACTCATTCGCGCGCGCTCCGCTAGGCCTTCTTGCGATAGTCCCGCGGCGAGGCGATACCGCCGCAACAGCTTTCCAAAGGCTGAAGAGACGGATACATATTCCGTTTCTTGCATTCCCGCCTTAATCTTCGCTCCCGGACGAACGGCTCCCCGCGAAGGTTCGGCGACTTGTCCAAGTCGTTTGTCCAAGTGTCCGTTCCGCCGATCGCTCCGGGACGGCATCATCGATGCATGCTTTCCCGGGCCGCCGGTAGCCCGTTACACAGAAATGAGGATCGTGATGGAAACTTCGAATACACGCATAAAACAACTAACCGTCATCGCGGAAGCATTGCTGACGGCTGCGTTCCTGACCGCGTGCAGCAGCGGTAACGCTTCCGCGCCGGTCGTGCCGCCCGCCAACGCCGGATCCGGCAGCCCGTCGTCCGACGTATTTCAGGAAGTGCTGCAGTTGCGCCCGGGCGCAAGCCGTACCTCGCCTTATGCAGTTGCGAAGCCGCTGGTTCAGCGCGGCCCGAACGTCTATGTCGCCGACGCCGGCAATAACGCCGTCTACGAAATCCTCAGGGCCGGCGGCTACACGCAGATGCTGACCCTGGGTTCCGGATTCAATGGTCCGAGTGGGGTTGCCGTCGATCCCAAGGGCGACGTCTTCGTGGCAGACACCAAGAACGGCGCGGTAAAGGAGATGCTGGCGGTCAAGGGCGGAATTCCCAAAAACCCGGTGATCAAAACCCTCACAACCTCGATACCGAATCCCTACAACGTCGCTCTCGACTACTCCGGCAACCTTTTCGTTACGAACAACACCAGTTCTGCGGTGTTCGAGCTTCTAGCGCCTAAGTACGCAACGATCAAGCAGTACGGCTCCTTCACGTACCCGACGAGCGTGGCGGTCGACGGTTATGCCAACGTGTACGTTGGGACAGCCGCGAGCACGAGCGAGATCTTTGAAATGCTCGCCCCCAGCTACTCGACCGTGCAGACTCTCGGCGGCGGATATGGGAGGTTCTTAAATCCGTACGGCTTGGCGGTCGACGAACGCGGTAACGTGTACGTTGGCGACTACAACAACGGTGCCTTCGAAAAAATGCCGCCGAACTGTTTTAAGGCAAGCTGCGTGCAGACGCTGACGTCGAAATTCTACCGCCCCGTGGGCGTTGCCGTCGATCGATTCGGGAACGTTTACGGGGGAGATGCGGCCACCGGTGACGTGTTCGAAATGCTCAAACAAGGCGGATACAAGACGATCAATCTCCTGGGCGCGGGATTCAAAATTCCGTGGGGCATCGCATTGCACTAGCTGCTACTGCGACAGCTGGTCGGCCGTTCCGAAGCCTTTCTTTCCCCCGGATGAAGTCGTCCCGTAAAACGCACCCCCCGAATACAGAAGCGGCGCGATCGGCTGACCGCCTTGATCGCCCCCGTCGAAGTAGTGGAGTACGGCGTACGCGGGATTCGTAGGCGAGGGCGCGTAGCTGAAAACGGTGCCGCACCCGTTGCTGTCGCAGTCACCTGTGCCGCCAATAGTTGTGGTTCCGTAGAGGACCCCATGCACGTTCACTACAGGGTCGACTGGCTCCGAGCCATCCGGTGCCGAACCGTCCAGGGCTCCGAACTTGTGCAACACTTGCTCTTTCCCGGTCGAGGGGTCCAGGCTGTAAAGGGTACCCTCGCAATTGCTGCAAAAATTGCCGCCGCCGCAGCAGGTGGTGCTGTAAAGCGTGCCGTTGACGTCGATGAGATTCGCGAGTGGATTGCAGCCGTCGGGAACGTTGTAAAAGGGGTGGACAACGCGTTCGTTGCTTCCGTCGACCCCGATGCTGAAGACGGTGCCGCAGAGGTGCTGCGCAGGCGCGCCGCCGAGATAGGTGGTGCCGTAGAGGGTGCCGCCGACATCAAGCAATGAGGCCCAAGGGTTTGCACCGTCATTGCCTTGTCCAAAACTGTGCAACACGAGCTCGGCGCCGGTGGTCGGGTTTACCCGGTACACCGTGCCGCACGTGCCATTGGGAGAGCCTCCATACGTCTTGCACAATCCCGAATTGGTATTGGTGCCGCCGCCGACGGTCGTACCATACAGAATTCCGTTGACCTCGATCAGGCCCGATACCGGGTAGGCACCGTCTTGGCCGGAACCAAAGCTGTGGACGACCGTTTCTGTATAACCGCCGGGGGGCTTCGGATGAAGTTTGAAGAGCGTTCCGCCGCCGTACTGCCCCCCGTAGAACGTCGTGCCGTACAAGTCGCCGTTCCGGTCGGAGAACAGCGTCCCAAACGAGGCCGCTCCGTCGTTGGAACCGCCTTTGAACGTGTGCAGCACATCGAGCTTATATGTCGTCATGCCCGTTTTGGGAACGAGGCGATAAACGATGCCGCATCCCGTATTCGAACCTGTATCGAATGGTGTCGAGCACTTCGCGCTTCCACCCTCTACGGTGGAACCATATAGGGCCGTTGCGTCACCGATGAGAGCGCCTCGGCCACCGGTACCCGGCAACGTATAACCCGACTTTCCGTAATCGTAGAAAGGGATAACGTGGACGGTTCGCGGCCTAGAATCGGCACGAGCGACTCCGAGCGCCGATTGTATTGCCGGCAACGGCGACGGTGTGCCGTGGCCACACGACGCCGCGGTAGCCAAGCTTAGGATAGCAAGAAGACGCAGGAGCTGTTTCATACGGCCCTCCTTTGACGCGTCGCCACCTGCACAATTCAGGCTCCCCGCCGGCCGAACCTGCTCGCTCGCTGTCGGGTGGGGCGCGGGCAAGAGGTCAAATCTGCGCTTAGGTGCCGTTTTGTCCAAGTCATTTGTCCAAGTGTCCGTTCCGCAGTTCGACCCGAGGGCGCTATCGTGGACGCAGCCGCAATGCGGAATCGCAGTCGCAGTTTGCGGCAGCTTTTCGCGGTTTGCAAGAAAGGATCTGAAGAATGGCGGTTTCATACGTCAAGCATGTGCCGGCGCTCTTACTGGCGAGCGCGTTGCTTGCGAGCTGCGCTGCGGGATCTTCAGCGCCTCCAACTCCGAACGGACTCCAACAAAGTCGAGTACACGCTCGCCCGAATGCGTGCCCCTGCGTTTATGTTGCGAACGACATAAGCTTCGGCAGTGGCAGCGTAACGGTGTATCCGGTGGGCGCCACCGGCAACGTTAAACCGATTCAGAACATCAGCGGCTCGAACACGCTTTTGGCCGGCCCGATCGGTATCACCGCGGACGAGAGCGGCAAAGTGTACGTGGCCAACAACAGCAACTATTCCGTTCAGGTTTACGCGGCCGGAGCCACTGGTAACGTAGCGCCGATTCAGCAAATTAGTGGTGACGGCACCGGTCTGTATCAACCGCATGGCGTCGCTTTGGACCCAGTAAACGGGGACATCTACGTCGCTAATTATGGCGTCTCGAGCGTGACAATCTATTTACCGGATGCGAACGGCGACGCCGCGCCGATCGGCACTATAACAGGTCCGAACACGGGGATCGATAACCCCTATGGCATAGCGTTGGATGCAAGCGGCAACATCTATGTTGCCACCTGCGGCACAACCTGTTCCATACACGATGCGCCCCCGAGTGTGGTGGTGTTCGCTGCGGGCAGTGTAGGGAACGTTGCACCAATGCAGACGATCAGCGGTCCTCGCACCCGACTCTTCACACCGTATGGGCTAGCCCTCGATTCCAGCTCGAACATTTATGCCGCCAGTAGTGGAAATTTGCTGCTTGGCAAACCGTGGGGCATCAAGGTCTACGCCGCCGGCGCCAACGGTGACGTCCGGCCGATCCAAGCCATTCGGGGAAAGCTCAATGGCCCCAGCGGCATCGCCTTGGCTGGCACCGGCAACATGTACGTCTCCAACTACCTTAACAGCTCGATTACCGTGTACGCCGCGGGAGCAAACGGCCCTGTGGCTCCTATTCAGACGATAAAAGGGCCCAAGACCGGTCTCAAGAGTCCCTCAGCCATCGCCGTCCGCTAACCGGCACCGGTTTCGCATCGAGCCCTAACAAACGCGCGGAGAGGCGCACCCTGTCGATTCGCTTCTCCGGGTGCCTCTGCATCGTCCGCGCCGGAACAACTTCTGCAAAGCTCGCGTCGCAATGGAGGGATGGATGAACGCCGGCCTTACTGACTCTCGTCGCCGGTCGCACGTAGTCGTCGCGGTTGCTATCGCAACGTTATGTGTCGCTTGCCATGCCGGTTCGCCGCCGGCCGGCGAACGCGGCATGGCGCTGATCATCGCGCAGCGCCAGGAGCCCGTATCGCTCAATCCCCTCTATCTGGAGGGGCCGATCGCCTCCGCGGTCGACGAGTTGAGTTACTCGTACCTCACGGACTACGATTCGGACGGACACTTGGTACCCGGGATCACGCGGGAAGTTCCCTCGCTTCGAAACGGCGGTGTCTCGCGTGACGGACGGCGAGTGATTTATCGTCTCCGTCACGACGTGCGGTGGCAGGACGGCACGCCGCTGACCTCTCGCGACGTCGAATTCACGTATCACGCGATCATGAATCCCGCCAATACGATACCCTCGCAGTTCGGCTACGACGAAATAGCGTCGGTGAATGCGCGCGACCCGTATACGGTCGTCGTCACGTTGAAGCGGCCGTACTCGCCAATCCTTTCGCAGTTTTTCGGAGCCGACAACAACTACGCAATCCTACCGGCGCACTTGCTGGCACGCTATCAAGACCTCGATCGCGTTGCCTTCGGAAGCGATCCCGTTGGATCGGGTCCATATGCCGTCGAAACGTGGGCGCGGGGCGACCATATTACGTGGAGGGCACATGGCGGTTACTACGCGGGACGACCGGCTATCAAACGCATAACATTGCGCTTTATCCACGATGTGTCGACGATTGTCACGCAACTCTTAACACATGAAATCGATGCGGCGTTCTACGTAGACGTTTCTCAAATTACAAGGCTGCGCGGCCTCGCGGACCACCGGATCGCCGTAACGCCGGTTCCGTACTTTTACTCGCTGGACTTCAACATGACGGATCCGCTGATCCGGGACCCATTCGTGCGTCGTGCTTTTGCACTCGCGATTGATCGCCGGAGCATCGTCCGTAAGGTGACGTACGGCCTGTACGACGCGGACAATGGGCCACGCGGCCTATTCACATGGGCCTACGACCCGCACGCCAACAACATACCGTACAATCCGCAAGGCGCGATGGAGCTGCTCAGGAAAGACCATTGGGCACCGAATGCTGACGGCATTCGCGAGAAAAATGGGAAGCGGTTGGAGATTCAGCTTGCGTTTTACACGGGCTCGGATGTCGAAACGAAATTTGCCACGGAGATAGCGGCTCAAGAGCGCGCTGTCGGTATTGACGTGAGCACCAAGCCGTATTCGCGGGAACAGATTACGGCCATCGACGGTCCCGTGACGCAAGGACGCTTCCAAGTCGAACTCTACGACTTCCAGGCGGACTACGATCCCGACGCCTCATGGTTGCTGGCCTGCAGCCAGCAAAGTCCGCACGGCTTCAACGACGCTCGCTACTGCAACCACGCCGTCGATAACGCACTAATGGAAGGCCAAGCATCGTTCGAGCGACGGATACGGATTCGTGCCTATCGCTTCGTACAGCGGCAGATCGCCGCAGATCTGCCATACTACTTTCTCTGCCAAGTGAGTGAAGTCGACGTCATCCCAACACAGCTGGAGGGCTTTGCGCGCCCGCTGATCTCGCCGTACACGTCGGTAACGCAGTGGCGCCTTCGGCGATAAGCTTCTGCTGGTATCGAATGCGTGCGAGTCCTTGGCCGCTATTTCCAAACCTCACGTGCGATGCGCAGCCAGTTCAGCCCGAGAACCTTCCGCAGGTCGTCGTCGGCATAACCCATGCCGGCGAGCGCTTCAGCGATCTCCGGAATCTGCTCGGGAGCGACGAACGGGCATCCGTTCGGATAGCGCTTTGCGTCGTCGCCGAAAAGGTGCGGCGTCGCCGCAAACGCCGCCTTCATCTCCTCTTGGTCGAAGACGAAGTCGAGTCCGACGCCGACGTGGTCGACGCCGGCAAGTTGCGCGACGTAATCGATTGCACGAGCGAACGTCACGCTTGAAGTGTCTGCGTGAAAGGCGCCGACGCCGTTGATTCCTACGACACCGCCGCGTTGCGCGCAGGCCAGAATGACGTCGTCGTCCACGTTGCGGGGATGATTCCACAACGCACGGGGATTCGAGTGCGAGAAGATGACGGGCGTCGACGAGGCGGCAATGACGTCGAGAACGGTACGCTTGCCGGTGTGCGAGCAGCACGGCACCATTCCGGCGCGATTCATTTCGGCAACGGCCGTCCGTCCGAAGGCGGTAAGCCCCTCGTCGTCGTCGAGACATCCGCCGCCGGCGCGATTGTTGCGGTTGTACGCGATCGACATCCAACGGACGCCCAGATCGTAGTAGAGCGGAATCGTGCTCAACTGATCTTCGACCGCGTTAGCGCCCTCGATATCGAAGAAGATGCCGAGTCTGCCGCTTTCCTTGGCGAGCGCGACGTCGGCGGCGCGTTCGATCTGCACGTAGCGATCCGGACGTGCCTTGATCCACGCGCGAAAATGTGCCAGCATCCGTACGTGCGCCTCGATACCGTGCTCGCCGTATCCGACATTCAAACCCACGACGGTCACGCCGGAGGAACGCAGCCGTTCGAGCTGCGGCAGGAAACGCTCGTCCCGAGGGTCGAGCGGCATGCACGTGTGGTTATCCCAAAGCACGGCGGTGCGTAACACGTCGCCGATGCGTGACCCAACCGAAACGGTCATCGGCGAATCTTGGCCGCAGCAGGGAGCGGCCCCCCTATGACGCGCGGCGTCTATGACATAGCGGTGATCGGCCTCGGTTCGATGGGGAGTGCCGTGCTGGCGCGATGCGCGATGCGCGGCGTCCGGGCCGTCGGCATCGAGCAATACGGGCTCGGACACGATCTCGGAGCCGGAACCGGCAAGACCCGCATCATTCGCAAAGCGTATTTCGAAGATGCGGCCTACGTGCCGTTGCTGCTGCGTGCGTACGAGTTGTGGCGCGACCTGGAGTCGCGAACCGGAACGCGCCTTCTGCGCCTCACCGGATTGCTGCTCGCCGGGAGCGAGCAGAGCGAGGTCGTAATCGGCACCCAAGCAGCCGCGATGGCCTACGATTTACCGTTGCAGATGCTGACGGCGGGCGAGATGCGAGCCCGGTATCCGCATCTGCGCGTACGCGACGACGAAATCGGCGCCTTCGAGCCCGACGGCGGGATCGTTTTTCCGGAGGCAGCCGTCCGCGCGCATCTCGCGCTGGCGGAAACGCATGGCGCCACGACGATCCAGCACGCAGCGATGACGTCGTGGGACGCCGGCGATGCGGTGCGGCTCACGCTGTCCGACGGTTCGCACGTCGAAGCGGGGGCGGCGGTGTTCGCGCTGGGTCCATGGTTTGCACCGGAAATGGCGCGGTTGGGCATTCCGCTGGTGGTTCAACGTAACGTGCAACTCTGGTTTTCGCCGGAAACGGCCGGCTGGGATGCCGCGCACTTCCCCGCGTTTCTCATCGACCGGCCCGGCCGGCCGCTACTGTACGGTTTTCCGGATCTCGGCGACGGCGTCAAAGCCGCGTTCCACGCACACGGAGTAGCGACCACTCCGGACGCGTTGCGGCGTGACGCCGGCGATGGCGACGTAGAACCGGTGGCGCGCGCGCTCGATGCATGGATGCCGGGAGCCGCGGGCCGGCTGCTCGACGCGAAGGTCTGCATGTATTCGCTCACGCCCGACCGCAACTTCGTCATCGGTCTGCACCCGCGTCATCCCAACGTCGTCGTCTGCGGCGGCTTCTCCGGCCACGGCTTCAAATTTGCCAGCGTCGTCGGCGAGATCGGCGCGCAACTCGCACTCGACGGCGCGACGCCTCACAACGTCGAATTTCTTTCGCCGGATCGATTCCCGTAAATGCGCGAGAGCAGCGGCGTGAGATACGTCCCGGGCGGCAGGTTGTAGCCCGGCGGCGGCAACGGCACCGGAATGTCGTGTACGAACGGCGGATTTGCGATGCGGTCGTCGTCCAGCGGATAACAGACCGGCCAGGGAATCGTGCCTTCTTCGCTTCCGCCGTGCGTATATTGCGCGACGTAGCGCGTGTAGTAGCAGATCGTCGTGCTCGCGAACCAGTGCCGCAGCGGAATCAATTCGACTTGCACCGCGTCCAGATCGCGATGTCCCGGCACGTCGAAATACGTGCGACGATAGGCGGCGGCCGGCGCGGGCGCTTTGGTGGCCAGACTCAACGGATTGTTGCGCGCGCGCAGGCGCGCGATCTCTTGAGAAAACGTGCGTTCTTGGTCGGCGAGCTGTTGCTGTAGCGCCGGTGCCTGCGTGGGCGGAGTATGCTGCAAAGGCGGCTGCGGCGCTGCAGATGGCATCTCGCGCGCGATTTCGTGCCGGCGAACCGGCGGCGGTGCGGCGCGCTCGATGGGATGCGGTCGCGGTGCGACGGGCCCCCGAACCGGATGGGGCGCCTGCACGAGCCGCGGTTGTGGAACGGGGCGGCGCTCGATGCGCACCGCGGTCGAGGCGACGACGGTCTCGCGTTGCGTCGGCGGAGGTTTGAGCCATGGAAGCCGGAGGAGTCCCAACCACGCCGTGAGCGGCACGAAGAGTGCATGGATAAGAAGCGAGAGGACCGTCGCCCAGAGCAGCAGCCGGCGCTCGTGCGGTCTCTCGTCCCGCTCCCGCGAGATCATGATGCCTGAGTACGCTGTGCCGGGGTTTTTCCCGCCCGTTGCGAAACCGTCTCTATCGGTTCGAGTAGGGGAGAAGGTGTTGGAACCGTTCGATTCGGCCTCCGGTGAGGCGCAAGGTCATCACTCCGAAAGCCGCCCGGAGCGTCCGTCGCGGGCGCTCATTTGGATCGGTCTTGGCTTGAGCGTCGCCGGCCTCGGCGCCGCGGTGGCCTATGCCGTCGCGCGCGCCGTGATTGGAGCGCGGCGCTTGCCCGACGATCCGACCAGCCAGCGCATTCAGCAACTGATCGACGAAGCGAACGCGCTGCTCAAAACGCTCGACGACCAGAAACACAGCGCGTAAGCGCTACGCCGGATCCCTCGGAATCTCGACGCCGACGTGGTTGCCGGTCCCGGCCAGGTGGTCGATGCGGACACCGGTTCCAAGTTGAGCGATGATATAGAGGCCGCGCCCGCGTTCGCTCAGCGCGTCGGGCAGCCGCCAATCGCCGGCGTCGATCGGCGGTCCGGAATCGATGACGTGCAACCGGATCGACCGGTCGAGCCAGTCGACGGAAATTTCAACCGGCCCGGGCGCGTGACAAACGACGTTGCCCAACAACTCGCCAAAGATGAGCTCGGCCGCGTTGATAAAGCCCGGGTCCGCGTTCTCGCCGCGTAAGAATTCGACGAACTGCGCGCGTGCGTCCGACGCGGCGCGCGCGTCGTCCAGCGACAGGCTCCACCTGCGGCTCGGCGCGACCGTTACCGCCAAGATCGCCACGTCGTCGTGCAAAGAAGGCGGAAGGCAGCTGCTTGCGACCAGCTTTGCCGGCGATGCCGTCGCAGCGAACAGTTCGCTGCGAACCGCCCGGTCGACGAGCGCTTCCCCGCGTTTCCAGTCGCGATGGGCTTCAATCAGTCCATCGGTATAAAACAGCACGATGTCGTCGGGGCGCAACGCGATCTCGGCGCTGGCGTTGGGTGCGGCGAGCTGCCGAAGCCCCAAAGGCAATCCCGTCGCGTGAAGCTCGATGAGTTCGCCGTCACGACGCAGGATCGGCAACGGATGGCCGGCATTCGCAAAGCGCATCGTGCGCCGATCCGGTGCGACGATCGCCACGAAGGCGGTAACGATCGCATGCGGATAGCGTTTGCCGAGAAACCACCCGGCCGAATCCAGAATCTTCGCCGGATCGGGCTCGTGGAGTGGCGCCATGGCCATGGCGTGGCGCATTTTGCTCATGATCGCGGCGGCTTGTATGCCGCGGCCGGTTACGTCGCCCACGCTGATGACGACCGATCCATCGTCGAGTTCGATTGCATCGTACCAATCGCCGCCGACGTCGGCCTCTTCGCCGGCGGGAGCGTAGACCGCATCGAAACGCAAGCCCTCGGGTTCGGCGATGATCGACGGCAGCGAGGCTTGCTGGAGCGTCGTCGCGATTCTGCGCTCGCGCGCGAGCGTCTCGGCGCGCTCGACCGCAATGGTCGCCCGGCGCGCAACCTCTTCCAACAGTTCGACGTCGCGCCGATCGATGGTGGACGCGGCGTAATGGGCCACCAGCGCGCCGTAGGTTACGCTTCCGGCATGCCATGGAACGATGAGCGTCGAGTTGACGTTGAGCGCCTCGATGGAAGGCCACAGGTATTGCCAGGAGCGTTCTTTCAGCCGAGCCGTATCTTCCGAGAGAACGATCGTCTCGTGCTGCTGCAGGCGCCGCGCAAGGTCCCTTTCGGCATCGAGCCGCAAGGTCCGGTGCCCGCGAAGCGGCTCGATCGCGGAGTCGATCGACGAGTCGCGATGGACGATGAACTCGGTGCGCACGGTTTCGCCGGCGAGGCGCAGTATGGCGCATGCGTCGGCAACCTCGGCAGCGATCATCCGCGCGACCTCTTCCATCGACTGCCAGGGATCGGCAGTTTCGAACAAGAGCTGATTGACGCGCCCGGTAAAGCGTAAAGCTTCCGCCGCACGGCGCTCCTCTCGATACGCGCGCGCGTTTTGGATTGCCAGGGCGGCTCGGGTCGCCACCGTCATCGCGACGCTCAGGTCGCCTTCGGAAAAAAGCCGGCGCGACTGACTCGACATCAGCGTCATCGCGCCGCAGGGCGTTTCGCCGGGAGCCGACAGCGGCACGATCATAGCCGAGTGCATTTCCAGCAACGTGAGCAACCGCAGGTGTTCGGCATCGGTGGCGGTGGCCTCGAGCTGTTCTGGACGAACGCGTTCGATCAACAGCGGCTCGCCGGTAGCGACGACTCTGCCCAGCGCGCTCTCCGCGCCGGGTGGATAGCGGTCGCGGTATTGCTCGATGTACTCCTGTAGGGCTTGGTTCTTGTGCGCGATCGCCCGGGTCACGAATCGGCCTTCGGATGCCAGCGTGACGAAACACCAGTCCGCGAACTCGCCGACTGCGGCGCGGGCCAAGTCGCGGCATATACGATCGACGTCGAACGGCGCCGCGAAAACGTTCCCCGCTTCGACCATGAAACGCAGATGGTCGCGAGCGCGCTGGCGATCGTCGATATCGGTGGCGGTGCCGATCCATTCTACGATCGACCCGTCGGTATCGCGAATCGGGACGGCGCGGCCGAGGAACCAACGGTAACTGCCGTCGGCAGAATTCCGAATTCGATACTCCTGCTCGTAGGGCTCGCCGCTTCGAATCGCGTCGCGCCAAAGCGACCACGTTTCCTCGAGTTCGTCAGGATGGATGACGCCCACGTCTTCCGAACGCCGCCGCAGCTCGTCCAAATCGACGCCGGTGTACTCGATCCACCGCCGATTGAGATAATCAATAGTGCCGTCGGGACGAGCCGCCCAAACGAGTTGCGGCATCGCTTCGGCGATGACGCGAAATCCTTCGTCGAAATGCTGCGAGCCGTTCGGCTCAGCGCGCCGCTCCAATCGCATGCGAAGGGGCGACACATTGGCTGCGTCGCCCCAATTATCCAACTGGCCGCCCGGTTGGGCGCTTTATCGTAGGTAGAGGAAACAAGCGCCGTCCAGCAGCGTCTTCGTTCCTTGAATCGTGCGTAACGGCGTCGCCGGTCCGTTCGCGTCGCTGGCAAACATTGCGATCGAACCGCCGAAGTTCGCGACGTAGATATGGTCTTGACCATCGGTGACGACGCCGGTGGCCTCACCGACCCCGGTAATCGTCGCAACCGGCGTGGCGTTACCGCTGGCGCCCTTCGCGAAGACGATGAGGCCCGTGGTCTCGTCGGCAACGAGCAGTCGTCCGTGGGAGTCGAACGTCAGAGCGAAAGGCCGCTGGAGCCCGGTATTGGAGCCCGAGATGACCAACGAGGGAGCGTCGTTCCCTTTCTTATTGGACGCGAAGGCGACGACCGAACCCCCGTGAGTGTTCGCGACGTAGAGCGTACCGTGCGAGTCCATCGCCATTCCGGTGGGCGTCGCCAACTGCGTCTTGCTGCCTGTGATCGAGCGAATCGGCGCGATGTTGCCGTGTTTGCCTGCCGCGAATTCGCGTATGGCGTTGTTCGAGTAGTCGGAGGCGTAGAGGTTGTCGGATGGATCGATGAAGAGTCCTTCGGTCGGGCCCAGTTCCGTTTTCGATCCCGAAATGGTCCACGACGGCTTTACGTTGCCGTGCTTACCGGCAGCGAAGATTGCGACTTCGGTTCCGCCATCGTTGGCGGAGTAGATGTTTCCGGCCGAGTCGAGCGCCAGCGAATCGGGGTCCGACAGCGTCGTCTTGGAGCCGGCGATCTTCGACGACGGGGCAACGTCGCCGTTGGCTTGCTGACGGAACAGAAGCACGCCGGCCGTACCGTCGCGATTGGCGGTATAAAGGTGCTTTTCGGGCATCGCAAGCGGCATCGTTCGTGATGCGGAGGATACCGGCATCGCCGGTGACATTGGGCCACCCGGCGTTGATGGGTTCATCGCAGCGGAGCAACCCGCGAGGGCAACGACCATAACGAGCGTCGTAGGAACGCGCACGAGTCATCCTCCTTATTAAGGCTTGGTTGCCTTTCGGTCAGCGCGGCGCCGAGTCCCTCCGTCTGCATCCGTCGAGCGGAGCCGTCGGCGGGGCAAAGGGCGTGCCGTCGAAGCGCGAAGGCTTACGCCGTGCTGAAGCTCGGAATGCACCTCGACGTTGACTTCACGGACCTCATGGCGAACGGCCAAGCCGTCGGGCGCGCGGAAGGCATGGTGGTCTTTTGCTTCGGACCGCTGCCGTCGGAATGCGCCCGCGTTCGAATCGTCGCGGTAAAGTCGAAGTATGCCGTCGCGGAGTCGCTCGAACTGCGCAGCGAGTCACCCTCGCGAACGCGCCCGTTTTGCCCGGTCTTCGGCGAATGCGGCGGCTGTCAGGTGCAGCATCTGGCCTACCCGGCGCAACTCGCGTGGAAACGTGACGTCGTCACGGCCGCACTTGCGCGCATCGGCGGCTTCCGCGACGCCGTCGTGCACGAAACCATCGGCATGCCCGAACCGCGCGCGTATCGCAACAAAATGTCGCTCGTCGTGCGCCACAACAAGGGCGAGCGCGCACCGACCCTCGGATTCTACCGTCAGCGTTCGCACGACGTCGTGCCGATCGACGCGTGCCCGATCGTCATGCCGCGCTTGAGTGAATACGTGGCACGATTGCGTGACGAACGTCGAGCGCCCGCGGCCGAGGCCGCACTGAAGGACGCGCGCCACCTCGTCGCGCGCGCGGCGGTTGCGACCGGGGAGGCGGTCGTGACCATCACCAGTCCGCGCGAATCGACGAGTGCGAAAGCCGCCGCGGCCCAGTTGCTCGCGCAACTTCCCAATGCCGTCGGAATCGTCAACTCGTTCGACTTAAACGGCGAAAATGCGATCCTCGGCCGCCGTTCTCGCACGATCGCCGGACGCGGTGAGATCGAAGAAACGATTGCGGGCATTCACTATCGCGTCTCGTCCGGCTCCTTTTTTCAGGTCAACGTCGAAATGGTCGGGCGCATCTTCGAAAGCCTGCGGCCGGCGCTGCGTCCCGCCATGCGGGTCGTCGATCTCTACTGCGGAGCCGGTACGTTCGCACTGTTTTTTGCAGCGCAGGGATGCGACGTCTACGGAATCGAGGAAAACGCGCGCGCCGTTGCCGAGGCGCGCGCGAACGCGCAGCGCAACGGCTTCAGCGCTCGAGCGCGCTTTCACGCCGGACGCGCGGCCGAGGCGCTGGCCGGCGGCGAGGGACGAGCGGCGATCCAATCGGCCGGCGCGATCTTTCTCGATCCGCCTCGCAAAGGCTCCGACGAGGCAACGCTGGCCGCGATTGCGGCGGCCCGCGTACCCTCGGTGTGGTATCTTTCGTGCGACCCCGCCACGCTCGCCCGGGATTTGAAGTTCCTGGCGGCCAAAGGATACGCGCTCGGGAGCGTGCAGCCGTTCGACCTTTTCCCGCAGACGGGCCACGTCGAGGCGCTCGCTACGCTCGCTATCACCACCTAATCGAGGCAGGATCGTTGTCGGATACCATCGACGTTCGCTACGTCGCCAAACTCGCTCGAATCGCGCTGACCGACGAAGAAGTCGACCGCTTCGGCGCGCAACTCGCCGATCTGCTCACGCACGTCGACGCGCTCTCCGAGCTCGACACGAATGCGATTGCGGCGACGGCGCAGGTCGTCGAATCGCGCAACGTCCAGCGCGACGACGTTCCCGGACCCTGCCTGGACCGCGAGACGGTGCTGGCGCAAGCGCCGCAACGTCAAGGCGGGTTCTTCCGCGTTCCGCGCATCATCGCCGAGTAGATAACGAAGATGAGCGACATCGTGGAACGCAGTGCGGCCGAGATCGCGCGCGAGGTTGGAGCCGGTAACATCTCGGCGAGCGAAGTCACCGAAGCCGCGCTGGCCCAGGTCGATGCCGTCGAGGGCCGCACCGGTGCCTTTCTTACAGTGCTTCCCGAACTGGCACGCAAGGTCGCCGCCGGCGTCGACGCGCGCGTGCGCGGCGGCGAGCGATTGCCGCTTGCGGGCGTGCCGCTGGCCGTCAAAGACAACATGTGCTTGACGGGAACGCGCACGACGTGCGGCAGCAAAATTCTCGAGCACTGGGTCGCGCCGTATACCGCTACCGCGGTCGCGCGCATGCTCGCGGCCGGCTGCGTTCCGATCGGCAAAGCTAATCTCGACGAGTTTGCCATGGGAAGCTCTTGCGAAAACTCGGCGCTCGGCGTCACGCGTAATCCGTACGACCTCGAACGCGTGCCGGGAGGTTCGAGCGGCGGCTCCGCGGCAGCGGTCGCCGCGCGCGAAACGGCACTGGCATTGGGCAGCGATACGGGCGGTTCGATTCGCGAACCGGGCGCGTTCTGCAACCTGATCGGTTTCAAGCCGACGTACGGGCGCGTCTCGCGCTACGGGCTCATCGCGTTTGCGTCGAGCCTCGATCAGATCGGTCCGCTCGCGCGCACGGTCGAAGATGCCGCGCTCGCCTACGAAGCGATGAGCGGCCACGACCCGATGGACGCGACCTCGATCGATCGCCCGGTCGAGCCGGCCGTGACCGCGCTGCGCGATGATCTGCGCGGCTTGCGCGTCGGCATCGTGCGCGAATTCGATACGGAGAAACTCGGCACGGAACTCGACGCCGCCTATCGCCAGGCCTATGCCGAGTTGGAGAAGCTCGGCGCGCGCGTCGTCGACGTGTCGCTGCCGGCCGCCGACTACGGATTGGCGACGTACTATCTCATCGCTCCGGCGGAGTGCTCGTCGAATCTGTCGCGGTTCGACGGCGTGCGTTATGGGTTGCGCGTTGACGCGCCCGATGTGCAAGCGATGTACGAGCGGACGCGGGCCGCCGGCTTCGGTCCCGAAGTCAAGCGCCGCATTCTCATCGGAACGCACGCGCTGTCAAGCGGCTATTACGACGCGTACTACGTGCGCGCCCAGAAGGCGCGCACGCTCATCGCCCGCGATTTCCAAAAGGCCTTTGCCGATTGCGACCTCATCGCCTGTCCCGCAGCCAGTTGCGCGGCCTTTCGGTTCAACGCAAAAAGCGATCCCTATAGCATGTATATGATGGACTACTACACGATTCCGATGTCGCTGGCCGGATTACCGGCGCTTTCGGTGCCCTGCGGCTGGGTGACGCCTGCGGGCGGACGCAATCCGATGCCGCTCGGATTGCAGCTGTGCGCGCCGCTGTTCGGCGAAGCGCTGTTGTTGGGGGCCGCGCACGCGTACGAACGCGCCACGATGCACGCCTCGCGCTACGCTCCACGGCTAGCCGATGAGGTGCGGGCATGACGCAGCAGTACGAAGCGGTGATCGGAATCGAGTGCCACGTCGAACTCAAGACCGAAACGAAAATGTTCTGCGGTTGCCCCAACGAGTTCGGCGGCGAGCCCAACACGAAGACGTGCCCGGTGTGTCTCGGCTTGCCCGGCGCGCTTCCGGTGCCCAACGCCAGGGCAATCGAACACATGCTGCGCGCCGGTCTGGCGTTTGGCGCCGAGATACCGGCGTTCTCGAAGTTCGATCGCAAGAACTATTTCTATCCCGACATGCCTAAGGATTATCAGATTTCGCAGTACGACATGCCCCTAACACTTGGCGGGAGCGTGACGTATTGGCTCGAGGACGGTGAGATGCGGACGTGCCGGCTGACGCGCATTCATCTCGAAGAAGACACCGGAAAATCGACGCATGCGGGCTCCGGCGACGGACGCATCGCCGGCAGCGATTATTCATTGGTTGATTTCAACCGCGCCGGGGTTCCGTTGATGGAATGCGTCTCGGAGCCCGACCTTCGCAGCGCGCAGGAAGCCGTCGGCTATCTCGAATCGCTGCGACTAACCCTGCTGCAGTTGGGCGTCAGCGACGTCCGGATGGAGGAAGGCTCGCTGCGCTGCGATGCCAACGTCTCGATCCGTCCGGCGGGCAGCACCGATCTGGGCACCAAAACCGAAATCAAAAACATGAACTCGTTTCGCTCGGTCCAGCGCGCGATCGAGAGCGAGATCCAGCGGCAAATCGGCGTGCTCGAAGCCGGCGAACGCATCGTCCAAGAGACGCGCGGCTGGGACGAGGTGCACGGCGTCACGCATTCGATGCGCAGCAAAGAGCAGGCGCACGATTATCGCTACTTTCCCGATCCGGATCTCGTTCCGCTCGAGCCGGCGGCCGAAGCGGCGCGTGTCGAATTTCGCGCGTCGGTTCCCGAACTGCCGTGGCAGCGTTTCGAGCGCTTTACCGCGCGATACGGCATCGCGCCCAAGCCCGCCGCGCAGCTCGTCGGAAATCCACAACTCGCCGCATATTTCGACCGCGTCGCAACGATCACGGGGCGGCCGCAGCCGTCGGCAAATCTCGTGCTCGGCGACCTCTCGCGCCTGGCCAACGAAACCGGCGTCGCGGTTGCCGAATCGGCGGCGAGCCCGGATTTCACGGCCGAGTTGGTGGCGTTGCTGGAAGCGCGAACGATCAATTCGAAAATCGGTAAAGAACTCGTCGAACGGATGTGGCGCGGCGAGGGGTCGCCGCGCGCGATCGTCGAGCGCGAAGGGCTGGCACAAACGAGCGATCCGGGCGCCATCGAGACCTTCGTCGAGGCGGCGCTCGCCGCGCATCCTGCCGTCGTCGCCGACTTCCGTGCGGGAAAGACGAACGTGATGGGCTTTCTCGTCGGGCAAATCATGAAAGCATCGGGCGGTAAAGCCGACCCGTCGCTCGTCAAAGAGTTGCTGCAGAAGAAACTTGCCGCGCCATCCTAGGCGCAGGAGCTCAGTCAAACTCTGAACGCGGAATCCCGCGTCAGCATGAGGGCAGCACTTCCGCGCCATCCTAGGCGCAGCACTTCTGTGTCACCCTGAGCGCCGCATTGCGAAGCAATGCGAAGTCGAAGGGCGAATGAACGTAACCATGATTGCCGACGAGCGAACGCTCGAAGCACTCGATTTTGCCGGCGTTCGCGACCGCGTCGTCGGGTCGACGCGCACGCAGCGCGGAAAAGCTCGCGCAGAGCGCCTGGCCCCGGCCGAAGATTTTGCGTTGGTCGCCGTCGAGCAAGCACGAACGAACGCGGCCCGCAATCTGGTCGCCGGCGCCGACTTCCACGTGCTCCCGGCGACCGATACGGCGGAATTGACGCAGGCTGCGGAACTCGGTCGAACGCTGAGCGGAACCGATTTGCGCGCCGTCTCGGATGCGCTCGGCGCAGCCGCGGCCGCCTACAACGCGGTGCGCTCCGATACGGTCCTCGGCGCGGTGGTGGCGGGGTACACGCCGTTGCGCGAGCTGCAGCGGGCGATCGCCGACGGCATCGACGAACGAGGCATCGTACTCGATCGAGCATCGCCCGCGCTCGGCCGCATACGCCGCAGCCTGGCGCAGGCGCAAGGCGACGCGCGCGACCGCGTGGGCGCAATCTTGCGGTCGGCCAAATACGCGAAAGCGATTCAGGACAGCGTCGTGACGATTCGCGAAGGGCGCTTCGTGATTCCGGTAAAGGCCGAATTCTCGGGCGAGTTCCCCGGCATCGTGCACGACACCAGCGCCAGCGGCCAGACGCTCTTCATCGAGCCGCTCGCCGCGCTCGACGCGAACAACCGGCTACGGACGCTGCGCCTGGACGAAGAGCGCGAAATCGCACGCGTTCTCGCCGAATTCTCGCACAGGGTCGGTGCGGATGCCGGCGCGATCGAGCACAACGTCGAGGTTCTTGCGGCGATCGATCTTATCGCCGCGCGGGCCGCAGTGGCACATCGAATGAACGCGATCCTACCGGAGTTGCGCGGCGACGCCGCGGTGGTGGTGGTGAACGGGCGCCATCCGCTCCTGGGAGAACGCGCGGTGCCGCAGTCGCTGGTGCTCGACGCGGAGACGCAATTTCTCGTGATCAGCGGCCCGAATATGGGCGGCAAGACGGTCGCCCTGAAGATGGTCGGCTTGTTCGTGTTGATGGCCTACTGCGGTCTGCAGCTGCCGGCCGGCGCGGGCACGCAGATCGGCCGCTTCGAGCGCATGATTGCCGATGTCGGCGACGAGCAGTCGATCGTCTCCAACGCATCGACCTTCTCGGCGCACCTGAACCGAATGCGGGAGATGTTAAACTCGGCCGGCGAGCGCACGCTGGTGCTCGTCGACGAGATCGGCGGCGGCACGGAACCGAGCGCCGGTTCGGCGCTTGCCGTTGCGATGCTGGAACGGTTGCTCGCGGCGGGAGCGCGCGGATTGGTCACGACCCACGCGACCGAACTCAAACTCTTCGCGCACGCCACGCCGGGCGTTGCCAATGCGAGCGTGCGTTTCGATCCGCACACGTTCGCGCCGACGTTCCATCTCGACGTCGGCGCGCCGGGGCAATCGCTGGCCTTTCCACTCGCCCGCACGATCGGAATCGCCGGCGAGATCGTCGAGCGCGCGCAACGATTGCTCGACACGCGCGAGCGCGATTATGAGACGGCGCTTGCGGAACTGTCGTTGCGACACGCCGAACTGCAGAGCGAGCGCGACGCGCTGGCGTTAGAACGGCGAAGCGTGGCGCGCGAGACGGCGCGCTTGAAATCGGAGGATGCCGCCCTCGACGCCCAGCGCCGTGCCTTCGGCGCGAAAGCCGAGGAGCGCATGCAGCAGGCGCTTCGCGATTTCGTCCGGCAACTGCAGGAGCGCGCGCAAGAGAACCACTCGAGACGTCCCAAGGTCACGCCGTCGCAAGCCGGTTTGCTCGCACGCACGATCGACGAGATGCGTCGCGACCTCGGCATTACGAAGGAGACGCCCGAGTCGACCGGCGACGCGACCTTTGCGGCCGGCGAACGCGTGCGCGCGTTCTCGCTGCAGCAGGAAGGCGAGGTCGTCGAGGATTTCGGTGAGACCCTGCTGCTGGCAATCGGTCCGATGAAGACGGTCGTGCGAAAGGACGACGTCGGTCGCGTCACGGCGGCGCGCCCGCCACGCGCGAGAACGGCTGCATCCGAAGATTCGCTAGTCACTGCCTCCGCTCGGGCGCGGTCGGAACTCGACGTGCGGGGAAAACGGTTCGTCGAAGCCGAGCCTCTGGTCGAACGCTGGATCGACGAAGCGATGCTGGCCGGCAACTCGCAGCTGCGTCTGATTCACGGAAAAGGCACCGGTATGTTGGGGCGCGGCCTGCAGGAATACTTGCGATCCCATCCGTCGGTGAGTGACGTGCGCTACGGCAACGAAGAGGAAGGCTCCGCCGGCGTCACCATCGTCGAACTCAAATGACGGCGCGAAGGGGCACCACAATAGCGGGGCGTAGCGGGTGGTGATGAGCGCCCACTCCCATTTTTCCGACGTCGACTATTTGCTCGACGGCTTCGAACACGTCGAAACGCGCGGCGATTTTCGGGAACGCTTGCAAGCGGGGCGTCCGCTCAACGTGAAACTGGGCATCGATCCGACCAGCCCCGACCTGCATCTCGGCTTCATGGTCGTGCTCGAGAAACTGCAGCGCTTCGCGGAGAGCGGGCATCGCGTGACCTGGATCATCGGCGACTTTACCGCCCGCATCGGCGATCCGAGCGGCAAGAACGTTACGCGACCGCAGTTGTCGACGGCCGAAATCGAAGCGAATATGCAGACGTATCGCCGGCAAGCCGCAACGGTGCTGGACCTAGAGCGTATCGAGGTTCGTTACAACTCCGAATGGCTCGACAAGCTCGGCCTTGCCGATCTCGTCAAACTCCTGGCCAAGACGACGGTCGCGCAGATGCTCGAACGTAACGATTTTCACGATCGCTATAGTGCCGGCACGGCGATCTCGCTGCACGAATTTCTTTACCCGGTTGCACAGGCGTACGATTCGATCGCGGTTTCGGCCGACGTGGAACTCGGCGGAAGCGATCAGCTCTTCAACTTGCTGTTGGGACGCCACTATCAGCGCGAGTACGGCCAGCCGCCGCAAATTTGCGCGACCGTTCCGTTGCTGGTGGGTCTCGACGGACAGAAGAAGATGAGCAAGAGCCTCGGCAACTACGTCGGCATCACGGAATCCCCGGTCGAACAATTCGGTAAGCTCATGCGAATCGGCGACGAGCTTATTCCGGCGTACGCGCGGCTAGCGGCGTTCCGATCGCAATCCGATATCGACCGGCTGACAGCCGAACTCGCGGCGGGGCGTGCCAACCCGATGGATGAGAAGAAGGCAATCGCGCAGGACGTGGTCGCCCGCTATCATGGCGCGCAAGCCGCACGCTCGGCCCGCGAACACTTCGAAGCGACGGTGCAAAGAAAGGAAATACCTACCGACGGTGTCGCCGAGATCGATGCGGGCGACTGCATCCGCGTCGCCGAGCTCCTGGTCAAGGCCGGCTTCGCCCAGAGCCGCCGGGAAGCGGAGCGGCTCATCGCCGGCGGAGGCGTGAAGATCGACGGCTGCCCGGTGCACGAGCCGAAGGCGCCCTGGACGGCGTCCGAACCCGCGGTGTTGTCGGTCGGCTCTCGCAGGTTCGCGCGCGTCCTGCCGCGCAAAGCCTGACGATGCCATCTGGAGTAACGTTTACGACGGCGCCGCCGATCGAAGGAAGAAAGTTCGTTTGCAAGCGCTGCAAGCGCGTCTATCCGTATCCCGAAGCCGGCGACCGGCCGATTCGCTGTGAGTGCGGATGGTGGTACGTCAACGACGGCAGCGGCATTCGAGAGACCTATTATCAGCGCATCGAGCCGTACCGGACCCCGCGCGACCTGCGCCGTCTTTTCCGGGACTAAATTCCGCCGTCGTCGTTCCGGTGTCGTCCCTCCGGTGTCATCCTGAGCGAAGCTCGCTCGCCCTCTGTGTCATCCTGAGCGGAGCGCCGCCGCGCTTTACGGTGTCATCCTGAGCGGAGCGCCGCCGCGCTTTACGGTGTCATCCTGAGCGGAGCGCCGCCGCGCTTTACGGTGTCATCCTGAGCGGAGGCGCGCAGCGCCGCAGTCGAAGGGCTACGCCCTTTCCCGTAGTGCCTGGATTTCTTCGCGCGTAAACGCGAAGCGGCGCCGGCAAAACTCGCACGTCGCTTCGGTTTCTTCGCGTTCGCTTTGTAAACGCTCGAGTTCATCGTTGCCGAGCGAGCGTAAGACGTTTTCGACCTTCCGTTTCGTGCAGGTGCACGCAAACCCGATATCCATCGAACGATCGGTTCCTACGCCGCCATCGCCGAGGAGCTGTTCGAGCAGAAAGATCGGGTCGGCCCGCTGCGCGATCAGCGACGTGACCGGCGGCATCGCGGCCGCGCGCGCTTCGAGCGCCGCTATGTCCGATTCGACGGCGCCGGGCAACATGCGCGCGATGACGCCGCCCGCAGCGACGACGCCGCGCGGGTCGGCGAGGACCCCGAGCGCGACGACGCTGGGAATCTGTTCCGAATGGGCGAGGTAGGCGGCGAGATCTTCGGCGATTTCGCCCGAGCGCAGCGGCACGACGCCGACGTAGGGCTGGCCGGTTTCATGCGATCGCGTGACGCGCAGCGTGCCGCTGCCGAGCGCGCCCGAAACGTCGAACTTTCCACGGGCGTTGACCGGCAAGTCGACGCGTCCGTTCCGAGCGTATCCCCGCGCGCCGATCGTTCCCTCGTCGAGGAGCCAGGCGTCGGCGACGAGCGCCCCGATCGGGCCGTCGCCCGTAATCTGCAGCGACATGCGCTCGCGCTCGCCCAAACTGGCGCCGAGCAAGACGGCGCCCGTGACGAGGCGTCCCACGGCAGCGGTCGCCGTGGGCGAGAGATCGTGGCGCTGCTGGATTTCCGTCACGAGGCCGGTTGTGACGGCGGCGACGACGGACGAGCCGGACGCCGCGGCGGCGGCACCGAGGAGACGATCGGGCATGAGCGCGTCGTTGTTCAAACGAAGGCGGGTGCTTTTCCTGTCGTGAAGGTGGGCCGCATGCACGTCCTCGTTATCCACGGTCCCAATTTGAATTTGCTCGGTAATCGCGAACCGGAGATCTACGGCTCGGAAACGTTGGCGGACGTGAACGAGATCGTCGCGACGACGGCCGCCGATCTCGGCATCGACGTCACGTGCGAGCAGCACAACGGTGAAGGCGCGGTAATCGATGCGCTGCATGCGGCGCGCGGACGCTACGATGGCGTCGTGATCAATCCCGGCGCCTACTCGCATTATTCGTACGCGATTGCCGACGCGATCGCGGCGATCGTAATTCCGGTCGTCGAAGTGCACCTCTCGAACGTCGCCGCGCGCGAGGAGTTCCGCCGGCGGAGCGTTACGGCGCGCGCCTGTTGGGGAAGCATCGCGGGTTTCGGCGCAATCGGGTATACGCTGGCGTTGCGGGCCTTGGTTGAAGGAGGGGGCGGCTAGCCGGGTAACCGTACCGTGGCAGAGCGGTCGGCGAACCTCGTACCGCCGCGAGGAGAGCGAAGTTGACGAAAGCCGAATTGATCGAAGCCGTTGCAGATCGAGCCGAACTCACCAGGCGCCAAGCCGGCCACGCTGTCGAAGCGATATTCGACGAAATCGAAGGCGCGCTGCGTCACGGCGATCGCGTAGCACTGACGCCGTTCGGAAGTTTCGTCGTACGAGAGCACAAAGCGCGCGATGGACGCAATCCGAAAACCGGTGAAAAGATCAGCATCGCCGCTCGAAAGGTGCCCGCATTCGTAGCGAGTAAGTCGCTGAAAAACGCTCTTCGCTAAACGTCGGGCTGTGGCGCAGTTTGGTTAGCGCGCTTGACTGGGGGTCAAGAGGTCGCTGGTTCGAATCCAGTCAGCCCGACCATGTTTTCCTTCGTAAATCGGCATATTTGCGGAAGTGTTTTTAAGTCCGGCGATGCCGTGTAGCCCCTTTTGTAGCCCTTCCAGAACCGGCGATGCACCACGACCGGTTCGCTGTTTAGCCTCGGGTGACGTGATAGCGTACTGCCGATCGAGGGCTATGGCGCGTGATAGTAGGCGGCCCCTGGGCCCCTTCAAAATGCGGCCTTGGCGATCACGCCCGGCGACGCGTTCGAGCAGAAGATGGTTTCGATATGCGAACGTCGAGCGGAGTACAGGCTTGTGGGATAGGCCCTGAAAACGGAGCCAGGGATAACTGTGGATTTCCGCCCAAACGGGCAGCTAAGGAGATCCACCAATGCGCAAGAGCCGCTTTGCCGAGGCGCAGATCGTCGACATTGTTCGCGAGTACGATGCCGGCGTGTCGCCTAAGGAGCTCGCTCGCCGCCACGGGATTCACATCAACACGATTCGGCTCTAGAAATCCAAATACGCCGGCATGGACGTCAGCGACGTTGTTCGGCTGAAACAACTCGAAGCCGAGAACGCGCAGATGCATCGGATCATCGCCAAGCTCACGCTCAAGGTCGATGCAATGGATGAGTTGATCCGAAAAAACGGATGGGGCCTTCGCAGCGACAAGAAGCGGTGAAGGCCTTGCAACGATCCGGGCTGAGTCAACGCGAAGCGTGCGCGATAATGCACGCGCGCCGTCGCCCGCCACGCGAGCTGCCCGGAACCAGATCGCTTCAAGATAGGCCGCTGGTCGCCAGGTTGACGCAGCTGGCGCAAGAGCATCCACGCTACGGTTGCAAACGCCTCTACGTGATCTACGAACGACAAACGAGTGAACTAGACCCGTACATGAACTACAAGCGGTTCCGGCGCCTCTATCGGCTCGGAAACCTGCAGATCGCGCGCCGGAGACGGCGCAGCCGAGCCAAGTACGTGCGCGGGCAACCAATGCGCCTTGCTGCGCGACCGAACGACATCTGGACCTTGGACTTTCTTTCAGATCGACTGCTGCACGGCCGAGTATACCGTTTGCTCACGCTACTGGACGAGTACAGCCGCTACGGATTTGCCGTCGATCCCAGACTTCTCATATCCGAGCATCTCAGTTGTTCGTAAGTGACGTGCAGCCCCGAGTTATGCCGCGGATAGCTGGAGCGGTAGTCTGATTTGTAGCCCTCGAGCGAACTCCTCGGGGGTGCGGTTTCCAAGGGCCTGATGTGGTCGGTTCGCGTTGTAGTCGATTCGCCACGCTTCGATGATGAGACGAGCTTGAATAAGCGAGGCAAACTGGTTCTCGTTCAAGCACTCGTCTCGAAACCGTCCGTTGAACGACTCGACGTAAGCGTTTTGGGTTGGTTTGCCAGGCTGGATGAAGTGCAGTCGAACTCGGCGGTCGCGCGCCCAGCAAGCCATGGCGATGCTCGTCAGTTCCGTCCCGTTATCCATGACGATCGTTTGCGGCAGGCCGCGCACCGAGGCAATCGCGTCGAGTACACGAGCGACACGGTTGCCCGAGAGCGACGTGTCCACCTCAATGGCAAGGCACTCTCGCGTGAAATCGTCGACAATGTTCAGCGTTCTGATACGGCGACCGCTTTCCAACGTGTCATGAACGAAATCCAGGGACCAACGCTCATTTAGACCTATCGCCGGCGCCGCGAGATCACCACGGCCGATCGCAACTCGGCGCTTCACGCGGTTGCGAACTTGCAGATGAGCCTCGCGGTAGACACGTAGAACTCGCTTGATTTGACCTGCCAGCCGTCGCGGCGCAGCAACACAGCCAGACGGCGGTAGCCGAACCGTCGCCGTTCCGCCGCCAGCTCCTCAAGTCGACTACGCAGCGGCGCGTCGTCTTTCGGAACGCGTTTGTAACGGATCATGCGACGATTCGCCTGCAGGTAACGGCAAGCTTGTCGTTCGCTGATGTCGAGTTGTTCGCGGGCCGCCTGTACGACTCGACGCTTCTGCACAGGCGCTAGAATTTTCCCGAGGCCGCGATCTTGAGCGTATCGATGTGCAGCGCCTGATCGGCGACGATACGTTTTAAGCGGCGGTTCTCGTCCTCCAGCTCACGCATCTTGGCGACATCGCTGACCTCCATGCCGCCGAACTTGGCCTTCCAGGCGTAGAACGTCGCTGGGCTGATGGCGTGCCGGCGACAGAGATCCTTAGTTGGCGTGCCGGCCTCGTGCTCTTTGAGGATGCCGACGATCTGCGATTCGGTGAAACGGGACTTCTTCACAGGTGGTCTCCTTTGAGGCCGAACGCCTCGGATTCTCCACCTATCGTTGGATCACTTTACAGGCTGCACGTCAGACGCGCGCTGCTCCCGTGCGCGTTGAGTTTCATCGTCTTTCGTCGTACGAAAGGGGTCGGATCGTCACAACGGGATCTATGCGGATCTCGTCGCGACGCCGGCCCCTTTGCTGATCTCGCGCAACGGCAAGCCATTTAGGGTCTGCTGCGTTCCGTGATGTCTACCTAATCGGGCTGGGGGTTTTTGCCGGGATACGGCGGCGGTCCGTACTGGATGCGTCGGTTTGGGTCTCCGGCACCCGAACTGGGCGGGGAAACATGCCCGCCACTGACCTTGTCGAGATCCTTGTCGGTGATCGGTTTCTTCTCTTCGGTCCGCTTTTCGTCGCTCATGAGAACTCCTTTTTTACGCTTGTGCAGCAGGTCGCTTCACTTCTCACATTCTAGCCGCCAAGTGAGAAGGCGCCGAGAAGAGCTTGCGAAAAACGACAACATGATAAGCGCGACCCTTTTGCACTATCCCGACGCGGCCCAAAGACTTAAGTCGGACGCGAATCAGCATGCGTCCTACATCCCTGATCACTCGCGGTACTCAACGTTCCTCCGGGAGTGCGATACTTCCGATAAGTTTCCAGTATATCGCGTTTATAGAGGTGGCCTCGGATAATCGAACAGACGCCTAAGTGATGACTCCGCTCCGTCGAAGGCGAAAGAGCCTTCAGAAGGAGCATCTCGTGGCACGACGTTCTCGCCGGAACCACTCTCCGGCCTTTAAGGCAAAAGTGGCGCTGCTCGCCATTCGCGGCGAACTCACGATGGCCGAGCTTTCCAAGAAGTTCGACATCCACGCCAATCTCATCACGCAGTGGAAGACCCAACTTCTCCAAAACGCGGTTACGGCGTTCGACGGCAGCGGCGTCAAGACCGAAGAGGTCGACATCGAGAAACTTCACGCAAAGATTGGCCAGCTCACGCTGGAAAACGATTTTTTAGAAAAGGCGCTCGGGCGCGTCGGCGGCCCGAACGTAAGGCGATGATCGATCGCGATCACGATCTATCGCTCACGCGCCAAGCCGATCTTCTCGAACTCTCTCGTGGCTCGCTCTACTATGTTCCAATCGGCCCATCGAAAGCCGATCTGGAACTGATGCGCGAGATGGATCGCATTCAAACGGACTACCCGTTCATGGGCGCAAGACAGCTGCGCGATCAGCTGAGAAAACGAGGCTATCGCGTCGGCCGCCGGCACATCGCTCGTCTCATGCGCCTGATGGGAATCGAGGCGCTCTATCGCAAGAAACAGCAAACCGCGAAGCGGAATCCAGAGCATCCGGTCTTTCCGTATCTTCTCCGCGGCTTGACGATCGAGCGAGCGAATCATGTTTGGTCGGCGGATATCACCTACATCCCGATGGAGCGCGGCTTCTTGTATCCGGGCCGCGCGCGAGCCGGATCATGCCCACATCGCGATTGCGATCGAACATCTGGCGCTCGTCGTTGCGCTGCGCGGCGATCGAGCGCGCGCAGCCGTACTCGAAGGCTACGCCGACGCCGCGTTGCAGCGGCACGGATACGAACGCGAGTTTGCCGAGGCGACGACGCACGATCGCCTCACCGCATTCCTGCACGAAGGACTCGCGCGCGACGAACTCGCGCGACTAACCAAGGGCGGAGCTGCCCTTACGCCGGAGACTGCGATCGCACTTGCGCTTGAGGAATAACGAAATCGAATCCAAAAGCCCTCGGCTATCGCCCGAAGGATACTCACAGATTTAGGGAGCTCCTTGTATCACGCGCGCGCTACTCATTTGTATGAGACGCGATCCAGTTCCGCCAATCGTTCGTGAGCTCGGGTACGACGAGTAGCTCCCGCAGACGCGACCGTTCAAACAAGAAGATCTTTGCCATTTCGGCGACCGTCAAGTGATGATGCGGCCGCACGATGATCTCGATGGAGTCGCCGGCAGCTATGTCGCCTTCGCTCACCACTGAAAAGTATGCACCCGGACGCAACGCTTGCGCGAACTTCTTGATGAACTGCGGATCCTCCATAGTCATTGCGAGTTTCGAGCACGGAACCCGAGGCCCGGTTACCTGGAGCACCGTCGAGCCGACGCGCCAGCGCTCTCCGACCAGCGCGCCGCTTACGTCGATGCCGCGCGTCGTAAGATTCTCACCGAACTTGCCCGGGGCAAGAGAAGCCTCCACCAGCGGCTGCCACCATTCGTAATCCTCGACCGAGTAGGCATAGACGACTTGTTCGGGACCGCCATGAACCGTGCGATCGGCTTGATCGTCACCGACTAAGTTGACTCCATGCAGCGCAACCCTTCCGGCGACGGGCTCCTTGAAAATGCCCGTCTCGACGAGCTTGCCGTTGTACTCAATGGTGCGCGTGGTAGAAACATTGACCGACACGACTTCGGACTGCACGTACTCATATTTCGCACAACTGACGCCGCCTTCCGCTACTTGCGAGGTCTTCAAACCGACTGGGCCTCGAGAGGCCGCCGGCCCGAATCCAGTCAGCCCGACCATGGTTTCTTCGTAAATCGATGCATTTGCGGAGATGCTCCAACTCCGGGGTCCCGTCGTTACGCGAGGTGGCAGAAGTGCGGAGTCGAATGCGTTCCGGCACGGGGAGGGCCGACGCATGGATCGCTCGCTTAAACTCGTTTTGGTCTCACTGATCGCTGCCGGTCAACTCGCCGGATGCGCCGGCCGCAATGCGGCGGCCACCGCCCCGTTACCCCAGCTCGCGCGACCCGTCTTGCCGGCAGCCGCACCGTCGGCGATCGATTGGCCGACCTTCGGGTTCAACAGGCAGCGGTGGAGCGACAATCACTATGAAAAGACGCTGACGACCACGACCGTGAACGGCCTGAAGTTCAAATGGTCGGTCTCACTGGGTTCTACCGTCAGCAACACGCAGCCGATCGTAGCCGCCAACGTTACGCTGCCGAATCAGAAGAGGACGCAAGTCGTGTTCGCGGGTGACGAAGACGGCACGTTTACCGCAGTCGACGCTCTAGCCGGAACGGTGCTTTGGAAGAAGCATCTTGGAAAGACGTCATCGGGCTGTTTTGGCGGCGCTTCGAACGGCGTCACGAGCGCGCCGACGATCGATCACGAAAAAGACCGCATTTATGTTATCGATGGCACGGGTAAATTGTGGGCCTTCAAAATTGCGACGGGCGCACAAGATCCGGCGTTCCCGCCGCTGCGCGTGTTTACGAAACCGCTTCACAATCACGTTTGGAGCGGCCTGCTGCTCGACGCAACCAACTCGACGCTGTATTATCCAACCGCTAGCCACTGCGACGACAATCTTTACTACGGAACGATAAATGCGGTGGACATCGCTACGCAGTCAATCTCGACGTTCCAGCTCGTAACCGACAAACATCAATATTACGCCAACGGCGTCTGGAGTTGGGGCGGCGAATCCATCGATCCGACAGACGGCAACCTCTATGCCGGTGTCGGTAATTCGCTCGGCAAGCTCGGTGAGAAGGGCCAGTACAGCGACAGCGTTATTGAGTTGACACAGTCGTTAGGCTTCGTCGCGGACGAACAGCCGGAGAGCAATCTCAACGGAGATCTCGACATCGGAACGACGCCCGTACTATACAAGTCGGGCGGCAGCCGCTGTGCCGCCTTCGAACGCAAGGACGGCGCCTTCTTTACGGTAGACCGGATGCATCTGAAAAACGGTCGTTTCGGATCGAAGCTGAACCTCGGCGGCAGCCTTGCAACCGCCGCGTACTTGCCCACGAGCAATGCACTGTTCGTAAACGTTCCGTCCGGCCTAACGCGCCTCGATACCCATCCGGGTTGCACAGCAACCCAGGGCTGGCAGACCGCCATCGGCGGCAGCGGCGACTCCGTACCAGCCGTTGCAGGCGGCGTCGTCTACGCGAGCGGCGGTAACACGCTGTACGCCGTCGACGCCTCGACCGGCGGGATTCTGTGGACCAGCGGCTCGACCGTCAACGATTCTATCGTGGCAGAACCGACGGTCGTAAACGGTCGCGTCTATGTCGCCGCCTGGGACGGCAAGCTGTACGCCTTCGGCCTCTAACCGACCGTTCGGTCCGTGGGTGCTACGCTCGTTGGTCGAGCCGTTTTTGCGGTTGCGGCTAACCTTGTCGATCTGGTGGGCGTAACATATTGTACGGCTTCGGAACGTAGGTGTACTTTTCGCCGCACACTCTGCAAATATTAAGCGGATTTCCGAAGTGCTCGTGGGGGCCGTAGTCTTTCTTGACCTTAGGGCGCTTTTTGACTGGTGCTGTAGCTACGATGGGATTTACTCATTCTAACTCCCGAGGTGGGGAGTCAACGCGCCTCTAAGGAATCTAGGGCGCCAGGATATCTATTACTCACGCGCGGTAATGCTCCTACCTTTTCTACGATTGAGCGTGTTTTTCTTTGCAAAATACCCTTTCCGCTTTGGGGGCGTTCTTGGCAGGCCGTATTCACGATCGCTAAATGGACTGCCGCTGCGCGAGATCGGCGAAGGGGCCGGGCGTGGCGATGAGATTCTCATATGCCCCGTCTTGTATGATCCGCCCCTTGTCGATTACCACGATGCGGTCCGCATTTTGAATCGTCGAGAGCCGATGCGCGATCACCAGGCGTGTCGCATGGAGTCCCTCGAGAGCCGACATGACGGTCGCCTGGGCGAGGTTGTCGAGCGCACTCGTGGCTTCGTCGAATAGTAGGATACGCGGTGAGGTGACGATCGCTCGCGCGATTGCAATGCGCTGACGCTGACCCGTCGATAAACCGCCGCCGTCGGAGCCCAAGTACGTTTCGAGCTGCATTGGTAACTCGGCGATTTCGTCGGCGATTCCCACGAGGCGGGCGGCGTCCCAGGCTTGGGCGTGGGTGATGTAGCGCGCGCCTGCGATGTTTTCGAAGATTGAACCCTGCAGCGTGCTGTTTGATTGAAGCACCGAGCCGATCTGCCGGCGCACCGCGGCTCGATCGATGGAGGCCAGGTCGTGTCCGTCATAAAGCACCGCGCCGTGGCTAGGCTTTTCGAAGGCGAGGAGCAGCCGAAACAACGTGGACTTTCCCGAACCCGATGCTCCCACGATTGCGACGAAGGAACCCGGCTCGATTTTCAAGTCCAGCCGGTCGAGCGTTACCGCGGCCGTAGTTTCGTAACGAAAGCTGAGGTTGCGCAGCTCGATCGCGCCGTTCAGTTTGCCTGGATCGCCGTGTCCCTCTAAGATCTCCGGCATCTCGCGCAACAGCGGCCGGGCGCGCTCGTAGATTGGGATGACGCGGATTACCTGGACAAAGGCGTCCCCGAGCCCGAGCAGCGACGCCAGCAACTGCCCGAACGCCGCGCTCGCTGCGATGAACGTGCTCGCCGGAAATGCGCCGTGGCGGACGATGAAGATGTACGCGATGATCGCAAGCGTGGTCGCTGCGGGCCAGATTGCGCTAAATATACCGAACCGGTAGACGATCGTGCCGGCGTGGGTCGTGATGCGGCGCATCTCGACGAATCGGTGAAGCCAACCGACGAAAGCTCGCGTCTCGGCGCGCGCGGTTCGTAGCTTTGCAATGCCATTGAATATCTGCAAGACGAAACCCGCGATGCTGCCCACCCGATCGTAGATCAGACGACGAAGCGGCAACGTGGTAAAGGCCTCGATGACGGCAGCGCCGATTGCAATGAGGGTCAGCAGCACGCACAACCAAGCGAGGCCGGCGTCGTAAATAAAAAGCAGCGCGAAACTTACTAACGAAAACACCCCGCTGAGCGCCGCCGAGATCGTGATGTCGCTGACGTACTGTTCGATTCGGTTGATTCCCATCAACCGATCCGCGAGATCGCCGACCTCGTATCGGCGAAAAAACAGGGCCGGAAGCGCCAGCAGGCGCTCCATCACCGCCGATTGCAAGGTCGTGCCGACGCGCGCCTGAAGGCGCACGACGGTTAAGCCGCGCACGACCTCCGTCACGACTGCGGTCAGCGCGACGGCGAGCAGGGCGCAAACCATCGTAATCAGCTGCGGCCGCATCGCACCGGGAATGATCAATCCGTAGAGGACTGCGGTCGCTAGGGGAACCATGCCGGCTAAAATACCGCCGACGAAACCGAGCGCAAGAATCTGAGTTGCGTCGACGCCGCTATGCCGCAGCCCGAAACGTAGAAGATCCCAGACGCCGATCGGCCGTTCGGGAAATGGGCGTAGAAATACGTAGGCCGAGGAATCGATGTCGGCGGCGGTTGCGTCGTCGACGCGAACGGACTTGCCGGGGCGCGCCGGATCGATCGAGACGTATCGTCCCCGCTTACGGTATTGCAGCAGAGCAACGGGCTCGCGCTTCGTCCCGCGAAAGCCGAGGAGCGGCCCGTGCTCTCGCTTATGCCAGCCGCTGCGGAGCCGCACTCGTCGAATCGAAAGCCGCGACGCTATTGCAATCGCCTGCACGGCCGCTCGCGGATCGGCGTGCGATTCACGCGGCGCGACGATGGCGATTCCGTCAGCCTGCGCGACGATGCGCGCCGCCGCCACGAGCGGATCATCCCCGGGCTCGGTCGCAATCCGGGTCGGATCGAAAAGATGCGTCGCCTCTTCAAGGCCGCCGTGCAGCGCCGACTCGTCGAGGGCCTGCGTCGTTCGGCGCATCGCCTCGCGCCGTCGCTGTTCCTCTGCAGTCACTGCGACCTCACGAGCGCAAGATATCGTCCATTGTTCGCGACGAGTTGCTCGTGCGTACCGCGTTCGACGATCCTGCCTCGATCGAGAACGATGATTTCGTCGGCGTCCCGAATCGTACTCAACCGGTGCGCAATGATCAAGCACGCGCACCCGCGACGCCGCAGGCTCTCGTTGATGAGGAGTTCCGTCAGGGGATCGAGCGCGCTTGTCGCTTCGTCGAGCACCACGATCGCAGGATCGCGTACGAGCGCGCGGGCGATCTCGAGACGCTGCCGCTGGCCGCCGCTAAAGTTAATGCCGCCTTCCGCCATCGCGGTTTCGTACGCCTCCGGCCGGCTGACGATGTCGGCATCAATGCAGGCGTCGCGTGCGGCTCGCTCGATTGCAGCATCCGAAATGGCCGGATCCCAGAGTGTGAGATTGCTGCGCACCGTTCCCGGAAAGAGCGCGATCTCTTGATCTACGAACGCAACTTCGGTGCCGAGCAGCGCGGGATCGATAGCCTCGCGCTCGACGCCGTCGAACAAGACCTGTCCAGACCACGGCACGTATAAACCTGAGACCAGTTTGGCGATCGTCGACTTTCCGCTGCCCGACGGACCCACGAGCGCAATTCGCCGGCCCGGGGCGATGACGAACGAGATGTCCCGAACCGTAGGCTGCGCTTGGGTGCTGTAGCCGAACGAAACGGCTCGCAGCTCGAGCTCGCCCGCGAGACGTACCGGCTCGACGCGCCGAACCGTGCCTGGCGTCTCCATCGGGTAGCGCAGCACGTCCTGAATGCGTCGAACGTCTCCATCCATCTCCTGAACGTCCGCACCCAGCTCGACGAACGTCGTAAACGGAGCGATGAAGAGTTGCATCAAGAGGACGTACGCGAAGAGTGTGCCGATTGAGATTGCGCCGTCGATGACGCGCAATCCGCCAAGCGCCAAGATGGCCGTGATATTGATCGTCGTCAGCAGGCGAGGCACCGCGTTGAGGACTTGCGATGGCACCGCGAAACGTTGCCGCGCGTTGACCACGCGCGCTTGGGAGCCGAGCCACCTCATGAAGAAGGTGCTTTCAGCCCCGCCGGCTTTGAGGGTTTCGATGCGCTCGAGTCCCGAAACGGCACTTCCCAAGAGCAAGGCTTCCTCTTGAAGAAGGGCCGCATTTGCGTCCGAGCGCTGGCGGGCGACGATCCGGAGGGCGAGGATATTGAGCCCCGCAACGGCGAGCGAAACGGTTGCAAGAAACCGGTCGTAGCGGACCATCAGAGCGAGATAGAAGAGCGCCGCAATCGCACCGATGATGCTCGCCGCTAGCCGGCTCGACAGCAGTTCGGCCACACGGTCGCAGATTGCAACGCGGTTCGCGATCTCGGCGGGCGCGCGCTGCGCAAAGAAAATCATCGGCAAATGCAAGACGTGCCACAGCATGCGCGTCGCGCTTGCCAGCGCAAGTTTTGCCTGCAGGCGAAGAATCGCACTATATTGCAGCTCTAACAGCGCGACGAGCAAGGCAATGCTGACCACGATTCCCGCGCCGATGCGAAAGAGCCACCCGTAGCTCTTGTCGACCAGAACCTCGTCAATGAACACCTTCGTGAATGTCGGCAGGGCAATACTTGGCACCACCAGCAAGAGGCCCGCGAGAATGATGAAGGCGACGCCTCCCCACGAACCGGCGAGTTGCGCGCGCAGAATGCTCGTCGTCGTAGGCACGTCGTTGCCGCGCCGGAAGTCCGGGCCCGGTCGGAACGTTAGGCTAACGCCGGTGTACGAGCGATCGAACTCCTCCCAATCGCAGCGCCTTCTCCCGCCCGCCGGATCGTTTAGGATGGCGCCATCGTCGGTGAAACCCTCGACGACGACGAAATGATAGAACTGCCAGAATACGATGAAGGGAGGCGCGAGCGTGCGCAGATCTTCGATCTCGTACTTATAGCCGTGCGCTTCCAATCCGTAAGAACGTGCCGCGCGCAGCATGTTTCCGGCCGAGCTTCCATCGCGGGTAACGCCGCAGGCGACGCGTAGCTCCTCGAGCGGTACGTGCTTTCCGTAGTAACCAAGGACCATTCCCAGTGACGCCGCTCCGCACTCCACCGCTTCCATCTGGAGAACGGTCGGCGTGCGAACGAGTTTCGAACGACCGTTCCGCCGAGCACCGAGTTCGAGCTTCATCCGTGCGTTTGAGGAAGCACGAACGAGATCGGAGAGCGCTCTTCGACAACGATCGTTGCGTCGCAAGGAGTCTCCGCCGATAGGGAGCGTCCCGCGTTTTCCAAGCCGGACCAGACGAGATTCCCGTTGGCATCGACGTCAAGCGCGATGTGAACTTCGCGCACGGGAACGTCGGGCGGGAAGCCGGCCGCAACGGAATCGTTTTGTAAGGCCGCCTTGATACGATCGACGCTTGCCGGGAAGGGTGCCGCATACGTGACGTGACCGCGCAGGAAACCGAAGACGTCGGGTCGCGCATCGGCCGGCGAAAGACGCACCGGCAGTCCGGCGGCGACGCGGCTATCCGTGCTGACCGGAACGAACACGATGGCCGTTTGACTTTCACCGATGGGCTCGACGGTGGCGATGGTGTCACCCAGCCGAACGTAGCTGCCCAACTCGGCCGAACGTTGCGCGAGCGCACCCGTAACGGGCGAGCGTAACGCCACGATGCCGCCGTCGACCGTACGGATGCGCGCGATAGCCTCTCCCCACGCGACCGTGTCGCCGACGCGACCGGGTAACGCGATCAACGTTCCCCCGGCTGCAGCAACGACCGGCTGAGCGCCGCTTCCCGCGACGATCACGCCGCGTCCCTCGAGGCCAACGGGTATACGCCCGAAGATAGCCCAGAGCATAAGCAGGATCAGTAAACAGCCGATCGTTGCGAACGCCAGAATGCTGCGCGATGAAACGATGGTGATCGCTTCGTCGAATCGTTCGACCGAATCGAGCGCTGAAATGGCTTCTTCGCGAAAGAGTCCGCTGTCGGGGCGGCTCGGCGTTGTCATGAGTTTGGAGGCGGCAAATTCAGGTTTTGAGCCGCGATGACGCGTTGCTTTTGCGAATGCGTGATGGACGTCCGGCGACCGTACGCGGGCATAGAGCTGGATTCCACGCTGAGGCGAAAATGACCCTTAGAGACGCTCTCGCACGCTCAACGCATGGGAATTGCTTCCTGCCCATACTTTTCGCAGTCTCTTCTTGGGCACTTCTTAATTCGCAGTTAGTATGGAAAGTGCGCGGTAATGGTGCCGCACGGCTTAAGAAGGAGCTCTCATGAGCGACGAAAAGCGGACCGAAGAAAAGAAACCGATCGAGGATAAGAATCTCGACAAAGTCAGCGGCGGATGCATCGAAGTCAACCCCACCAGCGCTACGTTGCCCCACCAAAAATTCCCGAGCAAGCCCGGCCTCCCTCAGCCCGATTAATGAGTGGATCGCGCAGCGCAACGCTGTGCGAGATCGGTAACCGCGGCGCCACCGCAGTATGCGAACGCCGCGGCAAGTCCGAGCAAGGCTGAGGGCGGACGAGTTCCTCTGCCGTGCTTTGGCAATTTATGCATTTTCGAGCCATGCGCACGAATAATGTGCCGCTCCAGGTGGACGGCCGAGCGTTTGGGAACAGTGTTTCGATAAATGACGCTAAGCGACGCGCATACGGAACGCTTCAAGAAAGGATGCAAAGATGTTGAAAGCCGGCGACCGGGTCTTTATTGACGGCACGAAGGAGGAAGGGACGGTCAAAGACGTTCATCCGCACGAAATCGTCGTGCGCGTGAAAACGACCCAGGGACACGAAGACCGAAAATACGCATACGAAGATTTGCGGCTCGATCCGACGATGAAAGAGGCTTCCGGCTTTATCGATCATTAGGGAAGCCTAGAAGCGTTGTGGCTGATTAAGATGGCCGGCCGAGGAGAAACCAAAGTGAGTGTAACGCCGAAGCGCCCCGAGTATCGTTGCCCTGACGGTCATGTGTTCTGGAGTGAGGGTGATCGAGAAACATCGCCCGAGACTCTTCCCTGCCCGCATAAACTTGAGGGAAGTCAAGACGCATGCCGCAAGGAGGCAAAACGCTTCCACGGCCGCGACGATTAGGAGAAAGATGATGCGGGTATCGGCGATCGCGCAGACTTTTTCTGGGTAGCTTTCGCGGGCGCTCTGGGGTCGTGCGTCGGCTAGAGTATCGGCACCACGCCCGGCGCATTACCGTGGACGCGAGCGGGCGCATCTTCGTCGCAAACTCCGGTACGAAGATCCTCCGGTTTGCGGCAGGCTCCAACGGGAACGTCGCACCTACCGCGGTGATTAGCGGTTCGAAAACGAAGATCGGTAGTGTCATCGGAGGAATTGCCGTCGATGCGTCGGGTCACGTGTGGGTCGCAAACGATCGCCCGACTCCGGCGATCCTCGAAGTACAAGTTGACGGCCAACGGTAACGCGGCGCCGGCGTGGAGGCTCGCCGGCGCGACGACGAAGCTTACCGGCCCGGGCGGCGTGGCGTTCGATACCTCCGGCGATCTGTTTCTCGCCGACGTTTCGAATGCAATCCTGAAGTTCGCCCCCGGAGCCGAGGGCAACGTTGCGCCGATCGCGACGATCCAGGGCAGCAACGCGCTGATGGGCGACCCCTTCGGTCCGGCGCCGCTCTAAAATCCGCCGCGGTCCAGGCCGGCATCGTCCACTGCGCGAGCGTGTACTGCACGCTCACCGCGCGGTCGTGCCGTTCCAGATGATTTCGCCCGGCAGCACTTCCGGCCGCCGAGGCGACTGCGAGAAGTTGAAGTCCGCCCGCAAATCTCCGAGAATCTTGACGTTTTCGCGTACGGTGGGACGCCGGCCGGGGCGCCCGCCGGTGCGCGGATCCAGACGTTCTCCGTTGAAAAGGGCGAACCGGTTACTGCGTGCCGATCCGCTCGTTGGCGTTGTTCAGAAGATAGATCTTATCCGCATGCCGTATGCCTAACGCCTTCTGGTCGTAGATGATGCCGACGTATTGGCCCGCCTTGATGGCGCTCATTTGGTACGTCGTCTTGCCGTTGGCCGAAAAGACTTGGTCGAACTTCGGCACGATGGTAAAGCTCAGCGTCTGCTTGTCTTTCGGATTCTGAACCTTGATGTTCGAGGTCGAAACGTGAACAACGATGCCGTAGAAGGTCGACGCCGCCAGCGCGACGCTCGACGACGCCGCCATCAGGCAGGCGAAGAACGCGGCCGAGGCCGCCCGCACAAATGTATGTTTCATACCGGCCTCTTCCCCGTTCTGCGGGCGGTTCATTCGCCGCTGCCGACGAAACCTGCGGCATGCAGATGCGGCTTACCGCCGGCGGCGACCCCGAGGCAACCCTCTTTGCCGACGGCGGATCGCGAGGCAATCCCGGTCCCGCGGCAAGCGGTGCGGTGCTGCTCGACGGCGCCGGCGAGCTGATCGAGGAAGCCTTTGCGTATCTCGGCGTCAAGACGAATAACGTCGCCGAGTGGACGGCGCTGCTGCTGGGACTCGAAGCGGCCGCCAAATGCGGAATTCGGCGGCTGGCCATCCGCCTGGATTCCGAACTGGTCGTCAAGCAGTTGCGCGGAGAGTACCGCGTCAAGCACCCCGAACTCCAGCCGCTCTATCGCCGCGCCGTCGTGCTGCTGCGCGCGTTCGAGGAGATTGACTTGCGCCACGTTCCAAGGAAGCAGAACGCGCTGGCCGATCGATTGGTGAACCGGGTGCTCGACCAGGAAGCTCCCGCGCGGGCAAAGTAGGAGCCGCGGTCACATGCGCCGGCCTTCCGCAATCGAAATCTTCATCGTCGCGCTCACCGCGATCTTTCTCATTATCGGGTGGCGCGTCTACGGCGGCCCGCATCCGGTCGCCGGCCTCAGCCACGCCCAGCGCGCGCCGAGTCAACTCTACGCGCGGCTCACGATCCGCTATCCGAATCCGCCGATTTACGAAGAAGAGTACCGGATGCAAGATATCGAGGGCGTCTCGAGCTACGACTACCGCGTCCGCTCTTACAACTGCAAAGAGATTACGGTCAAGGCGCCGACCGGCAAAATCTACGACGTGAGCTTCTTCTTCGGCGGCCTCGATCAAGACGGCATCTGGCAGATGGTGAACCTCCCGCCGCTCAAGGGCGCGGACGCGTATTACTCCGTCTACGTCAAACAGCTCGCCGACTTCAAACAGGGGAATCGTACCGTTACCTTTACCGATCCTGCATACTGGGCGCAGCGGGGGCACCGCAGTCAGTTCCATCTCGATCTTTCGAAACAGAACGCCTCCGATCTGCTGCGCATGCAGAGCCAAGTGACCGGCGATCCTCGCTACCAGAAGGTCGTCGACGACTTTCGCGCATTCGGGCCCGACGAGTTCCGGCAAAACGTCGCCGTTGCGCTGGCGCGCGCGCGCGCGAGCCGCTGCGCGCAGCCGTCTGCGTCACCGTGACGTTTCCGCGCGCGGCACGTGCCGCCGTCGTGTTGGCGGCCACCGGCGCGCTGATCTTCGGTGTGTACGAAATGGCGGAGAGCCCCGGAAGCCAGCTCTTCGGAAAGACCCTGGTGAGCGGCCCGAAAAATCAGCGCGTCGTCGCGCTCACGTACGACGACGGCCCGAATCCGCCGTACACCGACGAAATTCTCGACGTCTTACGCGGCGAGCGCGTGCACGCAACCTTCTTCGTGGTCGGTCGGGCCGTGCAAGCCTACCCGCAGACGGTGCGGCGCGAGTACCGCGGCGGGAACGCGATCGGCAATCATACGTGGAGCCACGATCACTTGGTGCTGTACGACAGCGCCGGACTGCGCGAGACGCTGCAGCGCACCGACGACGCAATCTTCGCCGCTACCGGGGCTCACACGCGCATCATGCGGCCGCCGTACGGCGGACGCGACTGGCTGGTGTTGGGTGAAGTGCGCCGGCTGGGGTACACGCCGGTCATGTGGTCGGTGCCGCTGGCCAACGATTGGGAGTATCCCCCGGCGCCCGTGATCGCAGCGCGCGTGCTGCGCTACGTGGGAGACGGCTCGATCATCGACTTGCACGACGGCAACCGCGGCATCATCTGCTCGAAGCGCGTCGCGTTCCACGTCTGCGATCGCAGCCGGGACGTCGAGGCAACGCGGCTGATCGTCGAGACGCTCAAACGGCGCGGGTATCGCTTCGTCACGATTCCCGAACTCCTCGAGATGGGCGGCCACGGCGTTGCCGGATCGGCTACGCGTACGTCCGGCCGTGCAGGCGGATGAAGCCGCCGTCGTGGCGATGCCGCGGATCGTGATGCGTCCAGTGCACGACCGGCGGACGTCCGGGATCGTGCACCATCTGACCGCGCACTTCGATCCGGTCGCCGGCGCGCACCGGACACCGCGGCGCGATCGCGACGTTGTCGACGATCTCCACCGGACCGGCGTCGCTGCAGGCTTCGAATGCCTCGTGCATGCAGTGAGTGCGCGAACCGTAGAAGAAGCGCGGTTCCGACGTGACCGTCGCATAGAAGTCGACCGTCGCCGGAGCGGTACCCGCGTACGCCGCAAACAGATTCATTCCGGCGCTCAATCACGCGCGCGCGTGCGGCGTCAAGCATGAGGCCGATTCTCACGCGGCGCCTGCGTCTCGTGCCGGTGCGCGAGGAGAACGCGCAGACGCTGTGGTGTGTGCTCCAGCAGCCGGATTTGCGCGACTTTCAAGATTTGCCGGATCTCGATGCCGCTGCGTTTCGCCGCAACATCACGCAGCGGCCGAAGGAACTGCGGGCCGGCGCGATCGGACGCTTCGAATGGATGCTGTACTGGAGCGGCGCCGAGGGCGCTCAACCGCTTGGCTGGGTTTCGTTGCGCATTCCGGAGCGCGCGGCCGGAACGGCGGAGATCGGGTATAGCATCGTGCGCGAGCATCGTGGGCGCGGCATTGCCACCGAGGCGGTCGCCGCGCTCGTCGCCGAAGGATTCGAGCGCGCCCGCCTCGCGCGCGTGCGCGCCTACTGCGTTCCGGAAAACGTGCCGTCACGCGCGGTTCTCGAACGCAACGGTTTCGTCGACGAAGGCGTCGCGCGGCACGGCGCGACCGTGCAAGGGCAGGCCGTCGACGTGGTCGCCTACGTGCTCCCGCGCGAGCGCTGGGTAGCGCAGGCCAATCTCAGTTCGAGTCGCTCGGCCACACGATCGTGATGCCGGCGTCGGCGAATCCGGCATAGCGATCGTCGAGGCGGCCTTCGAGGTACGCGAGCAGCGGTTCGCGGACGGCGGCGACGCTCAGGCGCGCGGCCAGATCGCCGATCGCCACCCACTCCGCCGCGACGACGTGATCGACGGCGTCGCGCTCGTGAGGCAACCGCAACGCATCCCCGATTTCCAGCGGCGTGACGTGGAACGTGGCATTGATCACGTGTGCGGCGTCGCCGTCGTAACTCTCGCTGACGTATGCGAGCGCGCCCGCGCGCACGCGCACGCCGGTTTCCTCGTAACACTCGCGTTCGACGGCGTCGCGCAGCAGTTCCCCGGCGCGTTGCCGGCCGCCGGGAAGATTCCAGAGCGGCTGCGCGTGGTTGGCGTAGCGCGACGCGACCAGCAGCAGCCGCGGGGTTTCACCGTCGGAGCGAATCGCTAATCCGGTCGCGAGCACGATGCGCTTCATGCGCGCGCGGCGTCTCCCGCGTAGATCGCTTCGATGCGCTCCACGTGCGCCGGCATCCGGTATTCGCCGGCTGCTGCGACGGCACGTGCGGCGGCATGGCTCCAGGCACCGGGATCGAGGATGTCTGCGATCGCCGCGCCCAGCGCGCGCTCGTCGTGCAGCGGTACGACGCGGCCGGCTCCGGAAGGCACGAGCCACTCGCCGATGGCGCCGGCATCGTAGGCGACTACCGGGCGGCCTCGCGCGAACGCTTCGATGCCCACCAAGCCGAATGGCTCGCCCCAGAGCGACGGCACCGCGACGAGCGTCGCCGCGTCGTATGCGTCGCGCAACGCCGCCGCCGCGAGCTTACCGAGCGGCTCGGCGCGCACCGCACGCGCGCGCGCTTCGTCGAGGGTATCGCCGAGATCGGGGCCGTCACCGGCGATGCGCAACAGCGGCCGCGCCTGCGGCGCGATCGATGCCAGCGCGCGCACCAGCGACCGCGCGCCTTTGCTCGGCACGACGCGCCCCGCGAAGAGCACCGCGTCTTCCCGCGGCCGCGGCGCGGGGGGGTGCGCGAACGCGCGCTCTTCGAGCGCCGGCGTAACGACCGAAATCTTCTCAGCCGCGACGCCGTTGCGGCGCGCGATATCCGCGACGTAGTGCGACAACACGATCGTTGCGTCGGCCCGTGCGACGGCGCTCTTCACGGCTGCGCGCAGCTTAATGAGTCCGAACGTGCGCTGCCGTGGCCCGTACGCGCAGCCGTTGACTAGCGCGTGCCATGCGCACGCGGCGGTTCCCATCGGGACGGAACAAATGCCGCCGCCCTGCGGATACAAGCGGTCGCCGTTGGGGCAGAACGGACGGTGGTCGTGAACGTGATACACGACCCGCGGCACGTGCGTTCGCACGGCGGCGAGGACGCCGGCATCGAGGACGTTGTGCACCGCAGCGACGTCGGGCCGATACGACGCGGCGATCCGCGCGACGGCCGCCGCTGCGCCGGCCGACGGCGAATCGTGCTCGTCGCTCCACGCAACCGTCTCGACCGGAACGCCGTAGGCATCCGGCTGCGCCGCGAAACGCGCCGCCACGCGCACGTCGTGTCCGCGAGCGCGCAGCCCGGGCAGCAGCGTGCGTAAATACGTCTCGGTACCGCCTTGCGCATCGACGCGCTCGCAGAGAACGAAAATCTTCACGCGGGCGCAGCCGCGACGTCGCGAAAAAGCGCGAGATGCCGGGCCGCGCTCTCGTCCCAATCGAAGTGGGTTGCGCGATCGAGCCCGCGCAAACGCAAGCGCTCGCGCAGCGCGGCGTCGCTGGTCACCTGCCGCAGCGCCAGCGCCCAAGCGCCGGCGTCGTCCGGCGGAGCGTAGAGCGCCGCATCCGCGCCGATCTCGGGCAACGATGCCGCGCGCGATGCGATCACCGGCGTTCCGCAGGCCATGGCCTCGACCATCGGCATCCCGAACGTTTCGTGGTACGAGGCGAGGGTCAACGCGAGCGCACCGCGGTAGAGCGCGCGCAGCGTTTCGCTCGAACTGCGCGCCGTCAAATCGTCGCCCAGATTGCCGGCGTGCACGACGCCGTCCCACGCCGGTGCCTGCGGCCCCGCGACGACGAGGAGCGGTCGCGCGGCGTCGTTCTCCGGCCACGCCTGCCGATAGGCTTCGTACAGCAACGTGAAGTTTTTCCGCGGTTCGCCGATAGGGTCGCCGACGAAGAGCAGGTAACGGCGGTCCTCCAGCGCCGGCGGCAGCGGCTGCGCCGGACCCGGCGCGAACGACGGCTCGACGCCGTGATAGATGACTTCGATGCGCGCGTAGTCGATATCGAAAACGTCGTGGAGTTCGTTGCGTCCGAAATCGGAAACCGCGATGAAGCGCGCGGCGCTGCGTGCCGACTCCAAGAACGGCTCCTGGGCATGCGCGCGCCGCTTGGCGTCCGCGTCCGGATAGCGAAAGGGCACCGCGTCGTGAATCGTCGCAACGCTCGGCAGTCGCGAACGGAAGAAGGTGCCGTTGGCCGGATGCCACACGACGTCGGCCTGCGCCGGTCCGCCTGCCGCCGACCGAACGCGAAAGTTCGACGAGCCCAACGCTTTCGCAAGCGCGGCGCGCCGGCGAAATGCAAACGGCCCGCGCTCCAAGAGCGTGAGTTCGACGTCGTCGCGCGCGGTCAGCCGCCGAAGAACGGCGCGCGCGTAGCGTCCGATTCCGCGCGTATCCTCGGCGACGACGAGCGCGTCGACGGCGAGACGCAGGGACGGCATCGCCGCTCGACTTCGCGCGTCCGGCGGAAACTCCGCTCGCGCGCGCGAACCGGAGATCTCTTCGATGTCGGAACGCAACGCCGTTGCGGCGCATCTCATCCTCGGCGCACGCGAGGAGCCGTTTCTCGGCGCGCTCCTCGATTCGATCGCGGGTGCGGCCGAACTGTTGATCGTCAACGATAACTCAGCGGGTGAATCGCCGCATGCCGGCGTGCTCGCCGCGAGTGCGTTCGGAAGAACCGGACGCCTCGTGGTCGACTGTACGCCGTTTGCCGGATTTGGCGCCGCGCGAAATGTCTGCATGCGGCTGCACGAGCGCCGCGATGCCGGCGACTGGGTGGCATTCGTGGACGCGGACGAAGTTCACGACGCGCGAACGATCGCGACGATCGCTTCCAACCTCGGCCTCGTGCCCGCCGATTACGATTTCGTCGACGGCTACACCTGGCATTTCTTCCAAGCCTTCGAGCACTACACGTCGATCGAACGCCGCATGATGTTCTTTCGCTTCAAAGCCGGAGCGTATTGGGAAGCGCCGGTCCACGAACGATTGGTCGGCATCGACGGCAAGCGTATCGCCCTGCCGTACGTGTACGCCCACTACGGCCACACGCTCGAGCCGCGCCGTCATGCGGAAAAAGGACGCCACTATTCGTCGCTCGGCGCTCCGGGCGGCGTGCTGCCCGAGGAACGGCTCGCCGACTTCGACGTGGTCGACTATTTCAAGCCGGAGTATCCGCGCTTACTGCGCTTCACCGGAGCGCATCCGGCGGCGGCGCGTGCGACGCTCGATCGATTGCGGCCGCAGCTCGCTCCATATCACGCGCTGACCGAACGCGTCGTCGCGGAGCAGCCCAAGGCGGTGAAGGCTCGCAACGCCATTCGCAAATTCAATTACGAACTGCGCTGGCGCGGCCGCGCGCTCGACCCGCTCGCCCGCCGCCTCATGCATCCTGCGCCACCGTGACCTGTACCGTGTCCCTTGAGCGCAGCACCGCTGTGTCACACTGAGCGAAGTGAGCGCAGCGAACGGCGTCGAAGCGCCGCCACCCTGTGTCATCCTGAGCGAAGCGCTCACTTCTGGCGTCACCCTGAGCGAAGCGCCCACTTTTTGTGTCACACTGAGCGAAGTGAGCGCAGCGAACGGCGTCGAAGTGCCGCCACACGGTGTCATCCGGAGCGCCGCCGTCGGGCCGTCCGCGGTCCTACCCGTCTGGCTCGAGCCGCCGCCGCTCCAAAACGTCGAATGCCTTGCGTGCCTCCGCCACGCGAGCGTTCGGTTTTCGGATACCGTTGCGCCACGTCGCGCAATCCGGCGTCTACCGCATCGCGCTTCACTTCCTCGAGATCTAAGGCGATGAGCGCCGCGCAAAACGAGTAGTCCTTCGGCCGTGCCGCCACGTACTTGGATACGAGGAGATCGTTGGGATGTAGGCACCAAGCGCGCGCCTGCACCTTTTTGAGGTGATCATGTTCGGCGTTTCGACCATCAACATGCGCTCCCGCCATCCCGCTGGCAGCTTGGCGACTTCTTCGATGACCACCGAGTCCGCAAATCCCTAGGACTCCCGCGATCTCGTGCAATTCGTCTTCCGTTATCTCCCGCGTCGCGCGCGATCCAATGCTTGCATGCGCTCCCTCGCGGTGAGAACGCCGTAAAACGGCGAGGATGATCTGAGACGTTGACCGAGCGCGCCCGGGTCGAGGAGAGCCGACTCGACGGCAGCGCGCCCACGCTTGAGAACGCGCTCCCATTCCGTGTAGGCGGGCACCGCCCCAGGCGACTGCCAGCGTCGCAGGTTTTCGAGCGCGCGCCGTATGACGGCCTCCGGATCCTTCCGCAGCTTTTCGACGACGACCACATGGATCTCGTAATCTCTGGCATCGGAACGATTCATCATCTGTTCGGACACTATCGGTTCTAGCGGCTTTATGACTAGACCGTTACGGTAGCGGGCACGAGAAGTTGAAGCTTGCGCTCGGTTTCCGAACCGGGCTCTGCGGTCATAACGATGAGCCGCATGTCGCCGTCGCCGGGAAGTTCGAAGCCGGTGTAATCTAAAATGAACTCACCGAACTCCGGATGCAGGAATTGTTTGAGGCCTTCGGTTGAGCCGAGGACGTCGTGCTCGGCCCAGAGGCGCCTGAACTCGAGCGAATTGGTGCGAAGCTCTTCGATGAGTTCGACGAAGGCCGGATCGTCCGGATACTTCGCTGCGACGGCGCGAAAGTTTGCGACGCAGCGGCGCATGATGCACTTGAGGTCGCCGTAACGGCATTGCGAGTGCTCGTCGCGGAAAAGCCGCCAAACGATATTGCGCGCCGGGCCGGTGGCGCTCGAGAAATCGCCGAGCGCATCGGCACTGCGATTCCAGGCGAGCACGTCCCAGCGGCGTCCGCGGACGTAGGCCGGCGAGGGCTCGAGAGCGCTCAGCACGCGCAATACGAGCTTGCCGACGCGTTCCTCGTCGTGCGACGCGACGGCGAGCGGAAGACCGGCGAGCAAGTAGAGATGACGGCGCTCGTCGGAGGTGAGGCGCAAGGCGCGCGAGATCGAGGCGAGCACCTCGGCCGAGACGTTGATCGGCAGCCCTTGCTCGAGGCGCGTGTACCAGGTCGCGCCGATATTCGCCAGCAGCGCAACCTCCTCGCGGCGCAGGCCCGGCGTGCGGCGTCGCGCGCCGTCGGCCAGACCGACGTCCGATGGCACGATCTTGGCTCGCCGCGTCCGTAGAAAATCGCTCAGCTCGTCGCGCCGCCCGTTGGTAGCCTGCATCGTGCTTCCCCTCTAGGTGCCCCAGCCAGTGCTAGGATAAGCTGGGTTCTAGTCATAGCATCGCACAGCCGGTAGACTGAACGCAAGCCTCTGCAACACATAAACCACGGAGTATAGAATGCCGGTTGCCGAACGGGCCGTCCGCGTCGGCGTTATCCCCGCCCGCCCGCGCCCGCCGCGCGAAACGCCTCCGCCCTCTCCCGCTCCCTCGCTCGTCGAATACGGCTCGCGCCGCTACTTGGTGGTGGCCGGCGTCATGCTCGCGGCGTTGCTGCAAACGGTCGATCTCACGATCGTGAACGTCGCGCTGCCCACGATCCAAGGCAATCTCGGCGCGACCGTCGACGAGTCGACGTGGGTGTTGACGGGCTACGTGATCGCCAACGTGATCGTGATTCCGCTGACGCCCTGGCTGCAGCTGCGCTTCGGGCGCAAGAACTATTTTCTCGTCTCCATTATCGGATTTACGTTCGCCTCCATGTTGTGCGGTCTCGCGACGTCGCTGAGCGCCTTGATTCTTTTTCGCATTCTCCAAGGCGCGTTCGGCGGGGGCTTGTTGGCGGTCGCACAAGTCGTGCTGCGCGACACCTTTCCGCCCGAACAACTGGGGTTGAGCCAATCGATCTTCGCGCTCGGCACGATCCTCGGGCCATCGGTCGGCCCGACGCTCGGCGGCATCCTCGTCGACAACCTTTCGTGGCAGTGGGTCTTCGACGTCAACTTGGTTCCGGGTATCGTCGCGTTTGCGTTGTTGTGGCGCTACATGCGCGATAACGGGCGGCCGCAAGCGGCGCGCGTCGACGTGGCGGGTATCGTCTTGCTGACGATTGCGGTCAGCTGCATGCAGTACGTGCTCGACCAGGGCCAACACGACGACTGGTTTTCCGATTCGTTGATCCAGCTGTGCACGATGTCGGCGTTGCTGGCGACGGCCGCGTTCGTGTGGTGGGAGCTGCGCGTTGCGCAGCCGATCGTCGACCTGCGGATCTTGCGCCAGCCGGCGGTTACCGCGGCGTTAGCGATTGCTGGTGCGTTGGCTGGAATCGTTTTTCCGGCATTGTTGCTCTTGCCGCAGTTCACCGTTGAAGATTTGGGCTTTACGAGCACGCTCGCCGGAATGTTAATCGGCATACGCGCGCTGCCGGTGCTGCTGCTCACGTTGCCGGTCGCGCGGCTTACGAGCATCCCGAAGTTCGACTTGCGCTGGATGATCGCCGGCGGTCTAGGGGTGGCGGGAATCGGATTGCTGTGGTTAGCGGGCAGCACGACGACGCAGAGCGACCTCGGTTCGTTCGTTCTCCCGCTCTTGGTGGTTGGCACCGGTTCGGCATTCGTCTATTCACCGTTGCTCGTGGCGACGATGCGCGCGGTGGCGCCCGAAGCCGCGCCCAAAGCGGCGTCGTTCATCGTGCTTGCCTTTCAACTGGGCGGCTCGATATCGTCGGCGGGCATCGTTGCGTTTTTCGACCGGCGCGAACAGTTTCATCAAACCATTCTCGCAGCCGAAGCGACGATGTCGAGGCTGCCCGTTGCAGAGTTCTTGCAGCACGGAAGCGCTGCGCAGCTGGGCGCCGCAATCGCGGCGCAGGCCGCGGCACTCTCGTACGCCGACGCGTTCTACGTTACCGGCGTCCTCGCGCTTTTGGCAACTCCCAGCGCGCTGCTATTAGCGCGCAAACGAACATAGGAGGTACCTGCAATGGAATACGAAGCCGCTTGTGATCGGATCTGTGACGATATCGCGCATCTTCTTCTCGACGTCCAGCCAGTGCCGGTCGTGCGAGCAGCTTACGCCGCCGGACGCGCAACCCAAGACTTGGCCGATGCCTTCCACCACGCCGCCGGTCTCCCCGACGATCCACGCTGGGCGGACGCGGTAGAGAGCCTCGAACACTTCCTCGATATCTTCAGCGAGTCGAAAGTTGAAGGCCCGGCAGAGCTGCGCAAGCTGCAACGCTTTGTCGAAGAAAATGCCGACGCGTTGTCGCCGCGCTACGAGTTGTCGCCGCGGTACGAACTGAAGCTCGCAAGCTAAAGATCAATGCGGGATGACGCAGCGTGCCACCCTGAGCGCCGCTCCCACTGGTGTCACACTGAGCGCAGCATCGCAAGCGATGCGAAGTCGAAGTGCCGCCACAGTGTTACCCTGAGCGGCTCATGCCGCCTCTGCCGGGATTCCCGATGTTCCCGACGCGCGCTTCTGCTTTGCGATGAGGAAGACCAGCGGTGTCGACAGGACGAAGACGATCGCGCAGAAGCGGAAGAGATAGTCGTAGGCGATCATCGCCGATTGCTGCGCGACCATGCCGGTCAGCGCGGGAACGGAATAGCCGTGCGTCTGCGTGACGCCCGAGGCGAGCACGTTCCAGGCGACCGCGGTTTGATGCGTGAGCATCGTCGTGAGAATGGCGATGCCGAAACTTCCGCCGAGTTGACGCAGGAGCGTGAAGACGCCGGTCGCGCCCGCGAGTTCGTGAATCGGCACGTCGCCGAGCGCGATCGTCGTCAGCGGAACGAACAGAAATCCCAAGCCGAAACCTTGAATGAGTCGAGGCCAGAAGACGTCCCAATAGCCGGCCTGCACGTTCAGTCCCCCGAGCAGCCACGTCGACCACGCAAAAGTCACCATACCGAAGACGATCGACCAGCGGCCGTCGATGCGGTTGAAGATGCGTCCTATGATGAGCATCGACACGGCGGTCGAGAGCGCACCGGGCAGCAACGCCATGCCGGTGTCGAATGCCGTGAACCCAAGGATGGATTGAAAGAAGAGCGGCAGGACGAGCGCCGTCCCGAATAGACCGAAGCCCATGATGACGCCGAGGAACGAGCCGACCGAGAACGATCGGAACTTAAACACGGCGAGGTCTACGATCGGATACCGGTCGCGAAGCGATTTGACGACGAAGAACACGAGCGCGACGACGGATACGCACGTGAGCAGTTGTATCGTCGGCGACTGGAACCAGTCGTCGCGCTCGCCGCGCTCGAGCACGTATTGCAGCGATGCCAGGCCGGCGGTGAGCAGGCCGAGCGCGATGAAGTCGATGCCGCCTTTCGGTTTTTGCAGGAACTTCGGGTTCGGAATGACCGCGAGCGTCAACAGAAACGCGGCGATGCCGATCGGTATGTTGATGTAGAAGATCAACGGCCAACTCGCGTTGTCGACGATGTAGCCGCCGAGCAGCGGTCCGATCGCGGGACCGACCATCGCGCCCATGCCGAAGATCGCCATCGCCGCGCCGCGCTTCTGCGGCGGGTAGGTTTCAAAGAGAATCGCTTGCGCGGTCGGCTGAAGCGCGCCGCCGCCGATGCCTTGGATCACCCGATAGAACACCAGCATCCAAATCGAGTGCGCGGTTCCGCACAGGAACGACGCGACCGTAAACAAGCCCAGAGACGCGGCGTAGAAGCGCTTGCGTCCGAGCAGGGCGGTCAGCCAGCCGTTGAGCGGCATGATGACGACGCTGGCGAGAATATAGCCGGTCGCGACCCACGCGACTTCGTCGACGGTGGCGCCCAGATTGCCGCCGATGGTCGTCAGCGCGACGTTGACGATCGTCGTATCGATGATCGCCATGATCAGCCCCAGCATCACCGTGATCGTGATGAGGCCGACCGGGGCTTGCTCGCGGTGACGAAATGGATTCTTCAGAGAATTTCAGGTTCGCATTCGACGGGAAAGTTGACGGACTGAGCAATGAAACACTTGCGGTGGGCTTCGCGATGCAGTTCGCGCGCGCGGACGGCGTCGCAACCGGGTGCGATCGTGACGCGCGGCCGCAGCACGGCCCGCACGAACCGGCCCTCGCCTCCGGCGCGTTCCTCCATCGTACCCTCGGCCGCGTCCACGTAATCCGTGACGGCGATCCCGGCAACCGAAGCCAGGTGCAGATACCAGAGCATGTGGCACGAGCTGAGCGACGCGACGAGCAGTTCTTCGGGATTCCAGCGGCTTGCGTCGCCCCGGAACGCCGGGTCCGCCGACGCGGCGATCTCCGGCTTGCCTGCAGCCGAGATCGCGTGTGCGCGCTCGTAGCTGCGATAGTCGCTCGTTCCGCTCCCGAGGTTCCCGTTCCACGTCACCGCGACGGCGTAGGAGTGCGTTCGTGTTCGTTGCATGCTCGCGTGCTTTCGCGCGACCGCGCGGCTGCCTTCAACGGAGTGCTGCCGGCGATTCGCGAACCTTTGCCGCGTGACGACCGGAACCGTCCGTGCGATAAACGTCTCGGATCTGCGCGATCTCGCCCGGCGCCGATTACCGCGCGTCGTCTTCGACTACGTCGACGGCGGTGCGGACGGCGAAGTGACGTTACGCGAAAACGAGCGCGCCTTCGAAGCGGTGCGCTTTCGTCCGCGCGGCGCGGTTGCCAGTGCCGAATGCGACCTGAGCGTCAACGTGCTCGGGCAGCAATTACAACTTCCGTTCGGGCTTGCGCCGGTCGGCAGCAGCCGCCTGATGTATCCGCGCGGCGAATGCGCGGCCGCGGCTGCCGCAGGCGCGGCCGGCACGCTCTATTCGCTCTCCACGCTTTCGGGTTGCGCGCTCGAGGACGTTCGCGCAGCGTCCGGCGGACCGCTCTGGTACCAGCTCTACCTCGTCGGCGGCCGCGAGGCCGCCGTCAAGGCGATCGTGCGCGCGCGCGCCGCCGGCTACGCAGCGCTCGTCGTCACCGTCGACACTGCCGTGGCAGGTTTGCGCGAGCGCGACGTCCGCAACGGCGCGAAAGCCTTGCTTGGCGCGCCGGTTTTGGACGATGCTGCCGCACGCGCGGCATCTGCTCGCGCGTCCGCGCTGGCTGGCCGATTTCCTGCGCGACGGCGGATTGATGCAGTTTCCCAACGTCGTGGTCGGCGATCGCCCGATGCGCTACGTCGACGTCGAAGGCGCGCTCGCGCAATCGTCGGTTGCGTGGAGCGATCTCGCCTGGATTCGCGAGGCGTGGGGTCCGGCGCCGATCGTCGTCAAGGGCGTCCTGACCGGTGAAGACGCGCTTCGAGCAGCCGAGGCGGGTGCGAATGCGGTGGTCGTCTCGAATCACGGCGGCCGCCAACTCGACGAAGTCTCGCCGACGCTGCAAGCGTTACCGGAAGTCGTTGCAGCGGTGGGCGATCGCGTCGAGGTGCTGCTCGACGGGGGCGTGCGGCGCGGCAGCGACGTCGTCAAAGCGCTCTGTTTGGGCGCGCGCGCGGTGCTCGTGGGACGCGCCTACGCGTACGGCCTCGGTGCGGCCGGCGAGGCCGGCGTTACGCGCGCGATCGAGATTCTGCGCGAGGGAGTCGTGCGAACGCTGCGTCTGCTCGGGTGTCACGCCGCAAGCGCGCTCGACGCGTCGTACGTCGACGTGCCCGTTAGTTGGAGGCGTTCAGGTTAGACGACGCGCGATCTCGCGCGCGGCGCGCTCTCCGGAAATGACGGCGCCGTTGACGTAGCCCATATTGTTGTACGAGGTGTGCTCGCCCGCGAAAAAGACGTTCCCCTCCGGCACGCCTTCGATGCCGGCGAACTGCGTGTACTGTCCGGGTTTGTAATATGCGTACGCTCCGCGATGCCAGCGGTCGTGCGCCCACACGTCGAGATACGCCGTCCCGGTATACTGCGCCGCGATGCCGGGATAGATGCGATCGAGCCGGCGCACGTAGTCGTCCGCGATCGAAGTTGGAGCCGGACCGTGCGCGGGGGCCGGCAGCACGCCTCGGCGGCCTCCGGGAAAGCCGACGAGGATGCCGTAGTCGCCGGGTTGCGACGCCGAGACTTCCCACGATTCTTCGTAGGGAAACTGCACGTACGACGCACCGTCGTAGTTTTCGGCTGTCCAGACGCGCCGCCGAAACTGCATGTGCAACTTCGCGTTCGTACCGAGATCGAGATGACGAATCGCGATGCGTTTGCGCGACGACAGCGTCACCCGGCGCAGATCGACGTCGCGCAACGTGGTGAACGGTAGCGCGAGGCAGACGTACTCGGCCCGCACCTCGCGGCGGCCGGAGCCGTCGCCGAACGTACAAAGAAACGTGCCGTCGGCGCGCTCGCGCAGTGCGACCAGCGGCGCGCCGGTTTGAATCGTGCCGGCCGGAAGCGCCTCGGCTAACCGCGACGCGATTTGGTCCATGCCGCCATCCACGTGGAGCGCTTCGTCGGTGCCGTCGATATTGAAGCGGCGGTGCTTTTCCAGGCCGAGAAGGTAGAGCAAATTCAGCGCACTCTGATCGCCCGGATCGGCGCCGAACTCGCCGACGCTCGCGTTCGCGAGCAGTGCGCCGAGCTTCGAGCCCATCCCGCCGGGGACGCGCTTCTCGATCCACTCCGCGACCGTCGTGCGGTCGAGCACGCGTCCGGCCGGCGTCGATTGGTCGTACGTGGTTGGGTAACCCGCGGCTTTGACGTCCGCGCGCAGCCGTTCGCGAACGGTGCCGAAGTAGTCGTGACGCGCCTCTTCGACGGTATACCGTTCCCCGTCGAAAAAGTAGATCGTCCGTCCCTTTTCGTGACGGTTCACGTCGATCAGCCGTAATCCGAGTTCGTTCGCGAGCTGGCGCACCGCGTGCTGGTCGAGCGAGATGAACTCGCCGCCGTGCTCGGCGATTTGCCCCTGCGCGAAATAGCCGCGCAGCGTCCAGGTTCGCCCGCCGGTGCGGTCGCCGGCTTCGAAGATCTGCGCGGCGATGCCGGCCTGCCCCAGACGGTAGGCGCAGGTGAGCCCCGCAACGCCCGCGCCGACGACGACGACGCGCGCCCCGGCTCGCGCCCGCGGCAACATCGAACGCGCGGCGCCGGCATTTTGCACGACGCCGGTGCACCCGGCCAGCGCGCCGGACGCGCCGGCGAGAAAGGCTCCGCGCGTCAGGGTCACGGCAACCGGTATTCCATGGAAGACGCCTTCGACGCCGGCAGTGAAGGAACCGACCGGACGCCCGGCAATCGAAGCCGCGGATAGGCAGCCCGGCGTCAGCACGTTGGCTCTCCATCCCGTCGAGCATTGAAAACTAAGCGGTGCTTGGGTTAGGTCAACGGGCTGATGGTGAACGTTCAAGAACCAACCCATCGGCTCAACGTCGACGCGTACACGGTCGCTCCGAGCGGCACGCTCAGCGGCCCGACCTCGGTGCGCCTGATGTCGCTCACCGGCGGCCCCATCACGCAAGCGGAAGTCGACGCCGAAGCGTTCGACCCACGTGCGGTCGGTTTCGAACGCCTCGCCGCCACTGCGCGCGAAGGGATCGCGCGTTCGAAGTATTCCGACGCGCGCGTCAGCGAATGGGATTTTGCCGGATGGGCGCCGGCGACCGGCGCTTCATGTACTTTGAGGCTGCGCGCGTGCGTCCGGCCGCCGAACTCGGCCCGCACCTGACGATCGTCGCGTTACACTTCTAAGCGCTGCTTCCGAAACCGCCTACGCGTGTGCTTCGCCGCGGCCGAACGTCGCGCGCAGCCGTTCGACGATTTCGAGGACGAAAAGTGCGGCGCGCGCGAGCGCCGGGATGAATCGCGGGCGCAGCAGGCGTGCATCGAACGCGCGCATGTAGCGTTCGTTTTCATCGATGCACGCGCGCAGAAACTTGGTCGGCGTGAGACCTTTGAGCACGTCGTCAAAAAGATTGATTTTACCGTCGGTCGTGCTGCTGCTGCTGCTGCTGCCGCCGGCCGCCATTTCGCTGCCGCTCTTCGCGCGCCGCGTGATCGCTCTGAAGTATTCGAGGAGTGTCGGAACGGCCTGTATCGCGGGTCCGCGGCAACCCGCGCGGTCGCGATCCCAGGCGATCCAGTTGACGAAAAAGACGATGTGGCGTGCTTCCTCTTCCATGACACGCAGGAAGAGCGATGTGAGCGAATCGGGCAGGATGCGTGCGTCGCACGCCAGACGGAAGATGCCGAATCCCGCGAATGAGTCGACACATTCGTCATATCCGAAATTGACGAACGCCCCGCGAGTCGGCTTCTCGTTCGACACGCTCGTTTCTGCCTTCAACCCGTAGCGGGAGACCATTTCGGCCAAAATGCGGCCGTGGCGCGCCTCTTCGTAGCCTTGAAGTTCGATGGCTTGGCGCACGAGCGCATCCGGTTCGGTTTTTGCAAATCCTTCGAGCATTGCTCCGGCGTTGACCTCAATCGAGAGCGCCATGCTCCAGACTGGAATTGCGCGCAGGCGCGCCAGCGAAACGTCGTCGAGCGCCGGCCACGGCATGTCGCGCGGTTCGTACGGCCGGTGCGTTTCGATAAACGACCGGCAAAAAAGCTGTTTGTGTTCTTCCGAACCGATCTGCATGTGTCCGTGCACTCCTCGTGTCTGCGTGAGCAAATGGCGCCGGGCGGAACGCGTCCGGAACCGGCGAAAGGCCCGGCCATGCCGCCGGTCCCCCAAACCGCCCCTTTGGGCGAACATCGCGCCCTCATCCTCGCGTACCTGCGTGGCGTGACCCTTCCGCTGCAATCGGTCGCCTGGACGATTATTGAGGAGCGGCGCCGTGCGCGCAACGACGATTACATGCTTCGGCCGAATCTCGTGCTGTGGGCCTGCTCGGCCTGCGGAGGCGGGGAGAGCGAACTCTCCGATGCGCTTCCGGTCGCTGCGGCATTCGATCTGTTCGACCGCTTCATGCTGCTCCACGACGAGTTGGTGGAGGAAGGCGATGCCGAGAACGGTGCCGTCGAGCCGGTGATTGCGCGCTGGGGTCTCGGCCAGAGCCTCAATGCCGGCGATGCGCTGTATGCGATGGCGTTGCGCGCGCTCGCGCAAGACGTCTGCAATCCCGAGCGGCGCCTGCAAGCCGCGTCGCTCGCGGCGCGCGCCGTCCTCGTTGCGATCGAAGGCCGAAGTAACGACGTCGAACGAGGCGCCCGCCGCGGCAGCCTGCTGTCGCGCGTACGTTCCGTGCGCCGCCGCAGCGCTGCGTTAACCGGTGCCGCGTTGGAAAGCGGCGCGCTCGTCGCCGGTGCGCCGCACGCGGTGCGCAGAGAGTTCAATCGAGCGGGACGGCTGTTGGCGGCAGCCGCGCAAAGCGGCGACGCGGCACTCGCGCGCCGCCTCGCGGAGAAAGCGGTTGCGTCGATCGAACGCTGCATTCCCGAACCAACACGACTGAACGTTTTTCAAAGCGTTGCCCGGCACGTCGCGACCCACGCCTGACGCGGCGACCGCCGCCCGCAAGGCCGATCACATCCGCATCAACGCCGAACGCGACGTCGCGGCAAAAGGCGTCACCAACGGATTCGAACGTTACGTCTTCGTTCATCACGCGCTGCCCGGCATCGACCTTGCGGAGGTCGACACGTCCACGCAGCTCTTCGGACGCCGGCTGGCGGCGCCGCTGCTCGTCTCGTGCATGACGGGCGGCACGCCGGAGGGAGGTCGGATCAACCGGATTCTCGCGACGGTCGCAGGCGAATACGGCTTGGCGATGGGCTTAGGCTCGGGACGCGCCGCGCTGGAGTCTTCGGAAGCGTTCGCGACGTTCGACGTGCGCGCGTTGGCGCCGGACGTGTTGCTGCTCGCAAATCTCGGCGCGGTGCAGTTGAACAAGGGCTACGGTGCCGGCGATTGCCGCCGGCTCGTCGAGCGATTGCGCGCGGATGCCCTCGTTCTGCATCTCAACGCGCTGCAAGAGGCGCTGCAGCCGGAGGGCGATACGTGTTTTCGCGGCGTGCTCGAAAAAATCGCGGCGCTCTGTGCGGCCGCCGAGTTTCCGGTCGTCGTCAAAGAAGTGGGATGGGGGATCGCGCCGGACGACGTCCGGCGGCTCTTCGACGCCGGCGTGGCGGCGGTCGACGTCGCCGGTGCGGGCGGCACCTCCTGGAGTGAGGTCGAGCGGCACCGCATCGCGGAACCCTGGCGCGCAGGCGTCGCCCACGCGTTCGCCGGGTGGGGGATTCCGACGGCCGAGGCGCTGCGGCAAGCGCGCGCGGTCGCGCCGGTTGAGACGATCTTTGCAAGCGGCGGAATCGCGCACGGGCTCGACGTCGCCAAAGCGATCGCGTTGGGCGCCGACCTCGCCGGTGTCGCGGGACCGTTTTTGCGCGCGGCCGATGCGGGCGAGGAACGTGCCGGCGAACTCGCACGCGAAGTCGTCGAGACCCTGCGCGTGGCGATGTTCGTCCTTGGCACCCCGACGCTCCGGGAGTTGCGCGGCACCGGCCGGCTGGTCGAGGCGCAGGCTTCCGCTGCAGACGGCTGAACCGTAAGAGCCCTTGCTTTCTCCGGCTAGAGGCACGGCAAGCGACCCGCCGGAAGGCGAATAAATCCTCGTTCTTGGGGGAAAGGAGCGCATATGAAGTTTTGTGGATTCGTATGGCGGTTTGCGGCCGCCGCCGCGCTGCTCGCCGTCGTCTTTGCCGGAACCCCTCCGGCGCAGGCACAGACGGTCATGGTAAACGGTTCGCAGCTCACGATGAATCCCGGACCCATCGAACGGGCCGGGCGCGTCTTCGTGCCGTTGCGGAGCATCTTCGAGCAGATGGGCGCGAGCGTCGTCTATCAGAGCGGGACGATTAACGCAACCCGAGGCCAGCGCACGATTTCGTTGACCATCGGCTCGACCCAGGCGACGGTCGACGGTCAAACCCAAATCGTCGACGTCGCGCCGTTCATCGTCGGTGCAACGACGTACGTGCCGTTGCGGTTCATCGCGCAATCGCTCGGCGCGACCGTGAACTACAATTCGTCGACGAACGTTGTGGCGATCACGCATACCGGTGGTGGCGGCGCCGCGCCGCCGCCGTACCCGCCGCCACGGCCGTATCCGCCGGCCGGCATGGTGCAGTTGCGCGCGCAGCAGCCGTCTCCGGGCTCGCGCGTCTATAACCGCTTTGCGCTGATCTCCGCGGAGTTCACGGCCGAGGTTGCGCCGGGCTCGATTCGGGTTTGGCTCGACGGCGCCGATCGCACCAGACAGTGCGGGATTTCGCGGACGAACTTTTCGTATAAACCGCCGGCGCCGCTGTCCTACGGATCGCATACGGTGCGCGTTTCCGGGCGTGCCGTAGGGGGCGCCCCGTTCGATCGCTCGTGGTCGTTCTCCGTAGCCGGTTCGGGTGGAATGTCGCTGACGATCGCCGAGCCCGCGGCCGATCAGGCGGTGGGGATGTCGTTTACCGTTGCCGGGTCGACTGCCGCCTATGCCAAGGTTAACGTCACGGCCGGACCGGCGGGTTCGCCGATGGGGCTTTACGCCGGAAGCACCGTGGCGGGATCGAGAGGCAACTTCCGGCTCACCGTGTCGCTGCGCGCGATGCCCGGTTTACAGGCGATTACGTTGAAGGTGACCGCGACCGAGCCGAATACGTCGCAAATCTCGCAACAGACGCTGCAACTGCGCGTCCGTCAGTAAGCCGATTGAAGACAAGCGCCGGCGGGTTCGCTCGCCGGCGCTTTTGAATGCCGCAGGGACCCAGGCCGTAACGGGAAAGACCTTGGGTGCCATGCGGAGAGACCGAGCCGCGGCCGCGCCCGACCTCACCCTGGATGCAGCCGACGCCTATTGCCGTTTCTTAACGAACCGGCACTACGAAAATTTTAGCGTAGCGTCGCGCTTCGTCGATGGCGAGCGCCGCGCCGATTTGAGCCGCATTTACGCGTTCTGCCGTTCGACCGACGATCTCGGCGACGAAAGTCCCAACGGCACGGCGCAAGCTCGTCTCGCGCGCTGGCGCGACGAAGTCGAGGCGATGTTTGCCGGCCTGGCGCCGGTCCATCCCGTCCTGCAGGCGCTTGCGCGAACGATCGAGCGCCGGCGAATTCCGGCGGCGCCGTTTTTGAACTTGATCGAAGCCAACGTGATGGATCAGCGTGTAAAGACGTACGCCGCGTGGGAGGAGCTCGAGCGCTACTGCACGCTTTCGGCCGCGCCGGTCGGCCGCATGGTGCTGCGCGTCTTCGACGTGACCGACGCGGTCTGCGAACGCCTTTCGGACGACGTGTGCATCGGCCTCCAGTTGGCCAACCACGCGCAAGACGTTAGCCGCGACGCCGTGCTCGGACGGACCTACGTGCTGCAATCCGATCTTGCGCGCGGCGGGGTCGAGGCGGGCGTGCGCGGCCTCGTCGAACGCGCGCGCGTGCTGCTGCAATCGGGTTGCGTGCTCGAACGGCGAATCGACGCGACGGCGCTGCGGATGCAGCTCGCGCTCTATCGCATGGGCGGCGAGGCGATCTGCGACGCAATCGAGCGCATCGGCTACCGCACCGATCGGCAGCGGCCGAGCGTCACGGCGGCGGTCAAGGTTTCGTTGGTCGCGCGCGCCCTCGGTGAGGCGCTTCGCCGGACTCACGACGGGGCGGCGAGCGTTTCCATCACGCCGCACACGACCAAATGATTCACTTACCGAAGGCGCTGCGCGGGATCGCTCCCGCGCAATCCGACCAGCATCGGGCCGAGCGCTTCAATCGAGACATGGCGCGCCGCGAGGCCGGCAACTTTTACTGGGGCTTCATTTCACTCGGATACCACGAGCGAATGGCGATCTACGCGCTGTACAACTTTGCACGCCAGGTCGACGACGAGGCCGACGGGATGAAGGAGAGCGATACCATCGCAGCGCTTCCCGAACGCTTGAAGCATCATCGCGAGCGCATCACGCGCGCCGTCCGCGGCGAGTACGGCGACGATCCGATTCTGCGCGTGCTCGCCGAAGCGATCGAGCGGTATCGGATTCCCGAGCAGGAACTGCAGATGCTCATCGACGGCGTCGAGATGGATTTTAGTCACGCGCGCTATGCAACGTTCGAGGATTTGCGGCAGTATTGCACGCTCGTGGCGTCGGTGGTGGGGCGTATGTGCGTGCGGATCTTCGGCTTCAGCGATCCGGTCGCGCTCGAGCGCGCCGACGATTTGGGATTGGCGCTGCAACTGACGAACATTCTGCGCGACGTTCGCGAAGACGCGGTCGACATGCGGCGCGTCTACCTGCCGCAAGTCGAACTCGCGCGTTTCGGCGTCTCCGAGTCGGCGCTCTTCAGCGGCGAAATCGAACGCGGCTGGAACGACCTCGTCGCCTATCAGGTCGAGCGCGCTCGCGCGTATTTCGTGACGGGGTACGAAGTGCTGCAATACATACCGCGGCGGCCGGCGGCCTGCGTCCACACGATGGCCGGCATCTACGAAGAGTTGCTCAAGAAAATCGAACGCGACCCGGCTCTGCCGCTACGCGAACGCGCGGCTCTGTCAAAGACCGAGAAGCTGCGCGTGGTGGTCAGGTCGTGGCTGAGCAGCAGCGGATAGCGATCGTCGGTGCCGGCCTTGCCGGGCTGGCCGCCGGACTCGAGTTAAAAGACGCCGGTGCTCGCGTCGAGGTCTTCGAGCGCAGCCGCCTGCTCGGCGGCCGCGCCACGTCGTTCGTGGTCGGCGGTTGCGAGGTGGATAACGGTCAGCACGTTTTTCTCGCGTGCTGCACGGAGTTCACCGGCTTCGTGCGCCGCATCGGCATGGAGCGTCACCTCCACGTGCAGGAGCGCTTCGACGCGCTCGTGCTGGCACGCGACGGGAAGGCGGGCCACTTAAGCGCCGGCAACGGACGGCCTCCGTTCCATCTGCTCGCGTCGTTCGCGAAGTATCCGCATCTCAACGCCGGCGGAAAATTGCGCGTGGCCCGCGCGCTACTCGGCGCGCTGCTCGCGAAGAACGGCCGCTCGAACGGCCCCCCGGCCGAAACGTTTGAAACGTGGCTGGAGCGTACCGGGCAGGACGCGGGCACGCGGCGCGCGTTCTGGGATCCGTTTTTCATTCCGGCGTTGAACGCGCCGTTCGATCGCGTCAGCCGCGAGGATGCGATGTTCGTGCTGACGACCGCCTTTCTCAGCGATGCCGGCGCGGCTCGTTTTGGGTTTTCGACGATACCGCTCGCGCATTTCGCGACGGCGGCGGCCGGCCGCTTCGACGGCGTGCACCTCGCAGCGCCGGTCGTCGCGGTCGACGCGGGCGAGCACGGCGTAACGCTGCATCTGCTCGGCGATCCAGATCCGCGCCACTTCGATGCGGTGGTTCTGGCGGTGCCTCCGCGCGCGGTGGCAAAACTGCTCGGCGATCCGGATCGCTACGGCGTCGCCGGCTTGGACGCATTCGAGCCGTATCCGATCGTGGACGTGCATCTGTGGCACGACGGTCCGAGCATCGGCGTCGATTTCGCCGCGGCGCTCGATTCGCCGCTGCAGTGGATCTTCGAAAAGTCGCGCGGCTACCTGTGCTGCAGTTGCAGCGCCGCCGACGAGTATTTGCGGCTTCCGAGCGCCGACCTCGAAGCGCTGGCCTGGAACGAAGTGCGCGCGTACCTGCCGATGCTGCGCGGCGCGACGCTCACGCGCAGCGCCGTGACGCGCAACCCCGAGGCGACGTATCTGCCGCCTCCGGGCGTGCGGCGCCCGGGTCAGCGCACGGCGTCGGCCGTGGTGGCAATTGCCGGCGCGTGGACCGATACCGGCGGCTGGCCCGATACGATGGAGTCGGCGGTTCGCAGCGGCACCCGCGCGGCGCACGCGCTCCTCAAGCCATCCCACGGTGTCACTCAGAGCGAAGCTCGCGCAGCGAGCGAAGTCGAAGAGGCGCCCGCGTGAAAACGTCGCGCGAAGCGCTCGCCGCGAGCGTCGAATGGCTGCTGGCGGAACAGTCGCCCGAAGGCTGGTGGTCGGGCGAACTCGAGACGAACGTCACGATGACGGCAGAACACGTCCTGCTGTTTCGCTTTCTCGGATTGCCGATCGACGGGATTCGCAGCGGCGCGATCGCCCACATATTGCAGAACCGGCGCGAAGACGGATCCTGGTCGCTCTATTACGACGGTCCGGCAGATCTCAGCACGACGATCGAAGCCTACGTGGCGCTCAAAGTCCTGGGCGTCGATCCGCAGCGCAAGGAAATGCGCGACGCGCTAGCCGTGATCCACCGGTTGGGCGGCGTCGCGCACGCACGCGTCTTCACGAAGATTTGGCTGGCGATCTTCGGCAAATATCCGTGGAAGGGGGTCCCGTCGCTGCCGCCCGAGATCGTCTACTTTCCGTTGTGGATGCCGTTCAACGTCTACGATTTCGCGTGTTGGGCGCGCGGCACGGTCGCGCCGCTGACCATCGTCGTGTCGAAGAAGCCGGTTCGCGATCTCGGAGTCGACGTCGGCGAAATCGTCTTGCCCGGTACGGAGGACGAACTGGAGCGCGTCCGCGGCAGCGGCTGGTTGATGACGATCGAGCGTCTCCAGAAACTCTACGAACGGCTGCCCTGGCAGCCGTTTCGGCGCAGCGCCCAGCGACGCGTCGCGCAGTGGGTGATCGACCGGCAAGAAGCCGACGGGAGCTGGGGCGGCATTCAGCCGCCATGGGTGTATTCGCTGATCGCGCTCGACTTAATGGGATACGGACTCGAGCATCCGGTGATGCGCAAGGGCATCGACGGCTTCGCGCGGTTTACCATCGACGACGGCGACCGGCGCACCGAGGTCGGCGGTTGGCGTTTTCTGGCATGCATGTCGCCGGTCTGGGATACGGCGTGGGCGATGCGCGCGCTGGCCTTGGCCGGGTTCGAGCGAACGCATCCTGCGATGACGCGTGCGACGCAATGGTTGCTGCAAGAGCAAATTCCCGACGACGCACCAGGCGACTGGCGCATGAAGTGCGACGAGAAGCACGGAAACGGCTGGGCGTTCGAGTTCGACAACGATGCGTATCCCGACATCGACGACACGACGATCGTCGTGCTGGCGTTGCTCGAAGGGGGCGATTCACAAAAGACGCGCGATTCGGTCGAACGCGCGCGCCGCTGGACGCTCGCGATGCGCTCGCGCAACGGGGCGTGGGCGGCATTCGACCGCGACAACACGCGCGAGTTGCTCTACCGGATGCCCTTTTCGGATTTCGGCGCGATGATCGATCCGCCGACCGAAGACGTCACCGCGCACGTGCTCGAAATGCTGGCCGCGTTGGGATGCGGTACGGACGATCCGTACGTCGCGCGCGGGTTGGAGTATCTTCGCGAGACGCAGCGTCCCGACGGATCGTGGTTCGGGCGTTGGGGCGTGAACTTCGTCTATGGGACGTGGTGCGTGATCTCCGCGCTGCGGGCGCTGCGGACCGGCGGCGAATCGATCGAGCGGGCAGCGCGCTGGCTGGTAAAGGTTCAAAACGCCGATGGGGGCTGGGGCGAGAGCTGCCACTCCTACGTCGACGAATCGTTCGCCGGCGTCGGCCGGAGCACGGCATCCCAGACGGCTTGGGCCGTCAACGCCCTGCAACTTGCCGGTATGCCGCAACATTCGGCGACCCAACGGGGTCTTGCTTTCCTGTGCGATCGGCAGCGGCCCGACGGCACCTGGGACGAGCGCGAGTGCACCGGAACGGGTTTTCCCCGCGACTTTTACATCAACTATCACTTATATCGCCACGTTTTCCCCATGATGGCCCTCGCCTACGACTGCACTCCGAGCGCAGGCCCCCAAGTTGTGTCACCCTGAGCGCAAGCGCCGGTGTCATCCTGAGCGGAGGCGCGCAGCGCCCCTCTGTGTCACCCTGAGCGCAGGCGCGCAGCGCCGAAGTCGAAGGGCGCCTGAAGGCATAAGCACCCAAGAAAGGGTAACCGACGACAATGAGCATGCCCCTGCAGCAAAAGATCGCGGTAGCGAAGTACATCGCCGGCAAGACGCTGCGCGGTGAGAAACGCTATCCGCTCGTGCTGGAACTCGAACCGCTGCTGCAGTGCAACCTCGCCTGTGCGGGCTGCGGCAAGATCCAGCATCCCGACGAGATCCTGCGCCGGCGCCTGAGCGTCGAGGAATGTATCGCGGCCGTCGAGGAGTGCGGGGCGCCGATGGTGTCGATCGCGGGCGGCGAGCCGCTCGTGCACGATCAAATGCCTCAAATCGTCGAAGAGCTAGTCAAGCGCAAGAAGTTCGTCTTCTTGTGCACGAACGCGCTGCTGCTGAAGAAGAAGATCGCTCAGTTCAAACCGACGCCCTATTTCGCGTGGATGATTCATCTCGACGGCATGCGCGAGCGGCACGACGAATCGGTCTGCCGGGACGGCGTCTTCGACAAGGCCGTAGACGCCATCAAAGACGCAAAAGAGCGCGGCTTCCGCGTCTACACGAATACGACGTTCTTCGATCAAGACGGCCCCGAATCGGTTCGCGCGGTCTTGGATTACCTCAACGACGAGCTCAAGGTCGACATGATGCAAATCTCGCCGGCCTACGCATACGAAAAGGCTCCGGATCAGGAACACTTTTTGGGCGTCAAGCGTACGAACGAGGTGTTCAAAGCCGCCTTCGCCGACGGCAAACGCAAGAAATGGCGGCTCAACCACAGCCCGCTCTATCTAGATTTCCTCGAAGGGAAAGTCGATTTCGAGTGCACGCCGTGGGGCATCCCGTGCTACACGGTCTTCGGATGGCAGCGTCCGTGCTACCTCATGAGCAAAGAAGGCTACGCCAAGACCTATAAGGAGCTGCTCGAGGAAACCGAATGGTCGAAGTACGGCCGCGGGAAGCACGAATCGTGTGAGAATTGCATGGCGCACTGCGGCTACGAGCCGACCGCCGTCCTGCGCACCACGGGTTCGTTCAAGGAATCCCTGCGCGCCGCATTCGGCAACTAACAATCGACGAAAGCGTTTTTCTTACCGGCGCGAGCGGCTTCGTAGGGGCGCACGTGTTGCGCGAATTGCTCGGTGCGGGCTACCGCGTGCGCGCGGTCGTGCGCAGCCGATCGCTTCCGCCGCGCGCACCGAGTCTTCCGCGCGACGAACGCCTCGAAGTCGTCGAGGGCGATCTGCGAAACGCCGGAGCCTTCGCAAAAGCGCTCGAGGGATGCCGCTACGTCGTTCATACCGCGGCGCTCTATTCGTTTACACCGCGCGATCGCAGCGCGATGCACGCCGTGAACGTGACCGGCACGGAAAGCCTGCTCGCCGCCGCACATCTCGCCGGCGTGGAGCGCGCCGTGCTGACCTCGAGTTCCTCGACGCTGGCAGCCGTGCCGCACGGCGACGCCTATCACGCCTCGAAGATCGCGCAGGAGCGCGCGGCCTTTGCCAGCCGCGTGCCGGTCGTCGCGCTGCTGCCGACCGCGCCGATTGGTCCCGGCGATTGGAAGCCGACCCCGACCGGCAAACTCGTGCTCGATTTTCTTCGCGGAAGAATCACCGCAAAAGCGCCCGGCAGCGGCGGAATGAATCTCGTGGCCGTCGAGGACGTTGCATCCGCCCACGTCGCGGCGTTGACGCGCGGGCGCCCGGGCGAACGCTACGCGCTCGGCGGAGAGAATCTCTCGATGGACGCCATTTGGCAGCTGCTCGCGAGCGCGACGGGCAAACCCATGCCGTCGTGGCGCGCGCCGTACGCGCTTGCCCTTGCGGCCGCATACGTGGATGACATTCGGTGCCGCATCAAACCCGACGCCGTTCCGTTCGCGCCGCTCGAAGGCGTGCGCCTCGCGCGCGAACGCATGTACGCCGACTCATCGAAAGCGATCGACGAACTCGGATTTCGCCCATCGCCGGCGCAAGCCGCCATCGAGCGCGCCGTCGCATGGTACCGTGCAGCGGATGCGTCGTAGGGGCGGCCTTGCAAGACGCCTAAGCCCTTTGGCTGCTCCCTGCGATTGGAGGAGGATTTTATGCGCGGAACACTCGCTTTGCTTGCGATGGGAGCCGGTGTGCTCGCATCGACCGGTTGCGCTTCGACGGTCTCGACACCGATAGGCTCGTCCGACTCTCAATCGTCGCTACTCAGTTCAAGCGTGGTTAGATGTTTCACCAACCGCTCTCCGGTGCGAATACTCAAAATGATGTGGGACTCTTGAACGGTCCGGCGACTCACGGTCCAATCGCAAGCGCCTGCGGCCAGTTCACACCCTGTGAGATTGTCTCCAGCACCGATCCGCTGCCGGGGGCATAAATCGTCACGGTGTTATTACCGTAGTTTCCAACATACAGATTTCCTGAGACGTCAAACGCCAACGCATCCGGGTTGCTCACGCCGTGCGAGATCGCCCGCAGCACGCTCTTGCGGCCTGGAGCGTATACGGTTACAGCCAAGCCGTAGCTGTTGGCTACATAGAAATTCCCGGCGCTATCAAAAGCTAGCGCAATCGGCGCGCGCACTCTCTGAACGATCGTTCGCAGCAGCTTGCCGCTACCCGGCACGTAGACGGTCACCTTGCCATTTCCATTAGTATTGCCGACAAAGAGGTTCCCGTGTCCATTAAACGCCAGAGACACTGGATATGTTAGCCCTTGCGAGATCGTCCTGAGCACGTTGCCGCTACCGGGTGCGTAGATCGTTACGCTGGGCGTCGAAGAATTTGCAACATAGAGATTGCCGGAACGGTCAAACGCCAGCGCAAAGGCGCCGTCTACACCCTGCGAGATCGTCCTGAGCACGTTGCCGCTACCGGGTGCGTAGACTGTTACGTCCCCGAGGTTCGAGACGTAGAGGTTACCAGAGCCATCAAACGCAAGCGCAATCGGATTGCTCACACCTTGAGAGATCGTCCGCAGCACCGAAGTGCTACCTGGAGCGTAGACCGTTACGGTGGGGTGACTGTTGCGTTTGTGATTTGCGACATAGAGATTTCCGGAACCATCGAACGCGAGCGCAACGGGTCTATGTATGTCCTGGGAAATCGTGCGCAGGAGCGTATTGCTGCTTGGGGCATAGACGGTCACAGTATTAGCATCATAATTTGCAACATACAGATTGGCATCCGCGGCGGTTGGGTGCGTCAAGTGTACGGCTTGGGATCGTATTGCCGCCATTGGCATTGCGACGGAAGCTGGTTGTGAAGAGAGGCCGTTGCCGCCGCTGGCGCTCGCTGTCAGCGCCGAGCTTGTTGGGGAGAGGCCACTATTTGCACCGCCGCACGCGGCTAAAATCGCCGCGCTAAGAAATGCACAGACGAGGCTGATGGCCCGTTTACGCATTAGGACACCTTACTTTCCGAGAGGAATGCCAAAAATGCGCTGAAGCAAATAAAAGCCAAAGCTCGATACGATCGGCCTCCTCCGATCGAGAATGCGCTTCCCTGCTAGTTTTGTCAATCGCGACCTAGTGTTATGCGCCTAAAGCCTCGGCGGGCACCTCAAAACCGGCCACCCAGGGGCACTTCAAAACCGGCCAGCGGCTACCGTCGCGCCCGGACGAAGTGGCTAAGCGCGCTCCGGAACCTTGCGCCGGCGAGCGGCGAGGCTGGATTCGTGAAGGCGATAACTCTTGCCACGAATTTCGATGAGGTTGCTGTGGTGCATCAGGCGGTCGAGGAATGCGGCCACCGCTGGCGTGTCGCCGAATAACTTAGGCCAATCGTCGAGTGGGCGATTCGAAGTGATGATCGTTGAAGCGCGCTCATTCGCTAAGCCTTGGATAAGGAAATATGGCGCACTACCTATTTTTCCGATCGGGGGTGGGATGGATGCGGAAGAACTCAGAGAGCAATTGATTCGGTACTGGCGTGAGGGTTAATCGATAGTCGCTCGTACTCCAACGTTTACAAGCTGATACTTCTCAATGAGTGCCTTTAGGTTTGGCAGCCGTAACCGATCGATACCGATCTCGGCATCGACCAAAAGCCCTACCAATGACACGTTCTGAATGTGCGACAAGTCGGGATCGGCGTTACTGTAGTTCGGATTTTTATTGAGGAGCGCAGGCCGTGACCAGTGCGGACGGCGGCAAACGAGATCGTGAGTTCGGTTTTATTGTGGCGTCCCTTTTCCGCCGGGCACTGCCCGGCGGTAGGCAAACAATAATCGAGGTGAGCGCGACTGTCGTCGAATGCTTGCGCCGGCCAAATGTAGTTCATGAGTACGAATAAAGAATTTGTGGCGCGTTATACGCGCAATACAGTAGAGAGAAACTTGGTTTGAGCGGCACAGTCGCGGACCTGGCGCGTATGGAATGCCCGGCTTACAGAAATCGAGGTTGACCAGATTGTCGGGCGTCCCCACGGATACTGCGCAGACGTTCCTTTTCGACCCCTGAACTCAAGCGGAGTTGACGAACGCTCAACATCGTCGACGATTTCGCGCGAGAGTGCCTTGCCATTGAGGTCGACACGTCGCTCTCGGGTAACCGTGTTGCTCGCGTTCTCGACGCGGTCGCCTCGGTGCGCTTCATCCAGCCCGGCAAGCCAACCCCAAACGCCTACGTTGAGTCGGGGCTGTCCGTCAGCGTGCAAAAGGCATCATCAAATCCCAGACCTGAGATTAAACGAACAGCGCTTTCTTCATACGCAATTCTGCCAAAGTTCTCTGGGCATCGTCGCTGAGGTTGGATGTTCCGACCTGAACGGTCACCCTGTGAATCTTGCCGGTAAACTTGTTATCACCAGCTTTATAGTCGTCGCTGACACACGTATAGAGGTTCTCGCCCACGTCGGTCGTTTCGGCCCCAAATGCGAATGGCTGAGTATGCTCGACTCGTCCTGTCGCGACCTCACTATCGTTGACGAAAATCGCACCGTTACCACCCGCGCCTATGCCGCCGTCATAAGCAAACTCGAAGCGAAGCGCGATGCGCCCCGTCGGTAGAAGAATGGGGCTCACGATTTTGTAAGTCTCGCGACCGAGATAGTTCCAGGCAAACCGAGGTGCGCCGTTCTTGACGTAGAGACTCCAGCCACCCATCTCTCCGCCTTGCGCGATAATCACGCCCTCCGAGCCCGCCTTCGGAACCTCAATGTCGGCTGCAACCACGAACGAGCGGTTCTTGATATTGATGAAGGCGTTTTCAGGGATACCCTTCATTCCCTCGTAGACCGTGATCTCGGTGCGACCTTCCATTAGGTCCGGACGGCCCGCTAGCGCGGCGTTGAAACGCTCCCAGGCGCGATCGTCAAGCGGAAGGACGTTGTACTTGACCGCTTCTTCTAGGAAGACTCCCTTGAGCTCCTCAAGCTTGTCGGGATACTTCGTCGCAAGGTCGTGCGCGCAACTGAAGTCTTCCTCCACGTTGTAAAGCTCCCACTTATCGTCTTCGAACGTAGCTCGCGCTTTGGGCTCCCACGGCGGGCGGTGCACCGTGGTCGCAAACCAACCGTCCCGGTAGATGCCCCGGTTGCCGGCCATCTCGAAGTATTGCGTTGTGTGGCGCGACTTCGCTTCGGAATCATTCAAAGTGTCCAGCACGCTCACGCCTTCGAGCGGTTTCTGTTGGACCCCGTAGACGACGCCCGGCTCGGGCACGCCGACCGCCTCCAACACCGTGGGGGCTATATCGATCATGTGCATCCACTGTGTGCGCAGGCCACCCTTCTCCGCGATCCCTTTCGGCCAATGAACCACCATCGATTGGCAGACGCCGCCGTATGAGGCCACTTGGTGCCCCCACCCAAACGGCGTGGCACCCGCAAAAGCCCAGCCATTGTTGTACAAAATATGGGATTTAGGGCCACCGATCTCATCGAAGTTCTTCAGTGGAATGTCTAAGGGCTCCGGCAGTCCGTTGAACACAGACAACTCGTTGAACGCGCCGTTGAGGCCGCCTTGGAAAACCGAGCCATTGTCGCCGGTAATGTAGAAGATCAGCGTGTTGTCCATTTCGTCCAGGGCCTCGATTTCGTCAAGAAACCGCCCGATTTCGTAGTCGGTCACCTCGGCAAATGCCGCATAGATCTCCATGTATCTGGCAAAGACTTTTTTCTCGTCGGCCGTCAGCTCGTCCCATTCCTGGATTCCCGGCGGTTTGGGCGCCAGATCGGTGCCGGGCGGCACAACTCCCATCTCGATCTGTCTGGAAAGCGTCTCTTTGCGCACCTGATCCCAGCCCTGATCGAACTTACCTTTGTATCTGTCGCGCCACTTCTCAGGGACCTGGAACGGGCCATGCGTACCGATCGCCGAGTAGTACACAAAGAATGGCTTATCGGGCGCCAGCGAACGCTGCGAACGCAGCCAGAGGATGGCCTTGTCGGTGATGTCGGTGCTGGCGTAGTAATCGGGATCGGGGTGCACATCCAACCTGGTTAGGTTGTCGTAAATGACCGGATGAAAGAGATCGGCTTCGCCGGACATGAAGCCGTAGAACCTCTCGAATCCGCTGTGTACCGGCCACCGATCGAACGGCCCGACATCGCTGGCCTCCCAGGGACCAAGCTCGTGGCACTTTCCGAACATGGCCGTGTTATAGCCGTTGAGCCGCAAAATTTGTGGCAACATCGAGATGCTGTCCGGACGCATCGCAGTGTATCCCGGAAAGCCGGTGGCAATTTCCGAGATCACGCCAAAGTTCGTACTGTGGCTATTACGACCGGTCAGCAGAGCCGCGCGGCTGGGAGAACACAACGGCGGCACTTTGAGATTATTGTAGCGCAGGCCGGTCTTAGCCAAACGGTCCAACGTCGGCATCTGAATCGGACCTCCGAACGTTGATATATCGCCGAAGCCCATGTTGTCGAGAAGGATGACGACGACGTTGGGCGCCCCTTTCGGCGCCTTTACATCGAACCGTGGCGGAGCTTTGGCGTTATTCGCATCGAGCTCGGTGATTGGCGGATACTGAGGCGCAGGGACAGGAAGCACAGTGCGGTCTATGATTCTTGTTTTGTTGCGTTGGGCTTCCGACTGGTCCGTCATATTCTCTTTTCTCTTATCGATCGATGGAGGGCTGGCGGCTAACGGACGACGCTCGACGCTAGCGCCACTCCCAGCCTCGACCAGTTACGACGACGCGGTCCCAATGCCTCGGATGCGGGACTCGCGTTCCGGCGCCCTGATTCACGAAATGCCTGGAGCTTGGAGCGCGCCACGCCGTACATGCGAGCGATCCGCGTAATGCCGGCCGCCCTTGCCGCCGCCCGCATCGCCTCGGAGATCCATTTCGTGTTCAACCGCATCCCAGTCCGCGGAGCCAGTAAGCTCCCGATTTAGCGAAACGAGTCGATCGTGGAATGACACAAGACCGTTCCTTGCGGGTGCAATAATGGCAAGGAGTAGATGTCGACGACGTGACGGCGTCACTTACGTAGAGGAGTTGGTGTTTCTTGGCATCGGAGTAATCCACGATGGGCCCGGCCGCCGATCGGGCTGGGTAAGCCGAAGTGCGGTGCGAGCAGGCTGGACGGATGCATCGCGCCAGATGCTACTGCCAGCGGCTCCGGGGACCGGCGCCAGGAATGTAAGAGCTCGCGCGCGAGAGTCCTTGCGGTGAAATCCACTTGCGAGCGCTGCGCCGCGCCGCTCGCACCCGACGCGCCTGCCTTCGCATGCACGCATGAGTGCACGTTTTGCCGCGCCTGCACCGATGCACTCGTCTTTCGGTGTCCCAACTGCGGTGGAATACTCTTCGATCGTAAGCGTGCGACCATCGCCGTTGCGACCGCCACCGAGGCATTGGCCGTGAGCCGCGTAATGCCGGGTGCGCGCGTGTGCGAAACCGGCGTCGGCTTGGCGACGCGAGCCGGTCCGTTCGGGGAGAGCGTCGTGAGTTGTGGGTTGGCCGGCGGTCTGCGCCGCGACGTGCCTAGCGGCACCGTGCTCGTACCGAAGGAAGTGCGTCGTCCGGATGGACGCACGCTGCAGTGCGATGCCGATCTCGTCGAACGCCTGGCCAACGCGGCGCGCCGCCTCGGTTTCGATCCGGTAATGGATCCGATGCTCACCGCGGCGGCGATCGTCAACGGCAACGCCCGCGATGAGTGGGCGCGCTTGGGCTACGCCGGCGTCGACATGGAGACGGGCCTACTCGACGCGCCCCGCATTGCGGCCGTGCGCGTCGTGCTCGATACGCCGCAACACGAACTCTCGCAGGAGTGGCTTCGGCCGGCGCGAGCGCTGCGCAACCCGCGCAACTGGCCGCAGGCGCTCTGGCTGGCGCGTCACGCGCCGCGCTTCGCCCGTCGCGCGGCGCAGGTCATCGCGCTTGCGAACGTCTAAGTTACCTCCGCCGACAAGGTAGCGGCCGATCGTGAAGAATGGCTGAAGCTGCGAAGGCCGGTTAAGACGGAGATAACCTGGGGCGTGCCGAAGATGCGGGCCCAACACGATGATTGTCGAACGAATCGCCTCACCGGCCGACGTCAAGCGCCTCGAGCGCCCCGAGATCGAAACCCTCGCCCGCGAAATCCGAGAAATGCTGGTCGAAACCTGCGCCCGCAACGGCGGCCATTTGGCGCCGAACCTCGGCGTGGTCGAACTCACCCTCGCGCTGCATCGCGTGCTCGATCTTCCTCACGATAAACTCGTTTGGGACGTCAGCCACCAGACGTATGTGCATAAGATTCTCACCGGCCGGCGCGATCGCTTCGGTACGATCCGCAAGGGGGGCGGAATCTCGGGTTTTGCGATGCGCAGCGAGTCGGAATACGATCCGTTCGGCGCCGGCCACGCGAGCACGGCGGTGTCGGCCGCGCTCGGAATGGCGCACGCGCGCGATCTCACCGGCGGCGACGAAACGGTCGTTGCGGTTCTGGGCGACGGCGCGCTGACCGGCGGCCTCGCCTACGAGGCGCTCAACAACGCCGGTGCGCTGAAAAGCCAGTTCATCGTCATTCTCAACGACAACGAAATGTCGATCGCGCCCAACGTCGGCTCGATCGCGTCGTATCTTTCGGTCCTGCGCACCAAGCCGTTCGCAAACTTGGCGCGGCGCACGGGAAAAATGGTGCTCGATCGCATTCCGCTGGGAAGCGCGGCAAAGAAGGCGATCGAGTCGGCCGAGCTCGGGGCGATGCGCTTCATTTCGCCGACCGAAAAAACGGCGGTCATCTTCGAAGAGCTCGGATTCCGCTACATCGGCCCCCTCGACGGCCACAACTTCGACGCGGTCGTCGACGCATTGTGCACCGCACGCGCGTTCGACCGCCCCGTGCTGCTGCACGTGCGGACGGTCAAAGGCAAAGGGTACGCACCGGCCGAGCGCGATTCGCGGACCTTTCACGGCGTGGGTGCCAATGCGTTCGAGCCCAAAGACGGCTCGAAGAAGAGCAGTCAAGGCGCGCGTCCGAAGTTTCAAGACGTTTTCGGCGATGCGATGATCGCCGTCGCCGAACGCGATCCCCGCGTCGTCGGCATCACCGCCGCCATGCCCGACGGAACCGGTCTCTCGAAATTCGGAAAGCAATTTCCGGAACGGTACTTCGACGTCGGCATCGCGGAGGCGCACGCAGTCTGTTTCGCCGCCGGCCTCGCATCCAGCGGCTTGCGCCCGGTCTGTGCCATCTATTCGACCTTTTTGCAGCGGGCGTACGATCAGATCGTGCACGACGTCGTCGTGCAAAATCTTCCGGTCGTGTTCTGCATGGATCGGGCGGGGTTCGTGGGCGACGACGGCCCGACGCACATGGGTCTCTACGATATCGCGTACCTTCGCACGCTTCCCAACGTCACCGTCATGGCGCCGCGCTGCGAAGACGAGCTCCTTCCGATGATGGAACACGCGCTGACCCTCAACGCGCCGGCCGCAATTCGCTATCCGCGCGGCTCGAGCAGCGGCTGCCAAAGCGGCGATCCCGTCGCGCCGATCGTGCAGGGCAAAGCCGAAGTGCTGCGGCGAGGGCGCGGCGTCGCGATTCTCGCGTACGGCACGGCCGTCGATCTCGCGCTCGACGCGTACGAAAAACTGCGGGAAGCCGGTTACCAAGATCTCCCGACCGTCGTCAACGCGCGCTTTGCAAAGCCGTTGGACGAAGCGTTGCTGGTCGATCTGCAGCGCGACCACGATCGGGTAATTACGCTCGAAGAACACTCGGTGGCCGGCGGGTTCGGTTCGGCCGTTGCGGAGTGCGTCTGCGATCGCGGTCTGCGCTTGGCCGTCGAACGCGTGGGCGTTCCCAACGTGCTCGTGCAGCACGACTCGCAGGACAAACAGCGCGCGATGTTCGGGCTCAGCGGCGCCGCCATCGCCGAGCGCATCGCCGCGGTCTCTCCGGTCCGCTCCGCCGCCGTCCGCTCCGCTTGACCCTGTCATCCTGAGCGCAGCATCGAACGCAGTTCGATGCGAAAATGTGTCATCCTGAGCGCAGCATCGAACGCAGTTCGATGCGAAAATGTGTCATCCTGAGCGCAGCATCGAACGCAGTTCGATGCGAAGTCGAAGGACGGGGCGAAGCGTTATAGCTGCAGACGGAGCCGCTGCACCCAATCTCCGCTAGCATCCGACCAGACGACCCATACGTCGTTGGTGCTCTCGTCGATCGCGACGGTGTGAATGCCGGTATGACCGGTATCGATGCGGCCCACGAGCGTCGGAGATGCTCCCGCATGCATAGCCACCACGGTTACGATGCCGCGTCCGGCGCAGGCGACGAGAAGGCCGTTCGACCCGGTGTTGCATTGATCGATGTGCGGCTGCACCGCCACGCTGCCGGCCAGTGCGCCGTCGCGCGTATAGGCGGATAAAACGCCGTTCACTCCGGAGACCGCGAGTTGATTCGCGCCTGCAGCGAAGACGAGCGCGTGATTGTTTTCGAGCTCCGGCGTGCGTATCACGTTTGAGACGCGCAGCGTCTGCGGGTCGACGATGGCAAAGCCACCCCCGTTGGCGAGGTTTTGGTAGAAGGTTCCCGTTTTGGGATCCACCGCGGGCGACTCCAACTTCGACGCGGGCATCGCAAGCGTCGCGATCGGTTTCATCGTTGCCGCATCGACGACGTAGACGTTTCCGCCGCCGGCTTGATCCGCATAGATGCGTTGCCGTGCGGGGTCGTAGGCAATCGCGTCGATGTGACCCGGAACCGACACCGATGCAATCACCTTCATCGCCGCGACGTTGACTCTCGAGAGCGAATCGTCGGTGCCGTTCCCGGTAAACACGTCGCCGCTTTGCGGATCGACGGCAACGCCGTGCATCGGCCCGACGTCGACTTGCCCGGCGATGGCGCCGCCGAGCGTGTCGACGATGAGAAGGCGATTGCTGCGCGTGTGTGCCGCAAAGGCGCGGTGACGCGCCTCGTCGACGGTCATATAGTCGAATCCGCTGAAGACCGGAACCCGCACGGGCGGTGCGGCGATAAGCGCTGGCATGGAGATCCTGCTAAGGGGCCGGGCGGGGCGCGACGCGCGGCATAAATCCCGGCGGCGGTCTCGAGGGCGCGTTCGGCAGTGCAACCGGCGCGATTCCGAGTGAACTGCAGCTCATCGCCGGTGGAAACGCATTGGCGACGCCGTCGGGAATTTCGGCATCGCTTGCCGGAATCGGCGGCTGCGAGCCGTCGAGCCGCGCCGGATCGAACGCGCCGAGCAGATCGGTGATCGCGGGATTACCATCGCGCGGTCCTTCCGGCAGGTAGGGTTGTTCGTCGGGAAGCGACGCCAGCGCGGGAAGCGCGAACACGGCCTCGGCGAACTTGAGCACCGAAGCGGTGTCGCCGGGATCGCTGACGATGCTGCCGCTACGCGCGAACGGCGAGATCAGAAGAAACGGTAACCGCCCGCCGTCGCCGCACGGTTGTCCGTCGGGGCAGCGCTCGAACTGCGGCGGGGGGACGTGATCGTACTGTCCGCCGGGATCGTCCCACGTGATGAGAATCGCCGAATCGCTCCAATACTTGCTTCGCGCGATGGCGTTGACGAATGTCGCTACGAACGATTCGCCAATCTGATGGTCGCTGTCTCTGGGGCCGGGGTGGTCGTCGTCGCCGGCGTAATTCGACTGGACGTATGGATCGGCGTTGGCGGGTTTCCACCCGAACTCGTTCTGCGATGCGCCCTTGACGTAGAAGATGCCGGAGTCCGGAAGCGTGCCGTTGCTCAGCGCGTCAAGCAATGGCTGCACTGCGTGCACGCGGTTCCAGAAAACGTCGTTATTGCGCAGATAGCCGAAGTATTGCGGCGCGTTGTGATGCGCTTCGTAACCGGGCAGTGCGCGATCGGACGAGACGTAGCCCTCCTGATACCAACCCCACGGCACGGGCGCATGGCCGAGCGCGATCAGCGCGCCGAGATCGCGTTCGACGCCGGCCGTATTCTGCGTGACCTGCGCGTTCGCCGTACCGTTGAGCATCAGGGGAAGCGTCGCGTAAGCTTGCGAGACTTGAAAGATCTGGCTCGTATCGGCGTACGGACCGAACGCCGGATCGAGATCGTCAAGCACCGGAACGCCCGCTCCCGTAACGGTCGACGTCGCCGACGGGTCGCGCGCTGCTTGGCTCTGACCCGCTTGCGCCGCGATCGCTGCGATATTGTTCGGCGTTGAAGGGGAAATGATCGCCTGAAAGATGTGATCGAAGAGCACGAACGCGTGCGCGTATTTCCAGAGAAACGGAACCGTGTCGCAGTCGTAGTGCGCCATCGTCTGAAGACCCATCGCTCGCGCGGCGGCGTCGCCCAGTCGCTTGCGGGAGACGGCCTCCTGCGCCGAGACGAAGCCGTCCATTTTGCCGCCGTTGATTTTCTGCAAGAGGACGGGACGCGATTGCGACAGCGACTCGACGTCGGGGTCGGTGATGCGGAACGGCGTCACCCACGTGTTGCCGATGGAATCGAACTGCCGGAAGCCGTGCGCCTGCGCGAGCGGAGTTGATAAGTTCTCGGCCCCGGGGTACGTGCCGAAGTAGTTGTCGAACGAGTGGTTCTCTTGAAAAATTACGAACACGTGCTTGATGCGCGCCCGCACCGCATCGGCGGTGGCGACGCTCGCAGCGGCGTTCGACGTGGAGGGCGTTCCCGAAATGAGGGCAACCGTCGTGGCGGCGGCAACGATGCAGCGCAGCATCCGCGCTGTTTCGCTCCGTCACGACCTCGCCCCGCCGGGCGCTGAATACGGTATGCTCGCGGCGATCCTGCTCGCCCAACTCACGCTCTTCGTGGGCTTGACGCAAACCGGCTCCGGCGACTCGACGCGCGTGGTAGGCAGGGTCGGCTCTCCGTCGCACCCGGCAGCGCACGCGGTCGTGATTGCGGCGTCCGATTCCGACGTCAGCACGACGATCGCGGATGCGCGCGGCCGTTACACGTTCCTGACGCTGTTGCCCGGGGTGTACCGCTTGACGGCGTGCCAGCCGCTGCCGCCGCCGCAAATCTTGCAACCTCATGCGGCCGGCCCGGCCGAGAGCTTCCTGGAACTCTCCGCAGGCGTCGAATACCTGGCGAACCTGACCCCGGAGCCGTGCGTCTGGCGCTAGGCGGTGCCGTCGCCGCGGCGCGTGCCGCGGGGCACTTGCGCCCGCATGGACGTCACCTGGAAACCCCTGCGTACCCCGGACGTGTCCCGCGGACGGCTTCCGGCCAGCGCCTTCGCTTTTCCGTCCGAACGTAAGGAGCCGCTCACCGATGCGGCCCACGTTCGCAGCGCCGTCGCGCGCTTCGCGCAGGTCGGCGACGTGAGCGATGGCGAGCGAGCGCAGGCTTTCGCCAACATCAAAGCGGCGGCGGCTTACTTCGGCGTCACGGTCGGCGCGAAGAGCTGGCACGACCTCGTGGGATAGGGGCAAACCGCGCCACCCCTCCGACTTAAATCTAAGGTTGCCGGAAGGGTTCCTTGACGCTCTCCTCGACGGGTGATAGACTCTTTTCCTATGCCCCGGGGCGAATAGTCCACCAAAAAAACAGGCGGGTCACCTCTGCATCGGTCAGAGCGTGCGCTCGTCTTTTTGGTGTGCCCGAAGTGCGCCCTCCGCCCGACCTATCGTTCTTATACTAATTCCCGCTCCCTAGAGAAAGAGATTCATGGCGAAAACGACCGCTCCAAAGGTTCCAGCGAAGAGCTCCGCGGGGACCAAGAGCAAGTCGAAACGTGCTCCTGCGGCCACGACCAACGGCGCATCCCAAGTCATGCCGGCGACCTTCCCGATGCCCACCGGCGCCTTTACCGTCGAGCAGCCGCCCGACCCCGGTCCGCGCTACGATCGCCACACGTTCGCGAAGATTCCGCACGTCCTCGAGATTCCGAACCTCATCGAGTTGCAGAAGGCCAGCTTCGATTGGTTCAAGACCGAAGGACTCGCCGAGGCGTTCGCTTCGATCTCGCCGATCAAGGACTTCACCGGGAACTTGATCCTCGAGTTCGGCGAGCACAGCCTGGGCGAGCCGAAGTACTCAATTGAAGAATGTCGCGAGCGCGACATGACCTACAACGCGCCCCTGCGCGTGCGCGTCCGGCTCATCACGGCAGAGTCGGGCGAAATCAAGGGCATCCCGGATCAAGAGATCTTCATGGGCGATTTCCCGCTCATGACCGACAAGGGCACGTTCATGATCAACGGCGCCGAGCGCGTGATCGTGAGCCAGCTCGTGCGCTCGCCGGGCGTCTATTACAGCCAGGACGCCGACACCAACGCGCGCCCGACCTTCAACGCGACGATCATTCCCAATCGCGGTGCGTGGATCGAGTTCGAAACCGACAACGGCACCAAGAACGACGAGACCGAAGGCACGATTGGCGTTCGCATCGACAAGAATCGCAAGATCTACGTGTCGACGTTCATCCGCGCGTTGTCGCGTCCGGACCTCGGCTACAATTGGGAAACCGACGAGGCGATCGTCAAGCTCTTCGACGACAGTCCGCTGATTCGTAACTCCATCGAGAAAGACAAGGACGTCAAGACGCGCGAAGACGCGCTCAAAGAAATCTACAAGAAGCTGCGTCCCGGCGAGCCCGAGAACGCCGAGAACGCCGAAAAACTGCTCGAGTCGCTGTTCTTCGACGAGAAGCGCTACGATCTGGCCGGCGTCGGCCGCTACAAACTCAACGGTAAATTCCACTATCGCATCGAGAACCCGGATGCCGATCAGCGCGTCGACAAGCCGACGGTCGGCGTCGACGAGTACGCCGATGCAGGCCTCGAGATGCCGCCGATCGAGACGCGCTGCCTCACGCGCGCCGACATGATCGCCGTCATCCGGCGTCTGATCAAAGTGGCGACCGGCGTCGTCGCCAAAGACGACATCGACCATCTCGGCAATCGCCGCGTGCGTTCGGTCGGCGAACTGCTGCAGAACCAGTTCCGCGTCGGCCTGTTGCGTCTCGAGCGCGTGGTGCGCGAGCGCATGACGGTGCAAGACATCGAAACGGTGACGCCGCAGGCGCTGATCAACATCCGTCCGGTCGTGGCGGCGATCAAAGAGTTCTTCGGGTCCTCGCAACTGTCGCAGTTCATGGATCAGACGAACTCTTTGGCCGAACTCACGCACAAGCGCCGGCTCTCGGCGCTCGGCCCGGGCGGTCTGTCGCGCGAGCGCGCGGGCTTCGAAGTCCGCGACGTCCACCATTCGCACTACGGCCGCATCTGTCCGATCGAGACGCCGGAAGGCCCGAACATCGGGTTGATCGGATCGTTGGCGACCTACGGACGCGTCAACAAGTTCGGCTTCATCGAGACCCCGTACCGCGTCGTGCGCGAAGGCATGGTGACCGACGAAATCGTCTACCTCACCGCCGATCGCGAAGATGAGTACATTATCGCGCAGGCCAACACCCCGGTGGATCCCGGCAGCGGAAAGATCATGAGCGACTCGGTCGTCTGCCGCTACGCCGAAGAGTACATCGAAGAACCCGCGCAGCGCGTCCAGTTGATGGACGTCTCACCGAAACAAATCGTGTCGGTGGCGACGGCGCTGATTCCGTTCCTCGAGCACGACGATGCCAACCGCGCGCTCATGGGCGCCAACATGCAGCGTCAGGCAGTGCCGCTGCTCCGTCCGGATACGCCGATCGTCGGCACCGGCATGGAGTATCGCGCCGCAAAAGACTCCGGCAGCCTGATCGTGGCCGACGAAGACGGCACGGTCACGTCGGTGGACGCGCGCAACATCACGGTGCGCAACGCCGAAGGCGTCGAGAAGCCGTACGAACTGCTGAAGTTCGTGCGCAGCAACGCCGGCACGTGCATTAACCAGCGTCCGATCGTCGCGCTTGGCGAGAACGTCGTTGCGGGACAAGTGCTGGCCGACGGTCCGTCGTCGGACGAGGGCGAACTCGCGCTCGGCCAAAACGTGCTCGTTGCGTTCATGCCGTGGGAAGGCTACAACTACGAAGACGCCATTCTCATCAGCGAGCGGATGGTCAAGGAAGATCGCTTCACCTCGATTCACATCGAGGAGTACGAGTGCGAGGCCCGCGACACGAAGCTCGGACCCGAAGAGATCACGCGCGACATTCCCAACGTCGGCGAAGACGCGCTCAAAGATCTCGACGAGCGCGGCATCATTCGCGTGGGCGCCGAGGTGCGCCCGGAAGACATTCTCGTCGGTAAGGTCACGCCCAAGGGCGAAACCGAGCTGACGGCCGAGGAACGTCTCCTGCGCGCCATCTTCGGTGAGAAGTCGCGCGAAGTGCGCGACACCAGCCTGAAAGTGCCGCACGGCGAAAAAGGCAAGATCATCGACGTGAAGGTGTTCTCGCGCGAGAACGGCGACGAGCTGTCTCCCGGCGTCAATCACCTCGTGCGCGTCTACGTCGCACAGAAGCGCAAGATTCTGCAGGGCGACAAAATGGCCGGACGCCACGGCAACAAGGGCGTCATCGCCAAGGTGCTGCCCGAAGAGGACATGCCGTGCATGGAAGACGGCACGCCGGTCGACATCGTGCTCAATCCGCTCGGCGTTCCCTCGCGCATGAACCTCGGACAAATCATGGAGACGCACTTGGGCTGGGCGGCGCACATGCTCGGCATGCGCGTCGCAACGCCGGTCTTCGACGGCGCACACGCCGAGGATATTGCCGAGTGGCTGCAAGACGCGGGACTTCCCGCCGACGGCACCACCTGGCTGCGCGACGGCCGCACCGGCGAGCGGTTCTCGCGGCCGATCACCGTCGGCTTGATCTACATGCTCAAGCTGGCGCACTTGGTCGACGATAAGATCCACGCGCGTTCGACGGGACCCTACTCGATGATTACGCAGCAGCCGTTGGGCGGAAAAGCACAGTTCGGCGGTCAGCGTTTCGGCGAGATGGAGGTCTGGGCGCTCGAAGCTTACGGAGCTGCGTATACGCTCCAAGAGTTGCTGACCGTCAAGTCCGACGACGTGGTCGGTCGCGTCAAGACTTACGAAGCGATCGTCAAGGGCGAGAACGTGATGGAGCCGGGCGTTCCGGAATCGTTCAAGGTGCTCATCAAAGAGCTCCAATCGCTCGCACTCGACGTCAAAGTCCTGACCGAAAATCGCGAAGAGGTCGAGATCCGTACGCCCGAGGACGAGATGGGTGAGACGGAGCGCCGGGAGTACGGATTACTCATGGGCGACGAGCAGCCGATCGTTTCGCAAACCGCCGTAGCCGCAAGCGAGGCTGCGACCGAAGTCGCCGATGCCCCCGTCGCAGCGCCGGAGGAAGAGGAAGAGGAAGAGATCGACGACAGCAAGCCGCTCGATGCGACGACCGCTATCCCCGCACCGCCGCCGATGCCGCGCGTTTCCGAGGTCGAGCCCGAGGTCGAGGAGCCGTTCGAGGAGGAGCCGGCCGAGGAAGACGTCGAGGAGGGCGCGCAGGGCTACGAACTCGAGGAAGAAGACGAAGAAACCTACGAGGAAGACAAACCCGCGTTCGAAGAGGACGACGAAGAGACACCGTTCCACGAAAACGGCAACCAAGACGACGAGGTCTGATCGGCAAGTAGCCCCGCGTAAAGCGGGGCTACTTTTTTAACGCGTGCCGCACAAGGGTGTCACGCTGAGCGAGCCACCTACGTGTGTCATCCTGAGCGGAGCGCCCGCCACTTGGTGTCATCCTGAGCGGAGCGCCCGCAGGCGCGCAGTCGAAGGACGAAGCGCGGTTACTGCTTCGTGCAGCTTCCGGTCACGGCGACGTGCCGGCCGGTTTTGGCCTCGGTAAATGCCGAGGCAAAGGTTACCTTCGAGCTGCTGACTTTCGTAATCGTGTTGTTTGTTTGCGCCGAAATGTCGGGGCCCGGCGCAAAACTTACGTCGTGCCAGCTCATTGTGTCGCCATGCCAACCCGATGAGAACGCCAATCCATACGCGCCGCCCTGTCCGTAGGTGACGTCGACCCAGCGATGCGTGTCGGAATCGTAGGTGTACTTATCGTAAACGGTGAGCTTGGCGGGGATCCACGAATTCGGATTGGTGACAGACGTTTCGTCGAGCCAGTAGCCGGACGGGTCCATCGTGTACGTTGACGTCGTCATATAGGCGGCGGGCCGGCGGGCGCTCTTAGTGCTGCAGGACCACGTTCCAACCAGGAAAGCGATGGAAGAAAAGTTCGGTTTCTGCGGTGCCGGAACCGGCGAGCTTTCGACCTGCGCCGGAACGTGCAGCGGAACCGCCGCAATTGCGAGGACGGCGACCATAGCAAAGCCGCGATAAATGTGCATGAGATCTCCTCGTGGGGAAAGCAGATTGGCTCGAAGGTTGCCTGCAAATACGAGGGGAACCTCCCAGGCGAAATGAGGATCGGCATCGTTGGTACCGGGCGCATGGGCGCCAACATCGCGCAACGGCTTAACGATACCGGCTACACCGTATCGGCGCTCTACGACGTTCGGCCGGAAGCGGCTGCCGAAACGGCACGGGTAACGGGCGGTGAAGTCGCAACGTCGCTTGCGCGCGTCACCGAACTCTCCGACGTCGTGATTACCGTCGTGAGCGACGACGATGCGATGTATGCAATCTTCGCGACCTCCGGCGATTCGCTGCTCGAAGGCGCCAAGGGAAAAATCTTCGTGAACTGCGCGACGATCACGCCCAAGGTCCACGTCGAAGTCGAGCGGCGCGCCGAGGCAAGCGGAGCGCGGGCGCTCGAAGCCTGCATGGCCAGTTCAATCCCACAGGCGCGCAGCGGCACGCTGTATTTGATGGTGGCCGGGCGCGAAGAGGCGTTCGCGGCCGTCAAGCCGTTGCTCGAGACGATGAGTTCGTCGCTGAAATACGTCGGACCGGCGGGCAAGGCTGCTGAAGTCAAAGCGCTCGTTAACATGGTGATGAACGTCAACACGGCCGGCCTGGCCGAAGGGCTCGGCCTCGCCGACGCCCTGGGGCTCGATCTCGACGTCGTAAGGGAAATCTTCTCGCAGACTGGAGCCAATTCGCGCGTTCTCGAAACCGACGGCGCCGATATGCAGAATCGAGAACACGACGTCTACTTTTCAGCCGCGCACGCGGCCAAGGATTCCGGCATCGCGCTGGCCCTCGCCGAAGAGGCCGGCCTTCGTTTGCCGTTGGCCCGCGCCACGTACGAACAATTCGAACGCATGAAACGCCTTGGGCTCGGCGAGCTCGATAAATCCGGCGTGTCGGAACTCACTTTCATCTCGCGTCACGGAAAGGACCAATAAATTCATGCCTAGCACCGCGCAAAAACAAATTCCTTACATCAGTTCGCAGACCACCGGACCGATCGGCGCAGCGCATTTGCCGCGTTTGTGGACGAAGCTCACGCTGGGATATGCGGGCCAACTGGCCGACGGTTGGGACCATTGCGGCGCCGGCTTCGATCAGATGACGATCGACAATCTCGGTCTCGACCGCGAGAAAGTCATGGAATTCGTGCGTACGCACAAACCGACGTACGTGCAGTTCGAAGAGTACGTTGTCAGCAACGGCAAGACCGATGCGGAGACGATTCGTAAGCACAACGCCTCGATTCACGGATACAACCATGCGCCCGACCTCGCCAGGAGCATGCGCTCGGAGATGGGGTTAAAGAACGAGTCCGTGAACGATGCGGTGACGCTGAACTCGCTCGAAGACCTCCACGAACTTCACAAACAAGTCCACTCTTAGAGTGTCATCCTGAGCGGAGGCAGCTCCGACTGTGTCATCCTGAGCGGAGGCCGGTCCCTATCCTATCATCCTGAGCGGAGGCCGGTCCCTATCCTGTCATCCTGAGCGGAGGCCGGTCCCTATCCTGTCATCCTGAGCGGAGGCCGGTCCCTATCCTGTCATCCTGAGCGGAGCCGCGAAGCGGCGCAGTCGAAGGACGAAGGGCGCTAGAACGCGCCGGTGCCGTCGGGAGTGCCCCAACCGCCGCCGGTTGAATAGCGGACGTACTTCTTTCCGCTCTTCACGCGATACAAGTACGGGTGGTGGGACGTTCGCCAGAACGTCCTGCCGCCGTTTTGTTTGTTCGCGTTTCCGGCAAGGCCGAATATGCCGGCGAGAAACGGCGTCGGCGCGCTCGTCCCTCCGACGACGAGCCTCCCTGGAGATCCGTAAGAGTCGTACTCGGCGATGCCCGGCGAGACGCCGGCATCGGCCGACACGTCGTTCGCTAAGCGATTCGCGCACGTCGTATCGTGCTGCCAGGATGGTTTCGTTAGCGTCGTGCAGCCGCCGGGGAGAGCGCTTTCGTGCCATCCGCGGCTGCCGCCGCCGCCGCGCGTGAGCGTCGTGCCTCCCACGGCCACGACGGTTGGAAATGCGGCCGGTTGCGACACCGAACCGAAACCGTCATCGCCGCCCGGCGCGAGATACGTCACGCCGTTGTCTCGAAGTAGGATTGGTCAAAGCCGGTCCCGGCCCACCCGTTCGTGACGATATGTGCGCCGAGTGCGACCGCCTCGGATTCGGCGTGTTCGAGGTCCGCGACGCTGCTCGAGTTCGCTTCGACGAGATGGATCGTGCAGTTGGGACAAGATGCGGAAACCATTTCGACGGCAAGATCGATGTCGATTCCCCATGCCGTATTGCCCGAAAACGAGCCTCTACGCGGCGACGCTCATCAGGTGCGGCTCCAACTCGGTTGCGTTGGAGAGCGGACCGCGGTCGCTCGTGATGCAGCCGCACGCTTCGAACGCCTCCTGCACGACGGTCTTGGCGACTGGATCGTCACCACAGAGCGGAATGTTGGCGCCGGTTTGGGGCAGGACGATCAGCGCGCGCACGAGGTCGTGCGTATCGAGCTTCCGTGCAAGCAGTTCGGCGCCGCGATGCGGTTCGTCTGGTCCGCCATCCAGCGCATCCAGGACGACGCAGTGAACGCCCGATCCCAAAGCCGCGAGGGTCGCATCGATCTCGGAGCGCGCACACGCGAAGACCAAGATGTCGCGCATTGCCTGGACGTAGGCGTTTTCCGCTGCCACACCGACCTCGCTGGCCGCGCGCTCGGCGGCTTGACTGTTCCGGACGTCGCTGAAGCTCACGTCGTGGCCGCCGGATGCGAGCAACCGGCCGATCGCGACCGCGCGGGAGTTGGTGCCGATGATTCCTATCTTCATGCCTTTGTCGTACCCGCGAGGGGCGCGAGTCATGCGAAGGAAGCGCCCGCTCCGCCCCTGGACGGCCTGTTGGCGCAGGCGCGAGCTACTCTGAACGCAGATACTGTAGCGACCCTCTGTGTCACGCTGAGCGCAGGCGCGCAGCGCCGAAGTCGAAGCGCCGCAATTTGTGTCACCCTGAGCGAAGGCGAAGCCGCACTTTGTGTCACCCTGAGCGAGGGCGAAGCCGCACTTTGTGTCACCCTGAGCGAAGGCGAAGCCGCACTTTGTGTCACCCTGAGCGAAGGCGAAGCCGCAGTCGAAGGGCGGTCACAGCGCGCGCTTTGCCGTCGCATCTCGAGCGCGCGTGAGTTGGTCCAGTAGGAACCGGGCCAGTGCTGCGGCGATCGGCTGTCCGGAGGCCGCCTCGAAGTAGGAAAACGCCGGTGACGGATTCACTTCGAAGCAGAACCACTCGCCGTCGCGGGTCTGCATCAGGTCGATACCGGAGAAATGCAGTCCCATCGCGCCGGTCATGTCTCGGCAGCGCTGGGCGACGTCGTCGGGCAACTCAATCTCCGCCATTCGGGTGTGGCCATAGCGGTAATCGAGTTGGTCGGATTCGATGCGAAGCGCGAGAACGCGATCGCCGATCACGTGGACGCGATAGTTCGTTCCCGTAAGTCGCTCCTGAAAACACGTCGGACACCACTTTACGTCGTCGAGAAAGGCGCGTTGTCGTTCGTCGAGCGGGCGCACGATGCTCCGGGTTCCACTGATGGACTTGTAGATGACGTCGCGATGCGCCGACACGAACGCGCGCGCGGCGGCCGGGTCGTTGGTAAGGAAGGTCTCCGGAACGTGAAACCCGGCGTTGCGAACCGCCGTCAGCTGATAGGGCTTCGAATTGTTCGCCGCCGCGGGGCCCGATTTATTGATGACGACCGCATCCGAGGCGTCGAGCCAAGCCATCAACTGCATTTCGAACGCGGCTGCCCGTTGCGCGAGAGGCGCATCGCGTGGCAGGTCGCGCATCTCGTCGTAGTCGTAGAAGTTCGCGCCGCGCACGTAGGCCACCGAGACTGCCGCCATGTCGACCACCGTATCGCCGGCGGTCACCGTGCAGCGGCTGCCTCCGTCGTCGATCTCACAATCAATCACCGATGTAAAGACCTCTTCGTGATCGAGAAATGCCGGTTCGTAGCCCGCCTGCAACAATGCAGCGCGTGCCATCACCATCGGCTCGTCCGTCATTGAGCCCCAAAGCAAAATCACGGCTGGGCCCGCATGAAGCGCACGATTGCCGCGCGATTTGCCGGGACGCGAACGTCGGGAACCGACCACAGATCGGCCAGGTGGTAGTTGCCGTCGCCGCCTGCAATGAAATCGGCGCACAGGTACGGCATCCGAAAAGCCTCGGATAGCGCTAGCAGGTGCGCTCGAACCGCGTCGGGGACGCGGTCTTCGACGATCGCGTCGCCGATGCACGTCGCGCGCACGCGTCGGCTCGCATCCGGCACGTCGTCGTACGTCGTTTGTCCGTCGTGAATCCGCACCCGCTGCAACGGAACGCCGGCGTCACGCGCGCCCCGCATCCATTCGATGCGATGCATGCCCAAGCCGCAGAGCGTCTTGGCCGTCGGCGGATTGAGTTTCGGGCACGCAAGCTGCGAGAGGAAGTAGATGAAGAAGGCGGTGGTTTCGCTTCGCACGTACTCGCGATCGGCGCGCTCGACGTAGTAAAACTCTTGCGGCAGGAAATAGGCAATCGTCGAAACGACGCCTTCGACCTCGAGTGGCGACGTCTCGACGCCGTCGATCGTCAACGTCGCGGACGAAAAATCCCCGAACCGAACGGACGCTTTAAACGAACGGTCGAGATCGGACGCCGTGACCAGCGAGGCGGCGCCAGGTGGAAACGTCTCCACCATTTCTCGCGCCGCCTCGTTGGCCACATTGCTAAGGACGAGGAACAACGCTCCTCGCGCTCACTGTTACCGCTGCTGCTTCCGGGTTTGCGGCCGGTCTTCGGCTTTGATGAACGCCGAGCCGAACGACTCGAGGCGCGCCTCGAGTCCGGCGAGCCGCACGGTGAGCGCCCGTAACTCGCCGATCACTTCCGCGGGATCGCCGATGTTGCCGAATCCGGGATTTTCGACCGATTCCTTCGGCCCTTTGAAGTATTCGGCTATCGACTTCAGGTACTCGGCCGGATTCTTTTCTAAGTACTCCTTGTGCTCTTTGGTTTTTATCGGATCGTGATAGAACGCGAGTGCGTAGACGGTGACGCCTGCTCCGGGGGTAAGATTGGCACCGCTAATCAGCGATGACGGCGGCGCGGGATCGGTGAGATCGACCCAGCGATCGAAGAGCGGGAGGGTCGACCACGTTCCATAGCCTCCGATATTCGGATGGTCTGCAGTGATGGTGCGTCCTGCGCTTGACGTATCCACCCAACCGTCGACGTTCGCTTCGGTCGTGATGGTGCCGCCCGGATCGGGAGTGCACGTTACGAAGTTGTTATCGACCAGCGAGTTGATGCTCGCGTCGAACGCATCGATGACGGCGCCGCTTCCGCCGTTTCCGTTACCGCCGGTGGGGACGTAGACGTAGTTGACGACGATCGGATTGCTTCCGACTGTGCCGACCGGAGGCAGCATGGTCGCGACGTACGATGTGCGCGGACCTTCCAAACAGCCGGAGACGTTCGTGAACGCGTAAGCGAGGTGTTGCGAGTCGAGGTCGGGCGGATAACCGGGCTCATATGGCGTTCCCGCCATCAGCGTCGCGGTGCCGCCGGGATTAAGACCCGGGATGGGTGTGAATCCGCCGTAGGAGCTGACGACGCGCGGCTGGCGCGTATGCGCCCCGGACGCGCCGAAATAAACGTAATTGATCGTAAGAGTGGGCATACACCCTACCTTTCAGCCTGACGTTTCAGGTACGCCGAGGGTTCGGCAGCATCGAACGGGCTCCCGGGTACGCCTTTCGCCGAACTCCCACGCCCGACGCGGCCAGAGCGGCCTACTCCCGCGGGCGAAAAACGACGGTGAGGAACGTGCCGTCTTGGATCCAACCGTTTTGCCCAAGAACGCTGATGCGTTTGCAAAAACCGACTACGTGCTCGTCGGATTGCTTGTAGCAGTGGCGCAGCCGGAAAGCGTGCGGGCGTGCGATAATCGTACGTTACGCTGACGACTTCGTTCTGGGATTTGAGAAGGAGCGTGATGCGCAATGGATGCAAACAAACCTCGCGGAACGCCTTGCCGGATTCGGCCTTGCGCTCCACAAGACCAAAAGTCGGTTGATTGAGTTCGGTCGATTTCCGGCTCTTGCTCGTCGGCAGCGTAAGGACCACGATCCGAATTTCTTGGGTGCTCGGTCGCTTTTGGGCCGCTACGCAGCCGGATCTTTAATGTTTGGCGCAAAAGAGCTTAGGGGAATAGACTGGTGCGTCGTGACATTGAGAAACCTTACGCTGTGCATCGCCTTTGCCATCGGGGTGGCTGCGACATCGGCCGCCGCAGCGACGGCACCTCGGGCCGAGGCTAGTTTCGTAGTGCAAGCGCAAGAAGACGCACTGGGTCAATACGGCCTCGGCGCATTGGGCCAGAACAAGGCGACCAGTCCCGCCGTAAAATCGTTGGCAAGAGAGGTCGCGAACAACGCCGCGAATGTGGATTTCTACCTAAAAAAATACGCGAAGGCGTACGGCATAAAACCGGCCAGCAAACCGACGCTGCGAGCGTCGTATCAGTACAGCGAGATTTCGTCGATCTCCGGCACCGCTTTCGACAAGGCTTTTGCGAGACGCATCTACGAAGATACTACACTTGCAACTTCGACGTATCATTCGTACGTCGTCTCTGCTCGGGATCCGACGCTCAAAAAGTTCGCACAGAAACAAGAGACGGTGCTGCTGGATATCGCCGCCCGCGCACACAAACTCGCGCATTGACAGAGGGCGCGCCGCATTCGCACCGCATGTACGAGCACTTTGCGCCATTGATGCAAGAAGGGCGGCATATTACGCCGCCCTTTTCGTGCAAAGATCCTAGACGCTGCGGACTACCTAGGGAAGCTCTGAAATTCGTCGCAACCGCGGCGTGGCTCGACGACCGGCACGACGCTATCGCCATTTGCACCGCCACGTCAACTTGATGCAACGCTCGCGCGCTAGCCGGACCTCGGCTAGCGCGTGATACAATAGCCGTGATGAGCGCTCAGCCCTGGGACGCGCGCCTCGCCAGGCTCGAGGGTGCCTACGAGCAAATCGATCGCCGGCTGGGCGACTTGACGTCGCACGTGGATGCGCGCTTTACACAGTTAGAGTCGCGCATGGAGGCGCGGTTCGCCCTAGTCGATGGGCGCTTTGCTCAAATCGACGGCCGCTTCGCTCAAATCGACGGCCGCTTCGGTCGGGTGGAGGGCCGCTTCGGTCAAGTCGATCGGCGTTTTGGTGCGCTCGAACGCAACATCGACACGGTTCAATGGCGTTTGGCGGTGCTGGTCCTTGGAACGTGGGCCACGACCATGCTGACGATTCTCTTTCATCGGTAAGCGTGCCGTGCTAGACAACTGCCCGGGCGCACCTGTAGCAATGCCTACCGATCCGTCGCTTGAGCAGCTCATCGCCGAAATCACGGCGGAGAATCTGCATGCGGCCACGTTCGACAAGTTGACGGGTACCGAAACCTGGTAGCGGTCCCCTGTCCCTGGACAGGGACGACACCGGGCAAGCAAGCGGCGCCATAGGTTTTTAAAAGGGGGTCGCGACCTGACTCGCCCTGCCCCTTGCCCACGAGGCGAGCTCCGAGTACAATAGAAAGCCGTGCCCAGGCGCCCCAGGCGCCTCGCGACCAGCAGCAACGGTGGGACCGCTTACGTGACAACGTGAGCCGCGCTCCCTGCGTCAGCGGCGGCTGCGACGGCACGAACGACGGAGTCCCAACCCCTTGAACCTGATCGACGTCAACAACTTCGACGCCATGCGCATCGGCTTGGCATCACCGGAGCAGATTCGCGCGTGGTCGTTCGGTGAAGTCAAGAAACCCGAGACGATCAACTACCGCACGTTGAAACCCGAACGCGACGGCCTCTTCTGCGAGAAGATTTTCGGCCCGACCAAAGACTGGGAATGCCACTGCGGCAAGTACAAGCGCATTCGCTTCAAGGGCATGATTTGCGACCGTTGCGGCGTTGAGATCACGCGCGCCAAGGTCCGCCGCGAGCGGATGGGTCACATCGAGCTCGCGACGCCGGTGAGCCACATTTGGTATCTCAAGGGGGTCCCCAGCCGCATCGGCATTTTGCTCGACATGTCGCCGCGCCAACTCGAGAAGGTCATTTACTTCGCGGCGTACGTCGTCATCGATTCGGGCGACACGACGCTGGCCAAGCGCGAGGTGCTCTCCGAGCAGAAGTACCGCGAATCGCGCGAGAAGTTCGGCAACCGCTTCAAGGCCGGCATGGGCGCCGAAGCGATTCGCGAGCTGCTTCGCGACCTGAACCTGCGTAAGCTTCAGGAAGACCTGCGTAAAGAATTCAAAGAGACGACCGGCCAGAAACGCCTCAAGGCGATCAAGCGGCTCGAAGTGGTCGAGGCCTTCTTGTCCAGCGGCAACAAGCCGGAGTGGATGGTGCTCGCCGCCGTGCCGGTGATCGCGCCCGAACTGCGCCCGATGGTGCAGCTCGACGGCGGCCGCTTTGCAACGTCGGATCTCAACGATCTCTACCGTCGCGTCATCAACCGGAACAACCGCCTCAAGCGGCTGCTCGAGCTCAACGCGCCCGAGATCATCATCAAAAACGAAAAGCGCATGCTGCAAGAAGCGGTCGATGCGCTGATCGACAACGGCCGGCGCGGCCGTCCGGTCACCGGGCCCAACAACCGTCCGCTCAAGTCGCTGTCCGATATTCTCAAAGGCAAGCAGGGCCGCTTCCGGCAGAACCTGCTCGGTAAGCGCGTCGACTACTCGGGCCGTTCGGTCATCGTGGTCGGTCCGACGCTGCGGTTACATCAGTGCGGCCTTCCCAAAGAGATGGCGCTCGAACTCTTCAAGCCGTTCGTGATGAAGAAACTCGTCGATCGCGGTCTCGCCCACAACATCAAGAGCGCGAAGCGCATGGTCGAACGCGTGCGTCCCGAGGTGTGGGACGTGCTCGAAGAGGTCATCAAAGAGCATCCGGTGCTGCTCAACCGCGCACCCACGCTCCACCGTCTGGGCATTCAAGCCTTCGAACCGGTGCTCGTGGAAGGCAAAGCGATCCATCTGCATCCGCTTGTCTGCACGCCCTACAACGCCGACTTCGACGGCGATCAGATGGCCGTCCATCTGCCGCTGTCTGCCGGCGCGCAAGCCGAGGCGCGCATCCTGATGCTGTCTTCGAACAACATTTTGCTGCCGGCGTACGGCAATCCGGTTTCGATTCCGACCCAAGACATGGTGCTGGGGTTGTACTACCTCACGTTCCATCGCGACGAGTACACCGGTCCCGCGAAGGCGGCGGTCATCGACGACTACGACCAGCAGTTTGTGCGCACCGCCCACAAGCACGCACCGGCCGCCGACGCGCCGGGAGCGATCCCGACCTTCGGCGATCCGAAAGAAGCGGTGATGGCGTACGAAACGCGCAACGCCGGCCTTCAAGAGTGGGTCTACGTGCGCTGGAAAGGCCAGCTCGTCAAGACGACGATCGGCCGCATTATCTTCAATATGGCGTTCCCGGAGCGCTGGGAGCATCCGTACGTCAACAAGATCATCGACAAGGGCGCGCTGAAGAAGACGATCACCGATTGCTACCGCAAGTACGGCAACGCCGAAACGGCGCGCTTCCTGGATGCGATCAAGGATCTCGGCTTCCACTTTGCGACGCTCTCCGGCACGACCGTATCGATCAACGATATCATCGTTCCGCAAGAGAAGTACGAGATCGTCGGTAAGGCGCAGAACGAGGTCGACGAGCTCCATCGCCTGTTCGACCAAGGCTTCATCTCCGGCGACGAACAGTACAACAAGACGATCGAAATCTGGTCGCGTGCCTCGGAAGAAGTCACCGGCGCCATGCAGGCCGCGCAAAACCCGCTCAATCCCGTGTTCATGATGGCAACGTCGGGCGCGCGCGGTTCGATCGCGCAGGTCAAGCAGCTCGGCGGGATGCGCGGACTGATGTCGGATCCGTCCGGACGGATTCTCGAGATTCCGGTGAAGGCGTCGCTCAAAGAAGGCCTCACCGTGCTCGAATACTTCATCTCGACGCACGGCGCGCGTAAGGGTCTCGCCGACACCGCGCTGCGTACGGCCGACTCCGGATACCTCACCCGCCGCTTAGTCGACGTCGCGCAAGACGTCATCGTCCGTGAGGAAGACTGCGGCACGAGCAACGGCATTACCGTCAGCGATATCCGCGTCGGCAAGGAAATCATCGAACCCCTGACCGACCGCATCATCGGCCGGCGGGCTGCGGAGGAGATTCGCCTCGAGCCCAAGCGTCCGACGACGGCGATCGTCACGCGCGGTCAAGAGATCGACGAAGAGAAGGCCAAAGCGCTGATCGAAGCCGGTACCGAGCAGGTCAAGATTCGTTCGGTGCTGACGTGCCAGTCGAAATACGGCGTCTGCTCGATGTGTTACGGCCGCGATCTCGCAACCGGCAATCGCGCGGATATCGGCACGGCGGTGGGCATCATCGCCGCGCAGTCGATCGGCGAACCGGGCACGCAGCTCACGCTGCGAACCTTCCACACCGGCGGCGTCGCTACCGAAGACATCATCACCGGTCTGCCGCGCGTCGAAGAAATCTTCGAGGCGCGCAAACCGAAAGGACAAGCGACGATCACGGAAGTCGCGGGCACGGTGAAATTCGGTGAAGACCGCAACCGTCGCGCGATCTTCGTCGTCGACGATACGGGTGAGGAGCACGAGTACGACGTGCCGCACGGTACGCATCTGGCCGTCCACGAGGGCGACCGCGTGCAGCCGGGCGACCAACTCAACGAAGGCTCGCTCAACCCGCACGACATCCTGCGCATCAAGGGCGAGACCGCATTGCAGAACTACCTCGTCCAGGAAGTGCAGAAGGTCTACCGTTCGCAGGGCGTCGACATCAACGACAAGCACATCGAAGTCATCGTGCGCGCGATGCTGCGCAAGGTGAAGATCGTCGAAGGCGGCGACACGCTGTTGCTGCCCGGTCAGCTCGTCGAAGCGGCGGCGTTCCACGAAGCCAACGAGCGCGTGCGCTCCGACGGCAAGGAGCCCGCGAGCGCGAACCCGGTTCTCCTCGGCGTGACGAAGGCGTCGCTGGCGACGGAGTCGTTCCTCTCCGCGGCGAGCTTCCAAGAGACGACGCGCGTTCTCACCGATGCCGCGATCAAGGGCAAGTACGATCCGCTGCTCGGGCTGAAGGAGAACGTGATCATCGGTAAGCTCATCCCAGCCGGAACGGGAATGTCGCGCTACCGCAACGTCGAGATCGTTCCCGAGGGGCAGGACGTCGACGACGACGGCCGGCCGCGTCAGGAGTACGAGATGGCGTTTGCCGGCATGACTGCCGACGACGCGGCGCTTGCGGAAGTCATGGGAGCCAACGGCGACGGCATGAGCCGCCTCGTGACTGCGTACGAACGCAACCGGGAGCCGCTGACCGTTCAGTACGAGGGCGTCTACGAAGACAACGTCAACGTGCACGCCCCGCCGAAACGGACCCAGTACGACCGGCTCAAGGGCATCAATCCCGAGGATCTCTAGCCTCGGTGTGACGCTGAGCGCTCGGTGTGACGCTGAGCGCTCCGTGTCACGCTAAGCGAAGCGCCGAAGGCGCGACGTCGAAGCGCCGCCTCTCGCTCGGTGTCACGCTGAGCGAAGCGCCGAAGGCGCGACGTCGAGGCGGCGCCTCTCGCTCGGTGTCACGCTGAGCGAAGCGCCGAAGGCGCGACGTCGAAGCGGCGCCCGGCGAGATTCTTAGCGTCAGCGTACGCATCGTGCCAGCCATATGGCACTTGCGGCGCGTACGATGCCGCCAATGGACCCGATCCTCGCAGCAAAGCGCCTTCCGAAACTCAGCGAACGCGCCATGCGGGAGGCGATCGCGAGCGTGAGCTTGGCGCGGGAGCACGGCGCCGGCACGGCCGGTCCCCGCGTGCTCGCCGACGACGCCCTTATCCGTTTCGAACGCCTCGTGCGCCGCGCGGGGTTAGCGATCCGACCCGCACTCTTGTTTGCCGAACGCAACCGCATTCTCGGCGATCTGCAGAAGTTCGTCCGTAGCCGCTTAGCGTCGCGGCTGTTTGCCATTCGGCGGCGCGACGTCGTCGCGCTCGGCGCCGCCGCGCGTCCGTTCGACGCGGTGCTCTACGGACGCCGAGGCGGACTCTATGGCGTCGTGTTCCGCCGGCTCGCCAACGATGGTAAACGACTCGACGCCATGCGCGCCATTCGCAACGCGGCTCGAGCGTACCGCGGTAAGGGCTTACGCGGCGTGCTCGTCTACGACTTCGGCACCGGGACGATTCGAATGCTGCGCTGCGGCGCGTCTGCGGTCGAACTCGTCGCAGCGTAAAGCGTTGCGTAACCGGTTGTGCCGTACGGCAATGTAAGCCTGAACGCAAAGGCACGGGTCTGCCGCATTGAGAAACGGCGTGCATGCGTTCGATTTCAGATCGAGGTGCATCGTCGTTTCCGGGAAGCAGAGTCGACGCCGAGATCGTGGCGCGCCCGCGTGTCATCGAACGGTTCGCCAAGGCGAGTGAGCGGCGGATCGTATTGGTGGCTGCGTCTGCCGGTTACGGCAAGACGATCGCATTGCAACAGTTTCTCAAGCAAATGGCGGAAGAGACGATCGCCATCGATGTCACGGACGAAGCGTTCGACATATCGGTTATCCCGAAACAGTTTCGCGGCACCGTCGTGATCGATGCATTCGAGCGGGCTTCCGCCACGACGGCCCGCGCCCTCGTCGAGTTCATCGAACACAATGTACGAACGCGTTGGGTCGTCGCGACGCGAGCGGTCGACGCTCTGCCGGTGGGTACCTGGCTTGCGCAAGGCAGCTGCGAACTGCCGATCGGCGTTTGCGATCTGCGCTTCACGGATGAGGAAATCACGGAAGCGTGCCGCCTTTCGGGTGTGGGGTTTGAAGCGGACGACATCGCTGAAATCGCGGCGCTAACCGAAGGCTGGCCCGTCGCCGTCGCGATTGCCGTCAGAGCGCGGAAGAGCGGAATGGCGAAGCGCGACGTTCGGATATTCGTGCGGGATACCGCGATGGACTATCTGCGCGATCAGGTTTATCCGGTTCTGGGCGACCGCGAGCGCGAACTGCTCGAGGTTGCGGCCGCGCTGCCCGAGATAGACGCCGGCATACTCGAGATTGCCGGATTCCCCGACGCCCTGCAAACCCTGGAGACGACGCGAAAGCACACGGGGCTGCTCTTTGAGGAGAATCGCCGCTTTCGCACGTCAACGCTGGTTCGCGATTTCTTGCGCCGTCAGACGGCCCTCGCCGGCAGTCACCGGCATGCCGCGGCCAACCTCCGTGCGGCAAAGGCGCTCGAATCTGCCGGGCAGATGGAACTCGCACTCGTCACGTACAAACATGCGCGATCGCAGCCGGACCTACTCCGTATTCTGGAAACGAGCGGCTTCGATCTTCTCGAGCGCGGCCGCGCCGACTGCGTCTCCAATGCCGTTGAAGCGCTGGATGAGCCCACGCGCCGCACGAATCCGCGCATACTTGCGCTTCGCGGCGTTCTGCAATCGCTTGCGGGTAAGCCCGTCCGCGCCGAAGCGCTCCTGCGGCGCTCGATCGCCCACGCCAAAAAGGATCGCGATCTGCTCGCCACAGCTACGTTCAGGCTCGCACTGCTTATGGCAAATCGGGGTGAAGACATAACGGAGCTACTAAATCCCATTTCGATTGATAGGCGACAATCGGCCGCCCAAAGGTCCGAAGCGCTTTCAATACTGTCCGCTCACTTTGCGCGATCGGGGCAGCGTGCCGCAGCCATACAATCCATGAGGCGAGTCAAGAGCATTCTTCGAAAATTGGAACCAGACTCGATTCGTGCAAAGGTGTTCCAGCGTCTAGGGGTTGCCGCAATGTACGTTGGTGACAACAGCTCAGCTAGGGCGCTGCTTTCACAAGCTGCGGAACTTGCGAGCGAACTGCAGTTGTTCAGTTTGGCGAGTAGGGCATATGCTAACCTATCTAATCTGATGCTGCACGCGTTCGATGACGTTGAATGGCAGCTTTGGTACGCGCAGAAAGCTGCTGAAGAAGCCAATAAAGCCGGAGATGCTTTCGATATAGAAACGTCGATGCTACAGTTACTCGTCGCAGAATTGCGTTGCGGGAATCTGCAGCAAAGCGTAGACATTGAGCATCGCCTGGCTAGCGCAAAGGCAAGAGATCAGTCACGGAGCCACTACCTCGTGCCCCCAGCGGCGCTTAGACTTGCGTGCGAGGGCAAGTTCGCAGAGGCTCACCGTTTGCTAGCCGGTTCATGGCGTCTGCTTCATCACGATATCGACCGCGTCGTTTCCGGCGCGGAGTGTGCGCTCTTCTTGGCAATAGATGACAAACGTGCGACATCTGTAACGTTGACAAAGGAGGTTCTTTGTCTCGCCTCAGGGCTTACGACTGAAGGCCCTTTTGCGTATAGGTCTGTTGCAACTGCGCTCCTCTGCTGTGCGTTAGCTGAAGCAGCAAACGGTAGGCTCGCTCACGCTGAGCGAATCTGCGGGCGAATTGGAACGGAGACAGACGATCCCGTCACGGCGCTCGCTAGACGTGTCGGAGTTGAAACCGTCTCAAAAATGCGCTCCGGCGATTTGGCGACGATCGAAACAACTGCACCTTTACTCGATCGCTTGGAGCCACTAGGCTATGCGCATTTGACCCGATTGCTGCGGGCCGTATTAGTTGCTTTGAGCGCGAAGGCGAAACGGTCAACCGGGGAGCAGCTAACCGCTGCGGAGATAGCGACAATTCGGTTGTTGGCGGAGGGACTCAGCCCGAAAGAGATCGCCTTTCGTAGGAGCTGCACAGTGAAGACCATCCGAAACCACATCGGTAATGTGATCTCGAAACTGCGATGCAACGGTCGTGTCCAAGCGCTCGCCCTGAGCCGTCGCGCCGGCATTCTGGACTAGGCAATTTGACCTAGGGACCCCAACGGGCTACACGGGCTAACCTAGGCCCATGTTCACTGCTTCTTGGAAGGTTGGCAACCATGCATCACATGCTCCTCATGCTCCTAGGGCTGATCGTAAGCATCGTGACGCCACCCACGCTCATCGCGTGAGGCGTTACAGGTCCGTAGCCGTCTACTGCTAAGGAAGGCTCGAGTGCCCACACCCTCGAGCAAAACAACCCGGGCTCTCAGCTCTCCCGTACCGGCCCATCGACGGTACGGGAACCTCCACAAACCGGGTTGTGGGCGGGAGGCGCCGCACTTGCGGCGCCTCTATTTTTTTGGCTGCCTCTGGAACGTGAAAGCCAGCCAGTTGGCACTCTGGGGTCCCAAACTCGGAGCATGGACGAGTATTTGATTGGGGCCGGAGCGCTGCTGACCGCCGGGCCGGACGCGTCGATCGCCTGTGCCACGCTTCACGCGCAGACCGACCGGCATCTCGCCGAGACCGTGAAGGCGGCCATCGTCGATTTCGAGTCGGCCCACCCGGCCGAGCTCTCACGCATCATCGCGATGATCTCGGGATCGAGCCGCCGCTATTTCCGCGAGGCCGTGGTCGAACCGCTCTTGGAACGGCGCGAATGTTCGCTTGCCGAGGTGATCGGACAGGTAGCTCGAGCAGCGGGGACACCGGAAATCCATCTGTTTGCCCGTTGGTCGCCGGACGCTCAGATGGACGTGGAACTAGCCGCGGCCGGCGTCCGCATGGTGCTCCATCCCCTCGAAAGCATCGAGCAGGCAGCGCTCGTGTGCGGGCAGCGGCTCTCGCGCTGGCGGTCGCCTCGGCGAGCGGCGTAGCAAAGCCTCTTCAGGGCGCTCCAAGGTCCTGGCCCCAGGATGCAACGTAGATGTATACAATGCCGAACGCTCGTGTAGCGGTCATCGACGACGACCGTATGGTCCGGGAAATGCTCGAATTCGGCCTTTCGCGGGAAGGCTATGAAGTCAAGACGGCAACCGACGGGTTCGCCGCGCTGGAACTCGTGAAGGCGTTCGATCCAGAGCTCATCGTTCTCGACATTATGATGCCGAAGATCGATGGCGTAACGCTTCTTCCGCGACTCCGGGAAATCACGCAAGCGCCGATCCTCATGCTGACGGCGAAGGGTGGCACCGACGACAAGGTGCGCTCGCTCAGTTCGGGAGCCGACGACTATCTCGTGAAACCGTTCGTCTTCGAGGAGCTGATCGCGCGGCTTCAGGCCAAGCTGCGGCGACCACAACTCATCGAAGAGAACGTCCTTCGCTGGCGCGACATCGCCATCAATCCGGCTACGCGAGAGGCATGGCGCGGGAAGGAGCCGCTCGAATTTACCCAGCGTGAGTTCGATCTTTTGGAAGTCTTCTTGCGCGAGCCGAGGCGGGTCTTCAGCAAAGACCATCTGCTGGAGATCGTGTGGGGACACGATTTCGAGGGCGGCCCGAACATCGTCGAAACCTACATCTCGTACCTGCGCGCCAAGATCGATCGGCCCGGCGAGCCGGGGTCGTTCATCCGAACCGTTCGCGGCGTGGGGTACGGCCTTTCGCAATAGCGAAGCCCTAACGCGATGAAGCTGGCCTCACGACTCTCCGCGCTCTACGCGGTGTTGTTGATCGTGACGGTGCTGATCGTGATCCTCGCATCCTCGATTTCGCTCGTGATCGAACTCTCTGGGTTCACCGGCGACGTCGTCATCGCGAAACACGAGGAAGCCCGCATTCTCGCCGACCGTTTCCATCGCGAGGGAATGACGCTCGCCCAGGCGGCTCCGGAGATCGTCGCGGCTCTGAGCGGCATTGGCTTGCGCGTGACCGTTTTCGATTCGAAAGGCCGGTATCTCGCCGGCGACAAGGATCTGCGGCCGAAGGTGCTCGATCGCGTGCTCGCGCTCGGCGGAATGGAACACTTCATTCCTCACGCGCCGCCGCGCGTGCTGGGACGCCCACCGCCCGACCCGGCGCGCTTCGACCCCTTACCGCTGGCGCCCGTCGAGGGTGGATACGTTGCGTTTGTTTCGTCCACGCCGCTGCTGCTGGTGTCGCTCGTTCCCTACTGGCGTCTCGTCCTGACGATCGCCATCGTCGCGATGGGCATCTCGTGGTATGCGGGGCGCCTTTTCGCGACGCGGGCGCTTCAGCCGATTGAGGAAGTCAGCAGCTCGCTCGAAGCGCTGGCGGGCGGCGACTACACCCAACGCCGCTTCATCATGAAAGGCGGCGACGAGGTTGCGTCGCTCACGCAGGCATACAACGACGCTGCCGCCAGCGTCGCCTCGGCGATGGACGATCGGCGCCGGGCGGAAGAACGCATGCGACAGTTTGCCGCGGACGCATCGCACGAGTTGCGCACGCCGCTGACCGTCATCGGCGGCTATATCGACGTCTTGCGGCGGGGCGCGATCGAAGAGCCGACCATCGCGCGGCAGATCCTCGCCACCATGTCGCTCGAGAAGGAGCACATGCGCAGTCTCATCGACCGGCTCATGCGGCTCGCCCGTCTGGATTCGGAAGCGGTGCCGCGCGTGGAAGAAATCGACGTCGGCGACTTTTTGCGCGGACAGTGTGAAGCCGCGCGCCGGCTCGACGACCGCCGCGTCATCGACTACAGCATTCAAGGCGTCCGTACGATCGAGGCCGACCGCAGCGAACTTGGCGAAGCCATCTGGAACATCGTCGAGAACGCACTCAAGTACGCGCCTGAGGCTCCGATTCACCTCGGCGCGGCGCGAACCAACGGCCACACCGTCATCACGGTCCGTGACGAAGGGCCGGGGATGTCCGAATCGGAGCGCGTGCACGCCTTCGAACGTTTCTATCGCGGCGACGAACGCGGCGAAATTGCGGGAACGGGGCTTGGACTCGCCATCGCCAAGCGTGCCGTCGAGCGCGCCGGCGGCGACATCGCGATCGATAGCGCTCCCGGGCACGGCACGGCCGTCACCATCACGCTCTAATCGCTCTCACATCACGCGCGACGCAGATCACAGGGACTGTTGAGGATCCGCCGCTTACAATTCCCGGCAAACATGGTCCGGATAATCGCCGCAGGACTGGCTTTCGCCGTTGCGCTCTTGGCCGTACCCGCGTTTTCGCAATCCGATTCGGGCGAGATTACGATTGTCGTTACCGACGCCGCAAGCAAACAACCGATTGGGCTGGCCCGCGTGCTGCTCGACGGTGCCGTCATCACGTCGGAAATCACCGGCGCCAACGGCACGGTGAAGTTCACCGAGGTCCCCGACGGCATCTATCGCGCGCGCATCGTTAAGCGCGGCTATCAGAGCCTCACGTCGAGCTTCGTTCGAGGTCGTCAACGGCCGGCTCGTCAGCGTCGCGGTCGCCCTCGTTCAAGATACGGGCGGCCTGAAAGTCATCGGAACGGTCAGCGTCAAAGCATCGGCCGTCATCTCGTCGACCAGTATCGATCAGAACTCGCCGCAGCGACGGCTTTCGGACGATCTCGCCGGCGCGCTCAACAAACTCTCCGGCGTGAGCGTGACCACCAGCAGCGACGATAGCGATGCGACGCAAACGATTTCGCTCGAAGGCCACGACGCGAGCCAAACCGCGTTGACGCTCGACGGCATTCCGCTCAACGCACCCGGAACGGCCGGAAACCTGCGCGGGTTCGCGAGCGACTTGTTCCAAGGTGCTTCCGTGCACATGGGAGCGCAGGTCGGCGGCCTCGGCGGCTCGGTCAACTTTACGACGCTCGAACCGACCCTGAGTTGGAATTCGCAACTGACGACGTCGGTCGGGACCAACGGCAAGTACAACTACTCGGTGGGCGAGACCGGATCCATCGGTAAACTGGGAATCGCCGCGCAGACCGTGTACCGGCTGGCGCCGAGCCTCGTTGACGGGCAGTACTTCCTCGACGCCAGCGGACTCGCGTACGATCACGACGGCGACACCGACTACTCCGGCAACCTGCTGAAACTGCGCTACGAGTTGGGCGACGCGCAAGCGTTGACCGGAACGTTCCTCAACTCCGCGCGCAACACCGAGATCGTCTGCCTGCGCCAGGGCGCCCCGCCGGCATTGCCCTGCGGCTACGGTCCCGACAATTGGAACAACGGCAGCGTCCAGCTCTACTCGCTGACCGATAACGCGCTGCTCGGCGCGACGCAGCTGCAAGCGTCGCTCTTTTCGAGCACGTCCACGAACGATCTCGACCAGCTCAACCGCTACATCGACGTCTCCACCGGTCCGCTGCCCGAGCCGACGAGCGATCCCAACGGGTTCAATACGCTGACGAAGACGACCGGCTTCGTCGTTAACGCGACGTTGCCGGCAAAGCAGAAGCACACGATCTCGCTCCAGGCCTACGGAACCGCGTCGCAAAACGTCACCTCGCCGCTGGTTCCGCAGTCGGCACCGTACTACAACGGCACCGTTACGCAGCGACTACGGCGCGATCAGCGTCACCGACACGATGCACTCGAGCGATCGGCTGACGTTGGCCGCGTCGGCGGGCGCGAGCAGCGCGACCGGGTCCGAGGGCGTCACTGCGCTCGGAAGCCTGGCGGCGACGTGGCGTCCGACCGGATTCGACAGCTACAGCGCGTCGTACGCCGTCGGCGGCGTCGCCGGCAATCCGGGGCGCGTCAATATCCTCAGCGATCCGGCGTCGCTGCGCTTTACGTGTTCCGGAAATCCGCCGCAGGATACCGCGTACGGCAACGCACCCGGCGACGAACCCGGCCCGAGTTCGTCGATCTCGTATCGCGCCGGCTACACGCACTCCATGCGCGGCGGCAACGTATCGCTCCAGCTCTACCGGCAAATCCAAGCCGGCGTGCTGCTCCCGGTGCTCGTCAACGGCTCCGCGCTGCTCGGTCAAGGCCTTTTCCCGCCGGGATACTTCGCGCAGGTCGAACAGATCTACGATTCGCCGGCCGGCTGCAATCTCAAGGCCGGCACTGCGTTCGGGCCGCAGCAGTTGTATTTCTCCACGCCGATTTCGGGCGTCAAGCGCATCTACCAAGGCGCCGAGTTGACCGGCTACGCAACCTTCGGGAATCTCGTCGTTCAGCCGTACTACAACGTCACGGTCTCGACGGCCGAATCGGGCTCGCCGTACTTTACGAACCCGTACTCGATTACGATTTCGGGCGAGCAGTTACCGAATCAACCGCTCCAGCGAGCCGGGATCGTCTTCGACTATAAAGCGCCCCATTCGGCGCTCGAGTGGCTCGCCGACGCGCAATACACGGCAAAAAACAACCCGAACAACTTGCCGGCGTACACGACGTTCGACGCCGGCGTCACCGCCGCGCTCTCGCGCGGAACGTTGACCTTTGCCGCCAGCAACATCACGAACACGTTCGGCGGCATCTTCGCTAGCCCGGCCAATGCGGTGCCGTATCAAACGCTCTACGGGGAAACGATCCCAACCATCGCGCGGCCGCTGACGCCGCGTTCGTACTCCGTCACGTACGGAGTCAAGTTCGGACAAGGCGTAGCGTCATCGCAAACCGGTTCGGCCTTCAACTTGCCGCGTGGCGCGCGCGGAGCAGGCGGGCCTCCAGGCGGTCCGGGAGGTCCCGGCGGCGGCGGCGGCCGCGGATTCTTCGCGCCCTTGCCGGCGTCGCCGCCGCCCGATCCGTTCGCCGTCAGCGCCGACCCGCAGCGGTGCAGCGCCGACGCGATGAGCAAAGCGCAGACGCTTTCGTCGGAACTCAAGGCGTACGTCACGCGCATCGAAGCTGCCAAAACCGCCGCGGGTTATCCGTCTTCAATGCCGGCACCGGTGATGACCGGCGCCGCCGTCACCTACCACGGCCTCGGCACGACCTACGCGCTCACGATTATCGTCAAAGGCGCGGCCGGGCTGCGTTCGGTGGCCGGCTGCCTGCCGCTGCACGTTGCGCGCAGCGACGATCTCAGCTCTCGGCATTTGTACGCGCCGTCGAGCACGCTCTTCTTCGTGCCGCAGTTGACGTTCATGCCCTCGGTCGGCCTCTACTTCGTCGCGCGCCAGCAGCAAGCGGGGCAAGAGTCGTTCCGGATCTACGCGCTGCCGTCGGCGCCGCCGAAGACACCGTTCGAAGTGCACGCAACCGGCGCGCTCTGCACGAGCGACGCGCATGGCATCGCGACGCAAGCGCTCGCGGAGTTGCAGCATCACTTTACCAGCGGCAGCGCGACGCCGAACTGGACGGTTACGCCCCACACGGCCTCCGCCGGAACGTGGTACGAACTCGATCCGGCCGATCCGAGCGTCGTTCCGGCGCTGTTGCAGTGCGGGCGTCTGGCCGGGGCGACGGCCGACGACATCAAGGCGCGCGGCTTCGATGCCATGCCGGTTCCCGAACTCAACTACGCAGTGCCGCTCGGACTCTACCTCGTGCGTCCCGCCCCGGGGGCGCGTCGCGGCAACGCCGGGCCGTCGCCGTCGCCCTCGCCTGCCCCGTAGTATCCGCGGACGAATGCTGAGCGCGGAGTTCGCCTAAAGTTCGGGCGATTCTCCGTTGGCTCGAGCGAGTTCGACCATCTCGCGCATGCGGGGATGCTCGCCGGCGATGCCGCCTACCCACGGCTCGAAGCGCGGCACGGGATTGCCGGTGCGAAACAGGACGTACCACACGTTCATATCGCCCATGAACGTGAACCGGCGTTTGAAGTCTTTGGCGAGTTCCGGATACGACGAAAAGCTCTGCAGGTACGCGGCGATGCCGCCGAACTCGCGATCGACGTCGAGCAGCGTGCGCGCGTTAGCGATCGTCGCGCGGACCTTGCGCGGCGTCCGCATGACGCCGGGCGTCGCGAGCACGCGCTCCACGTCGAGATCGTCGAACGTCGCGACCTGCACGGGATCGAACTGCGCGAACGCCTCGCGATAGACACCCCACCGGTCGGCAATCTGCTTCCAACTCACGCCGGCTTGAAAGACGGCGCGCGTCATCACCTCAAGATAGTCGCTCAAGGTCGCGGGATTGACGACGCTCGGAATCATCGGCGCGCTCACGGTGCGTGGCGTGGCGCGTCGAACGCGAGCGCCGCCATCATGGCCACGCCGGTGGGCAGCGCGGCTTCGTCGATGTCGAAGAGGCTGGAGTGATGCGGATGGCTGGTTTGCGGGCCGCCGCTGCAGCCGAGCGTGTAGAAGCACGCGGGCACCCGCTGGGCGAAAAAGGAAAAGTCCTCCGCGCCCATGAGCATGGCCGATTCGATCACGCGCTCGTCGCCGAACGCGCGGCGCGCCAGTTCGCGCGCGTAGTGCGTTTGCCCGGCGTCGTTGGCCGTCACCGGATAGCGATCGAAATATGTAAAATCGTACGTCGCGCCGGAAGCGTCGCAGCAGGCGTGCAGCACGCGCTCGATGCGTTCGGCCATCGTCGCGCGCACCGTTTCGGAAAAAGCCCGCACGGTTCCCATCATCCGGCACGTGCGTGGAATGACGTTGTGAATCGTGCCGCCGTGGATCGCGCCGATCGTCACCACGGCGGGTTCGAGCGGATCGATCTGGCGCGAAACGACTTGCTGCACCGAGGTGACGAAGCTGGCGGCCGCATAAATCGGATCGACGGCGTCGTGCGGTGCCGCGCCGTGTCCGCCGACGCCGCAGACTTCGATCTCGATCGAGTCGCTCGATGCGTACATCGGGCCGTCGCGAAATCCGAGGGTTCCGGTCGGATACTTCGACGACAGGTGCAGTCCGTATGCGCGCTCGATGGAGAAACGCTCGAACAATCCGTCGTCGAGCATCACCTTCGCGCCGCCGGCGCCCTCCTCGGCGGGCTGGAATACGAGGCACACGCGACCGGCGACCTCGCTGCGTCGCGCTGCAATCAGCGCGGCTGCACCGAGCAGAATCGCGACGTGCCCGTCGTGACCGCACGCGTGCATCCGGCCGGCCGAGCGCGACCGGTACTCGTGCTCCGTCTCCTCGCTGATGGGCAGCGCATCCATGTCGGCGCGCAGCATGATCGTGCGGCCGGGGCGCGTTCCGTCGAGCACGCCGACGACGCCCGTCTTGCCGATGCCCTCGTGCACCTCGTACCCGAGATCGCGCAGGCGCTGCGCCACGAGCGCCGCGGTTCGATGCTCGGCAAACGCCGTCTCGGGGTGCATGTGCAGGTCGCGCCGGACCGCGACGACGTCGTCGGCGAGCTCGCGCGGGACCGTGATGAGGGCGTTCATGCCGCGCGTCATTCGCGCCGCCGCCGATGCCGACCCGGCAGGACTCGCCGCGGCAAGGTCGCAGAAGCGGGCAGACGATTACGGGGTTAATGGCGACAGTGGATGAATCCGTTCTCTTTCGGAAGCATGCGCCGTATCAGGCGGACCGGCACGACCGCGTCCGCTACGCCCTCGTGATTCCGCACCTCGTCCTGGGGATTATGGGATTCGCTCGCGTTCTGCGAGCGGTCTCGTTCGATCTTGCGGCCGCGGCCGCCGTCGCCGTCCTCATCGTTTACGCCGCGCTCGATCCGCGCGGCGCCCTGATCTCGCTGGTCGTTCTTGTCGTCTTTTTCTTTTCGACTCGGCTGTCTTGGCAGGTCAGTCACGGAGCCTCGATCTTCGGGTGGGGCTTCCAGTTCTCGGGGCACAATCTGAAAGGCAGCAAGCCGAAGGAGTTTTTAATTCGTGTACGTCGATGAAAACCTCACGTGCGTCGATTGTGGGCGTGAGTTTATTTTCAGCTCGGGCGAGCAACGCTTCTACGAGCAAAAGGGCTTCCAAAACAAACCGAATCGCTGTCCGGACTGCCGTCAGGCACGCAAAGCAATGCGAGCCAGCAACCCTGGCGGCGGCGGCGGCGATCGCATGGGCGGCGGCCGTCCGCGCGAAATGTTCACCGCGACCTGCAGCCAGTGCGGCGGCGTGGCCGAGGTACCGTTCAATCCGCGCGGCGACAAGCCGGTCTACTGCCGGGACTGTTTCCAAACGCGTCCCTCTTTTAGTTAGAGGTCCGCAAGCTTCTCGGAAAGACGAGCGCCACGCCAAGCGTCACGGCGACGTTACCGGCGAGCGCGACGAGTCCCGGGTTGACGCCCAGCAGCGGCGTGGCTGCGTGCGTGAACGTCAGGGCGAGCGCGAATCCGGTCACGATTCCCGCCGCGACGGCCCACGCCGACACGCGCGGAAATGCGAACGCGGCAACGACGCCGGGCAAAAACTGCGTGACGCCGTTGTAGTAGATGAGAATGAGCTCGACGAGCGTCCGTTGCTCGTCGAGCCAGAAAACTAATGCGAAAAGCGCGACGACCACGACGAGGACGCGCGTAGCGAGCGTGCGCGCCCGGTCGCTCGTGGCAATTCCGAGTTCGCCCAGCACGTTTTTCGAAAAAATGCTGGCCGCGCCGAGCAATTGCGCGCTGGCGGGAATCAGGGCGGCGAGACAGCCGGCCGCGGCCACCAGGCCCAATACCCAGGCCGGGTAATATCGCTGCACGACCAGCAGAAACGACTGGTCCACCGCCGTCCCTTTCAGTCCCGGCACGATGAGCAGCGCCGTTATGCCGGCGAAAAAGACGAGCAGCATGATCGTCTGGTAGAAAGGCAGCAGCATCGCGTTGCGGCGCAGCGTCGCCTCCGAACGCGCGCTGTAAATCGCGCTGAAGCCGTGCGGCGCCATGAAGAAGCCGGCTGCGGTGAGGATGACGGTCGAGACGTACCACACGGTTCCATGGGTGCCGGTTCCGGCCGCCAGCACGAGATGGCCGGGATCGGCGTGCAGCACGCGGTCGATAACGTGTGCCGGCGACCCGAAGAACTGCGCCGGAATGACGATGCCGGCGAAGACGACTGCCCCGAGAACGAGGACGTCTTTGACGATGCTGGCCCACGCCGTGCCGCGCAACCCAGCCGTGAACACGAAGAGGGCGATGGCCAGAAACGCCGCGCAGACGGCCACCGTCGCGTCGAAGTGGCCGTAGCCCGCGATGCGCAGCAGCAGTTGGAGTCCGCTCAGTTGCAGCGCGACGTACGGGATCAAGACGGCGAACTGCGTGACCCCGACGAACGCGCCGAACGCGCGGCTGCCGTAGCGGTCGGCAAAGAAATCCGCCGCCGTCAACAGCGATCGCTCTTTGCCGACTCGCCAGATCGCGGGCAGAAGGAAATATCCGATAATGTACGCGCAGCAGCCGTAGGCGAGAATGTAGTACGAAGGTGCGCCGAACCCGTAGGCCCACCCCGAAGCGCCTAGGAACGTGAAACTCGTATAGATCTCTCCGGCCAGCAACACCCAGAGCAGCAACGTCCCGAACGAGCGTCCGCCGACGATAAACTGCTGCGGGTCCATGGCGATGCGCCGCACGCCCAACAGCGCAAAGACGATCGTGCCGATCAGCACGGCGCCGACGATCGTCAGTGCGACCAACGGCGGGCTCGTCACCAGCGGCGCTCGATGCGGCCCACGCTCCACAGGAACGCCGGCGTGAGCAGTACCCACGCGACGATCCAGGCCAGAACGAACGGTAAACCGAGAATGCGGGGCTCGACGCGGTTGACCAACGGCACCGCGACCGTCAGCGCTGCAAATGGTATGGCCGCGACGAACACGCGCAAAGAAAGCACCGCCTCGTAGTAGTATAGGGCGTTTGTGGAATCCTATTCGTACGATGCCGTCGTCGTCGGCGCCGGCCACAATGGTTTGGCGTGCGCGGCGCTGCTGGCAAAAGCCGGCTTGTCGGTCGCCGTCTTCGAGCGAAGTGCCGAGATCGGCGGCGCGGCGATCAGCGACACGAGCATCTGGCCCGGCTACACCTTATCGGCAGCGTCCTACGTGTGCAGCTTGCTGGACCCGTGGCTCGTCGAAATCCTGGAGTTGCGCGAACGCGGCCTCGATTTCTATCGCAAAGATCCATACGCGTTCACGCCGCTCGAAGACGGGCGGTCGCTGCTGCTCGGCAGCGACGCGGCCGCGAACGCCCGCGAGATCGCCGCGTTCGATCCGGCCGACGTCGACGGGTTCAACGCGTACGGCGAACGCGTCGAACGTGCGGGGCGCGCACTCTTCGATTCGTTCTCGGATCCCGACCCGTGCTTCGAGCGATTCGACGCCAGCACGCAGTCGTTGCTGCTCGGTTCGGCCGCCGATCTCGTCGAGCGCTACGTCCGCACGCCGGTGCTGGCCGCGGAACTGGTCAACGATGGGCTCATCGGCACGAACCTCGGCCCGCGCGATGCCGGCACCGGCTACGTGCTCGCGCACCATTTGGCCGGACGCGTGCTCGGGATTCAAGGCGCGTGGGCGTTCGTTCGCGGCGGCATGGGCTCGGTGTCGGCGTCGCTCGCCGATGCGGCCCGCGCTCACGGCGCGCAGATTTTTGCGGGTGCGGGCGTCGAGCGCATCGTCACCTACGACGATCGCGCGATGGCGGTCTTGTTGAGCGATGGACGCGAGATCTCGGCGCGCGCGATCGCCTGCAACGCGCACCCCCGCACGACCTTCCTCGACTTGCTCGATCCCGGTGCGGTGCCGGCCGAATTCGTCGAACGCGTCAAACGACTGGAAGAGCGTCGGTCCGTCGTTGAAACTCAACTTGGCGCTCGGCGAACTGCCGAACTTCCGCGCGCGGCCCGGCACGCACGCGCAACCGCACCACCGTGCGACGATCCACGTCGCGCCGTCGGTCGACTATTTGCAAAAGGCCTATGAGGACGGGGCGACGCGCGGCGCGAGCGACGAACCGCTCATCGAATGCTTCCTTCAGACGCCGACGGACCCGTCGCTGGCTCCGCCCGGCAAGCACATTCTCTCGGTCTTCGCACAGTATTATCCGTACGACCGGGCCGACGGCTGGACGCATGCCAAGCGCGAGGCCGCCGCCGACACGATCGTTGCCATGCTCGGGCGTCTCGCGCCCAATCTTCCCAACGCGATCGAGCACCGGCTCGTGCTCGCGCCGTCCGATCTCGAGGATCGCTTCGGCCTGATCGGCGGCCATATTTTTCACGGCGAGCTGTTGCCCGGCCAAATCTACGAACGGCGCTTCTCGACGCGGACGCCGGTCCCAAATCTCTATCTCTGCGGGTCGGGAGCGCATCCCGGCGGCTGCGTGAGCGGATTTCCCGGCAAACGTGCCGCCGCCGCAATCGAAGAAGACCTGCGCGCGAAGGCGAAGGAAGGCGCATGACTGCAAAGAGTACGTTCGTCGACCGAGGCGTTCAGGAGTATATTATCGCGAAAACGGTGCGCGAAGACCCCGTGCTTGCCGCGCTGCGCGAAGAGACGTCGCATCACGCCGACGCGCAAATGGAGATTGGGCCCGATCAGGGCGCGTTCATGCAGTTGCTGGCCCGTGCCATCGGCGCCAAGCGGTATCTGGAGATCGGCGTGTTCACCGGGTACTCGTCGCTGGCCATGGCGCTGGCCATTCCCGGCGACGGACGCATCGTCGCGTGCGACGTCAGCGAGGAGTATACGGCGGTTGCCCGCCGTTACTGGGAACGAGCCGGCGTCGCGCACAAAATCGATTTGCGCATCGCGCCGGCGCTGGAGACGCTGGCGGCGCTCGAAGCCGAAGGCGCCGAGCCATTCGATATGGCGTTCATCGATGCCGATAAAACCAACGTCGACAACTACTACGAGGCGGCGCTGCGGCTGGTGCGCCCGGGCGGTTTGATTCTCGTCGACAACGTCCTCTGGAGCGGGCGCGTCCTGGACGGGCGGGAAAGCGACGCCAGCACGGCGGCGCTGCGCGCGCTCAACGCCAAGGCCGGACGCGACGAACGCGTCGACGTTTCGCTCGTCGCCATGTGCGACGGTATTTTGGTCGCCCGCAAACGCGAGTGAAACACGTCGTTTGCATCGGCGGCGGACCGGCGGGACTCTACTTCGCGCTGCTTGCCAAGCAACGGTTTCCGCAATGGCAGGTGACCGTGCTCGAGCGCAACCGCCCGCTCGATACGTTCGGTTGGGGCGTCGTCTTTTCGGATGCGACCCTCGACGCATTGCGCCGCGCCGACGGACCGACGCATAGCGCAATCGTCGACGCGTTCGCCCACTGGGACGATATCGACGTGCACTTCAAAGGGCACACGATCACCTCCAGCGGTCACGGATTTTCCGGCATCGCGCGAAAACGGCTGCTCGCCATTCTCCAGGAGCGCGCGGCCGGCGTCGGCGTGGATCTGCGCTTTCAAACCGAAATCGAGGACGTCGGCGCCTATCGCGACTGCCATCTGCTGGTCGGGGCCGACGGCGCGAACAGCCGGACGCGTGCGGCCTACGAGCAAACCTTCCGGCCCAATCTCGATCGCCGGCTGTGCCGGTACGTCTGGTTCGGCACGACGCTGCCGCTCGACGCGTTTACGTTCGTTTTCGAACGCACCGAACACGGCTGGTTTACGGTTCACGCCTACCGGTTCGACCGCGACCTGAGCACGTTCATCGTCGAATGCCGCGAAGAGACCTGGCGCGCGCACGGATTGGATAACGCTTCGACCGAGCAGTCGATTGCGTTTTGCGAAACGCTCTTTGCGCCGTATCTGCGCGGCCACCGCCTGATGACCAACGCCACGCACTTGCGCGGACGGGAATGGCTGAACTTCACGCGCGTCGGCAACGAACGGTGGGTACACGAAAACGTCGTGCTCGTGGGCGACGCCGCGCACACCGCGCACTTTTCGGTCGGTTCGGGCACGAAACTGGCGATGGAAGATGCGATCGGCTTGGCCGACGCGCTCGCCGCCGGCGATGGAAATATCGAGCAAGCGCTGCCGGAATACGAGGCATCGCGGCGCATCGAGGTGCTCAAACTTCAAAACGCGGCACGCAATTCGACCGAGTGGTTCGAAAACGTCGCTCGCTACGCCGTCCTCCCGCCCGAGCAGTTCGCGTACAGCCTGCTGACGCGCAGCCAACGCATCGGTCACGAAAACCTGCGCTTGCGCGATACCACGTACGTCGAGCGAATCGAGCGCTGGTTCGCCGGTGGGGTGCACATCCCACCGATGTTCACGCCGTTTCGCTTGCGCGGCCTCGAGTTGCGCAACCGCGTTGTCGTCTCTCCCATGGATATGTACAGCGCGGTCGACGGAATGCCCAACGATTTCCATCTCGTCCATCTGGGAGCGCGCGCGCTCGGCGGCGCCGGCCTCGTGTTCACCGAGATGACGTGCGTCACGCAAGACGGCCGCATTTCTCCCGGCTGCACCGGCATGTATCTGCCCGAGCACGCGACCGCATGGCGGCGCATCGTCGAGTTCGTGCATGCGTATTCGCAGGCAAAGATCTGTTTGCAACTCGGACATTCCGGTCCGAAGGGTTCCACGAAACTCATGTGGGAGGGGATGGACGAGCCGCTCGACGACGCAAACTGGCCCGTGGTCGGGCCGTCGGCGATTCGGTACGCTCCCATCAGCCAGGTGCCCGCGGCACTCACGCGCGCGGAGATGCGCGAGATTCGCGAGGCATTCGTACGCGCCGCCATCATGGGAATCGAAGCCGGCTTCGACATGCTGGAACTGCATTGCGCGCACGGGTATTTACTGTCGTCGTTCGTCACCCCGCTGCGTAACCGGCGCACCGACGAATACGGCGGGCCGCTGCAAAACCGCTTGCGCTATCCGCTCGAAGTGTTCGCGGCGATGCGCGACGTGTGGCCGGCGCAGCGGCCGATTTCGGTGCGCATTTCGGCGACCGATTGGGTGGACGGGGGCATTTCCGGCGACGACGCCGTCGAGATCGCTCGCGCCTTCAAGGAAGCCGGCGCCGATCTCATCGACGTCTCGACCGGGCAGACGTCGCCCGATGCCAAGCCGGTCTACGGCCGTATGTATCAAACGCCGTATGCGGACAAAATCCGCAACGAGATCGGCATCGCCACGATGGCGGTCGGCAACATCACCGACGCCGATCAGGTCAACGCCATCTTAGCGGCGGGACGCGCGGATCTCGTCGCGCTCGGCCGCCCGCATCTCGCCGACGCCGCCTGGACGCTGCACGCGGCGGCGCAACTCGGCTACGCCGATGCGGCGTGGCCCGTCCAGTATCTTCCCGGAAAGCAGCAGTTGGAGCGTTTGATCGCACGCGCGCAGGAGCAGGCGGCCGGTGCCATCTGACGACGGCCTGCGCGGGAAACACGCGGTCGTCACCGGCGGAGCGCGCGGCATCGGCTTCGGCATTGCCGCACTGTTTGCCGGCCGCGGCTTGCGCGTGAGCATCGTCAGCCGCACTGCGCGCGCGCCGCATCACGACGGACGGCTCTTTCGCGCCCAAGCCGACGTGACCGACGAAGCGCAGGTGGCAGCCGCCTTCGATGCGTGCCGCGAAGCCAACGGCCCAATCGCGGTGCTCGTCAACAACTCCGGCATCGCCGAATCGGCGCCGCTCGTGCGGACCAGCGTACCGATGTGGAATCAGATCGTCGCGACCAATCTGACCGGCACGTTTCTGTGCACGCGCGCGGCCGTCGAAGACATGATCGTCGCGAAGTGGGGGCGCATCGTCAACGTCGCGAGCACCGCCGGGCTCGCCGGCGCTGCCTATTTAGCTGCGTATTGCGCGAGCAAACACGGCGTCGTCGGATTCACGCGCGCGATTGCCGCCGAGTTCGACGGCACCGGCATCACCGCCAATGCCGTCTGCCCCGGCTATACCGAAACCGACATGATGCGTAAAGCAATTGCCAACGTGTCGAAGCACACCGGCGCCGGCGAAGACGCGGCCCGCGCGCGGCTGGCGAAATCGAATCCGCTCGGGCGCATCGCGAGCGTCGATGAGGTGGCGCAAGCCGTCTTCGCTTTCGTCGCGGGTACGCGCAACGGTGTGGCGATGGTCGTCCCCGGCGGCGCCGAAGCCTAACTACGGCGGCGGACTGGGCGTCGGGATTCCGCCGGAACCGCATTGCAGCGGCGGCGGATGCGTCGGGTTCGGATCGGGTGCCGACGTGACGGCAATCGTATCTGCGGCAAAGTTCACTCCGAACCCGGCTTGATTCTGCATCGGCTGCGGCGTCGCGACCGGCGGCGGCGTAGGGTCGCCGTTACCGAGCAGAACGCCCCATTGCGCGAAGCCGGTACCGCCGGCGTTTTGCACCGAACAGACGCCGTCGTCGACGACCCAGCGATAAAGCGATATCCCCGGCGTCCCGTGCGGTGCGTACACGCCCATCACGCTTTCTTCGGTCCAGCCGCCGGTCTGCGTCGTGCCGGTGACGACGAAGTATAAGTCGTAACAGGCTCCGTCGGCCGGCCCCTGCCACACGTTGCGCTCGTTCGCGCAGCGTTGCGCGCCGAGCGTCGCATTAAACGGAACGCCTTCGCCGTCCAGCGCGCCCGCGTACTGATCGTAGATGACGCCGCCGCAGCGCGTCTTCGACGCCGGCAGCGTGAGGAGCGTCAGCGTAATGGCTGCGGTCGCCGGCGACGGAGCCGGCGAGGGCGGCGTCTTGCCCGGCAGGCTCGAGAACGATAGATACGGCGAACACGAACCGTCGAATTCGACCAGGCCGTGCAGCGGTTGCGCGTCGTAGGTTTTCGAAAGCGCGATCGTTACCGAGGCGCCTTTATTGGGAAACGTCGTCGCGGGCAGCGCGAGCGTGCGGCGCGACCGATGCGTGTACGCGTTGCCGCCATACGACGCGGTGAGCCATCCCATGACGTCGACTGTGACGCGCGCGGGCTGTCCGCGATCGTCGCGCACCGTAGCGGCGCAGAGTCCCTCGCGCGCGGGATCGAGCGGGAACGGCGCCGGCGCGTCGTTCATGCTTTGGCCGCCGGAGTTGGGATACGAGTACGGCGCGTGCGGCGGAGGCGGCGGCGTGGCGTCACCCTCGTTCGCGTCGTACGGCGGGGAGTACGGGGACGGCAAGACGTTGGGGAACTCCGCGACCCCGCTGCCGCACGCAAAACCGTCGGCGGCAAACCAATGCGTGTACCCCCACTCCGTCGCCACGAAGGTTTGACGCGCATCCGCCGGCCAGCCATAGACCAGTTGTGCGGGCGTCACGAGCGGCACGTTCGGCGTCGGCGAAGGATTCGGTGAAGCCGTCGCGGCCACCGACGACGCGCACGGCAAGCGGCGTTTCTCCGTATGCTGCGCCGTTGCGAACGAGAGAACGAACCCGCCGTGCGGACACGGCGGCTCGATTGCGATCGCGGGAAAGCGCACGTCGCCACGCGCGCCGGTTTGCGGATAATCGCTCGCTCCGCTCAGGTCGCCGGAGGCGCCGAAAAAGAGCGAGAACGGCGGCGAGCCGAGCGTTTTCTCGGAAACGCCGGCGTTAGACGTCGCGGGCATCACGGCGTCCGCGCGAACCATGCCGGCGGCGGTCGGACGTCCCCGAAAAACGCGCAGCGTGAATCCGGCCGCCGCGTGCGACGCGTCACCGCGCGGCAGAAAAACGACGGTCGCACCGTTGCCGCTCGTCGCGGCGATCGCGCGCGCGCTCGCCAGCGCCGCATCGAAATCGGCGGTCGCCTGGGTGAGCGAACCCGGATGCGACCCGAGCATCCACACCGCGCCGGCGGTAAACATGGCGAGGAGCGCGAGCGTGACGGCGGTCTCGAGGAGCGTGAAGCCGGATTGTCGCGATAGGGAGTTCACGTCGCGGGCAAGTGCCCGCAGGCGTCACGCGCCGTACCAGCGCAGAAGCGGCCAGATGGTCGTCAGCGGCGCGATGGGATCGCGGCAGAGATAGATCGGCGCCGGACCTTCGACGATCCACTTGTAGGGTTCGGACGACGTGCGCACGAGCGTCACGTGGCGATAAAACGCGCGGAGCAGATCGCTGCGCGTGGCCCCGACGGCAAGCATCGTGCGTCCGTCGTAGCCGCGCGTCCCCCAGAGATAGTACGAGTTTTGACTCGAGATGGCCGGCGGCAGCCCGAAGCGCGGTCCGTAGAAATCGAGCGCCCCGGCGTCGCCGTAGGTGTCGGCATACACGGCCGTCCCCGCACGCACGCGCGGCGGCAGCGAGCGGTAGACCGCCGCGACGTCGCGAGCCAATCGTTCCCAGCCGAACTCTTCGGCGAAGACCGGCTGCACGAGATGCGGCGGCGTGCCGCCGCGGCCCGTTAATCCGAGCCCTTGCGAATAGGCGACGAGTGCGTCGACGGGCAGGATCGGCAACGACAGCGGCAACGCCGCAGCGGCCGTCAGCAGCAGCGCCGCCGGAAGCGCTATGCGCCACGCTGCGGCCGCGCGCTCGAACGCGACCGCGCCGATCGCGACGAGCGACGCATAGATGCCGATGACGTAGTAGCCTTTGGCGCCCAATGCCACCGCCGCGCCGGTAACCACGACGTACGCAATCGGCACGAAGCGCAGATCGCGCAGCGCGGGCGCCCGAAACGGCGCGACGATTCCGGCAATCCAGATCGGAGCTGCAAAAACGTTCGTGTAGACAAGCTGTTCCAGGACGAAGGCCGCGGCATTGCGCGCGAGATCCGTGAACTCCAATGCGGCGCCGCTTTGGAACGCGGGCCGGTGCGCCGCGTCGCCGCGCAGGACTTCGACGAAGGGCCAGCCGTGCGCGCCTTGCCACACGAGATTGGGAAGGAGAGCCAGAACGACGATTCCGGCAACCGCCGGCGGCCACGGCGACGCGAGCGTGCGCCGTTGCGGCGTCAGCACGATGCCGGCAACCAACGCGGCGGCGAGCAGCCCGATCGAATACTTGCCGTACGCGCCGAAGACGAGCGCTCCCGCCAGCAGCAGCCACCAGCGGCCCGCGCTCTCGGAAGGTGCGCGAACGATTTTTATCGCGGCGTAGATCGCCAGCGTCCACGACAGCGGCTCGAACGAGGTCGTGGTCAACACGTTCCCGAGCAGTACGTAGGCCGGGAGCAGCATCGTCGCGATGCCCGTGAGGAGCAGGGCGTAACGTCCGCCGCCGAGTTCCCGCGCGAGCGCCATTGCGACGTAGACGGTCGCGCCGGCCGCCAGCGCCGGCAGCAGGCGCAATGCGATGAGATGGTAACCCGCCGGTGCGGAAAGCCATGCCGCCAGCGCGACGAAGGGCGGCTGATCGACGTATCCCCACGCGAGATGCTTGGCGCAGGCGATAAAGTAGAGTTCGTCGCGAAAGTAACCGTAGCGCCACGACGTCGCGAGGTGGAGCAGCGCCGCGCACACCGGCAGCGCGCGAGCCGGCGTCACGCCCGGCGCGCAGATGCCAGCAGGCTCAGCACGTAGCCCACGACGCCCGACCATAGCCACGTGCCCAATGCGATGTTCCAATCCCACCACAAGCCGCCGCGCAGCGCCGTCATCACTAGGTAAACGGCGCAGTACGTCATCGGAACCGTGGCTGCGAACGTGCGGAAAACCCCGACGCGTTCGGGACGCGGATCGCGCCGGGCAACGAACGCGTCGGCGACGATGCCGGTCAGCAGCGCTTGTGCCGCGGCGACGGCGAGCAGGTTCGAATGGTTGGTGAAGGCGGCCGCCGGCGGAATTCCGCCCACGACGTAGAGCAGCGTGAACATGCCGGGCGCGGGACGAAGCCGCGAGACGGTCCAGATCGCGAAACCGCCGATCAGCGCGCTCTGGAAAATCATGACGAGGACGCCGACCGAGATTTTGTAGTAGCCGATGCTCAGCGCCGTGAGATAGTCGGGCGTGAACGGTGCGATCGGCGGCGGTGCGTCGCTGCGCCCGCCGGCGGGATCGATGGCGTAGGCGGTGCCGAAGTGCGCCAGGAGCAGCCACGTCGCCAGACCGAGCGCGAGCGGCGCTTGACGCGCCAGCGTCGTCGAGCGCGCGCGATCGGCGAGCACGCTGCGGATCGGGCCGCTGGCGAGAAAGAAAATACCGAGCCCGAGGACTTGATGGGTCGGGCTCAAGAGTGCGTCGACGCCTTCCTCGATTCCGAGCAACTGGTGCCACAGCATGTCGCCGAAACCGGCGCCGATGAAGATCGGAATGCCGATGAGTGCGACGCGATACGGCCTGGGGAGGGCGTCGCCCCAGGCATAGCCGCGCCTGTGGTTGAGCGCCGCAAATCCTGCAAAGACGAGCATGAGCGCAAGCATGCCCGAGTAAAACGCCGCGTGATACGGCGTGAAGAACGATTCGACGGGGACGTGGCCGTGCGCCCACGCATCGAGAAAGAAACCGCCGGAAACCCAAACGCAGCACACGCCCACCGCATAATCGAACGCAACGCTGCGAGGAGCAGTCCGGGCGCCGTGCATGGGATGGCCTTACGCGTAAGCGGCGCGAGCGCCCTCTGCGGCAGGAAAAGCGTCGCCGTACCGCTACCTCACTGCGTGATGCACGCGACCGGCGCACGTCCGGCGATGTTCGGAGCCGGCGCACTCGCGTTCGTCGCGGCTGCGCTCGGTTGTGCATCACACCTTCCCGGCGTGCCGGCCGGCGTCGAGATCGGAGCGGCGCGCGCGTTACCGACCCCGCGCGTCGAACCGCGAGACGCGCCGCCGCAGATTCTCGGCATGCACTTCTCGTCGCTCGACGTGCGCCGGGGCGAACGCTTCTCCGGTGAGTTCGTCACGAGCACGAACGTCGCCAGCATTGAAGTGCGCACGAACTTGTTCTCCATTGACGTGCCGCACACCGGAGCCGGCCGTTTTGCGTTCCGGCTCGACGTCCTCGACGCACCGCCGATCTTCATCCGGCCCTATCGCCTGCGGGTGATCGCCCGCAATAGCGCCGGGATCGAGTTCGAACAGGACCTTCCCTTTCAAATTCGATAAGGACGACTCTAGTGTCGACGCAAGCGCGTTACGAAATTGCCGGTCGCGTTGCGACCGTGACGCTCGATCGGCCCGAACGGCGCAACCCGCTGACGTTCGGGCTGTATGCCGAGTTGCGCGACTGGTTTGCGCACCGTCGGCACGACGGGACGGTCGCGGCGATCGTGCTGACCGGCGCCGGCGAGCACTTTTGCTCGGGCGGCGACGTGCACGACATCATCGGCCCGCTGACGGCCGCTGGGTCCCAGGAGCTCCTCGAGTTCACGCAGATGACGGGCGATCTCGTCAAGGCGATGCGTGCGTGTCCGCAGCCCATCGTTGCGGCAATCGACGGAACCTGCGCCGGCGCCGGCGCGATCTTGGCGATGGCTTCCGACGTCCGCTTCGGCACGCGCCGTTCGAAGGTCGCTTTTCTTTTCACGCGCGTGGGTTTGTCGGGCGCCGATATGGGCGCGTGCGCGATGTTGCCGCGCATCGTCGGGCTCGGACGCGCGTCGCAGTTGCTCTACACGGGCGAGGCCATGCCGGGCGAGCGCGCACTAGAGTGGGGGTTCTACAACGAACTCTGCGAGCCCGGCGATCTGCTCGCGCGCGCGCGCGCGTGGGCTGCGGCGCTCGCGACCGGTCCGACGCTCGCTCACGCCACGACCAAACGCATGCTGCATCTCGAGTGGGCGCTTCCGCTCGACGAAGCCATCGACGCGGAAGCGCGCGCCCAGGCGGAGTGCATGCAGACGCGCGACTTCCGCCGCGCCTACGAAGCGTTCGCTGCGAAGCGCTCGCCGGAGTTCGAAGGAAATTGAACGAGGCGCTGGCATGGCCGTTTTTCGATGAGGAGCACCGCGCGTTCGCGGCGGTGGTCGAACGCTTCGTATGCGGCGCGGGCGCGCTCGACGACGAGCACGATGCGGATGCAAGTTGCCGCGCGTGGGTGGCAGAACTCGCGCAAGCCGGCATCCTGCGCGCCTGCGTCACCGATTTCTACGGCGGCTTGCGCACCGCGCTCGACGTGCGGACGCTCTGTCTCGCGCGCGAAGCGCTCGCCTACCGCAGCGCGCTTGCCGACTTCGCGTTTGCGATGCAGGGTCTCGGCAGCGGGGCGCTGACGCTCTTTGGCTCGGCGCAGCTGCAGCGGCGCTTTCTTCCGGCGGTGGCGCAAGGCCGCGCGATTGCCGCGTTCGCGCTCTCCGAACGGGAGGCCGGATCCGACGTCGCCGCGATCGCCAGCCGCGCGGCCCGCGACGGCGACGCCTACGTGATCGATGGCGAGAAGACGTGGATCTCCAACGCCGGCATCGCGGATTTCTACGTCGTGTTCGCGCGAACCGGAGCGGCCGGCACGCGCGGCCTGTCCGCGTTCGTCGTGGAGGCCGGCGCCGCCGGTCTTACCGTTTCGCAGCGAATCGAGACGATCTCGCCGCATCCGCTGGGGACGCTGCGGTTCGACGGCGTTCGCGTCCCCGCGTCGCAACGGATCGGCGAAGAAGGCGCTGGATTCAAAGTCGCGATGTCGGTGCTCGACGTTTTCCGCAGCACGGTCGGCGCGGCCGCCGTCGGATTCGCGCGCCGCGCGCTCGACGAAACCCTCGCGCACGTGAGCTCCCGGAAACTGTTCGGCGCGCCGCTGGCCTCTCTGCAGCTGACGCAGGCCGCCGTCGCCGGCATGGCGACCGACGCCGACGCCGCCGCGCTCCTGGTATATCGCGCCGCGTGGACGAAAGACTCCGGTGCGGCGCGCGTCACGCGGGAAGCGGCGATGGCGAAGTGGTTTGCCACCGAAGCGGCCGGCCGCATTTGCGACCGTGCCGTGCAGCTCTTCGGAGGCCGGGGGGTGACGCGGGGCGAGATCGTCGAGCGGCTCTACCGCGACGTGCGCGCGCTGCGTATCTACGAAGGCGCCAGCGAGATCCAGCAGCAAGTTATCGCCAAGCAGATGCTGGCACACGTTCACGCGCCGTGAAACACAGCGGTCACGTCGACGAATTCGCCGAACGCCGATTGCCGCCGCGCGAGGCGATGCCGGACCTGCTCTTCACGCTTTCGGAAACGCCGTATCCCGAGCGCATCAACGCGGCGGCGTGGCTGCTCGACCGCAATATCGAGATCGGTAACGGCGAACGGCGCTGCATCGTGGCGCCCGGCGGCGTCAGTTGGACGTACCGGCGGCTCTTCGAAGTGGTGAACCGCATCGCCAACGCGCTCACGGCGCGCTACGGTCTGCGCGCGGGAAATCGCGTGCTTTTGCGTGCGCCGAACACGCCGATGCTCGTCGCCTGCTGGCTGGCGGTGCTAAAAGCCGGCGGCATTGCGGTCACCACGATGCCGCTCTACCGCTCGACCGAGCTTCGCGTCATCGTCGAGAAGGCGCGCGTGACGCTCGCGCTGTGCGACTTTCGGCTGCTCGACGAGCTCTCGAAGGCCTGCGAAGGATTCGACGGCATCACCACCGTGACGTTCGGTTCCGGCAGCGACTCCGAACTGGAAGCGGCGATTGCGCGGCAACCGGATGCGTTCGAAGCGGCGGCAACGGCGGCCGAAGACGTCGCACTGATCGCCTTCACGTCGGGAACGACCGGAAAACCTAAGGCGGCGATGCACTATCATCGCGATATTCTGGCCACCTGCGACAGCTACGGCGCGCGCGTGCTGCAGCCGCGGCCGGACGATCTCTTTTGCGGCAGCGCTCCGCTTGGATTTACGTTCGGTTTAGGGGGGCACGTGCTCTTTCCGTTTTCGGTGGGCGCCGCGACGCTGCAGTTGGAGAAAGCGGGGCCGGAAGACTTGCTGCGCGCGGTCGACGAGTACGGCGCGACCACGGCGTTCACCGCGCCGATCGCCTATCGCACGATGTGCGCCACGGCCGATCGGTACGATCTTTCGACGCTGCGCACGTGCGTTTCGGCCGGCGAGACGCTTCCGCTTGCGGTGTGGGAAGCGTGGCGCGACAAAACCGGCCTGAAGATTCTCGACGGTATCGGCAGCACCGAGATGCTGCACATTTTCGTCGGTTCGCCCGAGCCGGAGATTCGTCCGGGCGCGACCGGCCGCGCGGTTCCCGGTTACGTTGCCGAGGTTCACGACGACGAGGGCCGCCCGGTGCCCGAAGGCACCCTCGGGCGATTGGCCGTCAAAGGCCCGACGGGTTGTAAGTACCTCGACGACGAGCGCCAGCAGAACTACGTGCAAAACGGCTGGAACTATCCGGGCGACGCCTATCGGGCCGATGCGGACGGGTATCTCTGGTACGTCGCGCGCACCGACGACATGATCGTGTCGGCCGGATACAACATTTCGGGCCCGGAAGTGGAGCAGGCCCTCATCGCGCACGCCGACGTCAAAGAAGTGGCCGTCGTCGGCAAGGCGCACGCGGAGAAGCAGACGCAAATCGTCAAGGCTTTCGTCGTGCTAGACGCCGCGGCAGCGTCCGGCGAGACCAAGATTCGCGAGCTTCAGGCATTTTGCAACGAACGCATCGCGCCGTTCAAGACGCCGCGCGAGATCGAGTTCGTCGCCGAACTGCCGCGTACCGAAACCGGCAAACTGCAGCGCTTCAAACTGCGCACGCGTGCCGCGCCGGAGCCGCTACCGATGGACGAGCAGGGGTAGCGCAGGGCGAAAGTCGATGCTGCGCCCGGCCGCACCCTCGCCGAACGTCAACTCCATCAGGTATGCCGGCGCTTCGAACCATTCGAGCAGTCCGAGCGCGGCAACCGCTTGCGCCGCTTGCGAGCGCGCCGCGCTCGGCGGAAGTCCGATGCGCACGCCCGTCAACCGCCGCAGACCGGCGGGATGCGCGATAGGTTCGCGGCCCTTGGCGTCCGGTCGCGTGGCAAACGGAAGGTACAGGAACTCCGGCTCGCTCAGCGGCGTCGCTAATGCGATGCCGATCGATACTTGCGCCGGCAGGTACGGCGCGTGATACGCCCACGTCGGAAACGGCGGCAGCGTTTCGGCGGCGGGGTCGCGCGGACGAAATGCGACGCCGAACGGGCACGCGGACGCATCGCGCCGCCGCCAGCGTTCCCACAGGCGCGTGCGGCGTACGGGCTCGCGTCTGGCTGCCGGCGGATCGTCGATCCATAATAGTTCGAGGTACGCGTTCTCAAAGAAAAAACGCCGGTTCGCGCTGCCTTGTCCGGCGTGCACGTTGGACGAGCCTTCGACCAGGCCGTGCGCGATCAGCGCTTCCGCTTCGGGAGCGCCGCGATCGCAGCAGACGATGAGATGATCGATCTCTAACGGCACGGACGCGCGTTCAAGGAAGAATTGCCGTCGCTTCGATCTCGACTCGCGCGCCCGCTTCGAGCAATCCCGCCACGCGCACGAGCGCCATCGCCGGATAGTGATCGCCGAAGATCTCGCGGTATCCGCGTCCCAATCCCGCAAGTGCTTCGCGGTACTCGTCGGTGTCGACGACGTACCACGTCAAGCGCACGACGTGCGCGGGCTCGCCGCCCGCGGCGCGAACGACCGCGACGACGTTGCGCAGCGCCTGCAGGGCCTGCGTCAGAAAATCGTCGCCGGCGAGTTCGGCTCGTTCGTTCCAGCCGATCTGTCCGGATACGGCTAAGAAGCGCCCCTGCGCAACGATGCCGTTGGCGTACCCGCTCGGGCGCGGCCACTGCGGCGGATTGATACTTTCGCTCACGCGTAATCAGCCGCGAGCGTGCGGTCGTTGCCGGCGGGGATGCCCGCGCTGCGCAGGAGCAGCGTCGCGGGCACGGCGATACAGAAGTTGGCGAGCAGTGCATAGACGGCAATCATGCCGCTGAGAGTCACGCCGAAGACGTGCAGCGCGAACGTCGGTGCGAAGTTGCCGGCGTAGGCCATCGCACAACTGACGGCGATCCCCGTCGCCCACCCTGCCAGCAGGGCGTGCGGGTGGAACCAGCGCGTCCACAGCCCGAAGACGAACGACGGCAGAATCTGGACGATCAGCGCGCCGCCCAAGAGTTGAAAATCGATCGCAAATGTTACCGGCACGAAGAAGATGAAGGCGAGTCCGCCCGCGCACATGAGCAGTGTAAAGGCTTTCACCGTTCCGACCGCCGTCGGAGGCCGCTCGGCCGTGAACTCGCGTACGACGTTGCTCGCCAGCAAGTTGGCCGCACCGATGCACATGATCGTCGCTGGAACGAGCGCTCCAATGACGATTGCACTTCCGGCGATGCCGAAGAACCAGTCCGGGAAGTATCGCGCGAAGAGCACTGGGATGACGCTGCTGCTGCCGTGCGCGACCGTTATCCCCGCGGCAATCGCGCAAAAGCCGAGGAGCGCGAGAAATCCCAGCATGAGCGAGTAGATGGGAAGCAGGACCGCGTTGCGGCGCAACACTTCTTTGCTGCGCGCCGCCAGGATGGCGGTCACGGAACTCGGATAAAGAAACAGCGCGAGTCCGGAACCCAGCGCCATCGTGGCATAGGTGAAATACTGCGGCGCGGTGAGCAGCGCCGAACCGGGCTGCGGCCGCGCCGCGAGCACCGGTTGAGCGACGTCGAACACGTGCTTCCAGCCGCCAAGCTTGGCGGGAATAACGATGACGGCGACGATCACGGTGACGTAGATGAGGGTGTCTTTGACGATCGCGATGAGCGCCGGCGCGCGCAGGCCGCTCACGTACGTGTTGGCCGCGACCAGCAGAAATGCGATCGTCAGCGCCGGCACGCCGTTGTCCACGGCGAAGATCCCGCCGAGTTGCGCGAAAACGACTTTCATGCCGACGAGTTGCAGCGCGATGTAGGGCATGAGTGCGACCGCTCCGGTGAGCGCAACCGCGACCTCGAGCGCCCGGCTTCCGAAGCGCTCGCGGACGAAGTCGGCGGCCGTTAGGTAGCCGCGTTTGCGTGCGATACCCCAAAAGCGCACGAGCACGATGAGCGCGCACGGATAAGCGATGAAGTTGAGCGCGACCGGGAAGTACCCGAGCGCGCCGACGCCGTACACCAGTGCCGGCAGCGCGATGAACGTGTAGGCTGTATAGAGATCGCCGCCGACCAAGAACCACGACACGAGCGTTCCGAATCCGCGTCCGGCAAGCGCCCATTCGTCAACGTGGCCGAGATTAGGCCGGCCCCAGCGCGCGCCGAAGAAGCCGAGCGCACACACACCCAGCACCAGCGCGAAGAGCACCCATCCGCCGCTAGACATCGTCGGGCGTCCGCGTCCCGTAGGCGATTGCCGCAAGGACGAGCGAGGTCACGACGACCCATGCCATTTGGAACCAATAGAAGAACGGCAGGCCGAAGAGCGCCGGATCGGCGCGATTGTACAGTCCGGGAAAAAGCGTTCCGGCAAATGGAAGAATCAGGAGCGCGTACCAGCCATACCTGCGCAACACGGCAGCGCGACCTTTTGCGGGAGAGACGGGCCTACCTTTCGAGCGGCAGCGAACGCTCCGCCCAGATCGCGCTCACCGAGAAGCGTCCGAAAAGGCTGGCCAGCACCATCCCCGCGATGCAAATCACGGCACCGGCGATTTGGTGCCCCTCGAAATGCGCGCCCAGCACCCAGATGCTCGCAAAGCCCGCGACGATCGGCACGAGAAAACCGAAAAGGCCGGCGCGCGCCGCGCCAATGACCGAGATGCCGTAGTTCCAAACCGGCCACGTCAGCACGATCGGGAAGAACACCGCAAAGAGAAACGGACCCCATACCGGCCAACCCAGATGCGAGAGATCGGCGTGCAGAAGCCGCGGGATGCCGGCGGGAAGGATCATCACCATGCCCATCGTCATCGTGATCGCGACCAGGGCGATCGGCGAATACCGTTCCGTCAAACGTGCGGTGACGACGTTATAGCCGGCAAACGATATCGAAGAGAGCAACGTCAGGAGATCGCCGATACGAAACGTCGCGCGATTTGTAAAGCCGCCTTCGAAGACGGCAATGCCGAATAGCGCGATGCCGGCGCCGATCCAGCGCACGCTGCGCACGCGTTCGTGTCCGAGCAGCGCGACGACGGCGATGGTGAAAATGGGCGCGGTGGCGCCCAGCAGCGCAGACGCGAACGCGCTGGTGTTCGCCAGGCCGAAAATCCACAAATACTGATAGAGGCCGTACCCGAAGGCGGCGCAGGTGACGAGAAGCCCGAGGTCGCTGCGGCGTATCGCGATCCGCTCGCCGCTCGCGTACACCAGTCCGAAGGCAAGCGGCGTCATCGCCAAAAACCGCAGCGTGGTGAAGGCGAGCGGATCGAGGTGCGCGATGGCGCTCTTGACCAGCACGATGTTGAGGCCCCAGCAGATGACGACGTACGTGAGGCCGAAATAGACCTTCCACCGGGAGCGCACGTGGCGCCGTTCGCTCCGGACGCGCCGCAGAACTTCGTGTGCCGTCGCGGCGGCGCTGCGGTAGGAGCCGCACGCTCGCAAGCATAACGTGCACTCGCAAAGTGCTGACGGTTATGCAATAGGAAAGGGCGTGCACATGTCGGTCACCCAGCCTCCTTCGGATACCCCCTTCGGATTGGACCCGAACGTTGCCGCCGGGCTGGCTTACTTGTTTGGTTTAGTCGGCGGCATCGTGATGCTCGTCGGCGGAGGCACGAACAAGTTCGTCAAGTGGGCGGCGGCACAGTCGATCACGCTGTGGGGCGGCTTGATTGCGGTTCACATCATCTGGGGCATTTTGACGGCGCTCGTTCACATATTCTTGGTGCTGTTCCCGGTCTTGTGGCTCATCGATCTCCTGTGGCTCGTGCTCTGGATCTGGACGTTCGTGACCGGTTTCCAAGGCAAGGAAGTGCGCGTGCCGGTGATCGCGGGTCTCACGGAGAGTATTTTCAAGTCCGCTCTCTAACCGCGCGAGCGATCTAAGGTTTCCACGCCGCTTCGCCGTCGCGCGATTCCGCCGAAGCCTGCCAAACGTTGGCGGGCATCTCGGCACCCGTGACGGCATTGCGGTAGACCACGTCGACCAGGGTTCCGGGCGCCGTGCCGATAGGTGCGGCGCCCGCGTCGTCTCCGGGCGAACCGGCGGCGATCTCCGTCGCGTCCGATTGGCCGGCGAGCGCGGCATACGGCGCGACGCGCATGGTGCGGAAAACGACGCGCTGCGTGCGCGACGCAAGCACGGCGCCGTTGGGAACCAGCGCTTCGGCCGCGACCGTCGCATCGACGCGCCCTTCCGCCACACTGTCGTTGCCCTGATCGTAGACCGTGCAGGCGGCGTCGGGGCACGGTGACGCCGGCTGCGGAAGCGTAAAGCGGACCCTCGCCGTTCCTTCGATCGCGCATGCGCCGCCCCAGCGCAGCCGGCAGCCTCCGACTCGTAACGGCGGGAGGTTCAGCCCGCGCGGATCGCCGCCGGCGATGACGGCTTGCGCTGCGGCGAGGCGCGCCGCGGTCGTGGCGGCGGCGAGCTCGGCGCGAACCGCCAGCATCGCTTGCCGCCGTACGGCCGTCTGCGCGAGCGCGTGGACGCCGTGCAGCACCGTCTCCGCGATGGCGGCGAACAAAGCGAGCGCGAACAGCGTCCGCAGCAGCACGCGCTACGGCGCTCCGGTCGGCGCCGGCACCAAGCCGGGCGCCGTGACGACGGTGCCGGGCAGCGGCGCTTGCGCTCCGGCGGTCGCGCGGAGCGTCGCATGCTGCGCGGGATCGCCAGCCTCGGCGGTGACGGTCACCGATACCGCTCCGGAGGGATCCGGCGAAACCGTAATCGAGACGCGCGCGGCGAGCGGCGAGCCGGCCGGCATCGGAAGCGTCGTTGCGACCGCTGCCGGCGCGATCGTGCCGCCCCGATACTTGAGCACGTCGAGCGCGACCGCCATCTCTCGCCGAACCTCGTCTTCGAGCGCCTCGCGCACCGGACGCATTCCGGCGGAGCGCGTCGCGAAGATGGTCGCATCGAGCACGGCTCCGGCAACCAATCCGGAAATTGCTACGGCGATCGCGGTTTCGACGAGTGCGCTTCCTCGCTGCGGTTCCATCTTCGTCGGAGTGCCCCGCCCGCGGACGTGAGGAACGGCGGCGGACGAAGCCGCAGCAGCGGGCGTTCGAAGCAATACGTCACGAGCGCGGCAAATGCAATCGTCCACGCGAATGCGATCGCCGTGTAGCGAACTTGCCACGGCGGGTCGTAATGCGGGTCGCCGACGTAGGCCGGCACGTGATGCCGCAGCAGTTCGCGCGCGATCAGTTGGTGATACAGGTAGAGGTTGTACGAAATTGCGGCGAGGAACCGTAACGGCGGATTGTCGAGCAAGATTTGCCACCAGCGGGGACTGCTAAGAAAACCAAGCGCGAGCAGCGCGAACGCGGCCCCTAGGAGGGGCCGCTTGTCGATCTGCCAGACGCCGGCCCATTGATCCGCGAGGCGGTAGCCGAAAAGATCGCGCAGCAGCCCAACGAGGAAAGCCGCGCCGGCCAGCGAGACCAGCGGAGCCGCCAGGCGCCATCGCGAGTTTCGCCAGGTTTCGCCGTACTGCGTGAACGCTCGCGCTGCGAGCATTCCGAACGCGAAGATGTCCAGGTAGCCGGGCAGGTTCTCCTCGTATTGCGGAAAGAGCGTCGCGTAGCAGCAGTGCGCGAGCGCCGCCCGCCACGCCCACGCAACGCCGATCATCACGGCGGCCGTGAGCCACGGACGCCGGGCGAAGCACCACCAGATCAGCGGAAAGACGCAGTAGAACTCGACTTCCACCGCGAGCGTCCAGAGAACGCCGTTGATCGTGCCGTAGCGATCTGCAAACCAGGTGTGCACGAAAAACAGGTGGGAGACGAGGTCGGGGCCGGTTGCGGCTCCGGGTTGGCGCTGCGCGTACCCGATGGCGTATGCGACCGCAATGGAGAGCGCGTACGAAGGCACGATCTTAATGAAGCGGCGCCACGCAAAGCCGCCCCACCCGGGACGGGGCGCGCCCGCGGCCGCCGCCCGCACGAACGGGTACGCGATCACGAAACCGCTCAGGAAAAAGAAGAGGTGAACGCCGACGAAGCCGGTCTCGGGCACGAACTCCAGCCAGTCGACCGGCGCGGGTAGGAACGAGATTTCCCAGATATGGTACCAGAGCACGAGCAGGACCGCGATGCCGCGCAGTCCGTCGAGCACGCCGAGGCGACGTTCCTGGTGAATCGAGCCGCTGGCGGCCATACGCAGCCCGGGCGTTCGACGGCAAGGAAGTCGCCCCCGGGAGAGCGCCGCCGGATGCACCGGGCAAGCGCCGCCGTGTGTTTGACGCCGCACAGGCCCCCTGGTATACTGCCGTAGTTCAGGGACGAGGAAGGTTCCCCGAGGATCGGCGAGGCCATTCTCGGGGTGTGCTGCGCCCAAAGGAGAGTCGTTGCCCACCATCAACCAGTTGGTCCGCCGGGGCCGCGAAAAGACCGAAAAGAAGGTGAAGACGCGCGCTTTTCGCGTGATCTTGACCGGTCCGAAGCCGGGTCATCCGGATTTGCCGACGCGCCAGTTCGAAGTGCCCGGAAATCCGCAGCGCCGCGGCGTCTGCACGCAAGTGAAGACCGTGACTCCGAAAAAGCCGAACTCGGCGTTGCGCAAAGTGGCGCGCGTGCGTTTGACCAACGGCGAAGAAGTGACCGCCTACATCCCGGGCATCGGTCACAACTTGCAGGAGCATTCGGTGGTGCTCGTGCGCGGCGGACGCGTCAAGGATCTTCCGGGCGTTCGTTACCACATCATTCGCGGCACGCTCGACACGGCCGGAACGGCGAATCGCAAGCAAGGCCGTTCCAAATATGGCGCCAAGCGGGAGAAGAAGAAGTAATGCCGCGCAAGGGCCCCGCTCCCAAGCGCCAGATTCTGGCGGACGGAAAGTACAATTCGAAAGTCCTCGCGCGCTTCATCAACAAAGTGATGCTCCGCGGGAAGAAGTCGACCGCCGAGAACATTACCTACGCGGCGCTCGAAATGATTGCGGAGAAGACCGGCCGCGATCCGATGGACGTTTTCTCGCAAGCGCTTTCCAACGCGATGCCGCTCGTCGAAGTGCGCCCTCGACGCGTCGGCGGCGCGACCTACCAAGTGCCGATGGAAGTGCGTCCCGACCGCCGTCAAGCGATGGCGATGCGCTGGCTGATCGGCTTCGCGCGCAGTCGTTCGGGGCGTTCCATGGAGGAAAAGCTCGCCGGCGAGCTGATGGATGCCTCGAACAATACCGGCGCAACCATCAAGAAGCGCGAAGACACCCACAAAATGGCCGAAGCCAACAAAGCCTTCGCGCACTATAGATGGTAAGGAAGATTTTAAAGAGTTTGTAGCAGCGCCGGGCCCGGCGTGGTCCCGATGGCAGCTCCGCAACGCGGAAACGTCGGTTTGGGGCGCCCTCGGGGAATGCCTCACTCGTCGAAACGTCCAAGCGCCCCATGATCTGGGGCCCCACGAAGTGGGGGGCGCGGAGGTTGGGCCGGAGCGCCTTTTTAAACAAAAAACATATGCCAGTAAGACAATATCCGTTAGAGCGAACCCGCAACATCGGCATTGCCGCGCACATTGATGCCGGCAAGACGACTTGCACCGAGCGTATTCTGTTTTATACCGGTCGCGTCCACAAAATCGGCGAAGTCCACGACGGCGCCGCGACGATGGACTGGATGGTGCAGGAGCAGGAGCGCGGCATTACCATTACGTCGGCCGCCACGGCGACGACCTGGCGCGATACCCGCATCAACATCATCGATACGCCGGGCCACGTCGACTTTACCGTCGAGGTCGAGCGTTCGCTGCGCGTGCTCGACGGACTGGTCGCACTGTTCGATTCGGTCGCGGCGGTGCAGCCGCAGTCGGAAACCGTGTGGCGCCAGGCCAATAAATACAAAGTGCCGCGGATTATCTTCGTCAACAAGATGGACCGCATGGGCGCCGACTTTTTCAACGTGGTCGACAAGATCCGCGAACGGCTTGGCGGACGCGCGGTGCCGATCCAAGTCCCCATCGGCGCCGAAGACAAGTTCCAGGGCGTCGTCGATCTCTTTACGATGAAGAAGATCGTCTACACCGACGACATCGGTTCGACGATGGCGTCGGAAGAGGTCGAGGGCGAACTGCGCGATCTGGCGATGAAGTGGCGCCAAGAACTCGTGGAAGCCATCGCCGAGCAAGACGACGAGCTGCTCGAGATGTTCTTTGAAGGGAAAGAGCTGCCGATCGAACGCATGAAGACGGCCCTTCGCCGCGCGACGATCGAAGGCACCGTGTTGCCGATGCTTTGCGGATCCGCGTTCAAGAACAAGGGCGTGCAGCCGCTGCTCGACGCGGTCGTCGATTACATGCCGTCGCCGCTCGATGCGAAGCCGATCGTCGGCAAAGATCCGAAGACCGGTCACGAGCTGACGCGCAAGCCCGACGATGCCGAACCGTTCTGCGCCCTCGCATTCAAGATTGCCACCGATCCGTACGGCAACCTCACCTACTTCCGCGTTTACTCGGGCGTCCTGAACAAGGGCAGTTACGTGCTCAACTCGCGCAGCGGCCGCAAGGAGCGCATCGGGCGCATCCTGCGCATGCACGCCAACCATCGCGAAGACATCGACGCGATCGGCGCGGGCGACATCGCCGCCGCCGTCGGCCTCTCCGACACGCGCACCGGCGACACGCTTTGCGACGAGAAATCGCAGATCACGCTCGAGTCGATCACCTTCCCGGAGCCGGTCATCTCTCAAGCGATCGAGCCGAAGACCAAGGGCGATCAGGATAAACTCGGACAGGCGCTGACGCGCCTCGCCCAGGAAGATCCGACGTTCCGCATGCGCACCGACGAGGAGACGCAGCAAACGATCATCGCCGGTATGGGCGAACTGCATCTGGAGATCATTCTCGACCGCTTGCGCCGTGAGTTCAAGGTCGAGGCGAACGTCGGCAAGCCGCAGGTCGCCTACAAAGAAGCGATCACCAAGACGGTCGAAAAGCAGGGCAAATTCGTGCGCCAGTCCGGCGGCAAAGGCCAGTACGGCGACATTTGGCTGCGCGTCGAACCGCAGGAGCCGGGAACCGGTTTCGTCTTCGAGTGGAAAATCGTCGGCGGCAAGGTGCCCAAGGAGTACGCGAAAGCGGTCCAGGAAGGCATCAAGGAATCGGCGCAGAGCGGCGTGCTCGCCGGCTACCCGGTGCTCGATTTCAAGGTCACGGCGTTCGACGGTTCCTACCACGACGTGGACTCCTCGGAGATGGCGTTCAAAGTCGCGGCTTCGATGGGCTGGAAGGAAGCGAACCGCACCGCCGGGCCGATTCTCCTCGAGCCGATCATGAAAGTCGAAGTGACGACGCCGAAGGACTATATGGGCGGAATCACCGGCGACCTCGTACGCCGGCGCGGCGTCATTCAGGCCACCGAAGAAGCGCCGGGCGGCGCGCAAGTCATCGCCGCCAACGTTCCGCTCTCGGAGATGTTCGGCTACGCGACCGACATGCGCTCGGCCACCCAAGGCCGCGCCACGTACACGATGGAGTTCTCACATTACGAGAAGGCGCCCAAGTCGGTCGAAGAGGAGATCATGGCCAAGGCTTCTGGCAAAAAACCCGCCCACGCGTAAAGCGAAACGCTATTCGGCCCGATTCTTCGTCGGCTTCGGCCTTGAGTGCAGAGCACACAGCGGCCTCGCCTTCTAGACTCGGACCGAATCCCGTTCCGCTTCGCGGCCTTGGATTCGCCGATTTCTTCGTCAGAGGCGGCCTCGAGTGCGAAGTACACTTCGGCCGTCTCTTCCTCGAACTCGGGCGAATCGAAAGCCCCTTTAAAACTGGCGGCGGAAGCTTAGAAGCTAGCGTTGACACGGGAAGGCGCCCCTTGGTATAGTCCCAGGGGTCATGCGCCCTCTTTCGGGGGGCGTTTGCATCGTAACCGGTGAATGCGCTACCAAACGCCAGGGTCCGAGGACTCGGCTGGAACAGCGGTTTGCCGCCCCTCTCTCGCTTGCGTGAAGTGTAAGGAAGAAAATGGCCAAGGCAAAGTTCGAGCGCAACAAACCGCACGTCAACATCGGGACGACCGGTCACGTCGATCACGGAAAGACGACGCTGACGGCCGCGATTACGCATTGCCTCGCGACCGAAGGGCTGGCGAGCGCCCGCGGCGTCGACGAGATCGACAACGCGCCCGAGGAAAAAGAGCGCGGCATTACGATCGCGATCTCGCACCAAGAGTACGAGACCACGAAACGCCACTACGCGCACGTCGACTGCCCGGGCCATGCCGACTACATCAAGAACATGATCACCGGTGCCGCGCAGATGGACGGCGCGATCCTCGTCGTCGCAGCGACCGACGGACCGATGCCGCAAACGCGCGAGCACATTCTGCTCATGCGCCAGGTCGGCGTGCCGCGCATCGTCGTCTTCCTCAATAAGGTCGATCTCGTCGAAGACGAGGAGTTGCTCGAGCTGGTCGAGATGGAGATCCGCGAACTGCTGACCAAGTACGAATTCGACGGCGACAACACGCCGATCATTCGCGGTTCCGCCCTCAAGGCGCTCAACTCCGACGGCAAGCGCGGCGGGCCGGACACCGAGCCGATCTTCAAATTGATGGATACGGTCGACGACTTCATTCCGGAGCCGGTGCGCGAAGTCGACAAGCCCTTCCTGATGCCGGTCGAAGACGTCTTTACGATCACCGGCCGCGGGACGGTCGGTACGGGTCGCGTCGAGCGCGGTCAGGTAAAGGTGGGCGAAGAGGTCGAGATCGTCGGACTCAAGGAAGAAACGAAGAAGACGGTCGTCACCGGCATCGAGATGTTCCGCAAGCTGCTCGACATGGGCATCGCCGGCGACAACGTCGGCGTGCTTCTGCGCGGCGTCGACCGCAATGAAATCGAGCGCGGCCAAGTGCTGGCCAAGCCCGGTTCGGTCAAACCGCATAAGAAGTTCAAAGCCGAAGTCTACGTCCTTTCGAAGGACGAGGGCGGACGGCACACGCCGTTTTTCGGAAACTACCGCCCGCAGTTTTACTTCCGCACGACCGACGTCACCGGCACCATCAAACTGCCCGAAGGGGTCGAGATGGTGATGCCCGGCGACAACGTGCAAATGGACGTGGAACTGATCACGCCGATCGCCTGCGAAGAGGGTCTTCGCTTCGCGATCCGTGAAGGCGGCAGAACCGTCGGCGCCGGCGTCGTAACGTCGGTTTCAGAGTAAGCAGACGGCACCCGCGACGGGGCCGTCGCGGGGACTCCGACGCGAGCGCCTTTGGCTGGAGGCCATAATTTTCCTCAACAGGAGGCGCGACCGCGGCGTAGCAGGAGCGCGGCATGGAGGCCGCGCGACGAGCGACCCGACGACGGCCCCGTCGTGGGGGACGGCAACGTTCTTTGAAAACACAGTGTAGAAAGAAAAGATGTCTAAGCAAAAAATTCGGATACGTCTGAAGGCGTACGACCATCGGGTGCTCGACCAGTCGGCCGAGCGCATCGTCGACACTGCCAAGCGCACGGGAGCCTTCGTAAGCGGTCCGGTGCCGCTGCCGACCGAGATCAACCGGTTCTGCGTGCAGCGTTCGACGAACAACGACAAGAAGTCGCGGGAGCACTTTGAAATGCGCACCCACAAGCGCCTGATCGACATTTTGCAGGCGTCGCCCAAGACCATGGACGCGCTCATGCACCTCGATCTGCCGGCCGGAGTGGACATCGAACTCAAGGCCTAGGATCCGCCTAAGCCTCCATCCCGAACCTTCGCGCCTCGCCCACAGGGCGGGGCGTTTTTGCTTTCGGCGAACGTTGGGTAATGATTCGGCGACCAACGGAGGATTGAAACGTGGAAGTAAAATCGAGTTACCTGGGGACGATGATTGCGCTGGCGACCGTGGCGTTCGGTCTGCTCGCGGCGGGCGCATGGAACAAGTTCATCGCCGACCTCATCGCTATTTTCCTCAAACCCGGCAGCGGCGTCTTCGCCGAACTCATCTACGCCGTGTTAGTGACGGTCATTGCGATCGTCGTGATTCAGGCGCTCGCCAAGCTCGCCGAGCGCGACGTCGCACCGAAGATCTAAGACGGTTTTCCGCGCTTAGGGCGCCGGGTTGGCGGCGCTGGCTTTGTGCGGCGGCTTTCCGGCACGAATCTTGAACGCGAGTTCGGGGCGATGTTGCATCGGCGGATATACGTGCGCGCGCATTTCGAACCCCTTCTTGTGTAAGCCAAGCCGGTACGCTGCCTGCTGGGCGCCGTTGAGGATGTGCGCGCTCAGCTGTTCGTCGCCGACGCCCAAATCCATCAGGCTGTGCACGTGCCGCTTGGAGATCAAGGTCGCGCGAATCTCCTGGTCTTCGCGTGACGATTCGTCGTCGTCGTCGACCGGGTCGTGGAAGACGACGACGTGATCGTCTTCATAGATGATCTCGTTGTCGCCGACGACTTTCTCCCACGATCGGGGCTCCTTCGGCCACTCGGGCGGTCCGCCCAGGATGTCGCTCGGCGTGACGATCGGCTTGTGCGCTGCCATGCCTGCCAGTTGGAACTGCGGTGCGGGATTTCCTTGGAGGACGCAGCGTCGCCATTTTGAAAAGCACCGATGCCGGTGCGCACAATCTTTTGAGTTTGGAGCGAAGCGATGACCGCATGGATTTCCGAGCTGCTGGCGGGCAACGAGCAGCATGAGTGGGAGAAGCCCGACCCGGAGCATACGTTTCGCGGGCGGCTCGACGGAACGCGGGCGAAGGCCGACGAGATCGTCTACGAGGACGAAGACGTCTTCGCGTTCCGCCACAACATCGACCGCAGCAAAGCCGAATGGTGGGAAATCCACGTCGTCATCATTCCCAAGCAGTGGATTCCGACGATCTTGGATCTCGGTCTGGGCGACGCGCGGATTTGGAACCGGCTGGTCGCCGGCATTCAGAAGGTCGCGCTCAAGATGAACCTTTACCAACAGGGCTTCGTCATCCGCATGGGCGTGCTGCCGCCCTACCAGCACACCGAGCACGTCCACATCCACATCCTCTCCGGCAAGCACACGTCGCCGGTCGTCGACCATCCGCTCCCGGATGTCAGTTGAGGCGAACGCTCCAGCCGTCACTCGCCCCTCGCTCCTGAGCGTCGCCCTCGCCTTCGCGGCGATTTCGTCGACGTCGTTCGGCGGAGGCCAAAAAGCCAGCATTCGCCGCCAGGTGACGTCGCGCGGCTGGATGGACGGCGAAGTCTTCATGGACGGTCTCGAGCTGGCGCAAGTGCTGCCCGGACCGAACATCCTCAACCTCGCAATCTACTGCGGCCAGAAAGCCCGTGGAATTCCCGGAGCCTTTGCGGCGTTCTTGGGCGCGAGCATTCCTCCGTTCGCCATCATCCTCATCGCCGGCGCGCTCTACTTCAAGTTTGCTTCGAATCCGTACGTCCACGGCGCGCTGCGCGGCTGCGCCGTCGGCGCGCTCGGCTTGACGATCGGCAACGCGCTCGAGTTGAGTTGGGACGAGCGTGGGGATTGGGTGAAACTGTTGTTGCTCGCAGTCACGGCGGTCGTCGTCGCGCTCCTACGGATGCCGCTGCTGCTGGTGCTGGTCGTTTTCGGCGGCATCGGCGTCGCTCACGAATACATTCGTTCCCGCCGCGCGGGTAAGGCCGGCAAATGAACGCGGCTTCCTTTAACACGGCCCTGCATTTGCTGTGGACCTTCTCGCAGCTCTCCGTGCTCGGGTTCGGCGGCGGCAAGGGCATCATTCCGCAGATGCATCGCGAGGCGGTCACCACGTTCGGGTGGGTGACGAACGATCAGTTCAGCCAGTTCTACACGATCGGAAAACTCGTGCCCGGGCCGACGACGATCTTTGCCGCCTTGATCGGATACGCGGCGATGCCGTCCAATCCGTTCTTGGGCGCCGGCATCGCCACCATCGGCATGTTCGTCCCCTCGAGCGCGATTATGGTCGTCGTCGACAAACTGTGGGAGCGCTTCTCGGCATCGCCGTGGCGGCCGATCGTTGCGCACGGTTTGGCGCCGGCCATCGTCGGTCTGGTGTGGGCGAGCGTTCTGACGATCGCGCACGGAACCGCGTCCGGCGTCGTTCCTTACACGATTGCCGGCGTGGTCGCGCTGCTCATGCTGCGCACGAAGTTGAGCGCGCCGCTGCTCATCCTGCTTTCCGGGGTCGTCGGGATCGTCGCGCTCCGCTAGAAGCGGTGCGCAGCCCCGGGGAGTTTTTCCGCAGCCGGCCAGCGAACGACGGCGGATGCCCATCGAACTTCACGAGGCCAGGACGCGCTCGTTCCACGGGACGAAACGCCGCATCTACCATCTCCTCGAAGAAATGGGCACGTCGGGCGACCAAATTTGGCCGTTCGCCTCACAGCCCTTCATGCGTTCGCCGGGACCGCTGGTCCCCGGCAAGACTGAGGAGTGGCATCTGGGCATGCACGGCGTTCTCGCGGAAGCGGCACCCGAAGAACGGATCGTCTGGCGCATAAAAAACGAGGGCATCGACGGCACGCACGCGTTTCATCTGTCGACCGAAGGAAAGCAGACCGTGCTGGTCTATCGCGTCGATGCGATGTTGTCCGACACGGACGGTCGTCTGCTCTGGCGCCGCTTCGAGGACCAGTTCGAGCGCTCGACCGAAGCGCTCTTCGACAAGCTCGCGCGCGTCCTCAAACGCTGACGCGGAGCGCGAGGTCGTCAACGCCGTGAAGCAACGTCGCCTCGGCCGGGACGGTCCGCTCGTTTCCGCACTGGGTCTGGGCTGCATGGGCATGTCGGATTTGTACGGCGCCGCCGACGAGGCGGAGTCCCTGCGCACGATCGCGCGCGCCCTCGAATTGGGCGTCACGGTGCTCGATACGGCCGATACGTACGGTCAGGGCCGCAACGAGCTGCTGGTCGGCAAGGCGATCGCCGGCTGCCGTGACCGCGTCTTCCTCGCCACGAAGTTCGGCATCGTCCGCGACCGCAACGACGCCTCCAAGCGCGCCATCGACGGACGGCCCGCCTACGTTCGCTCGGCGTGCGAAGCGTCGTTACGCCGCCTCAACACCGACCGAATCGACCTCTACTATCAGCATCGTCTCGACTTCGACGTGCCGGTCGAAGAGACGGTCGGAGCGATGGCCGAACTCGTACGCGAAGGGAAGGTTCGCTTCATCGGGCTCTCCGAGGCGAGCGCCGAGACGCTGCAGCGTGCCGCGAAGGTGCATCGCATCACCGCCGTGCAGAACGAATGGTCGCTCTGGTCGCGGGATCTCGAAGGGAACGGGCAGCTGGCGGCGGCGCGAGCGTGCGGCGCGGCGATCGTTCCCTACAGTCCACTCGGGCGCGGATTTCTGACCGCAAGGATTGCCAGTCAGAACGATTTTGCCGAAGACGATTTTCGGCGTACCAGCGAACGCTTCACCGGCGAGCACTTCGCTCGCAACCGCGCGCTCGTGCGCGAAGTGGAAGCGTTAGCCGCGCGCAAGGGCCGCACGCCGGCGCAGATCGCCCTCGCGTGGCTGTTGGCGCAGGGCGACGACGTGGTGCCGATTCCGGGGACCAAGCGCGTGCCGTATCTCGAGGAGAACGTCGCAGCGCTCGACGTCGAACTCGCTCGCGACGAAATCGATACCCTCGATACCGTGTTCCATCCGCAGGCCATCAGCGGAAGACGCTACGCCGACATGAGTTGGGTGAACCGGTGAGCGCGACGCGCGCCGCGCCACGCGCGCTCGACGCCGTCGACTTCATCGGCACGTCGTCGCTGCTTTCCGACGAAGAGCGGTTGATTCGCGACACCGTGCGCGCGTTCGTTCGCGATCGCGTGTTGCCGGGCGTCGGCGAATGGTTCGAGGAAGGGACGCTGCCGCGCGAACTCGGCCGGGAGCTCGGTGCGCTCGGCTTGCTCGGCATGCATCTCGAGGGATACGGCTGTCCGGGGGCGAGTGCGGTTGCCTACGGCCTCGCGTGCCTCGAGCTGGAAGCCGGCGACTCCGGCGTACGCAGCTTCGCGTCGGTGCAAGGGTCGCTGGCGATGTTCGCGATTCATCGCTGGGGCGACGAGGCGCAGAAGAAGGCATGGTTGCCGCGCATGGCGCGCGGCGAAGCGATCGGATGTTTCGGTTTGACCGAACCGGATTTCGGCAGCAATCCGGGCGGAATGCGCACGTTCGCGCGGCGCGACGGCGCCGATTGGGTGCTCGACGGAACGAAGATGTGGATCACCAACGGATCGATCGCCGATCTCGCGATCGTCTGGGCACAGAGCGCCGACGGTATTCGCGGTTTCATCGTGCCGGCGCAGACCAAAGGTTTTCGCGCGGCCGACATTCACCGCAAGCTGTCGCTGCGGGCCTCCATCACGAGCGAACTCGTGTTTCAGGATTGCCGCCTTCCGAGCGAGGCGCTGTTGCCGGGAGCTCGCGGGTTGGGCGGCCCGCTGGCGTGCTTAAACGAGGCCCGCTATGGCATCGTGTGGGGAGCGATGGGCGCGGCGCGCGCGTGTTACGAAACGGCTCTGGAGTATGCAAAGTCGCGCGTCCAGTTCGATCGCCCGATCGGTGGCTTCCAACTCACGCAGCAGAAGCTCGTGGACATGCTCCTCGAGTTGAACAAGGGCACGCTGCTCGCGCTGCACCTCGGGCGCCTGAAAGACGAAGGACGGCTGGCGCCGGCACAAGTGAGCTTCGGAAAACTCAACAACGTTCGCGAGGCGCTCGCGATTGCGCGCCAGGCGCGCACGGTGCTCGGTGCCAACGGCGTCACGCTTGAGTATCCGGTGATCCGGCACATGAATAACCTGGAGTCGGTGCTCACCTACGAAGGTACCAGCGAAATGCATACGCTCGTGGTCGGCAAGGAGATCACCGGGCTGGAGGCATTCACGTAGTGCCTACCAACGGCTGGGTAGGGCATGGCGCTCGATCCGGCTGGGACGACGCTCTGCGGCGCGGATGCGGGTCGGCAATCGGCACCGCGGTCGGGCCTGCGCCTGCGCTTGACGCGCCCAGCGGCGCCTGGTAAACTGCCCAGGTTGTGGTCCAGGCCGGCCGCGGCTTCGTTTCGTGTGCCGGCAGCAGTAGCAGAGCAGTACGCCTGGGCCCGTGTACTTAAATCACTCAGGACGAGGACGTATGAAGAACATCCTTGGCCGCAAGGTTGGGATGACGAGCGTATTCACCGACGACGGGCGTTACGTGCCGGTCACGGTGATCGAAGCCGGTCCCTGCACGGTCGTGGAGCGCCGGACGAAAGAGAAGCATGGCTACGATGCCGTCGCTTTGGGTTTCGAATCCGTAAAGAAACGGCGCGTCACCCGAGCCCTTGCCGGACACTTTAAGAAGCAAGGCGTCGAGCCGGCGCGTTTCGTGCGCGAGTTTCGCGACGACATCGACGGGGCTGACCTCGGCGCGACGGTCACGGTTGCGGCCTTCGAGCCCGGCGACCGGATTGACGTGGTCGGCATTTCGAAAGGACACGGATTCTCGGGCGGCATCAAGCGCCACAACTTCAGCGGCGGCGGAGCCAGCCACGGCTCGATGATCCATCGCCAGCCCGCTTCCAATGGCGACACCAACGCCGGCCGCACGCTCAAAGGCAGCCGGCGGCCGGGTCAGTACGGCGTCGACCGGACGACGATCCAAAATCTCGAGGTCGTGCGTGCCGACGCCGAGCGCAACCTGTTGCTCGTGCGCGGCCCGGTCCCCGGAGCCAAGAACGGCGTCGTCGTCGTGCGGCGCAGCGTCAAGACGGCTAAGGCGGCGGGGGCCTAACGCGATGCCGAACGTTATCGATTCCGGCGGAAACGTCGTGCGCGCAATCGACGCCCCGGCGATCTTCGCCGCCGATCCCGCCTCGAAAACGCATCTGATCTTCCGCGCCGTCCACCGCGAGTTTGCCAACGCCCGCGCGGGCACGGCGTCGACCAAAAAGCGCGACGAGGTTTCGGGCGGCGGCCGTAAGCCCTGGAAGCAAAAAGGCACCGGACGCGCGCGCCAGGGATCGATTCGCTCGCCGCAGTGGCGCCACGGCGGCGTCGTCTTCGGACCGCAGCCCCGCAGTTACGTGCAATCGCTCAACAAGAAGGAGCGCCGCGCGGCCTTCGTCGCCGCGCTCGCGGAGCGCTTCGGTTCGGGCGCGGTGACGCTGCTCGACGCCGCAGAGTTTCCGATCGCAAAGACCGCCGAGTTCGCGAAACTGCTCTTCGGCAGCGCCAAAGAGGCAAAAACCGGACCGTCGACGCTGGTCGTCTGCGCGCGGGAGGAAGCCCATCGCGAAACGATCGTACGCGTCGCCGCGAACCTGCGCCGCGTCAGCGTGACCGATGCCGGTGCGCTCGACGTCAAGGACGTTCTGCGTTTCGAGCGCCTCGTCTTCACGACGGCCGGCTACGATGCGGTCGTCAAAACGCTCGCCGCCGAAGGAGGCGCATCGTAATGGACGCACGCGACGTCATCATCGCCCCGCGCATCACCGAGAAATCCATGGCCGATGCGCTGGCGCAGCAATACACGTTTTTGGTGAATCCGCACGCGACGAAAACGCAGATTCGCCACGCGATCGAGGAGCTGTTCAAAGTCAACGTGACCAAGGTGAACACGGTGAACGTTGCCGGAAAGACGCGGCGTTTCGCGCGGCGCAACCTGCGGACGACCGGCAAAACGGCGGACCGAAAAAAAGCCATCGTCACGCTCAAGCCCGGGCAAAAAATCGAACTCGGCGGCGTCAACTATTTTGAGCAATAAACCATGCCAGTAAAAAAATATCGGCCGACGTCGCCGGGACGGCGTTTCATCACGACGATGGATTTCTCGGAGCTCACGAAGACCGCACCCGAGCGATCGTTGCTGGAGACCGGAAAGAAGCACGCGGGCCGCAATAACAACGGACACATCACCGTGCGCCACAAAGGCGGCGGAACGCGCCCGCGCTATCGCATCATCGATTTCAAGCGCGCCAAAGACGGGATTCCGGCCAAGGTGGCGACCATCGAGTACGATCCGAACCGGTCGTGCCGCATCGCGCTGGTGCATTACAAGGACGGCGAGAAACGCTACATTCTCGCACCGCTCGGTCTCAAGACCGGCGACGCGATCGAGTCTGGGCCGGGCGCCGACATCAAGATCGGCAACGCCTTGCCCATCAAGAACATTCCGGTCGGCACGGTCATTCACAACATCGAACTGCGGGCGGGTCAAGGCGGCAAGCTCGTTCGCTCCGCCGGCGTCTCCGCGCAGCTGATGGCCAAGGAAGACGCGTATTCGCAGGTGCGCATGCCCTCGGGCGAAGTGCGCAAGATTCACGTCGACTGCCGCGCGACGATCGGTCAGCTCGGCAACGTGGAGCATGAGAACCAAGTCATCGGCAAGGCCGGACGCTCGCGGCATTTGGGCAAGCGCCCGACGGTTCGCGGCATCGCGATGAATCCGGTCGATCACCCGCACGGCGGCGGCGAAGCGCGTTCGACGTCGGGCCGCCCGCCGACCACGCCGTGGGGCCAGATGACGATGGGCAAAAAGACGCGGCGCAACAAGCGCACCACCAAGATGATCGTTCGCAAGCGGGGTTCCAAGTAATGGGTCGCAGTCTCAAAAAGGGCCCGTTCGTGGCCGAACATCTCATCAAGAAGGTCGAGAAGCTCAACGAAACGCGGGAAAAACGGATTGTAAAAACCTGGAGCCGCGCTTCGACGGTCGTGCCGGCTATGGTCGGGCACACGATCGGCGTGCACAACGGCAAGACGCACGTCCCGGTTTACGTCTCGGAAAATATGGTCGGCCACAAACTCGGGGAGTTTGCTCCGACCCGCCACTTCCGCGGCCACGGCGGCGACAAAGCGACGGTGAAACCGTGACCGCAGCGTCGTCTGCTCCCGGAGCCGTCGCGCACCTGCGCTTTACGCGCACCGGTCCGCGCAAGCTTCGGCGCGTCGCCGACGCGATTCGCGGAAAGAGCGTACGCGAAGCGCTCGTGCTGCTGCAGTTCGCCGACGTTTTTGCGGCCGAGCCGATCGCCAAATTGGTGCGCAGCGCCGTGGCCAACGCCGGCAACAACCACGACATGAATACCGACGATCTCTACATAGCGCGCATCACCGTCGACGGCGGCCCGGGCGGCCGCTTTACGAAGCGGCTGGATCCGCGCGCTCAAGGCCGCGCGTACTTCAAACGCAAGCGTCTCTCGCACGTGACGGTCGTCGTCAGCGAAGAGCGTCCCGCGAAGACGCAGCGTAAGCGGGCCGGAGCATCCGTTCAAGCCGGTCGTCGCCCGCGGCGTGCCGCGGCGGCCGCTTCCGGCGAAAAAGCGACGGGGCGTAAGCGCAAACAGACGGCCGCCGCGAGCGCGGGGGCTGCGGGGTAAGCATGGGTCAAAAAATTCATCCGGTCGGACTTCGCCTGGGCATCACGCGTACGTGGGACAGCCGCTGGTTCGAGAAAAAACATTACATCGACTGGCTGCACGAAGACGTCGCCATTCGTAAGTTCCTCAACCGCTGGGTTCGCTCGGCCGCGATCAGTAAAGTCGAGATCGAGCGGCGCGCCAACCAGGCGCGCGTCATCGTGAATACGGCGAAGCCGGGCATCATCATCGGCAAGCGCGGCATCGGCATCGAAGAGATTCGCAAGAACCTCGAAAAACTCACCGGCAAGAACGTGCAAGTGAACGTCATGGAGATCAAGCATCCGGAGCTCGACGCGCGCCTGGTGGGCCAGAACATCGTCGATCAGTTGGAGAAACGCATCGCGTTCCGCCGCGCCATGAAACAGGCGATCATGCGGACGATGAAGGCCGGAGCGCGTGGCATCAAAGTGCAAGTTTCGGGTCGTCTCGGCGGCGCCGAAATCGCGCGCACCGAGCGCAACGCCGACGGCAAGGTGCCGCTGCACACGTTACGGGCCGACATCGATTACGCGAACGTCGAAGCCTTTACCACGTTCGGACGCATCGGCGTGAAAGTCTGGATCTATCGTGGCGAGGTGCTGCCGGATCAATCGCGCGCCGAATCGAATTTGCGCGATCGCGCCGACCGTGGAGGCTTCCGCGAGCGCCGCGAACGTGGTGGCCGGGGAGGCCGCGGGCGGACCGATCGCACGTCGCCAGCCGCACCCGTCGCGGCGAGCGAACCCGCGCCGATCAGCGAACCCGCGCCGGTCAGCGAACCCGTGCCGGTCAGCGAAGCCGCACCCGTCGCGGAAACGGTAACGAGCGAGCCCGTACGTCACGAACCGCCGGTCGTCATGCCGGCGCACGAAAGCGAAGCGCAGGCGCTTACCGAGGCGGCGCTTCCCGACGAGAGCGCTCCCGAAGCCGGCGTCGATCGGCTGGTCGAAGCGGCCGCTCCGCCGTCGCACGAAGAGAGTCCCGCGACCGAACAAGCGCAGGGGGAGGCCGCACCGTAATGCTGACGCCCAAACGAGTCAAATGGCGCAAGGTGCAGCGCGGACGCATGACCGGCCGCGCGTTGCGTGGCAGCACGCTGACGTTCGGCGATTTCGGATTGAAAGCCACCGAACCGTGTTGGATGACGAACCGGCAGATCGAGGCCGCGCGTATCGCGATGACGCGCCACATCAAGCGCGGCGGTAAGGTGTGGATCAAAGTCTTTCCCGACAAGCCCGCGACGAAGAAGCCGGCCGAAGTGCGCATGGGCGCCGGCAAGGGTAACCCCGAGTTTTGGGTGGCGGTCGTCCGCCCGGGACGCGTGCTCTTCGAGCTTTCCGGCGTCGCGCCGGACGTCGCTCGCGAAGCGCTGCGCCGCGCGGCCGCCAAACTGCCGATCGAGACGAAGATCGTCTCGCGCGAGGAGGCTGGAGCATGAAGAAAAGCGGGCTCGACGAGTTGCGCACCTTCTCGGTGAACGAACTGCAGCAGAAGGCGCGTGACACGAAGTCGGAGCTATTCAACCTGCGCTTCGCGCTGCGCACCGGCCACCTCACGGATTTCAGCAAGATCCGTGCGATGCGCCGTACCTACGCTCAAATTCAGACCGTCATCTCAGAAAAGCGCTTGGCCGAGGAACACCATGGAGCAGCATAACGAACGCGGATCGCGCCGCGTCAAGCAAGGGCGGGTCGCCTCGAACAAGATGGACAAGACGATCGTCGTCGTGGCGGAGACGCGGGTCCCGCATCCGGCCTACGGCAAGATCATCCGCAAGTCCACGCGCTTCAAGGCGCACGACGAGCGCAACGAAGCCAACGTCGGCGACGTCGTGCGCATCGCAGAGTGCCGGCCGCTTTCGCGCGAGAAGCGCTGGCGTCTGGTCGAGATTCTGGAGCGCGCGAAATGATTCAGCACGAGACCCGGCTCAAGGTCGCCGATAATTCGGGCGCGCGCGAACTGCTCGTGATTCACGTTGCCGGCGGCAGCCGTCATCCCTACGCGCACGTCGGCGACGTGATCGTCGGCACGGTCAAGAGCGCGATCCCCGGAGCGGCCGTGAAGAAGGGGCAGGTCGTCAAGGCCGTCGTGGTTCGCACGAGCGCTCCGATTCGGCGCAGCGACGGCTCCGTCGTGCGCTGCGACGACAATGCATGCGTCATCATCAAAGGTGAAAAGGACAACCTCGATCCGCGCGGCACGCGCGTCTTCGGACCGGTCATGCGGGAATTGCGCGACCGAGGTTTCCTGAAGATCGCTTCGCTCGCGCCGGAGGTTCTATAAAACGATGCCGGATAAAACGAGCATGATCAAAGGCGATACCGTGATGATTCGCCGCGGCAAAGAGAAGGGCAAACGCGGCGTCGTGAAGGCGATTCAGGCGCGCAGCCGCACGGCGACCGTCGAAGGGCTCAACGTCGTCAAGCGTCATACCAAGCAGGGAACCAAGTCGAGCAACATGGGCGGTGCGATGCAAACCGGCGGCATCGTCGAGAAGGAAGCTCCGCTGCCTCTTTCGGCGCTGCAGTACGTCTGCGAAAAGTGCAAGACGCCGGTACGTTTGCGCCACCGCCGCACCTCCGACGGGATCGTTCATCGCGTCTGCGCCCGTTGCGGCGAGCCGGCGCGCGAGTCGGCGAAGGGAGCCTGACGATGGCGGCGCGCTTAAGAGAAAAATACGAAGGCTCGGTTCGCCCGCAGCTGCAGGAACGGTTCGGCTACGCCAACGTCAATCAAATTCCGTCGGTCAAAAAGGTCGTCGTGAATATGAGCGTGGGCGAAGCGATCGCCAATCCGAAGGCGCTCGACGCGGCCGTCGCGGAGCTGGCGGCGATCACCGGCCAGAAAGCGATCGTGACGAAGGCTCGCAAGTCGATTGCGGCGTTCAAACTGCGTGAAGGCATGAACATCGGCGCCAAGGTCACGCTGCGCGGCGAGCGCATGTACGTCTTTCTCGACAAGTTGTTCAACGTCGTGCTGCCGCGCATCCGCGACTTCCGCGGACTGCCGGCAAAGTCGTTCGACGGACGCGGAAACTACAATCTCGGCCTGCGGGAACAGCTGGTGTTTCCCGAGGTCAACTACGACAAGGTCGACAAGGCGCGGGGCATGGACATTACGATCGTGACGACCGCCAAGACCGACGAAGAAGCCACCGAGTTTTTGACCGCTATGGGACTTCCGCTTCAGAAGGGGCGCTAGGGCAGTAGAGTAATGGCTAAGACGAGCATCATCGCCAAATCGTTGCGCACGCCGAAGTTCGGCGTGCGCAAGCACAACCGCTGCAAGGTGTGCGGACGTCCGCGCGGCTTCCTTCGGAAGTTTGCCATGTGCCGCATTTGCTTTCGCGAAAACGCACATCGCGGCGTCGTCCCCGGCGTAACGAAAGCGTCGTGGTGAAATAATGGCTGCTATAACAGATCCGATCGCGGACATGCTCACGCGGATTCGCAACGCCAATACCGCCAACCACAAGACGGTAGACGTTCCGGCCTCGCGTTCGAAGCAAGCCATCGCGAAGATTCTCCAAGACGAAGGTTTCATCGAGGGCTTCGAGCGCGTGAGCGAAGGTCCGCAAGGCACGATTCGCATCGCGCTCAAGTACGGGCCCGAGAAGGAGAAAGTCATCACCGGACTGCGCCGGATTTCGCGTCCGGGATTGCGCGTCTATACGGGAAAGAGCGACATTCCGCGCGTGCTGGGCGGCTTGGGAATCGTCATCATTTCAACGCCGCAAGGCATCATGTCGGGCAAAAGTGCGAAAAAGGCCGGCGTGGGCGGCGAAGTCGTGGCCTACGTTTGGTAGAAGGAAACCGGTATGTCTCGCATAGGTAAAATGCCCGTTGCCGTCCCGTCCGGCGTGAACGTCACGCTCGACGCCGGCAACGTGCTGGTCAAAGGTCCCAAAGGCGAACTGCGTCATGCAATCTTGACGCGCGTCGTCGACGTGCGCGTCGAGGACGGCACCGTCGTGGTCGAACGCAAGGGCGAAGCCAAGGAACATCGTTCGGCCCACGGACTCACGCGCACGCTGATCGCGAACATGGTCGAGGGCGTCAGCAAGGGGTTCCGCAAGAGCCTCGAGATTCAAGGCGTCGGCTATCGCGCCGCCAAGTCCGGCGAAAAGCTGAATCTGAGCCTCGGCTACTCGCATCCCGTCGTCTTCGAAGCACCCGCAGGCATCGCGCTTTCGGTCGAGGGTCAAAACAAGATCCACGTCGAGGGCATCGATAAGCAGTCCGTCGGACAGGTGGCCGCCGACATTCGCCGTCTGCGCCCGCCCGAGCCCTATAAAGGAAAAGGCATTCGCTACGCCGGCGAATACGTTCGCAAGAAACTCGGAAAAGCCGGAAAGGCTGGCAAGAAGTAATGGCGCGCTCTAAGAACGATTCGCGGCGGGCACGCCACGAGCGCGCGCGCAAGAAGATCGCGGGCGACGCGGGACGGCCGCGTCTGCTGGTACGCCGTACGCTGCACCACATTTACGCGACGGTAGTGGACGATGCCAAAGGTCACACGCTGGTCGCGGCGTCGACGGTAGACAAAACGCTCGGCGGTCCCTTGCAGTCGAAAACGAACGTAGATGCCGCCAAGGCCGTCGGCAGCGCCATCGCGACGAAAGCCAAGGCTGCCGGAATCACCGACGTGGTCTTCGATCGCGGCGGATACAAATATCACGGGCGCGTGCGCGCATTGGCCGATGCGGCACGAGAAGCGGGGTTGAACTTTTAATGCAGTTTCGAGGCGGTCGCGATCGCGACAACAGCGGCTTTGAAGAAACCGTCGTGCGCGTCAATCGCGTCGCGAAGGTCGTCAAGGGCGGCAAGCGCTTCAGTTTCAGTGCACTCGTCGTAGTCGGCGATCGCAAGGGGAAGGTCGGTTTTGCCATCGGCAAAGCCGGCGAAGTTCCGGAGGCGATTCGCAAGGGCGTCGAGCAGGCCAAGAAGAGTCTGGTCACCGTGCCGATGGTCGAGAAAACGATTCCGCACGAGGTGCGCCATCACGTCGGCGCCGCATCGGTGCTGCTCAAGCCCGCCGCACCGGGAACCGGTGTCATTGCCGGCGGCTCGATGCGCGCCGTGCTCGAACTAGCCGGCATCCACGACATTCTCACCAAATGTCTCGGCACGACCAATCCGATCAACGTGGTGATGACGACGGTCGAGGCGTTGCGATCGTTGCGCACCGCCGAGCAAGTCGCCGCGCTGCGCGGCAAAACCGTGAAAGAGATCTTCACCGCGCAAGCGTCGTAACGACGCGAACGAGCACGAATATGGCAGACAAGAAACAAACGAAGAAGGCGCCTTCGCGCCGCAAGTCTCAGAGCTCCGCGCCCGGAGGCGCAGTCGCCACGGCCGGCGCCGTCATGAAGTTAGGCGCGCTCGCGCCGTCGCCGGGAAGCCGTCCCAAGCGCCAGCGGATCGGCCGCGGCCACGGCTCCGGCATGGTGAAAACCGGCGGCGAGGGCGGCAAGGGTCAGACCGCGCGTTCCGGCGGCGGCAAAGGCCCCGCCTTCGAAGGCGGACAGACCGCATGGGCCCGTCGATTGCCGCACCGTCGCGGATATTCGCAGAAAGCCCGCGACATCGGCCACTTTCGCACCCGGATGGCAGTCGTTAGTTTGGATCGGCTCGCGCAGTGGGATGCAGCCGTCGTCGTCACGCCCGAGGCGCTTCGGGAGAAGGGCTTCCTCAAGAAGCTGCTCGACGGCGTCAAGATCCTCGGCGGCCCCAAGCCGGGCGGTACGCTTCCGCAAGGTTTGCAGTTCCGCGACGTCCTGTTTTCGGAGTCGGCGCGGCAAGCGTTGACGGCCGCCGGCGCGCGCTTCGACGAACCTCACAATGATCAATAACCTGCGGGCGGCGGTCCTCGTGCCGGAGATCCGGCAGAGGCTCGCGTTCGTGCTCTTCGCCTTCGCGTGGTTCGTTTTCATGATTCACGTGCAGCTGCCCGACGTCAACCAAAAGGCGTGGCAGCAGGCGCTGCAGCAAGGCACGTTTTACAACCTGCTGGGCTTCCTGTCCGGCGGCGCGCTGCAAAAGCTCTCCGTCATCGCGATGGGTATCACGCCGTACATCAACGCATCGATCATCATGCAGTTGATGACCGTCGTGCTGCCGCATCTCGAGGAACTCGCCAAAAAAGGCGGCGAGGAAGGGCGTAAGAAGATCAGCCAGTACACGCGCTGGCTCACCATCGTGCTGGCGACGATGCAGGCGACCTTCATGGCCAACGCCATGGAGAAGTCCGGCGTCTTCTACGACCACAGCATTTGGTTTTTGCTCTTCGCGATCGTGACGTTCGTGGCCGGCACGCTCTTCCTGATGTGGCTTGGAGAGCAGATCAGCGACAAGGGCATCGGCAACGGCGTCTCGCTGATCATCTTTATCGGTATCGTCCTGCGCTTCCCGACCTACGTCTCCCAGACGTTCACGTCGGCCTCGCAGGGCGCCGAATCGATTCTCAACATCGTCCTCTACATCGTCATCGCGCTGATCGTGATCGTCTCGATCATCTTCCTGTATCAAGGACAGCGGCGCGTCCCCGTGCAGCAGGCTCGCCGGACGGTCGGCCGCAAGATGTTCGCCGGCCGCTCGACCTACATTCCGTTGCGCCTCAACAATGCGGGCGTCATCTCGATCATCTTCGCGATCTCGATCTTGCTGCTGCCGCAGCAGGCGCTGTCGTGGTTCGGCCATACCGGAGTGGCCCCGACGTATTTCCATCTGCTCGGGCCGATCGAGTTCCCCACCAACCTCGCGGCGCTGTCCGAGTCGTTGAGCGTGCACTTTTCCGTGAACGGCTTGCTGTACAACATCGTCTACTTTCTGCTGGTCGTGATCTTCACGTTCTTCTACAGCTCGATCGTGCTCAACACGCGCGACGTCGCCGACAACCTGAAGAAGACCGGCGCGTTCATTCCCGGCATTCGTCCCGGCCAGCCGACCGTCGACTACCTCAACAAGATCCTCGTGCGCATCACGACCGCGGCGGCGATCTACTTGGGCTTGCTCGCCGTGTTGCCGGGTGCGGTTCAGCGCGGCTTGTCGGTGACGACGTTTTATTTGGGATCGACGTCGCTGCTGATCGTCGTCGGCGTGGCGCTCGACACGATCACGCAGATCGAAGCGCGCCTGGCGATGCGCGACTACCGGGGATTCATCAAACGGTAACGCGGGCTCTGACGTGCGACTGATTTTCCTCGGACCTCCCGGCGCGGGCAAGGGCACGCAGGCGCGAATGCTGCAAGAACGCTTCGGCGTCGGACAGGTCTCGACCGGCGACATCCTGCGCGAGCAGCGCTCGGAAGGCACCCCGCTTGGCCAACAAGCCGAAGGGTACATGCAGCGCGGCGAACTCGTTCCCGACGCGCTGATATTGGAGATGATTGCGAGCGAGCTCGAAAAACATCCGTCCGGCTTCGTGATGGACGGCTTTCCGCGCACCGTCGCGCAAGCCGAGAGTTTCGACGCGATGCTCGCGCGCAAGAAGTGGCCGCTCGATGCAGTCGTGCTCTTCGACGCCGATCGTGCCACGCTGGTTTCCCGCTTGAGCTCGCGCTGGTCGAATCCGCGCAACGGCCGCACGTACAATACGTTGACCAATCCGCCCAAACGCGCGGGCATCGACGACGCCGACGGCGGCCCGCTGATCCAGCGCGTCGACGATCGTCCCGAAACCGTGGTCAAGCGGCTCGACGTGTACGATGCCCAAACGCGGCCGCTCATCGAGTACTACCGAAAAACCGGCAAGCTCGTCGAGGTCGACGCTCTCCGCAGCGTGCCGGAAGTCTCGGCGCAGTTGCTCTTGAAAATTAGACCGCAGACGTTAGAAGACGAGCGTTTGGCGTCGTTAGCGGATATCGCGCCGGCCGGCGGACCCCCCAAGCGATGATCGCGCTCAAGTCGGCGCGCGAAATCGAGATCATGCGCCGCAGCGGTCGAATCACCGCAACCGTGCTTGGCGAACTGATGCGCGCAGCTCGGCCGGGAATCAGCACGCGCGAGCTCGACGCGATGGCCGAAAAAGGCATTCGCGACCGCGGCGGCATTCCGACGTTCAAAGGGTATCGCGGTTTCAGCGGATCGATTTGCGCGTCGGTCAACGATGAAGTCGTGCACGGCATTCCCGGCGGACGGCGCTTGCGCGAAGGCGACCTGCTGTCGATCGACATCGGGACGACGCTCGACGGCTACGTCAGCGACAGCGCGGCAACGGTGGCGGTCGGCAACGTCAGCGCCGCCGCGCAGCGGCTGCTGGACGTAACGCAGGAGTGCCTGTTCGAGGGCATTGCGGTGATGCAGGCCGGCAAACACGTCGGCGACATCGGAGCGGCCGTTCAAGCGCACGCCGAGCGGAACGGCTACGGCGTCGTGCGCGATTTGGTCGGCCACGGCGTAGGACGGGAGATGCACGAGGACCCGCAGGTCCCCAACTATGGGAAGCCCGGCACGGGCGCCCAACTGCGGCCCGGCCTGGTGCTGGCCGTCGAACCGATGATTACCGAAGGCGACTACCAGGTCGCGATCCTCAAGGACGGCTGGACAGTCGTCACGGCAGATGGTAAACTCGCAGCGCACTTCGAGCATACGATAGCGGTGACCGACGAAGGACCGCGGATTCTGACCCTGCGCGACACCGGCGAGCCGGAGGTCGCCCAGCAGTACCGCCCTCCCCAGGAAGCCTCAGTATGACGAAAACAGCTCGGCGCAGCCCCAATACGGCCCGTCGAGGTCCCGATCTCAGAATTGCAACGAGGAACCGTTGGTTTGAGCGCCCCTCGGGGAGTCTCAATCCAGCCCAAACCGCTAAGGCGCTCATGGTTTGGGGGCCCCACGAAGTGGGGGGCGCGGAGCTTGGAGCGGAGCGCCTTCTAAACGGAGCCCAGGGCGGAGTGCCTTTTAAACATGAAAGTTCGACCTTCAGTCAAACGGATTTGTGAAAAGTGTAAGATCATTCGCCGCGAAGGCAAAGTGCGCGTGATCTGCGACGTCAACCCGAAGCACAAACAGGTTCAAGGATAAGGAAGAGATATGGCCCGTATCGCCGGCATCGATTTGCCTCGTGAAAAGCGCATCGAGATCGCGCTGACCTACATTTACGGCATTGGAAGGACGACCGCAGCGAAGCTCGTCGACCACGCCGGAATCAGCCCCGATCTGCGCGTCAAAGCCATGAGCGAGGACGACGAGAAGAAGCTGCGCGACGCAATCGACGCGTTGGCGCTGCGCGTGGAAGGCGATCTGCGGCGCGAGGTTCAGGGCAATGTAAAGCGGCTGATGGAGATCGGCTGCTACCGCGGCGTTCGCCATCGCCGCGGACTCCCGGTGCGCGGTCAGCGAACCAAGACCAACGCTCGCACGCGCAAAGGGCCCAAACGCACGGTGGCCGGTAAGAAGAAGGTCGCCACCAAGAAGTAAGGTGAATCGAAACGGGCTCGGCGATGCCGGGCCCGGCTCGTTTGAAGGCGACACGGTGATCTACGTCGGAACCTGCGGCTTTTCGTATAAGGAATGGATCGGACGGTTTTATCCGGCGAAGACCAAGCCGGTGGAGATGCTGCCCTACTACGCGCGCGTGTTCCCTGCGGTCGAGATCGATTCGAGTTACTACGGCGTCCCATCGCCGCGAACCACCGAAACGATGGCCGGTCGCACCCCGGCCGACTTCCGGTTCAGTTTCAAAATGCCGCAGACGATCACGCACGCAGCCGGCGCGGTAACGGAACTGCACGAGGACGCATCGGCATTTCGTACCAGCTTGGAACCGGTGCGCTCCGCGCGAAAACTCGCGTGCGTCTTGGCGCAATTCCCCAACGCCTTCAAGCCGGCACGCGCTTCCAACGATCGATTGATGCGCATCGCGGAAGCCTTCGCGGAGATACCCCTCGTATTCGAATTTCGCAACCGTCTCTGGCAGCAGCCGGCGACGACGGCGCTCTTGCGCGAACTCGGCGTCGGATATTGCAATGCCGACATGCCCGCCCTCGAGGGTTTGCTCGCACCTTCGGCCGACGTCACGTCGAACGTCGGCTACGTGCGCTTTCACGGGCGCAATGCGAGCCAATGGTGGCGCGGCAGCAACGTCACCCGTTACCGCTACGAGTACGCTCCCGAGGAACTGGTGCCGTGGACGGATCGAATTGCCGAGATCGACGAGCAGGCCGCGCAAACGTACGTCTTTTTTAACAATCATGCCGACGGACACGCGGCGCGCGACGCCGAGATGCTGGGCGCGCTGCTGATGGAGCGCTACGGCGAGCGCGCCGGCGAGACGCTCGCGATGGCCGCGGGCGACGTTCCGGCGCAGCCGGAGCTTCCGGGAATACTCCCGTGAAGGCCGTCGTTACGACGGGGGGCCGGATCGACGGCGAGTACGCGCGAGTCGCGGGAACGGCGGTGAAGGCGCTCGCGCCGGTTCGCGGCGTCACGATGCTCGATCGAATCCTCGAAGCATTGCGCGGCGCGGGCGCGTCGCGCATTGCCGTCGTCGGCGGAAGGGAGGTTCGGTCGGCGTGCGCCGCTCGCGTCGAGCGCTTCGTCGACGAAGGCAGCACCGGCGAGCGGAACGTCGCGCTGGCCCTACACGCGTGGGACGACGATGACGAACCGCTGCTCTACGCCACGAGCGATCTGCCGTATGTCACGCCGGCATCGATTGACGGCTTCGTCCGGCGCGTTCCGGCCGGAGCGATCGCGATGCCGCTCATCGAACACGCGGCGTTCGCCGCGCGCTGGCCGCAAGCACCGCCGGCCGGAATTACGCTGGCGGGCGAACGCGTAATCAACGGCGGCGTTTTCTTGCTTCCACCGAGGAGCCGGGACCGCATCGCCCGTCTCGCCGCGACGTTCTTTAGCGCGCGCAAAGCGCCGTGGCGTATGGCGGCGATCATCGGTGTGCTGCCGCTGCTGCGGTTGGCGTCCGGCCGTTTGAGCGTCGCTGCAATCGAGCGGGAGGCATCGCGCGTCGCTGGGTTGCCGTCCGCCGCCGTGCGCGGGTGCGCGCCCGAACTCGCTTTCGACGCCGACACCGCTGCGGAGTACCGGTATGCGTGCGAACACGCCTAGCGCATTGCGCTTGGGCTTGTTTTGGGTCGGCATTCAGGCCGTCTGGGGCGCCCTGCTCGGGATTTCGCTGCAGGCGCGCACGATCGAACTGGTCCCCGGTGCCGATGCGCTCATTGCGTACGGACGTTTGGCCACGATCGGCGCGCTGGTTGCCGCCGTCGTGCAGATCGCCGTCGGACCGTTCTCCGACGCGCGCCGCCGCCACGGAAGCCGGCGCATCGAGTTTTACGTTGCAGGCGCGGCGATCGGAGCGTTCGCGCTCGCCGGTTTTTTCGCCGCCGAAAACTTCGCGGCACTGACGATCGCGTTCGTCGTACTGCAGGCGGGCTTGAACTTCGCGATCGGCCCGTATCAAGCCATCATTCCCGACGCGATTCCTCGTTCCGAATTCGGCCGCGCATCGTCGTGGATGGCGGCGCTGCAAAGCGCCGGCAACGCGCTCGGTGCAGTGCTCGCCGCGACCATCAACGACGGCCGGATGCTCGCATCGTCGTTGATCGTGCTGCTGGGCGGAACGGCCGCGGCGACGTGCGCGCACGTTCGTCGTATCGCGCTGGAACCGGCTCCGCAGCGCGAGCGGTTGCGCTTCACGCGAGGCTTCGCCGATTTGTTCGTGTCGCGCGCGCTCGTCTACGTCGGATTCTACACGCTGCTGGGATATTTGCTGTTCTACGTTACGGGAGTATTGCAAACGCCGTCGCTTGCGGCGGCCAAGCTGCAGAGCGGCGAGCTGATCCTCGCATTCACCGTTATGGGAGCGCTGGGAGCCGGCGCGGCAGCGCGGCCGTCGGATCGTTTCGATAAACGGCTCGTCGCAACGGCCGGAGGAGCGATCGTCGTCGTCGCGCTCGGCGGGTTTATTGCGGCGCACACGTTTGCCGGTGCGGCCGCGGCAACGCTCGTCGCCGGATTCGGATGGGGCATTTTCCTGGCGGCGGACTGGTCGATCGCGTGCCGCATCCTGCCGGCCGGAGCGCTTGCGACGACGATGGGCATCTGGAATCTGGCCGTCATCCTGCCGCAAGTCATCGCTCCGGCCTTGACGACCGCGATGCTCGCGCACCTGGCCTTGGCGGCGGCAGGGGCGCCCCCGAAAGCGGCCTTTGCCTTGGCCGCGGCTGAGACTTTTGTTGGAGTTGCCTGGCTTTGGCGTTTACCCTCAGCAGTGCTGGGGGAATAAGGGCTAGCGTTGGGGCGGACCCCGCGCAACCGCACATCCGTTCGCCGGGTCCCACACGCGGCGGGAGCGTGTTCCCGCCAACATCCATTTCTTAAGGAGGCACTCGTGAAACGACTGAGCACCGGGGTTCTCGCGGCGTTGATCGCAACGGCGTGGGGCTTCAGCGCGGTGTTCGCCCCGTCAAACGCGCAGGCGTCTGGAAACACAGGCAACAGCGTCGCGCAGACGGGAACAACGCCGCCGGCCAACTTCGGAACTCCGCCGTCGGGACAGATTCCCATCCTTTATAACGACCACCACGTCTACACCAAGCCCGACGTCCTCAAACAAGGCCGCGTCCTCGCGGCGCTGGTGAAGGGCGGTACGGTCCTCATTCCCTTGCGGTCGATGTTCGAGCAAATGGGGGCGACCGTATCGTACGACCCCGCAAGCAAGACCGCCACCGTCAGCAAAGCCGGCTCGGAAGTCAAGGTGACCGTCGGCAAGCCTGAAGTCATGATCAACGGCGAATCGCGTCCGCTCGACGTCCCGCCGATGATCTATCAAGGCAACGTTCTCGTGCCGGTTCGCGTCATTTCCGAAGGCATGGGCGCGTACGTGCAGTGGGTTCCGGATCAGCACGTCGTCGTCGTCCGGTACATTCCGGCGACGCCGCCGCCGCCCCCGGCCAGCGCACCGCCGCCGCCCCCGCCGCCGACGCCGACGCCGGCTCCGGTGAAGACGCCGTATAACGACATCTTCGTTGCCGGCGACTACATAATCTCGCCGAAGGTCTACAACGAGTTTAGCCCGGGCAATACCGGCACGAGCTCGTATGCGGTCCGCGGCGCGATCGAGTTCAACGCGTTGAACATTCCGTGGATGGCCGAAGGTTCGTTCGAACAGTACGGTTATCCGCACAACTGCAACACCACCTCGGCGTCGGCCGTCGTCGACCCCGAGTGTTTCGTCACCGGAATCGGCGGTGGATATCAGACGTTCGTCCCCGCGTTCAGCGCGCGCGACACCGACGTGGATGCGCGTTTGGGCATTCGCGTGCTCAATCCGCGCGTGTACCTCGGCGTCGGCTACTTGTGGCGTTCGACCAACTACGGCTACCCGAACATGAACGGCGTTGGATTCGGCATCGAAAAACTGCCCGATCTCAACGTGCCGCTCTCGTTCTTTGGAAGCTTCTGGTACTACCCGCAAATCAAGGGGAACTTCTCGAACACGGCCATCTCGGCATCGCTCGCGTACCAGCTGTATAAGTATCAGATCGGCGCGGACTATGTAATCGGAAACAGTCCGGTCTTCATCGAAGCCGGCTGGATGGGCGATAATCTCAGCAACAAAACGAACGCCCCGGCAGGTGTAACCGACAACGGTCCGTTCGTCGGATTAGGCATCAAGTTCTAGAGACAAGGGGGTCTCGTTCGCAAAGTAACGAGCTCCGGCGCAAGCCGGAGCTCGTTACTTAATTGTGGGTGGAAGCCGCCGCAGCATCGGAGCGGCGGCAGAGCTCGTGCCTGACGAGCTCCGTCTCGAAAATGCCCGATTCTCGAGGAGTTTCCTCAGCCGGTTTATTGGCCTGCGAAGAGTAAGACAAAGGTAACTAAAAGCGAGCAGGCTCCGGCACGCCAGGGGGCTGCTCGCACTTTTCGGGTTGCGCGACCGGCCGCTTCGTGGCATAGTGTTGCGAGGAGAGCCGCCAGGCGAGCTCTCGGATTTTCTGTTTTTCAGGAGGCTTTTTGTGAAACCAGCCCGCACCGTTCTGCTCGCGGCCATGGTCGCGGCTGCAGGCACGCTCAGCGCGGTTGCAGCGCCGTCAGGCGCGGGGCAGAGCCTCGCACAGACGGGTTCTACGCCCCAAGCGAACTTCGGAACGCCGCCGTCAGGCCAAATTCCGATTCTGTATAACGACCACCACGTCTACACCAAACCGGACGTCCTCAAACAAAGCCGCGTACTCGCGGCGCTCGTGAAGGGCGGTACGATTCTCATTCCGTTGCGTTCGATGTTCGAACAAATGGGTGCGACGGTATCGTACGATGCCGGAAGTCAAACGGCAACGGTGAGCAAACCGGGTGCCGAAATCAAAGTCACCGTGGGCAAGCCCGAGGTTTTGATCAACGGCGAGTCGCGTCCGCTCGACGTCCCGCCGATCATGTATCAAGGAAACGTGCTCGTTCCCGTGCGCGTCATCTCGGAAACGATGGGCGCGTACGTCTTGTGGGTGGCCGACAAACATCTCGTCGTCGTGCGCTACATTCCCGCGACGCCGCCTCCGCCGCCGCCGGCTTCGGCACCACCGCCGCCGCCGCCGACGCCCGCACCGACGCCCAAGCCGCAATACAAGGATTTGTTCGTGGCCGGCGACTACATCATCTCGCCTCACATCTACAACGAATTTGCTAACTCTTCGCGCGGAACGGGCGGTTCGTTCTCGGTTCGCGGCGCGATGGAGTTCGACGCATTCAACATTCCGTGGATGGTCGAAGGCGACTACAACAACTGGGGTTACCCGCACCCCTGCGGCGTAGCGCAAAACGTTGCAACCCCGCAGAACGCACCCCAGTGCTACGTGACCGCAATCGGCGGCCGTTTCGCGACGTACGTCCCGGCGTTCGACGCCGTGAATCGTGACGTCGACGTCCGGCTCGGCGTTCGGATATTCAATCCGCGCGTCTACATCGGCGTCGGCTACATCTGGGGTTCGAGCAACTACGGCTATCCGAACCTTCAGGCGGTCGGGGGCGGCATCGAAAAACTACCCGACCTCGATCAGGCCCTCTCGTTCTACGGCAGCGTCTACTATTATCCCAACTACAGGGGCACGTACACCAACGCGGCCATCAACACGGGCCCGACCTCGTACGGCATCGGCTACAACCTGCTCAAGTACAAGGTCGGCGTAAACTGGGTCGTCATCGGCCCGGTCTTCCTCGACGCCGGCTGGGCGGGCGAGAACGGCGCGAACAAGAACAACGCTCCGATCTCGTTCTCGTACAACGGCGCCTACGTCGGTCTCGGCATCAAGTTCTAGCCGCCGTCCCGTCCGTAGGGTTTTCGCAAGCAGCCAAGGGCTCGGCGGTCGCCGGGCCCTTGCGTTCGTTCCGAGGGTCGGGTAGAATGGCGGATTGTGGCGCCCGCTCTCTCCTGGGTGCCCGCGGCAGCACGATCGCCCTCGCCGAGCGTTCGTGAAAAATAGATCCTGAAAAGGGGTCGAGGCGACGACACCCCGTCGTTCGGGGAAAGATAAACATCGGAGATTTCGGTTGGCTGCAAAGAAGCAAACGAAGTCGCGCCGCAAGCGCGAAGTTAAAAACGTTCAATCCGGCGTGGCGCACGTACACGCGTCGTTCAATAACACGATCGTAACGATCAGCGACCCGCACGGAAACGTCGTGTCGTGGGCATCGGCCGGCAATCTCGGCTTCAAGGGATCGAAGAAATCGACGCCGTTCGCGGCGCAGATGGCTGCAGAAGCGGCCGCGCGCAAGGCGATGGATCATGGGATGAAGTCGACCGACGTCTTCGTGAAAGGCCCGGGAGGCGGGCGCGAAGCCGCAATCCGGTCGCTTCAGGCCGCCGGCCTCGAAATCACGATGATTAAGGACGTCACCCCGATTCCACACAACGGCTGCCGCCCGCCGAAACGCCGCCGGGTTTAATCAGGAGAGTCTATGTCGCGCTATACCGGCCCCGTATGCCGGCTGTGCCGCCGCGAAACCGCGGCCAGCAAAACGGGCGAAAAAATCAAATTGTTTTTGAAAGGCGACCGCTGCCTTTCGAAAAAATGCGCCGTCGAACGTCGCGGAACCGCGCCCGGCCAGAAGACCGCCGGCAAATCCCGCACGAAGACTTCGGAGTACGGACGGCAACTCCGCGAGAAGCAGAAGATGCGTCGCTACTACGGCGTCCACGAAACGCAGTTCGAAAACTACTTCCGCGAAGCGGCGCGCGTCCCGGGTCAAACCGGCAAGACGTTTCTGGCCCTGCTGGAACGACGGCTCGACAACATCGTGTATCGGATGAACTTGGCGGGAAGCCGCGCGCAAGCGCGCCAGCTCGTCACGCACCGTCACTTTCGGGTCAACGGGCGCATCGTGAACGTTCCGTCCTACATTTGCAAGCCCGGAGACGCAATCTCGATCGGCGAGCGCAGCCTGAAGTCGACCGTATTTCAGTCGAATCTCGAGGTTGCCGCCGGACGGCGGCCACCCGAATGGCTGGATTGGAACGATCAGGACAAGACGGGAAAGGTGCTGCAGTTTCCGGCGCGCGAGCAGATCGACACGCCGGTAGACGAGCAACTGATCGTCGAGTACTACTCAAGATAAGGAACCACAACTAAGGAAGGTCTGATAAATCAGAGCTTCCTCATCTCTGCTGCTAGACGTACGATCGTTCGAGTCGGGGGATTCGGGCGGATAACGCAAGCGGTTATAAAGGACGACTCATCTCAATGACTATCCTGGAAGCGCCCGCCGGCGCGACGATCGAAGTTCGCGAACGGCGCGACCACTACGCGAAGTTCGTGATCGAGCCGCTGGAGCGCGGATTCGGCATTACGCTCGGCAACGCGCTGCGGCGCGTGCTGCTCAGTTCGATTCCCGGTGCGGCCGTAACGTACATGAAGATTGACGGCGTGCTGCACGAGTTTTCAACCATCCCCGGCATGGTGGAAGATACGATCGCGCTGATGCTCAATCTCAAAGGGTTGCCGGTGAAGTTGAATACCGACGAGCCGAAGGTGCTGATGCTCAACGCGAGCGGCGCTCGCGAGGTGACGGCCGGCGACATCGCTCCCGACGCCGACGTCGAGATTCTCGACCCGTCGTATCGTCTTGCAACGCTCTCGGCAAAAGACGCCAAGCTTTCGATGGAAATCGGCGTCGAAAAGGGGCGCGGCTACGTGATGGCCGACCGCCAGCGGAACATCGAGCACATGATCGGATTGATTCCGCTCGACTCGATGTTTTCGCCGATTCGCAAGGTAAACTTTACGGTCGACGACACGCGGGTCGGACAGAGCGTGGATTTCGATCGGCTCACGGTCGAAATCGAGACCAACGGTTCGGTGACGCCCGAGGAGGCGCTCTCGACCGCGGCGCAGATCGTCCAGGAGCAAATGGACCTCTTCGTTTCGTTCACCAACCGTGCCGAACCGCTCCCCGAGGCGCCGCCCAACGAATGGGACGTGCCGGTTGAAACGCTGAATCTCTCGGTTCGTTCGTTCAACTGCCTCAAGCGTGCCGGCATCTCGAAGGTCTCCGAACTCCTCGATCTCACCGAGGACGAGATCATGAAGATGCGCAACTTCGGAAAGAAGTCGCTGGACGAAATCAAACAGGTACTTATTGAGAGGGGGCTGTCGCTGCGTCTATCGTAGCGAACGACGACATGCCGCACAACATCGCCTATAAACGGCTCTCGCGTACCGACGGACACCGCAAGGCGCTGCTTCGCAATCTTGCAACGTCGTTCTTCAAGCACGAGAAGATCGAAACGACGTCGGCCAAGGCCAAGGAGATCGGTCCGGTCATCGAGCGCTTGATCACCACCGCGCAGGCCGGGGATCTGGCGGCGCGCCGCAACGTCGCCGAGTTCATCACCGAGCCGGCCGTCGTCAAGAAACTCGTCGAGCAAATCGCACCGGCCTTGAAGGGTCGCAGCGGCGGCTACACTCGCGTCACGAAGACGCGGGTTCGTCCCGGCGATGCGGCCGAACTCTCGCTGATCGAACTGGTGAAGTAACCTCGAGGCGCGCGCATGCTGAGATTGGCGCTGCTCTTCTCGGCCATCGCGGTCGCCTTCGATGCGGTTGCGGCCGCGATCTCACGCGCGTTTGCCTTCAACTACGGACAGTTTTCGCTGCTGGCGCTCATCTTGTTTGCCGCTTACGGCATCGTAGCAGGCCAGCGATTACGCTGGCCGCGTGCGCTCGTTGCGGTGGCGATTGCGGTGATCGTCGACGCGACGATCGGATCGTTCGTCGCATCGCTCGTCGGGGCGTGGATTGCGGCAAATCAAACGGGACGCGAGGCAATCGGTTCGACCGTCATGACGGCGGTGCTCTGTTTGGTCGTGGCCGCGCTGGGCGTCGTAGTGGGCGGCCGCGTCGCGCGACGCGCGTGACACGAAACTAGTAACCCGCCGGAACTCCCCCGAAGAAGAGGCCCGCGCCTACGACCGCCCCGAGCACGATGAGCAATTCGGGTGCGTGCCGGCGTCCGTACGAGGACGCGGCGAGCGCTCCCAGCGCCAGCGCCACGATGCCCGTCCCGAGCAGATACGGATCCTGGTCCTGTAAGATGTGCGTCAACAAGACGCCGAAAAATCCGATGCAGAAAACGAGTAGCGGCGACGCGCGCCTGCCCAGCAGCGTCGCCGTTCCGACGACTAAAACGCCTGCAAGCAACGCGCGCAACGGCAGCAGCGGTTCGCCCGCAAGGCCGACGCCGAGGAAGACCGAGGCGACGGCGACGGCGATTAGTTGGCGCACGAGCATTCGGGGCTGGAATTCACGCGCGTCTATTTCGCCACGACGGCGGCGCGTGTCCCCCGCGAGGAGGCCTGGCGGCGGCCCTGGTACTACGCAAGCATGACCACGACCCTCGAGCGCACTGCGCCCTTCAAAAACGAAATCGTCAAGAACTTCAGCGATCCGGCCGACGCAGCCGCGATGCGCGCCGCGCTCGACTCGGTCAGCGCGGGCTTCGGCAAACACTATCCGCTCGTCATCGGCGGAAAACGCATCGAAACCGATGCGAAGATCCGGTCGCTCAATCCGGCCGACCCGTCGCAGGTCGTCGGCATCACGAGTTCGGCGTCGAAAGAACAAGCGGCCGAAGCCATCGAGGCGGCCGCGCGCGCGTTCGAGTCGTGGAAACGGCTGACGCTCGAGGAACGGGCCGAGTACATTTTTAAGGCTGCCGAACTGCTTCGCCGCCGGCGCTTCGAGTACGACGCGCTGTTGGTGTACGAAGTCGGCAAGAGTTGGCCCGAAGCCGATGGCGACATCGCCGAAGCGATCGATTTCCTGGAGTTCTACGCGCGCGAAGCGTTGCGCTACGCGCGCCCGCACCCCGTCGTGCCGCTCGAAGGCGAGCGCAACGAGATGATTTACATCCCGCTGGGCGTCGGCGCCGTGATCCCGCCGTGGAATTTTGCCGGCGCGATCATGGCCGGAATGACGGCCGCGGCCATCGTCACCGGTAATACGGTCGTGCTCAAACCCTCGAGCGATGCGGCGGTCATTGCGGCGTGGTTCGTCGATTTGCTGCGCGAAGCGGGCGTGCCCGACGGCGTCGTAAACTTCATTCCTGGATCCGGTGGTACGATCGGCGATCTCATCGTATCGCACCCGCTCGTGCGCTTCATTTCGTTTACCGGCTCGAAAGAAGTCGGACTGCGCATCAACGAACTCGCCGCCAAGCCGCAAGCCGGCCAAAAGTGGATCAAACGCGTCGTTGCCGAGATGGGCGGTAAGGATTCGATCGTGGTCGCCGCCGACGCCGACCTCGACGCGGCCGTCGAAGGCGTTGCCGCTTCGGCATTCGGGTTTCAAGGGCAAAAGTGCTCGGCGTGTTCGCGCGCCGTCGTCGAAGCGCCGGTGTACGACGCGTTCGTGGAAAAGCTGCGCGCGCGCGTTGCAACGATTGCGGTCGGCGATCCGGCCGATCCAGCGAACTATATGGGACCGGTCGTGAACGAGGGCGCGCTGAAGTCGATCTCGAGCTACATTGAAAAGGGCAAGTCCGAGGGACGTCTCGTCGCGGGCGGCGAGCGCGTCGGAAATGTCGGCTTCTTTCTCCAACCGACGGTCATCGCCGACGTCGCGCCCGATGCAACGATCGCACAAGAGGAAATATTCGGTCCCGTGCTCGCCGTGATCAAAGCCAAGGATTTCGACGACGCGATGACGATCGCGAACAACACGGAGTTCGGTCTCACCGGTTCGCTCTACACCAGCGACGAACGCAAAATTGCGCGGGCGCGCGACGAGTTCTTCGTCGGCAATCTGTACTTCAATAGAAAGAGCACTGGGGCGATGGTCGGCGCCCACCCCTTCGGCGGCTTCAATATGTCGGGCACCGACAGCAAGGCCGGCGGCCCCGACTACCTGCTGTTGTTCATGCAGGCCAAGACGATTTCGCGCAGGGTTTAACCGGTTTGCGCGCCTGGGTGACGTCCGGCTCGTTGCGGAAGCGCGACGATCAAGAGGATCATGGCGGCGGCGATTACCAGCGATGCAAGCGGCCTGCTGATATCGAGCCCACCCGCGGCCAGTGGTTTGTCGAGGAAGTCGCCCACGGTAGCGCCGAGGGGGCGCGTCAAAACAAAGGCCGCCCAAAAGAGCGCGACGCGCGAGGTGTTCGTCCAGAAGTAGAGGCCTGCGACGACCGCGAGTGCGGCACCGAAGAGCAGCGCGCCGCCGTCATACCCCAGGCCAGACGCGGCGACCCAGTCGCCCAGAGCCGTGCCGAGGGTCTGCGAGAAGGTGATGACGATCCAATAGAAGATCTCGACGCGCGGGCTGCTGACCGAAAGCACCGAGACGGATCCTTCTTTAAAATACCAGGCGGCGAGCGAGGCAGCCAGGCAACCGAGCAGGATCGAGGAGCCGCCCGCGTAGCCCACGTGCAGAGAGCGGTCGAAGAAATCGGCCATGGTCGTGCCGGCCATGGTAGAGGCGACGATCGTGGCCCAATAAAGCGCGGGCTGGAATCGCTTGGCGAGGATTTGGGCGGCGACGAGAGCCGCCAGCAGCGTCAGGAATATAGCTGATGAGGCGAGGTATCCCAACTGGAGCGTCATCGACAAGGTATCCCCGCCGGTCTCGCCGAGCGTCGTCGCGAGAATCTTGACGATCCAGAAGCCGAGGGTTACCTCCGGGACCTTGCTCATGGACTTCCTGGTACGACAATCGGCACTGCAACCTTTACCGAGCAGGCGGTGTCTATGGGGATACGGCGCCGGAGCCGCGAGAAAATCGCTGGGGCGTTTCCTTGACACGCCCTGTGCCCGGCGATAAGATAGCCTTCGTGACTCTAGCCGCCGGGCGCAAACGCGGTCGACAAGATCCGCGTGCGACTGACCCGGCCGCTTAGGTTCGCTCCTTGAAAACTGAACAGTGCAGCAGCGCAAATAGTCTGTGGGTCTCCGACCTCTAAGACAAGGTCAATCGTGGCAATGTCTTTTGAGAATCGCGAGAACGTACAATTCTGCCGGCGTCCTTCGGGATGCGAACCGAATCGCAAAACGGTTCTGAAACGGCGCGCGAATTTTGGGAGCCTTGATTGGCTTTCCATAGAGTTTTTTATGGAGAGTTTGATCCTGGCTCAGGACTAACGCTGGCGGCGTGCCTAACACATGCAAGTCGAACGAAGTAGCAATACTTAGTGGCAGACGGGTGAGTAACACGTAGTCAACCTACCTCAACGTGGGGGATAACTAGCCGAAAGGTTAGCTAATACCGCATACGATCGCTAAGTGGCATCACATGGCGATGAAAGGAGCAATCCGCGTAGAGAGGGGACTGCGTCCCATTAGTTAGTTGGTGGGGTAACGGCCTACCAAGACTCCGATGGGTAGCTGGCTTGAGAGAGCGACCAGCCACACTGGAACTGAGACACGGTCCAGACTCCTACGGGAGGCAGCAGTGAGGAATTTTCCGCAATGGGGGAAACCCTGACGGAGCGACGCCGCGTGTGGGAAGAAGGCCTTCGGGTCGTAAACCACTGTCGAGGGGGACGATATTGACGGTACCCCTGGAGGAAGCCCCGGCTAACTACGTGCCAGCAGCCGCGGTAAGACGTAGGGGGCAAGCGTTGTCCGGAATCATTGGGCGTAAAGCGCTCGTAGGTGGATCGGTAAGTCTGCAAAGAAAGACCCGGGCTCAACTCGGGGAACGGTGTGGATACTACCGATCTTGAGGCAATCAGAGGATGATGGAATTCCCGGTGTAGCGGTGAAATGCGTAGATATCGGGAGGAACACCAGTGGCGAAGGCGATCATCTGGGGTTGTTCTGACACTGAGGAGCGAAAGCTAGGGGAGCAAACGGGATTAGATACCCCGGTAGTCCTAGCCGTAAACGATGGACACTAGGTGTAGGTGGTATCGACTCCATCTGTGCCGCAGTTAACACAATAAGTGTCCCGCCTGGGGAGTACGGCCGCAAGGTTAAAACTCAAAGGAATTGACGGGGGCCCGCACAAGCGGTGGAGCATGTGGTTTAATTCGACGCAACGCGAAGAACCTTACCGGGGCTTGACATCCTGCGCTATCCTAGGAGACTAGGTTTTCCAGCAATGGAACGCAGAGACAGGTGCTGCATGGCTGTCGTCAGCTCGTGCCGTGAGGTGTTGGGTTAAGTCCCGCAACGAGCGCAACCCTTGCCGTGTGTTGGTCCAAAAGATCTCTCACGCGGGACCGCCGGTGACAAGCCGGAGGAAGGTGGGGATGACGTCAAGTCAGCATGGCCCTTACGTCCCGGGCTACACACGTGCTACAATGGAACGGACAACGAGTCGCGAACCCGCGAGGGCAAGCTAATCTCATAAACCGTTTCTCAGTTCGGATTGGAGGCTGCAACTCGCCTCCATGAAGTCGGAATCGCTAGTAACCGCAGATCAGCTACGCTGCGGTGAATACGTTCCCGGGCCTTGTACACACCGCCCGTCACGTCACCTGAGTTTAGTGTACCCGAAGCCGCCCGTGCAACCGCAAGGAGCAAGGCGTCTAAGGTATGCTAGGTAAGGGGGACGAAGTCGTAACAAGGTAGCCGTATCGGAAGGTGCGGCTGGATCACCTCCTTTCTAAGGAGTACGTGCCGACGGCGCGTGAACTTTCACGCGAGCGCCGGCGTACATACCTAAGTCGACCACAGACTATGCCACCAATCGCCGAGGAGCCTCATCGGTCAACCCGACCGTAGGGCCGGAGGCGAGCGTGGCCGTGAACGGTTATCGACACCGTTTTCGAATGCGCGGCTCCCGCAATGGGGGTCTACCGAGGTAGAAATACCGAAAGGTGCTGCACTGTTCAGCTTTGAGGGAACGACCCTCGCGCGTCGACGCACTGCGTCCGGCTCGCGTAAAGTCATCTCTCGGATGCCGCGTAAGCGGCGAGATCCTTGAAAACTGTATGGAAAAGAACCTTCATGTGTCGCAACACATGAAGCGGCCGTCAACCGCAAGTTGACGGTGCAATTTTGCGTATCAAATCAAAATGAAATAAGGGCATGCAGGTGGATACCTTGGTTCCACAGGCGATGAAGGACGTGCCAAGCTGCGAAAAGCGTCGGGGAGCTGCTTAGAAGCGATGATCCGGCGATATCCGAATGGGGCAACCCCCATGCCGTCATGGGCATGGACACCGCGATGAATTCAATAGTCGCGAGTGGGCAGACCCGGTGAACTGAAACATCTAAGTAGCCGGAGGAACAGACATCAAACGAGATTCCCGTAGTAGTGGCGAGCGAACTGGGAACAGCCTAAACCGTTCGTGTGCAAGCATTCAGGCGTTGCACGAGCGGGGTTGTACGGTAGCCGTCTCGGAGCTGATTATCCGAGCGCGAGTAAGAAAATCGATAGCTAGTAGAAGCCGGCTGGAAAGCCGCACCATAGAAGGTGAAAGTCCTGTAGACGAAAGCCATCGATCTCGCGGTGTTATCCGTGAGTAGGGCGGGGCACGGGAAACCCTGTCTGAAACTGGGAGGACCATCTTCCAAGGCTAAATATTCTGTGGAAACCGATAGCGTACCAGTACCGTGAGGGAAAGGTGAAAAGAACCCCGGGAGGGGAGTGAAATAGAACATGAAACCGCATGCCTACAAACCGTGAAAGGCCCATGCGCAAGCAAGGCTGATCGCGTGCCTATTGAAGAATGAACCTGCGAGTTACTTGTAACGGGCTTGGTTAAGGTGTTGAACCGGAGCCGTAGCGAAAGCGAGTCTGAATAGGGCGTTTGTCCGTTGCAGTAGACCCGAAACCGAGCGATCTATCCATGAGCAGGGTGAAGCATGATTAAACTCATGTGGAGGCCCGAACCTGTTGTTGTTGAAAAAACATTGGATGACTTGTGGATAGGGGTGAAAAGCCAATCGAGCTCGGAGATAGCTGGTTCTCCCCGAAATAGTTTTAGGACTAGCGTTATGTGTTAACCCGCGGGGGTAGAGCACTGACAGGGCTAGGGGTCTTACCAGACTACCGAACCCAATCAAACTCCGAATACCGCGGCGAACCGCATAGCAGTCAGACTGTGGGGGATAAGCTCCATGGTCAAAAGGGAAACAGCCCAGATCAACAGCTAAGGTCCCTAATCGATGCTCAGTGGTAAAGGAAGTCTTGTCGCTTAGACAACTAGGAGGTTGGCTTAGAAGCAGCCACCCTTGAAAGAGTGCGTAATAGCTCACTAGTCGAGTGATGGGGCGCCGAAAATTCAACGGGGCTCAAGCATCGAACCGAAGCTTTGGGATTAGACAACTAATCGGTAGGGGAGCGTTGTGGTGTAGGCTGAAGCGTGACCGTAAGGACGCGTGGACGACCCACAAGTGCGAATGCAGGTATAAGTAGCGAGAAATGCGGGTGAGAACCCCGCACGCCGGAAGTCTAAGGTTTCCTGAGCAACGTCAATCGTCTCAGGGTGAGTCGGGAGCTAAGCCGAGGCTGAGAAGCGTAGGCGATGCACAAGCAGTTCATATTCTGCTACCACCGACGACCGTTTAGACTCCGTTAGACAGTGTCATATGTCGAGTTATCCGCTCTCGGAGGGCTTGCCCCTCGCGAGAGATTCTTGTCGAGCGCTAGGAGCGCCGAGGGCGCGATCTTTATGGATCGTAACTGAGGCGCGACAACGCGATCGGCAAGAAGATCCGCGACCTATAATACCGCCTATCAGAGTCTATGAACCGATGGGGTGACGCAGGAGGATAGGTCAGCGCGCCATTGGATGTGCGCGTCTAAGCCGTTAGGCGGTGTTGTAGGTAAATCCGCAACACGTAACGCCGAGAAGCGAATGCGAGGCTCTTCGGAGCCGAAGTGACTGACTCCACGCTGCCGAGAAAAGCCTCTAGGAAGGATCGTAGGTGCCCGTACCGCACACCGACACTGGTAGACTGGCAGAGCATGCTAAGGCGACGAGAGAATCCCTGTTAAGGAACTCGGCAAATTGACCCCGTAACTTAGGGAGAAGGGGTGCCTTCTTTGGTCTAGACTTCGCGTCGAAAGCTGAGGAAGGCGGCACAAAATAGGTCCAAGCGACTGTTTAACAAAAACACAGGTCTCTGCGAACGCGAAAGCGGACGTATAGGGGCTGACTCCTGCCCGGTGCTGGAAGGTTAAAGGGAGAGGTTAGCGCAAGCGAAGCTTTGATCTGAAGCCCCAGTAAACGGCGGCGGTAACTATAACCGTCCTAAGGTGACATAAATCGTTGCCTCATCGCGCGGAGACGCGCGAACGAAAACTCGGCTGTATGCGGGAACATCCTTAGAGCCCAACCTACTCGCCGGCGGTCACACGCCGACAGTAAAAATGGTTGTGGATTGGACAATCCGCAGGAAACCCTACGGTCGTAGGGGATCCTCAGAGACTATACGCTGAGCTCCAGCTTTAGGTTGCTGGATGAAGATAGAGTCCAGTCCGGCGTGAAAGCGTCGGAGGAAAACTGAGCGAAATTCCTTGTCGGGTAAGTTCCGACCTGCACGAATGGAGTAACGACTTGGACGCTGTCTCAATGGGGATCTCGGCGAAATTGCAGTACCAGTGAAGATGCTGGTTACCCGCAGCAGGACGGAAAGACCCCGTGAAGCTTTACTGTATCCTGATCTTGGGTTTTGAGATTGTCTGTACAGGATAGGTGGGAGCCGATGATCCAGCGGCGCTAGTCGTTGGGGAGGCAACGTTGGGATACCACCCTGATGATCTTGGGATTCTAACTAGCCGCCATTATCTGGCGGTAGGACATGGTCAGGTGGGCAGTTTGACTGGGGCGGTCGCCTCCTAAAGAGTAACGGAGGCGCCCAAAGGTTCCCTCAGGACGGTCAGAAACCGTTCGTACAGAGTGCATAGGCATAAGGGAGCTTGACTGCGAGACCTACAAGTCGAGCAGGTGCGAAAGCAGGGCTAAGTGATCCGGCGGTTCCGAATGGAAGGGCCGTCGCTTATCGGATAAAAGCTACTCCGGGGATAACAGGCTTATCTCCCCCAAGAGTCAATTGGGCTCCTCATTCGAGCGATCGAATGATGAACAGCGGCTCATATCGGTGAAACCCAGCTGGGCTGGGCAATACCGAGGGAAGAGAGTTTGTCGTAGAGACTAAGTTTGGACGTCGCGTACGAACTACGCCGATCAGAAATCGCGAACACGCGTTAATGATCGGATCGTTGCTCGGCGATGCGACGTTGCTTCCGACGACGTCGGGCTATTGCTTCCGAGTCCATCACGGGCTCCGGCAGCGAAGCCTTGTCGATTGGAAGTATGTCGAACTCGCACGCCTTGTGCGACCGGCACCAAGAACGTCCGGGAATGGATATTATTTCAGGACAGTAACGCATCCAGAGCTCGCGGAACTCCGCGAGGCGTTCTATGCCGGCAATAGGAAAAGGGTTCCGCTCGAGTTGCTCGAGCGCGATCTGGATCCTATCGCAATGGCGGCATGGATCATGGATGACGGCGCAGCCGACGGTAAACAGCTGCGCATAAATACACAGTGCTTCTCGTTCGAAGACGTAGAGAAGCTCGTGGGTCTCTTACGAGCTAAGTTTGGCATCGTTGTAACGATCAACGAGGACAAGGGGTTGCCACGCTTGCGCTGTACGGCGCAAAGCATGCGCGATCTTGTCAGGTTGGTCGAACCACATACGTTGCCGGATATGCTATACAAGCTCTCCCTGTAACGACTTCTCGTTACCAACGAGAGATGGACGTTCGGCCCGCAAGGGCAATTTATAGCGTCCATAACACGCCGCCATCTTAAAAGAGATGAAGGTATAGTCTACGCTGCAAGCGATTGCAGATTGCCACATCGACGGGGAGGTTTGGCACCTCGATGTCGGATCGTCGCATCCTGGGGCTGTAGTTGGTCCCAAGGGTTGGGCTGTTCGCCCATTAAAGCGGTACGCGATCTGGGTTCAGAACGTCGTGAGACAGTTCGGTCCCTATCCGCTGTGGGCGTAGGAGATTTGAGGAGTTTGGACCCTAGTACGAGAGGACCGGGTCGAACGAACCTCTGGTGAACCGGTTGTTCCGCCAGGAGCATAGCCGGGTAGCTACGTTCGGATCAGATAAACGCTGAAAGCATATAAGCGTGAAACTGACTCCAAGATGAGATCTCAATCCCGTAAGGGTGAAGAGTCGTGGTAGACCACCACGTTGATAGGCCGGAGGTAGAAGCATCGCAAGGTGTGGAGCTGACCGGTACTAATCGCTCGGAAATTTTGATGAATACTACGCACCGCTTATGGCGGCACTGAAGGTTCTTTTCCATACAGCTTTTGGGAAGTTTCCCGGCGCGATCGGCTGGAGCTCCGGCTCGCCATCGCGACGGGGATCAACGCTTGAGGCCCCAACCGGCTCGCGCCGGCGGGGCCCAACAAAGTTTCTGGCGTCCATGGCGGCGGGGTCCCACCCGTTCCCATCCCGAACACGGCAGTTAAGCCCGCCAGCGCCGATGATAGTCGGACCGCAGGGTCCCTCGAAAGTAGGTCGACGCCAGATTATAAACCGCAAGGCCCGTCGCACGACGCGACGGGCTTTTGCTTTTCCAGCGGACGTACGCGATAGATGACGCCGTTGGAATCGTTGGCAACGAAGAGACTGCCTTCCGTGCCGATCGCAAGTCCGGTGGGCCTCCCGTTGCGGCGCACGTCGCCGCTGCCCTGGAATCCGCCGACGAACGTGCGCCACTGAGCGCTCGGATTTTGCCAATCGACGGCCGTCACCGGACGGCCGTTATGCATCGCGACCGAGACGACTTGCGGCATGGCGGCGTAACCGCCGTTGGAAGCACGATGCCAGGAGCCGTGTGCGGCGGCGAAAAGCGTGCCGCGATACGCGCTCGGAAATGCGTAGCGCCCTCGAGCTTGTTCGGGATAGAATACCGCACCGATGATCGTCGAGTACGCGGGAAGTTCGACCAGCGGCGCGACGGTTTTCGTGCAATCCGCGCCGGCGACGTACGCCCGACGATTCTCTTCGCACTGCGGCCAGCCGTAATCGGCTACGCCTTGGTGGAGCGACACGTCGTCGAGAAACTCGTAGGGATGACCGAACGGCAGATCGTCCTGGCCGGCGTCGCCCGCCCACAGTGCGTCGTCGGCAGGATCGACCGCGAGCGCGATCGCGTTGCGAATGCGCGTCGCACGTTTGACGAGCGGACCGGCCGGAAGCTTCATCGAGAAAATCGACGCGCGCGTCGCGTCGGTTTCGACGCAGGCATTACACGACGATCCGACTGCAACGTAGAGCCTATCGGAACCCTCGGAGACGGCTACCGACGTCGTGGTATGCACGTCGCCGTCGCTGTGGGGCGCGACCGGTCCCGAACGAACCGAAGCGATCTTGCGCAGCCCGGCCGCCTTGCGTCGTCCCGGCGCGTAGCTCGTTGCAAAGACGGCGTGTTCGGTAGCGATGTAAATCTCGTTGGTTCGTTGCGAATAGGCGACGCCCGCGGCCGCGCCTTCCGGCGCGGTGGCGAATACGGCGGCTTCTGCCGGAGTGGCCGCTTCGGCATCCGATACGATATAGACGTCGGCGTCGCGGGTTCCGACGATGAGGTCGCCGTCGGGCAAGGCGGCCAACTCGCGGGCGCCGTTCACGCGCGCCGCAATCTCGACGCGGAAACCCGCCGGCACGGTTAAATCGGATCGTTCGGCCGAGACGGTACGGCCGGCGCTGGTCCACGGGATGGTCGCCAACGCGGCAAGGGCCGCGGCACGTGCGATGGAAGGCCTAACGAGCGTTACGATCATGGCAGATCCGCATCTCCCCGATTCGCATCATACCCCGGCGAGCTTCCGCTATCATGCGGTACTCTTCGATCTCTACGGGACGCTGCTCGACGAAACCGCAACCGCCACGCCCGGGGCGCCGGAACGTTTGGCCGAATGTGACGGTGCGAAGTGGGGAATCGTCACCTCGGCCGGTGCGCACCTGGCCGCACGGCTGATCGCGATGGCGAGGTTGCCGCGGCCGCCGGTTCTCATCACGGGGAGCGACGTCGCGCGAAATAAACCGGCGCCCGACGGGTATCTCTTGGGAGCGCGACGGCTGCAGGTCGAGCCAACGCGCACGCTTGCGGTCGAGGACACCGCTGTCGGCATTGCATCGGCGATTGCGGCGGGAATGGACGTCGTGGCGGTGCTCTACGGACGAACGAACCTTGCGCGGGCCGCGACGTTTTCAGTCGCGGACCTAAGAAAACTGCGCCTTCGAACGGTCGAAGGCGCAGTCGAGTTGACGTTGTAAGGCGCGTTAGCGGGTAGGCGGCGGAGCTTGCTGCCCCTCCTGGCCGCGCCGCTGCTCGTGCTGAGCTTTGGCCGCTTGCATCTGTTGCTGGAGCTGCTGTTGCTGAGCGGGCGTCAGGATGCCGAGGATCTGCTCGTGAAGAGCGCGGGATCCGGAGTGATCGCGCGGACTACCCGCGGGATGCGAGGCGGCGAACTGGTCGAGCAGGTGCTGAACCTGCTGTTGCTGTTGCCCCGAAAGATTAATGCCGGCGAGCCGTTTCGTCCAGCGGTGATATTCGTGAGCCGCTTGGTTCGTCTGCCTTTGGGTCTGAGCCGGCGCCTGCGTCACTTGTGCGGACACGGCGATCGGCAGGGTAAAAGCCGCGAGCAGCGCGGCTATGCTGGCGATTTTCATGGGGTTATCATAGCGGTCCGGCAGGAGGGAAGCCTGAAGGAGGCATTAGGAACCGGAAACGAGCGCTTATTCGTGCGCGGCGGTCAGACTGCCAGCTCGAGCGTTCGGGCGGCGCGCGCCACGACCTCGAGCTTCGTCCCGCCCGGATCCTCGAAGAAGATTGCCGGATAGGATTCGAAATCTTCGCTGCGTTCGACGTTGCGCGCGCCGATCTCCCGCAGAAACGATTCCATTTCGAGCAGCCGCGCGTGCTCGATGCGAAACGCGATGCGCGTCGCGCCGGGCCCGTGATCGGACCGCTCGATGAGACCCATGAAGAACGTCGCGCGCTCCGGCTGCGCTTCTTCGAAAAACTCAATCGTGTTGTAGCGATGATCGGCCGAGGCCTCGTGCCAATCGCCGGCATCGTCGACGTACGAAAACCGCTTACGCGGCAATCCCAACTCCGGCATCAACGCATCGTAGAACGATTCGACCGCCGCGAGCGATCGCACGCGGCAGTCGACGTGATCGAAACCGGCAAAGGCAGGCACGCGCAGCGCTTACGGTTTGATCGCGATCGCCTTCACCGCATCCGAAGCTTGCGCTTCAAAACGCTTGAAGTTCTCGAAAAACAGCGAGGCGAGCTTCTTGGCTTGGGCGTCGTACGCGCTCTTGTCCGCCCATGCGTCGCGCGGATTGAGCACCTCGTCGGGCACGCCGGGCACGTGCGTGGGAATGCGCAACCCAAAGTACGGTTCGGTTTGGAATTCCGGAGCGATGCGCCCCTCGATTGCGGCGTTGACCATGGCGCGCGTATGCGCGATCGACATGCGTTTGCCGACGCCGTAGGCTCCGCCCGTCCATCCCGTGTTGACCAGCCAGCACTCGACGCGGTGTTCGTCGATCTTGCGGCCGAGCAAACGCGCGTACGTCGTTGGATGGTGGACCATGAACGGCGCGCCGAAGCAGGTGGAGAACGTGGCTTGCGGCTCGGTGACGCCGCGCTCCGTTCCCGCCAGTTTTGCGGTGTATCCGGAGAGGAAGTGGTACATCGCCTGCTCCGGCGAGAGTTTCGAAATCGGCGGCAGCACGCCGAAGGCATCGGCGGTTAACATCACGACCGTCGACGGATGTCCGGCTTGACTTCCCGGCACGATGTTTGGAATGAACTCGAGCGGGTACGCCGCGCGGGTGTTCTCGGTCTTCGCTTCGGAATCGACGTCGAGGGCGCGCGTCTTCGGATCGTAGACGACGTTTTCGAGCACGGTCGAGAACCGGTGCGTCGCCGCCCAGATCTCGGGTTCGGCCGTCGACGAGAGACGAATGACTTTCGCGTAGCATCCACCCTCGAAGTTGAAGACGCCGTCGGCCGACCATCCGTGTTCGTCGTCGCCGATCAGCGGGCGGCTTGGATCCGACGACAGGGTCGTCTTACCGGTACCGGAGAGGCCGAAGAAGATCGCTACGTCGCCGTCTTTGCCGACGTTGGCGGAGCAGTGCATCGGCAGCGTGTCGCGCAGCGGCAGCAGGTAGTTCATGACGGTGAAAACCGACTTCTTGATTTCGCCGGCGTATCGGGTGCCGCCGATCAAGATCATTCGCCGCGCGAAGTTGACGAGGATAAACGTTTGCGAACGGGTACCGTCGCGCTGGGGATCTGCCTGGAAGAGCGCTGCGTCGACGACCGTGAACTCGGGGACGAAACCCGGCTCGGGCGTTTCGGTCGTGATGAAGAGATGACGTGCGAAGAGCGAGTGCCACGCGAACTCGCTATAGACGCGCACCGGCATCCGGTAGCGTTCGTCGGCGCCGACGTAACAATCGAGCGCGTACGCTTCGCGTTCGCTCAAGTACGCGCTGACGCGTTCCCACAAGGTGTCGAAAGCCGAAGCCTCGATCGCCTGATTGGCGTCGTTCCAATCGATGTGTTGTTCGCTCGACGGCTCCTTGACGAAAAACTTGTCTTTCGGCGAGCGTCCGGTGTGCGGGCGCGTGTCGACGATCACCTGGCCGTCGGGACCGACGGCGCCTTCGCCGCGCGCAATCGCGTGCTCGATCAGTTCGGGAACCGAAAGGTTCTCCCACAGCTTCGCGACTTTGAGTTTTTCGGGAACGGTAAGAATGGTTCGGCCCTCCCAGGCGTGCTGCGAAAATTCGTTATGTATCGACGGGTTTTCCACGTTCCCGGCGCGCGCCTGCAGGCGCGATGGGGAAGGGGTCCAATGGTCAAGGCCATGCGCAGTGCCGGTCTTCTCTGTGCGGCGGTAGCCGCCGCGTTGCTTGCCGCCGCCGTTCCGGCGGATGCCGTATTGCCGTTCCGGTTTGGGATTTTTCCGCCGGGTCCGCTCGATGGCATTACCGACGTCCCAGGCGTGCGCGTCGCACATGTGACGAAAGTCGAAGGCAGCACGATTCGGACCGGCGCGACGGCGGTTTTGCCCAACTCCGACCCGTGGAATCACAAAGTCGCTGCGGCATTCGTCGCGTTCAACGGCAACGGCGAGCTCACCGGCACGCATTGGATCGAGGAGTCCGGCTACCTCGAGGAACCAGTCGTGATGACCGACACGCTCGACGTCGGGCGCGCCGCCGACGGCGTCGTCAGTTGGGTCATCGAGCGCCATCCCGCGGTCGGCCGTGGCGACGACGTTCCGTTGCCCGTCGTCGGCGAGTGCGACGACGCCGCACTCAACGACATTCAAGCGCGCGCGGTCAGCGGTAGCGACGTGGTGCGCTTGCTCGACTCGGCCCACACCGGACAGTTCGAACGCGGAAGCGTCGGCGCGGGCACCGGAATGAGCGCGTTCGGTTTCAAGGCCGGAATCGGATCCGCGTCGCGAGTTTTGCCGCCTGATCTCGGCGGCTATCACGTCGGCGTGCTCGTCAACGACAACACCGGAAGCGGACGGCGCCTGCTCTCGATTCTCGGAGTTCCGGTCGGCGAACGTTTGAAGGACGAACTGCATCCCGTCTTTCCCAAAAACGTTTCGCTCAAAGGCCGTTTTGGATCGGGCAGCATCATCATCGTTATCGCGACCGACGCTCCCCTCGACAGCCGTCAACTGCACGCGGTCGCGTTGCGAGCCGCTATGGGAATGGGGCGCGTCGGCTTGACCTCGCACGTCGGCAGCGGCGATCTCATTCTGGCGTTTTCGACGACGCAGGTCTTCGAGCGCGTCGCAAACTTCACCGTGACGGCTCCGGCTCATCCGATCCTCGAAGACGACGACGCGCTCGACGGCATTTACGGCGCCACGGTCGAGGCGACGCAAGCGGCCATCTACGACGCGCTCTTCGAATCGAAAACGACCTCGGGTAACCGCGGCGTCACCATCTACGGACTCCCGGTCGACCGGGTGCTCGAGATGCTGCGCGCGGCCGGCGCGATCCCTCCCGTCTCGCCCTAAGCGCAGGCGCCATCCCCAGTGTCACCCTGAGCGCAGCGCCGTAGGCGCGCAGTCGAAGGGCGGCTTGACGCGAAGGCGTCGAGGCGCTATGCTCTGCAATAGGTGTATTACTGTATTAGGACACAGGGACAGTATGGACGCGCGCAGGCTTTTCGTTGACGACGCTTCGCCCGTGCCGGTCTACGCGCAGCTGTCGGAACAGATGCTCGGCGCGCTCGCGCGCGGCGAGGTGGAGAGCGGAGAGCGGCTTCCGAGCGTGCGCGACGTCGCCGCCGCACTCGAACTCAACCCGAACACCGTGAACCGCGCCTATGCGGAACTCGAACGAATCGGCGTGGTGGAAACGCGACGCGGGCGCGGGACGTTCGTCTCGCGGTCGCGCGGACGCCGCCACGTCGCCGTTCCCCGGCTCGTCGAGATTGCCGAGCCGTTCGTCGCGCGCGCGCTCGGGCTCGGCTATGCCGGGCGGCAGATCGTCAAAACCGTTGCGGACGTCGTAAGGAGGAAGCCGTGAACGCGCTCTTAGTTGCGGGAATCATCGTCCTAGCGTTTTGGCTGGAAGGGCGCCGGCGCGCAACCGCGCGCCGCCGCGCACGCCGGATCGACCGTTGGAGCGAAACGACGGAACTCTAAGCGATGAGGTCGCGATCGACCAGCACGTTGCGCGGGTCGATGAGATGTTTGTTGAGGCCGAGTTTGTCGGGCGAAACGCCGAGCGCGAACGCGACCAGTTGCGGGAGGTGAAACGTCGGAAGGTCGGTTCGTCCCCAACGCGCGGCTGAGTCCGCCTGATAACCGTCGAGGGCGAGATGGCAGAGCGGGCAGGGCGTAATGACGGCTTCGGCGCCATGGTCGGCGGCCATGCGCATGTTTTGCCCCACCATATCCGACGCGACGTTGTCTTTCTCAAGTTGAATGTGAAAGCCGCAGCAGCGCGTTTTTCCGGCGTAGTCGATCGCTTCGCCGCCGATCGCTTCGATGAGATCCTCGAGCGAGTGCGGACGGCGAGCCGATTCCCAGCCGTTGACGCTCTCGGGACGGATGATGTGGCAGCCGTAGAACGGCGCCACTTTGAGGCCGTTGAGCGGACGAACGACCATCGACCGCAACCGGTCGAGACCGATGTCGTCGACGAGCAGCCAGAGCAAGTGGCGCACGGTCACCGTGCCTTCGTACTTCGCACCGAACTTGCGAAGGATGGCGTTGGCGTGGTCCATGAGCGCTTCGCTGTCGCGCAGCTCCTTGTTGGCGGCGCGCATGTGGCCGGTGCACGTCGAGCATATCGTAATCACGTCGTCGAGGCCGAGTGCCTCGGCCTGCGCGTACGTGCGCGCGTTGAGGACGCGCGCGACGTCGCGGTTGACGTCGTTGATCACCGACGCTCCGCAGCACGACGCCGCGGTGAGTTCGATGAGTTCGATGTTCAGACGTTCGGCTAAAAGCATGGTGGAGTTGAAGAGTTCGCTGCACGACTCTTTGGCGACGCACCCGGGAAAGAATCCGTACCGCTTGGTTGCGGCCGAATGCGTGCGCCGGTGCGCGTCGAGCGGAAGGTCTTCGGGAAGCAGGGTTGCGCTCATGAAACGGGTACCTCCAGCGACTCGAAAATCGTGCGAACTTCGTCGACCTTGGGAATCGGCTTGACGAACGGCGGCGGCATCTTGCCCTTGGCGGCCATCCGCAAACCGAGCGGCGCGACCTTGAGCAGGCCGCGCACGTTGAAGCGCCCGATCGTGCCTTGGATCACTTCGGTTTCGGCCAACATCCCCGTCTGTTTGATCGTCTTGCCGACGACCAGCGCGTGGCGCGGGCCGCGCTCGTTCATCAATACGCGATCCTTGATCGAAGCGCGCTTTACGTCGATGATGCGGTCGTGCGGATCGACGTGCTTGGGACAGTACGAGCAGGCGTAGCAGTGCGCGCAGAGCCAGAGGTAGTCTTCGCTGATCTGCGCGATGCGTTCCGTGCGCTGGCCGTCGCGAACGTCTTCGATGAAACGGTAGGCGTACGCGATCGCCGCCGGACCGGCGAACGCCGGGTCGACGCTGACCACCGGACAGAGTGCGTAGCAGGTCGCGCACATGACGCAGTTTGCGACGTCGACGAGTTTCTTCATGTCTTCGGGTGAAACGCGGCGCTCGCGTTCGTGCGAGGAATCGGCGTCCTTCGGCTGCAGGTAGGGCTTCAGCCGCGAATACTTATCCCAGAACGGATCCATGTGCACGACGAGATCCTTCATGGGTTGAAAGTTCGGCATCGGGTCGACGACCACGACGCCGTTTTCGTCCATGACCGTGTTGCACGGCGTCTTACAAGCCAGACCCGTCACGCCGTTGATGTTCATCGAGCACGATCCGCAGATGGCCGACCGGCAGGAGCGGCGGAAACTGATCGATCCGTCGACTTCGGCCTTGGCCGTCTCGAGCGCGTCGAGGACGGTCGTCGTTTCCGGAACGTCGACGGTCACCGCGTCGCGGTGGGGCACCGTATCGACGGCTTCGTCGAAACGGAAGATGTTGAGGGTGATGTGCGCCATGGAGTCTGCCAACGCTCCTTTAGTAAGTTCGTACCTGAGGATCGAACTCGGTAATCGTCACGGTGCGCGAGTAATCCAGCTGGGGCGGTCCATCCTGCTGCCGCCAGGCGAGGGTATGCTTGAGCCAGTTGGCGTCGTCGCGTTCCGGATAGTCGGTGCGGGCCTGCGCGCCGCGCGATTCGGTCCGCGCTTTCGCGCAGGCGGCCAGCGCCAGCGACGCGTCGATGAGGAAATCCGTTTCGAGCGCGCCGACCAAATCGGTGTTGAACGTTCTGGACTTGTCCATCACGTAGGCATCGGTATCGAACTCGCGGCGGATGCGAGCCACGTCGTCGACGGCCTTACCCAGACCCGCGTCGTCGCGGAAGATGAAGGTGTTCGCGCTCATCGTATCGTTCATCGCGCGCCGCAGTGCCGGCGCGCGGGTGCCGCGTGCGCGCGACAGCAGCGCGTTGATGCGATCGCGCTCCTGGTTCAGCGTGCGGGTCGAGGGATTGACGTCGCCGATGCTCTTGATGTAGCCGAGCGCGTGCGACGCCGCCCGGGCGCCGAACACGATCGTTTCGAGCAGGGAGTTGCCGCCCAGCCGGTTCGCGCCGTGGACGCTAACGCAAGCGCACTCGCCGGCCGCGTAGACGCCCGGGACGCGCGTCGCCCCGAACTTGTCGGTCTCGATGCCGCCCATCGTATAGTGCGCGCCCGGCAGAATCGGAATCGGGTCGTCGATCGCATCTTTGCCGGTGGCGTCGAGCGCGAGCTCGCGAATTTGCGGCAAGCGTTCGAGAATCTTCTCCCGGCCGAGGTGGCGCATATCGAGCAGGACGCAGCCATCGACGCCGCGGCCTTCGAGAATTTCGGTCCATTCGGCGCGCGAAACGACGTCGCGGGAGGCGAGCTCGCCCTTGTTGGGAGCGTACTTGAACATGAAGCGTTCGCCCAGCGCGTTGAGCAGGTACGCGCCCTCGCCGCGCGCGCCTTCGGTCATCAGCACGCCGTTCTCTTTGAGGGTCGTCGGATGGAACTGCATGAACTCCATGTCCATCAGCGGGATGCCCGCCTTATAGGCGACGCCCATGCCGTCGGCGGTCGAGGCGTACCCGTTGGTCGTCTTGAGGTACATGCGGCCGGCGCCGCCGGTCGCGAAGATCGTCGCCTTGGCGGTGACGAGTTCCAGTTCGCCGTTGCGCATGTTGTAGGCGACGATGCCGGCGCCGATGCCGCCTTCGATCGCCAGGGCGGTGCAAAAGTACTCTTCGTAGACCTTCACGCCGAACCGCTCGAGCTGCTCCCAGAGCGTGTGCAGGATGACCAGCCCCGTTACGTCGGCCGAGTAGCAGGTGCGCGGCGTACCCGCGCCGCCGAAGGGCCGCTGCGCGATACGCCCGTCGGGCAGCCGCGAAAAAATACAGCCGCGATGCTCGAGCCAGATGATCTGCTTGGGCGCGTCTTCGCACATTGCGGCGGCCGCGTCCTGATCGGCGAGATAGTCGGAACCCTTGACGGTGTCGTAGGTGTGCGCTTGCGGGGAGTCTTCCTCGCGATTGCCGAGCGCGGCGTTGATGCCGCCTTGAGCGGCGCCCGAGTGGCTCCGGACGGGGTGCATCTTCGAGATGATGGCGACGTCCGCACCGCCTTCGGCGGCTTCGACGGCAGCGCGCATACCGGCCAAGCCGCCGCCGATCACGACCACGTCGTGTTTAATCAATTCCGACCCTTTCCTGATGACCCCGTATCTCTGCTACCCTATACTATGCTGGCTGGGGGCCGAACCCCACGACTTTAGGCTGTCCGCAAGCCGGCACAAGGTCCTCCTCTAGGGAGTCTCGTTGAACCGTTTCGTCCATCTTCACGTTCACTCGGAATATTCGCTCCTCGACGGAGCGTGCCGGGTCGACCGCCTCTGTCGCCGCGCGGCCGAGCACGGTGCACCCGGCGTTGCCCTGACCGACCACGGGGTCATGTACGGCGCGATGGAGTTTTACTACGCCGCGCGCGATCACAAGGTCACGCCGATCGTGGGTTGCGAGGCGTACCTGGCGCCCCGCGGACGCTTCGACCGCACGGTCCGCGAGGAAGCGCACGTGACGCTCCTGGCCGCCGACTTGATCGGGTACCGGAATCTCACCGCGCTCGTCTCCAAGGGCTTTCTCGAAGGCTACTATTACAAGCCGCGCATCGACCTGGATCTGCTCGCGCAGCACCATGACGGGCTCATCGTCCTCTCGGGATGCATGTCGGGATTGGTGGCTGCGCCGCTCTTGCGCAACGACTATGCGACGGCCTTGAAAAACGCCAAAACCTACGTCGAGATCTTCGGCGACCGCTTTTACGTGGAAGTCATGCGCCACGGGATGCCGGAAGAAGACGTGATCAACACCGGGCTGGTCTCGGTCGCCCGCGAACTGGGCGTCCCGATCGTCGCGACCAACGACTCCCATTACCTCGACCGGACCGATGCGCCCGCTCACGACGTGCTGCTCTGCATCGGCACCGGGAAGACGGTTGCCGACGCCGGCCGGATGAAGTTCTATTCCGACGCCTTCTACGTGAAGTCGGCCGACGAGATGCACGAGATTTGGAGCGATCTTCCGGAGGCGTGCGAGAATACGCTGAAGATCGCCGATCGCGTCGACATCCGCATCCCCGAAAAGATCTTCCACTTGCCCGAATACCCGGTGCCGCAGACCGCCGGTGCGGAGAAGAGCGATGAGGAGTACCTCCGCGAGATCTGCCACGCCGGCTTGATCAAGCGGTACGGCGAGGAGCGCGTGCGCACCGATGCCGCGTTGCGCGAACGCTTCGAGTACGAACTCGGCGTGATTACGAAGATGGGATTCTCGTCCTACTTCCTCATCGTGTGGGATTTCGTGAAGTATGCGCGCGACCACGGCATACCGGTCGGACCGGGACGCGGTTCGGCGGTCGGATCGCTGGTCGCCTATTGCCTGGAAATCACCGACCTCGATCCGCTGCGCTTCAACCTGTTCTTCGAACGTTTCCTCAATCCCGATCGCATCTCGATGCCCGACATCGACACGGATTTCTGCGTCGACCGGCGCGACGAAGTGATCGCCTACGTCACCGAAAAGTACGGCAAGGATCGCGTCGCGCAGATCGTCACGTTCGGCACGATGGCGGCGCGTGCCGCGATTCGCGACGCCGGCCGGGCGCTGGGCGTGCCGCTGCCCGACGTCGACCGCGTGGCCAAACTCATTCCGTCGGGCCCCGGCGGCCTGACGATCGCCAAGGCCTTGGAGCAGCTCAGCGAGTTGAAGTCGCTCTATTCCTCGCGCCCCGAGATTCGCAAACTGCTCGATACCGCCAAAGAAATCGAAGGGTTGGCGCGCAACGCCGGCACGCACGCCGCCGGCGTCGTGATTTCGGCGGGCCCGCTCATGGAATATACGCCGCTCGTTCGTTTCAACGAAGGTGGCGTGAACACGCAATACGACATGGAGTGGGTCGAAAAAATCGGCCTCCTCAAAATGGACTTCCTCGGTCTGCGCAACCTGACCGTGATGGACAACGCGGTCAAGGAGATCCGCCGCACCACCGATCCGGAGTTCGACCTGTCGCGGCTCCCGTTCGACGACGCCAAGACCTTCGAGATGCTGGCGCGCGGCGAGACGATGGGCATCTTTCAACTCGAGTCCGACGGGATGCAGCGCGTCTGCGCGGAGCTGCAGCCCTCGCGCTTTGAAGACATCATCGCGTTGGTCGCGCTCTACCGTCCCGGCCCCATGGAACTCATTCCGAGTTACATCGCGATCAAGCACGGACGTAAGAAGCCGTATTACCTGCACCCCAAGCTCGAGCCGATTCTTGCCGAGACCTACGGTATCGCCTGCTATCAGGAACAGGTGATGCAGATCGCGCGCGACGTGGCCGGCTTCAGCATGGCCGAGGCCGACGAGCTGCGCAAGGTGATGAGCAAGAAGCAGAAGGAAAAGATTCCGTTCTACCGGGACAAGTTCGTTCGCGGCGCGCAGGAAACGTCGAACATCGACCGGACGATGGCCGAAGACATCTTCAAGTTCGTCGAACCGTTCGGCGGATACGGCTTCAACAAATCGCACGCTGCGGCGTACGGCTGGATCGCTTATCAGACCGCGTATTTGAAGGCCAACCATCCGCTCGAATACCTAACGGCGCTGATGACCTCGGTAAAGGATCGCACCGATAAACTGGCCGAGTACATCGACGAAGCGCGCAAATTAGGCATCGTCGTGCTGCCGCCCGACGTCAACGAGTCGCTGGTCGATTTTGCCGTCGTCGGCGACCGCATCCGCTTTGGGCTTGCGGCGATCAAGGGTGTGGGCGAAGGCGCGGTGCGCAACGTCATCGACGCGCGCAATCGTGGAGGACCCTTTGCCGATCTCTTCGATCTCGCCAAGCGCGTCGACGCGCGGCACGTCAACCGGCGCGTCTTCGAAGCGCTGGCGAAATGCGGCGCGCTCGACGCGCTGCCGGGCCACCGGGCCGCCAAGCTCGCGGCGCTCGACACGGCGTTGGATGTAGCGGCGCGCGCGACGCGCGATCACGAACTGGGTCAGGGATCGCTCTTCGCGGAATCGGCGCCCGAGTCGCTGGTGCCGAAACTGCCGTTCTGCCCCGAGCCGAACTCTCGAGAGTTGCTCGCGTGGGAAAAGGAGACGCTCGGGGTCTTCGTCTCGGGCCATCCGCTCGCCGCGGTGCAGCCGGTGCTCGTCCGCATGGGCGCGCGGCCGCTCAAAGAGCTTCACGGAATCGAAGACGATGCCGTGGTGAAGATTGCGGGGATCGTCACGAGCGTCCGCCGGACGCTCACCAAGACCGGGCAGCAAATCTTGATCGCGCAAATCGAAGATACGACCGGTTCTTGCGAAACGATCGTCTTCGCAAAAGTCTACGACCAACTGCAAGCGACGTTCAAGGCCGACGCGACGCTCGTCATCGTCGGACGATTGCGGCGGCGCGAGCGGCGCGGAGCAACGCCGGGAGAAGATCCGCCGCTCGATCTATCGGTCAGCGTGACCGAAGCGGTGCCGTTCGTCGCACCGGCGGCGCGTGCGACGGTCGCCGCTTCACCGCGCGGCTGGCACGTGGAGGTCGCCGGACGCGACCAGATCGATCGCTTGGCGGCGCTGATCGACGAGTGGCCGGGTGAGATTCCCGTCGTCATGCACGCGCGCGGCCGCAGCAAGCGCGTCGGCCGCGGAATATCCTCCGACCAACGCGTGCGTGGGGAACTCGAGCGCATCTTCGGCGGTCCTGCCGTCCGTGAAGCCGCGGACGTTGCCGGCGACTGAGCCGGCGGTGGCGCATGCCTAAACTCGTGGCGCTCGATCTCGACGGGACGCTCATCGGCGCGGATTTGACGATCTCACCGCGCGTGCGCGCGGCCGTGGATCGCATGCAGCAGGCCGGGATCCGCGGCTGCCTCGTCACCGGCCGCATGTATCGCGCTGCGATTCCGTTTGCGCGCGAGTTGGGTTTCGACGCACCGGTGATCTGCTACCAAGGGGCCGCAATCGTCGACCCCGTGACCGACGACGTACTGCGTCATGCGGCGCTGCGCAACGAAGTCGTGCGCGAGTTGATCGCCGCCGCCGAAACCGACGGCGTGCACCTGCAGCTCTACCGCAACGACGAGTACTATTCCGAGTCGCGCAACCGGTTCTCGGACATGTACGCGCGGCTGGCGAAAATGGAGCCGGTCGTCGTGCCGTCGCTGCGCGAAGCGTTTGCGTACAGCGACGCGACGAAGGCGGTCGTCATCGCCGACGCAGCCGACGCCGAGCGCTACGAAAAACGGCTGGCGGAACGTTTCGGTGCCCGCGCGTACGTCACGCGCAGTCTTCCGGAGTTCGTCGAGGTGCTCGATCCCGGCGTCGATAAAGGCGATGCGTTGACGTTCGTCGCGAATCGCTTGGGCGTGCGCAAGGAAGAAATCGTCGCGGTCGGCGATTCGTGGAACGACGCGCCGCTGCTGCGCGCTGCCGGTTTTGCGGTTGCGATGGGATCGGCGCCGCCCGAGTTGCGCAGCGTCGCGCACGCCGTTGTCGGCGACGTCGCCCACGACGGCGTCGCCGAAGCGATCGACACCTACGTGGTAGGCTCGGCGGCGTGAGCGGTCAGCGGCGAAAGCCGTCGCCGGCGCGGCGGCTGCGTCCGTTCTGGCTGCCGCTCACCCTTCTCGGAATCGTCGCTGCGTGCGCCGGCGCATTCGTGGTGGCGTGGCCCGGTTTCGCTCCGCAGCGCGTCGCGGTCACGGGGAACCGCATCGTGCCCACAACGGAGATCGCCGGTCGCGCTCGCGTACAGCCTCACGTCAACATGTGGCTGCAGAATACCGGCGCGATGGCGCTCCGCATCGCTGCGATTCCGTACCTCGCCGACGTGCACGTGTACCGCGTTCCGCCCGCCACCGTGCTGATCGCGGTGCGCGAGCGGGTGCCCTTCGCCATCGTGCGCAGTGAAGGCGACGCGGCGGTCGTCGACCGCGACCTGCGCGTCCTCGCGACGGCAACCGGAGCGGAGACGCTTCCCGCGTTCGTGCTGCAGCGGTACGTAGAACTCGACCCGGGGACGTTTCTCGGCGACGCAAGCGTGAAGACGTTGCGCGACGACTACGAGCTGATGATTGCGGCGCACGTCGTGCCGTTGGAGCTCACGTTCGACCGGTTCGGAGGGCTCGTTGCGACGATGCGCGGCGGCGTGAAGATCCTCTTCGGCAGCGACGAAGATTTCGACAAGAAGCTCGCGCTCGTCAATCCGGTGCTCAGTCAGCTCGTGCGCGATCGCAAGCGCGTCGAAGCGGTGGACTTGCGCGCGCCGTCCACTCCCGTGCTCGTGTTTAGAAAGTCGTAATCGCGGCTACGTGTGCGCGGTAAGGTCGGCGTAGACCATGACGGAGCCGCCAATGAGCGACACCTTGAGCTGGTCGTCTTGCCGAACTTTACCAAAGTCGACCGTATCGCGGCCGGCGCCGAGCGTCGTTTCGTTCCCGTTGTCCAAAGCGACGACGACGTGTTTGGGGTCGACCACGCGTTCGACTTTCACGGTGTACGTGCCGTCGGGAATCGTCGTCGATGCGACGACGGTGCCCGCGATTGCGGCGGCCGGGAAGCCGGCGGCGCCGATCAGTGCAAGTATGGTGGCGGAACGTTGTAGAGACAATAGCAATGCAGAACTCCAAGCGGTCGTAAGAGCGAGCGTCGTGCATTTCGTCGCGTTGAGCCGCCCCGGTCAGCGGGACGCGGCGATTCGCCATGATGCTCCACTGGTTGCCGCGGTCCCTGCGTCGCGAACCCATCCACAGGCTATGCGCAATCTGTTCGCACGTTTGTCCCCAAGGAGTTGGGCTCAGGCTCGCCAAGCCAAGCGAATCACGCTCGGAAGAATCAATCTGTAGTAGGGATTGAATGGCTTCACCACAATATGTCGTGGTTGAGAACTTTTTGAGACGGCAGCCGCCGGACAGGTGACGCACGGATGAAGGCCGAGACCGTTTGCGGGCTCGATATCGGGACGACCAAGACCTGCGCGGTCGTCGCGGTCGAAGGCCCGGCTGGTCTCGAAATCGTCGGCGTCGGCGAAGCACCGTCGCTGGGCATGCGAAAAGGCGTCGTGGTCGATCTCGAGGAGACGATCAAATCGATCGAGGGCGCCACTGAAAAGGCCGAGCGCATGGCCGGCGTCCACATCTCCGACGTCTTCGTCGGCATTACCGGCGACCACATTCGCAGCACCAATAACCGCGCGGTCGTCGCGGTCTCGGGTGAAGATCGCGAGGTCTCCCACAGCGACGTCCGCCGCGTCATCGACGCCAGCAAGATCATCAACCTTCCCACCGATCGCCAAATCATTCACGCGCTGCCGCGTTACTTTACGGTCGACGGCCAAGAGGGGGTCGACGACCCGGTCGGGATGGCCGGCGGGCGTCTCGAGGTCGATACGCATATCGTCACCGGCGGCTCGTCGTTCATCACCAACGTGCTCAAGTGCGTGCACCGGGCGGGATTGGAAGCCTCGGGACTGGTGTTCGAGCCGCTGGCGAGTTCGGCGTCGACGCTCCAGCCCGAAGAGAAGCAGGTCGGCGTCGTCATGCTCGACATCGGCGGCGGGACGACCGACATTGCCGTCTACTCGCTCGGAAGCGCCATCTATACGGCCACGATTCCCGTCGGCGGCAACATCCTCACCAGCGACATCTCGCTCGGGTTGAAGACCACGCTCTCGGAAGCCGAAGAGGTGAAGAAACGATTCGGCGCCGCCGTGCGCGACGCCGGCAACGAGGAGCGCTTCGAGGTGCGCACGCTGGACGGACGCGCCAGCAAGGAGCACACGACCGAGCAGTTGCGCCACATCGTCGTCCCGCGGGTCTTGGAGACCTTGCGCATGGCCAAGCAGAAGATCGTCGAGAACGTTCCCCGCGATCTCGTGCTCGGCGAAGTCGTGCTGACGGGCGGCGGTGCGCGGCTGCCGAACATCGAATCGATTGCGGAGGACGTCTTCGGGTTGCCGGTGCGAGTCGGTCTGCCGAATCGGATCGGAGGCTTGACCGACGCGATGGCGCTCCCGCAATACGCAACGGCAATCGGGCTCGTGCTCTTCGGGGCGAACGACGAACTCGATGCCGCCGATCACAACCGCCGGCGTGGCGGGTCGTTCGTACACCGCGTGACGAAATGGATGTCGGATTTATGGAATTAGAACCTCGCCGCCCGCGTCGCAAACGGGCCGCCGCCGCAGCGCCGCCTCCGGCCGCTCCTCCCGAAGCCGTCGCAGAAGCGGTCGCGCCTGCGCACGAGACTGCAGAGCCGATTCCCGAGGTATCGATGATGGACGCGCCGGTCGAGAACGTGCCGGTAGTCGCCGGCGCTACGCCGGAAATCGAGTCGCGTGCGGTCGCGGAAGCGCCGCCGCCTGCCGTCGCCGAAACGACGCCGCCTGCGGTCGCGGAATCGCCGCCGCCTGCCCCTGTTGAACCGAAAGCAGCCCCCGCCCCTCAACGCACGCTTTTCTCCACGGAGGAACCGAAAAAAAGAATGGCCGATTCCCGACGTTCCATTCCCGAGCCCGAACACGCCGCCACAATCAAGGTGATCGGAATCGGCGGAGGCGGCTGCAACGCCGTCAATCGCATGGTTCGCGCCGGTCTTTCCGGAGTAGACTTTTTCTCGGTCAACTCCGACGTTCAAGCCTTGCGCAGTGCGGCCACCGACAACACCGTGCACATCGGCGGCGGTCAGACCCGCGGTTTGGGCGCCGGCGCGAATCCGACGCTGGGACGCGAGGCGGCCGAAGAGTCGCGCGAGGATTTGGCGTTAATCCTCGACGGCGCCGACCTCGTCTTTCTCACGGCGGGCATGGGCGGCGGCACCGGCACCGGTGCTGCGCCGGTGATCGCCCAAATCGCGCGCGAATCCGGAGCGCTCACGATCGCGGTCGTCACCAAGCCGTTTGCGTTCGAGGGGAAGAAGCGGATGCAAATTGCCGAGAACGGGATCGTCGAGCTAGAAGCGAAAGTCGATACGCTGATCACCATTCCGAACGAGCGCATTTTGCAAGTCATCGAAAAGAAGACGCCGCTCAACGAAGCGTTCGCGTATGCCGACGACGTGTTGCGTCAAGGCATTCAGGGCATCAGCGATCTCATCACGCAGCCGGGCCTCATCAACCTTGACTTCGCCGACGTCAAGACGATTATGACCGACGCGGGATCGGCGATGATGGGCATCGGCGAAGGTTCCGGCGAGCACCGCGCCGCCGACGCGGCTCAAAAAGCGATCGCCTCGCCGCTGCTCGAGACGACCATCGAAGGCGCGCGCGGGGTGATCTTCAACATCACCGGCGGCCCGGACATGGCGATGTACGAAGTCAACGAAGCGGCCGAGATGATCAGCCGCGCCGTCGACCCCGACGCGCAAATCATCTTCGGTGCCTCGATCGATCCGGGAATGAGCGGCAAGGTGCGCGTGACGGTGCTTGCGGCCGGCTTCGGGCCGCCGCGCAGCTACTCCGACGCGCAGAGCGGCTACGCGTTCGATAAAACCGGAAAACTCGACGCGGTTTCTCCGGTGAATATGGACGATATCGAAGTTCCGGCGTTCCTGCGCTATCGCGGCTAGCAGAGTGTCCTCGGGACACTAGCGCGATGGCGTACTCCGCCCGCGCCCTTCTGGACTCGATCAGTCCGGCGGGGATTCGCCTCACCACGCTCGAGGTAACTTTTCCTCGTTTCGTTCTCGCCGAGTGGAATACGCATCGCAACTTTTCCAGAAATTCCGCGAGTTCTCGCGCGGTGCCGACGAGCAAATTACTGGAAAAAGTCGAGAGCGATCCGGTGTTGCCGCTAGAATGGGGACGTAATAAAGCGGGAATGTCGGCTGACGACGTGCTGGAACCGGCAGATGAAGAGCGCGCGAAAGAGGTTTGGCTGAGCGCACGCGATGCCGCGGTCGAACACGCGAAGCGCTTAGTCGAACTCAAGGTGCATAAGCAGGAGCTGAACCGTATTCTAGAGCCGTTCCTCTGGCACACCGTGGTCGTCACATCGACCGAGTGGGAGAATTTCTTTACGCTGCGCTGCGCGCCGACGGCGCAGCCCGAAATTCGCGAGGCTGCAACGCGTATGCGAGCAGTGCTAAACGCTAGTATGCCGAGACCGGTCGCAAACGGACAATGGCATCTGCCGTTACTTCAGGACGACGAACGAACGCTCGATATCGAAACGCAGAAAAAGATTTCGGCGGCACGCTGCGCACGCGTATCGTATCTCACGCATGCCGGAAGGCGCGAGATCGAAAAGGACTTGGAGTTGCACGACCGGTTGAAGCACGACCGGCATTTGAGTCCGTTCGAGCACGTGGCGACGCCGGCAGCGGATTCCGGCTTCCACGCAAACTTTCGCGGCTGGATTCAGATGCGCCGGGAGATCGAAACGGCGTCCTGAGCGCGCGGCCGGCGCAATTGCGCGGCAGCCGCGATCAGTAGCGTGACCAAGCCCGCCCAGACCGGAATCTTGATCGCCAGCCACCAGCGGTCCGTCGTGCGCAGGCTCTCGACGAACGCGGCCCACTCCGTCTGAATTACGTCGCTCGCATCGAACCGGTACGCTGCCCGAAACGCGTCGGGCAAGACCGGCGGCCGCAGTTCGAACGTGTACGTGGCTGCGGCGAGCGCCGCAAGCGTGCCAATCGCAAAGAATGCCTCGACCTGCAGCCGCACGAGCAGCAGCGTACAGAGCAGCAGGCTCAATGCGAAGAGTTTCTTCAACGACCACACCGCGATCCATGGAACGATCAGCGCGCAGAGCGCCGCGGCGCTCGCGTTACGCGCCCATCCGCGCAGCGTTACGGCCATCACCGTCGCCGCCGGAATCGCAAAGCACAGCTCCACGACGTGCACGTACGCACCGGCCATCACCGCGGTCGCGGCGGGGAAGAAGACGAGCAGTTCGCGGCGCTCGAGCGTTCGCGACAGTCGCAGCGCAAACCATAAACCGATCCCGACAACCCCGGCGAAAGAGGCGATTCCCAACGTCCGCGCGACCGCGTCGGGCACGCCCGCGGCGGCCAATGCGTACGTCAAACTATACTGATACGGAAAGTGAACTTCGGCCGCCGCCTGCAGCGGAATGACGCGATGAACGTATTCGAGGATGAGCGCCGGACCGGCCGAGAGCCAGGCAATACCCGCTAGACACGCGAGCGTAACGGCGGTCGCGATTCGGGCGCGCGGCACGAAGAGCAGCGCCGCCAGGATGACCGGCAGGCCGAGATGCGGTTCGATCGCCGTCATCGCGGCGCAGACGCCGGCGATGGCGTCGCGCCGGTGGACGAGCGCCGCGCCGGCGAGCGTGAGAAACAGCAGCGCGAACGGAACGATTTGCCCGGCATTGAGTTCGACGTATCCGACCGGCAGAATCAGCACGATCGCCGCGACGTCGAGCGGAACGTTCGTGCGGGACAGTGCCAAAATCGCCAGCAGCGTCGCCAGCACGATACCGCCGGCGGCGAGTGCTTGCGAGAGTGGAAAGTCGAAACGCGCGAGGAGCATGAAGGCCGGGAAATCGTACGGCGGTTGGGGAGCCGGAATCGCTAGCGCGGGGTCCCTTCGGAAAATCGACGCGCTGCCGAAACGGTGCTCGCACGTATGGAGCGGTTCGTAGGCGTAAGGATCTCGGTGCGCGTCGAGGGCTTGGCCGGCGCAATAGAAGTCCGCGAAGTCGTACATTTGCCGCCACGGCAGCGCGTCGCCCAAACGCGTCACGTCGTGCAGCGTTGCGACGCCGAGGACGGCGATCGCCAGCGCGAGTGCGAGCCGGCGGCCCGCGTTCATCGACCTCGCAGCGCCGGGCGCCGGCTGCGCAGCGTCTGGCGCAGCATTTGCAGCAGAACGAGCGCAATCACCGCAAGCGTCAAGGCCAGCAGCGTCCACGAGCTGCGCTGCGCGGTCGTGATCGCCGCAATCGGCTTCGACGTCTGAATGTTCTCGAGCGGCACGGCGATCGTCGGTCCGCCGGCGCTGCCGATCACGAGCGAATCGTTGAGGATGATCGGCGACCCGACGTTGAATTTCAAGTCGGTCTGAATGCTGCCCAGCGGACGACCGGCGGCGACGTCGACGGCCCACAGTTTGCCGCCAAGATCGCCGAAATAGAGCACGCCGTCGCGCAGCACCATTCCGCCCTTGACGGGTCCCGCGACGCGCAGCGACCACTTCGCTCGGCCAGTGCGCGCGTCGAGCGCGGTGACGATTGGTGCGATCGGGCTGCCGTCGTAGAGCGTGCCGGCGTCGTACATCGGAATCGCCGACTCGTTGTACGATGGTTCTTTGCCGGTCACGGCCAGCGCGCTGTCCCAGCGCAGGCGCCCGGTGCGGGCGTCGAGCGCGTAGACGTGCTGGCGTGCTTCCACGCCTTCGAGAATGATGGCGCCGGGCGCGGTCGAGAGCGGCGATGAGTACATACCGAAGATTTGACTGCCGTCGGTTGCGAGCGGGCAGTCGTCGAAGGCGCCGTCGCGCGCGGGAAATGCATGCATCCACAGCGTGGTGCCGTCGGTCGCACGCAGCGCATAGACGATGTTCGGGAATCGGCCGCCGAAATAGGCGACGCCCTTTTCGAGCAGCACGTTGGTCATCGATGCGTTCGAGTAGAGCAGGCGTCGCCAGCGATAGGCGCCGGTGCGGACGTCGAGCGCGAGAAAGACGCCGCTGCCGTCGACGTGCAACAGCGTGCGGCCCAGCAGTGCCGGCATCGGCATGCCGCTTCCGGTGAGCGCGACGCTCCACCGGCGCTTGCCGGTTTGCAGGTCGATGCCGTTGAGGTCGCTGGCGCCCATGCCGACGAGGTTGTACGCCGGCGGATCCCATACGGGCGAGTCGCCGTTGCCCGTGCCGATTACCGTAATGCCGTCGCGGTAGACCGGCGCGCTCATCACTTGGTTGTCGCCTTTCCACGTCCACACCGGTTTGCCGGTGCGCGCGTCGACCGCGTACAGCGACTTGTCGTTCGAAGCGACGAGCACGAGACCGCCGGCCACGACGGGCGAGGCCGACGTGCCTTTGCGCGGGACGCTGAAGCGCCACGCAAGCTTATCCGGAAGGTTGCGATTGGCGACGATGTCGTTTAAGCCGCCTCCGTGGCGGAATTGATCCCAAACCTGCGATTGGTCGGCGTGAAACACCGTGTCGGCGGCTGGCGCCGGCGCCGTCAGTGCGCCTATCACGAAGGCAATGGCAGCATATCGAAGCGCAGACATGTGTTTCGGCCTTAGCGTTAACGGAAAGCGGAATCCTTTTCGGTTGACCGACACGGCGTTCCCGATTTCGAGCCAACTGAGCCGTCGCGTAAAGATTTACTTCGACGTATTTTCACCTCGACGCCGCCTGTGATATAACCGATTCCACGGCGCCGGTTACGACCGGCGGCGCTGATCTTCTCGGACGGAGGGGTCGGGGTGTGACTCTCACGGAGGAGCTTCGAGTTCCGCGCGAACTCGAGAGCCGGTTCTCGCTTGCAGGCGGCGAGGCGTCGACCGACGATCGTCCGGCGATTCATGCGGTCGATGAAATGTTCGACGCGGCGATTCGTGCCGGGGCGTCGGATCTACACGTCGAACCTTACGGCGAGGGCGGACGCGTACGCGAGCGCATCGACGGAATGCTTCGCGAAGCGCGGCCGATTTCACCGAGGCTGCTTCCGCGGGTTCTCTCACGCATCAAGTTACTGGCCGGCATGGATATTGCCGATCGCCGCCTTCCTCAAGACGGGCGTTATTCGATCGAACGCCCGGGCGGCACGATCGACGCGCGCGTGAGCTCCATGCCGACCATCGATGGTGAGAAACTGGCGATCCGATTGCTGGATGGGCGGCAGCAGATACCGTCGATCGAGGCCCTCGGGATGAATGGCTCCATGTGCGAGCGTTTCCGCCGGCTCGTTCACGCACCCGCAGGATTCCTCGTCGTCTGCGGCCCGACCGGGAGCGGGAAGACGACGACGCTGTACGCATCGATGCGCGAGCGCAACGTCGCAGGCCAGCAGCTGTGCAGCATCGAGGACCCCGTTGAGATCCGCCTCGCCGGCATCGCTCAGGTGCAGGTCAACTTGCGCGCGGGACTGACCTTTGCAGCGGGTCTGCGCTCGTTCTTGCGTCAGGATCCCAACGTGATCATGATCGGCGAGATGCGCGATCCGGACACGGCTGCGGTCGCGACGTCCGCGGCGCTCTGCGGGCAACTCGTCTTGACCACGTTGCATAGCAACGATGCGCTATGCGCGCTCGAACGGTTAATCGAACTCGGCCTCTCCCCACGCGGCGTTGCAGCGTCGGTAACGGCAATCGTCTCGCAGAGGCTCGTGCGCCGCCTGTGCGAGCGTTGCAAGCAGAAAACCATCGCCGAAACGTCGGCTTGCGCGTTCGGCATTGCGCCCGGCAGCGTCGTCTTCGAGGCCGTCGGCTGCACCGCTTGTGACGGCAGCGGCCACCATGGCCGGCGGGGTGTTTTCGAGATGGTGGAGATGTCTCCCGAGCTTCGCCACGCGGTGGAGCGCGCGAGCGCTCCGGATGTGGTGCGCGAGGCCGCGGAACGTGGCGGGTATCTGCCGATTGCAGTGGATGCCGGCAGATTGATCGGCGCCGGCGTCTGCAGCGTTGCGGAAGCAAGCCGCGTGTTGGGAGTTCGATGAACGGCGGCGTGGCTGAAGCGCTGCCTGCGTCGATTCGCATCGCCGACGTCGCGACGCTCGCGCGGGGACGTAACGCTTCGGACGTGCACCTGACGGAAGGGATGCCGCCGATTTTGCGCGTCGATGGCCTTCTCGAGAGGACGGCGCATGCGCCACTCGACGAGAAGGAGCTGCGCGCTCTCGCCCGAGCACTTTTGAGCGACGACGGCGTCGCGCGATTAGACCGTGAGGGCGACGTTACCGCAACGTACGCCGATTCGAGATCCGGGCGGATGCGAGTGCACGTTTACGCCTCGGGTCGTGTCCCGGCGATCGCGATCCGCTTGTTACACCGCAGCATTCCGACGCTCGACTCGCTCGACGTTCCGCCCGCCCTCGCAGATTTAGCACGAGAACGGCACGGGATCGTCATTTTTTGCGGTCCGACGGGAAGTGGAAAGTCCACGACCATGGCAGCGTTCGTCGATTGCATCAACGACGGATCGGCGCGCCGCATCGTGACGGTGGAAGATCCGGTCGAATATCGTCACGAGAACCGGCGTTCGCTCGTGACGCAGCGCGAGGTCGGTCGCGACACACCGGGTTTTTCAGACGCCTTGCGGGGCGCCCTTCGCGCCGATCCCGACGTCATCGTCGTCGGAGAAATGCGGGATTCCGGAACGATCGCCGGAGCGCTTGCCGCCGCCCAGACCGGTCATTTGGTGATCTCGACGCTGCATACCGGAAGCGCGGCGCAAAGCGTGGATCGCATCGTCAACGCCTTTGCCGAGCAGTTACGCTACGACGTCCGGGCGCAACTTGCCAATGCGCTGGTTGGAATAGCGTGCCAGCACTTACTTCGCCGCGCTCACGGCCGCGGCCGGCGGGCCGCTTTCGAAGTTCTGATTGCAACCGACGCCGTCCGCTCGCTCATTCGCGACGCGAAGGTGCATCAGTTGAAAAACGCGATGGTGACCGGGAGCCGGTACGGGATGCAAACCCTCGAACAACACCTCGAGGTATTGTTGCGCGATCGCGAGGTTGACCCAACCGAAGCGCGCCGCTTCGGAGTCGGCGAAGCCTCCGAGCCGGTAACGTAGCGGCACGGTTCCATGGTCTACTACTATGCGGGTCGCGCCGCCGACGGCCGGCGCTTACAGGGGGCAATCGAAGCGGCCACGCGAGAAGCTGCGGCGCGGCACCTGCGCGCACGGGACGTCTTCGTGACGACCTTGGAAACGGCTGCGACGCTCGGTGGCGCGTGGACGTTTCTGCGGTTGTCCGCGCGTTCGGCAGGTGCCCGGCCGGTATTCTTTCGGTCGTTTGCCGCGCTCGTTTCGGCCGGGGTGCCGGTACGGCGCGCCTTGGATACGATGATGCGTCAAAGCGGCGACGGTGCGTTCTCCGAGACTTTGGCGTCGGTAGCCGCCGAGGTCGACGGCGGATCGCCGCTGTCTGCCGCGCTTGCGAGCCATCCACGAGATTTTTCTGCGGTGGCGGTTGCGATCGTCAGAGCCGGCGAGGTTGCAGGTTCTCTCGACGAGGCATTGCGGGCGCTCGCCGAACTCGAAGAACGCGACCGCGCGTTACGCAAGCGCGTCGCCGCAGCGCTCGCCTATCCCACCGTGGTCTCGGTCGCATCGATCGGCTTAGTGCTCTTTCTGGTCGCGAACACGATGCCGGCGTTTGCTGCCATGTTTTCCGAGATGCACGTACCGCTTCCGGCCGGAACCCGGCTGCTGATGGCCGCAGCCGGCACACTGAAGAACCGCGGAGCGTGGACCCTGCTCGGCGCGCTCGTCTTGCTCGCCATGGTCGCGCTGCGCCGCTACAAAACGTCGGACGAACCGTGGGCAATAGCGCTCGATCGCATACGCCTGCGCGTGCCCGTGCTTGGCGCCATTATCCTGAAAACAACGGCGGCGCGCTTCGCCCGAACGCTCGGATCGCTGCTGCGCTCCGGCGTCGACATCGTCGGCGCGATCGAAGCGGGAACTGGTGTCGTCGAGGGCTTCGTCCATCGCCACGGCTTGAACGGCGTCGTCGAATCGTTGCGCCGCGGGAACACGCTGGTTGCGTCACTCGAAGCGAGCGAACTCTTCGACGCCACCTTCCTGCAGCTGCTGCAAGCCGGCGAAGAAAGCGGCACGGTCGACGATATGCTCTTTCGCGTAGCGCGCTATTACGAACTCGACGTGGAAACTGCGCTGGCATCGTTGACCAGCATTCTCGAACCTCTGCTCATTTGTGCCCTAGGCGCTGCCATAGGGACGATCGTTGCATCCATCATCATTCCACTCTACTCAATGATCGGAAACATACAATGAACGAACGACTCACCATTATCGACCTTTGGACGACGCACCGGCGCCCCGAAGACCGGGATGCCGCCATTGCAGAACACCGTTATTTGTGCCGCCGGGCCGCTCGCCGGTTCGTCCGGCCCTCGCTCGATCGCGCCGATCTCGAACAGGTTGCCGCGATCGGGTTGATTAAGGCGGTCGACCGCTACGACCGCGCGCAGGCGACGCCGTTCGAGGCGTATGCGTGGCTGCTGATCCTCGGAGAACTCATGCACCACGTGCGCGACGGCGAGCGGCTTCTACGAGCGCCGCGCCGCATTCGCGATTTGGAACGGCGTTGGGTGTCCGCCGAGCGCGAACTCTGGTCCATTCTCGGAAGGGAGCCGCGTGAAGCCGACGTCGCACAATACATCAACGCGACGCCGGCCGAACAGCGCGACGTCCGCGACTATCGCGTGAGTGGGCGCGTCGCTTCGTTCGAAGCGCTTCCAGTCGCGGCTTGGCGCGAAGACTCGGCCGATTTCGAATCGGTACTCGACGGCATGGCGCTCGAGCGAATGTTTGCCGTGCTGACGCCGCTCGAAACGCAGATCGTTCGTTCGATTCATCTGGAAGGCACGACCATCGTCGATCTGGCCAAACGTTTGGGGTATTCGCGAAGACACGTTACGCGGCTGCATCGCACGGCGATGTCGCGGTTGCGCGGACACGGCGCCTCGCTCGTCTCGATGTAAATCGGCGCCGGGCACTACTGCGACCGTTACGACGCTTCTTTCTCACCGAGGTTGTACGATGGCTCTTGGCCTTGCATCCCGTCGACTCCAGCCGCGCTATCAAGACGGCTTTACCCTGATCGAGATGATGATCGTGGTGGCCATCATTGCCATCCTCGTCAGCATTCTCGTTCCAAACTTCGTGAGAGCGCGCGCGCAAGGCCAGACGTCAGCGTGCGAGTCGAACCTCAAGGAGATTGCGACCGCACTCGAACTCTTCCAGACGGATAACGATCATTATCCGTCAAGCGGGACCGTAAACTCGAACAACGCGGAACTGTCGCCGTATCTAAAGCAGACGCCGGTCGACCCTGCGGCGGGAGCCGGCGCATTCTACACGTTTACGGTTACCGACGGCGATACGGGGTCGGCAGCGTACACCATCGTTTGCCCTGGAACGCACGACCCCGGAACGCTACAAAACATTTCGCCGGATACGAAGTTTACGCACATCGAATATTCGTCCTCGGCCGGGCTGGCCGCGACCAACAAATGAGCGGGACGTGGCTTACGATGGCGGCTTTCGGCGCAGGCATTACGACGAGCACCGGCCCCTGCATCGCACCACGGTTTCTCGCCGCAGTGACGCTGTGCGCCGGCACCTCGGGGGCACGGCGGTGGCTCAGGCTCGGGTCGTTCGTTGCGGGGTCTGCGTTGAGTTTCGTGGCCGCGTGTTCGGCCGGCAGTGCGATCGCTCGCATCGGGGCCTATTCCGTGCAAACGTATGCCGTGCTGGCGACCGTCTGCGTCATCGCCGGCATTGCCGGCATTGTGCGTACGCACGAATGTGCGAACGGACGAACGTCGCCTTCGTGCGGGGCCGCTTTTTTGGGGGGAGGCGCGGCGGGAATCGTCGGAGCGCCCTGCTGCGGACCGCTGGCGGCACTCGCCGGCGCCGGCTGGGCGATGGCAGGACGGGATCCGCTCGTTCCGGCGGCGTTTGCGCTCGGGCATGCGGTGCCGTTCGTCGCCCTGGCGGTCGGGTCGTCGGCGCGTATCGACCGGCTGTTACGACTGCGATGGCCGGTAGAAGCGAGCGCGACGATTGCGGGCGGTCTGGCGGTGGCATTAGGCGCGTACTACGCGGTCCTGGCGTGAGTTCGCATCCCGCGCGGCGCGTTGCGCTCGCCGTTGCGGCCGTCGCGGTTTCCGGGATTCTGCTTCGCGGACAGCTCGCCGATGCGCTGGTGGTCCGGGGCGACGAGTTTCTGCACCGTTCAAATTCGAAGGTCGCCCTGCGCTACTATCGTCGCGCCCTACGATTCGACGCGAACAATACCGTGGCGCTCGATCGCCTGCTGTTCGTGTCGACGCTGCTACGAGATCGGGCGCAGATGAAGGACGCCGTCGAGCGGTCTACCGGTTACCTCGAGCGGCGTCCCGACGACGACGTCGTCCGCATGGATCGGGCGATGGCATGTCGCGCGCTGGGCGACACGTCCACGGCGGCAGCGGACTTTGCCGTCGCCGGCTATCGCACGCGCGACGCGCGCGCCTTGGCGTTGGGTGGATTCGCGGCACGCACCGTCGCAGACGAGCGCGCTGCAGAACGGCTTTTTCGCGCCGCCCTAGCGCTGGCTCCGAAAATGCCTGCCGCGTTGCACGCGCTCGCAGACGACGGCGTCAGGCCGTGACCCTCGCCATACCCGCGACGGCCGCGACGGCGCTGATAACCTTCGGAGCGATCGCGCGCAATCGCAGTCGAGCCTACGGCGTGGCGTTTTCGAGCCGCTGTGCGTCGGCCATTGTTCCGGCTGTGGTCACGATGGTGTTCTCGCTGTGGCTCGCAGGACACGGCGACCGATCGGTCGGTAAAGCCGTCGTTCTGGCGTGCGCGTGGGCGTGCGCCGCGACCGATCTGCAGAGCGGCTACGTTTTCGATTGGATTTCGCTTGGCGGGCTCACGGCATCGCTGCTGCTTGCCGCGCAGGCGCATGCAATCGCCGGTGCGATTGCCGGCGGCGCTCTGGGCGGCGGATTACCGCTCCTCGTCTACGCCGTGACTGCCGGTCGCGGCATCGGTCTTGGAGACGTGAAGCTCGCCGCCGCCATCGGGGCTGGTTTAGGCGTCGCGTGCACCGTTGAAGCCTTACGTATGGCGGCCGTATGCGCCGGGCTGGTCGCTTTCGCGCTCGTGATGGCCGGACGAGTCCAGCGCCGGAGCGCGCTTCGCTTTGCTCCGTTTCTCGCAATAGGAGCGTCGTACGGAGTCCTGGCGTGCGTTTAAAGAAGACGTCGCTGCCGCTCGGCGTCGATCTCGGTTCCTCGCGCGTTCGAATCGCTCTCAGCGAATACGCAGACCGTGCGGCGCGACTCGTGGCAGTCGCGGGCCGGGACTTACCCGAAGACGCGGTGACGGCCGAATCCATCGCCGAACCGGAGCTCGTGGCTGCCGTCATCGAAGATGCGCATCGCGAGATCGGCACGCGTGAGCGCCGTTGCGTTTTTAGCGTAGGCGCCGAGGTCGCTTCACTGCGTCTCGTGCAGTTTCCGGCCATGAGCGAATCGGAACGCCGGCGCGCCGCGCGCTTCGAAGCCGAGCGAATCGCCCCGTGGGATGTTGGAATGGTTCCAACCATCGTGCGGGCGCATGCGGCCGACCGGGCGCGGCATCTCTATGGTATCGGCATCGCGCGCGCGAGCGCCCTGGCGTCGCGCAGCAGGTGCGTAACCGCGGCGGGCCTTCGACCGGTCGCGGCCGATTACGAAGGCTGCGCCTGGTACCGCGCGTTTCCCGAATACGATGCGGTGCTCGACGTCGGATACCGGCGCTCCACGCTGCACGTCTTTTCGCCGGCCGGTCCGCTCGCCGTCGTCGTCGGCGGCGGCGGCGCAGAGATGACGGGTGCGATTGCAGCGGATCTCGGCATCGACGGACCGGCCGCTGAACGAAGGAAGTGTCTGCTCGGGAACGCCGGCGCCGGCGTTGCGGCACGCGACGAGTTCGTGCAAGCATTGCGCGCCGCGCTTAGAAAAGCCCGCGAACGCGTGCCGAGTTTGCGGCGCTTTGCCGTCACGGGGAACGGGTCCCGCTTGGTGGGATTGCTCGAGGCGATCGAGTCCGCTTGCGACGTTCATGCGGAGCGCGCCACGAGCGGCGTACTCGCGAGCAACGCCTACCCGAGCGATGTGTTGCGGGCGAGCGCGCAAGACTGGACGCTGGCCGTTAGTCTCGCGGGATGGAGCTTGCGGACGTGATGCGTTTCGATTTTCTGCACGATCCTCGTCCGGCGTTGGTCGAACGAGCCGCGTCGCTGCGACTGCCTCCGGAACTCTACGTCCAGGCCGTGGTCGCCGCCGTTGTGGCGGTCGCAATCGCCGTCACGGCCGGCATCGAGGGCCTCCGTCTGCATGCGGCGCGGTCGTCGGAGTGGCGAGTGCGGCAACACTTCGAAGGAACCCGTCGTTCACTCGACGCGGTGCGCCTGCAATGGCAACAGCTCGACGCGCTCGCTACGCGCGATCGCCGGCTCCGCGAAATTCGCCTGTCGGGGTCGCACGTTGCAGTCCGTATCGCTGACGTCGGAAATGCATTTCCCCGTCGTGCCTCGGCGACGACGCTGACGGTAAGCGCTTCGGGCTACGCGTTAAAAGCCCGTGGCGTCGATTTGCCTGCAGCGTCTGCGGTACTTGGGAATCTCCTGGACGATCGGGAACTCGCCGCCGATGCGTCGTTCCGGATGACGCGTGAAGATGGCTTCGGGGCCGGAATGCTTGCGTTCGAAATTCGCGCCGGAACGACCCGATGACGCGCGCGATCCCCGGCACGTCGACATGGGCCTGGTTGTTCGTCGCCGCGCTTGTGCTGAGCGAGTACTTCTTCGCGATCGCACCGGCCGAACGGCGCCTGCAAACCATCCGTGCTCGCGAGCACGAGCTCTACGATCTCTCGATCCGCAACGAACGGCTGTTGCAAGGCGCCGGCGGTTTGTCGGCAGCACGGGATCGCGTAGCGCAGGACGTTGCTCGGCTCGCGGGCGAGCGCGGCGCCGGATCGGCGACGCTGCGCACGCTCGAACTACTCCAGCACGAAAGCGCGCACGTACACGTCGCGATCGGCGGGTTGGCGCCGCAGCTGCCGGACGCGGCGGCGCAGCCGTCCGGCGCGGAAGACGTGACGATAACCATGCGCGGGACCTACCGCGACGTGCTTTCGGCAATTGCGGACATTTCTCGTCACGAAGTCTTGCTCGAAGTGTCGGATGCGACCCTCGCGAGCGTTGCGGACGCCGCCGGTCAAATCGATGCGACGCTGCACGCAACGCTCTACTACCGGCTGGAAGCTCTGCCAAAGGAGAAGCACGATGAAAAACTCGGGCGGCATTAAACGCGGAACGTCGATCGCACCTTCGCTATTCCTCGGCGCGTTGCTGCTGGTGCTCTGCGCACTGCCCGTGGCAAACCTCGCGGGGCCGGTCGACGAATCCTTGGCGACGCCGCGTGCCGAACTGGGTTTGCCGGGACGGCTGCGCTATCCAACGCCCCAGATACGACGCGACCCGTTCGTTTCGAGCGAGGACGTGCCGGTTGACGGCGGTTTGGAACAGGCCGTTGCCGGCATCGTCTTGCCGCCGAATGCCGGCGCGTCGCAAATGGGCGGGGCGGCAGGCGCGGTCGTGCGCGGCGTACTGCTCGGTGCGCACCGCGCCGCATTGGTCGAGATGGGCGGACGCATCGTACCGGTGCGTATAGGTTCGCCGCTGCTGGGTTCCTCCGTCACGTCAATCGACGCGAGCGGCGTGGCGCTGGAAGACGGAGAGACGTTGCGCTTTCCGGTGAGGCATCCGTGAAGCGCGCCGCGCTTGCCATGTGGCTCTGCTGCGCCGCCGTCGCGGTGGTGCCGGCGCGTGCTGCCGCCGATTTTGTCACAATCGACGTGCGCGACGTCGATATCAGCGACGTCATTGCCATGCTCGCTGCAGAGGCCGGCGCGAACGTCGTGACCGACGGATCCGTGAAACCGGAGCGCATTACCCTCCATCTGCACGGCGTCACGTTCGACGAAGCGCTGCACGTCATCGCGTCGGCTCACTCCTTGCAGATTCGGTCCGAGGGCGGCATTTTGGTCGTGGGCGCAGCGGAAGCGATGAACCGCCGAGCGGCAGGCGTCGTCTTCGCTTTACGGCACGCACAGCCCGAGGACGTTGCAAAGGAGCTCACCGACGTACTTCCGGCGGGCACCGTTATCGATGCCGACAAGCGCAGCGGCAGCGTGATGGTTGCCGGTGACGAGGAAACGCTTACGCGTACGCGGCATCTCGTTGCCGCGCTCGATGCTCGAGCGTCGTCGGGCGCCGATGCCGAATCGGCGACACAGGCCTACCGGTTGCGCTTCCTGCGCGCCGACGATGCCGTCCCGAAGTTGAAGAGCGCCGTTGCGGACGGCTCGTTTCTCGCCGATGAGGAACTCAACGCGGTGCTGGCGACGGGCGGCGAGCGCGTCCAGGCCGCTACGCGCAATTTGCTGGCCGGCATCGATCGGCCGAGCGCGCAGGTGCTCTTCGAGGTGAAGGTTGCCGACGTGACGCCCATCAACGACGCGAGCAACTTCGGTCTCGAGTTCGGCGGCGTCGACCTGCAAGGGAATCCGCTGCCGGGCGCCGTCGCCTATAACTTCGTCGGCGGGACGATCCCGGTCTACGTCACGCTCAATGCGATGGTGAGCAAAGGACGGGCGCAGATTCTCGCGACGCCGAAGCTGGTAACCGTCAACAACAAGGAAGCCGATCTCACGATCGGCGAGACGTATCCGATCGTCTATAGCACGTCGGTCTTCGGCGGTCAAAACGTCCAATACGTGGACATCGGCGTGCATCTCCGTTTGACGCCCACCATCGGCACCGACGGAACGGTCACCGCCGAGCTTCATCCCGAGTACAGCGAACTGGTCGGTTTCACGCCTACCGGATATCCGATCGTCGCCAATCGCAAAATCGACTCGACGCTTCGCGTGGGCGACAACGAAACGATCGTTCTCGGCGGACTCATGCGAGAGACGAGCAGCCAGACGATCTCAAAGATTCCGGGCCTCGCCGACATCCCCGTATTGGGAAAGCTCTTTCAAAATAAACAAACGGCACACGAACGCGACGAGATCGTTTTTCTCATCACCCCGCACGTCATTTACCCGGGTGGACCGGTGCCGCACCGGTAGCCGGTTCGCTTGAGATCGCCGATCGGCGCTCTACGGACCGAAAGCTAAGGAAATCGGAAACTTGATGCCTTGGTGGATGGTGCGCTTGAGCGTATTGGTGCCCGCCGCATAGGCGGTGATCGTGTCCTCCGACCAGGCGTTACCCACGTAGAGGTCTCCGGCGTTGTTGATGGCCATCGAAATAGGGAGGCGAACGCCGTCGGAAATCGTCCGGAGCACGTCGGAGTGGCCCGGGGCGTAGACCGTAACGGTACGCAATCCAAAGTTCGCCGAGTAGAGATTCTCGGAGCTGTCGAGCGCCATCGCCTTCGGCTCGTTCACGCCTTGCGTGATGGTTCTCAGGAGCGTTTCGCCGCCGTTAGCGTACACCGTGATGGTGCCGTTGGTATTACCGACGTACAAGTTCGCGGCGCTGTCGAGCACGAGCGACTGCGGATAGTTAATCCCGTCCTTCACGAGGCGCACCGGCTGGTCGTTGCCCGGCGCGTAGACGGTGACGCTTCCGGTGTGGAAGTAGTTCGCATCGTACAGATTGCCCGACGCGTCAAACGCCAACGCGTATGGGCTAGTCACTTGTTCGGTGATCGTTCGGACGAGGTTTGTCGTTCCGGCGGCGTATGCGGTGATGCTGGCGAACACCCGAGGCTTGCAGGTCACTTCCTCGCAGCCGGTGTTGGCCACGTAGAGGTTTCCGGCGGGGTCGAACGCCAGCGCGTCCGGAGCCTTGACGCCCTGCGAAATCGTGCGTAGGACGGTGCTGCTGCCGGGCGCGTACACGGTGACCGTATCGCCGTGTTCGTTGGCGACGTAGAGGTTGCCGGCGCTATCGAACGCGAGCCGGACGGGGAAATCGATGCCGTCGGTTATCGTGCGTTTCGGGGCATCGTCGGTTGGGCCGTAGACGGTCACGTTGTTGCCGTGGCCGTTGGCGACGTACACGTCGGGGTCGACCGTGCCCTTCGGGCCGGTCGACGACGTCGAGGGCGACAGATTGGGAGCCGAGCCCGAACACGCGCCCAGCGCAAAGATCGCACATGCGCCAAGCGCAGCGAAAAATCGAGAATGCAACGGGTTCCTCCAAATCAAAAGCCGGCGATACCGTAGAAACGCAGAATCGCGTTCCGGAATCACGAGGTTCCACGGTTGGTGACCAAAGTCGATGGTTGATGACCGTAAGAGCCAACTCCTGGGGGTGCACCCGCTTGCGCCAGGCGGTAACGTGGACAACGCCCGTGAGGGGTGGCGCGACCGGCTGCCGCCGAAAGGCTGGCGTCCGATGTTCTCCTACCTCACCGCCGGGGAATCGCACGGCCCGGCGCTCGTCGGCATCGTCGACGGCATTCCGGCGCACCTCGCGCTCGACGTCGCCGCCGTCAACGCCGAGCTTGCACGGCGCCAGGGCGGGTATGGCCGCGGCGCGCGCATGAAGATCGAAAGCGACGCCGTGGAGTTTCTCGCCGGCGTGCGCGGCGGCGAGACGCTCGGATCGCCGATTGCCGTGCTCGTACGCAATCGCGACCACGAAACGCCGGCGGTGCGCGCGTTGATGGATCCGCTCACCGGTTCCGGTGCGCCGCTCACCAATCCGCGGCCCGGCCACGCCGACTACGCCGGCGCGCTGAAGTACGGGCATCGCGACCTGCGCAACGTGCTCGAGCGAGCGAGTGCGCGCGAGACGGCGATGCGCGTTTGTCTCGCCGCCATCTGCGCGCAGTTTCTGGCCGCGCTCGGCATCACGACACGCAGCTACGTGAGCCAAATCGGCGACGTCGAATCGCCGGAGTTCGACGACTGGAAACAGGACGACGTCGAGCGCAGCGACGTGCGCAACCCGGATGCGCGCGTGAGCGAACGGATGATTGCGGCAATCGATGCCGCCAAGAGCGCGGGCGACACGCTCGGCGGCCGATTCGTGGTGCGTGTCGACGGATTGCCGGCCGGAATCGGCAGCAACCGCCAGCCGAACCAGCGGCTCGACGGGATCCTGGCCGGCGCCGTGATGGGAATGCAGACGGTAAAGTCCGTCGAGATCGGCCTCGGGGGCGAGGTCGCGTCCAAACCCGGATCGCAGGCGCACGATACGTTTGCGCTCGACGGCCAATCCGTCGTGCGTGCGAGCAATCGCGCGGGCGGCATCGAGGGCGGCATGAGCAACGGGCAGCCGGTAATCGTACGCGTCGCCGTAAAACCGATTCCGACGCTTGCGAAGGCGCTGCCGTCGGTGAATCTGCACGAGAAGGCCGGCGCGCCGGCGACTGTCGTTCGCAGCGACGTCTGCGTCGTTCCGGCGGCAGCGATCGTCGGCGAAGCGATGGTCCGTCTGGCGCTGACCGCTCCGGTGCTCGAGAAGTACGGCGGCGACTCGATGGAAGAGACGCTCGATAATCTGCGTCGCAGCCGCGCCGCCGCGGCGGCGCTCTTTGGAGAAGAAAGCGTATGAAACGTCACGTCGCGCTCGTCGGCTTCATGGCCGCCGGAAAGTCGACGGTCGGCAAGCGCCTCGCGCGCCGTCTCAAGCGCGCGTTTTTCGACGTCGACGATCTCGTCGTGCGCGAACACGGCGCCGTTTCCGACATCTTTTATAACGAAGGCGAGGCGGCGTTCCGTCGCTACGAGGCGGCCGCGCTCGAACGCGTGCTCGACGAAGGCGAACCCGGCGTGGTGGCGCTGGGCGGCGGCGCGCTGAGCAGCGACGAGAATCAGCGGCTGTTGAAGAAGCGCGCGTATCGCGTCTTCATTAAGATCACGCCCGAGCAGGCGCTCGAGCGCATGCGGCACAGCCGGCGCGTGCGGCCGCTGCTCGGTCCGACGCCGTCGCTCGCGCGCATCCGGGAACTCTACGCCAAGCGCATGCCGCAATACGCGCACGCGGATCACGTCGTCGAGGCCGACCACCTCACGACCGCGCAAACCGTCGACGACATCATCGCGTGGCTGCACAAGAAAAAGATCGCGATTCCCTGAGCCTCGTCGTCAACGACGACCTCGGCTATCCGGTAACGATCGGCGATCGATTGCGGCCGGAGATCGCGCGTTTCGTTCGGGAACGGGGCGCGCCGCTGGTCGTGCTCTGCGATGCGCGTAAGCAGGTCGAGCTGATCGCCCAACGGACTATGCGCGGCCGCAGCGCGCCCGTTATCGCCATTCGGCTGGGCGAACAACGCAAACGTCTCGCGACGATCGAGCGCGTGCACGAGCGCATGCTGGCGGCGGGCGCCGGGCGCGACACGCTCGTGCTCGGCGTCGGCGGCGGCATCGCAAGCGACGTCTTCGGCTTTGCGGCCGCGACCTACATGCGCGGCGTGGCGTACGCGCACGTTGCGACGTCGCTGGTCGCCATGGTGGATGCGGCGATCGGCGGCAAGACCGGCGTCAACCTTGCCGCGGGAAAAAACCTCGCCGGCGTCTTCGCGGATCCGGTCGCCGTGTTTTGCGACGTGACCGCGCTGCAAACGTTGCCGCGGCAAGGCCTGCGCGACGGTTTGGCCGAGGTCGTCAAGGCGGCGGTCATCGAAGGCGGCGACCTCTTCGACGCCCTCGAGACGCTCTCTCCGCATCCGCTGCAACGCTGGCCTTGGACGGCCATCGTCTCTTCCGCAGTCAAAGTCAAGACGGCGATCGTCGCCGACGACCGCGAGGAAGCCGGCATGCGCGAACTCCTCAATCTCGGCCACACGTTCGCGCATGCGATCGAGGCAGCGTCCGCGTATGGCGTGCGCCACGGCGCCGCGGTGGCGCTGGGATTGCGCGCGGCGGGGTTGCTTGCGCTGCGAATGGGCCGGTTTAGCGAGCGCGAGCATTTTCGCGTGCTGGCGCTGCTGACGCTGCTGCAGCTGCCGGTGCAAACCGCGCTCGATCCGGACGCGATATTCGATGCGATGCGGGCCGACAAGAAACGCCGCGGCGGACGTTTGCGTTTCGTCCTGCCGCGTGCGATCGGCGACGTGGAGTACGGGGTGGCGTGCGACGACCGCGCGGTGCGCTGGGTGCTGGCGCGACTCGCACGGACGCCGCAGGCGGTGCGACGATAGCGCGCGCCGTCGACGTGCTGCCGGCGATTCGTTCGTCGCGCTTCGACCTGCCCCTGACCTACGACGCACGCGATCTCGAACTCGCCGTCGGCGACGTCGTGCACGCGCCGCTGGGGGGACGCGACGTCGTGGCGTTCGTCATTTCGCGCGTGCGCGAAGCGGGCGAAGGCGAGCGTGCACTCAAGCCGTTGCGCGCACGCCTCGACGTGGCGCCCGCCTTCGACGAAACCGGCTTGCACCTCGCGCGGTTCGTCGCGGAGCGCTACATCTGCACGCTCGGGGAAGCGTTATCCGCGGTAGTGCTGGCCGGTTCGGTGCCGCGTGTGCGAGATCTCCTCGCGCGCGTGGGGGAGCGTCCGCCGGCGGAACGGTTTCCGTCGGTTTCGCAGCGATTCGTGCGCTTGATCTGGTCGGAGTTCGGCGAACGCTTCGAAGCGGATCGTTTGCTGCGCCATCCCGAAGCGCGGCGCATCGGCGACCGCGCGACGCTGCTGCGCCACGTGCAGGCACTGGTGCGCGCGGGAGCGCTCCGGCGCGAACGCCGGTTGATCGATCCGCGCACGCGCGAATACCGCGTTAGGGTTCTCGAGCGCGGAGAGAAACGGGTCAAGGGAAAGAAGGCCGAGGCGCTGCTTGCGTTCGTGGGCGCGCGCGGCGGCGTTCCGCGCTCCGACGCGCTGCTGGCGGGATTTTCAAACGCGGTCATCGCCCGCGCCCTCGCGGCCGGCGCGCTGATCGGGCGCGAGGTCGCTCCCGCGCTTGCGCCCGAGGAACGCCGGCTCATCGAGACGGAGAGCGTGACGCCGACGCCCGAACAAGCCGCCGCGCTGGAACGGATCACTGCTTCCCTCGAGCGCCGCGAATTCGACGAAATGCTGCTCTACGGCGTCACCGGCAGCGGGAAGACGTTCGTCTATTTGGAGGCGATCCGAGGCGTCGTGGCCGCCGGCGGCAGCGCCATCGTGCTGGTTCCGGAGATTTCATTGACGCCGCAAACGGCGCGCAGGTTCGAAGCGGCCTTCGGCCGGCGGGTCGCCGTGCTGCACTCGGCGCTCTCCGAACGCGAACGTTTCGACGCGTGGCAGGCCTGCCGGCGCGGCGAGATCGACGCGATCGTCGGCGCCCGCAGCGCGGTCTTCGCTCCGTTGAAAAACGTTCGTCTGCTCGTCGTCGACGAATCGCACGACGGTGCCTACAAACAGGATTCGGTTCCGCGCTATCAAGCGGTGGCAGTTGCGCGCGAGCGTATGCGCCATGGCGGCGGCGTTCTGCTCTTGGGAAGCGCGACGCCGTCGTTGGAGAGTTATGCCGCGGCGAAAGCCGGAAAAATCGGCTTGATCGAAATGCGCAAGCGCGCGACGAACCTGCCGCTTCCGGCCGTGCGGGTGCTCGATCTCGCGCAGGAGTTTGCCGGCGGTAACCGGCGCGTCTTCGGCGGCGCGCTGGTGCAAGCGATCGCGACGCGCTTGGAACGCGGCGAAAAAAGCGTGCTCTTTCTCAACCGCCGCGGAAGCGCGGCGTTCGTGCTCTGCCGGGCGTGCGGCTTCGTGCCGCCGTGTCCGCGTTGCAGCGTCTCGCTCTCGGTTCATCGCCGCGAGCGGCTGCTGCGATGCCACTATTGCGACTATCAGGCGCCGCTGCCGTTGCGTTGTTCGGCCTGCGGCAGCGATGCGGTGAGAGAGTTCGGAATCGGCACCGAAGCGGTCGTGGAGGAAGTGCGCAGGCTCTTTCCGCGAGCGCGCGTCATGCGCATGGATTCCGACTCGACGACGCGCGTCGGCGATCACGCCCGCATTTTGGATGCATTCGAACGCGACGGCGACGTTTTGGTCGGAACGCAAATGGTCGCCAAGGGTCTCGATTTTCCGACCGTCACGCTGGCGGCGGTCGTCGCCGCGGATATCGGGCTGCACGCGCCCGACTTTCGCGCCGCGGAGCGCAGCTTCGCGCTCATCGCCCAAGCCTGCGGGCGCAGCGGCCGCGCGCGCGAAGGCGAAGCGTTTCTTCAAACCTATGCGCCCGACCATCCGGCCGTCGTCGCAGCCGCGAACCACGATTACGCGGGCTTCGCCGAGCGCGAACTGCGCGAACGCGCCTCGCTCCGATATCCGCCGTCGCGGCGGCTCGTCTATCTCGGGGTGATTGCGCGCAGTCGCGAGGACGCGTTGCGCGCTGCGCAGACGTATGGCCGGCTGCTCGAGGACGTGGCGTTCTCCGAAGTGCTGGGGCCGGCGCCCTATCCGATCGTGCGCCTCAACGGCGAATGGCGGTATCGGCTGGCCATAAAAACGCGAAAGCCCGCATTGCTGCGGGCGGCCATTCGCGAGCGCGTGCTGCGGGCGGCTCGAGCCGACCGCCAGACGCGCTTGGTGGTCAACGTCGATCCGTGAGAATTACGACTTCTTGGCTTTGCTCCCGCGCGCTTTCGTCTGCTTCTTCGCGGGCTCGCCGGCCCGGAGGATCGCCTTCGCCAGACGCGACTTCTTGCGCGCAGCTTTGTTCGGGTGAATCACACCCTTATTGGCGGCCTTGTCGAATGCGCTCTCGACCGCCGGTGCCGTCGCGGTATCCGCCGACGCCGCCGCCTTCTTATAGAGCGTCTTGAGGCGCGAGGCGGCGTCTTTGTTCCGCACCGTGCGTTTGGCGGTTTGGCGCGACCACTTTTCGGCGGCTTTGATGTTGGGCAATCGATTCTCGCTTTCGTCGGGCGGCAGGCAACGGCGAGAAGTATACCAGCCGCTCCGGCGGCGTGTCCAGCAAGCGCCAGGCGGGGCTCAGGCGGGGGGCGTCTCCGCTTGCGCCGTGGGGGGACGGAGGCGGACGAAGACGATTCCGGTCGCAATGAGCCACAGGGCCGAGGGAAGGGCGCCGAGGACGCCGGGGCCGGGTCCGGTCGGCGACATCGTCGGGTCGGTGTAAAAGATTGAAAGCGTCGCAAAGGCCGTGCCGACACCGGCGAGATACCCCAACCACGCCAGCCACTGGGGTGCCGAGTGATGGCGGCGCATGCTGTGGGCGGCGGCAAAGAAGAATATCGACGCGGGCGCGTACCCCAGCCCGTCTTGGATGAAGAGAAACGCGGAGTACACGCCGGCGAATCCGCCCGCCTGGAAGGCCTCGGGCGGCACGTAGGCCAGCATGCTCTCGAGCGCGGCCGCCAGCATCGCCATGGTCGTCATAACGACTCCGGCAATCAAGGCCAGCGTTCCGAGCCCCTCGGGCTGTCCGGTGCCGCGCCGCAGATACGCGCGCAGCCCGACGAGGAACCAGAGGAAGAAGGCCGAGGCCGGAAAGCTGAGCCACGCAGCCAGCAGCAGGTTGTGGCGGTTGCCGTCGATCAGCAGCGCGAGCCGGGCCGGATCGTTCGCCGGCGGCGCGAGCGGACTGGTGATGAACGTTGCGGCGATCAGCACGGCGACGTAACAGAGTACCGACCAGCCGGCGGAGCGTTCCGCGTGCACGTTTTCCATGAGACGGCTCACTTACCGCGACTCCGAAAGCGCTCCTTCAGCAATGCTGAGGTACGATGCGTACCGGCTCGGGGCGATGCCTCCGGCAGCGACGGCCTCCCGCACCGCGCAGTCGGGTTCGGTTCGATGCGTGCAATCGCCAAAACGGCAGCGCAGCGACGGCTCGCGCAACTCGCGGAACGCGCGGGCGAGTTCGGCCGGGGCGATCGACCCGAGTCCGAACGCGCTGATTCCCGGACTGTCGATGAGAAAGCCGTCGGTCATCCGGTAGAGGCGCGCCGTGGTCGTCGTTTGGCGGCCGATACCGAAACGCGACACTTCGCCGACCACGGCTTCGCCGCCGAGGGCCCGAAAGATGGTGCTCTTCCCCACGCCCGAGCTGCCGGCGAGCAGTGCGCGGCGGCCGTGCAATCCGCTGCGCAGCGCATCGAGACCGTCGCCGGTTTTCGGATTGACGACGATCGCCTCGTACCCGAGGTAACGATAGAGTCCGGTAAGGCGCTCGGCGGTCTCGGCGTCGCTGAGGTCGGGCTTGGTAAAGATCGCGATCGCGTCGACGCCTTGCAGTTCGCAGAACGCCAGCAGTTGATCGAGGGTCGGAAGACGAGGCGGCGGATGGGACAGCGACGTGACGATCGCAATCGTATCCACGTTGGCGGCCATCGTCTTGGCACGTCCCCGCGCGGTGAAGCGTTCGAGCGCGAACGCACGAGGTTCGATGCGTTCGACGACGGCCTCCCCGTCGGCAAGCGGACGTACCGTGACGGCATCGCCGGGTACCGGCATAAAGCGCTTTCCCGTCATTCGGCGCAACGTCGCCAAACGCGGCTGCGGCTCACCGTCGATTGCGACCCACGCCGAGTTGCGTCCGGTCGCGACGACTAAGCCGCGGCGTTCGTGGTCTAGGCGCAAGATTGCGAGTTGTCCGCGCCTAACGATGACGGCGAGGTGACGTACCACACCGTAAAGGCCGAGGGGATGCTTGAAGAAGCGCGCCGTGCGGCCGTCGAGGCAGCCGTTCGCGCACGTGGCGGTGCTTGCCGGTGGCGCGCCTCCGAACGCGCGTCGCGCACGTATGGACTGCTCGAACTGCCGCCGGAGCAGCGTCTCGAGGCGTTCGAGGGCATCGAAGTCTTCGACGCGCCGGTCATTGCGCTGGCAGTTTTCCCTGCGGTGAAAGAAGCCTTGCCGTATCTGCACGAAGCCCTGGCCGGCCCCGGGCGCCCGCTCGGCGTGCGTGCGTGCGATTCGATCGAGGGCGGCATCGCGATCGAATGGGATCTGCAGCGTACGCCGGCCGGCGTCGTCATCGGCACGATCGACGTCGAGTTGCGCCGCTTTCACAGCGGCCGCACCGCCGAACTGTTGACGCCGCTGCCGCCCGCATGGACGGCGACGATTGCCGCCGGCGCCTTGCGGACGCCGCAAATCGGCGCGGACCGGATACTCGAAGAACTCATCGCTCGGGCAGGACTGCATGTTTAATACGATCGCGTCGTACGTCGGCGTCACCGACGTCATCGACGTTCTCGCCACGAGCGTGCTCATCTACTATCTTTTGCTGCTGATTCGCGGCACGCGCGCCGTTCAAATCCTCATGGGCATTCTCGTGCTCGTCGCGCTGCTCGGCGTCGCCAGCCTGCTGCATCTCTACCTGCTCGTCACGATTCTGCAACTGATCGTCGTCGGCGCCGCGGTGACGATTCCGATCGTTTTCCAACCGGAACTGCGCCGCGCGCTCGAGCAGATCGGCCGCGGCGGCTTGTTCCGGATGGACAGCGACGAGCGCGAATACGGCGCGACCCGGCAGCAAGACTCGACCGTGGCCGCATTGGCACAAGCGGCCTTTTTGCTTTCGCAGGCGCGTCGCGGCGCGCTGCTCGCCGTCGAACAGCAAAGCGGACTCAAAGAGTTCTGCGAGACCGGCACGGCCATCGACGCGCACGTTTCCGTCGATTTGCTGTTAACGCTGTTCGCCCCGGGTTCGCCGCTGCACGACGGCGCGGCCATCGTCCGCGAAGACCGCATCGTGGCGGCCGGCTGTTTTCTTCCGCTTGCCGAACGTCCGCCGGCGGTGACCGGTCGCATCGGGACGCGCCACCGCGCTGCCGTAGGCCTGACCGAACAGACGGACGCCGTGGTGGTGGTCGTCTCGGAAGAGAGCGGCCGCATCTGCATCGCGCGCGCCGGAAAGCTCTCGCGCCCGGTCGAGGAAGAACAGCGACTGGCCAAGATGCTCCTCGCGGTGACGCGTCCGCCTCGCCACGCGCGTCATCTGCGAAACGATCTCGTCTCCCATCTTCGTTCGCGGCTGATGCCCCGCGGCACGAAAGCCTCACGTGCAGATCATCCGCAAGAACTTCACACTTAAACTCTTAGCGCTGTTCCTGGCGATCTTGGGCTGGGCGTACTTTCGCTTCGCGGCCAATCCGATCGTTGCGGCGGCGCGGTTCGCGCAGCAGATCTCGATTCCGATCGTCGTCGTGAACTTGCCGTCGGGCTACGTCGCGCACTTTACCGAGCGCGAAGCGCTGGTCACGGTTCAGGCACGCCGCGGCGAGCCGGAGATCAAACCCGACGAAGTCAAAGCCGTGCTGGATCTTTCCAATAAGACCGCCGGCGCGTACAACGTTCCGATCGAACTCGTGGCCCCGCAGGTCGCAGTGCAGAGTCTCAGCCCGGCTTCGATCGCGCTGACGATCGAACGCATCGAAAGCCGCACCGTCGCCTTGACCGTCCACTATGCCGACCAGCCCAATGGAGCGACGGTCGTTTCGGGCGTTCGCGTGCTGCCCGCAACCGTGACGGTCGGCGGCCCGGCATCGCTGGTGGCGCAAGTCGCGACCGTTCGCGTCGACGTCGCACTTCCGGCTCAACCGAAGTTCGTCGACGAGATGGTGCGTCCGATCGCCGTGGGGACGCAGGGCGGCGAGGTCGCCGGCCTGCAGATCGCGCCGAATCTCGTGCGCGTGCAGATGCACGTCGTCGCCGGCAGTCAATCGAAGTGATGCATTGAGCCTTTTCGGAACCGACGGCATACGCGGCGTCGCCAATACCGAGTTGACGCCGGAGCTGGCGTTCGAAGTCGGCCGCGCCGGTGCCGCGGCGCTCTCCGCGGGAAAGAAGCGGGGCGCAGTGATCGTCGGACGCGACACGCGCATCTCCGGGACGATGCTCGAAGCGGCGATCGTCGCAGGCATCGCGTCGGCCGGGTGCGATGCCGTCTCGCTGGGGGTCATCCCAACGCCGGCCGTCGCCTACGTGACGCGCTTCGAGGAAGCGTTGGGCGGCATCGTCATTAGTGCGTCGCACAATCCCGTCGCCGACAACGGGATCAAATTCTTCGGACCCGACGGATTCAAACTCTCCGACGATGCGGAGCGCGCCATCGAATCGCTGCTCGGTTCCAAGGACGTGCCGCGTCCGACCGGCAGCGGCGTCGGCATCGCGCGAACGGCGCACAACCTCGGACGCCACTACTACCGTTACCTCTACGATCGAGGCGTCGACTTGCGCGGACTGCACGTCGTCGTCGACGCGGCATACGGCGCTGCCTTCGCGATTGCTCCGTACGCATTGCGCAAACTCGGCGCGATCGTCACGGAACTGCATTGCGAAAATGACGGCTCGCGCATCAACGTGAACTGCGGAGCGACCGATCTGCGGCCGCTCCAGGCTGCCGTGCGCGCGCTGCTCGCCGGCGGCGAAAAGCGGGTCGTGGGCGTCGCATTCGACGGCGATGCCGACCGCGCGCTGTTCGTCGACGAAGCGGGAGAGATCGTAAGCGGCGATCACGTCATGTTCGCGCTCGGGACCGCGATGCACGACGCCGGCGAGTTAGCCTACGACACGGTCGTCGGAACGACGATGAGCAACTTCGGTTTCGAGCGCGCGCTCGCGGCGCGCGGGATCGCACTGGTGCGCGCGGCGGTGGGCGACCGTTACGTGCTCGAATGCATGCGCGCCGGCGGCTTCGTTCTGGGTGGAGAACAATCGGGCCACGTGATCGATCTGCGCCACGGCACGACGGGCGACGGACCGGCGGTTGCGATGTCGTTGTTGCGGCTGCTGGTCGAACGCACCGTCACGTTACGCGAATCGATCGCGGCGATCGAGCCGGTGCCGCAGGTATTGCTCAACGTTCGCACGCGACGTCGCGACGTGCTCGACGCCGATGCCGTTCGCGCGGCGATCGTGGCGGGCGAAGCACGTTTGGGCACGAGCGGGCGGCTGCTGGTGCGCGCGTCGGGAACCGAGCCGCTGATCCGCGTGATGGCCGAGGGGGACGACCGCGAGCTGGTCGAGCAAGTGGCCGGCCGGATCGCTGCCGCGATCGAGAAGGAGATCGCGGCCTTGGCGTAAACGACCGCTGCGGTGGCCCAAATCTCAGGATTTGGCGCTACGGTACGCCTGCACAAGATCACTGAGTCGGGTCCCGTTGAGGATCCGAGCGGGGGATTCCCTGGTAGGGGTGAGTGAGCCGGTCCGGCTCTAGGGCGACTCTTTTCCGCCCGAACCCGTCAACTAACCTCGCAAGTGTCGTGAAAGAGGAGTCGTTTCTTGCGTCACGCGTTAGCTGCCGGGGCATTCGCCCTTGCGATCGCCTTTTCGAGCGTTTCCGCGCTCGCCGATCAACGGTCAAATAATTCCGATCTGATCTATACCCAATCCGCGTCGAGCCACACCGGCGACGCGCAAGCCGTCAGCCCCGACGTCGCTGCCTGGACGTCGCGCTTGATTATCGCCAAGCCCGCCCACGGCGAGCACGGAATCGGCCGCTTTGCCGGCGGCATCTTGGCACGCACCTCGAAGCTGGCTCAGACGCTCGCTCGCAGCGCGTTGCGGTTCCTGGGATCACCCTACGTCTTCGGCGGTACGAGTTCGTCCGGGTTCGATTGCTCCGGTTTCGTCCAGCACGTCTTCGGCATGTTGGGCGTGGCGCTGCCGCGCACTGCCGACGCGCAATACGACGCCGGCAAGCCGGCGGTGGGCGGTCCGCGAGCCGGCGATCTCGTGTTCTTCGATACCTACGGCGGCGTGTCGCACGTCGGCATCTATCTAGGACACGGTCAGTTCGTTCACGCCAGCTCGAGTCACGGCGTGATGGTCAGCAAACTTTCGGAATCGTATTGGGCGTCGCGCTACGTGGGCGCGAAGCGCATCGCAATCCACTAGCAGGCCCGATTTATCCCAACTCGTCGTGAGCTCGGGATCGCATTAATCCCCACTACGCTCCGCGCATTGGGGTCCCCGTTGAACAAGGGGTTGTGACCGCGACCCGAAGAACTGCGTCGCCTCGCCCTCCGATGGGGTGTCGCCAAGCGGTAAGGCAACGGACTTTGACTCCGTCATGCGTTGGTTCGAATCCAGCCACCCCAGATTACGATGAGTGAGCGGAGTGCGGCGACGCTGCACGTGACGAACGGCGATTCGGTGCTCTACCTCTTCAAGAAGGCGGGCATTCTCGGCACCCACGTCGCGTGGCGCGACCCGCTCAACGAAGGACCGGTGCCGGCCGGTTTGCCGCTGGAAGCGACCAGTGCCGTTCGCGTGCGCTATCTCTGCGAACGCGGCTACGGCAACCCCATCAAAGTGGCGTACGAGTTCGAAAAGCGCGACGCGCAGATGCGCAAAGCCGCCGATTTTCAAGAAGTAGTGCTCTGGTTCGAACACGACCTCTTCGATCAACTGCATTTGCTGCAGATTCTGACGGCACTCGACGACCTGCAACTCGAACCGGGACGCGTGAGCGTCGTGCAGAGCGATCAGTATCTGGGCTCGATGACCGCCGAAGAACTCTCCGCGCTGTTGCCGAGGCGGCGTCCCGTGACGCCCGCGACGTCGAAATCCGCGCGCCGCGCGTGGCAACGCTTCACGTCGCCCTCGCCGAGCGACCTCTTAGTGTCGGCGCGCGAAGATGCCATCGGATTGCCGTTTCTGCGCGCCGCGCTCCTGCGTCTTTGCGAAGAGTATCCGGCATGCGGCGACGGCGTCTCGCGTTCGCAGCGTCAGGCGCTGCTGGCCGTCGCTCAAGGGCCGGCCCAAACGGCCGAACTCTACCGGCGCGCGCAGGCACGCGAAGAGGCGACGTTCCAGGCCGATGCGGCATTCGCGCGGGTGCTCCACGATTTGTGCGATTCGCGCGCGGCCTTGCTGACGCAAGCCGACGGCGGCTTTGCGTTGACGGCGCTCGGGCGCAGCGTGATCGCCGGCGACGCCGACTGGCTCGAAAGCCATCCGATCGATCGCTGGATCGGAGGCGTGCATCTGACGGCGGAACGCGTCGTTCGATGGGACGACGCTGCGGGAGCCTTCACGGACGCCGGCCCGAAGGCGAGCGCGTAGGGCAAGGCGAACGCGAACGGCGATGGCTCACGATCAGTTGAATATTGAAGTGCATCCGGAAGACGACGGCTCTGCCGTGCTCTTCAAACTGCGCGGAACGCTCGACATCGCGACGTCACCGACGCTGCGCGCGGCGTTGTCCGAAGCGCAGAACAACAAGAAGAACGTCGTCATCGACCTCACGGAGGTCGAGTTCCTCGATTCGACCGGCCTGGGCGCGCTGATCGGCGCCCACCGGCGTGCGGCCGAAGGCGAAACCTCGGTGCGCTTGATCGTCAGCCCGGGCCCGATTCTGCGTTTGCTGGCCATCACGGGTTTGATCCGCGCGCTCGCCGTGTATCACAGCGTCGGCGACGCTCTCGGCGATCGAGCGCGCGTCACCGCTACACCCTAGAGTCCCTCGCACGATACGCGTCGTCGAGCAGCTCGACGACGTGTTTCACCCGCGCTTTCGATCCGCTCGCGCGCAGGCCGGCCGTGACTTGGATCGCGCAGCCGGGATTGGCGGTTGCGACGACGTGCGCTCCGGTCGACTGGGCGGCATCGATTTTGCGCTTGCGCAAGCGCGCCGACATGTCGGGTTGCGTGAGGTTGTAAATCCCCGCGCCCCCACAGCAGACCGCGCTGTCAGGCATTTCGATCAGACGCAGCCCGGGAATCCGTTGCAGTAACCTGCGGGGCGCTCCGGTGACGCGCTGTGCGTGCGCGAGATGGCACGGCTCCTGATACGTAACGGTCGTCTCCAGCGGGCCGGGCTGCGGATCGAGGTCGACCGCGTCGAGCACCTCGGTCACGTCGCGAACGCGGGAGCAGAAGGCTACGGCGCGCGGCGACCACTCCGGGTCGTCGCGAAAGTACTCCGCGTACTCTTTGAGTGCCGATCCGCAGCCGGCCGCATTGCTCACGAAGACGTCGGCACCGCTGCGCTCGAACGCTTCGATATTGCGTTTGGCCAGCGTGCGGCCGAACTCGCGATCGCCGGCGTGCACCGCCAGCGCACCGCAACAGCCCTGAGCCGAAGGGACGACGACCGAGAGTCCGCCGCGCTGCAACATCCTGACGGTCGCCTCGTGCACCTGCGGAAACGCAACCTGCATCACGCAGCCCGCATGGAGAAACGCGAGTCCCTGAGCGTTGGGCGTGTCGAAGCGCTGACCGCGCGGGACGAAGAAGCGCGCACGAATGCGCGGCGCAAGCGCGACCAGGTCGCGCAAGCCCAGCCATCCCGCCAGGGAGGCCAAGCCCGTCATCTGAGCGACGCGGAGCAGCGCCGCCGCGGCGCGCAAGTAACCGAGCCGATCGAACAGCGTGCGCAGCCAGAAACGGCTCGGGCCGCGGCGAGCCCCGTCGGTATCTTGCGCGCGTCGAATCTGCGTGCGCGCGGTTTCGACGAGCTGCCCGTAGGCGACACCGGAAGGACATGCCGCTTCGCACGCCCGGCAGTCCAGGCATTCCGACATCTGCGACACGAAGCCGGGCGAGAGGAGGTCGATGCGACCTTCGGCGACGGCTTTGATCAAGCCGATGCGGCCACGCGGTCCCGACGTTTCGTTGAACGTTTCGAGATACGTGGGACAGGTCGGCAGACAGAGTCCGCAGCGAATGCAGCGGTTGAAGATTTCGGCTGCCGGTTGATCGGCGCCGTCGAAGCCGAGATTCATCTGCCTCGCGTCACGTTCGCCTCGCGTCCGAAAAGTGATTCAGGGGTTTCCTGCCGCGACAAAAGTCGAATGCGTATGGGAGCTTTCCCGGAAGGGACTTCGGCCGCGACGCGTCTATTGAGCCTCCGGCACACGCACGGCTTTCGGAGGATACGTGAAAAAACGAGTCAAGGTTGCGGTCACGGGCGCTGCGGGGCAGATCGGGTACGCGCTGCTGTTCCGGATTGCTTCGGGTCAGATGTTCGGTCCGGAGACGGAACTGGAGTTCTCCTTGCTGGAACTCGAACCGGCGCTGCCGGCGCTGCGCGGAATCGTCATGGAACTCGACGATTGCGCGTTTCCGCTGCTCAAGGACGTGCGCGCCACGTCGTCGGTCGACGAGGCGATGCGCGGCATCAACTGGGCCGTTCTCGTCGGCGCCGTTCCGCGCAAGGCCGGTATGGAACGATCCGACTTGTTGGCGCTCAACGGAAAGATTTTCATCGAGCAGGGCCGCGCGATCGACGCACACGCGGCCGCCGACGTCCGCGTCTTCGTCGTGGGAAATCCGTGCAACACGAACTGTCTCATCGCGATGAACAACGCTCCGAACGTGCCGAGAGACCGGTTCTTCGCGATGACGACGCTTGACGAGCTTCGCGCGCGCTCGCAACTCGCGAAGCGGGCCGGCGTCGACGTGACGGAGATTTCGAGGGTTGCCATCTGGGGCAATCACTCCACGACGCAGTTTCCGGATTTCCATCATGCGGTCATCTCGGGCAAACCGGTGCTCGAGACGATCCAAGATCGCGACTGGCTGGAGAACGATTTCCTTTCAACGGTGCAAAACCGCGGCGCCGAAGTCATCAAGGCGCGCGGCGCCTCCTCGGCGGCGTCGGCGGCCAACGCGGCAATCGGCGGCGTCTACAATCTCACCCACGACACGCCGGTGCACGAATACTATTCGGTCGGCCGTTGCTCCAACGGCGAGTACGGCGTCGACCCAGGCCTGATCTTCTCGTTTCCGTCGCGGACCGAGGGCGGCGTGTCGCGCATCGTTGAGGGAATCGAGCACGGCGGGTTCGGCACCGGCAAGCTCGAGGCGACGCTCGCCGAGCTGCGCAAAGAACGCGACGCGGTCCGCGAGCTCGGTCTCATTCCGGCGTAGGCGCGTCCGGGGATGCCGTACGGAACGGAGCCGCCCGACCGGTGGCGAACTGCGTTTGAAGAAATGACCGAATCGCAAGGCAGGGACGCCGAACTCGATCTCATTCACGTCAGCGTGGCCTCGGTTGCGGGTGCCTACACCGTCGGCAATCCGGCGTTCTTTCGCTATATCGTTCGCTTGGGCGAGCTGGGACTCTCGCTGGAATGGCAAGACCAGGAAGCGCTCGACATCCTCGCCGCGATACCGCACGCGTTCGACCAGGAGCGAGAGGTGCCGTACGTGTCGGGGCGCGGATGGCGCATCGTGCCCGCGCAGAACGAACTCGACTGGCCGGTGCTCGAAGCCACGCCCGAGCGTCTTCACAGCGCGTTCGAACGCGCTCGCGGAATCCTGTGGAGCAATGCGGCGCGTTTTCACGTCAGCGCGCGCGACATGACCTCGATCGAAGAAGAACTCGACGAAGTCTACGGCGTCCTGATGCGCGCGGCCGCGGCAGGCGTTTCGGTCAACATCTCTTACGTCGCATAGGGTCGTTTCGCTCTTGCGGCACGTCGTCTGCACGCTGCCGCTGCGCGGCGCCGGAGGCGAGCCGATCTCGTTCGCGCGCACGATTCGCTCTCACGGATGCGCGTCGTTGCCGCCGGCGCGGCTGCAGGACTCGCCGCCGCTCTACGCCCGCGCCTTTCGCGCCGGCAAGCGAGTGGTGGACGTTGCGCTGCGCGGCGACGGCGGCTCGCTCGTCGCCGAGAGCGCCGCCGCACTTCCGCAACGCGACCGGGAGCGCATCGCCGCGCAGATCGCGCGCATGTTTCGCCTGCGCGACGATCTCTCGCCGTTCTACCGGCGCATCGAAGACGATCCTTTATTGCAATGGGCGGCGGGCGGCGCGGGCCGTCTGCTCGCCAGTCCGACCGTCTTCGAGGACGTCGTCAAGACGATCTGTACGACCAACTGCAGCTGGTCCGCGACGATTCGCATGACGACGGCACTAGTCGAGCGCGGCGGCGGCGTCTTCCCCGAGCCGGAGATCCTCGCAGAAACTCCCGAACCGTGGTTTCGCGACGTGGCGCGCATGGGCTATCGCGGTCCGTACGTTCGTGCGATTGCCCGCGACGCGGCGCGCGGGGCCTTGGATTTGGAATCGCTGCTTCCCGCGCGCGGGCTCGGCGACGACGACGTCGAGTCTGCGTTGCTCGAACTCCCCGGCATCGGTCCGTACGCGGCCGCACACGTCATGCAGCTACTCGGGCGCCATCGTTACCTCGTGCTCGACTCCTGGACGCGGCCGAAATATTTGCTGCTGACGAAGAAGAAGCGCGCCGCCGACAAGACGATCGCGCGTGCCTTCGCGCGCTACGGCGAGCACGCCGGCTTGGCGTTCTGGCTTTTCTTAACGCGCGACTGGCTGGAAGACCCAGCGACCTAGTTCGAAGGTTCCACGACGACGCCGGGTTCGGTCGGCGCGGTGCTTCGAGCACGTATACGGATATATGTGATATACTTTATATATGGCAAAAGTGTCCATGCTTATACCCGACGACGCTCTCGCCGAGATTGACGCGTCAGCCGCTGGGAACCGGACGGCCTTCATGGTTTCGGCGGCGCTTCGTCGAGCACGCGAGCTGCGACGGCTAAGGGAGGACGCAGAAATCGCTGCAGAGTGCGTGGCGAACCCGGAAGTCGATGCTCAGCTCATGCGCGACTGGGACGTAACGAGCGCCGATGGCCTCGACTAGAATCCGACGTGGGGATCTATGGTGGGTAACCCTCGATCCGGCCGTTGGATCCGAAACGAAGAAGAAGCGTCCGTGCGTTGTCGTGCAGCGCGACGCAGCAAATGCGGTCAGCCCAACAACGATTGTTTGCCCTCTAACACACGCCAAGCACCACGATCGAGGAATCGTCAATGTAACGATCCTTCAAGGGGCGAGCGGTTTAAAGAAAACGTCGACGGTCGTGTGCAATCAGGTACGAGTCGTAGATCTGACGAGATTTGGCGAGCACATCGGCACGATCGGTGCAGAAGCGCTCGGTAAGGTAGAGCGCGGCCTCCGAGCCATCCTCGATTTGTAGAAGAAGCTAGAGTTTGAGAACGCGTTCCGCGTTGCGGCGGCAGATTTTCTCGCGCTGTTCGGCAACGATCGGCGCGCGGTCGATCCACTCCGACGAAGCTTTGGTGTCCTCATAGGGATCGTCGGCTGAGAACAGGATGCGGTCGTCGCCCATCACGTCGAGTGCGCAAAGCAAGGCGGAGTCCTGGCAGACCGCGGTGGTCGTGACGATCAAGTTGGAGCGAAAGTACTCCGCCGGCGTTTTCTGCATCTTGTGCTGCTGCGACTCCACGGTATTGGCGTAGCGGCTGTCGATGCGCCACGCGAAGTACGGCAACGTCTCTCCCATATGACCGAGGATGATCGTCAATTCCGGATAGCGGTCGAACAGGCCGCTAAAGAGCATGCGCAGGAAGTGCGTCGAGTTGTCGATGCTCCATCCCCACACGGCGCCCTGCATTTCGGGATATCCTTCGATGACGTGGGGTTGCACGGACGGGTCGGCCGGATGGATGTAGACCGGCACGCCGAGGTCGACGACCCGCTCCCAGAACGGATAGTAACGCGGAGTCGTCGAGATAGACGCCGTTGGTGTTTCCGTTGATGAGCGCGCCCAAAAAACCGTAGTCGCGTACGCACCGTTGAAGTTCGTCGGCCGCGGCTTTGGGATCTTGCAGGAATCCTCGACCGCCGCGCCGGTGACGCACGCGCACCAGTGGAAGAAGAGACGCCTCGTTTCTCCCCCGGCACGGCCGGGAAAGTGAACGAGCAGTGCTGTACGTCATCGTGGCTGCGGCCGTCGCGGGCATCGTCGTTCGGCCGCAGCGAGTTCCGTCGTGGGTGACGCCGCTCGCCGGAGCGGCGCTCGTCGTCGCACTCGGATACGAATCGTTTTCGGGAGCGATCGCGGCAATCGCCGCGCAGTGGAACGTGTTGCTGTTCATCGCGGGACTCATGGGGTTGTCCGTTGCAGCCGAACGCAGCGGCGCGGTGGATTGGTTTGCGGGCGCGCTGGCGGCGTCGGCACGAGGATCGTGCCGGCGGCTGTTCGTGGTGCTCTTTCTCGGCGGCGCGGTCGTGACGTGCGTACTCTCCAACGACGCAACGGCCATCGTCTTCACGCCAATCGTCTATCGCACCGTCGCCAACCTCAACATCGACGTAAAACCGTTTCTCCTCGGCTGCACGTTCGTTGCCGACACGGCGTCGTTCGGACTGCCGTTCTCCAACCCGGCCAACGTCCTCGTGTTGCCGCATCCCGGCGTGACGGCGTACGTCTGGCATCTCGGGCCCCCGCAGATCGCCGCGGTCGCCATAAACCTCGCGATCTTTCTCGCCGTTTTCGGGAGTTCGCTCGAGGGACGGTTTGCCCAAGAAGCCCCGCGCAGTCCAAGCGCCGGCGCGAGGCGCGTTGCCGTCGTGCTCGGCCTGCTGGTCGTCGCCTACGCCGTCGCGCTCGTCCGGATGTGGCCGCTCGGTCCGGTCGCCGCATGCGGCGCGCTCGCGGCTCTGTGGGCCGCTGGCCGGCGGGAAAGCGAAGCGACGGCTGCGGTGCAGTGGGGGACGTTTGCCTTGCTGGCAGGCCTCTTCGTCCTTTTTGCGGCCCTCGCGCATGGGGGGATCGTCGATTGGGCGGCGCGCGAGTTGGCCGGAGCCGCAGGGTACGGGCGGCTCGCCGCCATCGTCGCCGCAGCCGCGGGCGCGGCACTGCTTTCGAACGCGTTCAACAATCTGCCGGTCGCGGTCGCGTCGTCCCTCGCCGTCGCCAATCACGGTGCCGGCGCCTACGCGTACCCGATGATTGCAGGCATCGATCTTGGGCCGAACTTGACCCTGGCAGGCTCACTTGCAACGATTCTGTGGGCGCAGTCGCTGCGGCAGCGCAACATAACGGTGAACGCGCGCGATTACGCCCGCCTGGGCGCGCTGACGGTGCCGCCGATGCTCGCGGCCGTCGTTCTCTGGCTATGGCTCGTGGGATAGGCGGCCCCCGAAGGAGGCTCGTACCTCTTCTCGAATGCAGTAAAACTGTTATTATATTGCATACCGTGTGAGGCGAGAAGATCGTGGAAAAACGCGAAAAGCGGACCTTTCGGCCGGTCGCCGACGAGCTGATCCTCGACCTGATGACCTACCTGCGGCTCGAGCGCAACCGCAGCCGCCTGACGGTCGAAGCGTACGCGCGCGACTTGCAAGAGTTCGGGGCGTTCCTGGCGGGCGTGCCCGCGGGCGAGTCGCCGGTCGGGCGCGCCTATCCGCAGCTGCGCGCGGCGACGACCTCCGACGTCCGGCGTTACGTGATGCGGCTGGCCGGCGACAAGCATTACGACATGCGGACCGTCCGGCGCAAACTGTCGTCGGTCAAGGCGCTGTACCGGTACATGAAACTCCTGGGGCTTCGCGACGACGACCCGGCGACGATCGTCTCGGGTCCCAAGCTCGAGCGCAAGCTCCCGGAGCACCTGGGCGAAGCCGACGTCCGCACGCTGCTGCGGACCACACTCGCGGGACGCTCCGAGATGCAGCGCCGCCGGGATCTGGCAATTCTCGAGTTGCTCTACGCGAGCGGCCTGCGGCGCGCCGAAGTGGCTTCCGTGAACCTCAAGGACGTCGATTTGGGCAGTCGCGAGATTCGCGTCCACGGTAAAGGCAGCAAGGAACGCGTGGCGGTCTTCAATCGCAGTGCGGCCGCCGCGATCGAGGCGTATCTGCGGGTGCGGCCGCAAACGCGCGACGACGCGCTCTTCGTGGGACGCGGCGGAAAGCGGCTCAGCGCGATGCACGTGTGGCGGATATTCCGCGACATCTACAAGGTCAGCGGCATCGGCCAGCACGCGAGTCCGCATACGCTGCGACACTCGTTCGCCACGCATCTCGCCGAGAACGAGGTCGACCTCGAAACGATTCGAGAGTTTCTCGGACACGAAAGCCTCGCGACGACCGGCATCTACCTCAAGATGTCGATGCAGCACAAGAAGCGCGCGTACGACAAAGCCCACCCGCGCGATCGCATGGACGATCGATGAACGCGCGAGCCTGTTCTTAAGCCCGCTGGGAAACCCTCGCGAACGCCGCTCGACGCCACGGCCCTAGGATGCCGGGCAGGTGACGACCCAGGCGTCGAGGTTTAGATGCTTGAGGAGCGCCGTTTCCTTATAGCCTTTGGTTTGCGGACACGTTTTGGTAAGGAACTCGGACTTCTTCAGTCCGTATTCGATGTCGACCACGAGCCGGTCGTCGTCGGTGTAGCTCGTGAACTGCTTGCACCATCCTTGTTTGTAGCACTCTTCGAGCACGGCCCAATCGAAGCTCGAACGTAAGTCCGCAACTTGATCGTTGTCACCCTTCTGCGCCGCCGAGAGTCCGAACGAGTGAATGCGTTTCGCCACCCAGCGGTCGTAGGTCAGTTGCTGCGCGGCCGTGAGTTTGAAGCCGGTTCGGTTTTCGTAACCGTCGATGTTGTCGGAATCGACCGCGTCGAAGCCCTTCCGCTTGCACATCTTGAAGCGCGCCGACATGATCGGCTGGAGCACCGAGAGTTGGCTGATGTCGAGCCAGCGTTCGCCCTTCCAGTGACCGTCGGGTTTCCCGAGCACGCTCTTGGGGAACTCGCCGGCGTCGGGTCGCCAGTTCTCCCACGTGCCGACGTCGATGTAGCAGACGACGTGGCGTCCCATCGCGTGAAGTTGCGCCACCGTGGCCGCGGTCGTATCGAACCCGTCGACGTCGTAGATCGCGGCGTCGACGCTCGTATCGAGCTTCTTACCGCCGTACTGGATGGCGAACGTCGATTCCGCCGCCGGTATCCAGAGCGCGCTCTTGCGGGCGGAGTCCGCACCGGGCGGTCCCGCCGTCAAGCCGGGAAGCGACGAGTCCGAGGAGCGGCCGCCGCACCCGGCGGTCGCCGAAAGCATGAATGCGAAAAGGAGGCAGGCGGAGATGCGCATCTGTGCGGCCTATTCTGCTCGAGCATGATCCCCAAGCGACTCGCACTCCTTCTGCTTCTTCTTCCCGTTACCGCCTGCGCGAATCAAACGCCGTACGTGACCACGGTCGGCGTGCTCGCGCCCGGCTCGACGTTGAGCGTACGTGCCGCGGCGGCAACGGTCGAAGCGTATCAGCCCGCTGCCGGCCAGGCGCGCAACCGGTTTACGGTGGCCGCAACGGCGCTCGCGCGCTCGACGCCGCCTCCTCCGCCGCGGCTGCGCCCACGTCCCGGCGGCGTTGCCGTCGACGCGCTCGCCCCGCTGGCCGATTTGCTCGTGCGCGTTCCCGACGGCGTCGACTTGGCCGTGCGATCCGACCGCGGCGACGTCCACGTGACCGCTATACAAGGGAACGCCACCGTCGTTGCGCTGCAAGGCGACGTTGCGGTGATGCTCCCCGGCTACGCGCAAGTGCGCGCGGGCAACGGAAACGTCTCGGTGACGATGGGCTCGACGGGATGGCCCGGCACGCTGCACTTCTCGACTCAACACGGCAATATCGAACTCTGGATCAACGAAAACGCGAAGTTCGACGTCCGCCTTCACACCGATCGCGGAACGCTCTTCACCGATTTCGATTTACGCGGATCGTCGCAAGGCACCGCCGAGACGATCGACGGCCGCGTCAACGGCGGCGGCTCGCACGCTATCGACGTGGAGACCTCAACCGGCACGATCCGGTTACTGCGTCTGCACCCGCAGGCGTGAGAGCAGCGCTTCGCGTGCTTTGATCAGCCGCACCATCGCTTCGTTATAGGGTGCCGGCGTGCCGGTGCGCCGTGCGAATGCCGCGACCGCACCGTTGATATGATCGATTTCGCTCGGGTGTCCGGTCTCGAGATCGTAAGCCATCGAACTCTTGGCATCGGCTCCCAGGGCGATCACCTCGGTGACGTATTGCCACGGGCTCACGAAGGGTAAGTTAATCTTGAGTGCGGCGGCGACCGAAGCGGCTTCTTCGGCGAGCACTTCGGCAACGCGCGCGGCGTTGGGATCCTTGGGGATCGCGCCGGCTTCGCAATCCAGCAGCGCAGAGAGTGCGTTGATGGCCGCGTTCGCGACGAGTTTGCCCCAAAGATGCGGACGGATGTCGTAGACCACCGACGCCTGCAGTCCGCTGCGCGTCAGCAGCTCGGCGACCATGCGCGACGTCGCGGGCGCCGCCGACGTCGAGCCGAGAATTCGAGTGACCCTCCGCGGTAACGCGGACGCGGCCCGGTCCGACGCTCTGCGACGATTCCGTCGTGATGCCCAGGACGACCGGCACCTCGCCGCCCAGCGCGGTCTTGATGGCGTCTTCGTTTCCGATGCCGTTTTGCAGCGACACGAACGGTGCGCCGGGATTCAACTCTCCGGCGAACGGGCGCAGCGCGCGCAGCGTGTCGACCGCTTTGACGAAGAGGAAAAATACGCGTGAGCCGTAGAGATCGCGCGGATTTTCGGCCACCGCGACGCGGCGCGCCGGCGCGTCGTTGACCGCTAGGCCGTCGCGCGCGATGGCGGCGCTCAAAGCGGGATTGCGTTCGAGCACGCGCACGTCGCAATGCTCGGCGAGATGGAATCCGAAGAGCGTGCCCATGGCGCCCGCTCCGATGATGCCGACCTGCGTTCGCTCAGCCACCGCGGTTTCCGGACTCAGAACTGGTACTGGAAACCAAACGTGTTGCGGCGGCTCGCGTGGTTCACGTCGCGTTGACCGAAAAAGAGTTCCGCGCTGCTGCCCAGACGGATATTCCCGTAGAGGTCGATCATCGGATAGGTGAGATCGTAGATGCGCGTCTCAACCCCGAAGCCCTTGAGCGCATTGAGCTGCGCGAGCATGCCGATCTGCGAATAGAGCACGCCGCCGCCGATGCGAAATCCGCTATCGGTCCCTTTCATCACCACGGCGTTCCACGTCGTGTTGTTGCCGATGGCGTTGGCTCCGACCATGAAGCTCGTCGTCGAGTGCGGCAGAACGATGAGGTTGATGTCGCCGAGCGGTCCCTGGCTCGGGGTCAGCACGGGATTGAGGCCGGCGTTGTGTTGCGGCGACAGGCCGCTCAACCGTAGCTGTACCGCGACGAGATTGCGCAGCGCCTTGCCGATCGCGCCCTGCAGCCGCTCGCGGGCTTGCGACGTCGTGGCCGCGGTATGTGAAGGCGTCGGCGCGGTATGCGTTTGCGGCGGCAAAGGATACGGCGAGGCCCCAGGCACGATCGGCGGCGCCGGCGTCGCTCCGGCATCCACGCCATAGACGCTGCTCGTTCCGCCGAGCTGTCCCAAGAGCGAGTTGGCTTTTTGCATCGTCGCGTCGAGATTGGCGATCGTGTCGCGCAGCTGCGCTTGCGTCTGCGCGTTGCCGGTAATCGTGCGCAAGTCTTGGGTCATTTGCGCGAGCGTCTGGGTCGCGTTCGCGATGCTCTGGGTCGTCGTAAGGACGTTCGATTTCAACTGCGGATCGGTGGCTAGATCTTCGACGGCTCCCATCGACTTGTTGAGCGAGACCGACGTCGCCTCGAGTTGATCGAGCAGCCGTCCGAGCTTCTTGGAGTTCACCGTGGCCGACGAATTGAGCGTTCCGGTGAGCTGCACGACGTTGGTGCCGGCGGTGGAGAGGTCGCCCTGCAGCGTCGATCCCAGGGCGAGCAACTCCGACGAGAGTTGGCCCAGCGACGCCTTCGTGGTCACGGTGAGATCGTTGGCGTTGTTCAGCGTCGTCTGCAGCGTATCGAGCAGCTTGGGCGTGCGAGCTTCGATCTGCGACATCACGACGTCGAAGCGCTTGACCTCGCCCTGGCCCTGCTGCAGGAGGTCGGCGATCGTCGCGCTGTTGGAGCCCTGGGGCTGCTGTTCGATGGGGAGCACCTTGCGCGGCAGCAGCGCAAACGGTGGACGTTCGTGCTGCGGCGGCACGATGATGACGTTGGGTGAGCCCGTGAGCGGCGCCTGAATCAAGAACTTCGAGTCGACGGGCACGTCGATGTCGTTCTTGATGGCCAGGATCACTTCGACCGTGTTGTCGGGCTGCAGCCCGATGTCTTCCACCGACCCGGCGTTGACGCCGCTGAAATAGACCAGCGCGCCCGGCGTCAACCCGGCGGCGGAGCGGAAGTGTACGCCGATCTGATATCCCGTATGGCGCGTGCCGAAATCCGTGATGACGTAGAACACGCCGAAGAGCAAGAGCAATGCGATGATGGTGAAGGCGCCGACTTGAGCCTGGCGTGTCATGCCGTCCGTATTATCCTTTCGCTTCCAGGGGCCTCGTCGAGCGCCCGCGCGACGCGGCGTGCGCCTGCAGCACGAGCTGCGCCGCATAGAGGTCCTCGATGGCGAGCCCGAGCGATTTGAATATGCGCGTTGCGCCGGCGGGCGGGAGTTCCGCTCGCCCGGCGAGGATTTCGCCGGCTTCGGCATAGACGCGTGCGCCGCTGAGAATGACGTCGCCCGATTCTCGCGCGGCGGCGTCGCGCGAGTCGACCACGACGACGTTGCGCATCGCCGCGTCGTCGAGTTCGCGCCAGGAGGGGCGGTTTGCGCCGACCGCGATCGCGAGCGCGCCGGGCGCGAGCCACTCGCCGCGCAGCACGGGTTCGCCGGCAGAGGTCGCGACGACGACGACGTCGGCTCCCGCGACCGCGGCCGCCGCATCGGTCGCGCGCGCGCCGTGTTCGCGCGCGAAGCGCTCGGCGTGCTCGGGTGTGCGGCTCCAAACGCGGACGTCGTCGAACGCCGCAACGCGCCCCAGCGCGCGCAGATGCGCGCCCGCTTGAACGCCGCTGCCCAGCAAAGCGAGAACGTGCGAGCGTTCGGGCATCAAGCGCCTCGCGACGGCCGCCGAAACGGCCGCCGTGCGCATCTCGGTGATGAGCCGCCCGTCCATGGTCGCGGCCGGCACGCCCGTGCGCGCGTCGAAGAGCACGATCGTGCCGTGATGGGTCGGCAATCCCGCGCTCTCGTTGACGGGATAGAAGCTTACGAGTTTCGCGCCCATCACGTCGCCCGCGATTGCCGGCATCACGCCGAAATATCGCCGCCCCTCTTCGACTGCGAGCACGCTGCGCACCGGTTGAATCGCACCGCCCGTCGAGAACGCGACGAGCGCACGTTCCATCGCATCGATGAGCGCGTCCCAGTCGAGCAGCGCCGCGACCTGCGCCTCGTCGAAATTTACCGGCAGCTCGGTCGTCAAATCGGTATCGGTCCCGCTTCCGAACCTTGCAAGAACTGCTGCACGATCGGATTGCTCGAGCGGCGGATGTTCTCGACCGTGTCGCACGCGATGATCGCGCCTTCGAAGAGCATTGCGACGTAATCGGCCATCATGAAGATCGACTGCAGGTCGTGCGAGATGACGACCGCCGTGCCGTCGAGCTTCTTGCGCAGTTTCACGATGGTGTTGGTGATGAGGTGCGTGACGATCGGATCGAGTCCCGTCGTCGGCTCGTCGTAGAGAATCAAGTCGGGGCGCGTGACGATCGCGCGCGCGAAGCCGGCACGCTTGAGCATGCCGCCCGAAAGTTCGCTCGGCAAGTTATTGTACGTTCCGTCCAAGCCGACGCTGTCGAGCGCGTCCATGACCTGCTGCCGAATTTCGGCGGCCGAAAGTTTCGTGTGCTCCTGAAGCGGCAGCGCGATGTTGTCGCCGATGGTCAGACTGTCGAGCAGCGCCGCAAACTGAAAGGCGAGACTGATCTTCTGCCGCGCGGGAATGAGTTTGTCTTCGCTCATGTGGCAGATGTCTTGGCCGCGCAGGTAGACGTGGCCCGACTGCGGTTGAATCAGGCCGTCGAGCAGCCGCAGAATCGTCGACTTGCCGGCGCCGGAGAGGCCCACGATGCACGTGATCGCACCTTCGACGATGTCGAGGTTGCAGTTTTTCAAAACGACGCGTTCGCCGAATGCCAGCGAGACGTCGTCGAGCTTGGCGATGAGATTGCCGGCCACGACGAGGTCGCTACCCTCCGCCGAAGAGCAAGAACGAGAGCACGAAGTTCGACATAAAGATGAGGATGATCGAGAGCACCACCGAGCCGGTCGTCGATTGGCCGACGCCGGCCGCGCCTCCGCGCGTCGTGAGCCCCTGGTAGGCACCCACCATCGCAATGATGCAGGCGAACACGACCGACTTCAGGAGTCCCTTGAGCACGTCTTCGAAGCCGATCGATTGTCGCGCGGCCGAGAGAAACGTGTCGGCCGAGATGTGCGCGTAGGTTTGGGCTACCCACATGCCGCCGGCGATCGAAATGACGTCGGCGAAGATCGTGAGCAGCGGCAGCGTGATCAGCAGCGCGAGAAGCCGCGGCACGACGAGGAAGCGCGACGGCTCGAGACCCATCGAGCGCAAGGCTTCGATCTGTTCGGTCACGACCATCGAGCCGAGCTCGGCGGCGATTGCCGCACCGACCCGTCCCGCCACGACGACCGCCGTGAGCATTGGGCCGAGCTCGCGCACCGACGCGTACGCGACGGCCGCGCCGACGAGACTGCCGACACCGTACTGCACGGCTTGCTGGGCCGATTCCAGCGAGATCACCATGCCGGTGAACAGCGAGGTCAGCAGAACGATGATCAGCGATTGGACCCCGAGCAGATACGACTGCGAAATCGTTTCGGCTATGCGAATGCGCAGTTGCACCATGAAGCCGGCCGACTCGGCCGAGAGCAGCGTGATGCCGCCGGCATACTCGAAGAAGTTTTGGGTCGCGCGTCCGACCCGGTCGAGCATTTTCACGGCTGCGGCTCCGATGCCGCGGCAAGTGCGTGCAGGACCGCGTCGGTCGCTTCGATCCGCTTCACCGCGACGCCGCGTTCGGCGGTCAAGTTGAACTGCACTTGGTTTGCGTGCACGAGGCGCCGGTCGACGTCGCGCAAATGCGCGCGCGCCTCGCGTCCAAACTCTTCGAAGTAGCGCCGCACCGCGGCGAAGTAGTTGTCGCGCTCGCGATCGCCGACGTCGCCGGTCGCGATGGCACGTTCGATCTCGCGTTGCGCGCGCTTCATGGCGCGCTCGGTGATGTGAAACGAGCCGACGTGCTCGGCCAGCGCCGCCACCTGCGGATCAACGGGCATGCGCGGTTTCGGCGGAGAGCGCCGCGCGTTGGACGGCAAAAAGGCGTTCGATACCGCCTGCGGCGAGTTCCAGCAGTGCGTCGAGATCGCGCCGGTCGAAGGGCGCGGCTTCGGCGGTGCCCTGCAGTTCGACGAAACGGCCGGCATCGGTCATGAACACGTTCATATCGACGTGCGCCCGGCTGTCTTCGTCGTATGCCAGATCCAGAATCGCGCGGCCGTCGACGATGCCGACGCTGGTGGCCGCGATCGCTCCGCTCAGCGGCCAGCGTGCGGCGTCCGCCGGGTCGAAGCGCGCGCGAAGCCCGAGCGCCAGCGCGACGTACGCGCCGGTCACCGCCGCCGTGCGGGTGCCGCCGTCGGCCTGCAGCACGTCGCAGTCCACCCAAATCGTGCGTTCGCCGAGTTTTACGGTGTCGGTCACGGCGCGCAGCGCGCGTCCGATGATGCGCTGAATCTCGTGCGTGCGGCCGCCCAGCCGGCCCTTGACGGCCTCGCGCTGCGTGCGGTCGTGCGTGGCACGAGGAAGCATTGCGTACTCCGCCGTCACCCAACCGGTGCCGCGCCCCTTCATCCACTGCGGTACGCGTTCTTCGACGGTCGCGGCGCACAGCACGCGCGTGTTGCCCACGCTGATGAGCGCGCTGCCTTCGGCATATTTCAAGAAGCCCGGTTCGATGGTGACGGGACGAATCTCGTCCGCGCGTCGTCCGTCGCTGCGAGTCATGAACGGCGGTTAGGGTTGCGCGCCGCCGATTCCCGCTACTCGACCGTGACGGTTTTCGCCAAGTTCCGCGGCTGGTCGACGTCTTTGCCTTCGATGTCGGCGACGTGATACGCGAGCAGCTGCAGCGGAATGACGTTGACGATCGGCGAGAGCAGTTCGTCGACCTTCGGCACCCAAAAGACCCGGTCGGCAACGGCTTTGGCTTCCTCGTCGCCGTGATTGGCGACCACGAAGACCGGCGCTTCGCGCGCTTTCGACTCCATCAGGTTCGAAAGCATTTTCTCGCGCACGCGATCGTCGGTCATGACGCCCACGACCGGCACGCCGGAATCGAGCAGCGCGATCGGTCCGTGTTTCATCTCGCCGGCGGGATAGCCCTCGGCGTGGATGTACGAGATTTCTTTGAGCTTGAGCGCGCCTTCGAGGGCGGTCGGGAAGTTGACGTAGCGCCCGAGAAAGAGAATGCTGTTTGCTTTGCGGATCGTGCGCGCGGCCTTGCGAATTTCGTCGGACGTGTTCAGCGCCACGTCGACCGCCGCCGGCAGCAGTTTCGTTCCGTCGGCGATCTCGTGCAGGCGCCGTTCGCCGGTCGTCCCCCGCAGTTTTGCGAGATAGAGTGCGAAGAGCGTCAGCAGCGTCACCTGCGACACGTACGTCTTGGTCGCCGCCACGCCGATCTCCGGACCGCCGCGCGTGAACAGCGTCCCGGAGGCGAGCCGGCTGAGGTGCGATCCGAGCACGTTGCAGATGCCGAGCACGCTGCTGCCTTTTTGCTTGGCGATGCGCACCGCTTCGGTCGTATCGGCCGTTTCGCCGGATTGCGAAATGGCAATCACCAGGGTCGTCGGGTCGATGACGGGGTCGCCGTAGCGAAACTCGCTGGCGAGCTCGATTTCTACCGGAAGCCGGACGAGCGAACGCAACAGGTACATGCCGACCAGTCCGGCGTGATACGCGCTGCCGCAGCCGGTGATGGCGATCTTGCTCACGCCGCGCAAAAAGTCGCGAGAAATCTCGCCGAGTTCGCGTCCGAGGTGCACGTCGCCGCGCTCGTCGATACGCCCGGCCAGCGTCTCTTTGATGACGTTGGGCTGCTCGAAGATCTCCTTGAGCATGAAATGCTTGAAGCCGCTTTTCTCGGCGGAGCCGGCATCCCACATCACTTGGATAGGTTCGCGTTCGATGCGATTGCCGTCGTAGTCGGTCAGACGATAGCCGTCACGCCCGACGACCGCGATCTCTCCCTCCTGCACGATGATCTCTTTGCGCGTGTACGGCAGAATCGCGGGCGTGTCCGAGGCAACGTAGGTCTCTCCTTTGGCGATGCCGATGACCAGCGGGCTCGCGCCGTTACGCGCAAAGACCAAATGGTCCGGATCGTCGCTGGAAATCACGCCCAGCGCGTACGCGCCGCGCACTTCGTGCAGCGTCGCGCGCACCGCTTCGACGAGCGATCCGGCATCGTGCGATTCGATGAGGTGCGCGAGCACTTCGGTATCGGTCTCGCTGGCGAAGACGTGTCCGGCCTCGAGGAGGCGCGCGCGCAAGGCGGCGTAGTTTTCGATGATGCCGTTGTGCACGACCGCGATGTGGCCGGTGCAATCCATGTGCGGGTGCGCGTTGGCATCCGAAGGCCGGCCGTGCGTGGCCCAGCGCGTATGCCCGACCCCGACCATACCGCTGAGCGGCTCGCCATCGTTGAGCCGCTCGGCCAGGCGCGAGAGCTTGCCCTCGGCCTTGGAGCCGACGAGCGCACCGTTTTCGTCGATGACGGCAATGCCGGCGCTGTCGTAACCGCGGTACTCGAGGCGGCCGAGCGCGTCGAGAATGATCGGAACGCTATTCTTGGAGCCGACGTAGCCGACGATGCCGCACATATCTAACGAATCTCCTGAGCCGGGCTACTTGATGCCCTCGCGCGTGCGGTGATAGGCGATTTTTCCTTCGGCGATCTCGTCGAGCGCGATCGAGACCGCTTTGTTGGGGTTGATCGTCTCTTTGTCGACGAGGGGCTCGCTGGCGAAATATTCTCGCCGGTCGGTCGGCGGCTGCTGCTGCACGCGGATCCAGTTGTTCAACTGGCGAGCGCGTTTGGTAACGATGTTGACAAGGCTGAACTTGGAATCCGCGTGCGTGAGCAGCTTCTCCAAGTCGCCGAAAACGGATGATGCCATGGTTAGGTTGTTTGCACTTTCTGTATGGATTCGTCGGTATAACGGTGGATTTTGAGACGCTCGGCGTGCAGGACGGCCTGCAGATCGCCGATCGCTTCTTCTTGCCGGTCCTGCTCGTTGACGACCAGGTAGTCGAACTTCCGGATGAAGTTCATCTCCTTATGGCCGATTTCGAGCCGCCGGGCGATCTCTTCGTTCGTTTCGGTCCGGCGCGCGAGCAAGCGCTCGCGGAGGTGCGAAAACCGGTCCGGTACGAGGAAGATGAGCACGGCGTCGGGATAGGCAGCCTTGACGGCCAGCGCCCCGTTGACTTCGGGCTTGACGATGACGTCGTCACCCTGCGTCAGACGTTCCTCGATCGGTTCGCGCGGCGTGCCGTAGAGGTGCCCGCCGTACTCCCTCGTCTCGAGGAGGGCCCCGGCGGCCAGCCGGCGGTCGAACTCCGCCCGAGTAACGAAGTAGTAGTGCTCCCCGTCGCGCTCGCCTGCCCGCGGCTCGCGCGTCGTCATCGAAATCGAGTAGCGAAGTCTGCCGACCCGTCGAATGAGCGCCTCGACCAGCGTATCCTTACCGGCGCCGGATGGACCCGAGATCACGAAGAGCAGACCGGGCCCGGTGATCACGCGAACTCCCCGAGGAGCGGCAAGCCCCCAGCAAACCACCTTCAGTTCATAGCGGAGGCACTCTAACCCTGGTTACGGATTGGCTGCTCGTTCGCCGGCTCGGCTACGAGCTCGAGCAACGGCTGCGCGGGGCCCGCGTCACCGATGCCGGCTTGTTGGCAGACGGACGATTCGCGATCGTCCTGCGGCAGCGCGGGGAGACCCGGCTGCTCGCGGCCGACGTCTTCGCGTCGCCTCCGCTCCTGACCGTCGAAACCGGCGAGTTGGGCATCCTGACGGAGCCGGGGTTCGTGCGGGCGGCCGCGGCGGCCCTGAAGGGCACGACCCTCGCGGAAGTGCGGGCGCGCCGGGGCGACCGGCTCCTGCGGCTGACGTTCGCGAGCCGCTCGCGTTTCGGGGTCGGCGACAGCGTCGAACTCTATGCCGAACTGGTGCCGCGGTTCGGCAATCTGGTGCTCGTCAAGCGCGACACCGTGGTCGCCGCCGCCAAAGAGTTTACGCCGGCGGAGAATCAGCGTCGCAGCGTACGCGTCGGACAGCCGTACGAACTGCCTCCCCTCGCGGGCGCGCCGCGAACGCCGAAGTCGCTCGAGGGGGCCGTCGTTCCCGGCGGCGACGCCGTCGCATACGCGGAGAGCGATGCCGCGATGCGCGAGCCGCTCTTCGTCTATCGCCGCGACGGGGCGCTCCTCCAGGCGCACGTGCTTCCGCTGCCGGCCTTTGACGATGCGCAGCGATCGCGCGTGGACTCGCTGCTCGACGTCCTGTCCGAACTCCATCGGCAGCTGCGCGGCCACGGCGAACGGGAACGCACGCAACGGCGCCGCGACGGCGTCGCAAAGCGTCTTCGCGAGCGCGAACGCAAACTGAACGAAGAACTGGCCGCGATCGAGGTGCGACGCGCTCGCGCGGCATCGCGCGATGCGCTTCGCACCGAAGGCGAAGCGGTTTTCGCCGAACTGCATACGCTCCCGGCCGACGCCCGTGAAGAGGCCAAGGAACGTGCGGCGGCGCTTTTCGCCCGCTACAAAAAACTCGGAGCATCGCTGCCGCACCTTACAAAGCGGGAAGGCGAACTGCGCGCGCAGTTGGCGGCCGTCGAGGATCTCGCGTGGGAAGCGCAGCGCGTGGCGCCCGAGGATCTCGACGAATTGGAAGCCGCAATCGCGACCCTCGGCCATCGTCGCGCGCAGCCGGCGAAACCGGCGGTGCGGAAGCGGCGCCGCGCCTTGCTCGAGGTGCGCACGCCGTCCGGCTCGCGCATCGTCGTCGGCCGGTCGCCGGCCGAGAACGCGCACGTGACGTTCGCGCTGGCCCGCCCGGAGGATCTCTGGTTCCACGCCCAAGGAATCCCGGGCGCGCACGTGATTCTGTCGCGCGACGACCGCAGCGAGCCGCCGCCGGAAGACGTCGCGGCGGCCGCCGCCCTTGCGGCGCAACATTCGAAGGCGAAGGCGAGCGCGAAAGTCCCCGTCGATTACACGCAGCGCAAACACGTGCGCAAACAACGCAACGCGCCGCCGGGACTGGTATGGTACGTCAACCCCAAAACGATCGTGGCGCTTCCGGACTCCGCTCCGCCGAAGGATGCGACCGTCCCGAACGCGCAATCCACCGGACGAGGGAGGGACCTTCGATCGTGAAAAATCCTCTGGATTCGCTCTGGTGGACGATTATCTTGGGAGTCGTTCTGACCGCGGTGCTCTTTTATCTCGCGCAGATGCTGGTTTCACAGTCGGCGGGCGCGTAAATGCTGAGCGACGCAATCCTTCGCTGGCTTCACGTCCTGGCCGGCATCATGTGGATCGGCTTGCTCTATTTCTTTAACTTCGTGAACGCCGCTGCGGTCAAGGAAGCCACCGCCGCCGGCGAGGCGGCACCGATTTCAAAGTACGTCGTGCCGCGCGCGCTGCTCTTCTTCCGCTGGGGCGCGGTGGTGACGTGGATCTTCGGCGCGGCCCTGCTCGGCAGCATGACCGCGGCGAACGGAATGAACGGATTCGTGGCGGCGTTTGCACTGCAGAGCAACATGGCGCCCATCGGCATCGGTGCGTGGCTGGGTACGATCATGCTGATCAACGTGTGGACGTTCATCTGGATGAATCAAAAGAAGATTCTCGGCTTGGTCCCGGCGACCGACGAACAAAAGGTCAAGGCGCGCCGCGTCGCCTTTTTGGCGTCGCGCGTCAACACCCTGCTGTCGATCCCGATGCTTTTTTTCATGGTCACCGGCCCGCACCAGTCGATCTACCACTAAAGCGCGCCGCGCTTCGGCGCCGTGGTCGGCGTCCGAGCGGACAAAGCGCCGGCGAGCGTATCGAGGCCTACGTCGTTAGAACGATCGTGCCGATCGTTTCGCCGGATTCCAGCCGCGCGTGCGCTTCGGCCGCGCGATCCAGAGGATAGGTCGAATCGACCGTCGGGACGATCGCGGTTCGCAGCGGCAGCAGCGGCCAGATGTGCGTTTCGAGATGACGCGCGATGGCGGCTTTCTGCGCGCTGGTGCGGGGACGCAGGCTCGAGCCGAGAATCGTCGCCCGTTTTCGCAGCAACGTGCCGAGATCGATCTGCGCCGCCCGGCCGCCTTGCGTCGCGATGCAGGCAATGCGCCCGTCGAGTGCGAGGCATTGCAGGTCGCGCGCGACGTAGTCGCCGCCGACGACGTCGAGCACGACGTTCGCTCCGCGGTCCTGCGTGATCCGCAGCGCTTCGGTGACGAAGTCTTGCATGCGATAGTTGATCGCGGCATGCGCACCCAAGCGCAGACACGCCGCAACTTTCGCATCGCTGCCGGCGGTCGCGACGACGATCGATCCCAGCGCACATGCGAACATGATTGCGGTCGAACCGATACCGCCGCTGCCCCCGTGCACTAACAGCGTTTCGCCCGGCCGCAAGCGCGCGCGCGTGAAAAGGTTGTCGTAGACGGTAAACGCGTTCTCCGGCAGCGTGACCGCCTCGACGGCGCTCCATCCATCCGGCATCGGCAGCACCTGGCCTTGCGGAACCGCGACGCGTTCGGCGTAGCCGCCGCCGTTGCACAGCGCACAAACGCGGTCGCCCGTGCGCCATCGCGTGACGCCGGAGCCGGCCTCGGCAATCGTTCCGGCGACGCCGAGTCCGAGAATCGGCGACGCTCCCGGCGGAGGCGGATAGTGACCTTGGCGCTGCAGCACGTCGGCGCGCGAAACGCCCGCGGCCTCGACCGCAATCAAAACCTCACCCCGTCGCACTCGGGGCGCCGTCGTTTCGGCGATCGCAAGGACGCCGGCGTCGCCGGCCCGTTCGCAGCGCACGTACCTCACGGCCGAACGCGTACCACGTCGATGCGCTTCGGAAAACCTTTGATCTCCAGCGTTTCGCTCGCGACGGCGGTTGCAAGTCCGCTCAGCCGTTCGGCAATATCGGGGCGTTCGGCGACGCTGCGTGCGAGCGTGACCTCGCCGGCGCCGGCGAGCTTCTGCAGCCGCGCCGCAAGGTTCACCGTCGTACCGAAATAGTCGATGCGGTCGTTGGCGCGCATCGCAATGCACGGGCCGGCGTGAAACCCGACGCGCAGCCGCAGCGGTGCGCCGGCTGCGGCGATGGTGCGTACCCGCGCATCGAGATCGAGCGCCGCTTCCAGGCACCGTGCGGGATCGGTGAAGGCCGCCATCACGGCGTCGCCGATCGTTTTGACGACCGCACCGTCGCAGCGTGCCACGGTTTCACGAATCGCGGCGAAATGATCGGTGACGATGCGGAATGCCGGCGCGTCGCCGGTCTTCGAGTAGATCGCCGTCGAACCGACGACGTCGGTGAACAGCACGGCGAGCGTTTCGATGCCGAGATCGAGCCCCGGCGCGAGCACTTCAGACGAGAACGTGTCGCGAAACTCTTGCAGCGCGGTGACCTGTGCGGCGGTCACGACCGTGTCGGGCCACTCGCCGTCTTCGACCCGCACCACGGCTTCGCGATCGAGGCGGTTGACGACGCGTAACGAAAGCGCGCCGGCCGCGAGTTCCACCGGAACGTCGACCGCACCGCCGGCATCGATCGTCGCGACGGCTTCGCGATTGGCGTCGGGCGCCGCTGCGAACGGCGTCGATCCAGCGCCGGCGATAATGAGGGTGTAGTTGCCCGGAAGCAGCGAAAGTTGGAGCGTGCGTTCCGCGCGAGCACCGACGGAGGTTTGCGCGTGAACGTGCGGGCTGCGGCGCGGATTGGCCATGCAGAACGGCGCGACGTCGGTCGTGCGTCCGAGCGGGCGTGCGTCGAACGTCACTTCGACCGAACGGTCGAAGACGGCGCCGAACGCGACGTTGCACGAGTCGCAGTGGTACGTGGGTTTCACCTCGGAGAGCGAGGCGGCCGGTTCGCTCGGGCCGCGGCATGACGAACAGAGCACGCTCCAGCGCAAGTTGAAGAGCCCGGCCCGCGTCGCGATGAGAAATGCGCGCAGGACGTCGCGCCGCGGCAACCGCCACGCATCGGCGAGTTCGTACGGGCGCATGCGCTGCAGGTCGGCATCCTCGGCTTCGTCGACGAACGTTGCGAGCCGCGCGACCACGCCGGCGGCGGCACCGGCATCGCGCACGCGGTTCCACGGCCCCAAGTCGCGTGCATCGTCGTGCGTCTCGCCGTCGCGCGCGAGGCAGGAGCGCACGAGGCTGGTCGCCAGGCGAAAGGCGCGATCCGCGCCCCTTCGTCCGTGGGCGGCGAGCAGCGGCAGCAACGGCTCGCCGAGCGCGTGCGCCGCGTCCAAACGCACGTCGACGACGACGCGCGTTCGATTGCTTCCGGCATCCTCCAGCGACGTTCGGCTGACGAACCTCGAGAGCGGGCCGCGGCGGTAATCGCGTTCGACCGCAAAGAACGACGGCGCTTCCCATTCCGTCGGGCGTTCCTCCCACTCGACGCGCAACGGGCCGCGCTTGAACGATGCAAAGCGGCGAGCGCCGCCGCCGGGGAGCGGCTCGTAGCGCGCCGCGATCGGCGGCAAACCCGCGTGCCGGTTGACCCAGTCGGTGTCGGCAATGTAGCGCCACAGGCGCGCGCGCGGCGCATCCAGCGTCCACGTCCATTGCTGCGCCAAACTCACGGGCGCGCGCACTCCAGCAGCATGGCGTCGCCGAAGGAAAAGAACCGGTAGCGCCGTTCGACGGCATCGGCGTACGCGCGCCGGATGCGCTCGCGTCCGGCGAACGCGCTGACGAGCACTAAGAGCGTCGAGCGCGGCAAGTGAAAGTTCGTGATCATTGCGTCAACGACCCGAAACGCGAAGCCCGGCGTGATGAAGAGATCGGTCCGCCACGTCCCCTCAACGATGCCGCCGTGCGATTGGACGTTGCCTTCGAGCGCGCGGACGACCGTCGTGCCGGCGGCGACGACGCGCCGCCCGCCTTGCCGGGCGCGTTCGATCGCCGCGGCCGCCGCCGCCGGAATGCCGTAGGCTTCGGCATGCATCGCGTGGTCGTCGATCCGGCGAGCGGTCATCGGGCGGAAGGTGCCCAGCCCGACGTCGAGCGTGATGCGGGCGATCTCGATGCCGCCGTTTTGAATTCGCGCAAGCAGTTCCGGCGTGAAATGCAGCGATGCGGTCGGCGCGGCGACGCTCCCGGGGACGCGCGCGAACACCGTTTGATAGCCGCACTGCGCCTCCGGCGAGTCGTTTCGCACGTACGGCGGCAACGGGAGACGGCCGGCGCGCTCGAGGAAGGATTCGAACGGTTCGTCGAGCTCGAACGCAACCTCGCGCGCGCCCTCGTCGAGCACCGCAACGACCGTTGCGATGGCGCCGTCGAACGCGATGCGCGTGCCTTCACGCAGGCGGCGCGCCGGCCGCGCGAGCGCGATCCACCGTAACGCGCCGGCGCGATACCGTTCCGATCCCGCGGGATGCAAGAGCAGCAGTTCCGTGCGGCCGCCGCCCGGCAGCCGGTTGCCGGTGAGCCGCGCAGCGATCACGCGCGTCTCGTTGAGCACCAGCAGGTCGCCGGCGCGCAAATACCGCGGCAAGTCGGCGAAGCGCGCGTCGCGGTTGTCTTCGCCCACGAGCATGAGCCGCGCCGCATCGCGCACCGCAGCCGGCGCTTGCGCGATGAGCTCCGCAGGCAAATCGTAGGAATAACTCTCGGTGAGCCGCTCTTCGTTTGCGCCGGCGCTCACCACGGCTTCGTTTCAGAACGTGCCGACCGTCGTGCCGGGAAAGTAGAACGACAGCACGTCGTTCGACGCGCGGCCGAGTTGCGCGATGCCGCGCGCTCCCCATTGGCACATGCCGACGCCGTGACCCAGCCCGCCGCCGTCGATTTCCACCGTGGCAAAACGCGGATCGGCGCGGACGTTCGTCAACAGGAGGCTGCGCACGATGCGCGGCCCCATCGACAGCCGAAAGACGGTGCCTTTGATGGTGACGCTGCGATCGGCAACGAGCGTGACGGCGCGCGCGCGGCCGCTGCCGTCGAGGTCGGTGACGCGCACGTCGTGCAGCGTTCCGGCACCGGCCAGTTGCGTTGAAAAGCGTAGCGCGACGTCGGCCGTTGCGACCGAAACGCTCCAGCGATAGTTGGGCGACTGCGTGCAGTACGGACAGGGAACGCCGGAGAGATAGGGTACGAGCGCGCCGCCGTCCCACGCGTCGGCGGCGGCCTCCGTGTGCCCCCCGCAACACGACGAATACGCGATCGACGCGTAACCGGCGCCGAATCGAAGCACTTGGCCGGCGGTCGCATCGACGGCGGAGCGGCCGGCCGGCGACTCAGCGCCGATGCCTGCGTAGACCTGATCGGCTTCCGACGGAACGAGATCGTAGGCGCGACGCGGGTCGCTGCGCTGCAGCACGTAGGTGCGCGCGCAGACGGCTTGCGCCTGCAGTGCCGCCGCCGGCCACGACGACGGCATTTCGTGCGGCACGACCGCGTACAGATACTGTTCGACGTCGACGACGTTGACGATCGTACCGTCCGGCAATCGTTGAAACGTGCCGCGGTACGAGCGCCCGTTGAATGAAAATCCGCCGCCGGGTGACGGCTGTGCGTCGCCCGGACCGAGCAGTACGCGCAGCGCCGGCGATGCGCTCTGCGATGCCGGATCGGCGTCGTCGCCCGCACGCAGCGAGCGTGGATATGCGGCCGCCGCGGCCGCCAGCGCGACGAACGCCGCGCGGCTCATTGGGGTCAGAGCAAACGCTCCTGGAGCGACTCGCGGACCGCGACGCCGAGATGCCGGTAGGCGTTGGGCGTCGCGCGCCGTCCGGACGCCGTCCGCGTCACGAAACCTTGCTTGAGCAAATACGGCTCGACCACGTCTTCGAGCGTTTCGGCATCTTCGGTGAGCGTCGCCGCAATCGCCGCAATCCCGACCGGGCCGCCGCGATATTGCTCGACGATGGTACGCAAGAACGCGCGATCGAGCCGATCCAACCCGAGTTCGTCGACGCCTTCACGTTGCAGCGCCTCCTCGGCGACGCCGGCGGTGATGCTGCCGCCGGCGCGCACCTCGGCGAAGTCGCGAACGCGACGGAGCAGACGATTGGCGATGCGCGGCGTTCCGCGGCTGCGCCGCGCGATCGTTGCCGCACCTTCTTCGTCGATCGGGACGCTCAGCACGCTCGCCGAACGGCGCAGGATGCGTTCGAGATCGGCCGGCGCGTAGTAATCGAGATGATGCACGATGCCGAACCGCTCGCGCAATGGAGCGGTCAGCATGCCGGCCCGCGTGGTCGCGCCGACGAGAGTGAAGCGTTTCAACGGCAGTTTGAGCGTCTTGGCGTAGGCGCCGCGATCGACGATGAAGTCGATTTGAAAATCCTCCATCGCCGGGTAGAGAAACTCTTCGACGACGCGCCCGAGGCGATGAATTTCGTCGACGAAAAAGACGTCGCCGTCTTCGAGCGCGGTGAGTATTCCGACCAGATCTTTGGGTTTTTCCAGCGTCGGGCCGCTGGTCGGCCGGAAGTTAGCGTCCAGCGCCCGGGCGATGAGCCCCGCAAGCGTCGTCTTTCCGAGACCCGGAGGACCGTAGAACAAGACGTGCTCGAGCGGCTCGCCGCGGCGCCGGGCGGCGTCGATGGAAATGCGAAGATTTTCGACGACGCCTTCTTGGCCGACGTAATCCTCGAACGTGCGCGGGCGCAGGCTCGCACCGTAGACCTCGTCTTCGAGCGTGTCGTTGGGGTCGACGACGCGTCCTTCAAAGCCGGAAGACGTCTCGTCGCGCACGTCGTCGGGTCCGAGCAGCCGTTTGCGGGCGGGGTTCTCGTTCACGACGGCTCTTTCGACGCTTTGCGGCGGTAAATCTCCGCCAGCAGGCGTTCGGCGTCGTCGATCTGCGATGCCGCTTCGAGCGTCTCGCGGATCATCGCTTCGGCCTCGGAGCGTTTATACTCGAGCTGCAGCAGCACGGCGAGCGCCTCGCCGGCGAAATCCGGCATCTCCGGCGCCGCTGCGGGCGGCGCGTCTTGAATCAGTAAGAACTTCGCCACCTTGCCCTGGAGTTTGGCGACGATGTCGCGCGCCTTTTGCTGACCGATGCCCGGCAAGGTCTTTAAGTAGGCGTGGTCCCCGCGATCGATCGCACGCGCGATCGCCGACATGGGCTGCGAAAAGGCTCGTGCCGCCGAGCGCGGTCCGACCGATGCAACCGTGATGAGCGCTTCGAAGAACTCGCGCTCGATCGCGTTGGTGAAGCCGTAGTACGTGAAGCGGCCGCTGTTGCCCTCAACGTTGAGCACCGCGTAAATCTCCAGCGTCAGCGGGGCGTTCGGCGCCGGTGCAATTTTATCGGCCACGCACGGCGGCAGCACGATCTCGTATCCCAATCCCGCCGCTTCGACGATCGCACGGTCGCCGCTGCGCTCGAGCAAGGAACCGGTGATGCGCGAAAACATCAGACGCGCCTGCGGGGCACCGCACCCGCAATGTTGACGAAGGCCAGCGCGAGGGCGAGCGCGTCCGAAACGTCGTCTGGTTTGGGCGCGGTGCGCAGCCCGAGCAGATGCGTCACCATCGCGTTAACCTGCGACTTGCGCGCGCTGCCCGAACCCACGAGCGCCCGTTTGACGCGCGCGTGCCCGAGCGTATGCACCTCGGCGCCCGCCTCGGCGGCCGCCAAGCAGAGCACGCCGCGCGCGTGCGCCATCAGCAGCGCCGTTCCCGGGTTGCGATACGAGGTGTAGAGTTCTTCGATGACGACCAGCTCGGGGCGCGTTTGCGCGATGACTTCGGCGATCCCCGCATGGAGTGCGTGCAGCCGCCGTTCGAGCGTCGAGTCGCTGCGCGGCGCGACGACGCCGGCTTCCACCAAGCGCACGCGCCGCCCGCCGGCATCGATCACGCCGTAGCCGGTGGTGCGCAGCGCGGGATCGATGCCGAGCACTCTCACCCAGACGATTCCTTGTGCCTTACGGCGGTCCGGTGCCGTTGACGATCAGCACCACGCCCGATCCCGGGCTCAGCGTCGTCCCGACCGCGGGGTCGGTGCCGACCACGCGTCCTCCCGCTCCGGCCGACGTCGTGAAGCGCGTCTGCGCGACGCCGTAGCCGTACGCCGATAACGTCGCGCGCGCACCCTCGACGGTCATGCCCTCGGTGTCGGGCACTTCGCCGGAAACCGAGAGGGTGAGGGTGATCGGCGAACCTTGCGCCAGCTGCGTCGAAGGCGGCGGCTGCTGGCCGACGATCGTGCCGTTGCCCGATGCCAGCACTTGAAATTGCACCGCGGCGCGGAAACCGGCGGCCAAGATCGCGTCGATCGCATCTTGATATCTCTTGCCGACGACCGTAGGAACGGTGATCGTCGTCACGCCCGCCGGAGCGGCGGGGGGCCCGGTTTGTACGCCGGTGCTCACGACCGCGCTTACGCCGGCGCCCTTCTGCAGGTGCGAACCGGCGGGCGGATCCTGCGAAGCGATCGTGCCGGCCGGCACGCCCGCGATCGCCGACTGTTGCGACGTATCGAGCGAGATGCCGGCGCGGGCGGCAGCATCGCGCGCCTTCGCCGCCGACATGCCGACGAAGTTCGGGACCTCCACCGGCTCCGCCCCGTTGGAGACGACCAACGTGACCCGGCTGGCCTGTGGAACCTGGGCTCCCGCTTTGGGCTGCTGACCGATGACGTTGTCCTTCGCGCTGCTGTCGTACTTGCGGACGACGGTGACGGCGAAACCCTGCGCTTGCAGCGTGCGCTGCGCGTCGAGCGCGGAGTAGCCGCGCACGTCGAGCAGGCCGACCAGCGGCTTTCCGTTGCTGACGACGAGTTCGACCAGCGCGTCGCGCGCGACCGCGGTGCCGGCCGGCGGATTTTGCCGAATCACGTGGTTGGCGGCGACCGTGTCGCTCGGACTCTTGACGAAGCGCACGCGTAACCCGGCGTTGACGATCGCCTGCTGTGCCTGCACGTCGGCCATGTTCGTATAGTCCGCGACCGCAACGGTCGTCGCGAAGTTCGGCAGCGGCCGTCCGAAGAGATAGTATCCGCCGGCCGTGGCGGCGATGAGAAATGCGGCGAGCAACGCGACGATCCAGCCGCGGCGCTGCGGAGGCTCGTCGCGTTCGCCGCCGCCCGCATCGGGCCGGTCGGGAAGCGGCGACCGGCGCGGCGGCAGCGAGCGCGAGAGGCGCAGCGCTTGCGTGGGCGCGTCGTCGGCGAGCCGGTAGCCGGCCACCGCCGGGCGCTCGCGCGCTTCGCGCAGCGCGCTGGCCAGATCGCTGGCCGAAGCGAACCGGTGCTCGGGCTTCTTCTGCAGCAGTTTGTTGACGATTGCGGCGAGCGCGGGACTCACACCGACGCGGCGCGTGTCGATCGTGGGAACCGGGTCGCCGATGTGTTTGAGCGCCACCGTCACCGGCGACTCTCCCGAGAACGGCAGCGCGCCGGTGAGCATTTGATAGAGCACCACGCCGACGCTGTACAAATCCGAGGTGTCGTGCAGCTGGTGCCCTTGAGCCTGTTCGGGAGAAATATAGTAGACGCTGCCCATGACGAGCCCGGGTTTGGTGAGCGTCATGGTGTGTTCCGAGACGGCCCGCGCAATGCCGAAATCGGAGAGTTTTACGACGTCGTCTTTCGTGATGAGGATGTTGGCCGGTTTGATGTCGCGGTGCAGCAGCCCGACGCGATGGGCGTAGGCGAGACCGCTGGCGATTTGCGCTGCATAGTCGAGGGCGACGGGCTCGGGAAGTTTTCCGTCGGCGGCGATGATTTCGGCCAGCGACGATCCGTCGACGAGCTCCATGACGATGTAGTACGTGTCGCCCTCGCGGCCGACGTCGAACGTATTGACGATGTTCGGATGCGACAGGCGCGCGGCCGACTCGGCCTCCTGGTAGAAGCGGCGCACGAACTCCTGATCGGCGGCATACTGTTCGCGTAGAACCTTGATGGCGACGCGACGGCGCAGCACGGTGTCCGTGCCGCAGAAAACCGTTGCCATTCCGCCCTCGCCCAACTTGCTGTCCAGCCGATAGCGATTGTTGAAGATGCGCTCGTCTATCGGAGGTCCCTCAACTCCCGGCGTACTCGAGCGCCGTTTCGAGCACGTCGCGCGCGATGGGTGCGGCGTAGGTTGCACCGTAGCCGACGTTCTCCACGACGATGGCGACGGCGACACGCGGATGGCCGGCGGGCGCAAAACAGACGAACCAGGCGTGCGAACGGCCAAGCGGATTGGTCGCCGTCCCCGTCTTGCCGGCGACGCTCACGTGGGGGAGGCGCGCCGGCGTCCCGGTGCCGCGTTCCACGACCGCAATCATCATCTTCGTCACGTTCGCGGCCACGTCGGCGGATACCGGGTTCGCCAACGAGCTTTGGGGCGAAACGCTCGCAGCGGCACCGTCGCGCACGACTTGGCGCACGACGAACGGGCGCGGCTCGACGCCGCCGCCCGCAATCGTTGCACCGATCAACGCCATCTGCAGCGGCGTTGCTAGCAGCGCGCCTTGACCGAAACCCATTTGGGCGAGTTCTCCCGGAACGATCTCGGCCTTCGGCGGTACGGACGCGCGCTGCGCCGGTAACTGAAAGTCCAGTGAGTTGCCGATGCCCCAACGGTCGAGGTAGCGGTAGAAATCGTCTTTGCCCATTTTGAGCGCGATTTGCGCGAAGTCGACGTTGCTCGAGAGCGCAAAGGCGTTGGTGAGATCTTGGTAGCCGGTCGCTTCGCTTTCGTTGTCGTGGAGCGTATAATTTCCGATGACGAGATAGCCGGGATCGTCGAAGTGCGAGTCCATCGTGACGGTGCCGTTATCGAGCGCCGAGGCGGCCGTGAACATTTTGAAAGTCGACCCCGGCGGATAACTGCCGTCGAGGGCCCGGTTGAGCAGCGGACTGCTCGGGTCGGACGTCAGGCTCGAAAACTCCGCATCCAGGTGATTGGGATCGTAGCTGGGGACGCTGGCCATCGCCAGCACGGCGCCGGTGCGCGGATCGAGCACGACGCCGGCGGCGCGCGGGTAGTGTGCCAGCAGCTCGTAGAGGCGTTGCTGCACCGGCGGTTCGATCGTGGTTACGACGTCGGCGCCGTGGGTTACGAGCGACGTGCCGGTCAGCGCGGCGCGAATTTCGTCGAGTTGGGCCAGCGGATCGCCGGTCGTGTCGGGCGGCGTCAACGCACGGTCGTAGGCGTCTTCTATACCGCTCGTTCCGTATCGCACCGAGACGTAGCCGACGGTTTGCGCGAGTGCGTCTGCGAACGGATACGAGCGAGCGCCGCCCCGGCTTTCGGCCAAGACGGTGCCGTCGGTCGCCAAGATGCGTCCGCGATAGGCATCGAGCAATGCGTGGCGCGGATTACCGGGTTTCGCGCCGATCGACGGTGCGTCGGCGGTTTGGACGTAGAACTGGCGCGCGAACACCACCACGAAGAGCAGCGCGAAAACCGTCGACAGCGCGGCGATGGCGCGGTTCGTCACTCGGCTGCGTCCGTCTCACGCAACACGTTGAAACCGCCGGTCGTGCGCACCGCCATGTGCGAGCGCTTCGCATCGTCTTCAAGGATGACGTTGATCGCCTTGCGCGCGGTCGCTTCGTCGACGGCATTGAGACCCAGGACGAGGTCGACGCCGCCCTCTTCCAGCAACGCGGGCGCGACGTACCCGACCGACGGCAGCGTTTCGAAATGCCGTTCTTCGTACGGGCCGTTTCGCCACGGTCCGCGCCGGCCGAACACTTGCGCGTGGTAGTCCCACGCGCATAACTGCTTCTCTTTCCAGACGAAGTCGTCGCGAACGCACAAGCGGCGGCAGGCGGCGCACTGAACGATCGCCTCGGGACCGTGCGCGATCGCATCGGCAACGTCGTCGGGAAGGTCTTCGATGTTGAGCACGGTGGCTTCGGAAATCGCTTCCGGCAGCGGCGCGTGCCAGCCGACGCGAATCAGCAGTTCGATGTCGCGGAGCGCGACGACGAATGCACGCTCGTCTTCGGGCGGAAACGTGCGGTCCGCCCAATCGAACAAACCGCTCAACGCGATTCCGGCGTTCTGCCATGCATCGCCGATGACCGTGCCGATCGGCGTCACCGCCAGCGGCAGCAGCCGCGTCGTCACGGCGCCGCCCTGCGGAACGAAACTGTTGACCAATGCCAGCGTGCTGGAGTTGCCGCCGATCACGAAGACGCGCGGCGGCTCCTCCGATTCGCCGGTCAACGCGCTGCCGTCGGTTGCGCCATGCGGTACTCTTGCAGGCTCCGCGGAGGTCCGGCCGTGCTTTCGAGCGCCTCCGCCAGCGCCCGTGCCGTGTCTAAACTGGTCAAACACGCAATACCCGCTTCTACCGCCGTGCGGCGAATCTTGTAGTTATCGGAGATTTCGCGCGAGCCCTTGGCATCGTTGATTACGAGGTCGACGCCGCGCGATGCGATCAAGTCGATGACGTGCGGCGAGCCGTCGGCGATCTTGTTGATCGGTGCGGCGGGAATGCCTGAGGACTCCAGCACGGCGCGCGTCCCCGGCGTAGCGACCAGCGCGTGCCCCATGTGCGCGTAGCGGCGCAGCACGTCGACCGCTTCGCGCTTCTCTTCGTCGGCAATCGAGACGAGGATGCGGCCGCCGCTTCCGGGGAGGCGCACGCCGGCCGCGAGAAAGCCCTTGAGCAGCGCGCCCGCGAACGACGCGTCGATTCCCAATACTTCTCCCGTAGACTTCATCTCCGGGCCGAGGATCGTTTCGACGCCGCGCATCTTCGAGAACGAAAAGACCGGCACTTTGACGACGACGTACGGAACGCGCGGATGCAAACCGGTTCCGTAGGGCATGTCGCGCAACTTTTCGCCGAGTGCAACGCGCGTCGCGGCGGCAACGATGTTGATGCCCGTGGCCTTTTGGATGATCGGCACGGTGCGGCTGGCGCGCGGGTTGGCTTCGATGATGTACAACGTGCCGTCGTGAATGACGAACTGAATGTTGATCGAACCGCGAATGCGCAGTTCCCGCGCGATCGCCGCGGTGACCGCAACGATACGCTCCTCCATCGCCGAGTCGATGGTCTGCGGAGGATAGACGCTAATCGAGTCGCCGGAATGAATGCCGGCTCGTTCCACGTGCTCGAAAACGCCGGGCACGAGCAGATCGTCGCCGTCGAAGACGGCGTCGACTTCGATCTCGAGCCCGCGAAGATACTTATCGACCAGCAGCGGTGCGGCCGGCAGAATCGGCGGCGCCGACTCCGCGTAGGACGCGAGTTGTCCCTCGTTATAAACGATTTCCATTGCACGACCGCCGAGCACGAACGATGGGCGCACGAGAACCGGAAACCCCAGTTCGCGGGCGATCGCGCGCGCTTCGCGGAAACTGCGCGCAGCCTTGCCCTGCGGGCGCGCGACGCCGAGCCGCGCGAGCGCGGCATCGAACTGTTCGCGGTCTTCCGCCATGTCGAGCGAACTGCGATCGCTGCCCACCATCGGAACGCCGCGCGCGTTCAGTTCGGCCGCGAGGTTGATCGCGGTTTGGCCGCCGAAGGCGAGCATGACTCCGCGCGCGCCGGTGCCGCGATAGGCGGCTTCCACTTCGTCGGCGCCCGGCGGCTCGAAGACGAGCACGTCGGAGACGTCGAAATCGGTCGAGACCGTCTCGGGGTTGTTGTTGACGACCACCGGCGATTTGCCGGCCGCGCGCAACGCCCACGCCGCGTGAACGCAGCTATAGTCGAACTCGATGCCCTGGCCGATGCGAATCGGTCCGCTGCCGACCACGACGACGGCTTCGTGCGGCGTACGCCGCATCTCGTCGGACTCGCCGCGCGAGAGATAGTAGTACGGAGATTTCGCCGGAAACTCGGCTGCGGCCGTGTCGACCATGCGAAAAGCGGCGGGCGGTTCCCCGTTCCCGTGCGATCCGAACGTTCGCGATGCATAGCCGTATTCCATCGCCTGCACGCGGTCGGCGCGGCTGGGATCGGCGCGCAAGCGTTCTTCCAATTCGACGAGTTCGGCGAGTTCGTCGAGCCAAAACCGGTCGATGGCGCTGAGTTCGGCGATTCGCGCGATGGCCGCTCTTCTGCCGCCGGCGAAGTCGAGCGTGTCGGGATAGAGTGCGCGCCGCAGCAGTTCGCAGACGGCGAAGAGCCGGTCGTTGGTCGGCCGCGCGACGATCGCTTCGAGTTCCGGCCGGCTCCATTCTTCCAAACCGCCGGTCAAGGTCTCGCGTTTGAGATCCAGCCCGCGCACCGCCTTGATGAGGGCCGCTCGAAACGTCCGTCCGATGCCCATCGCTTCGCCGGTCGATTTCATCTGCGTGCCTAAATGCACGTCGGCGAGCGGAAACTTGTCGAACGGCCAGCGTGGAATCTTGACGACGACGTAATCGAGGGCCGGCTCGTGGGCGGCCTTCGTCACGCCGGTTACCGGATTCGGAATCTCATCGAGCGTCTGTCCGAGCGCGATGCGGGTCGAGATCTTCGCAATTGGGTAGCCGGTCGCTTTGGATGCCAGCGCCGAACTGCGCGATACGCGCGGATTGACTTCGATGATGGCGTATTCGCTGCGCTCCGGGTGGAGGGCGAACTGAATGTTGCAGCCGCCCTGCACGGCGAGCGCGCGCACGACGTTGATGCTCGCGGTTCGCAGCAGTTGGTATTCGTAGTCGGAAAGCGTCTGCGACGGCGCAACGACGATCGAGTCGCCGGTGTGCACCCCGACCGGATCGACGTTCTCCATGTTGCAGACGGTGATGCAGTTGCCGGCGCGGTCGCGCAAGACTTCGTACTCGATCTCCTTCCAACCGAGTAAGGACGTTTCCAGAAGCACCTGCCCGATAAGGCTGGCGGCGAGTCCGGCATCGAGCGTCTCGCGCAGTTGCGCCTCGTCGTAGGCGATGCCGCCGCCGGTGCCGCCGAGCGTGTAGGCCGGTCGCACGACTAACGGGTATCCGCTGAGCCGCGCGAACTCGATTCCCTGCTCGACCTGCGTAACGATTTCGCTCTCGGCGACGGGTTCGCCGATTTCGATCATCTTCTGCTTGAATCGCTCGCGGTCTTCGGCAAGTTTGATCGTCTCGACCGGCGTCCCGAGCAGTTCGACGCCGTAGCGTTCGAGGATGCCCGCTTCGTGCAGTTCGACGGCAAGATTGAGACCGGTTTGGCCGCCGAGCGTCGGCAAGAGCGCGTCGGGCCGCTCGCGCGCGATGATCTGCTCGATGGAGGCGACCGTCAGCGGTTCCAGGTAGACCGCGTCGGCGATCTCCGGATCGGTCATGATCGTGGCGGGATTGGAGTTGACGAGGATGGTGCGGTGACCTTCCTCACGCAACGCGCGGCACGCCTGAACGCCCGCGTAATCGAACTCGGCAGCCTGACCGATGACGATCGGTCCCGACCCGATGACCATCACGTTCCGGCGGGGCATGCTCGGGCCGCTGTATTAGCCCGCTGGAGCGGCGAGTCCTACTCTCGACCGAACTCTTCGCGCAAACAGGTTTTTGCTCGTTCGAGCACGCTGCGGCGCTTTTTCGTCAACGTTTTCCCGGCGCGGTTGATGTAAAACGTGAGCATCGACATTGCGGAGCGGTAGGGCGAGGACTTGCGGCGTTGGCTGTGCTCGGCCGAACGTTTCAGCGAACGCGCAATCGTGCGCGGATCGTCTCGTTCGAAAACGCCCGCCTCCAAATCGAGTGCGTTGCTCGTGCGCGTGACGCGCTGCGACCACTTGCTCAAGTCGGTAAGTACTTCTGAAGTGCCGTCAAGTGTGAGAGGATGGCGCGCAGCTCGACTGCGTCGAAGTGCTCGGCCAGGGCGCGGGCGACGGTTTCGTAATTTTTCGGCGTCGGGTCTTCGCCGGCGCTTCCCGCGCTGCGTTCGTCCCAGAATCCTACCGGATCGAGGCGAAATGCGACGCTCTCTCCGAGGGGTTCGTTCTGCCGGGCGACGCCGTGAAAGGCGAGGTTGAGCGTGAGCCGGCGTTCGCTCGGCTCCGCGTCGTGCATGCTCGTCTGGTTCATGCCCCCTTCTTACCCACGCCGGCCGCCTCCACCGCAAGCGGCCGCGAGACCGTTACTGATCTTCCGCGGCTCCCGACCCGTCGTCGCGCGCCGGGACGAAGGGGCGCGACCGAATCTTCGTGAACGCGCGCGGCGGCTGCGCGAAATCGAACGCGTCCATCAAATCGTCGGCCCGCGCGTCGGTTGCGTGCAGCGCCCCTTTGGGAATGCCGAAGACGCGCTCGCAAAACGCCAAGATGCTGCCGAACTCGTGGTCGACGTGCGAGACGTAACTTTTCTTCGCGTACGGCGAAACGACGACGAGCGGCACGCGAAAGCCGAGTTCAAAGTAGTTCGAATACTGACGGGGCGAAACGTGATCGTACCATCCGCCCCAGTCGTCCCACGTAATGAAAATCGCCGTCGAGTTCCACTCGGGCCCTTGGCCGATTGCATTGACCACCGCGGCGACCCAGGACGGCCCGGCCGCGCTGTCGCTGCCCGCGTGATCGGAATGCTTGGCGTCGGCCGGCATCACCCACGATACGCCCGGCAGGGTTCCGTGCCGCGCGTCGGCGAGAATCGTCTCGGGCGGCGTCACCACGTTGGCGTAGTCGCTGCCGTAGCGCACGTGCGCGATTGCGTCGAAGGCGTGCCACAGCCCCGGCCCGAGATGGTTCTGGTAGTAGCGCCACGAGATGCCGCGCCGGTCGAGAAAATCGGAGAGCACTGGCCGGTCGAAGCACGGAAACGGCGTCGGTCCGGGAGCGCCGTTGTGCGGATTGATCGTATCGACGACCGTGCCCTTGGGCGCGTCACAGCCGGCGTCAGCCTTCTCGAAGGTGATTTTGTTGAACGGATCGCTCGAGTCGTCGAACGGCGTGACCGGCAGTGCCGCCGACGTTCCGCTGATCAGATACTGATGCGACGGAAAGCTCCCGGCCTGATCGCTCTGGAACATCCGGTCGGCGAAGACGTACTGTGTCGCAAGTTCGTGATAAGGCCGCACTTCGCGCGCCGGCGCGTAGGCAAAGGGGCCGCCGCCGCGCTTTTGCGCCTGGTTGAGATCCTCGCCGAAACCGTCCATCTTTCCGCCGTCGTAATCGCGCACCCAGGCACCGTGTCCGTGATCGAGGTCGTAGGGTCCAGCCAAGGAGATCGGCTGTAACGGGACGACGTGGCCGTGCGCGTCGACCGCCGTCTTAGCGATGTCGGCGCCCGGGACGTTTTGGAAGAGATAGTCCGAGGTCCGGTTCTCCTGGACGAGGATCACGACGTGCCGGATGGGAGAGTGAAAGCGGTTGGGGTCCGTGCTGCCGCTCGCATCACCTCCGAAAGGCGGCGCCGCGGACGGAGCGGTGCACGATGCGCAAGCGGCCGCGCACGTCAAGGCCAGTATGCCTCGCACCATGCACGTGTTCGCGGCCGGTTGCCGGAGTCCTGACCCCGGGCAGGCGCTTTCCTCGTCGCGGCGGCCGCGACGGGGTATAATGCCGCAATGAATCTTACGACGACGGCGCCTCGCAGCGCCAAAGACAAGATGGCCGGCCTCGTGTCGCTCAAGCGCACCATCGACAAGGCACGCGCGCATAACGAAGGGACGTTGGGCGAATACGACTACGACTGCCCGCACGACAAGCCGCTCTTCGAGTTTCTCGGCACCGACGGCGCGACGTTCGCAAAGAAAGTCCAAGAGCTAAAAACCGACGATGCCGTCGAGGGATGGGTGCGCTCGGACCTGCTCTCCAAGAAGACCCCGGCGCAGATCGAGGCGTTCAACGCCGACCGGATGCGCTGGCACCCCGAGCCCGGCTCGCACAGTTACGACTACTTTATCAAGCTGCGCGACGAGGTTGCGCCCGGGCGGGACGACGTGGTGACGTGGTTCGACTTGCTCGATCTCGACGAGAAGCGTCCCGTCCCGAACGCAACGCGGCTGAACTAGGGAACCGAGCGCTAGGGCTGCAGGCGGCGCCGTTCCCACACGGCGCCGGTCCGAACGAACTCGAACCGGTCGTGCATGCGGTTGGGGCGGCTTTCCCAGAACTCGACGCGCTCGGGCTTGACGACGTAACCGCCCCACGAGTGCGGGCGCGCGACCGCTTCTTCCGCGAATCGCTTTTCGAAATGCTCGTACCGCTCGTCTAAAAGTTCGCGGGATTCGAGCGCCTCGCTTTGTTCCGACGCCCACGCGGCAATTTGGTGACCGCGCGGACGAGCCGCAAAATAGGCGTCGGACTCTTCTTCCGAAAGCATTTCGACCGTGCCTTCGACGCGAACTTGGCGCGCCAGGGTTGGCCAATGAAAGACTGTGGCCGCTCGCGGATTCTGCGCCAGTTCGGAGCCTTTGCGGCTGAGATAGGACGTGAAGAAGCGCACGCCGCGCCGGTCGATGCCGCGTGCCAGCACCAAGCGCGCCGACGGTCTTCCGGCCGCATCCGCGGTCGCCAGACACATCGTTGCTGGCTCCGCAATTCCGGCGTTGGCTGCATCGTCGATCCAGCGGCGCAGCAGCTCGATCGGATCGCTCTCGGCGCTTACGCCGGGCCGTTCCGGTGGTCTCACGGATAGCGCCCTAAACCGAAGCCGGCGAGAAATGCGAGCAGCATGCCGCACGCGCCGGCGATCGCAAACGCCAACGACGCGTCGACGGTCGTGCGCTCGATCGCCGTCATGCGTCCGAGGCGTGCAAGCGCGTCGCGCAGTTGGCCGGCATCTTCGGCCCGCGCGTACGCGCCGCCGCTCGCAGTTGCGTACGCGCGCAGCGCCTCCTCGTCGATCGTTGCCTCGTCGCCGGTTCCGGGAATGATGCCGCCGTTTTGCGTTCCAATGCCGATCGCATACACCGGAATGTGGTGCGCCCCCATCCACTGCGCGATCTCCATCGGATCGGTGCCGGCATTGTTGACGCCGTCGGTGATGAGAATCACGACGCGATGTCCGCTGGCCGGAAGGTTCTGCGCGGCGAGTTTGAGCGCGTCGCCGATCGCGGTTGCACCATCCGGCAACGGAAGGTCGTCCAGAGCCGCAGCAACCTGGCGGCGATCGGCGCTCAACGGCTGCACGACGCCGGCTTGTCCGGAGAATGCGATGATGCCGATTTTCGTGCCCGGCGGCGTCTCGCCGATGAACGCGCGGGCCGCTTCTTTTGCGGCCGCGGCGCGGGTCGGCGTCACGTCCGTCGATGCCATCGACCCGGACGTGTCGATGCAGAGGAAGACTCTGCCGTCGTGCGCCGGCACCGGCAGCGTTACGTGTGGGCCGGCGACGGCCAACAGCACGCCCGCCACGGCAAGAATCCACAGCGCCTGCAACGCGCGCGGTATCCACGCGCGCGGGCGAACGGCCGCAACGAAGAACTCGACGTTCGAATACGCGAGATCGCGTTCGGTGACGCGCCGCTGCAGGCGGCCGTAGAGCAGCGCGAATCCGGCGACCGCGGCAATCGCAACTGCCAGCCAGAGCGGCCGGTCGAAGCTCACCGCGCAGCGGCCCCGGCAGCGTGGAGTCCGAATGCGTCCGCCAAAGACGCGGCGCCGCCGTCTTCGCGCAGCACTCCGGTGCGCCAGCCGGCGCGGGCGAAACGCGCCATCACGTCGTGCTCGCGTTGCCGCACCGCGCGTGCGTGCGCCGCCCGTTCGCGCGCGCCGATGAAGGCGCGCACGTTGCCGCCTTCGGCGCCGCGAAGGCGCACGATGCCCTGCAGCGGCAGCCCGTCGTACCAGGGGTCGCGAGCGACGAGCGCGGTGCTGTCGAAGCGCGTACCGAGCGCCGCCAGCAGCGCGTCGTGCCTTTCCCGCAGGTCGTACCAGTCGCCGAGCGCGAGCAGCGCGGTTCCTCTGGGAAGCGCGCCGAGAGCCGTCCGAAACGCGCGCTCGAGATCGAACGCTTCGAAACCTGACGGAAGCGACGCAACGACCGCATGGGCGCGCCGCTGCAGCGCCCGGGGCGTAACGGCGCCGGCGGCAACGGCGATGCACCGGTCGTCGGCGCAAGCCGCGCCGAACCAGGCCGCAACCGCCTCGCGAACCGCAGTGAAGAGCGGGCGCCGACGGCCGACGTGCATCGACGGCGACGCGTCGGCGATAACGGCGAGCGTCAGTGCGACGTCCTCCAGAACGACGCGCGTCTGTAAATCGCCAGAACGCGCCGTCGCAGCCCAATCGATGCGGCGCACGTCGTCACCCGGAACGTAGGCGCGCAGTTCGACGAACTCGTAACCGTCGCCGCGATAGATCGTCGGAGAGCCCGCGCCCAAATTGCGCGGACGCCGCCGCCCGCGCAGCAGCGCCTCGCGGATCGTCACGGCGCGGGAACCGCCGCGACGATCGCTTCGATGATCCGGTCCGGCGCAAGCCCCTCGGTAGCGAGCCGGTAGTTGAAACCGATGCGATGTCGCAGAACGTGCGCCGCGACCGCGCGCACGTCGTCGGGCAGCGCGAAGTCACGACCGTCGAGCAGCGCTCGCGCGCGCGCCAGATTCGTCAGGCCCAGCGTCGCTCGCGGGCTCGCGCCGTACTCGATGAAATCGGATGCGGCCGGCGACGAACCGTCGCTGCGTTGGAGCCGGACGCCGGCGGCATCGCGAGTTGCGGTGACGAGCGCGACGATATAGTGCTTGAGTTTCTCGTCGACGTGCACCGCGCGCGCCTGCGCGCGCCACGCGCGGACGTCGTCGAGCGAAGCGACGTCGCGCAACGGCTGTGCGTCGGCGATGGCAAAGCGTTCGAGGATCTGCATCTCTTCTTCGGCCGACGGATAGCCCACGTTGACCTTCATGAGGAAGCGGTCCATCTGCGCGACCGGCAATGCGTACGTCCCTTCCGCATCGAGCGGATTCATCGTCGCCATGACGACGAACGGGTCGGGAAGCGCGTGCGTTTCGGGGCCGATCGTGACTTGGCGTTCCTGCATCGCTTCGAGTAAGGCGGATTGCACTTTCGCCGGAGCGCGATTGATTTCGTCGGCCAGCACGACGTTGGCGAAGATCGGTCCCAGCACGGTCGCAAAGGCCGCCTCGTGCTGGTCGAAAATCCGCGTTCCGACGATGTCGCTCGGCAGCAAGTCGGGTGTAAACTGGATGCGTTTGAACGCACCGTCCAGCGCCGCGGCGAGACAGCGGCAGGCCAGCGTCTTGGCGAGCCCGGGTGGTCCTTCGAGCAAAATGTGTCCGTCGGCGAGCAGCGCCAGCAGCAGCGCGTCGACGACGCCTCGCTGCCCCACGATCGTTTGCGAAAGCGCCGCACTCAAATCGGCCGGGCGTCGCGCCGTCACGTCATCACCTCCAGAAAATGTGCGAGCGCGGCGCGCGCGCTTGCGATCGCCGCGGACAGGTCGGTGTCGTAGGTAAACGCGGCGCGCTCGAGCGCGCGCAGGAGCTCGCGCATGGCGTACGTACCGGCCTCCGGTCGCGCGAGCACGTCGGCGAGCGTTTCACCGTCTTCTGCGCCGAGCAGGCTCCAGACGAGCGTACGAACGCGCACCGCCGTCGCGCGCGACGGATCGGCGCGCAACACCGTCAGCGCGTCGGCAATCTCGTCGCGTGCGGTGCGCGCGGGCGCCGGTGCGGGCAAGGGCGTCGCCGGTTCCGGCGGGGGCGCCGGGACCGCCCGGCGGCGGAAGATCAACGCCACGATCGCGACGGCGCATGCAACGCCGAGCATCAACAGCGCGATCCTCAGGGCGCCCGCGGTCAGGCTCTCGGCCGCGCTTGCGGCGCCTTGCAGCGACGGCGCGGGACCGGCGATGCGCAAGACGAGTCCGTTGGTTGCATACTGCTTCGCGCGACCGTCGCGCGCGTCGACGGCTTGCAGCAGCGCCGGAGCGATGGAGATCGAGCCCGCCTGATGCGAGACGACGGCAATCGTTTCGCGATACTCGGTGCCGCCGGAGCCGCTTTGCAAATGGCGCTCGTCGCCGAGCAACTCGAGTTCGGCGAGCAGCGGCAGTTCCAGGTTGTCGATCCGCATCACGCGCTCGCGCACGCGCAGCGTCACGATCAAATGAAACGGGACGCCCACGGCGGGTGCCGTGGTGTCGCTGCCGAGCGCGAACGACAGCACCGTCAGCCGCTGCAGCGATTGTGCGGCAGCCGGGGGCGCGAGCGCCGCGACGGCGAGCGCGACGATTAGCGGCGCGGTAAGCCGGCGGAGTCGAACCACTCTGAAAACAATCCGCGCGCGTCGAACGGGCCGGGCGAAGCTTCCGGATGAAACTGTACGGCCGCCACCGGCAGCGAGCGATGCCGGAAGCCTTCGTTGGTGCCGTCGTTGAGATTGACCATCGTTGCTTCGAGTTCGTCGGGCAGCGATTCGGCGTCGACGGCATAGCCGTGATTGTGCGCGGTGACGAGCACGTGGCCGTTGACGACGTCTTTGACAGGCTGATTGCCGCCGCGGTGTCCGTAGGGGAGTTTGTAGGTCCGCGCGCCGTGCGCGAGCGCGAGCAATTGATGGCCGAGGCAGATGCCGAAGACCGGCTTTTCGGCCGCCAGGCGCCGCAAGAGTTCAACGGTCTGCGGCAAGTCGGTGGGATCGCCCGGACCCGGGGACACGACGACGGCGTCCGGATCTGCGGCCATGACCTCGTCGAGCGTGGCATCGTACGGCAACACCGTTATCTCAGCGCCGAGAGCTTGGAGTTCGCGGAGAACGGCGCGCTTCACGCCGCAATCGAGCAGCGTGATGCGTGCGGCCGAGGGTCCCTCGATGAGCACGGGCCGCCTGGTGGCGACGCTCGGAACGAGGTCCTTGGTTCCCGCCGTGCGGACGAACTGCGCGAGCCGGCGTTCGGCCTGCGCGAGTTCGTCTTCTCCGACTGCCAGTGCGGCCCAAATCGTGCCGTGCTCGCGAAGCGCGATCGTAATCGAACGCGTGTCGGCGCCGACGAGCGCCGGCACCCGTTGCTCGTCGAGCCACGACGGAAGATCGGTGCGCGCGCGATGGTGCGACGGATGAAACGCGACGTTTTTGATGACCGTGCCGGCGACGCAGGCGCGCCAATACTGTGCGGCATCGCCGGAAATGCCGTAGTTGCCGATCATCGGATAGGTAAACGTGAGGATCTGTCCGGCGTACGAAGGGTCGGTCAGCGCTTCCTCATATCCCGTCATGCCCGTAAAGAAAACGGCCTCGCCCAACGCAATGCCCGTGACCCCGAGCCCGTGCCCGTCGAAGCGGCTGCCGTCGGCCAGAAAGAGCGCCGCGGGATGCGTCACGCCGTGCCCTCGATGCGGGCGTCGAATGCGAGCGTTCCGCCGACGACGGTTGCGAGAACGCAGCGCGGCAAGGTCCGGCCTTCGAACGGCGTCGCGCGCCCCTTCGACGCAAACCTCGCCGGATCGACGACCCACGGCCGGTCGGCGAAGATCGTGACGTCGGCGCGCGAACCGACGGCCAGCGTGCCGCCGTCGACGTTGAGAATGCGCGCCGGATTGACGGAGAGCAATTCGACGAAACGCAGCGCCGGAAGATCCGGCAACGCTAACGCGTACGCCCCGACGGCCACCTCCAGCCCGGTAAACCCGACGGCCGCCTCGCCGATCTCGCCCGACTTTTCCGCCTCGGTGTGCGGTGCGTGGTCGCTGGCGAACGCATCGACCGCTCCGTCGCGCACGGCCGCGCGAAGCGCGCGAACGTCGTCGTCGGTGCGCAGCGGTGGATTGACCTTCGCACGCGATCCCAACTCGCGCACGGAATCGGAGGAAAGGTTGAGATGATGCGGCGTCACCTCGCAGGTCGCGACGACCCCCCGCGCGCGCGCCTGGCGCACGAGATCCACCGCAATGCGCGTGCTGATATGTGCGACGTGCCACGGCTTGCCCGTCTCCCCGGCGATCAGCAGATCGCGGGCGACGACCACGTCTTCGGCGAGCGCGGGGCTCGCGGCGAGTCCGAGTTCGCGCGACGTTTCACCCTCGGTCATGACGCCGTCGCCTTTGAGTCGCGCATCCTCGCAGTGCGAGATGAAGACGCCGTCGACGTCGCGGGCGGCCAGCGCCGCCGCGCGCAGTACGCTCGGATCGGCGACGCTGTCGCCGTCGTCGGAAAATGCCACGGCACCGGCGTGCGCGAGCGCCGCGAAATCGCAAGGCTCCAGACCGGCGCGGCCGCGCGTGATCGCGGCGACCGGATAGACCGAGCACGCTGCCTCTGAGGCGGCGCGCTGCAGCACGCCGGCGACCGCGGCCGGTTCGTCGATCGGCGGCCGCGTGTTCGGCATGCACGCGACCGCGGTAAACCCGCCGCGGACGGCCGCGCGGGTGCCGCTGGCAATCGTTTCTTTTTCGGTGAATCCGGGCTCGCGCAGGTGCACGTGCATGTCGATGAAACCCGGCGCGACGACCGCGCCGGTTGCGTCGAAAACCGGCTCGTCGTCGCGGACGGCGAGATTTTCACCGATTGCATACACGATGCCGCCGACGATGCGCACGTCGCGCACGGCGTCGAGCGCGAGCGACGGGTCCACCAGACGGCCGCCCTTGATCAGCAGGCTACCGCGGTTCATCGCCTGCCGTTGACGAGAAAATCGAGAACGGCCATGCGGATGGAGACGCCGTTGCGCACCTGCTTGAGATAGCGCCAGCCGGCGAACTCGAGCACGCTGTCGTCGAGTTCCATCCCGCGGTTGTAGGGACCGGGGTGCATCACTACCGCGTCGGATCGCAGCATTTTCAAACGCCGGGCGTCCAGCCGGTATCCGGCAACGTACTCTTCGTCGGAGATCGGCATTTCGGCGAAGCGCTCGCGTTGAATCCTCAAGAGCACAACGGCGTCGACGTTCGGGAGAATCGCGTCGAAGTTGCGCTCGACGGTAATGCCTTCGGCCGCATACTCGAGCGGAAGGAATCCCTCGGGTCCCACCAGCACGACGTTTGCATTCAGCCGGCGCAAACCGTGAATCGTGGAATGCGCGACGCGGCTGTGCGCGACGTCGCCGACGATGGCGACGGTGCGCCCACTGAGGTCGCCGAACCGTTCGATCAGCGTGTAGACGTCGAGCAGCCCCTGCGTCGGATGCGCGTGGCCGCCGTCGCCCGCGTTGACGACGTGGCCGTCGAACGACATCGCGATGTGCTGCGGGAAGCCGGCCTCCGGATGGCGCACGACGAGAACGGCGACACCCATGGCGGCGAGCGTGACCGCAGTGTCCTCGACCGTCTCGCCTTTCGTCGTGAGGCTCAGATCGCGCGGCGAGAGATTGACGATGTCGGCATCTAGGCGCAACTGCGCGAGATTGAACGACGTGAACGTCCGCGTGCTTGGTTCGAAGAACAGATTGACGCACGCCGTTCCGCGCAGCAGCGGGCCCGGCGGCTTCTTCTCGAACGCCCGCGTACGCTCGAACACGTAAGCCAGCTCTTCGGCGTCGAGATCGTCGAGATCCAGCAGACTACGGCGAATCCGCAACGACCGAAACCTCGTCGGTGGCCGACGGTTGTGCGGAGAGCGTGACGGTCACGCGTTCGCTGCGGCTCGTCGGTATCGTGCGTCCGACGTAGTCGGGTTGGATCGGCAGTTCCCGCAAGCCTCGATCGACCAGCGCGCAGAGCCGTATTGCGGACGGCCGGCCCAAATCGGTCACCGCATCGAGCGCCGCGCGAGTGGTGCGTCCGGTGAAGAGCACGTCGTCGACCACGACGACGACGCGACCCGAAACGTCGACGGGGATTTGGGAGTCGGGAAGTTCGTGCCGCACGCGGTCGTCGCGGTAGAGATCGATATTGAGAAATCCCAGGGCCGGAGCGACGTTGCCGATGCGTTCGATTTCACCGGCAAGCCGAATCGCGAGCGCCTCGCCGCCCCGGCGGACGCCCAGTAGAACGAGCCCCTCTTGTGCGTCGTTCGGCTCGAGCACTTCGTGCGCCAGACGCGCGATTACGCGGTCGATCTCGTCGCTGCGGAGCAGCACCCGCCCCGTGGTAACCGTCACGCACTTTCTCCTTGGGAACGCAGCGACGCCAGTTCCGTTTCGACGCGAGCCGCGTCGTTGCGATAGCCGGCAAGCTTCTCGCGTTCTTTCGCAACGACGTCGGGGGCGGCCTTGGCAACGAACTCCGCGTTGCCGAGCTTGCGCTCCAGGCGCTCGACCTCGCCGCGTAAACGGTCGGCATCTTTGCGATAGCGCTCGAAGAGCAGGCGGTGCGGCGCGCGCGCGACGACGTGGGCGAGCGCGTCGGGAATGCTGCCGCCGGAAGCGTCGACGTATCGTACCTCGGCGCTGGCGAGGTGTGCCAGGGTCGAGGCCACGCGTGCCGGAACGTTGCGCGGCACCTCGACGTCGATGCGTTCCTTGGGATGCAGTCCGATCGTCGCGCGCAGCGCGCGCACGCGTTCGGCCGCGTGCGCGAGCGCATCGAAGGTCGCCGCAGCCGCGTCGTCGGCGGGAATTTCGAGCGGATCCGGCCAGGAGGCCGTCATGATCGTCTGGCCGTCGTGCGGAATCGCAAGCCAGACCTCCTCGCTGATGAACGGTGCGATCGGATGAAGCAATCGCATCGCATTGTTCCAAACGAACGACAACACCGCCGCGCGCGTCGCGCGATTGTCTTCGACCTTCGTCGCTTCGACGTAGACGTCGCAGAATTCGTGCCAAATAAATCGCCAGATGGTTTCCGCCGCCTCGCCCATGTCGAAACCGTCGAGCGCGCGTGCGACGCGGACGGCGGTTTCGTGGAGACGCACGAGAATCCACGCGTCGGCCTCCGTGAGCGCACTCGACGGCGGCAGCCGCAGCGCACCGGGGAGTTTCTCGGGAAGCGACAGCATGTAGCGCGTCGCGTTCCAGACCTTGTTATTGAAGTTGCGCGCTTCTTCGCAGCGCGACTCTTGAAAGCGAATCTCCTGGCCCTCGAGGCGCATCTGCCGGAGCATGCCCATGCGAAACGCGTCGGCGCCGTATTTGTCGACGATGTCGAGCGGATCGATCGCGTTTCCAAGCGATTTCGACATCTTGCGCCCTTGATTGTCGAAAACGAGCGGCGTGATGAAGACTTGCGCGAACGGCAGCTTTCCGGTGAGGTGCAATCCCAGCATGACCATACGCGCTACCCACAAGAAGATGATCTCCCAGCCGGTGATCATCACTTGCGACGGATACCAGCAGCCCAGTTCCGGCGTCTGCTTCGGCCACCCCAAGATCGTCAACGGCCAAAGGCCGCTCGAAAACCAGGTGTCGAGCGTGTCGGTGTCTTGCGTGAGCTCGGCGGTCCCGTGCTCGCGTAACGCGATCTTGCGAGCTTCTTCTTCGGTTTCGGCCACGACCGGCGTGCCGTCGGGCGCGTACCAGACCGGCAAGCGATGACCCCACCAGAGCTGCCGCGAGACGTTCCAATCGCGAATGTTCGCGAGCCACTGCTCGTAGGTGCGTCCGTAGCGCGCCGGCACGAAGCGCAGGCGTCCGTCGCGGTAGGCTTGCAGCGCGGGCTGCGCGAGCGATTCCATTCGCACGAACCATTGCAGCGAAAGCAGCGGCTCGATCACGTCGCCGGTGCGCTCGCTCACCGCAATGGCGTGACGGTACGGCTCTTCGCGCACGAGCAGTCCCTTTGCGCGCAAATCGGCGACGATGCGCGCGCGCGCGTCGAAGCGATCGAGGCCTTCGTAGGGACCGACGGCGACGTCGTTCGCCGAGATGGCCGCATCCAAGCCGATGACCGACGGCATCGGCAAACCGTGGCGCATTCCGATCTCGTAGTCGGTCGCGTCGTGCGCCGGCGTCACCTTGACGGCGCCGGTCCCGAAGGCGGGATCGACCGCTGCGTCGGCGATGACCGGAATGGAACGCTCGAGCAACGGCGGGACGAGCACGCTGCGTCCGACCAGCGCCGCATAACGGTCGTCGGCAGGATGCACCGCGATGGCCGTGTCGGCGAGAATCGTTTCGGGACGCGTGGTGGCGATCGTCACGCCGTCGCCGCCGTCGACTGCTGGATAAGCGACGTGCCACAGTACGGCATCGCGCTCGACGTGGTCGACCTCGGCATCCGAGACCGTCGTCTTCCCCTTTGGATCCCAGTTGACGAGGCGCTTGCCGCGATAGATGAGACCTTCGCGATACAGGCGCACGAACACGTTGCGCACGGCAGCCGAAAGCGCGTCTTCCATGGTGAAACGCTCGCGCTTCCAGTCCGGCCCGAATCCGAGCACGCGAAACTGGGTGTTGATCTCGCGGCCGTACGTGCGCGACCATTCCCACGCGCGCTCGACGAATTGATCGCGGCCCAAGCCTTCGCGCGTCTGTCCTTCGGCGGCGATCTTCTTGAGCAGCACGGCCTCGGTAGCGATGGCCGCATGGTCGAGTCCCGGCAGCCAATCCGCATTTTCGCCGAGCATCCGGTGGTAGCGCGTGAGCACGTCCATCGGCAGGTACGTCGAGCCGTGCCCCAGATGCGCGCGCGCGGTCACGTTCGGGGGCGGCATGCAAATAATGAAGGGAGGCCGTGCCGGGTCGGGCTCCTCATGGAAGTAACCGGACTGCTCCCACCGGGCGTAGAGGCGCGGCTCGACCGCTTTCGGGTCGTACTGCTTGGCAAGGTGCATGGGTCCGCCCAGCGTTCCGCGCGCTTGGCGCCGGGTCATGCCGGACGCGGTCCCTCCGTCCGCCGCCTGCCGTAATCGGGGCTTAATGGTAGCCTGCTAGCATCGGGCCCAAATGACCGGCGCGGATCGGGTTCACGCAATGCTGGCGCAGGCCCGGCTCACGGCCGCGTGCGCGGCAGTTGCCGGCGCGGTCGCGGAGCTGCGGCGATTCTCCGCCGGCGTCTTCGCGCTGGCGGGCGCGGAGAAGGCGATGGCCGCCGCGATCGATCCGCATCTCCTCGGTGCCAACGGCCGCGGGAACGGTTATCTCGAAACGCTTTCCGGCGGAGCGCAGTGGTTCGATTACGCCGCCGCGGCGATCGCCAACTCGTGGACGGGAGACGAAACCGAGACGCTGCGCTCTTGGCGCGCAGGCGCCGGAGCGGTGCCCTCGGAGGAGCCCTATTTGGCCATAGCGTTCCACGAGCGAATCGCGCACCACGCGCTCGTCTTCGGAAATCGCGTGGAGGCGCACGCCGGCGCGGCGGCGATGTTCGACCTCGCGGCCCAGCACGGCTTGCACGAGTGGAGGAGGGTCGCAGCGGCGAGGATTGCGGCCCTCGCCGTCGCGGCAGGCGACTTCGCGCGAGCCGAACGCCTGACGTCCGAGGCGGCGGCGCAGAGCGCCGCAGCGCGTGCGCTCCTTGCGCCCGTTGGCGTGCGGCTCGCGCTGGCGAACGGTGACGCCGCCGCCCTGCAAACCTGGGCATCGCCGGAACTTCTCGACGTTGCTCTTAACGCGTTCGAACTCTCATCGTCAGTCGGCGCGGCGGTGGCGTGCGTGCAGGCCGCCGGGGCGAGCGGCGGCGCGGTTCCCTCGGCCGCACTGCGCCGTGCGCTGGTGCGCTGCGACGGCGCGGCCGCCGCTCCCGAACTCTTTTCGCTCGCGGCTCGGTTTGGCGACGCCGACGATGCCGGTTTCGGCCTCGACGGACTGCGGGCGGCGTTTGCTCCTCGCCGGCCGTACCTCTACGCGCATTATTTGCTCGCGCGCGCGCATTGGTGCGCGCGATTCGGAAAGCGTTCCGATGCCGTCGATAGCGCCGGCGATGCGGCGCGCGCGTTCGATGCGATGGCGCTTGCGGTGCTGGACCGACGAGGCCATGAACCTGCTCGTCCACGACCACGCCGCCGAGTCGGCGCCGCCGCGGCGCCGTCCGAGCGCGCTCTCGCTGACGGGGCGCGAACGGCAAGTGGCCCATCTCATTCGCCGCGGCGCGTCCAATCGCGAGGTTGCACACACGCTGCAGATCAGCGAACACACCGTCGAGCGTCACGTCAGCTCGATCCTTTCGCGCCTCGGCCTGCGTTCGCGCTGGCAAATCGTCGACCTGAGCAGTCCGGCCGCCGAGTAGCGGCGCCGCAATACCGGACGCACGCACCGTTTGTTAACCCGAGGCGAAATTGTCTTAAGGCCAGGTAATCGAAACCGCCAATCCATTAACGTTTTGGTTTTCGTCCGGGATGCGGCCCGATGCCGCGCCCGCGTAGAGTCGGGGTGAGAAGCGTTGGACCGTCTCGCGCCTCTTCATGCCTCGCGTTTTCTATGGAGCCGCCGTTGATTCGTACCCTGCTGCGGGTGAAAAGCGTCTTCGTCTTGGGGTTCTTCGTCTTTCTCTCCTCGTCGAACGCTCTCGCCGATACGGGCGGCCTCGTCAAGGGCACCGTGACCGACGATCGCACGCACGCGCCCGTCGCGGGAGTGACGATCGTGGCCAAATCGCCGAGCGCGACCTATCGCACGACCAGCGACTCACACGGCGATTACCGCTTTCTGAGCATGCTGCCGGACAACTATTCGCTCTCGTTCACGCATACCGGGTACGCTCCGTTTTCGACGATCGTCGTCGTGATCAACGGCTCGCAGCAAACCTTCAACGCGGCGCTGTCGACGACGCTCAAGACGATTGCAACGACGCACGCGCGTTCGGCCGGCAGCGCGTTTCAGCACGGCATGACCATCGACACCTACACCGTGACCGGTCCGCAGATCACGATGGTGCAAGGCAAAGAGTTTGCCACGGATCAGAATCAGCTGCTGCGCAGCATCCCCAGCGTGACGATCGACAAATCCGGCACGGTGTCGATTCGCGGCGGCTTCGCGTTTGAGGCGGCTTACGAGTTCGAGGGGATCGACTACACGACGCCGTCGGCCAACCTCCAGAACACGCTGCAGAACATCGGCAATTTCAACTTGCTCAACGGCGTCGGCGCCGTTCAGTTGATTCCCGGCGGGGGCGACGCGACCCACGGCAATACCGGCACCGGGCTGGTGCTGTTTACCGCCAAGCACGGTACGTATCCGTCGTACGTGCACGCCGACGCCGAGGCGCTGATGTTTCCCTATTTGCATCAGCTGGGATTGGAGTGGGGATGGGCCGATCCCAAGCAGCGCTTGTCGAACTACGCCGGCTTCATCGGGGTGCGGAAGAACTATCAGTACGGCATTCCGGGGACGGCGGCCAACACGCTGGGAACGCTTGGGACCAACGCGGCGACGCTAGGCAGCGTGATCGACCCCAACCTGGTCTATTACGCGCCGCAGTTCCTGTCGTCGAACGATTTCGTCGACAACCTGATTTGGCGCTTCGGTAAGAACCAGGGCCAGCGGCTGCAGTTTTTCATCCAAAATCAGGAAATCACGCAAAAACTCGACTACGGCGGCTTTCAGTACTTGCCGTTCATCTCGGGCGGCACGACGGCGGGGAAGTGTTCGAGCTATCCCGTCCAGGGGCCCAATGGACCCGTCAATACGGTGCAGCAGAACTTTGCTTGCAACAACCTGATACCGCTTTTCCCCGGCCAGCCGAATACGTACGCATTCGTCTCCTCTCCCGACACGCTTCACAGCCCCTTTCTCGCCTACAAGCTCGAATACGGAATGAACATCGGCAGCACTTCGCAGCTGACCGCGCGGTATTGGCGGACGTTCATTCAGCAATCGCAAGACATGCCGGCGCAAGGCATCTTTGCGTCGCCGTACGGCGGGACGCGCACGGCCGGCCAAATCGACAGCATCACGCAGATCGGTTCGAAGAATACCATCAAGGCGGGAGCGATCTACGAGTTTGCGCGGCCCTACGGGAACCGATACGATTACACGTCGTACACGGCGCTGACCGCTCCCTCGTTCGTGGTGACGTATGCGATCACGCACCCAAATCAGCCGCTGCCGCTTCCGTACACGTACACCGGGCTGATCCCAAACAACAATCCCGCAACGCCGTCCGGCCTCGAGCAGGACTTCTTTTCGCAGGCACTGTGCCAACAGCTGAATTCGCTCAACTGCGGCTACCTCAGTTCGTACTTTCCTCACGGCGTGCGCTTTCCGTTCGAGGAAGACATCGCCACCGTTTCGCAACAAACGTACGGTCTCTACGCGCAGGATACCATCGATATGTCGAACCGGTGGAAAAGCGAGCTCGGCATTCGCTTGGACGGCTATAATTTTCAGATTCCTACGCAGGCCGGCGCTCCGCCGACGATCGGCGCGGTCCAGCACCAGAGTCTGTACGAGCCGCACTTCGACCTCTCGTACGCGCCGGACACGCGCGACACCATTCGGTTCGGTTTCGGTCACACGCTCTCGGTGCCGCTGCCGAGTCAGCTCGGCGCCGACGTGAGCCAAATCCCGTATGCCGCATTCGCGCACATTCCGTCGTTCGATAACACGACCGGACAGCCCGCGCAGTATTGCGGACCGCACGCGAACGAGGCCTGCACGACCTATGCCGACCAGCTGTATTGGTTGACGCGCGACTATCGCTTCGGCGCATCGACGCTGGAAGCGCCGTTGGTCGGCGCGACGTTTACCAACATCGACCTTTCCTGGGCCCACGAGTTCAAAGATGGATCCGCGGTGAAGGTCACGCCGTTCTATCGCCGCGGCTACAACGTGATCGAGCAGACGGCGCAGATCATCGGCTTCAACTACGACACCGGGACGCCGGTATACGGCAACGTGCAGTACTCGAATCTGGGCATTCAAAAAGCCACCGGATTGGAGCTGTTGTACAACCGGGAAGTGGCGTTCGGACTCTCGATGCAGGTCGGAGCGACGTACATCAGTCAGTTCGGAAACGAGCCGCCGGGTGCGTTCCTGCAGCCGGCGGCACTGTCGCTCGGCGAAACGTATCGCTCGCCCGACCTCTCACCTTTTCAGATGAACGCGGCGTTCAACTACAAAACGGTCAAGGGTTGGCGAATCAACCCCGTCATCGGTTTCAACGTTGGTTATCCGTATGGCGGCGGGTACTATACGGCCGTCTACTGCAACGGCGTTCCGGTAATCGTTCCCAACACGAGCTTATCGGTCATCTACTCGCAGACGCCCGGATACATCGATCCGCTCGATCCCGGCTCGTGCACCAAGCCGAACATCGCGGCCACGCGCGGCATCCACGAACCGGGCTTGCCGGGCGGACTCCTCACGACGCCGCGCGTGAACGTGGACCTCACGCTCGAGTATAGCCCTCCCAGCGGACGGCTCGCCAAATCGACCTTCGGTTTGCAAATTCAGAACCTGTTCAACCAGCTCTACAACGTACCGAACGTCAACGGTTGCTACGGCACCCCGGTGACGACCGGGCTGACCAGCGGCACGTCGCCGTGTACGTATTCGACCCCGCAATACGCACCGCCCGACGTGAGCGCGCACGGTTCGCAACCCTATCTTACGTATCCGAACGAGCCGCCGATTTCGTTCCGCTTGTACTATCAGGTGCTCATATGACCATAAACGTATCGCGCCTAAGCGGCGCGCTGTTGGCCGCAGGATTGACGGCGCTGCCGGCGATTGCCGCCTGCGGCAACGGGGGCGCATCCGAGCCCCCGGTGACGTCGCTCGATCCCGCCGCTACCAGCAAGCTGCAGTTTGCCGTCGGCGTCGCGACCATGGCCTACAAGGGCGGGGCGAGCGTCGCGTACGGTCTCAACACGGTGTTGACGTTACGCCAATCCAACGGCCTCTCGGGGACGCTCTACAACGTGCCGCAGATCCTCGGGCCGACGAACTTCAACGTCCTGACCTCCACCGAGACCGGAAGCGAAGTGCAGTCGGCCGGCTCCGATTTCGGGACTAACCACGTTACCTGGTCGACGCTCAATCAACAGCAGTGGACCGGCGGCACGCGCGGTCTGAAGCCTTCATCGACCGGTGCCTTCGGTTACGGCTTCTGTCCCTGCAACTCCGACTCCGGGCCGGTCAACGGCACGTCGCCGGTGTACCAGGCATTCAATCTTCCGATCTACGGCAATAATAATGAAGTCTTCTACGGCGGCCCTCCAGCTTTTCCGGCTGCCGATCCTGCGGTCGTCGCTCTAGGATGGGAAGGGTATTCGCTCGGGTTCACCGACTTCGCGGTGCAGCCCGTAGTCGGCGTCTATCACCTTTACGCGGCCGTCCCGCCGGCATATACGACACCGCAGAATCCAACGCCGAGTCCCGACCCGGGCGGATCGCCCACGCCGCCCCCGGGCGTGCTGGCGGCCAGCGCGCAGCTTTCCGATCTTACGCCGCTCCCTCCGTTCCCGACGCCGGCGTTTCGTCCCGATGGGAAGGGCGGCGGTACCGTCACGGTGCGCGTTCCCAGCGGCGCGACCGAGGCGCTCGTCGTCGTCAAGGCGCTGCGTGACAGCGGCACCGGCGACTGCCTGATCGCGCACACGCTCGACGCCTACTATACGCTCGTGGCCGAGCGCGCCGGGCCCGCAAGGCTCGTCTTGCCCGACGACATCGGGCCGCAGACGAGTTCGGGGCAGACAAGTGCCTCGATCTGTCCCGGTGGTTCGTACCAGATTTACGCTGCCGGCACCGACTATCCAGCCTACGAAGCCGCCTACCCGAAAAACCTGTCGCAGTTACCGCGCATCCGCGGGGCAAACGGCCGGGCCGACGTCACGACGTCGGACGTCTTGAACGGATCCTATCCGTGATATTGCGACGCGTCGTTCGCGTTTTCGCGCTCGCCTTCGCATCCGGCACGACAGTCGCGATCGTCGCCGCGTGCGGCGGCTCGCCGAACACTCCGTCGGGCTCCTACGTTGGATCGCCCGGCGGTCACGCGCCGCCGCCGACGCAGCTCGTCGGCGTAAAATTAACGGTCTCCGTTTCGCCGGGCGGGTCGGCAGGCATGCGCCCATCGTACGTCTCCCCGAACACGCAATCGGTCTCGGTGCAGCTTGCATCGGTCGACGGCAACGGCGTCACCGGCGTGAACGCCAGCATCGTCAACACGGCGCCGAAATCGCCGAACTGCAAGGTAGAAGCGGGAGCCGTCGTCTGCACGGCGACGATTTCCGGTTCACCCGGCAGCGACGTCTTCACGGTTGCGACCTACGAGGGACTCGACGCAACCGGTTCGGTTTTATCGGCAGGCACGGCCGCGGCGCACATCGCCGGTGGAGGCGGCGGGCTCCAAATCAGCAACCGGATGTCGATCGACATTGATGGCCAGATCGCGAAGCTCAAGCTTTCGGTCTCGCCGAATCGCGTCAAGCGCGGTAAGGCGGCGAGTGCGGTAGTGTCCGTCGTCGCGTTCGATGCGAGCGGCGCGCAGATCGTCGGCTCCAGCAACTATCAAATACCGATCCGGCTGAGCATTCAAGGCGATACCTCCGGTTCGTTCGCTTTGCACGCGGGCCGCACGTTGGGAGAATCGCTCTCGATCGAGAAACCTACCGCCAACATCGGTCTCACCTACGACGGAAACGAGCGAGCGTCGTCGATCACGCTCGCCGCAACCGACGGCAGCAGCGGCGTCAACGCTCCGTTTGCGCTCCAGGGACATAAACCGCCGCCGCCGGCGGGAACGATCTACGCCTTGAACCTCGGCACGAAGGACGGGCAGGGTGCGACGGTCACCGAGTACGACGCGAAGGCGAGCGGGAACGCCGCGCCGTTGCGGACGCTCAATCTCAGCTCGAAGCTCTACGCCCGCAGCATCGCGGTTGACTCTGCGGGAAATCTCTACGTCGGCTTCTTCGATTCGTCGCTCGGCTTTACGCCGTCGGGATCACCCGACGGCGGAAATCTCGTCGCCGTCTACGCGCCGGGGGCCGGCGGTAACGACCCGCCCGTCGCGACGCTCGTCGCGGATCGGAGCAGCGGCACCTCGCTCTTCCCGTTGTTCTCGACGATCGACGCTGCCGGAGGCCTGGTCGCGTACGGCGCGACCAAGATCGACCGTAACGGGGGCAACGACGCGATCCTCACGTACGCGCAGGGCGCTTCCGGTCAGCAAGCTCCCGACCACGGACTCAATTTCGCATTCCCGACGATCGACTATCCCGGTCCGACGGGGCTCGCGCTCGACGGCCTCGGTAACCTGTATTTCGCCGGCGCACTGCATTCCGGACTCGGACCGAGCTTCTGCATCTGCATCGCCGCGGCCGCCGACATCGGGAATCCCCAGGCCAGCCCTTCGCGGACGATTCCGTACGACGACACGACCGGGTTGATGGGGAACGAAACGACCAACGTCGGGCTCGACGACAGCAGCGAGATTCTCGTCGGCAACGAACTCGTGCACGATCTCAGCAGTAACGTCTCGTGCCAAGGGCGCGTCAGCGTCTTTGCGGCCGGAGCAACCGGCGGCGTAACCGACAATCCACCCCTGCGCGTGATCGTGCTGGACGGCGTCTATACGCAGAATCCCGACTGCGTGTCGTTCCAAAGTCCGCTGCAGCCGTACTTTCCGGAAATCGCTCTACACGGCTCGACGCTGTTCGTCGCCGACGACTTCAACAATGCGATCGGCGAGTTTCCGTCGAGTCGCGGCGGGACGATCAAGTCGACGCGGCGCATCGCCGGCCCCGCCACCGGTCTCGACGCGCCGGTCGCCGTCGCCGTCGCGTCAAGTTCAAGTTCCGACCGTGCCGCGACGCGGCCGGTTAGAAACGGCCGCACGCAACCGTGAAGTTGCATGCGGCCGTCCCACGTGTCTACTCACACGCCTTATAAGGATACGTTAACAATGAATAAGACCCTCGCCACCATGGCATCGGCGGTCGTATGCGCGGTCTCGTTGAGCGCGTGTAACGGCGGCAATGCCAACGGCACGCCCGGCATCGGCGCATTGCCGAATGCAGCGACGTCTGCAAGCAGACAACCGGGCCGCATGAACCCCAACGACAACGGACCAAACGCTCTCCATGCCGGCGGCGCGACCTTCCCGGGAGAGGCATACAACGCCCAAAGCCAGCCCACCGGCACCTATATGGACAATCAGCCGCCGTCGGGCGCGGGCTCGCTTTTCGCCAGCTACGGCGGCAACGGCACGATCTACTATTGCTTGACCGGCAGCGGTGGCGGACGCAAGCAATTCGACGGCGACCCGACTCGCTTAGGCGCCACGGCAGCGTGCGCCGCCCTGGGCGCGAGCCCGACCGGCTTCGGTGGACGTCAGGACCCGCTCGACTTTCTCGCCAGCGACGTCATGATCAGCTCCACCGAATACGCGACGTACGCGGCGAACCGTAAATCAACGCAGGGCGAGCCCTTCATGTTCCCGACGCTGGGCGGACCGATCGTCTACGGCTATCGTCCGCAAGATTTCCACAAGCACGTTTCACACATCAAGCTCTCGACGTGGACCTACTGCGCAATTGCCAACGGAACGGTCGGTAACTGGAACGATCCGGCGATTACGGCCGACAATGGCACTTCGGTGACCGGGGGCAAGTCCGAGCCTCTCACGTTCTACTACCGTTCCGACGGCAGCGGGACGACCCAAATCTACGTCAATAAGATCTTTACAACGTGCGGCTCTAGTTGGCCGGCACCGTACAACGCTCCGCCATACCAGTCGTCGGGGCACAGTGCCGCCTGGACCTTCCCCAACTCGACCGGCAGCTGGACTGGACCAAACGGAGTGCAGCCCTCGGGCAGCGACTTCATCGGTGAAAGCGGAAACCCGGGCGTGCTGGCCGCCATCCAAGCCACCGCCTACGGCACCGGCTATGTGGAAGGCGCCTACGCTAAGGTGGCTGTGCCGGCAGTCGGCCAGGCGCTCTTGCAGAACGGCACGAGCGGTGGCAACGCGGTCTTCGTGGATCCAAATGTCAAGGCCAACGTCATCCACGCGCTTAGCGGCGTCACCAGCACGTCCATCCACTATGGCGAATGCGACGACCTCAACCCGTGCGGCAGCAGTGCACCCCAATGCATCCTGTACGTTCCGCCGAACAATTTCGTATCGCCGCCCTCGGGCGACTACCCGATCGTCGGCGTGAGCTACATCATGTTCTACGGTCAGAACAACCTGCACTACGGCGACGACAAGACCCTCATCCAATTCCTGGCCTCGACGAATGCCAGCAAGATCATCAACAAGGAAGAGTACGTCGCCCTGGGTAGCTCCATTCACAAGGCCGTGCTCAAAGCGCTCAACGGCGGCGGGAAAAAGAAGCCCTGCTTCAACCCGTAGGTTCCACCATAGTCTCGAGCCTTACGCGCGCCGCACTTCGGTGCGGCGCGTGTTGGGCGTGCGCCGCCGTAATCGTCGCGGTCGCGCTTTGCGGCTGCGGAGGCAGCGGAACCACGACGCCGTCGACCGCCGTGACGAAGGCGCAGGTGCGATTCGTCGAAGGCGCACCCATTCTCCAGACGCTGAGTAACGGCGTCGTGCAAACGATCAGCAGTCCCTATCTAACCGTCAACGGGGCGACGGTTGCCTCGTCGTTTTCCTATAGCGCGCGGACGCCGTTCGTGCCGGTCTCGGCCGGTGCCCTGACGCTGGTTGCCCGGGATAGCTTCGGAAATGCGATCAGTCCCGTCAAAACGCCGGCAGCCGTCGCCGCCGGAAAGTCGTATACGGTCGTCCTCGTCGGCACGTATCCAAAATACAGCGCGCTCGCGTTTGAAGAACCGGCTCCGGCGGCAAACGCCACGCTGGCGTTGTACGAGGCGTCGCCGTCGTTTCCGAATGCGGATTTCGGAAGTTTCACGGCGTCGACACATTCGAATTTCAAGAAACTCGGGAGCGCACACTACGGCAATCTTGTAACGGTCTCGCTTGGAAAGAGCGTGTCGGATTTTGGGGGCTACGTCGGGACCGGAACCACGCCGGTGATGAACGGAGCGCTTGCGCTATCGAGCGTTGATTCCATCGATGCGAATAACGTGCTTCCGTTCAACGACGCAGGCCGATTGTCGCTTTTCTTGTTCGATCCGGGCTCGGGTAGCGTCGCCGGCCCCGTCTTTGGAAATCTCGATTTATGAACGCCCGTACGATCTTTGTTGGCATTTGGTCGCTGGTCGGCGCGACGCTCGCCGTCGCAGGTTGTGGTGGTGGCGGCAGCGGACCGGCGCCGGTCGCGATCTCGTCGCCCCCACTGCCGACCCCGTCGCCGCCGCCCGGCAAACTCTATGTGGACCACAACGGCATCCTCTACGAATACGCTTTGCCGCTGAAGGCGGCGTCCGAGCCCCTGCGCCGGCTGGTCGAAGCGCCGGGCTCGGGTTTTGCTCCGCAACTCGCCATCGACCCTTACGGAAAGATCGCGATCGTCACGGCGAGTACGATTCGCGTGTTCAAGCCGCCCTTCGTTTCGTTTGAGCCAGGCCGAGCAGAACTCTCGATCCCTCTGACTCCGGCGATCACGCAAGTCGGTCCGGCGGGGGCCGAACTCAACGACGCCGAGTACGACCCCAACGGCAACCTTTGGCTGGTGAGCGTTCTCGGGGAAGTATCCGAGCTGGCAGCGCCGCTCTCTCGCTCGACCCGAAACGCCGCGGTCACCGTCCAGTTCGGCGCTCCGGGAACCAAGACGTCCGGCTTTACCCCGGTGCACGCAAGTTTCGACGTCAGTGCCGCGCTGTACGTCTTTGCCGCGCCGAGCGCAGGCATCGAATCGGCGCGCTTGTTCAAGACGAGCTTCCCCTACGCGAAGCCGCCTGGGGGAACCGGACTGAATCTGGATTTCGCCGACTTCGTCGACAGCAGTCAATACTTACCGACCAATCCCAATCCCGTGCCGGTCATCCTCGGTCAGTACAACGGTTCGCTGAAATCGCCGCCGCCCGGCCAGCCGCCTCCGCCGCCGGTCAACCGGCTCGCACAGTTTGCGCAGCCGCTCAATCCCGTGCAGGGTCTCTTCCCCGATGCTACGGCGGACACGATCGTGGGCGCGATCGCCGCCGACGCACCGCGCAATGCCTTCTACGCACTCGATCAAACGACGGGAAGACTCGAAGTCTATGCGCTTCCGATGACTCAGTCGGCGGAACCGACGCTGACGCTTGCGTGCATCGGCGGGGCGAACCTCTGCAGCAACAAGCCCGAGCACCTATTACTGGCGCCCTAAGGAGCTAAGCCGGCTCTTTTTTCTGTTCTTGGTAGATGAGCGTGGGCGTCTCTTTTTTCTCGATGACGTCCTTGTTGACGATGCATTTTTTCACGCCCTGAAGCGACGGCAAATCGTACATCACTTCGAGCATGGTCTCTTCGAGAATGGAGCGCAGACCGCGGGCGCCGGTCTTGCGGCCTTGCGCCTTAACGGCAATCGCGACGAGCGCCTCTTTCGTGAACTGTAAGTCGACGCCGTCCATGTTCATGATCTTCTGGAACTGCCGCACGAGCGCATTACGCGGTTCGGTGAGAATGCGGCGCAGCGCCAGTTCGTCGAGCGCGTCGAGCGTCACGACGATCGGCAAGCGGCCGATGAACTCCGGAATCAATCCGAAGCGCAGCAAATCTTCGGGCATCAGCTGCTGGAGCAGCTTGCCGACGCGCATCTCGCGCTTGCCCTCGGGCTGCGCGCGGAAGCCCATGTTATTGGCCGCGACGCGCGATTCGATGATGCGCTCGAGTCCGTCGAAGGCACCGCCGCAGATGAAGAGCACGTTGGTCGTGTCGATCTGGATGAACTCTTGATGCGGATGTTTGCGTCCGCCTTGCGGAGGCACGTTGGCCGTCGTGCCTTCGAGGATTTTGAGCAGCGCCTGCTGCACTCCTTCGCCAGAAACGTCACGCGTGATCGACGGATTCTCGCTCTTGCGCGCGATCTTGTCGATCTCGTCGATGTAGACGATGCCCTTTTCCGCGCGCTTGACGTCGTAGTCGGCAGCCTGAATGAGTTTGAGAAGAATGTTTTCGACGTCTTCGCCGACGTAGCCGGCTTCGGTGAGCGAGGTGGCGTCGGCCATTGCTAACGGCACGTCGAGAATCTTCGCCAGCGTCTGTGCGAGGTAGGTCTTCCCGGACCCGGTCGGCCCGACCAAAAGAATATTCGATTTCTGCAGTTCGACGTCGTCGGCGCCGCCGGCATTGATGCGCTTGTAGTGGTTGTAGACGGCCACCGCAAGCGACTTTTTGGCTCGCTCTTGGCCGATTACATACTGGTTGAGGATGTGGTTGATTTCCTTGGGCTTGGGAATATTGCGAAGCCGAAGGTTCTCGTCGACGTTCTTGTAGAGCTCTTCTTCGATGATCTCGTTGCAGAGCTCGATACACTCGTCGCAAATGTAGACGCCGGGGCCCGCGATCAACTTGCGAACCTGCTCCTGCGATTTTCCGCAGAAGCTGCATTTCAGTTGACCCTTTTCATCTCCGAAACGGAACACTGCGAACGAACGTCCTCCCTCGGCCCCTATGCCGGCGCCGGCAGGTTGCGACGGTCTTCGAGAATCTGGTCGATAATCCCGTAATCCTTGGCTTCCTCGGGGGTCATGTAGTAGTCCCGCTCGATATCGCGCAGAACCCGTTCGAGGGGCTTCTTGGTCGTCTCTTCGTAGATCCGGGCGACGGTATTGCGCGTCGCGATGAGGTCGCGAGCCGCGATTTCGACGTCCGTCGCCTGGCCGCCGATCTGCGAGACCCACGGCTGGTGGATGAGGATCTTTGCGTGGGGCAGCGCGTAGCGCTTGCCCGGCGCGCCTCCCGTCAGCAGAATCGAACCCATCGACGCCGCCATGCCCATGCAGATCGTGGCCACGTCGGGCTTGATGATGCGCATCGCGTCGTACATCGCCAATCCGGCCGGTACGACGCCGCCCGGCGAGTTCACGTACATGTCGATGTCCTTGTCGGGGTCTTCCTTCTCGAGAAACAGCAACTGTGCGATGACTAAGTTTGCCAAATGATCGTCGATCGGTCCGCCGACGAAGACGATGCGATCCTTGAGCAAACGCGAGTAGATGTCGTACGCGCGTTCGCCGCGCGCCGTTTGCTCGACCACCATCGGAACCAGGTGTCCCATAACTCTTCTTACGCTTTCCTTCCAGCGGCGATCCTAACGCCGCGCTCGCCTGCTGTAACTACGACGGGGCGCCCAAGGTTTCTTCGCCGGTCGCCTGCTAGGACGGAACCGTCACCTTGGCATGGTCTACGAGAAAGTCGAGCGTTTTGTTCCGTACGATCGCGGCCATGAGCGGCAATAGGTTGGTTCCCAGCGCCTTTCGGACCCGGTCGGCCGGCTGGCCGTATTGCCGGGCCAACGCTTCCACTTCGCTCGCGACGTCGGCGGGCGTTGCAACGACGCCTTCGGCTTTCGCAATCTGCTCAACGAGCAAGGTCGTCTTCACGCGCGTCTCCGCATCGGCGCGATAAGCCGCGCGCAGTTCGTCTTCGCTCTTTCCGATGTGCTCCAAATACCGTTCGAACGTCTCGCCGGCCTGCGCGGCGGCCGATACCGTGTCGTTGACGAGGTGATCGATTTCCCCGTCGACCATGCTCGGCGGCAGCGCGAACTCGTGGTCGCGCAAGAGCGCGTCGAGCACCGCATTGCCGATTGCGCGCCGTTCCCGTTGCGTGGCGATTGCTTCGAGCCGGCGGCGAACGTCGGCGCGCAGTTCGTCTGCAGTCGCGTTCCCGGAAACGGCCGATGCAAATGCGTCGTCGATGACCGGCAGATCGTAGCGTTTCACTTCGTGCACGGTTACGGTAAAGGCGGCTTCCTTGCCGGCCAAATCGGGTTGAGCGTAGTTGTCGGGGAAGCGAGCGCGGACGTCTTTGGTTTCGCCGGCCTGCATGCCGACGATGCCGGAGACGAAACCGGGAATGAAGCGCCCTTCGGTCAACTCGGCGGTCTCGCCGGCGGCGGTTCCGCCTTCGAACGCAACGCCGTCGATCGTGCCGGCGTAGTCGATCGTGACGACGTCGCCGGCCTCGGCCGCGCGATCGACGGGAACCAGCGTCGCGCGCTCTTTGGCGAGCGCCGACACGGCTCGTTCCACGTCGTCGTCGGAAACGGTCGCGTGCGGTACCGTGACGGCGACGCCCTTGTAATCGCGTAACGCGATTTCGGGCCGCACCGCGACGGTGGCCTTGACGCGCGTCGGACGTCCGTCGTCTTCCTGGACGACTTCGATCTTGGGGCGTTCGACCGGTTCCAAGTCGTGCTCCCGCACCGCTCGCGCGTATGCTTCCGGCACGACGTCTTCGACGGCATCGTGCGTGATTGCGCCGGAACCGTATGTCTGTTCGAAGACTTTTCGCGGCACTTTGCCCTTGCGAAAGCCGGCCAGTCGCACGTTTTTCGCAAGGCGCCGGAAGGCTCGTTCCTCGGCCGCGCTCAACTCGTCGGCGCCGATTGGAATGTCAAGTTCGACTTGCGTCGGCGCCAGACGGGTTAGGGTCGAGGTGGACAGCAGCAGACTCCTGTGAACGGGAATGTGGAGCGGAAGACGAGATTCGAACTCGCGACCCTCGCCTTGGCAAGGCGATGCTCTACCACTGAGCTACTTCCGCGTCTTTTTGCTAATCGCTTCGTTGGTTCGCCTCTCACGTGCAGAGCACGCTTCGAGGGCTCGCCGCCTAACGCTTACCAAAAATCCTTTTTGCTAATCGCTTCGTTGGTTCGCCTCTCACGTGCAGAGCACGCTTCGAGGGCTCGCCGCCTAACGCTTACCAAAAATCCTTTTTGCCAATCGCGTCGTTGGCTCACCCCTCGAGTGCGAAGCACACTTCGGGGTTCGCCGGCGACGTGGGCACGCAGAGACTCGAACTCTGACGGGTTGCCCCACTGGATCCTAAATCCAGCGCGTCTGCCAGTTCCGCCACGTGCCCCGGATCGCTGGTCGCGCCGGGAACCCCGTTAGATAGAACGTGCCGGGCCCTTCTCCTGCCCGGCACGGGCGTTGGGAAAAGCGGCCGGGGCGGGACGCACCTTCGCGCCCGCTCCGGCCGTTCATTGCTATTTCGCGACGACGTAAATCGGTGCGAGGTAGTCTTTGGGACAATCCGGGACGTTGGAGCATTTTGTCGTAATCGACTGCGAGTATTTTCCAAGCCGAAGCGTCTTGGCGGCGTGGATCGTCTCGGTGGTCGGATTACCCGGATTCGGCTCGAACGAGGCGGTCAAGCCTTTGTTACTCGGTTTGGCCGACCACGTGACGGTGCCGCAGGCAACCGGGTTTCCGTTTCTCGTGCACGTGATCTTGATGCCGAGCGTGGCCGAATGCCCGCGCTTGACGCACACCGTCGGAAACTGTGGGTGCCGGCAAGGCGCGGCGTCGGCGCCGTCGATGCGCGGCGGTACAAAGTCATTCGCCGGTTCGATGTGCGCGCTCACGCGGGCGTTCGACGCGCCGCCGGTGCCTGCAAACGGCAGCGTACTGGTGTGCGCACAAGCACTCGCCAGCGATGCAGCGAGGGCGGCGGCCGCCGCGAAATGGTAACGTTTCAACAGACCCTCCTTCATAGCAAACGATGCCGCCGCTTCGCGAGCGGCGGTACGTGAAGGAGAATGCCCCGAAAGCCGGCCGGAGGCGGCGCGGTTACGGCCCTAGCGCTGCACCGATCGGCGACGACGGGTAGGTTCCGGTCACGACCTGCTTTGGCGTTTGTGCGCCTTTGCGATCGTTGAGAACGAACAGCGAGGGCGGTCCGGTGCGTCGTGGCCGTTCGCGCTCGGTCCCGTAAGCGAGGACGTTATTGTCGCCGGTCTTGGCGGCATAGAGTTCGCCGTTGGTCCGCTCCAACAAAATGAGATCGAGCCCTAGCCTTGACTGCGGCTCAAGGCGACGCTTTGAAAATCGTGCCGAATCCCTTCCCGCCCATTGACGTCGTGCCGTAGAGTTGCCCGTTTACGACGAGCAGCCGGGCGCGCGGGTCCGACCCTTCTTGTGCTTTGAACGCATGGAGCACGCTCTCACCTCCGCCCGTGCCCACCGTGAATACGGTTCCCTGGTTGGAGGAGCCGCCCCCGGCGGTGGTTCCGTACAGCTTCCCTTTGTACGTGACGAGTGCGGCTTCGGGATTTGCGCCGTCGCCGGTGCCGCCTTTGAAGTCGTAAAGCACGTGCTCGCTGCCGGAAGTGGACGCGTCGAACACCGTACCGTTGAAGTGCTTTCCGCCGGTGTTGGTGGTGCCGTAGAGCTTTCCGCCGAGACTCACGAGCCCGGCTTCGGGTTCCGTACCGTCAAAGCCCGAACCGAAGTGATGCAGCACGTGTTCGCCGTCCGTCGTGCCCGTTTTGAAAATCGTACCGACGCCGTTCTTCCCGCCGCCGCCGGTCGTCCCATACATGGTCGTTCCGACGAAGATGACCGGAGCGAGAGGCCCGGCGCCGTCGCTCGCGCCACCTTTGAACGGATGCACGACGTGCTCCGTTCCGCCCGGCGTCACCGAAAAGACGGTCCCGCATCCTTGCGAACAGTTGGAACTGCCACCGCCGCTGTAGGTCGTTCCGTAGAGAACGCCGTTGTGCGCGACGAGACGCGCGTAGGGAGCCGAACCGTCGCTGCCGCCTTTAAAGCTGTAGACAAGGCTTTCGTGACCTGATTTGTCGGTCTTAAAAACCGCCCCGAAACCGTGGCTGCCGCCCGCCGAGGCGGTTCCATAGAACGTCCCTGACAGCAACGTCAATTCTGCCGAGGGGAAGACGCCGTCGGGGTTGCCGGAACCGAAGTTGTAGATGACGTGCTCGTTGCCGGCCGTGCTCGTAGTAAAGATCGAGCCTGCATCGCCTTGGCCGCCGGATTCCGTCGTGCCGTACAACGTTCCATTGGATGCGATCAGCCCGGCGACCGGCACCGCGCCGTCGGGAAGGCCCTTAAAAGTGTACAGCACCGAGAACCCGGCATCGGGAGCAGCGATGCGAGCGTCAATCGCTCCGGGTTGAGCTGCGACCGGCATCGTCGACCGGCCGGCGCATGCGGCGAGGGCCGCGACGCACGCCGGCGCGATGAGACGGCCTACGATATTGGAACGCTTCTGACTCATGGTGACCTCCCGGATGGAGAAGCGGCCAGACGTTCGCTTTCGGGAGCCGCCCTTCGACGCCCCTTGTCGGGAGCGAGAGCGATTTACGTGAGGCGCTATCCGGGCAGTCGAATGAAGAGAACGACCACGTACAGCAACGTCATTACCATCGCCTGTGCGGTAATGATCTCCTGAAATTCGTCGAGACTTCAGCGCGTATGCAGCGGCGATCGTCACTTCGAAGAATAACAAGAACGCGAGATTAACCGGAGAGGCAATATGGCCGGTTCTCGTCAGTTCTTCGGCGAGGCTTGCGGCCGGCACGAAGAACAGCGCCGCGAAGAACCACGCGCGGTTGTGGAAATACCACTCGCCGAGGTCCAGCCTCCCGTTCTCCTCTCGCTCCGGCAACACGAGCGCGGAGATAAAAAATAACAGCACCGGAACCGCCAGTTCCAAGCAGAACGTTCCGAAGTTCCATTCCCGCGTATGGCGTACGCTCCATTGCGCCCACCAGTGCTGCACCGCGACGAAGAACAGCCAGATCGCCCATGCCACCGGTGGCCAGTAGAAGTCGACGCGCTCGCGCGCCGTAACGACGACCGAAAGACGCGTGAGCACGTTCGCGATCGCCAATCCGATCACGATCGATACGAGAACGGTCAGATAGTCGAACGGGCTCATTTTCCGGCAGTTATCCAGCCACCGCGCGAGGGCTACAAGACCGCGTCCCGGCTCACCGCGATCGGCCAGTTCCCTGCGTTGGTTGAAAGTTTCGCCGTCAAGGAAGTGAGGCTGGGGTAATCGATCTGCTGTACCGAAAACGTGTCGTTCGTCAAGACGCTGAGAAACAGTTTGTGCTCCGCCTCGCTCAGCGAGAGCCCGAAGATCTCGCCGCCGCCGGGCATACCGATGCGTTTCTTCAGCTCAGTCTGACCCGCAGGAAAGAAATCGAGCGTCGAACCGTAGTTATCGGCGATGATAATATTGCCGGGGCGATCGACTTCCAGGGCTCCGCCTCCGCCCATGTCGAGTCGGAGGTCTTTGCCCGTGGTTGAGCCGGGGGCAAACTTCATGACGCCGGTTCCCGTCGGGCCGCCGTAATACGACACGTACAGATTGTCGGAGCTATCGATAGCGAGATACTCCGGTGAGCCGGGTATCGGGATGGTCAGCGACGGCGTGGTCTGCCCTTTCGGATAAACCGTGATCGCTTTTGTTCCCGTGTTCGCGCAGTAGATCGTGCCGGCGGCATCGACGGTGAGGCCGGTCGGCGTGTCGACGCCCGTGCTGATTCGCAGACTCGGCCTCGTTCTGTGTCGCTTATATGCGGTAATCGTGTTGTTGCCGACGTTGGTCGCGTAGACAGTGAGTGCGTTGTCTACGAAAAGCCGCTCGGGGCCCGAAAGGCCTTTGGTGATCAGTCCCTTTTGCGGCGGATTGATGCCGCTTCTGGGATAGATCGCAATCGCGTTGTTGTAGTAGTCGCCCCAGTAGATGTTGAGCGCCTCTCCCTTGACGTCCGGCGCGATCCTGCTTTTGGCTCGAGTTGGTCGCGTCGGTACCGTACCGAAACCCTCCGAAAGCAGAAGGCTGCGACGAACGTTTGCCGGCTGCGTGCCGAACTGCGCGTTAGCCGGAGGCGAGACCGAAGAGGTCGCAGAGCAAGCAGCAGCCACGAGAGTACCGAGCAACAGGACCCCTCGAAATCGGCGGGTCAGCGGTAGAAGATTCCGGCGCAACTGCACTCAATATTTTCCTTATATCGGCATTAAGGCACGACCGTAACGATCGGCGCCGACACCGTCGCCCGTTATGCAGTGTGGTACGCTATCCCTCGTCACACTACGTGTGAGGGAAATCCACAAAGTTCTCACTGAAAGGTTGTGAGACTTGCACCGCGAGGGACTCAATCTAAAGTTTTAGCGTGAGAGCCGCGTGCGGCGTCTGGAGCGGCGGTGAGAAACGTATTAAAGTGCCGCACTCGTCTTCTTTACCGATCCTCATGGGCCCGCACTCTTCGTCCTCTGGATACCGTGCGGGCCCGGCGTCTAAAAAAAGAAGAACGCCCCGAGAGGAGCGTTCTTGCGCTGTGTGTCGAGCCGGAGTGTGCTACGGCACGTAGTTGTCGGTATCGACCGCCGCGGTAGGCGCATACGGGGGATTAGCGATCGTAGCGATTGTCGTGCCGGCCGGATAACGCAGAAGCCGCGTGCCTTTGGACAGATCGGTAACGAGGGCTTGGGTGCCCTTTTTCGTGATCGTGACGTTGACCGGGTTTGCGTATCCGCTGCCGAGTGTCGTGACGGTTGCGCTCTCCGAATACGGCGGCGAGAGTATGTAGACGGTGGCACCGAGGAGATCGCAGATTACGAGGTTCCTTTGCGGATCCAGGGCTATGCCGCCCGGACCCGCAAACGGAGTCTGAAGGACATTCGCGCGCTGAATTGTCCTCGTCGGGCTCGCAGACATTTCCGTTCCGAACCCTGCGGCACCCTAGCGCCGCGTCATTCACCCGTCGTTCCTGATCCGCGTTCGTCTCGATCTGCCGGTCCGGAGTCACGACAGCGTATGACCCGGCGGTCTGCACGCCCAAAAGCGCTCCTCTAGGGGCGAACGCCCTTTAACCCGCATTCTTCGACTCGATTTCGACCGCCGCGTCATGGTGCAGTTCCGCGGCTCCGTTGTCACCTCGGATGCAGGGTTGCTCGCATATCGCGAACTCGACGATGCACCTGGATTGACAACGTCGGCCGGTGATCTTCTCGCCGATGCGCGCACGGCGATCAAGAGCGTAGCGTTTGGAATGGGCATTTTGGCTGCACCTGTTAGCATCCGCTCTTCGTCTTCAATTAGAATGGTGATCTGGAGCCGTGAACGTTTCCGGCGATCGCGTGCGCGCGACAACGACGGGAGAGCAGCGCCCTCATGTGCGTTCCTCCGGTTTGTTTAGCGGGCGGAGCCGAAAACGCTGGTGCATTTCGAGCCGAGGCGACCAAGACGGCTGCCAAAGCCCCAAAGCCACCGGAATCCTCCGGCGGCGACTCGAATGGGACCGCCATCTCGAATAGGACCGCCATATGGAGAATCCCGGCTTAGAGGAGATCAGTCATGGGCAGCACTGCTGACGGGATCAAAGACATTGGGCCACAGCCGCAATCGTTCGACATTGAACGCGCGACGAAGGAAAATACAAATTACCGTTCAGTCGCCTGGAGCGGGCGCTATCTGCAAGTGACGCTGATGTCGATCCCCGCCGGCTGCGACATTGGTCTTGAAGCGCATCCGGAGACCGATCAGTTCCTGCGCCTCGACGCTGGCAGCGGCCGAGTGCAGATGGGAGCCGCGAAGGACAAACTGACTTTTGAAAAGGAAGTTTCAGACGGTTGGTGCGTCCTCGTTCCGGCCGGGACTTGGCACAACATCACCAATATCGGGGCGACGCCAATGCAGATCTATGCGATCTACGCGCCTGCCCACCACACGCCCGGCAAGGCGCAGGCGACGGCGGCGGCGGCCGCAGCCGACAAAGACGACGAGCCAGCGGCTTGGTCAGTGCAGCCAAAACATGCGCCCGACAAACACGGGTGACGCGATCGATCTGCCACTAATTTCGAGCACCATCCGGGGAATGCGGGTTATGAGAAAACTCTGCGTCCTCTGAAATGAGTTCCGACGCAACTTAAGTGCGCAGTCGCAACCTACTGGGCTTGGTAAGCGACGCGCAAATTAAGAATAGGCCCAGCGCAATGCCTTGAGGGCAGGCAACTATGTCCGAGTAAACGCGCGATGGCGCGAAACGGTGATGGCGATCTCGTGATTCCGCCGCCTGTTCAGCTTATGATGGCTGAGCGCGCGAGGGCGCAAATAACGCATGTAAACGGATCGCATCCAAGCATGATCCAGCATCCGGAGGCAACCGTAAGCGCGATCGTAGCGGCGATCGAGGGAACCGAGGCGTCGTAAGCGTCGAACGCCGTCTTAATCAGCGGCACGTCTGCAGGGGCCTCGGCATCTAGTCGGGGTCCGCGGCTGTAGGCCGGCGTGGCCGACGCGATGGACCGGCGGCACATCGCAGCACACAGTCCAGAGACAAGAAAATGAGAGAAACCCTCGTAAAGTGCCGACTCTACAAGGGTTTCTAAGACTTGCACCGCGAGGGACTTGAACCCCCAACCAAGTGATTAAGAGTCACCTGCTCTACCATTGAGCTAGCGGTGCTTAGCCCCAAGCGATCTCCGATCGCTCGGGGGCTTTAAAATAACGTGCGCCCTCCGGGACTCGAACCCGGGACCAACGGCTTAAAAGGCCGCTGCTCTACCGACTGAGCTAAAGGCGCTTATGCCGTTTCGGCTTTGCAGCATACGCACACGCGGAACCCCTGTCCTGCGCTGCGTGGGGTGACTGACGGGGCTCGAACCCGCGGCCTTCGGTGCCACAGACCGACGCTCTAACCAACTGAGCTACAGTCACCACAATGCGGTCGATTGTACCATGCGCCCGGAGGGACTCGAACCCCCATCTGCGAGTTTAGAAGACTCGTGCCTTATCCTGTTAGACTACGGGCGCACGCGGACGGAGGACATGGTCGGGGCGACAGGATTTGAACCTGCGGACCTCCCGCTCCCAAAGCGGGCGCTCTACCAAACTGAGCTACGCCCCGTGCTTCGCCGATACTAGAATAGCAAGGACTGCAATGCCTTCAGCAGCGACCGCGCCGCGGCGCCGCGGTGGCTCACGGCGTTCTTCACGGCGGAATCGAGTTCGGCAAATGAGCACCCGAGCGGCGGATAGTAAAAGAGCGGATCGTAGCCGAAGCCGCCGCCTCCGCGTTCTTCTTCCGTCATGCATCCGTTTACGGTTCCGCTAGCGGTCGTTTCACGTCCGCTCGGGTCGACAAATGCGATCGCGCAGACGAATCGCCCGCCGCGCTCGGTGCGCGGCACGCCGTGCAGTTCCTCGAGCAGCAGCGCGCGCCGTTGCTGCCACGACGCATCGGCTCCGGCGTATCGTGCCGAGTAGACACCTGGACGGCCGCCGAGCGCGTCGACCTCCAGACCGCTGTCGTCGGCGAGCACCGGCGCCGCAATGCGTGCGTCGCGTAACTGTGCCGCCAGCGCTTGCGCTTTCAGCCACGCATTCCCCTCGTACGAAATGGCGGTCTCCTCGACGTCTGCATAGGCGTCGTAGGTATGCAGCTCGAGCGGCGATTCGGCGAAGATCGCGCGCAACTCCGACAGTTTACCAATGTTCTTGGTCGCGACGTAAACCTTCATCAAGCGCGCCGCTTACGCGCCTTCTCAGTGAAGGGTCACGGCTTGGATCAGGCAATCGACCTCGTAGTTAGGGCCATGATCCTCTTCGGCGATTCCCGTTCCTTTGGCGTACCCGTAGTCGTGCGTGGCGCTACTCTCTTCATAATCGGCTACCGTAAACACGCCGAGCGGGGTCGGATTGGTGGATTCGATTCCAACGAAGACGCGCGAGATGGGTTTCCCATTCGGTCCCATGTACGAAAACTTTGCGCCCTTTGGTGGTGTCGCGTTGGCTACGATTCGTGCCGATTTTGTCTTGTGGAGTTTGCCGTCAACCACATATCCGTGAAACCACAAGTCGCCCTGGGGTCCGTTGTTGAGAAGCATGACTTCGGTATTTATCTTGAGCGGTTTGCTTGGAACCTGCGGAATCTGCAACGAGAACTTATAGTATGTATTCCCGCCGACGATCGTGCTTCCCAACACCTTATGATAGATCGTAAACGGTTGACCGCCGTTCTCACCGCCGCCTTTGATGTCGCGGCAGGTGTATTTCCACGAGTCCCCGGTCGCCAGCGGCTGGTAAACCTTCGATGCGTTCGGACGCGCCCGCATTGTCGAGAAAGGCGGCGAGCCAGCCCCGCTCGATTGCGAAAAGCCGGCACACGCACCCAGCCCAAGGGTTATCCCGAGAACAAGGTATGCGCCTTTCATGCGTTCATTATACGCCCGGCGTCGATGACCGTGCAATGTTGATCGACGCGTTATGCGCCTACTCCTGAAGACGCAGCACCGCCATGAAGGCTTCCTGGGGCAGCTCGACCTTGCCGACGCGCTTCATGCGTTCTTTTCCGACCTTCTGCTTCTCCAGCAGTTTGCGCTTACGCGTGATGTCGCCGCCGTAGCACTTGGCGAGCACGTTCTTGCGGATGGCGCTCACGGTCTCGCGCGCGACGATCTTCCCGCCGATCGCCGCCTGAATCGGTACGTCGAAAAGCTGGCGCGGGATGAGTTCCTTCAGGCGCTCGGTGAGCGTTCGTCCGCGCTGCGCCGCCTTGTCGCGCGAAACGATGAACGAGAGCGCGTCGACGGGTTCGCCGTTGAGCATGATCTCGAGTTTCACCAGTTCGCCTTCGCGGTAACCGATGACGTCGTAATCGAGCGACGCGTATCCCTTCGTGCGCGATTTCAGAATGTCGAAGAAATCGACGATGATTTCGATGAGCGGCATCTCGTAGGTCATGATGACGCGCCCGTCGTGCATGTACTCCATGTTCGCCAGGGTGCCGCGGCGGCTTTGCGCGATCTCCATGATGGCGCCGACGTAATCGGGCGGCGCGATGATCGTCGCCTTGACGTACGGTTCCTCGATGCTGCGAATGTAGGAAGGCGCCGGCAGGCGCGACGGATTGTCGATCGTCTCCACCTTCCCGTCGGTTTTGACGACGCGGAAGGCGACCGACGGCGACGTCGCAATGAGATCGAGCCCGTAGTCGCGTTCGAGTCGCTCCTGGACGATCTCCATGTGCAGCAGCCCGAGAAACCCGCACCGGAATCCGAATCCGAGCGCCACCGAACTCTCGGGCTCGTACACGAGCGCCGCATCGTTGAGCTTGAGCTTCTCGAGCGCGTCGCGCAGTTCGTCGTACTCGACCCCTTCGTTCGGATAGAGTCCGCAATAGACCATCGGGACGGCCTTGCGATAGCCGACGAGCGCGACGTGCGCCGGATTGGTCTGTCCGGTAATCGTGTCGCCGACGTCGATCTCTCCGAGCGACTTGATGTTGCCGATGACGTAGCCGACGCCGCCGATTTCGAGTTTGTCGGTCGGACGCATCTCGGGCGCGAATATCCCGACCTCGGTGCATTCGAAGACGCGCTGGTGGGCCATCGACATGAATCGCGTGCCGGCCTTGAGTTCGCCGTCGGCGACGCGCACGTAGCTGACGACGCCGCGATACGGATCGAACTGCGCGTTGAAGACCAGCGCGCGCAGGTGATCGCGATGACCTCGCGGCGCCGGGATGCGCGTCACGATGGCCTCGAGGATCTCGTCGATGCCGATGCCGTTCTTGGCGCTGGCCAGGATGCACTCGGAGCGCTCCATGACGAGCAGTTCCTCGACCTCGCCCATCACGCGCTCGGGATCGGCGGCCGGCAGATCGATTTTGTTGATGACCGGCACGATTGTGAGATTGTGTTCCAGCGCCAGGTGATAGTTTGCCAGCGTCTGCGCTTCGATGCCCTGCGCGGCGTCGATGATCAGCAGCGCGCCTTCGCAGGCCGCCAGCGACCGCGACACTTCGTACGAGAAATCGACGTGTCCCGGAGTGTCGATGAGATTGAGCCGGTACGCCTCGCCGCTGCGCGCGGTATAGTTGAGCGTCACCGGATGCATGCGGATCGTGATGCCGCGCTCGCGCTCGAGGTCCATAGCGTCGAGCTGCTGTTCGCCGAGATTACGCTGAGCGATCGTGTGCGTGCTCTCGAGGAGGCGGTCGGAGAGCGTCGTCTTGCCGTGGTCGATATGCGCGATGATGCAGAAGTTGCGAACGTTCTCCGCCACCTCCAGCCGGTGCGGATGCTCGAGCCTCACTGCAGCGCTCCGGCGCTCGTCGCGCCGCTCAGAAGATACGGTAGCACGTATTGACGACCGCACCTTGGACGAACGGTCGCACGACGAGCTGCAGGACGAGAATCACGACGAGAAAGGCGATGTCGAAGCCGCCGATCGGCGGAATCACGCGCCGCACGGGCCACAGAACCGGTTCGACGATGGCGGCGAGGTAGTCGATCCATCGGCCGCGTGCGCCGGGAAACCAGGAGGCGACCGCGTACACGAACAGCACGAGCGTATAAACGGTCAAAAGAACGTTGAGCAGCTGCGTGAGATTGCAGAGGATGCCGTTCATCGCGTGTGGTTCCGGCAGCCGTCAGGGAAGCGCGGCAAGAGCGTTCGCCGGTATGCCGTGCAAGAACGGTGCCGGATCGACCGGCCGGCCCTGATACATGATTTGGTAGTGCAGGTGCGGTCCGGTCGCAAAACCGGTGGCGCCGACTGCGGCGATGACCTGGCCTTTGTAGACGTGCTCGCCGACGGTGACGGCGGCGCTCGAGAGATGTGCGTACCACGTGTGATAGCCGTTGCCGTGGTCGATGTCGACTTTGATGCCGTAGCCGCCGTCGTAGCCGTCCGCAACGACCGTGCCCGCGGCGGCGGCGCGTACCGTTTGCCCGTAATCGGCGCCGAGGTCGACGCCTTCGTGAAACTCAGAGTCGGGCGCGCTGCGATAGCAGAAGCAGCCGACGACGGCCGCGCCCTCGACCGGATCGATCGACGGAATCTCCGCAATTTCCGCAGCCCGCGCGAGATCGCGCAGATGCCGGATGTTGAGCACGCGCAGCGCGAGCGTCTTGACGCCGTTGGCGTCGCGCACCGTCGCCGACGAAACCGAACTGAGAACGCGCAAGTGTTCCTGCACGACGTCGAGGCTCGGGCCGGCGCGCCGCCAAGACGTCTTCTGCAGCGTCGGGTGCGCCGGCACGCCGATCAACTGACGAATTTCTTGGTTCTGTTTCTGCACGCGCTGTAACTGACGGCGGAGCGCTTCGGTCTTTGCATCGATGGCGCCGAGCGTGTTGCGTTGGCTGGCGGCTTGCGTGCGAAGTGCGTCGACCTGCGCGCGGGCGTGCACGACCTGGGCGCCGGCAAAGAGCATCGATCCCAGCACGGCCGCGGCGATCATACCGAGTACGGCTGCGAGATAGCGCTTGCGCACGCGAAAGCGGTGGATGCGATCGCCCTGCTGGGGAACGATTTTGACGTAGTAGCGGTCGCGGATCATGAATCCGTAGACGCGCGGGCGCGTTCGATGGCGTGCATTTCTTCCTCGGAAGCATTGGCGGCGGGCTTGTACCCGGCGACGGCCTTGCCGTACGTGCGAGTGTCGGTCCGCGAGTATATGCTGGAGAGCACGACCCCGTCCCCGCGTCGATTGAGCAGGGCGAGAGCATACGACAGGTCGGATCCGGTGTCGTCCAGCGCGTTGTATCTAACGAAACCGATCTGTGAAACGTCGCCCGATGCCAGGGTTTCCAGCTCGCTCAAGCGGCTTTGCAAGCGGCCGATCGCCGCCCGGTCCTCGGCCCGTCCGGCGGCCAGCTCGCCAAGCCGGTCGGCCGCGCTGCCGTCGCCGCCCGCAATGAGTCCGTCGTGGGTGGCCACCCGCCGGTGGAGCGACGACAACATCGGCCGCACGACGGCGAGGTGGTAGAGCAGCAACGCGGCGAGCGCACCGGCAAGGGCACCCGCGGACGCATAAATCGCAGTATTCGACATCGAATTTGGCTTCCGGAAAGTTAGATACCACGACGAGAGTCAGGTGGATCACGGCACCCGTAAGGGCTCGCTTACCGTTGCTTTCTTCCGAACCTGGCGGGGTTCACGAGGTTACGCCGCGTGAAGCCCAACCCCCATCATGGCTCTGCCATGATAGCACAGGGCAGCCGCCCCTCTGGCCCGGGAAGTCGCACCCTTGGACGCCAAGGTCGCCTCATGGAAAAGTCGGAGGCAACCAGGTGATTGCGGCGGTCGTCGCGGCCGCGGCGCTCGTCCTGACGAGCGACGATTTTCGCCCCGGTGGAACGATTCCGGCGCCCCTCATGGCCGCGCAATGCGGCGGTGCCAACCGGAGGCCGGCGTTGTACTGGGCCAACGTGCCGGCCGGAGTTCGCTCTTTTGCGCTCGTCGAACGCGATCCCGACGCGCCGCTTCCGGGCGGCTTCTACCATTGGGTCGTCTACGACGTTCCCGCCGCGGCGCGCTCGCTGGGCGGGTCGTCGGCGGGAAAAACGGGCGTATCGTCGGCCGGTCGAGCGGCGTACTTCGGCCCATGCCCTCCGCCGGGTCCGGCCCACCATTACATCTTCACCCTCTACGCGCTCGACGTTGCGGCCTTAGGCGGAGCCGCGCCGTTGACGGGTTCGCAACTCGAGGCCGCGCTGCGCGCGCACGTCGTCGCACGTGCGACGCTGGAAGCGACTGCCGCTAGCTCTCCTGCGTAAATCCGGCCGGGATTTCGAACAGTGCCTGCGCCTGCGCGCCGGTAAGCCACTTGACGTTTCCGCGTTCCACCAGCATTCCAAAACTGCCGGCTTGTTTGGACGCGTTCGGCACGCCGAGCGTCGAACTCGAGTACAAAACGAGCGTCTTTCCCCCCGATTCCATGCCCAGCAGAGGCGCGGCAGTGTTGCCGCCTTGTTCGGAATGGAAACTCGGCTTGCACCCGTTGCCCATTCCGTAGCGGGTGAACAGATCGGTCATCGACGTGCTTTGCGGCAGCGGGCAGAATCTGCGCGGTACCCCGACTTGCGAAACGTACTCGCGCGTGTTCATCACGACGTCCATGCCGTTCATGCCGTTGCGGCACGATCCGGTTGCGTTCGACATCTTCAGTTCGATTGCGCGGTCGACGCCGGTCGTGTCGAGGCCCTCGATCGACATCGGCCCTAAGCTGTTCGTGGTGGCCTTCATCGTGATGTCGACCGTGCCGGCTCCGCCTCCACCTTGTGCCGGCGGGGCGCCGGGATACTGCGCCGGCGCCGGACAGGGTGGGGTTTGCGTCGAGATGCTGTAGGTTCGTTTAGCGAGATCGAGCTTGATGTACTGGTGACGATCGCACTTCTCGATCGTCGCCGTCTGCGCGTTTACGTCGTCGCGGCGAATCCATCCGTTGTAGAATGCGTAACGCGTCACGCGTCCGGCACTCACCGCTTTCATCATCTCTTGCGCGTCGTGTATGGCGGTGAAGGGATTGAATCCGTGCGGTTTGGGGGTTTGGGCCGTCGCGGCGGCCTGATAATCGGCGGCAAAATTTCCGGGCGGCGGCGGCGTATTCGGCGGCACCAGCGGGCGCGAAATCTCGTCGTACTGCAGCGCCGCCGGCGTCGCGGTCGCTGCGGCAACCGGCGACGAACCCCAGTGCGCGGGCGGCGCCAGAAAAGCAGCGGCTGCGAGCATCCCCAAAGCCACGAGCGTCCACTTCATGACGACCGGAGTGCGCCGCCGGTTCGTCGAATGCCTGTTGTGCCATGGATGACGTAACGATCAAGGTTCGCGATAGCGGACCGTATTTAGTTCGAGGCCCGGTCACGATCACCGATGCGGACGGTAATCAGTATACGCTCGAGGGCGAGAACGTCGCGCTGTGCCGCTGCGGCGGCTCGCAGACCAAACCGTTCTGCGACGGATCGCACAAGACCAACGGCTTCAGCGCGAGCGCTCGCGCGACCGACCCGCCGGTCGAGGTTTCGTAATGCCGTCCTACGTACGCGAGGGCTCGATCCCGCACAAGCGGCACATTCAATTTCGGCGTCCCGACGGCGGCCTCTACGCCGAGGAACTGCTCTCGACCAAAGGTTTCGAGAGCGTCTACTCGCTGCTCTATCACCTGCGCCCGCCCACCGCGACGCTCGACGTTCGCCCGTGGGCTCGTCCGGCGGTGCAGTGGACGTCGAACGAGCCGCTTCGCAACCGGCACTTCAAAACGGCGTCGCTGAACGGAAACGGCGACGCAATCGAATCGCGCCGGCCGCTCCTCGGCAACGCCGACATCACGGTAAGCGTCGCGCAAGCGGATCGCCCGATGGAGTATTTTTACCGGAACACGGGCGGCGACGAGCTGCTCTTCGTTCATCACGGCGCCGGCGTCCTCGAGACGCAGTTCGGCGAACTCGCGTATCGCGAAAACGACTACGTCATCGTTCCAACCGGCACGACCTATCGCGTGATTCCGTCGGCGCCGACGCGGATGCTCGTCCACGAGTGCGCCGGGAGCGTGAAGATTCCGCGCCGGTACCGCAACGACTTCGGGCAGTTAGAGGAGCAGGCGCCCTACTACGAGCGCGATTTTCGCGTGCCGGTGTTGAAGGCGCCTGCGAGCGAACAGGGCGAGTACGAAGTGCGCGTGACCAACGGCGACCGTAACGCGATCTACGTCGTGCAAAATCATCCGTGCGACGTCGTGGGATGGGACGGCTACTGCTACCCGTACGCGTTCAATCTCGACGAGTTCGCGCCGATCACCGGAAAACTGCACCAGCCTCCGCCCGCCCACGCGACGTTCGAAGCGCCGGGCGCGGCCTTCTGTGCGTTCGTGCCGCGGATGTTCGACTATCATCCCTTGGCAATTCCGGTGCCGTACAATCACTCCAGCGTCGACTGCGACGAAGTGCTCTATTACGTGAGCGGAAACTTCATGAGCCGGCGCGGCGTCGAGGAGGGATCGATCACGCTGCACGCTGCCGGCGCGCCGCACGGCCCGCAGCCCGGCGCCGTGGAGGCGAGCCTCGGGAAGACCTCGACCGACGAAATCGCGATCATGGTGGATACGTTCCGGCCGTTGATGCTGGCCGAATCCGCGCTAGAGTGCGAAGACCCCCAGTATTTCCGCTCCTGGATCGAGGTACCGGTCACTTAACCGGCCTCCGGAGAGGGAGGCCCTCTGTCCCCGAGGTATCTTAGCCGGCGGCCGCTTGATGCGGCCGCTTGCTGACTTTTCTAGAGGAGTCTTCGTATGCGTCACGCCCTTTACGCGTCGGCGGTTCTGTCGGCGTTCGTCCTTTCCGGCTGCGGCAGCGGCCTCTCGAGTACGCCGGGCGCGCAGGCTGCGCTGCCGGCCGCCCCGCTCGTGCAGCACGGCGCGGCCACCGTCAAGCCCGACGTCGCTAGCCAGCCGCTGTTGTACGTCACCAACTCGAATCCCGGACAGCTGCCGGGCACGGTCGACATGTATTACTATCCGAGCCTGATGTACGCCGGACAGATCACCGGTTTCAACGACCCGCTCTTCATGTGTCTGGGCAAGAAGAACAGCGTCTTCGTCGTTGACTACGCCACCGGTCAGGTCTCGAACTACAACCACGCGGCAACGTCGCCCAACTTCACGCTTACGGGCCTCACCCTGCCGTATCAGTGCGCGTACAACAAACAGACGAAGGATCTCGCCGTCGTCGCGAACATCGAGAGTCCCAGCGAGAACGTCGGCTACGTCGCGATTTACCATCACGCCCAGGGGGCGCCGCACCTCATCTACGATCGCAATGCGTCGATTCTTACCGGCATCGCGGTCGACTCAACCGGGCAGTACTTCGTCGACGGATACACCGGGCCGGGCGACACATTCTACTACGCAAAGCTCGACGTGCCCGAGAGCACCTTCACCCAGATTACACTGCAGGGCGGAACGCCGGGTTCTGCCGGCCCAATGTACTACGACCCGTTCAACAACTTTATCGATATCGGCGACTTCGCCACGAAGATCTACCAGATACCCGATGCGACCCCAAACATGGTTCAACACATCGTGAACGTCGGCACGCCGGGTTCGTCGGCCAACGGCTTCACCGTCCCGTCGAAAAAGCGCGTCATCGTCGCCGACGCCTTCGTCAATGAAGTGCTGGTGTTCAAATACCCGCACGGCGGAACGGCCATCGGCGGGATTACGAGCGGCCTCGTCGCGCCGTGGGACGTTCTGCTCAGTAAGCCGTAGTCGCTCCTGTCATCCTGAGCGGAGTCGGTGTCATCCTGAGCGGAGGCGCGTAGCGCCGCAGTCGAAGGACGCAGTGGAAGGACGCGCTCCTTCAGCCTACCGTAGGCTCGATCCGTCCGCGCGCCGCACCGAAACCGATGCGGCGCGCGCCGTGCTTTTCGCACCAGCCTCGCAGAGTAACTTCATCGCCGTCGGCGAGAAACGCCCGCCGCTCGCCGTTGGGAAGCTCGATGGGGCGTTCGCCGCGCCACGTCAGTTCGATGAGACTGCCGTAGCTGTCGGGCGTTGGACCGGAGATCGTGCCCGAAGCGAAGAGATCGCCGGCGCGCGTGCGGGCGCCGTTGGCGGTCGCGTGCGCGAGCTGCTGCGCAACGTTCCAGTACATCTCGCGAAAGTTCGTGCGCGAGAGCGTCTGAGCGGGCGCGCCGTCTTCGCGCATGCGCTCGGTTTGCAGTTCGACCGTTAATCGAATGTCGTACCCGCCCGGCTGGTCCGCACGAAGGTACGGCAGCGGGGGCGGCTGCTGCACCGGGCTTGCGACGCGAAACGGCTCGAGCGCGTCGAGGGTGACCACCCAGGGTGAGATCGTCGTCGCGAACGACTTCCCGAGAAACGGGCCGAGCGGCTGATACTCCCATGCCTGAATGTCGCGCGCACTCCAGTCGTTGACGAGCACGAATCCGGCCACGTGCTCGAATGCCGTGCCGACCGGAATCGGCGTGCCGAGCGCGTTGCCTCTACCAGCGACGAAGCCGACTTCGAGCTCGATGTCGAGCATCGTCGACGCGCCGAACGCCGGCACCGCTGCGTCCTTCGGTTTGCGCTGCCCGCAAGGCCGCACGATCGGCGTACCGTCGACGACGATCGTCCCCGAACGGCCATGATACCCGATCGGCATCCAGCGCCAGTTCGGCAGCAGCGGCTCCGCGTCGGGGCGGAACAGCCGTCCGAGGTTGGTCGCGTGTTCGAGCGACGAGTAGAAGTCGACGTAATCGCCCACTTCGACGGGCATCAGCATGCGCGTACCGTCGCGCGGTACGAAAAAGAAATCGGCGTTCGCCAGACGCAGCGCGGGATCGCCGTCGCGGCGTAGCAGCATCGAAATGCGCCGGCGCAGCGCGCTCAACGTTTCTCGGCCGCGAGCGAAAAGCGCGTTGAGGCGTTGCCGCTCGAGCAGGCGCCGTTCGCACGCGTCGTCGAGCAGTCCGCTCTCCGCAACCGCGCGCAGATCGAGGATGCGGTCGCCGATCGCGATGCCGATGCGACCCGTCGTCTCGCGCTCGCGAACGAACACGCCGAACGGCAAGTTTTGAATCGGAAAGTCGCTTTGGGGCGCGACGTCGAGCCACGACTCCAGCTCGGGCGACGTCGTCTCGTGCGCGTCGATCACGCGAGTGCGGCCGGCAGCATGCCCAGCGCGGTCAAATCGTCGACCGGTTCGCTGAAACTGCAACTTCCGTAACCCGCGAACGCCGTCGCGCGCATCTGCCGGAGTTCGTCGGGGCCGGCGCGCCGATCTCGCCATGCAAAGCCGGATTCGCCGATGGCGAAAGCGCGCGGATCTTCTTCGGCAACGATGAGCCGCAGTTCGGCGGCACTCGACGAGGGTGCAAACGTGGCGGCGGCGAGCAGATTCAGAAACCCGTGCATGACGAAGCCGGTCGCGGCGTTCACGTGGCGCACGGGATGATGTAGCCCGGCGGTCGCTTTGAACGCGACGCGCTCGGCCGCCGCCGTCGCGATGAATCCGGCAACCGCGTCGACGCTCGGAAACGCTTCCGCGACGACGCCGCCGCAGCGAAGCTTGGCATGCAAGTGGACTCGCGCAAGCGCCGCCATCGCCTGCGGCAGCAGTTCCTCGCGGCGAGAATGCTCGGGCAGTTCTACGTAGACCGGGAGGTCGCCGAGATCCGCGCGATCGAGGGCCGCACGCAGCTGGGCGATCGGCGCTTCGAAGCTCTCTCGCGAGCTGACCGGCGCTGCCAGCGGAATCTCGAGCGCCTCCACTAAGACCCCGGGCTCGGTTCGCAGCGCGACGACTGCGTCGAGCGCGCCGCGCAGCGAGTCGAACCAGCGTCGCGCGTCGCGTTCGACCGCTGCAATGACCGAAAGCCGAAGCGAGTCGCCGGTGCCGCGCGCCTTCCAGGCGGAGACGACGCCCGCGGTCTGCCGCGTGCCGGCGATGAAGCGCCCGAGCATCCACGCCGCCGCACCGGTGCCGGCGGCGCCGTATTCGGCGACGGCGGCATCGACGCCGAGTTCGGCCGGCGGGTACAGGCCGGCGTAATCGATGAGCGCCTCGAATGCGGCCCGCGCCGCGGCCTCGCTACGTGAATTCATGCGTGCCGCGCTTCTTCGCGCACCCGAACAGGGGCGCCTCGGGCGCCTCGCCAAGGCCAGACGTATGAGTACGGTGACCGAATCGCGCAGCAACCCGCTGGCCGAGATCGATTGGGACTACGTCGAATTCTACGTCGGTAACGCCAAGCAGGCGGCGCACTATTACATGTCGGCGTTCGGCTTCGATCAGATTGCGTACGCCGGGCCGGAAACGGGCGTCAAAAATCGCGTCAGTTACTTGCTCGAACAGAATAAGCTGCGCTTCCTCCTCACCGCCAGCTTGCTGCCCGACGACGAGATCGCGCGGCACGTCGCGCTCCACGGCGACGGCATCAAAGACGTTGCCATCGTCGTCGAAGACGCGCGCGCCGCGTTCGACCGGGCGATCGCCGGCGGAGCTCGCGCCGTCCAGGAGCCGGTCGAGTCGCGCGACGGGAGCGGGCACATCCTCCAAGCGAAAATCGCTACTTACGGCGAGACCGTGCATTCGTTCGTCGAACGCCGCAACTATCGCGGGACGTTCATGCCGGGCTTCGTCGAACAGCGCAAAACGCTCGCCGCGGCGGTGAAGCCGGATCTGCTCTTCATCGATCATTGCGTCGGTAACGTCGGTTGGGGCGAGATGGATGCGTGGGGCGACTTCTACGCGCGCGTCTTCGGCTTTTCGCAGCTCGTTTCGTTCGACGACAAGGACATCTCCACCGAATACACCGCGCTGCGCTCCAAAGTGATGACCGACGCGCGCCATCGCGTGAAGTTTCCGATCAACGAGCCCGCACAGGGTAAGAAGAAATCGCAAATCGAGGAGTACCTCGACTTCTATCGCGGCGCCGGCGTCCAGCACATGGCGATCCGCACCGACGACATCGCCGCCACGATTCGCGCGCTGCGCGCCAACGGCGTCGAGTTTCTCGACACACCGGACTCGTATTACGAAATGCTCGAGCAGCGGGTAGGACGCATCGACGAGGCGATCGATATGCTGCGCGAACAGCGGATTCTCGTCGATCGCGACGATATGGGCTACATGCTGCAGATCTTTACCAAACCGCTTCAGGACCGGCCGACGGTGTTCTTCGAGATCATTCAGCGCAAGGGCAGCCTCTCTTTTGGGAAAGGCAACTTCAAGGCGCTCTTCGTTTCGATCGAGCGCGAACAGGAGAAGCGCGGAACGCTGTAAGGCAGACTGCCGGCAAGGAGCATTCCCCATGCAACAAACGATCGAAAAACTCGACCGCGACCTTCTGCTCGACTGGTACCGCCGCAACCGCGCGCGTTCCGCGGAACTCTTCGACCTTATCGCGCCCGAAGCGTTCTACGAGCGGCCGATTCCGCTGCGCCATCCGTTCGCGTTCTACGAAGGGCACATTCCGGCGTTCAGTTTCCTCACGCTCAACGAGCGCGGCCTACAAGAACGGCCGATTGACGAACGCCTCGAGCGGCTCTTCGAACGCGGCATCGATCCCGGATCGCTCGACGACGCCCAGCGCCACCAACGCAGCGACTGGCCCTCGCGCGACGAAATCGCCGCCTTTGGCCGCGCCTGCGACGCTCGGGTCGAGCGAGCGATCGCGCATGCGCGCATCGAGGATGCGTCGGTACCGCGCCTCGTTCGGGCGCAAGCGGCGTATACGGTGCTGGAACACGAACAGATGCACCACGAAACGCTGACCTACATCGTGCACCGGCTCGAGCCGGATCGGAAGCGCCGTGTCGCGCAAACGTTCGACGACCATGCGCCGCCGGCGCTCGAACTGCGCGCCGTTCCGGCCGGCATCGCGACCCTCGGGGCCGATCCCGGCGAGCTCGTCTTCGGCTGGGACAACGAGTTCGGACGCCAGGAGATCGCAGTGCCGGCATTCGACGTCGCAACGTATCCCGTGACCAACGGCGATTGGCTCGCGTTCGTGGATGCGGGTGGCGAAGCGCCGCCGTTTTGGCTGCGCCGCTACGGTGAATGGCGTCTACGCGGGGTTTTCGAAGAGTTGCCGCTGCCGCGTTCTTGGCCGGTGTACGTGTCGCACGCGCAGGCCGAAGCGTACGCCGCTTGGGCGGGAATGCGACTTCCCAGCGAGGCCGAGTATCACCGTGCCGCCTTCGGATCGGTTGCCGGCGAGCGGCCCTATCCGTGGGGTGACGAGCCGCCCGGCCGCCGGCACGGAAACTTCGGATTCCAGCGTTTCGACCCCGAACCGGTCGACGAACATCCCGGCGGTGCGAGCGCCTGGGGCGTCTGCGACCTCATCGGCAACGGTTGGGAATGGACGCAAACGCCGTTCGCGCCGTTTCCCGGCTTCGAGCCGATGGCGTCGTATCCGCAATATTCGGCCGACTTTTTCGACGGCAAGCACTACGTGATGAAGGGCGCGTCGCCGGTGACGGCCGTCGAACTCGTGCGGCGCAGTTTTCGCAACTGGTTCTATCGGGATTATCCGTACATGTATGCGAAGTTCCGCTGCGTTGCGCAAGCTTCTTAGCCTTCTCGCACTGTTGGCGCTCGCGGCGGCTGCCGCGTGTTCGCGCAGCGGCATGCAGAACGCCGCGGCGACCGACGAACTTCGGATTGCGATTAACATCAATCCCATGCAGCTCAACCCGATTCTGCCGCAAAATGCGATCGAGAATTTCCTGGCCGGCTTGACGTTCGATCTGTTGGTCACGCAAGACCAGCACCACCATCAAATCCCGGACCTGGCAACCGTCGTACCGACGTTGCAGAACGGCGGCATCAGCAAGGACGGGTTGACGATCACGTATCACCTGCGCCACGGCGTCAAGTGGCACGATGGTGCGCCCTTCACCAGTAAGGACGTGAAGTTTACCTGGCGAGAGATCCTTAACTCAAGCAATAACGTCATTTCTCGCCGAGGTTACGATCAAATCGCTTCGATGGATACGCCCGACGACTACACCGTCGTCATGCACATGAAGCGGGCCTTCGCTCCCGCGATCGACACGATCTTCGGCGAGAGCGATACGATATTGCGGATACTGCCGGCACATTTGCTGGCGAAGTACCCGAATCTCAACCAGATTCCGTTCAACGCCGCACCAATTGGTACCGGACCATTCGAGTTCGTACGCTGGTTGCGCGGCGACCGCATCATCATGCGTGCCAATCCCAACTACTTCCGCGGCGCGCCGCACTTCAAGCAGCTGACGCTCAAGATCATACCCGACGACAACACGACGCTCGCGCAGTTGCTTTCGCACGAAGTGGATCTCGCGATCGAGATACCGTCCCCGGTCTATCGCGACGTTATCCGCGGCACCGCGCTCGTTCGGCAACTCGCGGAGGCGCCCGCGTATACGGCGATCCTATTCAACACGGTGCGGCCGCCCCTCGACGACGTCCGCGTGCGTCAAGCGCTCGTCCTCGGCATGGACCGCGCGTCGATCGTGCACGACGACACCTACGGCACCGGAAAACTCGCCGTGGCGGATCTCTCGCCGTTCTACTGGGCGTTCGATGCGTCGCTGCAACCGGTTCCCTACGACCTGGCGCGGGCGAAAGCGCTCCTGGACGCGGCGGGATGGCACCCGGGACCCGACGGCGTGCGGGTGCGCAACGGCAAACGGCTATCGTTGCTGATAGCGTACGGCAACGGCAGCCAACTCGTGCGAACCATCACGGCGCAGGTGCAGCAAATGTATAAAGCGCTGGGCGTCGAGCTCGAACTCAAAGGTTACGACTATGCCGTGCTCTATGCCGCGGCGCAAAACGGCGGAATCCTCAACAGCGGGAAGTTCGACCTCGCCATGTACTCGTGGATATCGGGATCCGATCCCGACGACTCGTCGCAGTGGACGTGTGCGGCCGTGCCGCCAGCCGGAAATAATATCGCGCGATATTGTTCGCGCGAGATGGAAGCCGCGCAACGGCTCGCGCTTTCGACCTTCGACCGCGCGGTCCGTATGCGCGCGTACGCGACCATTCAGTCGCTGCTCCTGCGGGACGCGCCGGGGGCGTTCATCTACTATCAATCGCTGCGCTACGCGCACGCTGCCGATTTGCGGAACTTCGTTCCCAACGGCACCACCGAGAGTTGGAACGCCCAGGAGTGGAGCCGCTAGCCGGCGGCGAATGAACGGCCTCACCCAAGGAAAGGACGTCGTTGAGCACCACCGCTATTGCGAATAAGGTGCCGGTCACGGTCGCCTACGGCGACGGCATCGGCCCCGAGATCATGGACGCCACGCTGCGCATTATCACCGAGGCCGGCGCGCAGCTCGATATGGAACGAATCGAAATCGGCGAGGCAATTTACCACAAAGGTCTCAGCAACGGTATCGAGCCGTCGTCGTGGGAATCGCTTCGGCGCACCAAGGTCTTCCTGAAGGCGCCGATCACGACGCCGCAAGGCGGCGGTTTCAAAAGCCTCAACGTCACCGTGCGCAAGACGCTCGGGATGTACGCCAACGTGCGTCCCTGCGCGTCGCTCCATCCCTACGTTTCGACCAAACACCCGAATATGGACATCGTCATCGTGCGCGAGAACGAGGAAGACGTCTATGGCGGGATCGAGCACCGGCAGACCAATCAGGTCGCCCAGTGCCTCAAGCTGATTTCGCGCCCCGGCAGTAAGCGCATCGTGCGCTACGCCTTCGAATACGCGCGCGCGAACAACCGCAAAAAAGTGACGTGCTTCACCAAAGACAACATCATGAAGATCACGGACGGGTTGTTCCACCGGACGTTCAACGAAATCGCGTTGGAATATCCCGAGATCGAATCCGAGCATTGGATCGTCGACATCGGCGCGGCCAAGATGGCCGACACGCCGGAAGCGTTCGACGTGATCGTCATGCCCAATCTCTACGGAGACGTCCTTTCGGACGTCGCGGCGCAGATCACCGGGTCGGTCGGCTTAGCCGGCTCGGCGAACATCGGCGACTACTGCTCGATGTTCGAGGCCATTCACGGCTCGGCGCCGCGCCGCGCCGGTCAGAATCTCGCCAATCCGTCGGGCCTGCTTCACGGCGCGCTGATGATGCTCGTGCACGTCGGACAAGCCGACGCCGCCGAGCGCGCGCACAACGCGTGGCTCGCTACGATCGAGGAAGGCATTCACACGTACGACATCTATCGCGAGGGCGTCTCGAAGCGCAAGGTCGGCACGCGCGAGTTCGCCGACGCCGTGATCGAGCGCATCGGAAAACTTCCCGAGAAACTCAAGCCGGTCGAATACAACAAGAACGTTCACATGAACCTGGCGATTCGTCCCGCCGGCAAGCCGCCGATGAAGATGCGCGTCGGCGTCGATCTCTTCATCGATCGCCGGGACGGAAACCCCGACATCATCGCCGATGCGATGAATCTGTTGAAGGTACCGGGCACAAAACTGAGCGTCATCAGCAATCGCGGCACGAAGGTCTGGCCCGACCCCAATCCCGATACGTACTGGAGCGACCACTGGTCGTGCCGCTTCGAAACCGACGGCAGCGAACTTTTCACGGCGCAGCACGTCGTAAAACTGCTCGAGGCCGCCGACCGCGCGGGTTTCGACGTCATCAAAACCGAGGGACTCTACACCTTCAACGGCGAGCGCGGATACTCGCTCGCCCAAGGCGAGTAACATGCTACTGCACTTTCTGCAACAGATCGTGCATGTCGTTGGCGTGCTCTTCTTCCACCCCGAGGATCTCTTCCATCAGGCGCCGTGACGTCGTGTCTTTGTCGCCGAGGAACTTCACGATCTCGTTGTAGGACTCGATCGCCACGCGTTCGGCGATGAGATCTTCCTTGATCATCTCGACGAGCGTGTTGCCTTCTTGGTACTCGCTGTGGCTGCGGTCCGCGAGCCCTTTGGGGTTGAAGTTCGGCGCTCCGCCGAGTTGCGTGATGCGCTCGGCGATGCGGTCGGCATGGCCTTGCTCGTCGTTGGCGTGTTCGAGAAACTCGGCCGCGACGGCATCTTTGTTCAGTCCAGTTGCCATGTAGTAGTGCCGTTTGTAGCGCAGCACGCAGACGATCTCGGTCGCCAGTGCCTGATTTAAGATGTCGCATACGACGTTCGAATCGAGGCCGTAACTATCGGTAATGGCGCCGCGCTCGATGTTCTCGCGGGCGCGCCGGCGCAGCTCCTGAACGTCGCTGAGAAACGGCTGGCTTGCAGTACTCACAATCGATCCTTTCTTCAACCCGAGGTCGGTCTGATAACCCTTCTCCCCACGAATCGGTTTCCTCTAGCAGCCGCCGGGCGGGATGACCGGCACCCCGGGCGAATCCCGCGCCTACCTCGCGGAGAGGTGGCAGAGCGGTTGAATGTACCCGCTTGGAAAGCGGGCGAACGTGATAAGCGTTCCGAGGGTTCGAATCCCTCCCTCTCCGAAGTCCCGGCGACCGTCGATTCAGCCGCTGCCGGCGACGCGGTCGCTCAGGCCGCGCGCGATCTCCTCCCGCGTGAAGCCGCGATGCTGCAGGGAAACGACGAACCGTTCGATCGTGTCGCGCAGCGTTCGCGCGCGTTCCTTTTCGCTCGGCCGCGCGATTTGCGCAGCGACGCGGGTTCCGCGCCGGCCGTCCGCGACGATCCAGCCCTCCGCCTGAAGTTCGGCGTAGGCGCGTGCGACGGTGTTCGGGGCGACGCCGAGATCGCCGGCGAGTTGCCGCACCGGCGGCAAGGGCATGTCCGGCGAGAGTTCGCCGCGCTCGATCGACGAGCGGACCTGCTCGACGATTTGCCGGTAGGGTGGAGTCTCCAACGATTCGTCGACGACGAGATACGATGTCGTCATGCGACCATGATGCGCTTTCGCGTCGGGTTCAGACTGAAGATCATGACGATGGCGAAGGCTGCAACGACGGCAATCGTGAGCGCTTGCATGAACGGCGGCACGGCTTGCACTTCCGCCCACGCAAACATGACCAGCACGGTCGGCGGCGCGCATGCCAGCGCCACCAATCCCGTCGAACGGCAGAACCGTACGTGTTCGTCGACGACGTACTCCAACTGGGGGTCGTCGCCGAACAGCATGGCCGGAGCGACCGCTACGCGCCATGCAATGGCGCACAAGCCGGCAGCGCAGAGCGCGGCAGCTATCGCAGCGATTCGATACTGAGGGTAGACGACAAGAGACGCCGACGCCACGATGCAAACGGCGGCACAGAGCAGCACGAGCGGCGGCAGCGACGACCATGGGCTGCGTTGCGCCAGCGCCGCCACGCGCCGTTCCGTCGTCCGACGAAAATGAAGATACGCGAGCAGAACGCCGATCGCTAAGCCGGCGCAGCTCGCCGCATAAGGGAGCACGTACGGTATGCTCGGCAACAATGCGACCACCGCCATGGCAAGGGTGAAGCCGCCGGCGTACCGAGTGTATACGTCCGTACCTTCGGCATCGGCGCGTGCGTCCAAAACGCGATTCAACCGATCCCGCTGCTCGGAACCCAGTCCCGTACGCGAGCCACGAAAGTAAAAACGAATGCTGCCGAAGCAACTCGGAGCGGTAATCTCCAAAAAGCCTAGCAGTCCCAGCGTAAGGGCCGTGAAGATACGGGCTAGTTCTTCTTTGGGGAGATGTTCGATACTCATTGTATTAGGATCCTAATACAAAACGAGACTTTGTGTCAATAGGCTAATACAAACATCCAGCCTAGGCGACGCCCGTTAGGTGCGCGAGCCAAAAATCGAAGCTCGCGCGGGCCTGCGCCTCCAGCATCGCACTCCCCGAGACAACTTCGCGTCCGAGGGTGCGCGCGAGGGTCGCCCGCGCGCCGTAGTTGGCATCGAACACGACGTCGGCTGCCTTGAGGTTGACGATCAGTTCGGGCGGCAACTCGGCATCCGGCGGGAGCGTACTGACGACAATCTCGGGAGGGTTAGACTCCGGCCACGGCTCGGCTTCGTAACGCGCGCAGACCTCCCGCACGCGCACGCCGTCGCGTCCCCAGACGAAGGCATACGCGTCGTTGTCGTGCAGCTCGGCCAGAATCGCGCGAGCCGTTGCGCCGTAACCCAAAACGCCGATGCGCGCCAGCGCGATGGGTTCGTCGAGCAGCGCCTCGATTGCGGTGCGCGCACCGATGCCGTCGGTGTTCGTGCCGATCGTTTGCAATCCGAAGTAAATCGTGTTGACGGCGCTCGCTCTGCGCGCTTCTTCTGCGAGCGCGTCGCAGGCGGGAACGGCTTCTTCCTTCAGCGGATAGGTGACGTTGCATCCGGTGAAGTCTTCCGCGCGCAACCGCGCGATCGTGGCGACCGCATGGCCGCGCGGAACGTGCAGCGCGACGTAACTGCCGTCGATTCCGGCGCTTTCGAAAAACTCCCGATGCAAACGCGGGCTCGCGCTGTGTTCGACCGGATCGCCGAGGAGCGCAAACTTCACGGCGTGCGGCGGTTCGGCAGCATCAGGCGCTCGAAGAAACGGAAAAAGCCGGTGAGCGCTAAATCTTTCGCTTCGATCGGTTCGGTAAGAATGGTATAGAGACCGCAGAGTTTACCGCCGAGAACGTCGGTGAAGAGCTGATCGCCGACGACGGCGATCTCGCGGCGCCGCAAGCCCAAGCCGCGCACCGCCCGCAAAAATCCGAAGGGCAGCGGCTTGAGCGCGTTCGGGATGCACGCGACGTTCAGCTGCGCTGCGATCGCCGAGACGCGCGCTCGATAGTTGTTCGACAGCATGACGATCCGGAAGCCGCGGTCGTGGGCGCGAGCGACCCATTCGAGGTGCTCCTGCGCCAGTTCGGTCTCGCGAAAGCCGAGCAGCGTGTTGTCGAGGTCCACGATGAGGCCCCGAATGCCCTCGGCTTCGAGTTCTTCGTGCGGCACGTCGTGAAGCCGTGGGGCGAATCGGTTAGGCCCGAACATTCGCGCTGGCTTGCACCGGTTATCCCCGGTATCCTCGAACATCTCCACACCGTCTCCGCCGCCGGTCCCCGGACGGCCAAATCATCCTCCGGTTTCTGCCCTTACCCACAATCTGCGCACAAGGAGTTGTGGGTCACGACCCCAATATCTTGTGGTACCCGGCCGGCTGTGACACAATGGGTGTCCGGGACCGAGGTCGATCTTCACCGAGTACGAACAGGTGTTCGTACTTTCACCGGCGAAGATAGAGGGTCCGTCAACCGGCACGCGCGAGGGCCAAGGAGCAGAGATGAAGTTTCAGCGCACGTACTCCACCGCCGACGACGCCTACGCAGGCATCAGTTTCGAACCGCGGACGTCTCGAATCGTCAATCCCGACGGATCGGTGATCTTCGAGGCGACCGACGTGATGGTGCCGACCACCTGGAGCCAAGTCGCGGTCGACGTCCTCGCGCAGAAGTACTGCCGCAAGGCCGGGGTGCCCAAGGCGACGGCGCGGGTCGAGGAACCCGGCGTGCCGGAGTGGCTGCGCCGCTCCGTTGCCGACGAAGCCGCGCTCGCCGGAACCCCGCGCGACGAACAGTTCGGCCCGGAACGCGACGCGCGCCAGGTTTTCGACCGTCTCGCCGGCTGCTGGACGTATTGGGGCTGGAAGCACGGTTACTTCGACTCGGAAAACGACGCGCGCATCTATCACGACGAAATGCGGGCCATGCTTGCGCGTCAAATCGGCGCGCCGAATTCGCCGCAGTTCTTCAACACCGGCTTGCACTGGGCGTACGGCATCTCGGGTCCGGCGCAGGGACACTATTTCGTGGATGCCGCGAGCGGCGAAACGCTGCCCTCGGCGGATTCGTTCACGCATCCGCAGGTCAGCGCGTGCTTCATTTTGGGAATCGAAGACGACCTCGTCAACCAAGGCGGCATCTTCGACGGCGTCATTCGGGAGGCGCGCATCTTTAAGGGCGGATCCGGTGCCGGTGCGAATTTTTCGAAGCTGCGTGCCGCCGGCGAAAAACTCACGGGCGGAGGAACGTCGAGCGGCTTGATGTCGTTCCTCAAGGTTTTCGATCGTGCGGCGGGCGCGATCAAATCCGGCGGCACGACGCGCCGTGCGGCCAAGATGGTCGTCCTCAACGCCGATCATCCCGATATCGAGAGTTTCGTCAATTGGAAAGTGCGCGAAGAGCGCAAGGTTGCGGACTTGGTGGTCGGGTCACGCATGTTCGAAAAACACGTCAACGCCATTATTGCGGCCGCCCACGACTCGCGCGTTCCGGAGCACGCGCGCATGGATCCGGCGCTCAACGCGGGGTTGCGGCACGCCATTCGCGAGGCGATCGCGCTCGGCATTCCGTCGGGCGCCACGCAATCCGCGCTCGACTACGCGCGTCAAGGCTACACCCACCTCGAAGTGGAGCAATACGACACGGCCTGGGACTCGGAAGCCTACATCACCGTTTCGGGTCAAAACTCCAACAACTCCGTACGGCTGACGAACGAGTTCTTCAAGCGCGTCGACGACGACGCCGACTGGGATCTCACGTGGCGCACCAACGGCGGCGTCGCAAAGACGCTCAAAGCGCGGGACCTGTGGGAGCAAATCGGCCTCGCCGCGTGGCAATCGGCCGACCCCGGCTTGCAGTTCGACGACACGATCCAAGAGTGGCACACCTGCGCCGCCGACGAGCGGATCAACGCAACAAATCCCTGCGTAACCGGCGACACGCTCGTCGCGACCGCAGACGGTCCCAAGCGCATTGAGGATTTGGTCGGCAAGGCCGCGTTCGTCATCGGTGCCGACGGCCGGCCGCACTTCGTCAATCGTGTTTTCCCAACGGGGACAAAACCGGTCTACCATCTCGAACTTGCAGACGGTTATAGTCTAAAGCTTACTGCGGATCATCGAGTCCTGACGTCCAACCGCGGCGATGTTGCCGCGGCAGACTTGAATGAAGATGACGAAGTTGTCGTGTTCGCGTCGCTCGCGCAGCACGCAACGGTAGGGGCGCAATCGGCGCGATCGGAGGTTGCGTCGAGGGCCTCATTCGTTTCGTTAAACTATCTCGGCAATGAGCCGGTCTTCGATTTATCCGAGAACGACACGCATCACTTTGTCGCCAACGGTGTCGTGGTGCATAATTGCTCCGAGTATGTCTTTATCGACGATACCGCGTGTTTCGCTCCGGAGACGCGTATCAGCACGCCGGAAGGACTCCGAACGGTCGAGTCGATGTTCGCCGAGCAGCAGCGCGGCGGCGAAATCTACGTTACGACCGATATTCACTCGGAACGCGATCACCGGCGCGTCGGAGCTCATCGTCGTGCGTATGTGACGAAGGTAGGAGAACGCGACGTCTTCCGAATGACGCTGGCCGACGGCCGTGTCATTCGAACCACCGCCGATCATAAATTCCTGACGTCGACCGGCGCGTGGAAACGGTTGGATGAATTGGAATCCCATGAGGATCGCATTGCGATTCGCGAGATCGGCAATACGATCGCGTACTGCTCTACGCCGCAAGAGGTCAAGCGCTGGCAGATGCTTGGGTGGCTGACCGGCGATGGCGTTTTTAGTAAGGATACCGTCGCGCTGGTCTTCGGACCGACCGAACGGCGCACGGCTGAGGCGTTCGTCCCAGAACTCAAGGAGTTGAAGGTCGCGAGCGCGGGTGCCTACGGTCAAATTAGCCACAGGACATGCAGCATTTCGACGCAGCGCAATGGCGTTATGCAAACTGCGACTTCGCAGACATCGCTCGTCAATTACCTGGAGCGCTGCTACGGCTTCCACCAAGCAACAGCGCTCGATAAGGATGTTCCAGCGCGCATTCATCACATGCCCGAGGACCTGAAGATCGCGTATTTGCAGGGATTGTTCTCTGCCGACGGGTGCATCCGGAACGATACGCGTGCAATCGAACCGGAGGTTATGCTCGCGTCTTCCTCCAGGCGGCTCCTGCGTTCGGTTCAGCTTCTTCTATCCGATCTTGGAATGACGTCGCGCATTACGTGGATGCCTCCGACGGGGCGCAAGAATCCTCAAGGCCAGCTGCACCTCTACAACCAGCAGGCGCGCAACTTTCTCTCTCTCGTCGGCTTCCCGTGCTCCCAAGCCAAAGAGGAAAAGACGAAAGCCATTCTCGCGCGGCCTTTCCGCGGTGCTCTGAAGAATCCGCGCGCACCCAAGGTGTCTTCAATCGTCCCAGACGGACGCACGACCGTTTACGATATCACTGAACCGGTCACACATTCAGTGGTCGCCGAAGGGATGATTGCCCACAACTGCAATCTCGCGAGCCTTAACCTCGTAACGTTCCTCAACGACGACGGCGACTTCGACGCGAATCGCTTCGCAGAGGCCGCCCGCGTATGGACGACGACCCTCGAGATTTCGGTCACGATGGGGCAGATGCCGTCAAAGAGTATCGCCGAAAAAAATCATCTGTACCGCACGCTCGGCCTCGGCTACGCCAATCTCGGCACGCTGCTCATGCGTTTGGGCTTGCCGTACGATTCAGAAGAAGGCTTCGGCTGGTGCGCGGCAATCTCAGCGCTTATGACCGGAACCGCGTATCGCACGTCGGCTGAAATGGCGCAGCAACTCGGCGCCTTTGCACGCTTCGAAGCAAATCGAGAGTCGATGCTGCGGGTTATACGCAACCATAGGCGCGCTGCGTACGACGCTCCAGACGCCGAGTACGAACAATTATCCACAAAGCCCGTTACACACGCACCTACGCTGTTCACGCAAGAGACGTGGGCGCTGGCGCGCAAGATGTGGGACGATGCGCTGTCGATCGGCGAAGTTGCCGGCTTCCGAAATGCGCAAACAGTAGTTCTCGCTCCTACCGGAACAATCGGCCTGGTGATGGGGTGCGATACAACCGGCATCGAGCCGGACTTTGCGCTCGTAAAATTCAAGAAGCTTGCGGGCGGCGGTTATTTCAAAATAGTCAATGATTCCGTGGACGCTGCTCTGCGTAAACTCGGATACTCTGAAGAGCAGGTCCGAGCGATTGAAACCTACGCTAAGGGAACGGGTACCCTCGAGGAAGCGCCGCACATCAATCGCGCGACGCTCAAGGCAAAGAGCTTCGACGACGATGCCATCGCGCGCGTCGAGACGGCGCTGCCGAGCGCCTTCGAACTGCCTTTCGTCTTTAACAAGTTCGTTCTCGGCGAAGAGTTTTGCCGTCAAAGGCTCGGTATCACCGATGAGAACTTGAACGACTGGAGCTTCTCGATCTTGCGCGACGCGCTTGGCTTTTCGACGCAGCAGATCGAAGAAGCATCCGCTCACATCTGCGGGCGTATGACGGTCGAAGGCGCGCCCTACCTCAAGGACGAGCATCTTGCAGTCTTCGACTGTGCGACACCGTGCGGCCGCTACGGATCTCGTTTCATTCGTCCGCTGGCACACGTCGACATGATGGCAGCGGCACAACCTTTCGTGAGCGGAGCCATAAGCAAGACGATTAACTACCCGCAGACTGCGACGATCGCGGATGTTAAAGAAGCCTATCGTTATGCGTGGGAGCGCATGATTAAGGCAGTCGCACTCTATCGCGACGGATCGAAACTGTCGCAGCCTCTGGCAGCCAGCTACGATCTCGGAGGAGACACGACAGAAGAGCAGCCGGCGAGTGCGACGCAGCCGTTCATTACGCCCATGCAGGTTGCCGAAAAAATCGTCTACCGCTACATCGCAAAGCGGCGGCGCATGCCGCAAAGGCGCAGCGGCTACACGCAGAAGGCCGTCATCTCGGGGCACAAGGTGTACCTGCGGACCGGGGAATACGAAGGCGGCCAACTCGGCGAGATCTTCATCGACATGCACAAGGAGGGCGCGGCCTTCCGATCGCTGATGAACAACTTCGCGATCGCGATTTCACTCGGACTTCAGCACGGCGTTCCGCTCGAGGAGTTCGTGGAAGCGTTTACGTTTACGCGCTTCGAGCCCAACGGTCCGGTCAGCGGTCACGACCACATCAAGATGGCGACGTCGATTCTCGACTACATCTTCCGCGAACTCGCCGTGAGTTATCTCGGTCGCTACGATCTCGCACACGTCCAGCCTTCGATGCAGATGGACGCGATGGGGCCGGAACCGCACGACGACTTCATCGCCGAAGAGGAAGGCGACGTTCGCGTCCGGCCGGCGGGCGTCGACGAACGGCTCCATCCGGTCAGCACGCATTTGCATCCCGGCCACTCCGAGCAACCGTTAGGCTCCATCACGGCAGTGGCTCCGCCGCCCGCTCCGGCGATCGGCACGGTATCGCCCGCTGGATCGGGAGGCACGGCAACCGCGACCCTCGCGCGCACCGAAGCGATCAATGCGTCGAAGGCAAAGGGTTACACCGGCAACGCGTGCTCCGAATGCGGTCAACTCACGATGGTGCGAAACGGCGCGTGCGAGAAGTGTGACTCCTGCGGCGCAACTAGCGGATGTAGCTAGCTAGCGCATGTAGCTAGAAGGAAACGTGCTTTTTCAAGCCCCTGGTTTCTGCCACTCCATCATATGGAACCAGGGAACGCGGCGGTAGCGCTCAGTCTCTTCTCGACCACCTCCGGTCGGTGCCGGCTCCATGAAATCGCGCAGAAGCAGCCCGGCCTTCAAGAACGCTTGCATGTACGTTTCCAGCGGCCGGTGCCAGTTGCGGATTCGTATTCCATTCCACTCCACCCAGGTACAGCGTTGTTCCAGGTAACGGTCGATCGAGAAGCAAGTGCTGTCGCCGCAGCGGCGCCAGCCTTCCGGTATGCCGGCCGTATTGAAACTCGTGAGGTTCGCTATCAGTAGCGCGCCGCTCGGCCGCAGCGCCCGTGACATGTTGCAGACGGCCTTGTTGACGTCGTCGATATCCACGAGCGTTAAATAGCTGACGACGAGATCGAACGCGCGCTCTCCGCAATCGAAAGTTTCCGCGCGTTCGATTCGATAGTCACCGTCCGGATCGAGAGCTCGCGCGCGCCGTATGAGGGCAACGGCTGGATCGATGCCGACCGTCGCGATCCCTTCGCTCTGCATCATCCGGCAGAATCGGCCTTCACCGCAGCCCATGTCCAACGCTCGCGAGAAACCGCGGCCGCGGATGTGGGCGAGCATCGGACCATCCAACACGAATTGCCGCCCGAAATCACCCTTGTCCCCAACGTTGGCGATCCACGCTGCGGCGGACTCATTCCACCCGTCCGAGGCCGTTTTCGCGTCATCGCTCACAACGTTCGACCAATACCGTTTGGCAACGCAAGATGCCTTCGGTGCCGGACGCCGCGCACGTTCCCGGACGTATCAGTTAACAGACTTTAATACCGCTTCGGCCGCGTCCAGGAGGGTCTGCGCGGCTGAAGGCTCGCAAGTGTGAACGAAGCCGGCGACCCTCGCCATCCCCTTCGTGGTTTTCACGATGCGAATGCAAATCTTATTGCCGTGAATCGTAACGCAGCGGTCCACTTTGGGACGGCGACGCACGAGTCTTGGCACTTCAATCTCGAGATCTAGAGCGGTTTTCGACGGGAGGCGTATCGGCGCCGTAATCGCCAACAGGACGGTCGTGCCCTCCGGCACGGCGGTACCCAATGCGGTTCGTACGGCATTAAGAAACCGCAATGCGACCTTGTCGAATCGCAGTCGGGGCTTGATGCGCGCGTCCATTGACGCAATGCGGCGCTCAACGAGATCTTCGAGCGAGTCCGCACGCATCCGGGCGTCAATAGGTCGCGGCATCGGCCGTCGTTACAGCGATGTCGTTCGCGGTCGCACCGTACCGCGCGACGATGTCTCGGATGGAGTGTTCGGCGTTGACCATTTGTTGCTGGGCTGCCGCCAGGTTCGCACCGCGAGCCCGGATGGTAATCGAAACTCCGTTGGCATCGCCAAAAGTATATTGCGGCGGGGGCGCGGCGTGCGTCCCGAAAACCGAAATCGACACGTTGCCTGCGCTAAAGGTGACCGCCAGCGTAACGACGCCGGAGGCGGGCGCAGCGACGGATATTCCCTTAAGCGGCACGCGTTCGGGTCGCGGAACCCCGACGTACTCAGCTCCGTTGCCTTCTGGGGCCATTTCCGTGACGCTTCGAACGCTGCCCAGTGCCACGTTGGCGTGGGCGGCGATCGCTTGGGCCTTCGTACGCGCATCGTCAAGGGCTGCCGTGTACACGTCCGTCGCTACGTTCCTCGTGCGCCGCATCGCGCTCGTGGATTGTATCTGCAGCGAAACGGTTGCGGCGCTGAGCGCTGCACTCTCTTGAAGCGCGCGGATAGCCTGGGGCACCAATGCAGGGGCCAAGCGCACGTTCAACGTTTCGCTCACGTTTGCGCGAAGAGCGTTGGCGTTTGGGCGGCCGGCGCACGCGCCGGTCGCCATGACGAAGGCTCCGGCCAGAAGCAGGTGGTTGCGAAACATGAGGTTCCTCTCTGCGAAGCCGTAGCGGTGCAACCCTTTCGGGCGCCTTCCGGTCGTCGCAGCTATGAACGACGTACGAGAGTTACAGCGGCACGCATCGCCCGGCGGCCGGCCGCAGCCGCTCTGCTATCACAACGGAACGCTTTGGGTTGGCGCGTGGGACACCGATCGCATTTATGCGATCGATCCGCGCAACTGGACGGTTTCGGCCGAGTTTGCGGCACCCGGACGCCCCTACGGCATCGCGGCGATCGGCGATGGACTTCGCATCGTCGTCGCCATCGGCGAAGACGAGGATCGTTACATCTACCGCTTCACGCCCGGCAAGGGCTTCGACGGCGGCAGTAAGACGGCGCTGCCCGACCTCACCGGATCCTACCTCGCGTCCGACGGCTCGACGTTGTACATGACGCAGCTCGGCAAGCGCCGTATCGTCACGCTCGACGATGCGGCCGCCATCGTGCGCGAAATTCCGTTGCCGACGCGCTGCCTCGGTATTGCCTTCGGGCCGGGCGGCGCGTTTTACATGATCGCGGCCGACGAGGAATTCGAAAACCTGAAACTCGCCACGTTCGACCTCAACGACGAAGCGCCGCAACCGAATCCGGTCGCGGCGCTCAACGACGATGCGCGTGGATTGACTTTCGACGGCAGCGCGTGGTGGACGAGCTACCGCGAGGCCAGCGAGATCGTCAACTTCAGACTCTGAAGCCGGAACGGAACTCCGGGGGTCTACATGCTGCTGGCCTTCTTACAGGTGATCGTCACGCTGCTGACCTTTCCCTGAGGATCCGTCGTCGTGACCATGTCGCTGGTTTCGGTATCGCTGACCTTCGTAGCGACGTCGCTGACTTTCGTTCCGTCGAGGCCCGTGCTCGACCACGTCATCGTGTTTCCTTGCCATCCCGGCGACGACGAGATTCCGTATCCGCCGAAGTTGTCCATGTAGTCTTGGACCCACTGCTTGATCGTCGGATCGTACGTCACGTTCGTCATCGAGTTCTGCGCGACGGTGCGGTATTGATCGAACGGCGGTGACGTGGCCGTGTCGAGCATCCACATACCGTCGTTGCTCATCGTGAAGACGTCGGTCTCGCTACGCGTCTTGCCGCGGAGCGGTTGCGTGCAGGTCCACGTCCCCATGTAGAAGTTCATGCTCGAAAAATCCGGCTTCGCTATGGGAACCGGGGTCGGCGCCGCCGACGGCATCTGTGCCGTCGTAGCGACTGGGGCGGCGGCAAACCCGGCCGCGAGAAGCGCACACCCGAGCGCGTAGAGTACGGAACGGTTCATGAAATGGATCCTTTCATCGATCGGTGGCCCGCAGGCCCTGTGCCACTCTGTAGGCCGCCAGGACGAGCGCCTCCTCCCTTACGCCGCGTAACGCCGGGCTCGGAGAGCCTGCGCGCGAATAGCCTGCCGCCATGACGGTCAAAAAGGCGCTTCTCGCTGCTCTGACGCTCGCCGGCGCGATGTTCTGCGGCGCGTGTTCGCGCGGGCCCGACGGTCCGGGCGCGTTCGTCGTCGCGCAGCAATGGGAACCGCAATCGCTCAATCCGGCCCTCGAAAACGGCACGTCGTCGACCGAGTGGTCGATGCTGGTCTTCTCCTACCTCGTGAAATACGACGATCGCGGACAACTCGTGCCCGACGTCGCCGAGGCGGTGCCGACGTTGCGCAACGGCGGCATCAGCCCCGACGGAAAGACGATCGTTTATCGCATTCGGCGCGGCATCCGGTTTGCGGACGGCTCCCCACTCACGGCCGAAGATTGCGCCTGGTCGATCGACGCGATCAACAATCCGAACAACAACGTGCAGAGCCGTTTTGCGTACGACGACGTCGCCGTGGCGGAGGCGCCCAATCCGACGACGCTCGTTCTTCATCTCAAACGGCCGTTTCCGCCGTTGATCGTCGTGGTGGAAGCGCCGCAGGGATTTCCCATATTTCCGAAACGCGCGCTGGCGAGGTTTCCCAACTTCAACCAAGTGCCGTTCAACGGCGCTCCGTTCGGGTCGGGGCCGTATCGGGTCGATCGCTGGCTGCGTGGCGATCGCGTCGAGTTGAGCGCAAATCCCTACTATTGGAAGGGACCGGTCGCCATCAAGCGCATGACGATCCAGTTCGTCGCGAACTCGCAAACCGCACTCAACCTGCTGCAAACGCGCGAAGTCGACGGATACTTCGACGCGCAAGACTATGCGACGTACGCCCAGATGCTGACGCTGCGCGGCTACCGCGTCACCAGTACGGTGCAAAACGCCGTCGGCGCGATCATTTTCAACACGCAAGACCCCTTGACGGCGGACCCGCGGGTTCGGCACGCGCTCGCGCAGGCCATCGACATTCCCGCGCTCATTACGAAAGCGTATCGCGGTGCGCTCTCGAGCCGCCAGGCCGGCGCGGGACTCTTTCTCTGGGCGTACGATCCCCATGCGTATCCCGACATTCCATACGATCCGGCCGGCGCGCGACGTCTGCTCGATCTCGCCGGGTGGCACCTTGGCCCAGGCGGCATCCGCACGAAGAACGGGCGCCCTCTCGATCTCCTGCTCATTCTGCAGGCCGCTACGCCGGCCGACGCCATCGTCGCCGATAACGTCGTCCAGTACGAAAGTGCCGTGGGCGTCCGCGTGACGCTCAAGCAATTCAACATCACGCAGTTCGTCGCGCCGGCTTCCGAGCACGGTCCCGTCTATAGCGGCAACTTTCAGATGGCACTCTACTCGTTCGAAAACGGCGACGATCCGGATACGACCGACCAATTCGCCTGCGCCAACGTCCCGCCGCGCGGCTATAACAAATCGCGCATCTGCGACCCGCAAATCGACGCGCTGCTCGCGCGCGGTTTGAGCACCTACGATCCAGCGGCCCGCACGGCGACTTACCATGCGCTCGAGGCACTGCTCTACCGGCAGCTCCCGATCGCGCTGATCTACCGCCGCACGCAGCTCAATGCGTTCACCGACCGGCTCCGCAATCAGACGACGTCGCTGTCGGGCGCATTTTGGAACGTCGGCGCGTGGTCGCTCGCGTCGCCTTCGCCCTAGAAAATCTCTGAAGTAGCGATCATTTTTGTGTCCTCCAGAACGGAGCGCGCCTATTGTCATCCCGAGCGGAGCGCGCCTATTGGTGTCATCCCGAGCGGAGCGCGCCTATTGGTGTCATCCCGAGCGGAGCGCACCTATCGGTGTCATCCCGAGCGGAGCGCACCTATCGGTGTCATCCCGAGCGGAGCGCACCTATCGGTGTCATCCCGAGCGGAGCGCACCTATCGGTGTCATCCTGAGCGGAGCCGCGAAGCGGCGCAGTCGAAGGACGGCCGGCACTGGGATTCTATTTCTTTCGGCCCTTGCAGGCTGAGAACGCTGGTTTCGAGAGACACTACGCCCTCGAAAGCAGCCTCCGGCGATGCAGGTAGAGGTTGGCAAGCGCAAAGCTCACGAGCGTCCTTCGACTACGCTCGCTTCGCGAGCTGCGCTCAGGATGACACAGGATAGTCGTCGGCTAAATCAGACTCTCCGTAATCACGCCGTTAGTGCAGATAGCGTTCGAGAAATTCCGCCGTCGCCTGATCGGCTTCGAGCCACGACTGCCAGCGTAAGAAGCCGTGGACGTCGTTCGGAATGACGATCTGCTCGAACGGGACGTGCGCCGGCTTCAGGCGCTCCACCAGATCGACCATTTGGTGAAACGGAACGTTGCGGTCGTCGTCGCCCTGAATGAGCAGCACCGGCGATCGCCACGTCGAGACGTACGCGTCCGGTGACGAGTACCACGCGGTTTTCAAGAACTTCTGCTGATCGATCGTTTGGTAGCGCTTCACTTGACCCTCGAACCATTCAGGGAACATCGACCAATCGTGCACGCCGTGAAAGTCAACGCCGGCTTTGAAGATGTTCGAGTTTTTCGCCAGCGCCATCGCCGTGAGATAGCCGCCGTACGAGCCGCCCCAAATGCCGATGCGCTGCGAGTCGACACGCGGATTCGAGCGGAGAAATGCGGCGCCGGCAAGCACGTCGCGGTACTCGCTTGCGCCGGCCGGTCCGGCTGCATCGGGATTCTGGAAGTCGTGACCGTATCCGATTCCCAATCGGTAGTTGACCGAAAGCACCACGAAGCCGCGGCTGGCGAGATACTGGTTGGTGGCATACGCGTAGGAGTAGTAATCCATGTAGTGCCAGGTGAGCAGCATCTGCCGTTCGGGACCGCCGTGCACGAAGATCACCGCCGGTTTCTTCGCGGGCCCGCCCGGCGCGTCGAAGAGTTGGCCGTGAATCAATAGGCCGTCCGACGAACGAAACGTGACCTCGCGCGGCGTCACGAGGGCCTCGCTCGGAAAGTCGGCGGGAATTTGATCGGCATCGACCGTGCGACCGTCGACCGCGATGGTCATCGGACGTTTCGCGCCGGCCTGCACGTAGGCGACGCCGCGGCCGGTCGCCGCGGGCCACCACTCGCTGTTCTCGCCCGCGGTCACTTGCGCCGGCGCGCCGCCGCTCGCGGAGACGCGAAAGATATGGCGCCGGTCGTCGTCGCCGGCGCGGTTGCCCGTGTTGGCCGTATAGTACAGCGTTTGCAAATCGGGTGAAATCGCCGTGTCTTCGATCATGAACGGACCGCCGGCGAGCGCGCTCGCATTCCCACCGCTTGCCGGCACCGAATACAGATTCGGCCAGTTGGATCGTTCGGAAATGAAGGCGAGACGGTCGCCGGCGATCCAGCGCAGTTGCGGCCCGTTGATGCCGGGGAGCGAGTCGCGCAGTCCGTTCCCGCTTTGCCAAACCGTCCGCGCGGCGCCGGTCGCCGCGTCGGCGACGACGATCTGCCACGGCTGGGGATATTGCACGAGCGGATCTTGCGGCGGTCCGCCGTCTCCCGGCGAACGCACGAACGCGACGCGGTCGTTCTGCGGCGACCATTGCGGCGACGAGTCGTGCGACGTCGACGGCGCCAGGTACTGGATCGGCGTCGCATCGTTGCGATAGATGCCGACAAACGAATGGTCGTCGCGATCCGACGTGAATGCCAGCGCCGTCCCATCGGGCGACCACTGCAGATCGCCGTCCTTCCCGCGATCGAAAAATAGTTGCGTCGCCGGCTTGCTGCCGTCGATCGGCGACGACCAGATCGCGTCGTCCGGATCGTGAACGAACGCGACGCGCGCGCCGTCGGGTGAAATCGCCGGCGCGTCGCCTTCGCCCAACACGACCGGCGCGGCACTCCCTTGCGTTGCAATCGCCACGACGGTCATCGCGGGATCCTTGGTTTCGGAATCGGGATTCGGCCACGGATGCGTCGTCCAATTCGCATCGTGCGCGCCGCCGCGGACGTACACCACGTACGCGCCGTTTTTCGAAACGTGCAGGTTCGTCAGCTCCTGCCCGTCGTCGGATGCCGACGCCCAGAGCCGGCGTGGGACGAAGTCCGGCGCGCGCGCAAACCATACGCTTCGAATGCCGCTTTCGTCGAGGACGTAGGCGATCGACGAACCGTCGGGGTTAGCGGTCAAGGCGACCGGTAACGGAAAACTTAACGCTTGGCGCAGCGTGAAGAGCAAGCCGAGTAGCACGTGCATCGGGAGACTCCTATCGTGGTCGGGTCACGGTTTCGCGCGCTCGAGCAGAAAGACTCCATCGCGGACGGCGGCGATGCGATACCTCCCATCGCTGAGTCCGGCCCGAATCGCGGGAAGGATACGCGCGTCCCATGTCGCCGACGCGTAGTGCCGGTCGTACAGCACGTATTGGGGCATGCCTTTCACTCCGATTTGCGCGCGCGCCAGAAAGCCCAGGTGCGCATAGATCTCGTCGTACGTGCCGACGCTCGCGCCGTTGGGGATCTCGTGCGCCAAGGCGCCGACCGCGGCATCTGCTCGGCTCGGCACGCCCAAGAAATGCCCCAGATGGAGCGGGCTGACGAATGCGAGCGTCAGCGCGCACAGAATCGCGGCCGCGCCGATCCAACGGCGCGCCGCGGTGCCTGCCGACCACATGCGGGCGCCGGCCACGGCGAACGCCACGAGCACGTAGGGCACCCATGCCGCCGCATAGTGCTGCCCCATGGTGTAGGTCAGCGGCTCGCGCGACGCCAGCACTTCGACCAGGCCCGGGAGCGCCAACAACACGATCGGCGTACGCAGCGGTATGAATGCCAACGGTAAAAAGGCCTCGAGCAGATACGTCAGGCGACCGCCGAACTCCGCACCGATGGAACGCACGGGATACCCGTTCCACGCGTAAAAGTGACTCGGCACCCAATGCTCGGGCGCTCCGGCGAGCGGCCGCACCACGAAGAAGTACGCCCACATGGTCAGCCCCGAGACGACGATGGCGGCCGTTCCGAAGAGCACGCCGCGCGTCACGCGCGAGCGTCCGAAATAGAGCAACGCAGCCGCGCCGAGGAATGCCAGGGCGGGCGCTTGATCTTCTTTGGTCGCGAGCGCGACGAGCACGAGGACTGCGGCGATGCCGAACCGCCGCGCGTCGAGCGCCCACAGCAGCCACGCGATCGTCGCCGGCAGGAACGCGGTCTCGTGAAAATCGGTGAACGTTACGCCTTGCAGCGGCGGATACAGCAGCGCAATGCAGGCGATGGCCGCAGCGCCCCATTCGTCGGTGCGGCGGCGCGCGATCGCGTAGATCGCGGGCGCGACCAGCGCCGTGGCGAGGGATTGGGCCAAAACGAGCACCAGCGGCGACCGCGCAAGCCACAGCGGCGGCGCGAGCAGATACAAAATCGGCGAAAAGTGATAAGCGAAATGCGACGTGCGCTCCAGGGTGTTGTCGAAGCCGTGGAACGCGCTTGCGATGCTCTGCGTAAAGAGCCCGAGATCCGCGCCCGAATGATACGTGAGATAACGATCTGCCCCAAGCGCGAAAAAGACCGCGGCGTAGGCGACGGTCGCAACGGTAACCAGTCGCGAGGGTGAGGCGCGAAGGGGCACGTCGAGCCCATTCGAACTCACCGGTCCATGCGCATCCTTTTGGCCGTTCTGCTGCCGGCGATCGTCGCGTTCGCACCGGTGCATTCTCCCGCGCGCACGCTGCACATCGCCGACATGGGCCGCATCGTCAATCTCGAGGAACCCGCGATAACGCCCGACGGCCGCTGGGTCGCGCTGATCGCCGTCCGGCAAAACATGGCCGCCGCGACGGAGGTCGATTCGCTCGAACTCCTCGACGTCTCGACCGGGCACCTGCGCGTCCTCGTGGGCGGACGCGACGTGGCCGTGCCGCGTTGGTCGCCGGACGGCCGGCTTTTAGCCTTTCTTGCGCGAGCCTCCAACGGCGTCATGCAAGCCTACGTCCGCGACGCACGCGGCGCGATGCGGCAACTGACGCACGCACCGGCCGACGTTATCGATGTCGCGTGGAGCCCGGACGGACGCCGCCTTGCCTACGTCGCCTCCGATCTGCCTGCCAATCGCGAGGCCCTCGCGCACCATCACGACTATTTTTTCGCGGGCAACAACGACTACACGGCGACCGCGCTTACGCCGCCCGATCACTTGTGGGTCGTCGCGTTGCGCGACGGACGGGAACGCCGTCTCACTGAAGGGGCGTGGACGATCGCGCCGACCGACCCCGGGGGCATCTTCTCCCCACAAATTGCGTGGACGCCCGACGGCAGCCGCATCACGTTCACGCGCGTCGCCGATACGTTCGGCGGAAACGACGAAAACTCGACGCTCTGGCAAGTCTCCTCCGGCGGCGGAACGCCGGTGAAGCTGGCCACCGGCCACGACCGCTTCGAACTGAGTCCCGCTTACGGCGCGCTCACGAGCGATCTCGTCTACTGGTATCCGCGCGAAAGCAACTACCTTGCCGAAAACGCCGTGCACGCATTCAACGGCAAGCGCGACGAACTGCTCGCACCATCCCTTGACCGCAACGTTGCCGCGTCGCTCTGGTTCCCGGACGGGAAGCGGCTGCTGCTCTGTGCGAGCGACCGGACTCGCGTGAACGCATGGAATCTCGAGCTGACGTCCGGGCGCCTGACGCAACTCCAACTCGGCGACCTGAACGTCGTCTGCGATCCGTATTCGAGCAGCACGTTCGACGCGGGCATTGCCGGGTCGATCGACGCGCGCGGCGATATCGCATTTCTCGCAACCGATGCCCGGCACGCGCGCGAACTCTACTATCTCGGTGCTGGGTCGGCCGTGCCACGTAGGCTGACGCATTTCAACGACTTCATCGGCGGCATATCCCTGGGCCGCATGACGACGCTCGAGTGGAACGGTCCTAACGGCTTCGCCGAAGACGGCGTCGTCACGTACCCACCCAATTTCGACGCAGCGCGCGCGGCGCATTCGGACGCGAAGTTTCCCGTCGTCCTGCTCATTCACGGCGGTCCCGGTCTCTCGAACGCGCTCGATTTCGTTTGGGAACAGTGGCCGCTCGCGCAGACGATTGCGTCGCACGGATACATCGTCTTCCAACCGAACTACCGCGGCAGCGACAACCTCGGCAACGCCTACATGCTTGCCATCGTCGGCGACACCGCGCAAGGACCGGCCAACGACATCATGGCCGGGCTCGCGGAGCTCGAGAAGCAACCCTATGTCGACGCTCAGCGGGTCGCCGTTTCCGGATGGTCGTACGGCGGACTGCTGACGACGTGGCTGATCGGTCATTATCACACCTGGCGGGCCGCCGTTTCGGGCGCTGCCGTGAACGACGAGACCGAAGAGTACAATCTCTCGATCTCCAACGTGCAGAACCGGTATTATCTGCTCGCGTCGCCCTACGTCGGCAACGGCGCGCAGATTTACGCCGAGCAATCGCCGATCACGTATTACAAGGACATCACGACGCCGACGCTCATTTGGGGCACGACGCTGGATTCGACCGTGCCGATTCCGCTGTCGTATGCGCTCTTCCACGCGCTCACGGACAACCACGTACCCGTGCGATTCCTCGTCTTTCCGGCCTCGACGCACGGACCGGAAAACCCGGTGCAAACCGCCGATCTGACGCGCTTCTGGCTCGGCTGGCTCGACGACCACCTGAAAAACTGAGATCATCCATTTCACGGCGCGAAGCGTTATACCGGATATGACACGTTTTTTCGCGCTCCTCATCGCGCTGCTGGCCGTCGTCGCTCCGGCGAGCGCGTCCCCGGCCGCGGCGGATCAATCCGACCGCGTCGTTTTGGCCGGCGGCTGCTTCTGGGGAATGCAACTCGTCTTCCAGTCCGTCAAAGGCGTACGCTCGGCAGTCGCCGGGTATGCCGGCGGCAATGCCGCAACGGCGCACTACGAGATCGTCAGTACCGGCACGACCGGCCAAGCCGAATCCGTCGAAATTACGTACGATCCGTCGGTCGTCTCGTTCAAGCAGCTGCTCGTCGTCTATTTTCGCGTCGCGCACGACCCCACCGAGTTGAACCGTCAGGGGCCCGACGACGGCACGCAATACCGTTCCGAAATCTTTTACACGACCGGCGCGCAACGCAGCGAAGCGCTCGCCGCGATCGCAAGACTCCAGCACGATCGCGTCTTCTCATCGCCGATCGTCACGGTCGTCGCCCCGCTGCACGGCTTCTACCCCGCCGAGGCCTACCATCAAGATTTCGCCGTGCACAATCCCAACAATCCGTACATTGTAGCGAACGACATCCCGAAACTGCAAAATCTGCGCGCAAAATATCCCGCGCTCGTCAAGCCGGGCGCGCCCAATCTCTGACGCTCGTTAAATTTTGAATCCCAGCGGCGGCGCGCCCATTAACGGCGTCGTGACGCTCAATGTCCACGGGGTGCGCACGACCCCGTTCTCCATGTCGCTCCATGCCTGCGCGAGAATCGTGCGCAGCGTATAGAGACGATGCGTCGCCGTGGGGTCCGAGTAGAACGTCACCGGGACGCCGGAGTTGCGTAAGAACACCGCGGTGGCGGCGGGATACTGCGTGGGAATGCTTTCGTCGCGAACGCCGGTCAAAATGTAGAACGGCGTGTTCGGCAGCATCGACGTCACCTGATGCGATCGCGAACCCAGCAGCGCGCCCGCGATCGACATGACCGCCGACCAGGCGTTCGGCTTCATCGGAGCGACGAGGAACACCGAAAACCCGCCCATCGAGTAGCCGGCGAGATAGCGCTTGCGCGGATCGATGGTAAAGGCTTGTTCGGCCGCGGCAAGCGCGTCGTAGACGTCGCTCTGCGAGCCTTGGAAATCGTAGTAGCCGCGCCCGTACGGCGCCACGACGATCGTTCCGCTGCGTTCGGCGAGATCGTCGAGGTACGGCGGCGCGATCAGCGACGACTCCGATTGCGGGTGGCCGTGGAGGAAAACGATCAGCGGCGTTTTGCGTCCCGGCACGTAGGTCGTCGGCACGTACACCGCAACCGGCTGCATCGTCCCGTCTTTGGACGAGCGAATCAGCGTTTCGCCGAGGCCGCGAATCGACGCGAGCGGCCGATACGAGCCTTGCAGGAGCTGCTGCGCCAGACTGATGTCGAGTTGCGACGTCGCGTTCAGCGCGCCGTGCCAGACGTCGGGCGCGTAGCCCTCGGGCGGCACTTGCGTGACCGCGTCGGCGTCGTCGAGCAGGCGTTGATAGTAATCCATCGTCGTGTCGCGGCCCGTAACGATCGCGACCTGCCCGGCATGGGCGTAGTACGTTGCGGCCGTCGAGCGCAGCGTTGCCTCGAGGTCGCTCGGCCCGGTTCCCAGCATGGCAACCGCCGCAAGGACGGCCACCGCTCGCCGCAGCGGCACGAGGCGCTTACACCGTGAAGGCGACGATTTCGTTGTGCTCGCGGTGATTCGTCCAAAAGCGCGTGCCGTCGCTTGCCAGCGCGCGCGCCGCGAACGGCACGCGGGCCAAGTCTTCGCAGTGCGGCTGGCCGCCGTTGACGCCGACGCGCGTAAGGAAATACTCGTTCGAGTCTTCGTCGTCCGTATTGAGGATGTAGAAGGCGCCTTCGGAATAGCACTGACCGCAAATCCCGCGGGGCACGTCGATCGTGCGCACGACCGCGCCGCGCTCGTCGATGCCGAGAATGCGCTTGTTATACCACTGGCTCACGTAGAGGCGCACGCCGTCGTAACTGAGTTGCGATCCGGTATCGTCGGGACATCCGATCGCATCCGATCCTTTGAAACCGTGGCCCGGCACGAAGCGCCGGATCACGCGCGAATCGTCATCGCCTTCGCCGCAGATGACGCGCAACTCGTCGCCGACGACGGTCATGCCCCACGGCTTGCCGGGCGCGCGATCTTCTTCGCTCACGATCCACTGATGCGGATCGATCGCGTAAATACGGCTCGTCTCGATCGAGCCCATCCAGAGTTTTTCACCGTCGAATGCGATCGACTGGGGCCGTGGCGCCGGTGACGGGAGGCGCATCGTTTCGTTGACATCGTGCATGCGCAACGCTTTTCGCGGGCTCGACGCGGTTCCTGGCGCGCCGGAAGCGAAGGCTCGACCCTATGATGTTGCTGGGAGTCGAAACGTCGTGCGACGACACTGCCGCCGCGGTCGTGCGCGACGGCCGCGACGTCCTCTCGTCGGTTTCGACCAACCAGGATGCGTTTCACGCAAAGTACGGCGGCATCGTCCCGGAAATCGCGTCGCGCCGCCACGTTGCCCTGCTCTCGGCAGCCATCGAGGATGCCCTCGCTCGAGCCGGCGCGAGCCTCGAATCGGTGGACGGCATCGCGGTCACGCGCGGCCCGGGGCTCATCGGCAGTCTCGTGGTGGGCGTCGCGGCCGCCAAGGCGCTGGCTTTTGCGCTCGACAAGCCGCTCTACGGCGTCAATCACTTGCACGGGCACCTGTTCGCGCCGTTTCTGGACCGCCCGGAGACGCCGCCCTATCCCTTCCTCGCGTTGCTCGTTTCGGGCGGACACTCGCAACTGGTCGCCGTGGAGTCGCCGACGGCCCTGCGAATCGTCGGACGCACCCGCGACGACGCGGCGGGCGAAGCCTTCGACAAGACGGCCCGGCTGCTCGGCCTTCCCTACCCCGGCGGCGCCGAACTCGATCGCCTGGCGCTCGCCGGCGATCCGCGGGCCTACGCCTTTCCACGCCATAAGCCGGCGCCCGGCACGCTCGATCTCTCCTTCTCGGGGCTAAAAACGTCGGTCCGGTACTTCCTGGAATCTCCGGGCGGGCGCGACGCGCCGCCGGAGGACGTCGCCGCGTCGTTTCAGGCCGCCGTCGTCGACGTGCTGATGGCGCGATTGGCGGCGGCCTACGAAGCCGCACCCTATCGGGCCGTCGTGCTTTCGGGCGGTGTGGCGGCCAACTCCGCGCTCGCGCGCGCCGTCATGGAGTGGAGCGCTCGCCGCGGCGTCGACGCCTTTATTCCGCCGGCGAAGTACTGCACCGACAACGCCGCGATGATCGCGGCGGCCGCCTTCTACCAACGCGATGCAACGCGCGCCGATCCGCTGGTCCTCACGGCCGATCCCGATCTTCCCTTCTCCTTCACCTAGGGTCCGGGAGACTAAAACGACGACGGCGCCACCGGTGCGACGTCGTCGCGCGGACCGCCGATTTGATCGGTTCCGAGCACGGTCAGCGTAGCGCCGTGGCGCAGAAACGTTCCGACGATCGCGTTGAATGCGACGCGCGGAAAGATGCATCGCCAGCTCCCCAGCGCCGAGACGAGATTGCGCACCGGCGCGTCTTCCATCGTCGTGCCGAGATTGTAGACGTTGCGGCTCCAGTCGCGCCGCGACGTGCCGAATAGCTGCAGCTTCTTTCGCAGATCTTTCGCCAGCGCGCGCAATGCGTCGGATTGCGAAAACTTCGCCGAGGAAAGCGCTGCGAAGAGCGCGTGATTGGAGTCCTGCGAGCAGTTATTCGCAGCGCCGACGAACGTGCCGCCCGTTCCGTCGCCGATCCGGTAGCGCGCGGTCATGACTTCGAGCTGCCGGCGCAGCGCGTCGAGCGGAAATGCATCCAGGCGTAGCAACGCGTCGCAGACCGGGCGCACGCCGGACCAGCCGTATTGCCGGTCGCCCATATAGCGCGACCAGTCGAGGGATCCGGCAACGAGGCCGTCGCTATTTTGCGTGTAGACTTGATGGTAGGTGATCTCAAAGCGCGGCTCGTCGCCGAGCGGATCGTGAACGACCTCGGCCATGCCGTAGGCGAAATGGCCGAAATAGATCGGACCGGATGCCGCCTTTTCACGGTTGGGGCCGCCGATGCCGCCGTACGTATGCACGACCAATCCGGTGTCGCCAGTCTTCCAAGGAGCCATCTGCGCCGCGGCGATTCCCCCACGCGCTGCGGCGATGTCGCGCCACGCGCCGCGCCGGACGTATTTTTCCGCGGCCTTCGTGCTATCGAACGGCGTACGCGCGGCATCGGCTCGCAGCAGATCGCGCGGCGCGAGCGACTGCACGACGAACCGGCCGTCGCGAAACGCTCCCGTCGCATACCACCCGCCCGCATTGAGCGGCCAACGCTCGATGCCCTCGGTAACCGAGTTCGGCCGCCCGTCGAGGTCGTCGACGATCGCAGGCATCTCGACGACGTCTTCATCGCCGGCGAACGTGCGCGTCGCCGCGGTCGAAGTGCCGCACGCGATAGCGGTCTTTTTCGGCGGCGGGGCCGAGGAACGTCAGCAGCGCGCGAAAGCGGCCGGTGATTTGCACCGGCTCGCGGTCGACGCGCAACTCTGCGACGCCGCCGGCGTCAACGACGCTCACGTTGCCGTCGAGTTTCACGACGACGTCGTCGACGGGATGCGCGCCCGCGAGCGATTCCAACGGATCGACCAAACGCCGGCGGTTGAGGCGAGTGGGCATGACGAGTCCGCCGTAGACGGCGGCCGACGTCGCCTCGGCACTAAAGTTCACGTCGCGGATCGCGGTGCGCACGCGTTTGCGCACGTCGGTGTCGTCGTTCCAGCGCAGGCGCACCGTTTTGCCGCGCAGATCGGCACGTTCGGGCGGCGTTCCGGTCACCTCGAAGAGGGCGCCTCCGAAGCGCGCGTTGCGCGCCGGAAGAATGAGGCGCCCCATCCACGGCGCCGCGGCGGCATAACGGCCGCTCGCGCGCTCGCGCTCGCCCGGATCGCTCGCGCTCGAAGCGAGAAACGCCCAGAGTGCGCCCGTGCCTTCGACGTAACGGCCATAGTTGCTCGGCAAGCGCGGCGGTTCGTCTTTCGGAACGAAACGATCCGTGACGATGCTGCCGATGTAGTCGAGAGTTTGGCGGAGATTCGTGCGGCCGTCCGGCAGCGTCGCGTCCGGATCGAGCATCCCGCCCGGCACTTGGTGGCCTACCGGGCCCAGCGAGACGCGCGTGAGCGATCCCAGTCGCTTCGCGCGGTTCCAATACGAGAGCAGCGCAACCGGCCAGCGCGACGAGAACATGACCGGACCGATCCTTTCGACGCCGTCGCGATCGCCCACGAGATGGTAGAGATGTTCGAGTTGCAGGATCGGATCGGTCCCGCTGATCACCCCGCCGAGCGAGATGACGTCGACCGGCGCATCGAGCGCGCGCTTGAGGAACGACGCACTTCCGCACGCCATCTGTCCGCCGCCGCTGTATCCGACGAGCGTCACGGGCGTGCCGCTGCCTTTGCGATAGCCTTGAGCGAGCAGCGAACGATAGATGACGTCGGCCATGCCGAAGTTATACATCGGACCGTACCGGGGATCGGCCGACACCGCAACGATCGTGACGTTGCGAATGTTGATGAACCATCCGAGCAGGGAGTTGAGGCTGCGGCTGCGCTGCGCGTCCACGAGTTTCCAAAAGGGCGCGAGAATCGGATCGTCTTCGAGCGGCCGGTTCAGCACGGAATAGGCCATCACGCCGCGCACCAGGATGACGTTGGCGGGAAGTTCGGGCGACAACGCATCGAGAAAGGTTTCGATGTCGGAAGTGTACGCGCCGCTGGATTGCGCGATACCGTCGAGATAGAGCACGTACCGCGCGACGTCGGAACGCGGCGCCTCGACGCCGGGCCGCGTCTCGTCGCTCGTGTCGATCTCGTCGCCGTACCAGCCCGCCCACCAGCCCAGCGTTTCGAGCGGCGCCATGAACGCCGCCACGATCACCGCAATAACGCCGATCCAGAGCAAATCGAAGGGCAGTTGAACGACCTTCGGGAGATGGGCTTGCCATCCGAAGATGCCGCGTCGCACCGGTTCGAGCGCCAGCGCGACGATGACGCCGAGCAGCGCCATGCCGGCAAGCCCGGCCAGCGCCATCCACCGGCGCGGATGCGCGTGGGCCTTCTGTGCGACCTCGACCTCCCGCGCGTCGGGCAAATGCGCCGTTCCGGCTTCGGCGCGGCCGACGACGACTCGTGCGTCGTCGATCACGCGAACGCCGGCGACCGCATCGAGCACCTTCGATCCGAGCGCCGCGATCGGCTTGCCAAAACTGCGCTGCACGAGCATCATCACGAGCCACCCGAGCCACACGTACGTCGCCGACGCGAAAACGTCGATGCCGCCCGCGGCGGCAACGCCGACGACCATTGCGAGCAAGTGCCATACGCGCAGACCGCTGAACAGCGCCGAGCCGAAGTACGGCAGCGCGCTCAGAAACGCGAACAGCATGGGCGCGTAACTCATCGCCAGCACGAGCGCAAAATCGCGCAGGGAGAGATGCGGCGCGCCCGGCAACCGGCACACGAGCCACGTGCTCAGCACCAGAAAGAGGTAACCGAACGTGAACAGCAACGCGTCGACGAAGAGGCTGAAGACGAATCGCGCGGGCTTGACCCGGTTGGCGAAGAGCACGATGCTCTGCCCGAAGGCTTCGCTCAAACCGGCGGCCAGCACGATCGCGATTGCGGCCGGAATCGCGTCCTCGAACGACAGCGCTCTGCGGTAAGCCTGGCCCTGCAGCGCGAGCACGCCGCCGAGCAGGCTCCAGAGTTCCGGAACAAAGATTTGAATCTGAATCATCGTCTATTCGATATGAAGATCCATGAACGTCGCGCAGCGGTAGTCGACCTCGCCGTAGGGCGCGCACTCCAGGAATCCCAGCGCGAGATACAGCGCGTAGGCCGGTTCCATTCGCTCCCGCGCGGTGTCGAGGACGAGGCGTGCGACCCCGCGTTCGCGGGCGTAGGCGATCAGCGCGTTCATGAGCGCGCGCGCGACGCCGCGCTTGCGATAGGCCGGTGCGACGTAGAGTTTCTTCACGACGGCAGTGCGATCCGAAGCGTGCGCCGTCAGGCCGACGCACCCCGCCGGTGCGCCGCCGGCGCGGGCCACGAATGCCGCATGCGGCGGCGCGAAGTGCGCTGCGATATCGGCGTGCTGCGCGGCGAAGTCGGCGTGTTTGAGATCGTCGGGAAGGCTCGCTTCGTACTCTTCGGCGAGGGTGCGAAATGCGTCGAACTCCTCACCGCTCGTCGCGCGCCGGACGTCGATTGCCACGGTTACTCGCGCTCGTAGAGCCGGCGCAGCACGGCGGCGGCGACCAGTTCGTGCTCCAGCGGATGCAGACGCTGCATCACGCCGGCTTCGTCCTCGCCGGAAAGCAGCCTCAGCGGGCGCCGCGCCAGCACGGGTCCGCGATCGGTCTGGGGCGTGACGAGATGCACGGTGGCGCCGATCCATCCATGATTTGCGGCCAGTGCGTCGGCGACGGCGCCGACGCCGCGAAAGGCCGGCATCGTCGACCCGTCGGGAAGGCCGACCTCGTCGCGCTGCGGATCCAGCGGAAGAAACGCCGGGTGCACGTTGACGAGATTTGGAAATGCCGTCACGAAGCGCTCGTCGAGCAGGTGCATCCATCCGAGGAGCAAGACGAGTTCGGGAGCCATCTCCGAAACCGTTTGCAGCAAGCGCGCGTCGTAGGTCTCGCGCGTTTCTTCGGCTCGTTTCCACGGCAGCACGACGGCATCCAATCCGGCATCGCGAGCGCGCGCCACGACGCCCGCGTTCGAACGATTCGTCACGACGCCGAGCAGCCGGATGGGAAGCGATCCTGCGGCGGCGCGCTCGGCGACCGCCTGGAAATTACTACCGCTTCCGGACGCCAGCACGAGCGTGCGCGGCGCCGGCGAGAGCAGCGCGGCGCGATCGAACCACTCCGCGACGCGCGCGCCGGCAGCAACGTAGAACGGCGCGACGCGTTCGCCGACGGCCGGTATGAGTGCGCGCGCATATCCCCGCGCCCGCAACTCCCAAAGCGCTCGTTGCAGCAGCGTGCGTCCCAAGCCGCGGCCGCGCGCCTCGGGCGCGACGCCGATCGGTCCGAAGACGCCCGTGCCCGGTTCGCGCGTAAGTCCGCGCAGCCAGCGAAACCGAAGGCCGCTCGGCTCGAATGCGGCAAAGCCGGCCGGAGCGCCGTCGCGATGCGCGACGACCGTGCGCGCGACGTACGCTTCGGAACTCCACCAGCCGCCGAAACATTCGTCGATCCATGCCAGCGTCCGGTCTCCGGCATCGCCGGATGCGCGCACGTCGATGCCTTCATCCGGTGCGGGCGCCAGTTGCTCGTCCAAATCGACGACGAGATTGAGCAGGTCCGCCACGCGCCGCCTATTCGAACAGCGGCATGAGCGCGATCGCGCAGCGCTCGACGAAGGCTTGGTCCTCCTCGGTAAAGCCGGTGGTTGCGTCGCGTTCCACGACGAGCGTGCCGATCGGAATGCCGCTCTCCGCGCCGAGAATCGGAACGATCATCTGCGCGTTTCGAATCACGGTCGCGCGTCTTCGCACCGCCTCACCGATCGCACCCCGGTCCGCGGGAAACTCGATGATGACCGGCGCCTGCACGCCGCTATGTCCGATCGATTCGATCGTATCGTCGTCGACGTCGTAAATGCCGGCCCAACGGAAGTCGCGCCCCGCGCGCACGATTTCCAGCGCCCGGTGCGCGCGCGCGTCGCGCATATCGGTCGTGTCGAGGGTCGTCGCGATGTCGTGCAGCGTTGCCTCGCTCACGCCGCGTCGCGCTCCGGATGCACGATCGACTGCGCCTCATCGCCTTCCCGCGCTTCGATCCAACCGACGACCGCGGCGCCCGGTGCTGCAGCGACGGCGCGTTCGGCATCGGCAAGCGGAACCACGAGCGTGTATCCGATCCCCATGTTCAGGGTGCGATAACGTTCTTCAACGTCGAGTTTGCCGCGCGACACCAGCACCCGTTCGATTTCGGGAACGGACCAGCGCCGTTGCTCAAAGATCGCCTTGACGTTGGCGGGCAGCGTGCGCGGCACGTTTTCGAGTAGGCCCCCGCCGGTAACGTGCGCCATGACTTTCACGCTGGCGACGGCTTGAATGGCGCGCACCGTTTGGTAGTACGACGGATGCGGCGCCAAGAGCGCGTCCGCATACGTGCCTGCGGTGCCGGAAAGCGGTGCGTTCCATTCGTCGCGTCCGACAAGCGCGCGCGCCAGTGAATAACCGTTCGTGTGCAGCCCGACTGCGGGCAAGCCAACGATGGCGTCGCCGGGGGCGACGCTCGCCGGATCCGGTAGCTGCGCGATGTCGACGACGCCGACGATCGTCCCCGCCAGATCGAAATGTTCCGGCTCGTAGAGGCCGGGCATCTCGGCGGTTTCGCCGCCGAGCAGCGCACAGCCGTGTGCGCGGCAGGCGCGCGCACAACCGGCAACGATTTGCGCGGCGACGCCGGGATCGAGTTTGCCGACCGCGAGATAGTCGAGAAAGAAGAGCGGCGACGCGTTCACCACCAAGATGTCGTTCACGCAGTGGTTCACCAAATCGGCGCCAACCGAATCGTAGCGCCTGAGTTCGGCAGCGATAAGCACTTTCGTACCGACGCCGTCGTTGGAAGCGACCAGCGCCCGGCCTTCGTCGCCGGGCAGTCGAAAGACGCCGCCGAAGCCCCCGATTGCGTCGAGCTGTTCGGGATGGCGCCAGGCGCCCAGTACGTCGCGATAGCGCGCAACCGCCGCGTTGCCGGCGGCAATATCGACTCCGGCACGTGCATACGCGTCGGATGGGCGGCCGCCGTTGTTCGCCGGCGTGCCTTCGCAGGGCTCGTCCATGGTTGGGCAGTAGTTCACCACGCGAAAGGTTCACCATGCAAATACGTATAGCCCACGATGCGCCGCCGGGCGTGCGCACCGAAGCCCTCGTCGTCCCGTTCTTCGATGGCGCCGTCGACGGAATGGCCAAAAGCATCGACGACCTCGCCGGCTCCGCCGTTTCGGGCGCGCTCGCCGCGGGCGAAGTCAAAGGAAAATTCGGGGAAACCGTGCTGGCGTACGCGGCGGATCGTCCGTTCCGGCGCGTGCTCGCCATTGGGCTCGGCACGGCGGCGAAGTTCGAAATCGCCTCGCTCGCGCGCTATGCGGCCATCGCCGTTCGCCAGCTGGGGCGTCGCAACGTGCGGTCGTTCGCGCTCGTGTTGCCCGAATGCGCGCGCGGCCGTGAAATCGAAGCCGCCTCGTTCGTTGCCGAGGGGGCCATCGCCGGATCGTTCGAAACGACCGTGTATCAAGGTTCGCCGGAAAAACGCATCGCCGTTTCGGAAGTCACCGTGTTGTCGGAGGGTTTCGACGCGGCGGCCCTCGAGCGCGGCGTCACGCGCGGCACTGCGATCGGCGAAGCGGTGAACCTCGCTCGCCGGTTGGCAATCACGCCGGCCAACGACATGACGCCGTCGATCTTAGCCGAGCGCGCGACCGAGGCCGCCAAAGACGCATCGCTGCACGTCGAAGTGCTCGACGAAGACGCGGCGCGCCGCGAAGGTATGGGATCGTTCCTTTCGGTCGCACAAGGCAGCGCGCAGCCGCCGAAGTTCATCGTCCTGCGCTACGAAGGCGATCCGGGCAGCAAAGAACTGCTGGCCCTCGTCGGCAAAGGCATCACGTTCGACAGCGGCGGCATCTCCATCAAGCCGGCCGACCGCATGGAGGAGATGAAATACGACATGTCCGGCGGCGCTGCGGTCATCGCGGCGATGTCGGCAATCGGGAAACTCAAACCAAAACTCAACGTCGTCGGCATCGTCCCGGCGACCGAGAACATGCCGGGTGGAAAGGCCACCAAGCCGGGCGACATCGTCAAAGCGATGAACGGCAAGACCATCGAGGTCATCAACACCGACGCCGAAGGCCGGCTGATTCTCGCCGACGGCCTGTGCTACGCGAAAAAATTGGGCGCGACGAGGATCGTCGACGTGGCGACGCTCACCGGCGCGGTCGTCATCGCGCTCGGACACGCTGCCGCAGCGGCGGTCTCGAACGACGACGCTTTTGCGAAGGAATTTCTCGCAGCCGCAAGAGCCGCGGGCGAACGTTTCTGGCAGATGCCCTACTACGACGATTACTCGACGCAAATGAAGAGCGATATCGCCGACCTCAAGAATACCGGCGGCCGCGCTGCGGGAACGCTGACGGCAGCCGCGTTTCTGCGCGCATTCGTCGACGACGAAACGCCGTGGCTGCATCTCGACATCGCCGGCACCGCCTACCTCGACGGGGAGTCGGGCTGGCAGGCGAAGGGACCGACCGGAATTCCCGTGCGAAGCTTTGTTGCGCTCGCCGAAGCACTCGCCGGGACGCCGGTGGTCTCAGCGGGGGCCAACGGCGCAGGAGCCGCCCTGACGGCAAAGTAACCCTCGACGCCTCCCGCTTCGTTCCGTGAGGTGTCATGCGTCTATTCTCTCGCTTCGGCGTTCTTGCGTTGCCGCTCTTCGCGCTCGGCGCGTGCTACGGTAGCGCCCCAAGCTCCGGCTCGCAGGCCGTTCCCGTTGCCGCGCCCGTCGACGGCGCGTCGTTCGCGGCGCCAAGCCGCGTTTTGTTCCGTCCGCTCGCCTTTACGCCGCACGCGGCTCAAGCGATTCTGCTCGACTTCGTCGCGACCGGACCGGCACAAGGCGGCGTGCCGTGCACGGGCTGCGTCGAAGGCGTCTCCAACGGCGACAGCGTCGGATTGACCGGACCGTCGAACCTCGTTCCCAAGCACGGCGTCTGGCAATACGTGTTGGCGTTCACCGACGTGAGTTACAAAGGATCGTGCACGCTGACGTGGACGATCGCCGGCGGCGCAAAAACGATCGACACGTTCAGCGCGAGGGTCAAAATCCCGCAGGCCGGCGGATGGTATCTTTACGGCACCAATCGCAACCCCGAAACCTATTCCGGACCGGCGACGCTGACGGGCAAAGTCGCGTGCGGATCGCACAAACAATCGACGACCGCTCCGATGGCCTTTCAATAGCGGGGCCTTGAAGCGGCGCTAGCGAAGCGCGTTCCCGTGTACACGTCAGGCAAGAGAGCGCGCAACGGCATGTCGGATGCCCGCTCCTACGAACCCGAGAAGAACCCGGCGATTCGCCGCCTTACCGCGGGCGCGATCAAACGGCGAAAGGGTAAGGCGCGTTTTGCGGTGGCCACTGCCTACGACGCTCCCTTCGCGCAATTCGTCGAGGATGCCGGAATCGACGTGATTCTCGTCGGCGACAGCGTCGGCAACGTCGTTCTCGGCTACGACGAGACGACGCCGGTGACGCTCGACGAGATCATTCATCACGCGCAAGCCGTCGTACGCGGTTCCAATCGCGCGCACGTCATCGCCGACATGCCGTTCGGATCGTATCAAGTGAGCAACGAGGATGCGATTCGCGCGGCGATACGCTGCATCAAAGAGGGCGGCGCCTGTTCGGTGAAGCTCGAAGGCGGCGTCTACGAGGCCGAGCGCGTGCGCGCGATCGCGCGCACCGGCATTCCGGTCGTCGGGCACATCGGCGTCACGCCGCAAACCGCCGGTCTGGGACCGGGGTTCAAAATGCGAACCCATCGCGACCGGCTGGTTGCCGACGCGCAGGCGATTGAATCCGCCGGCGCCTATGCGATCGTGCTCGAGGTCGTCGATCACGACATCGCGCGCGAAATCACCGAACTGCTTTCGATTCCGACGATCGGCATCGGAGCGGGACCGCATTGCGATTCGCAGGTGCTCGTGCTGCACGACATTCTCGGCATGTACGGCCACTCGCCCTCGTTTGCCAAACGCTACGCGGAGATCGGCCGCATCGCGACCGAAGCGCTGACCGCCTACGCGCGTGAAGTCAAGGAAGGCATCTTCCCGCCCGGCGACCTCGCCTCGACGCCGGCGCCTGCATACGACGCGTCACGCTGAGCGCAACGCGCGCCGCCTACGACGATGCGACTTTGCGGATTTCTCGCGCGGCGGGCACGTTGGGATAGTCGCCGATAAAGCAGCCGAGGCACGTTTCGTCCCGGTTGCGCCCGACGGCCGCGACCAATCCGTCGAGGCTGAGATAGCCTAGCGAATCGGCGCCGGTGCGCTGCCGAATTTCTTCCACCGTGTAGTTGGCTGCGATGAGTTCGTCGTAGGTCGCCATGTCGACGCCGAGATAACAGGGGTGTTTGATCGGCGGCGACGTGATGCGCAGATGCACTTGGGTGGCGCCCGCTTCGCGCAGCAGCGTCACGATCCGCGGCGTCGTCGTCCCGCGCACGATCGAATCGTCGACCACGACGACGCGCTGCCCGGCGAGATTTTCGATGACGGGGTTGAACTTCAAGTGCACGCCGCGCGAGCGCATCGCTTGATCGGGGCTGATGAACGTGCGGCCGATGTAGCGGTTCTTGATGAGTCCTTCGATATACGGCAATCCGCTCTCGGCGGCATACCCGATCCCGCCCGGCACGGCCGAATCGGGAACGGCCATCACGACGTCGGCCTCGACGGGGTGTTCCTTCGCGAGTTCGCGCCCCATCGCGTAGCGCGCCATGTAAATCGATCGATCGCTGAACCTCGAATCCGGCCGCGAAAAATAGATGTATTCGAACATGCACAACGCGGGTGAGACGTGGCTGACGTCGGTCTGGATGCTTTCTAGGCCGGACGGTCCGATCCGCAAGATTTCGCCGCGGCCGATTTCGCGCTCGTAGCGCGCGCCGACCGTACCGAGCGCGCACGATTCCGAGGCGACGACGTAGCCGCCTTCGGGGAGCGATCCCAAACACAACGGCCGCACGCCCCACGGATCGCGGAAAGCGTAGAGTTCGTCCTGCGTGCACAGAACGACCGAATACGCCCCGCGCGCTACGGCCAGCACCGCTTTGATCCGGTCGACCATCGAACCGGTCGACTCGACCAACAGTTTGGCCACGACCTCAGAATCCGACGAAGCCTGCAGCACCGTCGTTGGTGACAACGTTTCGCGCAGCTCGTCGGTATTGGTGAGGTTGCCGTTGTGCGCGAAAGCGAAATCCCCGAGGTCCGTGCGCTCGAGTAAGGGCTGCGCGTTGACGACGATGGACGAACCGGTCGTGGAGTAGCGGGCGTGCCCGATCGCGATGTGGCCGCTCAGCCGGCCGAGGATCTCTTCATCGAAGATGGCCCCCAACAGGCCCATCTCTTTGTGGGAGCGGATCGTGCCGCCGTCCGCAGCGGCAATGCCCGCCGATTCCTGGCCGCGGTGTTGCAACGCGTAGAGCGCGAAGAATGCGAGGCGGGCCGCATCGCGCCCCGGCGCGTAGACCCCGGTTATCCCGCACATGTCTCTACAGTATACCAGTCCCGGCGGGCTTGCGGTGCAAACGCGTCAGTCGCTCGAACGCCGGCCGCCGAAGATCTGCAGCAGCGCCAGAAAGATGTTGATCGCGTCGAGGTAGATGCTGACCGCCATCAGCACCGGCGTCAGCCCGTCGCCGCCCGCCCGGATGCGAGCGAAATCGACCAACACCAGTCCCGCGAAGATGACGAGCGTGATCCACGCGTACACTTCGGGATGAATGAAGCGTACGAATAGCGAGATGATTCCCGCGACCACGAGTCCGAGCAGCGCGATCGTCAGAATTCCCTGGAATCGCCGCAGGTCCAGACCGGTGGCGTAGACGATGGCCGCGAGCGCGAACATGCCCAAGCCCGTCGTAATGGCCGCGTTGACCACGACGCCGGGCCCGACGGTCCGGACGTACTGCCCGATCACGGGCGCGATTCCCACGCCTTCGCAGAACGTGAAGGCGTAGAACAGCGTCAGCGACAGCGCTTCGTTCGAACGCGTCCCGTAAATGGAAAACAAGAGAATGAAGCCGACCACCATCGCCACCAGGCCGACCGCCGGCGACACGCCCTGGGCGACGTACGCAGCCAGCGCGGTAATGCAGAGGCCGAGCGCGGTCATGCCGAGCACTTGGGCGAGCAGCGAATGGGTCGGAATCGCGGGTGCCAGCGCGCCGCCGTACGGTGCGCGCGGCGGCTGCTGAAATCGAAAGGCCATACGCTTCTTGAGAACCTCCGTCCGGCGCGGGAGTTCCACGCGACCGGCGGGCCAGCCCTCGGCCCAGGACCCGGCCCTTCACCGGCCTCCTCGCCGCCCTCGAGCGCGCCGCCGGCACGCCCGCTATGGCGGGCAAGGACACTGTCGTACGCTTAGAGCTTCGCCGGAAGCGCAATCTCGAACGTGCTGCGGCCTTCAGTCGCTGTTAGCCGGTGTTCTCACGTGGGAGTCGTTTACTTCGAGATGGCGATTGTCGCGCAGGCCACATACTTTTCGATGTCGGCGCTATCCTCATGAACGTCGATGACGTAACTGCCTTTGAGGAGATCGCCGAGGGTGATGCCCGATATCGTCGTCGTGCTACTCCCGTTGACGATGTTGGTGAGAGTATACGTGGGTGCCGGGTTCAGGTTTGCGCATGTGCCCGTATGGATATGGATGGGCTGCGTGCCGTTTTGACCGCCGGCCATTGTGACGACGATCTGGACGCCGCCCGGGATCTGCTTGAAGGTCGCCATCCCGGTTTCGCCCGGCCGATTCTGAGCGTAGAGCTTTACCGTCAGAGTCGACGGGTACGCACTAGCCACCGCACAAGCGGTTGCGACGATCGTTGCAGCAGCCAATGCCGTGCGTAGTGCATGCATAGACTTCCACCGTAGCACGGGACTAACCCACGAATCTGTACGCTTTCGCGCATTCACTGCTGAGTCTTCACCGAATCCTGTCGGTGTCGATCGGCGAAGTCATTCGAGACCTCCCGGCTCGGCGTGCAGGTTCTTCGCCAGGTTGTTGCCGTTCAAGAGCGTGCCGAACTGCTCGCGCGCGACCGCATAGCACTCGCACGAGGCGTCTTCCAGGCCTTCTCGATTCAAGATCACGATGTGCCCGTGGGCGTAGCGAATGAACCCGGCTTGCTGCAGCGTAGCCGCCGCGATGGTAACGCCGGAACGGCGTGCTCCCAGCATCATCGCCAGATATTCGTGCGTGAGCGCGATCTTATCGGAGTTGACGCGGTCGTGCGTTAGCAGCAGCCAGCGAGCGCAGCGCTCGTAGATGCTATGCATACCGTTGCAAGCGGCGAGTTGCCCCAACATGTTGACGTAGGCCTGCAAGAATCGATCCAGTACGCTACGGAGCTGCTCGTCGCCGGCGTCAAGCAATCCGCGAAAATAGTCGCTGCTGATGACGACGGCGCGGCCTGGAACCTGGCAATAGCTCTCGTTCGCTGAGGTGGTTGCGCCGAGAAGGAGCGGAATTGCCGACACGCCCTCTCGGCCAACGGTTCCTACCTCGATCGAGCCGCCATCGCGCATTTGCGTGACAACCGAGAGGACCGAGTCGATCGGAAAATAGACTTCTCGTATCGGGCGCCCGGCCTCGTAAATCTGCTGGGGCGTGGCGAGCTCGACGAGCCTTCCCGTCTCCATGACCTCTGCGATCATCGAGGCGCTCAAGCCGGCGAGAATCGCGTTTTCCTTGAGTACGGCCTCGGTCGGTTGGAGGATGCGCTCAGCCCTCATGTTTCCGGATACGTCCTGACTCCTAATCGGAGGCGTGTCTGAAAAGATTTTTCGAGCTCAAACTGCACTCCTGGTGCGAAAGCGTGCCGACTTTGTTCAACGGCTCGGGTATGCTCGTGAGAACATCAGCTCGCTGCTGAGCTGAATTGCCTTTGCAGCGACTCGAACAAAGGCTAAAGGAACACCGCCCATGCGGCTCTTCAAACTACCACTCCTCGCGATTTGCGCGCTTGTGTCCTGGCTCGTTCTTCCCGTTGCGGCGAACTCTCAGGTGTACGTAAGCATCGCTGCTCCTCCCCTAATGCCCCAATATCAGCAGCCACCGGTTTCCAACCCAAATTACCAGTGGATCCCGGGATATTGGGGCCAGGGTCAGGACGGCTACTACTGGGTACCCGGCACGTGGATGGCCGCCCCGCAAAGCGGCCTCCTCTGGACCCCCGGGTTTTGGGGATACCAGCAACAGCAGAACAACTACGCCTGGAATCAAGGCTACTGGGGATCTAACGTTGGTTACTACGGCGGAGTGAACTACGGAGCCGGATACTACGGTACGGGTTACGTCGGCGGCGGTTGGCAGGGCAATGCGTTCCGATACAACACGGCCGTCACGAGCGTCAATCCGCGCTATATAAGAAACGTGTACGTGAACAAAACGGTCATCGTACGTAACGTCAATCGGTACGGTTACAATGGTCCGGGCGGCGTTCGGATGCACCCCGACGCGCAACAGCTTGCGTGGGCACGCGAGCGCCACATTGGTCCGACGCCAATGCAGCGAGCGCATATCGCCGAAGCGCAACGCGACCGCAACCTGTACGCGAGCGTCAATCACGGCAAACCTGCGGACCTGGTAACGTCGCACGCGTACAGCGCGACGAACCGGCCGGCGGACTTTCAACCGGTCGCGCATGGGACGTACTCCAAGTCTGCTTCGGAACCGGCACATCTGTCAGCGCCCAATACGAAATCCGCGAAGCCCGCCGCCCCTCCGCAACACGCGATGAAACCACCCGGCGCACAGTCCAACGGCAAAGCTGCACCTGCACATAAGTCAGGTCCGGGAAAAGCTCCGCAGGGAAAAGCTCCGCAAGGGAAAGCAACGCACGCGCCCGCCTAAACGGGTACGCTTGGAAACATCCATGATCGAAACGGTATCCTTTTTTCCGGTCGAACCTGAGACCTCAGACGAGATCTCCGTCGGCCACATGTACGAATATGGCGAGCGCGTAACGCGAGACTATGTGACCGCGCTGCACTGGTACGAGTTGGCTGCGGCTACGCGTGACACCGCTGCGAAGGCGGGCGTGCAACGGATAAAGCAGCTCCTCACGATGCCGCGTTAGTCGGATATGATGCGGTGAAAAGGTTGCTCAAATCAAGCAATACGTTTGGACTGTACGTTCACCGTGAAAGCGGACGTTTGATCGGTTTGTGTGCCGAGTTGCGCTCGACCGTCGAAGGCTCTACTCTCGAGGAAATCCTGGACAAGGCTAGAGTTCTGATCGCGGGTTCGACAACCGGTTCGGCGCCGGAACCACGCATTACGGTCCGGGTGAGCCCATTGCTCGGGGACCCGGCCGGTCGTTCGCATTTCCAATCAAACGCAGAAAGAACTCCTTGAAGCTCGGCGTCTGACTCATAAGTCGCAAAGTATGCTATACTGAACTCACAGCAACTCTCGGCACCTATCAAAAGACTGCCCATCGTTACTGCCGCCTTCTAAGGCGGTATCAGGACGCGAGGCGGTTTTTTTTTACTGAAAGGAACATCACAATGTCTGACATGCTCGAAGTCCTTGCGGAATCGGATGAGGGGTTGACCGAGGGCGCCGCAAAAGCCGTCAAGCGTACGGTAAAATCGCCTTCCAACATCAAGTCGAGCGAAGAGCATCAAATCATTCGCAACTCGGCGGAACAGGCGGTCCACAAGAGCGGATCTCCATTCACGGCCGTTAACGCGATTGCAAAACGCTCCCGCCAGCTCCTCGGCGGCGCTCCGGCGTTGATAATGAATGCGACCCCCGAGAAGCCGGCAATGACGGCGCTGCGCGAGATCGCCGCCGGCGTGGTTCAAGTGAGCAGCTTGCCTTTAGGATCCTCTTTCGAACGTAGCGATCCGGAACGAGAACTTGCCAATTCCCGGCGTACCCTCCGAGAGCAGACGAGATTCGCGCTGTTTGGCGGCGCCGAGCCTTCCAAATAACGTCCTATTGCGCTCGACTCACACCTTCTTATGACGGTGTCCTGCAAGATTTGTTCGAAGCAGTTAGCGAGTTATGACGTCAGCCCGAATAAATCGAGGTTCGCGCGACCGTCGAAACAAGTCGCAACTCAAAACCGTACTACCGGTGTTACAGAGTGCAAACGCAAATATCAATAATTTGGGGAAAAAGAAGAGAACAAATGAGTTTTCACAACGGAGTGCCGATCACCGTCGTCGGTAATATCATGATGCCGACGGTTGCAGAATCGTCGTCACGGCGCCGCGCCGAGCATGACGCGCGGGTTCAAGCGGACGAAGCGTCCGAACTGCACCACAAGAGCGGTCGCACCGGCTAACGGCTAACATAGCGGAGCCCGGACCAAGGCAGTCTCGCTGGTCCTTACGATCCCCGTGGCTGGACGAAAAATGCGTCTAGCTTTTTTAATTTGCTCGCACTCGGGTGGCCGTACGGCTAAGCATACGCTCGCTTTCTTAGCGTTCCCGGCGCAGCCCCTAATGAACATTTAAGACTAAGCGTGCGGTAAGCGGCATACTCTGCTGCCTTCCTGGGTATCCCTTAGTAGTCCGGACGGAGGTTTTTATAAATGCACACGTACACTCGCCTTACTTCAATCCTTATCGCCATGGCGTTCGCCGGGATCGCGCCGGCCGTCGCTCGCGGCGTCCCCACTTCCATAGTCGTCGCGGATCAGACGCCCGCGCCAAAGAATTCCGAGAAGGCTCCGAATACGGCTGCCAAGCCGCCGAAGAGTCCGATGCCGGTGCACACGATGAAGCCGGCGCCGATGCACACGATGAAGCCGGCACCGATGCACACGATGAAGCCGGCACCGATGCACACCGTGAAACCCGCCCCGATGCGCACGATGAAGCCGCCCATCGAGACGATGCGGCCGGCCCCCGTACGCACCATGAAGCCACCGATCGAAACGATGAAGCCGCGCCCGGTTCGTACGCTTCCCGCGCCGACGAGGCGGCCGGGTCAACGGCCGACGCCGAAGCCGACCGTTAATCCGTGGCATCCCAACCGCAAGCCGTATTGGCACGCGCCGGCACCGGGCTGGCGGCGACCCGCCTGGGCCTATGCGCCGCGCCCGGTGTGGTACCACCCGGTCTACCGCACCAACTACGTACTGGTCAACCCGCGTCCGTACGCGTCCAACTGGGCGTGGAACGGCGGCTACCAGTGGTATCCCCAGACGAACTACTGGGGCGGCGGTTTCTGGGGTCCGTTCGCGGCCTTCTCGATGTTAGCCGGTCAGGGGATCTGGGACCAAAACTACTACACCGCGCCGAGCTACGCGTACCCCGGATGGTACTTGTACCAGAACTACGGCCTCCAGCCGGTCGCGTGCGGACGGCGGGACCTCGTCTACATCTATGGGCCGAATAACGGCGTCATGTGCGCGTATCCCAACCAGTACGTCATGGGCGGCGTCTACTACGTCGATCCAGGATCGCTGCAACTCTACGTCATGTAACCGGACGACGTCTCGCCTGCCGCGTGCAGCGAAACAAACGCACGCCTTTCCAGTCAATCGCGTCCGCCACCGGCGGGCGCGATTGTGCGTGACGATCGTTGGAACGGCTGCCGCGGAAGTTCGAACTGGCCGACATTCTGCGCTATCGCGACGAACTCGCCGCGCAGTTTCCGCACAACAGACACGTCGATGCGAAGCTTCGGCAGACTCTGCAAATTCTTCGCGACCGTGGTGTGCTGCAATTTCTTACGCCCGGGCGCTATCGAAAGACCATCGCGGCACCACCCTTCTCATGCTTGATCGACACGGCCGCAGGAGCCGGTTACACGAGCCGCGCGCAGATGGCGCGTGCCGTTATCGAACCGTGGGCGGCCTATAATCTCTATTGCCTCGCGTGTCCGAGCGACGATATTTCAGCGCTTCCGAACAACACCAAGGTCGCAGATCTTCGATGCCCCAAGTGTGGAGTCCGACTAGCAGCTCAAATCGACCAACGGCCGGTTCCGGAATGTGGTTCACGGCGCCGACTTTAAGACATACGCGGCGGCCGCCGAAACGGGCCGCTTTCCGAACCTCGTGCTGATCGAATGGGACTCGCGATTTTCTTGCGCCTACGTCGTTCGTGCGATTCCGGGCCGGACGGTCACTAAGGAACACATCATCCCGCGTAACGCTTTGAGTGCAACCGCGCGGCGTGCCGGCTGGAAGGGGTGCCCGATCGACGTGACCGGGTTGCCCTCGATCGGCTTGGTAACGCCGTTGTTCCGAGAGCCGAGCGATTGTCGCACGGATTGGTTCGAGCGCCGCGACCTGCCGGTGGACTTAAATCCCGATATCGGTGCGGTACGTCAGCGCATTGGTGCCGAGACGTGACGCGAGCGTTTTAACGGCAGCGTACGCGTTTGTGCGGGCGTGCGGCAGGTCGTCGCCGAGCGCCGTGACCGTGAGCACGCGGCCGCCACCCGTTTTGACTCGGTCGGCGGCCACGCTCGATGCGCCCCAAAACGCCTGACGACCGTTTCCGAGCGAGACGTCCGGGTTGAGCCCTTCGAGCGGCGTGTTGTTGCGCGGATACTCGCTCGTCGCCAAAACGACGCCGACGCAGTTCTCGGGAGAGAGCGTCGCGAGCGACAGGTCCATCGCTCCATCGGCTGCAGACTTAATTAGCGCGGCGAAGTCGCCTCGGACGCGGGGCATCAAGACTTGGGCCTCCGGATCGCCGAAGCGCACGTTGAACTCGATCACGTACGGACCGTCGCCCGTCCACATGAGGCCGCAGTAGAGCACGCCCGTATACTCCTCGCCCTCCGCAAGCAAGCCGCGCAACACCGGCGCTAAAATGCGTTGGCGCACTTGGTCGTCGAGATCGTCGGGAAACCCCGCGGGCGGCGAGTACGCGCCCATTCCGCCGGTATTCGGTCCGGTATTGCCGTCGCCCGCGCGCTTGTAATCGCACGCGGCGGCAATCGGCGCCATCGCGCGGCCGTCGGCAAGCGCAAAGACGCTCACCTCGCGACCCACCAGCACCTCCTCGAGCAGCACGTCCGAACCACCGCCCGGAACTCTGTTTTGCGCGTACCACTCGGCCAGCACCGTTCGCGCGTCGCGCGGAGCATCGCAGACGACCACGCCTTTGCCGGCGGCCAAGCCGTCGGCTTTCACGACCACGCCGCCGCTCCACGCCCCGAGCGCTTTTTCGGCGCCGTCGAGCGAATGCACGACGACGCCGCGCGCCGTCGGAACTCCGTGACGCTCCATAAACCGCTTAGCGAACACTTTGCTCGATTCAAGCCGCCCGGCGGAACGATTGGGTCCGAAGACCGAGATGCCGGCCTCCCGCAACCGGTCGCCGACGCCCGCGGCGATCGCCGTCTCGGGGCCGAGCACCGCACAATCGATGCGTTCGATGAGGCAGCGCTCCGCAAGCAATTTGCCGTCGGTCGCGGTGACGTTCCAGTTTTCTCCGCGCGAAGCCGTACCGGCGTTCCCCGGCGCGGCAAATATCGCTTCGCACGACGCGGATTGCGCGAGGCGCCACGAGAGCGCATCTTCGCGCGCTCCGCTTCCGACGACGAGTATCCGCATGCCGCTAAAGCCTACTCCCACTCGACCGTTGCCGGGGGCTTTGTCGTAATGTCGTATGCCACCCGGTTGACGCCGCGCACTTCGTTGACGATGCGCGAGGAGATGCGCTCGAGCAGGGCGTGCGGCAAGCGCGCCCAGTCGGCCGTCATGCCGTCTTCACTCGCAATCGCGCGGACCGCGACGAGATTCGCATAGGTGCGCCCGTCGCCCATCACGCCGACGCTTTGAACCGGCGTCAACACGGCAAAATACTGCCATGGATGGGGATCGAGCGGCGCCGCATCGATCTCCTCGCGAACGATGGCGTCGGCTTCGCGCACGGTTGCCAAACGTTCCGGCGTGACCGCACCGATGATCCGCACCGCGAGGCCGGGTCCGGGAAAGGGCTGGCGACGCACGATATGTTCGGGCAAGCCGAGCACTCGCCCGAGTTCGCGCACTTCGTCCTTGAACAACGCTCGCAGCGGCTCGACCAGCCGCAGATTCATCCGTTCCGGTAGGCCCCCGACGTTGTGATGCGACTTAATTTTATGGCCGGCCTTGCTCTGGGGCGTCTTGGACTCGATGACGTCGGGATAGAGCGTCCCCTGAACGAGAAAGGAGACGTTGGGAAGGCCCTCGGCTTGTTCTTCGAATACGCGGATGAACTCGTGCCCGATGATGACGCGCTTCTCCTCGGGATCGACGACCCCGTCGAGTTTGCGCAAAAACCGTTCGCGTGCGTCCACGGCAACGACGTTGAGGTGCAGCACGTCGCGAAATGCCGCCAGCACCTGTTCGGCTTCGTCTTTGCGCAACAGTCCGTGATCGACGAAAATACAGGTGAGTTGGGAGCCGACCGCGCGCGAGACCAGCGTCGCCGCAACCGCAGAGTCGACGCCGCCCGAAAGCGCGCAGATGACGCCGTCGCTGCCGACCTGTTGGCGAATCGCCGCAAGCGCACGCTCCACGAACGAGTCCATCCGCCACTCGTCCGCCAGCCCGGCAACGCTTCGCAGGAAGTTGCACAGGATCGTCGCGCCGTGCTCGGTGTGGACGACTTCGGGATGAAACTGCAAGCCGTACATCTTACGCGCCGGGTCGCCCATCGCCGCGACGTCGCACCGCTGGGTCGAACCTAAGCGCACGAAACCGGCCGGCAGCTTTACGACCGAATCGCCGTGAGACATCCAGACGCGTAGGTCGCCGGCGACGTCCTCGAAGAGCGGCGTCGACCGGTCGTCCACGTGCAGCGTCGCCGGTCCGTATTCGGCGTGTTCGAGCTTCACGAGTTCTGCGCCCAAATCGCGCGCCATCAACTGCATGCCGTAACAGATTCCGAGCATGGGCACGCCGCTATTGAGCATTGCGGGGTCGATGCCCGGCGCGTCCTCGACGAGCGTACTTTCGGGACCGCCCGAGAGAATGAACGCCGCCGGCGCGCGGCCGGCGAGCGCACTCCAGGGCGTATCGTAGGGAACGATCTCGCAGTACGAACCAAGTTCGCGCGTGCGACGCGCAATGAGTTGGCTGTACTGCGCTCCGAAATCCAGAATAAAGACGGTGCGCGGCGACGGCGAACTAGGCGGCAGCGGCGGCCGCCTTTAAGGCATCGTCGTAGTCGGGTTCCTGCGCGACCTCCGGAACGATCTGCACGTATTTTACGCTCTTGTCGTTGCCGATCACCACGATCGCGCGGGCCAGCAGCGCGAGTTCGGCAATGTATAAACCGTAGGCCCGACCGAAATTATGATCGCGATAGTCGGAGAGCATCCCGAGCTTCACGTCCCCTTGCGCGGCCGCCCAGCGTGCCATGGCGAACGGCAGGTCCACGCTTACGACGTATGCCGCAACGCCCGCGGGCAGCTCGCCGAGCCGCCGGTTAAACGTCTGCGACTCGAGCGAACAAACGCTCGTATCGAGCGACGGCACGACGATCAGCATCGCAGCCCGGTTTCCACCGTCTACCAGCGACTCGAGCGTCATCGTCGCCATGTCGGATGCGGTCAGCGAAAACTCCGGCGCCGGCGCGCCGGTCTGCAGCGCCGGGCCCAGCAGGGTCATGGGATTCCCCTTGAATGTCACCAATCCGGTGCGCTCCTGGACGTTTTGCGTGGTCATCTTCTTCCTCCGTAAGGTGTCACTAGGTCAAAACATCTTCCAGGCGATTGGTGTCGCGCGCCATGACGATTTCCATGGCAATGCGCTCGCCGACGGCGACGTCGCGGCCCCAGCGATAGGCCGAGTAAGGCGTATACCTCGTCCCGGGTGACCCCGGGATGCGCAGCGAGACGTCGTAGCAGACGAACTCCTTCGGCGGTCCGGCGACGATGACGCACTGCAGCGCGAACGGCCCGATCACGCCGGGAGGATACTCGGCAGCAGCGGCCGCGACGAAGCGCTCGCCCATCTCGAAGGCCTTCTCCAGCATCGATTCGGTCAGCGTTGCGGCAATGTGGCCGGCCTCTTCGAGCCGCATCGGCACGCCGTGCAGCGTCGCGAGCGCGGACGGCGGCACGTTGCGAAACCCTTCGAGGTTCGTCTGGCGCCGCGTGTCGGTGCCGCTCAGTTCCAGTTCGCCCAGCACCGGCGAATAAAAGAAATTGAGGTTGATGGACGGCCCGAGCGCGTACTCCTCGATCAACGCGCCGCCGAGCCCCTCTCGAGCAAGCACGCCCGCGTCGATCAAACGCGCGGCGGCCGCTTCGTATTCCGCCGGCGACGACGCAAGAAAGAACGCGCGCTCGAAACTCACGGTGGCGTGCGGCGCTTTGACGATGACGAGTCGGTCGATCGCGGCCGCCGATGCGAAGCGCTTGGGGTAACGGATGCCCGCGCGCTCCATGAGATCGTACTGATTACGCCCTTCGTCGCGCTCTTCGGCCCGCAGCAAGCCGCGGTTTCCCAAGAACGGAACGAGCATGCCGCGCTCGATCTCGTCGTAGGAGTAGCGTTGATGCAGGTAGACTTCAAACGAGCGGTTCGGAACGAAAATCACGTTTTCGGCCAGAAGCCGCTGCTGAACGTCGTCGCGGAGAATGTCGGGAAACGCGTCGAGTTCGAGCACCGCGTCGACGCAGCCGCGCGCGGGCGATTCGCGGCGGCGAAAATGCTCGGCATAGGTGCGCTCGCGGCCCTTCGCGGTCACGACGAGATTGCGTAACCCCTGCGCGCGCGCACCGGCTGCAACCTCCAGCGCGGAATGGCTGCCGATCGACGACAGCGTCAGGCGCGATCGGTCGTACGAGGCGAGTGCGCGAGCGACGGCATCCTTCATTCGACGCGTACCTTCCCCGCGAGCATGCGCCACACCGCCGATCCGTAGATGAGCACCGCGATGCTTCCGCCGATGGCGACGCTCAGGCCGACCGTGAGGGCGACCGGTGAGGGCGCAGCATCGACGATCGAAACACCGCCGTGGCCGGGCGGGTACGCGGGCAACAGATACGGGTAGAGCGTTCCGGCAGCTTCGAGCAGCAGCGAACCGATGAAGACCGACGACGCCGTAAATGCGAGGCCGTTGCGACCCGCTGCCGACGCGAGCCGCAGCGCGATCAGCGAGACGAGCGAAATTGCCGGAACGACGAAAAGCCACCGCGCCGAAGGCGTCCCGCGCACGGCGATCGTGGCGGCGCTCACCGCGACGTAGAAGGCGAGCACGACCCACCACAATCGTCCCATGAGTTTCGACGCGCGCTCCGCCGGCGCGCCGTCGATGCGCAGCAGGGCGAATGCCGCGCCGTGTTGCGCCAGCGACGCCACGGCAAAAACCGCGACCAGCAGCGCGTAGGGGTTGAGCAAGAATGCGAACGTCCCCGTGAAATAACCGTGCGCGTCGAGCGGCACTCCGCGCACGAGATTGCCCAGCGCGACGCCGAAGAGCGCGACGAGCAGCAGGCTCGAGAGCCAGAATGCCGCGTCCCAAAACTGGCGCCACAGATGCGAATCCAAGTGATCGCGCAGTTCCAACGCGATGCCGCGGAACATCAGCATCCAGAGAATGACGATGAACGGCAGGTAGAAACCCGAGAATGACGAGGCGTACGCGGCGGGAAAGAGCGCAAAAAGCGCGCCGCCACCCGCGATGAGCCAGACTTCGTTTCCGTTCCAGAACGGTCCGATGGCGGCCATAGTGCTTGCGCGCTCGCGATCGGTGCGAGCGATGAGCGGCGAAATCGCGGCAATGCCGAGATCGTAGCCGTCGAGCAGCACGTAGGCCGTCAGCATGAACGCGATAACGGCGAACGCAACGGTCGCGAGCATTACGCTTGCTCCACGTTTGAGGGCCCAAGACCGATCTGGCGGAGCACGAGAATCAGGAATAAGACGCCGAGGAGAAAGTACATGCCGGCGAATCCGATCGTCGTGAAGACCGCCTCACCGCTGTTGACGGTAGGGGACGCGCCCTGCGCGGTACGCATCACGCCGTAGACGATCCACGGCTGTCTTCCCACTTCGCTCACCATCCATCCGGCCTCGTTGGCAACGTAGGGGAAAGGCATCAAGAGCATAAGCGGCCACAAGATCCAGCGCGCGCGCTCGAGACGGCCCAGGACGAGCGCGAGCAGTGCGACGCCGGTCACGCCGAGGAACATCGTGCCGAGGCCGACCATCACGTGGTAGGCGTAGTACGTTAGCTCGACCGGCGGCCATTGGTCGCGTGGATATTGCCTGAGACCGTTGACGTTGGCGCTGAAATTGCCGTACGCCAGAAAACTCAGAAAGCTCGGAACGTAGATCGGATCGATCAACGTCTGCGCGATCGGATCGGGCATCCCGATAATCGCCAGCGGCGCGTTGCGGGTCGTCTCGAAGAGTCCTTCCATCGCCGCGAGCTTCACCGGCTGATACGCCGTCACGTCGTCCGCGTTTTTGTCTCCGGTCGGAAACGCCGCAAGCGCTGCGAACGTGAACGACGCCATCGTGCCGGCGCGCACGAAGCGCCGGCCAAGCGTGGGTTCGCGCCCGGAAAGCAGGTAGTACGCACCGCAACCGGCGACGACCATCGCACCCGCCAGCAACGCGCCGGTGAGCACGTGTGCGAACTGCCACCAAGTCCAGGCCGACAGGAGCAGCGCGCCGATGCTCTCGAGACGCACCGTGCCGTTGGCGGCGATGGAGTAGCCGACCGGATGCTGCATCCACGAATTCGACGAGACGATGAAGAACCCGGAAAGCCAAGCTCCCACGCAGACGAACACGGCCGACCACGCGACCAGCGGCGAGGGCTTCTCGCGCCGGCGGTAGAGTAGAATTCCAAGAAAAATCGACTCCAGGAAGAATGCGAAGAAGCCCTCCATAGCGAGCGGCTGGCCGACGATCTCGCCGGTGCGCCGCGAAAACTCCGCCCAGTTCGTGCCGAACTGAAACTCCATCGGAATCCCGGTGACGACACCGGCTGCGAAATTGATCGCAAAGATCTTCGTCCAGAATCGCGCCGCACGTGCGGCGTCCGGGTCGCCGGTGTGCGCGGATTTCCAGGTATAGGCGGCCACCCATGGAGCCAATCCGATCGTTCCGATCGGAAACAGGTAGTGAAACATGATCGTAAATGCAAACTGCAAACGGTCGGCCGGCACGGCATTGAGCATCGATGCTGACACTAGGAACTTCCGGTGAGAATCTTGCGGGCTTGCGGGCTGTCTTGATATTCGACGGTGAGGATCGCCCGCAGATGTGCGGCCGCCGTACGCGACGGCGTGTCGTTCATCCGCTGCAAGGTCGTATAACACCAGTAGAGCAGCATCGGCAGATCGCGGTCGCGAGGATAGACCTTGTGCATGTCGTCGATCGACTCCGCCACCAAGACGGTTTCGCCGCTCTCGGCGTTGCCGTAGTTGTAGTCGAGCATGAAGTTGATATGCTTGAGTTGGTTCCGAATGCCCAAAATCGACATGCCCATGCGCCCGAAATACTCGTCCGCGGGCGCCAGCGTCGTCATGTAAACGTCGTGCGGAAGCGCCGTAACGGTGGTGATGACTCGAATCGGATCGACGGCTTTGAGCCTGCGCAGGAATGTGCCGGCGTTCGCGACGTCCTGGGCGCTGTAGCCGTTCTCGGTCGATGCGGCGTTGGCCGAAGCTACCAGGTCGTTTCCCCACGTCGTGGGTAGATGTGCGACCGGAAAGTCCGGCGCCGCCGCACGCTGGAATGCGAGCGAGCGCCAAGCGCCGTCGCGCGTCAGCAGCCATCCCCGCCAGTTGGCCTCGACCTGCGCGAGCAGCGCGTCGACGTCGCGCGGGTACGTTTGCAGATTCGCGGTCGCATCTTGATCGGCCAGGCGCGCCAACTGCTCGGGAGCGTCTTCGGAGTTCACGCGCTGGAGCATCTGTGCGGCCTCGCCCATGAGCGACGCATCCTGCCCGTGCTTCATGACCCAGTCGGACGCCTCGCGCACCCACCACGCTGCAGCGTCGTGATTGATCAGCGGATTGTAGTGGAGCCCTCCGCCGATTTGCACGGTCAGCGTCGCCAACTCGCCGTACGCGGGATCGTCGGGATACTGCAGCGAGTAGGCGCGTCCCGCGTTGAAAATCGTCGACAGATAGTACTGCTGCGACCGGTAATTCCAGCCGTCCGTCGCGCCCTTGCCGTAGGCGCTCTTCATCTGCTGGTAGAGTACCGCCGGATCGGCGATCAACGCCGCTTTCGCCGCCGCCGGCAGCATCAGAAGCAGAAAAATGGATATCGCAGCGCTTCGGCGCCGCGCGGCGTGACCCAAACTAGAGAATGCTCGAATCATCCAGGACGAAACGGAGATTGTGGGTGAGCAGTGCGTTTTTGATCTCACGAGCGATGCGCCGGCCGGTCGACATCGGCTCGGAATAGTTGAGGTACGAATACGGAGAGCCGTCGATGAACAGGTTGGTTCCCGCGACGATTCGGGCCGAGATTTCCATCACGTAGAATTGGATGTCCGGCGTGATGATCGTTTCGATGCAGAAGGCGCCGAAGAGGCCTTTGGGACCGCAAATTTCTTTGCTGATACGCACGACGTCGTCGCCCATGCGCAGCGCCTCGGCGAGCATCGATTCGCGCAGCGAGACCGGCTGGTTGCCCACGACGACGTACGACGGATTGACGTCCATGCTGCCCTGCGCTGCGGCGGGGATACGGCCGAGCGAGTCGACGTTGGTTTCGTAGCGGCGGTCCATGGACATGATTTCGAGCTTGTTGTTGAGCGGTGAATAGAAGTAATGAATGTAGAGCGGCACGCCGATGACGTATTCCTGAATGATGTAGTCCTGCTGCAGGTGCGCGGCGCGCGCTTCGAAGTCGGCCGCATCCTGAATGAACATATACCCTTTGCCGCCTGCCGCGCCGTAGAGTTTGACGATGACCGGCCGGTCGATCTCCGCGCCGCTGCGGAATTGGCGCGGCAGCGTCAATCCCGCGCGAGAAAGCCACTGGCGCTGCAGTTCGCGGCTGGCTTCCCAATCGAGCACCGCCTTGTTGCCGAAGTAGGGGATCGTCATCTTCTTCTGCTCTTCGAGCGAGAGATAGGCCACGAACGAACCGTGCGGGACGATGATCACCTTGCGACGCGCCAGTTCGTCGACGACGCTCATGAACTCCGAGTAGTCTCCGAGTGCGATCACCTCGTCCACGAATCCGAACGAGCGGTAGAGCCGTTCGGTCACGCGGTTGGAGATGGCCAGCGTCTTGAAGCCTTCGTCGTGTGCGCCTTTGAGGATTTGCAGCGCCGAATGCGAGCCGAGCGTAGCGATCGTGTAGGGACGGTTCAAGCGGACGGGTCTCCTTCGTAGCGCGCCTCTTCGACGGCCGGATTGCAGAGAAGGCTTTCCACGGCGGCGACGAGCGTCGCGCGGCCGGCCGGATTGCCATGCCCGTCGCGCAATCGCCAGCCCACCGCGCGCTTCGCTCGCAGGATGCCTTCGATGCCGGTGCCGCCGAGGTGTTCGCGCACTTCGTCGCGTTGCCCGGCCGGCGACACCCACGTTTCCCCGGCCTGGGGACGTTCGTAGTCCAAGACGGCGATGCGGTGTTTGTTCGGGTTGAATATTGCGGCGTTGGCGGAAACACGGTCGACGAGCGTCTCGGGCGCGCCGGCATCCTCGAACTCCCAAATCTCTCGCCGGTGTACCTCGCCGAGTTCCAGACCGATGCGGCGCAGTGCCGTCAGCGCGGTGTACGCGGCGTTGTCGGGAATTTTCAGCGAGATCGCGACCGTGCGGTGCATCACGCGTTCACCGCTGCGACGAAACTCCGGAAAAGCGCCGCGCCGCCGGAAGGCGCGAGCACGTCGTCGCCTTCACACCGGTCGAGATGATTGAAGTTCCACCCGTCGCGCTCCGGATGCGGCATGATCGCGAGCACGTTTCCCTCCGCGTTCACTAGTCCCGCACAGCCGAGGGCCGACCCGTTGGGAACGGCGCAGCCGCCGGTACGGCCGGACGCATCGGCGTAGACGAACGCGAGATGATCGCCCGCGAGGATTTCGGCAAGATGCTCGGGCGACGCCGCCAAGCGGCCCTCTCCGTGCGCAGCATATGCCGGAATGAGCGCTGCCGGCGGCAGCGACGCGGTGATCGCGCAGCGCTGTGGCTCTACGGCGAGCCGCAGGTAGACGTGGCGGCAGACGAAGTGCGGAACCGGTGCGTTGTTCGTGAAGGCGGCGGTCGGACGGCGAGCCGTGCCGGTGCCCGGCACGAGCCCGGCCTCGAGCAACATTTGCGCGCCGTTGCAGATGCCGAGCACGAGTTTGCCGGAGCGAGCGGCGGTCACGACGGCGTCCATCGCTTCGTCGTGCGCCGCGACGGCGCCGGCGCGAATGCGATCTTCGTACGCAAATCCGCCGGGAAGAACGTAGGCGTCGAACGCGCCGAGCGTTTGCGACTGCGACCAGTGCACGAGTTCGGCATCGCCGCCGCAATCGCGCAGCAACCGCAGCGTCTCCTCTTCGGAGTTCGTTCCCGGAAAGACCAGTACGGCAATGCTACCCATCACGGATAAATCTCCGCCAGCGGCTTCGACCAGATCTCGTGCAGTGCATCGATCTCGAATGCCGTTGCGTTGACGACGAGTTTCGGCCGCGCGATCGTGACGCCGACTTTGAGCGCGCCCGACACGTCGACTTCGCTGTCGTCGCTCACCTCGCAGAGGAATCCGCCGGCTTCGCACAGCGGATTGCCGAAGTCGAGTTCAGCGCCGAGTTCGCGGCCGGCCGCGCGCGCGTCGAACGCGAGCCGCGCCAGCGCCGTGAGCATGCCGCCGTCGACGACGGCGCGGCACGAAAGCAGCACGCCCGCCGAAATCGCGGATTGCACGATGCCGATTGCGGCGCGTTCGCCTTCATAGTCGATTGCGGGCAGCGGCCCATCGATGCCCAGCACGGTGGCCAGGACCGAGCCGCCTACCGCGAGCTCGCGGCTGCCTACCCACAATAGCGAAGACCCGGCGCGTTTGAGCCCCGGCGTAATCGTGCGCGCGACGTCGGAGATGACTCCGATGCACGCGACGATCGCCGAGGGTGGAATCGCTCCACCGGATTTCGACTCGTTGTAAAGGCTGACGTTGCCGGAGACGAACGCCAAGCCCAACTCACGCGCCGCCTGTGCCAGCCCTTCGGCGGCCGCAACGAACTCGCCCAACCGCTCGGGTTTGTGCGGATCGCCGAAGTTGAGGCAATCGGTGAGTCCGACCGGACGGGCGCCGGCGGCAATCGTGCGGCGCACCGCTTCCAGGACCGCCAGCTGCGCGGCGGCGCCGGCATCGATGCGGCCGTAACGCGGATTTCCGGCAACGGCCAACGAGAGCCCGAGCGGACTTCCCGGAATCGGGGCCAGCACGCCGGCATCGGCCGCGCCACGCGGAATGACGGTCGCGCCGCGCACGACCCAATCGTAACGCCGGAACAGCGGCTCGCGCGAGCAGACGTCGCGATGGGCGAGCACGCGCGGAAAGACCGACTCGACGTCGACGGCCGGCAGTTCGCGCGCGGACGGCTCGTGACGAATCGCCTCGACGTACGGCAGTTCGTCGTCGATCCGCCCGGTCAGAAACTCACTCTCGACGTCCATCACGATTGCGCCGCGATGGCGCAGCACGAAGCGCTTCTCGTCGGTTACGCGCCCGATGACGACCGCACGCGCGTTGAACGCCACCTGCGGCAGCGTGAACTCATCGTTATAGATCCGCAGCACGCCGGCAGTCGCATCCGGCGGGAGCACCCAGAGCAAGCGCTCCTGCGTCTCACCGACGGCGATGACTTCCGGCGGCATGCCGTCGTGCGCGACGTTGACCTCGTCGAGGTCCAGGTCGGCGCCATAGCCGCCGCTCGAAGTAATCTCGGCGGAGCACCCCATGATGCCGCCCGCCCCGAGATCCTTGAACGCCGCGCCGATCTTCCGCTCGCGCAAGAATTCGAACACGCGGTAGGATGCGCGCATGAGGACGTTTTCCAGAAACGGATCCGGCACTTGAACGGCGCCCTTGTTGGCGGCTTCGTCCCCCGAATCGAGCGTCACCGACGAGAACGATGCGCCGCCGAATCCGCTGGCGTCGGTCGCCTTGCCGACCAAAACGATGTCCCAGCCGTCGGCGCCGGCGGGAGCGAACGAGTGCACGATCTGCGATTCGTCGACGATGCCGAGCGCGACGACGTTCACCAAACAATTTTCGTCGAACCCTTCGTCGAAGTAGACGTCGCCGGCCAGATTCGGTACGCCGATCGCGTTACCGTACGCGCCGATGCCGTCGACGGCGCTCCGGGCCACGTATCGCTGGTGCGACCGCGGCTCGTCCACGCACCCGAAGCGCAATGCGTCACCGACCGCCACGACCTGCGCGCCCATGCACAGCACGTCGCGCACGATTCCCCCGACGCCGGTCGCGGCGCCTTCGAACGGCACTACCTGCGAAGGATGGTTGTGAGACTCGTGCGCCGCGACGACGCCGTACCGCACGCCCGCGTGTTCGCCCAAGTGCACGATGCCGGCGTCTTCACCCGGTCCCAGCACCACGCGCGATCCGCTCGACGGCAATTTTGCGAGATGCCGGCGGCTCGATTTGTAACTGCAATGCTCGCTCCACTGCGCGTCGAACGCGTGCTGCTCCACGACCGTCGGCTCGCGTCCGAGCCGGCGCGCGATGGTTTCCAGCTCGCGCGCGGAGAGTGCGAGGTTCGGCCGGCGCGGCGGACCGCTAACCAAGGGCGACTCCCTGCGCCGACGCGGCTTGCTGCTGCAGCGACGAATCGGCGGCGACCACGCTCGTGCGCGCGTTCGCCAGCATCAACAGCGTGCGGCCGAACAGCACCGTATCCTCGAGCCCGAAGATTTTCGCGCATCGCAGTGCCAGTTGCGGCGCATCCGCGCGTCCGTCGAGCACCGGCGATGACGTTGCCGCTTCCAGCATCGCGCGCAAGACGTCGCTCTCTCCGGCGGCCACGAATGCGACGCGCGCAAACGTCGTTTCGATTTGCTGCACCAGTTGCAGGACGTACAACGGCGTGGTCGCGGGATTTGCGACGTGACGCACGGTCGGCATGCCGAGCTGGCCGAACGCCAAAGCGATTTCGTTGGCCCGCTCGACGAGCGCCGGCGTTTCGGCGATGACGGCGATCATTCCAGGACGCATCACGGGAAAGGAGCCTGTCATCTCGGCGACGCGCTCGTAGGCGCGCTTCACGGAGGCGAGCGCCTCGTCGTCGACCGTTTGCAGATTGCGATACATCTGCTTATCGAGCATGAGATCTTCGCGGCCTTGCGGCCAGATGCGCCAAGAATCGTTGTCGATCACGTCGGCGATCACGAGTTGCCCTTGGTTCTCACCGCTGGCCAGCCGTCCGAACTCGATCTTCAGGTCGACGAGCATCACGTCGCGGCGGCGCCAGGCATGCGCTAAGATGTCGAACGTCAGGCGCGCCAACTCCGTCATCGTGCCGATTTCCTGCGGGGACGCGACGCTCTGCGCGACGATCTGCTCCGGCGTCACGAGCGGATCGTGGTTGGCGTCGTCCTTCAGAAAGAATTCGACGACGCGCGGCACGAGCAGTGCTCCGCGGGCGGCGGCAGGATTTCGCTTGACGAACGATCCGGCGGCCACGCCGCGCGTCACCACCTCGAGTGGGATCATGTTGCAGCGGCGCACGACCATTTCGTTGTCGTCGTCGTCTTCGCCGCCGTTGAGGTAGTGCGTCGGAAGTCCGCACAGGTTGAGCAGCCGGAAGACCCGCGCGGTCGTCTGTGCGGCAAGCCGCCCTTTACCGGCGATCACGTGACGGCGCGCGCCGTCGCCGGCGGAGATCTGATCGGTCTGAGCGACCACGAGCTGCGCCGGCTGTCCGGGCAACTCGTAGAGCACTTTGGTCTTGCCGCGCGCGATTTCGATGCCCTTATTCACTCGTGTCGTTTTCCTCGGGTGGCAGTACGATTTCCGTTTGCTTGGGGAACGGCTCCAAGAGTTCGATGCGATCGGCCAGCAGTCGCGCGCGTTGCGGCGCCGTTCCCACGTGCTTGCCCGGATCGAGCAGCAGCCGAATCTCGGCGGGGTCCACCAGAGCGGTCAGGCCGGAATCCTCGGTGAGCAGCCGGGAAAGTGGATTGTCTTGACCGCGAGCCAGGGCCTCCCACGCTTCCATCGAGGCGCGCCGCAGCGATTCGTGCAGTGCCTGCCGGTCGCCGCCCGAGCGCACCGCTTCCATCATCACCGCTTCGGTTCCCGAAAAGGGCCCGTACGTGCGGAGATTCTGCGCGATCCGCCGCTCGTCGACGCGCAGACCCGCAATGACGCGATGCGCGAGCGCGATCAGTTCGTCGGCGCACAGCAGCGACTCGGGAAGAATCGTGCGGCGGTTGGCGCTGTCGTCGAGCGTCCGTTCCAAAAGATTCGTCGCGGCGTTCTGCCATGCGGTATCGCTGTATGCGATCAGCAAGCGCGCGAGCGAATTGATGCGCTCGCTCAGAATCGGGTTACGCTTGAAGGGCATCGCCGAACTTCCGACCTGCGCGCTGCCAAACGGCTCTGCGGCTTCACCGAACTCCGGGCTGCTGAGCACGCGTACGTCGGCCGCGAACTTCGAGAGCGACGCCCCGAGACCGGCGAGCGCGGAGAGCAAAAGGTAGTCGAGCTTTCGCGGGTAGGTTTGCGTGCTGATCTCGCGCGCTTTGACGCCGAACTGCTCGAGCACGAAGGCTTCGATGTTCGACGAGCGCCCCGAGCCGTCGAGCAGACCCTCGTACGAGGCGGCGGTTCCCACCGCTCCGCGCAGACCCTTGGTCGTAATGTTTTCGAAGACGAAGCGCAAGTTGGCGTCGTCGATCAGCAGATCTTGGGCGTACACTGCGAACCGGTAGCCCAACGTCGTCGGTTCGGCCGGCTGCAAGTGCGTGTATCCCATGCAGACGAGATCGGCGTGTTGGCGCACGCGTTCCGCAAACGCGCGCAGCAAGCCGCCGAGACTTTCGCCCAGCCACGACAAGGCGAGTCGAAGCCGATAGGTCTCGACCGTGTCTTCGACGTCCATCGACGTCGCACCCAAATGCAGCTTGCCGCCGCCGAGCGTCGCCTGCGACGCAAAGACGCGGATTTCGGCCATGAGATCGTGATGAATCTCGCGCTCGATCGCATGCGCCGCTTCGATGTCGATGCCATGTGCGTGGGCGCGCAAGTCCTCGAGTTCGGCAGCCGTCACTAACCCTTCGGCGCTCTGAGCCTCCGCCAGCGCCACCCACACCGAGCGCCACAGCCGCCGCCGCATCCGCTCGGAGAAAAGCGCGCGAAGTGCGGCGCGCCCGTATCTCCACGAGAACGGCGAAGCGTAGGTGCGGTAATCCATGGGTCGCGTTCCCGTTCCGCTCCCCGCCGCTCCGCGCCTCCGGGATCCCATGGGGCCTGCCCTCCAAGGGCGAAAGGCGGCGCATGCAGCGCCGTACGATTGCGTGCCTCCTCATCGTGCTAGCGGCCGGATGCAGCAAAGCCGGCTCGCCCGGCGAGGCGGGCGGGCGCCGCGCCTGGACGCAGCCCGGCGTGCTGCGCGTGGCGGTCGTGCAGGAACCCAAGAGCCTCAATCCGCTGCTCGCCACCACGACGACCGACGGCTTCATCGACCGGCTCATGTTCGAGCCGCTGATCACCGCCGATCCGCGCGGAAATCCGCTTCCGATGCTGGCGGTGCGCGTTCCGACGACGGCCAACGGCGACATCAGCCGCGACGGAGTCACGATCACCTACCGCTTGCGCGACGACGCCAAGTGGAGCGACGGCGCCGCCGTGACGTCGGGCGACGTGAAATGGTCGTGGGAAGCCATCGTGAACCCAAACGACAACGTCATCTCGCGTCACGGGTACGACGTCGTCCGTTCGATCGCCACCCCGGATGCCCGTACGGTCGTCGTCCACCTCAAACGCCGCTTCGCGCCGTTCGTCAATACGTTCTTCGCCGAGAGCGATCAGCCGTACGGCGTTGCGCCCTCCCACGTGCTTTCGAAGTATACCAACATCAATCAGATTCCGTTCAACCAAGCGCCGAACGTGAGCGACGGTCCGTTCCGGTTCGACTCTTGGCAGCACGGCGACCACATCGTCGTTACCGCGAACCCGTCATTTTTCGAGGGCCGCCCCGGTCTGCAGCGCATCGTCGTCGGATTCGTCCCCGATGAGAACACCGCGACGAATCTGTTGCGCACGCACGCGATCGACTACATTTATCAACCGTCGATCAATACGTATCCGGAGCTCAAAGATCTCCAGGACGTACGGCTGGTGTGGGTCAACGCCAACGCCTACGAAGGCTTGGGATTCAATCTCTCGCGCCCCGTCGTCTCCGATCCGCGGGTTCGTTTGGCCATCGCCCATGCAATCGACAAGTCCGGCTTCGTGCGCCGGTTGACGTTCGATCGCAACAAGGTCGCGACCGAAGATATTCCCGACTGGATGTGGGCCTTCGACCCCAACGTCCGTTCGTATCCCTACGACGTCGGCGCGGCGCGAACGCTGCTGCGCCAAGCCGGTTACGCATTCGGCGCCGACGGGATGGCGCGCAAAGGCGGCCGGCCGCTGCAGCTTCTGCTCGCCACCGATACGATCACGGCGACGCACCGCCAAGAAAGCCTGCTCGTACAAGAAGCGTTGCGCCGAATCGGAATCGCCGTCGAAGTGAAGTACTATCCGGAAGCGCTACTCTACGCGACCGCGTCGCTGGGCGGCATCGCGCAAGGCGGTAAATTCGACATGATGTTCTGGCCCTGGTACGGCGGCGTCGATCCCGACGACTCGTCGCAATTCACCTGCGCGAACGAACCGCCGGGCGGATACAACGTCTCTCGGTACTGCAATCCCGAAATGGAGTCGGCGCAACACGATGCTCTCAACACCTACGATCAGGCGATGCGCGCGGTGGCGTACGCGCGCATCCAGCGACTGCTCGCGCGCGACACTCCGGTCGTCTTCATCTGGTGGAATCGTCAGCAAGAGGCGATCAGCGCCGACTTCCACGGTTTCGATCCCAACCCGGTCGTCGAGTCGTGGAACGCTTGGAAGTGGAAAATCTAGTGCGGCTCGAGGGTTAGCGTGACGTGCGAGGAGACCGTTTCGGAGACGACGCCGCCGCGCGCGACCCGTACGATCGCAAACTCGTCAACGGACACCGGCAGCAAACGCATCGTATCGTAACTGATCGCCGCACTCACTTCCGTTTTCTCGGACGGTCCGGTCTGCGCCCGAACGCCCCGCTCGCTAATTGCCAACGTCCCCGCGTCGCTGCGCACGATCGTGAAATCCGCGCTTCCGGCGTAGCTGCCCGACGCGACGACGTGCCAGTGTCGTAACGTATCCAGCCGCGACGCATCCACGAAGTTCTTCCCGAGGAGACCCAACAGCGCGATGGCTTCCGGTGAGACGGTTTGGGTGGGGTCACAGATCACCGTCGTGTCGCCGAACGCAACGCACGTAACTCCCGGCCCCGGGCCGCCGGACGCCGTTCCCGGCGGCCCCTCGCTGACGCGCAGCACGATGCCGCCGTCTGCTTCTTCGCGCACGACATCGACGGTCAGCGTACCGCGCCGGCTTTGCGTAGAATCCAACGACGGGGCGAGATAATGCTGGTTGACGTTGTGGAACATGAAGGTCCCGCCGCTGCCGGGATCCATCTTGTCGACGCCATACGCCTTTTCGGTGGAGGCCGAACTCCCGGTCTCGTACGTGTACGAATAGCGAAGCACGCGCGCTGCCGGACCCGGCAGCAGCGCAAGGCAGACGGCCACCACGAGCGCTTCCACAACCGGTACAGCCCGCGAAACAACCGGAGCGTGACGGTCGGTCCCGACGCGCGCCCAGGTTGGCGGCGGCCTCCGGCGAACAAGCCGTTCCTTCCTTAATCACGGAGGTTTGCAGGTGAAAGCGTTTTGTTTGTTCCTCGCGGTCATTTTCGGCCTGAGCGTTCAGGCGTCGGCCCTTGCCTCGGCAACCGGACGGCATCTCGTCTACGAATTCGGCTACAACACCAAAGCGGCCAAACAGGGGACCGGCACCGGGACGGAAACGGTGGACGTCGGCGCACAAGTGGCCGACGGCGGCGTCATGATCACCGGCACCGACTCGTGGTGGAACACCGTGCGGCCCCGCGCGACCAACACCTGCGAGCTCTACCCGAACGGTAACGTAGCGTGCACGCAGCGTCCGTTCGCGCTCTCTCCGATCCAACTCACCATCTTTCCGCTGCTGGCGCGGCAGTATTTCAAGCCGCTGATGGGAAGTTTGCACGCGACGTGGCCGCTCAAGTACACGATCCACGCAGCGATCGTTCCGGGCGCCAACGGTTTCATGGGACAGCCCTACACCTGGAACGCCGTCTACGAAGCGAAGGGCGAAGGCACGATCAAAGGTGCCGCGCCCTCGGTTCTCGTCGTGAACAACGGTAAGTTGACCCAGCAAGGCGGACGGTATCTCGCGGCAAACGACAAGATGCGCATTGCGTACGATCCGACCGTGAAGCTGCCCGTTTACGTCTTCGACGAGCGCTCGCACCTCCCGCAGCGCAGCGTCTACAACAACGATACCGTCGAGATGAAACTGCTTAAGTACTGACCGGCCGGCGGCCGGCCAAGCCGGAGAGTTCGACGCTGATGCGCTCGACCAGCGTCCGCTGATCCGCGGAATCGCTGCCGGCGCGTCCCGTCACGATCGCTTCGATTCCGCGCAGCGCCCGCTCGTAGGCCAAGCGCGCGCGCCGCTCGCCGACGCGTTGCGCGAGCCCGCGCAAACTTCGTTCGCGCCAGCGTAAGCGCGCGGGCAGCGCGCCGCCGGGGCGCGTCAACTCCCACAGGTATCCGCATTCGTTGGCGAGAGCCGAGAGCAGCGATACGCCCGCGCGCGCATCGCCGTCGAAACATTCCTGCGCGATCGCGATCGCTTCGGCGACCCGTCCTTCGACGAGAGTACTCGCGTACAGGTAGGCTTTCGGATCCTCGATCGAAAGCGCTTCGGCCTCGACGTCGCGCATGGTAATCGTCTTTCCGCCGAGCGCGAGTTTTTCCAGATCGTTGCGCACGGCCGCGAGTTCGGCGCTGCTGCGCGACAGGGCATGCACGACGCGCGCCTCCGCCTTTGCGCCCACACGCTCCAACGTTTCCTCGACGAAACGCGCGCGCACGTCCTCGGAGGCGGTGGTGTCCACGCGCAGTGCTGCGCGCCCCAACGCAGCGCCGAGCGCCTGCGGACGCTCCGAGCGCGGCGACAGCAGGTCGAGGATCACGAGCGTGTTTCCGTCGGGCGCAGCCTCCGCCATCGCCAGAAGGTCGCGACGCGGCTGCGCTTTGAGCGTCTGTGCGTCCTCGACGACGACGACGCGACGATCCGCCAGAAACGGCATCGCTTGGAGCGCTTCGCGCATGCGGCCGGCGTCGGCAGCGTCGTCGCCGGAGAAGCGGTTCAAGTTGAGATCGCGCGCTTCTGCGGGCAGCAGCCGATCGATCAGCACCTCGAGCGCGCGCTCCGCCAGTGCGCGTTCCGTGCCTTCGATGACGACCAGCCGGCCGATCGCGGGCTGTTTATCGAGAAAGTCGTAGAGTTTCACGAAACTCCAGATCGGCGATCGATTCTCCGTAGGGCGGACGCAGCACGCCGTGCTCGGTCACGAACGCCGTCACCAAATGCGCCGGCGTCACGTCGAACGCCGGATTGTAGGCCGCCGAGCCCTCCGGTGCGGCGCGCGTGCCGCCGAAGGCGACGACTTCCTCGGCGTCGCGCTGCTCGATCGGGATCGACGCGCCGTTTTCCAACGCGAAATCGAACGTCGAGCGCGGCGCCGCGACGTAAAACGGTATCCCGTGATGCGCTGCGAGAATCGCGAGACCGTACGTTCCGACCTTGTTGGCGGTATCGCCGTTGCGAGCGATGCGGTCGGCGCCGACGATCACCAGGTCGATGCGCTCGCGCGCCATCGCGCTCGCGGCGGCAGCGTCGCTTTGCAGCACGGCCTCGACGCCGGCCTCGCGCAACTCGAACATGGTCAAGCGCGCGCCTTGCAGCAACGGCCGCGTTTCATCCACGAACACGCGCGGACGTTTGCCGGCACGATGCGCCTCCACGATCACGCCGAGGGCCGTGCCGCCGGCCGCCGTCGCCAGCGGACCGGTATTACAATGCGTAAGGACGCGAGCGTTCTTGGGGATGAGCTCCGCACCGTGCGCGGCCATCGCGGCATCGGTGCGCGCTTGCTCTTCGGCGATCTTGTGCGCTTCGGCGAGCATGTCGCCGGCAGCCAGCACGCGATCGACGGCCCAGGCGAGATTCACGGCCGTCGGGCGCGCGGCCCGAACGCGGGCAGCGGCATCCCGGAACGTTTCCTCGTCGGAAATCGTGCTGCGGAGCAGAGCGACTCCGTACGCGGCGAAGACGCCGATGCACGGCGCACCGCGCACGCCCAACCCGCGAATGGCGGCTTCGATTTCGTGCACGCTGCGTGCTCGTTCGACGCGCACCTCGTGCGGCAACAGGCGTTGGTCGAGAAATGCAACGGCGTCGCCTTCCCAAGCGACGACCGCGGGACGGCTCAAACCCCGGCCGGCACCTGCGCCGCGAAGCACGTACGGCAGTAGACCGGGCGGTCACCGCGCGGACGGAACGGCACCGTCGTCTCCACCCCGCAGGCGGCGCACACGGCTTCAAACGCCGGCCGGCTCGTGCGCGGCGCTTCGCCGCCGCCTTGCGAGCGGCGCGCCTGGCGGCAATCGCGGCAGCGTTGCGGTTGATTTTGAAAACCCTTGTCGGCGAAGAACTGCTGTTCTCTGGCCGAGAAGACGAACTGCGCTGCGCAGTCCTTGCACGTGATGATTTTATCTTCCAATGCCCGATTCTCCAACGCGGTTCCGAGAGGCGAATCCCGAAGCGCGATAGATGCGACCCGGGGCCCGGAGTTCCTCCCGCCCGTCAGTAGTCGGGCGGCGTCGACGACGGCGGCTGACGCAGAAAATCCTGGGGTTGCAGACGCGTGGGAATTTTATGAAATTGCAGCGGCGTTTGCGAAAAATCAAACATATCGCCGAACTGGTCGGAGCGCGCATCGGCGCCGTTGAGTGACGGCAGGCCGAAGACCGCCTCGATGAAGTGCAGCGTGGATGCGATCTCGTGCCGCTTGTGCGAAACGTAACCCGGCTTCGCGTAGGGCGACAGCACGATGACGGGCACGCGGAATCCGAAACCTTCGTACGCGTGCGTATGCGGATCGGGCACCTGCGGCGGCACGACGTGATCGAACCAGCCGCCCCATTCGTCCCACATCACGACGATGGCCGTGTGCTGCCAATACGGGCTTTCGCCGATCGCATTGACGACCGAACCGACCCAATCGGGCCCCGTCAAACTGCGCGAGCCGGCATGGTCGGAGTTGATCCACGACGGCACGACCCACGACACCGCCGGCAGTTTCTTCGCGGCGATGTCGTTGAAGATCGTCGTCTCCGGCGACTTGACGTTGCGCACCCAATCTCGTCCGTAACGCACGGGCCAAATCGCATCGAACGCCGACCAGATTTCACCCTGGTCGACGCCGCCGATCGCCGGCGCATAGTACGACCACGAGACACCCGCGCCGTCGAGCAACCTCGCCGCGGTGGCGTACGAAAAACACGGGAACGGTCCGACCGATTCGGTGCCGGTCGCTTTAGAGAAGACCGGCGGTTTTGCTTGCCCGTAGTGAAGCACGTAGGTCTGCGTCGTCGGCGTTGCGTCGCAGCCCCACGGATTCGGCGGCGGAGGCGTCGGCGGCACGAACAACGGGTTCTCGGCCACGTGACCGGATTGACCCGAAATCATGTACTGATGCGCGACGTAGCTCGGGCCGTTATTCGATGCGAACGCACGGTCGCCCAGCGCGTACTGGTGCGCCATCGTCCAATACGGTTTGATTTCTTTCTGCGGCACGTAGGAGAACGCGGTTTTATAGCGTCCGGCGTCCCAGAAGATCCAGCATGACGGATGGTTGCGCGGAAACTTGCACGTCGTCGAAAACCCGCGAATCTCAAGGTCGAAACCGTCGCCTTTGCCGGAGTCGTAGTCTTCGAGGAACTGGTCGTGGGTGTGATTGACGTCCCAGGGATTGGCTAGACTCATCGGCTGCAGCGTGTATTTCACGCCGTGTCCGTAACCGTAGTTTACCGTATCGGCGCCGGGGAACCCGCGAAACAAATTGTCGAAGGAACGGTTCTCCTGCATGATCACGACGACGTGTTGGATCTTCCCGCTTCCCAACAGCGTCGCCGGCTGCAGCGCGCGCGCGTTGGAACCGGCGTCGTCGCGAATTGCCGAAGCGGGAATTCCGGGCGCGGCCGCCGTTCCGCCGTGGCAACTCGCGAGGAGCGCGGCGAACGCCGCGGCGAGTGCCGAACGTTTCATCCCGCTTGTTCCGGCACGGCGCCTATCGAAAACCTGCACGCGGAAGGCGCGCCGTAATTCCGAGCAACGCCGCCGCCGCCATGGCGGCGTGGTAGCCTTTGTCGCCGTTGCTGGGGTCCGCTCGCTCCTTCGCCTGTTCGTACGTTTGCGTCGTCAGCACGCCGAACCCGATCGGTGCGCCGGTCGCCAACTGCGCGTCCATGATGCCGCGCGCGCATTCGCCGGCGACGTAATCGAAGTGCGGCGTTTCTCCGCGGACGACCGCCCCCACCACCACCAGGGCGTGGTACCGCTGCGTGTCGAGCAGGTTCCGGCATGCCAGCGGGAGTTCGAAGCAGCCGGGGACGTCGTACACGTCGATGTCGCCCTCGGCAACGTTGCAGGCGTGCAGCGCGCGCCGCGCCCCGTCGACGAGCCAATCGGCGAGTTCGGGGTAGAAACGCGCAGCGACGATCGCGAAGCGCCGCCCCGCGCAATCGGGGGGGCCGTGCGGCACCGGCGACGCCGGCCCGTTCTTCTTCACGACACCGCCGCCGGGTCGTCGAAGATGTGTCCCATCTTCGAGCGTTTCGTATGCATGTAGCGCCGGTTGTAACTCGTCGGCGCCGTCTGCGAGGGTACCCGATCGACGATCTTGAGCCCGTAGCCTTCGAGGCCGAAGATCTTGCGCGGATTGTTGGTAATGACGCGCAACTCGCGCACGCCGAGGTCGACGAGGATCTGCGACCCGATGCCGTAATCGCGCTTGTCGACAGGTAAGCCGAGCGCGACGTTGGCCTCGACCGTGTCGGCGCCGCGGTCTTGCAACTCGTAGGCGCGCAGTTTGTTGGCCAGGCCGATGCCGCGGCCTTCTTGGCGCAAATAGAGAAACACGCCGCGTCCTTCGGCGGCGATGATCTCCATCGCGGCGTCGCGCTGCGCGGCGCAGTCGCACCGAATCGAATGCAGCGCGTCGCCGGTGAGACACTCCGAGTGCACCCGCACGGGGACGTTTTTGCCGTCGCCGATCTCGCCCATTACCAGCGCGACGTGGGTGTTTGCGTCGATCGTCGTTTCGTAGGCGATGCCCTTCCAGCTGCCGTGCTTGGTCGGAAGATCGAACTCGGCAATGCGTTTCACGAGTTTTTCCGTGCGCATGCGATACGCGATGAGATCTTTCACCGTGACGAGTTTCAGACCGTGGCGATCGGCGTAAGCACGCAGGCCGTCGAAACGCTCCATCGTTCCGTCATCGGCCATGATTTCGCAGATGACGCCGGCGGGATAGAGCCCGGCCAAACGCGCGAGATCGACCGAGGCTTCGGTTTGACCGGCGCGGACGAGGACGCCGCCTTCACGCGCGCGCAGCGGAAAGGTGTGCCCCGGGCGCAGAAAGTCGGCCGGCCGCGCATCGGGATCGAGGAGTTTCGTGATCGTCGCGGCACGATCGTGCGCGGAGATTCCGGTCGTCGTCAAGCCGCGCGCCTCCACCGAAACCGTGAAGGCCGTCTCGTGGAGCGCGGTGTTGTCGCTCACCATCTGCGGAATCTGAAGTTCGTCGAGCCGGCGCGCCGGCAGCGGCACGCAGATCAACCCGCCGGCGTGTTTGCGCATGAAGTTGATCGCGTCTGGCGTGACGGCGGCGGCCGCCATGACTAAGTCGCCTTCGTTTTCGCGATCCTCATCGTCGAGCACCACGACCATTTTGCCGGCACGCACGTCGGCGATCGCCTCTTCGATCGAGTCGAACGGACTGGTCGCGTCCGCGAGATGTGCCGCGAGTTCGGGCAGCACGTGCGACAGCCGCTGGAGCGTCCGGTACGACGGTTCCCGCCGGCCGGAGCGCAGCAGCGAGATTGCCGACTCCGTCAATCCGCTGCTTGCCGCCAGATCGGAAGGACCTAAGCCCGCGCCATCCATTGCGGCTCTCAACCGCTCCGCAAACGTCTCCATACTGTGTCAGCGTACGGCCGCCGGTTGACAACTGTCAACCGTAAAGACCTAGGGGTGCCCCGGCCAACAAATACTTGAAACGACTGTTTCAAGTATGGTAGCCTCGAGACGTGCCCCGCACCGCCGACGACGTCCGCCGGGAAGAACTGCTCGACCGCTCTCTCGACTACGTGCTCAAGACGGGGCTCGCCGGGCTTTCCCTTCGTCCCCTCGCTAAAGCGGCTGGGGCCAGCCCGAGGCTGCTGCTCTACTACTTCGGCTCGAAAGAGGCGCTCGTCGTGGAGATCATCCGGCGCGGGCGCCTCCGTCAGCAAGCCACCATGGCCAATCTCGACCTGACCGCCGGGCTCGGACCGCGCGGAATCGCCGGCACGTTATGGCACCACTTCAGCGACGCCAGATGGCTGCCGTTGATGCGGCTGTTTTTCGAAGTCTACGCGCTCGCGCTGCAGGATCGCAGCCGCTTCCCGGGCTTCCTCGAGCGCGCCGTCGACGACTGGCTGACGGCGCTCGAGCCCTGCTGCATGCGCTCGGGCTACACCCCCGAACAGGGACGCGCCCACGCCACGCTGCTGGTCGCCGGCTTCCGCGGATTTCTCCTCGACTTGTGCGCGACGGGCGATCGCGCGCGGATCGATCGCGCCGTCGATCTTTGGCTCTCGTCGCTCGATCACGTTTCCGCTACGAAAGAGACGCACGATGACGTTGCCTAACGCCGGATCCGGGCGCCGCGCGGCGACCGCCTTTATCTTCATCACCGTCATGCTCGACATGTTGACGTTCGGCATGATCGGGCCGGTGCTGCCCAAACTCGTCGCCGGTTTCGTCGGTGAAAACATGGCGCACGCCGCCACGGTCATCGGCCTGTTCGCGACGGCATGGGCGGTGATGCAGTTCTTCATGTCGCCGCTGCTCGGCATGCTCTCGGATCGCGTCGGGCGCCGCCCCGTCATCTTGCTGTCGAACGCGGTCAGCGTCATCGACTACGCGATCATGGCGCTGGCGCCGAACTTGCTCTGGCTTTTCGCGGGGCGCGTGCTGTCGGGCATGGCGAGCGCCAACATGACGGCCGCCGGCGCCTACATCGCCGACGTGACGCCGCCGGAGAAACGCGCCAAAGCCTTCGGACTGCTTGGAAGCGCGTTCGGTCTGGGATTCATCCTCGGGCCGGCCATCGGCGGACTCGTCGGCAACCTGGATCCGCGCCTCACGTTCTGGGGTGCCGCGGCCGTGAGTCTGCTCAACACGCTCTACGGTCTGTTCGTACTGCCGGAGTCACTCGAACCCGCCAAGCGGACGGCGCGGTTGGAATGGAAACGCGCCAATCCGCTCGGATCGATCGCGCTCTTGCGCTCGCATCACGAACTGTGGGGACTATCGTGGGTGAACTTTATCGGATATCTCGCGCACGAAATTTTCCCCAACGTGTGGGTGATCTTCTGCATCGCGGTCTTCGGCTGGAGCACGGGAAGCATCGGCCTGACGCTCGCACTCGCGGGCGTGATCACCGCAATCAATCAAGCGACGCTGGTCGGCCCGGTGGTCGCCCGATTCGGCGAGCGCCGCGTGCTGCTCGCGAGCCTCGCCTTGGCCGTTGCCGGCTGCGCGCTCGCGGGCACGGCCAACGGAATTCTCTTTTTCGTCGCCATCGTCGTCATCTGTCTGCCGATGTACAACGCGACGTCACAAGCCTTGATGACGCGACACGTCAGTGCGAGCGAACAGGGTGAGCTGCAAGGCGCGCTCGGCTCGCTGCGCGGCATCTCGATGGTGCTCGGGCCCGGACTCTTCACCGCAGTGTTTGCGCAGTTTATCGGCCCGTGGCGCAGCTTCGGCGTTCCGGGCGCGCCGTGGTATTTGGCGGCGATGCTCTATTTCGGCGCGCTCGTTCTGGCTTGGCGGGTCACGACGGCGCGCGACGATGTCGCGCTGCCGCTTCCCGAGCCCGCACCGATGCCGTACGTGGAGGGTTCGCCGTGACCGCAGCCAGCCGTTACCCGTTTTTGCAGACCGTCGAGATGCTCTCCGGCGCAATCGCTGCCGCCGGCAACACGATCTTCGCTACGATCGATCAGGCAGCCGCGGCAAGGAGCGCCGGACTCTCGTTGCGCCCGACGACGTTGATCGTCTTCGGCAATCCCAAAGGCGGAACGCCGTTGATGGACGCCGCTCCGCTCGTCGCGCTCGAACTTCCGCTGAAGCTCCTCGTTTGGGAGGACGACCGCGGCGTGCACGTCGCGTACACGCCGATGTCCGAGATTGCGAAACGCTATGGTGTCGACGATCCACGTATCGCGGCAATGGACCACGCCCTGGCGACGCTCGCGGCCGTCGTATCCTAACGGCTATCGGGCAGGAGCCTCGAAGACGACGATCGGCTTGACGATGCGTCCCTGCGCGAGATCGACGTAGGCGCGAGGGGCGTCGTCGAGCGACACCATCGTTGCGCCAAGCGCTTCGGCCGTCACCGCACCGCTTGCAATTAAGCGCAATGCCTCGCGCGTATCTTGCGGGCCGCACGAGTAGCTCGCAACGACGCGCAAATCTTCGAAGTAGAAGCGCTCCGCATCGAGCGCCAGCGCATTGCCCGGCTCGAACGGTGAAAACATGACGATCGTTCCGCCGCGCCCGGTTCCCGCCACCGACGCATCCATCGCCGCCGGCATTCCGGGTCCGCAAATCGTCACGTCGGCGCCGTCGCCGAGGGCATCGCTTGCGTCGTCGGGATGCACCGCGATGGCGCCCAGCGAGGCGGCCAAGGCGCGGCGCTGCTCGACGAAATCGCTTGCAACGACCGCTGCACCGAGCGCCCGCGCTGCTGCGACGTGCATCAATCCCATGACGCCGAGGCCGACGATGAAGATCGTGTCGCCGGCTTTCGCACCGCCGCGGCGCAGCGACTTCACGACGCAGCCCAGGGGTTCGATCAGCGACGCGTCGGCAAAAGCGACGTCGCTCGGAAGCCGCAGCGTGTCGCGGAGGTTTTCGCGCGGCACGCGAAAGTATTCCGCGATGCCGCCGGGTTCGATCCGCGTCGCGCGCCAGGTCGCGCACTGCACGTAATCGCCGCGGACACACGAGCGGCATCCGAAGCACGGCGCGTGATGGTGCGCGAAGACGCGTTCGCCCGGCGCGAACGTCCGGCCGTTTTCGTCGCGCGGAGCCTCACCCGGGCCGACGGCGGCAATCACGCCGGCTGGTTCGTGACCGAGCACCAGGGGCGCCTTACGCTTGACGTACCACGCCATCACGTCGCTCGTGCAGATGCCGCTGGCGGCCGTGCGCACGAGCACCTCGCCTTCGCCCAACGCCGGCACGGATCGCTCTTCGATGCGAACGTCGCCCGCGTCGTAAAGAATCGCCGCTCGCATAGACGTGGGCACGCTCACGGTTCGAACAGCACCTTCATGCCGACTCCCGCATCGAGGTCTTCGAACGCCGATGCGACGTCGTTGAGCGGACAGATGCGCGTAATCAAGCGCGTGAGCGGCAACGCCTGGGACGAAATCAGGTCGTACGCCCGCCGGACGTCACGCGGCCTGAAATGAAACGGGCTCGTCAGGCGAATCTCGTCGTAGTGCAGGCGCGACGCGGCGAACGAAACGTGCGTGCCCTCCGGTAGTCCGCCGAAGAACGACACCGTTCCGCCGCGGCGCACCCAGTCCGGCGCGCGCTCCCAAACCTGTGCGTTACCAGTGCATTCGACGATGGCATCGGCGCCGCGACCTTGCGTGCGCGCCAAGAGCGCGTCGCTTGCCGCGAGGGCATCGGCTTCGATGGTTTCGATTCCCAGCGCGCGCGCGAGTTCGGCGCGCTCGGGGCGGCGTCCAATCAGGAATGGATGGACCCCCTCGCGCTTCAACAGCAGCGCGTGCAGGATTCCGAACGCCCCGTTGCCGATCACGGCGACCGTCGCGCCTTTGCGCGGTGCCAGCATGGCGATCGAATGGACGACGCACGACAGCGGTTCGAGAAACGCTCCCTCCGCATACGATACGCCGGCCGGCTTAGAGAAGCAGTTGACCGCGACGACGCGTGCCGGTACCGCGATGTAGTCGGCGTAAGCGCCGAGCAGCATGTCGGGCATCACGCGCTCGCACAGCTCCTCTTCATCGCGTTTGCACCAAAAACACCGTCCGCAGGGCGCCGTATGCGTGCACATCACCGCATCGCCGGCGCGCACGTGCTCGACACGGCTGCCGGTTGCAACGACGTCGCCCGAAAACTCGTGTCCGAATCGCGTCGGCATCGGCATCTTCGGATGCCCGCGGCGATACGCTTTGAGGTCGGTGCCGTCGGTGAGCGCGGCGCGCACGCGAACGACGATGCCGCCGTCCGGCGCGGCCGGTACGGCTTCCTCCCGCAACTCGATGCGGCGCGGCGCCACCAGCGTAGCGACGCGGGAAGCGGTCGCGCTCACGGCGTTACCGGCGTCACGCAGGCCGCCAGCGCGGCGCGAATCGCATCGGGCAGCGGGCGGCTCTTCTTCCGCTCGCGATCGATGCATGCGACGGTTAAGGCGAACTGCGCGCCCGGATCCCCGGTGCGTTCGTTGAACACGACCGTTCGCCAGCGTAGGCTCGAGGCGCCGACGTGCTCGACGTGCGTTCGCAGGCGCAGCCAATCGTCCATCAACGCCGGCGCGTGGTATTCGGCTTCGCAGCGGACGCGGGGCAGCCAAAACTCGTACTCTTCGAAAACGCGATCGTACGCAAACCCGAGATCCCTAAAGAAATCCATCTCGGCGCGTTCGACGAACCGCCAGTAGGCAGCGAAATAGACGATGCCCGCGACGTCGACGTCGCACCATTGCGCGCGCACGCGCGTCTCGAAGACGCGCGTCCCGGGCGCGAGCGACTCTTTGTACTTCACGTTTGTCTTCCGGCCGCGTAGCGCGCCAAGGGATCGATTTCGAGGTTCACCGTTGCGCCGGAGGCCCGTTCGCCGAGCGTCGTGCGCGCGAGCGTTTCGGGAATCACCGCAACCTCGAACCAGTCATCGCCGGCAGCCGCCACCGTGAGGCTCACACCGTCGATCGCCACGAATGCTTTCTCCACGATTCCGAACGCGAGCGCCGCGGGAAGTTCGAAGCGGACGCGCTCGCCTTGTCCTTCGCTCACGCGAGCGAGCACGCGCGCGACCGCGTCGACGTGCCCGTAGACGAAGTGGCCGCCGATGCGGTCGCCGGCGCGAACCGCAAACTCAAGGTTCACGCGGTCGCCCGGCACGCGGTCGCCGAGCGTACTGCGCGCCAGCGTCTCCGGCACGACGTCGAACCGGAGCAGGCCGGAATCGGCGTTCGTAACGGTGAGACAGACGCCGTCGATCGCAACCGAATCCTTCGGCGCGACCCCTTCATCCGCGGCGGCATCGCAGCGCACGCACAGCCGCGCTCCGCCGCCCGAAACTGCGTCGTTTGCCGCCACGACGCCGCGATGCGCCACGATTCCGCTAAACATCGAATCGTCCCGAAATCACGACGTCGTCGCCCACGCGGAGCGCGCGATCGAACTGCAGGCGCGGGTGCATGGTCGCAAAATCGACGCCGGCTAAAACCGGGACGGCAGTTTCGCTTCGGATCAGGCGCGGCGCGATCGCCCAGTAAAAGCGTTCGACGAGGCCGTCCGCGATCAACCTTGCCCCCAGCGTCGGGCCGCCCTCGCAGAGCACGCTGTAGACGCCCGCTTCGCGCAGCGTCTCCATCGCGCTGCGAAGGTCGAGGCGCGTGCTCTCGGGGCTTCCCACGAATTTGAGGTCGGCCGCCCCGGATATATTCTCGAACCTTCGGCGCAGGCCGGCCGGAGCCAGCACGATCGTCGGCGCATATCCGTCCACCGCAGCGAGAACGCAGCTCGAGGCCGGAATGGTTTCGGTTTCGCATGCGACGACGCGCACGTACGGCCGCAGACGATCGTGGCTCGGACGTACCGTCAACTGCGGGTCGTCGACACGGACCGTTCCGGCGCCCACCATCACGGCGTCGTAGGCAATTCGAAGATCGCGCACGTAGAGCCGTTCGGCTCCCGACCCGAGCTGCTCGCGCACGCCCGAACGCGACGCGATCGCGCCGTCGAGCGACATCGCCATCTTCAACGCGAGATACGGGCGCGTCGACGCGATCGCGCCGGCGAAAAGTTCGATGAGTTCCCGCGCGCGTGCGTCGCCGGCGACGGCGACTTCCACGCCGCGTTCGCGAAGGTACGCGATACCCCGGCCGTCATTGGCCGGATTGGGATCGACGGTGCCGCACACGACGCGCGCGATCCCGGCTTCGATCAGGCGCGGTGCGCACGCCGGCACGCGTCCGGCTCGAACGCACGGTTCGAGCGATACGTACAGCGTCGCGCCCCGCGCCGCCGCCCCGGCCCGCTCGAGCGCAACGATCTCGCCGTGGGCGCATCCGGCGCGCCGATGGTACCCCTCACCGAGGATGGCGCCGTCGCGCACCACCACCGCTCCGACCGGCGGATTGGGTGCGGTGCTGCCGATGCCGCGCGCTGCGAGTTCGTAGGCGCGCTCCAAATAGAGGATGTCGCGCGCGGTCAGTCGGGCAGGGGCAAGCTCCACGAGGCCCCGCTCTTCGTCGCGGCCGCAACCACGGCCCCTGCGACGAATCCGCCTGCCTCGACGACCGCGCGGCGGCAGTCGGCGAGCGTTGCGCCCGTCGTGCACACGTCGTCGATCAACACGACGCGGCGGCCCACGACCCGTAGCGCGCCGCAGACGAAGCGGCCGCGTGCGGCGAGACGTTCTTCGCGGGTTCGCCCGCGCTGCCCGTCTCCCGCGCGTTGGCGCAGCGCTTCGACCACCGTCGCGCCGGCGATCTCGGCGGCGCGCCGCGCGAGCAGCGCGACGCCGTCCACGCCGCGCACGCGAATGCGTTTCGCCGACGTCGGCACCGGTACGAGGATCGCCTGCGATGCGACGAACGGCGCGATGCGCTCTCCCAGCGCTTCGGCCACGTCGCGGCGTCCGTCTTTCAACGCCAAGATCGCCGAACGGACGACGCCTTCGTACCGGCCGTACGCCGCGACGTCAAGGTCCGCAAGACCCATACGGATTGCGATACCGCAGGCCGGCGCGCAGATGCGGCACAACCCGCTGCCGAGCGCGTTGCAGCCAGCGCATTGCGGCGGAAAGACGACATCGAGCACGGCCCGCCACGTCATGCCTGCCGATACCGCGACAGGTCGAGGCGACTACGTGATGCGGAGTTATGCCGATGCGCTGGGATGAAGTGCCGGACGGTAGCCGGCGGAAAACGCGCGCACGATGGAGGGCGGCGTCAGCACCTCCACATCGCCGGCATGCGGACGGGTCGCCGTCTCGACGTAACCGTTTCCGGACCACAAGTGCAGCGCGTCGCCCCACACGAGCCACGCCCGTCCGTCGCGTGCGACGTACGTTCCGTCCGGCAGACCGGCGAACGCAGCGCGGTGCGTTCGTTTCCGGCGGCCATCCAGCCGCTGCGCATGCAATGCGAGATCGATCGCGTCTGCGGCGGGCACTCCGCATCCGGACGATTCCCACAGCCGGCAAAACGTCCGGTAGTCTTCGCGCCGGCACTCGGCGCATGGGCGATGCCCGGCGGCGAACGCCGCCGCTTCGTCGAGGAAGAACAGCTCGGTATAACGGTGTGGCGCCATGACCGCACGCTTGCGCCCGCGCCACTCCAGACGGCACGCAATCCACCGCCGCACTTGAAATTGACGCACGATCCGCCGCGCGTCGTCGTGCAGGATCCCGCGGTTTCCCATGATCGTCCCGCGGCCGGGCAGTGCGACGACGTCGCCGAACGGCGTGACGCGATTCTGCAGCGGCATCGAACGGCGATCGGGGCGTTAGCTCGGTGCGTCGTCCACGTGCGACGCGTACGAGTGCGGTTCGAAAAACCACTGGGGAAGCGTCGAAGGAAAGACGACGTCGTTGAAATCGTAGTCGACCGTCGCGTCCTTTCCGAGATAATCGGCATCGGTTTCGTACGTCGGCGTTCCGTGGATGTGCGTCACGACCGGAATGCCCTCCAGCGACCCCATGGTCACGGTAAACATCATCGGGTACACGTGGTGGCTGTCCTCGTCGTAGAGTTTGTCGGTGGCGACGACTTGCTGCAGTTCCAAGCTCTTGGAGTCGACGTACAGTTCGCGCAGGCGGTTGCGATCGGGGTCGCGGCGCGGCACCAGCGACACGTGCGTTACGTTTCCCTGCGTCGTGACGTTGGTGACGCGATAGTCGAACTCGCCCATGACGCTGACGCTCGCGATGAGGGGCGGCACGCTGCCGGTGGGTTCGGGCGTCGGTACGAAGGTCTGCGGGTTCGTGTGCGGCCTCGCCGGCGCCGATTCGAACAAATCGGCGGTCGGCGGCCCGGGATCCCACGGCTCGTTAAATGAGGGCCGCAAGAACTCCAGCGTTCCGCGAGCGGAGCCGCGGTAGACTCTGCGCCCGAGCGCCGCGCGATCGTACGTGCGGCACCAAATATGGTACGTGTAACTATTCACCAAGTCGGGGAAGCCGTCGTCGAGCGTCTGTTTGCGAATCAACGTATACGTCACGAACGGCGGCGGGGGACGATGCGACCGGAACTGCCGCCGGATGAGATAGAGTAAACGCTCCGGAGAGGGCAGCGGGACGGGTGTCGCCGCCGGGCTCGCGGTGGCCGGTCCGGGGGGCGCTGCCGCAAACGCAACGGCAATGAACGATGCGAAGACGATGGCCCAGATGGATTTCACACGATCCGCTTTGTTGCGCTCCGTCGCGCTCTCCTTCGCGCCGCGGAATGAAGGCATGCGAAGGCGCCGAATGAGCGCTCGTGCCGAAATCGTCGCGTGCGCGCCGCGGGCGGTCGCCGCTTGGATTGCTCGCAGTGCTTGCATTTGCGGTCATAGCCGCCTGGTGGCTGCTCGCCCCGCGTGGCAAGCATCCGCCCACGCAAACCGTCGTTCGTAGCGAGCCGCACGAGAGTATCGCGCCGCCGTCGCCGGCCATGGAAGAGACGCCGCTGCCTGCGGTCACCGAATCGCCGTCCGGCGTCCCCACCGAATCGCCGGCAATACCATCCGCGTCACCGCTGCAGCGCGCGACGCCCGCTGCGGGTGCATCCGGCGGCGCGCGTCTCGCCTTGATCGTCGACGATTGCGGACAGTGGATCGATGCCGAACGGGGTTTCGTCGCGCTCGACGTCCCGCTGACCGTTTCGGTGCTGCCGGACGTACGCTACACCGGCACGATTGCGCGCGAAGCGAGCCGATGCGGGAAAAGGCGTCATGCTTCACCTTCCCATGGAGACGATTTCCGGCCTGAACCCAGGCCCCGGAAAGGTCACGACCGAAATGTCCGACGCGCAAATCACGACGCAAGTGGAGAGCGATCTCAATCAAGTGCCGTTGGCGCGCGGCGTGAACAATCACGAGGGCAGTAAGGGCTCTGCCGATCCACGCGTGATGCACGACGTCATCGGCGTGTTGGCCAAGCGCGGCGATCTCTTCTTCATCGATTCACGCACGAGCTCATCGTCGGTCGGCGAACAGACGGCACAAGCGGCGGGCGTTCCTACCGCTGCGCGCGACGTCTTCCTCGACAACCAAGAGTCGGTCGCCTACACCGAAGCGCAGTTACGCGAGGCTGCCGCAATTGCGCAACGTACCGGAAGCGCGATTGCGATCGGGCATCCGCGCCCCACGACGCTCGCAGCCGTGCGCGCGATGATTCCCGAACTGCAAGCCGACGGCATCACCTTCGTCCTCGCGCAAGACCTCGTCTCGGCGCCGCCTCGTTAGCCGTACGGGGGCGCCGGCAGCGGCGTTCGTCTCGGCTGCGGCGATCCGCTCCACATCGGCCGCACGGTTGCGCGCGGCTCCGGCGTGAACACGTCGCGCGGAGCAACCGTCGTTTGTAACGGTTGCGCCGACGCTACCGGCTGCGGCGGCGGCGTGCGCACTTCCAGGGTGCGCGAGCGCGCCCAATAGTACACGGAGTCCCCCAACGCGCGCAGGACGGGAGCCACTTCCACGCCGATTGCGCCGTCGTTGGAGATTCGCACCTCAAGCGGCACGCGAGCGCGCCGCCCGGCGCTCTCGACGAACACCGCGCCGCCTTCGATCCATAAACGGTCGACCAGCGTTCGCAGCAGGCTCAATGGAGCGTAAACGCGGCCGCCTGCGAGCTGCGCTCGCACGTACGCGGCTACCGGACGGCCGTCGAGTGCCACCGTCACCGCCGCAGCCGGTGGGAATACGAGCACCCGGCACGATATACCGCGTCGAATGGGGCGATTCATTTCCGCCTTTCGCGACGCCGTGCTGCGCTTCTCCCGGGACGGCTGCGCTTTTCTCGCGCAAGCGATTGCCTTCAATGCGCTGTTTGCGATGTTTCCACTCTGCGTCCTGGTGCTGAGCGCGGCGACGCTCGTGTTGCCGTCGGCCCAGCATCGCATGCTCGCCTTCTTCGACACCTTCTCGCCGACGCTGCGCGACTACGTCGCAGCCAACCTCGAAACGTACATCTACGGGCGCGGCATCTCGAGCGCGATTGCGCTGCTCGTCTTGCTGTGGTCGGGGAAGAACCTCTTCATGGCGCTTGCATTCGCGCTCGATCGCGCGTTGGGCGTTCCGAAAGGCCGCCCGCTCGTCCATAACGTGGCGCTGTCGATCGTCATGCTGCCGGTCGTCGGCGTCGCGCTCATCGTCGCGATCGCGCTGCCCGCACTGTTCTCGGTGGTTGCCCGCATCGGCGGCATAGCCGACCCGGCTGCGATCTCGCACGTTCTGGCCTACGCCGTCTCGATGGCACTCGTCTTCATCGTTACGGTCGTGCTCTATCGCTGGCTGCCCAACCGATCGGTGACGTGGGGCTACGCGTTTCGCGGCGCCTGCGTCGTCGCCGTGGCGTGGCCGGTCGTGCAAGTGGCCTTCGCGCAATACGTCACACACGTCGATTTTACACGCATCTACGGCGCACTCACCGCGCCGCTCGTTCTGCTTCTCTGGTTTTACTTCATCGGCTCGATTTTTCTCTTCGGCGCCGAATACGGCGCTGCATCGAGTTCGCGGCGGTGACGGATACCCCAGCCGGGTCAGCGAATAGCGCCTGAATGCATCCTCGAAAGGACGGTTCGTGCGGCGGCTTCTAGGGACGATTGCACTCTTGCTTGCGGCGACGGCGCTTGCGGCTGCGGCCGCACCCCCGACGCCGGCGCCACCGACGCCCGCTCCCAGAGTATCTCCAACGCCGTTCGTCGCGCCGAACACTGCGGCTACGGCCACCGTGCTTATCTACCCGTTCGACGTGCAAACCGGCGTCGACGCAAAAATCGGCTTCGCTATTGCGTCGATCCTGGCCCAGGAGATGTCCGCTGCGGGCGGACTGAACGTTCTTGCCGTCCCTAGCGGCGTCAAGCGAACCGATTTCCTCGAGACCGCACGCGCGCAGCACGCCGATTTCTACATTAGCGGTTACGTGACGCCCGTCGGCGACACCGCCGCGGTCGTCGAGCAAGTCGTCAGCGTCGATAGCGGCGTCATTCTCTTCTCGCAGACCGCGCAGGTGCAAAGCGTCGCCGACGTGGCGTCGCAATCGTTGTTGGCGCGCGCGCAGATTCTCGCGTTCGTCGGTCGCGGAACGCAGAACATCCAAACGCAGCCGGCCAACACGCCTGCGCCAAGCTCCACCAACGGCGCCCAAATGCAGATTCACGGCATAGGAAGCATCGTCGATTCGGTTTTCCACCGCAAAGGCGCGGCCAGTCCCTCGCCTACGCCACTGGTGAAGCCCGATCGCGGCGTCATCGTCGCGCCGATCACGGCTACCGGTCCATTTGCGGCGACCGATCTCACCAACGCGACCAACGAACTGTTTTTCGCGATGCAGCGTCACTACCGCGTGCAGATGGCGGCGGCGGGCTTAACCATAGCGCAAGCCGATTCCATCTGCGGAGCAAATCGCAATAACACGATCGCCGGCGGGACGCTCGCCCAGAACGTTCCCAAACACGGCCGCGCCGAAATCGTCTTCACGCTTTCCATCTACACGTGCTTCGGAGCCGTGCTCGATCGCGCCGTCGGCAAAGGTTCCACGTATAAGAACGCCGTGGACGCAGCGGTAACCACCTACGCGGCCGCCCATCCGAAAAACAGTTGATTCGGAAGCTCGCCTTCGCCCTCGTTCTTCTCGCCGGCTGCAGCGCCGCGTTGCCTTTCTCATCGTCGCCGGCGCTACGAGAGGCCGCGAAGCCGTCGATCTCGCGTGCGGATAGGGCGCGCGGCCCCCTGCCCCCGGAGATTCTCTATGCGCTCGGCGGCAATCCGCGTTCCAGGTCACCGTACATCAAAGTGTTCAACGCGCAGGATACCGGTCCCAGCCCAACACCGTTGTACACAATAGGGCCGCAGGGCGACGCCGGCTTCCAACAACTCGCCGTCGATCACCAGAACTACCTTTTCGCTCAAAAGTTCTTTCCGAGCGGCGGTTCTAAGATTTATATGTTCGCGCCGGGTGCTACCAAAGCGAGCACGACGTGCGCGCTCAATCCATACGCCGGCGCGATGTATGTATCCGGGGGGATTCTCTACCTCGCGCGCGGATCCGCGACCATCGAAGAGTATGCAGAACCTCTTCCCGATGGCGACACCTGCCCAAAGCCGGCCCGAACGCTCGTCGACACGAGAGCAAGACGGTTTGGCAGCGGCATTTACGGCGTGGTCGCCGACCCGCACGGAAACGTTTTTGACGTATGGTCTTCGTCCCAGAATTCCGCAACGTACATGGACGAGTTTTCCGCCGGGTCGAGCCACGCCCGCCTTTTTGCCAACTTGGGCCAATCTTACTCGACGTTCTACCTCACATCGGATAGGAACGGAAACATCATTACCAGCATTTATCATTATAAAGGAAGCACGAACGACGTTATTTCCGTGTTTCCACATGGAAGCAACGTTCCGAAACTGTATTACCCCGTCGGCCCGGGGCCGTACGGAGGTCTTGGCTTAGCCAACCGGCAGAGCGAGCTGCTCATTTTGAACGCGTACCCGGCTCCAACGGTTCATGTTTTCGACTACAACCCGAGAACTGCAAGTCTCGGGAAGGAGGAGCGACGCACGTTTGGCGGACTGTGGGTGCCTGGTGCGAGCATTGCGGTTTTCTCCCAGTGAGCGCAGGGCAACGGCTTGTATGCCTCGCGTCGCTGGCGCTGCTGCCGTCGTGTTCATCGAGCGATGCGCTTCGGCCGTCGATGGTACCCCCGCTATCGCCCGCACGAATCGATCCCGCTGCGAAGCGGCACGCTATTCTGTACGCGACGTACGAAACCGGTGTGGCGCTGTACGCCTATCCTGGCGGCGCGTTCATCAACCGGTTGAACCTTTCGAGCAGCCTCGACTCGCTCTGCCCGGACGCTCGCGGAAACGTCTGGGTAACCACCGGCCGCTACGGCGGCCACGAAACGCAGGTGGTCGAGTATGCGCACGGGGGAACCACTCCCATCGCCGTCATGAACGGCCCAGGAAACAATCCGCTCGGGTGCTCCGTGGACCGCGCGACGGGGAACCTGGCAGTTGCGACCATCGGTTATGGGAGCAGTTCGCAGAATCCCGGCTTGGTGCTGGTCTACCGGGACGCGCCGAAATACCCGCCGATAACGTTCAAGATCACGAAAAACGGCCACTTCTTCTATTGCGCGTACGATGACCAGGGCAATCTCTTTGTCGATGGGGTTCGAAACAAGAGCGAGTTCATCGTCTACGAACTCCCCAAAGATAAGCACACGTTCGTTCCGGTAACGCTGCATCAAAGCATCAGCTATCCTGGCGCAATCCAGTGGGATAGCAGCAACCTCGCCGTTGCGGACGCCGCCACGAACGAGATCTTCCGATTCGCAATAGCGAACGGAAGCGGAGCGCTCGTCGGAACGACAACGCTTGTAAACGCCGCGACGCTATCGTATCAATTCTGGATTCAGGGCGGGACGGTCGTCGCGGAACCGGACAATCGAAATCAATTCGCGTATTGGAACTACCCCGCCGGGGGCCTCCCTACGAAGACCCTGCCGGGTGGTCCATTCACTGCCTTTGCCGTTTCACCGTGACGGCGTCGGTGTTTTCATTCGAAGAGCCCGGCGGGCGGATCGATGAGGATTCGGCGCGCAGCGGTATCGATGTCGCGTACGATCGCACGAACCATCGGGACGAGGGTTTTGCCGACGACGAGCATGTCGCTGGCGGGATAGTGCTCGACGGCACCCACCGTGCCGTAGTCGGTTCCGTCGATGCCCAGCACGCGGCATCCAACGAGATCGGCGTCGAGATGCTCTTCGGCACCGACTTCCAGTCGTTCGCGCGGTGCGAAGAGCACCGCACCCGCGAGCGCTTTGGCCGCATCGGCGTCGTCGACGCCCTCCGCGCGAATCAGCAGCCGCTCCTTATGCTGGCGCACTGCGCTTAAGCGCAACGTAAACGCGTCGCCGTCACGTTCGGCGTGCAATTCGGCACCCGGGTGAAAGACGGAGCGACCCGAACTGGTCGGGTCGCACTTCATCTCGCCGGTTACGCCGAACGCGCCGGCAATACGTCCGACGCGGTGGCGCGTGCCTTCAGCCGCGGTCGTCCCCTTCGGGCGCTTCCGCCGCCTCTTCACTGTCGAGAATGTCGACCGAAACGCGTCCTTCGGCCGTCGCACGGACCAGCGTGCGTAGCGCGTGCGCGACGCGTCCGCTGCGGCCGATGACTTTGCCGAGATCGTCGGGTGCGACGACCAGTTCGATCACCGGCTGCGCCTGTTCGTCCACGAACAGCTCGACCGCAACCGATTCCGCATCGGCCACGAGTTTGCGCGCGACGAACCCCAACAGCGCGCTCGCGCGACGATGTCCCGCCCAGGGGTCGCCCGGTGTGCGGTTCGTGTGCCGAGGCCGGTCGTGCTCGCGCCTGGGCGGCCGATCGCGCCGAACCGGTCGCTGGCCGTCTTCGAGTTCGATTTCGTCGATTACCGTTTCGCTCGCAGCGATCTTGCGCGCACCGAGTGTCGGCCGGCGTTCGACCTCGACGGACTCTTCGCCGAACAATCCGAATTCGTCGTCGAACGCGCTCATCTACGCGGTGCCTTTCTCGGACTTCGGCTTGCGTTTGGTTTCAGGGATCGGGCCGCGCTCCATGATGCCCTTTTCCGCAAAGAGACGGCGCACCGTCACCGACGGCTGAGCGCCTTTGGCGAGCCACTCTTTCGCTTTCGTTTCGTTGACTTCGACGGTGCGCGGTTCCGTGCGTGGATTGTAGTGGCCGAGGATTTCAATAAACCGCCCGTCGCGCGGCGCGCGCGCGTCCGCCACTACGAAGCGGTACGTCGGCTGTTTCTTCGCGCCCATCCGGCGCAGTCTGATTTTAACCATTTTCGTCTTTCATGGGGCGTGCTATCGCAGACCCGCGGGCATTGCCGGCAATCGCCGTCTCTTTCCGCCGAACTGCTTCATCATCTGACGCGACTGCTCGAACTGTTTGACGAGCCGGTTCACGTCGGAAACTTGCGTTCCGGAGCCCAACGCAATTCGCTTGCGGCGCGAACCGTTGAGCAGATCCGGATTGCGGCGCTCGCGCCGCGTCATCGAGCAGATGATCGCTTCGATCTTCGCGAGGTCCTTTTCGGGGATCTCGAAGTCTTTCGGCAAACGGTTCGACAAGCCTGGAATCATCTTCAGCAGGTCGGTCATCGATCCGAGTTTGCGCATGCTGCGCATCTGTTCGAGAAAGTCGTCGAGGCTGAAGCTCTGCTTGAGGATTTTCTCCTCGAGTTGCTTCGCCTGATCTTGTGAGTAGAGGGTCTGCGTTTTCTCGATGAGCGTCAGCACGTCGCCCATGCCGAGAATTCGCGAGGCGAGTCGGTCGGGATAGAACGGCTCGAGCGCCGAAAGTTTCTCACCGACGCCGACGAGTTTGATCGGCGCACCAGTTTCGGCGTGAATCGACAACGCCGCGCCGCCGCGCGTATCGCCGTCGAGCTTCGTCAGAATCACGCCCGTGATGCCGAGACGCTCGTGGAATCCTTTGGCGACGTTGGTCGCCTCCTGTCCCGTCATCGCATCGGCGACCAGAAGAATTTCTTTCGGATTGACGGCCGCTTTCACGCGCTCGAGCTCGTCCATGAGCGCGGCGTCGATCTGCAATCGGCCCGCCGTGTCGATAATGACCGTCGAAAGACCCAGGCGCTTGGCGTGCGCGACGCCGTCGCGCGCGATTGCGACCGGATTCTTCGCATCGCCCGTGAAGACGGGAATGTCGATTTGCTTGCCGAGGGTTTGGAGTTGGTCGATCGCAGCGGGCCGGTAGACGTCGGCGGCAACGAGTAAACTGCGGCGTCCTTGCTCCTTCAAGCGCAAGGCCAGTTTGCCGGCTTGCGTCGTCTTACCGGAGCCCTGTAATCCAACCAACAGGATCACCGACGGCGGGGCATCGGAGAACTGCAAGCGCGCTTGCGCGCCTCCGAGGAGCGCGACGAGTTGCTCGTAGACGATCTTGACAATCGTCTGAGCCGGCGTCAGCGATTCGAGAACGTCGGCGCCGATCGCCCGCTCTTTGACGCCTGCCACGAAGCTCTTGGCCGCGCCAAGCGATACGTCGGCCTCGAGCAGCGCAACGCGGACTTCGCGCAGCGCCTCGGTAACGTCGCTCTCGCTGAGGCGCCCCCGTCCGCCCAGCCGCTTGAAGACTGCGCCTAAGCGCTCACTGAGTTGATCGAACAATGACGAAATGCAGCCGCGTGCTTATGCCGAAGAGCCGGCCGTTGCCTCGTCGACGCGTTTCACGGCGTCGCCGACGGTCTTGATTTTCTCGGCCTCTTCGTCGGGGATGTCGATATTGAACTCGGTTTCGAACGCCATCACCAGCTCCACCTGGTCGAGCGAATCGGCGCCGAGATCGTCGGTAATCGATGCTTCGGGCGTTACTTCCGATTCGTCGACTCCAAGTTGCTCGACGATGATCTTCTTCACTTTATCGAAGGTGGACATTACGTCTCCTTATTGACGACGGTATGAACTCGACGTGCGTATTCACATTACTATGCCGCCGTCGATGACGAGGGTCTGACCGGTAATGTACCCGGCGGCGTCGGAACAAAGGAAGGCAACCGCTCCGCTCACGTCCTCCGGCTTTCCCGGCCGGCCGAGAGCGGCTTGCTTTATCAAATACTCCCGTGCTGCGCTGGGCATCTTTTCCGTCATGGCGGTCTCGATGAGGCCCGGCGCGACGGCGTTGACTCTTATATTCCTCGAACCCAACTCCTTCGCAACGGATTTGCAGAGCCCGATCAGGGCCGCCTTCGACGCGGCGTAGGCGGCCTGCCCGGCGTTCCCCGTCATGCCAACGATGCTCGTGACCAGCACGATCGCACCGGAACGCTGTTTCATCATCGGTTTTGCCGCCGCCGCGCAAAGATAAAAGGCCGACTTGAGATTGACGTCGAGCATCCGGTCGATCGTCTCGGCCTTGAGCCGGAGCAGGAGTGAATCGATCGACTGCCCGGCATTGGCTACGACGCAGTCCAGGCGGCCGAATCGAGCCGTGGTTTCGGCAACCGCCGTCTCGACCGACTCTTGACTGGTAACGTCGCACGCGAACAGATGCGCGATCGCGCCCGGGCGTGCCGCCGCGCAGAGGGCCGCGGTTTCTTCCAGCGCGGGCACGTCGCGTCCCAGCAACGCGACGTCGGCGCCGCGAGCTGCAAATTCGATTGCGATGGCGCGGCCGATGCCGCGGCTCGCGCCGGTGACGAGCGCGCTCTTTCCGTCAAACTTCATTGCCGCGCAATTTCTGCACTCCCGCGTAGTCGCTCACGACGAGCACCTTCGGCGCGTTCGGCATGCGTTTCATCAGCGGACCGAGCACCGCGCTTGCGCCGAACTCCACCACGGCGTCGAGATCGTACGACAGCAAACGTTCGGCGGCATCGTGCCAACGAACTTCGTCGACGATCGAGCGCACGAGATTTCGCCGAATGCCCTCGACGTCGCGGTACGGCTGCGCGTCGACGTTCGAAACGACGTCGATTTGCGGCATCGTAAAGCGCGCGCGCTCGACGGCGCCCGCGAAACGCGCGACCGCCGGCTGCATGAGCACGCTGTGCCACGCCCCCGAAACGTTGAGCGGAACGACGCGCTTCGCGCCGGCGGCCAGCATTGCTTCCGCGGAGGCGCGCACCGCTACGTCGTCGCCACTGATTACGATCTGGGTCGGAGAGTTAAAGTTCGCCAGTTGCACGCGACGGCCGGTTTCTTCGCGAACGCGATCCGCGACCGCGCGCACGGCACCCGCCTCGAGTCCGAGCACCGCCGACATCGCACCGGCTTCGAGTTCAGCAGCTTCCTGCATCGCCCGGCCGCGTTCGGCGACGACGCGAAGCGCCTCCTCGAACTCCAGCGATCCGGCGATCACCAAACTGCAAAATTCGCCGAAGCTATGCCCGGCGCTGACGACCGGTTGCGGCGCATCGGCCGCCGCATAGAGTGCCAGATTCGTGGTGAAGATCGCAGGCTGGCTGAACTGCGTCTCGCGCAGCTTCTCTTCGGGGCCGCCGGTCTGAAGCGCCAGGAGATCGTAGCCGAGCACGCGGTGGGCGCGATCGAAAACGTCGCGCGCCTCCGGCGAACGGGCGGCAACGTCGGAGCCCATGCCGACGGTTTGCGAACCTTGGCCCGGAAAGATCGCGGCGATGCGCATTATGCGGCCCACCGCCATGCGACGGCGCCCCATGAGAGGCCGCCGCCGAAGGCGACGAAGAGGATGACGTTACCCGGGCGAATCCGGCCCGCCCGCACGGTTTCCGAGAGCGCAATCGGTATCGAAGCGGCCGACGTATTTCCGTACTCCTCGATGTTCGATACGACTTTGCCGGCCGGCATTTCGAGATAGTGCGCGGCCGCATCGATGATCCGCTTGTTCGCCTGATGCGGAATCAGCAGCGTGACGTCGTGTTTGGTCAAGCGCGCTTTGGAGAGCGCCTTGCCGGTTGCATCGATCATCTTGATGACGGCCGACTTAAAGACTTCCCGGCCTTGCATCCGAATCAGATTGAGCTTCTCATCCAGCGCCGCGTGGTCGATCGGATGCCTCGACCCGCTCGAGGACACGTAGAGCAACTCCGGGCTGCTTGCATCGGACCCCAGTTCTGACGAGAGAAACGAGTTCTCCTCGGACGCCTCCAAGATTACGGCTCCGGCGCCGTCGCCGAAGAGGATCGCCGTCGCCCGGTCCTCTTGGTTCAGAATTTTCGAAAGCGTCTCGGCCCCGATCACCATCACTCGCCCGTAGACGCCGGAGCGGATCAGACCGGATGCGACCGTGAGCCCGTAGAGAAAGCCGCTGCAGGCGACCGAGACGTCGAACGCAGGTTTCTCCTGGGCACCCAGACGGGCGGCGACGAGGCACGCCGTCGCCGGAAAATAGTAGTCGGGCGTCACGGTGCAGACGATGTAGCAATCGACGTCTGCCGGGCGCAGCCCGGCATAGTCAAGGGCGGCGCCGGCGGCCACGAGAGCCAAATCGCTGGTCGATTCTTCCGGCCGGGCCCAGTGGCGGCGTTTTATTCCGGTTCGGCTGGCGATCCACTCGTCCGACGTGTCCAGCCACTGCTCGAGATCCTCGTTGGATACGACGTTGGCCGGCGCATGGTGTCCTACGCCGACGATTTTCACGCCGCCCGGGGACATCTCAGCCGCGGTCGGCGGCGGTGTGTTCGTCGCGAATTTCGATGACTTGGCGCCCGGCGTACGTTCCGCAGCTTTCGCATGCGAAGTGCGGCCGCTTCGGCTGATGGCACTGCGGACATTCCACGGTGGTCACCGCGTCCAGTTTCCAGTTTGCCGCACGGCGGCTGCGCGTCTTACTGCGCGGTGTTTTCCATTTTAGATTGGCCACGTGTTTCTCCGTTCTCGCACGAGCATGCGCTCGCGTTCCGGTTTGCTCCGCAGGTGCCGCAAAGCCCCTTGCAATCGTCGCGGCACCGCAATCCCATCGGCAGCACGCTCAGCACGAGCTGCTGCGCCAGGTCGGCGACGTCGAGCCGGCTGCCCGTCATGACGTTGCCATCTCCGAAAGGGTCCTCTTCGCCGCCGCTCCACGGATCGAGCCGTTCGTCGACGTCGACGTGGACGTCGCGTTCGACCGGTTCCAAGCACGAATCGCACTCACCGGCGGCGTGCGCGTCGACGGTTCCCGCGACGACGAGCATCCGGTCGGCATAGCGCAACTCCAGCCGGACGCGAGCCGGATCCGGGAATGCGATCCCTTCGAACGCTTCGATCGGCACCTCGTCCTCGACGAGCATGCGCTGATGCCCACCGGCGAGGAGGCCGCCGACGTCGACCTGGTGCGAGCGAGCCATGTCACCTTCGGTTGCAGTACGAAGGCCCCGCCAGCGGCGAGGCCCTCCACGACCTGGACATTTTAAGACCCGTCGCCGCGGCTTGTCAAATGCCGCCGTCGCGGGATGGACGCATACCATGAACGTCGATTCCGCTGCATCGCGCCTCGCCTCGCAAGGCGTCGCCTACGCTCCCCAAATCGCTTCGGCCGCTCGCCGCCATGGCGTCGACCCGGAGCTGCTCGCTGCGGTCGCCGCCCAAGAAACCGGCGGCCCCGGCAGCAACGCCGGCCGGAACGTCGTCGGCGACGGCGGCCACGGCCGCGGACTCTTCCAGATCGACGACCGCTGGCATGCGTTCGCGGAGTCTCCCGGCGCGATGAACCCCGGGCAGAACGCCGATTACGCCGCCGGCATGTTGTCAGGACTGCTCTCGCGATATGGCGGGAACGTCCATCGGGCGCTGTCCGCCTACAATGCCGGCAGTCCCGACGCGACCGGCACCACGACGCAATGGCCCGACGGGCGCCGGCTCGGCTACGCGGACTCCGTCCTCCAGCACTACGCTCGACTCGCAGGGTCCACTTCTGCCGAACCGGCGATTCGGTCCGGCTCGCAAAGCGCGACCGATGAAACGGGCGATCCTCAAGAAACGGCCGTTGCCGAGTTGCGCACGCTCATCGCTGAGTTGGGTGCGCTGCAATCGCAAGCGCAATCGATGCCGGCAATGACGCCGCCCCAACAACGCGCTCAGCCTCAGCCCTACCAACAGCAGGTCGCCGATTACGCCGGCCTGCTGTCCGGCGACGACGGTAACTAACGCTCCGCCAACCATAAGGAGTACGCTCGAATGGCTTTTCTACTTCCGATGCTCGAAGGAGTCGGTTCCGGTCTGCTCGGCGGCGCGCTCGGCGGTGCTTTGGGCGGCGGCGTCGGCAGCGTCGAAAACGGCGCGATGAACGCACTCAACAACCAAGACGAAACCTTCCAACTCGGCATCTATGCCTCCGAAGTGCAAAATCAGGAGCAGATGCAGATGCAGTCGGAGATCTTCGACCAGATGATGAACGAACGCAGCGAAAACATGCGCGAAATCGACACGCTACGCAACGTCGACATGGCGCAGCGCAAAGCCGACGACAGCATCACCAAGAAGTTCATCCAGTCGATTACCGAGTGACCGGGCCGCTTCCACTCCTGCGTACCGATCGCGGCGCTCCGGCGTCGCGATCGGCCATGCCGGTGACCCGCGGTGCGGCGCAATCCACCGACGATCTCACGGACGAACAAAAGGCGCAACTCGCCGCGCAACACGCCGCGTTCGACTTCGAAATCGCCGAGCGCGCCGAACTGCTGCGCGAACACGAAGCGCTTCAGGCGCTCCTGATGGAGCAGCTGAAGAACGAAGACGAGATCATGAAGAAATGGATCGCCTTGATCTAGGGAAGCTCTGAAGCACCGATCATTCGGTGTCATCCTAAGCGCAGCGATCCTGAGCGAGCGCAGCACCGCTGCTATCCTCCCAGAGCGTAGCGCACCTCGCGTCACTCTAAGCGCAGCGACCTCGTGTCACTCTAAGCGCAGCGCACCTCGTGTCATTCTGAGCGCAGCTCGCGAAGCGAGCGAAGTCGAAGAGCGAAGAGGCACGTAGTCGAAGCGACTTCGTCAAACTCGAATCGTGGTTCGCGTCGCAGCTCGGCGTGCCGTCGGTGCTGGCATAGCGGTGGCGCACGTCGAGGTTTTGACTCCGGCGTGACCCAGTAGGAATGCGCGGGGCGAGCGTGATATACTTCAGCCTTTGCCGGCTTTCCCGGGCCATTAGCTCAGCTGGTTAGAGCGCATGCTTGATAAGCATGAGGTCCCTGGTTCGATCCCAGGATGGCCCATTATCCCGCTCGGTTGATCGCGTTTTAGGTTCGACATCGTAAACCGCCGTTCCGATCTGCACTATGTTGCGGGTAATGCTCAGGAGCTGGCGCTTGACCGATGTCGTTCCAGCGAAAAGCGAATAGCTCTCCTTGAGGTACGTCTGTCATCGCAGCAGTCTTCACCGCACGAGCATATCGGCCGGTCATCGCATCGAACAAGCGCTGCAGCTTATCAAATGTCAGGTCACGGGCCGCCGGCGCGTTATAACCCGAGCTCTTCTTTGCTCGGACTTCATTCGCCGGATGGAAGGGAATTAGACTTTCCCGAACGGCATCGTCCGGGCTTCCTTCACTAGGAGGCGGCCACTCGTCCTCGAATCTCCCGCCCATCACCACAAACTGAAAACGGGTAAGGAGCTACTTTCCGTGCGACATTCCATATTGTCCGCGAGCACAGCCACTGCTGCGACGATCTCGTTCGCAGTGCTCAGCGGATGCAACGGCACCGGATCTTCGATCTTGCACAGCCCACAGTCAACATATTCGTCATTCAACGCCATCCCCTTAGTCGCCGGCTGCGAGAATGGCAAGAGCGGCGAAGGCAAACAGTCGCCGCGTACCGAGTTCTTCACAAGTGGACGCTACATCGAATTCAAGCAAGGGACGAAGGCGGCCCAGCATTTCTTTGTAAAGGGAATGGCCTACTCACCCACTCCGATTGGAAACGGCCTCTCCGATCCGCCGTCGTGCGACGATCCACTTCGCAACGACAACAAGGCCATTTGGTCGCGAGACCTTCCGCTCATGCGGGCGATGGGCGTAAACGCCATCCGCGTCTTCAACGTCTCGCCGCCGCCGTACGACGAGAAACTCGGGACGATCAACGAGTTCCTCGACGCAGCGTGGAACAACGGGAAAGACCCGATATTCGTGCTGATGACGGTCTCGTTTCCGGGTGATGCGCTCAACAACAAAGACGCGGCCCGCGACATCGCGGGACAATACGAACGTCTCGCCGCCAAGTACGCGCTCTACCCCGCCGTCATGGGCGTCTCGATCAGCAACGAGATTACCGGAGGAACGGGCTGGACCGGAAAGCCGTGGTGGGATAACTTCAACCTGATCGTCCAAGGCGCAAAGGCCGGGTTTGCCTCGAAGGGCGTGAAAAAGATCGTGACGACCGCCGACTTCGACGGCGTCACGCCCTTTGACGTCGACGGCCGCAAGCAGATCGCTCAAATCTATTGGGGCGAGAAGAACGGCGCGCAAGTCGACGTCTGGGGCGACAACCTCTATCGCGGCCGTTGGTACACGGATCTACTCGAACAGGTCCAAGAGACGACGACGAAGCCGGTTCTGCTTACCGAGTACGGCGCAACGGCAGCCTACCATCCTGCATGGTCGAACACATACGAGTACCGGCCCCGCAAGCAGGAAACGAACGGAACGTGCGTTCCTCCGGAAGGGCCCACCGGACCGGTAAACCGAGACGTCGACGAGTTGCCGAAAGGCCCCGATCACAACCCAAATATGGCGGGCCTCGTTGACTACGCTACGAACATGGCCGGTCTGATCCACACCGCGTATCAGACCAACGGCATGCTCGCCGGCGGCTTCTATTTCGAGTGGACCGACGAGTGGTGGAAAGCCAAAGCCGGCGAGCCGGCGTATCGCGGCAAACACGTCGGAGATGAGAAATTCGTTGGCTACTTCCCAGGCTGCGGGAACGATGCCGCGTGGTTCGGTCTCAACTCGATCTCGCAAGGCGGCGAACTCAACGTGTTGACGCCGCGTCCCACGCTCGACGCGTTAAAGGACGTCTGGGCGCAACAGTAGCGCCACACGCCTCGCATGGCGCGGGCGGACACGCCGCCCGCGCCATGCCGATCCAGACGACGTCGCGTGGTCGTGGTACGGTTGAAAAAAGCCTCGTTCTCAGAAAAGAGTAGCCGATGGAAATAACCCGGTCAGGATCGGAGCCATCGACGATTGGCCCGGCGGAGACGTTTACGGGGCACGTGAGAATCGATCCGCTGTTCGACAGGAGCGACCCGGCGCGCGTTTTCGGCGCAACCGTCACCTTCGAGCCATGCGCTCGAACGTTTTGGCACACGCATCCTCTTGGACAGACGCTCATTGTCACTGCGGGAGCCGGGAGGGTGCAGCGTTGGGGTGGTCCGATCGAGGAAATCCGCCCCGGCGACGTCGTCTGGTTCGAACCGCATGAAAAAACATTGGCATGGCGCTACGCCGGCCACCGCCATGACGCATATCGCCATCGTTGAAAAGCTCGACGGCAAAGCGGCGGATTGGATGGAGCCCGTCACCGACGAGCAGTACCGAAAACAATAAGCGGGGAGCCACCGTGACCGAACTCGTCGTTAGTCCCGGAATAATCGTGACACCGCTCGCCAACTATCGGATGATCGTGAGTTTCACTGGGTAGACATAGCGTACGCCGAACGCGGATTTGACGGCGGCGATAAGCGAGAACAGCCAGTCGAACGCGAGTACGATCGCGAAGAGCCAGAAGGCCGGTCGCGGCGCTGCCCACGCGACCATCGCGCAAACGCAAAATGCGCCCGTCAAGGTGTATTGAAAGTTGAGCGCCTCCTTCGCCTGGTGGGCCAGCCACGAGTCGACGGGATCTCTGCGCGTTCGCACCCAGACGATGAGCCCGGGCACAAACAGGAACAACGCGCCGAGGATGTGCGTGACCATCGCACCGAGTCGCTGCTCGACGGGCACTTCGCTCGCGTGATGGTCGTGATGGTGCGATTCCGGCATCTTGCCAAGCATACGGTGACACCGTCGGCCAAGCCTGTTCGGCCGCCGTCTCCGCCACGGGCCGCCGCGCGCGGTCACCTGGAACGAGTTAGTACGTATCGGCCGGCGTGTTGTCGGGATGCGTTAAAAAATAGCGCGCGTCGTATTTTACGGCGATTTTTTTGTAGTGCCGCGGTTTCTGCGTATAATCGAACATGTCGTCGAACTGCTCGTGATATTTTACGACGCGCTGATCGGCGTAGGTTTTTCCCGTGCCCGCGCCTACCAGGCCCAGACCGAACGTCTCTTCAATGAAATTCAGCGTGCTGGCGATTTCGTGCTGATTGTGCGAAATGTAGCCGGGCTTGGCGTACGGCGAGATGACGATCAGTGGTACGCGGAAGCCCAAGCCTTCTCGCGCTTTCGTTTGCGGGTCGGGATATTGCGGAGGATGGACGTGGTCGTACCAGCCGCCCCAGTCGTCCCACATGACGATGATCGCGGTGCTGTTCCAATACGAGCTTTGGCCGACCGCGTTCGCGATCGAGGCCACCCATGAGGGTCCCTTATTCCCCGACTGCGGGCCTGCGTGATCGGAGTTGCTGCCCGAAGGCATGATCCACGAAACGTTCGCGAGTTTTTTATTCGTGATATCGTCGAAGATCTTCGTATCCGGCGACCGCATGTTCTTCCAGTCGGGGCCCTTGTAGATTTGCTGGATTGCCGCAAATCCATTAAGATTGCCGCCGGGGTTCTGCGCTTCGACATAGTAATTCCAGGAGACACCGGCGCTATCGAGATTATCGGCGATCGTCGGATACGTGAAGCACGGGAACGGTCCGGGCACTTCGTGGCCCGTCGCTTTCGAGAACACGGGCGGACTCGCTTGACCGTACGCGAGAAGCTCTACGGCTTCGCTGGGCGGCCCACCGCAACCCCACGGCTGTGCCGACGGAACTTCCGATGCGTGGCCGGATTCACCCGCGATCAAATACTGGTGAGCGACGTACGTCGGTCCGCTATTGGACGCGAAGGCTTTGTCGCCCATCGCGTACTGCTGCGCGAGATCCCAGTACTGCTGGACGTCGGACTGCTGTACGTACGAATAGATCGTTTGCGTCTGCGTTTTGGATATCACCCAGCACGTCGGATGGTTGATGGGATCCGAGCAGCCCGATCCCGTTCGAAGCTTGACGATTTGCTGGTCGAAGCCGTCGTCTTTTCCCTGGTCGTAATCCTCCAAGAACTGCGGATGGTCGTGCCGAGGATCGAGCTTGGTGTATTGCAGCGGGATAGCATCAAGCGTGTAGGTCTTCCCGTCTTTGCCTTTGCCGGTATCGACCGTATCCGCTCCCGGAAAACCGTGGAAGATGTTGTCGAAGGTGCGGTTCTCCTGAATGATGATGATGACGTGCTTGATGGGACTCGAGCCGCCGGCGTGGAGCACGCTGCTTGCAAGAGAACGCTGTGCCTGGGGGGCGGTTCCAAACGACCCCGCGCACGCCGCCGGAAGTAACGCCGCCAGCGGCAACGCCAAAAAGCGCCCGAGCGTCGCGGTGTTTCGATCCATCATCTAGTAATCAATCTCCGGTCCGGCGTCCTGCTGCTGCATGCAGGTCTGATAATTCGGCGGCAGGGCAATTTTCTTGAACTTCGTCGGCGCCTGCGAAAAGTTGAAGACGTCGTCGTAGGCATCGGCCCGCGCGTCGTCTTGGTTCAACGACGGCAGGGCGAACATCTTCTCGATGAAGTGGAGTGCGGACGCGGTTTCGTGTTGCGACTTCGACACGTAATGCGTCTTGGCATATGGTGAGACGATGATCAGGGGCGTACGGTAGCCGAGCCCCTCGTAAGCGCCGGTTTTCGAGTTCGCGTACTGTGGCGGCACGACGTGGTCGAACCAGCCGCCCCACTCGTCCCACGTGATGACGATCGCCGTGCTGTTCCAGTACTGGCTCTTACCGATCGCGTTGACGATCGCCGTGATCCACGCCGGACCGCAGTTGCCCGAACCGCCGCCCGCATGGTCGGAAGCGCCGCCGTGCGGCATGATCCAGGAAACCTGCGCGAGATTGTTATCGGCGACGTCGGCGAGCACTTGCCAATCGGGCGTGACGACGTTGTTGTAGTCGGGACCGTAGCGCACTTGTTTGATGGAATCGAACGCGTTGAGCCAGAACGAGTCGCCGGACGATCTGGGCTGCAGATACCAACGCCACGAAACTTTCGCGGCATCTAAGTATTTTGCGACGCTCGTAAAGGTGAAGCACGGCTTCGGGCCTTTCTCGTCGTGCCCGAAGATGGCCGGAAACTCCGGCGGGCTGGCTTGCCCGTAGTGAAGGTAATACTCCCACTCGTCCGTGTCGCAGCCCCACGGCATCGCACTGGGCACCTCGTCGGCATGCCCGGCTTGGCCGGCGACGAGTTCCAAGTGAGGCCCATAGCTTGGACCGTTCGTCGACGCGAAGTTGTGGTCGCCCAGCGTGTATTGCGTGGCCATCGTCCAGTACGGCTGGATGTCGGATTTCTGGACGTAGGAGAACGCCATCTGCTGGTAGGTCTTCCCGCTCCAGATCCACCAGCACGACGGATGATTCACCCACTGGTATGAGTACTTCGTACACTGCGACGACTGCACTTCACCGCGAATCAATTGATCCCAGCCGTCGTTTTTTCCGCCGTCGTAGTCTTCGAGAAATTGATAGCGGTAATGGTTTGGGTCGAAGGTCCACTTCAACGGTTTAGAAACCAGCGTGTACTTGACGCCGTGACCGTACCCTGAGGACGCGCTGTCGGCGTGAGGGAAGCCGTGAAAGAAATTGTCGAAGCTGCGGTTCTCCTGCATGATCACGACGACGTGCGAGATCGGATACGAAGAGCCGTTGCGCAGAATCGAGCTCCGCGGAGCCGCGGGAATTCCGGACGACTGTTGAGTCGACGAACTGCACGCCGTCGCCAGTGCGGCAACGAAGAACACCGCGAGTCGCTTCATGAACACTCCTCGACAACGGTAACCTGCGCAAGCGTTCACGTGCGCTTCATGCGAAACGCAACAATCCCCTTGCTCGATAAATTGATGACAATCACTTCCGGCGCAAGCGCCGTTAAAAAAATTGCGCGCAGTCGCCGGAAATGTCGCGAACGATGTGAATCGGGAACGCGAGAGGGCGCCAGCTTGACGTTCTGTGCGCTTCGGAGATGTGCGCCGTCTTCTGACGCGCCGATTTTCTGGTGGAGATGAGGGGACTCGAACCCCTGACCCTCTACATGCAAAGCAGATGCTCTACCAGCTGAGCTACATCCCCGGGCGGCGCCGCACTTTCGTCCGGGCCTGCGCGAACCCTACACGGACGCCCCTGGACCGCGGCAGCGCGTGCCAAAGGACTCACGATTGCCTGCGTGAATAGGGGCGGGTCGCGGGGGCATAGCTCAGTTGGTAGAGCATCACGCTGGCAGCGTGAGGGTCAGGAGTTCGAGTCTCCTTGCCTCCACCATGGCCCGCCCGCGGCGGCGTGTGCTATATTGACCCGGGGAAGCGCGCTAGACGGCCGCACCCGCAAGGGTGAGGAAAGTCCGGGCTTCACAGGGCAGGGTGCAGGATAACGTCCTGTCGGGGCAACTCGAAGGAAAGTGCCACAGAAACATACCACCCCAAAAAGCTTCGCTTTTCGGGGACCCCGGGAGTTTAAAAGCGTTCCGGTGCTTCGCACCTGCACGCCCCCAGCGGCAAAGCCGCCGGGTCCCCAAGGTCTCACGCAAAGATCGCGGCCGGCGGGGCCAGGGTGAAATCGTGAGGTAAGAGCTCACGGAGCGCCGCGGCGACGCGGCCTCGGGTAAACCCCACTCGAAGCAAGACCGCTCGGCTACCTCGGATTCCGAGGCGGATCGCCCGTCCGAACGAGCAATGTCGCACCGAGGTGCGCGGTAACGTGCATCCCAGATAGATGGCCGTCCACCGCGAGCGATCGCGGAGACAGAATCCGGCTTACGGCGCGCCTCCCCGCAACCTCGCCGAACTTCTGCAACTCGATGGGCCTGCGTCCCGATTACAGCGAAAGAGAGAACCGTGAGCGAACAACGTTTTACCCCCGACATGACCGTGGACCAGGCTTTCCACCTGCACGCCGGCGCGCGCCGGGTCTTTGCGCGTTTCCATCTCGGCGGCTGCTCGAACTGCGCGATCAGCGAGAGCCACACGATCGGCGCGATCAGCGAAGACTACGGGATTCCGCTACCGATGCTGCTCGAAAGCCTCAACGCCTTGTACGATCAAGGCACGCTCGCGGTCGGCGACCGCGTGAGGATTCCCGATGAGATCCGCGCCAAGATTCCTCAACTGGCAGACGTGCCGGAGGTCGGCGAGATTACGGGCGCCGATGCCGGCGCTTACACGGCCGAATTCGGCGAAGTGCGCCTCCAGGGACTGGCCGAGGATTTTCTTCCCCTAGAGGCGAGCGCGTCGGTTTAGGCGCTACGCTAACCGGCGGCGTCCCGCAAAACCTTCCTCGGGCCCATGCCAGTAGGCCACAACCGGCTCGCCGAACTTCCAGCACAGATAGACCGGTTCCCCGTCGAGGCTCGACGGAAAATCGACCAATCCAAGGTCGATGTCTTTCACGATGCAGCCTAGCGATTCGATCCGCTGGATCAGACGGTGGATTTCGAGTTTGAGTTCGCCGAAGACCGGCGGCGGAAACGGCGAGCGTACGCCGGCCAACCGTGGCGCCTGCGGGCGCTCGGCATGTTGCAGCGAGGGATCCGATTCAAGGAGTTTGATGGCGAGTTCGCGTCGCTTCGCAAGCAGTTCGCCGACGAGCGGTGTGAGTTTGGGGATCAATGCGCTCGCCCGGTCGGGTGAAAAGAACTTCATATGAGTCCGCCGCGTATCGTGTTGGTTGCCGGACCGTCCGGTGCCGGACAGAGCCAAGCCATGAAATCCTTCGAGGATTTGGGCTTTTACTGCATCGAGCACCTTCCTCCCGTGCTCCTCGCTTCGGCAATCGAATCGCTCGGTGACGCCGGCATTCGCGACGTCGCGATCGCGCTCGACGTCAGAACCGGCCGCCATCTCGGTGAGCCGCTCGTCGCAATCGACGAAGCGGTCGAACGGCACGGGGCGCGCTTGCTCTTCCTCGACTCTACGGACGCCGTGCTCGTGCGGCGCTTCAGCACGACGCGCCGCCGCCATCCTTTCTATCGGGCCGGTTCGATGCGCGAAGCGATCGCGGCCGACCGCCGGATGGTCGCGCCGCTGCGCGAGCGCGCGAGCGTCGTCATCGATACGAGCACGCTCACGCACGCTGCCCTGAAAGAACGCGTTGCGGCGGCATTTGCTGCCGAACGGCCTTCGCGGCTCACGGTCGTCATCGTGGCGTTTGGATTCAAATATGGGCTGCCCGCGGATCTCGATCTCCTTTTCGACGTGCGCTTTCTGCGCAATCCGAACTATGTCGCCGAGCTCGCGCCGCTGACGGGTAACGACGCACCCGTCGCCGCATTCATTGCCGATGACCCGGCTCTCGAGCCGTTCCTCGCGAAGGTTGGCGATTTGTTGGCATTCTTGCTACCGCGCTACATCGCCGAAGGCAAGACGCAACTTACCCTCGGCATCGGGTGCACCGGCGGCCGCCACCGCTCCGTCTACGTCGCGCGGAGGCTGTCCGAGGGCATCGGCGACGACTCGCGTCTCGAGCTCGCGTTCGAAGCGCGCGACGTGCAGCGCTCGTGAGTAAGCGCGTCGCGGGCTGGTTTCAATGGCTGTTGCCTGGCCTGGGGATCAAGCGATGGGCGGTGCTCGCCGTCGTCGGCATCGTCTTGCTGCTCGACGCGCTGTTGCGATGGTTGATCGCCGAAGGCATCGGCATCGACATCAACGCGATTATCGACGACATCGTCGACGACTATTTCCCACCGGCATACCTCACGTGGATCTTCGGAGTGGCGGGAATCGCGCTCATCACCGTCGGCATCCGCATGTGGTTGAAGTCGGTCGGCCGCATCGCGCGCAGCCGCAGTCCGGAGGGCTTGCGTGCGACCATCGCGGGCTTGCGGTTACAGCAGGGATATAAAATCGTCGCGATCGGCGGCGGCACCGGCCTTTCGACGTTATTGCGCGGTTTGAAGCGGCGCACGAGCAACCTCACCGCCGTCGTCACGGTGAGCGACGACGGCGGCTCCTCGGGGCGGCTGCAAAAAGAACTCGGCGTGTTGCCGCCGGGCGACGTTCGCAACTGCTTGGTCGCTCTCGCCGACGACGAAGCGCTCGTTACCGATCTCTTCCGCTTCCGCTTCACCGAGGGCGAGGGCCTCAGCGGACATTCGTTCGGAAATCTTTTTCTCGCGGCAATGAGCGGCGTGACCGGTAACTTCGATCGCGCCATCAAGGAGTCGAGCCGCGTGCTCAACATCGTCGGGCGCGTCTTGCCGGCGACGCTCGGCGTGGTGCGGCTTTGCGCCGAACTCGACGACGGCACGATCGTGGAAGGCGAATCGAATATTTCCCAAGTCAAGAAACCGATCGAGCGCATCTTCTTCGAACCGGGCGGCGCCGAGCCGCTGGAGGAAGTCATCGCTGCGATTCGCGACGCCGACGCCATCGTGCTCGGGCCCGGATCGCTGTTCACGTCGATTCTGCCAAACTTCTTGGTCGCCCGCATCGCGCACGAAGTCGCCATCGCGCATGCCGTGAAAATTTACGTCTGCAACGTGATGACGCAGCCGGGCGAAACCGACGGAATGAGCGCCGCCGATCACGTCGACGCGCTCTTCCGCGGCGCGGGCGAGCGCGTGTGCGAGTACGTCGTCGTCAACGACGAAGCGCCGTCGCGACTGATCGAAGCCTACGCGCAGGAAGGGCAGGTTCCGGTGCGTCCCGACGTCGATCGAATCGCCGCACTCGGCGCCGAGCCGGTCGGCGCCCCCGTGATCAGCGAAACGCAAACCGTCCGCCACGACCCGGACCGCCTTGCAACCACGGTCGTCGCGATCATCGATCGCGCCGTCGCCGACCGCGCGACGCTGATGAAGCCGGCCAGCGCCTATCGGCGCTCGCCCGCCGGCGCGACGTAACGGTGTTAGTGGCTTGTCTGCGTTGCTAAGGTAACGTCGAGCTCGAAGGGTTTTCCCGGTTCGACGTTCGCCGTCGAAACGACGACTTGATATCCGGTGGCCTGTACGGTGTAATCGACGATGCCGCTCGGCACTTTGTCGATCGAGAACTTCCCGCTCGCGTCGGTCGTCGCAGTCAATACCGTATCGACGGTGACGACGGCTCCCGCAACGGGTTGATTGCTGGCACCGTCAGTGACCACTCCCGAGACGGTCGTGACGCCCGACGCCGGCGGCAGCGCATCGCTATTGCACGCCGCTGCCGAAAGCAGCAGCGCGAGTGCGGCGACGGTCGTGCGTAGCACCTTCATAGGTGAACCTGTTCGCCGCGCGGAAGGCCGCGCTCCTATGTCCACCACCGCGCGTGACGAACGCGCGCTCGGCCCGGCGTACTGCCGCAACGCCCTCGAAGCGATCGGTCATACGCCGCTCGTCCGGCTCAACAAAGTAACGGGCGGCGCCGGCTGCCTGGTGCTCGCCAAAGTCGAATACATGAATCCCGGCGGGAGCGTGAAGGACCGTCCGGCCGTCGCCATGCTCGACGCCGCCGAACAAAGCGGACTGCTCAAGCCCGGCGGGACCATCGTCGAACCGACCAGCGGCAACACCGGCACCGGCTTGGCGATGGCTGCGGCGATTCGCGGATACCGCTGCATTCTCGTTATGCCCGACAAGATGTCGAAGGAGAAAATCGATCTATTGCGGGCGTACGGCGCCGACGTGGTGATCACGCCGACCAACGTTCCCGCGGACTCGCCCGAATCGTATTACGCGGTCGCCAATCGTTTGGCCGCCGAGATTCCGGGCGCGTTTCAGCCCAATCAATTCCACAATCAGTTCAATCCGGAAGCGCACTATCACACGACCGGCCCGGAGATCTGGGAACAAACGCGCGGAACGGTCACGCATCTCGTCGCCGGCATCGGCACGGGCGGCACGATTTCCGGCACAGCGCGGTATCTCAAAGAACAGAATCCCGAAATTCACGTCGTCGGCGCCGACCCCGAAGGGTCGATCTATTCGGGCGACATTCCGCGCTCGTATCACGTCGAGGGCATCGGCATGAATTACTTGCCCGAGACGGTCGATTTGCGCGTGATCGACGAGGTGATCCGCGTTTCCGATCGCGAGTCGTTTCTGCTCGCGCGACGCATCACGCGCGAAGAAGGGCTGTTGGTCGGCGGATCGTCGGGCACGGCCGCCGTCGCTGCCGTCAAGCTCGCGCAAACCCTTCCGCCGGAGTCGATCGTCGTCGTGATCTTCCCCGATTCCGGGCGCGGCTACATGTCGAAAATCTTTAGCGACGACTGGATGATCGCCAACGGATTCTTAGCCGACGCCAAGCGGCGGGCTACGGTCGGCGACGTTCTGCGCGCCAAAACTCCGCTGCCGTCGCTCATCACGGTGCAGTTCGACGATACCGTCAAGACCGCGCTCGATCTGCTGCGGCAGTACGAAATTTCCCAGATCCCGGTGATGCGCGGGCACGAGCACGTCGGCAGCGTCAACGACGTCGGCGTGATGCAAGCAGTTTTCGATCACGCCGACATCATCCATCAACCGGTCGGCGAAGTGATGGGACGCGCGTTTCCGATTCTCGAACAGCACGACGAGATCGAACGCGCCTACAAACTGCTGACGCTTGCAAACCCCGCAATCGTCGTAGCCGATGAAAACGAGCCGATCGGCGTGCTGACCCGTCAAGATATCATCAGCTTCCTCTCGAGCAGCTCCGAGATCGTCCGCGCGTGACCCGCGCTCCGGTATGAAGTTCTCAACGCGCGCAATTCACGTCGGGCAGGAAGCCGACCCCGCTACCGGCGCCACCATCGTCCCCATCTACCAGACGTCGACCTACACGCAGGAAAGCGTCGGCGTTCACAAGGGCTACGATTACAGCCGCACGGTCAATCCGACGCGCACGGCACTCGAAAAGCAGCTCGCGTCGTTGGAAAACGGGCAGTACGCGAGCGCCTTCGCCAGCGGCGTCGCGGCGACCGCCGCCGTTCTCAACGCACTCTCCGCCGGCGACCACGCGGTCGTCACCGACGACCTCTACGGCGGCACGTACCGGCTCTTTTCCACCGTGCTCGCACGCTACGGACTCGCCTTCACCTACGTCGACATGACCGATGCCGATGCGGTTCGCGCGGCTATCCGGCCGAACACGAAACTGCTGTGGGTCGAGACGCCGACGAACCCGATGCTCAAACTCATCGATCTGCGGGCGATCGCCCAGCTGCGCGACGGCGTCGCATCGGGCGGCGGGCTTCGTCCGATCGTGGCGGTCGACAATACGTTCGCAACGCCGTATTTTCAACAACCGCTGGATCTCGGCGCCGACGTGGTCGTCCACTCGACCACGAAATACATCGGGGGGCACAGCGACGTGGTCGGCGGCGTCGCGATTACGAACGACCGCGACCTCTACGACGTCTTGCGATTCCATCAAAACAGCACGGGCGCGATCCCCGGCCCGCACGATGCGTGGCTGACGATGCGCGGCGCGAAGACCCTCGCGGTCCGCATGCGCGAACACGCGCGCAACGCGCAGCGGGTGGCGGAGTTCCTCGAATCGCATCCGGCCGTGGCACGGGTGTACTATCCGGGCCTGCCTTCGCATCCGCAGCACGACTTGGCACGCCGCCAAATGAGCGGATTCGGCGGAATGGTGTCGTTCGTGCTGCGCGGGCCGCCCGAGCGCGGGCTGGATTTTGCCGGACGCTTGCGCTACTTCAGTCTGGCCGAAAGCTTGGGCGGCGTCGAATCGTTGATTTGCCACCCGGCGCGCATGACGCACGGCTCCATTCCGGCCGAGAGCCGCGAACGCCGCGGCATTACCGACGGTTTGCTGCGGCTATCGGTCGGCATCGAAGACGGGGACGACCTCATCGACGATCTGAACTCGGCGCTCGCCTCGATTCCGCATCTCGACTACGCGCGTTAAGCCGTTCAAACGCTACGGCTGCTCGACCGGGTAGCGCGTGGCGCTCACGTCGTGCAGTAAGCGCTTGGCTTCGTCCGGACCCGCGTCTCCCAACCGCGTCGACTCCGAAAGCACGATGCCGCGCTGACCGTCGGCCCACACGACCGCGTACTGCTTCTGGGTCGTAAAACCGCTGCCCGAGGTCACTTCCACGAACGTTGCCGGCATGCCGTTGAGCAGCGTCATCGGCGTCTTATTGCGAATGAGCAGGCCGTTACCGCCCGCGCTGTGCATTTGGCTCTCGAACTGTCCCTCCCACTGATCGGGCGCGCCTTCGAACGATTCCATCGAGAGCTGAATCGTGCGCATGTCTTCTTTTCCCGGACGCACTGCCCAGACGGCGATGGTTTGCAGTTCGTCGGTGAGGGCGTTCAGGCTCAGGTATCGCCGGCCGAGCAACACGGCTTCCGGCGGTGCCATGAAGTTCATCCCGGGATCCGAGTAGAGGCGCGGATCGGGTGAAGGCGTCGGCGGCGGCGGAACCTGCGCGCGCACGGCACCGCGCGCGGAAAACGCCAACAGTACGGCGAGGAGCGAAACGACGAGCGCAAATGGTTTCATTCGGTATCCAAGACGCCGGCGAGCGCCGGCAGCGAGATTTCGTAGCGGTACCCCACGTTGCGGTGATCGTCTTCGAATTCCTCGTGACGCACCTCGAGCCCGGCGTCGCGCATGCGTTGCGTCACGACCCGAGCGCCGATGTCGAGCGCGAACTCGTCGCGACGGCCGCAATCGAGATAACGCAGGCGCAAGCGCCGCAGCTCTGCCAGCCGCACGGCGACGCGTTCGGCCGGATCGTACGATAGCCAGCGCGCGAAGACGGCGTCGTCGAGCGCTCCGGTGCGCATGTCGAAGGGTAACGCGAAGTCGAACGCGCGGTCACTGCGCGGGGAGTAGGCGGACGCGTACCCGAGCATCTCCATCGTCGTGTAATCGCTCATCGGTCGCTTGGGAAGCCGTTCGAAGGCAGCGACGAAAGCGGCGACATCACCGCCGTGCCGCTCGAGCGTCCGCTGCACCGCCGGAAACGCCGGAAAGTGCGCGTAACGGAAGTATGCGTCGCCGCTGTGCGACGCGAACGCCGCGAACACGCCGGGATGCTCCATCACCAGATGCATCGCGCCGAATCCGCCGGACGATTTGCCGAGCACCGCGCGTCCGCCCTCGGCTGCAATCGTCCGGTATTCGCGGTCGACGTGGCCGATCACGTCGCGAGCCGCATACGTCGCGTAATCGCCGTTGTGAACGGAGTCGACGTACTGCGAGCCGCCGAGGCGCGTCAAGCCGTCAACGGCCGCCATCAGCACCGGCGGCATTCGGCCGGCCGCGATCAGCCGGTCGATCCACTGAAACGCGTTTACTTCCCAAGGCCGCGCGCCCAGCAGCGCCGAGACGTCGCCGGTGTATCCGTGCAGCAGATAGAGCACCGGGTAGCGCCGGGAACCGAGATGGTCGTACTGCGGCGGCACGTAGACCGCCAGCGGACGCGTCGCCGAATCGCCCAATGCGTTGCCTTCCAACGCGGGACTCGTGACGAAGTCGACGTGCACGTCGCCATCCAGCCCCATCAGACGCGCGAGCGCGGATTGCTTCTCCATCTCCGAGCGCTTTCGCGCCAGGTTCCGCTTTCACCCCACCGAAGGTCCGGCCGCAGTGTCGCAGCAGACCTCTTTGCAGCGAGCGATCGGCTTGCGCGGCGCCGTCGCCGTCAACGTCATCACCATGATCGGCATCGGGCCGCTCGTGACGATCCCTTTGGTGATTGCCGCTCTCGGAGGCCCGCTGGCGCTCGTCGGCTGGGTCGCCGGCGCCGTCGTCGCGTTGTGCGACGGCTTGGTGTGGGCGGAGCTCTCGTCGCAGTGTCCGGGGTCCGGCGGAACGTACGTGTATCTGCGCGCCGCCTTTGGAGAGCGAACGCTCGGACGCGCGCTAGCCTTTCTCTTCAACTGGCAGTTTCTGCTCTATGCGCCATGCTTGCTCGCCAGCGGATACATCGGCTTCGCAAACTATGCCGCCTACTTGTATCCCGCCGCTTCGAGCGCGCTGCTGCACGACGCCATTGCGGTGGGAATCGGCATCCTGACGATCGCCACGCTCTATCGCAAAACCGCGCGCGTCGCCATTGCGGGAATCGTCCTCGCCGGAGCGGCGATCGTAACGGTCGCGCTGGTCGCCGGCGCCGCGTTGTCGCACGCGAACTTCGCGCAAGCGTTTCATCTCGGTGCGCCGGTGCGCTTCGGCGCCGGATTGCTCGCCGGATTCGGCAGCGCGCTCTACATTACGCTCTACGATTACGTCGGCTACGCCGAGGTGGCGCTGCTCGGAGACGAAGTCGTGCGTCCGAAACGCACGATCCCGCTCGCGATTCTCATTTCGGTGCTCCTCGTCGCAACGCTCTACATACTGCTTCAGGTGGGCGTGCTTGGCGTCGTGCCGTGGCGGACGCTGCTCGGCAGCGACGGCACGCCCACCGCGGCGTCGCAGTACGTCGGTTCGCTCGTCGTCGCACGAACGTGGGGAAGCACGGCTGCCGTCGTCGTCACCGTGCTCGTTCTCGTGACGGCCTTTGCGTCGCTCTACGGCAACCTGCTCGGTTTTTCTCGCATTCCGTTCGCAGCGGCGCGCGACGGCGCGTTTCTGCCGGCGTTCGCACGCCTGCACGCGCGTAAGGAGATTCCGCACGTTGCGCTGTTCGCGGTCGGTGCGCTCTCGCTGGTTGCCAGCCTGTTCACGCTCGATCAGGTCATCGCGTTTCTCACCGCGGGCATCGTACTCGTGCAAGGCGTGGCGCAGGTCTTTGCCCTCTTCGCCTTGCGGGCGCGCGCGCCGGCGGCGCCGTTTCGAATGCCTCTGTTTCCGGTGCCCGCCCTCGTCGCGCTGCTGGGATGGACGCTCGCGTTCGTCTACACCGGCGCGACGGCCATTCTGCTCGGGGTCGGATGGCTGGCGATCGGCACCCTCGTCTTCCTCATCACGGCGCGTGCGCAACGCTGGTGGCCTTTTGCCGCATTGCTGATCGCCGCCGTCATGTTCGTCGCGCCGTCGCCGGCGCGCGCCGCCGGCGCAGCGTCGTGGGCGACGTGGAACGCGTCGTCGGTCACGACGAACGCGGGCTATCCGGTGTTCGCGGTAGACGGCAAGCCCTTCTTCGTCTACGGTGCCGCTTTCTTCTACGAACGCATCCCGCGCGATCGTTGGCTGGACTCGCTGCGTGCGTACCGCGCGCTCGGCGTAAACACGATCGATCTCTACGTCATGTGGAACTGGCATCAGCCCGTCGAGACGCAGCTGCCCGATTTCACCGGTGCGACCGATCCGCGCCGGGATCTCCTTGGAGTATTGGAGCTGTGCGGGCAACTCGGATTCAAAGTGGTGTTACGTCCCGGCCCCGTGATTCGTAACGAGTGGCGCAACGGCGGCTATCCAGCGTGGCTGCTGACGCGGCCGGAATACAACATGCCGCTCAACGACGTCTTGAGCGGCCGTTATCCGGCCACGGCGACGTTGCAGAACGCGCACGCAGATGCGGCCGCCGGCGAATGGCTGCACAACGCGACGCACCTGAGCGAATCGCAGCAGTGGCTCCGCGCCGTCCTGCGCGCCTGCGAGCCGTATGCGAACGAAATCGTTGCCATCGCGCTCGACGACGATCAGGGTGCGTACCTCGACAACGATACGTGGCCGGCGCCGCGCTGGCACGCCTACGTCGACTGGCTGCGCCTGACGGTGCAGAGCGTGGCCGGGACGCGCGTCCCGCTCTTTCTCAACACCTACGAAATGAAGGTTCCGGCAGCATCGCCGGCGTGGGCTTGGGGCGATTGGTATCAAAGCGACGCGTACGCAATCGGTACGCACGACCTCGCCGAACTGGATTTTGCGACCGGGCTGCTGCAGACGCAGTCCGACCGCCCGGTGATGTACGCCGAGTTTCAGGCCGGTTGGCTGCAGGGCGCCGACGAAGCGCGGCCGCGGGCTGCCGATCCCGCCAATACGACGCTGGCGCTCTACGAACTGTTGCGCGACGGCACGCACGGTATCGTCAACTTCCCCGTGCAGGATACGGTCTACCCCGACGGTTGGGAAGTTCCGTGGGCGAACTGGTCGTATGCGTGGGACGCCGCCTATACGTCGGACCTGCAGCCGTCGGCGCGCTTTGCGCCGACCGCCGGATTCGGCGCCGACGTAAACCGCTACGGCGCGGCGCTCGCGCGAACGCATCTCGCAGCCGATGCCGCCATCATTTGGCCGCCGAGCCTCTTCTCATCGCTCGCTTTGACGAACCAGGACTTTCGCGCCTTTGCAGATGCCACGATCGCCATGCAGCGCGACTGTTCTGCGCGCGGATTGACCTGCGTGCTCGTCGACGTTGCCTACACCGACGACCCTCATCTGCAGCGCTACCGGCGCATCGTGCTGCCGATCGTGATGACGCCGCGACTTCAAGCAGCGCTCGTTCCCACGACGGCCCGGGAACTGCGCCGTCTTCAGCGCAGCGGACGCATCGCGTCAACGCTGTCATCGCTCGCACCGGCGTTACGCGGCGGCAGCTCCGACGCGTCGCTGTTGTTGGCCGATGACGCCGGCTACGGATTCATCGACGCGGTCAACCCGAGCACGGCCGCGCGCGCGTTCGGGCCGCTCGCGGTAACGCTCGCTAACGGCGACGTCACCGTGCCGCGCTTCTCGGTCGCGGCCCGTTCCGCGCGATTGATTCCCGTCGGCTTCACCGCGCCTGGCGCGCTCGCTACGATTCAGGGCGGCGATGCGACGCCGCCGCCTTTTGCGGCGAACGCATCGCACGTGCTGGCCGGAGCGCATCTTCGCATCGCATTTGCGCCGGATGCGGGCGCGCGAATCTGGGAGATGAGCGCACCCGGTCTCGGGAACGCGGCGACGAGCATCGGTCTGCTGCGCGACGCCGTCGCTCCTTCGCCGCCCGTTTCTCCGCGCGACTACATCGCGGCCTACACGCATCCGCTACCGGCCGGGACCTTCAATCGCCCGTACGCGTGCGCGAACGCGCCGGTGGCCGCGACAACCGTCGAGTGCACCTACGATGCGCCGGATCTTCCCGAAGGCGGGGCGCACTTCACCCGCACACTGTCGCTGCCGCAAGACGGCAGCGAAGCAACGATCGACGAAACGTTTAACGCCGACGGCGCACCGGCGGCGGCGCTCGAGAGCGTCTCCGGCTTTGCATTCGAGCGCGGCGACGAACTGTTTGCGCCGCCCGGCGAGACCTACGTCGGCATCCTTCACGGAACCCGGCTGGCGGTGCTCCGATGGCGCCCGGGAGACGTACAGCACGTCACGCTCGCACGCGCGCGCGGTGCGGAGATCGTCACGCTCGTCTTCGCGCGTTCCCCGGTCGAACTGCACCTCGGCGTCTACGCCGCCGACGCAACGGAGGCCGGGCGCCTGCTCCAAGCGAATCCGCCGTAGCTCCTCTGGGGAAGTGGCGGAACGGCAGACGCAGCCGCCTCAAAAGCGGCCGAGGCAACTCGTGTGGGTTCGAATCCCACCTTCCCTACCACTTCCTGATGCGCGAGGCAACATCTGGGCGACGCGGCTCTTCGATTCACGCCGTGACGTGCTCATCAGGGATTTTTCGATACTATTTCCGTGTAGAGGATGTGCCCTCACCGTGATACAGTACACTGCGGCGCGAATCGTCGGCATCCTCGCGATTGTGGCACTCTGCTCTACGCGGACCGGACTGGCGCAAACCCAGACGCCCGTCGATCAGCCGAGTGCCGTGCCGTCCGCGTCGCCATCCCAAGGCGGCTTCGATCTCAGCAAGCTGACGCCCACACAGCAAGCAGAATTGCAGCAATCGATCATTAAAGCATCCCAGAATCCGGTCGGCAACATTGCGATACTGCCGTTTCAATTTAACAATAACTACGGGATCGGGCCCTATACGCGCTATCAGTTCAATATGAACTTTCAGCCGGTCGTACCAATCATGCTGAGTAAGAACCTAACCCTGATAGCCCGCAGCATCATTCCGGTCATCAACAATCCTTCAAATGCGCCGCCCCCCGTCTGCGCCTCACAGTATGGGTGCGGCTCGACGTTGGGTATAGGTGACATTCAGCAACAGTTCTTCTTTGCGCCTAAAACCAAGCCGGGCGCGCTCGTCTGGGGCGCAGGGCCGCTCTTTCAAATCCCCAGCGCTTCGCCCGACACGCTCGGCAGCGGAAAGTGGTCCGCCGGCCCTGCGCTGGTCGGATTGGTGCTGCCTGGGCCGTGGGTCGTGGGCATGCTCGTTACCCAGCTTTGGTCGTTCGCCGGCAAGCCCGCACGGCCCAACGTAAACTCGGGCCTGTTCCAGCCGTTTATAAACTACAATATAAAAGGGGGGTGGGCAATAACGACGGCACCGATTGTCACGGTAAATTACAGCGCTCCGGGAAATCAAAAATGGTCCGTCCCGATCGGGGGCGGCGGCGGCAAGACGTTTAAGCTCGGCGACCAGACGATGCAGATCAACATGTTCTATTACACGTTCATCCAAAAGCCGCTCTACACACCACAGACGAACTTCCGAGTGGTGTGGAGCTTGCTGTTCCCAGTAAAACGAGGAATTGATCTCCAAGAATTGCTCCAAGAGAACCCAAACGCTAAATAACGGGGTTTCGCCGCCCCTCCGATCGCGGCGCCGTTGGCGACCACGAGCGCCTCGCAGCAGCGAGTTGCGTTCGTCTAGGTTACCGCTCGCTTAGGACCTTCCCGAGCTGTACCCGCGAGCGCAGCTTCAGTTTCTCGAGTGCCGATGTGATATGTTTTTCAACGGTTCGCGGGCTGATGAAGAGCGCTTGCGCCACTTCGTTGTTTGAAAAGCCGGCCGACACGAGTTCTCCGACTTCTCGTTCGCGCGAGGAGAGCACGGCCGCTGCGTCCGAGCGCCCGGCTTCGATACGCCGCAAATCGCGCAAGGCACCGATCCTGCGATAGAGCTCGAGCGCACGCTTGGGCTTTTCTCCAAGTTCGTAGCTGCGCGCGGCAAGCCACGGCCAACCAATCGATTCAAACGCGGCGCCGGCGTCGAGAGCTCCTTGACGCGGATCGCCTTCGCTTTCCGTAACGCCGCGCTGCGTTGCAAACGCATCGAAAAGGCCGAGCGCGGCACGGTTAACGCGGTCTTGCGGACGTGAGGCCGCGTCTACAAGCAGTCGGCGCATGGCAAGCACGTCGCTGCGAACACCGAATTGTGCCGCAGCCAGCAACGCGAACAGAAAGCGATGCGCGCCGGGCAAGACCTTCGTAAGCCGCCCAATCCAGGTGGCGGCTTCATCGACCTCTCCGAGTTCTCCGAGGGCCCAGGCATAGGTGCCGCCGAGCAGACCGACTGCAAGCTTCATGCCGTTCTCTACGGCATAGCCAAGGAACGACTCGGCGTCGTCACGCCGCAAACGGGCGTCGTCACCCGCACAAATGCCCAGTGCGAATTGCGCGCTTTTGACGTGGACGAGAACCGCGTAGCTCTGCTCCGACGCGATGCCCGACCGCCCCAGAAGAGCTGCGGCGGTTGCGAACTCGCCGCGCAGCGTGTGCTCGAATGCGGAGGCAGCCGACGCCAATGCGAAGTATCGCGAACGCTCTGCGGAAAGGGCTGCGCTAAAATGCGAGCGCGCTCGGGCGACGTCGCCGAGACCCACCGCGTCGAGCGCTACCTGGCAGTGCGTTTGGTAAAGACGGTAGCCGTCGTCAATAACCAGCCGAGCCGCATCGAGGGCGCGGTCGGCATCGGCCGACCAACGGTTGAAATCGCCACGCATCGCCGCAATTTTAAAGCGCGTTTGGTAGACGTTCGCTGCGGTCGACGGATCGGCGATTGGTTCGCCGATTTCGCTTACCAGATCGAGAGCCGAGTCGAAATCGAGGGCCGCAACGCAGTGGTAGCTCATGCGTGCCCGTAGCATGTCGAGCGTCGCAGCGGGCAACCTCGAACCGAGTGCATCGAGCGTTTTTCGGCAGAGCCCGATGGCCGCGGCCGTTTCGCCGGCGTTATACAATTGCGCTCCGAGCATGGACGCATTCTTGGCGAAGCCTTCGAAATCGCCGGCCTCCCAGTAGAAATCGCCGGCACGGCGTAGGCGCTCGATGCCGGCGCTCAGGCGGCCGAGCGCGCCAAACGAAGCGCCGATCTTGTGTTCGAGACCGGCGACGCCAACGCCGCCGTCTTTCCGCTCGGAGAGCGCGCGCTCGTAATAGGAGATTGCGTCGGCCATCGCGCCGATCGCAAATGCCTGATCGCCCGCCAGTTCGGCATACTCGATGGCCCGCGGCATATCGCCGGCGCGCCACCAGTGGTGCGCGAGTTCGATGCTTACGGCTTCTCGGTCGGGGCGCCGTTCGAGTTCGCGGCCGATCGCTTCGTGAAGTGGCCGGACGCGTTCGGCGAGGAGTTCGCCGTACAGGATTTCTTGCGTCAGCGCGTGGCGAAACGTCAGTTCGCCCGGCGCATCTTGCAGGTCTTGAACGAGCTGCAGCGCGCGCGCACGCTCCAGCGTGAGCAACACGTCTTCGCGACGACCATTCGCGAGCGTGACGAGACGTTCGACCGAGAAGCGCTCCCCGAGCACGGCCGCCAATGCCAGAATCTTTCGCTGCTCTTCGGAAAGAAGCGCGGCGCGACCCAGGACCGCGCCTCGAATCGAAATCGGCAGTTCTGCTCGCGGCCCGCGCTGGAGAGCATTCTTGACGAGCTCTTCAGCAAAAAAGGGGTTCCCTTGACTGCGCCGCACGATGTCGGCGATCGTCGGCGCGTCGAGCGCGTAGGGATGCGGAAGCGCGAGCTCGATCAACGTGCGAGTAGCGCGCTCGTTCAGCGGCGCGAGTGCGACGTTTGATACGCATTCTTTTCCGAGCAGCGCCGCGATGTCTCCCAGACGCGAGGCGGAGGCTTCTTCACGATAGGTCGCAACAACCAGCATGCGGCGGGCCGCAATGCGATCTGCCAGATAGATGAGAAATCCCAACGTGGACCGGTCCGCCCAATGCAAGTCTTCGATCAGCAACGTGACGGTGCCGCGCGAAGCGTAACGAGCGAGAGCGGCGTCGATGGATTCGAAGAGCCACCCTGCAGGTTCGGTGGTCGATGCGTCGGCGCCACGTTCGAAGCGCAAGCGTTCGGCAAGCGCTCGCCCGGCCGGGTCACGAAAGATCGAGCCGCTGCGGCGCAGGTTCTGCAATAATTCGCGAAGCGTGCCGAGCGGCGTTTGAACGAATTCGACGCAGCGAGCGAATGCCCAAATCGCTTGGCCGCCTTCAATTCCCGCTTGAAACTGGCGCATCAACCGGCTCTTGCCGATGCCCGCCTCGCCGCCGATCAACACGACGTTGCCGTGTCCGGCGGCGGCTTTCCGGCGATAGTCGGCCAGCAGCTTCGTCTCGCGTTCGCGAGTGACGAGCGAGCCTCGAACGTCGGCGGTTGTCGGCGTGAGATCCAACGGCGTGTGAGGCCCCTGCAAGAAGTGGAGAGCGGGCTCTAGTCTTCAATCGCTGCTGAAGGCCGCCCCGCCTTCGCGGCGTTCAAAAGTGGTGTTTCCACGCATATACGCCGCAAAGCACCGAGCGCATTCTAACACGAGGGCTCACTCACTCTTTTCGGAGGCTCTTGCAACGAATGAAAAAAGCGGTCTTACTCTTGCTGTGCGTGTCGGTTGCGGGGTGCGCGACGGGCACGGGTACCCTGCCGGCGGGCCACACGTCTGGGGCGCCGTCGCTGCGCCGGCACTCCGGCCCAACGGACGCGACCATCTACCTGTTCCAAGGTCAGCCCGATGCCAAGACGCCGTATGCCGGGCTGGCCAACCTGAACGGCACTTTCTATGGCACCACCCCGGACGGTGGAACCGACAACGCGGGCACGATCTTCTCGGTCACGGCCGGGGGAACGGAACATATCTTGCACAGCTTTTCGGGCGCGGCAGATGGCGGATCTCCGTATGCGAGTTTGATCGTGGTGAAGGGAAAGCTCTACGGCACCACCACTACCGGCGGCGCGAACGGTATCGGCACCGTCTTCTCGATTTCCGCCTCCGGCACCGAGAAAGTACTGTACAGTTTTGGAAACAACCCGAACGACGGTGCCAACCCCTACGGCGATTTGCTCGATCGGGCCGGCGCACTCTACGGCACCACCCGCAGTTGCGCGAACGATCAAGCGTGCTTTGGCACGGTGTTCGAGATCGCCCTAGCCGGGAAGCCGGCCGACCCCGAAACGGTGCTGTATCGTTTCGCGGGGGGAACCTCGGACGGCGGCGGCCCGCTCGCCGGACTCGTGTACCTCAAAGGCAACTTCTACGGCACGACCGCAAGCTATGGATCCGGCGGCGAAGGAATCGTTTTCAGAATGACGCCGTCCGGCCAGGAAAGCGTTCTTCATGCCTTTAGCGGCGCACCCGATGGCGCAGGACCGTTGTCCGATCTCCTGAGTTACGACGGTAAGCTTTACGGTACGACGCCCGGCGGCGGCACGGCGAATCAGGGAACCGTTTTCCGCGTAACGCAGGCCGGCAGAGAGACGGTCATTCATAGTTTCGTGGACGCCAACGGGGACTTTTTCGCTCCCCAAGCCGGCTTGATTAACGTCGGCGGAACGTTCTATGGGACGGCGGCAGAAGCTGCGACGGGATACGGCGGCGTGTTCTCAATCACACCTGCGGGGCAGGAATCGAGCGTCTACGTCTTCCCGGACACGCCGGCGGGCAGCCCAACCGCACCGTATGGTGGAGTTATCGACGTAAACGGCATGCTGTACGGCACCTCGATCAGCAGCACCGGGCAGCTCGGCTACGGAACGGTCTACGCAGTGCCGTTGTAAGCCGCTAAGCCCGACGCTCTACGGATGGGGGACGTGCATGCAAAGAGCCCGGGTCGCACCGGGCCCTTTGCGTTCACGGAGGTTAGCGAATCATCATTCAGCGTCGGGAATACGCAGGTCGAACGCCTGGCGCATGAAGTACGACTGCTTCAACGCCGATGGGATCTCGGTGAACTTGCGAGGTGCTTTCGAGAAGTCGAAGCAGTCAGCTGCGGGCGATTTGGCGCGGCGATCCGCAGCCGCGAGGCGCGGCAACCCGAACTGATCTTCGACAAAGCGCAAAATGCTGCCGTGCTCGTACTGCACGTGCGAGACGTAGCCTTTCTTTGCGTACGGCGAGATGACGAGAAGCGGAACGCGAAAGCCGAGCCCGTCGTAGTCGACCATCGCGGGCGCAACGTGATCGTACCAGCCGCCATAGTCGTCCCAAAACACGAAGATGGCGCTGGAGTTCCAGTACTTGCTCTCCCCCACGGCATTCACCAGCGACGCGACCCAATCCGGGCCGGTGTTCGACGCGCAGCCCGAATGGTCGGAGTTCGCGCACGTCGGCGTCACCCACGAAACCGCCGGCAGCGTGCCGTTGCTGACGGCGTCGAAAAACTTCGTCTGCGGGCTGATGACGTTCTTGTTCCAATCCGGACCGTACCGGATGTGACTGATCGCCTGGTACGCGCTCCAGATCCCGTCGCCGGTCTTGAGCGCAGCGGTATAGTACGCCCACGAAATGCCCTTCGCGTCGAGTTCGTCTCCGAGCGTTTCGCTGTCGAAACATGCCTGGATCGCCGGGCCGAACTGCCGGGACTGCAAGAGCGTATCGATCTTGTCGCTCGGTCCGCCATCGCAGCCCCACGTCGACTCCGGAAAGTTTACCGAGGAACTCGCTTGTCCTGCGATGATGTATTGGTGCGATACGAAGCTGCTGCCGTCGAGATTCGATTCGAACATCCGGTCGCCGAGCACGTACTGTCCGGCCATGGCAAAATACGGCTGCGTCTCCGCGTGCGGCACGAAGCCGTATTGAGGATATTTCGTGGGGCACGGCGGCTCGAAGGCATGGCCGCACTTGACCGCTTCCAGGTTGAAGCCATCCATCTTGCACTTGGTGCCGGGGATGCTTCCCTGGCCGTCGCACGCCTGAAAAAATGCGAATGACGTGTGCGCGAGATCCCAGGTCGTCTTCAGCGTAATCGACGCGAGCTTCACCTTCTTGCGCGTATTGGTGTAGCCGTAATCCACGGTGTCGGCGCCGGGGTAGCCTGCAAAGAGATTGTCGAAGCTCCGATTCTCTTGTACGACGATAATAACGTGCTGGATTTTGCCGGATGCGTTCGGGTGCAACGCGAGCGAACGCAGCGCGGGCGCGGGCGAAAGCGCGCCCATACCGCATCCAGCGAAGAGACAACAGATCAGCACGGCGACGATGCGTGCGTAGTAACGCATTGCGAACCTCATGCGGCCCGCTTTGCGTTTGCGGATACGACTCCTTGGATTCAACGGCCGGGCGCTTGCCTTGCATTTTGACTTAGCAAACTAGTTGACAGGCCGCCGCCGGCGCTGTACCATGTCTCCTATGAAACTAGTTGACGGTACGCATGCCGCGTAAGCGCTCGCCGGTTCTCACCGACCACGAACTGCGCCTGATGGAGGTGCTGTGGCGCTCGGGGCGAGCCACCGTCGCCGACGTCACGGCTGCGGTGGGCCGCCCGCCGCTGGCATACAACACCGTCCTCACGACGCTTCGGACGCTGGAACAAAAAGGCTACGTCGCTCACGACGAAGAGGGGCGTGCCTTCGTCTATAGGGCCGCCGTCGCGCGAACCCAAGCCGCCGATTCGGCCGTACGTCAACTGCTCCGCCGGTTCTTCGGCAACTCACCGGGTCAACTGGCGGTATCGCTACTCGACGACACACAACTCACGCCGAGCGATCTGGCGGAAATCCAGCGCGCCGTCACGCGTAAGAAAAAGGCGGCGCCATGATCGTCACGATGCTCCTCAACGCGCTGTGGCAAGGCGCGCTCGTCACCGGTGTGACGCTGCTCACGCTGCGTTTCGTGCCGGTGGAGAACGCAAAAACGCGTTACGCCGTATGGTTTGCGGCGCTCGTTGCCCTGGTCGCCGTTCCCATCGTGACCGCCACCATTCACGTTACGCTTTGGCACGCGCCCGCGCGCCGCATCGCCGAGCGCCCCGAGTTTTCGCTGGCTGCCGTCGGGCCCTACGCCGGCGACGTCTTGCGCTGGATCGCGTGGCCGGCTGCTGCGGGCGGAGAAGCATTGGCGCGAACGCTCCTGGCCCTCTGGTGCGCCGGAGCAATCCTCGGATGCGTTCGTCTTGCCGTTAGTTGGTTCCGCATTGCGGCTATTCGGCGTACCGCCGTCGAAATCGGGCGAATCGACGGCGTGCGGGTGCTCGCGTCGCGTCACGTCGCGATACCGATCGCGACCGGCATCGTGGTTCCTGCGATCGTACTCCCGAGCTCGACGATCGACGAGTTGGATCCGATCGCCCGCGCATGCACGATCGAGCACGAACTCGCGCACGTCCGGCGCGGAGACGTTGCCAGCAACGCGGTCGCGCGTATTGCAGGAGCGCTCCTCTTCTGGAATCCGTGGGTTCACTACGCCATTGGGAACCTCGCGATCGAACGGGAGGCGGCCTGCGACGATTGGGCGATTCGGCGCCTGGGCGAAGCCACCGATTACGCGTCTGCTCTTGCGGCGCTCGCCCGCACGTTCGCAAATGCGCCGGTGCCGCTCCTGACGCCGAGCGCGCTCGGGTCGCGCCACTCTCTCGTCACCCGGATCGAACGGCTCCTGACCAATCGGCCGCGCGTCGAATTGCGGCTCAACTACATCGCCATCGGAGGGATCATCGTGCTATTCGCCGCCATGACCGTCGTTCTGCAAACGCTTCTTCCCGCACCGGCGCATGCCGGCGCGCTCGCTGCTGGTGCCGTTTCGACCACGGTTGCGACGGCCTGCGCGCAACCCAACGCCGAACCCAAAGCACTCAATCCGGTGCCGCCGGATCTCCCCAAAAGCCAGTGGCCCTCGCATCAAGTCACTGCGATCGTTGCCGTAACCGTCACGACGAGCGGGAAAGCCGCCGCTGCGCACGTCTACCGCTCGAGCGGGGATGCGAACGTCGACCGTGCGGTGCTCACCGCCGCCGAGAAATCGACCTATTCGCCCAAACGCGTCGACTGCAGTCCCGTGCAGAGCACGTATCTCTTCAAAGCCGCTTTCGGGCCGTAATCGCCGGGCGAGAGGCGCAGCCGTCTTCGTGCAGTAAGCCGGACGCATGAAGGTGAGCTGCGCAATCGCCGGGGGCGGCCCCGCCGGCATGATGCTCGGGTTTCTGTTGGCGCGGGCCGGCATTTCGGTCGTCGTCCTCGAGAAGCACAAGGATTTCTTGCGAGATTTTCGCGGCGATACGATTCATCCGGCGACGCTGCAACTGATGTACGAACTGGGGTTGCTCGGCGAGTTCTTACAGCGGCCGCATCAGGAGGTTACGCATCTGGCGGCCGTAATCGGACCGAACGTCATGCCGCTGGGCGACTTCACGCACGTTCCGGCGCACTGCAAATTCCTTGCGCTGATGCCGCAGTGGGATTTTCTGGATTTCCTCGTGCAGCGCGGCCGGCGCTACGCGCCCTTCAACGTGATGATGGAAGCGAAGGTGACCGGGCTGAAGTGGTCGGGCGATCGCGTCGACGGCGTCCTCGTCTCCACGCCGCAGGGAGACACGTCAATCGACGCCGATCTCGTCGTCGGTGCCGACGGGCGCCACTCGACCGTTCGCGCGTGCGCGCAACTTACCTCAATCGCGCGCGGCGCGCCCATCGACGTCCTCTGGATGCGGCTTTCGCGCGAAACGTCCGACCCGAGGCAAGCCTTCGGTTTCGTCGGCCGCGCGAGTCTTCTGGTTTTGATCGATCGGGATTCCTATTGGCAATGCGGCTACGTCATTCGCAAGGGCGCTTTCGACGACATTCGCAGCCGTGGATTGACGGCGTTTCAACGCGACATCGCGACCGCGGCACCGTTTCTCGCCGATCGCACGCGCGAACTGAATTCGTGGGACAAGGTGAGCCTCTTAACCGTGCAGATCGACATGCTCGAGCGCTGGCATCGCGACGGCTTGATCTGCATCGGAGACGCCGCGCACGCCATGTCGCCGGTCGGCGGAGTCGGCATCAATCTCGCAATCCAAGATGCCGTGGCCACCGCAAACACGGTCTATCGCGAACTCGCCGGCGGGCCCGTGCGCGAAGAAACGCTCGCGGCGATCGAACGCCGGCGAACCTTTCCCACGCGCGTGATCCAGAACGTTCAAGTATTCGTGCAGAATCGCGTCATTACGAGCGTCTTGCGCGGCACGAGCGACCGCGATCCCAAAGTCCCGTTTGCGTTGAAGCTCTTCAGCAAGATCCCGTTGCTGCAGCGCATTCCGGCGTGGCTCGTCGGCGTCGGGGTCCGTCCCGAACACGTCGGCACGCCGGAAGCGGCGTAACTACGTCAGGGAATCCATTAGGTCAAGCGCGATTCGCACGCCTCCCAATCGACGTTGGCGAGAAACGCCTCGACGTACTTCGCCTTATCCGACGGCTTGTAGTCGAGTATGAACGCGTGCTCCCAGACGTCGAGCACGACGATCGGCGCGAATCCGGCCGGATGGCCGATCTCGTGGTCGCCTATCCAGTGGTTCGTGATGCGCGCGGTAGCCGGGTCGCGATACGCGATTGCCCAGCCGACGCCGCGCATGCCGGCAACTGCGGCGAAGTCTTTCTTCCACGCGTCGAAACTGCCAAATGCCGTTCCGAGCGCTTCGTGCAGTTTGCCCGAACCAATGGGCTTCGGTTTCGCGGTCATGTTGTCGAAGTAGTACTCGTGCAGACGCATGCCGTTGTATTCGAACCCAAGCCGCCTTACCAACTCGGCATACGACGGATCCGCGCCTTTGGCTTGATCGGAGGCGCGCAACGAAGCCAACCGCTCGTTGAGCAGATTGACGTTCTTGACGTAGCCTTCGTATAAGCCGAAATGCACCTCGAGCGTTTTATCCGAGATGCCTTCCATGCCGGAGAGATTCCATTGTTTTGGGGTATATGGTTGTGTTTGAGCGTACGTAATCATCGTACGCTCCTTCTTCCCCGGGCGGCCCGACTTAAACTCCTCGTCAGGTCTTTCGCGGAAGCGTCACGCCCCCACACCGCGTGACGCTTCCCAACACCGGCTCTAGCGCCGTTTACGGCTCGTGGTCTTCTTTGCGACCTTGCGCGCCACAGCTTTCTTCGCAACCGGCCTACTTGCGCGAGCCGGGCTCTTCTTGGCTTTGCGTGCCGACGGACGGCCGCCGCGTCGCGACATTACGGCTTCTTTGAGCGCCTTCGCAGCCAAGAACTTGAAGACGCGCTTCGCCGGAACCTTGACCTGTTCGCCGGTCGCGGGATTGCGCGCCATGCGCGCGGCGCGGTCGCGCACCTTGAACTGCCCGAATCCCGGGATCTTCACCGCGTCGCCGCTGACGACGGCGTTTTGAATATCCTCAAAGAGGCCGTCCACCAGAGCAACGGCATCTTTGCGGGAAAGATCGAGCCGGTCCATTGCCAGCCTCGTCAAATCTACCTTGTTCATCCGTACCTTTCCGTGTGAGAACGAAGCACTTGAGTCGTGACTACCGCTTTAATCCGCGATTTCCTATGGAATTTCGAGCTTTTTTCACTCGGCGCGTCGTGCCGTCATGCCGGGGGAAGACGCGCCGGTCGGACGTAAAACTCGCACGATGCTCGGCGGTTCGTCTGCTCCCGGCCCGTTGCGCGGCGAGGTGCGCGTACCCGGCGACAAATCCATCTCCCATCGCGCCGTCATTGCGGCAGCGCGCTGCGAGCGGCGCGTCGAAATTCATAATCTCAATCCGGGACGCGACGTCGCAGCGACACTCGCAGGTCTCGAGGCGCTCGGCGTGCGGATCGCGCGCGCGGCAACCGGCGTCACGGTCGAACCGGCACCGTTGCGGTCGACCAGCGCGGCGGTGGACTGCGCGAACTCCGGATCGACGGCGCGGATGCTCCTCGGCGCGTGCGCCGGCGCGGGCGTTGCCGCGCGCTTCGACGGTGATGGCTCCTTGCGCCGGCGTCCGATGGAGCCGGTCGCAGCGCAGCTGCGAGCTTTCGGCGCGCGGATCGAGACCACGCTCGGGCATTTACCGGCGGCCTTACGCGATCGGCCAGCGGTTGAAACCCGCCATTTCATCCTGCTCGCGCCCTCGGCCCAGGTGAAATCTGCGCTCCTCTTCGCTGCGGCGTTCGCGAACGTGCCCATCGCAATCGACGGAGATCGCGGCTCGCGCGATCACACCGAACGCCTGCTGCGCTTCCTGGGAGCCGATGTCCGCTGGGATGGCCGCCACATCGAGTTCTCTCCGGCTCCTCTGAGCGCCGGGCGCGTGAGTATCCCCGGGGATCCGTCGGCCGCGTCGTTCTTTATCGCAGGCGCTGCAATTGTACCCGGCAGCGCGCTGCTCGTGCGAGACGTCGGCGTGAACCCGACGCGGACGGGCATGCTCGACGTGCTCGAACTCATGGGAGCGCGAATCGAGCTGCGCAACCAGCGGGAAATTTGCGGCGAACCGGTCGCCGACATCGTGGTCGAACAAGCGCGGCTGCACGGCGTCGACGTTGGCCGCGACCTCGCGCTGCGGGCGCTCGACGAAATTCCGCTGATCGCCGTTGCCGCGGCCTTCGCAGAGGGCGCGACGCGCATTTCCGGCATCGAATCGCTGCGGACAAAAGAGTCCGACCGCATCGCGGCAATCGAACGTCTTCTCGCCGCCGTAGGGATCGCCGTCGCCGTGCGCGGCAACGAACTTTCTGTCGGCGGGGGCATTCCCGTGGCCATACCGGGCGCGCGGATCGACACTGACGGGGATCATCGCATCGCAATGGCAGCGTCGATTCTGGCGCGGGCCGCCGGGCCGATCGAGATATGCGACGCGGGGAGTGCGGGCGTCAGTTTCCCCGGCTTCGCCGGCGCGCTCGAGCGATTGCGCGGTTAGAAAATTGAACGAAGCGCCCGCAAGGCCGCACCGGCGACTCGCAGCGCGAGCACAGCCTCACGCAGGCGTAAGTCGTTCGCGCCTTGGGCAATCCGGCGCACCGCGATGCCGATACGAGCGGTTTCGAATCGGGCCGCGGCCGACGTAGCGTCGAGCCGGTCGAGAGCGGCGCGCAGACGCGCGGCGTCGACCACGGCTACCGGCAACGCCGCTTGCAAGCGTTCGGCGTGGGCCTCGACCGCGTGCTTCGCGCGCAGCGTTGGCACGATGCCGGCGATGACGCATCCGAGGGCGACAACGCCACAGACGGCCGGAATCAGCCAGAGCACCGCCGGCTACGCCGCCGAGTCTGCGGGTTTTTTGGCGTCGGCCTTCTTCTCGGCGGGGGCCGGCTTGGATTCGGTTTTCGATTCGGTCTTTGGTTCCGGCGGTTTGGCGGACGGCGCGTCCGCCGTCTTGGCGTCCGAAGGGGCGCTCCCCTTACGTGAGTCGGTGACGTAGAAGCCCGAACCCTTGAAGACGATTGGCGCCGGATTGAAGACGCGCGAGAGTGCGCCGCCGCAAGCCGGACACAGCGACTCGAAGGCTTCATCGAAGCCGTGACGGACTTCGGTGACCTTTCCGCATTGGGCGCATTTGTAGTCGTAGAGCGGCATATTCTAGGGCAGTATACCCAAACTTAGCACTCTAGGTCAACGACTGCCAGCCCAATGAACGCGCGGGCTAGAGATCGGCGAGGGCCGGCTCGTCCCGGCGAAATTCGACGAGCCCCTTGAAATGGATCAGCGCATCCTCCAGCGCCGCTGCCAGTTTGCGGCCGCGCCGCCAATCGTCGACGAGCGCCCCGAAGCGCCCGTGGTACGCGGGGTAAGCCAGGCGAACGTGCACGCGAGAGCACGAGGTGCGCCGCTCGATGCGAAAGTCGAGACGCCGCCGCACGGAGTACGCGCCGACGAGCGAGAGGTGATAGTTCGTCATGAACGCGTCGACTTCGTACAGCTGCTCTTCTTCGCCGGCGACCGACGAGCGAACGACGACTTCGCTGCCGACACCGATTGGTTGCTTCGGATGCACGAGTCGCGCGCTGCGCAGAAAGGAGAGCCACACCGGCCACTTCTCTACCGCGCACAGCAACCCAAACGCCTCTTCGGCGCTGCTGTCGACTTCGAGACTCGCGTAGAGCGGGCGGCGTCCTGAAATGGTATAGGGATCGCTCGCTACAGCCATGTTCGCGCGCCTTCGCCGCGGCCATCGCGAAACCTGCCGATGCAATTCATCCACACGGTTGTGGATGCCTATGCACCAATGTCGCCGTTGCCGGCGCCCGTCGCGAATGCGACGAGCGTTTCGACGCCCACCGTTAATGCGTCTTCGTCGATGCGAAACTCCGCGCTATGGCCGGGATGAACTGCGCCGGCACGTTCGCCGCGCACGCCCAAACGAATTTGCAAGCCTGGTACGCGCTGCGCGAAATAGGCGAAATCTTCAGCGCCCATCGTGGGCCGTGCCGCGACGACGCGCACGCTGGCGTGCGCGGCAATGTATTGCGTCGCACTTTGTGCGAGCGCCGCGTCGTTGACGACCGGCGGATATCCACGCACGATACGCACGTCCGCGGCGACGCCGTATGCGCGCGCGACGCCGCCGGCAACGCGTTCGATGCGTTCGTGCACCGTGTCGCGCAACGCGGCATCGAAGGTACGGATCGTTCCCGACATTTCGACGGCGTCGGCAATCACGTTGTTGCGATATCCGCCCGCAAGCGTCCCGATCGTCACGACGACGCTCTCCAGCGGGTCGGTTTCGCGTGCCGCGACGTTCTGCAGCGCCAAAATCAGCGCCGCCGATGGCGGCACGGCGTCGACGGCCGTGTGGGGATATGCACCGTGGCCACCCTTGCCGCGCACGGTGATATAGAGTTCGTCCGCCGCGGCGTTCACCGGACCCGGCGTAATACCGATCGTGCCCGCCTCCAAGCGCACGTCGACGTGAAGCATGGCGATCGCATCGACTTTTGGATCGTCGAGCACGCCTTGCTCGATCATCGGCTGCGCCCCGCCCGGCCCTTCCTCGGCCGGTTGAAAAATCAGCACGACGGTGCCCGTAAGGGTCGCCCGCCGTGACGCAAGCACGCGCGCCGCTCCCAATAGCATCGCCACGTGGGCGTCATGCCCGCAGGCGTGCATCCTTCCCGGAATTTCCGAAGCGAACGGCAACCCGGTGCGCTCGCCGATCGGCAACGCGTCCATATCGGCACGCAGCGCTGCGACGCGGCCCGGACGTTCGCCGCGCACGATGCCCACGACTCCGGTCTGCGCGACGCGGCGATGCTCGATGCCGAGCGCGGCCAATTCCCGTTCGATGAGTGCGGCGGTCTCGTGCTCCTCGAAACCCAACTCCGGCCGCCGGTGAATGGCGCGCCGCAGCTCGACCACGCGCGCGGCCAAGGAGTCTGTTGCTTCGACGGCCATCGCGCGAAGGTTAGGCGGCGGTACCGGCGTTCCCGCCCGCGAAGAGGGAGCGCCGACGATGATACCAGCCGACCTCGCTTTCGCCATCCTCATCAATCGCACGAGCCAGTACTACCAGGCGAACCCGCCGCAGTACATGACGTACACCGAACGTACCCACGTGACGGCTGCCGGACTGGGGCGCGCGCAGGACATCAATCGTTCCGTCGCCGTGCGCGTCGCCGACAACTTCGCCGTCATGCAGGATCTGCCGAACGGCGGAAGCCGTACCGGGCAGGCTTTTCCGATCATCGCGTATTTCGATCCGTTGTCGGCGTTTCAGTTCAGCTACTTCGCCAATCTCAAACGCGTCGACATCACGATTCAGCGCGGACAACCGCTCTATCTGGCGACGCCGCCGCCCGATCCGAGCGTGAACGTCGTCGTGCCGTACAACAGCTATTGGAACTCGCGCTACGCTGCCGACTCCACCGAAGCCGCAATCCACTTGCTCATCGATCCCACCCGGCGCGTCACCGGCTTCTACCCAAGCGAAGTCGTCGAAGACCCGCAAACCCATCTGCCGTCGCACATCGAGATACGCGTCGCCGGCGGAGACGACGAAACCATATCGCTCGACTACCACGTCATCGACGGCCACTGGGTCATCACACACGGCACGTTCAGCGCGACGGAACATGCCGTCTTTCTCACCTTCAAAGTCGTCGCCGACGTCACGTTCAGCGACATCGCGTTTCCCTCCGAAGCGCCCGACCCTCGCCTCGCCGGCACGCCGCGTCCGTCATCTTCCCCATAGTCGCGGCACGACGCTTTGGTGTCATCCTGAGCGAAGCGCGAAGCCATCGTTTTTGGTGTCATCCTGAGCGGAGCATCACTGTGTCTGTCATCCTGAGCGGAGCATCGCGACGCGATGCGTAGTCGAAGGACGAACTCTCGGGACGGTGGAGCGCGCTAACGCGCGCGCACCGGCATCGTGTCATCCTGAGCGAAGCATCGCAAAGCGATGCGTAGTCGAAGGACGCTGGGCTCGGCGCCTTCGGTGATGAGCGTTCCGAGAGTTCGATCCAAGACGTCTCCCATAACGTACGAGGGCCCGGATGGGCCCTCGTATGTTATGGCGGAGAGGGAGAGATTCGAACTCTCGGAACGCTCATCACGTTCGCCCGCTTTCGAGGCGGGTGCCTTCAACCACTCGACCACCTCTCCGCGCCGCGACGCCTTATTATGGCGAGGCCCGTTCGATGCCTTCACGCGCTCGGCGTGCGCGAAAGAACCGCTGCAGTTGGGCAGATGCTTCGGATTGCAGCACACCGGCTTCGACCTCGATGCGATGGTTTGTGGCACGCGATCGCAGCAGATCGAACGCGCCGCCGTCGGCACCGCCTTTCGGATCGTTGGCCGCATAGACGAGGCGGCGAATGCGCGCCGCGATCATCGCACCGGCGCACATGACGCACGGCTCTTTCGTAACGTAGAGCGTTGCGTCGCTCAAGCGCCACGTGCCTAGCGCGCGCGACGCGCGGCGCAACGCGAGCATTTCCGCATGCGCGGTCGCATCGGCGCTCGATTCCTTTTCGTTGCGGGCCTCGACGACGAGTGCGCCGCTCACGAGCACCGCACCCACCGGGACGTCGCCGGCGCGTTCGGCCTGGGCGGCCAGCGTCAAGGCTCGCCGCATGGACTCTTCGTCGCTTTCCGTCATCCTATCGCGCCGCTACGCGTCGTTCCAGAAAATGGCGCGCCCGGAGGGATTCGAACCCCCGATCCCAGCCTTCGGAGGGCTGTGCGTTATCCAGCTACGCTACGGGCGCACGCCAGCGTCACGGCTCCTGGATTGCAGGACCCGCGCTGGGAATGTGCTTGAAGAGATCGAGTTTGTGATCGACCAGGGATCGGTAGAATTTGCGCACGCAATCGGGATGACCGAAGAAATACGTGCGCGCGTACGCAAGATCGTCGCCGGAACTATCCGGGACGTAGTGCGAAATCTCAATCTCTTCCATCTGCGTCCGGTCGACGGGATGGGGACAGAAATCGCACGGTATGGTGGACATGACGGACTATTACCTCGATAACGACGTCGGCCGCCTTCTTTTCGGCGGCCGACGCCTGTGAAATCTGACTCGGGGGTGATTTGAACACCCGACCAAGGGCTTATGAGTCCCCTGCTCTACCGCTGAGCTACCGAGCCGCACATGCAGGTACCCGCTTCGCTTCCGTACTCTAGCAAAACCCTCCCTGCCGCGCAAGCGAGGCCGGCAGCGGCCGCAGGCCCCCTTCCCGGCGCTTCGAAATCATGCCCGTAAGAAGCGCTTGCTATACGAGCGCGCGTTCGCACATGGAGGAGCCTATGTCGAACCACTCGTCATTCTTTCTTATGAAGCCGATCGCGTACGCGACGGCGATGACCCTATGTCTCATGGCCGTTCCAGCCTCCGCCGTCGAAGATGCCGGCGCGCAGGGGCTGCTCGCGAAGCATCGCGCCTTCGTCGGATGGCAACTCGGTGACGGAACGCTGAGCAGCATGCGTCTCACGGGGCGCGCCGTCAACACCAAGGGTGAGACGACGGCGTCGTTCTCAACCGTTTCCGAGGGTCTGGTCTATCGCACGACGTTCTCGCAAAGCAGCCGGGCAGGGCTGCAACGCGACGAAGGATTCACCGGCAACATCTTCTGGCAAAGCAACGTCAACGGATTTACGACCCCGGCGTTCGGCGACCCGGCGAAAGCGGCACTCGCCGAGGATCTACTCTTCAACGAGGCGCTTTCGGGACTGACCGGAACGCTGCGCGGCTCCGCAAACGTCGACGGAAAAGCCACGCAGATCGTTCGCGTGACGCTGAAGGACGACTATCCGATCGATCTCTACGTCGATCCGGATAGCGGCGCCTTCGTGCAAGCCGTGATCGATCCCGATGGTTCTTCCACCGAAACGATTCACGTGCTCGGATACACCGAGGCGCTGCCCGGAAAGAAAATCATCGGCTCGTATCGCTACGGCCGCGGTTCGACCTGGACCGTCGCAAAAATCGATGCCAACCCCGCCGTGACCAACGACGACCTTCATCCGCCTCCGCCGCGTGCGACCTGGGCGTTTTCCAATCCTGCGCCGTTCGGGTTCAAGGTCACCGACACGCGTTTCATCGTCGACGCGAAGATCAACGGGACGCCGGGACGCTTCATCATCGATACCGGTGCCGACGGAATCTATCTCACCCGCGAGTTTGGTGTAAAAGCCGGCGTGAAGGCGCTGACGAGCGAAAGCATCGGCGGCATCGCCGGAACGGCGAGGGGAAACATTCTCAAACTCGACAGCGTGGACATCGGCGGAAACGTCTTGTCGAACGTCGTGGCCAACTCGATTCCCGACAGCATGGATCCCGACGCCCCGGACGGCGTGATCGGCTTCGACCTCTTCGGCGGCGCGGTCGTCCGGTTGAACGCATCGGCACAACAGCTGACGATCTCCGACCCGTCCGCCGCACAGACCGACGCAAGTGCGGGCATCCCGCTGAACGTCGACCTGAGCGACGGCGTGCCCAACGTTCCCATGAAGATGGACGGCCGAATTCCCGTCAGCGCCGAACTCGACAGCGGAAACTTTTACTACGTGCTGTTCGGAAAAGAGCTGATCACACGTTACGGCTTGGCCATGCTCGTCGACAACTCGGTCGTCGGCATGCTGCAGTCGCATCCGGCCATCGGAGGCGTTGGCGGATACGAGGTGGAGTCGTGCGGACACGTCGACTCCCTCACGCTGGGGCCGATCGTCTACCAACAACCGCCGGCCTGCGAATCGTCATCGTTTTCGGGACGGGACATCCTCGTGGGCTACGACTTCCTGCGCCACTTCGATTACATCTTCGACTACCCGCACGGCCATCTCATCATGATCCCGCACAAGGAATGAACGAAGTCCCGCCGCGTTTTGCGACGGGACTCGTTCGACATCCGCGGTCGGAGGGACTCGAACCCCCAACCTACAAGTTCGTAGCCTGTTGCTCTATCCAATTGAGCTACGACCGCGTATGACGCACCATTCGGAGAGAGAGGGATTCGAACCCTCGATACGACTTTACATCGTATAACGGTTTAGCAAACCGCCGCCTTCAGCCGCTCGGCCATCTCTCCCCAGACTGCACGGCAAGCCCGCCTGTTTAACGGCGACCCGGCCCGTCCCCTTCACCCGCGCGCCGGCACGTCTGCCGCGCCGCTACGGATTGGGAGGAGCGCTCGGACCTGGACGCGTTGGCTCCGGCACGAACTCCGCGCGCACGCGTTCGACGCGCGGGGCGCGCCTGGCGAGCAGCGCGTCGATGCCGAACACGCGCCCCACCGGCAGAACGAGCGCAATAAACGAGAGCATCAGCAGGGCGAAATCGGTGCTCTGAAGCGTCGCCGACGAGAGCAGGTGTCCGCGCGCGGCGAGATAGTTCAGGGTCAGCACAATTCCGAAGAAGCCGCCCACGCGGGAGAGTGCGCCGAGCACGAGCGCGATGCCCACGAGCACCTCGCCCAAACGCACGAGTTCGGCGAACAGCATGATGTTCGGCTGCACCGTATTGGCGAGAAACGTGTGATAGGCAGGGCTTGCGGTCTGCAGGCCGCGCGCCACGTAGGATGCCATCGCGCCTCCCGGCGGCATGAAACGCGCGCTTTGCACGAATTTGGGAACGCCGTGAGAGAGCCAAATCAGGCCGGTCACGATGCGAACGATCGCCAGCCAGCCGCCGTACGCTCTCGACGAGGGCAACGAGCTCACGCAACCACCTCCCTTTGCATCGTTCCCAATCGTGCAATCATCGACGCGGCTTCCCCTGCCGCTTCCGGACGCGCGAGCCGCTGCGCCGCTGCAACCATGCGAGCCCTGCGTGCCGAATCGGTCAGAATCGATTCCACGACCGGCGGCAGTTCGCGTACGCGGCGCGCGCGCAGCGCCGCACCCGCGTCGCTGAGATAGCGCGCGTTGCGCTCTTCTTGGCCGGGCAGCGGCTTGCAGAGGACCATCGGAATCCCGGCCACCAGCGCTTCGGCAGTGCTCAACCCGCCGGGTTTGGTCACGAATGCGTCTGCCGCGTGCATGTAGTCGTAGACGTTTTCGACAAACCGCAGCGCGCGTACCGGATATCCGATGCTCTCGGCGGCAGCGCGCACGCGCCGCTCGCTGCGCGCGTTCCGCCCCGCGATCACGACCGCTGCGAGCGGAATGGAGACGCGCTCGAGCGCGCGCATCATTCGCTCGAGCGGCCCGATGCCGAGACCGCCGCCCATCATCAGCACGACGCGGCGGTCGCGCGGCAGGTCGAGACGTTCGCGCAGCGAGTCGAGGGTTTCGTTGCCCGGCACGAACTCCCGGCGAACCGGAATGCCGGCGGCCACGATTCGTTCGCCCGGAATACCGCGCGCCGTCATCGCGTCGCGCACCGCGTCGCTCGCGACGACGTACCCGTCGATGTTGGCGTGCATCCAAAACGCATGCACGGCAAAATCGGTGACGATGCCGATCGCCGGCGGAGCATCGTCGAACAGGCGCTTGTATTCGGCCATCGCGCCGCATGGAAACGCGTGGGTGCAGACGACCACGTCGGGCCGCTCCCGCTCGAGCAGCGGTCGCAAGTTTCCGGCCGTGAACTGATGCGCCCACGTTCGGAACGGACCGACCTCGGTCGCGCGTTCGGCTCGATCGTAGATATAACGATACATCTGCGGTATCGTCTTGACCATTTGAAGGTAACCATCGGAAACGACGCGCGACACGACCAGCGCGGCATACTTATACGAATCGACGACGGTCGTCTGCACGCCTGGGTCGCGTTCGCGAAGCGCGCAGCAGACGGCATTGGCGGCCGAGAGGTGCCCGACGCCGACGCTGGCCGACAGAAAAAGAACGCGAATTAACCGGCGCCTCCCGAATCGCCGGCTTCTTCGCTGAAAACGTCGTAGTTTTCGAGCACGTCGCGAACGAGGTCGTCGTCCTCGATGAGGTTGCCGTCGAGATCGGTGACGATCACCTCGCGATCGGCGTCGCCCTCGCCGTCGCGCTCGCGTTCGAGCACGGCGTAGCTGACGTGCGTTTCGGCGTCTTCGAAGATCGCCCGCACCTCGTACTCCAGGGTCGAGCCGTCCTCCATCCGGAGCTGGAGAACTTCGCCCACGTCCAGCGGAGCGGCCGGTCCCTGTCCGTTCGAAGCCGTCACGATTCGCGCTCCTTTCTTCTTCGGCGTGCCGTCAGTGCAGGCAGCGCGCCACGTTGGCTTGGTGCTCTGCCAGCGTCTTGGCGAAAACGTGGCGCCCGTTCCCGCAATACACGTAGTACAGGAACTCGGTCTTCGACGGATGCAGCGCGGCTTCCATCGACGGGAGGCCGGGATTGGCAATCGGGGTCGGCGGCAGACCGGCGTGCAGGTAGGTGTTGTACGGGGAATCGATTTTCAAGTCGGCGTACGACAGTTCTCGCTTGTGCTCGGGCAGCGCATATTCGATCGTCGCATCCACTTCGAGCGGCACGTCGAGCCGCAGCCGGTTGTAAATCACGCCCGCAATCAACGGACGATCCGCTTCGGCCTTGGCCTCGCGTTCGACCAGCGACGCGACCGTCACCGCCTGCGGCACGCTGACGTGCAGTTGCCGCGCGCGCGCCGCCGCGTCGCGCGGAAGATGCGCAAAAAATTGCGTCGTCATCGCATCTTCTACTTGCCGAGGCGACGCGCCGAGTGGGAGCAAATAGGTGCTCGGGAACAAGAACCCTTCCATGCTTTTCGATCGGGTGCCGGCAACCACCACCGTATCGCGCGCGAACGCCTGCTCGAACTGTGCCGCCGTTCCCACGCCGGCATCCGCAAGCCGTCGTGCAATCTGACGGCTCGTGAAACCCTCGGGAACCGTGACCCAGGTTGCGACCTGTGCGCCTTGGCTTACGAGCGCGCGCAGCACGCCATCCTGCGTTTGATGGGCGGGGAAGCGATACTCGCCGGCGCGCACGTCGGCTTCTTGCCCGCGCAAGCGCGCGAGCAGGCGAAACGTCAGAACGTTGTCGATCACGCCGGCGGCCGCCAACTGGCGCGCAACTTCCGAAAACGTCGCTCCCTGCGGAACGATCACTTGCGTCTGTGCGGCGGGCACGGACCGGTCGCGATAGGCGGCATTCCACCACCAGGCCGCGCCGCCCAGCGTGACCGCGATTGCGGCCGCGAGCAGCGCCGCCGCGACGCGCGCGGCAGCCTTCACGGTGCGCGCAGATTCCGGCGGCGGCTGAGAAACATCTCGAGAATCAGCGCTGCCGCCATGCGATCGACGACTTGCCGGCGCTTCTTCCGCGACACATCCGCCGCGACGAGCGTCTTCGTTGCTTGCGCCGTGGTAAGGCGCTCGTCCATACGGTGCACGGTCCCCGCAAAGACGCGCTTCAGACGTTCCACGAATGCGTCCGTCTTCACGGCCGCGATGCTGCGCTCGCCGGCGAGGGTCACGGGGTCGCCGACCACCATTTCCGTCGCATCGTACGACTTCGCCAGTTCCAGGATGCGCGCGAGATCCTCGTCGAGATTCGTGCGCTCGATCGTCTCGACCGGCAGCGCGAACGTCAGACCCGGATCCGAAACCGCTACCCCGATGCGTTTCGACCCGACGTCCAGTGCCACAATCGACATCTAGTGGCCCGTATCGCAGGCCACTAGCCCGCGAACTCCGCCAGGTGCGCGCCGGCGCGCGGGCGCCGCCCCAAGTGATGCGTCAGCAACTCTTCGACGGCGCGTGCCACGCGCGGCGTCGCGCGCGCGGTTGCCGCGCCGCCTTTGGGCGTCCATAGGGCGCGAAAGTTCTCGCGATCCCGCGCATCGAGTTCGGGAAGATCGCGCCAGCGCTCGCGGCAACGATCGTCGATCAAACCGCCGGCCTCCGCGTCGATCCACGCGACCCCCGGTGCGAGTGCTTTCCCGCAGCGCACGCACGCGTCCGTCGGGGGGGCCAATCCCAGCAGGTCCAGCAAGCGCGCCGAAAAGCGCGGCAACAGCTCCCGCGGCTGCGGGGTCGTTTCGACAGCGGCGATCATTCCGGTGAGCAACTCGTAGATCTCGGGCAGCGCGAGATCCGGTTCGCAGAACGATTCGACGAGCTCCACCGCGGCGGACGCGGTCCCGAATCGTGCCGGCTGAACGAGCCGCACCCAGGGAGCGTGCAGGATCTCCGCCGAGACGATCACGTCGAGCGTCCGCCCGCGATGCATGCCGAATTCGCACTCGTTGCCGAACTCGAGCCGGCCGGCGAAGTGGCTTTTCGCGCGACGCACGCCTTTGGCCACGGCGTCGAGCTTCCCACGCTCCGTCGTAAAGAGCGTGTAGATGCGGTCTGCTTCGCCGAGCTGCCGTCCGCGCAGCACGACACCGCGCGTCTTATACGCGCGAGCGTTCGTCGGGCGCCTCCTCCGACTCCCACTCGGCCGGTGTGCCGTTGGTGAAGATGCGTACCGAAAGGATGCGACGGCCGCGCGTTCGTTCCACCTTCAGCCGCGTGTGCGGATCCGCGTCGACCTCTTCCCCTTCCGCCGGCAGCCGGCCGAAGAGTCCCACCGTGTAGCCGCCGATCGTTTCGAAGTCTTCGCTCGGGATGCGCGTTTCCAATCGCGCGTTGACGTCGTCGATGTTCGTGCCCGCATCGACGACGGCTTCGGTGTCAGATACCACGTGGATGGGCTCCTGCTCGTCCTCGTCGTGTTCGTCGCGAATTTCTCCCACGATTTCCTCGAGCAAGTCTTCCATCGTCACCAGTCCGGCCGTGCCGCCGTATTCGTCGACGACGATCGCCATCGAGAATTTGTCGCGCTGCATCTCGCGCAGCAGTTCGGCAATCTTCTTACTTTCGGGTACGTGCACCGCAGGCCGCATCAAGGAGCGCAGCGACGTGTGCGCGATCGATCCGTTGGCGAGCGCCACCAATAACTCGCGGTCGTGGACGATGCCGACCACGTCGTCTTTCGATTCTTGGTATGCCGGCAGTTTCGAGTACCCCTCGGAGATGACGATGTCGAGGGCGCGGCGGGGTGAGTCGTCGACCGAGACTGCGATCATCTCGGGACGCGGTTTCATGACTTCACGAACGATCGTATCGCCGAACTCCATGACGGAATGGATCAGCTCGCGCTCTTCTTCTTCGATGACCCGCTGTTCCGCGCCGACGTTGACTAGCGTGCGAATATCCTCTTCGGTGACGTAAATCTGGCGAGCGTGCTTGATTTTGAACGGGCGCAGCAGCAGTTCGGTCACGGCCTGAAAAGCGTGGGCGATCGGCGTGAGGATGTAGGAAGCGACGCGCATCGGGGCCGCCAGCCGCAGTGCCCAGCGCTCCCCGTCGGCGGTTGCCACGAGCTTCGGAATGATCTCGCCGAAGAGCAGCACCACGACCGTCATTACGATCGTCGAAAGGACCGCCGCTGCCGGCAGGCCGAGTTCGATGGCGACGTAGGTGGCCAGGGAATCCGACGCGAGCAGCACGATCGTATTCCCGACGAGGATGGAGGTGAGATAGCGGTTCTTGTCTTCGACCATCTCGAGCACGCGTGCGGCGCCCTTGACGCGGCGCTCGGTCATCGCTCGAGCCCGCAAGCGCGAGATCGAGACCAGTGCTGCTTCGGACGCCGCGAAGAACGCCGCCAGCACCACCAGAACCGCGAGAACGATGACGTGCAGTGTATAGATGAGAGAACTACTTCGAGACGGGTCGGTCAAGGCTTCCTCAAATCGGCGCCATTATAGCACAACGTGAGGGCGCACCAAGATGTAGATTGCGAGGGCGACGAGCGTGCCGAGCGCCGCCCCCCAGAAGACCTCCAAGGCGTTGTGAATGCGCGCTTCGACGCGGCTTTGGGCGACTAGGAACGCGACGATGTACGCCAAGATGGCGCCCAGCGGCTTTTGGTAGAAAAACGCGAGCATCGTCGCCGCCGCGAAGGCGAGCGCCGCGTGGCCGGAGACCGCACCGCCTTGCAGCGGCGATCCGCGCCCGACCCATGCCTTGGCGAAGATCGTAGCGATCGCGACGATTGCCAACGTGATCAGCGCGAGATTCGCCGGTACCTGCTGGACCGCGGCGAAGACGCGCTCGCCGCCGCTGATAATGCCCTGATAGAAGATCAAGTAGCCGGCGATCGCTGCACCGACGGCGGCAATCAACACGGCGCCCGCCGCGGCATCCTTGGCGGTCTTCGCCAAGGGATGATGTGCGACGGTGAGCAGATCGACGATCGCTTCGACGGCCGTGTTCAGGAGTTCGAGGCTGAGGACGAGCGCAACCAGCACGACCGTCGCCACGACGTAGAAGCGTTCCAAGCGCAGGACCAGCGTCGCGCCGAGCACGAGCGCCGCGATGACGAGGTGCACGCGCATGTTCGGCTGCGTGCGCGTTGCGTACATGATCCCTTCGAACGCATGGTGGAACGAACGCAAGAGCTTGCTCTCGGCGATCGGCGCGAAATGCGGCTCTTCCTTGCTGCGTTCGTCGGCTGGGTGTGCCACGAGCGTTACGCCTCCAGGCCGATCGCGGCCGCGAGGCGCCGCTCTTCGCGGTGCATGACCCGGCGCTCATCCGGTCGCACGTGATCGTGGCCGAGCACGTGCAACAGCCCGTGTATCAGCAACCGGTAGAGTTCCTCTTGCAGCGTGGCGTCGTAATCGGCGGCTTGGCGCCGCGCGGTTTCGACCGAGATGACCACGTCGCCGAGCAGGCGCTCCGGATTCTGCCGGCTCGCCGCGCCGCGCGCCGTTTCCCCGTCGAGCGCAAAACTCAGCACGTCGGTGCTACGGTCCTTGCCGCGATGATCGCGGTTGATCGCGCGCATGGCCGCGTCGCTGACGATGCTCAACGAGAGCGCGGCATCGGCTTCATCCACGGCGACCAGCAATCGCTTCGCTGCGGCGACCAACGCGCGCGAATCGACGTCTCTCGCGCGCGCCGCGTTGCGATAGTGGATCACGTGCCGGCTGGATCGCGCGCGTAGGCGCGAATGATGCGCGAAACCAGCGGGTGCCGCACGACGTCTCCTTCGTCGAGTTCGACGACGCCGACTGCATCGACACCGCGCAAGCGCGTCGCAGCGTCGCGCAGTCCGCTGCGCCCGCCAATCGGTAAGTCGACCTGCGTTTCGTCGCCGATGACGACCATCTTCGATGCCGGCCCGAGCCGCGTGAGGAACATCTTCAGCTGGTCTCCGGTCGCGTTTTGCGCTTCGTCGAGTATTGCGAACGCCTCCGAGAGCGTGCGGCCGCGCATGTATGCGAGCGGAGCGATCTCGAGCGTACCGCGATCGATGTAGCGCGTCATGACGCCGTCGTCGAGCAGCTCGTTGAGCGCATCGAAGAGCGGCCGCATGTACGGGTCTACCTTCTCGCGCACGTCGCCGGGAAGAAAGCCAAGGCTCTCGCCCGCTTCGACGGCGGGGCGCGAGAGAACGACGCGCGCAACTTCTCGGTTCTTCAACGCGCGAATGGCCATGGCGATCGCCAGATACGTCTTGCCGGTTCCCGCCGGACCGATGCCGATCGTCAGCGTGTGCCGCTCGATCGATTCCACGAGCACGCGCTGTCCGGCCGTACGCGGACGAACTTCGCGTCCGCGCTGGGTTCGCAACAGCGTCTTGGGCAGCGCGGCGCCGTTGCGAGCGCTCACGTCGGAGGCCGCGAGCGCGACGTCGTCGGGCGTGACGTGGGCGCCGGCGACGGCCGCGTCGAGGACGCGCCGAACGACGCGTTCGGCCCGGTCGACCGCAGCCGGCTCGCCGCTCATGAGCAGCCGGTCGCCGTCGGTCCGAACGGCTACGCCCAGCGATTCGATCGCCGACAGGTTCCGGTCGTACTCTCCGAAGAGGCGGACGCGCTCGCTCAGCGCGTGAAGGTCGACCGCCCGTTCCTGTGGCCCGCTCAATGCCTCCGCAGGATTCTCGCTGAGGCGGCGCCCGTACCTCGCGGCGGGCGAAGAGCCTTTGCTACTCGTCGCGCAGGGCCAGCGGCTTGCCCAGGACCTCGGCACCGATCACGGCGCGCACCAGGGCGCCGCGGCCTGCAAAGACGCGCGGCCGCCGGCGTGCCGGCCGGAAGACGTCGAGGGTGTGGTCGGCGGCCGGCGGCGTTTGCGGCGGCACCGGGCGGGCGCGAACTGCCCGCGGAGGCGCGGCCGGGGGCGCTGCGGCAGGGGCCGGCGCGCCGGCCGGCATGCGCTGCGACGGCATCGCCTGCGGCGAGACGAGGTACGGCGGGATTCCCGGCGACGCCGCCGGGGCCACCGGGGAGCCGGCGCGCTTTCGCGCGTTCGAAACGATGCTCGAAACGACGCCGATCACCACCAGCACCACCCAAACGAACGTACCGACGTCGTGCACGCTGCCCCTCGGAGTCTACGGCTTGACGGGCGGTGGAGGCGGCGTCTGCGGCTGGTCGCTCGTGCCTTCGGCGGTTCCGCCGATCGACGAGCGCATCTCCGTGTCGGCCTGAATGTTCCTCAGGCGGTAGTAATCCATGACGCCCAAGTGACCGCTGCGAAAGGCTTCGGCGATCGCTTGCGGGATCGATGCCTCGGCTTCCACGACTTTCGCGCGCATCGCCTGGGTTTCGGCCTTCTGCTCTTGCTCGGCCGCAAGTGCAGCGTATTGCCGTTCGGCCGCCTTGGCCTGCGCGATGCGGCGGTCGGCTTCGGCCTGGCTGGTCTGCAGTTCGGCACCGATGTTCTTTCCGACGTCCACGTCGGCGATGTCGATCGATACGATCTCGAATGCGGTGCCGGCATCGAGCCCTTTGGCGAGCACCGCCTTGCTGATGCGATCGGGATACTCTAAAACTTCCTTGTGGTCGACGGCCGCGCCGACGGCCGAGACCACGCCTTCGCCCACACGCGCTACGATCGTCGGCTCGCCGGCGCCGCCGACGTACCGGTCGAGATCGCTGCGCACCGTAATACGGGCTTTGACGTTCAACTGGATGCCGTTTTGCGCGACGCCTTGGAAGATGGGCGTTTCGATGACCTTCGGATTGACCGACGTCTGCAGCGCCTCGAGCACGTTACGGCCGGCAAGATCGATTGCCGCCGCACGCTGCCACACGAGCGGAATCTGCGCCCGCTGCGCCGCGATCATCGCGAGCGTGACGTTCTCGACGTTGCCGCCGGCGAGGTAATGCGATTGCATCTGATCGACCGACAGGTCCAGGCCGGCCTTGCGTGCGCGCACGTAGTTGGTAACGATGACGCTCGGCGGAATGCCGATGAGCCGCATCCGCACCAGGGCGATGATGCCGAGCGGTACGCCGGCCGCAATCGTACGAATCCACAGCCCTATTGGAAAATAGTACATGAACGTAAAGAAGAGGACGACCGCGACGACGATGATGATCGCCGCACTGAGTGCAACCACGAAAACTACCTCACTGATAACTCGGGAGAGTAACGGCCTCGACGAAGACGCGCGCGCCCTCTACGCGGACGACGCGAACCGGTGTTCCCTGGGGGATGAACTCGCCCTCCGTCAGCACGTCGACGCGCCGTCCGTCGATCGCCGCGATGCCAGCCGGACGCAAAAACGACGCTGCGGTGCCGGAATGCCCGAGGAACGACGTCAAGTCTCCGCTGGCGACGTAGTCGGGCCCCTGCGCCGCTCCGAGCGCCAGCCGGTGCGCCCACGCATTCTCCGGCATTGCACGAACGAATAGCGTAAAGCAAATCACCGTCAGCACGATTGCCGTCGCGAGCGTTTCGATGGCAACGAAGAAAAACGGCAGTCCGAACGCAAAGAGGATCGCCAGCAGCAAACAGATCGATCCCAGAATGCCGGGTAACCCGTGGCCCGGAACGACGTGCAGTTCCCAGAGGATGCCGAGGATGCCGGCGACGGCCAGCACGAGCACGACGCCGTTGGAGAATCCGGCGTAGACGTGCGTGCCGAAAAATAATGCAAGCGCACCGACGCCGATCGCTCCTGCAATGCCGTGAAGGGTCTGCATCTCGATGAGCAATCCGAGCATGCCGAGCGAGAGCAGCAGCGCGCTGACTTGCGGACTCGTCGCAAACCGGGCGATCTCCTCGCCCCACGAGTATGCCTGGGCCGTGCGCGGATTGGCCGCAAGGCCATCTTGCGCCAGCGCCGCATCCAGGCTGGGCGCCGTCGCATCGGCGATGTGGGCGCGCACCGCGTCCTCGGTGTTCAGCGTGAGAATCGCGCCGGTCCGCTTGTATTGCGGCAAGTCGACGTTCTTGTCGACCATCGCCCCCGCCACCGCCGCCGGCCGGTGATTACGCAGCGCCGTCGATTCGAACTCGCCGCGCAGTGCGGACACCGTCTTGACGGTCGTGGGAATCGGCTCGGCTGCGCCGATCGAGGCGCCCGGGCCCATGACGATGCGATTGGACGCGAGCGCGATGAGTGCGGCGGCGGAGTAGGCACGGCGGCCGACGTACGCGACGACCGGTTCCTGCGCCGAGAAGAGTGCATCGCGAATCGCGAATGCGGCCTCGACCAGTCCCCCGGGACTGTTGACGTCGAGGACGATTGCTGCAGCGTTTTCGCGATTGGCGAGCTCGACCGAACGTGCCACGAGGTGCGCCATACCGTCGTCGACGGTGCCTTCGATGGGAATCACGACGACCGGCCGCACCGTCGCCGACGCGGCGGCGATGCCGAAAACGCCCCACGTTAGGAGACCGTACGTGAGCCAGCGCCGCAGGAACTGAACCTTCATACCGCTACCTACCTGCGCGACGCCGGATGGTTACGCTAGCGGGGTGCGGGCGAACCCAGCTCTTCGGTGACGATTTGGCGGACGAGATTGCCGTCGGCCAGGCCCTTGAGCGCCGGCATGAGGATCTTCATGAGGGCGCCTTGATTGCGCGACTCGGGCGCGATTTCCGAGATCGCGCTCTGAACCATCTCGCGAATCTCCGCCGTGGATTTTTGCTGCGGCAGGTACGCGAGAAGAATCTCGCGTTCGGCACGCTCTTTCTCCGCCAAATCCTGGCGCCCGGCCCGCTCGAATTCCGAGAGCGAGTCGCCGCGCTGCTTGACCAGGCGCGCAACCGCGTCGATTTCATCGGCGTCGGAGAGATCTTGCCCCGCTTCGGAACGCTTGTAGGTAAATGCCGACAGGGCCGAGCGCAGCGTATCGAGGCGCAGCTGGTCGCGCGCCTTCATCGCCGCTTTCAGATCGTTGCCGATGCGGTCTTTGAGCATGCCCATTTAGCGGCGCCTGCGAGCGGCGCCTACGTCCGGCGCTTGCGTGCCGCGGCCGACTTCTTCTTCCGGCGCACGCTGGGTTTCTCGTAGTGCTCGTGCTTGCGCGCCTCGGCGAGAATGCCCGCCTTTTGGGTGGCCTTTTTGAAGCGGCGCAGCGCGCTCTCGATCGATTCGCCCGGAGCTACGCGAACTTCCATCTGTAAACGACCCCCCTTTCGGCGTGGCCCTGGGAGGGCGCACGAAAACTTGTGGCCCGATCCCGGGTCAACGCTTCACCCTAGCACAGGGCCGAACGAGCGTCAAATCGGCGAGAACGCTAGCCCGGTGGCCAGTGCATCGCCCTTCCGGCCAGCACGTGGACGTGCGCGTGCCCAACGGTCTGTCCTCCGTCCGCGCCGGTATTGACGACCAAGCGGAATCCCGCCGGGCCGCCGCGTTCGGTTCCAAGCGACACAGCAACGCGCATCAACGCGGCAGCGACGTCGTCGCGGCCCGCGGCCGTCAGGGCGCCCAGGTCGGCGTAGTGTTCGGCCGGCAGCACGAGCAGATGCACCGGCGCTTGCGGGTTCAGGTCGGCGATGGCGACGACGTGTTCGTCGCGATGCAGAACCGCCGACGGAATTTCACCGGCCACGATCTTACAAAAGATACAGTTTGAATCGCGTCGCGCCGTCATCGCGAGCGTCCCTAATGCGTCCGAATGGTGAACGTCCAGGATTTCGTCGTGGCGTTTCCGGCTTGATCGGCGACGCGCACGGTCACGTGGACTTGCCCGTCAGGATACGGATAGGCGGGAACGTATTGGATGAACTGCGGCGTGCGCACGGAGTCCGAGGTCACGTCGTGGCCGTTGATCCAAATCGCAGCGCTCGACGGATTGACCGGCACGGCGTCCGCGGCAAACGTCGCGTACACGGCCGGACGGTCGTTGTTGACGGTCGCCCCACCGTCGGGCGCAAAATCGACGACGCCCGGCGGAACGCTCGAAGCGGAGAGCAGTAGGGGAGCCTGTGCCTCTAGGGTCGTTCCGTTGCGGCCTGCGAGCCTGCCGATCACCGGCGCTTGTGCGAAGTTCGCTCCTTGCGGAATCGTGTAACTTCCGGCGTAGTCGCCCGCGGCCGTTTCGTGCATCGCTTGATTCGTCACGTACGACCCGATGTCGAACGTCGCAGCGCCGTTGGGCGCTCCGTGCAGCCGTACGGCGACGCTTTCGCCGGCGCGCAGCGGACGCGTGGCATCGATCGTGACCGTTACGCCGGCCGCGCCGGGTACGGCTGCAGATGCGACCGATCGGCCGGCCAGCACCTCGCGCACTTCGTTGCTTTCGACGTTGTATCGTATGGTAACGGTGTCGCCCGCCCGCAAGTCGGAGAAACTCGCCGCTTTGCCGTTCAACGCGACTTCGGTGGTGCGCCCGGCGGCAATGACCTGGCCGTTGTCGAGCACGAATTGCTTTCCGGCCACTGCGACGATGCGGCCGTTGCGCGAGCCGAACATGTCGACCACGCGCTCCACGCGGCCGTCCTTGCGCATTTCGAGACGTGCGAAGTCACCGGGCCGAACGTCGCCCAGTTCTCCGGGCGTCGTGACGTCGGCGTTGACGTCTTGCATGTCGACGACCGCATTGGGTGCGATCGGAATCGTCTTCGGGCCGGTGTCGTAGCCGAGCGTCAACGACGGCGGGCTGGAGAGAACGTCGACGGCGGCCACGGTGCCGAGCCGGACGTATCCCGAAGACGTCGAGACCAATCCCGATTCGGTGCGCCCGATCAGCTGCGCGACGATCGTGACGGTGCGCGTTTTGCGGTCGTAGTTCGTCTGCGCGTCTAATGCGTCGGTGAAAAACCGAAGCGGAGCGTACAGGGTTCCGGCCGCTTCAAATGGGGGCGCGTCGAGTTCGACGCGCGCTCCGTCGACTTTCGCATAGCGGCTGCCCAGCTCGAGCGAAATGGTTTTAGAGCCGGCCTGCGTCGTAACGATTTTTCCGGTGCGCACGAACGGCAGCCCGAGCGCTTCGAGCGTTCGCTTCACCGGCACGAAGAGCACGCTCTTCTCGAAGCGCGGCGGCGGATCGATGGGGAGCGCGTTCCCGTTGATCGCGATGGCGATCGGATGCGTCGCCCCCGAAGGCGCGGCCGCGCGCGCCGGCAGGGCCGTGGCCGCGACGAGCGCGATTGCAAGGACCCGCAACGGTCCCGTCACTCCAACACCTCTCGATAGACGCCGGCGGTCGTACGCGCGCAACGATCCCACGTCAGCGACCGCGCGATCTCCCGTCCTAGGTTGACGAAACGGTCGCGCCGGCCCTCGTCGGCGAGCAATTCCTTCAACGTCGCGGCCAACTGCGCCGCATCACCCGCAGCGAACGTCCACCCCGCAGGCGCAAGCACGCCGGGCAGCGCGTCGGCGGATGCCACGACCGGACAGCCCATCGCCATCGCCTCGAGCATCGGCAGGCCGAAACCTTCACGTCTCGCCGGTGAGACCAATGCCGTCGCGCCCGCGTACAACGAGGCCAGACGTTCGATGGACACGTCCCCGAGGGCAACGATCGCACGGGCCGGAGTGCTGCGGCGTTGCAGCTCTCCGCCGAAATCGTCGGGGCCCGTGAGGTACAGATCGAACGCAGCCTCTTTTGCGAGCGCCGTCCAGGCCTCGAACAGCGTCGGCAAATCCTTGTGGGTGCGATGATTTCCGACGTAGAGCAGATACGGTCGCGCCCCCGCGTGCGGTGCCGCCGGTTCGAGAAAGCGGTCGTCGACGCCGAGCGGAACGACGCGCACCTTCGCGCGATCGACGTGCAGAAAGCGTTCGAGATCGTCAACGGTGCGTTCGTCGTCGGTGATGACGCGCTTGGCACGCGCGCACGCGCGGCGCACGACCGTGCGGTAGTACGGCCCGACTTTCGGCTTGAACTGTTCGGGAAAACGCAAGTGAATAAGGTCGTGGATCGTGATGACCGACGGCGCGGGAGCAACCCACGGAACGTACAGCGAGAGAAAATGCACCAGGTCGAGACGCGCCCGGCGCATCGCCAGCGGCAGTGCGACTTGCTCTTCCCACCCGAAATTGCGGCCTTGCGTGAACCGCACGAACGCGAACTCCGGCGCCACGTCCGGCAAACGGCCGGCCAACTCTCGCGCGTAAGCTTTCATCCCGGTCGACATCTGATCGGTCGACCGCGCGTCCAAACCGATGCGGGCGACGGTCACTCCGGCGTTTCCGAACCGGCCAGCGCTTTACGCGCCACCACGGCGGGATACATCGCGGATTTGTAGGCAACGTAGATGCCGCGAATACCGTCCAGCAGCGAAGCTTTGGCAAACAGCAGCCACCAGAATTTCAGAACGCCCGCCATCCATGCGCGCGCGAATCCTATCGCCGATCCGCGTATGCCGTGGGCTTCCGCGGTCGTGTAGGCATCGTACTTCACCCGGTACGACGTATAGTCTTGGTACGAAAAATGGAGCAGCGTTCCGGCGAGCGCGCCGGTCGTCCCCGGCGACGTCCAGCGTTCGTGGAGCGCCGCCCGGCCGCCAGCCGCCGGGTGTGCCTCGAGGATGGCGCGGTCCACGCGCAACAGGCGTACGAGCGGCTCGTTGCGCCATATCCGCATCGGCCGCCCGCAAAAGTAGGTCGTGCGCTTCACGATATAGGCGTCGGCATCGCCGGAGCAATCGGCAATCGCGTCGAGCAGCACGTCGTCGAGCGCCTCGTCGGCGTCGATCATCAGCACCCACGGCGTACGAACCTGCGACACTGCGAAACGCCGCGCCTCCACGAAGTCGGTCCACTCGCGCTGCACCACCTCGGCGCCGGCTCCGCGCGCGAACTGTACGGTGTGGTCGCGCGAGCACGCGTCGAGCACCAGCACGGGCATCGTACGCGGCAAGCTCGTAAGCGCACGCGGAAGATTGCGTTCTTCGTCGCGCGTCAGGATGACGGCCGTAATTGCCGCAGGGTTCAGCGCGAGGGAACCTCTTAGGGGCTTTCCGGGCGCGCCGGAACGCCGATCCAGTGCGCGCCCGCATGCGCGACGGTTTCCCGCCCCGTGCCTTGATGCGCGAGGGCGGCTCCGATGAAGTCGCGGTAGAGCGGGGACGGGCGATTCGGGCGCGATTTGAACTCCGGATGAGCTTGCGTTCCGACGAACCATGGATGCAGATCGCCTGGCAGTTCGATCACTTCGACCAGACGCGTCTTGCCGATCGTGTGATGGCCGGTGAAGCGCATGCCGTGTTCTTCAAAGATCGGCCGGTAACGGTTGTTGAACTCGTAGCGGTGTCGATGGCGCTCGCTGATCTCGAGCGTGCCGTAGGCGCGTGCCGCGCGGCTCTCCGGCTCGAGCGTACACGCATAGGCTCCCAGACGCATCGTACCGCCGTACATTTCGAGGTTGCGCTGGTCGGGCATGAAATCGATCACCGCATCGGCCGACGTTTCGTCGACTTCGCTCGTCATCGCGTCGGGCAAACCGCAGACGTTGCGCGCGAACTCTACGCACGCGAGCTGCATGCCGTAGCAGATGCCCAAGAACGGAATGTGGCTTTCGCGCGCGTGCTGAATGGCGCGCAGCTTGCCCTTGACGCCGCGAGCGCCGAAGCCCGGCGCGACCAAAATGCCGTGCACGCCGCGCAACAGTTCCACGCCGTCGTTCTCGACGAACTCCGAATCGATGCGGACGATGTCGACTGCGGCATCGTGAAACACGCCGGAGTGATTGAGCGCTTCGATGATCGAAATGTACGCATCTTTCAGTTCCACGTATTTTCCGACGAGTGCGACGGTGACGCGCCGCTGCGGATGGAGCAAACGTTCGGCAATCGCTCCCCACTCTTCGAGCTTCGGCGCCGCGGTCGGAAGGCCCAGTTTGCGCACGGCCGCGGCCGCGAGACCTTCGGCTTCTAAGTTGAGCGGCACCCGATAGATCGTCTCCGCATCGCTGTTCTGTACGACCGCGCTGGGCGGCACGTCGCAAAAGAGCGCGATCTTCTCCTTCAGTTCCAGCGGCATCGGCGCCGAGGAGTGCGTGCGGCACACGATCGCGTCGGGCGAGATGCCTATGCCGCGCAGTTCGCGCACGGAGTGTTGCGTCGGCTTGGTTTTCAACTCGTCGGCGGCGCCGAGGTGGGGCAGGAGCGTCAAATGGATGTACATGACGTTCTCGTCGCCGACGTCGTAGCGCATTTGGCGGATCGCTTCCAAGAACGGCAGGGACTCGATGTCGCCGACGGTTCCGCCGACCTCCACGATGCACACGTCGGCGTGCCCCGTCTCGGCGACGTGCTTGACGTGCGCCTTGATCTCGTTGGTGATATGCGGGATGACTTGGACCGTCGCTCCCAAGTAATCGCCCCGGCGTTCTTTTTCGATGACCGCGTTGTAGACTTGGCCGGTGGTGACGTTGTTGGCGCGCTGCAGGTTCTCGTCGATGAAACGCTCGTAGTGGCCGAGATCGAGATCGGTTTCAGCGCCGTCTTCCGTGACGAACACCTCGCCGTGCTGATACGGGTTCATCGTACCCGCATCCACGTTGATGTACGGATCGAGCTTTTGGATCGAAACGCTGACACCGCGCGCTTTGAGGAGCCGTCCGAGCGATGCGGCCGTGATGCCCTTTCCGAGCGAACTCACGACGCCGCCGGTGAAGAATATGTACTTCGCCATCTCGGGATGAGTCCGTTCCGCGTCGCCGGCGGAAACTCCTTATGCCGCTGCCGCCGTCACGCGTAAATAGCGATCGCGGCCGGCGTAGTCGCGCGCGACCTCAACCCGGGCATCGCGCAACACGCGTGCAACCGCATCGCCGAGCGCCTGCATCTGCTCCGGAGAGGCCTCGAGCAAGATCATGCCGCCCGGGGCCGCGAGGAGCGGTAATGCGGGCATCAGCCGGCGGTACGGGTCGAGACCGTCGCGTCCGCCGTCGAGTGCCCGGCGCGGCTCGAACGACAGGGGGTCAGGCTTGGGCGGAATGCGGTCGCGGGGAACGTAGGGCAGATTTGCGACGACCAGATCGAACCGCCGTCCCGCTACCGGTTCGGCAAGCTCGCCCAGATGAAACCGGCAGCGCGCCGAAACGCCGTGCGCCAGCGCGTTGGCGTGCGCAACCGCAAGCGCGTCGGCCGACACATCCGTCGCATCGGCGGTGATGCGCTCGTTCTCTGCGGAAAGCGTGACGGCGATGGCGCCCGACCCGGTGCCGACGTCCAGTGCCGCAATCGGTCCAGCCTTGGGAAACCGGCGCGCGGCGAACGCCAGCGCGTCGTCCACCAAGTGTTCGGTTTCAGGACGCGGCACGAGCACGCGCGCGTCCACCGCGAACTCACGGCCGTAGAAACCGGCCGAACCCAAGACGTACGCCAGCGGCATTCCGGTCGCGCGAAGGCGGCAGAGGTCCTCAAATCGCGCACATTGCGCCGGCGGGAGGGACGCGTCGCCGTGCGCGACGATCCACGCGCGATCGCATTCCAGCACGTGTGCGAGCAGCAGGCTCGCGTCGGCGTGGGGCGATTCGCTGAAGGACGCGAGCCGCGCCGACTCCGACGCGAGCAGCGTGCCGGCGCCGGAAATCATACGCCGGCCAGCATCCGCGCGCGCTCGTCGGCCAAGAGATCGTCGACGATTGCGCTGAGGTCGCCGTCGACGATCGCGCGGATGTTGCCGAAGCTGCGATTGATGCGATGGTCCGTGACGCGGTCTTGCGGAAAGTTATAGGTGCGAATCTTCTCGGAGCGATCGCCGGTGCCGACCTGCGAACGGCGCATCGACCCAACCGCCTCTTCCTGCTCGCGTCGTTTGCGGTCGTAGAGCAGCGCGCGGAGCATCTGCATCGCCTTCTCGCGGTTCTGCTGCTGCGAGCGCTCTTGCTGCGACGACACGATGAAACCCGACGGCACGTGGGTGATTCGAATTGCCGACTCCGTCTTGTTCACGTGCTGCCCGCCGGCGCCCGACGACTTGAACGTATCGATCTGCAGGTCGGAGGGACGAATCTCGATCTCCGCATCGTCGTCGTCGACCTGCGGGAGCACCGCAACCGTCGCCGTGCTCGTGTGGATGCGGCCCTGCGCTTCCGTCTCCGGCACTCGCTGGACGCGATGGACGCCGGATTCGTGCTTGAACCGGCGGTACGCGCCCTTGCCGCGTACGCTGAACACCACTTCCCGGTAGCCGCCGGCGTCGTTGAGGTTTTCCGATGCCAGTTCGACGCGCATGCCGAGCGACTCCGCAAAGCGCATGTACATGCGCGACAGATCGCCGGCGAATATGCCGGCTTCGTCGCCGCCGGCACCCGCACGAATTTCGACGAAGACGTCGCGGTCGTCGTCCGGATCGCTGGGAAGCATCAACTGCGCGAGTTCGCCTTCGAGTTCGGCGGTGCGTTCGCGAAGCGTACGCGCCTCGTCTTCGGCCAGCTCGCGCAGCTCCCCGTCGCTCTCGCGCACGAGACGTTCGTTGGCCGCGATCTCGGTTTCGGTCTTCCGAAGCCGGCGGAACGTTTCGACCGGCGCCTCCAACTGCGCGCGCTCTTTGACCAACGCGGTGTAACGCGCTTGGTCGAAGGCGTCCGCGGGATGGGCGAGTTCGGCTTCGATTTCGTCGAACCGCCGCAGCATCGAGTCGAGCCGGGCGGTCAGAGCCCCGTTCAGGAGACCGGCGCCGCGGCTTTCTTACGAGCGGCGCGGGCGGCGGCTTCTTCTTGCTTCTTCTTGGCGGCGGCGGCGCGCTGGTTGAACTTATCGACGCGTCCGGCTGTGTCGATCAGTTTCTGCTGTCCGGTGAACAGCGGATGGCAGGCCGCGCAGATCTCGACGCCGATTTCGGGCAGGGTCGAGCCTGTCGTAAAGGTATTGCCGCAGGCGCAGTGCACGCGCGCCTCCGGATACCACTTGGGATGGATCTTCTCTTTCACAGCTTATAGAGTATACCAGGGCTCGCAAGTGCCACCTTCAGCGGCCCGCTAGGGTGGGCCGTAGCCCCCGCCCCCGCCCCCGCCGCCCGAACCCATGCCGCCCAGCCCGCCGGGCGCGGCGTTGAGATTGTCGATGAACTTCTCCTTCGGACGGTAGGCGGCGGTGAAGCCGACCTCTTCCTGACCCGATGTCATCATGCCGACCATGTCGGTCGTTCCGTCAAGCCGGCCGACGAGCAGGAGCGAGGTGCCGTTGGGCATCGTGACGATCAGACGGACGGACTGCCCGTCGACGGACCCCGCCAGCGGAAACTTTTTGCCCGCGTCGTTGAGATAGGTGCCCGTCAGCGACGTCCCCTCCTGGCGGAGGATGAAGTGTGCGTAGTTGGTGGTCGAGCCGCGCTGAATCGCCATCTCCCAGACGCCCTCGAGCCCTTTACGAGCGTCCGGAGGAGGCGTCGGCGAGGCGCTCGGCATCGCAGCCGGGCTGCCCGAGCCGGGAAGTCCGTACCCCGAAGGCATCGGAATCGCCGTCGAACCCGGCTGGGGCGCGGCCGACGGCGGCGCGGTGGCCGGGGTCGAGAGCGGAGGCGGCGTCGGCGGAGGCGTTGCTGCCACCCCGGGTGCGGCGAAACCGCCGCCGGCAATCGCGGCGCCGGCCATCAGGCCGGCCGCCTGCAAGGTCACCCACATCGCTTTACTACTCACGCAATCAGCCTTTGAGCGGTCCGGGGGCGCTCCCTCCCGTGCGGGCGCCCCGCCGCTTCCTTCTTAGCAAACCTTCATCCTCGGCAAACTTCATCCGGCGGCGATGCGGGACTCCACGTACGGAACGAGTCCTCCCGCATCGATCAGCGATCGCATGAACGGTGGAAACTCGGCGGCGCGATACTGCATGCCCTTGGTGACGTTGCGGACGATGCCCGTCGCCGGCTCGAGTTCGATCTCGTCGCCGCTCTCGATGCCGTCGACGGCCTCCTCGGATTCGAATATCGGCAATCCGATGTTCAGCGCGTTGCGGTAAAAGATTCGCGCAAAACTTTTGGCGATCACCGCCGACGCACCCGAGCCTTTGATCGCAATCGGCGCGACTTCACGGCTGGACCCGCAACCGAAGTTCCGGTCGGCGACGATGATGTCGCCGGCGTGCATGCGCGTCGTAAACTCCGGATCCAGCCCTTCCAACGCGTGCTTTCCGAGTTCGACCGGATCGACGATGTTGCAATACTTGCCGGGAATGATGACGTCGGTATCGACGTTTTTGCCGTATTTATGCGCGTGGCCGCGCAGCGTCGCTTCCACGTTATGCCTCCACCAGCGCCGTTATCGTGCGCGGATCGGTAATCTTTCCGGTCAACGCCGACGCCGCGCACGTCGCCGGTGAAGCGAGAAAGACCTCGGCTTTGGGCGATCCCATGCGTCCGACGTAGTTACGGTTGGTCGTCGAGATTGCGCGTTCGCCGTCGCCGAGCGTTCCCATATGGCCGCCGAAACAGGCACCGCAGCCCGGAGTGTTGACCGCGCAGCCGGCTGCCGCCAGCGTCGTGAGAATGCCTTCTTGCGCTGCCTGCATCCAGACTTTCTGGCTGCCCGGGTTGACGATGACGCGCAAACGGTCGGCGACCCGTCGGCCTTCGAGAATCTTCGCCACCACGCGCAGGTCGTCGATATAGCCGTTGGTGCACGAGCCGATGAAGACTTGATCGACCAGCACGTCGTCGGCGGCGACTTCCGAGATCGGATGCACGTTGTCGGGCGTGTGCGGACACGCGACTTGCGGCTCGAGCGATCCCACGTCGATGCGCAGCTCGCGTTCGTACGAGGCATCTGCGTCCGCCTTTTCGACGAGGAACGGCCGGTTCGTCCGCTCGCGCACGTACGCCAGCGTCTTCTCGTCGGCGTGAAAAATGCCGTTCTTGGCGCCCGCCTCGATCGCCATGTTGGCCATCGTGATGCGCCCGGTAATCGACAGTTCGTCGACGGTGGTTCCGTGGTACTCGATGGCGCGGTAGGTCGCGCCGTCGATTCCCAGTTCGCCGACCGTTCTCAGCATCACGTCTTTTGCATAGACCATCGGTCCGAGTTTGCCGCTGTAGACGATTTTGATCGACGCCGGAACCTTGAGCCACACCTCGCCGAGCACGAACGCCGCGGCGATGTCGGTCGATCCCATGCCCGTCGCAAACGCACCGAACGCGCCGTACGTGCACGTGTGCGAGTCGCCGCCGACGATCAGCTCTCCCGGCGCGACGAGCCCCTCTTCGGGCAGGACGACGTGCTCGATACCACCGCGGCCGACGTCGAAGAAGTGCGTGATCTTTTGCTCGATCGCGAAATCTTTCATCAGTTTCGCGAGTTTCGCCGATTGCGCGTCTTTCGCCGGAACGAAGTGGTCTTCGACCAGCGCGATGCGCTCCGGGTCGAAGACGCGATCGGCGCCTTTGATGCGGCGCATGACGCCGATGGCAACCGCGGCCGACAATTCGTTCGCGAGGACGAGGTCGACTTTAGCGTTGATGATCTGCCCCGGTTCCACGCGGTCCACGCCGGCGTGGCGAGCCAGGATTTTCTCGGTAAGCGTCATTCCCATGAGGAGAACGGTTATCCGGCGAACCACGCGAGTCATGCAGCACGATCGGCAATTCGGCTTCTCGACCCGCGCGATTCACGCGGGCGCACCGCCGGATCCGGCGACCGGCGCGCGAGTCGTGCCGATCTATCAAACCGCGGCGTACGTTTTCGGATCGACCGAGCAGGCGGCGGAACTCTTTGCTCTGCGCGGGTACGGCCATATTTACAGCCGCATCAGCAATCCGACGGTTGCGGCGTTCGAGGAGCGCATGGCCAGCCTCGAAGGAGGCTTGGGCGCAATCGCTTTCTCCAGCGGGTTGGCGGCGCAACTGTGCGCGGTGCTCTCGCTGGCTCAGAACGGAGACCATCTCGTCTGTTCGCAGCACGTCTACGGCGGCACGACGACCCAGCTCGCCGTCACCGTCAAACGCATGGGCATCGAGACCTCGTTCGTGCCGGCGGGCGATCTCGACGCGGTTCGCACGGCGATCCGGCCGAATACGCGCATGCTGCTCGTCGAGACGGTTGCCAATCCCTCCGGCGAAATCGCCGACGTTGCCGGCCTCGCTCGCGTCGCGCGCGAAGCCGGCGTTGCACTGGCGGTCGACAACACGTTTGCGTCGCCGTATCTCTTTCGGCCGATCGAACACGGCGCCGACCTCGTGCTCCATTCGGCAACCAAGTTCATCAGCGGTCACGGAACGACGATCGGCGGCGTGCTCGTCGAATCGGGAACGTTTCCGTGGCACAACGGGCGCTATCCCCTGCTCTCCGAGCCCAGTCCGGGTTACCACGGCAAGGTCTTTGGCGAGACGTTCGGCGAGTACGCCTTTCTCATGCGGGCGCGCGCCGAGGTGCTGCGCGACGTCGGCGCGCAGATGTCGCCGATGGACGCCTGGCTCATGCTGCTCGGTCTGGAGACGCTCGCACTGCGCATGGAGAAGCACGTCGCCAACGCGCGCACGATTGCCGCCCATTTGAAAACGCGCGACCAGGTCGCCTGGGTGCGCGAACCGCGCATGGGTTCGATTTTCACGTTCGGTCTGCGCGGGGGCCGCGATGCCGGACGCCGCTTCATCGACGCACTCGAACTGTGGAGTCATCTCGCCAACGTCGGCGATGCCAAAAGCCTGGTCATCCACCCCGCATCGACCACGCACTCGCAGCTTTCCGACGGCGAGCTCGAAAACGCCGGCGTTCCACCCGAACTCGTGCGCCTTTCGGTCGGTCTCGAAAATGTCGAGGATCTCATCTGGGACGTCGACCGCGCCCTCTCGGCTGCGGCGATTCCGGCGAGCGCTCCGGCGTGATTGCGCGCACGCCGTCGCAGCGGCAAGCGCTGCTGCGCACGGTGCGAACGATTGCCGTCGTCGGTGCGTCGCCCAACGCGCTGCGGCCCAGTTACACGGTCTTTTCGTATCTGCGCACGCAGACGCCGTACGACGCGACGCCGATCAATCCGTCGGTCGACGCGATCGACGGCGTGCCCGCGTATCCGTCGCTCGCGGCCTACGCAGCCGAACGCGGCGCGCCGGATCTGGTCGACGTCTTTCGCAAACCGGCCGACGCCATTGCGGTCGTCGACGACGCGATTGCCGCCGGCGCGCGAGCGATCTGGTTTCAATACGGCGTCGTCAACGAGGACGCCATCGCGAAGGCGGATGCCGCGGGCTTGACGGTGGTCGTGGACCGCTGCGTGAAGGTCGAGCACGCCCGCTTCGACGGCGGCCTTGCGACAAGCGGGCTCAACAGCGGCGTCATCACGTCGCGACGCCGCGCCCCGTGATCCATCGAAACGCATCCGGCGCGCTCGACGCACGCATTCTCGCCGCAATCGCGCGCTGGCACGGCACGGGCGACGCGCTCGACGACGCGGCATTCGACGCGCTCGCACTCGAGGTGTTCGACTACCAGCTTCGCTACAACGCTCCGTACGCGCGGTATTGCGCGAGTCTCGGCATCTCGACGTCGTCACCGCCGCGACGGTGGGACGAGATTCCGCCGGTGCCGGCGGCGGCATTCAAAGACGCCGTCCTCGCGACGTTCGATCCCGCGCGCGCTGCGCTGGTTTTTGAAACCAGCGGCACGACCGGCGGCAGGCCCGGGCGGCATTTCCTCGAGACGCCGGATCTCTACGATGCCGCGCTCTTGGCCGGATTCGACCGCTTCGTGGTGCCCGACGGCAAGCGGCTGCGCTATCTCAACCTCGTCCCGGATCCCTCCGAGCGTCCGCATTCGTCGCTCGGTTACATGATGGGCCGCGTCTGCGAACGGCGCGGCGACGGCAAAACAGGCTGGTACGTCCGCGGCGACGCCCTCGCGCTCGGCGATTTTTTCGACGCCCTGCGCCGCGCCGCGGCGGAAGATACGCCGGTGTGCGTTGCGACGACTGCGTTTGCGCTCGCCGGCGCGCTCGACGCACTCGAAGAACGTTCCGTATCTTTCGAGCTTCCACCGGGTTCGCGCATCATGGAGACGGGGGGCTTCAAAGGCCGTGCGCGCATCGTCGAACGTGCCGGCCTCTACGCGCGCGCCCGCCGTGCGTTCGGCGTTCCGCTCGACGCGATCGTCGCCGAATACGGAATGACCGAACTGAGCTCGCAGTATTACGACGGCGTCTTGGCGCGCGGCGAAGACGCCGCGGCCGATGCGCGCAAAAAGTACGCACCGCCGTGGCTTCGAGCGCGAGTCGTTGGTCCCGACGGTGCGACGCTGCCCGATGGTACGGTCGGCGCGCTCGTGCACGTGGATCTTGCGAACCGCGCGTCGTGCGTTGCAGTCGCCACCGAAGATCTCGGCGTGCGTTTCGACGACGCGCTCGTACTGATCGGGCGCGAGAGCGGTGCGGCGTTACGCGGCTGCTCGCTCGACGCCGAAACGCTGCACCCGGTCGCATAGCGCGCTTACGTCGGGCTCGGGCTCGTGCTTGGGCTGCCGGACGGCGGAGGCGTCGGCGTGGGCGGTGGAATGGGGCCGACCAGGACCCCCGCACCCGAGGCGTTCGGCGCTATGGTGACGTTCTTGCCGCTCGCTCCGGCGCTAAAAAGGCGCTTCCTCGGATACTGGCCGTGTACGTTGGCGCCTTGCTGGTTGGGCGTCCAGTAATCGCCTTCGGCGTAGACTTGATCGAGCGGCAACGTGACGAAAAGGCCCGACGTTCCGACGCCGATAAACGAGTTGCCGCCGGGCGAAACGGTATTCGGCGCGTTGCCGAAGTCCGGCGTGCTAAGAACGAACGATCCGCTCGACGGAACGAGCGGTGGAAACTTGTCCGAAAAAGCATACTGCCTTGATTGAAACGTTTGATACGATGCGGCGATGCCGGCGTATCCGTCGGTCAGGATGCCGATGGTGCCGCCGATGACGCCCTGGGTCGGCTGTCCGCTCAAGACGATGAGCGGCGGCGACGCGCCGTTGGGCAGCGTATACGCGACGAGGGCCGCTGCGCCACCCGCAATCGCGCAGCCGATGCAGGTGAGATCGCCGCTCGGCACGGCGATTCCGGTTCCATTCGGGTGGCCTTTGAAGAGCGTCCCGGCGCCGAGCGATGCATGCCCAATGCTCAACGAGCCGAGCGCATCGAGCGTGCTGTAGGCGGCCCTCGGATTGAGCGTTCCGAACCGCGTGACGCCCGCGTAGATGTTGTTGAGCGAAACCGACGTGACGCCGGCGCCGATCTCGAGCGTTGCGTAGGCGGATTGCGGCGCGAAACCGGCGAGCTTCTCGAGCGCCGTGTCCTCCCCGATGCCGTTGATGAACGTTCCTTTCGGGAAGCCGGCCTGCCCCGTGTAACCGCTGCCGTCGATGGTGACGCCGGTTGGAACGACGATGGGGAAAACCTCGCCGTTCGCCGTCGTGTACTGACCGGGCGCGAGTTGAATCGTCAGTCCGGGCGTCGCCGAGTTTTTAACGACGGCGAGCGCTTTGGTCAACGTCCTGTACGGCTTCTCGCTCGTGCCGTTACCGGTCGTGTCGCTCCCGCTGGCCGGATTGACGATAAGCACGGTGAGCGGTGGAATCGTCGGTGGCACCGGCGTCGGCTTGCCGTATCGCGTGCAGCCGGCGGCGGCGATCGCGATCGTCGCTACGACCAGAAAAAACGCGCGAGGGAACCAGGGCATGCCGCGCCTTTAGCCGCTCGCGGCTTGAGGACCTCGGGAGTTTCGCGCTTCCCGCTCGAAGATGCACGACTGCGACATGGACTTCTTCACAGGCTCCCTCATCGAGCGCCCGGTTCGTTCGATCGTTCGCGCCGTTGCCGACGCCGCCGAACGCTGGACTGACCCCGACTTCCCAGCACGCGTTCGCGTCACCACCGCGGTCTGCGAACGCACCGGCTATTCCGTGCCCGTCGTCGAGTATGCGCTCGATCGTCTCTTTTCCGCATTGACGCGCGACGCAATCGAAGGCGTCATTCGAAACGAAGTCGGATCGCTCGAAGCACTCGACGGTTTCGTCGACGCGCCCGGACGACTGCGTTCGCGCGCGCTGCCGGTCGGGCGCGTCTGCATCCTGTCGAGCCGAACGACGATCGGCGTCGCGATCGTCCCGGCGATCTTCGCGCTGTGCGCGAAATGCGACGTGCTCGTCAAGGATCGCGACGACGCGCTGGTCGCGGCGTTTTTCAAAACGCTGTCTGAGGAACTCGAGGAATTTGCAACGGCTGCCGCGACCTCGACGTGGGACGGCGAACGCGACCGCCGGCCTCTCGGCGAATTCGCGGCCGTCGTCGCGTTCGGCGACGACGCAACGCTGCGCCGCATTCGCGCGGACCTAGCTGCCGAGGCGCGGTGGATCGGCTACGGTTCGAAGGCGAGCTGCGGCTACGTCGGGCGCGACGCACTCGACACTCCCTCGAACGCTGCACGCATCGCCGAAGGCGCCGCCCGCGACCTCGTGCTCTACGACACGGAAGGCTGCCTCTCGCTGCGCGTGCTCTTCGTCGAACGAGGAGGCGGCGTATCGCCGGAAGCGTTCTGCAGCATGGTCGAGCGTGCAACCGAGATCGCGAGCGTCGAGTTTCCGCCGGGCGCGTTCGATGCAGGGCGGTTGACGCCGGTCGCCGCCGCGCGCGATGCCGCCTCCTTCCGCGCAAGCGGTGCGCGTGGAGCAGTCTTTTCCCGGCCGGACGCGGCGTATCTCATCGTGCTCGATCAGCCGCGCGACGATGCACCGCCGTTTCTGCCGCGGGCGCTCGCCGTTTTCAGCGTGGACGCACCTGCCGACGCGGCGCATTACGTCACGCGGCATCGGATTCCGATCGAAGCGCTCGCCGTCGCCGGTCTGCGGGATGGCGGCGCGGCGATTGCGCGCGCGTTGGGTGCGTCGCGCATCGCCCCGTTGGGCGCGCTGCAATCGCCGCCGCTGCGTGGCTATCATGGTGGACGGCCGCGCATCGCCGAGTTCGTGCGTTGGATCGGCAACGAAACGTGAGCGCCGACGATCTCGATCGCATCGCGGGCGCCGTTCCCGGCCCGGCGTCGCAACCCTATCGTGCCTTGCTCGAGCGATTCGAATCGCGGAACGTCACCGCGTTCTCCGACGACTTTCCGGTTTTCTGGGATAGCGCCGAGGGCGCCACGGTCACCGACGTTGACGGAAACCGGTATCTCGATTTTACCGCGGCGTTTGGCGTCGCCAACGCCGGCCATGCCAATCGCCGCGTTGCCGGAGCGATCGCCGAACAAGCCGCCCGCCTGACGCACGGCATGGGCGACGTGCATCCCACCGCGGTGCGCGCGCGCCTGCTCGAACGCATCGCGGCATTGCTTCCCGGGGCGGAGTGGAAAACGTTTCTCGCGACTACCGGCTCGGAAGCCGTGGAAGCGGCGCTCAAAACCGCAATGCTGGCAACCGGCCGCGCGCGTTTTGCCGCGTACCGCGGTGCGTATCACGGACTCTCGCTCGGGACGCTGCCGTTGTGTGGGATCGAAGCGTTCCGCCGACCCTTCGCTCGGGCACTTGGCCCGGACGCGGTGCCGTTGAACTATCCGGATGCAGGCAGCGGCATCACGGCAGACGAGGCGATCGCGAAAACGCGGGCCTCGCTGCACGCGGCTGGGAACGTCGCCGCCGTCATCGTCGAACCGATTCAAGGACGCGGCGGCGTCGTCGTCCCGCCCGACGGATATCTGCGCGCGCTGCGCGCGCTGTGCGACGAGATCGGCGCGCTGCTGATCGCCGACGAAATCTTCACCGGCTTCGGCCGGACGGGCACGTGGTTTGCCGTGCAGCGCGATGCGGTGATCCCGGATGTTCTCTGTATCGGAAAAGCCATGGGATCGGGCTTCCCGATTAGCGCGACGATCGCGCGCGCCGCGGTCATGGATGCGTGGCCCGCATCGCGCGGCGAAGCGCTGCATACGTCGACGTATCTCGGCAACCCGATGGGCTGCGCCGCCGCGCTCGCCACCATCGACGAGATCGAGCGGCTCGATCTCGTCGCGCGAGCCGCCGCCTTCGAGCCGTACGTTCGCACGCGTCTCGAAGCTCTACGTTCCCGGTGCCTCGTCCGCGCGGTACGCGGGCGCGGGCTGCTGTGGGGCGCACAATTTCGCGACGCGGCCACCGCGCAAAGCGTCGTCAGACGCGCGCTGCAGCGCGGCCTCATTCTGCTGCAATCGGGAACGCGCGGCGACGCAATTTCGATCTCGCCTCCGCTCGTCATCACGCAAACGCAGCTCTCGCGCGGACTCGACCTCTTGGAGGCCGCGGCCGGCGCGGCCGAGTAGGAGCGGACGATGCATTCGATTCGCGTGGGTATCGTCGGCGCCGGGTTCGGCGTCAGTTCGCATCTGCCGGCGCTGCGCGCCCATCCGCGCTTCGAGGTCGTCGCGCTGGCCTCGCCGTCGAGCGCCGCGCGGCACGCCGCCGAGGGAACGGTGCCGCACGCATTTCGTTCGTGCGACGAAATGCTCGCCGGCTGCGAACTCGACGCCGTCGTCGTGGCGTCGCCGCCGTTCTCGCACCTGCACGACGTTCTCGCATCGCTCGAGCGCGAAAAGCACGTCCTCTGCGAAAAGCCCTTCGCCCTCAACGTCGAGTCGGCACAACGCATGGTCGGGGCGGCGGCGTACGCAGGTACCGCTTGCGGGATCGTGCACGAGTTTCGATTCACTCCCCAGGCGCGCGCCCTCAAGGAACTCGTCGACAACCATCACCTCGATCCGCTGCGGAACATCGAAATCACGATGTTGCGGCGTATGCTTCACCGGCACGAAACGCGCCGCCGGGGCTGGTGGTTCGAGCGCGAACGCGGGGGTGGCCTGGCCGGGGCGATGATGTCGCACATCGTCGATCACGCCGGCTGGCTCGCCGGCCGTGCCCCGCAACACGCAGTTGGATTCACGCGTGCGGCGAACCCGCGGCGCAGCGACGAAGCCGGCGATTTCGTCTCCACCGTCGACGACGGCGCATTCGCGCTGCTCGACTTCGGCGACGGGTTCGTCGGCCGGTTGACTGCCGACGCTACAACCTGCGCGGAGGGCTACACGTGTGCCGTGCACGGCGAAGATCGCACCGCCGTCGCCAGCGGGCCCAATATCGTCGAACTCACACTCTTCTCCATCGACTCGGAAGAGACGAGCGAACTGCAGTGCAAGCCCTCGCCCTACGCGTCCTTCGGCTCGATCAACGGGAACGTGCCGCTCCTGATGGAGTTGTACGACGAGTTCCTCAACGCCATCGAGGGGCGCCCCAACGCGCTGCCGACGTTCGAAGAGGCGCTCGAAACGCAACGCGTGCTGGAAGCGATCGGCTACGCTACCCCGACGCTTTCGAACGCACGGTAGTCAACAGAAACCGTTGACATCGCCGGCGCGCGCGTTAAAAGGAACGCCGGAAAGGCTTTCCGTTCGCCACCAGCGGTTCAGGAAGCAGCAGCGTTGCTTCCTCGTCGCTTGGAGTTCTCATAGCGCTTCGGTCACGCTGCGGAGCCGGCGCCAGAGCAATCCGAGCGCGTAGGTAGTCGCGCGTGACTGGATCGTCTCGCGGTCTCCGCGCAGCTGCACGTGCCAGGCACGCGACGTTCCGCTTGCGTCGTCGATGGCAACGTAGACGAGGCCGACCGGTTTTTCGTCCGAGCCGCCGCCCGGGCCGGCAATCCCCGTCGTGGAGAGTGCGATGTCCGCCTTCAGCCGGGCGCGCGCTCCGCGTGCCATCGCCAGCGCCACGCTTTCGCTCACCGCGCCGTCGTGCGCGATTAACGACGCGTCGACGCCGAGCGACGCTATCTTGACCGCGTTGTCGTAGGCGACGATGCCGCCAGCGAAGCTCTGCGACGCTCCCGCCACCCGCGTGAGCGCCGCCGCGATGCGTCCGCCGGTGCACGACTCCGCCGTTGCGGCCGTCCACGCGCGCTCGCGCAGCAGGGCGAGCACGGCCGATTCGACCGTCGCCTCGTCGGCGCCGTAAACGTATCCCTCCAACCGGCGCTCGATCTCGGTCTCCAGCGGCGCGATCATCGCTCGCGCTTGCGCGGCGTTCGCACTCTTCGCCATGATCTTGACGTCGGCGCGCGAGCCGTGCGCGAGCACCGCGATCTTCGGATTCTCAGACGCGCGAAACAGATCGTCGATGCGATGGTCGATCTCCGACTCGCCGATGCCGATCGTGTGCAGGACGCGCGTGTGAATGCCGTCGCGCAGCCCGAAGCGTTCCATCAAGAACGGCAGCAGCGCGTTGGCGAGCATCGGTTTCATCTCGTGAGGAACGCCCGGCATGCACGCCACGAATCCCCCGCCGGTGGCAAACGCGACAAAGCCCGGAGCGGTACCGAAGGGATTCTCCAACGGCAAACTTCCGCGCGGAAGTTCCGCCTGCTTGCGGTTGTTCGGCCGCATCTCGCGACCGATCTGCGCAAAGAAGGCCTCCATCTGCCGCAACGCCGGCTCGTAGAGTTCCGTTCCGGTCCCGAGCGCGTCGCACACGGCCTCTTTCGTGAGATCGTCGACGGTCGGCCCGAGTCCGCCGGTGACGATCGCGCCGTCGCGGCGTTCGAGCACGCCGCGGATCGTCTCCGCGATGCGTTCGCGATTGTCGCCGACCGCATGCGTTCCCCGGACGTCGACGCCGATCTCCGCCAGCCGCCGCGCGATGTGCGGCGTATTCGTATCGGTTAACTGACCCAAGAGCAGTTCGGTGCCGACCGCGACGAGTTCAACGCTCGCCATCGTCGAACCATTCGGGGTACGCAAAGCGCACGTCCGCAGAAAACCCGTCGGCGGCCTCGATCATCGCGCGACGGCGCAGGGGCGCCTCTTCCGGTCGCGGATGCCGTTCGCGTTCCGTCTCGCGCATCCGGGCCAAGCGTTCCACGAACCGCGTGAAGCGGACATCCATCGCCTTCTGCAGTGCCTGCTTCAGGATTTTCCCGACGCGCGGCGCCAATCCGGTCGTGGAAATCGCGACGCGTACGGGACCGGCCTTCGCGATCGCAGCCATTGCGACGAACCCATGCGCCGGCTGATCGATGCAGCACAGCAAAAATCCGTACCGGTCGGCGAGCGCGCGCATCCTGGCCGAAAGCGCCTCGTCCTGCGGCGTCGAGATGACGAAGAACGCATCGGTCACGTCTTCGTCGCGCACGTTCTGCGGATCGGTGATGCGCCGCACCGCCGCCCCCGCTTCTTCGAGCGCTGCCGCCTTCTCCACCGCTTCGCGATCGGACGCTTCTCCCACGACCACGCATAATCGCCCGTCGAGATTCAAACTCACCGGGAAAAAAGGCTTCCGCACGTTCTTCGCTCGTGCTTCCACTAGTAACCTGTAACGCGCAGATGTGTAGTGCCGTCATGGGCACCAGGGGTGCGATTGGCAAGGCGCGAGGAGGGAGCATAGCCGTAGTTCTGTGACCGACGAGCAACGCAGCCAGCGCGCCCGTGCTGCCCGTGACCCGCAGGGCTAGTGGTTTTCAGGCGACTTGCGTCATCGCTCTTCGCTCGCAAAGCGCTGCTTTTGTCGCTCATCGCTCCTCGCATCTCATCCTGAAAACCGCTAGCGGCACTACACATCTGCGCGTTACGGGCCATTAGTAATCGACGGGGCGCAAGTAAAATTCGTTGATGGCGGTATTCGTGAGCATCGCCGTCGTCGGCAGATGCCGCTTCCAGTGGGTCGCATCGACGCGGCGGCGCACGAGCGCGACTTCATCGGGCGAGAAGCCGCGTTCGACGAGCTGCGCGTCGCTGTAGCCCAGCAGCAGCTCCGCGAGAAGTGCGTCGGCGCGCGCGTAGGTGATGCCGAGGTCGGCCTCGTCGGTTTGGTCGGCTTCAAGATCGGCGCTCGGCGCTTTATCGACGAGTGCCTGCGGAACCCCGAGATAGCGCGCCAGCGCCCATACTTGCGTTTTGAAGAGGTCGCCGATGGGGTTGACCGGCGGCGTATCGTCGGCGTGCCACGTGAAATAGCCGAGCAGCCGCTCCGTCTTGTTTCCGGTTCCGACGGGCAGGGCGTCGAGTTTTGCCGACTGATCGAAGAGCACGACCATGCGCGTCCGCGCCATCACGTTTCCGCGCCGGCGTGCGCCGGCGTCCGGCTCGTATTGCAAATAGCCGTCCACCGCGGCGGTGATGTCGATCGTGCGGCAGTGAATGTGGAGGTCGTCGACGACGAGCTGAGCGTCGGCGAGACTTGCTGGGCTCGAGGTTGCGTACGGCAGCCGGAAGGCGTAGACGCTTTCGGGACCGAGCGCTCGCGCGCACAAGTACGCGGTGACGGCCGAATCGACGCCGCCCGACAACCCAACGACCGCGCGGTGGATGTTGCGGCGAAATCGCAGTTCGTCGCGCAGAAAGGCCGTGAGCCATTCCGCGGTCACCGCGCAATCGATGGCCGGCGGACGCGGTGACGGCGGCGGAGCGTCGACGATCGAGAACGTCACGTTACGGTGTTCCCACACCGCGCGGGACGGGCAGCTCCTCGTCGAGGATGAGGTCCGGCAATACGGCCTCCAAATCGCCGAGCAGCGGCAGGCTCGCCCGCGCCAGGTCGATCTCGCGCAGATCGATCTCGGCGCGCAGGATGCAGGCTTCGTTCGACGGAGCTTCCACCAACACGTTGCCGCGAGGATCGATCACACACGACGTTCCGCTCAAGCCCTTGCCGCCTTCGAATCCGGTCAAGCCCGCGTAGAGGACGAAGATCCCGTGCTCGACCGCGGTTGCGCTCAGAATCTGGCGCCAGCGCGTGATGCTTGCGAGTTCTCCGTGGCCGTCGATCCCGCGACCGGGCGATGCAGCCGGGACCAAGAGAATTCGCGCGCCCTTGACGGCGGCAATCGTCGGCACGATCGCGTGCCATGCATCTTCGCAAACGAGCATCGCCATGCGGCCGAAGCGCGTTTCGAACGTCCCGACTTTTCGTCCGCGCGAGAGGAAGCGCTCCTCGTCGAAGACGCCGTACGTCGGCAAGAACAGCTTGCGGTGGACGTGCAGGACGCGCTCCGCATCGTGCCCCACCTGCAGATACAGCGCCGAGTTGTAATACGTGCCGCCGTCGTTCTCGTAGAAACCGGCCACGATGTCGATCTCGTCGCCGCCGCGCGCGCTGCGCCAGGTTCGCGCGAGATCGCTTGCAAAACGCGGCGCGCTCAACGCCAGATCGTAGACGGCGCCTTCGAGAAAATATCCGGTAAATGCCGCTTCGGGAAAGACGACGAGTTCGGTGCGCGGGCCGAGCGCGGCGAACGCCTCTCCTGCGCCGCGCAGGTTCTCCTGGTAGCGTCCTTTGGCCGGCTTGGTCTGCACGATCGCGACGGCGACGCGCGACCGCCGGGCCTCCGCGTCAACGGCGGCCATCGACGCTCGTCGCAACCTCCATTTGCTCGTCGCCGGGGATGCGCATGCCCAGTTGCGCCGCACATATCTCGGCGGGATACGTCCAGATCTCGGCAAGCGTCGGATGCAGATGCGGAATGCGCATGAAGTCGACGACGGTTGCGTCGTAGTTCATCGCGACGATGACTTCGTGAATCAACTCCGAGCCTTGGGGGCCGATGACGGCCGCGCCGAGGATGCGGCCGCTCTCGGGGTCGGCCATCATTTTCACGAAACCCTTCGTCTTTGCAAGACACTGCGCTTTGCCGTGTTCGGCGAAGTCGTATCGCCCGATGACGTAACGCGCACCCGCTGCGAGCAGATCCTTCTCGCTCGCCCCGACCGCCGCAATCTGGGGATCGGTGAAGACCGTATGCGCCGAGACGAGCCGGTAGTCGGCGCGTTCGGTTCCCTGCAGGCACGAGTTGCGCGCCGCAATTTCACCTTGATAGATGGCCACGTGGACCAGCATGTATTCGCCCGTGACGTCTCCGGCGGCAAAAATCTGCGGATTGGTAGTGCGCAGCGTCGCGTCGACTGCGATGCCGCCGCCGGGGCCGAGGGAGATGCCCGCGCGTTCGAGCCCGAGGCCTGCCACGTTGGGCGTGCGGCCGAGCGCGTAAAAAATCTCCTCGACCGCAACCTCGCGTTCCGCCCCGTCTTGCAGGAATCGGACGACCTTTTTTGCATCGCGCCGCTCCGCTGCAATCAGGGTCGTGCGAGTTTCGACGTCGATCCCTTCATCGCGAAAATATCCGGTCAACGCGTCGCCAACGTCGTCGTCGGTCTCCGTCAGCAAATGGCCGCTGCGAATCAGCATCGTCGTCTTCGTTCCCATGCGTGCCAGAAACTGGCCGAGTTCGCAGGCCGTGTAACCGCCGCCGAGCACGATTGCCGACGCGGGAACGCGCTCGAACTCGAGCACGCCGTCGCTGTCGACGAATCCGGTTTCCGCTAAACCCGGCAACTGTCGCGGCGCGACGGTGCTGCCGGTCGCGATGATGAATCGATCCGACTCCAGAACCACGCCGTCGCCGACCGCCAACTCGCCCGGCGATAAAAAGCGAGCGGCTCCGAGGTAGAGCGAAAACTGGTGGATGCCGTCGATGCGGTAATCGGCAAAGTCCTTCACCAGGGCGCGTTTGCGGGCGGCGATGAACGGCATGTCGGCGGACGCCGATGGAATGCGAATGCCGAGTGCACCCGCATCGCGCGCGTCCTGCAGCGCGTCGCTCGACGCCAACAGCGCTTTGCTCGGCATGCACCCGCGCAGAATGCAGAGACCTCCGAGGGGCCCTACGTCAACCAGCGCAACGTCGCATCCGAAATCGCGTGCCGTACGGGCCGCCGCGTAGCCGCCCGAACCCGCGCCGACGACCACGACTTCGTGCGCGTGCCGGATCATCTCCGTATGGAACCTATCGTCCGTGCGGACGGGCGCCGAGCCGGTGGATCGATTCGATGAAGCGCACCGTGCCCACGGAATGCACGTGGATGGAGTGGGTTCGTGCCTGGTTTCCGTAAAAGCGCACGCCCCGTACCAAGTCCCCGTCCGTTATCCCGGTCGCGCAGAAGATGACGTTGTCGCTCTTGACCAGATCGTCGATCTGCAGGACGCGATCCAGTTCCCCGAACCCCATGGCAATCGCGCGATCGGCTTCTTCTTGATTGCGCGGCTGCAATCGGCCCATGAAATTGCCGCCCAAACATTTGATCGCGGCCGCGGCGAGCACGCCTTCGGGAGCTCCTCCGGTGCCCATCGCGACGTGAATGCCGGTCGAATCGATCGCGGTGGCGATGCACGCATCGACGTCGCCGTCGGAAATGAGCCGAATGCGCGCACCGGCCGCCCGAACTTCGTCGATCAATGCCGCGTGCCGCGGTCGATCGAGGATCACCACGCAGATGTCGTTGATCGGTTTTTCGAGCGCGTTGGCGACGGCCTCGAGATTCTCGGCCACCGGCGCGTCGATGTGCACGTAGGGAGCGGCTTTGGGACCAACCGCAAGTTTTTTCATGTACGAATCGGGAGCGTGCAGCAAGCCGCCGCGTTCGGAGATCGCCATCACGGCGATCGAGTTGGGAAGCCCGTTTGCAACCAGATTCGTGCCTTCGACGGGATCGACGGCGATATCGACCTCTTCGCCGCCGCAGCCGACCTCCTCGCCGATAAAAAGCATCGGCGCCTCGTCGCGTTCGCCTTCGCCGATGACGATGCGTCCGGTAATCTCCATTTCGCCCAATGCTTCGCGCATTTTTTCGACCGCGGCGCCGTCGGCGGCGTCGCGCTCGCCGCGGCCCATCCAGCGCGACGCGGCCAGCGCCGCGCTTTCGGTGACCTTGACGAAATCGAGCGAATGGACCGGATGGTTGAAAACGGTGTGCGCGACCGAGCGTGCCATGCGCTCAGGCTACAAAAGGAAGCGCCGGTTATCCTCTTAAAAAGGAGTTTCGCCGTGTCCACCTTTTCGCACCCGTCTCAAACGTTGCGTTTGCGCTGGGCTCGCCTCGACGAATTGCTCGTTTCGGGTTGGCTCCCGCTCGCGGCCGTCGCTCTGGGCGGCCTCACGCTCGGGTTCTTTGCATGGTACGCGGTGATCGTGCCGCGCCACGACGCGTTTTTCGCTCAATTCGGGCTGCTCGTCGCGGTACCGGGATTTGCCGTCGCGGCCCTGGCTGCGTGGCTCGGCTACGCCCGCTACTTTTCTCGCCGCTCCGGGACGACGCTTGCGCGTTCGCTGCGCTACGACGCCCTTTCGTGGCTGCCGTTTCTTCTGTTATGGCTCACCTTCGTGCTGCCGCCGCAGATCACGCACGGCGCGCGCCTGTTCTTGGTTGCCGCGACGATGTTCTGCGTCGTCAAGGTGCTCATCGCCGCGCGTTTCAATCAAACCGTCCGCGAAGTACTGCTGGACTTCGTCGCCACGCGGGCGGCGATCATCGTCATTGCGGAACTCGCCGCTTCGATCATCGGTCAGCGTGCCGGCACGCACGTTCAGGAGTCCAGTCACGTCTTGCTCGCCGTCTGGGGACGGTGGGACGCCGTGCACTACATCGACGTCGCCAGCAAGGGCTATCAGGGGACGGACATGGCGTTCTTTCCGCTCTATCCGTTCCTGATTCGCGTGGTAGGCGCGCTCGCCGGCAATCATCTCATCGCCGGACTCCTCGTTTCGAACGCGTCCTTCTTTTTCGGGTTGCTCTTTCTCTATAAGCTGCTCGAGCACGAGTACGATCGCGGCGTCGCGCGGCGCGCGATCTTTTACGTTTCGGTCTTTCCGTCGGCCGTGTTCTTCTCGGCGGTCTATACCGAGTCGCTCTTCTTCATGCTGACGGTCGCGTCGTTTTACTACATGCGGGCGCATCGCTGGTGGCTCGCCGGCGCCATCGGCTTCTTTGCCGCTTTGACGCGCGTGGAAGGCGTTCTTCTGGTCGTTCCGTTCGTCATCGAATGGTACGCGCAGTATCGCAGCGATCCGCTGCGCGGGGTCTGGAATTTGCTGGCCGCGATCCTCGTTCCGCTGGGGCTCTCCGTCTATATGGCCTACCTCTGGGTATTGCGAGCCGATCCGCTCTACTTCTCACACGTCCAGAGTCACTGGAACCGGCATCTCGCGCTGCCGTGGGTGAGCGTGTTCAACTCGATTCACAAGATCGCGCACGCACCGAACGGGCAGATTCTCGCCAACGAGTCGCTCGAGATCGCGTTCACGGTCCTCATGATTGCGGTGCTCGCCGGCGGTTGGAAGCAGTTGCGACCGTCGTACATCGCCTACCTCGCGCTTTCGATCCTCGTTCCGATGTCGACGTCGAGCTTGATGTCGATGCCGCGGTTCGCGCTCGTGCTGTTCCCGATGTTCGCCATTATGGCTCGCTGGGGCGAGCGCCCCTGGGTCAACAATCTCATCCTGGCCTTCTCGCTGCCGCTGCTCGGCCTTTTCACGGTGCTCTTTGCAGACTGGTATTGGGTTGCCTAACGCGCTGCATTCGATCGCGCAGAGGCGCGGAGTGCGCCAGTTCGTCAAGTTCGGCATCGTAGGCGCGTCGGGATTTCTCATCAATCTCGTCGTCTTCACGCTGTTGCAGCGGGTCGTCCCGGATCACACCAAACCGCTGCAGTACGACTTGATCTACTCGGCGGCGTTCTTGGCCGGCGGCGTGTCGAACTACTATCTCAACCGAATATGGACGTTTCGTTCGACCGGTCACGCGGTGCGCGAGGGCGCGCAGTTTCTGAGCGTCTCGGTGATCGCGTTGGCCGCCGGACTGATCGTCTCCGCAGTCGTGAGCCCGTGGCTCGGACACGGACACAAGACGTGGTTCGTCGCGAACCTGAGCGGCATCTTCATCAATTTCTTTCTGAATAAGTATTGGACGTTCAAACCACGGTAGCGTCATGACGCTAGAAGGCGCGAACGCGCGCGTCGGGATCGCCGCATCCGGGCTGCAGACCTGGTGGACGCTCGGCGTGCTTCTGGTCGTCGTGCTCGGGCTGGCGTTGCGTCTGCACGGGATTCACAACCCGATCCTCGATCATCCGGGATGGCGGCAGGGCGACACGGCGAGCATCGCGCGAAATTTCGTGCGTCTGCAATACGATCTCATGCGTCCTCAGACCACCTACAACGGCGCCCCTCCCAATTACGTGGAACTCGAACTGCAGATCGTGCCGTTCCTCGCCGCAACGCTCTACAAGGTGTTCGGCATCCAGGTCGTCATCGGACGTCTCGTCTCGATCGCCTTCAGCCTCGCAACCGTCGTCGTGGTCGCCTACTTCGGCCGCTGGCTTTTTGCGAGCGGCGCGGCCGGACTGGCCGCGAGCTTTTTTTTCGCGGTATTTCCCGGAAGCGTTTACTACGGGCGGACCTTCATGCCGGACGCCGCAATGGTCTTTTTTCTCACCGCGGCGCTCTACTCGGCGCTTCGGCTGCTGCTCGAGGACGGGTCGATCGGTCCGCGGGCGCTCGCGCGCACCGCGGCACTCCTCACGTTTGCGTATTTGGCAAAGCCCGTTGCGGTGTTGGCCGTCGTGCCGGTGCTCGCGATGGTGTGGCAGCGCGCACGCGCGGGCATGCCGACGCGGCCCACCGCTGCGGGCGTGCTCGTGATCGTGCCGTTGGTCATTCTCTGGCTCTACGACCGGCGCGTCGCGTCGTACGCCGAGTGGCATTGGGCCAGCGGCATCACGACCTTGCACGTCCTGCCCGCGCTGCGCGCGAGCTTCGCGGGCCTCTCTGCATTCGGCGCGAAGCTGAGCGCATTTTTCGCGGTCTTGGGACTCTTTCGCCAGCGTATCCTCGGCAACGCCGCGTTCTTTGCGACGATCCTCTCGCTGATTGCGTTGCCGTTTATTCGCGTGCGCAGCGCGCCGCTGCTCTGGGCGTGGCTGGGCGCCGGGATGCTCTACGTCTTCGTCGTCGTGACGGTAGAACGCGTCGACTACTACATGCTGCCGCTCGTCCCGCTGTGCGCGCTGGTGCTGGGCGGCGCTGCCGCGCGCTTAGCCCGCGGTGCGCTCGATGCCGACGCCGCCGCCGCCGCACGCTGGGCGCTGTTTGCAGTCGTACCGCTGCTGGCGGTCGGCGTGCTGCTGCAAGGGCGCTCGGCCGTGGCAGCCTACTACGCCTACAATCGCATCGCGTACCGCCACGCAACCTATCTCGACGCGACCCTCGATCGCAATGCTCTCATCGTCATCGGACACTACGGCCCGGACGTCCAGTATTACATCGACCGCTTCGGCTGGGAGGAAGACCCGCTGCTGTGGACGCCCTTCGACGAAGAAAGCGCGATCCGCAAGGGCGCGCGGTACTTCATCTCCATCGAAGACAACCGTCTGCGCCGCAACGTCGAACTCTGCGCGTTCCTCCAGCGCTACCCGGTGCTTGACCCTCGCGCGCAGTGGATCGTCTACGAAACCGATCCCGCCAAGGAAATTCCGAACGCGAAGTCCTTCTGGCGCGCGTTTCGTTCTGCGGAGCGCAAAGGTGCGGGACGAGCGTTCCTCGACGCGCACGCTCCGTTATGCACCCCCGAGCTGACGACGAGTTGGGACAAATTGGGCCTTTCCTAAGGGCCGAGCGCGGTGAAGGTATGCAGGGCGGTGTGAAATGCTTTCGGTTCGACGGTGACCGTCCCGCGATACGGATAGTTGAGCGCGATCGCCAGGAAGAGCACGAGCCCGATGAGCAGCGCGAGCGTCCCGATCATGACGTACTGCATGACGTCGCGCCTGAATCCGAATAGACTCGTAAATCCGATCGTCACGAACGCTCCGAGCAGTAGGACGAACCACATGACGCCGTTGAGGCCGGTGGCATCTTCGGCCAGGCGCGCGTCGCGGTCGCCCAGCGCCACGTTGAGTTCTGCCAGCATTTGGTCGTGCACGTCCTGATGCGATTGCGAGGTAACCTTCAGGCCGCGGACCATCGCATCGATCCGTTCCATCTTGGCATCGGCCGTGGGAGATTCTTCTCCGCGCGCCATCCGCGGCCACTCGTCGGCCAGCAACGTCTCGACGTAGCCGCGGACCGCCGCGCGCAGCTCCGGGCGCTCTTCGAACGAGGATGCGTCGCGATAGATTGCCGTGAGCGCCGCCGCCTCCTCGTAACTGCGCGCTTCGGCGCCCTCGAAGCGCTCCCACACGCCGATCGTCACGAAGGCGAGCAGCACCGCATAGATGACACCGATGACCGCCAGGATGAAACCGGCCAAATCGTTGTGCTCGATGCGGAGGTCTCGCGGCGAGGCCTTATCGACGATGTAGGCGATGACCAGCGAGGCCGCAACGAATCCGGCAACGATAAGCGTTCCCGAGACGAAGGCCGGCAGCGTTTCGAGCCATTCGAACATCGAGCGGTCTCCTAGGGCAGCGGCAGCAGCGACGCCGTCGACGGCGCCGCCTCGGTGGCGTTCGCCGGCAGGCCCGACATCACGAGCTGGCGGTAGGCAATGAGACGGTTGGCGTTCTTGGCCGCGTCGAGCTGCAACTCGTAGCTCCGCTTGATCGCGCTGACGAGATCCGCATCGTCGAACGTGTTGGAGAAGCGCTTCAGACTGCGCACCAGCTGCCTGTTCGTCACCTGCAGCTGTTCGTACGAGCGCGCCAACGCCGAACCGGCCTCACGATAACTGGGATAGTTCGACACGACGATCTCGCGCTCGAGACGGGCCGCGTCAACGGTCCGCTTGAGCGCGGCTAGGTGCACGCTCTGCGGATCGATCGCGAGACCGTCGCGGATCGTCGCCAGCGCATCGTCGAAGTTTCCTTTGGCATACTGCTCCTGTGCGAAACCGGCTGCCGCGCGCACGTAACCCGCTTGCGCCCGCGGATCTTTCGGATCGACGCGCAGCGCCAAGCGGTACGCGAGCTCCGCATCCCGCACGTCGCCGCGCTCGAGGGCGATCTGGCCTTGGTGCACGCGCGCGTTCACGATCCACTGCTGGATCGAGCCCGCGCATCCCGTCATTCCAAGTGCGAGCGCCAGTGCGGCGACCCGCCTAAGCATCGGTACCCCGCTCATCCACGGTTCACCAGATGCGCCACCACCTTGATGATTTCCGCCGCCGGCCACAGGATGAGCTGCGAGAGCAGCCAGCCGACGATCGCCGACGCCGCCAGGTAGAAGACCATGGATTTCACTTCGGCGTGCGGACGTTCGCCCTTGACGGCTTCGTCGACGATGATCGACGAGGTGGGGTCCACGAAGAGCGTAAACGCAACCGTCCCGATGCCGTTGACGATGCCCGAGATGCCGATCGCGGTGCGCGCGACGTTGACGTCCAAAACGCTGGCGTAGTATGCGGCCACCACGCCGATCGCGTAGACGCCGGTAACCACCACGTTGAACACCAGGAGGCGGCGCGGAATGCCGCTGGTCGAGAAGGCAAAAATCTCGCGATAGTGCGGCACGCGAATTCGCTGGAAGATCGCGCCGATCACCCTCACGTCGAAGAGCCGCACGAGCGAATGCGGCACCGACTTCGTGCGCTCGAAGGATCGAACGCCGCGCACGTACGTGTAGGTGAAGGCCGGCAGCAGCAGGCTGCCGATGACGGTTCCGATCGTGCCCGCAATGATAATCGCTCGCAACTGCCACTCGAACGTGTGCTGCACGCCCGCGATAGCGTCCGCCCGCAGCGGCGAGATCGCCGTACTGGGGAAGTGCGGCAGCAGCGCCTTAACCGTATTGCCGGCGGCGTCGGCGAGCGGTCCGAGCATCAACGTATAGACGAGGGTCGCGAGGCGGCTGGCCGTGACGAAGAGGTTGAAGAGCGAGATCGAGGTGGCGATTCGACCGGTGCGTACGCCCGCCAGCCGCGCCGCGTAGGCGCCGATCTGTATTGCCTGAACGATCGCGTTGACGATCAGCGCAACGACAAGCTGCCAGGTCCAAAAGGGAAAGCCGGCCTGCGTCTCGCTGACGATCCTAAGCGGCGTCACGGTTCCACGCGATCGCCGACTCGTCGACCGGGCCGATGACGCATAGTCCCAGATTCTTCTCGGCGAGCAACTCGTTCGCCAGCTCCTGCACCTCACCGGCGGTGACCGCGTCGATGCGTTGCTCGATCTCCTCCGGAGTCACGTGCCGGCCCAGCGCAAACTCGTTGCGGCCCAAACGAATCATGCGGCTCGAGGTCGACTCGAGCGAGAGCGTGAGGTTTCCTTTGACGTGCTCCTTGGCGAGACGCAGCTCGCCGGAATCGACGCGCAGATTACGCACCTTCGCAAATTGCTCGGATACCAGGTCGAGATACGACTGCACGTTTTCGGGCGACGTGCCCGCGTACACGCCGAAGAGTCCGGCGCCGCGGTAGGCGGCTTGGAACGAATAGACGGTGTAGACCAGACCCCGCTTTTCACGAATCTCTTGGAACAGGCGGCTCGACATGCCGCCGCCGAGCAGCGTATCGAGCAGCGACAGCGTGTAGCGCCGTTCGTCGCGCACCGAAAGGCCTCGCGTCCCCACCACCACGTAGGCTTGCTCCGAGTCCTTGTGGCGAATCAAACGGTTCGGAGTCGTTTGGGGCGCTTCGGGCTGGGGTTGCGCGCATGCGCCGCCGAACGCGGCGAACTCACGCTCGACCATCTCCGCAAAGCGCTCGTGCTCGAGATTTCCGGCCGCCGCGACGACGACGGCATTCGGCGCGTAATGCCGTTTCATATGCTCGCGCAAATCGTCGGGCGTGAAACGCACGACCGTATCGGTAAACCCGATCGTCGGCTCGCCAAGATTGGCGCCGCTCCACATGGTTTGCAGGAAGAGGTCGTGGATCAGCTCGTCGGGCGAGTCCTCGTACATCTTGATCTCTTCCAGCACGACCTTCTGTTCTTTGCGGAGTTCGCCCGAATCGAAGACCGAGTTGAGGAACATGTCGGCGATGACGTTCGTCGCCAGCGGCACGTGATGGTCGATGACCTTGGCATAGTAGCAGGTCGATTCTTTGTCGGTGAACGCGTTGAGATTTCCGCCCACGCCGTCGATGGTTTCGGCGATCGCTCGCGCGCTGCGGCGCCGCGTGCCCTTGAACAGCATGTGCTCGACGAGATGCGATATGCCGCGATACTCGTGGGTCTCTAGCGATGAGCCGACGTCGGCCCAAATACCGATCGAAACCGAACGCACCGCCGGCATGGCTTCGGTCAGCACGCGTAATCCACTGGGCAGCGTCGTTTTGCGATACATCGGTTCGGCTAGAGTCCCCCTTGTTTCGCAAAGGCGGTGCGCGCCCATTCTTCGTCCCAGTACACCCCTTCGCGCAGGCCGTTCGCGCGCGCTTCAATCTCGGTGGGCGGCTCGCCGCGACGCGAGCTAATGCTGAAGACGGTTCGCGACGTGGGAACGGCGAGGTCGCCGCTGACGATTTCGCCCTTCGCGACTTCGATCGGCACGCTGGCCCAGACGTCGACTTCTTCGACCGCCGGTGCCGCCGCGTACGCTCGGACAATGAGGTCGGTGACCTCGGTGACGAACTGACGCCGGGTCATTTCGTCGTGAAACTTCACACCCCAGACGCGGATGCCGACGATTAGGTGCCGGTCCATTTGATTGGCGGAGATTTGGCTGACTTGCGCCGGCCAGGTGGTCGCGAAGATGCTTTCGCCGATGCGGGCGGCGACGTCGATCCGATTGCCCGACGCGCGAGCCGTCGCGTCCACATCGGCTAGCGACGGGACGGCCGCTCGCGCCGGAGACGCCGCCATCGCCGTGACGGCCGCGAGCATCGCGGCCAACGGCGCTACCTTAATACGACTGAGCAAAATACGCGCTCACTTTCGCCGGCTCGCCGCACGCGATGCAACGGGTTCCAGCCCCTTCGCCGAGCGGTCGGAGGTTTCGTGTCGTCGCTCCGGTTTCTGCCTTCACGTGTGTCTCGCACGACGACCGTCCACACCATGGAATGTCGATCATCCCGGCGCGTTCGCGGCACATCGAGAGAAACGCGTCCCGGTCGTGCGCCCGCAGGGTATGGCTGCGCAGAAAGGCGGCGGCGTCTGCGTAGAGCGACGCCTGAACGGCGTCGAGGATCTCCGGCAAGGTTCGCGCGAGCGCGTCGCGCGCAACCGTGGTCCGCTGCTCGGGATCTCCTTTGTCGCGGTCGCGCCGGACGACGACCACCGCTCCCGCATCCACGTCGCGCGGACCCACCTCGACTCGCACCGGAACCCCGCGCAGGTCCCACTCGCTGTACTTCCAGCCCGGTTGCTGATCGCGATCGTCGACGCGCACGCGAAATCCGGCCTTACGCAGTTCCTCGCACGTCTCGCGGCAGACCGAGATGGCCCGGTCATCCTGCGAGCGGACGATCGGAACGAACACCGCTTCAATCGGTGCCATCTTCGGCGGGATGCGCAAGCCGCGGTCGTCGCCGTGCGTCATGATGAGGGCGCCGAGCATGCGCCACGACATACCCCACGAGGTCGTGTATGCGTGCTGGATCTGCTGGCTCGCGTCGGCGAACGTGATGTCGTAGGCTTTCGCGAAGTTCTGCCCCAGATCGTGCGAAGTCGCAGACTGCAGCGCGCGCCCGTCGGGCATGAGCGCTTCGATCGAGTACGTTTCGACGGCGCCGGGAAACCGTTCGCTCTCGCTCTTGACGCCCGCGTATACCGGCACGGCCGCCACCTTCTCGGCGAAGTCGCGGTAGACGTCGAGCATTTGCAGCGTTTCGGCGCGGGCTTCTTCTGCGGAGGCATGCGCGGTGTGACCCTCCTGCCACAAAAACTCCATCGTGCGCAGAAACGGCCGCGTCGCCTTTTCCCAGCGCACGACGTTCGCCCACTGATTGATGAGGATCGGCAGATCGCGGTACGATTCGATCCATTGCGCGTACATCGTGCCGATCAGGACTTCCGACGTCGGCCGGATTGCCAGCGGCTCGGTCAGCTCTTCGGAGCCGCCGCGCGTTACCCACGCAACCTCCGGGGCGAAACCTTCGACGTGCTCGGCTTCCTTAGCGAGCAGACTCTCGGGAATGAAGAGGGGAAAGTAGGCGTTTTCGTGTCCGGTCGCCTTAAAGCGCGCGTCGAGATCTTTCTGCAGATTTTCCCACAGACCGAATCCGTACGGGCGCAGCACGATGCAGCCGCGCACCGGCGAGTACGAGACGAGCTCCGCGCGCAAACAGACGGCGGTGTACCATGCGGAGAGGTCGGCCGCTTTCGAAGGGATCTCCCTCACGACGGCCGGCCCTGGGGCTTGCGACATGACCGGCCCCGCTTCGCGTGCGTGCGGCGTGCCGCCTTCCCTCAAGACCGGGCATTCCGGGGATGGCCGCGCGTTCGGCGAAGCCTCGCGCATGCCCAAGCATACGCGCATCTACACTCGCACCGGTGACGCAGGAACAACCGGACTCGTGGGCGGCGCACGCATCAAGAAGAACGCGCCGCGCATCGACGCCTACGGAACCGTCGACGAACTATCGAGCGCGATCGGCGTCGCTCGGGCCGAGTTGCGCGCGTTTGCGGAGCGGCCTCGAGCCGCGCGGCTCGACGCATGGCTGGCATGGACGCAAGACATGCTCTTCAATCTCGGAAGCCGCTTGGCGACTCCGGCGGAGGATCTCGGCGAAAGCGCGGCCGGCGCAGGCGATGCCGGCATTGCGGCGCTCGAGCGCGGAATCGACGAAGCTGAAGCCGATCTTGCGCCGCTCAACGCCTTCATTCTCCCGAGCGGATCGCTTCCGGGCGCGCAACTGCACGTCGCGCGGACGACGTGCCGCCGCGCCGAACGCCGCCTCGTCGCACTCGCCGAAACCGAAAGGGTTCCCGTCGAAGCCGCGCGCTTTCTCAATCGTCTCTCCGACGCGCTCTTCGTCTGGTCGCGTTGGATCAACCACGACCTCAACGAACCGGAGTACCGTTGGAACCCCAACTCGTCGCCGCCACCTCCCGCGTCATCTTGAGCGAAGCGAGCTACCAGGCCGTCCTTCGACTACGCTTCGCTCCGCTCAGGGTGACACAATTCGACTACGCGTGCTACGCACGCTGCGCTCAGGATGACACAAAGAGAAAAGAGAGAGGAAGGTTCGATTTGGCCCAAATCTAGGAAGCGATGGCCGAAATTTGCTATGGCAAATGAGGCCGGAGCTGACGACGAGTTGGGTCAAATTCGAGCCTTCCTTAAATTGAGCGAGTGACGACGAAGACGACCTTCGCACCCTCGAGGTTGAAGGCGTTGGGGGTGATCATCGGATTGCCCGGCACCGTGCCGTAGAGTACGCCGCCGCCGACGACGGTGAACGGGGTCGCATAGACGTTCGTGAGATTGGTTCCGTAGACGCCGAATTCGTAGCCGCCGTGACGGTAGGTGACGTGGGCGTCGAGCGTCGCGTACGGCGTCCGGTTGAGTTCGTTGTACCAGCCCTCGTAGTTGACTTGCGCGCCATAGATGAGACCTTGCGGCACCTGTCGATCGACGCCGAAGTACGCCTTGTGCAACGGTTGTCCGAGCGTCTGTTCGCCGATGACGAGCGTCCCGTCTTGAATGTTCTCGGGAACGGCCGTGAGGAAGGAACTGTCGACGTCCCAGCCGGCGCGCAGCCTGAACGAGGGACCGAGTTGCTGCTCCGCGGTGAAATCGATCCCACGGTAGGTGCCGTTGCCCGCGTTGACCGGATAACTCAGCGGGCAGATGCGGTTGGGGTGCCGGTCGCTCTGACAGCCCGGAACGGGTTCGACGTTGAGTTGGCTGGCCGGCCCGCGCAGGTTCGTTTGGTAGAAGTCCGCGGAGAGGTGCAGTTGATGCCCGAGGCGGCCGAAGATCTGTTCGCCGCCGAAATCGTATTCGGTGGCGAAATCGGGTTGGAGGTTCGCGTTTCCAATGAAGACGATGCCGCCGACGGGAACCCGATCCGCCGGCGGGAGCACGACCAACTCGGAAAGTTGCGGCGTCTGGAACGTCGAACCGATCGACGCGCGCAGCGAGGTGCTGCCCGTCGGCGTCCAGACGACGCTGCCGCGCGGGTCGAAGCTCGTTCCAAAGGTGCTGTAGTTACTGTAATACGCAGCCAGCGAATAGTGCATCTGGCTGGTCGGGTCGCCGTTGTAGCGTAGCACCATCGAACGCGTGGTCTGCGACAACCCGAGGGTGCTGACCGGCGGCCCTCCGGCGTCCGGCGAAAGCGCATTGGCGCGAACGGGAGCGTGCACCAGCTCGGCGGTGATTTGGCTTTGCACGTAGTTCGTCGTGAGCGACTCCGTGCCTAAATCGTACTTGAACGAGAGCAAGCCCGAGGGGAAGCGATGGTCGATCTCGAGCCAATCGTCGCCCAACGAGTCGCGTTGATTATACAGGTACGGCTGAGCGCCTTCGCCTGGCCCGTCGACCGACTGCGCGTTGACCGACGTGAGATGGCTCAACAGCAGCATCGTTGCGGGCGCGCCGTCGAGTTTCTCGTTGCCCATCGGAATCTGCGCGTCGAATCCATAGTTCGATTGGTGCGCCGCGAGGTTCGTGCCGGCGAAGCTTTGGTAACCGCCAAGCAGCGGCAAGTCGTTCGGATTGGCTTTGCCGGGGATGGCGTCGCCGCCGCCGCCGCCGGCAAAGCCCGGCGGCGTATACGTGGTCAGCAGCGCGGAATCGTCCTTGGAAATCGCTTGATTGCGAAAATTGAGTTGCAGATACCCGTAGCCTTGGTCGCCGCCGAGTTGATAGCGCAGCTTCGAAATGAACGACGTTCCGTACGAGTCGCTGCCGACGGATTGCAGCGTCTCGTGGCGCGTCGGCGGCGCGCCGGCGTCGGGTGGCGCCAGAACGGTTTGATTGACCGACCCGTTCGACGACGCGCCGTGAAACGAGAGCGCGTACCCGAAGAGCTGATCCGAACCGGTGGCCTGCGCGGTCTCACCGAAACTCCCGTAGGAGCCGCCGAAGAGGCGTACCAGCGCGTGCGGCGCGAGCGTCGGCTGCAGCGTCTGCACGTTGATGGCGCCGCCCAGCGTGTCGGGGCCGACCAGCGACGACGGCGCGATTCCGTAGACCAGCTGGACGTTTTGCAGGGCGGCCGGATCGAGCAGCGAGAGATCGTAGTCTCCCGTGGTTCCGTTATTCATCGCGTGGCCGTCGATATCGACCAGCGTTTCGGTCGGGTCCGGCCCGCGCAGCGCGAAGGCTTCCGTCGCGTTACTGCCTCCGCCCAGCGGAATGACCGGCGTGGTATTCAACTGGTCCCATACCATCGAAGATACCGCCGTCACGCCCGCCGCCGCCGCATCCTGCGCGCTGAGGGTCACGCTCGGCGCCGATGCGGTCGAGACGGTTTCGCCCGCCGACGCGCGCACGTGGCCGATAACCGTGAGCGAGTTGGTGGTCGCGCGTTCGAGTACGACCGAGATCGTCGAACTCGCTTCGTCGATCGTGACGGTCTGCTGCGAGATCGTTGCGAAACCGGGAGCGGCGGCGTGCACCGCATAGGTGCCGAACGCGACGCCGAATATCGAGAATGAGCCGCGCGCGTCGGTCGTTGCGGACTTCATGCGACCCTGCGCGGAGAGCGTCACCGACGCGCCCGCGACCGGCATTCCGTCGGTCGCGGTGACGGTGCCGGTGACGTCGACCGAGGCGGCCGCGAGTGCGGCGCAGGGCATCAGAATGCCGGAGAGCGCGAGGAGCACGCAGCAGGTACGTGCGCGCGCGATGAGTTTCCTCATGCGAAAACCTTCCGTTTAACGGCGAGTACGAGTGTGAGAGGGTTAGCCGAAAACGGGGCGCGGAGGTCCGCGCTTGCGGCCCTGCCGCGTGAGGATCAAGCCGTACGCGATGCACGGCACGGTCGAGACGCGGCATTGCGATGTGACCGCGGTCGGAGTGCCGGCTGCGAGTTTTAAAACCGAGCCGATGAGCGCCGCAATTGGCGCTTCGTATTTTGCGACGAGCCGGACGCAGCGGTGGATTATCCATCCACATGCCGCGCCGAGCAATAGCGCGGTGCCGCCGCCTAACGCAACGGATCCGCCGAAGAGGTCGTCGATGCCGGCGATTCTTCCAGCCAGCGAACAGTCGAAAAACTCCATGCCGGCCAGTGCGGCAGTCGCGGCAACGCCCGATGCAACGGCAAACGCCGCAGGATGTCCGAGCGCGGCCCGAACCGCGGCGAGCATCGAGGTCTTCGAACTGCATCGGCGATCGAGCAGATCGCAAATGATGCGCAACGCCGCAACGAGCAGCACGAGGCCGGCCAGGGCCAGCAGCACGGGCCTGGAGTGATGCGCGACGCCGTCGTAGGCGTCACGCGCTAGGAGATAGTCGCCGGCGACGTCGGTCAGGACGTGCGCCGCCGCGGCGGCCAAGGCTGCGGCGACTGCGACCAAGCAGACGCGGAGCGCCAACTGAGTCGAACGCATCGGGGGCCGCCTTGGGCGCGGGGGAGCGGGTCTCCTGGCTTGCGAACCCCGGCCCGCATGTCTTTCGTCTCGGAACTCTTCGCGACGACCAACGTCGACAAGCTCCGCGAGATCGGCAAGAGCAAGATCCTTCGCCGCGCGCTTACGGCAAAGGACCTCGTTGCTATCGGTCTTGGAACGATGATCGGCGGCGGAATCTTCACGACGATCGGTACCGGCGTCAAAGGTGCCGGCCCGGCGGTCATCATCTCCTATCTGCTCGCCGGCCTCACGTCATTTTTCGCCGCGCTCTGCTATGCCGAACTCGGCGCGATGGTCCCGGTCGCGGGGAGTGCGTACACCTACGCCTACGCGACCCTCGGGAAGCTCTTTGCCTGGATCATCGGTTTCGCGTTGATCTTCGAATACGGCATCAGCGCGGCGCCGGTCGCGCAGCAGTTCTCCGCGTCGATCCAAGACGTGTTCAAGAGCGTGGGTTTAGCGCTGCCGGCGTGGGCCCAACAGTCGAACCTCATCCTCAACGGCCCGTGGTGGAACCCCTCGAGCTGGGACCTCGTACACTCGCAATACGACGTCGTTGGCGCGCTCTTCGTCATCGGGCTCAGCCTTCTGCTCTCGGTCGGCATTCGAGAATCCGCGACGACCAACAACGTCTTCGTCGTACTAAAGATCTCGGCGCTCATCGTTTTCGTCATCGCGGGCTTCTTCTTGTTTCATGCGGCGAACCTGCACAACTTCAATCCGATCGGCTGGGGAACCCTCAAGCCGTTCGGCGGTCTCGCGGACTACTCGTCATCGGCGCAGCCTTACGGTATCATCGCGATCGGCGCGTACGTCTTCTTCAGTTACATCGGCTTCGATACGGCGACCACGACCGCCGAGGAGTGCAAGAATCCGCAGTACGACGTTCCCGTGGGCGTGATCGGTGCGCTTGCGATCGGGACGCTCATTTACTGCGCGACCGCCATCGTGCTGGTCGGCGCCGTGCCGTGGAATCACGTGCCGATCAAGAATCCGCTCGTGTATGCGCTCGCTCCGCTGCACATGCCGGTGCTCAATTGGGTCATCACTATCGGCGTATTGGCCGGCACGACCAGCGTCGCGCTCGCGTCGCTCTTGGGCCAATCGCGTATCTTCTACGTCATGGCCCGCGACGGCATGTTGCCGCCCGCCGTCGCCGTGGTCAATCCGCGCTTCAAGACGCCGATGCGCACGACGATGGTAACCGGCGTGGCGGTCGCCGCGCTGGCGCTCATCGTGCCGCTCAACAATCTGTTGAACTTGGTGAACATCGGCACGCTCATCGCGTTTACCGTCGTCTGCGCCGGAGTGCTCTACCTGCGCAAGCGTAAGCCGGACCTGCCACGGAGTTTTCGCGTGCCGTTCGTGCCGCTCTTCCCGATTCTCGGCATCGTGTTCTCGCTGTTTCTCGCGGTCTTCGGTCTGTCGCGCGCGACGTGGACCTGGTTCGTCATCGCACTGGTCGCGGGGCTGGTATTCTTCTTCGCGTATGGATTCCGCAAATCGGACCCCGCGAAGGTCGTTCCGGTCGTGGAACCCGAGGGCTTAGCCGAATCGCCCTAGCGGTGCGTCTGATTTAGTCGACCGATTTTCCTGCGTCATCTTGAGTGAAGCGCTTCTGTGTCATCCTGAGCGAAGCAGCGCGAAGCGATGCGCAGTCGAAGGACGCGCCTGCCGGCGCTCCGCTCTGCCTGACACATTTGAGTGCGAGCGCCGCTCTGCGTGACGTAGAGTGCGCGGGCGGTCATTGCGTGGAGGTGCCCACCGGAGAGGCCGGGGCTTGGCCGGTCCCGGGCGTCAGCACGCTTATTCGTGCGGTGCGCGCGTCGTAGCGCGCACGTACGTTGAAGGCGCCGGCGAGCGTGTCGAGCTCCACCATGACGCGGCCGCGAACGAGAAACGGCGCGTGCGAGAACGTCAGCGGCTTGCCGTTGACCGTCGCGCGCACGTCGCCCGCCTTGACGCGCAACGATTGGCTTCCACGCACGACCTCGATGTGACCGTCTTCGCCGGACGTCTGGCCGCCGAGCGCGCGAGCAAAAGTGCGAATCGGAACGAAAACGCGGTCGTTGGCGAGCGTCACGGGCGGCACGTCGCTTTCGATGCCCACGCCGTCGACGGTCATCTCGACGGGTCGCGCAAAGGCAAGCATGACGGAGGCGAGGAGCGCGAGCACTGCGACCGAGCCGAGGGTTCGCGCTCCCGGCGCCCGGTAGGTCACGCTTGCGCGCCGACCTCGTGCAGAAAGGCCGGATATTTCTCGACGATGACCTTTTCGATCTCCAGGCGGAGCATCCCGAGCAGTTCGCTTTCCGGATAGGTGCCGACCAACTCGCCGGCGCGATAGATCGCGCCCTTGCCTTTTCCGCCGGCGACGCCGACGTCGGCCATCTTCGACTCGCCCGGTCCGTTGACGACGCAGCCCATCACCGCGACCTTGACCGGTGCATTGTACGATTTTGCAATCGCTTCGACCGCGCGTCCCAATTCGAGCACCGAGATCTCGGCGCGGCCGCACGACGGACACGCGGTGATTTCGAACCCTTTCTCACGCAGGCCGAGCGACTTGAGAATGCCCCAGCACACCGGCACTTCTTCCACCGGATCGTCGGCGAGCGAAACGCGCAGCGTGTCGCCGATGCCTTCGAACAGCAGAATGCCGAGGCCAATGGACGATTTGATCGTGCCGTCGCGCAGCATTCCCGCCTCGGTGATGCCGAGATGCAGCGCGTAGGGCGTTCCGCGTTCGCGCAGCCGGCGATCCATCAGGCGGTACGCTTCGACGGTCGTCAGGACGTCGTGCGCCTTGAGGGAAATCGCGATGTCGGTGTGACCGTGCTCTTCGAGCATGACGACGTGCCGGAGCGCCGATTCCACCATGGCTTCGGCCGTATGTCCCAGCGTTTTCTCGAGATCCGGTGCGAGCGACCCCATGTTGACGCCGACGCGAATCGGGATGCCGCGCGCCTTCGCCGCAGTCACCACCTCTGAGACTTTCTTCGGGTCGCGAATGTTGCCCGGATTGAGACGCAGCTTCGCGACGCCGGCTTCGATGGCCGCCAACGCCATCTTGTGATCGAAATGGATGTCGGCAACGATCGGAACCGGCGAGCGGTGAACGATGGCAGGCAGACCCGCGGCGTCCGGCGGATCCTTGACCGTCACGCGCACGACTTCGCAACCTTCCATCGTCAAACCGTAAATCTGCTCGAGCGTCTTGTCGGCGTCGGCCGTGTCGGTAGTCGTCATGGATTGCACGACGATCGGATGATCGCCGCCGATCCACACGCTCTTCGCGTCGGCCTTGCCGGTCTTGTTTTGGAGGAAGATGGGCTTGCTCGCGCGGCGCAATCGAATCACGCTACATGACCCCGTTGCCGCTGGCGATGCGGGCGATGTCGTGAAACGCGATCAGCAGCATCAGCGCCATCAGGGCGGCAAAGCCCGCGATGTGCACCATCGCTTCCTTTTCGGGATCGACCGGCTTGCCGCGCACGAGCTCCGCTACGATGAACGCGGCGCGTCCTCCGTCGAGGGCGGGAATCGGCAGCAGATTAAAGAGTCCGAGTGCAAACGAGATCGTCGCGGCCAGCCAGAGATAGGGACCCCATCCCCAGTCCTGGATCGTCGTCGCGACCTGACCCATGCCGATGACGCCGGAAATCTGCGGCGCGTACTTCGTGAAGTGCGTGACAAGAAGCACGACGCTGCCCACCGTCTGATCGGCAATGCCGGCGAACTCAATACCGCTTTGGCGCACCGCCTCCGGAAATCCGACCCGTTCGTACTGCGGCACCGGGGTAAAACCGATGCAACCCAGCTTCTTTGCGCCAGCGTTACCGAGGCGCGCGCACGATTCGGACGTCACGTACACTTCGTTGCGCACTCCGTTGCGTAGGTATACGAGATCGAGCCGTTTGCCAAGCGAACGATGAATGACGTCGACGAGTTTTTCGCCGTTGGTCACGGCGACGCCGTCGAGTTCGACGATCCGGTCTCCGATCTTCAAGCCGGCCACCGCCGCCGGTGAGCCCGGCACGACGATGCCCACAACCGGCTGAACGACCCCGTGCGACCCGGCACCGACGACGCCGAACGACATCGCGCCGATCAGGAGGATCACGTAACAGAGAATGAAGTTTGCAGCCGGCCCGGCAAGCACGATGCCCAGCCGCCGCCACGCAGATTTCGCCTGAAAGTTGTCGTCCTCGGCGCCTTCGACCCGAAACTCGCGCTGTTGTTCTGCCTCCGAGGTCTTCCCGTCTTCGCCTTGCATCGCGCAGTAGCCGCCGATCGGCAGCGCGCGCAGCGAGTACAGCGTGCCGCTGCGCGGAGATTTCCAGCCGAGGAGTTTTGGGCCCATCCCGATGGCAAACTCGTTGACGCGCACGCCATTTCGGCGCGCGAGCACGAAGTGGCCGAGCTCGTGGAGCACCACCAGCACGGACAGCATGATGAGGAAGGTGACGATCTTTTCGGTTCCGACGAGGGTGGCGATGGTTAGCGACACGACGGCCTTTCGATTCGTTCGACGAGTGCCTTTGCGGTTTGACGAGCCCCGGCGTCCGCCGCGCGGATGCCGTCCAGCGTCGGTTCCACGCTTTCGACCGAGTCCATCGTTGACTCGATAATCCCGGCGATCTCCCCGAAGGCGACCCTCCCTTCCACAAACGCTTCGACGGCGACCTCGTTTGCAGCCGACAGGACTGCCGGTACGGCCCCGCCCTCGGCGAGCGCCCGGTACGCCAGCCCGACGCATGGAAACCGGCCGAAGTCCGGTGGCTCGAAGTCGTAACGGAGTTGCGCCTGCTCGGGTTTCGCGCCGAGCGCCCGGAGGCTATCGCCCACGCCGTTCGCGGCCCCGTTCGAAAGGCGCTCGGGGTAGGCGAGCGCGTAGCCGATCGGCAGCCGCATATCCGGTGCGGCGAGTTGCGCTTTGACGCTGCCGTCGGTGAAGATGACGAATCCGTGCGCAATCGACTGCGGATGAACGACGATGCGCACGCGTTCCCCCGGAATCCCAAAAAGCCGGCTCGCTTCGATGACTTCCAGACCTTTGTTCATCATGGTCGCGGAGTCGATCGTATTTTTCGTACCCATGCGCCACGTCGGATGCGCGAGCGCTTGCGCGAGCCCGGCGCTGGCCATTTCTTCGCGCGACGAACGCCAAAACGGACCACCCGATGCGGTAAGCACGATCGCCGCGACGCCAGCGGCGTCTTCACCGGTCAGGCACTGAAAGATTGCGCTGTGCTCGCTATCGACCGGAAGCAGTCGCGCGCCGCTGCGCGCCGCCGCCGCGACCAGCAGTTCCCCGGCCGCAACGACGAGTTCTTTGTTGGCCACGGCAATCGTCGTGCCGCGTTCGACCGCCGCAAACACGGCGTCGAACGCCACCGCGCCGTCGGTTGCGGCGAGGACGACGTCCGGTTCGCTCTCGACGGCAACGCGCGTGAGCGACTGCGGGCCGTCGGCAGCCGTTGTCGCCAGCGCGCAATCGAAACGCTGCGCTTGCTCCGCGAGGAGCGCGGCGTTGCGGCCGGCGGCCAATCCCACGACCTCGAAGCGATCGGGATGGCGCGCGACGACGTCGAGGGCTTGGGTGCCGATGGAACCGGTGCTGCCGAGGATGGCGATCCGTCTGCGCGTCATGGTACTTGCAGCACGCCGAGCAGATGGAGTGTCGCGAAAAATGCGACGCCGCCGAAGAGGTACGAGTCGAAGCGATCGAGCACGCCGCCGTGCCCCGAGATCATGTCGCCCGCGTCCTTCACTCCGGCATCGCGTTTGAGTGCGGATTCGACCAAGTCGCCGGCTTGCGCGGCCACGCTCGTCAGCAGGCCGAGCACCGCACCCTGCCACCACAGCAAGTGCAGCGGCGGGAAACGCGTCGCGGCGATGGCAAACGCCGTCACGACGGCCAGCGACCCCAACGAGCCTTCGACCGTTTTTCGCGGCGAGACTTTCGTTAATTGATGGCGGCCGGCAAACGTTCCGACGACCATGCCGAAGATGTCGGTCAACGCGACCATCAGGATCAGGTAGAAGGTCAGCCAGATGCCGTCGATCGGGATCTGCCGCACGAACACGAAGTACGTCAGCAGCTTCCCGATGTACAGCGCCGCCAGCAGCGTGTAGGCGGTTCGCGCGAAGTAGCCCTTTTGCTCGCCGTACATGCCCATCCAGAAGGCCGCGAGGACGATCCCCGCGAGCAGCACCCCTTCCCACTTGTGCAGCGTGCCGAAGGCGGCCATCAAGACGTAGCCGCAGACGCCTGCAACGGCGACGGGATACTCGAGCGGCTGGCCCTTCTTCTCGCACAGGGCGTTGAGTTCGTAAATGCTCGCCAAGCCGATGGCAAGAATCAGCAGATAGAACGCCCACGGCACGGCGACACAGCCCAGGCCGATCGCCGCCACGATGATGCCGACGACGACGCGGCGCAGGGTGATCGGGTTGGTGCGGGCGCCGCTCGAAGCGATCGCGTCGCGAGCGCTCACGCTCCTCCGAAGCGCCGTTCGCGCTGCGCGTACTCCACGAGCGCGCGTCTTAAATCGTCGGCCGTAAAGTCCGGCCAGAGCACTTCGCTGAGCACGAGTTCCGCATACGCGGCCTGATAGAGCAAAAAGTTCGAGAGCCGATGTTCGCCGCCGGGACGAATGAGCAGATCGAGTTCGGGAAGGTCGGCGGTGTAGAGATAGCGCCCGATCAAGGCTTCGTCGACGTCGTCGGGATGCAGCGAACCGGCGGCCACGTCGGCGGCAATCGCGCGCACGGCGCGGGCCAGTTCGGCATGCGAACTGTAGTTGACCGCGAGGTTGAGCAGCAGGCCGCCGTTCGTGGCGGTTCCGCGCTGCAGATCGGCCAGCGCACGGCGCGGCGCCGGCGGCAGCGATTCCCAATCGCCGATGACGCGCACCCGCACGTCGTTGCGCACGAGTTCGGCCAGCTCGTTACGGGCGAAATAGACGCAGAGATCGAAGAGCAGCGAAATTTCGCGCGCGTCGCGATTCCAGTTTTCGGTCGAAAACCCGTAGACGGTGAGCACGTTGATTCCGAGGTCGCTCGCCGCCTGCGTGACGCGGCGCAGCGAGATGATGCCGCGGCGATGCCCTTCGATGGCGGGTAAACCGCGCCGCTTTGCCCAGCGGCGATTGCCGTCCATGATGATGGCGACGTGTCGCGGAACGGCCGCGAGCTCGACGGGAGCCGGCCGGCGCGCCGGATGAATCATGCGGCGCGTCCGTCCCGGGACGGGCGGCGTTCCGGAAAGGCCCGGCGATACGACTCGTATCCCGCCGTCAGCGTCGCGCTCTCGTCGTCGTGGACTTGCAGCCGCAGCACCCTGAGTTTGCCGCAGCCGATCCAGCCGCCGAACGGAACGAGCACGCAGAGCCGTAAGCGGTGCTCGCGCAGCGCGCGCCGCGCATCGACCTCGCAGACCAGCGCTAGGTCGTTCACACTTCCATGATCTCGTGCTCTTTGGCTGCTACGAGCGCCTCGATTTCCTTGACGTACCGGTCGGTCAGCTTTTGCAAGGCATCCTGCATGCGCTTGTTGTCGTCCTCGGTAATTTCGTGCTGCTTGAGCCGGCCTTTGATCTCGTCGTGCGCCTTGTGCCGGACGTTGCGCACCGCAATCTTGCCGTCCTCGCCCTTCTTCTTCACGATTTTGGCCAGGTCTTTGCGGCGCTCTTCGTTGAGCGGCGGAATCGTCAAGCGAATCGACGTGCCGTCAATGTTGGGTGTGAGTCCGAGATCGCTCTTCTCAATCGCCTTTTTTATCTCGGGGACGACGCCTTTGTCCCACGCCGCGATCACTAACGTGCGCGTATCGGGCACCGAGACGCCGGCCACCTGTTTGAGAGGCACCGCTTGCCCGTACGCGTCGACGTGCAGCCGGTCGAGAAGGGCGGGCGTCGCGCGTCCGGTGCGGATCGACGCAAACTCCGAGCGCGTTGCTTCCACGCACTTAGTCATGCGCGACTCGATCTCTTTGAAATACGGTTCGTTCATCTGCTTACGCTCCCGCGTGCTCCGGCTGGAGCCGTCCGACGTAGGTACCGATCGCTTCGCCCCAAATGACGCGCCGGATGTTGTCGGGCACCGCCATGTCGAAGACGATTACCGGCAACGCGTTATCCATGCACAGCGCCATCGCCGTCGAATCCATCACTTCGAGGCCGCGTTGCAGCACCTCCATGTACTCCAGACGTTCGAAGCGCGTGGCATTCGGGTGCTTCTTCGGATCGGCGGAGTAAATGCCGTCAACCTTCGTTGCCTTGAGTATTGCTTCAGCGTTCACTTCGACCGCGCGCAGCGCGGCCGTCGTATCGGTGGTGAAGTACGGATTACCCGTTCCGGCGGCAAAAATCACGACGCGCCCCTTCTCGAGGTGGCGAATCGCGCGGCGGCGGATGTAGGGTTCGGCAATCTGGTGCATGGCGATTGCGGTCTGCACGCGCGACGGAACGCCCATGCGCTCGAGCGCGTCCTGCAGCGCCAGCGCATTGATGACCGTCGCGAGCATGCCCATGTAGTCGGCCGTGGCACGCTCCATCCCGGCCTCTTCGTGCACCTTGCCGCGCCAAATGTTTCCACCGCCCACGACGACCGCGATCGAAACTCCGGCCCGGCTGACTTCGCCGATTTGCTCGGCCATCGCGCGCGTCGTGTTGACGTCGACGCCGGTGTCGTCGCCGGCGAAGGCCTCGCCGGAGATTTTCAGCAGGACGCGCGAGAATCGCGGGCGATCGAGCGTCAACGAGCTTCCCTTATTCGCCGAGCGCGTACTTTACGAAGCGCCGCACGCGGATTTTCTCGCCCAGCGAACCGATGGCGGCGTTGAGCAAATCGCCGACGCTGAGCGCGTCGTCCTTGACGAACGCTTGGTCGAGCAGGCAATGCTCCTCGAACCACTTGTTCAGCTTGCCTTCGACGATGCGCTCGGCGACGTCCGGCGGCTTGCCGGGCGGCACCGACGCGCGAAACTCGGCGCGTGCCTGGTCGATCGTTTCGGCGGGCACGCTCTCGCGGTCGAGGTACTGTGGCGACATGGCCGCGATGTGCATCGCGATGTCGCGCGACAGCTCTGCGAACTTCGGATTGCGCGCGACGAAGTCTGTCTCGCTGTTGACCTCGACGAGCACGCCGATCTTTCCGCCGGCGTGAACGTAGCTGGCGACGGCGCCCTCGTTGGCGGTGCGCTCGGCTTTTTTCGCGGCCTGCGCCGCGCCGCGCTCGAGCAACAGCGCTTTTGCTTTGGCGACGTCACCCGCCGCCTCCACGAGGGCTTTGCGGCAGTCCATCATCGGCGCACTGGTTTCTTCGCGCAGCGCCCTGATTTCGTCGGCTTTCGGTTGATACGACATCGCGGTCGACACGGGTCCCTTTCCTCTCTCCCTCGGTTAGACGCCGGCGGCGGCCTCGGCCTCGGCCAGCGTCGTCGGTGCTTCCTCTACGTACTCCTCGTGCGGAGCGGCGGCGTACGCCGACTCGTCGTAGCCGCTTTCGCTTTCGGTGCGGCCCTCGACGATGGCGTCGGCGATCTTTCCGATGAGCAGCTTCACGGCGCGAATCGCGTCGTCGTTGCCGGGAATCGGATAGTCGATTTCATCGGGATCGCAGTTGGTGTCGATCACCGCGATGATTGGAATGCCGAGTTTGCGCGCCTCGAGCACGGCAATGCGTTCTTTCTTCGGATCGACAATGAAGATTGCGTCGGGCAGGCGATGCATGTCTTTGATGCCGCCCAAGAAACGCTCGAGCTTGTTCATCTCGTCCTGCAGCTTCGCGACTTCCTTTTTGGGAAGCCGGTCGAAGTCGCCCTGAACCTTCATGTTCTCGAGCTCGCGCAGGCGGGCGATGCGCTTCTGAATCGTCGCGAAGTTGGTCAACGTTCCGCCCAGCCAGCGCTGGTTCACGTAAAACGTGCCGGCGCGTTCGGCCTCTTCGCGCACGGCGTCTTGCGCCTGTTTCTTCGTGCCGACGAAGAGAATCACGCGTCCTTCCCGCGAGAACTGCTTGACGACCTCGACGGTTTCTCGCAGCTTCGCCACGGTCAGCGCGAGATCGATGATGTAGATTCCATTGCGTTCCTGAAAGATGAACGGCTTCATCTTGGGGTTCCAACGGCGCGTCTGGTGGCCGAAGTGAACGCCCGCTTCGAGGAGTTCCCGCATGGTGACGACGGACATGGTGAAATAGACCTTTCTGGCTCCCGGCCGCGGGCCATCCCGGCGCTGCGGTCGCGTCGCGGAACCATCGGCGCCCAGCCTCCTTGCCGGGCGTAGTGCGCAGCCGCCCGGGGTTCCCGGGCGGCCGCGCAAGTATATCACGGCCCCCGGCCGTGGTCTACGAGTGGTGGGAGGCTCTGGGAACCGGCCGAGCCGGCTCCCGGTTCCCTTTAGGCCGAGGTCGCCTCGCGCGAGGCTTCGATCAGGATTTGAGCCACCTCCGGCCGGGAAAACTCCGGCGGGGGCAGTTCCCCGGCGCGAAGCATCGCGCGCACGGCCGTCCCGCTCAGCGAGACGTGGTTTTCCGGATCGTGGGGACACGTTTTCTTCGAGCCCATCGACTGACAGCGCCGGCAATAGAAGCTGTTTTCGAACTTCAGCGGCGTGATGCCCAGCTCGTCGATGGTGAACTCGTCGAAGAGCTTTTGCGCGTCGTACGTCCCGTAGTAGCTGCCGACGCCGGCGTGATCGCGTCCGACGATGAAGTGCGTGCAGCCGTAGTTCTTGCGCATCATCGCGTGGAAGATCGCTTCGCGCGGGCCTGCGTAACGCATCGCGGCCGGAAGCGTGCTCAGCAGCACGCGGTCGGACGGATAGTAGTTGTCGAGCAGCGCGCGATAGCAGCGCATGCGCACGTCGGCCGGAATGTCGTCACCCTTGGTTTCGCCGACCAAGGGATGCAGCAGCAATCCGTCGACCATCTCGAGCGCGCACTTCTGAATGTACTCGTGGGCCCGATGCACCGGATTACGGGTCTGGAAACCGACGATCGTCTTCCAGCCGCGGCGTTCGAACTCGGCCCGCGTCTCGGCCGGCGTGAGATTCTCGGGGTCGCGTTCGCGCGGGAGCACCCATACCGGCCCGCCGATGAGTACGTCTTTGCGCTCGTACAGCGCGGCAACGCCGGGGTGCTTCTCGTCGTCGGTGCGATACACGTTCTCGGCTTCGCGCTTTTTGTCGTACTCGAAGACGTCTTCGATATCAATCACGCCGCGCAGCGCGCCCTCGCCGTCGTAGAGCGCCGCCCGGGAACCCGTGGTCGGCGCCTCTTCGCGGTCGACGGCAAGCACGACCGGAATGCTCAACGGCAATCCGTTCGCGAGACGCATCGTGGGAACCACGCTTTCGTAATCGGCACGCGTCATGAAGCCGGTCAACGGGCTGATGGCGCCGATGGCGATCAGCGCGAGATCGTTGAGTTCGCGACCGGTAAGCGTCAGGCTGCGAAGTCCCTTTGCCTCTTCACGCAGTTCGCGTTCGGCGTCGGGCGTTGCGACCGTTCGATCGATCAGTTTGCCGCCATGCGGGGTGCTCATACGCCCGCCTTTTCGCCCGCACGCACGAAGCCGCGCTTCTCCAGCTCCGCAAGAATCATTCCGACGCTCTCTTCGACCGTTTCTTTTTCGCTGTCGACGGTGACGTCGGGGTTTTCGGGTGCTTCGTACGGATCCGAGACGCCGGTGAAGTGCTTGATTTCGCCGGCGATCGCTTTGGCGTAGAGCCCTTTGACGTCGCGGCGCGTCAGCTCCGGAATCGAGCAGCGCACGAACACTTCGACGAACTGATCCGGCCCGATGCGCCGGCGGGCTTCGTCGCGCGCCTGCGCGTACGGCGAGATCGCCGCGGTGATGACCGCCGCACCGTGTTTGACGAGCAGCGACGCCACGAACGAAATGCGTCCGATGTTGATGTCGCGATCTTCACGACTGAATCCCAACCCCTTAGAGAGATGGGTGCGGACCTCGTCGCCGTCGAGCACCTCGACGTGGCGACCACGGGCGGTCAGCTCCGGTCCGAGCCGCTCGGCAATGGTGCTTTTTCCCGCTCCGGAGAGACCCGTAAGCCATACGGTGAATCCCTTGTTCAACTGGAATCCTTTCTACGAGGTTAAGGTTCTTTAAGGCAAAGTTTGGACGAACTCGAGCTAGTCGAGATCGGAATGGGCCGGTTTTTGGGCGTTCCGGTACGGTGTATCGACCCGGCCCGGCCAGTTTCCTCCCAACGGGGAGAGGCGGCCGAGGCGGAGCGCGCCGTGGCGTCGCATTGAGCAACGGCAGTGCTCGTACTGACTCGTAAAATCAATCAGTCGATCGACATTGGAGACGACGTGCGCATCGTGGTCGTCGGGATTGACGGCGACAAGGTGAAGATCGGCATCGTCGCCCCGCCCGATCGCGCAATTCGCCGAGTGAAAGAAACCTCGGAGCCGCCTACTTCACGGTAAACTGCGCGGCGTGCAGGCGCGCGTAGGCACCGCCGCGTGCCAGCAGTTCTTCGTGCGTGCCGATTTCCAGGACGCGTCCCGCCTCGATGAACAGGACCTTGTGCGCGCGCCGGATCGTCGAAAGACGGTGCGCGATGATCAGCGTCGTGCGCCCCGGCAGCAGACGATCCAACGCTTGTTCGATCATCGCTTCCGAATGGCTGTCGAGCGCGCTGGTCGCTTCGTCGAGGATCAGAATCCGCGGATCGCGCAGGATCGCGCGCGCGATTGCGATGCGCTGGCGCTCGCCGCCGGAAAGACGGACGCCGCGCTCGCCCACCTCCGTCTCGTAACCGTTCGAAAACGCGCGCACGAAATCGTCGACGTTGGCCTCGCGCGCCGCGGCGCGCACTTCGTCGTCGGTTGCATCCAGCCGCCCGTAGCGAATATTCTCTAAAATCGACGCGCGAAAGAGTTGCGGATCCTGTGGAACGATCGCAATCGCACGGCGCAAGTCGGCCAGCCGTACGGTCGCGATATCGACGCCGTCGACGCGGACGGCGCCCTCCTGCGGCGCGTAGAACCGCGGAACGAGATTGACGATCGTCGTCTTGCCCGCGCCCGACGGTCCGACCAGCGCGACGATTTCGCCGGCTTCGATCGTCGCATTCACGTGCCGCAGCGCCGGCGACTCTTCTCCCGCATACGAAAACGACACGTCTTCGAATGCAATGCGCCCGCGTACGGCCGGAAGCGGCGCCGCGTTGTCCTCGTCGCGCGTTTCCGGGCTGAGATCGAGCACTTCGAAGACGCGGCCGGCACCGACGATCGCTTTGCTGATGTCGCCGAAAAAGGCGGCGACCCGGTTCATCGGATTCATCAAATTGACGAGTAGCGCCCAGTACATGAAGACCGTCCCGGTATCGAGCCGGCCGCGCAGCACTTCGCGCACGGAGAGCCACATGATGAACACCACCGCGGCGACCATGATCGTCGAAACCACGACCGGCTGAGTCTGAATGAACTGCGTGAGTTTCATGTACGCGCCGAAGAAATCGTCGTTGCGGGTCCCAAAACGCGCGACCTCGTGCTCTTCGCGCCCGAACGCCTTGACGACACGCTGACCCTGAAGCACCTCGGTGAGGTTGGCGGAAAGGTCGGCGATGCGCTCCTGCGCGCGACGCGTGCTGACGGTGATGAGACTTTGAAAGCGTGAGACCGCGAACGTGACGACCGGCGCGACGACGATCAGCGAGAGCGTCAACAGCCAGTCGAGGTAGATCATCGTGACGAAGGACGAAATAAAAGTGACGAGCGCAACCACGAGCTGAGGCAGCGACACGCTCACCGCGTCGGTCATCAGTTGTAAATCGGTGCTGAAGCGCGCGATGAGTTCGCCGGGACGCCACCGGTCGAACGTCTCCAGCGGCAGGTTGAGCAATCGTTCGAACAGGCGAACGCGCAGGCGAGCGATGAGATGCTGGCCGCTCCACGCCGTCAGGTAGGTCTGATAGTAGATCGCGACGTTGGCCAGCACGAGCGCTCCCGACGTGACTCCCAAGGCAACGTAGAGGGCGCGCAGATCCGGCGGATGGCCGCCCGCCGGCGCAAGCACCCGGTTGATGATGATGCGAAAGGCGGCCGGCGGCACCAGCGTCAGCACGCCGGCCAGCGCTCCGAGGGCCGTTGCTACCGCGATGCGCGGGTAATATGGTCTTGCCTCCCGCGCCAGGCGATGGAGAATCGAGCGGCGGCTCATCGGCGCGTTCGTCTTGCGGTCGGGGCGCCGTGAAACCTGCCCTGCCCGGCGCCGGTATTGCGATTAGACTGTGTCACCCTAAGCGAAGGCGCAGTGTCATCCTGAGCGAAGGCGCAGTGTCACCCTGAGCGAAGGCGCGAAGCGCCGGCGTCGAAGGGCGAAGGACGAAAGGAAATCATGGACTGCTATTTTCACTCGAACGTTCCGTCGGTCGCGCCCTGCGCGGACTGCAACAAACCGGTCTGCGCGATATGTCGCGACGACAACGGATCGTGCCCGAGCTGCCGTCTCGCTGCAAAGGTCGATGCGGCAACCGCAACCCGGCAGCAGATCGGCGGACGGGTTCCCCCGCGTCCGAGTGCGCGCCCCGCAGTCGTTACCAAAGCGGAAGTCGCGGTGCCGTCGGATCCGCTCGAGTCGCGCGCGCTCGTCGCGCTCGGCTACCCGCTCTGGCCGCTGGCGCTGCTTTCTCTCTTCGACCGGAAGCAGTCGCGCTTTTTGCGCATGCAAGCGATTCAGGCACTCGGTTTCAATCTCGGCATGTTCGGCTTTTGGGGTCTGCTCTCGGTGCTCAGCAACGTGCCGTTCCTCGGCTTTTCGGCCGCCGTGCTGATCCCGTTCCTGATTCCGCTCTTCTTAGTCGCCAGCGTCTACTTCGGAATCAAAACCTGGAACGGCGACGACGTGCGCGTGCCGATTATCAGCGGCTGGATCGAAGACCACCTGCCCAGCGAGAAACGCGTTAGCTAACGTACGGGCGCGAACGCCTACGAGCCGGTGCACGTGGAATGCAGGGGCACGTCTTCCCAGCTTTGCCGAATCGGTTTCTCAATGGAAAGTGCGCCGCCATGCAAAGCTGTTGTAGCCAATGCTGAAGCACCCCACGCGATGACGACTTGACCGTTTCCGGTCGTGCCCCCGGCTGAAACATAGCTCACGTTCGTCGCGGAAGTCTCGGCAAAAGCAGAGCCGCCGCCACCGCCGCCACCGCCTCCGTTGCCATCTTTGGTGCTGTTGCCGCCGCCGCCGCCGCCGTCCGCCGCCGACTCCGCCATCACCGCCAAGGCCAGACTTCCGCGTACCCCGTGACAGCCTTCGAAGCCGCCGCCATTGCCACCCGTCCGCCGCCGCCGCCTTTGCCGCCAGCTTTTTGCGTGCCGGGAAGACCACCGCCGCCGCCGTACCCGGTTCCACCTCCGCCGAAGGACGTGCCGCCTTTCCCCCCGCGGCCGCCTTGTAAGCCGCCGCCGAAACTTCCCGGGCCGCGTTTGCCGCTGTCATTGTAACCGCTGTTTCCGCCACCGCCCGCACCACCGGCTACGACGACGCGCTCTGAAAGCTCGTCTCCATCTTGACGCACATCCGACGCGCCTCCACCGCCTTGACCGTCTAGTGAACCGGAGACCGGTGCGCTTCCGCCGCCGTTAAATCCGCCGCTCAAACCTTGCGGCGCGCCGCCAACAAACACTGTTAGAACTTCCCCCGGCACCACGGAAATCGTGGCTTGAACCAACCCGCCACGCTTTCCGCTGCTGCCAGCGCCGCGCGCTGCGATCGCCACACTTGTAATCGCTGAAGGTACCGTGAAGTGCTGCGACGTCCCAGTATACCGAAAAGTTTGTGTTCCTTTCGTGGTGTGCAGGCGACTATCAACTCGATCTGGTCCCGCGTTAATTGGAGATGAAAGACCTGCACACGAGGGAAGCGCCATTGCGAGCGCCACAATAAACTGGCCACCAAACAGTCGCGCGAGACCAGAAGGCCCAAGTTTCTGATTAAGCATTTTTCCCTACCTGCGTCATGCGGTTTGCGAATCGCTAGTGCGGATCCCCATGTTTAATCCATGCATATATAAGAGAATGTGCCGCCTGTTGCAAAGTGTATTGTGATCTGCGACGCTGAATTCTTAACGTAGCTGACCGCTATCGGGGTCGAACCCTGCGCCGTGACCGTGCAATTGTAGGAGCTATCCGAGAAGCTGAATGAATTGGGGAATGTACACGTCACGGTAGAGCCGGCTAGGGACGTGCAGCTTGCGCTCACAATCTTTGGATCTACGTTAGCAGCGCCGCTGGGAAAAGCTTCCGGGGCATATCCTCCGGTCGCGCCGTTTGGTCGAATCCCTCCAGACAGGCTAGTAATTCCACTCGTTAGTCCTGGATTCACTAGGCCCGCTCCAGCCACTATTGCTGCGCCAGCAATAATGTTGTTTGTGACCCCTAGGTTTCCACCGCCGTCGACCGCGATGAAGTATCCCCCGTTGGAAGGCTGCGGCGAGAGGTGAGCACTTACGCTGAACACCTGATTGTTGATGCCGCCAGGGCATTTCGAAACTAAACCGCAGTCGTCAGGCGCGCCTTGGCTCGTAAACGACTCGGAATCTACGTCGTTTCCGTAGGCAAGCATGTGGCGCGCCGCGATGCCTGGAGCCCCGTAGCAAATGAAATAGCACGCGCCGGCAACCCCGAGAAGTGCAAGACCGGAAGGGATGGTAATCCCGGGCGGCGTCGGCGAGGCCTCCCACATTGTACAAATTTGTGACGCCGAAAGCACCGCCAATCGCGGCATCTGCTGAAGTAACAGGTGTCGGCCACGGGGATGAGGTCACATACCATGGGATGTAACTAGGCATCGCTTGCGCAACCAGTATTCCTTCGTTGACTCGGGAATCGGCCTTGGCCTTAGTGGCAGCGCCGCCTGCGCAAAATGAAGTAACGATTGCGACTATTGCGAACGTAATCGCAATTCGTCTAAGCAATTTATTGCGCCTCGGTGTGCTTGTTGCCCAGTCGAGCAAGGCAACTTGATGCCGGTTTTCTTTTTGCGGCACGCCCATTGAAGCCCCTGGCTTAAACCCACGCGCAACGGCGGTAGCGGTCTATTTTGGCTGCGTTTCGATAAGAAACGTCCGATAACGGGTTAAGAAGGCGCGAGCGGCTTCGTCGTGATCGACGGCCGCTTTCGGATACGCACCAGGCACGGAAAGTTCCAGGGCGAGTTGCGGCGAGCGCGACGCACGGTCGTTCCAGTACGCGACGGGCACATGTTCGAGTTCGGGAATCCAGCGGCGGACGTAGCGGCCGTCGGGATCGACGCGGCGGCGCTGCCGCTCGGGATTGTAGATCCGCGGATACTGGGCCATGTCGGCACCGACGCCTGCGATCCACTGCCAGTTCCCCGTCGCGAGCGCGTCGTCGTCCTCGGTGAGTAGGGCGTCCCATTCGTCGCGGCCGACGCGCCAGTCGACGCCCAAATCGAAACACAGAAACGATGCCGCGACCGCACGCACGTGCGGATGCATCCATCCGGTTTCGCGCAGTTGACGGATGCCGGCGTCAACGAGCGGAAATCCGGTTGCGCCCTTTCGCCAGGCATCGAGCGCGGCGTTCGACGCTTCAAAGGAAAAGCCGCGCATCTTCTCCTGGAGCGGCTCGTCGAACGTGCGCGGATGAAACCACGCGAGCTGCAGCAAGAAGTCGCGCCGGGCCAGCGCCCGCAAAAAGGGGCGCAGCGACGCGCGTTCGTGCGCCGGACGCGACGCATCGCGCAGGCGTTCGCGAACGGTACTTACCATCGAGCGCGCCGAGATCGTTCCGAGCGACAGGTGCACCGACATCCGCGACGTGCCGTCTTCCGCGGGCAGGAGCGCCGCCTCGGCATAATGCGCGGCATCGTCGCGTAGAAAACGATCGAACGCGTCGCGCGCAGCAGCGGAGCCGGCCTTTGACGACTGGCTTCCGCACGCGAACTCCATGGGAGACGGCAGCGCCTCGCTCGCGAGATCGCCGCCGGCAAAACGCAGCAGCAACGGATGCTCGTGCGAAACCACCGGCAGTTCGCGCCATACGTCGAAATACGGAGCGAACGCGCGATAGCCGTCACCTTCACCGGAATGGAGAGCGGCGGTTTCCTCGGGAGGAATCGCCGGTGCATCGTGCACGGCAACCGCTTCGTATCCGAATTCCTCGAGCTCGGATTGCACGCGTTCGGCCGCTTCCACTTGGCCGGCACCGTATGCGACGCTCCACGCGACGCCTGTCGCACCCGACTCGGCGGCGACCGCTTTCAGCACCGTGCCGGCCTCGCCGCGGCGCACGATAAGCCGGCTTCCTCGCTCGCGGAGATCGCGATCCAGAGCGCTCACCGCCGCGCAGTAAAACGCCGCCCGGCGGGGCGATCGCGTCAATCGGGACGTGAGAGCGGAATCGAGGATCAACAGCGGAATGACCGCGCCGCGCGTTGCGGCCGCATGCAGACCCGCATGGTCGTCGAGGCGCAAATCGCGCTCGAACCGATAGACGAACCGGCTCTCCGCCATGCCTCGCGCGTTTCGCGGGGGCGGCAAAGCGTCCCCTAAGCGGCGTTTCGGGCGCTAGCGTTCGTCGCCGGCTTGAAACGTCAGCGCGTCCCGATAGACGCCGGGGACGGCGCGGCCATTTACCTCGCGCGGCGCGTACCGTACGCGCATCGCGGCGCGGCAGACCGCCTCGTCGAGCACCACGAACCCCGACGATTTGACGATCGTGCATTTCACCGGCGCGCCGCGCTCGTCGACGCTGACCTCGAACGCGGTCGTCCCCTCGGCGTTTTCGTAATACGCAATCGCCGTCGGACGCGGAACGATCGCGTTCTCGCCGCCGAGCGGAGCTGCATCGCGCGTGATGCCGGACGGCTGCATCGCGATCGATTCGGCGCGTTGCGGGACGGGCGGCGACGTGCCGACGGTGCGCAACGCCGAAACCGAGCGCTCCTCGCGCTGCGATGGATCGGCGAGCGCCACGACCGCCGGGGCCGAACTCGCGTGCGCCGACGGAGCGCGCGACCCGGCAGGCCGGGCCGACTCCGTGCGGTGCGCTACGACAACGGTCTTGGGCTCCGTGCGGACGGGCGCCGGCGCAACGAGCGGCGGGCGCCGCAGCGTGGCGACGCTGTGAACCACCACGAGATCGTGGCCCGCCGCCGGCCGCTGTGCGAGCGGAACGGCGACGCGATGCGTTGTGGCGATCGCGACGCGTTGGGGCGCCGGTATGTTGGCGTTCGGCACGAGCGCCCGCGCCCCCAACGCCAGCACCGCAACGGCCGCGGCCGCCAAGCCGTACTGCCACGCGCGGCGCGCGAAACCGGCACGTTCCGTGAAATCGAGCCGCACGTGCGGCTCCCAGCTCTCTTCGTCGCGCGCTTGCGCTACGAGCTGCATGGTCCGTTCGATGCCGCGCTCGCCGCCCAGCGCGTGCAAGCACGACGCGCATCGCGCGACGTGTGCGCGATACTCTTCGCGTTGTGCGTCGGACGCTTCGCCGAGTGCCACCGCACCCGCGTTCGATTCCGCGCGCGCGCAATCGTCGTGCCTCATGTATGCGTTTCCCTCTCAGTCATAATCGTTCGCAGCATCCGCATCGCGCGGCAGACCCGTTGCCGGATCGCGTCCGAAGTCGTGCCGAGCATTGCCGCCGCCTCTTGCGAGGAGTAGCCCGCGTAGCTCGTCAGCAGCACCGCGGACGACTGCTCCAGCGGAAGCCGGCGCAACGCCGCCTGCAGGTCGACCGATGCGGCGCTGCGCTCGTCGATCCGCCATTGCTCGCGATCGAGTTCGCGATCGAGCGGAAGCATCCGCACGATTTTGCGCCGACGCATGAACGAGATCGCACCGTTGGTTGCCGCGCGATAGAGCCACCCGGCGGTCAGTTCGCGCTGCGGTTCGGATTTCAGGATGCGATAGGCTGCCAAGAACACGTCCTGGGTGAGGTCGAGCGCCACCTCGGCGTCGCCGACCATCCGCCGAAGATACCGCGCGAGCTTCGTCTGATACTCGCGCACCATCGTTTCGACGCGCGCCTGAGCGGCATCGGCTTGGTCCGCCTGCAGGTAGACCTCGTCCATCGGTTCCCCTTCTGGCTGGCAACGTTCGGCGGCGCCTCCGCGTGACGCTGCGCGGTGCCGGGCGGGGCCTAGCCGCCGATCTCCGAGAAGGCGCGCATCCGGGAAGCCGCTTCGCCGAGGCGCAGGTGGTGGCGCTCCGGTTTGATCAGCATCGCCGACCGAAGGAGGGCCGCCAGCGCGTCGCCGTCCGCGCCGCCGCGCAGCGGACCGCGCAGATCGATCGCCTGATCGCCGAAGAGGCAGAGCCGCAGCCGGCCGTCCGCGGTCAGTCGAACGCGGTTGCAGCGGTCGCAATATTCGTGTGAAAGCGGGCTGATCACGCCGACCGCCCCGCGCCCGTCTTCGAACGCGAAGTAGCGCGCAGGGCCATTTCCGGCCGGGCCGGCGACCGCGTGAAGCGCGCCGATCTCGGCGACCCGCTGGAGTATCTCGTCGCTCGATACGTAGGCTTCGGATTGCAGTTCGAGATTCTCGCGCACCGGCATGACTTCGATGAATCGCACGAACACGTTCCGCTCGCGCGTGAGTTCGGCGAAGGCCCCAATCTCATCGTCGTTGACCCCGCGCATCACGACGCAGTTCACCTTGACGGGCGTCGCGCCGGCGGCAATTGCTGCGTCGATGCCGCGCAACACGCGATCGAGTCCGGGGCGGCGCGCGATGGTCGCAAAGCGGTCCGCCCGCAGCGTGTCGAGCGAGACGTTCACTCGCGAGAGTCCGGCCGCGCGCAGTGCCGGCAGCTGCTCCTCGAGCAGCAGCCCGTTGGTCGAAAGCGCGACGTCCTCGATACCCGGAACGCGCGCGATCGCGGCGACGATCCCGTCCAGGTTCGGGCGCAGCAGCGGCTCGCCGCCCGTCAGGCGGATGGCGCGCACTCCGGCCGTCGCCGCCGCACGAACGATGGCGACGATCTCGTCGTCGGTCAGCATGTCGCCGCGCTGGAGCCACGGTAATCCGCCTTCCGGCATACAGTAGACGCAACGCAGGTTGCACTTGTCCGTGACCGAGACCCGCAGGTAGGTAATCGCCCGGTTAAAGGTGTCGCTCAACGGCGCGCGCGTCAAGTCAACCAGCATTTGGAACCTCTGATTGACCCCCTGTACCGATCGTTTGGCTCGCAAAGACGGCGTTTGCTAGGAGACGGCGAGGAAGCATACCCGCTGGGTCTGTGACCGAGCCGGCGACAACGCAAGCGCCGTCTTTCCGGCCAAACCCTTCGGGCAACGGCATTTTCGGCGCATCTCGTCGTTGCAACCTCAGTCACAGAACTCACGGCTATGCTCCTTCGGCCGCGCCTAGACCTACGCCGAAAATGCTCATTGCGATCGGTGCAGCGGGTCAATCAGAGGTTCCTCACTGCGAGAAGACCGTATCCGGAATGTCGGAGTTGATTTTATATCCGTCGATCGTCGACGTGATGTCGGCGGTATACCCGGGTTCTTGAACGTGGCCGGTTTGCGAAGTCACCACGATCGTATCGCCGGCCTTACCGTAGCGATTGTTCATTTCTGCATAGCCGCCGTTGGCGTAATACCACCGCATCGACGAAACGGTCGCACTCTTATCGTCGGCGCGCGCTTCGACGTGATCGATGTTTCCGTGTTTGCGTGGAACCAACCGATACGTCGTCGTCGTTCCGTCATCCGAAACCACCGTCACTTGATACACGTCGCGCCAGCGCGACGGCGGCTCGACGTGAGCGTAGAGTTTGTCGAACTGCTCGGCGATTGCGGGCACGCCGCTGGTGAAGACGACTTTGTTCTGGTCGGGCTCCTTGTGATAATACGTTCCGACCAGCTGCACGCTCAGGAACGGAAAGGTCTTCAGCGTCACGTTTGCGTGCATCGTCGCCGTGAACGACCGCATTCCCGGATTGGCCGCCGCCATGCGGTCGAGCAAATCCGAAGCGGCCGCCGCGCGCAGCGCGCCGGCGTTCAGGGCGAGGACCGCGACCGCGGCAACAATTCGTTTCATGCATCTCCCGGCTGGAAGGGTTCGAGTGCCGTGTGAATCTCTTCGAGCACGCCGGCGTCCTTCTCTACCGAGTATCGTTGCCGCAGGGCTGTGAGCGCGCTGGGAGCGCCGATGCGGCCGAGCGCCCAGGCCGCGTGGCCGCGAACCATCGGGTGGGAATCTTCACGCAGCGCTAACGCGAGCGCGGGAATCGCGGAGCGGTCGAGCGCATTCCCGAGCGCGACCGCGGCGTTGCGCCGCAGCACGGCGCCGCCGCGCCACCCCATCGCCGTTTGCGCGAAGCGCCGTTTGAAGTCGCCGCTGCGCAAACGCAGCAGTTCGGTCAGCGAAGGCCGTGCCGTCTCGTCGTCGAGCGGCGCGCCGGCGTTCGCATCGCCGGCGTTGCCTGCGGCCTGCGTCGGCGGACAGGCGAGTTGGCAGAGGTCGCAGCCCCACACCCAGTCGCCGACGAGCGGACGCAGCCGGCGAGGAATTCCGTCCGTGCGCTGCGTCAGGTCGGCGATGCAGCGCGTCGCATCGATCGTGTAGTCGCCGCGCAGCGCCTGCGTCGGGCAGACGTCGACGCACCGCGCGCAGGCGCCGCAGCTTTTCCGCAGCGGTGCGTCGGGCGGCAGCGCAAGCGTTGTGATCACCTCGCCGAGAAAGACGAACGATCCGCGCGACGGCGAGATGAGGTTCGTGTGTTTGCCGATCCAGCCGATTCCCGCGCGAGCGGCGAGCGCGCGTTCGGCGAGCGGACGCGTGTCGCACGCGACGGCCGACACGGGTTCTCCGGCGGCCGCATCCAGCGCGCCGGCGACGCCCTCGAGCGCCGCGCGCACGCGCCGGTGGTAGTCGCGCGACCATGCGTAGTTAGAGACCCGCCCGTGTAACGGACGCTGCCGCGGCGGCGGCGTCGCGTAGGGAAACGCTAAGCAGAGGACGCTGCGCGCGCCGTCGAGCAGCACGCGCGGATCGTTTGCGCGATCGGCGTAGGCGCCGTCGTAGGGCCACGTCGCGAGGTCGCCGCGTTCGAATGACGCTCGCATGCGCCGGCGCGACTCGTCGTCGGCAGCGGCCTGCGTGACGCGTACTTCGGCAGCGCCGAGCGAATGCGCCGTCGCGACCGCCAAAGATTTCAACTCCACCGGATTCACCGTGCTCGGTCGCTTCTTTTAAAGCGAGGCCAGCGGCGCGGGCGCGCCCAATGGAAAGGCCGCATCGATCGCTGCGACGTCGGCAGCGTCGAGCGTCAGATCTCCCGCTCCCGCGTTTTCGCGCACGTGCTCGAGGCGCGACGCCTTCGGAATCGTAAAGACGTGAGGTTCGCGGGTGAGAAACGCGAGAATCACCTGGCGCGGCGTCGCACCGTGTTTGCGGGCGACGTCGTCGAGCACGCCTCCGGCCGCCGTTTGCGCGCTCGGAAATCGTCCGCGTCCGAAGGGCGTGTACGCGACGACCGCTATTCCGCGTTCGCGTGCGGCCGGGATCACGCGATGCTCGGCGCCGCGTTCGTTCAAGTGGTAGAGCACCTGATTGCAGGCGAGCGGAACCGTCTGCAGATACGACGCGGCTTCGAGCATTTCTCCGGCATCGAGGTTGCTGACGCCGACGAATCGCGTCTTGCCATCGTGCACCAGTCGTTCGAGGGCGCGCATCGTTTCTTCGAGCGGATGTTCGCCCTGCCAATGCAGCATGTAGAGATCGAGATAGTCCAGTCCCAGGCGCGTCAGGCTGCGTTCGGCCGCGGCGAGCGTCCCTCGAAGGTCTGCATTGCCGGGCAGCACTTTGGTTGCGATGAAGAGCGTCTCGCGCGGCACGCCGGCAATGGCTTCGCGCACGAGTTCCTCGACGCGTCCCGACCCGTACATCTCGGCCGTATCGAGGTGCGTCATGCCGAGTTCTATGCCCAGCCGCAGCGCGTGCCGAGCCTCTTCGGCGCGCGCGCCTCGTTCCGGGACGTCCCAGGTGCCCTGACCCACGACCGCTGCCTGGACGCCCGTTGCGCCGAACGCTTTCGTTAGCATTTCACGACCCTTCGACTTCGCTCCACTTCGCCTCGCTGCGCTCCCTCAGCGTCATTGCGCTTCGGGTGACACATGACTATCAGGTACGAATTCGAAATCGGGACGTTGCGCGGCGTAGGCCAGGAGGCCTCCGCGCAGATGCGACAGCCTTCCGAAGCCCGCTTCACGCAGGCGCCGTACGGCCCAGCGCGATTTCACCCCGACGCGACATGCCACGACGTAGCGCTTGGCCGTATCGAGTTCGTGCATGCGCGCCTCGAGTTGACTCGCCGGCATTTCGATCGCGCCACCGAGCGTGCCCAGCACGGCTTCGTGCGGTTCCCGCACGTCGAGCAACAGTGCGCCGGCCAAAACACGCTCGAGCGACTCCGGCTCGACCTCGTCGATGCCGGCACCGGCGTCGTCGGCGAACGCAATGGTTTCGGCGCGGGTAATCGTAGGGCGCTCGCCGCAAACCACGCAGCCGCGGTCGCGCCCGAACCGCACTTCGCGCGTTCTCGCGCCGAGCGTTTCGACGAGCATCAAGCGGCCGGCGAGCGGTTCGCCGATACCGAGGAGCACCTTGAGCGCCTCGCTCGCCTGCCACGCGCCGACGATTCCCGCCAGCGCGCCCATCACGCCGCCCTCCGCGCAACTCGGCACGCTTCCGGGCTCCGGCGCTTCGGGATAGAGGCACCGGTAACACGGGCCTCCCGCAAACGCGAACACGCTCACCTGCCCGTCGAAGCGAAAAATCGATCCGTAGACGTCGGGCTTTCGCTCGAGCACGCATGCGTCGTTGAGCAGGTACCGCGTTTCGAAGCGATCCGTGCAATCCAGCACGGCGTCGTAGAGGCGAACCAGATCCTGCGCGTTATGCTGGTCGACGTCGACCGCGATTTCATCGACCGCCACGAGCGGATTGAGCGCGTGCAAGCGTTCGGCGGCGGCGCGCGCCTTGTTGCGGCCGACGTCGGACGTCGCAAAGATGGTTTGTCGCTGCAGATTCGTCTCGTCGACGCTATCGCCGTCGGCGATGCCGATTCGTCCGACGCCGGCAGCCGCGAGATATTGCAGGGCGGGCGAGCCTAAGCCGCCGGCGCCGACCACGAGCACGCGTGCTGCGGCGAGCCGTTCCTGTCCACGCAATCCGATCTCGGGCACCAGCAAGTGACGGCTGTAGCGACGCAGCGCGCGCGAGTCGAGCGGTGTCACGTTTCGCGTGGGTGCAGACCGTTCAGCCATTCGAGCACCGTCGCCCGGGCGCGTTCGCCGGCGTAGGTGTGGTCGCTGTCGATGAGCGCAAAGGTTTTGGGATCGGGCGCACGGTCGTAGAGTTCGCGCACGCTCGATTCGTTCACCATCGCGTCGTGCGATGCCGCGACGTAGAGCGCGGGTCTGCCGGCCAGCCGCGGCAGCATGGCGGCGTAGCGTTCGTCCACGCCCTCGACGAGTTCGGGCAAGCTCACGCCGTTGACGTACGACGATCGGAAGTCCGTCGCGCCCGCCTGGCGCAGCGTGGTCAGCGACGTCGGCCGCCCGTAGCCGGTCGCAATCGCGATCGTTCCGGCGATCGCGGCGTCGAGCGCCGCCGTAAACAGCGCCGTCATTCCGCCCATACTGTGGCCGAGCGCGTAGACGCCGGCATCGCCGCGCTCGCGCGCGAAACGCACCGTCGACGACATTGCATCGATGCAATCGTCGACGCCGCGCAGCGCGCCGCCGCTGGCGCCCAGTTTGTGTCCCGGAAAGTCGAGGTTGTAGACGCCGAATCCGTGCGCCGCGAGAAACGAACACAAGAAATCGAGATTGTGTTTGCTCGAGGAGTAGCCGTGACCGGCGACGATGGCGACGCCGCGCGGCCGGCGCGGCTCGTACCACAACGCCGCGACCCGATTGCGCTCGGCCGCAATGTTGAAGAGCTTGACGTTAGCCAACGCGATTCTCTTTCCACGCTGCGCCGCCGCCGGCGTACCGTTCCTTTTTCCAAATGGGCGCGCGCCGTTTGACTTCGTCGACGGTAAACCGGCAGGCCGCAAATGCGGCATCGCGATGCGAGGCGGCGGCCGCAACGGCGATCGTCACCTCGCCCGGATGCGCATCGCCGCTGCGGTGGACAATGGCGATGCGCAGCGCGCCGAAACGCTCGCGTGCCTCGCCGGCGATTTGTTCGAACTCGCGCAGCGCCATCGGCTCGTACGCTTCGTAGGTCAGGCCTTCCACGTTCCGGCCGTCGCCGGCACGACCGCGCACCGCTCCGAAAAACGTTACGACGCCTCCGCCGTCGCCGCCGAATGCGGCGACGAAGGCGAGCGGGTCGATACGGTCGCGCGCAATCGCGAACACGCGTCAACCGCCCCCGACCGGCGGCAGCAGCGCGAGTTCGTCGCCGGATGCGAGCGGCTCGTGGGGCTCGGCGATGCGGCCGTTGCGCGCGATGCGAATCGTTGCGGCGAGATCGCGCAACGCGGGCACGTCGCGCAGCAGCGCCGTCCAGGCGTCGACGACGCGCGCGCCATCGGGAAGTTCCAAGGGAAAGTCTCCGGTTGGCAACACCTCTCGCGCACGCGCGAACGCCAGCACGCGCACCGTCATCGCAGGTAGCGCTCGATCGCCCGCGCGACGCCGTCGCATTCGCAGGGCGCGGTGACGCGCCCGACGGTTTCGCGGACGCCGGCCGGCGCGTTTCCCATGGCGACGCCGATCCCCGCCCAGCGCAGCATCGGCACGTCGTTCGGCGAGTCGCCGATTGCGAGCACGCGTGCGGCGGGAATTTCGAAGTCTCCACAAAGGCGCGCGAGCGCGTTTTCCTTGGTCGCCTCGGGACTCGTCACCGCACACTCTTCGAAATCCCCCCAGACTTCGTTTTTAAAATGAAGCGGAAGATGCGCGAAGACCTCGCGCATGCGTTGGGCCGCGCGCCGCCCCATGAAGCGCACGAGCGTCGGTGCGAAGGTGAGCGCCTCGCTGAGGGAATGAACTTCGCGCCAATGCGGGCCGCGCATGTCTTCCATGTGCAGCGTCGTCCCCTTCAGACGCAAGAAGCGTTCCTCGAGATAGACCACGACGTCTAAGCGGTGATCTTCGGCGTAGCGCACCATCGGGAGCGCGTGGGCGAGCGGGACCGGGATGTGCCCGAGCGTGCGCCCCGATAGAAAATCCTTGGTGAGCGCGCCGTGCGCGCAGATTGCCGGAAGGTTGAGGTTGAGCTCGTGCACGACGCGCGCCGCGGCATCGGCCCCGCGTCCCGTGACGAGGACGACGCGCACGCCCGCATCGAGCGCTCGGCGAACGGCCCGCCGGTTTTCCGGCGAGATGCCGTCGCGTTCGTCGAGGAGCGTCCCGTCGAGGTCGAGGGCAATGAGGTCGATCGGCAGCGCCACGACGCACCCTATACTCCGGCGGGTCCGGGCTTTCTTCGAGCCGAACTCTGGAAACGAAGATGGCCGGAAGGATCGCTCGCTCGATCGCCGTGCTGCTCGCCCTCGTTGCGGGCTGGCCGGTTCGCGGCGCCGCAGCGCCTCCCGGCTGCACGCAAGAAATACTGCCGGTTCTCGGCACGCCCGTGACGGTCGTCTACTGCGTAGCCGCGCCGCCGCGCTATGAAGGCGACGAGCTCATCGTCCCCGTTACCTCGTCGTATGCGGCACCGGGCGGCGCGTTCGGACGCCGGCGCGAACTGCGTTTCGTCGGCGGCGAGGGCGTCTCGAGGGTCCTCGAAAACGTCCAGCTCGCCCGCCTCGGCATGCCCGGGGTGCTCCATCTCACGCTCGTGTTCGCCTACGGCGAGGTGCGTGTCGAAGGGGCACTCCTGACCCCTGGGGCCATCACCATCAAGTAGGCCGGCCGCCGGCCGTTGCAACCCCTCGGGCCGGACGGGCATTTTGTAACCCCGAGATATCTATGCGTCGACTCTACATCGCGTTCAGCAGCGCCAAAGTCCCCGACGGCTGTCGGCGGAGGGCCTAAAGTCTTCATGCCGTGCACGGCTATTCACCCGGACATGACGGTTCGGGAGCAAGCGCGCCACCTTTACGAAGCGATACAGCCCGGACTCTTCCGGGTCAGCGACGAGCAAGAACGGGTGGCCTGGCGCATCAGCCCCGAACCGTTTGCATTATCGCCCGAGCAGTTTGCGGAAATCGAACGCCTCGGCCTCGATTTGCTCGCATTTTATCGAGCCCTCAACAACCTGTACAATCGCAGCGCGCGCGGTACCGCTCCGGCGTTCATCGCGGAATACCTCGACGGCGGTAAGCCCGAGCGCATCGTCAAACTCGCGCGGCAAAACCGCTTCAAGCAAGACATTCCGGCGATCATTCGGCCGGACCTGATGGTGACCGGCGACGGCTTCGTCGCAACCGAACTCGACAGCGTGCCGGGCGGCATGGGTTTCGTCGGCGCGACGACGGAGGCGTACTGCCACCTCGGCATCGAGAGCGCGGGTGGAGCGGACGGCATTCCGAAAGGCTTCGCCGCGATGCTGCGCCACCTGACGCACGTCGAGCGTCCCGTCGTCGCAATCGTCGTTTCGGACGAATCCGCCGACTATCGAAGCGAGATGGGATGGCTGGCAGAGGCTTTGCGGCGCTTGGGCCTCGCCGATGCGTGGCTGCGCGAGCCGGGCGAAATCTATTTCACCGAGGCGGGACTCTTCATCCGGCACGAAGACGGACGCGAAGAGCGTTTAGATGCGATCTATCGCAACTTCGAGATGTTCGATCTGTTCAACGTCCCCAAACAAGAGCTAATGCTCTATGCCGCGCGTCACAACCGCGTGAAGATGACGCCGCCGCCGAAAGCCAATCTCGAAGAGAAACTCTCGTTTGCGCTTTTCCATCACTTCGCGCTGGCACCGTTGTGGATCGGCGAGCTCGGAAAGGAACGCTTCGAGCGTCTGCACGCGATTTTTCCGAAGACCTGGGTGATGGATCCGCGTCCGCTTCCGCCGCAGGGCGTGATCGCCGGCCTCGAGGCCGGCGGAGCGCCGGTTGCGGATTTTCGCCGCCTAATCGATCTCGGAAAGAGCGAACGCGACTACGTCGTCAAGCCGTCCGGATTTTCCGAACTGGCGTGGGGATCGCGCGGTGTAAAGATTGCCAACGACCTCACAAAAGAGGAGTGGGCCGCAACGATCGACACGGCACTCTCGTCGTTCGATAAGACGCCCTACGTGCTGCAGAGCTTTCACAAAGCCAAACGGCTGCGTCAGAGTTATTTCGATCGCGAGAGCGACGAGATTCGCACCTTCGACGGTCGCGCGCGGCTCTGCCCGTACTATTTCGCGACCGGCGACGACGAGGTGACGCTCGGCGGCATCCTTGCGACGATCGCCCCCGCCGATAAGCGGCTGATCCACGGCATGACCGACGCCGTCATGACGTCGTGCCGCGTGCGCCCAACCGAATCAAGCTAGATCGTTTCGGCGGCAACCGCGCGAGCGGCGTCGGCCAAACGATCGATTTCCTCGGTCGTATTGTATCCGTGCGGGGCCACGCGCACGCCGGTCGCGCGGTACGTCGTGACAATTCCCGCGCGCTGCAGCGCTCGCCCGAGTTCGACGCTGTCGCGCCCGGGCATGCGAAACATCACGATCCCCGAGGAGATGCCGCTGCCGCGCAGCGAGACGACGTCGGCACCGGCGCGCGTCAACCGATCGCAGAGATAATCGGTGAGCGCCAAGACGTGTCGCTCGATCGACTCGGGCCCGTGGCGTTCGAACAAGTCGATGGACTTCACCAGCGACAGCGTGCCGGCGATGTTCGGCGTACCGCCCTCGAAACGCATCGCCTCGGGCGCGTAGGGTTGCTCGTAGGCGTGGAAATCCCACATGTCGCAGAGCGAACGCCAGCCCGGCATCGTCAGCGCAATCCGTTCGATCAATGCTTCGCGTACGTAGAGCAATCCGATGCCGTGCAGGCCGAGCATCCATTTCCCGGCCCCGGCGTAAAGCGTGTCGACCCCGGCGTCGCCGACGTTCAGACGCAGGGCTCCCAGTCCTTGGATTGCATCGACGCACAGCAAAGCGCCGGCCGCATGCGCGACTTCGCTCAACGCGGCCAGGTCGTGCCGGTAGCCGTCGGCGTAAGATATCCACGATACGGTGACGGCTCGCGTACGCGGCGTCAGCTCCCGCCGCAAACGATCGGGCGTGAGGCGTTCTTCGTGCGTCGAGAGGAGCCGCACCCCGACGCCGCGATTGCGTAAGGCGTACCACGGCACCGCATTAGCGGGAAACTCGTTGTCGCAGAGCAGCACCTCGTCGCCTGCGCGCCAGTCGATGCCTTGCGCGACGATGCTCGCGCCGATGCTCGTGCTCGGAATCGTCGCGATCTCGGAGCCTTTTGCGCCGATGAAGCGCGCGATGCGCTCGCGCGACTCCGGCATGCGTTCGTCGTAGGGCCAGGTTCCCAGCACGCCGCCGCTTGCGTGCGCCTGCAGCAGTTCGTCGAGGGCTTCGATGGAGGATCGCGGCAAGATGCCGACCGCCGCGTGGTTCAGATACGTGAGGCGCTCGGTGACCGCAAATTCCCCGCGCGGAAGCGGGGTGCTCACTCGGTGCCGATCATGTCCTTGGTGTGCCACGCGATGTTTCCCGCGCGGTCGCCGACGCGCTCGATCGACGCCAGCACGAAAAGGTAGCGCGTTCCGGGGCGCACGATGTCCGGATCGCCGCGCATCTCCTCCTGCAGCAGTTTAATACTGCGCTTATAGAGTTTGTCGACCTGATCGTCGCGGTCGATGACGTCGCTGGCCAGTGCGGCATTGCGCTCGGTATAGGCGCGCATCGCATCGAGGAGCATTGCGTGGGCGACCGAGGCGATGCGATCGATCTCGACCTTTTGGGGGCGCATTGCCTGATCGGAAAGTTTGATCGCGTTCTTGGAGATGTCGACCGCATAGTCGCCGACGCGTTCCAAGTCGGTAGCAATTTCGAGCATCGCGGCGATTTCGCGTAACTCGCCCGCCACCGGCTGCTGACGCCAGATCAGTTCGATGCAGTGCGCTTCGATGCGCCGGCGGAGATCGTCGATCGCATCGTCTCCGGCAACGACGCGAGCGCCCGCAGCCGCGTCGCGTCCGTTGAGCGCATCGACCGCGACCCGAATCGCGTCGCCGACGAGCGCGCCGAGGCGAACGACGTCGAGCCGCGTGCTTTCGAGTGCCTCGTGATATGCGATCCGCAATTCCTGTCCCGTTCCTCCACATGCCGTGCCCCGGAGCAAGGTCCTAGTATAGGGCAAAGGTCCCTTCCCCGCAACGCAACGAATGGACCTGCGCTCTTTACCAAACCATAAGGTAACCGGAATCCACTTCTCTTGAACGGTAGGAGGAACGTTCGTGCCTGACATCCGCAGCGTCGGCGTCTGCGGCGCCGGCTTGATGGGAAACGGAATCGCACAGACCTGCGCAACTGCGGGATTCGGCGTCGTATTGCTCGAGGCAGCGCAGGAGCCGCTCGATCGCGGCATGCGATCGATCCGCGTCTCACTCGACAAATTTGCCGAAAAAGGCAAGCTGACGCCCGCCGACCGCGACGCGACGTTTGCGCGAATTGCCGCGACGACCGACGTGGACCGGCTCAAAGATTGCGATCTCGTGATCGAGGCAATCGTCGAAAACGTCGGCGTGAAGACGGAGCTGTTCCAGCGCCTGGACGCACTGCTCGCGCCGCACGCGATCGTCTGCACGAATACGTCGAGCCTCTGCGTCATCGAACTCGCCGCGAAGACCAAACGGCCGGATAAAATTGCCGGCTTGCATTTCTTCAATCCCGTGCCGATCATGAAACTCGTCGAAGTCGTAAAAACGATTGCGACGTCGCAAGAGACGGTGGACGCGCTCTTCGCCTTCGCAAGGAAGCTCGGCAAGGAGCCGGTGCTGGCGCAAGACACGCCGGGATTCATCGTCAACCGCCTGCTCGTGCCGTATCTGCTCTACGCGATTCGTCTGCTCGAACAAGGGCTCGCGAGCAAAGAAGACCTCGACAAGGGCATGAAGCTCGGCTGCGGCTATCCGATGGGCCCGTTCGAACTGCTCGACTTCGTCGGTCTCGATACGACGTATTACATCGCCGAAATCATGTTCGACGAGTTCAAGGATCCGATGATGGCCGCGCCGCCGCTGCTCAAGCGCATGGTCCTGGCCGGCAGGTTGGGCCGCAAGAGCGGAAAGGGATTTTACGATTATGCCTGAGGCGTATCAAGACATCGTGGTGAGGGTCGAGTCACCGGCCGGCATCATTACGTTCAATCGCCCCAACGTGCTCAACGCGCTGCGGTCGAACCTGCTGAGCGAGGTATCGCGCGCGCTGACCGAACTCGACGGCGACCCCAGCGTCCGAGCGGTCATCATCACCGGCGAGGGCGAGAAGGCGTTCGCCGCCGGCGCCGACATCTCGGAACTCAACGCTCTGCCGAGCGCCGGGCACGGCGCCGATCAAGCGCGCTTCGGTCAAGCGTTGACGCGCAAAATCGAGCGTCTTCGCAAGCCGGTCGTGATGGCCGTAAACGGATTTGCGCTGGGTGGCGGCTGCGAGCTCGCGATGGCCGGCGACATTCTCATCGCATCGGAAAACGCGAAGTTCGGCCAGCCGGAGGTCAATCTCGGTCTGATTCCGGGTTACGGCGGCTCCCAGCGCATGACGCGGCTGGTCGGCAAAGGCATGGCGATGTATTTGTGCCTCACCGGCGAGATGATCGGCGCACAAGAGGCGTTGCGAATCGGTCTCGTACAGAAGGTCGTCCCGCTCGCGGAGTTGATGGACGAAGCCAAGCGCGTTGCCGCGACGATCGCGTCGAAAGCGCCGCTTGCAATCGCGGCGTGCAAACGCGCCATCAACAACGGCGCACATCTTTCGCTCGACGACGCGCTCGAACTCGAAGCGCTCGAGTTCGGCACCCTCGTCGACACCGAAGACATCAAAGAAGGCACCGGCGCCTTCCTCGAAAAGCGCAAACCACAATGGAAAGGCCGCTAAACGAGTCAGCGCGGGGCGAGCGTTTTTTCGGCGTTGGTCATGGCGAGTGAGATGGCGGGATTGAGGCCCTGCCATTTCGCGCGGATGCGCCCTTGCGGATCGACGACCACGACCGTCGGAAAGCCGTCGATGCCGAAGATGCCTTGCGAGACGCCGTGCGGATCCATCGCGACGTCGCGCAAACCGTGCGCGGCGGCGTAGGCCTCGACGGCGGCACGCGGCTCAGCAACGTCGATCGGAACGACGAGCGCATCGGGATGCGCCTTCGCCCACGCCTCCACGAGCGGCATCTCGACTTTGCACGGCATGCACCAGGACGCGTAAAAATCCAGGAATAGCAGGCGATTACGTGCGTCGGTGACGCGGAACGCGCCGCCGTCGAGGCGCATAAACACCGCGTGCGGCGCGGGCGGCGCGCTCGAGGCCGGCCCGAACGCACGCGGCGCGATGAAGATTTTCCAAAGCGCGAAGCCCAAAACGATAACGGCAGCGACGTCCCACAGCCGAGACCACGAAAAGCCGCGCCGCCGAGGTTGCGGGGTGCTATTCGGCGACGAAGACTGCTGCAATCCCCTGACCGCCCCCGATGCAGGCCGACGCTACCCCGTAGCCGCCGCCCCGCTCGCGAAGTTCGTGCAGCGTCGTGATCGCCAGTCGCGCGCCGGAAGCTCCCAACGGATGTCCGAGCGAAATCGCGCCGCCGTGCGGATTGAATTGCAGGCCGTTACCGGGCTGCGTCTGCATCTCGCGCAAACACGCGAGCACTTGCGGTGCGAAGGCTTCGTTGATCTCCATCACCGCGAGGTCTTTTTCGGCGATGCCCGCGCGCGCCAACGCTTTCGGAATCGAGAATGCCGGCCCGATGCCCATGATGCTGGGATCGACGCCTACGACGCTCGCGCCCGAGAGCCGGCCGATCCACGCGACCCCGTCGGCCCTGGCTTGCTTCACCGTCGTCATCACGACGGCGGCGGCGCCGTCGGTAATGCCGCTGGCGTTGCCAGGCGTGACGACGCCGTCCTTGACGAAGCGCGCCGGTAGTTTGCCGAGCTTCTCCATCGAGAGTCCCGCCCGCGGGCCTTCGTCCTTGTCGACCGTCGCGGTCGTGCCTTTGGGACCGGGAACCTCGACCGCCACGATCTCCTCGGCGAAATAGCCGCTCGACTGCGCCTGGAGCGCGCGCTCCTGACTTTCGAGCGCGAACGCGTCGCATTCGGCGCGCGTAACGCCGTACTTCTTCGCGAGATTCTCGGCGGTGACGGCCATCGGCGTGTTCCCGTAGGAATCGGTCAGCGCGGTCCATAGCGAATCTTCGAACGCGACGTTCTGGCCGAAGTGAAAGCCGCGCCGCGCGCCGCGAACGACGTGCGGCGACTGGCTCATGTTTTCAGTGCCACCGGCCAGCGCGTAGGTGGACGTGCCCAGCGCGAGCGACGCAGCCGCGGAGAGAATCGCCTGAAGACCCGATCCGCACAGCCGGTTGAGCGTCAGCGCGGGTACGCCGATGGGCAGTCCGGCGCGCAATCCGACGTGGCGCGCGAGGTAGATCGCATCCGCGCTCGTCTGCATGACGTTGCCGAAGACCACGTCGTCGATGCAGTCCTTCGGGACGCCGCTGCGCTCGATGGCGGCTTGCGAAGCCGCCACCGCCAAGTCGGTTGCGGTGAGGTCCGCGAGCGCCCCGCCGAGGTTCCCGAAAGGGGTACGGGCGCCGGCGACGATGACGACGTCGCTATCGTGGAGGGGCGTGTTCATGCGCGCGGCTTCGGCAGGCGCCTGTGGAGGCCATCCCTAAAACGGCCCGCCTATGCCCATGAACCGTCCCGCCGCGGTGAATCTCGACGCCCGCTCGCTCTCCCCAGCAACCAAGACCGATCAAATTCTGGAAGCCTTCGACAAACTCCAGATCGGGACGGCCGTGGAAATCAACGAGGAGACCGACCCGCGCGCGCTGCGCAACGAAATGACGCAGATGCGTCCCGGCCAGTTTTCCTGGGATGCCCGCAACTTGGGCAGCAACCGCTGGACGATTCGTCTGGAACGCATCGACGAGAATGCCAATGGCGAAACGCTCCTCGGGCACGTGGCGCAGTTCACGGCCGCCAAGGGCAACACCATCAAGGAGTTGGCGGCGCAGATGAGCGAGCGCGCCTACAAATCGGGCGACACGATCTTCGACGAGGGCGAGATGTGGCCGTACCTCGGCATCGTCAAGACCGGAAAAGTGATCTACACGCTGCTCTCGCCCGACGGAAAGACCCACACGATCGGCGAGCGCTTGGCGCACGACACGCTCAACGAAAGCGGTACGTTCGACGGCGGTGGCGCCACGACGCGCGCCGAGGCCTTGACCGACGCCACCGTGATCACGTTGCCGAGCGAAGCCGTCATTCACGCCGCGCGCAACGATGCCGAACTCGCGCTCGGATTTCTCATCGCGTCCTCGCAGGCGCGGCGCCGTTCCATCGACACGATCGCCGATCTTGCCTTCGCACACGTGCTGCAGCGCGTCGCAAAGTTTCTGCTCGGATACGCGCGCGCGTCGGTCGGCATGACGCGCGGGCTTCCCGGCGTGGAGAATCTCTCGCAAGCGCAGATCGCCGCCGCAGCCGGCACCGTGCGCGACATGGCGGCGCGCGCGTTATTGCGTCTAAAGAATGCCGGCGCCGTCGAACTCGACCGCGGTCGCGTCAAAGCGATCGATCGTGCGCGGCTCGAAGCGTTCGCGCACAACGTTCAAGCCCCGCCGGTCTAAAAATGCGGGGTTTTTAGGGGACCCATAACGGCGTGTTCTGCCACCAGCAGCTCGCCGTCGTTGTGCCGTAGACGTTCGTCGCGAGCTCGGGGTGCATCCACATCGCCGAGTTGCACTGCGGCTGGGAGTTGAACCACTTCCAATCGTAGTTGTGCGCGAAGCGCTCGCGATGGACCTTACGATCGGGCACCGTCAGCCACTGCGACTGATGCATTGCCGGATTTACACTGCTCGAGTGCGCGAGCATTCCCGCTCCCGCCGGTCGCGATCCGCCGATCGAAGGATTTGCGGCAGCGGCCAACGGTGAAACGGCCGCCGCTAGAAACGCGGCGACCGTAAGCAACCGATGAAAGGTTCCCGTTTCGTTTTCGAAACGCATGAGGCTCCTCTCCCGTTAAATTCGATACACGTCTGCGGTGGCGTTGGGATCGATGAGCGTCGGATGAACGCGCGGTCCGGAACAGACGATCGCGTCACGGCCGAGTTCGATGCGGATGCGGGAGATTTCACCGTTTTGCACGTCGTCGACGGCGCAGCCTAGGACTCTTCCCGGGAACTGAGCCATGACGATGTAGCGGCCCGGCTCGAGCGTGATATCTCGAAAGTAACCGTGTCGATCGGTTTCGAGCTTACGAATGGTCGTCGCATTCTCAATGAACGGCGCGCGATAGTACAAGATCTGGGCACGATCGACCGGCTGGCCGGTCTTCATATCCACCACGTACCCTGAAATTCCACCGCTCGTGTCGTCGGCGAAGGCCGGGATGGCGATGAGGCTCGCAAGCGCGAGCGCGGCTCCCAAGATTTTCATGCGTTCGGTCTACCCAAATGTCGGCTTCCTTACGCTTCGACCGATTCGAGGGCGGCCGTCTCGTCGCCCGCCGTCTGCGAATCGAAGGCCGCTCGCTTGCTTTTCGCAGCGGCATCGGCAAGGGGCTCGGAGACCGCGGATGGCGTGCCCGCGGGAGCGGGGGAGCGAGTGAGCGACTCGCGTCCTTTCCTCACCGAACCGAGCGCGCTCGAAAGACGGCCTTCCATTTCCGTCAGGACTTGAGCGGCGTAGTGATCGGCGCCGTCACGGACTTTGCGCGCAGCCGCCTCCGCTTCGCGGAGGACGACTTCGGCGGTCGTGCGCGCCCGCTGAACGATCTCGTTTTGATCGACGAGCTCTTCGTGCTTGGTCGCCGCCTCGTCCACGATCGCCTGGGCCTTTTCTTGGGCAGCCCGCAGCACGCGATCTTGATCCTTGGCGATGATCTGCGCGCGCCCGACCTCAACCGGCAGCGACGCGCGGATCTTCTCCACCAACTCGATGAGGCGCTCTTCCGATAGGACCCGGTAACCCGCCGGGAGCCACGTTCCTTCGTGCACGTAGGCCTCGAGTTTGTCCAGCACGCGATACACCGACATGGATACCTCCGTTTAAGAACGAGCTTCGAGTAACCCGGCGCGTTTGACGGTCATGAGCCGGAGAACCGGTTCGGGAACGAGCGACGCCACGTCGCCACCCAGGAAGAAAACCTCCTTGACGAGGCTCGAGCTGACGAACGAATATTTCTGGTCGGACATGAGGAAGAACGTGTCGACTTCGGAGAGCGAACGGTTCATCAACGCCGCGGACATTTCGCTTTCGAAATCGGAAACGACCCGCAAGCCTTTGACGATGACGTCGGCATGCGCCGCCTTGACGTAATCGGCGAGCAGGCCGCGAAAATGCTCGACGCGAGCGTTGGGAATCGGCGCGATGCACGCCTTGAGCATCTCGACCCGTTCGTCCAGCGAAAACATCGGCTGCCGCTTCTGCGGATTGACGACGATCGCGACCACGAGTTCGCCGAAACACTTCGCCGCTCGCTCGACCACATCGAGATGTCCGCAGGTAGGCGGATCGAACGAACCGGGATAGATCGCGCGCGTGTTGCGCGACGGTTTACCGTTGGTCAATTCGGCGATTGCAACGTGAAAAATGCCAACGCGACATCGCCGTACACTTCTTCGCGGACCGAGCGATACCCCGGTATCTCCGGGAGGATCGTGCGTGCCGCGTGCTCGTAGATGACGAGTGCGTCCGGCGCGAGCAAACCCCGCTCCGCGAGCAGCGCGAAGACGTTCGCCGGAAGCGGATGTGCGTACGGCGGGTCGAGATAGACGACGTCGAACGGGCCCTCCAGCCGGTACAGCGCGCGCTCGGCCGGCGCCGGAAAGACCGTGACGACGTCGTCGATGCCGAGTTCGCGCGCGGCTTCGCCGATCGCCGTCGCCGTCTCGCGATGGGATTCCACCGAAACGACGCTTGCGGCGCCCCGCGACGCCGCCTCGAAGCCGATTGCTCCGGTGCCGGCAAACAAATCGAGGACGCGCGCGCCCTCCAGCCGGCCCGCTAAAATCGAGAAGAGCGACTCTTTGACGCGGCCCGGCGTCGGCCGCACGTTCGTGCCCTTCGGCGAGCGCAGTTTACGGCTGTTCAGCGATCCGCCCGAGATGCGGGGACTCACGTCAGCCTCCCGTCCTCATTAGAACTGCTCCGGCGCGATGGGATCGGTCACCGGGCCCAGCCATGCGTCGTCGCCGAGCCACTCGTACCGTATGGTCGAAAACGGTACGGTTCCGTAGGAGAGCAAGCGGTCGTGGAACGACCGCAACGCGAACGCTTTGCCTTGGGCGTCGTGAACCAGGCCGATCAGAGTTTCGATCTGCGTCTTTCCGACGAGATAATCGATCGCTTGTCCTGGGTTCATCGCGAAGCGCGTCGCCTCGCCGCGCGCGGTGTCCGCATCGATTCCCGCATTCTTTTGGAAATACGCAATTGCCTCGGGCAGGGTCATCGCCCCGGTCGCCAGCCCGACGTCGACCCCGATGCGGGTGGCGCGATGGCGCATGAGATGGATCACTTGCTGCCGGGCGCCCGGATTGCCGTCGTACAATCCCTGCCGCATGAGCATCTCTTCGCCGTAGAAGGCCCAGCCCTCGGCGAAGACGCCGTCGTCGTGCACGTGCCGGACGAAATCCGGATTGTGATAGGCGTAGCTGAACTGCAGGAAGTGGCCCGGGATGCCCTCGTGCCCGAGAATCGGCAGCACCGACTGGCGCGCTTGCGCGACGAAGAAGCTCGTGTTGCCGGCGCTAAAGTCCGGAACGAAGTAGAACCCTTGCGGATCGCGCGAGAGCATTGCCGGCGGATTCATGAAACCGCCCGGGTACGTTGCGGCGAGCGCTTTCGGCACTTCGACGATGTGAAAGGGCCCGACGTACGCCGGAACGTCCACGACGGCGCGTTGCGCGATGAACGACTTCAAGCGTTGCAGCGACGCTTCGTAGTACTGCAGGAACTCGGTCTTGGTCGAAAACCGCGGCTGCCGGGATCCGGGCGGGGCGTGGGCGTCGCGATTGGCTTCCCACGCTTCGAGCGCGCGATCGCGGGCGAGTTCCAGGCGCCCGATGGTCGCGACGTCGTCGCTATCGAACGGCAGCAGCAACACGCGCCGGAGATACCAATCGTATTGCTTCTTGCCCACCGCAAAGCCGCCGGCGTGAAAATGCGGCATCTGCGCGTCGAGCCAAGCACGATAGGCGTGAAGCGACTGGATCGCCGACGATTCGGCCGCGCGCAATTCGGTGCGCCGCTGCGAGCCCACGCCTGCGGCGATCCCGTCGAGCGCCGTCGTGTAGAGCGAGTCGCCGTCGCGAACGTCTTCCGACGCGATGCGAGCGAACTCGGCCACCGTATCGGTGAGATTCGCCCGGCCCTGGTCGAGCACGCGGCCGCACGCGCGCAAACGGCCGATCGCATCGCGCGCGCGAACGTCGTCGGAGGCGTAGCGCCGTTTGACGATCGAAAACATTCCATTCGCACATTCGCCTTCGTAGACGGTGGGGTTGCGCTGCAGCGGCTGCAGGACCGTGCGGTTCCACCAATCTCCCTCGAGATCGGCGCGGATGAGGAGATAGTCGACGCGCTCGTGCGGGGTGGCGTCCGGCGAAGGCTGCAACGCCGCGAGTTCGTCGCGAAATCCGCGGAGCTGCTGCATCGCCGCCGCCTGCGCTTGGGGTGAAAAGTCGGCCAGCAACGCGTCGTCGCCGTGCACGCCGGAATCGGTCGCATAGGTCGGATTTTGCCGGAACGACCAATACGTATAGCGGCGGTCCAGATCGACGAGCTTCGCTTGGTAGTCGCTAGCGGCGAGCGGCCGAACCGGTATCGCAGTCGCCAGCAGTGCGACGGCCAGCACGAAACGCCACCCGCGGCGACGCCGCGTCAAGGCGCCGAAATGCATCCGGCGATCTCCGCGAGCGAATGAATCGTGCGCGCCGGCGCGGCGGCACCTGCGGGGTAGCTGCATCCTTCCGCGTCCAGCCAGATTGGACGCAAGCCGGCCTCGCGCGCGCCTTCGACGTCGGAGAGCGGGTCGTCGCCGACGTACCACGTGCGCTCGGCGTCGGTCCCTAGTGCGTCGAGCAGCGCGCCGAAGGCGCGCCGGTCGGGCTTCTGCACGCCCAACTCGGCGCTCACGAGCACCGGCCCGTCGAACCCCGCGCGCCGGGCCTTCTCGACCTGCAGCGGATTCCAGCCGTTGCTCAAGATCGCCGTCGCAACGCCGCGTGCGCGCAAATCCGCAAACGCTGCGCGCGCCCCCGGCAGGGGAATCACGAAGTCGGCGACCATCGCGACGGCCATCGTGCGAAACTGCTCGACGTAGGCCTCGCGCGGCGCGACGCCGTACGCGACGGCAAATCGTCCGACCGCTTCGTCGATCGTCCACGCGCCTTGCCGCTGCGCCTCGAGCAAGGCGTCGATCCTTGCAATCGCGTCGTTCAGATTTCCCACCATGCGCCCGCCGTCGCCGACGATCGTCTCGAGCAACCGCAGAAACGCCACCCGTTCGAGCTTGTTGTCGATCACGATCGTATGGTCGATGTCGAATCCGACGCCGGTCGCCGCGCCCGCGCGGCTCACGGCGGCCCGGGACCGACGACGAGGCGCACGAACCCATCCGGGCGCACGTAGCGCGCCATCGCGGCGCGAATGCCCTCCGCCGATGCATCCAGTTCGGCACGCGCATCGATCAGATTCTGATCGAGCGGCAGACCGGCGCCGGCGTACGCGGAGAGTTGCCCGGCGACGCCCTCGTAACTCGATTGACGAATGGGAACTTCTCCCATCAGCAACGCCTTCGAACGCAGCAGGCGTTGCGCTTCGATCGGCTGCCGCTGCAAGTCGCGCAGCACCGCAAGCGTCTGTCCCTCGGCCGGCACGATGTTCTTCGCATCGCATCCGTAGTTGATTTCGAACGAGCCGCGAACGCGGCCCGCGGTGAACGAGCTGCCGATGGCGTAGGCGTACCCGTGCACCTCGCGCAAATCGTGGTAGAGCAGCGACGAGTAAAATCCGCCGGTGAGCGCAGCGTTGGCTACGCGCAACAACGCCCACGCCGGATCGGTCCGCACGATCGGCACGGTTTCCACGAGCCGCACGCTCGATTGAACGCGGCCGTTAGCCGGCACCGTAATCTGCCCGGCACTATTTGCCGGCACCGGCGGCGGTTCGACGTCGGGCTTTGCGCCGGCGGCCGTCCACGCACCGAAGTATCTTTCAACGGCGGCACGTGCGCGTTCGGGGGTCGTGTCTCCAATGACGACGATTGTCGTGAGGTCGGGACGGTACGCAGACGCGTACCAGCGTTTCACGTCGTCGAGGCTCAGATTGCCGGCGCTCTGCGGCGTTGCGAAGCGCCGCTCCGGATCGCCCGGCGGATAGAGCGCGGACGCGAGCGCAACGTCCGCAAGATGATCGGGCGCTTTCGCATCGCCCGTGAGTGCGTCGACGTCCTGCCGTTTGACGATCGCAAACGACTTCGGATCGAACGCGGGGTGCAGTTCCTCGTCGGCCAGCAACTGCATGCCGCGATCGAAATCTGCGGAAAGCACGTCGAGGCCGAAATCGGTGCCGGCGGTCGTCGAAGCGGCGATGTCGTCGAGGGCTCGTTGGAACCCGACACGGTCGTACGTCGTGGTTCCAAACGGCAGCAAACCGGAGGCGAGGTCGGCGACGCCTTCTTCTCCCGGCGGCTCTTGGACGCCGGGGTTATTGAGAATTGCACCGCGGACCACGACCGTATGCGTGATCGTTTCCGGCTGCACGATCAAACGGATGCCGTTGGGAAGCGTCATGTCGGTGGGCGACAGCGTTTGCGCCGGAACGCGGAGATCGTCGAGCACTTGTTGCGCCCACGGCGGCAGCGGCTCGTGCGAACTCGGCTGCAACGTATTGTTTTCCTTGGCCAAGCCGCCGCCGGCGCCGGCCGCGCCCGCGTTCTTCGGCACGGCGTACGCGGCGACCGTCGTTGCATCGTTAACGTACTCGCGCAGCACGCGATCGACGTCGGACGCCGTCACGGCGTTGAAGTGCGCGATCATGTCGTCCGGGGAGCGAAGGCCTTGCACCGCCACCGCCTGGCTCCATTCTCCGGCCATGTCTTCGATCGAGTTTCCCGTGAACTCGAGTTGCGCGATCTCACGCAGCTTCGCCGCCGCCACCAAGTCGGCCGGCACGCCGTCGCGCCGGTAACGCGCCAGGATCGCGCGCACGGTGCGGTCCGCACTCTCGGGCTTCGCCGACACCGGAATCGCGACGAACGCGATGCCGATGGCGGTCTTCGGAAAACTTTGGACGAAGAATTGCGCTCCCAGCGCTTGGCCCGTATACGGCATCGCTCCAAAGGCGCTGCGCTGGCTGTCGAGCACGTCGCCGAGGATTTGCGCGGCGGCGAAATCGCGGCTGTCGTACCCCGGCAGACGGTACCCGAGCATGACGGCGGTGTACGCTTGATCGGAGGTGTCGTGATAGGTTGCCGGCTTCAGCGGCTGCAAGCGTACCGGCGGTCGAGGCGGGAGCGTAGCGGCCGGGACGTCGCCGAAGAGCGTTCGCACCTTGGCTACGGTTGCGGGACCGTCGACGTCGCCGACGATCACGTAGACGGCGTCGTTGGGATGATACCAGCGCCGGTAGAAGCGCAGCAGTTGCGCGCCGTTCACGTCGTGCGCGAACGCGGCGACGGTGCCCAGACCGTTGTTGTCGTAGGGAGTTCCGCCGATGAGCCGCGACTGCATCTTCACGAAGAGCCGGTAGATCGCGTCGCTGCGATCTTGCGTCACCTCCTGCGTGATCGCGCCGCGCTCTTGATTCCAGCCCGCCTGCGACATCAAGACCCCGGTTGCGCGCGAACGCTCGGCCCGCAGCGCGATGTCGAGATACTGGGACGGCACCGTGAAGAAGTATTGCGTCACCGTCGACTGCGTATCGGCGTCGAAGTTGCCGCCGGTAATTTCCAGCGCTTCCATCAACTGCGCCGACGACAGCGTCGCGCTTCCGCGGAACATCATGTGCTCGGTAGCGTGCGCCAGTCCCGGAATCCATTGTTCGTCGGAACCGACGCGATAGTTCATCATCGCGGTCACCACGGGCGCGAGCGGATTGTGCACCACCACGACTTGCAGCCCGTTCGCGAGCGTTGCCCGCGTGACGTCGTCCGCCGCTCGTGCGGGGGCGACCGGCCAATATAACGCCAGAGCCGCCGCGAACGCGCCGGCGATGGCCGTAAACACACGCATGCCGCGCTCCTTTCTCGCCGGCGTTACCGCCGCCTTTCCGGCCTAGGAACTCACCAGCAGCGCGCGCGTCGAGGGCTGGCGCTCGAGCAGAGCGCGCAATCCCGAATTCTCCTGTGACGCGAGATGCGGATCCCGAGCAACGATGCCTTCGGCGACTTCGCGGGCGGCACGATAGAGTTCGAAGTCGCGCACCAGGTCGGCCAACCGCAAGCCGCCGGCGCCCGATTGAGCCGTGCCCGCAAACTCGCCCGGCCCGCGCAAGCGAAGGTCCTGTTCGGCAATTTCGAAGCCGTCGGTCGATCGCGTGAGAATATCCAATCGCTCGGACTCGGCCGCATCGTCGGGATAGACGAGGATGCAGTACGATGTCGCAGCTCCGCGGCCGACGCGACCGCGCAGCTGGTGGAGTTGCGCGAGACCGTAACGCTGCGCGTCGAGCACGACCATGACGCTCGCGTTGGCGACGTCCACGCCGACTTCGACGACCGTCGTTGCGACCAGCACGTCGAGTTCTCCGCGCACGAAGCGCTGCATCGTCTCGTCCTTCTCCCGCGGTGCGAGGCGTCCGTGGAGCAGGCCTACGCGCAAGTCGGCAAAGACTTCCGAACGCAGCCGCTGCGCTTCGGCCACCGCGGCCGTCAGTTCCGTTTCGCCCTCTTCGATCGCCGGCGCGACGACGTAGGCTTGCCGCCCGCGCGCGACGTTGGCCCGCACGAAGTCGTACACGCGATCCAGGCGCGTCGTTCGAACGGCAAACGTCGCAATCGGCGTGCGGCCGGGCGGAAGTTCGTCGATGACCGAAACGTCGAGATCGGCGTAGACCGATTGCGCGAGCGTGCGCGGAATCGGCGTCGCGGTCATGTGCAGCGTATGCGGCGCGACGCCTTTGGCCCGCAGCCGCGCGCGCTGCTCGACGCCGAAGCGATGCTGCTCGTCGATGATGGTCAGGCCCAGCCGGTCGAAGTCGACGCCTTCGGTAAGCAGCGCGTGGGTGCCGACTGCGAGCCCGGCTTCGCCCGAGCCCAGCCGGCGCACCGCGGCGCCGCGCGCGCGCTGGCCTTGACTGCCGAAAACCGCTTCCACGCCGACCTGCAGCGGCAGCAGCAAAGGCGCGAGTTTCGCCGCATGCTGCGCGGCGAGGATTTCGGTCGGTGCCATCAATGCCGACTGTACGCCGTTTCTCCAGGCGAGCAGGATGGCGGCCGCGGCGACGAGCGTCTTTCCGCTGCCGACGTCGCCCTGCAGCAAGCGGTTCATCGGCACGTCTCGCGACATGTCGTCCCAGATTTCGAGAATCGACCGGCGCTGTGCGGCGGTCATCTCGAACGGGAGCGCGGCGGCGAACTCCTCGAGTAATCCCGGCGGTACGGTGAGCGCGCGCGCGTCGCGGTCGTGCTGCCGCTGCACGCGCCGCAACTGAGCGGCCGCTGCCAGCGCGAGAAACTCGCCGAAGATAAAACGCTCGCGTGCGACGCGGGCCTCTTCCGGATCCGACGGCGCGTGGGCGGCCCGATACGACTCGCGCAACGGCGGGTAACCGCGCGTTCGCGCGACGCGCTGCGGAATCGCGTCATCGAGAACCGCATCCAGCAGGCGCGGAAGATTTTTCTTCACGACCGCGGCAATTTTGCGCGACGCTAAATCCTTGCTCGCGCGGTAGACCGGAACCATTTCGCCGCGATAGGCCTCGCCGTCGTCCAATTGCGCATAGTGACCGACGTTCATCACCGCGCCGGCGAGCGAACGCTCCGTGCGTCCGCGCACGAACAGCCGCATCCCCTGGTGAAAACGTCCGTACACGAAGCGCCGGCGCCCGATCCATTTCGCAACGAACGTGCCGCCCTCGTCGTCGCGCAGCGTCGCTTCCACGATCTCCAAGCCGCGCACGCGACGTTCCTTGATTGCGACGATCGTGCCGACGGCATTTTCCTCACCGCCCGTCTCACCGAGCCGGGCGGCGGGTGTCGGCACGCGTAAATCGTCGTAGCGAAAGGGGAGGTAGTCGAGCAGCGCTTGCGCGGTCGGGATTCCGAGTTCCGCAAACAGTGGGGCCGTCTTCGCCCCGACCCCGGCGAGTTGCGCGATCGCCGTCACGCGCGCGCCTTCGCGTCGAGCGTCCGTAGCGCCGCGTAGCTCGCGCGGATGCGCGGCACCCTCACGCCGCATCGTTCGGCCAGTTCCACGACCGCCCCGAGGATCGGCTCGAGTTCCAACTCGCGTCCGCGCTCGAGGTCTTGCAGCATCGACGTCTTGACGTCCGCTAAACGCGCCGCATACGCGATCCGCGCATCCACGTCGGTCTCACCGGCGAAGCCCAGCGCGCGCCCTACGCTCAGCGCTTCCAGCATCAGCGCGCGAACCTCGTCGCGCGACTCCGCATCGGCGAGCAACGGCCGGATGCGCATCCCGCGCAAGGCGCTCGTCGCGTTGAGCCCGACGTTGTTCACCAGCTTCAGCCAGACGGTGGAACGCACGTCCGGGTCCGCTTCCGCAGCCAACCCCGCAGCGCGAAGCACGTCGACCAGCACCGTGACGCGCGGCGTCACGACGCCGCGAGGATCGCCCAGCACGTATCGCGTCCCGCCGCTTTGCACGATGCGGCCCGGCGCGACGACCGTTCCGGAGACGTGGACGACGCCGCCGGCGATTCGTTCGTCGGGGAAGAGCGCGGCGACGCGGCCATCCGGATCGACGCTGCGCAAGGGAGGGTCGCGCACGTACCAAAACGGCAGGCCGTTTTGCAGCGTTACGATCGTTGCCCCGTCGCGGGCGACCGCTTCGAGTTGCGGAAGCAGCGGGTCCCACTGATGCGCTTTGAAGGTGCAGACGACCGCGTCGAACGTCCCGAGCGTTCGCAGGTCGCCGGATGCATCGACGTGCGCGGTGAAATCGCCGAGATCGCTCTCGATCTCAAGGCCGCGAGCGGCAATGGCGCGCAAGTGCTCGCCGCGCGCGACGACCGCAACCGGCACGCCCGAACGCGCGAGCGCGCCGGCGAGGAAACCGCCGATCGCGCCGGCTCCGACGATTGCTATACGCATCGCTTGGATGAATGGATGGAGGCGACGGGCAGATTTGAACTGCCGAATGGGGCTTTTGCAGAGCCCTGCCTTACCACTTGGCTACGTCGCCTTACCTCGTGTCAACATTTACCTCTGAGCGGGTAGTGGGAATCGAACCCACGCATCAACCTTGGGAAGGTCGCAGGCTGCCATTACATCATACCCGCGCGCCACGGCGACCCTCCGGTTCGAGCAGTGCGGCATCCCGTCCTACAAACCCGCCGGAGATGCTGCGGTTTGCGGTAAAACCGCGCGCGCGGGGCAGGTGCAGCGGGGACCGGCTTCCAGCCCGAGCGAAGTTCGCGGAGTGACCTGGATTTACGCGATACCGCCGTGGCTGCTTTTCGTATCGGTGATCGTGGCGTCGGCAGTGGTTTCGGGCGCGGGGCTCCTGCTCGTGCGGCGCATCGTCCCGCAGAGCGACGAACTCTCTCACAACGACGTCGCCGGACCAATCATCGGCACGGTCGGAACGATTCTCGCCGTTATCCTTTCGTTTCTATTGGTCATGGTGTGGCAGGAATACGACGGTGCCGCCGCCACCGTCGCGAAGGAAGCCGGCGCCGTCGCCGATCTCTATCATATCGGCGAATACCTTCCGGGGTCGCCGGCGAAGAATCTGCGCGCGACGCTGAAACGATACATAGACGTCGTCATCGAACAAGAGTGGCCGGCAATGCGTTTCGGGCGCGAAAGCATGGAAGCCCGTACGACCGCGTTTGCAGCCCTCTCCATCGTTGCGCACTATCAACCGCGAAACTCCGCAGAACAGTCGATCCAGCAGAGTGGGCTCGGCTTCGCCACCACGTTCATCGACGCGCGCCGCGACCGCCTGTTCGCAAATCAGCAGGGTATTCCGGTTTTCTTCTGGGCCGGCAACTTCATCTTGGCTTCGATCACGATCGGCTTCTGCTTCATCTTTCGCGTTCGTAAAGCAGCGGTGCACCTGGTCATGACGATCGCCCTTACGACCGTCATCGCAACGATTTTCGTCCTCATCGCGCTCTTCGACTTTCCGTTCCGAGGCGACACGCAGATTCCGCCGGCGATCTTTATCGGCTTGCGGCAGGCGCTCAACGGACAGGCTATTGTATCAGGCTTACCGAGCGAGCCAGCACGATCGCAATCGTCATCAGAGAGATGAGCGCTTCGACCATCATGAGCGCCTTCGCCCAGCGGCTGAGCGGCATCACGTCGCTCGGGCTGAACGCCGTCGCGTTCGTGAACGCCAGATAGAGATAGTCGAAAAACTTCGGTTTCCAGTTCGGGTCCAGACACGGCATCGGTCTAGCTCCGATGAGCGCGTTCTGCATCTGCGGAAAGAGGAAGTCGGCATTGCGAAACTCGACGGCGGCGCTGGCGTGCGCGCGGGCTTCGGGACCGTCTCCGTCGAGTTCCCAAAACCAAAGCGCAAAAACGATGATGTTCGTCAGCCATATCTGGACGCCATGGCGCAGCAGAATGCCGGCGGAGTTCAACTCCGTTACTCGCGCGGGGTGGAAGAAGCCGTTGATCAGCAGCGCCACCGATGCCATATTGAAGATGTTGACGATCGCGATCAGCAAGATGCCGGCAAACCGCAGACGCCGCGTTTCGGCGTGCCGGTGTGGACCCAGAATAGAAAGGGGGATCAAGAGAATCAGCACGAGCACCGGCGGCAGCCAAATCGGGCCGAGCGTCAGGCGCGGCGGGAGCGTAATGTACAGCACCAACGCCGCAAGCACGGCCAGCGAGGCGTGCCAGCGCGGCTCGTCTGAGAAAACGCGCTCGGGATTGGAGGTCGAGGGCTCCATCGCCGGTTGCGTTCGCGCGCTCGGCGGCGCAACCCGCCCGCATGCCGGACGTTTCAATGGACGTATGCCGACAGATTTTCGAGATGGGAAGACTTTTCCGCGACGGGGCCGCCAGGAAATCGGTGAGGCCCTGTGGCTCGCACGCCTCTCCGACAAAGCTCGTGCCGCGGCCGCAGGCACGATATACGATTACATCTATCCCTGCCCGATGGATCGCGGCGTCGTCGAACGCTGGGGGATCACGGTAGCAGCGTTCGAGGACGCGCTCCGCGAGCATGCGACCGACGACGCCCTATACGCGTGGCTGGTTACCAACGTGCCGATGGAAAACGTGCGGAAGGCCAATCGCTGGCTGCTTGAAGAGCGCAAAAACAACCTCGACCGGCAGGACGCCGAAGAGGGCGCGCACGCAGAGCACCGCTGATGGGACGGCCGATCGAGTTCGAGCGGCCCGACGGTAAGACGGCGCCCGGCTACTTCAGCGAAGCACCCAAGGCCGGCGCGCCCGGCGTCGTGCTGTTCGAGGAGTGGTGGGGCCTCACGAGCCATGTGAAGGAAACCGCCGATCGGCTCGCTGCCGAGGGATTCAGCGTGCTGGTTCCCGACCTGTATCGTGGCGAAGTCGCCGACACGCGCGAACGCGCCGGTCACTTGATGCAGGGATTGGACTTCGACGACGCCGTCGCGCAAGATGCGCGCGGCGCTGCCGCCTATTTACGGAAGCACGGCGCCAAACACGTCGGAGTTACCGGCTTTTGCATGGGTGGGGCGCTGGCGATGCTCGCGGCGATGCGCGATCCGGCGGACTTCGATTCGGCGGTGATCTTCTACGGCTACCCGCCGCCGGAAGCAGGCGATCCGGCGACGATCGCCATGCCGCTCATGGGTCACTGGGCCAATCAAGACGAGTTCTTCAAGATCGCCGGCGTCGATGCGCTCGAGGCGAAGCTCAAAGCGCGTGGCGCTCCGCACGAATTCCATCGTTATGACGCCAAGCACGCGTTCTTGAATCCGGGCGGTCTCGGAAACTACCACCCCGAACACGCCGAGACGGCGTGGAAGCGCAGCGTCGACTTCTTTAAGCGAACGCTCGCGTAGCGGCGCCGAGTAGGGTGTGGTGCCAAGGGCCGGAATCGAACCGGCGACACCGCACTTTTCAGGCGCGTGCTCTACCGACTGAGCTACCTTGGCAGCAGGACGCTCTCATGCCGATTTACGCAAGGAGAGTGGCGACGCTGATGGGGCTCGAACCCACGACCTCCGCCGTGACAGGGCGGCGCTCTAACCAACTGAGCTACAGCGCCAAGGACCGAACCGCTATTTAGTGCCGTTCGTGCTTCTACCTGCGCCGCCCCGGGATGAAAATGGTGGGCACGGCTGGGCTCGAACCAGCGGCCTCCCGCGTGTGAAGCGGATGCTCTCCCACTGAGCTACGCGCCCGCGCTGCGGCTCCTCGGACAAGGTGGTATCTTACCTTAACAGGCGCCAGAATGTCCACCGCCCGTCAAATCTCGCAACCCGGACTCGGAAGGCGCGAGTCGAAGTGCGGTTCATGCTCGATGGCTTTCCTCTGATCTCGCGCTTCACGGTGCCGTTCGCAGATATCGACATGATGCAGCACGTAAACAACGTTGCGTACATTCGGTGGGCCGAAATGATGCGCTCGGAATACTTCGCCCAGGTCATGAACGAGCCGATCAACGGCGAACGCGGAATCATCCAAGCGACGATCGACTTTACGTACGAGCGTCAGTTGCACTATCGTGAATGCATCGCAATCGGATGCCGCATTTCGCGCATCGGCACGAAGTCGTGGGACTTCGAATACGAAATATGGAGTGAAACGCGGAACCACCGTGCGGCGCGAGGGATCACGACCGTCGTTGCGTTCGACTTCGTCACGCAGGCCAGCATTTCGATTCCGCAGTCCTGGCGCGACGCAATAGCCGCCTACGAGCGCGGTCCGCAACGCTTTTTCGTGTGACGGCAATCGTGCTGGCGGCGCTCGCCGCCGTGTCGTTTCCCGTGACGGCCGATGCGGCCGCGCAGGCGTCGTTCGACCGGGGATTGCTCGAGTACTATGCCTACGACGGCGCCGACGCCGTCAATGCGTTCGCTTCTGCCGTCGCCCGCGATCCGACCCTCGCGATGGCGTTTTGGGGCGAAGCCCTGGCGAATGGACCCGACCTCAATACCGCGATGACGGAGGAACGCTTTGCGCGCGGACGCGTCGCGGCAACGAAGGCGGTTGCGCTCGAGGCTCGCGCCACACCAGCCGAACGGCGCTTCATCGACGCGATGGCGCTGCGCTACCGCGGAACGTGGAACGATTGGAAGGCGGACGACGCCTCGTATCGCGACGCGATGGCTACGCTTGCGAACGACGCCCCCGCCGGTACGGGTGAGGCCGCCGCATTGCTCGCCGCAGAGGCGCTGTTCGAAACCGGCGGCTTGACGTGGATCGGCTCGTCGCCCGCGTCGCCGGATGCGCGCCGCGGGCTTGCGCTGATCGAAAACGTCATGGCGCGCGATCCGGAGAACGTGATGGCGAATCACCTGTGCCTGCACCTCTACGATTTCGCATCCGAGCGTGCACCGGCGCTCGCCTGTGCGCGGCGATTGGACGCGACCGTTCTTCCACCGCAGGGCGAACATCTCGCGCACATGCCTGCCCACTACTGGATCGAAACCGGGAACTACGCCGCCGCGCTGGCGTCGAGCGAGCGCGCCTACGGCCTGTTTGTGGAGTTGCAGAAGACTCCCGGACGCGATCCCGACCACGACCGGTATCTACCGCACGACGTATACGTCGGATACTCCGCCGCGATGATGTCGAACGACTACGCCGCGGCGCGCACCTGGTCGCAGCGCATGAACCAGGCGTATGGAACCTCGTACGACGCGCTGACGGCACTGCGTTTCGGACGCTATGCCGACGCGTTCTCGCTTGCCGGCGACGCGACGACGCCGACGCAGCTTGCGGTCCGCGGCTTGGCCGCAATCGCGCTCAACGACGACGCCTCCGCGCGAGACGCGGCCGCGCGCCTGCGCAAATTGACGACGTATGGCGACGTCGTACAAATCTTCTTCGGGACGTTGGCCCAGCGCGAAGGCCGCTACGATGAGGCCGCCCGCTGGATCGACCGCGCGATCGAAACCCAAAGCGGGACCTTCGCCGCCGAACTGATTCCGCTATTACCGGCGCTCGAAGTACGCGGCACGCTGGCATTGCAACGTGCCGCGTACGACGAGGCCGAATCGGCGTACCGTGCCGCGCTCGCGGCGTATCCGAACGATCCGCGAGCGCAGGCGGGATTGGCCGCAGCTCGTGCGGCGTCCAGCCGCAAGCCGTAACCGTTACGCCGCATTGTCCGTTCGCAGAACGCGCGCCAGTGCGGCCAGCGCGTCGCTCAGCGATTGTGCGCCGTTTGCGATGCGAGTGCGTACGCTCGTACTTCGGCCGCCCTCGGCAGTCCGGATCATCCGGCTGCGGCGAGCGGTTTCGACGGCGTCGTCACGGCGCATCCGGCTTTCCTTTTCGAACCAATACTCCATGATGTGCCTCGTTTTGACGGATGAAGAGAAGAATTAAAAAGGCCCCCGGTGATCGCGGAGGCCTTCGAACGCTTTGGCAACCGGCGCGCGTTACGCCGGCCTAGGCTTCGAAGGTCCACGACAAAGCGACCCGCCGTCGCCAATGGACGGCGCGACGAGCGTGCCGATCGTGAGATTGTTATTCATCGTGCCTCCTTTCATGGCGGGTGGGTGCGGTGATACTACGCACGCTACTCTAGCATGCATTCGAACGTGCGTCAAACGTATGCGGCAAGGTACGCACGCTGCGACCCGCGAAGCCACGCCCCCGAAACGTAGCGGGCGGTTAGCTCAGTGGGAGAGCACTTCCTTGACACGGAAGGGGTCACTGGTTCAATCCCAGTACCGCCCACCATCATCGCTACGGGACTTCTGCTTCCATCTCTTCGGGTTCTTCGGCCGGCTTGAACACCAGCTGCGCGATGGCCGTGGGAACGACGGCAGTGAGAATAACGACCGTCACCAGCGCCGTGTACTGCGCTTGCGTAATGAGATGGTGCGTGAGGCCATAGAGGCTGGAAATCGTTCCGAAGGTGAGCCCCGTCGCCATCATCAGCGTGAGATACGCCGCGTTTTGGCGCGGATACTTGAACGCGTAACGCGCCAGCGGCAGCACTCCGGCGACCTTCGCCGCAACTTTCACGAAAAATAGAATCGCGATCAGCCACGCGTTGGCGATCGCGGCACCGAATTCGATGTACGTTCCCGCTTTGAGGAAGTAAAACGGCGCGAGCAGCGTCATCGTCATGGTTTGAAGCCGGCGCTTGACGTCCGGGAACGAAACCATGACGCCGGCGCACGCCAGCCCCAGGAAATACGCCGGCAGCACGCCTTCGCTCTTGGCGAATACGGCGACGGCCGAGAGGAGAAAAATTACCGCGAACAGCACGCGCAGCGCCGGCTCGCTCACGTATGCTCGCGTCCGCTGGAGCAACAGCGGAAGCAGCCGCGGCATGGCAACCATCGCAACGACGATTGCGACGACCAACGCCACGAGCCACAGGTCGTAGTTCGCGAACAGCAGGCCCAGCGCCACGACCGTCCCCAGATCGGTAAAGAAGCACGCAGCGAGAATCAACTGCCCGAACTCCTTGGTGGCCAGCCCCGATTCGACCATCACCGCGTACACCACCGCCACCGACGTCGTCGACATCGCGATGCCGGCAATTTTCGCAGCGTTCGGCGTCCAGTGCCCGACGAAGAACGCGTACGCCATCGCCGCCAGGAACGGCGCCGCAAAGGAAGCGGTGCCTAAGACCGTCGACGGCACCAACTGACGCCGTAACACGACCGGATCGATCTCGGCGCCGGCCAGAAACGTCAGCAGAATGCTGCCGAATCCCGCGACGAAATCTATCCATGCGTTCGTCCGCAGTGCGATGAGGTTCCCGGCCAGCATGCCGACGATAATTTCAACCAGCGCCGCCGGCATCTTGACGCGTACGGCAACAAACGCGCTCATCGCCGCTAGCGCCATCCAGACGCCCGCGACGAGCCAAATATTATCGGTGTGATTCACGCGACGGCTCCTACACGAAAGTGTGTTTCGTAGGAGCCATCAGCCGTTTGAGGCGGTAAACCGGGAGCTCCATCCCGTCGTGTCGCCCGTTTTCACGCTACGCCGGCCATTCCCCGCCGTAAACGCAGCGCGCAAGAAAAAGGGGCTTCGCCCGAAGGCGAAGCCCCTTTTTCGAGAACCACGAAACGACTCGAAGCCGTTTAGTGGCAGGCTCCTTGCGACGTCGTGAACGTGCCTTCGAACGAGTATTTTCCGCCCGTGCCTTGCGACGTTGTGCGGAAGAACCAGTCGAAGAACGCCAGCTCCTGCGGATGATACGTGAAGCCTTTGTACTTGTGCGTGAAGGCCGTACCGGTCAGCGGATCGCCGACTTCCAGATTATTCTGGCAGCCGCCGACCTGGCCGATGTGTCCCCACGCCGGCGTCGGATTATTGGTGAATGGGTCGTTGAGGAGTTCTCCCAGCTCGTGCGTCCAAGCGTGGATGTCCTCGATCGGCGTGCTTCCGAAGACGCCTGCGTCGTTATACGCGCCGACGGAGTAGAACTGCGGGTTGCCGTTGCGCGAATACACGTCGTGGTATCCGATAATGCAGCAGCCGCCGCCGGACGTCAACATCGTGTTGTAGGAAAGGACCACCGGTACTTCGGTCGTGGTCGCATACTGGTTTGCCAAGGTCTGAACCTCGGTGTCGTACCAGTTGATGTCGATTTCACCGATGCGATGCGAGGTTCCGTTGCAAACGCCGGCGACCGTCTTGGCGGCTGCTGGCGCGGTCACGTTGACGATGATCGGAGCGACGGCCGCGACGAGCTTGGTCGAGTACTTCGTGCTCTTGAGTTTGTTGTAGAACTCGGCGCGTTGGAACGCGGCCGTGATCTGGAGCGAGCCGAGCTTCACGCCGTTGGAAACCAGCGGCGACGATTTGAAGTTCGGTCCGTTGTAGAACCGATCGGCAACCGAAACGGTATCGTTGCAGCCCGGCTGCGTCGCATCGAGAACCGTTCCGTCCGGATACGTGATGACGAGCACGATCGGAACGTAGTTCACCTTCGTGACGCCCGTGCTCTTGGTCGGATCTTTGCCGACGATGGAATAGTTGTACGTTTTGCCGTCCAGCGGCGATTGCACCGACGACGTGAAATACGGGATCGTCGAGGCCACGCCGGGCTGAACTTTACGCATGTCGAAATGGGCCGTCGACTTCCTATCCAGATATCGCGGTACCCAATTGTTGATTTCCGCGGGGCTGTGCCCGTTCCCGATGAAGGGAACTACCTGGCTGCCCTGCGACGCTGCATACGGCGTGGCGCCCTGGCCGCCACACGCAGCCAGCATCGCGCCGGCGGCAACCGCTGCGGCGATTTTTCCGAAATTCGTGAATTACCCTCCGAGTCTCCTAAATATCATGAGAAGAGAAGCGGAGGGGGTTCTTGGGCCTGCGGAAAGCCCCTTGTTTGTTCCTCAATCGGAATCGGGGACGCTTGGGTCGATGACGAGCTTGGGCGCCTTGATTCGCACGAACGACCGCGGACGCTGGTTGAAATTGAACATATCGCTCACCGAATTCGCACGGACGTCGGTCGAATTGAGCGTTCCCGTGCCGAACGTCTGCTCTACGAACTTGAGCAAGCTGCCGAATTCGTATTGGGTCTCGGAAATATAATTCTTTTTCGCATACGGCGAAATCGCGATCAAAGGCACGCGGAAGCCGAGTTCGTAGCTATTGTCAATCGGCGGCGGCACGTGATCGTACCAGCCGCCCCAATCGTCCCATGTGACGAAGATCGCGCACTGACTCCAGTACTTGCTGGCGCCGATTGCATTGACGATCGACGATACCCACGCCGGACCGCCTTTCGAGCGCTGCCCGGAATGGTCGCTGTCGCTTCCATCCGGCGAGACCCACGACACTTGGCGCAAACGTCCCGACGCGATGTCGTTGAGCACTACAGCCGGAGGGGTGATGACGTTGGCGTAATCCGCACCGTAGCGAATGTGATGGATGGCATCAAAAGGATGCCACAGTCCGACGCCCCTACCGGCTTGATAGTAGCGCCACGTAATCGCTTTTTGGTCGAGCAGATCGCCGAGCGTCGTGCGATCGAAACACGGGTACACCGGATTCCCGACCCGCCCCTGTGCGTTGATCGTGTCGACCCGGACGTCCTTGGACGCATCGCATCCGCCGCCGTTGGGTCCGTTCTTCCCGTAGGGATTGTCGGCGGCTTTGTATTTGCCGGTGCTGTCGGTCGTCGACGTTCCCGAAATAATGTACTGGTGCGCCGGAAAGCTGGGCCCTTGATTGCTTGCAAACATGCGGTCGGCGAACGCGTACTGCGACGCCATGTCGAGATACGGCTGCGTTTCGGACTGCGGAACGTATGCGTACGCGCACGTCTGCGCCTTCGGACAGTGGCCTTTGTGGGTGTCGAGACTGAAGCCGTCCATGTTGCCGTTTTGCCACTCGTTAACGAAGGCTTCGTGCTGGTGGTTCATGTCGTAATCGACTTCCAAGGGTACGGGTTGCAGTTGAACGGTCTTTCCTTGTATGTTCAACCCGCTGCTCTTGATGTCGGCGCCTTTGAGCCCCTGAAAGAGATTGTCGGGCGTCCGGTTTTCCTGAACGATCATGATGATGTACTTAATCTGCGACGCTTTCGGCTTCGGCTGCATTTGCGGTCCGAAACCTTGCGACACATCGCCCGAAGACGACGACGCCGGCTGCACGTGTCCGCCACACCCCGCGGCGGCAAGAACGAGCGCCGCGACGGCGCGTTTCCATTGTATTGCCATCCCGGCCTATTCGAGGAAACGCACGGCGTTGTCCCGGTCCGCGGACGAAGGCTCGCGGCAACCGGATGCGAAAGCGAGCGCTGGGCCTGCGGAAGGCCCAGCGCTCGCTCGGTCGCTAAGGAATACATTAACGCTGATGAACGTGGCTTCGCTTCGTTGCCTGCAGCGCGCGTGCGCACTGTCGCTCGCGATCGCCGTATGCGCGTGCTCCCCGTCGCACGCACCGATGATTCCCGCAAGCGCAGACGCCTTCGGCGACGTGCGCGTTGCCGCGCTCTTGGCCGGACGAACGCAAACCTTCCAACACGTCGTCATCGTCGTGCAGGAAAATCGCACGACCGACAACTTGTTCAACGGATTGCCCGGCGCCGACACGGTGCGTAGGGGCCTGAACTCGCACGGACAGATCGTACCCTTCGTCCCCGTCAGCTTGACCGCAACGTATGGCCTGTCGCACACCCACGACGCCTTCGTAAAGTCTTACGACGGCGGCAGGATGGACGGCTTCGACACCGTTCACTCCAACTGCAGCGGGAAATGTCCGCCGGAAGACACCCGCGCCTACGCTTACGTAAAACCGTCGCAGACGCGGCCGTACTTTGCGATGGCCGAACAATACGCATTCGCCGATCGAATGTTTCAGAGCAACGAAGGCCCGAGTTTCCCCGCGCATCTCTACATCGTCGCGGGCACGTCTTCACCGGAACGCGGCTCGGATCTGCGCATTGCGGAAAACCCGCGTACGCCCCGCGGCGGCACGACGGCCGGATGCGACTCGCCCGAGGGCACGCTCGTGGCGCTCATCGCGCCCGACGGCCGCGAAGACTCGCACGCGTATCCCTGCATCGAACGCCCATCAATCTTCAACCTGCTCGACGAAAAGCACCTCGGTTGGCGATACTATCAAGCGCACGAAGGTTCGGGCCTCTGGAACGCAGCCGACGCGTTCAGGCACATTCGCTACGGGCCGCAATACTCCACGAACGTCATCTACCCGCCGTCGCGTTTCATTTCGGACGTTCGCGCGCACACGTTGGCCGCGGTCACGTTCGTCACGCCGACGGCGGCAAACTCCGATCACGCGCAAATCACCGAACGCACGGGTCCGTCGTGGGTTGCCGGCGTCGTCAACGCCGTCGGGACGAGCCCGTACTGGAAGAGCACCGTGATTTTCGTCACGTGGGACGACTGGGGCGGCTGGTACGATCACGTCAAACCCACACATTACGATTCCTATTCGCTCGGCTTTCGGGTGCCGCTCATCGTGATCTCGCCATTTACGCCGCAAGGCTACGTCTCGCACCGGCAGCACGAGTTCGGCAGCATCCTCAAGTTCCTCGAACGTAACTTCGGCTTGGAGTCGCTCGAGACGACCGATCTTCGTGCCGACGATCTCTCCGACTGCTTCGACTTCCGCGGGCCGCCGCGTCGCTTCACGCGCATCCCCGCCCCTCGCATGGCCGCCGACTTCCTGCGCGAGCCGGTCTCGCAAGCCGATCCCGACGACTACTAGAGCACGGATCCTGAAACGCCGCTGCGCGAACCGGGGTTAAGCCTAACAACCGTGTTGGAAACGTTTCACCCGCTGCTTGGCGAGTGGTTCGCCGAGCGTTTCGGACGGCCGACGGAGCCGCAGCTCCGGGGATGGCCGTCGATTCGCGCGGGCGCCGACACCCTGATTTGCGCGCCGACCGGTTCCGGTAAGACGCTCGCCGCGTTTTCCATCTGCCTCGACGACCTCGTGCGCCGCGCCGCCGGCCGGGGACTGCCCGACGAAACGCTCGTCGTCTACGTTTCGCCCCTGAAAGCGCTCACCAACGACGTTCGAAAGAATCTCGAGGTGCCGCTCGGCGAACTCGTCGAACGCGCCGCGTTGCAGTTTGCGCCGCTTGGAGAAATCCGCACGGCCGTACGCACCGGCGACACGACGCCGTCCGAACGTGCGCGCATGCTGCGCAGGCCCCCGCACGTGCTCGTCACCACGCCCGAATCGCTCTTTATTCTGCTCACCGCGGAGAAGTCGCGCGCGCTCTTCGGCAACGTCACGACGGTCATCGTCGACGAAATCCACGCCGTCGCCAATAGCAAGCGGGGCGCCCATTTGATGCTGACGCTCGCGCGCCTCGATGCACTCGTCACCGGCAACGGGAAGCCGAAACCGCAACGCATCGGACTCTCTGCGACCGTTCGGCCGCTCGACCGCATCGCCGAGTTCCTCGGTCGCAACGTCACCATCGCCGACGTCGGCAGCCGGCGTGAGATGGCGCTCGCGGTCGAGATCCCCAGTGAAGAACTCGGTGCCGTCGCGAGCGGTGAAATGTGGGCCGAAATTTACGACCGGCTCGCCGAGAAAATCCTCGCCAACCGTACGACGCTCGTCTTCGTTCCCACGCGGCGCATGAGCGAGCGTGTCGCGTTCGCGCTCGAACAGCGTCTCGGCGAGGGCGTCGTGATGCCGCATCACGGCAGCCTCGCGCGCGAGATGCGATTCGACGCCGAGAATCTGCTGAAGAACGGCGCACTTCGCGCGGTCGTCGCGACCGCGTCGCTCGAACTCGGCATCGACATCGGAACCATCGACCTCGTCGTGCAGTTAGGCACGCCGCGCTCGATTGCCACTGCATTACAGCGCATCGGCCGTTCCGGCCACTGGATCGGCGCGCTACCGCGCGGCACGATCTTCGCCACCACGCGCGACGAGTTGCTCGAATGTGCGGCGCTCGTGCGCGCCCTGCGCGGGGGCGACGTGGACGCGCTCGAGGTTCCCGACGCGCCGCTCGACATTCTCGCCCAACAGATCGTCGCGGCGTGCGCCGCGCACGAATGGAAAGCTGCCGATCTCTACGACCTCGCGCGCTCGACGTATCCCTACCGTAATCTGCCGCGAACCGATTTCGATGCCGTCGTTGCGCTGCTTGCCGACGGCGTCGCGACCGCGCGCGGGCGCAGCGGCACCTTCCTGCACTTCGATCGCGTCAACGGCATCCTGCGCGCGCGCCGCGGTGCTCGGCTCACCGCCATGACGTGCGGAGGCGCCATTCCCGACACCGCCAACTACGCGGTCGTCGCCGAACCCGACGGACACGTCGTGGGAACGCTCGACGAAGATTTCGCGATCGAAAGCATGGCCGGCGACATTTTCTTGCTCGGCACGAACTCCTGGCGCATTCGACGCGTCGAAAACGGCGTCGTCCGAGTCGAAGACGCGCACGGTTCGCCGCCGACGATTCCGTTTTGGAACGGCGAGGGGCTCGGGCGCACCGTCGAACTCTCGCACGAAGTCGCGCGTCTGCGGTCCGACATCGACGAGCGCGCCGACGCGCAGGCGACGGCGCTGCTTGAAAACGACTGCGGGCTCGACCGCATCGCCGCGGAGCAAGCCGTCGCCTACGTGCGCGCGGGAAAGGCTGGTCTGGGCGTCGTTCCCACCGATCGCACGATCGTAGCGGAGCGCTTCTTCGACGAGGGCGGCGGCATGCAGCTCATCCTGCACGCCCCGTTCGGCGCGCGCATCAACCGCGCGTGGGGATTGGCGCTGCGCAAGCGCTTTTGCGTCGGGTTTAACTTCGAGCTGCAGGCCGCCGCGACCGATAACGGCATCGTCATCTCCCTCGCCGAACAGCACGCGTTTCCGCTCGATGCCGTCTTCGAATATCTCAAGGCTGCGAGCGTCGAGAATGTCCTCACGCAAGCGTTGTTGCCGGCGCCGATGTTCGAGGCGCGCTGGCGCTGGAATGCGACGCGCGCGCTCGCCATCGCCCGCTTCCGCGGCGGCCGAAAAGTCCCGCCGCAACTGCTGCGCATGCGCGCGAACGATTTGCTCGCCGCCGTCTTCCCCGATCAAGTAGCCTGCCCCGAGAACCTCACCGGGCCGATCCGCATTCCCGATCACGTGCTCGTCCGCGAAACGATTTCAAACTGTTTGCACGAAGCGATGGATCTCGACGGGCTGCAACGCATCCTTCGCGACGTCGAATCCGGGGCGATAACGTGCGTGGCGATCGACACCGCGGAACCGTCGGTCTTTTGCCACGAAATCCTCAACGCCAACCCGTTTGCCTACCTCGACGACGCGCCGCTGGAAGAACGCCGCGCCCGCGCCGTGCAGTTGCGCCGCACCACGCGCGACGACGTTGCCGGCGCCGGCATTCTCGATCCAGCCGCCATCGAAGAAGTCACCCTCGAGTCGTGGCCGGTCGTGCGCGACGCCGACGAACTCCACGACGCCCTCGCCACCCTCATCGTTCTCCCGTTGTGTCACCCCGAGCGCGGCGACCTCTACTTCAACGAGCTCGTCGAACAGCGGCGCGCGACGACGCTGCACGCCGGCGCCGCAAAACTCTGGGTCTGCGCCGAACGGCTCGCCCTGGCGCAACTCGCATACCCCGTCGCGTCCATCGATCCGGACATCGCGGCAGTTCCGGGTATGCCGCTACCGGCCGATCGTGACGGCGCCGTCCTCGAAATCGTACGCGGATGGCTGGAGTGCAGCGGCCCCGTCACCGTCGCAGAACTCGCCGAACGCCTGTCGCTCGAACCCCACGCCGTCTCCACAGCGATGTTGCGCCTGGAAACCGAAGGCCAAGTGCTCCGCGGCAAATTCCGCGGCGGCGGAAACGAGGAATGGTGCAACCGCCGCGTGCTCGCCCGCATCCACCGCCTCACGATCGGACGCCTCCGCCGCGAAATCGAACCCGTCACGAGCGCCGCTTACGCACGCTTCCTCTATCGCTGGCAACACGTCGCGGCGAACTCTCGGCTGCACGGCATCGACGGCACGCTGCAGGCGATCCGCCAACTCGAAGGCTACGAAATACCTGCGGCGGCATGGGAAACGCAGATCCTCCCGCGCCGCATCGCCGGCTACAAGCCGGAGTACCTCGACCGCCTCTGCTACTCCGGCGACGTCATGTGGGCTCGGCTCTCGCCGCATCCAGCGCTCGCACCAAACGACGGCGAACGCACGCGCCGCGTTCGTCCGACGAAGCTGGCGCCGGTCAGCCTCTTCGCGCGCGTTTCGGCCGAGGAACTCCTGGTGCGCGACGACGACTACGCGTACGACGGACTTTCCCAAGCCGCGCGCGACGTGCTCGCCGCAATCGACGATCGCGGCGCGCCCTTCTTCTCCGACATCACGCGGGCCGTAAAACGCCTTCCCGCCGAAATCGAAGAAGCGTTGTGGCAACTCGTCGCGGCGGGACTCGTCACCGCCGACGGCTTCGATGCGCTCCGCTCGCTCATCGACGCAAAACGCCGGCTTGGGGAAAAAGGACTCCGTGCGCGACCGCGCTCTTCGAGCGGACGTTGGACGCGTCTGCAGCCCGCAGCGCAACGCATCGACCCCGATCTCTTCGCGCGCCGGCTGCTCAATCGCTGGGGCATCGTCTATCGCGACGTCGTCGCACGCGAATCGCTCGCGCCCCGCTGGCGCGATTTGCTCGTGGCGTTACGTCGCATGGAGGCCCGCGGCGAAATCCGCGGCGGGCGCTTCGTCGCCACGGTCGTCGGCGAACAGTTCGCCTTACCCGACGCCGTCGACGCCCTGCGCGCCGCTCGCCGCGACCCGAACGACGAACGACTCACGCCCGTATCGTCCTACGACCCGCTGCAAGCCGTCAACGCGCTTCTTCCGGAAATCGACCGCATCGAATCTGCAGTACCTGCGTCTCTGTAGTACTACGGCGTCCCGCGGGTAGGGCGCCTTACGTAAAAGGACATCGGGTTCACCTGTCGCGCGGTCCTCGATCCGCGCGATCCCGTAGTCGGCACCGAGCAATGGGATCTCGTGCGATGAGCGGCGCCGCGGCTTACTTTTGCGATTTCAACAACGAGACGCTCTGCTTCGGATCGATCAGTTTGAGGCTCGAGCCTGTTACCGGCGTTGCGCCGCGTACGATTAAATCGCGCACCTGTGCCGGCGTCAAACTCGGATCGAGCGCGAAGAGCTTCGCCGCGAGATTCGTTACGTTGGGTGCCGCCATCGACGTTCCCGAGAACTTCACCGTGTAACCTTGCGGAATTTTGCTCGGAACGTGGAAGCCGTCGGCGTAGACGGCGACGGTCGGGCCGTAGCTCGTGAAACTCGTCGCCTCGCCCGCTTGATTGACCGCCCCAACCGTCAACAGATTCGCATACGTCAACGACGCCGGAACGTCTTGTGCGAACGTAGCGTCGTTGTCGCCGTTACCGGCCGCCGCGATGAAGAGGGTTCCCGGCGCATCGGCAATCATCTTCGCGATCGACGTCCGCCAAATCGAATACAGCTCTTCCGCCTTCGCCTTGCGCTCTTCCGAACTCGAAATCGTCGCCGTCCGCGCCAGCCACTCTTCGAACTCGCTGACTTGATCGCCCCAGCTCATGTTCACGACGCGCACCTGCTTGTCGCGCAGAAACGCACCGATGCTCGCAAAATCGGCGGCCATTCGGTTCGCCCACTCGGTCGTCGGCGCAAACGGCAGGTTCGGTAAATTGTCGTCGAAGCGAAGGACGACGATGCGCGCGCCTGGATTCCCGCGCGACGCGATGCCCGCGACGTGCGACCCGTGAGCGTATTCATCTATGAAATCCAACTCACGCTCGAATGCATTGCGCTGCTCCGCATTCAGCGAACGCAAATACGTGGCCGCGCTGCGCGCCTCCGCCGAGGTAATGCCGCTATCCATGTCGCTCATGCCGGTCATTAACTTCACGAGGCGCGGATAGTCGGACGCCACGTCGGGCGGCAGCGGGAACGTGTCCGACGTCGACGCGGTGCCGTCGTCGGCGAACGCGAGGCCGTGCTGCGCAGCCGCCGCGCCGCCGTACATCAGCGGGCCGTAGTCGTGCGGGTCGACTCCGGAGTCAAGTATCCCGATTCGCACCGGCGTTTTGATTTGCGAAGAGGTGAGCGTTACGTCGCGCGCGCCCCAAATATCCGGCTTCGTGACGTTATGCTTCGCAATGTATGCCGCCAAGATGTCCGCGTCTTGCGGGTAATACGGAAGGAGCAGCAACTGCGCGCGCCGCTGCACCAGCTCGCGCGCGGACGGTCCGTCGAGCGTTCCGGTTTTCGCAGCGACCGAATCGAGATCGTGGGCGACGCCGCCCGCGACCGCATCGCGCGTCGCGACCGGTTCGAACCCGGCCATCGCCTTGACCGAATCGCCGACCACGTTCCACGGCAGCACGTCGACCGCCGCGCGGTCGGCGGCAGCAAAACCCGCCGGGCCCGACAGCGACGCAAGTTGCAGCCGGCCTGCCAGCAGCGCGCTCGCGGCCTTCGTCTCGGCGGCGCGCAATTGCGCCACCGACGTCCGGACGCCGGCGGCGTCGCCGTTCAACACATCGCCGGCCAACTGCGTCGCGAGATAGTCGCGCAGCGTCGCCTTGTCCGCAATGTCGTACGTTGCAAGCGTTTTCGCGACGTCCGCTTCGACCGACGCCAGAAATGGCGCAAAAACGGCATCGCTCGCCGTCAAAAATGCCGAGGGCGGCGTCGGCATCGGATACGAAACGCGGGGGAGCTGCGTCTCGTCGCTCACCGGCGTGCGTGCAGTTTGTGCCCCGGCCGGGAGGGCTAAGCTCAAGAAGCCGGCTAAAGCGAGCATCAACGTCGTGCGAATCATGCGCTGAGAATCCGCGGCGATCGCGTGAATCCCCTTCGCCCGCACTCTAGTGGCTGATGATCGTGCTATGCAATCCCATCGGCTGACCGCTCGCGATCACGCCGATCGTTTCGACGGCGAGCGCGACGGCAACGTATACGACGGGCAGCAGCGGCAGCGCTGCTACGGCGATCGTTGCCGCGGTCGAAGCCTTGGAAGGTTCCCGATTCCGGCGCGCGGCCCACGCGATCCACGAACCGGCGATTGCGATGCAACAAAGGAACGGGAACGAGACGATAATGGCCGCATTGATCCACGCGGCCGGATTGTTCATGGATCCCGGTGCGTCGAAGAACATCGGAGCGAGCGCCGCGCCCAACAGCCCCGGAACCAGCAACACGCCCCAAACAGCCGATGCGACGATCGCTAACGTTGGTCGCAACGTCGTCTCTCTCGTCGAGCCTTCATCATACACGTTGACTTTCGTAGCATTGCGTTCCACTCCTAGCGTGTCTGAAGGATACACAGCCAAGCGCATCCTAATAAGCGCGCATGATGCGTAGATTGGCTATTGCTCTCGCTCTATTTGTTACGTGCTTCGCCGTGCAACCAGTCGCGAGCGCTCAAACCTCCCAAGTGCCGCCGCAAGACGCGCACGACATCGCCGTCAATGCGTACCTGTACTTCTATCCGCTCATCACGATGGACGTCACGCGGCTGCAGTCGACGAACGTGGCGGCAGGTAAAGAGGTCGGTAAAGGCCCGATGAACACGTTTGCAAATATCCCGGAGTATCCGGCAGCAAGCTTCAAAGCCGTCGTGCGGCCCAATTTCGATACGCTGTACTCCTCGGGATGGCTCGACCTGACGGCTGGCCCGGTCATCGTTTCCGTTCCGGATACGAACGGACGCTATTACCTGCTCCCGATGCTCGATATGTGGTCCGACGTTTTCGCATCGCCCGGCTGGCGTACGACCGGAACGCAGGCGGGAAGCTTTGCCGTAACGCCGCCCGGTTGGAGCGGCACGCTCCCCGACGGCGTAACGCGCATCGACGCGCCGACTCCGTACGTATGGATCATCGGCCGCACCAAGACCGACGGCCCCGCCGATTACGATGCGGTGCATGCCATTCAGGCGGGCTATAAGATGACGCCGCTCGCGCAGTGGGGGAAAGCCCCGACGCCGACCAGCGTCGCGATCGATCCCAACATCGACATGACGACGCCTCCCAAGCAGCAAGTCGACACGATGTCCGGCGACAAGTTCTTCACCTACGCTGCGGAGTTGCTGAAGACGCAGCCGCCGCATCTCACCGACGAGCCGATCCTCGCGCAACTGAATCGTCTCGGGTTCGTCGCCGGACGCAGCCTCGATTTCAACGCGCTCGATCCGAGCGTCAAACAAGCTTTCATGCAGGCTCCGGCCGATGCGCAAAAGCTCATGCAGACTTATCTCCCGAAGATGGCGCCGGTCTTCAACGGCTGGCAGATGAACGTCAATACGATGGGAGTCTACGGCACCTTCTACATGAAACGCGCGCTCATCGCGCAACAGGGATTAGGCGCAAATCTCCCCGAGGATGCTATCTATCCGCTCAACCTTGCCGATAGCACCGGCAAGCCGCTCGAGGGGAGCAACCGCTACGAGGTTCACTTTGCGAAGGGCGCGCTGCCGCCGGCTCGTGCGTTCTGGTCGATCACGCTCTATGATAGCGATGGATTCCAAGTCGCAAACGCACTCAATCGTTTTGCAATTAGCAGTTGGATGCCGCTAAAAACCAACGGCGACGGTTCGCTCGATCTCTATTTCCAGCACGACTCTCCAGGAACCGGAATGGAAGCGAACTGGCTTCCCGCACCCAGCGGCGCGTTCAATCTAACGATGCGGCTCTACGCTCCCGGGCCGGCCGCGCTCGACGGCAGCTGGAATCCTCCGCCGGTGACGAGGCTCTAACTCCGGCATTTAGTGAAAGTTGTGAGCGCGGACGCCGCCGGCGATGCCGTGGTCTTCGAACGCCCGGAAACGTCGCGCGATGACGTCGATGCAGCCGGCTTCTTTTTGCAGCTTCCCTTCGATGACGAGCATCGCGGCGCTGCGAATCGTCCGGCGGTTGCGCTCGTAGACGTCCGGGCGCACGATGACGTTTACCAGCCCGGTTTCGTCCTCCAGCGTTAAGAAGACGAAGCCCTTGGCCGTTCCCGGCTTCTGCCGCGTAATCACCAACCCGCCGACGCGACAGACGAGATTGTTCGGCATCTCCGCCAACCGCGCTGCCGGAATCACTCGCAGCGCATCGAGCTGCGTGCGGAAGTGCATCATCATTTGACCGCGCGGCGCGACGCCGGTCGACCACAGATCGAAGCCCGTCTCCTCACGCGCGCTTAACGGCGAAAACGTCGCAACCGGCTCCTCGACGTCCATCAAGCGCCCGAGTTCGCCGCGCGTCTCGCGTTCGTCTAGCGCCCGCAATCCCCACATCGCTTCGCGTCGCGACGCAAACCAGGGCGCAAACGCACCTGCAATCGCGAGATTCTCCATCGCCTCCTTCTCCAGCCGCGTGCGTTGCGCGAAATCGAGCAAATCCCGAAATACGTGCTTCGACTGCCCGATGCCGCCGAGTGCCGTCTCCAAACGCTTGCGCTGCACTTCGCCCAATCCGCGAATTACGTGGAACCCCAAGCGCAACGCTCCGTCGTCGTCGACGTGCGACCAGTACTCGCTGGCGTTCACCTCCACCGGTTTCACGATCACGCCGTGCCGCCGCGCATCGTTCACCAGCACTTCGGTCGAGTAGAATCCCATCGGCTGCACGTTGAGAATCGCGGCGGCGAAGATTGCCGGAAAGCGGCATTTGACGTATGCCGACGCGTAAGCCAGCAGCGCGAAACTCGCCGCGTGCGACTCCGGAAATCCGTAATCGGCGAAACCTTCGAGCATGTGAAATAACTGCTCGGCGGCGACGCGCTCGATGCCGTTGGCCACCATGCCGTCGATCAGGCGCGGATAGATTTCGAGCATGCGCGCGCGCGAGCGCTTGTGGCCCATCGCGCGCCGCAGTTGGTCGGCCTCGCCCGGCGTGAAGCCGGCCGCCTCGATCGCCATCCGCATGCCCTGCTCTTGAAAGAGCGGCACGCCCATCGTCCGCTCGAGCACCGGCTTGAGCTTCGGATGCGGATAGCTCACCCGCTCCAGCCCCGCGCGCCGCCGCAGGAACGGATGCACCATCTGCCCTTGAATCGGCCCCGGACGAATGATCGCAACCTGCATGACGATGTCGTAGAAACATGCCGGCTTCATCCGCGGCAGCATCGACTGCTGCGCGCGCGACTCGATTTGAAAGACGCCGACCGTATCGGCGCGCGAAATCATTTCGTACGTCGGTTTGTCACCGGCCGGAATCGCATGCAGCGTAAGGTCGCTGCCGTAACATCGCCGGTGCAGCGAGAAGGCCTCACGCAGCAGCGACAGCATCCCTAAACCGAGCAAATCAATTTTGATGAGTCCCAACTCCTGAAGATCGTCCTTATCCCACTGGATGATCGTGCGATCGCGCATCGTCGCCCACTCCACCGGCGCCACTCGCACCAGCGGATCGCGCGTCAGCACCATACCGCCCGAATGAATTCCCATGTGCCTGGGAAAATTCTCCACCCGCCTACAAATCTCAGCAATACTCCAATGCATGTCACCCCGAGCGAAGCGCCCCTCTTGTGTCACCCTGAGCGAAGCGGCCGCAGCCGCGCAGTCGAAGGGCTGAGCGCAACGCTCTACGCTGTCATCCTGAGCGCAGCCGCGCAGCGGCGAAGTGGTGTCATCCTGAGCGCAGCCGCGCAGCGGCGAAGTGGTGTCATCCTGAGCGCAGCCGCGCAGCGGCGAAGTCGAAGGACGCCCCGCAACGGCAGCATCGAGCGATTCGCTCGCCGACAGTTCCTTAGCGAGCGCATCGACTTCTTCCACCGTGTAACCGAACGTCTTCGCAACGTCGCGCAAGGCGGAGCGCTCGTGATACGCAATCACTTCGGCCGTCATCGCCGCATTCGAACGTCCGTAGCGCTCGTACACGTATTGAATCACCTTTTCACGATCCTGATGCGCGAAATCGATGTCGATATCGGGAATTTCCCGGCGCTCTTCCGACATGAACCGTTCGAACAGCAGCTTCATCCCGATCGGATCCACGGCCGTAATTCCCAGCGCGTAACACACCGACGAATTCGCCGCCGATCCGCGCCCCTGACAGAGCACGCCCAGCCGCATCGCCTCCTGCACGATATCCCACACGATGAGGAAATAGCCGGCGAGGTCCATCCGAGCAATGATTCCGAGCTCGTACTCGAGTTGACGCTCGATGTCGGAATGCAGCGGCGACCCATACCGCGTCGCCGCACCGCGATACACCAGTTCGCGTAAATACGACTGCCGCGTCTTCCCTTCTTCCACCGGAAAGAGCGGAAACTGCCCGGTCAGCCGCTCGAGCCGGAAGCGGCATCGGTGGGCAATCTCTACCGTGCGCGCGACCGCCTCCGGATACGGCGCAAACAGCCGCCGCATTGCATCGGCGGATTTCACGTAAAACTCCGCATTGGGGCGTAACACGTTCTCCGCTCGCGCTCGCTCGAGCGTCGTGCCCAGTTTGACGCAGCGCAGCACGTCGGCAGCCGGCGCGTGCTCCTTTAACGCATACGCAACCGCGTTGGTCGCCACGCACGGCACGTGCAGCGCGCACCCCAGTGCCACTAACCGTGCATTACGCCGAGTTTCTTCTTCGGTGAGATGCTGCTGCAGTTCGAGATGAAACCGCTCGCCGAAGATCTCGCGAAACCGGCGAATCTCGGCGGCAGCCGTCTCCGAACCATCGCGCAAAGCGCGTTCGACGCGGCCGCACTCGCCGCCGGAAAGGGCGATCAATCCGTCGCTTCGGCCGTCGAAATCGTCCATCTGCAACCGCGCGCCGCCCTTGCTCCCGCGCAATTGCGCGCGCGAAATCAGTTCGCAGAGGTTGGCATAGCCGGACGCGCTTTCGACCAGCAGTACGATTCGCGACCCCGCATACCGGTCGTCCTCGCCGCCGAACGTCAACTCGCTGCCGACGATGCCGGCGAGCCCCCGTTCCCGCGCCCGCCCCGCGAACCGAACGGCGCCGTAGAGTCCGTCCCGGTCGGTCAGCGCGAGCCCGGCCAGCCCCAGACCGGCCGCCCGGTCGACCAGCTCCTCAGGATGCGATCCAGCCTCTAAAAAGGTGAAATTCGACCAGGAATGCAGCTCCGCGTACATCTCGATCCCGGCCCAAGGCCAAAGGTAGGGCATTAAAAATAGCGAACACCTGTTCGTATGTCAAGCGAATTCACCGGGTGGTCTCGAACAATCCGCCCGCATTGGGAATCATAAGGAAAATGAAAGCTGCCGTCGTCCAGCACCGCGCTGCGCCGGCCTCGATCGTCGAGATGCCGCAGCCCCAGCCCCGCAGCAACGAGTTGCTCGTGCGGGTCGTGGCCGCGAGCGTCAATCCGATCGATTGGAAGATCCGCGAACGCGACGATCGCGCGACGCCCTTCGTCCTGGGACAAGATTTCGCCGGTGTCGTCAGCGACGTCGGAGCCCAGGTACGATCATATCGCGTTGGCGAGCGCATATTCGGTACCGCGCGCGACCACGGCGCGTACGCGCAATACACGGTCGTCCCCGAAGACGACCACTCACAGCCCGTTGCAAAGATTCCCGACGACGTCGGTGACGCCGACGCTGCATCGCTGCCGACGGCCGGACTCACCGCACTCGCCGGCATCGAAGTGCTCGGCGTCACGAAAGACACGACGCTTTTCATAGCCGGTGCAACCGGCGGCGTTGGCGGATTCGCCGCACAAATCGCGCGAGATCGCGGCGCGCACGTCATCGGCTCGGCACACTCGCGCAACGAGGCCTTCGCGCGATCGCTCGGCGTCGACGAGTTCGTCGCCTACGATCGCAGTGACGTCGTGGCTGCGGTGAAGGCGGCGCATCCCGAAGGCGTCGATGCCGTGCTCGATCTCGTAAGCGATGCGACGAAAAGTCAGGCCAACGCGGCCATCCTGCGCGCCGGAGGCAAAATCGCCTCGACGATAGGCGCCCTCGATACCAAGTGGTTCGAAGGTCGTGGATTCGAGGCGACCAACATCGTGCTCGTCGACACGCCGCAATCCTCGCATCAAGGGCTGCGCACGCTGGCACGCATGCTCGAAGAAGGACGGCTGCACGTCGTCATTGCCGAAGAAATGGGCTTCAGCGAAGCCGAGCGCGCTCTGCAAGAAAGCGCGAAGGGCTCCGTCAACGGAAAAATCGTTCTGACGATCGCATAACGCTATCGCTAGGAACGGGCTCTGTGCGGCAGGGCAGTTCTCAATCACGCACAAGTTCGTCATCGTCCTCGATCCATGCGGCGGACAGGTCATTACACCGTCGGACCCATATTGACCGATTTCGATGCCTATGATAGTATCGATATATGTCGATGCAGCGATGCTGTCCTCCGGCGCGGGTAACCACCAAGTCCTTCGAAACTGAAACGACGCTCTTCAAAGCGATTGCCGACTCCTTCAGGCTTCGGATGCTTGCCACGATGGCGCGCGCCCACGATGAAGTCTGCGTATGCGACTTCACCGATGCTCTGCCGCTCAATCAGCCGACCGTTTCGCATCATCTGAGGATCTTGCGCGAGGCGGGTCTTGTAACGTGCGAGCGGCGCGGCACCTGGGTGTATTACCAGCTCGCTGCAGACGCATCCGACCGAATCCGCGCTGCGATCGCTAACGTCTTCAAAGAGAAAGTACTCGTATGAAAACGCACCTCAATCTTGCAACCAGCGACATCGAGCGAAGCATCGCCTTTTACTCAGCGCTGCTCGGGGCCACGCCGGCAAAGGCTCTTCCCGATTACGCTCTGTTTGTCACCGAACAGCCGGGGCTCGAACTCGCACTCGACCTCCGCGCCAAGGTGCAAACCGGCACGGACGCCCACTATGGCGTCTACGTCGAAACGGCGGCTGACGTCGGTACGGCAATAGCACGCCTGGAAGCAGCCGGACTCGTTTCGTCGATCGAGCGTGAAGAAACGTGTTGCTACGCCAATCAAAGCAAGGTATGGGCCATCGATCCGGAAGGCCGCCGCTGGGAAGTCTACACCGTACACGCGGATACCGAAGAGAAAGTCGACGCCGGTACGATCTGCTGCAGTTCGGACGATGCCGATCGTTCTTGCTGCGTCGGCTAAGGACCGCGTGATGACGCTCTCTCGGCGCATGGCTGCAGAGGCTGTCGGCACGGCCTTACTTTTGACGGCCGTGGTTGGCTCGGGCATCATGGCCGAGAGCCTCGCGGGCGGAAACCTCGCCATTGCGCTCCTTGCCAATGCGATTGCCACCGGCGGAGTATTAGCGGCCATTATTCTCGCGTTTGGGCCCGTGAGTGGTGCGCATTTCAATCCCGCAGTCACCCTGGCCGACGCTGCCAAAGGCGGATTGCCCTGGCGAGAGGTTCCAGCGTACGTGTCTGCGCAAATCGTTGGGGCGATCGCCGGCGTAATCGTCGCCAACGTCATGTTCGGCAAGCCCGCAGTCTTTATCTCGAACCACGCTCGCCATGGGCCCCCAATCCTCCTGAGTGAATTCGTCGCGACCTTTGGGTTGCTGGCCGTCATCTGGGGCTGCGCGCGGCACCGATCGCATGTTACGGCGTTTGCCGTTTCGGCTTATATCGTGGGCGCCTACTGGTTTACGGCTTCGACATCGTTCGCAAACCCTGCGGTCACGATCGCACGCTCCTTGAGCGATACGTTCGCAGGCATTGCACCCTCCGATGTTCCCGGTTTCCTTGTCGTCGAACTCCTGGGAGCCTTCGCCGCAACCGTCCTCTTCGTATGGATTTGGCGAGGCCGCCTTGCGCCGGAAGGCGTGCTTCTACCTCATGAGTCCGCACAGGAGCTTTCAAACGCATGAAGCGTCCCGTTCTGTTCGTTTGCATCCATAATTCGGCGCGAAGCCAAATGGCCGAAGCGTTCCTTAATGCAGTGTGCCCGAATCACTTTGCGGCTGAAAGCGCAGGGCTCGAACCGGGGAAACTCAATCCACTTGCAGTCGCAGCAATGAACGAAGCAGGCATCGATATCTCGAGCAACGACACAAAGAGTGTCTTCGATCTTTTCAAGACCGGTAAACAGTATTCTTACGTGATTACCGTTTGCGATGAAACCAGCGCAGAACGGTGCCCCGTTTTCCCGGGCGCCTCTCGGAGGCTGCACTGGAGCTTCCCCGACCCGGCAGCGCTCGACGGAACATGGCACGAACGCCTAGCGCAAACGCGAGCGATCCGAGATCGCATTTACGCAAAAATCGAAGCGTGGTGTGCGCAAATGTGTGATCGGAGTGTCGCTTAGTCTAAACGCAGGGACATCGCGGGCGATCGACTTTCACCGCGGCAACGCGATCGCTTTCGTTAAACGTAATCGTTACCTCCGTGTGGCAGCCGCAGGTGGGATATATGAGTGCAGGTACGCCACGTGATACGCCACGAAACTTTTCGACTTTAGCAACGCGTACGCTTCAGCGCGCGACGCGCCGCGCTGAACGTTCGTCGCGAGCCAAGTCGTCTGTGCAACCGCAGCGGCGGCGGCATCGGTCCCGGCCCATAGGGCGCGTCGGTCGGCATTTGACTCGATGGCCTCTCAACGAACGTAACCTGCAAGTCGCCGGTTGCGTACACGCCTTTCATGAATTCGCCGATGTCCCTCATCGCGATCGCACGTCCTTGAGCGAGAACGCTCGGTACCGGACGATGTGATTGAGCCAGGCCGTACGCCGGCATGAGGTTCACGGCGGTAACGATCACGGCGGCGAAATAGAGCGTCTGTTGCGCCTTCACTTATGAGAATCGGTGCGGCCTCGATGGCTTGTGCTCATTTGAGGCAGGTCATCACATCGCAAGCCGAAACGTGACTAAAGTATCGGGCCGCCGTTTCGGCCGGATTCTAGGAGGCTTTGGAGCATGAAGGTTCTTTCCATAGGGCTTGCGTTGGCATTGCCGCTCGTTGCGGGCTGCGGCCAGGCGCTCAACCAGAGTTCGCTGCCGTCGGGTGCCCAGTCGCTGGGCTCCGCGCCGAGCGTTCGGGCTCATCCGGACAACTGCAATATCAAGGATAATGGCACGCGTAGCGCCGCCACCACTTTCCTCAAGGTCACGACTTGCGGCGGAATGGTCGGCCGTTTGTTCTACGGTCCCGGATCCGTGGGCGGTTTGAAAATTCAGACGCAGGGTTTCACCAGTAATCCCGGCTCCGTTCCCGTGCCGGCCGGCGAAACGCCGGTGCTGTTCATCCAAATGCACGTGCTTCCGCAAGATCCCGCACCGGCCAGCTTCGCCGCGCCGGTCGTACCGCCGAACTCGAACCGGTCGAGAATCACCGGTGTTCCAACCGGCAACACTTACAACTTCTACGCCTACGACAACAGCTTCACGCTGATAAGCGGATTTCCGATCAACCTCGGATCGCCGACGACCGGCGGCACGCTGTTCTTTAACACAAATCCGTGGTCGCCGCTGCCCTTACTGGGTTCCGTTCCCGTCGGTGCCAGCGTTTGGTTCGAACTCACAAAACCCTAAAAGCGAAAAAACCAACGCGCGGGACCTCGGCTACTAAGCCGGGGTCCTGTTGCGTTTACGCCTTCACGATAATCACAAGCGATAACGCGATCGCAATCGCGTCTTCGAGCAATCCCGAAGGCACCACACCGATCGCCTCGATCGCCTTCTCCCGCAACGCGAGGCTGCCGTACGCTCCCGCTACGGCACCCACTATGCCCAAGATCGCTCCACCGATCGCCGGACCACGGTGCATCAAAGAAATCTGCCAGCCGCAGAACGCGCCCGCAAGAATGCGCGGCACCATGCCGCTCGCGGCCGTCCGCGGCGGCGCCTTCGGATGGACGTCTCCGTAGTATTCGATCAGCGCGCCGATTGACGCCAGAATCGCCCACACGCCGCCGCGATCGCGCAACCAGAGCAATACCGCCGGCGCGGTAAAGGTACGTAGACCGACAACCAGCCCGATCAGCAAGGCGGCAAGCAACGTCACGATTGCAGTATGTCAGGCTCAGCGCCCGTGCCTCCTCCGCCGCCGCGGACCTTAGTGGTGGGAGTGATCGTGAACGGTATCCGCCGTCCCACCCTCGTTGCTTGGAATTACGTTGGGCGCCGGCGCTCCGCCGGTCTTTCCACTCGGGCTCACCGCGCCGTCGTCCGGGGCCTCACGCTCCGGCGATCTTTTCTTCGAGACGTCATGGTCGTGTTCGTTGGAAAGTCTATCACTCATGAGGTCCTCATACCCTATTGTCCAGTCGGATGAACGCTCGCCAGCGCGTAGCCTGTCACCCGGAGCACTTCGACTCGCTTCGCTCGCTCAGCACAGGCTGCGCAGCGGCGCAGTCGATCGGAACGTTCCACTGATTCATGATCTCGAGCAACGCGTTGAGTTGGTTGCTCGTGCGGAGATGCCGCAGTTGAACGATCGCCGCGACCGACGCGGCACTCACGACAATGAGCGTGGCCACCGACACGGCCACGCCCATTAAATCGCTGCTCATGCGATCACGGCAAGGTTTCGAGTCTTAGAACGCTCCGACGCCGTTGGGCGTTCCCCAACCCGTCGGGCCGTCGTACCCTGGACCGGCCTTACAGATGTACGGAAACTTCTTCGGACAGGTGCCGTTGTTGCCGGTCGTGACGTCGTTGAGCGAAGATGAACCGCCGGCGGACCAAATGCCCGAAGCGTAATTCAGGGAGGCAGCGTTGCCGGCGAGCGCAAAAACCGATGCGATGATCGGCGACGAAACGCTCGTGCCGCCGATGACGCCCCAGCCGCCGCTCGGATACGTATCGTAGAACGCGACGCCGGTGTTCGGGTCGGCGACCGCCGACACGTCGGATTCCGAGCGATGCGTGCACCCCGTGTCGGTCTGCCACGACGGCTTGTTCACCAAGCTCGCGCAACCGCTGCCCGCGCCGCCCCACGCCGATTCGGTCCAGCCGCGCGGACCGCCGCCCTTCTTCAGCGACGTTCCGCCGATGCACACGACGGTCTCATAGTCGCACGGCGACGAATAGCCGTAACCGCTGTCGCCCGAACTTGCGGTGATGATCGTTCCGGGATGATCGTAGCCCGGATTCGAACCGCCGCCGCCGGTGCCGCCGTAGGAGTTGCTCACGACGGTTGCGCCCATCGCGACCGCGCGATCGACCGATTTGGCAAGGCTGACCAAACGATTCGTGCTCGCCTCCACCAGAATGATTTTGCAGAGCGGGCAAATCGCCGATGCCATATCGAGGTCGAGCGATATCTCACCGGCCCAGTCGGGATTCCCCTTCGGCAACTTCGTGCGCGAACCGCTCTGGCTCACTTTCGTAAAGCACCCGTTGGCCGTCGTGCACGGCGGCAGTCCGAACTCCGAACGGTACACGGCGAGGTCGCTTTCGGCGTTAGGATCGTCGAACGCGTCGACGATGCCGACCACCTGTCCCGTCCCGTTGGTCGACGAGGGAAGGTTATACGCGGCCTGCAGATCGGCCGGCTTGTAGCCGCCGACGTTTGGCTGCATGCCGCGCAGCGGTGCGATGTCGGTACGGATCAGCGCGAAGCAGCGCGCGTAACCTGGACGCGGGGCCTCGGGGCAGGCCGCCCGCACGTTCGACGCCGATTGCCCCAGCGGCACGGCCGCTTGAGGCTGGGAGGGGATCGCCGAGTTCCCCGAGCCGCCCGAGCAAGCGGCGAGCGAGGCAATGCCCGCTATCGCGAGCGCTCGAAACAACGGTGCTTTCAAGAAACATCTCCTTAAGTAGAGTACAGTGTCACCCACAGTAGACCGCACGTGCGCCCCCGTGTCACCCATAGCAGACCGCACGTGCGCCCCGTGCCACCCATAGCAGACCGCACGTGCGCCCCCGTGTCACCCTGAGCGCAGCATCGCGAAGCGATGCGTAGTCGAAGGGCGGCCTGGAGCCTCCCGCTCTCTTTCCCGCCTCGCGCCGTGACCTCTTGCACGCCGAATGGTGCCCCTTGCATGCCCTTATACTTTGTGATACAAAGGCATTAACTCTCTACCGCAAAGTTACCCCCCCCCGTGAGGAACGACGCATGCTCAAGCACATTGCCGCTCTCGCCGTGATCTTCTGGGTCGCAGCCATTGCGTGGATGATTTTGGGCGCCACCCTCGTCCAGCGGACGCAATCCTCAAATCAATCGCAAAGCGCGAGGCTGACGACGCAGTGGGGCGACGCGCAGACTCAAGCCGCGCCGCAAGTCACCGCGCGGGTCGCGGTCGACACCTACAATGCCGATAAGAAACGCGTCGAGCGCAGTTACCAGGACGACGTCGTCCCGATCCGGTCCAGCCGCATCCGCGTGGCGATCGATCTCACGCAGCGTCGGAAAGGGCTGCTCTGGTACAATCTTTACGACGTCCGCTTCGCCGCGCGCTACCGCATTCGCAACGACACGCCGTCGTCAAGACTGACGCTGCACTTTCCATTTCCGTCCAACGGCGGCACCTATACGGATTTCGTGTGCACGATCGGCGGCATCCGGGCCGGAGATGCGACGGCGTTGGCTCGCGGAACCTTTGCTTTCGCTTTGAAGCCCGGCGCTCAAACGGCGATCGTCGTCGGCTACACCTCACGCGGCACGCAATCGTGGACCTATAGTTTCGGCGACGGCGTGCAGTCGGTTGACGATTTCGCCTTGACGATGACCACGAACTTTTCTGCGATCGACTATCCGCCGCAGACGTTGCTGCCTCCCAGCGAACGACCCGCGGGCAAAGGCTGGCTGCTGCAGTGGCGTTACGGCACGCTCGTAACGTCCAACGGCATCGGCATGACCGTGCCGTATCCGATGCAGCCGGGCCCGCTCGCACAGCGGATCACGTTCTGGGCGCCGGTTGCGCTGCTCTTCTACTTTTTCGTCATGTTTACGATCGTCACGCTGCGACGCATCGAACTGCATCCGATGAACTATTTCTTCTTGGCATGCTCGTTCTTCGCGTTCCACCTGCTGTTTGCGTATCTGGTCGACCGGATTCCCATCGAAGCGGCCTTCGCCATTTGTTCGGCCGTTACGCTCTTCTTAACGATCTCGTATCTGCGGCTGGTCGTCGGCTGGCGCTTCGCCGCCGTCGAGAGCGGCCTCGCGCAACTCATCTATCTCGTCCTGTTCTCGTACGCGCTCTTCAACGAGGGCTGGAGCGGCCTTACCATCACGATCGGCGCGATTATCAGCCTCTTTGTGGTCATGCAGGTCACCGGCCGCATTCGCTGGTCCGACCGCTTCACCGCCGCCCGCGTGGCGCCGTAACGTAGGCCCTCTGTGTGACCCTGATCGCAGGCGCCTCAATCTGTGTCACCCGGGGCGAAGCCGCCTCAATGTGTGTCACCCTGAGCGTAGCTCGCGAAGCGAGCGAAGTCGAAGGGCGAAGGGCGAGAGCCGGCACAGGATGCGTGCGCCGACGTCGAATGACCATCCATGAAGCGACCTGCGCGTTTTTGGCTTTCGCTGCCGGCCATGTCGGCAGCAGTCTCCATACTTGCCGGATGCGCGGGTTCGCAGCTCTTCGCTTCCGCCGATCGGCCGATATCGCCGCCTGCGACGTCGTGGATGACGCCGAGCGCGAAAAAGCAGCCGAGCCTGCTTTACGTGTCCAACGACGGAACGGCCAGCGTTACCATATACACGTATTTCGACGGTGCCGGCTTAATTCTCGTGGGAACGCTGACCGGCTTCAGCCGGCCAAAAGGCATGTGCGCCGACCGCACCGGCGACGTATGGATCGTCGATGCCGGGACGCATAAGCTCTACGAGTACGCACACGGCGGTACGAAACCAATGTTTACAATTCACGAGGTTGGGAGTTCGAATCCGATCGCTTGTGCCGTCGATCCAAATACCGGATCCCTAGCCGTCGCTAATCAGTTCCCCAACGCCCACTATTACGAGCAGGGCAACGTGAAGATCTATCATCCCGGATCGCACACCGGGACGAAATACAGCATGGGGTTCATGCAAGTCGAGTTTCTCGCATTCGACAATCACGGCAACCTCTTCGTTGACGGTCTCCCTACCGATCCTTACGGGTATGGCAATGGACCCTTGGTCGAGATTCCCAGCGGCGGCAAAGAACTGATCAATCTGACGGTAAACGGCGGCGAACTCGATAGCCCGCGCGCGATTCAATGGATCAATCCGACCTTGCTCGTCGGCGACCGTGAGGAGAACACGTTATTTGCGTACAAACTCTTCGTTTCGGGATCCGTGGCCACCGTCGTTGGCAATCTTCCATTCGCAAATACGCTCGACACGTATGGATTTTGGCGACGCGCCGATAAGGTCGTCGTCCCCGATTGGTCGGGCGACGTCGTCCGAGTCTATTCGCTTTCCGACGGTACGCTTTACGGATCGGTTACCGACAACGTCTCAAAGCCGTTCGCAGCCGTCATCAGCCAACCCTAAAACATCTTCCGCTCAAAGGAGCGCATCACCGATGAAACGCGATGCCGGCCTGTTTCTCGCGACGCTCCTAGCGGCGTGCAACTCGCCCGGCGGGCAATCGTTCGGCGTTCCGCCGGATCGCGCAGCCCAGGGTGACACCGATGTGATGACGATGACGTATTTGATTGGGCACGATGCGGAGTGACGGTGCAGCTAGGCCTGACGGAGCACCGTCAACTGAGGTTGATGCTCGATCCGGTTGGCTACTGGCGTGATCGATAAAAAGGTTGCGATAATTACCGGGGCTTCGCACGGTATCGGCGCGGGTCTAGTTGCCGCATACCGCGATGCGGGGTTCACGGTGGTCTCCAGCGCACTCTCGATCGATCCAAGCACCGACGCCAGTGTGCTGAGCGTTGCCGGCGACATCGGGAACCCTGAAACGGCCGAACGCATTATGAGCGAAGGCGTCGATCGATTCGGACGGCTCGATACACTCGTCAATAATGCAGGAGCCTACATTTCTAAACCGTTCACGCAGTATACCCTAGCGGACTATGACGTGATGCTCTCAACGAACCTGGGCGGCTTTTTCCACATCACGCAGCGGGCGCTGCGTGTGATGGAGGCCCAAGGTTGGGGTCATATCGTCAACATCACGGCGACCGTAGCCGAACAACCTGTCAAAGGCGTTCCGGCGGCGTTAGCATCGTTGGCTAAGGGCGGCCTGAACTCAGTGACAAAAGCACTCGCGATCGAATATGCATCGTGCGGCATCCGGGTGAACGCGGTCTCGCCTACAATCATCAGGACGCACCCGGAAGCATCGTACGCCGGACTCGAATCGCAGATTCCGCTTGGGCGAATTGGAGAGATCGAAGACGTCGTCCATGCCGTGATGTATCTGGAGAACGCTCCGTACGTAACTGGGGAAATTTCCCATGTAGATGGCGGCCAAAGCGCGGGCCACTGGTAGACCGGCGCCCCGCACGCGTGCGAGAAGACCCCCGCTCCGCTTTTCAAGGGCCACCGGCCGCTCGTCCCGCTGACGGGCAGGGGGAAGCCTGCCTTGCCGAAAAGCCTCCCAGTCGAAGCTGCGTCGCCGCAGCTTCAGGAGAAAATCCATGAGGATCCATCGACTAGCAGCGTGGGCCCTGACCGCGGCCCTGGCGTTTTTATCAACGCCCGCAATCTCCTCAGCGTCGCCTTCGAGCGATGCGATTAATACCGTCAAGCTTGCAATAGACGCGATGAACAAAGGCAACATGAACGCATTTGTGGCGTTGTGCGATTCCCCGGCCGTTGTCATCGACACCTTCGCTCCGTATCTTACCGGTGGAGCGTCAGGTTGCAGCGATTGGTGGAACACGCGAGACGCATACGACAAGACGGCTCAAATCACCGATGCAACCGGCGGCATTGGCATGCCGTGGCACGTCTTCGTGACCGGAAATAACGCGTACATCAGTGCTCCATTCGACTACCATTACAATCAAAAGGGTCAGACGGTAAGGGAGACCGGCTCGGCCCTTACCATTACGCTCAAGAAGATGCCGAATGGCTGGCGCATAACGGCCTGGGCGCACACGAAGCACCTCCCGGGCTAAGCGGATCCGCGCGCAGGCGTAAGCGCGGCTCAGATATCAAGCTTGCGCCTGCGCAGCGTTTCCTCGGCGTGGCTTCCACTTGTAGAAACCTATTGAGGCTGATGCCGTGCCGGCAACGGAGCTAGTTTTCTAAAGCGTGATTCCGAATAACGCCTTGCCGTTCACCGGTGGACTGGTTTCGAGAGGCCTCCGGCGTATCGGCTTGCAAGATCGAACGTTGCTGCATCTCCGGGCGGCAGGGATTTTTATTCTGCCGTTGCTTGCGTGGCTTCCGCTCCTTCTACTCTCGGCCATGAACGGAAAGCTGCTCCCCGCCGGAGCCGGTACTCCATTTCTGCTCGATCTCTCGGTGCACATCCGATTGCTTGTCGCGCTTCCCCTCTTCGTCTTAGCAGCAATGGTGAGCGAAGCGCGTATTCTTCCGACGTTGCAACAGTTTCTCGCTCGGCGGCTCGTTCCCGAAACATCAATCCCTACGTTCGAAACCGCCGTTGCTTCGGCGTTCAGGCTTGGCGATTCCGTCGTCGCTGATCTGCTGATCATTGCGATCATTTATTTCGTTGACACGATGCTTGTTTGGCGCACGCATGTCGCCCACGACGTGGCTACGTGGTATGCATCTTCAGCTGCTCAGGGATCGCATCTCACGACGGCGGGCTTTTGCTATGCATATTTCAGCCTGCCTATCTTCCAATTCGTCTTGCTGCGATGGTATTTCCGGCTCTTCGTTTGGGCTCGCTTCTTAGGGCAGGTCTCGCGACTGAACCTCAATCTCGTCCCCACACACCCCGATCGCGTGGGCGGTCTGGGTTTTCTGATCATGGGTATGCAAGCGTTAGTGCTCTTTGCAATGGCGCAGGGAGCGCTGCTTGCGGGTTGGCTGTCGACGCGAGTTGTAATCGCCAAAACGCACCTGCCGGAATTTTACGCCGAGATCGTCGCGGTCGTTGCGTTCGTGCTTTGCCTGACCTTGGCGCCGCTCACGGCCTTCGCGAGATCCCTCGCCCGCGCCAAGCGGCGCGGCATCATCGAATACGGCGCGCTCGCGGCGCGCTACGCGAACGAGTTTCGCGACAAGTGGATCGTTCCAGAATCCGACTATCGGGAACCGCTGGTCGGGAGCGCCGACATTCAATCTCTCGCAGACATGGCGGGGAGTTACGAGATCGTCGAAACGATGCGGAGAGTGCCGATAACCCCGCAGATGATCCTAGGCTTTGCCGTGGCCGCGCTCGTACCGGTCGCTCCGCTTCTGCTCACCATGATGCCGCTCTCGGAGATGCTCAAGAAGTTGGCCGGAATCTTGTTCTAACTCACCGCCCCGCCTAGCTACTCAGTCATACTCCCCGCGAACGTACCACTGCGTCCCCTGCCGGTAGATGCGGTAGAGAGAGCCGTCGGCGAGTTGAACGTCATATTCGTCGCGCGCGACGGCATTGGTGCCCGGCCAGCCTTCCATCTCCACACGCCACGGACCGGCACACGCGCGCACCGCTTGCGGCGGATCGCCGACGAATGCCGGCTCGCCGCGGCGCACGCGCACCGGAATCTCGGTAACCGCCAGCAACCGCAGTTGCGGCACGACCTCGCTTTCGACAACAACCGACGCATCGTCGTTGCGCAACAACGCACGTTTGGGGACGGCAAACGGTTCGTACGCAAAACGCTCCTCCAGCACGTGCGCCTGACGCACGCGCGCGCGGCGCACCGATTCACCCAACGCAGCTTCGATTCGCGCGATCGTCACCGCCACCGCCTGCGGGTCGAAATCGTCGCCGGTCAGCAATCCTAGGGCTTCGCCGCCTTCTTCTAACCCTGCAGCACGCACGCGCAACCCAACGATCGGCGCCGAAAACGTGACACCCTCCAGTTTCGCGCGTACGACGTCGAGCATTGCCCGCTCTTGCGCGGTCGGCGACGCCAACGGCACTTCGAAACGTTGCGTCTGCGCGTCGTCCAACTCCACGACGAGGCTCAGCGCGCCGGCTCGTTTTCCGCAACGTTCGAGGTCGGCGGCGATACGCATGAGCAGCACGCGCAGCGCAAAAATCACCTGTGCTTCGTCTTCGGCACGGCCTTCGCCGAACACCGACGCTTCGATAACGGCAGCTTGCGCCCGCGGAACGAACGGCGTGCGGTCGATGCCGTTGGCGAGTTCGTGCCAACGCGCCGCTTGCGGCCCGAACCGCCGCACGAACGGGCCGTGCGGCAGCCGCGCGAGATCGCCCAGCCGCGCGACGCCCAATAACCGCAAGCGTTCGATCACATCGGAATCGACGTCGAGCAGCGACAACTCGAGCGGCGCCAGCAGCGCACGCTCGTCGCCGGGAGCGCATGCGCTGCCGTCTGCCCGCGTCGCGGCCGCGCGCGCGACGATTTTGTTCGTCCCGGCGCCCAAGCGCAGCAGCAATCCGAACCGTTCGGCGATTACGCGCGCCTGCGCCATCCATTGCACCGGCGTTCCGCCGATGCCGCGCATGTCGAGAAACGCCAATCCTGGGCGCACGTCGTCGACCAGCGGCGAAACCGCGTCGAGCGCGTCGAGCAACTCTTCCCATGCTGGCGCCGACGGCGTCCCGGCGCTAACGCACAGCAACATGAATGTGCTCGTGGGCCGCACGACCGTGATATTTGCGCACTTGCACGTCCACGTCGTAACCGGCGAGCGTGCACCATAGACCGCGTACGCCGTCGATGAGCGGCCGCACGAGCGTGCATTCCAAACGTAACGCTGTCGCCGCCGCAAGTGCGCCACTCGCCCGGCGAGCGATCGCGACGAGCAACACGCCGGCACGTTGCGCCAGCCGCGCCAGCCGCATCCATACCGCCGCGCGAAGCTCCGGCGCCGCCACCAGCACCAGCCGGCAGGCACGCGTCCGCAGCACGATGTCGACCGCACGCGCCGTTGCCCGGGGCGTCGCCGCCGGCGCGATCAGCACGCGGTCGAGCCGTACTCCCGCGCGTGCCAAGCCCGGAGGATAGAGCGCACCGTCATCGACGATCGCCACCAGCGCCCGCTGCGTCACCTGCGCAGCCAGTCGCGCGGCGATGCTCCAGCGTCCGGTGTTTCCCTCGAACGCTACGAGCGCGCCGCGCGGAAGGCCGCCGCCCAACGCCCGGTCGAGATCCGGAATGGCAGTCGGAATCACGGCATCGGGCGGAAGTTGACGGGGTGCGGCAATCGATTCCGCGCTCATCGCGGATCTTAAGGCCGCAAAGGCTTCGCGCCGTCCCCTCTCAGGGTTCGTCCATTCTAAGGATCGTGCGACGGCAAGCGACGCCATGGGAGAACCAGCATATCGAACATATGTTCGTATGTCAACAGCCTAGAGCGGTCCCGGGAACTCGCTGAGAAAACGGTTTGCGTTTTCCGCTCCGGACTCGTATAATCGATCGAAAGGTAAAACGGCTCGAACATGACTTGGACGATCGCGCTGGATAGAATCGACGTACCGCAGAACCCCGCCGCACTTGCCGACGTGCACCCGCTGCTCGATCGGCTCGTTCAAGCGTTCGGGCCGCGCCCGCTTGCACGTTTAATCGGCGTTCGTCCGGGAAGCGTAGCGAACTGGACGAGTGGACACCGGCAGATCAGCGGCGAGATGGCTCGGCGTATTATCGACTTGCACGATATTCTCAACCGGGCGCTTCAAATATTCCAGCCCACTACTGCTGCACGCTGGCTCGTCGGCAACGAGCCGTTCCTCGACAACAAACGTCCGATCGACGTGCTGGCGCTCCGAGGTGCCGCACCCTTGATCGAGGCGCTCGACAACATCGATGCCGGAGCCTATGCGTGAGGCTCTTTCGAGTCCTTCCCTACGACAAGAACGCCGCTCCGAACGAAAAGGGCGGCGTTCTTTATATTCCGGGCAGCACCGCGGGACGCATCGCGAATCCCGATCTCTATCGCGAACTCTACTTGAGTCTGGAGCCCGAAGGTGCAATCGCCGAAGCCTTCGGGCGGCTTCCAATCTGGCACGCGAGCGATTTTATTCGTGCCGGCGGTCGGCCCATGACGTTAGCGACGTACGAACTCCCCGATGATGTGCGGATCTTCGACCTCGACAGCGTCAAGGCACTCGCCTCGCTGGGGATCGAGCGCCCGAGCGAAGTCGTCGTCCGCAATCGTAAGGGGACTCAGCGCTGGGCGCGACGGATATTCGAACGCGGCACGTACGCCGGCGCCCGCTGGTGGAGCTATTACGATCCGGCTTGGACCTCGGTCGGTCTTTGGAACAGCGCAGGCTTATGCTCCACCGGCAGCCCCGAAATCCTCGACGCCGGTCACCGGCTGATTCAAGAAGCGGCGCGCGCGATCGCCCGACAAATCCAGCGCTGAACCCATTTCAATGCTTCGATTTTTCAGGCTGGCTTAACGCACCGGCACAGCGATGGCGTCGAGTTCGGCCAACGCGTCGTCCGGCAGGATTAATGCGGCAGCCGCCACGTTCTCGCGCAGATGCTCGACCGACGACGTCCCCGGAATGAGCAAAATGTTCGGCGCGCGCTGGAGCAGCCACGCGAGCGCAACGCCCATCGGCGTCGCGCCCAGACGTTTGGCGACCGTGTTCAGCGTATCCGATTGCAGCGGCGTGAAGCCGCCGAGCGGGAAGTACGGAACGTAGGCGATTCCCTGCGCCGCGAGGCTGTCGATCAACGCCTCGTCGTTTCGCTGCGCGATATTGTAGAGGTTTTGTACGCAAACGATCGGCGCGATCGACTGAGCCTCCGCGATCTGCTCCGGTGTGACCGTACTCACGCCGAGATGCCGGATCAAGCCTTCACGTTGCAGTTGCGCAAGCGCGCCGAACGGCTCGGCGATCGAGCCCGGCTCGGGGGCAGAGAATCCACCGACGCGAAGGTTCACCACGTCGAGCGCGTCGAGTCCGAGATTCTCGAGGTTGTCGTGGACGGCCTGACGCAATTCTTGCGGAGCCAATGCCTGCGGCCAGCCGCCGTCTGCATCGCGGCGCGCTCCTACCTTGGTGACGATTCGTAGATCGTTGGGATACGGGTGCAGCGCTTCCTTGATGATTTCGTTAGTGTAATGGGGGCCGTAATAGTCGCTCGTATCGATGTGATTGATCCCGAGTTCGATCGCCTCTCGCAGAACTGCCAGTGCTGCATGGCGGTCGCGCGGCGGCCCAAAGACGTGCGGCCCAGCCAACTGCATCGCGCCGTATCCCATGCGGGTCACCGCTAGGTCCGCGGCCATGCTGAACGTTCCGCCCGCAAGTCTCTTCATGTGGTGCAATTGCTGCTTTTTCAACCAATGCCCTTGGTCGAAACGGAAAGAAGCCCTTCGCCCCCCCTGGCGAATGTACCATTCGTTCGTCCGCACGAAGGAGCTCCAATGCCGAACTGGTTGAAATTCATTCTGCCGCTGCTCTGGATCGGCGCCGTGCTTACTGCCTGCGCAGGCACAACCACGCCCGCCCCCACCACGAGCCTCCCTGCGGCGCGTGCGAATCACGGGCAATCCTGGATGCTCGCGAACGCGAAAAGCAACAGCCTGCTGTACGTCTCTAACGCCGGAACTTCCGACGTCACGATCTACACCTACCTCGATGGTAACGGCCTCGTTTTAGTCGGCAAACTGACCGGCTTTTCGTTCCCGACCGGCGTGTGCGCCGACAACACCGGCAACGTCTGGGTTCCCGATTACGATACAGGAAAAATCAAGGAGTTCGCGCACGGCGGCACCGTGCCGATCTTCACGATCTCCGAACGCGCCGGACATCCCTACGACTGCGCGATCGACTCGCGCACCGGCAATATCGCCGTCTCCAATCAGCAACCCGGCAACAGACATTCACTCGACGGAAATGTGACCGTGTATGCGAAAGGCGCACGCCAAGGCGAGTCCTATCAACCCGCGAACGGCTTTGGCGAGGTCGATTTCCTCGCTTACGACGACAAAAGCAACCTGTTCGTCGACGGCACCAACCACGATCGCATTCCCACGCTCTTCAAACTTGCGAAAGGTTCTACCCAACTCACGGGTTTGACGATCGGCGGCGGATCGCTCAACGTGCCCGGCGCCATCAATTGGATCAAACCGACGCTGATGGTCGGCGATGGAGACTTCGAGAACAAAGGCGTGCCCGGCGCGTATAAACTCTTCGTTTCCGGCTCGACGGCAACCGTCGTCGGCTCGCTGACCTTCACCGGAACACAGCAGACATACGCGTTCTCTCGCCGTGCCGATCGCGTGATCGTCCCCGATCACCTCGGAAGCGTCGTACGCATCTACACCCTCTCCGACGGGACGCTCGTCAACCACTTCGGCACCGAGATCTCGCTGCCGTTCGGTGCGGTCGTCAGCCAGTAACGCCTTTGATTCGCATCTTTGCCGCCGCGACGACCGTCGCGCTCGCCACGCTCCTCGCGCTTCCGCTCGCGGCACAGGCGCAAGGCCTCTCGCTACCGATACCCTCCGCGCAAACCACGGCCGCCCCGTACGGCGTTGCCGTCAAGCGCATCAACAACTTCGACACCGCACCGGTAACGTTCCAAGGACAGCGTCTCTTCACGGTCGCGGTACCGGCGTCGAACGATAATGCGGAGGTTCCGCAGATCGTTCAGCGCGTCTACACCATCGAGGCCAATCTGCGTCAGATTGCTCCAGCCTCGATCTCCGCAAAGGGTCTGCGGTTCGACGCAAACACGTTTAAAGTCGAAATCGGAAACGACAGCGGCAATCCCGTGCTCTATGCGACCGACGGCATCAAGCACGAGAAATTCCCAATCGTGACCATCACGCAGCCCGATGCGGCGTTCAACGCGCTTCCGAAACAAGAACTTGCCCAGCAATGGGAAACGACGTTGCAGGGCACGCTCGCCCGCGCGATCGTCGCTTCCGAGCCGGGCTACGTGCGCGAGCAGTTGCGCAAACTGCCCTGGGTACTGGTCGGCGTTGCGCTGGCGACGATTGCGATCGTCTGGCTACGCCGCCGACTGCGCAAGAGCGGCCGCGCCCTCGACTCCGAGACTCGCCGCGCAGTTTACGCCGGCCTGCTGTGGGCGCTCGGCTTGGCCGGCCTGGCCATCTGGGCGGTCACGGTCTACTGGATTCTGACGATCTTCCCCGCGACGCGCGCCTACGCCAACCAGCTTTCCGGACGCGCTTTCCAAGTCGTCCTACTGTGGGTCGTCATCGCCGTGCTCGACCGCGTGATCGGCGCTTTCATCATACGCGCCACCGACGCGTGGCGCTCCAACCTCATGCTCACCGCGGATCAGCGCGCCCGCATCAAACTGCGCAGTCCGACGCTGATTCGTTCGGCCGACAATCTCAAAACGATCGTCCTCTGGGCGATTGCAATCGTCTGGACGTTTTCGATTCTCTCCGTCTCAACGGTATCGGTCTTGACGATCGGCGCCGTCGTCGCGTTCGCATTTTCGTTCGCAACCCAAAGCCTCATCAAAGATTATCTCAATGGATTTCTGATTCTCGCAGAAGACCAGTTCGCGATCGGCGACATGGTGACGATCGGGGGCGTCACCGGAACCGTCGAAGATCTCACGCTGCGCATCACGCGCCTTCGCGCCGACGACGGACGGCTCGTGACGATTCCCAACAGCACCATCACCACCGTCGAAAACTTCACGCGCAGTTGGGCGCGCGTCGACTTTCGCGTCTCGGTGGCCGCGTCGGCCAATGTCGAGCGCGCGACCGCCGTACTGCAAGACGTGCTCGACGGCATTGCGGCCGACCCGACCTGGAGTAAGTACATTATCGAACCGCCGCAGGTGCTCGGCGTGGATTCCGTTTCTTACGCCGGCGTCGTCCTACGCGCCTGGATCAAAACCGTTCCCTCCGAGCGAGCGCCGCTCGCGCGGGAAATCAACTTGCGCGTCGGCGAGGCATTTCGCGGCAACGGCATCGTCATCGGCGCACCGCAAGCCGTCATCATGCAGCAAACCGCGGTCCCCGAACCACCCCGCCGCCCTCCAAACGCGTCATCCTGAGCGAAGCATCTTTGCGTCATCCTGAGCGAAGCATCGTGCAGCGATGCGCATTTGTGTCATCCTGAGCGAAGCATCGCGCAGCGATGCGCATTTGTGTCATCCTGAGCGAAGCATCGCGCAGCGATGCGCATTTGTGTCATCCTGAGCGAAGCATCGCGCAGCGATGCGCATTTGTGTCATCCTGAGCGAAGCATCGCGCAGCGATGCGCAGTCGAAGGACGCGCGGAGTCCTCGTTGTCGCATTCGCCGTGCTCGCGACCACGCCGCCATAACCGCCGATACTGCACCCATAAGGTTTCGCGCCCTAACAGGCGGAAACTAGACTTTTTAACCGCCTTGGGGAGGAAACGATGAATCCACGATTTAGCGCTGGCATTCTCGCTGCCTTGTTGAGCGCGAGCATCTTAGCGGCATGCGGCGCCGGTACGACGGCGCCCGCGGCCGTCGCCCCGAACGCATCCCCGCAGTCCCTCGCGGGCCACGTTTCGCCCCAGCAGTTGCGCAAGAATCTCTACGTCACAAACTTCGCTACCGGCTGCCGGGACTGCGGCAGCTCCGTCACGGTCTACGCGCCGGGCACCACGTCGGTTCTACGAACGATCACCGACGGCGTTCGCAAGCCGCTCGCGCTCGCGTTCGACACGTCCGGCAATCTGTACGTAGCAAACTATCGCATGAGTTGCAAGGGCTGCGGCGGTAGCGTGACGGTGTATGCGCCCGGCGCCACGACGGTTCTTCGAACGATTACGCAGGGGATCAATTTTCCGACGGCGCTCGCCTTTGACGCTCCCGGCAATCTGTACGTCGCAAACTGTTGCAACGCCGCCTCGCGCGGGTACGGAGGAGCGACCGTATCGGTCTACGCTCCCGGCAGTTCCTCGGTTCTCCGCACCATTGCTGCAGGCGTAAACTATCCCGAAGATCTGGCGTTCGGCGGACGCGGGTCGCTCTACGTCGCCAACTATTACGGCCCGACCGTTACGGTATACGCTGCCGGACAAACGCGGCTCCGGCGAACGATATCGCAGGGAATCTCATATCCGTTTCGACTAGCGGTCGACGCATCCGCCAACCTGTACGTAGCAAATCCCTTTGCCAATGACGTTGAAGTCTATAAACCGGGCACTTCGACAGTGCTGCGTACGATCTCTCAAGGCATACACGTCCCGGAAGCGCTGGCCTTCGACCGCAGCGGAAGACTCTACGTCTCCAATCGCAAAGCCGTGACGGTGTATCTCCCCGGAAGCAGTTCGGTCTCGCGAACGATTTCCGACGGCCTAAACGGGCCGGGCGCTTTAACGTTCGGACCCAATGGTGACCTCTACGTTGCCAACGGCGGTAACGCCGTAACCGTGTACCCGCCGGGGAAATCGATGCCGGTGCGAACGATAAGCGAAGGCGTACATATTCCTACGGCGCTGTCGTTCGGTCCATGAGATTGACCGCAACGCGGTTCAGCAAAGCGCGCATCTTGTTGGCCGGACTTCGGCGCACCCGGAACTCTACTTTCGCGAACTCTGGCCCGATTCGCTCGTCCGCGTATGTCGCGACCGCCTTGCGGCCGAAGCGAATCTCAGCCTCTATACGACCAGCCAAGCCGCCGACGACTTAGACGACGCGCGCGCCGCCCTCGGCTATCCGAAGCTCGTGTTGTTCGGCGGATCCTATGGCACGTTGTTCTATCTCGACTATGCTCGCCGCCACCCCCGGGAGCGTCGAAAGCATGGTCCTCGAAGGCGTCGCGCCGCCGCACTTCTACGTCATTCCGCTCCCGATGGCGCGCGGCGCACAGACCGCAATCGAAAACCTCGAGCGAGCTTGTCGTGGCGACGCAACCTGCAACGCGCACTTCCCTCATTTCGCCGAACAATTCGCCGCGGTCGTCAAGCGCTTCAATTCCGGCCCCGTTACGATTTCCATACAGAACCCGGCCACGCACCGCTCGCAGACGGTGCAGCTTTCGAAGGAAGTCTTCGCGGAAACCATCCGCCACGCGATGTATTTTCCGCCGGGGCAGCATATATTCCGGTGACCATCGATCGCGCGTACAACGGCGACTACAAGCCGCTCGGCAAGATGGGCCGCGTCGATCGCCGCACTGTTTTCAAGCATTATCGCCGACGGGCTCAACCTCTCGGTCACCTGCGCCGAAGATCTTCCCTTCGTGACGGAAGCCGAGGTCACGCGATCCAGCGCCGGCGCATTTGAGGGCGATGTACGCGTTCGCGCACAACAGCGTGCGTGCAAACTCCGGAACGCCCAACCCGTGCCCGCCTCGTTCGACGAGCCGGTGCGCAGCGACGCACCAATTCTGATGGTCTCCGGAACCGACGATCCTGCGACGCCGCCGGAATACGCCCGCCAAGCGCTGCCGTACCTGCCGCGCACGCGTATCATGCTCGTTCCCGGTGCGTCGCACGACAGCGACTTCCCGCCGTGCGTCGATGCAACGATCGTTGCGTTCGTCAAAGCCCGCTCGGCGGAAAACCTGAATTTCAGCCGTTGCGCCGCGACGTGCAAGCGGCCGGCGTTCGCTATGGCACCCTGAACGTCAACGGTAGCCTGGCACGCCGGAGGCACGCGCATCGCCTAGGCTGGGCACATGCTGAAATCTAAAGCGCTCCGCGCAGTGCTCGCTGCGTCCCTCGTGAGCGCTCCCGTGGCGGGCTCGATTCCGGTCGATGCCGCCACCACGTCGCTCAGCGCGCTCGCCGCGTTCCATCACGTTCCGCCTTACCCAAGCCACATACTCGGCATCGAGGTCCAATCGCCGCCCAGCGCCAATGCCGGCGGTTCCTACGTGATCAAGACGTCCGATTCAGTGGCAGTCGTCTCAGCCTGGTACGCAAAGCATTTGCCCGAACTAACGTCTACACACGCGACCGCCGATGGCCACCACGTTTTCTTTACGAAGAACGGATCGACCGTCGACGTCGGCAAGGCGGTCCCATTCGCCGGAAACTATACGATCATCGGAGTGGTTACCTCGAAATGAAGCGGCCGCTGCTCTCGGCCCTCGTCTGTATCGCCCTCGTCGCCCCCGCCGCGTGTCACGGCGGAACGGCGGCGACAACGTCCACGGCGGAACCGTCGCAATCCCCGCAACCGCTGGCGTCAGGGATCGTCATCCCCAGCTCGGGACCCGACACCACGCCCTCGAATCCGATCGTAACCGCGGCATTGTCGCCCGAAGCCGAGCGCGGCGGCGTTATCGGAAAAACCCTCGATCCGCGAACGATGACGCCCACGGAACTCCAGTTCGGCCGGCCGCCGAAGCTCGATAGTACCGTCACCTACCAGCCCGACGTGTTGGTGATGGAACACGGCGACACTGCCCTGAAATCGATGGACTCGAACGGCTTCATTTGGCACTTTAACGCGAACGCGCCGCAAGTCGCCGACATTCAAACCGGTAAAATCGTTTTTGCCACCGAGCGTTGCGTCGGCCGCGTGCTGCAGGTGCAGCGTAATGGCGACGACATCGGCGTCGTGCTGGGACCGGTGCAGATCACCGACGTCATTCGAAAAGCCCACTTCGTCTTCGATCAGCCGCTCGATTTGAAATCGCTCATCGCCGTCCCCGCGCCCGACCTTCCCATCGTGTTCAAGCAAGACACGCCCGCGTGGGCGTCCCCATCGGGGTCGGCAACGCCCGGCGCGTCGCCGTCGGCGCAAACGTCGTTCACGCGCCACTACCGCTTGGAATCGGTCACGTACGCAATGGTCACGCCCAACGGCACCTGGAAACCGTTTCGCGTGGCGACCTACGATCGCCGCGGACGGGTCCATCAGCACCTTTTGCAGCCGGCCGCCGACCGCGTGGCGCAAGCCCAGCCGCCCGTCGCTCCGCCGGTCCCGCCGCAAAATATTCCAACTGGCGTGCCGGCCCCGCCGCCCAACATCGGGGAACCTCCGCCGCGCGACGTCACCGTCAACGGCATGACGGTGTATCCGTGCATCACGGGCTGCGGCGGATTCGGCGTGCAGTTGAAGTACGATCAGAACGGCCTGAAGGTCTACGCTAACGCCGTTTTCTTCCTCAACAACCCCGGCCTGCATTTTAACGTCGACATCGACAACGGCATTCGCACGGTCGGCATAAGTTTAACCGGCGCGGGCGGCTTCCAAGTGCGCTTCGACATGGGTGCGGATCAATCGTTCGCCGGTAACATTCACCAAATCGGCGAGATTCCGTTCGACCTCAGCATTCCCGTTTTCAACTTTGCGGTTCCCATCGCGATCCACCTCAGCCAAAGCCTCAACCTCAATACCGGCTTCAGCGCTCGCACCTCCGTGTTGTCGTCGCAGATTACGTTTAAAGCCTGCTGCACGCTTTCGGTCGGCTATAGCAACGGCACGTGGGGCGGCAGCACGCCGAACGTCGGAATCGATGCGCCGTCCGGCAACGTGAGCGGCGTTTCGGTTGGCATCAATTCGCTGGCGTTCGGCCTGCGCCAGCAACTTCTCGTCGGCATCGGGGCCTTCGGATTCGCCAGCGGTCCGTATTTGGCGCTGAGTACGGGCGTGAGCGCGCTCAAACAGGCCTCCGAAGCCATGGTCGACTGCCGTCAGGCAACGCTCACGATGGACTTTAGCGCCGGCGTCGGCTGGACGCTACCGAAACCGCTGGTTTCCGTCGTGAACTTCCTGCTCGGAGCGCTCCACGTCGCACCGCTGCCCGCGTCCGGCTCGTTCCTCGAAATGAAACCGGATCGCTTCGTCACTTATAAGGGCTCGCTACCGAAAAACTGCGCCGGCTAACGTCAGGCGAGCATCCGCATGCCTTGAAGGCGACAGAGAGCGCCGGCCGAATCCACGGCGGACTTTGAGCAATGATAACATTATCATCGCCGCGATTGTCGTTTTCGTTACTGCGGCGTTAACCACAACGTGCCGAGCGGTGGCCGATACGAATCAGGCGCCGCACCAGCAACGGGCAACGGCCGTCGCATCGCCCTCCCCCAAGTCGGCGCGGCGCCCGCTGCAAGAGTTGCTGATCGAAGGCGGTTATACGTTGCCGAAGGTTTACAATAACTATGCCGACGGTGTAACCGGCACGGGCTTTTCCTACGTCTTTTCAACCGCATATAGGTTCGACACGTGGTCGGTGAAATTCGACGATCGCACCGATTTGTTTCCTAGTGCCGTCACCATCCTCGGACCGCCGCCGCAAACGGGTTTCTCGACCCCGGGTGGCGGCTACTCGATCGTCCCGGCATTTACGGGGCGCAATACGAATCTTGACGTGCGCGCCGAACATACGATTTTTGGTGCGAATTCCTACGCCGGCCTCAGCTACACGGCGACGTCGACTTCCTACGGATATCCAACGCTGCGCGGCTTGGGCTTTGGTTTGGAGCAATACAGCGATGTCACACCGTTTGCCGTATACGGCAGCATTTTTTACTATCCAAACGTGTCGGGCTCGTTCTTCCAAAACGACCCCACAAGCCCCAACTTCGGCAAGTCGTTTCCCGTCGAAATTCGCTCAACTGAAATACACCGTCGAAAGCTCTTTGCCGCTGTCGCGCGATTTCTACACGTATTTCGGATACGGCGGCTACCGGATGCTTGCCGGAACCAATTCGGCCGAGAATGTTGAGGGACCCTTCCTCGGTATCGGAACGAGGCTGTTTCGCGCCGGTGACGCAAGCGACGAACCCAATACGGCCAAGATCGTCCAGACGGTACCCAACTATGCAGGCTACGTCGAGGGCGCGTTGCGATTTGGTGGAGAGAACGCGGTCGGTTCCGTTCCATCGGCGCCCGACACGTCCGGCTCGTATCAGTTTTCCGCGGCTTACCGCCGCGGGCCATGGGCGGCGACCTTCGACTTTCACGACGACGCCTTCGCATCGACGAGCGACCCCAGCCAACCAACCACGCCGATCCTGCAGCACGACTCCATCGCGGAGCTGCGCGGTCTCGTCTCCGTGACGGCGCACGACTTGTATCTCGGAGCCGGAGTGCTGCACAAGAGCGCCGGCAACGGCTTCAGCGCTCAGACGGGCCCCGGGATCGGCTTTTCGAAACTACCGAATCTCGTAGCCCGATTCAGTGGCTACGGCTCCGTGTTCTATTACGTCGCTAACGCGACCCTCGATACTCCTTCGACCGACACGAGCGAAACGCGCCGCTATCTGCTTTATGACTACGGGTTAACGTACCGTGCGTTCCGAAATGGCTATTTGTATGCGGGCTTTTCAGGATATCACGGAGAGGCGGCAGGTGACCCTATCGACGAGACTCACTCCGCAGCCTACGCGGGGATCGGCTTCCGGTTTTAGCCTCGCGCGCGGCGCACTCGTATGCGCCTGCACTACCCCGTTGCCCGTATAGATATCCGCAATACGCGTCCGTCCCCGCACGATATAACGCGCGGGGATGCGGGTCGAGATACTGGAACGAGACGGCCATTTTCGTCTTCTGGGACGACTACGGCGGCTGGTACGACGACGTTCCGCCGCCGCTGGTCGATTACGACGGACTGCGGATGCGCCTTCCGTTGCTCGTCGTCTCACCCTACGCGAAGAAGAACTACGTTTCGCACACGCAGTTCGAGCACGGCAGCATATTGAAAGTTCGTGGAAGACCTTTAGGGCCTTCCGCGCCTTGCGGCGAGCGACGCTCGCGCAAACTCGCCGCTGGACTCGCCGTCGCATCGGCCGGGAAAACCGTTACGAACCGGTCGGGAAAGTTCGCATGAATGCTCCCAACGTCACTCGCCATTGCCGGTGCCGTTCGGCGAGCCGCGCTGGAGCACCCCGTTGAGCCGGGATGCCATCAGCATGAAATAGACCGGCGATTCCGGCTTTGCTGCTCCAGCGTCCATATACTCCTTCGGCACGAAAGCCATCTCACGAGTCGCAAGCCATAGGGCTCGATGGTTCAACATTTCGACGAAACGTTACATTCGACGAGATCTACGCGATGGTCTTGCTGCGCCGTGTAGAACCGTACGCGCATGACGACCGAATCTCAGCCGCCGCGCGCCCGTATTGCCGACATCATTCGCGACAGCGGGCGAATGGCGGGCGCCGATTCCCCAATCTCGCCCGACAAGATCGCCGCGGTCGCTTCGGTGCTGACCGGTACGCCCGCCGGCGTCATCGCCGCCTCCGAAAGCATCTCCGACGAGCTCGCCGCCCGATTTCGCAAACTCTCGGCCAGCGCCACGGTCGAACGCGACATCCAGGCCGGTTACGAAACCACCGGCCACGCACTCGTGCTCGCGATGGCTGCGTGCGGCTACGTGTTCAGCGCCGCCTTCGATACGGCCAGTGGCGCTATCCTCGAGGCGAAAAAGCCCATGTCGCTGCTCTCGACGGCTTTCACCGTCTGCATCGCGATGGTCGATCGCGGCGCGGCCACGCACCTCACCGTCGCCATCAAGCACGTCGGCGTCGATTGGGGGAACCTCAACGCGAAGACGATCAGCGAGCTTCTGACGAAGACGACCGACTACCTCAAACTCTTCGCCAGCTAGTTTCCCCACGCCGTCATTTTTGAGCGCCCCCCGGGTGTCATCCTGAGCGAAGCCCTCCGGGTGTCATCCTGAGCGAAGCCGCGAAGCGACGCAGTCGAAGGACGAAGGAGCGATGCGCTTCACGGAAATGCGTCCGCGTTCGCGCCGTAGCACTGCTGCGAGCCGTCCGCGAAACGTGTACTGATGACGTTGCACGCAATGCAGGAGAATCGATCCTTCCGATTCGCTGCATTGCCGAGAAGAAATACACAACGTTACTACACCGATGCCGGGCGGTTTCCGGGAAAGGGGCCAAGCAGCGTCGAATTGCTGCCCTCGACGGAGGTATTCTACATGGTACGCACGCTTGCGCATGCATCTCGTTTTCCCGGACGAAAGAATGCGGCGCCATGAAACGACGGTTTGCCCCTATCGTTCTAATGATTTCCCTTGCAGGATGCATGTCGGGGGCACAGCCTCCGTTGCGCTCGGCACAAGTTTCTGCGAGCCTTCGCCCGGCCGGCACCGGCGCCGGGAAGATCACGCACGTCGTCTACGTCATTCAAGAGAATCGCAGCTTCGATAATCTCTTTCAGGGCTATCCGGGCGCGAACACCGTTTCCGAAGGCATGACCTCGCAGGGTCAGACGATCCCGTTGCAGCCGGTGTCGCTGGCGAAGGTGTACCAGATCGATCACTCCGCGCAGGCAATGTTCGCTGCCTGCAACGGCACCGGAAGTCTACGCGGCACGGACTGCCGCATGAACGGCTTCGATCAGGAAGAGTCCTACGGCGGCCCCTCCAACCCGCAGTACGTGTACGTGCCGCACGACGAGTCCCAGCCATATTTTGACATGGCGCACGAATGGGTCGTCGCCGATAACATGTTCCAATCGCATCTGGACGAAAGCTTCGTTTCCCATCAGTATGCCATCGCCGCCCAGGCGCAATCGAGCGTCAATCTCCCGGCGTTCATCCTATGGGGCTGCGAAGGCGGGCCGTCCGACACCATCAACACGATCACGCAAACGCGCAACCCAAACGGTCCCCAGCAACGCGCTTGTTTCGACTACACGACGCTCGGCGACGAGCTCGACGCAGCACACTTAACCTGGCGGTTCTACGCGGTCGGCTACGAAAACGACCGGGGCGGCAACGGCGGCACGTGGTCGGGTTATCAAGCCGTGAAGCACATCTTCCGTGGCCCGGATTGGAAAAACGACGTCGTCACGCCGAATTGGAAGTTCATCACCGACGTCCGCGCCGGAAAACTCGCGAACTTCACGTGGATTACGCCCGAGTGTGCGGAGTCGGATCACAACGAGTGCGGCGGAGGATTCGGGCCGTCGTGGGTGTCGGCCATCGTCAATACGGTCGGGAAGAGCAAGTTCTGGAACTCGACCGCCATTTTCATCCAATGGGACGATTGGGGCGGCCTCTACGATCACGTTGCGCCCCCGTTCGAAGACTACGACGGCAACGGCTTCCGCGTTCCGCTCCTCGTCATCTCACCGTATGCAAAAAAGGGCCACATCTCGCACGTGCAATTTGAAACGACGAGCGTGCTGCGCTTCGCAGAGGATCTCTACGGCCTTCCCCAAATGGCTGCAGCCGACGCGAGGGCGAACTCCCCCGCGCCCGACTGCTTCAACTTCTCGCAGAAGCCGCGTCCGTTTATTCAGATCAAAGCACCGCATCCGGCCGACTTCTTCATCCACCATCGCTTTCCGAATAGCGGTCAGATTCCCGACGATCAGTAACCGCTATCCCCTTCTGAGGATCAGTATGATCGCCGCTGCCACCACGCTCACCGCTAGGATGCCTTTAATGAGCCATAACTGTGGGTCGCTCATGCCGCGTGCCCATCGGCCCGGTTGAATAGGCCCGCGCATTCTCAGCACGATATTATAGATGAAGCCGCCCGTAATAGTTACCGCCAGCGCGAGGCTGATCCAATGCGGAAAGACCGGGCGCGACGGCGGATACAGTGACTGCGCGATCAGTAGGTAGAGGCCACCGCTCTGACTCTTTGAAGAAACTTATAGTCGCGCGGCACGGCGATCGGTCCCAGACGACTAAAGCTTGAAGCGGACTATCCGATTATGGTAGGTGTCCGCAACGTATAGATGAGCGCCCGCCACGGCGACGCCGTAAGGACCGCTTAGCCCCGACCCAAGCGTGAGAATAGTGCCGCCGGGCTCGACTTCTTTGATCGCATTGTGAGACGTATCGGCGACGAAAAGGTCGCCTTTGCCGTCGACCGCGAGTCCATTGGGATGATTAAATCCCGAACCGATGGGCGTAATCGTGCCGTCCGGCGCCACCTTTTCTACGGCGTTCGACATCGTGTTCGAAATGTAAACGTTACCCGCCCGATCGGCGGTGATGCCGCCGGGAGAATTGAGCACGTTGCCGATACGCGTGATCTGCCCGTCGACGATTTTCTTGGCGACGTTGTTTCCCGTGTCGGCTACGTAGACCACGCCCGCTGCATCGACGAAGACTCCTTCGGGTAGATAGAAGCCTTTACCAAGTTTAACGAAGGGACCGTTCGGGGGATACATCCGCACCGGACCGTCGAGCATCTCCGTGCAGCCGACGAAAACGTCGTCCTTGGAATCGACGGAAATGCCCCACGGCAGATTCAAACCGCTGGCAATCGTCGTTATGGTGCCGTCGCGAGCGACTTTCTTGATAGCGCCATTGTCGCTGTCCGCGACGAAGACGTTACCACTCGCGTCGACCGCGACGCTCCGCGGAAGATTAAATCCCGAGCCAATAACCTTCGTGCCGCTGATTTTCATCGGGCGCTGGCGGATTGACGCGCCGGTTGGTCCGGCGAAGGGAGCAGTGCTTTGCAGTGTTGGGAAGACGTGTGGGCCGGAGGAACATGCCGCTAGTACAACGGCGACTGCCGGTCCCACCATATGACGGACAACTCGCCCAATCATGGAGAATTGGAAGTACTTCATGTCACAGACACCTCGCAACTGTGTTTTGTCGCTCTTCGTCTTCAGACGAGGAGCGGCCTTTCGACCGGCATTTACGGCTTCAGAGCACCAGCCAAATGGGGTCCCCGCCGTGGCCCGGCGATGTCACAGGCCAGGGCGCCTGTCCTCGCGCCCCGAGACGTTAAACGAGTCTTATTCGGGGTATAGCACCCCTTAACGGAGGATTCAAATATGCCATGTAAGGGCGAAGATTGTAAGTGCCAGGCGGCGAGCGGCGAATACTGCAGCGAGGCTTGCAAGTCGGCTAACGATCACGGCCACTGTCATTGCGGCCACGCGGCTTGCAGCACGTAACCGCCAGCCGCGACCCGCTCCAAAAGTATAAGGGCCCCGGTTTTTAGCCGGGGCCCTTATATCATTGTTCCCCGCTGCCCAATTAGGGCGCTTGGCTGACAACCGCCCCGAACGGCTGCGAGACGCCCGCCGTCACCGACGCATAGAGCGAGCCATCCGACAAATTGTAAACGCGGACGATGTTTGCGGCAGACTAGAGAATCTTCCCGTCGTCGTCCGCACCGAGGAGGATCGGCCGAAGGAGCGGGACCGGCGGATCGCCGTGCGCGAGCAAGGCGTCGTGGAATCCCTGCAACGTGTAGGCCGAACCCATTTTCTTCTGATAGTCGGAGCGTAGCTTGAGAATCATCAGCTTCCCGAGCGTGTAGTATCCGTACATCGCATCTTGGGAGCCACGCAGCGATTCTTCGACGCCGATTTGCCGTCCCTGAAAACCTTGGTTTACGAAGAAGTCCTCGGCTTGCTTGATCGTCATGCCCTGCGTATGTATCTTTACGCCGACGACGAAGCGAGCGGCCCGAAGCAGCGCTTCGTCGAGTTGCGCTAGGCGCACGCGTGGGTCGCCGTTGCCCCAGCCTTCGTCGACCATCATTTGTTCGCTGTAGTGCGCCCAACCTTCGCCGAATGCCGAGTTCCAGTTGAGTTTGCGCGTGAGGCTCAGGTCCAAATGCTTGTCGATCGCGTAGTTGACGAAGTGGCCGGGATAGCACTCGTGGGCTGAAATAATCGGACGTTCGTAGTTGCTGAGCCCTTCGAGATACTCTTCTTTCTGTTTTGCGGACCACGCCGGATCGACCGGCGTCACGTTGTAGTACGTTTGGGTCGCAACGGTTTCCAGCGGACCCGGCGCGTCGAACGACGCCGTCGTCGTCGTTCGCTCGAACGGCGGCGTTTCCACGACCTTGATGCTCGCGTCCGGAGGCAGCGTGATGATGTGGTGGCTAATGATGAACGCACGCAGGTGCACCAGATCGCCGGCCGCCGCAGCGAGAAGCTGGTCGGGCGCGACGTGATGCTTCGAGATGTCCCGATACACCTCAAGCGGCGTCTTCTTTGGGTCGATCAGCTTCGCCGTTGCGATGAACTGGGTGCGCAGGCGCGCAAGTTCTGCTTCGCCGACCGCCAAGTACTGCGACAGCGACAAGTCGACGCCGTCTTCGTATTTTAGCCGCGCCGAGTAGGCCTCAGCCCCGATTGCGAAGGTGCCGTGCGGCTTGAGTCCTTTGATCCATTTCGCGTACGCGATCATCGCGTTTTTTGCGGTCAGATTGGCTGCCTTGAGTTGTCGCGTGAGCGCCGGATCTCGCAGTCCGGCAAACGCGAGGGGTACCGTCTGCGTGAAGAATGCCGCCGAACCCTCGACGTCCTGTTGGCCGATGAACTGCGTCGTCGCATCGACCGACGTCGTGTTCGCGCGGCCCGCTGCCAATACCGCGGGAATCTGTTTTTCGCGCGAGATGACGTACGTTGCGCGCGTTGAGAGCGGCGCATAGTTACGCGTGATGATCCCGAAGACCGAGCCGGTAGCCGCCTGGGCGTAGTTATCGGGCTGATGCTTCCACTGCTCGAGCTTTCCGTTGAGCAGCAGATCGTCTTGTAGCGAATTCTCCAGGATCTGCCAGTCGATGCCGGCCTCGGGCGAAAGCTGCGAACGGTCGATGGCTTGGAGTTTTGCGAGGTAGGCTCGATCGTTGTCGAGCTCGCGCGCGACGGCCGCCGCCGAAAAGTCACCCATCTGCGCGTCGTACGTATGCAGCCCAACGAACGTGGCTTCGATCGGATTGCGCTTCAGTTCGCCCATGTAATAGGCGTTCGCAAGATCCGTGAATGCGGCGTCGCCGCTTCCGGGCGAAGACTGGGGCGCCGGCGAGGCTCCCACCAAGAGCGCAATCGCGGCAACGGAACAACCAATGCGTCGAATCGACATCGTCACGGCTTCACTCCCAGACTGGCCACCTCCCGCGGGCGGTGGTCCGCTGTGCAGCTAAGGCTTTGCCGTCGAAACCGGTTTGGGTGCGGCAGCCGAACACGCGGCGGCGCTATTCATCACGGCCTTGGCGGCTTCGTTTTCGCGGGTAGTGGTTTCTTGGATCGTCCAATGCAGCGCCTCGAGCAAACGCGTGACGGGATTGTACCCGAGCGTTAAGCCGGGGATCGCGGCGAGATTGAGATCGTAGGGATTCGCCGGCAAACCCGCTTGATTCTGATCGACCAGCAGCGGATTGGGCGACGGCGTCGCCGAGCTGCTTCTACCTCCGGTTTGCTCCGGCTGGTTCATCGCGCTGATGTACTCTTGACCGGCGTGCTGTAGATCGCCCATTTGCTGCGTCGCGACGAAACCGCCGATGATGTCGAGCGATGCCTGCTGGGTCGCGAGCGCCTTGAGCAGTTGTGCGCGGACGTCTTGCAGCTGCTTGTCGTCTTCGGGACTGCCGGTGCCTTGCGTGAGCGCCGGCGAGTCGAGCATCTTCTGCGTCGCGATGATGTTGTTGGCGATCGGGCTGACGAGGTTTTCCATGCCGAGCAGCGCCATATTCTGGCTGGCGGTCATGTTGCTCCCGCCCGACTCACCCGTCATCGTCACGCCGCCCGGCATCCCCGCATTGTTGCTCGCGGAGTTATCGATGCCGCTGAGCGCGTCGCGGTTGTATTGCGAAAAAAGCGGCGGCCCTTTTTTGATGTTCTGATCGTTTTGCAGCATCATGCCGATCGCCGGGGCGATGTGCTTGTGCAGCTCGGAACAGAGCGGCCGCGTGATGATGTGATAGATCTGCGGCGGTGGGGTGCCGCCGTGCGGTGACGGCGTCGGCGACGTACTGGCCGCCGAGGTTGGGGGAGTCTGCGCGATCGCGGCGATTGCCAGGATCAGCGCCACGGGGACTGCTTTGTGCATCGATCCCATACTACTCCCCCAACGCCCGAGATGGCCTGCTTGTTACGCCTCTTTCTGCAGTATCTGCGCGGTATCGGCTACGGCGTGAGGCCGACCGACGTGGTCATCGTCATGGTGCCGGAGTCGGCCACGTTGCCGTCGTGCGACCAAACGAACTGCTGTCCGCTTACCTTCACCGCACGCCCGAACTGCGCGCTCCAGGAGCCGCTTTGGGCGCCCTGCAGTCCAGCAATCGGGATTTTCATCGTCACGGTATAGCCGCCGTCGTAGGTCGCACCCGAGGCTTGAAACGCCGGGGCCGTGCCCGTCGAGGCCGTCGCGCCGCTCGAGCCGTCGGGCGTCGAGGCAAAGCGATACGAGGTTCCCGATGCGCCGCCAGGCTGCAGGTCGATCCACACGAGATCGCCGTCGCTCTTTGCCCCGGTCACCGCTGACGAGTTGATGCGCTCTTGCTGGGCCGCGTCGAAGCGCACGTATAGGTACGTTCCGTCGGTCGTTACGCGTGCGACGGTTTGTTCGTCGGCGTCGCGCGATTGCGTGCTATTCCATCCCAACTGCGCGACCGCCGCGGGCTGGAAGTTCGCGTCGTCGGCGCGCGGATCGACCGACGGTGCGGTGTGCGTCGTCGGCACCGAAATAGCCGACGCGGCCGAAGCCGGAAGTGCACCAGCCGCCAGCAACAGCCCGGCAAGTGCGAACGTCATGATGGGTTTCACGATAATCATCTCCTATTGATGGTTGCGAGTTGCCCCATGGTCACGCGAGGGAAAACTACGCTATGTACGCGCCGAACGTACGCGAGTTTCATGTGCCAAGTCGTTGACACGACACGCTGCCACATCGCTGTCACGTAACGCTGCCACAATAGCGGCATGCTACGTTCCTTTCTCAGCGCCGGCATAAAAAATCACTTTGAAAATCGCCTGCGGCACCGTCACGAGGGCGTTTGGATTTCCGTACGCCACGTAGAACTCGGCATGCCGCGTCAGCAAGTGGTAGGCGACGCTGATGTTCGAACAGGTGCCCAAACAATCGCCGCCGCCGTTGGGCTGGGGAGGATAGCCGACCACGCGCCGCACGCCGATTCCAAACGACGAGTTCGCCGTAATCTGATACGAATAGCTCGCACTTTCGAACCACTGAACGTTCGCAGCGGCATGGGGAAACCACTGAGCTGTGTCGTCGAGCGCAAGCGTCAGTGCACCACGATTGCCCACGCGCATCGTCGACGAACGAAACCACGTGTCGAGCTTGCCGCCGTCAATCCCGTATTGGCCCGTGTTGTAGCTGATGCTCGTCGGATACGGCGACGGGCCGTGATACGGAAAGTTTCCGGGATTGTTGGTCTGCAGTCCGCTGTGGTAGGTGAATGCGAAGCCCGCATTTTGCGAGATCGGCTCGAGCAGCCCGACGCCCGTCACCGGATCGTTGAAGCGCCAGTAGTTCGATCCGGAGAACACTTGAAAGTCGAGCGCGCTTTTAGTGAGAACGTCGAGCAGCAACGAGTTGTCGCTCTGTGCTTGGCCTTGGGTCGGCCCCTGATAGCGGTCCACGAAACCGGCGACGCCGACTGCGGCCAGTTTGTCGTTCGGCGCGAACGTCCAGATCTTCGCCGAATAGAGCGCGTAGCCGGCGATGCCTGGGTGCGAGATGAAGCCGTCGGCCGGATCGTAGTATTCGCCGAGTTCGCGCACCGATCCAAAGAAACCGAAACTCGGGTTCGCCCAGCCGCCGCCAAAATCGTAACGCTGCGCCTGATCGGGCACCAGCACATTCGTGCCGGAATCGCTCCCGTAGTTGAAGTACGCCGAGATGTGTTTGAGATCGGAGTATGCGATGCCGGTCGTGATCACGCTGTCGATGAAATCGACGGTATTCACCTGCACGCGCTGCGTCGTCAGATACCAGCGCTGATCCGGCGACGAATAGTTGAGCGCACTGGCGATGTCGCTGCGGCCGTCGTCGCCGAGCGCGTCGAACGTGGCAAACGAGAACGGCCCCTGCTTCCCCTCCACGGCGTAGCCTTCGCGCGGCGTCGGAATCGCGGGGGTGTACAGCTCCTGGATGTTCGGGCACGCGTCGCAGTTAAACTGTCCGTAAAAGTTCGCGCCCTGCGTGAAGAACGGCCGCACTTCCGCCTGATATCGCGCGAACACGGTCGGTGAGATCGATTGCTGGTCGAGTTCGACGTTGGAGTAATCCGGGTGGAAGGTCGCGACGAACGCTGCCGTCGGCGTGATTGGAATCGAAAGATCCGCACCCACGCGGCTGGTCGACCCGCCGATCGTCTTCGAGGCCGCTTCGGCCAGCGCGTAGGTCGCGATGCGCGGCTTCGGCCGCGACGGCCGCACGTTCACCAGCGGCATCGTCATCGTCCCCGCGCGCCCGACGTCGTCCGGACCGTTTTGCGTCGTGTCGTACGACCACACGTCTTGCTCGCCGGTGGCGTGCACGAACCGCACGAACTGTACCTTCCACGGATGCGACGCGGCGATGCCGCGCATGATGTCGAGCGGAATCCGCATCGTCACCGTATAGCCGCCGTCATGCACCGACCCGAGCGATTCCCAAGTCGGCGAATAACTCGTATTCTCCGACGACGTCTGGTAGTGGGTTCCGTTCGGCGTCGCTTGAAACTGATAGAAAAATCCGTTGCTGCCGTTGGGCCACAGATCGATCCAGACCGCGTCGTCGCTGCCCTGCCCGACGTTGTTCGAGTGCTGGGCGGCCGCAATCGGCTCTTGCTGGGTTGCGTCGAAGCGCACGAAGAGCGCGGTGCCGTCGGTCGAAATCGCCGCCGCCGTCGCTTCGTGCGCCGGCCGTTCTGCCGGCACGTTCCACCCGAGCTTCACCGACGCGGCCTTTTGCCATTCGCCCGGCGCCCCCGAGGGGCTCAACGGCGGCGTGAAGTTCGGCACGACGATGTGCGGATAGCCGCTCAAAGCCGCCGCCGGCGCCTGCGTGAGCGCAAAGAGGCTCGCCAGGAATGCCGGGGCGAGCCGCTTCACGGCAACGTCGCTCCACTCAACGGCGAGCGCGCGTGCGCGCGCAGCGTCGCCGCATCCAGCGGGGTGCAGGTGTTCGGCGAGTGTCCCGTGCACAGCAGCGTTCCGCGAAAGTCAGCGCCGGCGACGTTGGCGTCGCGGAAATCCGCGCACTGGATACGGTCGCCGTTGTTTCCGCCGCGCGTACAGAGTTTCGCGCCGCGAAAGTTCGCGCGCTGCAGGTCGGCGGCGGCAAAATCGACGCCTTGCAAATCGGCCCCGCTAAAAGAGGCGCCCGCGGCGCGTGCGTTGCGAAGATCGCTGCCGATGATCGCGATGCCGTGCACGTCGCGATTGGCCAGCGTCGCGCCGTTTAAGTCGCAGCCGACGCAGTTGCTCAACATGCTCCGTACGTCGGCGTCGCCGATACCGTCGAAAGTGTCGCGGAAATCGACGCCCGCCATCTCGGCGCCGTCGAATCGGGCGCCAGCGACCCGCGCGCCGCGAAAGTCGACGCCGGAGAGATGCGCGCCGCGAAAGTCGGCCCCGCGCAGATCGGCACGTGCGAAATCGGTGCCCGCGAGCGACGCGCGCTGCAGATTTGCGTTCTGCAAATCGGCACGTCCGAAATCGGTTCCTACGTACGCGACGCCGGCCAGATCGGCGCCGGCGAGATTGCGTCCCGCAAACGAACAGCCGACGCACGATTTCGGCATGCCGGGCGCCAGTCCGAGTAACAGGGCGGCGGCGAGAACGATGATGGTTTTCGGCATTTCACTCCTTTTCCGGTGCGATCGAGGCGCAAGAAACCAGGGCCTCTGCTTGCGAGGCCGTCGCGAGGGTCACAACCTGGGCTAGGTTAGCCGATCACGGCTTCGGGTTTCCGGGAAAATCGGTTCCGATAAATTGTACTTCAGAGAGGTCGACATGATTCAGATCGACGCCGCTCATGTCGCAACCGCTGAACACGGCGCCTCTGAGTGTCGCTCCTGCCAAACGAGCTCCGCTGAAATCGACTCCCGTAAACTTGGCGCCGGTGAAGTTCGTGTTGGTAAGGTTGGCGTGCGTAAAATCGACGCCGTTCACGCGCACGTGCGAGAGATCGAGGTTGCTCAGATTTGCGCCACCGAAATCGCAGCCCGTGCACGTGTTGAGAATCGAACGCGCTTCCGAAGACGGCAGCTGCGCCCGCGTGAAGTCGCAACCGGTTAACGTCGCACCGGTGAAGTCGACGCCGGTCAAGTCCGCCCGCGAGAAATCGCACCCCGTCAGCTTTGCGCCGCGGAAGTTTGCGCCGCGCAGGTTCGCGCCCGTGAAATCGACGCCGTTGAAGGTGCCGTTGCTAAAGTTCGTTCCCGAGAGGTTGGCGCGGCTGAGGTCGCTGCCGGTGAAGTTGACGCCGTGCATGTCGCGGCCCGACCAGTTGACGCCGCTCATGTCGCAGCCGTTGCAGTTGTGCACCGGCGTGTTGTCCGCGATGCGCATCGCGGGATGCGGCGCGGCCGCCGCCATCGCAGCGCGCGCCGAAGCCGATGCGAACTTGCCCGGCATCGCAAACGCGCCGCTGGTAAAGGCGTGCTCGATCGCCGGCACGTCGACGTCCACCGGAGGAATCAGGATCGTTTGCCGCGGTACGTGCACGTCGATCGGAGGAATCTGCATCTTCGTGCCCTGCATGTGTACGTGCACGGCTGGATGCGCGCTCGTCAGCGGTTCCGGCGACACGGCGGCGAGGACCCGGATATACTTGTAGATTTCCCTGGTCTTCGTTTCCGTCTTCACGACGGGCGCCGGCGTCACGGTCTGAGCCGGAGATCCTTGCTTGGGAACCACGGCTTGTGCCGTTTTCGCCGGATCAGGTTCGCGCTGCACCGCCGCTATCGCCTGACGGACGGACGGCTGGGCCGGCAGCGGCGCCGCAACCGACGGCGCGACCAACTGCATCGCGAAGGCCAGCGCGCCAACCACCGCGACGGTGACCGCCGCCGGCCCCAGCGAGAGACTCGTCGCCGCATTGCGACCGGCTCCGAGCAATCGTTCGATGCGCAGCGAAATGTGTTTGCGCGTCGCGAATACGCCGGGCGCAGCCATCGGACGATACGGCCACGCCGACGTCTCCGCCATCTTCGCTAGGCACGTCGCATACGGGCGCACCAATCCCGTCGACGCAAGCACCCAATCGTCGCACGCGACTTCGCGTTCGAGATCGAGCTGCTGCCCGACGAACAGCACCGCGGGATTCCAGCCGAACAGCGCCGTCACGACGCGTTGCAAGCCGTTCGTCCAGTCGTCGGCACGACGCAGATGTGCGAGTTCGTGCAGGCTGATTTGGTCGACTTCGCTTTCGGAGAGACGCTCGAGCAGCGAGCGCGGAATCAAAATCATCGCATCGAAGAGTCCAACCGCTACCGGAACGTCGATTTCGTCGCTTACGCAGAGCCGCACGTCGCGTCCGCCCTTGCCGGCCGACGTCCAGCGCGCCATCGCGTCGCGATATTCGATCGGCAGCGGAAGCGCGTCGCGCTTGAGCTGTTCGAGCCGGTAGAGGCCGATTGCCAACCGCAGGAACGCGAACAGCGTGAGCGCGGTCCAGATGGCCAAAACCGCCAGTATTACGGGAAGCGGCAGCGTCATGCGGAAACGCTCCGGCAGACGCGGAACCGCGTACGCGCCGGCCGTCGCCTCGCCGGAACGAGTCGCCTCGCCGGAACGAGTCGCCGCTCCCAAGCGGGACGCGCCGGCGGAATGCGCTTGAGTGGTGTGGGACGGTACGGCGGTGAGGGCGTGCGTCACCATGGGAATGGGCACCCTCACCGCCGCCTCGGTCACCGCCGTCGGCGACGACGGCGTGAGGAACGGAAGCGTCGTCGCGATCGGTACGACCACCGTTGCGACGAGCGTTGCGCTCCACACGATGTAACGCGTAGCGGCATTGATTCGCGGCCACGCCCGCAGTAGCAGCCAAATGCAAACGACGAGCAGCGCGCCTTCCCAAAGGGCGTTGATTGCGATTGCGGTCGCCGCGCCGGCAAAGTGCGCGAGGCCTTGGGGCATCGAGGCGATCATGAGGCGCCCTCCTCGTACTGCTCGATGAGCGCTTTGAGACGTTGAAGTTCGTCGTTCGACGGGCGCTCCGTCTCGATCAATCGTAAGGCCAGCGAGCCCGAGCTGTTTTCAAAGAATCGTGAAAGCAGATGACCGACCGCGCTGGCCGCCGCGTCGTCACGCGCCAGCAGCGGGCGATAAACGAATGCGCGCCCGGCCTCCTCATGATCCACAAAGCCCTTCTGCTCCAGAATGCGCATGGTGGTGAGGACGCTGTTGTAAGCCAGGGGCGGCGGCGGGAGCGCCGCGGTCACTTCCGCGACGGTCGCTTGCCCCTTCTCCCACAAGATTTCCATAAGCCGTAACTCGGCTTCGGTTAAAGTCTTCGATCGCTTTCGAGCCACGCAGACAGCCTCCGAGAAGGGTTCTCCTAATAACTTAGTTGCAGTCTACGGGAAACTTCTGCGGTTGTCAACTAAATACTTAGGTGTCACTCCCTTGTCATCCTGAGCGGAGGCGCGTAGCGCCGCAGTCGAAGGACGGCGGGAATGCGAGGGCGGCATGCCAATAAGGGGTGGCTGATGATGAGACTGCCCACCACGGCGCGCTCGCGCGCGTGCGCCCTTGCCGTTGCCGCGCTGCTTTCCGCTTGCGGGAAGGGCACGCCGCTCACGAGCGGCACGGCCACGCCGCCTCCGCCGTTCGTGCCGAAGGTCACCAGCGAATACGTGATCCCGACCGCCGGCAGCCAACCGATGGGCATCGCGCTCGGCTCCGACGAGAACCTCTGGTTCACGGAGTTTCACGCCAGCAAAATCGGACAGTTGAACACCTCGGCGAAGTTCACCGAAAATCTCACGCCGACGCCTAACGCCGGCCCTAACGGCATCGCCTCGGGCCCAAACTCGCTCATATGGTTTACCGAAACGAACGTTTGGAAGATCGGACAAGTCACGCTCGGAACGACGCCGACGTTCACCGACTTCCTCTTACCCGATCCCGCGGCGCGGCCGACGGGCATCGCGCTCGGATCGGACGGCAACATGTGGGTCACCGATCCCGGCACGAGTTCGATTTGGCGCATCGATCAACGCGGAAACGCGACGTTCTGCAGAGTGACGCACGGCGCGCAGCCGCTCGGCATCACCAACGGTCCCGACGGAGCCCTGTGGTTCACCGAGCCCGGCATCGACAGCGTCGGCCGCTTGCCGGTATCGAAGCGCTGCTCCGGACTTGCGGAGTTCAAAGTGCCGACCGCGAACGCGTCGCCCGCCGGTATCACCGCCGGAACCGACAACGCATTGTGGTTCACCGAACGCAACGCGCAGAAGCTTGGCCGGATCGCCCTGACCGGGCAATTTACCGAGTATCCGCTGACCGGATCAAAGACGCCCGACTCGATCCTCCAGGGTATCGACGGCAACTTCTACTTCACCGACACGCTCGGTAACGCGCTCGGTCAGTTCAACTACAAGAACCAAAAAGTCCGGCTTTTTGGCGTCCCGACCGCCAACGCGCAGCCGACTGCTATGACGTTCGGCCCCGACGCGGAAATCTATTTCACCGAAACGGCCGCCAGCCGTCTCGGCCAATTCAAATACTTCTAACGATTCTCTCTTTTGGAGCGCGCGTCAGCTGGGGAAATACGTCCCAGCGAGCTTGGCTTCTGGGTCTCTGGTCCAGACGGGGGCGGGCTCGCTTCATTCCTTCTCGAGTTCCATCTCGGCCAGCGCATGCACGCCCGCATCCGTCGAACCGATCAGCAAATGACGCCGTCCCGCTTTCACGACGTGCAGACTCGCGCGCGGTGAGAGCATTAAGGATTCGACGACCGCAATATGTCCGCCGGCGCGGCTGCGCGATGGGGCGCGTTTGAGCACACGTCCGGCGACCGCGAGCCCCGCCAGCACGAGCCCCACGATTGCAAGCGCGAACGCGTAGTTCGTCCAGAAATTCACGCTCCGCGCAGTACCCAGCTCCGTCTACGTCGCTGTCATCCTGAGCGGAGCACGCACTCCCTGGTGTCATCCTGAGCGGAGCACGCACTCCCTGGTGTCATCCTGAGCGGAGCACGCGAAGCGTGCGCAGTCGAAGGACGCCTCCCGCAACTGCGCGCGCTGCCTGCTTTAGCGTGTCAACCTTGTTTGTTCGATGGCACGCAGAGCAACTGAGGTACGCCCACACCAACCACATCTTGTTGAATGAACTGATTGCTGTACGGCCGCGTCTGCTGGATGGCTCTTCCTTGAATCTGGTAGCACATTAAGTGATCGGCCGGTGCCGGAACCGGCATGTTCGGTCCCGAGATGACAGAATGGCGCCGATGACGATGCTGAGATAGCGCATGGCGGCCTCCTTTCGGCCAGCCAACCATACACCCGCCCGCCTAGCCTGCCAAGAGGCCTCGTAGAGATTGTAGGCGCGACCGGGCACGCCTGATTTCAAAGTAATTTTCACCCGAACACTTGTTGAGGCCATACCCAACGTTCCAAGGCGGTCAACGGATTGCGCGGCGTTGCAAAAACCAGCGATCGCAATTATTTCGCAGCCGCCCTCCAATCCAAAACGGCCCTCGCATCGTCTTACTTCACAAAGCAAGGCTGCTAGACGAAACGGAGGCCGCGTGACTCGCTTTTCCACGATACTTGCATGCGCCGCCTTCGCGCTCGTCATGCCCGCCGCTCGCCCGGCCGCCGCGCATCCGCTGGGGAACTTCACGATCAATCATCTCGCGGTCGTCACGACCGGCGGGAGACGCCTGCGCGTTCACTACGTCCTCGACATCGCCGAAATTCCCGCATTTCAAATCATGCATGCGGGCGACGGCTGGAGTCCCGCACGTACGCTACAATGGAACGCGGAAGAAGCGGCGCGAGTCGAAAACGGTCTTTCTTTCCATAGCGGAAATCGCACGCTGCAGATCTCGCTGGTGCAAACGTCGAGCACGACGCGCCCCGGTGCCGGCGGCTTGCCGACGCTGTACTGGACGGGCGACTACACGGTCGCGCTCGATCGCCCGGCGACGATTTCCGTCCAAGACAACGTCTACGCGGACCGGCGCATCGGCTGGAAAGATATCGTGCTCCCCGGCACGAGCGATCCGACGAATTCTCTGCGCTCGTATCCGCCCGCCGCCATCGGCTCGCCGCGCCATAACGATGCTGCGGCCTTCACGCTTACCGCAAGCGGCGCGATCGCCGATGCGCGCGTCTTCGGAACCGGAAACTCCGCGGCGTGGGATCCGAGCTCGATCGTGCGGACGTCCGCGCTCTCCGACTTGTTCTCTCGAAGCACTCAGACGCCGCTGTTGATTCTGTTGACCGTTCTGGCGGCGTTTGGGCTCGGGGCGTTGCACGGACTGGAACCCGGTCACGGAAAGGCGTTACTCGCGTTTACGCTCGTCGGCGCACGAGCGACCTTCAAACAGGCCGTTATTCTGGCAGGTGCGCTGACGTTCGCTCACACGGTTGCGGTGCTGTTGCTCGGCCTGCTGTTATTTTTTGCGGCCGGGTTCGCGACCGAAAGCATCTTTACGTGGATCACGCTCGTTTCCGGCCTTGCGGTCGCGGTCATCGGCGCCCGCGCCCTTTCTATCGCCGTCGGCCGGACGGCGCACGAGCGCGAACACGCCCACGCCCATGCGCACGGACACGCGCGCGACCACGCGCACGGCCACTCGCATGCAATTCCCGGCAACGCACCGCTGCATTTCCCAAGTGCGGTCGTGGCCGCGATGAGCGGCGGCATCGCGCCGTGTCCCGCTGCGATCGTCGTTCTCTTGACGGCGCTGCACCTGCACCGCACGGGCTACGGCCTGTTCTTGATCGTCGTCTTCAGTCTCGGCTTGGCCGCGATCCTCACCGGATTAGGCATCGTCGTTGTCCATGGTGCCGCCTGGCTACAGCGCCGCTCCGGCTTCGCGCGCGTCGCGGCGATCGCACCTTACGTCACGGCATGCGTGATCTCGGTCATCGGTTCGGTGATGCTCGTGCAGGGACTCATCCAACAGGGCCTGCGCATCCCGGCTTTTGCCGCTATCGCCACGATGCTCGTTGCTATTGCCGCCATTGCGATCTTCCCCACGTTACTCTCAACGCGGTCGACACACCGCACTCTCGCCATAAAGGAGACTCCATGAGACTGCTTCGCTCCATCGGCACGATGGCGGCGGTCTTTCTGTTCGCGTTCTCGGTATCGCTGTATTCGTTTAAAGCGGCCCGCGGATCCGACCATCAAGACTCACCGACCGTCGTCAACAATCCGCTTGCCGATATTACCGACGTCTACGCGTTCCCCGATCCACACGACGCCTCGCGGGTCGCAATGGTCATGGACGTTCGCCCGCTGATTCCTAGCGGAATGACGGCCGGCATCGCTCTCGATCCCAACGTCCTCTATCAGTTTAAGATCGCCGACACCGGCGTCGCGTCGAACGCCATTCACGAGGACAAAGTAATCCAGTTCACGGCCGACGCTGCCGGAACCGGTCAAAAGATCACGCTGTACGGTCCTAAAGCTCCCAACGAAGTCGGCACCAAAAATACGACCGTCCACGCGACCGGAACCTTCAGATTCGGCAAGGTTGCAAAGCTCGGAGACGTCGAGGCCTTCGTCGGCCCGCGCCGCGATCCGTTCTTCTTCGACCTCGCGCAGTTCTTTAAGATTATTCCGGATCGCAACTATCAGAACCAGCCCAATCCCCCGCCGCCGACGGCGACGTCGTTCCGCTTCGCTTCACCTTCGCAACCGATCGTTTTGAACGGCACGAGCTACGGAACGGCGGGATCCAATAGCTGCGTAATCGAGCAGCCCAGCGATCTTCTCGTTCCATACAACGTCATCTCGATCGTCGTCGAGATGCCCAAGTCGATGCTCGCGCCTGCCGGCGGTAAGCCCGGCCCAATCGCGCTGTGGGCGACGACGGCGACTCCCGACGGCCAGTCGGAATAGGAGACCATTCATGACACTACGCTTTAAACTCGGCCTCGGCACACTCGCCCTCGTCGGCGTGATTGCCGGCGGCTGCAGCTCGGGGAACGTCGGTACGAACCCCATAGTTCCGACATCGCCGTCGCCCGCACCGAACGCCGCCTATCGTCAAATCGAGCTACTCTCGCGTCCGGCGGTGAAGGAAGCCTTCGAGTCGTTTGCATCGCACGATACCACCAACCGCTCCGAGCCCTACGCGGACCCAACGCTCAAAGCGCAAATCCTGTCGTTCTCAGAACTCTTCCGCAGCCAGACGACGGCGAAGGTTCTTCAAGCCGTTCTTTATCCGAACGTTATGAAGGCCGACCTTTCGCAGAACACGACGAAGGCCGCCTATCTCGGATACGAAACCGGCGGCGCGACGGGCAGCAAGTTCGGCGGACGCGCCCTAAGCGACGACGCGATCGACATCTCGCTTGGAGCGTTGTTCGGCAACACCATCTCGGCGCTCGGGCTCGCTCCCGACGATCACAAAGAAGCGCCCTGCTTGACGACCGACAACGTTCCCTACGACAAGCAGAACACCGACACGTTCCCCTACGTGCAGAGCCCGGTCTAACACATGAAGGGTCGTTCGACGATCGCCGTCCTCGCGGCGGCCGTCGCCGTCGGGGCGGCATGGCCGTGGTTTGCAGCGCACAAAGCGCAAGCCACGACCATTGCCCCCGCTCCGGTCTCGACCGACTACAAACAACGCGATCGTGTGATCGCATTCTACGAAAAGCAAGTGCGCCGCGACCCGCTCGACCAGATCACGCAGCGGATGCTCGGCGCCGAATATCTTCAACGATTTCGCGAGGCCGGCGACATGAACGACGTCACGCGCGCACATGCGATGGGCGAGACATCGTTACGCCTGCAACCGCAAGGAAACGTCGCCGCACTCGGCATCATCGCTTCGAGCGATCTCGCCTTTCATCGCTTCGAGCCGGCGCTGGTTGCGGAACGCGCCGCGATCGAAGCCGAGCCTTTCGACCAAAACGCTCGCGCCCAGAGCGCCTCGATTCTCATGGAGCTCGGCCGCTACGATGAAGCCGTCGGCATCCTAAACGCTCCAAGCGGTCCCGATCCCAATCCGACGTGGATGTCGATCCGTGCCCGTTACCGGGAACTCTGCGGAGATCTTGCGGGCGCACGCGACGAGTTCTCGCGAGCGACGCAGATGGTGGACCGGATGGAAACGGTACCGGCCTACACTCGTTCGTGGTATCACCTGCGCGACGCGCAGCTGGCTTTCGAGGCCGGCGACGCGCAGACGGCCGGCGCGGAATTTACCGAATCGCTGCGCATCTTCCCCGATAATGCGATGGCGCTGCTCTACCAAGCAAAATTCTATCGCGCGCACGGCGATTGGAATCGCACACTCGCCGCCGCGGCGCACAGTGCGCAACTGTATCCGCTGCCGCAAGCCCTGGGCTACCAAGCCGACGCGCAGCGCGCCCTCGGCGACGAAGACGGAGCGCGCAAGACCGACGCGCTCATTCGCGCGGAGCAGCGTCTCTTCAACGTTCAAGGCGTCAACGATCGCCTTCTGGCGATGTACTATGCCGAACACCACGAGTATCTCACCGATGCCTTGGCCGCAGCGCGCTCCGACCTGCAAAAGCGCGGCGACGAGATCTACGCCGACGACACGATGGCGTGGGTGCTCGCCGCAATGGGGCGTTGGCCGCAAGCACGCGGCTACGCCGAACGCGCAGTGCGATACGGAACGCAAGACCCGGAGATTCAATACCACGCGGGCGTCATCGCGCTGCACGCCGGGCAAGCCGGCGAGGCCCGCAGGCGCCTCCAGGCGGCCCTGAACGCGGACGCTTCATTCCATCCGTTCTATGCCGATGATGCTCGCAACATGCTGGCATCGATGGGATCGTAATGTTCGCGCGCGTGCTCCAAAACGGTGCCGGCGGCGTACGCGAACGGATCGTGGCCATCTACGCGTTGCTGATCGCCATGAACGTCGCGGCGTGGGGATTAGCTTTTTGGGCGTTCTCGGCGCACCCGATCTTGCTCGGCACCGCGCTCCTCGCCTACACGTTTGGGCTCCGCCATGCCGTCGATGCCGATCACATCTCCGCAATCGACAACGTCACGCGCAAGCTCATGCAAGATGGAAAGCGCCCCGTCGGCGTCGGCTTTTACTTTTCGCTAGGACACTCCACGATCGTCGTCGCACTGACCGTCGCGATCGCCGTTGCCGCCGGCTTCGTCAAGACACACCTGCCGTCGCTGGAACGGGTCGGCGAGATCCTGGGCACCTCGGTTTCGGCGACCTTCTTGCTCGTCGTCGCCGCAATCAACCTGTTCGTGCTCGTCGACATCGTCCGTACGTTTCGAAGCGTTCATCGCGGTGAAAGGTACTGCGAACGCAGCGTCGACGAGATGCTTGACGGGCGCGGTCTCATGGGACGCTTCTTCCGTCCGCTGCTTAAAGTTGCCGACAAGAGCTGGAAGATGTATCCCATTGGGGTGCTCTTCGGTCTCGGTTTTGATACCGCGACGGAAGTTGCGCTGCTCGGCATCGCCGCCGTCGAAGCCGGCAAAGGCCTCCCGGTCGCCACGATCTTGATCTTTCCGTTACTCTTTACCGCCGGCATGTCGCTGCTGGATACGACCGACGGCATCCTCATGCTGGGCGCCTACGGCTGGGCCTTCGTGAAACCGATGCGCAAGTTGTACTACAACATGGTCATCACACTCGTGTCGGTGATGGTCGCGCTGATTGTCGGCGGGATCGAAGCTTCGAGCGTAATCGCCGATCGCATGGGCTTGACCGGCGGCGCGTGGGACCTGCTGCGCTCGCTGAGCGACAACTTTGGAACCGTGGGGTTTCTCACCATCGGCGTCTTCATCGCAAGCTGGCTCATATCGACGGCAATCTATCGGCTGCGGCGATACGACGACCTCGACGTCGGTGCCACACCAACGTTCGTAGAAGGGACATGATTCCGGCCCTCCCTAACGCCTTGGCGCGCTCTAGATTTGGCCGGGCCGCGCGCGAATCGCGGGTTTAGACCGGGTCCTTCCGATCGGCCGATGGCCGATACACGTAGAGAACTCCCTCGTTACGAACCTCACAGATTCCGCTGACTTTCGATCGGTCGTTGAGGATTGCGACGATGGGCTCGGCGAGTTTTCGGGCTTCGGCCTCGTCTGCAACCTCTAGGTGCACATATGCCGCAACGACCTCGCCGTCTACCTGTCGAAACTGCTTGATTCGCAGGATCCGCTCAGACTCGATATATTCCCAGCCAGCCGAATGACCCTCGTGCGGAACGTTCATAAATGGCGCTTGTATCGTGCCGACGCTAAGGCGCTACAGCGCGTTTTGCGTCTTGTAGCGTGGGTGAGGTCCACTTATTCCCGAGGCCTTGCGTGCCGCTCGGCATTGAAGGCATCGGCCCGGCTTGTTCATATAGCCCTTTTTCGCGAATTCTTGCTGTTCGAATACGGTAAACGCGAAGGTGGAGTTGCAGTCACCGCAACTCAGACTTTGTTCGTTATACATGGTTTCTTCCACGTTCCCTAGCGTGTCTCAAAACACCCTTATTAGCCGGCCGGAACCTCTTCATTTGCAACCAGCGCGCCGTCGAGCGATTCATCCGCGGCAACGTGATAGTCTTTGCCGGCGATCGTGTCCCGGAGATGCGCGCCGCTTCCGACGGCGGCGCCTTCCCACAGGATGCTGCGTTCGATGCGCACGCCGTCACCGATATGGACGCCGTCGCCCAGCACGCTCGGTCCGATGATTGTGGTCCCGTCGCCGATGCGCGCGTGCCCGCCCACCCAAACCGGTCCGTCGATGCGCACACCTTCGCCCAAGGTGGCCGTCGGATCGACGCCGCTCGCGCGCGTCGCCGGAATCGTAAACGCACCGCTGACGACGTCGAAACTCGCGCGACGGTACTCCGATGGCGTTCCGATGTCGCTCCAATACGCGCCGCGCGCGTCGAAACCGTAGAACGCTTCGCCGGCCGACTGCAGCGCAGGAAACACTTGCTTGCCGAAATCGAAAAACGTCTGCGCCGGAATGTGCGAAAAGATCTCCCGGGAGAACGCGTAGATGCCGGTATTCGCAAGCCGGCTGCGTTCGGTGCCCTTTGCGGGCTTCTCTTGAAAGCCGACGATTTTGCCCCGATCGTCGAGCACCACCACGCCGTATTGATCGACCTCCGCGCACTCGACGAGTCCGATCGTCGCCACGGCGTTACGGTCGCGATGAAACGCCAGCAGTTCGTCGAGCGGCAAATCGGTGAGATCGTCGCAGCCGCACACGACGAACGTTTCACCGGAAAAGAACGATTCGAGCTTTTTCACCGCGCCCGCGCTGCCGAGCAGTTCCGGTTCGTACGAATACTCGAGCCGCACGCCGAAACGCGATCCGTCGCCGAGCCGATCGCGGATTGCTCCGGCGAGGTAGTGCAGGTTGATGGCGATTTCGTCGAATCCGAATGCCTTTAAGTAATGAATCACGTGCTCGGCGTTCGGCACGCCCGCCACCGGCACGAGCGGTTTGGGGACCTGCTTGGTGAGAGGATAGAGCCGGGTGGAAAGGCCGCCCGCCAAAATCATCGCCTTCACGAGCGCGCCGGACCTCTTTTGGAACGCAAGCCGAACCCTTCGAGCGTTGCGAGCCACACAAACGCCGGCAACGCAAGTTGCCGGCGCCAGCGATGCGGCTCTTTGCCCAAACGGTAGAGCCATTCCAGCCCGTAGCGCCGCATCAGCCGCGGCGCCCGCACGACGCGCCCGCCCAACACGTCGAGCGAACCGCCGACGCCGATTCCTGCACCGCATCCCGCCTCGCGCAAATGTTCGGCCAGCCAAAACTCTTGCCGCGGCGAACCCATTCCCGCAAAGAGCAGTTTCGCGCCGCTCTCGCGGATTGCGGAAACGACTTCGGCCGAGTCGGCATCGCTGAAATATCCGTTACGTGTGCCCGCCACCACAAGACCAGGGTAGCGAACTTCGAGGATCGCGGCGGCATCGGCGGCGACGCCTTCGGCTCCGCCGAGAAAGAATACCGGAACGCCGCGCGCGGCCGCCAGTCCGCACAACCGGTCCGTGAGTTCGACTCCGGTGACGCGTTCGTGCAAGGCCGCGCCGCGACGTCGCGCGACCGTCAACACGCCGACCGTGTCGCATAGCGACAGCGCGCTCGCATTGACCACCGCGCGGAAGCGCTCGTCTTTCTGCGCCGCCACCACCATCTCGGTTCCGAGCGTCACGACTTGCGCACCGTCGCCGTGCATCGCGAACCCGAGAATTCGTTCCGCCGCTTCGTCCGCGTCGATCGCGTCGACCCGGCAGCCGAGAATCTGCACGGAATCCGTCACGTCCGTCTAATCTCCCGGCAACAGCGGGCGCAACCGCTCCGCCAGCGCTGCCGGTATCGCATCGAGCGGCAGCCGGCACGCGCCGGCGCGAAAACCGATGTGATTCATCGCCCATTTGATCGGAATCGGACTCGTCGTTGCAAACAGCGCGTCGATCAGCGGCAGAAACCGCAGATGAATTCCGGCCGCCTCGCCTACGCGTCCCGCGCGATACGCATCGAGCATTTGGCGGAACTCGCGCGACACGAGGTGCGTCGCCACGCCGACGACGCCGTCGGCGCCCATCGCCAGGCACGGGAGAAATAAATGATCGTCGCCGGCCCATACTTTAAAGCCAGGCGCCCGCCGCGCGAGAATCGTGCCGATTTGCTTCAGATCGCCGCTCGATTCTTTCACGCCCGTCACGTTCGAATGCCGGTCGGCAAGTTCGAGAAGCGTTTCAGGCAGCATGTTCGTACCGGTCCGGCCCGGGATATTGTAGACGATCACCGGCAGCGGCGTCGCCTCCGCAATCGCACCGAAGTGTTCGAGCATCCCGCTTTGCGTCGGCTTGACATAGGGAGGCACGACCGCCAAAATCGCATCGGCGCCGGCGGCCTGCGCGTCGGCGGTGAGCGCCACCGATTCGCGTGTCGAACTCGTGCCGGCATTAGCAATTACCGCCGCGCGGTCGCCCACGGCGTCTTTCACCGCGTTCCACAGCGCGATGCGCTCGCTGCGGTCGAGCGTCTGCCCTTCGCCGGTGGATCCCGCCACGACCAAACCGTCGGTATTGCGATCGACCAGCCAGCGCGCGAGACGCGCCGACTCCGCCGTATCGAGCGCGCCGCCGGAATCGAACGGCGTGATCATCGCCGTCACGATCGCCGCCTGGATCATTCCCGTGGATCCTCGCGGTCGAGACGAAACTGATCGTGCACCGCCCGTTCGGCCCGCGCGACATCGTCCGAGGGGACTAGCAGCGAAATCGTGACGTTGCTATCGGTGCAATGAATGATTTCGACGTTTTCCCGCGAGAGCGCCGCGACTACTTCGCGCACGACGCCGGGCGTGCCGCGCATCCCGCTGCCGACCACCGAAACCTTCGCGCAGCCTTCGCGCACCCGCACCGCGAGGTTCAAATCGCCGAGCAGCGCGCGCAGGTCGTTTCCGCGGTCGCCCTGCACGGCAAACGCGACCCCGGCCTGATTGATCGTCACCTGATCGATCGAAATCGCAGCGTCCGCCAGCCGCGCAAACATCTCCAGCTCCGTCTGCATGCGCCGTTGCGGCGATTCGATGTCGCCCCGAATCACGCGCACCCACGTCATCCGCCCGGTCGACGTGACGCCGGTCACCGCGCGATGGTGATCGACGTTTTCGTCGACGACCGTCCCGGCATCGCTGTGCAGCCCTTTGATCGCATAACGCGTGCCGGTGCGTCCCGCATACTCGGCCGCCTTGTGATGCATCACCTTGGCGCCCTGCTGCGCGAGTTCGGCCATTTCTTCCAGTGAGGCGCGCTCGATCGTGCGCGCGCCGGGAATGCGCTGCGGATCGGCCGTCATTGCGCCGCTGACGTCGGTGTAGACGTCGACCCGTTCGGCCTGGAGCGCGTGACCGATCGCAATCGCCGAGAGGTCGGTGCCGCCGCGACCCAGCGTCGTAGTGGCGCCGCTCTCGCCGCGCCCCTGGAATCCGGCAATCACCGGCAACACGCCGCGGTCGAGCAGCTCTGCAACGGCGCGCGGCTCGACGCGCACGATCGTCGCGTCGCCGAAACGCTCGTCCGTGACGATGCCGGCCTGCGCGCCGCTCAGTGCGACCGCCGCAATACCGCGTGCGCTCGCTTCGTCGGCAAATACGGCGGCGGCAATCAACTCGCCGGCGGCGAGCAGCACGTCGGCGTTGGCCGAGCCGGTTCGCCCGTCGAGCAGTGCCAGCAACGAATCGGTCGCGTACGCGTCCGGCGGACGTCCCATCGCCGATACCACCGCAACCGTCGCAAAGCCGGCCGCTTGCGCGTCCGCGACGCGCCGGTAGGCAATCTCGCGGCGCTCGCGCGAGCCCAGCGAGGTCCCGCCGAATTTCAACACGGCGATGCGCGCGGTCGCGTTCACGCCCCGACGAAGCCTCGTGCCAGCAAGAGTTCGAGAATTTGAACGGCGTTGGTGGCCGCCCCCTTACGGAGTTGATCGCCCGTGCACCACAACGCGTACTCGTTGCCAGCGGGCGATTCGCAACGCAAGCGCGCGACGTGCACGCGGTCGTCGCCTTCCACGTCGCGCGGCGTCACGATGCCGTCGCCGTGAAACACCACGCCAGCCGCGTGCCGCAGCTCGTCCGCCAGCGCGGCAACATTCGTCGCGCGCTCCGTTTCCAGGAACACCGCTTCGGAATGGGCATGGCGCACGGGAACGCGCACCGCAATGGCGCTGACCCGCAGCTCCGGCAGCCCCAGCATCTTGCGCGTTTCCGCGCAAATCTTACGCTCCTCGCCGGTAAATCCGCCGGAATCCAGCGCTCCGACCTGCGGCACGGCGTTACGCGCGATCGGGCGCGGGAACGCGCGAGGCTCCGGCTCGTTCTCCCCCAGCACCGCGGCGCGCTCTCCCGCCTGAAGTTCGTCGAGCCCGGCTCGGCCTGCGCCGCTGGCCGCTTGATACGTCGCGACGCGCACCGTCTTCAATCCCGCCGCATTGCGAATCGGTGCGAGCGCGGTGCAGAGAATGATCGCCGTGCAGTTCGCCACCGGAAAGAGCCGGTCTTCGGCCTTGATCGCTTCGGCGTTCACCTCGGGAACGATGAGCGGCACGCCGTCGCGCATGCGAAAGGTAGAGCTGTTGTCGATGACCACACAGCCGCGTTCGAGCAGCGGCGGCGCGTAGCGTTCGCTCGCGTCTTCGCCGCCGGCAAAAAACACGACGTCGTAATCGCGCAGGGCTTCGTCACTCGTCGCGCGAACGTCAAGCGCGCTCCCGCGAAACGATACGGCCGCCGCGCGCGGCGCCGACGCGAACGCGCCGAGTTCGCCCACGGGAATCCGCCGCTCTTCCAGCACGCGCACGATCGTTTCGCCGACCGCGCCGGTCGCGCCGATCACCGCTACGTCGATTGCCCTGCCCTCATTTCGTCGAGAATCGCCTCGAGGCCGATGCGCAATCCTCGCAACCGCATCACCGCGCGCAGCGAAGCGAGGATCCCCGGAACGAACGACTCGCGCGAAAACGAATCGTGACGGATCGTCAACAGCTCGCCGGCGTTCCCGAACAGCACCTCTTGATGCGCCACTAACCCCGGCAGACGCACGCTATGAATTTCCGGCTTCGCGCCGCCCGAGCGCTCCATGCGTGCGGCGGTTTGCAGTGCGGTCCCCGACGGCTTGTCCTTCTTCTCGCTGCGATGCATTTCGACGATCTCCGCTCGCGGAAAGTGTCGCGCGGCTTCTTCGGCAAACCGCATCATGAGGACTGCGCCGGTCGAGAAGTTCGGGACGATCATCGCTCCCAAACTCCGCTCCTCCGCCAGTCGCCCGAGCGCCTCGGTTTCGGCGGCGGTCCACCCGCTCGCACCGACCACTACGCGCACCCCGCGCTCGAGCGCGCCCATCGAAATCTGCACCGAGTCGGGGCTCGTCGTAAAATCGAGGAGCACGTCCGGTATGCCTTGCGCAACCAACGCGGTTAGGGAGTCGAACGTCGCGTTCGCCGCGTCGGCCCGCCGCGCGAGGCCGCCCGCGTACGCGAACTCGTTGGACGACGCGAGCGCCTGCACGGCGACGCGGCCCATGTGGCCGTGCACGCCGGCCACCGCCACTCGAATCACCGCTGCGACGCTAAATCTTTTCGAGCGGCGCGTATTTGAGCATCAGCATCTTTTGGCCGACGTTCGGAAAGTCGATCGTCACCAACCCATCGCCGCCCGCGCCGACGACGCTCCCGATCGTGCCCTCGCCCCATTTTGGATGCCGCACCTTGTCGCCGCGCTCGAGCCCGAGATGCACGCCCGCACCGGCCGACTCGTGAATCGAGACTTCGCGCCAGCGGCCGCCTCCAGGGCGCGGCAGCGGCACGCTGTCGCTCTCGAGAAATTCGAGGTCCGGAATTTCGTCGAGAAACCGCGACTTCGGATACGCGTACGTGTTGCCGTAGAGCGCTCGCCGGAATGCAAACGTGAGGAAAATCCGGTCGATCGCGCGCGTCAGTCCGACGTAAGCGAGCCGCCGCTCTTCTTCCAGTTCGGTCGTATCGTTGAGCGCCCGGCTGTGGGGAAAGACGCCTTCTTCCAGTCCCGTCATGAAAACGCTGGTAAACTCGAGGCCCTTAGCCGCGTGCGCGGTCATCAAGGTCACGTACGATGCATCGTCTTCGAGCGCGTCGAGATCGCTGATCAGTGCGACGTTCGCCAAGAACCCCGCCAGCGTCGGCTCCGGATCGTTCGCCTCGTATTCGCGCGCCACGCCGACGAGTTCGTGCAGATTTTCCAGCCGCGCCCGCCCGTCGTGCGTATCCTCTGCCTGCAGTTCGCGTACGTAGCCCGAGCCTTCCATGACGTCGACGAGCACGTCGGCGACGCTCATCCCCTCAACCCGCTTGCGGAACTCCTCGATGAGGCTCGCGAAGCGCTCGAGTTCTTTCAGTTTCTTCGGAACGGCCGCGCGCAACAGGTCGCCCGAAAACACGGCCTCTCCGACCGAGAGGTGCGCCGCATTGGCCGCCTGCACCAGCGCCGCCAGAGTTTGCTGCCCGATGCCGCGCCGCGGGACGTTCACGATGCGTTTGAACGCCAGCGCATCCGACGGATTCACGATGTAGCGCAGATACGCAATGACGTCCTTGATCTCGGCCCGCGCGTAAAACCCGACGCCGCCGACGACCCGATACGGAATGCCCTCCGCCAGCAGCGCCTCTTCGAAGACGCGCGACTGCGCGTTGGTGCGATACAGGACCAGAAAGTCTCGATAGGCCGCCCCGTCGCGCACCAGACTTTTGATCTTCTCGACGACGTACCGCGCTTCGTCGCGTTCGGTCTGCGCCGAATAGACGGTAATCGGCTCGCCGCCGTCGCGCCGCGTGTAGAGTTTTTTGGCCGCGCGCGTTTTGTTGTGCTCGACCAAGGCGTTGGCTGCGTCGAGGATGCGTTGCGTGCTCCGGTAGTTCTCCTCCAGCGTGAAGATTTGCGCGCCGGGGAAATCTTCTTCGAACCGCAGGATCATGCGGTAGTCGCTGCCGCGCCAGGAGTAGATCGACTGATCGTCGTCGCCGACGACCGTGATGTTGCCGTGACGCGCCGCCAGCAGCGCGACCAGCCGGTACTGCGCCGGGTTGACGTCTTGATATTCGTCGACGAGCACGTATTCGAATTTGCCCTGGTATTTGGCTCGCGTCGTCTCGTCGCGTTCGAGCAGATCGATCGTGCGCACGATGAGGTCGTCGAAGTCCAGCGAATCCGACTCCGCCAAGCGCCGCTGATACTCGGCGTACACGTTGGCGACGCGCTCGGCCACGAACGACGTCGCGCGTTCCGCAAACGCGTCGGGCCACACCAGCGCGTTCTTCGCTTTTCCGATCTCGGCCAGACACGCGCCCGGCGCGAGTTGCCGTTCGTCGTAATCGAGATCGTCGAGAATTTCTTTGACGAGCTGCCGCTGGTCGGCGTCGTCGATGATGGCGAATCTCGAGCCGATGCCGATGCGGCCGCCGTCGCGGCGCAGAATGCGCACGCACATCGAATGGAACGTCCCCACCCACACGTCGCGCGCCGCCGTGCCGATCATCTCGTGCAAGCGCGACTTCATTTCGCCGGCCGCCTTGTTCGTGAACGTCACGGCCAAAATGCGATCCGGACCGACGCGCATTTCGCCCAGCAAATAGGCGATGCGATGCGTGAGAACGCGCGTCTTGCCGCTGCCCGCTCCGGCAAAAATCAACACCGGACCATCGGTTTTCCGAACGGCCGCGGCTTGCGCGTCGTTAAGGATTTCAGTCTCGAGGAGCATCACCTCGGGTTCGCCGCGTGCGGCAAGCGGGCCTGTGAGTACTACCCCGACCGGAGCGAGATCGAACGGAGCGGCGCGAGGCGAACGTTCGATGCGGAACGCGAGCGCAGGGCGCCCACGGCGTAGGCCGCGGCGAGCAGGGCGAGCGTGGACTCGGCGCCCATGTTGCGATTGACGCCCTTTTCCTCCAGACCGTCGTAGCATCCGCCGCCGTGCGCCATCGTCTCCGCGCGCGAATTTTTCCCGTAAAACCATGCCAATCCGAGTTCGGCGTTCGCGAAATGCGCCGGATCGCCGGTCGCATCGAGCGCCGCGAGCTCGGCATCCACGAGTGCGGCCGCCTCGAGCGGCTGCTGCGCGTAGACGGCGCGCGCTCCACCGCGCGGATACCAGCCGTCGTTGCCGATCGGCACGAACATTCCAGAATCGAGCGTAACGCCTTCGTAGAAATGCAGCGTTTCCAGGCCGATTTCGCTGAATTGCGCGTCGGAGAGGCCGGCGCCGGCGCGAATCATCGCCTCCGGCAAACGACCGTTATCGTAGGTCATGACGGGCGCGAACCATTTCCAATCGTCGCGGCGTTCTCGCTCGTACGATTTCACGAGCGCGCCGGCCAAATACCGCGTGGCGGCCGCGTAGCGCGGTTCCTTGCGCACGGCGAGCGCGTGCGACAGCCCGATCAGCGTATACGCGCGTGGATGCACGAAATCGTAGCCGTCGATCGCGCCTAAGCCGCGCTCGAAGAGCGTGGTACACAACCTGCGCCACGACTGCACGGGGGCGTAGCGCATACCGTAGCCGAGCGCCCACATCGCGCGGCCGCAGCTGTCCTGCGTGCCGACCTCGTCGAGCCACGCACGGCCGTAACTCATGAAGTTGTGAAAGCGGCCGTCCTCGAGCTGCGCGGATTCGAGAAACGAAAGGTAGGACGACGCTAATCGCACGGCGAGTTCGTCGCGCGGAGTCGACTGCAGTCGCGCAAGCACCACCATAAAGGCGCGCGCGACGTCGTCGGTGCAGTAGCCGGTCGCGCGGTTCGGCACCGACTCGGTGGCGTGCTGAATGACGCCGGTGTCGTCGGACAGTACGGCGAGATGCTCGAGTCCGGGGATCAGCGCGTTGCGATCGCTCACGCCGACGTCACCAATTCCAGCGAATCGGGCGGCGCGACTTCGAGGAAGAGGTTGCCGTACTCGACGGCAACGTGCGGCCACGTCATTTGCCGGCCGAAACGGTAGGCGCGCCGTTCGGTCGCGCGTCGCAAGTCGGGATGGTCGAGCAGCAGGCTGAGCTGGCGCACGATCGACGCCGAGTCGCGGAAGTCGCAGAGGAACCCGCGGTTGTGGGCCAAGAGTTCTTGTGCGTAGAGATACGGCGTCGAGACGATCGCTTTGCCGCATCCGACGGCATACGCCAGCGTGCCGCTGACGATTTGATCGGGGTTGAGATACGGCGTGAGATAGATGTCGATGGCGGCCAGATAACCGACCAGTTCGTCGAACTGCAGATACTTGTCGACCAGCTGCACGTTGTATTGAAGGCCGTATTCGCGGACCTTCTCCTGCAGCGATTCGCGATACGATTCGCCTTCTTGGCGCCGCACGACCGGATGCGTGGCACCGAGAATGAGGTAGAGCGCTTCAGGATGGCGTTTGACGACCTCGCGCATCGCTTCGATCGCGTACTCCAAGCCCTTCCCGCGGCTGATCAGACCGAAGGTCGAGATGACGGCGCGCTGCCCGATGCCGAACGACGCTTTGGCCGCGTCGGTGCTTTGAAACGGCACGTCGGGCACGCCGTGATGAATGACGCGAAGGGTCGACGGGTCGATGCCGTAAACGCTCTGCAGCAGCGTGCGTCCCGTTTCGGAAAGCGCAACCACGCGTGCGGCGCTGTCGCAGAGTTCGCGGGTAACGCGCAGCATGGTTTCGTCCGGGTTCGGCAGGACGGTGTGCAGCGTCACGACGACCGGCTTCTTCACGGCACGCATCAAATCGACCAGCCACTCGCCGCGTTCGCCGCCGAAGAGCCCGTATTCGTGCTGGACGTTGACGAGATCGGCCGCATGCCGGTTGATGGCGTCGGCGACGATGCCGTAACTGAAGCGGTCTTGCTCGCTTAAACGTGCGACGACTTCAGGACCGTAACGGCGTGTTTCGGCACCAGGTTCGTCGATCGCGACGACCTGACTCGTGACGCCGAACGCCCGATTATACGAATCGACGACGTCTTTGTTAAAGGTCGCGATCCCGCACTCACGCGGAGGATACGACCCTAAGAATAACGCGCGCGGCGGTAACATGACGGTAAGGAACCCTCCACCTGCTGTGGACCTAAATATACCCGGCGACCGTATCGAAATAAACCTCGATCACAACTTGTATCATCCTCCCTCGCCATCCTTAAAAGCGTCATCCTGCGCGGAGCGGCCGCAGCCGCGTACGTGTCATCCTGAGCGAAGCGGCCGCAGCCGCGTACGTGTCATCCTGAGCGGAGCGGCCGCAGCCGCGTATGTGTCATCCTGAGCGGAGCGGCCGCAGCCGCGTACGTGTCATCCTGAGCGAAGCGGCCGCAGCCGCGTACGTGTCATCCTGAGCGAAGCGGCCGCAGCCGCGTACGTGTCATCCTGAGCGAAGCGGCCGCAGCCGCGTAGTCGAAGGACCCTCCTGCATATCATCCTGAGAGACCTCGCAGCGATGTATATTTGAAGGTCAGCCTGCCTGCTTGAACACCTCGGCGCGAAGAATGGTTACCGCCCAGCCGTTTCACAGTCCCACGGAGGAGTCGACGCTCACGCCGTTCGGATCGGCCATCAGCAACCCTTAACGGCCGCTACCTTACCGGACCGACTCGGCTTCCTGCTTCGAGCACCTCGCCGGGTTCGATTGTTACGTCGTGACCGATGACACTGCCCTTACCAACCTTCGCTTTCGAGCCGATCGTCGCGCCGCTCGCCACGATCGCTTCTTCGATGCGTGCGCCCGCACCGACGCTGACGCGCTCCCACAGCACCGAATCCCGCACGACTGCGCGCGGCCCTAACGTGCAGCCGCGCCCGAGCACGACGTTCGGCCCGATCGTCGCTGTTGGATCGACGACGACATCGTCGGCCGCGTGTACCGGCGGAACGACGCCAGGGTGCCCCTCAAGCGCGCTGCATCCAGCACCGGTAAGCCCCGGCTCGAGCTTCAGCGGCATCGTGCCGACGAGAATGTCGCGGTGCGCGGCAAGATACTGCTCCGGCCGCCCGACGTCGATCCAATAGTCGTTGGTCGTGTACGCGTAGAGCCGTTTCCCGGCTGCAATAACTGCGGGGAACGTCTCGCGCTCGATCGAGACGTTCCGGCCAGGCGGAATCATTGCGAGGATCTCCGGTTCGAGGAGGTACGTGCCGGCATTAATTTCGTTGGTCGGTGCTTCTTCGCGCGGCGGCTTCTCGACGAATGCGCTCACCAATCCGGTATCGTCGTGCACCACGCATCCAAACGCCGACGGGTCTTCGACCGGAATCAGATGCAGCGTTCCGATGCCGCCGTTGCGCACGTGAGCCGCGACCATCAAACCGAGATCGAGGCTTGTCAGGACGTCGCCGTTGAGCACGAAGAAACGACCGCGAATGTGACGCTCCAGGTTTTTCAGCGCCCCGGCCGTTCCCAGCGGCGACTCCTCGATTACGTACGTGATCTTCATTCCGAGCCGCGACCCGTCGCCGAAATAATCGACGATCGCTTGAGGCATATAACCCGCCGCGAGAATCACGTCGCAAATGCCGGCTTCGTACAGACGCTCCATCGTGCGGGCCAGGAAGGGCGTGTTGACGATCGGCACCATCGGTTTCGGCGTACCGTACGTCAGCGGCCGCAACCGGGTGCCCTCTCCTCCTACCAACACAATCGCCTGCATGCCGCGCCTTTTCGTCACAAATCGCGCGGTTCATTCTCGCACATGCGCCCAGTATTCAGAACGCAGTAACGCCGCATCATCCGAGTGCAGCTCACTCCGTGTTATTCGATGGCTCATCAGGTCTGTCTCGTTCTGAGCGCAGCTTCGCGAAGCGATCCAAAAATCGAAAAGCAATGTAGTATTCAAAATGCCACCCAGTTGGCATCTGCATTCGACATAATCAGTACATGAAACGCATCTATGACTGGCAAGCCATTCAACGACACTATGATGCTGGAAACGGATTCGTAAAATGCCGCAGTCGATTTCAGTGCACGCATGCCGCATGGAACAAAGCAATCAAACGTGGCGAACTAAAGCTCGCGCCAACCCCCTTCGCCGATCGGCGACGACGCTACGACTGGGCAAAGGTCCAAGCATACGTCGACGCTGGCTTTAGCTATAAGGAATGCCTGGTGCGGTTCGGGATAAAGGCAGCTACCTGGACTACGGCAGTAAAACGCGGCGAATTGCAGTACAACCCTCGCACCCGCGCCATTCCATTAGAAGTCATGTTCTCGAGACGTATGACGCGCGGCCCGATAAAGCGACGCCTGCTCGAAACGGGCACGTTCGAGGAACGTTGCAGCCGTTGCGGGATCGCTGAGTGGCGTGGCAAGCCCCTCTGCATTCACCTCGACCATATCAATGGCGTGAAAGATGATTGGCGCCTCGAAAATCTACGCATGCTGTGCCCCAATTGCCATAGCCAGACTCCAACCTTTTCCGCGAAGAACCTCAGCAATCCCAATCGCGGAAGAGCGGCGAGCGGCCTGTGAGAAAGCGCATCCCGTGGAATGCGGTTCAGGAGTCCTTGGACCAAGGCCAAACTGTCAGGAGCTGCTGCCAGCGTTTCGCGTTTACATACAATGCTTTGGTAAAAGCTGCAAAGCGGGGACAAATAACGCTTCCACGTTCGGGTCGCGACCGTGGCCGATGTCACGATTGGAGTGCGGTTCAGGCTTTCTATAACGAGGGGCATCCATTAACGGAATGTATAGCGGCCTTCGGCTTTTCTCGCGACGCCTGGATCAAGGCTAAGCACCGAGGCGAGATCAGGCCTAGGCCACTCGCCCGGCCGCTCTCTGTGATTCTCGCGACAAGCGGAAGCAGGGTCTCAATCAAGCGAAGGTTGCTGCAGGCCGGCCTGCTTCAGAATCGGTGCGACGTATGTGGAATAAGCGAATGGCAAGGCGAATCGCTCAGCATCCAAATCGACCACCGAAACGGCGTGCGGGACGACCACCGCGTCGAGAATCTCCGCATGCTCTGCCCAAACTGCCATAGCCAGACCCCCACCTACGGTAATCGCCGACGTCCCGTAGAGTTGCAAGGCGCTTGAGCGTTCGTGTAGTATATCCGTCGCGACCATTCCGGGTTAGCCAAGCTGGTAAGGCATCGGTTTCTGGTACCGACATACGGTGGTTCGAGTCCATCACCCGGAGCCACGGCCCTATCGTCTAGAGGCCTAGGACGCCGCCCTCTCACGGCGGTAACGCGGGTT